>NZ_BAAJPE010000001.1:0-3521331 GCF_057551105.1 Dictyobacter sp. Z7_2
GATGCGACACCTTCCTCCACAATTTTTCCAGAAGGAGAAGACAATGCTAGACTCACCTCTTGTAAGCGCTTTTCTGCGAACAGATGACGGACTTCTTGCGTTGTCTCATCCAAATAGAGATGAACATAGCGCAGATGCATTGGAATTGTCTGATGCCCATGTAAACGCATATTTTGCACCAGGGAAACACCTGCGTTGTACGTCCGGCTCACGCTATTGTGACGAAAAAGATGCGTCGAAAGCGCCACAAACGACGCCAGTGGGGCATCACATCTCGGACAAAATACCTCCTCAGCTTGCGCCACTCCATCACAGACAAAATCCTCCTCAAGAACGTGATGACAGTACACCCCCTGATGCCCTGAAAGGCGTGTACCACAAACGAGGACATGTCGTAATACCTTCTTCCGTCGCAAAATAGCGGCATTCCATCCCTTTTCCTCGTCTCTGCTGACACAGAGGACTGTATGTTCCTGGTTGGAATAATCCATCTGCATTTCGCTTCGCGGCAAAGAGCAATGCTTCTCGCAACGCCTGACTGACTCGTATCGGAGACAGCCTTCCACGTGTCTTTTATGGCGCCCCTCAGCTATCGGCACACGATCAAATAAATAATGCCAATCATTGGCACGCTCGGGGTCTTCTCTCAGGTAGCGAAAATTTGTTTGCCCAAGCGTGCGTGATGTTCCATCTTCTCTCAGGCGCAAGGAGACAACGTGATCCATATATTCTAGCAAACGCTCCATGCCGACCGCGACAATAGGAAAAGGCCGCTCCTGCTTGGTTTTCCCGCGAGGAATCAAGATATACGCATGCCCAGAATGATCCTCAATGAGACAGAAGAGATGGAGTTCGCACGTTTCGGTCACACGCGTGCCACAATAATATTGAATAGTCAGCGCCAAGCGGGCAAAAGGATCATAGGAAAGTTGGCAGACACCATTATGAAAAATACGATCAAACACCTCTTCTTGGGGAATAACCTTTGGCTCCCACCTTCTTCCTTTCGCCAACAGGGAAAGGACCTGATAACCAGCAGGGACCACATAGTCCAGATTCCTCAGATTGGCAAAAAAAGTGGCCAGGATATGCAGTTGTCCAGATCGGGAATGAGCCGTCATCTCAAGACATTTCGTCTCTTCATAGCCACGAAAAACTTGCTGGGTCTTCTCTCGGCTCCAATGAGGATAATCAACCAGAAGACCGTGCAATCGTCCCCACGTAAAAAAGTGCAGCAGAGCCGCCACCCGTGTTTGTAACGTGGAAAAAGCCAATCCCTGTTCTTGGTACCCCCAGGTGACATACGTCAACAAGTGCTCTTGAACAGCCAATGGAAGCAAAGCATACCCATTTTCTGCAGACAGGCCCTTTTGATGCAAACGCAAAGGACTCACCAAAGGCTGCTCGATTTCAGGCCTTCGCGAAAGGATGCTCTTCTTTTCTTCATACATCGGCGCTGCAAGCGCTTGCTCAAGCGCACGCACATACTCCTGGTGCCAATGACGAGGTCCATCATCCCTTCGATGCCTGTCTTGCTCTTGCCGTGCAGCATACTCCCAAAAAGTACGAACGAATTTCGTCGAGAATCACATGACCCATACGAATATCTTTAGATAAGGGGAAAGGAAAAAACATGCCATGACTCAAATGGAATGTCACGAGACGATGCTCATGACAGGCTTGATTGAACTCATCAGGAGAGAGCGGGCGTCCAAGTTCAGCGAGGTGAGCAAATCCATACCGTAAGAGGACAAGTAAACTCACTATTTTCAGTATATACTCATGGGATGTTGGTCGATAATTGGTTGCCTGCAGGGCTGCAAGAAATTGCTGATATTCCTGTGGAGAACGTTGCCGCCATAAGCGCGTTCGATCCTCATTCTTCATTGAGCAGAGCGATTTGATGCGCAATATCTCCTCTATCGAGAGGTGAAGAAGTCGTCGATCCAATACATACATGAAAATAATTCCCCACGCAGCATTCGGCTCTTTTTCCCACCCATCTCTTTGGTGAACGCTCCACCACAGACGCACACTCCCCAAACGAAGAACCTCGCGAAGAAAGCTCGCGACAGCAAAACGAAGGTGGTTCAGGATTGATCCCTGACACTTCACCTGCTGGAGGAAGAGGATTGCGTTCATGCTCTCGACAGCGATCGCACCGCTGACAGGCAGGAGCAAAAAAACGCCTCCACACTCATTGGGAGTGTCCTGATCAGACGATCTCCTTCCCACTGAAAAAGAGCTGGCTCAAGATCATCTTTCTTGTAGAGAGGAATTCGTTTTCCCTGGCTTGACCGGTATCCCTTTGGCACAAGACCATATTTTCGGATAAGTTTATAGCAATACCGCTGATTCACTCTAGGAAAGAGACCTAAGAACTCCTCAATCGTAAAGACCTCTTCTGTGAAAGCGGGAATGCCTGCCACGTCAACGTTGAGACGTGGCATCAACTGAGCAAGATCTTTAGCAGCATACACTGCTGCAAGACGACCCTTATTGACCTGTGACCCGGTCGCTTTGATCTCATACCGCCTCAATACAGCACCCACACCGGCCAATCCATACACATGATTGAGTTCGGCCACCGTATAGGTTTCTTTCGTCAACTCGATGGGACTCAGTAAGGGCGGATTCACTCCTTCCTCAGAATGCAGAGGAAGGTGCCACTCGGTCTCTAACCAGAAAAAAAAATCTGTCGTAATACTATACACATTCCCATTCTGAAATCACCGTGTCTCGAGCAAAAAACTTTTTCCAGCACACGCACCGGGATTCTCTTCTTGCGCGAAGGACTCTCCCATTAACGCTCCCTTTCTGCGATCATTTCTCCAGAAACGTTCGTCATTGGCTTCAAGGGAGCAGAAAAATGTGATCCCCCTACTGGTGCCATCACTTCGACAAGGTGGTCAATTGTTCCCACATGCTGCCACCACGGATGTAAGTGGTCTGCGACCCTCTTCAAAAAGGCTTTCTGCTCTCGCGAATCTCGGCTTCGATCAGTTTCCGACCCAAAGAACTCCCTAATGCATCCTGCACAATGGGAAGATGAAACTGGACCAGCTCATCAATCTTCTCTCGGTTCAGAAAAACAGGGATCTGCGCATGCCATTCTCCTGCAGTGGCCGCCTCAAAAGCCACCTCGGAAACTGCTACACCCAAGGCTTCGTACCAATACTGCGCCACCGTATGCTCATACCCCTCTTCTGGAAGAACAATCTCTTCTGAAACAGCCAGAGGAGATACGATTCCTTTCTGGGCGAGTGCGCCTGCCCAGAAACCTCCCCAAATACCGCAGGTACGCCGCTTGAGTGAATGAAGCAAGCTGATAGTGAGATACGTTTCTAAAGAAAGAGGTGCGGCGTTTTTCAATCTGCCCGACTGTTGTTCATGCTGCATCTGTAACGACACACGGACTTCTTCCAATCGCTTTTGCGCAAAGATACGGTCTACTTCCTCAGCGCTTTCTTCAAGCAATGGATGCAGATAACGCAAATGCATCGGTATTGTTTGATGCCCATGTAATCGCATATTCGTAGAGAGCGAAACCCCAGCACGGTGAGCTCGGCTCACACTGTTATGGCGCAACATATGAGACGTCAGAGAGAGAAAGGGGGCCAATGGCATATCACATTTTGGGCAAAACATTTCGCCTTCATTGGCCACCCCATCACAGCTAAACGCGTTGTCAAAGCGATGCAGACAACGCTTGCCTCGCTCTCCCGAAAGAGACCCACCGCAACAAGGACACACCACGATGCCCTCCAGTGCGACAAAATAGTCGCATGTTTGTCCTTTCTCTCTTCGATACTGGCAGTGGCTCGTCCCGGTTCCAACCTGAAAGAGACCATGGGGATTGCACTTCGCTGCAATCCACAGTGCCTCCTGTAACGCCTTACCTACACGATTATGGCTTAACCTGCCATGTCCCTGACCACCCTTTCGTGCAGCAGAATCACCCGGCACGCGCTCAAATAAATAGTGCCAATTCTGCCCACGCTCAGGATCATCATACAGATACCGCAGATTGGTCCTCCCCAAGGTCCGTGAGGTCCCATTCGAAAAAAAATGATGCGCAACAACCTCATCAATATATTGCAGTAATATCCCCATTCCTATGTCCACAAGTGGGAACGGCCGCTCTTGCTTTGTTTTTCCACGCGGAATGAGTAACCAGGCATGACCCTCTCGATCCTCAAGGATACAAAAGACATGCAGATCGCACGTCTCTGTCACCCTCGTTCCACAATAATATTGAATAGCCAACGCGGCACGAACAAGTGGATCATAGGAAAGCTGACACACTCCATCTCGGAACACTCGATCGATCACCTCTTCCGGCGGAACCGCCCGAGGCTGATGCACACGCCCTTTCCTTCCCAGTGAGAGCACCTGATATCCTTCTGGAACAACATATCCCTGATCTGCAATGGTTTCAAAAAAGCGTGCAAGAGTCCCAAGGTACTCAGTACGCATCTCCTCTTTCATCTCACCACAACCACGCAATGCATATCCACGGAACACCGTGTGCGCAAAGGTCCGATCCCAATGAGGATAGTCTTCTAACACCCCTTGCACCCGCGCCCAGCAATAAAAATGCATGAGCATAGTGGCTCGCCCCTTCAGGGTAGAGAGTGCCAAACCTTTCTCTCGATGACAAAAGACAAGATAGGCCATCAACTGCTGTCTCACCACCTGCGGCTGTAACGCATACCCTTTCCCTTCATGCTCTCTCCGAGAACGAAGAAGCCAGGGATTCACCAGCAACTCCTTGATTTCTGGTCGTCGAGGAAGAATTCCGCGCCCGTTACCATACACAGGTGCCGCCAATGCTCGCTCTATGCTTGTGATCACTGACACCGCAAGAGGAAAAGACCCCCTGTTGATGGAATCCTTTTCCGATTCCTGTCTCCCAGAGGCCGCAGCCTGCCAACAAGAAAATCGCAGATCATCCAAAATTCCGTGACCAATGCGACTATCCGCGAGAAGAGGATACGGCAGAAAAATCCCGTGCCCCAGGTGAAGGGTCACCAAACGACCAGCATGACACATGCGCTCAAGTTCCTCTGCCGAGAACGCACGCCCCAGATCTCCAAGACTGCTCAACCCATAGTGCAAGCAGAGAAACACACTCACCACAACGAGGATACGTCGGTGCACAGCTGCATCAGAACTGATCAGCCCCAGCGCATGGCAAAACTGGGAATACTCCTCTGCTTGGCGCTCTCTCCACAGAGCCGTAAGATCTTTCATCGTCAGTGTCAGTAACGGGGTCAGTTGCCATAATTCCTCATTTGACATCCGGATCAACTGGCGATCAAGCAGATAGATAAAAAGGATGCCCCAACCACGGCTCCGAACTTCTTTCCATGTACAAGCCGCATGCTCACCCCACCAGGCGCTCACACTCCCCAGACGATGAACTTCCCGCAAAAAACGGAGTACGCACAAGCCCAGTTGCTGATTCCCATGCTTCCGACACACCACCTGCTGGGTCGGAGAATCGGAAGCAGGCTGGAAGCACGCTGCACATTTTTGACACGCAGGAGGACAAAAGCGAAGCCACCACTGCTTCAGCGTTCTCTCTATACGTTCCCATTCCCAGTCACGTAGGAGCGGGGCAAGATCCTCTTTTTTATACAGCGCTCTCTTTCCCCCCTTCCCGACGCTATATCCCACAGGTGTCAGTTTCTGCGCTCGCACTCTCCGACTGAGCACCTCCGACCCTCCATACACATCCCTCAAAGCGGCAACAGTAGTGACATCCTCATTCAACTCAACAAAAGGAAGAGGGAAGGCAATGGGAACCTGTTTCACATCGACAATGGGCACATGCCAGACATGTTCCAACCAATGAAACACATCACTCATCAATGCCGCAAGAGGTTGTTCCTCACTCAGAGCAGAACGTCTGGCAAACCACTGGTAAGCAGAGGTATCAGAGGAACGCTCTTCATCCAAAGAGAACACCATGTTTCCCTTTCCCTCCTCCTTGCTCAGTACCATATCCTCGGCGTTCATACCACCCCAACGGCGAATGCTGGGCATTCGCCGTAATGGTTGGGGCACTGAGAGCCTCTTGAACACGCTGACCGATCCGCTTCACTTCTTCAGGCAGTTTCATCTGTTCTGCGGCCACATAATATCGTTGGGTTGTTGCAGGATTCTCATGGCCAAGCAAGAGAGAAAGTCGCACAAGATCCATCCCCGCTGCCGCCAGAAGCGTCGCTCCCGTGGCCCGAAAAATATGACTATGCAGTTTCTCACACAGTATTCTCAGCACCTGTTGCTCCCCTGGAGAGCTGTGCGCAAGCGTGTGCTGAAAATGGGCTTTGAGCGCCAACAGCAGATGTTCCACCGAATGTTTCGTGACTGCACATTCCTCATGATCAATGTGACGAAAGAGGGCTCCATGATACCGCTCTTCCAGAGGAAGATGCAGTTCATTCGTGTAGGTATTCACGTACGTCCACGTACCCACGTCAACTATCGGGACAAAACGAGCTTTCCTCCCTTTCCCGACAATCTGCACCACCTGACCATCCACCGCTTCCCAACTCAATTTCACCAGTTCAGATATTCGTAACATCCCCCACAGCATCACTCGCAAGATCGCGCCGTTCCGGTTGGCCGCATTGCGACCATGGCTCACCAACGGAATGGCCTCAAAGATCAAATGCAATTCCTGGGGACTTAATGCCTCAGGACTAGGAGTATCTTGACGACGACGCAACAGTTTTGAAGGTCTCTGCATCTCCTTCCCAGAACGCCCGAGCAATCCTTCTGGCAACTTCGCCTCTTGCCAGCACGAGAGAGGGTGCTCGATGCGGGAGAAAGGATGACACGCAAGCGCTTCTTTTCCCACACGATCAACCACATACTCGCTCACCAGCCAATCGTAAAACGTCGAGATAGCCGCAAAGCGCAGATTCCGTGTCGCCGCCGACAATTGCATCTCCTGATACCCAACAGGCAATCTCCCTGTCTGACAGACCGTTTGGCGAGCCTGCACTGCATGAACCGGAAGATCCAACCACGCAAAGAGCGCACGCATATCCGCTCGCGTCAGCGCAAAAAGGGAACGATCCACCGCCTCCGCCGTTTCTAACCGAACTGGTTGCTGAGCCAGCCAGTTCAACGTATAGAGGAGCACCTTTGCATATTCATAGATCGTACCAAAGGCATATCCACTATCTGCCCCTAAACACATCAGCCATACATTGACTGCCACCACACTCGTCCCCAACTGCAAGACGTGCCGTTGCTCCTCGCGGCTGCGCGACTCCCTCGTTTCCTCTTGATCGCTCCACGCAATCTCACATCGACGGCACATACGCTCCACTGAAAGAATGAAAACGTTTGTCTCTTCCACCACAGATTCCCTCCCACTCACTCCTCTGAGTCTGTATCAGTTTTCCACCACACCCTATCCCCCCTGCTACCAGTATAGTCGAGCAAAGAGAAAAAAGAAAGGAAAATAGGAAAATAAGAGAAAAAGTACAGGAAAAGATACACAAGAAGTTATACAAGCAGATAAACGAGCTATCAACCAAAGGAAGAGAGAAAAAACCGTTCAAAGAGGAACCCTTTACGAAGAATGAAGATCATCTGTGTGAGAATCTCTCAGATGATGTGAAGTGAGGAGAGAACTCAATTGAAAGCGAAAGCAGAAGCCCCAACCCGTAAAAATGTATACAATTTCTCGTCGTCTTCCTCCTCCCCAACGCCCGGGATCAGTCCCCCAAAGAAGTGCGTCACCGCAGCCCTGACACGTGGATACAGCTTCCCATTGATCCGGTCCAGCTGCCCCCTGGTTGGCTGCTCACCCGGCACCAACAGGTCCACGAGATCAGGGTGCGCCCGTAAGCGTTCCCACGCGATCAGCACCAGCGATGCCTCACACAAGGTGGGAATCTCAAAGGCATACTCCGGCATCCCTCTGCGTTTTAAGCGTCCCGAGAACATCACCGAATACGCCGACTTGGGCGCAATCTCTCCTGAGAGCAACACCTCACCCACCCGTCGACCCACCATCGCCAGAAGACCTGCCGCAAGCGGCGCCCAGTCCTCACGCGCCAGCAATGCACATCCCTGCACCAGAATCGCTTGCGGATCTGGGACCCGGACCAGATGCTGATTGCGCTGCTCCACCGTGCCTCGTGAGCGCATCGTCAGTTCGGCCCAGTGCTCCGGCGCAAAATTAAAGGCACTCAGCGCCACATGCTGTAGCTTCCCTGTTTCAGCTGAGCGCACGCTATTGCGCTCGGTGAGTGGCAACCGACTCAACCACTCACGCGTCTGCGTCAGATAGGTCGCCACCGTATAGTCCGAGAGCGGCTTACGACGCAGCTGCGGCCAATCCACGAGCATCTGCTCAAAGAGGCCCTGCAACTGCGCCTGCGTTCCTCCCGCCAGTTCCCACTCGGCAAGCGCTGGCTCTAATGCGTCGTTCCAATAGGCCCGTAACCACCTTGGGGTCGGCATGGCTTCCCTCCTTTCTCACCAACAGACAGACGTCACAGCCCCCAACGCGTACGGGGGACATCTCCACTGCTGTTCTTTTCAAGAAAGTGTATCATACTACCTTGTTTCCTGTCAAGTAGTAATCAATATGGTGGCCACGTGAACCATTCAATACGTCCCTTTCACCACACACGCAGACGCTCGGTGGGACGTTTTAAAACGGCCCCTTGCTTTTTGGCCTCTCTTCTGGTATACTTATTAGGTAAGCTTTTTTGAGCATATCTCACTGAGCTCTTTTTTTTGCCCACATCCTCCCTCCCCTTCCCTCTCGTCCTCCTAAAAGCGCACCGCGAGGCTCTTGTCATCTGAGAAAAGAAGAAAAATCCTTCTGCTCACGCGCATGCCCTCCGTTGAGTCGATAGAACTAGGACCTTTCTCCTCCATGACTCGCTTGGACACCATCCCGCGTTGTGTGTAAGCGAGAAGCTTTTCAAAGCGAGAGTGTTGAGGCGATACTACAGGCATAAACAGTTCCTTTGGAACTCGTCACTCATTTCACAAAAAGGAGCGTGTTATGCCTGTGTCTAAGAACAAACCTACCACATCAGACGCTCTAGCTTCAACGCCAGAGGCCAGGCCAAACCTCTTGCCGGAGCCAGAGGACTTCCGTGAGTACTTACGTCGTCTCGCGGTGAGCGCTGTTCAGGTCTTGCTTGAACAGATCATGCTAGAAGAAATTGAGGATCTCAAAATCCCCAGAGATCGGGAAGGAGTCTTTCACACCGGCGTCTTCGAGCGCTACAGTCGCTATGAACCAGAAGTAGCAGAAGCGCTCACCCAGATGTTTGTTAGTGGAACTAGTACCCAGAAAGTAGGCAAAGTGGCGGAAAAGCTGATGGGAGTCGCGCCCTCTGCCAGCGCCGTCAGTCGTCTCAACCAGAGTTTGACTGAGCAATATGAGACCTGGAGGCAGCGTTCTCTGCTCGCTCATTACCGGATTGTTTACCTGGATGGGATCCATTTCACGGTTCGTCATGGAACCCAAACCGATTCCACGATGATTTTAACGGCCTTGGGAGTTGATTTGGAAGGCAGCCGTGAAGTCCTGGGCTTCCGAGCTTGCGCCGAAGAAAGTCAGGATGGCTGGGAGGGCCTGTTGCAAGATCTGCGCAATCGCGGCATGAAAGCCATTGATCTGGTGGTGACTGATGGTGCCGATGGCCTGCTCGCCGCAGTCTCCGCGCTCTTTCCAGCCACTCCTCGGCAACGCTGTCTGATTCACAAACAGCGCAACGTGATGAGTGCGATTCCCAAACGCGAACAGCCAGAGGTCATGGCCGATCTCAAAGGGATCTGGACTCAGGAGAAGAAAGAGGACGCCCTCGTGAACCTAGCGGCATTCAAAGCCAAATACCAGAAGCGCTATCCTGAAGCTGTTCGCAGCTTGATTGAGGATGAAGAGCATTTGTTGACCTTTTATGCCTTCCCACCGGTCATGCATCGCTACATCCGGAGTACCAATGCCATTGAAAGCCTCTTCAGCAATGTTCGGCAACGCACGGATCAGATTGATACCTTCACCACCGAAACCAGTTGCCTGACCATCGTCTGGGCGGTAATCCAGGATATTCGCTTACCGAAGATCCCGGTTGGCTAACGGCTGAAGACTCATAGTGGTGGAGAGATCAAGCAACCAGCCTGTTGGGCTGGGTTAGGGGAAGGTTGCCTTTGTCGATCGTCCTGTGTAACAATCCGTCCTTGCAGCAGTTGTTTTCTGATCACTGATGATATACTTGGGCCAGCGCTCCTTCTTCTGTGTAAATTTCCTCCCATGCGCGTGAGCAAATTTACAATCAGACAATCTTCTGCAAGAGGAGATTGTCTGAGCTTATTTTTGTCTAAACATCAATTGAAAGGTAGATTATGTCTAAAACTCATTATCCCGAAGTAGATCAGCTTATTAGCGAGCTGCACACTTCTATTAAAATCGCTCTTGGCGAAAGGTTACGCGGCTTTTACTTGTTCGGCTCACTGGTTGGTGGCGACTTCGATTCAAAAACCAGTGATATTGACCTACTAGCTATCGTTGAAAGTGATGTCACGGACGACGAGCTACACGATTTAAAAGCCATGCACGAAGACTTTGTCCAGAAGCATCCCGCTTGGCACGATCGAATAGAGGTAGCCTACGTTGATGTTGAAGCGATGCGAGCCTTTAAGACAAGTACAGTGAGAATCGCTCGTGTCAGTCCAGGTGAATATCTCCACTACCGTGACATGGACATTCAGTGGCTCATGGACTGGTATATGGTGCAGGAGCAGGGTTTGACGATAGAAGGCCCTTCGCCCAAGACATTCATTCCGACTATAACTGAGGATGAGTTTGTTACCTCCATTAAGGGCGAGTTCTCGTCTTGGCTAGGCCTAGCAAAGGAAGCACGCTGGGTGGGCTACCAATCATACGTGATTCTCTCCTTGTGTCGCGGCTTGTATGCGATACGGTTCGGAAAGCAGGTATCAAAGTTTAAGGGTGCGTCATGGGCTGCACAAGAGTATCCGCAATGGGCTGAGCTTATTCAACAGGCGACTCAATGGCACGGCTCGTCGGATAAAGCGGATAGTCTTGCAGCGCAAGCTGAAACGATTACATTTGCCCAATTCATGATCAGCCAAGCCTAACTTGAACGGTGCAACATGTAAATCTGCTCAACTTCTGGAGACAAGCGCATCGCTTTTGAAACTCTGCTTGTTCGTTTATGGTTTGCCTTTACACACAACGCGGGATGGTGTCTGGATATCTACCTCTGGCCTCTCGTCGAGGTCTTCCACCATGGCAGCGGCCAACTCCTGCAACGACGCCCCTTCCCTCTCTCCTACCATGCTCACCCATCCTACACATATCCACCCCCATCTTGAACCTATGCTCACACTACCACAAAAAAGGAGCCTTTCACTCCTTCCACTCTCCCCTTCTTTTCTAGTATGACGAGAAAAATAACCCGCTCAGCCGCCCGCCCTCTCACCCCCTCCAATAGATGAGCTTGTGACTTCGCTTAGAGCAACCCTCCCCACGCCCCTCTTTCCTCTCGCTCTTCTGCAAAGTCTGTCTCGCTCTACTGCAATTCCTCAATCCACAGCCACTGCGCGTCTTCCACACGCTTGCCGCCACGTCAGCGCCGTCTGGATCGCACTCGGCGCCGACCACGAGAGTCTGTAGCCTGCCACTGCTCGACTCTTCTCATCCTCGATCACCGTCAACCACGGCCTCTGGGTCTTCCCTTGACCGTCTTTCACCCACATCGGCAACAGACAATGATCCGCCTGCCAGATCGCGTTCGGATCTGCTCGCCTCTCGCCGATACAACAGATCATACTCCTCACGATACGCCCCTGCACCCGCGTGGGCCAACGTCAACAGCGAGGCTTTCATCTCCCTGATGATCCGATATACCTGCGCGTCACTCGGCTCTTCCCACCGAGGCTCCCAACGGCATCGCACTCACCTGACGCTCTCATCGTTGCGACCGAGCGACGCGGTTTGCGCAAGGCTCATCCTTCGATCACTTTGACTATCTCCCGCCGTTTCCCCTCGTCGCGTCCCCCCGATCTGCACGCACTTGCGCGCGCCAACCCACAAAGCCCAGGCTTCCGATACCGATAGACCCACCTCTGGAACGTCGAGAGCGCCACCCCCTGCTCCCTCGCCAACACCGTTTGCGGGATGCCTTCCTCCATCGCTCCTCGTATGACCTCATAGCGTCGATACGCTTCCGCCCGTTGCTCTTCCGTTCACTCCGCCAGTGTCACTACCCTTCTCTCCATATGCTCTTTCACCTTTTATCATATCACACCCTTCTTCCTACTCCAGAAGAGTCTATCCCCCTCTCTTCCTTTTTTCCATCAATTTTTGCAGAAAAATTGAGGTCTTTGCCTCCCTTTTCAGGGTACCAAGACCTCACATGCCTCACCACATGTTCTTTCCACGCGCAAAGAACAACGGGCTTTTCCTTCTTTTCGCGTGCTCTTTCACCAGACGCTCACCTCCCCCTCATGTTCTTCGCCGGATTTCTCCTCACTCAGCGCACAAAAAAAACGGCCGGACCCTTTTCGCCACGTTCCTGGAGGGGTATTTTTACAGACTCTTTGAGGCATGGACCCCGGAGCAAATGGAGCGATGGGGCTGGATTGTCGCATGTGCCTTGCAATCAATTGTTGTTGTGTCAACAGAACGGTCTGGCGGTGTTGCATCCGTGGGAAAGTCGGCAGCGTGCAGTGACCCCTCGTCAAGTGCGGCGAGTAATGACGAACATTTTGCAGCAGGTTGGCACACCAGCACATCTGCCCAAACCGCGCGGAAAATCGCCGGGATGGCCGAAAGGCCGGAAACGAAGGAAAGCACCTCGTTTTGAAGTGGTGCGCAAACCCAAACCTGTGCCAAAAACACGCAGGAAATGAGTTTGAATGCTGCACAATGAATGTCATTTTTATCCATTCCGATCCCTTATCGGGAATCGGCTACGTCATTTTAGTCTAAACGTCAACAGTTTAAAAGAAAGAAAGAATTGCTCTAAGTTCCTAATCCAGAGCGAAAAAGGATACTTCATAGAAATGCTTGTTACAAGGAGGATATGAACTCATCTTCTGCTTTAATTTGGTTCTCAGGTTGAGTGGGGGGGACATTGATAATCTCAATGGTGCCTTTGTTTGTCACACTCAAAAAGACGACGGTGGCAATGATCGCAATAAGGAAGATCGTGCTTGTAAAAACCGTCCCTAATCCCAACCCACCATCATCCTGTGATTGAGAAAGGTAATCCCCTAGAGAGGCCCCAAGAGGGCGCGTTAAAATGTAGGCGAGCCAGAACGCCAAAACCGCGTGTAACCTGAAACGAAGGTGGGCAACCACTATGACGGCAATAATGGTACCACAGAGAAGAGCAGAGACCAGATACCCCAACTGGAATTTCTCTGCCACGAGGTCACCGACAGCTGTTCCTAACGCAAAAGTGAAAAGAATGGTGAGCCAGTAGAAGGCTTCACGCCTCACTGTGTAAATGGTATGGACAGACAAGGTTTTCTCACTGACGTACCAGGCGACAAAGACCGCCACTAAGACACAACCAAAAACAATACTAGTCGTCTCCAGAGAAACTCCAATGTTATCGGTCAAGTTATCAGTAATGAGTGTACCAACAACACTAATCAAGACAACTACAAGCCAGTAGACACCTGGGATGTATTTTCTTGAGGTAAATTGAAAGATAAGCGCGATAATGAGCAGGCTAGCGATAACGATCGTCGTGCCAGTCAGGCCCAAATGAAGATTGGTATTGAGAAAGTCTGCCGCAGTCTCCCCGACAGTGGTACAGAGGATCTTAATGATCCAGAAAGAGAGAGTAACTGCTGGTACTTTGTTGAATATCTGACGCCCTGTCATGAAAGCATCATTTCTACGCCACTTTTTCACTGCATTCAATGGATATGATCTCCTTTGCTAGCTGTAAACAGAAAGAGGAACAAACTTGTAAACTTGGTTTACTTTTTTTATCTCTTTATGCTTCATTAACAATTTTAAAGGTGATTACGCTTTGGATCTATCTTACGTTCCAGCGCTCCAGGAAAGGGATTGAGGAAATTATGATTTCAAAATGAATATTCACTGTTTATTTCCTCTCTGCTATTTTAACTATTGTAGATGAAATGATGATGAGAAAATAAAATGAGCATATATAGCTGAATCGAATTTGATGTAAAAAGAAATCTTTGATATCAATAAATGGGTCTAATATATCTATTGGTTATCCGCAATATGGATAACCAATAGGGGTGGTATTGATGAATATAATCGTTTTGATGTAATTAGCGAAAAGGCCCATACACTTGTCTCGTCAAGTTTCATTGAAAAAGTCACCCTTGACTACACATATTAGCCAATGTTAATATCTTAGTCATCAGGTCGGATATTAACATTGGCTAATATGTCAGAGATTGTTAGATTATCCTCCTCACCGTTTATTTAGAAAGGATGTCGTATGTCACAAAAATCCCTTCCTCTTCCTACGCACGGTGGAAAATTGTTTCTTTATATTCTCCTTATAGGTGCTGCACTAGTTGTAGGAGGTGTGCTTGTCTGGCAAGGTGTTACAAGCGCAGGAAATCCAGACCCAACGGTTCCTCATATGAGTCAAGAAGCCGCCATTGTTGATACCGGTGTATTAGTTCTTCGTGAAGGGCTCGAGTGCATCCTTGTCCTCTCTGCTATCACTGCAAGCATGACGGGAACACATCGAGGATATCGACGCCCGATTGCCCTTGGTGCCTTCATTGGGATGGGAGCATGTATCATTACCTGGTTTATCGTCGTTGGCATTCTGAGTACCCTGAGCAACAGTATTCCTGCTTTAGATGTGCAGGCAGCAACTGGGCTGCTGGCCGTAATTGTGCTTGTTGTGATTATGAATTGGTTTTTCCATAAAATTTACTGGACCGGCTGGATCTCTATGCACAATCGGCGTAAGCGTACCTTACTCTCTCAAGCTCAAGAGGAGACTGTTTCCCAACCTCGTCTTTTTGGGGGGCTGATTTTACTGGGATTTGCTTCAGTCTATCGTGAAGGTTTTGAGGTTGTACTTTTTCTGCAAACGCTACGCCTACAGGTTGGATCACTGATTGTATTATGTGGCGTACTTATTGGACTCTTTTTCACAGCTATTGTTGGGATACTTACCTTTGTTGCTCATCGCCATCTTCCCTACAAAAAAATGCTGATTTTAACTGGAGTTATGCTAGGAGTCGTCTTTCTCGTTATGGTAGGAGAACAAGCTCAAGAGATGCAGCTTGCCCATTGGATTTCTACAACACCACTCAACTGGCCGATTCCTGCCTGGATGGGATTATGGTTTGCAGTTCTACCTACTGTTGAGACGCTTATTGCTCAACTTATTGCGGCTGTCCTCGTTATCGGCTCTTATTTCTTCGCTCGCTATCAAACACAATGGTTCCCACGTCGACGTGGAGAGATGTCCGCAAAGCCCTCTGAAACTTCATCCATTCCAGTCTAAAACGCATGTGCATATTAAAGGCTCACTCCTACTCCTTGAGAAGTGGGAGTGAGTGAGATAGTAAAGCAACTTCAGCATATTTTAACGGTTCATTTGAGAACAACATCTCCCCCCTTCTTTATCAAATCTTTATCTCACCCTCGTGCTGACTTCAATCGTGATAAGTATCCTAAGTCGGTAAAGCTTACTCATCTTTGTTTCATCTGGAAAAAGTAGAATAGAGGAAAGAGCTCTCGAGGATAACGCTAATCCGGCTATTTGTGCCGCAGCAATTGGGTCATTGATAGATCAAGGCTCCCGTGCACCTCTGGAGCCAATCCTCGTATGCGTTGCTCATGAAGCATGGTTTGTCCGCAAGGCAGCAATACGAGCACTCAGTTCTGCACGCGAACGGGCACCCATTGAACCCATAGTTGAGGCACTCAATGATACAGACCCACGAGTCCGCGATGCAGCAGCGCTGGGTATCGACATCTTGTTAGAGTGGTTTGGAACACGTGTCCCGCTTGCTCTGTTGATCGCTGCACTCGGGGATGAAGATGCCCAGGTGCGAGAAAGTGCTCTGGACGCTCTGGCAAATCATCCACACGCTGTCCCTATTGATCTCGTGATCACCGCCTTGGGTGACTCGAATGCCTTTGTGAGATGTGCAGCGTTGCTGGTCTTGGAACGAATGGGAAAAAAAGTGCCAGAGGAGGTGTATCCTTCCCTGCTGCGCATGACCTGGGCAGATATGTAGATCTGGCTCTCGCCATTCGCGACAACTATGCGACACGTGGCTTTCATCCATCGACGAGAACCTATTCACATTCCTTCCTGTGGATCTTGCAGTTCTTCAGCGGGGATGTTGCCTCCATCTATCCTCTTGTAGGGAAGGAGACACTGCGCCAGACGAAATACCCACAGGTGTATCATTACCACTACAACGACTTTTCCCAGATGGTCCGCGACACGATGAATGACCTCCTTGAGAAAAAGGCCATTCAAGCGCCAGGAAAGAAAACAGAAGGTCCTTCCACCTTTTCCTAAAGGCGGTTCCAAGAGGTGCTTGAGAGCAAAATTTTCTATTTTTGTTGCTTCTCTTGATCAATACATTTATAATGATGATGTATTTTAGGCTTCTCACTGCGGACGCATAGCCAGAGAGGCCATACCATCTTGACGAAGGCAGGTAGCTTACCATGTCTGTTCCACTCGAAGTCTTCTGTTGCTATGCACGCGAAGACCAGGAGATGCTGGAGCATCTGAAAAAACATCTCATGCTTTTGCAACGGCAGGGCCAGATTATAGTCTGGAGTGATATCAATTTGAATGCTGGCGTCGAGTGGGAAAAAGAACTCCATCAGCATTTAGAGAGCGCTGACATCTTCTTGCTGCTCATCAGTCCTGATTTTATGGCTTCAGACTACTGCTATAGCACCGAAATGAAGCGAGCCATTGAGCGTCATGACCAGGGCAATGCGCACATCATTCCTATTTTGCTTCGCCCGGTCCACTGGGAGACGGCTCCCTTTGCAAAGCTCCAAATGATCCCAACCAATGCCACACCTGTGACCAGATGGTCGAACCGCGATGACGCCTTTCATGATGTGACCGGGCACATCAATCGCTTCCTCTATGAGCATCAACATCCGCACATGCCAGATGAACCACCGAAACATTTACAGACAGAGGGCTCTTCCGAGGCACCTGCACCATCTTTTTTGCCGTTTCCCTTGACCAACGAGATCATGAAGCTGGCATTACCATCAACCACCACACCTTCTTTGCCCATTCAGGCAAATCCTCTGAAAAGTGTGCTTAAGAGAAGACTCTCACGGCGAATAATGACCACAAGCCTGATAGTGGTAGTGGTAGGAACTGCTGGAGGTACAATAGGGCTGGAACTTTATCGACCCACCAGTACTACGACTCACGCTCCTACGCAGGTCTCCGCTACCGCTACTTCTACTGCCACACCTATCTCTCAAGCCAATACGGGCGTCACATGGCACCCTCAAAAATCTGGCACAGCACACGACCTTTATCGCCTTGCCAGTTCCGGTTCTCTGCTTGTCGCCGTCGGATCCCATGGCACCATTCTCACCTCACCTGATGGCATCACCTGGACGCTTAGAATCTCTGGTACAACGTCCAGTCTGTGGCGTGTGACCTCGTCCGGCTCTCGGCTTGTGGCCGTGGGAGAAAATGGCACCATTCTTACCTCATCTGATGGGATCGTCTGGATGCTTGGGAACTCGGGTATCACGCAAGTGTTATATGGTGTAGGAGCGTCGCATTCTCTGTTTGTAGCTGTAGGAGAAAATGGCACCATTCTTACCTCATCCGATGGGATTACCTGGATACCCAGGATCTCTTATACCTCGCACTATCTTGACGGGGTTGCTTGGTCGGGATCGTTCTTTGTAGTCACTGGGGACAGTGGCATCGTCGTTATCTCACCTGATGGCATCACCTGGAGATCCCACGACTCCGGATCAGGAGAAGCTCTTTATTATGTGGCCTCATCAGGTTTTTTGCTTGTGGCTGTAGGAACCAATAGCGCTATTCTGACCTCATCTGACGGTATCAACTGGACTCCTCATCCCTCTGTGACAAGTATTCCAGTAAAATTTCTTGGTGTGATCTGGTCGGGATCTTTGTTTGTGGTCGTAGGAACCAACGGCACCATTCTCACCTCACCATGATCTCTTTGAGCCGACGAGCGACAATGGGTAGTTGATCCACTTGTTTGGGGTCACCAAAAGGGAGGCTGGCGTTTCAACAACTCATATAAGAGATGCTCCAACAACGGAAAAGGTGTCGTAAACTCTCGTTGAACTCAGACCGAACATGTCTGCTCAGGATCTGCCTCAGCACGAAAATCGAAGAACTTCACATTTGAGCTTGCACCGATTTTGACACTGCAGTGAAGTCTCCAGTGGCTAGAGCGAAGGAGAACGTCATACGTTTTTACGTAACGCAACATACTATATTTTATTCTATCATATAATATATAGCACATCAAATATTTTTTAATGTACGTTTCTCTCCTGATTTTTCGTATTGGAATGGACTCACATATCCTAGCGCCCAAGAGATGCGCAATGAGATACAAACAAGCAGGCAAGAGGAACTGAGGAACGAAATGCGATGAAGTCCGTCTACAGAGTGACCTCTCGTTGAGGCTCGGCCAGCAGAATGTGCAGCACCTCTGCGGATTTCATAGAATATGAATACTTTTATTCCTGAGGATACATTGCCATAGGCTCTTCGTATTGCTGGGCTGGTTGGTCCGAGTACAGGTACTGCTTTCCACCCTCTTGAGAGAACTCGCTCTGCTGTAAAGGGAGTGGTTGTGCACCATAGCCCTCCCTATAAGATTCGTAGTCCGGCTTCTCCTGCTGCGGAGGCTGATAGTAGATAGGTTGCTCCTGCTGCGGCTGACTGTACTGCTGCGGATTCATCGCAGTAGTTACACCGAAAAAAATTGGTCTCAATACGAGGAATAAGAATGGAAGACCAAAGAAAACCAGGAGCGCAAGTTGCCAGAGATGCGTGATCGCCAGACACGCGATCACGATAAACCAGATGAAACCGCCTAATCCTCCATAGTAGCCGTCCCTCTGTCGGCGATAGGTCCTACGTTGTGAGCGCATCTGCCGGCGATAAGCCCTGCGTTGTGCTCTCTGATAGCGCCTCTGCGCTCGATAGCCCATCATAGTAAATACCTCATTTTCTCTCTTTGGGATGCTCAATGTCTTGTGCCCCTTCTCCAGGACCTTCATCATATGTACGTTCGAATTATAGGAAAGGTTACTTCTATTTTAAAAGTAAAAAGGCTTACACATACTTTTGATGCTACTGGCATATATAATAAGAGGGTCCTTATCCTTTCTTAAAGGTTATCGTCTTACATTTTTTATACATGCAAATAATAGTAGCCTGTTTACTTATGTGGTTCGCATGAGTAAAACAGGCTACATTCAAAAATGGTCATCTGTAAGGAGAGACATCAAGGGAGCCTGGTTTGAGCTCAGAATGTGGAGAGCACGATTGGAGAAGTTTTTCCTTGCGTATGCTGCTACACTGTTGCTACCTACAATGGTGAGCGGCATAGTCTCCATAAGAGAGGAAACATTATGAGTACTGTAACGTCAAAAGATGGGACGAAGATAGCATACGATAAGCAAGGTTCGGGGCCAGCAGTTATCCTAGTGGATGGAGCTTTATGTACCCGTTCTTCCAATTCCAAGTCGGAGTTGATGAAACTACTGGCACCACATTTTGCAACCTACAGTTATGATCGTCGAGGGCGAGGCGATAGTGAAGATACAAAACCTTATGCGGTCATGCGAGAGGTTGAGGATATTGAGGCTTTGATCGATGATGCTGGCGGGACGGCCTATCTCTATGGACATTCTTCGGGGGCGGCTCTGGCTCTTGAGGCGACATGTATGCTTGGCTCTCATAAAATCAAGCAGCTTGCAATGTATGAGGTTCCTTATAACGACGATGCTACTGCTCGACGTGAATGGAATACATACAGTCAACACCTTGCCCGAATACTAGCAGACGAACGCTACGGGGATGCGATCGCGTTGTTCATGGGTGTGGTTGGAATGCCAGACGATCAGATTGAGATGATGCGTCATAGTCCAGCATGGCCGATGCTTGAGGCGCTTGCGCCAACGCTGGCATATGACTGTGCGGTGATCTCAAGTACAGATGGGTCTATTCCTGTTGAACGGGCTGCGCATGTGCGTATACCGACACTACTTATGCATGGCTCTGCTGGCGATACTTCTATGTACACTACTGCGCAAGTACTTCATCAAACAATTCCTCAGGCGCAACTCTGTTCATTGGAAGGTCAAAGGCACGATGTGAGTGCGGAGGCTCTTGCTCCAGTATTACTAAAATTCTTTGCCGCCTCGATAATTTAATTGAAGGAGCAGATCCAACAACGTATTGCCAAGTTTCTGACCGAGAACGAGCATGCTCTCTACGTCGCTCAACGGACAGACGGGCCTGTGCTGGGGTGGGTGCATGTCTACCAATGTCATCTCGTGCATACCGACCCGGAAGCACAAATTGGAGGGCTGGTGGTGGATGAAGCAGCTCGTCGTTCTGGAGATGGACAACGCTTACTACAAGCCGCAGAACAATGGGCACGTGAGCAACAGTGCTGGGCTATGTACTTACGCTCAAACCTCACCCGCAAGGACAGAGACCCGAAAGGCCTCTATTATTTTACACTTAACACCAGAGCACAGGTATATCGAGCGTTCGCAATAAAGGATTGGACCAGTCCAATCCTTCCTCTGAACCGAGGCCTCATCCTTATACACCTGCTTTTTCTAAATTGTACAGCATTCTCATTATTTGATAATGAGTATAACTGTCAGAACTAAGATATGCCATACAATAGTCTTTCCAATTAGGTATAAGAAAAAGCTGTTAATATGGTATAGTCAAAGAACACATTTACCTGAAATTTCTCAGCTCCGGTGAGTCAGAAGCTACAGGAATTTGTTTGTACGATGTAGGATTTGATGTATTTCCCTGATAAGAACTCAAGGCAACTCCCTATCACTCCTCTATGAGCAGCTGACTTTTTCGAGAGAGGCGATGTAGTCGCGAAATGTAAGCTGCACGCTCCAGCCCAGAGTCAAACGGTTGCGCAATGTTCATACCAACCTGCCAGAGCGACGTGCCGGTTGTTATGAGCCTTATCGACAACACCGCTTTTGAAGGCACAAAAAAGAATAGCTGAAATGACTGATCTTTCCATATCGATAAGGGCTATTTGATAACGCATATCCTCTCTTATTATTTGAAAGGTAGAGATATAATGGATCTTATACCAGAAGAGCAAGCAATTGTGATGCAATTAGAGCAACGTATCAAGCAGCAACTGCATGCGAGAATAGAACTTGATGAAGATGGGCACATAATGGCTTTGAGTCTTGCAACACTCAATTTAACACAGGTCCCCCCTGAACTCATGCAACTCACCTCTCTGCAAGAAATCGATTTGTGCCACAATCGGTTGACACAGATTCCGCTAGAACTAGGACAACTCCGGCACCTACAAAGGCTTTATCTCGACAACAATCAACTCACGCACATACCACCAGAACTAGTACAGTTTCCCAGCCTGCGATGGCTCTTTCTCGCCAACAACCAGTTGGGGCAAGTGCCATCAGAGCTCTGTCAACTCACCAATCTGCAAAGGCTTGATCTGAGTGGCAATCAGGTAACGCAGATTCCGCTAGAACTGATGCACCTTTCCAATTTAGAAACGCTCATTCTCAGTAACAACCAATTGACGCACATACCCGCCGAATTGAGTCAGCTTATCAACCTGGATGAGCTCCTTCTCAGCAACAACCAATTGACGCACATACCCGCCGAATTGAGTCAGCTTATCAAGCTGAATACACTCTTTCTCGGCGGCAACCAATTGACGCAGGTACCCATTGAATTGGGTCAGCTCTCGCAACTGTACACACTCCTTCTCAGCGATAACCAGTTGACGCAGATTCCAGTTGCATTAGCACAACTCACCAATCTCCATGGACTTTTTCTTGACAACAATCAACTCACACAGATTCCAGTTGAATTAATGCAGCTTCCCAATTTACAAACACTTTTTCTTAAGAACAATCGGTTGACACAGATTCCGGTTGAACTGGCACAACTTCCCAATCTCCGATCGCTCAATCTCAGTGGCAATCAGTTGCGGCAGGTTGATGGACTGATCCGCTTCACCAGTCTGCACGGGCTCTATCTCAGTGACAACCAGTTGACACAGATACCTGATGCACTGACCCAGTTTCCCTCTCTAACAGAACTTGATCTCAGCGATAACCAGTTGACCCAAGTACCGCCGAAACTCGGACAACTCACGACGCTACGATGGCTTCATCTCAACAATAATCACTTGACGCAGCTGCCGATCGCATTGGCGCACCTCACCAAATTGCAAACGCTCAAGCTTGGCGGCAACCAATTGACACAGATTCCGTCAGAAGTACGGCAGCTCCCCAATCTCCAGGAGCTTGATCTCAGCGGCAACCCGCTCCCTTAGAGAGATATCCTCGCTCTTTGGTCTTCTACTACCACACCAAGAAACAGATGCACCTGTGTTGCAGGAAAACTTCAACCTCTGCATACCTGGAGCTCTATCGGCTCCAGGTAACGGAAGAGATTCGTTTTCACCTCTTTGATATCTATCCCTGAGAAAGGAGGGACAAGAACAAATTTATCAGGATCTTAGCCATCCCTCTCATTGGTGAGTTACGATTGAGAGGATGAAGCTGTATACTGGTACCGGAATCCTGGTTCTGCATCAGCAACAGTGTCAGGAAAATAAAAAGAACAGGAAACAGATAAGGATGGGCTGGAGAGAGGAGATGCCCTCTATCCGATGGAGAACACGAAGCCGTAATACATCAAAGTTGGCTCGGCCGAACACGATCCTTTTCTGAAGCTTGAGACAGTTGACCTGCGCTTCGACCTGACCGTTACTCCACACTGAAGAGAGAGCTGCGTGTACCGCTGCATCATCGAGACGAATGCCATGTGCCATCTTCTGGAACTCGGGAAGGCCGCTGTGCGCCGCCTGGGTCAACCAAGGATCAAGATCTGCTTCTCGATACTCTGCACACATCAAAACAACATCCTGGCTGAGTTGGTATGCCTTCTCAAGATCAGGGTGCCCTGCTCGAATCTTTTCAATATCTTGTTTTTCTCTCTCGCGAAGTTTTGCTGGTTGGCTGATAAAGAGCCACGACGCACGAGGAGACGACATGCGATGAGATATCCGTGGTTGCCGAAATAGTCCGGTAACGCTTCTCCTGCGCTTGTGCTCCTTGCTCAGCGCTCGCTTTTTCGAGAGCTCGCGCCGTCACAGGGATCACAATATAGATATGTTCTTCAACTTCAGGTACATAGGACTGTTTCCGATCCATGACCACTTTCAATCGTTCTCTCACATTTTTGTAGCATAGGACGCCAACGAGGTACTGTTTTACCAGCCCTTTTCCGACGCCCCTGCCCCGAACCGTGCTTGCACTGTTAAATGCACACGGTTCTCCAGTTTCCCGTCTGCTCTTGCTTGTTTTCTGACACATCACGCGCCAACAGGCATTCTCCTACGGTACTCCCTACGATGCTTCCCCCTGTGTTGAGCTTTCCTCAACTCCCTGGTCGGGCGTAACTCCGACGAGTACTACCATCGTTCCGTGGCCCTTCTCCTCGCGGAGGGAGGGCAACTATGCAGAAGCAGAAACCTTATATCAAAGGGCATTCCATATCCTGGAACAGCACTTAGCATGTTTTTACAACTCGATTTGGCTTCATTCTACGTGAGCCTATGTCAGTCCGATCTCGTTTGAGCAGGCAAACGATCAACTGATGAGCGAACCATCTTTTGTCTCTATCTTTGCGGGTCACTTCCAATCCTCTGGAATCGCAGTTGATGAGAAGCGGATCGTGGTTGCTCCACGGTCTGCTCGGTGGGCTCCCAACTGGATCAATTCGTCACGAAGTCCATCATACTCCAGTAGGACGTACAAACAGGTGACACTGATCCCTTTACGCTGACGACTGATCCAGAATGCGCTGGCGCGTCTTGTCGCTGACATCTCCGTATCCATTGAGCGCACGTGACACCGTAGTGATGGAGACTCCCGCAGCTTTTGTCACATCATGATTGTCTGCATGTAATCTGAAAACTCTTTTCCTGTTTAGAAACGTCTGAAAACGTTTTCGGATGTATAGCACGTTACCCAAAACGTTTTCGGACGTCCAGTTTTTTTATGTATCACCAGATCTGGTGTGTTGGACTCTGCGCGTACCTGTTGATCATGGCTTTAAAAATCCAAAAGCTTCATCTATTACGGCACCACTGAGGTTAGCTCCGGTCAGGTCTGCACCTTTCAAGTTAGCCCCGGTCAGGTCTGCGTTCTTTAAGTCGGCTCTACTCAGGTCAGCGCCACTCAGATTGGTATTCTTCAGATTAGCGCTACTCAGGTCAGCCCGAGTCAGGTTGGCCCCACTTAGATCAGCACCACTCAGGATAGTATCGCTCAAGTTGGCTCCGTTCAGATCGGCCCTGCTCAGGTTAGCACCACTCAGGTTAGCCATCCATAGATAGGCTCGACTAAGGTAGGCTTTCCACAGATCAGCTTCGAGGAGGATCGCACCATTGAGGAAGGCACCCCTCAGGAATGCAAACTGAAGGATAGCTCCACTCAAGTTTGTTTCCTCAAGATCCGCCTCTCTGAGATCGGCCATACTCAGATTGGCTCCACGTAGATCTGACCCGCTCAGAGAGGCCCTTCTGAACTTGGTCTCGATAAGTTCCATATGACTGAGGTCAGCCTCCCTGAGATCTTCTCCCACAAAATCGGCGAGCTTACTGCCACCTTCACTTTGAATTCGTGCCTCGACTTCCATGCGTGTCAGCGCAATTTTCTCTTTCCCTGAGAATGGATCAGTATACGTTCTCATTGTTTCCTCCTCACATAAATAATAGCATGAAAGAGAGGAAAATCGCGCCCTCGGACAAGCACTTTTCTTCTCTGGCATCACAGCTACTATGAAATGCCTGCATGTAGATGTGAGGGCTTCTTAGACGTGGTCTCTTAATAGGCTCGTTCAGATTGGTGATCTCGACCTTCCTCATCGATCAGCGTTGGAACGTGCCTCTGCCCGCAAATGTTGTACATCTCGTATTGGGGAGCACCAAAAGAGACTTTTGTATTCCCGATTGAAGTGGGAGGCATCCTGATAGCCCACGCGATAGGCCGCACTTGCTGCGTCAAGAACTTCCAATAACATCAAACGTCTTGCCTCTTGCAGCCGCAACCGCTTCTGAAATTGTAAAGGACTTCGTGCGGTGACCGCTTTGAAGTGCTGGCGAAATCCTGACACGCTCATGCCCGGTTCATGGGCAAGTTGCTCGATATGCAGGGGACGGTTGAGGTCTTGACAAAGCAGTGCGACGGCTTTTGCACTAGGAGAAGACTCATCTCCAAACGCCGCCAGGTGTCGGAATCGGGTGCCTTGCTCTCCTATCAGAAGCCGATAAATGATCTCCCGCATGATCAGCGGTAGCAGAATTGGGGTTCCGGCTGGAGCATTCAGAAGTCTGGTGAGGAGCACCGCCGCCTCTAACAGATTGGCATCCAGAAGACGTACATCGATAGCCCTGACTCCGACAGGTGTTCTTGTCGGGACATAACCGGCGTCAAGCATAACCGAACGGACAATACTGGGATCAAGAGAGAGGCACAGGCTGAGAAATGGCTGTGTGTCGGAGGCAAGTTGGCATTTCGGTACGCCAGGAGAGTGGGCGATACCGCCCTCTCGCGTCAAGGGCGAGCGCTTCGCGCTGAGAGCGACTGAGGTTCTGCATTGATGAAGCACGCTAGCCCAGTCGCTCTCGCTCTTAGAGTCTCCCCTCTCCGTCAAGGGTCAGGCCGGGCAGCATCGCTTACTTCACGCTCCTGGCTAGGGTGGACATCCCAGCAATTGGGCGCAGCCTCAAGGTCCCAAGGATGCTTGATGAGCCTAACGGCTCTCCTCTCCTGAGATTTCTCGTTCCATCGGCCTGTTACCGCTTCGAAAGGGAATGTTCTGGAAGACGAATGACTTTGCACTGGGGTGGAACGTTTGTGATCGGACGATACGCTCCGTTGCGATGACATTTGTGAATATCAGGATCATACAGGAGTGGATCAGGTAGCTCCTCGTCAGGGCCGAGACGGCCGGATCATCGGGGCTGGCCCTAGGTCCGAACCAGCGCGGCAAGGCAGGCACATTGTGTGATCGGAGAACAGGATTGCTGGACATTGCATTTCCTCCTTGAATAGCTCACATAAGCTCAGCATTTGATATATTACTCTTCATAAAAAGAAACGAATACGTCCAACGCTTCTCATGGGGCTTGCATCGAAAGCCAAATGAAGTAACCATCGCAAAGGAGGACAGAGATCGCCCAGCCGTGAGAGCTAGCAATGAAAGCAGGACACTATATCTTCGAGCGTTTGGCTATGACCCATCGATTTAACTCCTAACGAGCACACAATTTGATTTGAATGTCACTTCCTGGAGAGCCGGTCAAGTAATAAGAAGAGAACATTTGGCTGAGGTGGAAATACGTGATAGCACAGAGGTCAGATGCCCCATGCGCAGCATTTTTTTCTGTGTTATGCTCTTCTCAACAAAAACCTTTATAAATGAAAGGGTCTCTCAATGTTTCCATATCTGCCCCGCGCCTTTTTCCATAGGCGTGCTCGTGGCTCAACGCCGCAAGTCATGATATACACCCATGGCCTGGTCAGCTCGAAACACTACGTCGGCTGGTCTCCTACTAACACAACTCTTGCAATCGGTGCTTCATCTGATCTCTCCCTGCGAGACCTTGCTACTGGAAAAACATTGCGTCAATGGCGAGGCGGACCACAGATGGCATGGTCCCCCGATGGGACACGTATTGCTCACAGTACGAACCTGGATCGTGGAGGGCGGGTATATATCTGGGATGCACATACTGGCACGTCACTTGTCGAATATCACGGGCATCAACAGAGTTCCTACGTGGACAAGCTCACCTGGTCCCCAGACAGTACGTTACTTGTTTCCTCTGGTTGCTCTGCCCCCATTGGAGGAACAACCCAGCTTTGGCAGAGTACTGATGGGGCGCTGGCCTGTCAATTTCCCTCTCACGAACTCTGGGGAAGTTCCTTAAAAAGAGGAACATTAACTTCAATTGTGAAGCACGCCATGGCAGCACTCAAAGCCTCTGCTCCGAAACCTTTGGGAAGCTTCTGGGAGGTGTTTACCCAACCGTGTCTGACCGACTCCCGCTCTCTTGCTCTCTCGCTGTGTGGAACGTGGTCACCAGATGGCCAACATCTGGCGCTGATTGATGGTGACATGATCATCTTGCTGAATTGGCAAACTGGAAAACGAGAACGCAGTTATGGTGGTCATCTGAGAGACAAACCGTATCTGGTCCCTCCGAAAACCCAGTATGGCCCCAGATCGCTTTCCTGGTCTCCCGATGGCAAGCGCATCGCCTCGATTGATGTCAGGGGCCGCGTACATATCTGGCCGGTCTCTGTTCTCTTCCCTTGGCTCCCTTGGCCAAAAGCGGCGGTTAAGCAATGGAATGGATAGTGGAATGAACCCTTCTTCGAGACCACAAATCAGAGAAGTAGATAGCATGCTGCCCCATGAGAAGCGGATCGTTTCCTTCTGTTGACGGTGAATAAATCCTTAAGGGAGAGCTCCCCCGTCAGCCAGGAAAAGGAGCTCAAAGAGCATCTCTTTTGTATGGTCTCGTTCTATGGGTACACTCCACGCAAGAACCAGCGCTGCCAGCTTTCTCGGATATGAAATCACGACACTTCATTCCAATGCCAAGCAGAGTAAAACCAAAGCTGGGTTCAAACGGCGAAGCATCAATGGACGGATTGGACTTCGTATTCCACGAGCCATGTTGATAGAAAAGCGCAACCGTTACCAACGTGGGAACAAGGCCATTCATCGGGCGGATTTGCTCAATGAAAGTGATTACACGATCATAGCAACCTACCAACTCGAATATCGGGGCATCGCGAATTACTATCACGGTGCCTACAATATGGCCTCACTGAACACCCTCAAATAGACCATGGAGCAATCGTTAACAAAGACGCTAGCAAACAAGCACAAAACCACAGTGGCTGCTATCTACGCCACGTACAAAACATCCCTCAACATCGACGGAAAAATGTTGGAAGTGACTGTGCCACGAGAGAAAAAAAAACACTGGTAGCGACCTGGGGAGCCGTTCCATTAAAATGGGATGTCAAAGCCTCGATAGACGACCAGCCTCAACGACAGATTTGAAATACCCGATCAGAACTCGAAGGACGACTCCTGGCCCAGATCTGCGAGTATTGCGGGGCGACCCGTCTGACTGAGAAGATCGAGGTTCATGTGCGCCGCTTCGGCGGCAGAGATAGAGCGCACCAGATGGTGCGAGAACTGATGGAGGGTTCTCTGTACACCCCACTTACCCTCCCCTCGAAAGAGGAAGGCGACCATAGCATGTGGGGAAGGCTGGGTAGGGAGAAGTCACCGATCTTCTGAACGGCCAGTACAAGGCGTGTATGGCGAAGACGACACTGTTTGAATCCTAGTCCCGCTGGCTTTTTCGATGGCCCTAACGGAAGGTGGCTACAAACGTTAGGACTAGCGCCTACGCTTTAATTGGTGGACTTAAAGCATATCCATCGGCGCTAGCAGACCCTTTGTACGAGGGAAACAAGGGACGAACGGGACGCCTGGGCACGCCGTATCTCACTCTGCTGTAAAGGCGGGATGCCCTAAACAGAGCATCAACTCTGCAAGGGTACGGACTTCCCGTAATACCCAAGGTGGGCCTGTAATGGGTTCCGCAGATTGCACCGCAACGATGTGGATGTGATACTGGTACAAGGATAAGTGGATAGTAATATCCGTGAAACCTCCGCTATCAGGGGGAAGGGGAAGAGTTTACGACAGCTTCAAAATACCCGAAAGCGAGGATGTGCTGATGCTATCCGCTACAGTCATTAGGCGATTAGAAGCACTTGAGACGATCTCAAAACAAGGGAAACGGATCAATGGGATCTTCCGATTGTTGGAAGACCCGATCTTGTGGCATGAAGCCTACGCCAACATCTATGCCAACGCTGGGGCAATGACGCCAGGCGTAGATGAAGTGACTCTTGATGGGTTCTCCGAAGAACGGGTCACGTCCATCATTACGCGACTCAAAAGCGGAACCTATCGATTTCAACCAGTTCGCCGGACCTACGTCCCAAAGAAAAATGGCAAGAAACGCCCACTCGGCATCTCTTCTGGGGATGATAAACTGGTTCAAGAGGTGGTGCGAATCATCCTGGAACGGATCTACGAACCCATTTTTGATAACCATTCGCATGGTTTTCGAGCAGGACGATCACCACATACCGCATTAGAGCAGATAGATCGACAATGGCAGGCAGTCAAATGGTTTGTGGACATGGATATTCGAGATTACTTCAACACGATCCCACATGATCTGTTGGTCGCATTACTCTCGAAGAAGATTGAGGACAAACGCTTTCTTCGCCTCATCCAAGCCATGCTCGATGCTGGCTATATAGAGGATTGGCGCTATCACGCCACCTACAGCGGTGTCCCTCAGGGTTCCATCTGTGCTCCCATCCTTGCCAACGTGCTCTTACACGAACTGGACACGTTCATGAGCGCGACGAAACGCCGGTTTGATCAGGGGAAGAAACGAAAAGAGAACCCCCTGTACCGGCACTACTCCTACCAAATTCGATCACTCAGAGAAAAATGGGATAGCCTGAAGGGAAGGGAGGAAGCAAAGCACGAGCTTCAGCGCATCCAACAGGAAATACGACGAATCGACCAATTGCGGAAGCAGATACCAAGCGGAGATCCGTTTGACGACGGATACAAGCGCCTCTTCTACTGTAGTTATGCCGACGATTTTTGTATCGGAATCATTGGTTCGCGTGCAGATGCGGAGCAAGTCCGACAGGAAGTGCGACAATTCATCGAGCACGACCTCCGACTGACCATAGCCGAAGAGAAATCGCATATCAGCCACAGTAAAAAGGGCGTGACGTTCGTCGGGTACGAGTTGAGAATCTACTCAGCAGATCGGGTTATCAAGCTCAAGCGCGGCACGCGCCATACTTGGGTAAAGTCGCTCTCTGAGGCGATCCAACTTCATATCCCCCAGGACAAAATGCAGAAGTTTTGTACGCAAAGGGGGTATGGGGTTTACGCAACAGGGAAGGCAACCCACAAACCGCAATGGATGAATCTCACTGATGCCGAAATCATTCTTGCCTACAACGGAGAATTCGCAGGATTGGTAAACTATTACGCTCTAGCAACCGGGGTGAAAAAGACCCTGCACAAGCTAGAATGGATCTGGCAAACGAGTCTTCTGAAGACCCTGGCGAACAAGCACAAAACGAGCGTAAACAAAATTGTCAAACGGCTCAAGACGCAAGACGGACTCAAGCTCGCTGTGAAAAGGGAGCAAGAGACACGCTACACGAAGGTTTTTCGCCTGAAAGACCTCAGAAAACCCGTACCGAACGACGCCCAACTCGATGTTTAGCAGAATGGGTATGTCTGGACACTAAGCTTTTCTGAAGTCATAAAGCGACTGAGCAAGAAGCAATGCGAGTATTGCGAAACGACGGAAGGGCCATTTGAGGTGCATCACATCCGTAAGCTGAAAGATGTAGCGAAAGGAAAAGCGTTCTGGCAGCGTATGATGGCAGCCCGTCACAGGAAAACACTTGTCCTGTGCCGGAATTGCCATCACCAACTTCATGCAGGCACACTCCCTGACAAAGAGTCCATCAGGAAGCGCGTAAACAAGAGCCGTGTGCGTTGACAAGGCGCACGCACGGTTCGGCGGGCGGGTGACGGGCGATCCCCATAAGGGACGACCGCTCCCGACCCAACCACATCCGAGCGCCGAAAAACCTCAAATCCTATGACGGCCGAGAAAAACCGGCATGGGTCAAAATCATGGCGCCACGAAAGCGCAAAAAGCTGGTGTTGTGCGTTACATGCCGCCAAGACGTAACCTATGGAAGACCGATGAGACGAAAGCCAATGTCCATTTCACGTAAAAGATGATGCTGGAAAGCCCATTGCAGTGAAAGCTGCACGATGGGTTTGGGGGAAGGGGTCGAAAAAGGGCCGCAATCTCATGGTACCTCGTCGGCTCCCCATCCCACCACAATGTGGGCGAGGCATTGGAGAACGTCTTGGCGCGGCATCATGCCGAGGCGAAACGTGCGTTGACGTCTGACGAAGAGCAACAGGTGATTGCCACATTGGACCAGCAAACCAAGGCGCACAGCATGGTTCGTTCCCAAACGGAGCAACTTCGGCAAGCGAGACGTGAGCGACGCTTCGCGACCTACAGGCGAGTTCGCGAACTATCAGCGCAAGGATGGAGTGGTGCTTCGATTGCTCGTATGATTGGTATCCACAAAAAGACCGCAGTGAAGTATGCTCAGGCAGAACACTTTCCCAAAGCACGCAGTGATCAAGGACACAAAATCGCTCCTTCCCTCCCATGTCTCCGCACGCAATGGACTGCCGGAGAACACACTATCGCCTTCCTCTCTCAAGCAGTTCATGCTCAAGGATACCTTGGTTCAGAAACGGTGGTACGCAATTACCTCACGGAGTACCGTTGTTCAACCTTGCTGACATGCCAGTGAAATCAGAGCAATTGAAAATTCGCTGAACCCTTTTGATCATTTCTGGTCTCTTAGTATGAGGAAACAGTATTGTTTACCAGATTATAAGGAGAATAATTATGTTCTATACGAAAAACGTTCCTTCTTTTGAGCGTATCCTACGTGTCGTGCTGGGTATTGGTCTGACAGCAAGTGCTCTCTTCCTCTTCCTCCAGCCTGCGCATGGTGCGTTTTCCAACTGGCTCGCCCTGGCGTTGCTCGTCTCAGCGCTCTTCGTTGCGGCTACTGGCTTCGTCGGATGGTGTCCTGCTTGCGCCCTAGTTGGACGCAAGCTCAAGTCGAACCAGCGTGCACAATGAAGCCATCTCCTGACATGCAACTCATCAACGATGCGATCAGTGGAGATCCCGAAGCAATAGAACAACTGCTGCTTCAGTACCACCCGTCCGTGATCCGCTTTGCACGAGAGTTCTGTGCAACTCCCGAAGATGTCGAGGATGCAGTGCAAGAAACGCTCTGGATTGCCGCTCAACGGATTGGCACCTTGCGCGTGGCATCGGCATTTGGATCATGGCTGTTCACAGTCGTGCGCTATCAGTGCTTTCGATTGCTCAAACTTACTCGACGAACAGGCACGACCCGCACCCTTCTAGAAATTGTCCCATCCGATGAGGATACCGAACGCCAAATCGCCCTGCGCCATGACCTGGCTTCGGCTCTCGCGACGCTGCCACCGTCACAGCGGCACGTATTTTTCCTGCGCGACCTCGAAGAGTTGCCTGCATCAGAGGTTGCGGCTCGGCTCGGGATTACGGTCATGGCTGTCAAGAGTCGCCTTCATCGTGCCAGAGCCATGTTGCGCCTGAGCCTTAAGGATTGGAAATAACTGGCAGGCGAGGCGCACGAGACCATCGAGAAGCGCGTGCACACATGAGATTTGGCTATCTGGTCATTGCCAGACCACTTGGAATGCTTTCCTTCCGGCCCCTTTGGCACCCAGAAGGAAAGCATTCCATACCCATTCATATAAGGAGATAACATCATGAGCGAACACGAAAATGCTATTCTGCCAGGAGCAGAGCCTTACTATAGAGAAGGAGGCACGGTTGGGATACTGCTGATACACGGCCTGACCGTTTCTCCACAAAGTATGCGCCACCTTGCGGATAAATATGCCGAGGCTGGATGGAGCGTTGCGGTCCCACGTCTCAAGGGTCATGGCACCTCGACCGCCGATCTAGCCACCGCTACTGCACAGGATTGGATGGTCGATATCGAGCAAGCCCTTGTCTGGTTGGAAGAACGATGTACATCCTTGTTTATAAGCGGGTTATCCATCGGCGGTACCCTCTCGCTCTTACTAGCTGGTCTCTATCCCCAACGCTTTCAGGGGGTTATTCCTATCAATGCAGGCATCTTTGTTCACAATCCCAACCTCGTCAGATTCGCTTTTTTGCCAGATGCCCCTGCACATGTGCATGGTTTCGCAGGTGATGTCAAGCTGGAAGGAGCCAGTGAGGGTGCTTATCCTCTGTTGCCGACCGCTATACTCAAGCATGCAGCGGCCATTCTTAAAGTCACTGAGGAAATGCTTCCTTGGATCGTCTGTCCCGCGTTCATTGTCACATCGCGTACGGATCACGTTGTCCCACCAGCCAATGGCCTCTTTATCTACGAACATATTCGCAGTAAGGAAAAGAGGTTGCTCTGGCTGGAGGACTCCTATCATTTTGCCTCCGTTGATACCGATAAAGATCGTATTGTCGAAGAAACCGTTGCTTTCGTCCAGGCTCACATCACCGCAAAATGAGGAAAAGTACGGGGTCGTCCCTTACGAGTAGAGGTTTTTTGAGAGAGAGGAAAAGGAGCGGCAAGACACTGCCATCTGCGACGATAAAAAAAACAAACGTATCGAAAGCATGACCTTGACCCGCTTTTGGTGAGTTGGAGAAGAGAAATCTGCTCTACTTTAAGCGGGTCAGCCTCACTTCGTTCCAAGACAACTCCCATTCGTGTTCCAATTTTGTATGGTCCGCTTCGTGACCCTGAGTCGCCGAGCAATCTCCTCTTGTGGAATACCAAGCTTTTGTAATTCGATCATGAAGTCAAAGCGTTCTTGATTGGTGGCCAATCGCGAGGGGCGTTGCTGTTCATGAGCGGGAGTGGAAGATCGTGAGAAATGGTGTGCTCATCACGTAAAACCAATGTAAGATCCCCCTCAATGCAGCCACCGGTCTCGTCCACATGCGATGTTTTTTGTGTATTGAAATCGCGTGTATATACCCACGAGAATCAATCCATGTTGGCAATATCAGCAATGGCTCGATCATCTTTCTGGGTAAGGGAGGCAAATGACGCCATTTCTGGGTATCTGTTTCCTAATGCAAAGAAAAAGGGCTTCAGGGCCTTTAATACCGATTGGAAAGTGCTTGCATCCCAGAAGCTTATATGTGCCCGAAAATAACGCTTAGTCAGATTTCTCAAGCTTGGGTTACGAATACAAGAAAAATTGAGCCTGAAATGACCAGCACCCATATGTTTCGGATAATCTGCAACCAAGCGCCGCATATCGATAATATCTTTCGCCCATTCTTCTTCGGCATCTTGTGCCAATTCTATCTTCCCCTTGTAGGTGACTGCACGCTGAATTGGTACTCCGATAGCCTCTATTTTTGTTCGAAAGGTTTCGTCTCGTATGGCATCATACCAGGGAGTCTTCGTGCAATATCCTGCTTTTTCGCACAGTTTGATGACAGGAAGTGCGCGATTAGCCTCCTCCTGTAAAAGTTTCCAGAATTTCTTCTGGGCATCAGTCAATTCAGGAGTTATTGATATCTTTCTAAACGGAATGATTCATTTCATCATCATCCAGATGCACATAGGTATTGATGGTGGTTTGCACTTGAGCATGCCCGAGGCGTTTTTGAACGTAGCTGGCATCCCATCCTGCTTTGATAAGTTCGGTGGCATGGCAGTGTCGTAAGAGGTGAGCATGAATGGGAATACCGCTTTTTTTGCTGTAGTGGCGAAACAGCCCTTTGATGGCCTCTCGATCAAGTGGGGAACCGTAGGTGAATTGGCCCCACTTATCTTTCGCATTCTTTTTGAGCACTACAAAGAAATGATCTGTATCGAAGGTGTGTTGTAGAAGCAAGTGATCAAGCAACGCCATCAGTTCTGGCGACAGATCAACGAAGCGCTCCTCACCTTCTATCATGTTTTTGGCAAGTGCGCCATTCTCTAACCCTGATCGGCGTCGAACCCAAAGGCCGTTACGGTGGAACTCCAGGTCTTGGATGAAAATCCCGAGTACCTCACCTACGCGAAGGCCCCCTTCCCTCATGAGAAGAACAATACAGCGAAACTGAAAATTGTCAATGGCAGCCAAAAATGTCTCGAAATCCGCATCTTTCACGATTTTGACACGTTTCGCCGGCTCCTTGAGTTTGACGACTCGCTTGATGGTTTTTCCACGACTGGTATGAACTAAAAAGGGTTTGAAGCCACTGAAACGATTCGAAATTTGCTCGTAGAGGACTGGATTCTGGAGTGTTTCTCCTCGTTGGATTTGGTAGCGATAGAAGCTACTGACGGCTGTTACGATGGTGTTGACGCTTCGTTCGCTGAGAGGACTGGTACTGTAAACTGCAAGTGTTCCAACCTGGCGTTGTGGATCACGAAGCCATTGCACAAAGCGAACAAGATCATCAGGAGCAACATACTACCAATCAAGATGAGCTTGTTCTAAAAAGGTAAAGTAGAGACACAAATGACGACAGTAGTTTTCTAAGGTGTGGGGAGATCTCTCTAGAGCAATCAAATAGTCGAGGTAACGTTTGACTGGAAGGATGAACTCACAATTTTTATCCACTAGATAGAGTTGTTTGTTGTTTTCTTGCTTTGCCCAAACCGCCCGAACCATCACAACCCCTCCCTTGTAACAACAGCTAACGCCGGAAGTATATCACTCCTGACGTTAGTAAGCAATACTTTCTTTTCCCTATATTTCCATCGGAAATGTCTGAAAAGGGATTAAAAGGCAACTCTGCTGACTCTCTTTACACCATGCTATCTTTGTCTCCATAAAGCAATGTACCTCGCCGGGTGCCTACCCTACCCGAAAAGCATTCAACGCGCTTTTCGCGACAAGGTGAAGAGAACAGTGGGGAGAGGGCGAGCATGTTTGCAGGTGTGGTCAGAACTCTGTATTGCCACAGTGATCAAGCGCACGGAGAAAAAACGTGTGGTTGAAGTAACGCGTATGATGACTCGAGGAACATTGGAACAAGCTGAACAGCTGCTTCAGATCTCAGGAGGAGGAACAGTGCTCAATACGGCGTTTATTGAACGTCTGAATGGAACAGTGCGAGAACGACTGGCTGCATTGACACGCAAATGTCGTCATGCCGCCTGCCGTTTGGATGGACTAGAACGCGGTATGTATCTGATCGGCTGTACCTACAATTTTTGTTGGCCTCATCATGAGTTGAGCAAACCAACGCATCGAGGATCAGCGTGTACACCAGCGATGGCCAGTGGGCTCACCAATCATATTTGGAGTGTGCCGAATTGTTGACCTACAAGGTCGCTCCTGCTGCCTGGATCGAACCAAAGCGGCCAGGACGTCCGCGAAAACGCCTCCCAACTGATCCTACGATCGCTCAACAACCTCGGGTGTATCTCCGAAAGGGGGTTTTATGCTCAGTCACCAGTTAGTGGAGCACTACCCGCGAAGATGCTCATGGCTTTTTTTAAGATATCCCTTTCCTGCCTCAGAATCTCGTTTTCACGTTTCAATTTCTTCATTTCTTCTTCAAGTGGCTTTTGATGTCCTTTGCCAGAAAATGCGATATCTCCTCGCTCTCCAAATTCTTTGCACCATTTACTTAATGCACTATCAGAAATGCCGAGATCTCTGGCAATGTGTGTTTTGCTTTTTCCACTGGTTCCAAAAAGTATGACGGCTTGCTGCTTGAGTTCTTTGGTGTACGTCAGCTGAGATTTGTTCATGAAACCCTCCTCATGTCAGTCTCTCATATTTCTCTTCTCCGACCCTCCAAAAGTGGGGGACTTCCAGCTCGCTTTCGCGCGGGGCGATATTCTCTCGTGAGGCAACCCCTATCTGCTCTATTACAGAGCAGCATTCGCTTTCTCCCTCATCCTGTACCGACTATGCTTGCAGTCACATCTTACGATGTACTTTCCTAATATCCAGGTGCATAATCGGTTTACCACGTTCCACAACTGTACCGGATATGGGTTAGGCTCCGCCTCTCCGCCGGTGGTTTTTTTATCTGCGTCAGGAGAATTTCGAACCCCTGAGCCAACCACGTTCCCTTTTGGGCAAAATTTGGGCAAGCCTCTCAGCATCTTTGGCTTGTTGTGGATGACGACGTTTAACAGCGATTTACATGTGTTAGCCATACCATATTTCGCCCTAGCTCCACAACCGCTTGATGCTAGCAGTCATCCCGTCCTCTTACGGTTTCGAGATCACCCTTTCGGGTGCGGCTACGTTGTCCCAAGCGCACTTGATTCAGCTTGGTAGGGCACTGGGGCAGAACCCTAGGTAAGAGTCTCCTTTCGAGAGTCCTTACAGCTACAGATGTAGCTTCGTGTCGCACCGAAATCATCCACGCCAATCGCCTTGGGTGTCTTTGTGATGGGTACTTGGCTGCCTTTGACGAGCCGTAAAAGGGTATCAGGACTGGTGAGTGCTCCAACATCTAAGAGCAGACAAGCCCCTGCTTCCCCGCTCAGGGCAAGAGAGAAGGCATATAGAAGCCGAGTCAGCCTCATCGTTCGCTGAGCCGAGACTGCAACCAGTTCCGGCAATCGTTCCACAAACGTCTGGCGAGGACAGTCTTCATTCTGACAACGAAAGCGCCTAACAGAGAGTTGAAGGTGTACTAGGAGACCATTACTCGGAAGATCATGAGGTGAACGCATGGAATAGCTATGAAGACGCTTGCTCGTCTTCCCACAAGAAGGACTGATGGCAGTGTGACGAGGAGAAACAGCCGCAATGGTCAGCGTACCCTCAACACGAGTGACTTGCTGAATCTCAAAACCTGGGAGCAGAAAGGGAATATGTGACAAGATAACCACCTTGAAGCAATGTTTGATCAAAAATGTTCCTCTCTCTTTTTTACGAATCAGGGTTGTATTTGAAGCACGAAAGTTGCGGGAGAGCCTTCAAAGTGGGTCAAGGTCACACATCACATCTTGCACTACGACTCTAGGAAGTATCGCCCCTCTGCCGGACATTTGGACACGCGTCTCTCTATCCTAGTGGGTCAGCTAGCAATTAGCCTGGTTTTGCCCCTGAAAGGATCAGATCCACAACCCGTTCGGGTAACATCTCATCAACCGGTTCATTGACCACAAAGAAGCGCATGTATATGATGCCACTGAGCATTTCTAAGAGGAATTGGCAATCCAGCTGTGGCGATACTTCCCCATGTGCGATAGCACGATCAAAGAGGATCTGCAGGTGAGCACATCGCTGACGCCAGTGCTCTTGCCGGAGAACACGGAGCTCCGGCACGTGAAGCGTCGCAACTGCCGTCTGGAAAAGGGCCTGTCCTTCCCTCGATTGCAGAAAAAGCCTGAGAGATTGCAACACTGCGACGAGATCAGAGCGCAGGGTCCCGGTGTCAGGAACAGGGATCTCTTGTGCCACCCGACGATCGATTGCCTCAAGGATCAACTGCTCCTTCGTTTTCCAGCGACGGTATAGGGAGGTTTCGTGGACACCAGCACGCTCAGCAATAGAAGCGATGCTAAGCCCTTCATATTCCCTTTCCGCTAAAAGCTGAATAGTTGCTTCAAACACAGCAACTTGCACACGAGCACTCCGACCACCTGGTCGGCGGCGCACCGCATCTCTCCCATCGCCTGTCGGGATGGCGAGGGGCGCATTCGGGCGAGGTATCTTCATATCACCAGTATATCTCGTGTCGCGTGATAACGCCAGGAGCCTTGCATTACAAACGAGTTCCAGCTATACTTAATGCAATCTTTCCTGCGTTTAGGAAAGGGCATGTGTTGACGACAGTGACACAAACGAGACACAAACGAAAGGAGCAATCGATGTCTTCTCACTCTTCTGATCCCTCGACACCCAACCGCGGAAGCCTCCCTCATCATCGCGAGGTCCCTTTTCAGTCTCCCGATCCCTCGACTCCTGCTGGGGAGAAGATCCTTCACCGCCTGCGCGAGGAACTGTTTCTCTGGCTCATCACCGTTGATGCGACCAAGACGCCGCACGCCCTCCCAGTCGCGTTTCTGTGGGATGAGGCACAATCCACCTTTCTCATCTACTCTGCGTCAGAGGAGGATCGCGACCAGCGGTGGCAATACCTTCGGCAGAATCCAAAAGTGGGCCTGCACTTTAACCTCGACCTGAGTGGTGCCGACTCCTTTATCCTGACTGGTGAGGTGAAGGTGAGCCTGGACGATCCTTCGTCTGATCACGTTCCCGACTGGGTGGCAAAATATCAGGCATTTTTCTCACAGATGGGATTGACCATCCAGCAAGCGGCAATGGTTACTCCGGTAGCCTTGCGCGTGCATCCCCTGACCATGATGGTTTCTTTCTGAACCCCCCAGGAGCAATGAGCCCTGGATGTCCTGCCTTTTCCAAGGCTCGGAAAATGATCAACGAGAGAATAGCACGAAAGCTTGCCTTTCCTGGAGAGGGAAAGCACAAAACTATCCGCTGCGCGCTTTTACATCGTCCGAAGAGCAGAAATTGCACTGCATAGCCAAAGCCACCAGCGAGCGGCTGGATGTAGCAAAACGAGCGCGAGTGATCCTCTGGCTAGGCAGGATGGCCTTTTACTGAAGCGGCACACGAGGCGGGGTACAAAAGGACACCTCGTCACATGATGCTTGAAAGGGATACGCACTCGAATTGGGCAAAAAAGTAGCATAATCTCCCCACAAAAAGTCATGGAAAAACCTCTTTTCCTCTCTTGCCTTTTTGCGCTCATCGACGCAGCTACCGCCCTCTTCCCCAAATTGGCTGATCATTTGCGATGAGTTTGGGATCACTTGTGTGTCCTAGAGGTGAAAGGGAATTGACCCCTCTCACACATCGAGTTTGAATACAGAGAAACACGAGGAAAGTGAGCCATTAATGGACATTACATCATTAGGGCGTACTGGCCTGAAAGTCAGCCGAATCTGTCTGGGGACCGCGACCTTTGGCAATCAGACAAACGAAGCAACATCCTTCTCTCTGATGGATGCCGCTGATCAAGCTGGCGTCAATTTTTTTGATACCGCCGACGTCTATCCGTTCGACGCTGATTTAGAGATGGTTGGCAAGACGGAGGAGATCATTGGAAACTGGCTACGTGAGCGCAAGGCCCGCGATCGCATCGTGCTGGCAACCAAGGGCTACAGCAAGATGGGTCCAAGCCCCAACGACGAAGGATTGAGCCGCCGTCACATTCTTGCCGCCTGTGAGCAAAGCCTGCGCCGCCTCAAAACTGATTACATCGATCTCTATCAGATGCATGCCTTTGATCCAACCACGCCCATTGAGGAAACTCTGCGTGCTCTTGACGACCTGGTGCATGCAGGCAAAGTACGCTATATTGGCTGCTCAAACTTCCCGGCCTGGCGACTCGCCGATGCGCTCTGGACCAGCAAACTGCTCAATCTGGCCCGTTTCGAGAGCGTCCAGCCACGCTACAATATGCTCTTCCGCATGATCGAAGACGAACTGATTCCACTGTCTCAGGCTCATAACGTCGGCGTTATCGTCTACAATCCTCTGGCCGCTGGTGTGCTGACCGGACGTTATCAAAAAAGCCGTACTCTTGAGCAAAATACTCGCTTTACACTAAAAAACAGCGGGGAAATGTATCAGAGACGCTACTGGCGCGATCCCATGTTTGAGGCTGTTGACCGTCTCGCCAGCATTGTAGAGCCGCATGGCAAGAAGCTTGTCGAGGTGGCGTTGGCCTGGGTTTTGGCTCAGCCTGGCATTACCTGTGCCATTCTGGGAGCCAGCAAGCCGGAACAATTCACGGAAAGTTTACGTGGTGCCACTGTTTCATTGGATGACGAAGAGCGCAAAGTCTGCAATGATCTCTGGTACACCATGCCACGTGAGCGTGATCCCTTCCTTGCGCGCCGATAAGCCTGACCATAAGCATCAAGTACCATTTGCTCGACATGTTCGATCTTTCCATTCATCCGCTGGTTGTGGGGCAAGGGAAGCAGTTCTTCCGAGAGGGCGAAACCGCCAGATGGAGGATTGTTGAGACAAAGAGTTTCTCGAAAGCCATTGTAAAGCTCACCAATGAACTGCAATCCTGACAAAGGTTCGCCCTCATGCATCACCGTTCTGGGCGGAATGCCTCCCATTGGTGCCTCTGCTCCATGGACGGGGAGATTTCTCCGTCCTGCTCACCCTTCTGCACATACGCGTGGCAGGGTGAGCGGCAGGGCAAAAAAGGAGAGGCTGGATACCTCCAGGAACGCGATCAGGCTTACAATCTGCTCACCCTCCACGCCCAGAACCATCAGGCCGAAAAGCTGATAGTCGTCTGCAAAAGCCTCTCGCCGATAGAGTCCGAATGCTGGACTGCCATTGGCGTGCGTTGGAAGCAAGCACCATTGCAAGCCGAGAGTAAAGAGATGGGTCTGGAGCAGTATGGTGATATCCACTCGTCCCTGATACCAGACGGGAAACGGCGGCATGGTGAACCAGGCATCCTCTCGCAGCAACGCCACAAGACCGGGAATGTCCGTTTGTTCCCAGAGGGTTACGTAGCGGTCAAGCAGCTCTTGTAACTGGGGGCGAGGCAGAACCATCTGCGCCTCGCTTCCGATATGGCTCTGGCGCAAAGCACGTCGAGCACGTTGCAAGGCGGAATTGACAGCGGGAACCGAGAGATGAAGCCATTCGGCTACTTCGGAGGCTTCCCACTCCAGCACCTCACGCAAGAGTAAAATAGCCCGTTGCACTGGCCTTAAGTGCTGCAGCGCCATCAGAAAAGCCAGAGTGATTCGTTCGCTCCTCTCCGCGCGGTCTTCGGGATCAGCCTCAGGATCGGCGAGGAGATCATCGGGAAACGGTTCCAGCCAGATCGGCTCCCGTAGCCGTGGGAGTTCAGGACTGTGGGGATCGCTCGGTGGATGGGTTTCTGATGGCAAGAACCGACGAGGAGCGCGCGTGAGTCGATTGAGGCAGAGATTGGTGGCAATGCGGTACAGCCAGGCACGGTACGCTTCCGGGCTGGTGAGCGTCGCACGTTTCTCCCAGGCTCGCAGCAGGGTCTCTTGTACCAGATCTTCGGCGTCAGAGAGCGAGCCCAGCATTCGATAACAATGCACGAGCAGTTCGCGCTGATATGCGCCTACCAGGGTCTCGAACGCCTTCTGATCGCCCGCTTGAGCAGCGAGCACCAGGGCGGTTTGGGGTGGTGTTTCCATGACCATACCTCTTCCTCTCGAGCGACCTGCGTTATCTCATCCAGAACACCCAATGAACTATTTTGGCGTTGATGCGATAGGATATGATGAAATAGCATCACTACAGAACATCGCCACTTTTTGATACAACTCCTCTCCAGTAAAATAACCAAAAACGCCACATCTACACCTGGGCCAATGCGCAGATCGGGACTGGCCTGACGCTCCAAATTGACCCAGAGTTCAGTCCACAAGAGTATCTGGCGCATCTTTGACTCTCTCTGCCCACCCATCACGGGGCTCTCTCATGATTGTTCAAAAGCGAGCACTGGACATCCTTCAAAGCGCCCGTGACGAGTCAAGAGAGTACGGCCAGCGAGAGGAGCCTTCGGCTCTCGTTTTGTTTCAAAAATCACGTAAATGGTTGAATGCTTCCATCCGCTCTATAGCAGAAAATATCTGCTGAAGATCAGCCTGGCGATAATCCTGACCCAGCCGCTCAATAATGAGAGGCTGTAATTGAGAAAAGATCCTGACAAGATCTTTGAGAGCACGCAGGATTTCATCTCGCTGCAAATGGGAAGGATATGTTTGCCTTAAAGCAAGAAGAAAACCCTCCGATAATCGTGTTTCCAGGCGCCTATATCCTTCAAAGGGAAGGTGTTCGATGAACTGCAAACAAGGCAGCAATGCCTGTGAACGCATGGCATCAAGTGCATCTACAGTCTCAAGATACTCCCCACGGGCCAGTTTCGTATAGGTGTACCAGGTCCACCCAGAGAATTTCTGATAGAGATCGGCAAAATTTGGCGTGAACGCAAGTTGAGATGCTTCGGGCTCTCCTCTCAATGGAGAACCCACGAATTGATTTTCTGGATCAAAAAGGATGACCGGCTGAGAGAGCGTGCGAAATTCATCGATGGGGAACATGTGAACATCGACCTTCACGATCTGGCTCTCAACCTGCAAAAAGAAGATAAGAAGATTGGGTAATCCAAGATGGGTTGCCGGGAAAAAGGCGAGCAACTGACCAGCGGAAGCGACACATTCAATAACCCAGGGCTTTGCTTCTGCAAGAGATGTTTCTGAAGGAATTACCACTTGAAAATCGAGATCAGAATATTGGTCGGCAGTTCCTTTCGTGAGAGATCCAGTCATAGCAAGACCGATACTTATCTTGCGCGTCAACTCAGTGATGCAATGATCGAAGACGTGCAATAAGGGCCTAAATGAGGTAATACCATTGCGAATCGAGAGGATTTGATCCTTATTATGCAATACCATGAGCAAGTACCCTTTCCTTCAACTCATTTAGAGATGACAGTCCCCATTAAAGGGGAAACGGGTGAGTAGTTGTTCTGGTAACAGAGAAAGGTGTGGTTAACGTGTTCCTCTTTGAGAGAGTGTACTCTTATCAGAGGCAGAGATACACTCGCCGCGCTCTCGCGTTACCAGACTCGACCTATCAAGCAATGTGATAACGAGCAACTTGATCTCTCTACTATCCCAACTGCCAGAGACAAGATTGGGCAAGTTTTTCTCACATTCATTGCCTCTCGACACTCTATTGAGCTAATGATATAGCCCTCCTGAACAGTTACGAGTTTTCCACGTATCCTGAGCTTCTCTCGAAAATGTCAAGTGGGAAGAGCGTTATATCCCGCCCACCCATCAAAACCGGACCGTTCATGGAATTTTTATAGTTACATCTTCTGGGAGCGTGCCGCAGACCAGAGCAGGAAGCCGCCGAGCGCCATCATCCAGACGACCGTTGGGAAGCTCGCCAGGCGCTCCGCTACGCCGATAGCCAGATCAGTGGACGGCGCGATAAAGAAGCCGAATAGCCCCACGGTCCCACAGAGCAGCGAGAAGATCCCCACCCACCGTTTCCCACGCCAGACGGCCATTCCGAGCAGGAGCAGGCCGATGCTGGCGCCGGGGATGCCCAGGAGGGCGCTGAATACATGTAACCCCGGGTTGACGTTCTCAGGTGCCAGACCAGCCAAGATCTCGCCGGTGCCAGCCAGGGCCAGAAAGGCCAGCCCCCAGATGGTAAGGCGTCGTCGTGGCCAGGCACGGCGGGTGCCGATGATGCCCAGCAGGAACAGCAGGCCCGTCACGATGAAGGTCCCGTTCATCACGGTGTGCAAGGGCGAGCAAACGATGGCATGGTAGGTGAACACCGTGATCGGTCCGCACATGGTAACACCCAGGTCGCTGATCTCGTTGGTGGCCAGGCTATACGGTGTACTCATCTGACTCTGTACGATGATTTGCCCGACGAAGAACGTGAGTGTCAGGAGCCAGCAGAACCCTCCGAAGACAACCTGCTTCGTAAGCATGGCTGGAAACACGAGACCACCGGCTGTGCCGGGCGGTGGTGTGGTCGTAGATAGGGACATGTGGATACCTCCTTAATTTGCTTGTCATCACCCCGTCCCCCGGGTTGCCAGCTCAGTGTACACCTCACTCATTTCCCTTCCTTTCGCAGTGTGAGCGAATTTCTTCAGTTTCTGTGCGTTTCTCCCTTGGACATGTCTTCGTGCACTGATCGGCAGCATTGGAAGAGGAATTCCCCCAACGCTGCCGATCAGAAAGAACTGAGACGCGTTGCAATCTGCTAGCCACAGTGGCCAACAAACGGATTAGTCTCAACGCCGTACCAGTTGTTCTGCCATTCTAACTGGCCCACAGCTGCGATACAATGCCCGCTGCCGTAGACCCCGGCTGGGCCAGCATAGTAGCGGTAGTTATAAGAACCATCCTCGTCCTGCTGTATGATGGTACATTGGTCACCGCCCGTTTCTTGGCACGTCCCGATCCACACATCGATATATTGTGCCTGGCCATAGGCCGGGCCACCCGTATGGAGATAGGCACAGTTGTATCCAGTTGAACCGTTATAATACACTTGCAGTTCGCCAATCTGCGTGCCATTGGCATAGATCGGATCGTACTCGATCAGAGATCCTAATGAGCTACAATGAGCCGTGTTGGTCAAGGGAGCAGCCATCTGAGTTTTCGAGAGGTGCCTGACACTTGCCGCATGCGCCTGGGGGGCGATGAAACTCATTGCAGAGAGCATAAGCAACAAGGCGGAGGCAAGGAGCACAAGTTTGAAACGACTGAATAAATGAGACAATGTTGTTCTTCCTTTCTTTTTTAAGAAGCATAGGCCCGTTACCTCTTTTTAAGAAACATAGGCCCGTTACCTCTCTATGGTACAATACGGCCTGCACAGAATATCCATGCTTCTTAAGAAGAAGCACAGACTATTTACCTCTTTTATGGTACAATATGGCCTGCACAGAATAGCTGTGCCAACCTGTGCATCTGGATAGCTGTTCTTTTTTTGAGAGAAAGTGGACGCCATTTCATGTCAATCGCATCTTTTGGAGACGTTTTGCGGGACTTCCGCACGCGCAAACGCATCAGCCAACGGGCACTCGCCGAGAAACTGGGTGTGCATCGTAATACCATCTGGTCCTGGGAACAAGGCAACTACCTGCCTGACAGTAAAAGTATGGTATTGGAACTGGGGCGAAAGCTCGGGCTCAGAGATGCAGAAACACGCCAACTCTTGGAAGCCAGTCTGATCGCGCTTTCCCCTCACTGGTCCGTGCCGTATCCACGCAATGTCTTCTTCACCGGACGGAAAACATTGCTCGACACATTACATCAGCTGTTGCGCACCGATCATGCGGCGGCCCTTACCCAATCGTATGCCTTACATGGACTGGGTGGCATTGGCAAAACTCAACTCGCCCTGGAGTATGCGTACCGCTACGCGCTGGACTATAGCGCGGTCTTCTGGATTGAGGCGGAAACCAGCGAGAGCATTCTGGCGAGTCTGGATCGCATTGCCGCCCACTTGCAGCTTCCAGAGCAAGGAGATGCGGATCAGCAGCGGATGGTCGCCGCAGTCCAGCGCTGGCTAACCATCAACGGCACATGGTTGCTGATCTGGGATAATGTGGAAGATCTGGAACTCCTCCAACGCTTTTTGCCTCCAGTCCATCAGGGGGCGTTCCTTATCACGACCCGCAACCCTGTTCTGGGAACGCTCACTCCGAGCCTTGAACTGTCTCCCATGATGCCAGAGGAAGGTATGGTGTTTGTCTTGCGTCGCGCCAAGATCCTCCAGGACCCCCCCAGCCGAGAACAACGTTCCCACGTCTCCACACAGGAGGAAGAGGCGAAGGCCCTCGTGAGCATGATGGGAGGGTTACCGTTAGCTCTTGACCAGGCCGGCGCATACATCGAAGAAACTGGATGCAGTATCGCAGATTATCTCCACCACTATACGCATCAGCGTGCCCAACTGCTGGAGCGCAGAGGAACGCTTGGGAGCAATCATCCCCACAGTGTGACTACCACGTTCTCTCTGGCGTACGCGCACGTCAAGCAGCATTATCCCATTGCGGCTGATCTGCTCTGCCTCTGCGCTTTGCTCTACGCGGAAGGCATTCCTGAGGAACTCTTTGTCGCCGATGTATCTCCTGTTCGTCCTGCTCTCGTGACCAATCGGTACCAACTGGACCAGGCGATTGCCACGCTGCGGACCTTTTCGCTGGTCCAACGTCAGCCGGACAAGCGGACACTCTCGGTGCATCGACTGGTGCAGGCGGTCCTGCAAGCAGAGATGAGCGAGCAAGAGCGTACTGCGTGGCAACAGCGAGTGATCCATCTGCTGGATGCAGCCTTTCCTACCGTTGTGAGTTACACTGGCATCGAACTCTGGGAGACCTGCGAGCGCCTGCTCCCCCACGTGATGACCTGTGTCGCAGCAGTCCAGGATGGAGGCCTCGATCAGGAATTGGCCGATCTGCTCCTGAAAGCAGCAGACTACCTGCACGAGCGGTCCGGATACAAACAGGCGCTGTCGTTGTATCAGCAAGCGCTCCAGATCCGGGAACAGGCATTGGGGCCGGAGCATCCCAAGGTCGCTTCTCTGCAGAGCCAACTTGCCCATCTCCATCGGATTCTGGGCAACTATGCGCAAGCCGAGCCGCTGTTCCAGTCCGCAGTGCGAGCTCTGGAACAGGTGCTGGGATCGGAGCATCCGGAAGTTGCTCGGCCTCTCGAAGGGCTGGCGATGACCTCCTATGAGCAGGGCAAGTATGCGCTGGCCGAGCCATTGCAGCAACGCGTGCTGCAGATCCGAGAGCAGACAAGAGGTCCAGAGCATCCAGAAGTCGCCCAGGCACTCAACCGGCTGGGGATTGTCTACTATGAGCAGGGCAAGTACGACCAGGCTGAGGCGACGTTTCAACGGGCGATCCAGATCCGGGAGCACGCATTAGGATCGGAGCATTTTCGCTTGGCGGCCCCACTCAGCAATCTGGGTAACCTCTATCGGGAGCAGGGCAAGTATGAAGTTGCCGAGCCGTTTTGCCAGCGTGCCGTGTGCCTGGCTGAGGAGACCTTAGGTCCGGCTCATCCGGATGTGGCATATATGCTTGTGAGTCTAGCTGATCTCTACTGTGAGTGGGGCAGATATCCACAGGCCGAGGTTTTGTATCAGCGAACCCTCACTATTTTTGAACAAGCGCTTGGCTTGGAGCATCACGCAGTCGCGTATCCCCTGCATGGCCTGGCGGTGCTAAGCTTCGAACAGGGCCACGATGAGCAGGCCCTGGCGCTGTTTCAGCGAACCATGCAGATCCGCGAACAGCGTCTCGGTCGGGATCATCCAGAGACAGCACAAACGCTCCATGAGCTGGCGCGTTTCTATTCGTTCCAGGGCAGGAGAAGCGAGGCATATTTCCTTGTTGAACGTGCCCTTCGGATCCGCTCACAGTTTTTGGGAGAGACACACCCAAAGACGGTCGCCTCACGAGTGCTTTTTGCTCAGTTAGAGGAAGCATGAGGAATGGGCACAAGCGGCGCAAGAAGCGTTGGGGGAATGTGATCTGAAAGAAATAGGGCAGAAGAGGGCTCCGTGAGTCCTCTCCTCTGAAATATGCAAGACTCCCGTTGTGTTGGTCATGCTTTTGAGCCAATCCAGTTGGTCGATGAGTTTGATCCCGCTGGCCAGCTTGAGAAGGTGCTGAGCCTCATCTAAAATAATAGTTTGCACTCTTCTGCGCTGGAGTGCTGCTTCATAGACGTGGCGTAGTTCTGATGAGTCGTGAAATTTTGCTCCTTTGTCACGATCTAGTTTGTGCCCCCAGACATGCTCCTCATCAATATTCACCAACGTCCAATGCTCATAGGTCTGTTCTCCTAATCGTCTGAGAGCGCTGCGGTAATAATCGGCACGGTTAAAGGTCGTCCCATCTGGTGGACGCGTTTCCAGGAGCAAGAGAGGAACAGGCACAGACGGACTGTGTGGCTCAGAAATAGGAGGGGAAGCATTGTTTGTGCGTTCCATTTGGCGAAGAAGGGAGGCGGGCAAGATTGTTTGCCGTCCCTTCGATGCTCTCAAGGATAGCTTTTCCCTAGGACAGGCCGAGCGTCTTCGCTATCTCCTCTCCTGGTGGGCAGAGCCAGCCTTCTTCTTCCGTTCGTTGGTAGCGATAGGGCTGCTTTTCGACCAGCTTGAAGAGCTCTTCTTCCGTTTTCCACTCTTCCAACACGACGCCAGTCGTGCGGAGTACCAGAAAATCTGGAATGTAGTAGTTGCCCTTGCATGTGCTTCCCAGTTTTGTTGAGGTAGCGTAATTTGAAGATGTGGGGCTGGTCGTAAAAGGCAAAAACGGCGAAATCGTGCTCCATCAGATAAATGGCACCAAGTTCCACCAGACTTTCGAACTGGATCGTTACCCCCATTTTTCGACTCGAGTAAAAGCCAGAGACATTCCCCGCTCGCCCCTGGACACGACGAGCGGGTGGAGATTGGTGAACACGAGCAAGAAAATCGACCGCCTCGACCGGAAGTGCAAGATCCTGGCAATAGCGTTGAAACTGTGCTGGCGTCATCATTTACTCCTGGAAACAGGTGACGGACGGCAGCAATTGGTCACCCCGACCAAAATCGGTGTCTTGGAAAAATTCCTCAAGGCGTTTTTTCCTCTCACTGATCCCATTGGGTTCCTACGAAGTTGGTATCGGATGACGGCCACTCGTACATTTCGATCCGACAGTATTCTCGGAAGCCCAGGCGTTGGTAGACCGCATAACCCATGGAGGATGAGCCTAAAATTCCTAATCGACAGCCAAGCCTGCGGGCATCCTGCAACGCTGCCAGGGTGATCGCAGCCCCAATGCCTTGTCGTCGTGCTGGTGGAAGCGTCCAGACAAAGTAAATTCCGGCGACTCCTGCCCCCAGGAAGAGGGATGCCGTGGCCACTGGCTCGCTATTCCAACGGCCCAGGTAATGATGCCATGCTTCCTGATCGCTCAGGCCGGCCTTCTGGTACATCTCCCCGACCCAATTCGCCTCGATCTCCCCCTCACCAAAACCCATGCCAAGCGTTTGTTTCCACACACAGAGTTCCTGCTTATCATGGACGCGTTCAATCACAAAGCCTGTAGGAATAGAAACCTGTTCAGGAATGGTCTGCAAATCGACGGCCATGCCTGGCTCACTACCACCCGGCGTGAAGCCGTGCGCAACCAGTCGCTCGCCAAGATGAGCAGGACGCATCGAGGGGCCAAGGTGCCAAGACCCTGGCACCTTGTGTGCCTGGAAGCATTGCACCGAGGCGAGAATAGCCTCATCTACAGTCTCTGCTGTCAAGGTCGCACGCACCACACAATTATGGTAGCTAATGGGTGCACCACCAATAATCCACTGAATGGCTGGCTCATCGCGCTCTTCTCCCCCTCCTAACCGTCCGAGAGTAAGCAAGAACTCTCGGACATTGGCCTCAATTGCATTCATGATGGATGGCTCTGAAAGGTCTTGTAGTCGTTGATTCATAGGAAGCTCCTGGATGGTTTAATGCTTGCTATATGTGCCAAACACTCCTATGCGTCGGCATCTTCCGTACAGGCTCCTTTTCGTGGAAATGTTCTAAAGAAATTTCTTCCCTCCCTAGTTTACCATATTCTCAGGTGAAGACGGGGCTTTTGACACATAACCTGATTCTTACGCAACCTTGCTGATGTCAGTTGTGGTATAATAGAGGTTTATACCACATTTCATCATCTTCGGTTTCTGCAGGGAATTTACCTCTTGTGCTTGATGCTTCTTGTCCTTTCTGCCCCGATTCTTTTGACTTTGGTAGAGCACTCGAAGCTTGAGAAGATCGAATTCAGCGCGACCATACATGCTTCTTTTGATGAGCTTCAGTCGATTCACATTGCCCTCTAAAGGACCATTACTCCAAGGCAATGTTCATCCTGCGAGAACTGCATCTTTATCTTGTAGTACACCAGTCACAAAGGATTGAAATGCCTTGAGATGACTCGCTTGGACTGCTTCCAGCCAAGCATCAAGCTGTTCTCCTGTGCGTTCGCGCACCATATGCAGAAAGGTGTTCACCAGTTGATACGTCGCTTCAACTGGTGGGCTGGCCTGCCTCAACAATTGAAGGTACGCCAATTCTTCCTCCTTTAAATCCTCTTGCTTGCGGAAAAAGAGCCAGGTCGCTTGTGGTGCTGAGAGGGTCAAAAGTGGATTGGGCACTCTGGGAAAAACACGCTGTCCTAGAGTGTCAGCAGAACGGTGTTTTCGAACAGAGAGTTCAGATGGTTTTAACGTCTCCAAGTAGCGATAGACCGCACGCTCAGATCCTTTGTAGCCTTTTGCTCTCAGTTCTCTTTCGAGTTGTAAACCATTGTGACAGCCTTGGTGCCAACGCGAAAGCAGATAGGTTTTGTAGGGATCAATGAGGCGAGGCCGTTGGCGACGCGGACGAGTATACGGGATGCCTCGCTCTGAAAGCCAATGTCGAATGGTCCGTTCAGGCATTCCGACGTGAACCGCAATATCTGAAAACTTCATCCCCTGTTTGGAGAGCGCAATGATGTGCTCGTAGCGAGCGCTTCGCTCGGACTGACGAGTCTGTTGTGTCTGTCGCTCTGCCTGTGTCCTTGGATGGCTCTGGAGGTGTCTTTGCTGCTCTTCTTCAGGGATCGTGACGGTAGCCCGCTCTGCATGACGGATCTCCGTGAGACATTGGGTTAGGACGACCGAAACACATCCTGCAAGATTTTTTATCAAATGCCAGCGATCGCTCACTTGCCTGACTTTTGGAGCACTTTTTTTGATTGCTGAGGCATATTCCTGTGAGCCGTCACGACTGACTATGTTGATCTTGGGATGGTTCTGCAGCCACGCTGAGACTGTCTCGACGGCACGGTAGGGTAACAGATCGATGGGCACACCTTGCTCCAGATCACAGATCAGGGTTTCATAGCGCAGTCCGCGTTTCCACGCCCAGTCATCCAGACCAATGATGTGTGGCTCTTGTTGGGCTGGTGGTTCTGATTTTCGAATCAGACGCAAAATCGTATCGCGACTCCCACTTATGCCAAGCTCACTTCCACAATCTACCCCAGCTTGGCCCCCTATTTTGAGCCCAAGCCCACAGAGAGCTTGTTGCAAGCGTTTTGTGCGTTGTGCATGAGGATGACAGAGCTCTGAAAGTCGCTCAACAAAGATTTTTTGAGCGCAGGTACGGTTTTTACAGAAAAAACGACGCACTCGCATAATGAGACGGATTGGGCGCCCAACAGAAGGAAGGTCGCGTAGTGTCCTTGTATATCGACTTTGGACACGCGAAGATGCAGCCCCACAAGAGGGACAAAGTGCTGTTGGGGATACCGCACGAAGGATGAGGATAATCTCCTCAGCTTCCTCTACTCCTTCTACTTCGAAGGTGGGAAGGTCTGGAAAAATGATGATCATGGGATGTCTTGAGTTCCTCGAAAAAGTCATGCAGAGTCGAAAAAATGTTCGAATTTTTCGTGTACCACATGGGGGATCAGCAAGATTGCGTAAGAATCAATACATGGTTCAAAACATGTTTATTTGCCTGTGGATATGATAAACTAGAGAACGAATTACAAGTGAGAACAAATTACAAGATGATAGTGAAAAGGAATTCTCATATGAATTGGGCAACATTTGCCATAGAGAAGTTACGGGAAGGACAACAAGCACAGATCAAGCCACGAGGTCATTCAATGACTGGGAAAGTGAATGATGGAGATCTCGTCACCCTCCAGCCGTGTTCTCCAGAGCTGTTGCAGGTAGGCGATATTGTCCTGGTGCAGGTCAAAGGGAATGTCTATTTGCACTTAATCAAGGCCATTGACCAAAAACGGTTTCTGATTGGAAATAATCATGGAGGCATTAATGGTTGGGTTGGTCCTCATGCCATCTATGGGCGGGCCATGCAGATTGAGGGACGTTAGAGGAAGCGCGCGAACATCCCATTCTCGATGAGCAAAAGTGTTGAGTGGCCTGAAACCCTGTCAATGTACCTTGAAAAAGGAGGTTCGATGATAACGTCGACTCAATTACAGCGCTATTGCCAGGAGCGTGCCCTTCCGCCTCAGACCTCCGAGTTTCTGGCACGTATTCGTCAGTCAGATCCTGCTCGCCGCATTCAAGGACGCGCTGGGAACGTCTCAGATTTCTACTCCAGCCGAAAAATGGGGATGACAATCCAGTTTGAGAGCCTGGTCGAGCTTGGAGCCATCTACCTAATGGTAGCACGATCCTGACGTTTTTGCTTATTACGACCAGCCTTACACCTTTAAGCTTCGTTATCGCACCAAAAACGGCAAACAGATGCAAGCGCACCTGCACATAGCATCATCTCACCAAAAAGATTTTGCGTGTACAGGTCATTACCTCACAAAAATATTTGCGAGCATGAATGAACAAGCGTACTGGCTGTCCTGCGCACGGAAGATCGGCAACGTGGCGGATGGAGCGGCTATGCACCCGCGTTGCTTCTCCTCCGCACAAGGGGCAGCGAGAAAAAAGTTGCGTCGAAGCGATCATCACTGTCAGATGATCATCCCCCTTCTCCACCCCAACAAGTTGGAAGTCGTTGGGGAGCGTTAGAGCAAGCTTCATGTTCATCATCTTCGTCTGATCCTTCTCTGAAGAACAGGCTGATTTGCTCAGAAGGATAATCCAAATGATGAGCTGATGCAAGCGAACGATCGTCGTCACCAAGAGTGTGCCAGATCCTAGGATAATGAGAATCTACAACATTCAAGAAGCTTTTTTAAGGAGAGAGAGAGTTTTCCCAAATGTACTCTTGACACAGAGCGCTGCTGATACTACACTTAATCTACACTTCTCTATTGTTGTTTACAGGAGTCGAAAGGAGGACATATGATCGCGATGATGTTCGCTATTTCTGAACAGCGATTTCTCTACACAGGTGTATGGATAAAGAGGGTAAGCCAGTCTTGATCTCACGGGCATACAGGTTGTTCATAGACTCTCCCCATCTCTTCCTCATACCCTGAGTGGACCACATTTTTTGCTCGGGAATACAACACCTTCATTTTGATCTTTTCACTGGTGCCTTTTGCCCAACCAGAGCCTAGATATGCTTGCGCACAGGCGAGATGACAATGCGCTCTTCTTCCCACCCAATAGCTTCTCAATGAGAGCATCAGTAGGAAGGAAAGAGCAAAAGTGCACAATGGCCTCTTCGCGGCGCTGGGAAGCGATTTGTGCTTTTCATCTCAGGAGCCTTTCCGAAATTTTAGTCCAACACCGATAGGACTCAGCCAGGTTGGCATGAGTCTCAACGTCAAGAGAGGATATCTATGTCTTTTTTGCTCGAACCAGACAACTATCCATCCGTCCATCACCTGTTTGAGGAAATAACCTATCATCTTGCAGTACAGACTGTCCTTGCTAGAATACTGCCAGGAAGAATCTATGTCGATGATCCCGGCTGCCCAGGAACTGCCATTTTGATCCCGTCCAATCAGCATCGAGTCTATGTGAGCGGAGAACCATCGCCTCGCATGCTCGCAGACGTCATAGACATGCTCTTCAAAGAGTCTCTTGCGCAGAGCTACGAATTTGTGGTGTACGACGTATCAGCCCCCTGGAAACAGGCCCTTGAGCAATTGCTGAAAGAGCAAGAAACTGTTCCTGGGTGGAGACAGTATTATCGCCTGAGAGAACCACACCCACCATATAGCCAGTCTCTTCCAGAAGCGATCACCTTCAGTTGCCTTGATGAGACCATGTTAGGAGATGCCACACTTGTGAACAGGCAACTTCTGCTTGAGGAGATACACTCTGAGAGTCCTTCGCTTGAGCACTTTTTCCGTCAGAATTTCGGCTTCTGTGCACAAGATGGTCACAAGCTTGTCGCCTGGTGTCTGGCCGAATATCACTATCAGGGCTGCTATGAACTGGGTATTGGGACCATCGAAGCATACCAACGCAAAGGCATTGCAACACATCTCGCATCAGTAGTGATCAAGCACGCATTTAACAAAGGAGCAACGGAAATTGGCTGGGATTGTTCGGCCACAAACACGCCATCCAGAGCAACTGCCTTGAAGTTAGGTTTCGAGAAGAGGCTGGACTATCCCGTTTATTACTGTCAATATAGACAAGTGCCAACATAAATCATGCATGTAGGAGACTATTCCAAGCAAGCAGGATAGCCTTTTTTTGAAATAGAGCGTGCTTAGCAAAAAGACAAAAGCCTTTTGTTAAACACGCTCTCATTGTATTAGCGTATTGCCCAGGTTGTTCCTTGCCTGATCCACAGGGAACCTTTCAGCGCACGTATAATGCGTAGCGGTGTGTGAGGGGGATAGATGACGAGTTCTCGTCGAACATTCACGTTAATTTACTACCCAACCCTTGAACCATATTCTATCGCCTTAGAAGCTCATTGATAGCGCCACTCAAACTGACACCTACTCTGCTTTTAACAGAGAACATGTTCGTCGAGAAGAGGAGAGCTTGCGGGCTTGTTGATCCGCTGACGGCACAGGAACGGCGTGTCCTCCAACAACTGGCACAAGGGGCATCCAATCAGGAGATTGCCGATGCGTTGGTAATCCAGCTTTCGACGGCCAGGAAGCATATTTCCAGTATTCTTAGTAAACTGAGCGCCGCCAACAGAACACAGGCAATTGCGCGTGCACGGGAATACGGCCTGCTCTAACACAATGGTATGCCCAGAACAGCTACCATTTTCGGCCTCGTGAGAATGCATACATCATTGCACCCATCAGTATAGTAAAGGCTCCTCCAATAAGATAGGAAACAAATTGACCACTGGACGCCAACCCAGCCAGGATGATGATCAAGCCAAGAAGAATAATTGGAATACCAATATATTTACCGATGACCGATATCGTGCTTTTTGCTAGTAGGAAAAGTCCTGGCAATAGAAAAATTGAACTAAACACATAGTCACCTGCTGGATCACTTGTGCCCACATGATATATTTGATTAAAAAAGGCGTCAGAAAAACTGACACTTCCTAAAAATGCCAGTACTATCCCCAAAATCATTCCCACAACCAACCAAAATCTGCGCCACAGCGCTGACTTATGCCTATTTGTAGGAGCAGAGGCCAATGGAGAAGCACTATACATTTGCTGGAAAGACTGCTGTTGCCTTTCTGGAGTGTCACGTATCCCCTGTAACTCATGAAGTTGAGGGTTATCATTCTGTGTAGATTCGGCGACCTGCTTATAGACACGTACTGGTTCATCAATCTGTTTATAGACAGACGGCTCCTCATAGAAGGTTTGTTCTTTTTGAGAAAGGGAAGTTGACATATCGGAGAGAGAAAGCTCGTGGAGCTTTTCTTATACAACGCTCATGCTAGCCGGTCTCTTCTTTTCATCAAGTTCTGTCATCTGTGTAATCAAGTTGACAAGCTTGACGGGGATATTCAATTGGTCAGCCATCAGAGGAGGAAGACGAAATGGGGATAACGATGGATCATACCCTGATACCAGTTGATAAAGCAGAATACCAAGACTATAGATATCCGAGCGAGGAGTCGTCTGAGCACGTCCATATTGTTCGGGTGGCGCATAACCAGCCGATCCATAGTTCGCTGTATCTTTTGCCTGACCCGGCTTGAAGTGACGCGCAATGCCAAAATCGATGAGATAGATATGGCCATCTGTCGTACGCATAATATTTGTTGGCTTCAAGTCACGGAAGATAATTGGTGGCTGATGCAAATGCAGATAACTCAGAACGGAACAGAGGCTTGTAGCAATGGAGAGCGTTTCCATAAGCGTCAGTTTTTTCCCTCTCCCCACTACATAGTCTTCAAGCGTCTGCCCCTCAATATAACTCATTACAAGATACCAGCATGTTTGTTCTTCAAAATAATCGTGGATGCTGGGTAAATTTGGATGGGTGAGTCCAGCAAGCATATGTGCTTCACGTTTAAAGTTATCTGACGCTTCTACACTCTCCTCTTTGTTGAGATGTGTTCGATCTATCTCCTTGATCGCAACGAGACGGTTCCCTAACTGAACATCTTCAGCTTTGTAGACAGTTCCCATCCCACCATGTCCGAGTGTGGCAACAATACGATAACGCTGGTGAAGCAATTTTTGAGGTTCAGCAGTAACAATGTGAGAAGCATGAGAAATATCATTACGGAAATATTCTCCACAAAATTGACAATAAAGTGTATCTACGCTATTTTCTGCACCACAGTTATTACAAAAAATGGGGGAAGCATTCATAAAATTGACTCCTATCTTGAGTAGAGCAATAAATAAAATATCATTCGATTCAAATAGACTTATTCATCCAGATAGTAAAATTCCAGCGTAATCTCGATATTGCTGATCTATCAGTAATCATAAATCCAGCAGAGAATTTTGTAAAGGGAATAAGTTCTAGAGCAGAGCTTTTTAAAATTCCTCTTTGGCTTGCACTGAGCGACTTCAGGAGATGAGAATACAGATCAGTATGTTGGCGATAGGATTGTTCTTTTATATGATTTTAAAGAGTGTCACAGCATGCTACTTGAATGCTTTGGTGTACATCGGCCGAGATTTGTTCATGGAACCCTTCTGACGTCAGTCTCTCATATTTCGCTTCTCCGATCCTCCAAAAGTGGAGGACGTCCAAAATGGTCTGAGATAATCGACGCTAAATGGTCCTATACACACGCCCTTTTTTCGTCTAGCATAACCAGGTACAGAAGAATGATTAGCAGGAGGAACTTTCACATGTCAAAAACGTTGTCTTGGACCATCGCTCGCTTGAATGAACAATGTCAACAGTCGGGACATACCTATCACGAATTTTTACGTGTCCCGGCCATGAGTGCAGGAATATATCAGCTGGCTACTGGCTCCGTCGATACACAGCTACCACATACGGAAGATGAGTTATATTATGTTGTCCAGGGACGTGCCTCGCTACAGGTTGAGGATGACGATATTTCTGTCACCGCTGGTTCACTTGTCTTCGTAGCCGCAGCAGACGAACATCGTTTTCACAGTATTAGTGAAGACCTTCATATCCTCGTCTTCTTCGCTCCAGCCGAATACACGCATCGTCCTCAATCATGAAGACCATAGCTCCGATAGAGAAAAGAGTAATAAAATACAGCTCAATTGCCTGCTTCTTCATATGCAAGCGTTCTAATAAACCAGAATAGATAATCATAAATTCGAAAAGACCTCTTCTGCTTACCTTACTCTGCCCGATCGGGCAGAGTAAGGTAAGCAGACACGTAACAAAGCGCGTTCCCTCACCCATGTGTTCTCTTATCTGGCAGCAGAGTCAATCTGAGAACAAACTGCAGCCAGCACGTTAACATCTTTGAGCGAGCTTGCCCATGAAGCAACGAAGCGGTGGTGTCGGGGGTCCAGGCGCCAGTTCCGATGAAATGTAAACCCTTTCGCCACAAGGCTTTCAACGAGAGTATCGGGCAGAGCGGCAAAGACTTCGTTCCCCTCGACTGGATGCATGATCTTCACATCGGGGCATCTTTCCAGTACTTTCGCCAACGCTTTCGCCACACAACAGGCAAAGAATGTCCACACCCGCTTTCCACGACATTTCGGCTGGACTAGCCCCGTAGAGATGAGTGCATTGGCAAACCTTGCCCCGTCCAGATGAACCTTGAGTTGGAAAGATCGAGCGATACCTGTAAGCGTTGCAAGTTCCTCTATGCTGTACGCGTCCCTGCCTCTATCAGTTGAGTTAAGCGGAGAACAGAAGGTTGAACCGCATGAACAACACCGAAGCGTGCATCTTCCAGGTACTTCTGCAGGACGTTGGCATTGATTCTTCCATGCTCACCTGATAAGCCGATCTGACGTGCTCCAGCCGTGAACATCTCAGGCTCCCCACATTCATCTGTTTCGATATGAGCGTCCCAATGGCATAGCACCGCTCCGTGCAGAGCTGTATTTGCCCTGCTGCGTCAAAAGTTACTTTACACACTCTAAAGTGTTCATCTGCTTCTTACCTTCTGCATTTCTGTCACTTGCGACTTTTGTTCGCGACTCCATTGTGGCTCTTATCTGCATTGGTCGTAGCTCGTCAGAAACATTTTGCTGCATGAGGAAGGAAGACGTAATCACCTTCGCATCAAAACGTTCCATCTTCTACTCATTACAGCGCCTGCAAATAGGTAAGAGTGGCTCGAATACCCTGCGCAACAATGTCTGGTGGAGGTGTTTGCAACGGGTTATTTTCCAGACGAAGCTTTATGAGCCTGGTGAGGTGACCAATTTCAGCAGGCAGAGCCCTAAGCTGATTGTGGTCTAGCCCAAGCCATCGCAACCCGGTAAGATTGCCAACTTCAGCAGGCAGGGAGCTAAGCTGATTGTTGCTTAGCTCAAGCCCTTGGAGAGAGGTGAGGTGGCCAATTTCAGTAGGCAGAGCCCTGAGTTGGTTATTGACCAGGTTAAGCCCCTGGAGAGAAGTGAGGTGGCCAATTTCAGCAGGCAAAGCATTAAGCTGGTTGGTATCTAACTCAATATATTGCAGAGAAGAGAGATAACCGATTTCGGCTGGCAGGGAACTGAGCTGGTTGTTTGCCAGATAAAGATGTTGGAGCATGGAGAGGTAGCCAATTTCGGCTGGTAGGGAACTGAGTCGGTTGGTGATCAGGTCAAGGCCCTGGAGAGAGGTGAGGTGGCCAATTTCGGCTGGTAGGGAACTGAGTCGGTTATTATCCACGATAAGATCTTGGAGAGAGGTGAGATTGCCGATTTCGGCTGGTAGGGAACTGAGTTGATTGTTAGGCAGGTAAAGCTCTCGCAGAGAAGAGAGATTGCCGATTTCGGCTAGTAGGGAGTTGAGTTGATTGGTCGCCACGTTAAGCCGTTGTAGAGAAGAGAGATTGCCGATTTCGGCTGGTAGGGAGCTGAGTTGATTGTTAGGCAGATAAAGCACTTGGAGAGAGGTGAGGTGGCCAATTTCGGCTGGTAGGGAACTGAGTCGGTTGTCTGACAGGTAAAGCCCTCGCAGAGAGGAAAATTGCCATACTTCCCAAGGAATATGGGTGAACCCTAATTGACAGAGATGTAGCTCAATCAGTAGCCCTTGTTCGTCGTATGCTGTACGCGGACCCAGAGGCTCGTGGGATCTACACTCTCTATCAAGGTCCCAATTCCTCAGATGTCGTTGAAGCTGTTTCACCAGCTCTTGATCGCTTGCCATCGTTGCTCCTTTGTGCCTTTATTTTTGTGTTTTCTCTTATTTTAGAGCATCGATCTCCTTGTGTCCACTAGGAAAAATATCTCGCAGAAACGAACATCAAAATACATAGAGAAGGGCATGCGATACCTTGCATATAAACCCAATAAATTGTGCATCCCTTATAGGAGATATTTAGTTAAGAAAAGACAGGTAAGCGGAAGTCCCCGGAAGTGACTTGATTCACCCAGTCTTGAAGTTGATGCCCCTCACGTTGACGAACAATCCGCCCAAATGATTGGGCAAGGGTATGCAAGTCACTCAGTTCCTGGCTAGCGGGGCATAGGGATCAAAGATACTTTGACGTTTGCGCCGAGGTTGGCTTATGGTCTGCTCTTCTCGTTTTTGCCAGCGCTGCACAGCCCGAACTCCTATCCCAAGTCGTTGAGCAATCTCTCTCTCTGGACTTGTCCCGAACTTGCGTCCTCGTTTGAACGAAAAATCATCAATTCCCAAAACGGTCACAATCTCGGGGACCGGCGTTGGGAGTGCCATCATACATCGAAGAATGGTCATCCATGAGGTAACAATTCCCAAGCGAGCCGCAAGCCGAGCTCCCAGGCTTCCTGATGAGGACAAACCAATGGCTTGCACCGCAGCAATGAAACGACGTGTCATTTGCGCCCAGGGAGCAAACAAAATCTGGTATGCGCTCCGTGAAGATTTTTCGCTGTCAATGAGGATTGTAGCAAAAAACTTATGGACGATGAGTTGGAGGTAAACGGCTTGCCCTCTACAAGGAACATCTTTGAGATATCGTCGATAGTGACTATGCACCAATGGCCGCATGATAAGCCGGATGTTGATAAAGAGTAGATGATAGTGTGTCCATGCTACGTTTAAAGTAAGGGAAAAACCTTGAAATCTTCTGGCGTAAGTAACCAAACTGTGGATGAGCAATAAAATGGTGCAAAACCCATATAAGTGAAACACATATCGAGGAGGAGACAAAGGAGCTTGTACTATATAAACTAATAATGACTTTATCATACATAGAAGGAGAAGAAGAATGTCAGAAGTTTCCAACATTTTGTCAATTTCCGCTTCCAAATCTCTTCCTGGATCTACACTACTTTTGCTCCATCCAATGATAGAGCCTTGACTTTCCAACGCTGCCAAATGCATTTCTAAGCGTTGTTGTAAGTCTTCATCTTCAAAAGCATACGCATAAAAAATTTTTAGAGGTTTCTGCGGTTTCACAAATATAATATCTCCTCTTCTTTACTAGTGAGACCGGTATGACTAAAGCCGCGATAGATTAGGGGTTGTTGTAGTAGCCATTGGTTCCACTCCTCGATACTCTATTTTAGTCACTCTATGTGTTCTTATGACTCTCATCTGCTCATAATTCTGGTAGCGATCTAATGGCTGCTCATCACTGTATTTGAGGTTTCAGCACAAAACAGGCCATTGTCTCTATTGTGAGCGGAGAGGCGATGCAACCCAACAAGTATGAGGGTCAGCCTGTGATTCTTATAGTTTCAATCCTCACCGTCTCCGGAGAGGCGATACAACTCCAGTACGGGAGCGGCGTTATCACTAATCATAGTGTTTCAATCCTCATCGCCTCTCTGGAGGTGATGCAACGGCGGCAGGATACAAGAGCTTGCCACCTGGTTCTATTGTAGTAGATGCTCGAATCTCCTTCCAGTGACTCGTATTCCCATCATATTTCTCTGATAGATATCTTCTCTCCATGCTCACCATTAGTATTGAAGTCGCTTGGCAAGCACATATCTTTGAATGAGCTTCTTCTGCGCAAACCTTGTGCTCAGTGGTCAGCGCTCCTCATTCGCGCTTTGTGTCTCAGCAACATCTGGGTGGACGCCTTATGAGCGACGTTCACACGCGTTTCCTGGAAAAACCGCTCCCCATCAGGTATACTCTTTCTCAAACGTGTCAATTGCGTACCTCATCCAGAGATCGGCTGGGAGGCCTGATCGTAACTGCTCATGCAGCCAATCCATCAGCAATGTGTCCAACCTGCCAGCAATCATCAACACATATACATAGCTACTACACACGTTCACCGCAAGATTTGCCAATGAGCGGGCAAGACGTTCAACTCATATTACACATTCGTCGCTTTCGCGGCTGGAATTCATACTGTCAGCGGTAAACGTTTGTTGAACGGGTACCAGAAGTCGTTGCCTGCTCGGCGCGGCGGACGACCCGCCTGAAAGATACATTCATACTTTTTACTCATAACCTGAGTGGACAAGCAGGTTCACGCCTGCTGAGTCAGATAGGCATGACCGTGAGTGGCGATACCCTGCTCCGTCTGGCGAAGAAGGATGATATGACCATGATCACTGCTCCGCAGATCTTAGGGGTGGATGATTTTGCCTTCCGACGAGGGCGCACGTATGGTACCATCCTTGTCGATTTACAGACCCATCGTCCCATTGACCTCCTTCCAGTTCGTGGGTTACTCCCGTCATTGAGCCAAAATGTCGATCATTCGGTTTAATTTAGTCGAGGATTGGTCGAATTTACCATCGGGTCGAGCAGCACGTGGTAGTAAGCGCGACGAGTTGATAGATTTTAAGGTAAAGAGTGAACAATCGGTGCGAAGAGTGAACAGCAAAACCATTCTCTAGTGAAGAGTCCGCTTTACATCTCAGGTATCAGGAGGATAAAGTGTAAATAGTTTGCTTACGAGGCTGCCAACTCATACGAGGGCGGAAGGGTTCGTTATGAGAAAGCGAGCTCTTGCTTAGGCGGGAGGAATGTCGCAAACGCAAGAGCCGTTCCCTGCGTTTCCCGTCGAACAACCTAGCAATAAGCATTGCAGGTTGGGCCAAGGCAGCGACGCATGATCGAAACGAGTCATCATCATCCTTTGAGATCGACAACCGTTTAGCGATGAGGGGAAACCACTCGCCAGCGCAGTGGGCAGTGTTGGCGAGCAGTTTGTTGAGGTGTCAAAACCACCGTTTCCATTGGGATAAGGCGTAGTTTACGTCGCGCTACTAGTTTCTCCCTATTCTGAGTCATAGCGCAAGAGCGCGCGAAACTGCATGGCTTGCTCTAAAGGAACAGAGGGAACATAGGTGCCTGCTTCATAATTAACCGCTCCTCCTGGCTCCACCTGTTCCAAAACGAGCCCTGTTCCTTCGAGAAGCCACCGCAGATCTTGAGGTGAGTAGCAGCGGAGCGATTGTGTCACTTGTTCGCCCGGGCGTTCAGCGTGCCACCAGTGGTCAAGCATGCGACAGCCATCAGCATCAAAGTCGTACTGACGAACAAATGTTGAGGTAGACATCTGACGACCAGAGACCGTGGCCCAATACCACGGTGTATTGATGTCTATCAGTACTATTCCTGATGGGGCGAGCCAGCGGGCAATTCGTTGGAGGAGCGTGCGTTGTTGCGCATCTGTTCCGACCCCAAATCCATCCCAGTAACAAACGACATCAAATGTCTCTGCCAGGGGAACCGTATAAAAGCTGCCTTCAATGATCCGCAACGTTCCTGGGGCCGCTTGAGTGACCAATGTTCGGGCATGAGTTGCCGTTCGTGCCACCAGTTCAATAGCCGTGACCTCATGCCCAAGTTTTGCAGTGGCCAGGGCACTTTGTCCCCCTCCAGCTCCTAGCTCCAAAACCCGTCCCGTCTGTCCAGCGAGGGCTGCGGTGACAATCTGAGCGCGTTTGTGATCTACTGGCCCTGGGAGACCTGTGTAGCATCCTGACCATTCATCTTGCCTGGCATAGAAGCCTTCAACCCACTCCATTCGGGTAAGCACCTTTCATTCATTGTGATAGTACTGTTGAGATATTGTACCACAAATAGTTCTCGTTTTTGGACGCAGGATACAAGCTGAACGTTTCATCTCGGACGTTTTGTGGATTATCGGTATCGCAATGGATATATTCATCAGGTTCTTTTTCCATAATGATGGGAGTGGGGCTATTGTCCAGAAAGATATTCGTGGGACGGTAGAAAAACATGGGACATACACCGGGCCGGGTTTGTATCGAAGGTGTCTCTTGTCTCACACTATTGGATATTGCTTAGGTACATGGCACATAACAACTTTGATACTGTCGATTCTCAGCTAGACGATATGGTAGCAACGGAAACACAAAAATGAGGAGGCTTTTGACTGCCTCCCCCTTTACCTATTTCCCATTTTACGCCACCTTCAGCCTCCATTAGCTTGTAGACTTCCTCTAAGGTCATACCAATACCTTCTGATATATCCTTTCCCTCCTTCCCTCTTCCCCTCCAATCCTCCTACTCTCTTTATACCCATGAAGCCCACCAGAACCGGAAATATTTTTCTCACAACCCACATCTGAAAAAAGAAAACTGCACACATCACATCTTGCTTCCCCTATAAAACACAACATGAACATAGTTGATGTTATTTTAATTGCTCACAACTCCTATTATTTGCCCCCCTGCTCAGCACTCGGTTGTACATGAATAGAAGAACCTGAGCACATCACGACAGAACCAGCTGTTACTCAATTGTAATATCAGCTAGCGAAGTATTCTCGGTGTATCAAGTGATGCTTTTCATCACTGATACACGAGCAACATTTCCTTGTGTTACCACGTACAGTAACGTCTTGCGATCGATTGATCCAGTTCAGGTGAACCAGGTCCTCATGGATCTTTTCATCCGTGTGCGCGCTGAGAAGCGAGCGAAGGAAGAGCAAATGCATGTGATCTTAGATGGGAAAACGTTACGGGGAACGCAACGGCATCTGGCCGAAAATTAAAAAGCCCTGTCTGGCACCAGTAAAACTTTCAAATAGTTCACGTAAAATGTGCTGTAAAAGAGTGGCCTCAGGATTACTATCCATCTCAAAAGGCTATTCAAGGCGCAACATTTTGTTTGGACATCCCCAGAGCAGGCACAATTGTGTAGACAAGACATAACGAAAGACAAAACATCGCTTAAAAAGATATTGATGTGACAAAGATGACATATATACGTTTAATAATATATCAATCAAGATACTTCCCAGAACCTGTCACGAAGAAAGGAAAGTGAGCATGGACCCTATTGCCACAGCAATTATAACAGCGATCTCATCGGGTGCTATGGAAGGTATTGCGGAAACTGGTAAATCGGCTCTAAGCGACGCCTATGGACGATTGAAACAACTTCTGATCAAGAAATTCGGGCACGATAGTGACGTCGTGCAAGCAGTTTCCAATATAGAGGCGAAACCAGCATCAGAGGCGCGCAAAGCGGCTCTCGTCGAAGAGATCGCCGCTGCTCAGGCCGCTCAAGATCCAGATCTACTTCATGCAGCTCAAGCGGTGCTCTTAGTAATCCCAACATCTTCTCAGACGTATCAACAAGCGACGGGGAATTATATCGCTCAAGCTGATCGAGGGAGTAACGCATCAGTTACCATTGAGGGACCTCCCTTGTCTCCAAAGCCCTGACAGAGGCATTAGGAAAGAGAAGAATGTCAGAAGAACAAAAGATCCGACAGGAGACCTATGGCAGCTATATTGCTCAGGCCGCAAGCGGGGGCACTGCGACGATTCAGGTGTACACGACTCCTCCTCGACCCGTTGATCAGAACCGGCAACGATTTCTGACGCGTTTGCGCACCCGATATCGTGATCTCCTTGCACAATCACTCTATGGTGTCATACGTTTAAGGCTGAATTTTGTGGAGCATTCCGAAGCCGTGACTCCTCCTGTGCAACTCCTCCATCAAACAGGCCAACAACAGGCGCATACCATCCCAGTAGGGACCACCCTCACGCAGATCTATTTCGAAGTTGGGCAGGAGTTATTGATTTTGGGAGCTCCAGGTTCAGGCAAATCAACACTTTTGCTGGAATTGGCCGCCGACCTGACTGCTCAAGCTGAAAAGGATGCAAGCCTGTTACTTCCTGTTATTATCCCTCTCTCCTCGTGGCGAAGCCGCCACCTCCCTCTCGAACACTGGCTATCCGAACAAGTCGCGTTACTCTATGACATCCCCCGACGCCTGGCAGAGCTATGGATGCACGAAGAATGCTTGCTTCCTCTTCTGGATGGCCTGGATGAGATTGCAGAGGAGGAACGTGCTGATTGTCTGGCAGCCATCAATACCTATCACCACGCTCATCTGCATCCCTTGATTGTCGCCAGCCGCCAGGCTGAATATAAAGTGGCAGCACAAAAGAGCAGGCTGGCGCTACATAACGCAGTGCTTGTTCAACCCCTCAATAACGAGCAGATTGATGCAGTCCTGAATCTGGCAGGCAAGCCAACACTAGCGCTGCGCACCCTCATGGAGAACAATCCAGCACTGCGAGACATCACCACGACGCCACTGTTACTGAGTATTCTCCTACTCACCAATCAGGAGCGAACCACCAGCGAGTTGCGTGCTCTGACAGACGAGGACGAGCAGAAGCAGCAGCTCTTTGCCAGCTATGTTGACAGTATGATCACCCGTAAGAAAACACTCACACACATATCGCCCGGACAAATGCGTGAGAGCCTGCAATGGCTCGCCCGGCAGATGCGTCAGCGCTATCAAACGATCTTCTATTTGGAACATCTCCAGCCAAGCTGGCTACCACCTGGGGCGCGACGAGCCTATCACTGGTGGGCAGTCCGCGTGCCAACGATGTTGCTGGGCATGATGGTGCATTTCGCTATCATGCTTTTTTTCCTGGGAGACGGAGTCAATTTGCCGTTCACGCTCGAAAATATGATACTCGGTGGCTTGATCGGCTGGCTGCTCACACAACAAGCAGCGAGCGGTGATGGTTCTTCCAAGCAGATAACAAAGCACCCGTGGTTCTGGCTACGCCGTGCCGGCCATGGTCTATATGCCAGTCTGCTGGTGGGTCTTGGCTTCACCTTTTGCATTGCAGTGGAGGCTCTATCTCCCCCGGTATTGCTTGCGTTGTGGCTATTCCTGTGGTCATTGGCACCCTTCTCCTCAGTTCGCTGGATCTCACGCCTCGCGCCGGGTCATTATCCATTTTCCATCTGTTCGATACACACCTCTCGTTTCCGTTACGTGTCTATCACATCATTGATATACGACGTATCCGGCCCATCATCGTGATCACGAGCATAAGTAGCGGATTGAGCAATGGGCTCATCCTTCCATTTCTCTTTCAATGGTCGAGCCAGAATCTCCTTAAGGGAGCAACGAACGGACTGGCAACTGCATTGCTATTTGGTCTTAGTGTGGGGGTAAGTAGCGTCTTACTGAATCTTCTTCAAGGCGTTTATGCACAGGGTATCGTACTTATTGAACGGCTACACTGGACCTGGTGGAGTTTTTGGAAAGGTTTGGTTGCGCCTGGACACCTGGGAAAGACAGTTCTGGTAGGGGGTGGTCTTGGGCTCTTGCTGGGTGTAGCAGATGCTTTGATTTCCATGCTGTTTAATTGGTCCAGTGAAGACATTCACATGATCTTACCTGATTGCATTGCCACAGGGATAAGCATCGCCTTAACTGCAATGCTAAGTATAGGGCTGTTATATTGGATGTTCACGGGACTGGTGCGTGGAGTCTTACCCAAGCAGATCGAGGATGAAAAACGCCGCCACCCTAATCAAGGCATCAGGCGCTCACTATCTAACAGCCTTATCGTGGGTGCCATTAGCGGTGTCATGCTCGCTTTGGCTGGTTTACTTAGCTTTTTCTTGTGCAGTATATTGACTATCGTACTCTCTCATGGAGAAGGTTTTAATCCCATATTACTCGATATGCGCGAGGAACTCACGCGAATGCCACTCTACGGTATAGGTTTTGCTCTCGTTGGTGCTCTTTTTATTGCTGCTTTGCGTGGTGGATTGGCGGTCTTGGGTCATTTTGTAATTCGCTGGCAGTTGGTTCATACACACAAATTGCCTCGACGCTCACAACGGTTTCTAGAGGAAGCGACAGCGCGTATCCTCTTGCGACGAGTTGGTGGAGGGTATAGCTTTCCTCATCGTCTCTTGCTCGATTACCTCGCTGACTTGGAAACACCTACCGGGGATTGAATGCAAACGGGTTGGGTTTGGCTCGCTCAAGAAGCGAGCTCAGCAGCCTTCTACGTTCGTCAGGCAGCATTTGTGAACACGACCGTGATCAACCAACAAGCAACGATACTCCCCTTACGCTTCGCAATTCAAGCCGAATGGAGGGAGCACCAACGGAGTATCAAGATGATCATCACGCTATCCTCATTCCTGTGTTTGAAAAAATGAAAAAGAGGAGTTCGCTGCTCGGGAGGAACGCTTCGACTCCTTCAACTTTGTGCATTCTCAGAGCCAGACCGAGGGTGCCCATTTGACGAATATTCAAACTTGCCTCATAATCAGTGGCTGAGAAGGGAAGCTAGCTCTGTAGGAAACCAAAGGAAAATGAAGAGGTGCGCGTTCTCACAACAACAAAGCTGGCTCCGCACCAAGACCAACGATGCCGCATCATCCACACATAGAGCTCGGATTTTTTCTCCATACAAACAAAGGAGGGTTTTTGCATGATTTACACGAGCCACATCCCATCTCCTCCGCTCAACGCTTATATTGATGACCTCTATTACCTGGATGGCCCTGCACCCCATTCCCGTTTGAAAACGCTCCCGGTACCCTCATTGCACTTGATGGTGAACTTCGGCCAGGCTTTCTCCGTGTCTATGTCAGATCAAGCGCAACCCTTTGCAACCTGCACACAGAGCTGGTGGGTAGGAATGTTTAGCACCTATCACATCGTCGCTTGGCCGTCTTCCGTCCAATTTTTCGGCATCCATTTTAAACCGGGGGGAGCCGCGCCATTCTTGCACATTCCTCTTTCTGAATTACACAATCAGGTGGTAGCGCTGGATGACCTTTGGGGACACTTTGCCGCCGAACTACGGGAACAACTCCACGACGCGCCGACTATTCAGGCAGCGTTTGCCCGCTTCGAGCAGCGTTTGCTTGCGCGCCTCTCCTGGTCGTCGCAGCATTTGGAGCTGGCGCAGTATGCTCTTGGGGAGATCACCCGCCATCATGGCACGTTGTCGATTCGCCAACTCAGTGAGCAACTCGGGATCAGCCAGAACCATCTGAACAATCAATTCAAACGGCTCGTTGGCATCTCTCCGAAGGAGTTCGCGCGGCTTTCGCGATTTTTCTCTGTCCTGCGCTCTATTGACCCAACGCAACCGGTTGACTGGACACTCAGCGCGCACCAGGCCGGCTTCTATGACCAATCTCACCTCAACAAGGACTTTGTGACCTTCACTGGCTACAACCCGACCGACTACTTGCAGTTGCGCCGCCTGATCTCGGCTCAAAACCTCCACCAGGCCCAGTCTCTTGGCCAGCTGCCAATTGATTGAATTTTTACAAGCAGAGGAACCACGCCTTTTGATAGGATAGATCTATCGTTTCCAGTACCGCCATGCGAGCCGCGAGGGCAGGGAAATTGGCACCTGTTCGTTTATTGAAACAATATCGTGGCAGAAGTACATGCGAAAAGAGATGGAGTAACTACATATGTCCGAGAAACATCTATCATCACAAGCTTCCCCTTTTTCTGGGTATGCTCCAGGGCCCCTGGTTGTCTGTACCACCAATCCGCGCTATTTTAGCATTGCCTCTGGCTCGCCTGATGTGCAGAAGGCAGTCTACCTGACCGGCTCGCATATCTGGAATAACTTCCACGATGGGCTTGGTCCCGGCCCGACCGGCTTTCAGGTAGCAGAACAGAACGATTACGGTGCGTACCTCACGTTTCTCAAGGCTCATGGGCACAACTTTATCCGGCTATGGCGCTGGGAACACTTTCAGTCTCAGTCAGTCGGAGCCGGGTTCCATCTGTGTATGACGCCTCAGCCCTGGCAAAGAACCGGTCCGGGGCAAGCAAAAGATGGCCAGCCGAAGTTCGACCTCTCCCGCTTCAACGATGCGTATTTCGCCCGGCTGCGTGAGCGTGTAGTTGCTGCGGGCAAAGCAGGTATCTATGTTGCAGTTATGTTCTTCGATGGCTGGGGGCTTCATCTCAGCCCGCCACCCGACAATGTCGAGGGCCATCCTTTCCACGCGGCCAATAACATGAACGGGATCTCGATCACCTCTATCGTTGATTACCAGGTGCTTCCGCTCGATCCAGGTGTCCAGGAGTTGCAGGAGGCATATATGCGCAAGGTCGTGGACATGGTAGCGGACCTTCCGAATGTCCTCTATGAGGTAGCCAATGAATCGTCGGGGGGTGGGCCTGTCGATCAGAGTTTCGCAGACGTCCTGGGATTATCCGGTCCGATTGAGTGGGGCGACTCCACCGCCTGGCAATACTGGGTGATGGATTTTGTCAGGCGCTACGAGCAGCAGAAGGGATATGAGAGGCATCTTATTGGGATGACGATGCAGGTTCCTGTCCCGAATCAAGCAACCGTCAATGAGACGTTGTGGAACAGCTCGGCTGACTGGATTTCGCCTGGCTACGAGGATGAGATGTTCAATGGCCAATGGGTGACGAATCCACCCGAAAATCAGGGCAAGAAAGTGGTGCTCAGTGATACCGACCACTACGCCCCTGGTGGAGGTGACGCATTGTGGGCCTGGAAAACGTTCCTGCGCGGCCATCATCCAATTCTGATGGACTACGGGATCATTGATGTCGTTCATCCGCTTGATCCAAAGCTTGGCGTTCCCTCCTACGAGTCGCTGGAACCCGCGCGCTACGCGATGGGGGATACGTTGCGCTTTGCCGCGCGCATGCGTTTGATCTCGATGGAGCCGCGCTCTGACCTCAGCTCAACCAGCTACGCCCTCGCCAATCCAGGCAAAGAATATCTGGTGCTCCAGCCCAACGAAGGAGTCTCTCCTTTCATCGTGAAGTTGGAGTCGGGCACCTACACGGTCGAGTGGTTGAGCATAAGCCTCCGTCAGACAGAATCTGATGGTGAGAAGATCGTCGAGAGATCGGGAGCCATCACCTTCACTCCAAAGGCCACCATGACTGGTCCATGCGTGCTCTATCTCAAGCGAGGGGAAGGCTGAGCAGTTCTGGCGAGATGTTTCGCTCGCCCCATGGAAAGGTGAATCGAGAAAAGAGGAGGTCAAATGTCTACATCAGTGCTCTTCCCTTGACGGCTACATCGCCGGCCCCAACGACAAAGTGGGCAACCCCAGCGGCGACGGCTTCATGCGGCTGCATGAGTGGTTCCCCACTCCAGGCGGGGAGTTCTTCCGACCGTCCAGGGAGGCCGGACAATTGAGAGACGAAATAAACGCGACTGGCGCAGTCCTCATAGGTCGGCGGCTTGCGGAGCAGATCGAACACTGGAGAGGGGACCATCACGGCATCCCCATCTTCGTGGTCAGTCACCGGCCGCCTGGTCCCTCGGTGGCCAACAGGAGAGACATACCCATTACCGATATGCTGATCTGTTTCTCATCTCCTGAAGTCGCTTGGTGTACGCCAAACTGGCATAGTGGACACCACGATAAGCATAAAAATTTGGTCTTTAAAATCCCGCTCGATTACCATAACATGATGAATATCATTCATTGCAGTCACCATGCTCATCTGATCGCGAAGGGCAATATCATAGAAGTAAAATTTTAGAAATAAAAAGTCTTTATCCTCTCACTAACACGCTCATATTTGATTTGTTCGAACAAGTCTCGTTCTACTTACCGTAGTGTACTTCAGCTCGTTATATAGTATTAGAAAGGAACATTCAATGTTTATTAGTCATCTTCTTGAGGGTATTATTTTACTCCTTCCAACCGCATTTTGGCTCTGGATGTTGATTGATTGTAGATGGAATAAGTTTCTGGGAGGAAACGAGAAAATTCTCTGGTTTCTTCTGATCCTCTTTACCCATATTTGGGGTGCCATTGCCTACTTCTTCATCGTACGATCTAAGAAAAATAAACAATTCCAACAGCCTCGTGTTGACAATCCCGAACACTTCCAACAAACCTCTCGCTAGACCCTTTTAAGAAGATCCAAGGCATTTAGCAGATTTTTATGCTCCATTCGAGAAAACTTACAGGGAGGGAAGCACCGCAAGCAGGAACTGTACCTACCTTTTATCTTCTTGTTGCCTCTTATGCCTGATATGATTTCGCTTTTACTTCTCGTAATGGTACCTCTCCTTGGCACAGGGAAAGCCAGTAATGAGCAAGTCTTTCCGGCGAAATCACCCCCTCGTTCTCTAGCCACCAGATGATCAGTGCCAGACGGGCTCCGGCATAAAATTGGGCAATGACAGGCAAGGGAATAGTAAAACGGCGTCCATGGGACTGAGCGTTCGCCAGCCTTACCTCGATATCCTCTGCTGTCTGGCGCCGTAGCAGTGTGGAGAGTAATAGATCCTCTTTGTCTATCAGCAAGTGCCTGTAGTAATGGCGATCTGAGGAAATCTCTTCGAGAAACTGGGCGATCTCCTGTTCCCGTTCCTCTACACTCCTGACCCGGCGTCGTTTTCGTTGAGCGGTTTCTTGATCATACGTGAGGCCATAGGACAACAACTCATATTTACTTTCAAAATGCTTATAAAAGGTCGTTCGATTGATTGTGGCCTCTTCACAGATATCTGTGACACTGACCTGCTCGAAGGAGCGCTCCTCTAAGAGCGTACGAAGCGCTTCCCAAAGGCATTTCTGGGTTCGTTTGACGCGCGGGTCTTCCGCATTGAAGGATGAGTTTCTCAACATTGTTGGCTCCTCTGTTGCTTAAGCAACAGCCTGAATGCGATTGTGACTTGACGGTCTGGCTCAGAGCTTTTACTCTTGAAAAGAGACACCTGTATGACTAGTATAACATGTGTTTCTTTATGAGTGTTGGCTGCTTCCTGTTGAGAAAAGGTATCCATTTTGATAGGAAGCAGTTGGAATGGTGTGAATGCTCCTGTTGTGAATTCGGTTTGAAAAGCCGTCTTTGGAAGCAAGAAGATAAGCACGAGTTGACGTCGGCAATCGTATGTTAACATAAACAATCGAGGAAATCGATGGCTGAAAGAGAGAACAATCATGCATATGTATCTCGCTATGGAAAGAGAATTGGTCGTAGCCCATCAACAGCAAGGGAAATGGCAGATTGAAGTGCATCTTGTTGGGATGCACCCTACCTGCGTCTCTGTTGATCCCTTGCGACCGGAGCGCGTCTACTGTGGGACATTGAGGCAAGGCTTATGGCGAAGTAGCAATGCAGGCCGTAGCTGGGAAGCGGTAGGAGAGGACAGCATGAGGTCATGGAATGGGGAAGGGATTACCCATCCAGAGCTGATTGCGGTTGCTGTGAGCCTTACAGAGCGTGCAGGGGACTATGGCATAGTATATGCTGGTACATCGCCAACAGCATTGTATCGCTCCGAAGATGGAGGCAATACCTGGCGAGAACTGAAAGAACTGCTTAAGCTTCCTTCTGCCTCAACCTGGGCTTTGCCAGATCGGCCCTCCAGAAGCCGCGTACGCGTGATTACACTTGATCCAGGTATCGCCGGGCGCCTTTTCGTGGCAATCGAGGCTGGTGCCTTGGTCAGAAGTCAGGATGGCGGAATACACTGGGACGATCGTCAACCCGATGGACCACGCGATACGCATACGCTGCTGATGCATCCTCGGGTTCCTCATCGCCTGTACTCGGCAGCAGGTGATGGCTTTATATATCAAGGAAGAGGCTACAATGAGAGCTATGATGGCGGCCAGACATGGCAGCATCCCACCGGAGGATTAGAGCACCACTACCTGTGGGGGGCCGCTGTTGATCCAGTTGATCCCGATACTATTCTTGTCTCAGCGGCGCAGAGTCCTGATCTGGCACACTCCTTAGACGGAAATGTCCAGTCGTTTATCTATCGCAAGACCTCTGGTCAGCCGTGGCACAAGGTAACGCAAGGGCTACCAGGCGCACAGGGAACGCTCGCGTATACTCTGGCCAGCAACGGCGAAGAGCCAGGCGTCTTCTATGCCCTGAGCAACAAAGGTTGCTACCGCTCGGCTGACGCAGGCGAAAGTTGGGAGTCGCTCCTGCTCCCCTGGAAGTCAGATTATATGCACCAGCAGCAGCAAGCGCTGGTAATGAGCAACGTATAAGTCGTCATCATCGTCGGTTGCTTCAGACTCATAGAGATGTTCTGGATAATGGTAAAATACCAAGGAAAATGGCTCCTCCGCTGGCTCGGTTCGTAGTGGAAAGTTCTCCACCGTGGGCCTGAAAGATCTGCTGCGCGATGCTCAGACCAAGACCTGCTCCTCCTGTTTGCCGATTGCGCGATGCCTCCCCACGATGTAACGGCTTAAATATATGTGGAAGATCCTGAGGAGCAATGCCAGGCCCTGTATCGGCTACGGTGAACTGCAAATGTTCTTTGCACCAGGTCCAGGTAAACGCAATAGAACCATCGCGCTGAGTATAACGAATCGCATTATCCAGCAGATTCTCCAAAGCTCGCGTGATCAGTCGCCGATCTATCACCATTGTGTCTACTCCTGGCGAGCCCTCGCACCTTGCCGCCAACGTGAGCCCCGAGCTTTTTGCAATTGGGCTCATGTCTTCCACTATTTTTTGCAACAATGCATCCATATCTACGTGTTCGCGTTGTGGTTGCAATTCTAGCAATTCCAGCCGGATATAGGTAAAGAGGTCAGTAATCAGATGCTCAAGATCATCAGCCTTCTCCCGACAGATCCGCAGATAATGAACAACCATTTCAGGCGTATCAGCAACACCAGTTTCGATCCCTTCCAGGTAGCCGCGCAGGGAAAAGAGTGGCGTGCGTAGGTCATGCACCACCGCGCTAATGAAGAAACGCCGTTCCTCTTCCAGTTTCTCCTGACGGGCTAGTGCTTCCTGCAATGCTTTCCCCATCGCATTAAAGGCTGTTATCACTTCGGCCATCTCCATGGTAGAGGAAGATGGCAGCATAAATGAGAGATTTCCCTGCTCAATTTGTCTGCTTGCCTTCCCTATAGCATCCAGGGGCATCAAGATGGATCGGTAGAGAAAGCGCGCTGTCATCGTCACAAGCAGCGCTTGCATGGTAAGCAGGATGACCAGAATCAATCCCGCGATAAGCGACAATCGGGGAACGGGTGGAAGTGGCTGCCCGCCTGTATTGCCAGATCCCGCCGCTACCAACGTGATAATGATCATTCCTACCACAATGAACATCAGCACGGCATACAGTAACCAGACCCTGGCGAACCACCTTCGTATGGGACGTTTCTTCACTGGCTCACTCCTTCAAAGCGATAGCCGACACCGCGCACAGTGATAATGTAACGTGGATCGGCTGGATTTTCCTCTATCTTTTCCCGGATACGCCGAATATGGACGGTAACAGTCTGCCGATCACCAATCTCACCCCAAAAACGCTCAAAGAGTTGCTCACGCGTGAACACCTGGCGAGGATACTCTGCCAACAGACACAGCAGCGCAAACTCTCTCGTCGTAAAGGGCACAGGACATCCATCTAGCAAAACTTCGTGCACCACTGGATCAATCATCAAGCGGCCAAAGTTGTAGACTCTGCTCGACGGCTTTTCCCTCTGGCAGCGCCGAAGGACAGCCTTTACGCGCGCAACAATCTCGCTGGGCGAAGCCGATTTTGCGATATAGTCGTCTCCTTGCAGGCCAAAGCCGCACAATCTCTCTCTATCGCTGTCATATGCACTGAGGAAGAGAATTGGCAGGTCGCTGGTTTCACGAATCTGGCGACAGAGGTCAAAGCCAGAGCGTCCGGGCATCATTACATCGAGGATCATGCACGCCACTGGCATCTCTTGCACCACACTGAGGGCTTTGTTTGCATCTGACGCGACCAGGACTTGAAAACCCTCTGCTTTAAAGAAGTCTCTGAGTAGATAGGCAATGGCGCTATCATCATCCACAATGAGAATCATTGTCGGTTGGTTCATCATACTCTATACGCTCCTTCCATCTCCTTCATTATGCTCCATTTTCGTTTAAGTCGCTAGAAGTACAACGTATGGTTAGCAATTGTTGAGTAACTGTTAATGTGTTGTTCATCGTTTCTTACCATCATCTGTAATGTTCCTCCTGTAAACTGGCAACTATTGTTCTACCAAAGAAGAAAGGACAATAAAACTCAATTTTGTCTACGTCTGAAGGTACCAGTATGAATTTTTTACTTAATCTTATCCTTGATTTTTTGCCCATGACCATCTTGTTTGCTGTGGCTGAGTATGTCTATCATCGAAAGGGAATGAGGGGGAAAAAGTGGTCTATCCTGATGGGAGTTTCTGTTGTAGTGCTGCTACTCGTCGTTCTCTGCAGCTTTTCCGTCGGTGGAACCCTTCTCGGCGTATTGCTGCCTGTTGTCTTTGGGCTCCTTGCTGTCGGCTCCGCCATTTGGTGGCATCCTCCAACTGTCAAAGGAGAGGTTACTGATCGCTGATTACTTCTAACTTCAGAGTCATATTCCTGGTAATATGAACTGAGCATTTCCAACCATGTTGTTTAGAAGCACTTCTCTTTGCTTACTGGGGGTATATGATCTCGTTTATGAATGCCTGGCACCAGGTCTTATCGAGGAAGGGCATACTGCTGAGTGGAGTTATCATCTTGACCCTTTTCAGTATTTTGCTTGGTTACTTTGTCGTGCAACCAGTCCTTGCCCATTTTGATAGCGTTCAAGTTCCCTCTCACTGCAATACTTCTGTATCTCAGTTGCCCAGGTCGCGTGATTATACCCTACCAGGTGCGGGCAGAGGTACGTTGTTGGTTGAGAATATGAGTATGGCGGTGGTAGTAGCAGCCAACTATGGGAAAGCACCGTTCCTGGCTCATGCCTATGTCATTGATAAAACCAGCAAACGAATCATTCAAACATTCGACTTTCAAAATGATATTGTGGATGCCGGTTTCGACGACAACACTTTATATCTCTTCAATGACAAGTTAGGTTACTTTGTCGATACCAAAAGCGGGGCCCGGCTTCACAATATTATTGAAACGGATAACTACCGTGGGCTCTTTGAGTCCAACGGCAACCGATTTGTGCAATCTGATATCACTGTATCTGCTATTACATCTACTTGGCATTTGATTGTACGCCATCACTTTCACATGAGCAGTATCGCTTATGGGTGCTACTTGCCATGAGGATCAAGTTGGGACCTGGGTTACTGTTCAAGGAGCCCACTTAACTCACCAATCTCATCTTGAGGACCTATCGCTACTTAAGCTGCCGTCAGTTCAAAGACGGCAGGACAAAAGCCTGGATTGGAGCAAATTATCAAAGAATATTTGTGCTAATTCAAGCTATGTTGCGTAACAGCTTTTTGATTCTGGCGTAATATGTTGACAAATGCTCGCAGTTCAGGAATGCCAGCATGAAAAGTGGTACGTAACCACCCATCCAGCCCCTCTCCTCGCCGTTCTCGACGCATTCGCATTTCCTCCTTGCGCAAAAAACAGTTCAGCAAGCTGCTCGGTCCCCTGTGTTGTGCGGCGTGCGTATTGTCGGCCACAATCCAAAAAACCTCACTGTTCGCGATTGCGCTTCATCTCATTCTCAATGATCTGCTGAGCTACCAAGCGCACATCCAGGCCAACGATAGTTGGGGGAGGAACCAGGGGATCAAGCACTGCACCAGGGCGCGCGACAAAAGCAGCCTCACATCCAGCTCGTAGGGCTCCCGCAATATCCCAGGCATGAGCCGCAATTAAAAGGAGATCGTTTATACCCACCCCTAGTTGTCTAGCAACCATCTGATAAGGTTCAGGAGCTGGCTTCAGACGATGAACGCTATCGGCCGAAAAAATCTGCTCAAAATAGTTTGTAAGACCTGCGTTGGCAAGCTGTGCTTCAGCAACTTGAGAGGTTGAATTCGTCAAGGTTGTCAGACGAAAACCAGCTGCACGTAACTGTTCGAGGCCAGCAACCACATCTGCATGGGGAGGGAGATGTTGCATACCATCGCGTAACTCCTGACGATCCTCACGCGTAAGCGTAACCTGTTGTCGCTCAGCCAGCATATCGAGAGCAGCAACGCCATTTGTGCCAAAATCTGTATAGACATTTGTGATCGTTGCCACCAGCGAGATCTGGAGCATCTGGGTAAACCACGCCGATCGTAGTGCTGTATTTCCAAAAACGCGTGCAAAGTAGGGATCAAGAGCACGCAAGTCCAAAAGCGTTTCATTCACATCGAACACACAGATCCGTAGCATCGAAATCTCCTTATTTGTCAAGGCATAAAGATTATACTGTTTTTCTTTTCTTCGCTCGCTGTTGTGATAGGACAACTATCTACCTGATTATTTCCACAAAAAAACTAAGTGGATTGTATTTATCGCTCATACGCCTGGCATTTGATCAGCTTTAATGCTAGAAACAAGTACATCTACAGGCCCGTGAGAGCAGCTAGAGAGTGGTGATGCAAGCTGTCACGGTACGTCCCTATGCTGTAGCTATTCTTTCTGAGCTACAAGAGGTGATTCATCCTCTTCAGGATGATGTTTCTAGTATAATGCGTGCAGTGTGCAATATCAATGCAGAACTATTCGGTTTTGACGAAAGATGCACTTTCATTCTTTAGAGATGAACGTTCGTGCATGCCTGAAGGATGGTGTGATTGTGGTCGTAAGTGATCGTAGCCCGCATGCTGGCAGAACGGGTTTCTCAGACATAATAGCCACTTTCTGAGACGTCCAACGTTCGACACAACACGTGAATAACATAGTCCTGACGATGATCCACAATAAACTGATACGTCAGATCTGGTGGCATGAGAAGATGCCGATAGCTTTTTTTAAGATGTCACGCTCCTGCCGAATGACATCGACTTCTCGCTTGAGTTAGCGATTCTCCTCTTCTAATGGAGGAAGATGTCTACTTCCAGGGAATGCTTGTTCTCCTCTTTCGATGAACTGTTTACACCAATTGCTGAGCGTGCTGTCCGCAATGCCCAGGTCCCTGGCAATTGGCGCTTGCGATTTCTGGCTCGATTGGAAGAGCTGCACTGCTTCCAGCTTGAATTCTTTCGTAAACGTGCGTATCATTTTTGCCATGTTCTTGACCCTTCCTCTTGGATTCTTTCTCCAAGCTTCCTCTCTCCATCTTAGCGGGTCAAGTTCAGGTTGCTTAACTACCTTTCCTCGTTCCAGAAGGTGGAAACCAGGAGAGAGCAGGCAATCCAGCTTGCTTCCAACCTTTTCAGACCGCAGCCGACCATGTGGTAGATTTCCTCATGCCTGATCCAAGCGCTCTGTGGCTTCATTGCTCTCCTCTCTGTTTCTGCGGGGTCTTGACATAGAAGTTCTTTTCAGTTATGACGCAACTAGCTATATCTATTTAAATGCCATATTTAACCCTACGTGTATGGTATGACGGGAGAGCTTGTATGAAAAAAGTACTGGTTGTCGAAGATGAAGATATTTTACGTGAAGTGATTGTAGATTATCTCATCGATGAAGGTTTTAGGGTATTAGAGGCCCCCGACGGAGAGGTCGCGCTGGAGTTGTTTGAGTCCAATTCAGTTGACTTAATTATACTCGACATTGTTCTTCCGAAGCTCGACGGCTGGTCAGTTTGTCGGAGAATACGGAAACATTCCAGCATCCCGATAATCATGTTGACCGCGCGTTCAGACGAGGATGATTCGCTGCTGGGATATGAACTTGGGGCAGATGATTATCTGATTAAACCGTACAATCCGCGAATTTTAATCGCCAAAGTGAAACGTTTTCTAAAAATACCCACGAGCTCTATGGATGATGCAATGCTGATTTCTTCATCTGGAATCGTTGTTCATGTAGGATCAAGGCTTGTTTTCGTGGACGGCGAGACGATTTCTACGACCCATACCGAGTTCGAAATTCTTGCGTACTTGATGCAAAACAAGGGACTCGTCATTACGAGAGAACAATTAATTGCTAAAATATGGGGGTATGATTTTTATGGTGACGAAAAGACGATCAACAGCCATATCAGAAACCTGCGTGCTAAGCTAGGCGACAAAGGCAAATATATTGCTACGGTTATCCGTTCTGGATATAAATTCGAACAGGAGCAGCCATGAGAAACAGTATCGTTTTTAAATGGTTTTTGCTGACAGGTTTAACTTTCTCAACGTTGCTTTTATGCATCGGAGTCGCTCAGAATTATCTTTTTGAGAAATACTACCTTGATAAAAAGTCGGATGCGCTTAAAGCATACATGACCAAATATACTCAAACGGAAGCGACAGCAGGAACAGAGGCAGCATCGCGAGACTTTTATAAGAATTACAATGTCTGGATAACAACGCTGGATGAATACGGCAGTATCAATGACGTAGAAAATTACTATCTCGAATTAAAATTGAAAAACGGCCCCTCGGATCATATGAGAATACCATTGTACTCATTTAAAGGGGATTTATGGGATTTTTCTGCTTTGAAAGTGGGTGATGAGGCATTTGTTGATACAGTCAATATCGCCGATGAGCGTATACCGTATTTGGTACAGACTCATGAGCACGGAGTTGGCATTATGAACATCAACATTGCAAACAAGGTGAACGGCCAGAATGCCGACCCGGCTTACCGTCACCTTGCAACAGGCTTGTTACTAGGAACGATCACAAAAACCATCCTTCCAGACAAGGCAGAGAATATTCCGTTTCCTTACAACGACAGCTTTTTTCTAGAACAGGTAAAAGAATTTCAGGTCGACCAGTTGGCTGATAACACCAAACCCCTTCAGCATACGGAAGAAATTAGCGCCACAGAAAATTTAGCGAAATATAAGATCATCATTGAACCGGTTGTTGAACATGGAACAATGAAATATATTTTTGCTATGACCGCCCTTCAGCCGGTCGATGAAGCAATATCGGTCACCAGGCAATTTTATCCTTACTTTTTTGGCTTTGCTGTTCTGTGTATTCTTCTAATGGCATTTCTGTTCTCCATATGGCTGGCGAAACCGCTCATTTACATAAACCGGATCACAGGGAAAATAGCACATATGGATTTTACCGAAAAGCTGCCAGTTCGGTCCAAGGATGAAATCGGGCAGCTATCGCGAAATATCAATTACCTTTCCAGCCAGATGGAGACCTATATTGGACAGCTAAAGCAGGACCTGGATGCTGAGAAAAAACTGGAAACAACACGAAAGGAGTTTATTGCCGGGGTTTCTCATGAGCTCAAAACACCGCTTGCCGTTTTAAAAAGCTGCCTGATTATCCTGAAAGACGGAATTGCATCTGAAAAACGGGACCATTATTTTCAGGCAATCGAGGACGAAATACAGAGGATGGACGCGCTGGTTGTCAATATGCTGGATCTTGCCAAGTTTGCATCCGGCACCTATAAGCCCAAAATAGCGTCTTTTGCAATAGACCAGACGATTGAGGAGGTATGTGCATCACTGGCGGGGCAGATCAAGCAGAAAAATTTAGCTCTCACTCAAAGGTTTTCTCCTCAAATAGTTATTGGGCATAGGGGGCTCATCAGCCGCGTTATCACGAATTTTCTTACGAATGCGATCAGACATACAGAGAATGGACATGCAATTGCCATCGTGGTAAAACGCAAAGGGAACATAGCAGAAATCAGCATAGAAAATCAAGGCAGTCCGATATCAGAGGAAGACAGGAAAAAGATATGGGACCAGTTCTACCTCGTTGAGTCACGGACATCCACATCAAGTACGGGTCTCGGCCTTTCCATCTCCAAAGAAATATTGAAGCTTCACCATGCTGAGTATGGTGTGGAAAATACTGCGGATGGTGTTTGCTTTTTCTTTACACTACCAATTTAGTTTGCAGCCGCAGATAATCGAATAAGCAAAAGCAAAACAGCTGTGAATGATTATGCACAGCTGTTTTTGTAATTTAAAAAACCGCATCTAGACTTTATCTCATCTGCATCTCATCTGCATCTTTCTGCTGTAATATCAGTCTATCGAAGAAAGGAAAGAGGCAGTTATGAAAAAAATAGTACTGTATTTTATGGTAGGCATTTTTCTTCTGGGTATCACAGCCTGCGGAGACCCCGCCCCCAATAGAGACGTTGCGACCCAGTTCAAGCACAGCGTATTCATGGGAGATTCCATTACCGAAGGCTTTACCATCAATGAAATTCTGCCCAAGGAATGTGTCATAGCCGAGGCGGGAGAAACGGCCGGCTTTATGTATGAAAAAATTGGCGCTTTGGTTGAAAGGAAACCGGATCACGTTTTTATTATGCTAGGCTCGGATGACATGCTATGGCCAAAAGGTGACCCCAGGGCACTCTTCGAAAATGATATGACAAAGCTGATTAAAAAGATAAAGGAAGAGCTGCCCAATACGGTAATATACCTTGAATCCATCACGCCTGTCACACAGGAGGCATTAAAAGATGAGCCACGCTATAAAAATATAGATGACTACAACACGCTCTTAAAAAAACTGGCTGATAAGCTGCCGGTTCATTATGTAAACATAGGTGCAGTGGCAAAGAAAAACACAGGTTTATTCGCTGAAGACGGCATCCATTTCAAGAAAGAATTTTATCCGCTGTGGCTGAACGAACTATCAAAATCATTATCGTGGCGGAGGACATATGGTTTTCAGTAGTTTGTTTTTCACATTCGCTTTTTTACCCATCACACTCATGCTGTATTACATGTTGGGAAAGCACTTAAGGAATATTGTTCTGCTTATCGTGAGCCTGTTTTTTTACGCATGGGGAGAGCCCATCTATGTGTTGTTGATGTGCGTTTCCATCATGATCAATTTCTTTATGGGAATTCTTTTGGGGAGAGCTGATACCAGAAGAGGCCGAAAGCTTTTCTTCATCATCAGCCTGGTGTTCAATTTAGGCATGCTGGCTTATTTTAAATATGCCAGCATGCTCATACATACTGTTACATCAATGAGCGGCGTGCAATTGCTTACCGGTGCTCCTGCCCTTCCCTTGGGCATTTCGTTTTACACGTTTCACATTCTGTCTTACGTAATTGACGTCTATAGGGGAAAAATCAGACCGCAGAAAAGCCCGGTTCTCTTCGCCCTTTATATTTCGATGTTCCCACAGCTAGTAGCCGGACCGATTGTGAAGTATGCAGACATCGAATCGCAGTTGACCGACAGGAGCATGACCTTCCGGAAGTTTCATTCCGGGATGGACCGCTTCTTATGCGGCCTGGCGAAAAAAGTACTTCTGGCCAACAATATTGGCCTTCTATGGACAGAAGTAAAAGCCATGCCCGTTACAGAACTTTCCGTGCTCATGGCGTGGGCTGGAATCATTGCCTTTACACTACAGATTTATTTCGATTTCAGCGGGTATTCCGACATGGCTATTGGATTGGGGAAAATGCTCGGTTTCCGTTTCAAGGAAAACTTCCGGTACCCGTATATTTCGCAAAGTGTCACGGAGTTCTGGCACAGGTGGCATATCTCCCTCGGATCCTGGTTCAGGGACTACGTCTATATTCCTCTCGGTGGGAACCGCACCGGTACACGAAAAATGATAGTGAACCTGTTCATCATATGGTTTCTTACAGGACTTTGGCATGGGGCGAGCTGGAATTTTGTCGTATGGGGGCTTTATTTCGGGGCTTTGATATTCATAGAAAAACTGTTTTTAGAGAAACATCTGAAAAGATGGCCGAAAGCTGTCCGACATATCTATTTGCTGCTATCTGTGGTGATCGGATGGGTGTTTTTTGACTTTACCAACCTGACGAACGCGCTGAACTTTCTGCACACTATGTTCGGGTGGGGCGATACTGCGTTAATCAATCCCCAAACAATCGCAAAGCTTGAAGCTTATTCCATCCTATTTCTTATCTCTATCATCGCCGCCTCGCCCTGGCCAAAAAAACTAGCACTCTCCTTGAGGAGCAATTTTCACCGTGCCATTTATAAGCTAGCCTTGGCCATTTATTATTGCGTGCTTCTGTTTTTTTCAACGGCGTATATGGTCGGTTCGACCTTTAACCCGTTTATATATTTCCGATTTTAGTCCGGAGGTCGATATGCGAGTTCAGATCAAAAAACTTTCTGTTTTAAGCGATATTGTGTGTATTCTACCGATTTTATTTATGTTTACCATATTAATAGTGCATCTGGCCTTGCCGGAAAAAACTTTTTCCAAGGAGGAACGACGCTATCTGGAACAATGGCCCACATTTCATATCGAGAGGTTGCTTGATGGCAGCTATGAAACAAAAATGGAGTCATATTTTTCAGATCAGTTCCCGTTTCGGAGCTTTTGGGTTCATGTTCAGAAAGCATCGACTCAGATTATACCCTGATTTCTGAGGTTGCCAAAGGCTTTTTCTGCAAAGCATTACACATTACTGCTGGTTGCGTGCCTCAAGGGGGTCCGGTCAAGGATCTGATGATCCAGCCCACCACACCGACACCTCGCGTCATCACTGTCGATAAAAACGTCGCCTACCCCAAAGCGATTGCCGAGCTCAAAGCTGCTGGTGCCCTCCCAGCATCGGTCAAGCTGAGACAAGTGAAGTATCTCAACAATCTCATTAGCAAGTAAATTCTGCTTCTTCACTTGCTCGAAGGAAAGTGACCAAGTCGTCGTCACGGGTTCAGGATGATCACGTACACGTCCCCCGCGTGTCTTCAACAGTTCCATTTTCCCACGAAGTGCGCAACGAAGTTGTGGAAGAGTTCATTAGTAAGCTGGGAGGCATCGACTGCGCAGTTGCGGGGAGACCCCGGTTCACACGACGGGCGGCACCTATTGAAAGGACTCATTGCGAGAAAAATTGGCCCAAAAGCAATGTGAGGCTGTGGTAGAAGCTTGAATGAGTTCCACCCAAAACCCTGGGTCAACAAAAAATCGTGTTAAGGATACCTGCGCGTGGTGGGAGGCAAAAGCCAATCCTCGTTGAGAAGTTCCACGCGCAAGGCGACCACAGCGGTGGCATTCTTGCGCAACCAACTCATGCCTCGTCGCTTCATGCGCCGATTGATGACGACTGCGACCGCTCGCTCAATAATCCCACTGCCTACAGGATACCCCTGTTGTCTCCACTGCTCATAGTTGCCCATCCATTCCTCTTGCGTCTTGAGATAGGTGATTGCTGCCTTGAGCACTTTCACTGGCGGATGACCTTTCTGTTCCTCTTGCCACCTCAAGAGTCTGCTTTGAGCTGCTTGTCCCTCCCCTTTCCACAACCACGTCCCCAGCTGCTTGCACTGCTGATGTACCCATGCCTGATCTCTTTCCTGTTGCAGCGCCACCCCACGCACCGCCTTGGCGATCGTACGCCACAGATGTGGCCAGTCCAGAATACGAGTGGCCTCAGGAAAATGTTTGTCTGTTTCGGTCTTGATCCATCCAGCTCCATCCGCGATCACGACGTGCTCCTGCTGGACATGACTGATCTGACGCACTGCCTCAGCCGCTTGTTGCCCCACCACTGAGGATGGGGCGAAGGTGGCAACATACCGCCGATGTGTCCAGCGGGATCGTTGTACCGATGGATGGCGATGACGGCGCAGATACTTTTCCAACTCATAGTAGGTCATGTGCTTGGATGGCTGGCTCGGTTCTCGTACGACTTCTTTGCCAGTGGCAATCACCGCCACTTTGCCTTCCATCCCTCTTCGTTGTTCTCGGCTTGGCACCCAGCCTCCATCCAACCCAATGATCAGCCGATCCGTTGGGTCTGACGCTGCTTGTCCCGGCTCTTCTGGGACGAGTGCTGAGGTCTCCATCGAACAGGACGCTTGTTCCTGTTCTTGGACACATGCTCGACCACGCAGATTGGTCAGCAGGCGAATCTCTTCCGCACTGATCTGGGCTCCGGAGAGGTGCGAGAGCAGGTGAGCCGCTTGCCGATAGGGCCAGGAGGAGCCTGCCACGGTGGCGGCTTCGATTAAGGCAGGACTGACTCGCGTGCCTCGCAATGCGTGCAACAACTGATTCGCCGGAGTAAAGCGATGCAAACACTGCTGACAGCGGAAGCGTTGACGAGCCAGGCGCACCTTGCCAAAAAGAGCATGAATGGTTCGAGAAACAGTTCCTTCTCCACGGACCTGTGAACTGCCACAAGAAGGACAATGTCGATGCACGAGTTCCCACTGATGGACAGCATCTCTGAGGGCGTGACGCATGGCTTGATGACCCGCTTCCTGGATTTGATGCTCCAGCGTCAGCACATCAGTAGTTGCATCCATCTCGATCATGAGCGATACTTGAAGTGACATGAGAGATTCCTTTCTGTGCTTGGTGAAGGTTTTTTTGTATCCTATCACAACTGGTATCTCTCTTTTGTTGACCCAGGGTTTTGGTCACAACCCTAAAAACACTCATCTCTTACCTCTCATCGATCTCGCTCGCTTTCTCCAACACGTCCTTCATCGTTTCTCGAAAAAAACCTAATCCTTTGAGCGTCTCTAAGCCTTGAGGAACACGGGATCTTGGAAAAGCACTCATGCCTAACTCCTCTCCGTTTTGGAAAAGAGTAACGATACATCCTTCCCAGGCATAGACCGTTACCTGATCCACACCATACTCCACCTCTACAGCCTGTGAAGATGCTGGAGGAATGGGGCTGCTAAAGGACAGGGTCATCCTTCTATGCGGCTCGATAGGATAGATTTCTCCCCAAGGCTCTAAGATGAAGGTAAATGGGGTTTCTCTCTCATTAGTGAAAGTCATCCATACCTCGTACTCTGCCATCGTTTCGCTCTTTCTCGCGGACTGTCTCGTCTCGTTTTAGAGCTATTGTACCATCTTCTTTGTAAGAAACAAGCGAACGTTGTTTCACCAAAGCTGTGTATGAACCTTATCTGTCAAATGCCACGAATTTATGACAGATTTCAGGGAACCTCTCTCGATCTCATCGCCTGCTGAAAAATAGCATAACTGCCCTTTATCTGTCGAGTGCGAGGATGGTCAGGACCCACGCTCCGCTCGAAAATGTGTAGCGCTTGCTGGTAGAGCGATTCCGCTTCTATATACTTGCCCTGACCAGAGTATAGGGTCGCCAAGTTGTTAAGCACAGAGGCCAACGCGGGATGGTCAGGGCCCACACTCTGCTCCCAGATGTGCAGCGCTCGCTGGCACAGCAGTTCCGCCTCTGCATACTTGCCCTGTCGGTAATACAAGTCGGCCAATCCGCTGAGAGTAGAGGCCACATTAGGATGGTCAGGACCCACACTTCGCTCTCTAATGTGCAGCGCTCGCTGATAGAGTAGTTCCGCTTCTGCATACTTACCCTGTAGGTAATACAAGCCCGCCAAGTTGTTGAGCGCAAAGGCCACATCAGGATGGTCAGGACCCCGCCTCTGCTCCCAAATGCTCAGTGCCCGCTGGTAGAGTGGTTCCACTTCTTCATATTTACCCTGCTCTTGATACAAGATCGCCAATCCATTGAGCGCAAAGGCCACATTGGAATCGTCAGGATCCCGTCTCTGCTCCCAGATGTGCAGCGCTCGCTGGCACAGCGGTTCCGCTTCTGCATATTTGCCCTGTCGGTAATACAGGCTTGCCAAGTTGTTGAGCACAGAGGCCACATCGGGATGGTCAGGACCTCGCCTCTGCTCCCAGATATGCAGCGCTCGCTGATAGAGCGGTTCCGCTTCCGAATAGCGTGCACGATCATCCAAATACGAGGCTAATGCGTTCAGTACCTGCCCGGCCTCCCAAGTGGTGAGGTGATACTGCTCGATGAGTTCGGCGGCGGAAAAAGCTTGGATCAGCAACCGTTCGCATTGTAACCAAGTGGTATATTCTGGCCAAGGAAATGCTGCATTGACGGCCAGCATCACTCGTTGCGCCCAAATCTGCTGTTCTTCATTCTTCAGTGTCTCTCGCAGGACGGTCTGCACCAATCGATGGACCGAGAGCAGTTTCTCTCTAGGATCACGTCGGATCAGTGAATAGGCACGCAGGGCTTCGATAGCTTGATTGCGTTGCAGTACATCAATCCCCACAGGTCCCAGCACAGGTCCCAGCACCTCTGGCTTGGCGGTTAGGATCTCTTCGGCAATCGCATCAGGAGCGAGAAACGCACAAAAACGCAGGAGATCTGCAGCTGCGACATTCTGCTGTTCGATCTTTTGAAAGGAAAGAGACCACGTAGTGCCAACTGGATCTGGGTGATCTCTCACCAGTTCTCGGCGCTCGTAAAGCAGTTTGGTCTTATAGGTGCGATAGAGCATCTGATATTCTGAGAGGGAACAAGGAATTTCTTCTATATACGCACCTGCTTGATCAATAGCGAGGGGCAGTCCACCCAACTCCTGTGCCAGTGCTCTAGCCAAGTCACTATCTGAAGACGAAGCTGCCTTCAAGAACGCATTTTGTGTAATCAAGCCAGCACGACGCAAGAGCAATAATGCTCCCGTATCCATGTCCATTGTTTCTACCTCGATCCGCTTCGCCAGCCTGCTTATTGACTGGGCACGTGTCGTCAATAGGACATGTCCTGCGGAGGAGGGCAGGAACTCGCGAACCATAGTCAATTCATCAGCATTATCGAGAATCAGAAGCCATGTGGTTTGTGTTTTGAGCCATCGGAGCACCGCATCTACAATCAGGGTCTGATTCTGTTCATCTTTTTGTGGCAGGTTGAGTTCGCGAGCAATCTCGACATAGCCAGAAATGAGCGCCTCGCGGGTATCTGCATGTGTCCAGAACACCGCCGTGTAGTCTTGGCGGTGGCGATAGGCGTATTCCACTACAATCTGAGTCTTCCCAATCCCACCAAGACACTGAGTGCTTGTGGTTGGGATAATGCCGTCGCTTTGCTCGTCTGCAATGCTTTGGCAAGATGTGCCAAAATCTGCTTCCGACCTGTAAAGAATGGATTTTGTTGATAGGGGACCTGCCAAATCTTTGGGAACATCGCCAATGGAGTGGTTGGTATCACATATTGTATAGTTTCCAATGCGTTACGGATTTCCTTGACCACCTGGTTGAATGCCTTATCGTAATTGCTCCAGAGCTTGATGGCAATGCCATTGCGAGGGAGCATCTGAAGTCTGGCGATGGGAGTCTGTTCCCAATCACAGGGACGCAGCAAGATCGGGATCACCCGTGCTTGGCCATTCTCATGGCGCTGCATTGCACATTGCAACTCAACCCCATAAGCAGAATCAGAGGCCAGGAAATCGGGACTAATGAGTAGCAGAATCAGTGATGCCGTATTCAGATGAGCATCAATTTCGCGTTTCCAGTCTCCTCCGGCTGTGACCTTCCGCTGATGCCGAAGCACAATGGTTTTTGAACGTTGCAGCACACTGAGATGCCGTTCGAGCATCTCCTGGAAAGAAGCGTCTTCTTCAACATAGGAGCAGACGATTTCAACGGGTGCGAGTGACTGAGGCATACGTTTGATAATATCCTTCCCCACAACAAAACAAAGTCTTGTACCCAGAGTATAATGCATTCCACCTCAATCTGCAATTGCCCGATATTTTACTATCTTATGGTATTAACCCTATCACAGACAAAAACACTGAGAGAGTATCGAATACTCTCCCAAAAACGATCGCTATTTGAACTGAACTATAAAGTGGAGAGAGTCAAAGAGATCGTGATATTTTGTCTTGTGATAACATACCTCTGATACTTCGCTTATGAATTTCACCACGTTAGCACGTTTATAAAATAAGAGAGATTCTTTGATCCCTCCCTTGGAGTTTTTCAAAAGGCAGCTTTTTTCTAGGATGGCAAGTCTATCTTGAAATACGTTTATTTTGAGGCTTGCTCTTCTCGCTTTTTACAACACTTAGAGGAGAAATAAGAGTAGCTAAAGATATTTTAGGCCTGGTTGTTGTAAGGAGAATAAAGCTATATTTTACTCCTTTTACATTTATGTGACGCTATTTTCCCTTTAGAAGAGAGAAAAAGGGTGCAATGGAAACGAAAACAGAGCTGATTAAGACAGAATTAGAAAATGGAGCCTTCGTGCATGTACAGGCAACTGTTTTAGGAGGCGAAGAAAACGTGGCATCTGTTTTACCCTCTTTTGAGACAATCACAGACGCCATTGAGGGAATTGCAACATCCGTCGTGACTACCTTACAAAAAGTGAAACCGCAGCGAGCTTGTGTCGAGTTTGGGCTGGAAATCGCATTGGAAGTGGGGCAACTCACCGCACCTCTGGTGAAAGGGACAGGAACCTCAACGTTGAAAATCACCCTAGAGTGGGGCGAAGCCGCAACTCACTAGCATCCCATGAGGAATATCGATGTACAGACAACTCACCGATCTGCTACGTAGGTGTACACTTAAGATTGTTGATGGAACGAGACACGGGACAGGCTTCTTTGTGGCTTCTAATCTCGTCTTGACATGTTGACCGATCAGGAAGCATATCAATCACTCGATGCGTTTCAAGATCAATGAGAAGTGTTCCATAGGTCCGCCCGCGACGAAAAGCAAAGTCATCAATGCCAACTGACGTTCCTGAAAAGGGCAAGGATGGCGTGTGAGCAAGAACGAGACGAAGCAGCGTTGATGGCGATGTTGCGATACTCATCTGCTGAGCAAAGCGAGATCCGGCCTCGGCACTCATGGTAAATCCCAATGTGGTAAGAAGATCACGCAGACGTTGAGTTGTGCGTGCCCAAGGACGAACAAAGGAAGGAAATCGTTCAGTAAAAATCCGGCGAGAGCAGCTTTGTGTATCACAGAAAAATTTGTGGGCAGTCAGCGTCAAACGAATGTGTTGTCCACCACAAGGAACATCGGCAAGCGTTCGATGATACTGGCTATGAATACGTTGTGCTGGCTGAGAGCAGATCGGACAAACCGAAGAAGGTGCGAGCGACGCAAGAGAGACAATCAGAGATTGATTCTCTTGAGAGACAGAAGAAAGCTCAAGTCCATCAGGTAAGGCAAGAAGAAGAGAAGATTGCATCGTGTGTATATGTAACTCCAGGGAGAAAGAAGAAGATTGTGTTTCTTCTCTATTATATCTTATTTTGTATCAAATTGCTTCACCAAAGTGACACTGTTGGGAAACCCATCTCGCCTCACCTGCCTGAAAATGTTAGGATAAGAAATGAAAGAAGGTGTCAGAACAAATAGCGAAAGGTAGACGAAAGATGACATTACACAGTCAAAACGAGTTTTCAATTCCGGAAGAAACGATCCGTGTGGCGCGTGCAGCCTACCCCAAAGGGAATCTGTATATGAAGATGCGCGATACTCTGGGAATCTTGTACCAGGATGAGTCTTTTGCCCATATCTTTCCTCACAATGGACGCCCTGCCGAGGCTCCCTGGCGACTTGCGTTCCTTACCGTGGTCCAGTTCATTGAGGGACTTCCCGATCGACAAGCCGCTGACGCTGTTCGGGGGCGAATTGATCTGAAATATGCCCTCGGCTTGGAACTGACTGATACTGGCTTTGACTTTACCATCTTGTCCGACTTTCGCAAGCGTTTGGTGGAAAGGGAAGCTGAACAGGTGTTGTTAGATGCCATGTTGGCAACCTTCAAAGAACAGGGCTGGCTCAAACAACGCCAACGCCAACGCACTGACTCGACCCATGTGCTAGCGAAAGTGCGTGCGCTCAATCGACTCATGTGCGTTGGTGAGGCTATGCGCTTTGCACTCAATAGCCTCGCCGTTGTTGCGGGTGACTGGCTGCTAGCCCATAGTGAGCTCGAATGGGTTGATCGCTATGGACATCGGATTGAGGAGATGCGCCTCCCCAAAAGCCAGGGGGAGCGCGAAGCAGTCGCCGAACTCATCGGTCGAGATGGCTCGAATTTGTTAGCAGATATCTTTGCTGCCGATGCCCCTCTCTTTTTGCGTGAGATCCCAGCAGTTGTGACCCTTCGGCGTATTTGGCTCCAAAACTACGCCTGGGCCGATAGTCAGCTCCACTGGAGAAGTAATGACAATCTTCCTCCAAGCAACCAATTCATCAACTCGCCCTATGATCTGGACGCTCGCTATGGCAAAAAGCGCGAGACAAGGTGGACTGGCTACAAAGTCCACCTAACTGAGACGTGCGAAGAAGACGCCCCTCACTTCATCATTCATGTAACCACGACTGCTGCGGCAACGACCGATGAGGCGATGACGGAGACGATCCATGCCGAGCTTCAGCAGAGTGAGCTCACCCCGAAGCAGCATTGGCTCGATTCGGGGTATATTACAGCACCTATCCTGGTCAGCAGTCAACACCAGTATGGGATTGAAGTGATTGGTCCCGCTCGTGCCGATGTCAAGTGGCAAGCCAATACCGAGGGAGGTATCGATGCCAGCCAGTTCCACATCGATTGGGAACATCAGCAGGCCATGTGCCCCACAGGGCAACACAGTATCAATTGGACTCCTGCCATCGACGACCGGAAAAATGAGGTGATCAAGATCAAGTTCTCCACCACCGATTGCGGTCGCTGTCCGCGCCAGGGCGACTGTATCCGTTCTGAAAAGAAGTACAAGCGGCGCACTCTCACCATTCGACCCCAAGCCCAACATGAAGCGCTTCAAGCCGCTCGTCGTCGGCAAAAAACGCCCGCTTTTGCCAGCCAGTATGCGTTGCGAGAAGGCGTGGAAGCAACGATTTCTCAAAGCGTGCGGGCCTTTGGTCTGCGCCGCTCCCGTTATATCGGCCAGGCCAAAACACATGTGCAACACCTTGGGATTGCTGCTGCGATCAACGTAGTACGTGTAGTGGCATGGCTCGATGGGGATGATCTCGCTCCCACACGCGTCTCGACTTTTCAGAAGCTTTATCTCGCAGCTTAAAGGAGTTTCCCAACAGTGTCACTTTTGGTGATACTCGCTTGCTACAAATAGATCGATAGATCGTTCTACAGGAATAGGCATATTTTTGGAGAAGGATCAGAAGAAGATGGAAGTGAAACATGTCCTTGCCTTACAAGAAGGATTGGAACTGGAAGAAATCGAGATACGTGATGAGATGGTAACAATCACAGTTATTTCCACACAGATCTCTCCCTGCTGCCCACTGTGTAGTGGGCCAACCTCACGCGTACACAGTCGCTACATTCGGCAGATCGCAGACGTACCATGTGGAGGACAGCATGTCCGTTTCCAGGTTCTGGTGCGCAAATACTTTTGTGAAAGAAAGACCTGTCAGCGAAAAATCTTTACGGAGCGTTTGAGTGCTTTCGTCGCCCCTTGGGCACGCGTAATAACACGACTCTTTCAGATTGTTCAAGTGATTGATCTTGCTACCGGCGGCAGGCTCGGCGTTCGTGTGACCGACCGCCTGAGCATCCAGACCAGCAAAACGACCATCCTTCGGCGCATCATGGCGTTGCCTACAGAGCGAGTTGGGCCGGTCTCACAGATTGGTATTGATGATTTTTGTGCGACACGAAGTCGCATGTGTAGCTGTAAGGACTCTTGAAAGGAGGATCTTACCTGGAGTTCTGCCTCCAGTGCCCTACCAGGCTGAATCAAGAGCGTCTGGGACAATGTAGCCACACCCGTAAGGGTGGTCTCACTCCCGTGAGGAAGCGAGGCGACTGCTAGCATCAAGCGGTTAGGAGCTAGGGCGGGGCACTACCAAAAACACACGACCTATATAGATCACGCCAAAAGATTAGAGGCAGGCGAAGAGAGTAGATGAAAAAAACTATCAAAATTGCGTCTGATATCATATAATAGCACTTATATGGTACATCGATTGATTTTATATCAGAATTATGGTTTGACTTTAAAAAGAGGCCAAGATAATGGTAGAACCAATTTCTCTTGCTATCGCAGCAGGGTATCTTGTCAAAAATGCGCCTGCTTGGTTAGATAGTATTGGGGGAACACTGATTGGTAAAGGGAAAGAGATTCTTATAGAAAAGAGTATTGGTTATGGCCAAGGCATTCTACATCTCGATGAAAAAGAACAGGTGCGCCACTTAGAACTGGTCTTAAAAAACGCGGTGGAGCGAGGCTTGGCTAAATTTCATACACTTGAAGAGCGAGATCAGTACCGCAGCGTCCTCACTGTTCTCTCTGAACCTGGCATCCATAGCGAGGAACTCCGCCGTGAGGCTCTCTCTCTCTTTACGCTTTCCTACGCACCTAACTACGACAATTTAAATGATATGTATAATCGTTCACTTCGTATACGATCCCTCTCACGCCCAACTCCACCCTCCGAGATAGATGCTGCACCCTACCTTATTCGTTTTTTCGAGGCCATAGTCGCTGAGTTATATGTTGATCCTTTTTTTCGGCAACGGATAAGTGACGCACTTCAAGTACGCTCTGCTCTAGATGCTCAACGCTCATTAACAGAAGTTATTACAACGCTTCATCTCATAGGCGAAGCAATCTCTGATCACTATACTCCTGATACATTTGAACAAGATATCGCCACATATACAGCACACATTGAAAGAATTTATCGCCACCTGAAGTTAGTCGGTATCGTTCCCAAAGATCGAACTGAAAAGAATGTAGATCCTGAATTAAGTGGTATCTTTGTGCCTCTCAACATTGCACCTTTTGGAAATCAAAAGCAAATGAGATATGCCCACGATGATGACGATAATGATTTTTTAAGAGCTTCGATTGATCTTACAAAAGATTCCATTATTTCACGGCTTAAAGCGTCTGATTATGTGGTTTTGTTGGGGGGACCAGGTTCAGGAAAATCGACCGCTACACGCTACCTTACTTGGTGCCATGTCTTCGTACATCTCCGATCATCAACTTCTTTACCAAATATTCCCCTCCTTCCAGGCAATCCATTACCACTTCGCATTGAACTGCGTCGTCTTAACGAAGATCGAAGGCAACAACCAGAATACAACTTTATATCCTACGCGACAAAAGTCTTATTAGGACGAGAGGGTATTGATATTCATCCTGAGATGTTTAAGGTACTGCTTGAGCGAAGAGCAATGCTTTTACTCTTTGATGGGCTTGATGAAGTAGCTACTCTCGATGAGCGTCGTCGGCTTGTTGAGGAAATAGAGCATTTTGCGATGAGCTATCCAGGCAATCGTGTCATTGTTACCTCCCGTCCAGTTGGTTATGAACTGACACCCTTATCTGCTCAAGAATTTGCCCACGCTCAGATCCTAGACTTTGACAACAAGCAGATTCGACAATTTTTAGAGCAGTGGTATAGACATGTACTAAGGCTAACCCCCCTTTTTCAGGACGATCAAGATGAACTAGAACTGCTTTTCTTTACGCTTCAGGAGAATCCTCGACTGCATAAGTTAGCTGTCAATCCCCTCCTCCTTACTGTGATCGCTGCGTTACATCGATATGAACGGCTTCCAGATCGAAGAGTGCTCATTTACGATCGCTGTGCGGACCTTTTATTAGAAACCTGGGCTAAAATCAAAGGGACACATACTCGCTGGAAAGAGATGAGGATGATCAAAGAGGACCAATATGCATGTGTTGCATACCTCGGTTTTGTACTGCATGAGCGATCGCAGGAGCACAAAAAAAACAGATGGCAAGGATAATAACGCCAATGATGTAACAACAAGATTGCTGTTACAAGAAATTGAGCGCTTTCTCAGTAATAGGCGATTGTTTCCCACAACTGCAGAACAGCGCAGCGAAGCAAAACGTTTTATTGAGTTAATGCAGGTTGAAGCAGGGCTCATTGTTGAACGAGGAACAGACGAAGGAGGGGAATTGCTCTATGGGTTCGTGCACCGCACTTTCCAAGAATATTTTGCAGCTGCTCATATCTATGAACAATATCAGCAAGAAGAAGACCCATCTATCATTAGTGCATTTCTCCAGGCACATTTACATGATCCTCACTGGCAAGAGGTAATTGTATTGCTTCTCGCTAAGGCGAAACGCAAACCTGTCAGTTCTCAACTACGTCAGGTTTTTGAGAACAAAATAAAAAGCGATCGTAGCCATTACACTCATTTTATACAGCAGGATCTCCTCTTTCTGGGCACATGTCTCATAGAGGAGATTACTGTAGAAAACGAGTTCGCAGAGCTCATTATCTCGCGTTTGAGTGACCTTACAAGAAAATCTCCGTACTCATCGCAAAGGATGAAGGCATTGGAGACTCTCAACTCGTTGTTGTGGACGCGGCAGTATGCGCATTTAGCTCGGCAAGCATTAATGCTTCTTATTACAGCGGATCCTTTAAGCGATATTATTGCAAATATAAGAGCTGCGCAGATTCTTTATGAGAATAGCCCGGATGAGTCAGATGTAATACTAGCCATGCAAGGATTGAAGAGCTTAGTTCAGCATCACAGTCTTTCATTTGAACAAACCATGCAAGTGGCTAAGCTTTTTTATGAATGGCGTACATCCTTACCTCAAGATGAAATTATTCCTCGCGATCTAGATGAGATACCAGCAAAGCTCCTATCCACGCTATCACAACGGCCTGATCTTTCATTTCAGCAGGCCTTTCAAGTTGCTGAAGCGCTCTATTGTGTTTGCAAATCTGCTTCAAAAGGGCGAGAGAGATCACTTCAAATGTTGTTAGAACTGTCACAACGACCTGATCTTTTGTTTGAGGAGACTGTTCAAGTTGCTGATGCACTCTATCAAAGTGGAATAAGTACTTCAAAAGAGCGAGAAAGATCACTTCAAATGTTGTTAGAACTGTCACAACGATCTGATCTTTTGTTTGAGAAGACTGCTCACGCTGCCGAAATGCTTTACTATATAAGTCCAAGGGGATCCGCAGAAGAGAAGAAAGCCATTCACGTTCTTTTGGAGCTTATCCAGCATCCTGGCATACCTTTTGACCAGACATTACAAATCGTGGCGTTTTTTTGTATACGCAGTCCAACAGGATCAGAAGAAAAGAACAATGCTATCCAGCAGCTCTTAAACATGCTTCGACAAGCGGATCTTTCCATCAAATATGTTATACAAGCAGCTCACTTCATATGGCACAATACTTCTCAGAAATCAGAGGAAAGAAACATCGTCACACAAGTTCTTTCATCCATATTACAAAAGCCTAATCTTTCTATTGAGAATATTATACAAATCGCAAAAGCTCTCTATCTGTATAGTATTCTCGACTCTAATGGGGAGCGACAGGCTCTTCAAACGCTTCTACACGTATCAGAGCGACCTGACCTTTCTATTGAGAATACGATACAATTAGCAGGAGCTCTCTATTCGTTCAGTATTCCTGAATATGAGTTGGCCGCCCAAACTCTTTTAAGCCCTTCAAGGCAACCTGGCATTTCTATCAAGGAAATTATGGGTGGAGTAAGAAGCATGAGTAAGACTATATTTGAAGAAGAATACGATCACTGGGCGACTCAAATTCTCTCAAGATTGGCCCAGCAACCTGATCTCTGTATTGACCACATTATGGAGATTGTTCGTCTTCTGTATAGAAATGGTTCCTCAGGCTCAAAAGAGAGACAAACGGCTAATCACATCCTCTCGCAGTGGGCCAGTCGTCCAGATTTATCCATATCAATCCAACAAGTCTTGCTCGTTATTGAGGAACTTCGCAATCAAAGCTCGGAGCAACACCAGGCACTAAGGCAAGTACTCGTCACACTTATTCATCATAACGTCCTTTCCATCGAGCAGACGATACTCGTCGCACAGGCGCTTTGTCAAGATCATCCGAAAGACAACCATGAAGTGCTTGTCGCATTTCAAAGACTCTCGGCTCTTGCTTACGGCTCAAAAACTTCGGATGAGCAGATTCTAATGGCCGCTCAAGCTCTTTATAAAATAAGTGGAAAAGACACAGACGAATGGAAATCATCAAAGCAAATGCTCATAGCTCTTACGAAGAGTACAGATCTTTCTGTTGAGCAATTCATATCTTTAAGCTGGTTTCTTTATGAGAATACGCCTGAAGACGCTGATGAAAGGGAATTAGCAAGGCAAATACTCTCATCTCTTGTTCAAAGCCCTGGCCACTCTGTTGAACAAACACTACTAGCTGCTCAAGCTCTTTACAAGAGTTGCGAAAAAGATACTGATAAACGGCTACAAGCCTTTCAAGCGCTTTGGCAATTAGCACAAAATCAGAGCATCGCTTCTGACCTACGTCTTCAAGCTGCCAGTATACCACTTCTTGTGAATAACGCTCCTTATCGCGACAAGGCACTCGCTGTAGAAGAAGTACTTACTTTGCTTCATCAACAAAATGTGCATGGATATCTTGCAGATCATTTCATTTATTCTACAAACAAAGCAAATGTATCAGACATACCATATATTGTGAAGCTTTTAGAAAATGGATCGTTACCAGCGACGATACAAGACGATATGTATAGGTTGTTGCGAGATATGGTCCCTCAATTTGCCGATCTGGATACAGGCAGGTGACCTATGAGAAAGCGCTTACAGTGCATCTCAAAGGGCATTGTCAGCTTGGGAGCGTCGTTGAACTGTGTGCTACAATAACCTCATGAAAACAAACTCCACTCTCCCTGATTACAAAGGCTACCGGTTCACTGCGGAAATCATCAGCCACGCAGTCTGGCTGTATTTCCGCTTTTCGCTTAGTTTTCACGATGTTGAAGAGCTTTTGGCCGAGCGTGGGATTATCGTCACTTACGAAACGGTACGACAGTGGTGTCTTAAATTCGGGCAGAATTACGCGAACGAATTGCGTCGCCGCCGCCCTCGCTGCAGCGATAAATGGTATATGGATGAGGTCTTTCTCACTATCCGTGGAAAGAGGCACTATCTCTGGCGTTCCACTTTTGCTCGCCTCTATGATGCAGCTTGAGAAGGTTCGACAGCGGTATCAAAAGTGAGCCAGAACCATTTTATCGGCTCTGCGTCATCTTGTGTGCAAAAATCTCATCAATAGCATACTGAAAAACAGTGATCGGCTCGGGAAGCCGAGAGCGAAAGAGAGAAGGTTTCTAATAAGATCATCCTGCACGGAAGATGACGCAGAACCAACTTTCGGGGTCCACTACACTCACCAAGTGCCTCATCCCTAATGTTTCAATCCCCGCCCCTTCCAAAGAAGGGAGCAACTGGAACGAGCCTTTGCATTTCCCACCTTTCATTATCGATTACACCGTGATTATAATTTATTGCCTCGAAGTAGTAAAAAATGGATATATGTCTGTGTGATCCTCCGTTTGATGACTCAGAGATTAGCACAATCTAGCCTCTAATGCCTTATGGCACAGCTTCTACCCTATCAATATAGTTCATTCCAATGAATAAGTTGATATTATCTACCTTTGCCATGAAAACAAATCGAGCAATCGAACTAGGAAATGTCGTCCATGTCATGGAGAGCTTCTTGGCACCGAAGGCAGTATGAGCCGCCCGATACTATTTCCATTTCCGAGAAACCAGAGGTTGTGATCCGATCCGAATGTGAATGCATTCGGATCTGGCGCCGGAAATTTAGTGATAGAACCAACAGGGGTAATCCGTCTGATGTCTTCCAGTGTTGTAAACCAAAGGTTGCCATCCGGCCCAAATATGATACTATCCGGCCCATAACCATTAGATACCGGAAACTCGACAATAACTCCGGCGAGAGTAATCCGTCCGATGCCTTCCAGCGTTGTAAACCAAAGGTTGCCATCTGGACCAGGGATTATGTCTGGGTGGAATGGGTTAATCTCGTATTTATCATGGAGCCAAGAGAACTCAGTAACAACTCCAGCAGGGGTAATCCTCCCAATCTTGCTACCCCAGTAGGTCTCCCCTCTAGAGGAATTGTCAATTTGCATTCTTATCAAAATAAACCAGAGATTGCTATCGGGACCGGACGTAATTTGACTCAATATATCATCATACAATCCAGGAGAAATATCACTGCTGGGTATAGGGAACTCAGTAACAACCCCGGCAGGGGTGATCCGTCCAATTTGATGGTCAGTAGAGATGATCTCTCCATTTGTTTTATTCTTTTGACGGCTATTAAGATTAAACCAGAGGTTACCGTCAGAGCTGGATGTTAGAGCAGTTATTGTACAAGAAGATGTGATATTATCAGATAATTTTTGGTGCCCCATTACAGAAATTTTAGTAATAACCCCGGCCGGAGTTATCCGCCCAATTTCGCATAGAGTAGGAATTGACGGAAGGGAAAGGCCAGAGTTGATCGTTTCAATCGTATCCAGAGCAAGATTGAACCAGAGATTGCCATCCGGCCCAGATATCAGCATCGTGGAAGAAAACAGCTGATCACCATATCCTACGTTATTTACATATCCATCTGGTACGGGTACAGAGAATTCAGCTATAACTCCAGAGGGGGTAATACGTCCAATTTTGGTCATCTTTGAAACAATTAATCCCTGGGGGTCACCTTTAGAAATTGTTGTATCGTAATTTGTTATATTCTCTATAAACCAGAGATTACGATCGGGCCCAGATATAATCCTGCTTACTCCGCGATGAGACGAAATTTTAGCGGGGACGCTTTCTAGCTTGGGCAGAGGAAACGTCTTGATAGCCCCAGCAGGGGTAATCCGTCCAATTAAACTGTACCTATCTTTATCATTAGAGCCCGCAAACCAGAGATTACCATCCGGCCCAGATGTAATTACCCCAGGATAATAATGGGAACCGGGGATGACAAACTTACTAATAGTGCTAGGTCGAGTAGATTTGGAGTTACCATTCAAATGAAAGGCAGAGGGAATAATCTTTATCCCTGCTATCACCATTCCTCCCAAGACTATCAGTATGAGAAGACTTCTGACTATCAAAATCTTGTCGACAAGCCAACTTGTAGAGTGGTTATAACACCCTCTCCAATGCTTCCACTTCGGGCTAGATCCTTCGTCAGAGTCACGCGATTCAGCTTTCTTTGGTGCCTTTGGAACAGCTCGAATTATGTGGCCGATTGGAGCCGCTATGGATGATGTAGACATTGGTTGCCCACAGGTGCTACAAAATACTGTCTCCTCTGATTCCTGATTCCCACAATTGGCGCAAAAAGGCATCGTTTTCCCTCTCTCAATGTATTAAATTTCTGTCGAATTTCCACTAGAAGAATGCGTTTTTTCCGTAGACCTCGAAGATAATGGTTTTGTCTGGACGGAAATGGGTGTACTTGGGGAAAAAGTTCGCTGCTTTCCACATTTTTGACAATATTCAAAATCTTGTGAGTTTTCTGCTCCACACTTTTGGCAATATTTTACTTTCTGTTTCTTCTTCTCCCGTTTTTGCTGCCACTGTCCTAGAATCGATGGAAGTGAGATGCCGGTGAGTACAATTCCACCAACACCTGAAATAACAGAACTCAAGGTGAGTTGTCCCGCCTCCAGGAATGGCTTCTGCACATCGATAGTTATAAACGATTGCCAAAACTGTCGCACTATAGGTGCTCCTCTAGCTTTGCCGATTGGTGTCCACTGCAAGTTCACACCCATGGTAAGCACCTGCGAACCTACCAATTTGGGCGAGATATTCCAATCCCATTCAATCAAGGGCTGATCTGTCGATCTCTCAACTGGCCCCATCAACTGGACATCAAATGAGGTTGCAACTATGTTTGCGGAAGCGATAGACATGGTATATCCGTCGCCAAACAGCTTGCTTAACTGACATGCTCTCGCATCTCCCGTGCATCTACCGTATTCTTCTGTTGCTAAACTAACTGGACTAAGACTCTTTTTCTCACGATCACTTACATTTCCTATGGGAGCGGGAGAAGGCATATCAACTGATGATGACGGTATTTCTACGGTTAGAGCCACAGAAATGCTTTCGGAGCTATTTATATTCATGTGTTTAGGCCAGTCATATTCAACTATGAGGCCTGGACTGACAGTACCGGCGCTGATCAAGTAAAGGGGGAAATCTGGACCCCCAGAACCACATCGGACACATCTCACTGGCTGCACAAGAGAATTTTTCCCTGTAGCAGGTATTAAGCCATACTCTAGTAAAGAGAGAATGAAAAGGCCAAGGCAGATTACGAGGAATGAAAGGCCAAGCGCAAACAAGAATCTATGCATCAGATATCCCTTCTTCGAACTTTTCGGAGTCCTTGACTTCCACAATACAAAACAGAATATGCGGCCACTTTTCTTTGTTCCATGACTGTTCGCTCAATGGTGAACTTTGCCACCACTGAACCAAATTTGTCTTTGAATACCGCCCAAGCCCCGATATCCTGTACTGCTCGATCACCTTCTGCCAGCAAATGGAAAAGTAATGCAAAATAAGAGATAAAGGGGATAAATTCTCAATAGGATGATCGATACTAGATACGAAGATAATGGTCCCACCTATAGAACGTGCAAAGACATAGAAATTCCCCTATGGCTCAGTTCTTCCCACGGGATACGCAACGAGCTATCAGCAAGTTAGCAGCGTAAAAAGAGAAGAGATCTCTAATGAGAGTAGAAATTACAATGCGAAATGAAATGTTTCTATATCCTCATAGTTGGATCAAGAGATACAAGGAATAAGTGATGGGATAATATACGTTATATAACTGAATATCGTTATATATTAATAGATGCCAACAAAGAATTTTTCTTTTACCAGCTACCTGGCGAATAAACGAAGATTTCTTAACCCCATACCACATATTATGGATGTTTCAACAATCAGCACCTTCGAAGAGACAATGCAACTGCTGATTCGCGCTCCACGTCTCCAGCGACATCTGAGTAGGTGCCAATGCGATACATGCTCTTTGGTATATGGAAAACTATAGGAAGAAACTGCCCAATCCTGTATCCACATCGCTGCAGATGAGGCGATACAACAGCTACATGATTATGATTGGGTGCTAGATGATGTGTTTCACCTCTAAAGAGATGTACGGTGGAGCAATAACGAGATGGCTTAGGTGAAAACGGCAAAAACATTGAAATATTGCCAAAGAGGAAATGAGTCATCCTAGAATAGAAGAAAGGCTCTTTGTCAGAGTTTTATACCTTCGGTAAGTTATTCCACTCGACAATATCGCCTTCTTTAAGAACGGTGCATAATGACCAAAAAGTCTCAAAATAACGTTCAAAATGTTTGATGACCTCTATATTGTTTGTCCAGAAATCCTCGACAGACCCGCTACTCGTATGGTGCCCTTTTCTCACGTCAATCATGAGCATTTGTGAGCCATCTACGATTTGTAAACATAAAAGAGGAATAGCCAGCTTCTGTTGTGACTGATCAAAAATCCTCATATTGAAATTAGAGCAAGTTTTATAAGCAGTTAGCTGTGAACGCTCCAACTCCAACTTACGAGTTCTCTCTATTGATTCATCTGACACCACATGAATACGCCCGAATATTACTTCTCGTTTCACCTTAATTATTAGTTAATGGCTTTAGGGACGCAAAAAAAAAATCGCTCCATCAAACAAAGATAGTTTTCACTAACTCAGAGCTGATATTCTCCGTCAGAACAGGTTTGTGAGGACGACTTCGTGATTGTTTTGGCTGTGTTGGACCAGGAAGTGGCTTGGTGCGAGGACAACCTCGTGATCGCTTCTGTGACGATGTTTTCCTTTGCAAGGATGGAAGCGATGGCAGAGAAGAAGGAAGATCAGCAAACCATTTTTCTAAGGAAGGCCATCACAGGAGATAGGTTTCTACTACCGGCATGGCTTCTTTGGTCAGCGTGCCCGCCTGATAGGCGTTCGTGACCAAAGCCATCACCGGATGCTTTCCTTTCCAAGTCATCGTTTGAGCAAAGTGGACAATGGCATCGACTGAATCGAGCACGGCCCATTCCAATGATGTTCCAAAATATCCTAACAGCGTTCAACTGCATTGTATTTACTATGGTAGGGCGGATAATATGCTAAACAGATGGTGAGTTGAGATGTGTGAGCAAATTCGAGCAAACGTTGCAGAAACGGGGTCCGATGGCTGTGGTTCTCTGACCCATTATCCAAATTGATAACCAGCCGTTTGATCTGAGTAAACGCTCTTTCGCACTTTCCCACCACTTAAGTAGCCGATCAACGAGGCAGTCGCTCGTCGCATTGGAAGTCACTGCATACCAAAACAACTCATCGAAAGCAGGAAGAAAAATGCCGACAGGCGTGACCGTTGATTAGGCCTCAAAATCATTATCGGCTGCTTTAGTCAGGAAGCGTGTCTTGCCGCCACGTGCAAAGGGGCCAACATTGACGATGGCATTGGCATCCATCAAGATACGTAAGGCGCCAGATTCGCTATAGGTTTCTACATTGATCTCTTTTAAGTGTTCGAAGATGGCATTAGTTTCTGGAATTTTTTTGGGATTGCGTCTTCGCCACGCTTTTGAGCAGGTAGGCCAGGGGATTGGGTTTGATCATGATAATAGTGGTGGTTGGTAATTGCGCATCTGTGTACTGATAGATTGCAATCAGTTGGCGACGAAATTCTGCAGCCATCAAATGGGTATACAAGCAAGCACTGCGCAACTGAGGATCAGCGCTTGGCTTTGCCTATCCACGATGGCAATGATGTCCTTGAGCAAGTTTCGCTGATGCTCTTCGCTACGTTTTCTCCCTCGTTGATTAAGATATCCACGCATACCAACCTACTTTTGAATTCATGGTCGCCTTTTCTGATATCTTCACGATTCCACCCTAATTCCTCTTCTGCTCACTGCTGACCTTCTTTACCCAATACTCTTACCGCCTGTACCATAAAAAGACAAAGGTACTCCCTTTGAATTATTTTGTTATATTGAACAATAAATATTTCACTTCTTCTGATTATTCCATCTTCCAGCCTCCTATAGCTTCCACACTTCTATTATGCCATGCTTAAGCAAGAGGTTATCTGGAAAATTTTATTTTTTTGCTTCCCTAATTGAAGCAGATATTCCGTGACAAAATATCTAAAGTAAAGTATTATTAAGATATGAGAGGAGATGCAATTATGTAATTTTTTGAGAAAACATGTACTTAAGGGAGTAGATCAATGAAAAAAAGCATCGTTTGCGTACATGGCCGAGCGCAAGAATGGCATTTAGAGGATGCTCTGCAGCGTGAGTGGCGCGATGCCATTCGTCTAGGAATCAAACGTAGCCAAGCCGATCCAGTAGCACTCTTCGATAATCAAATTGTTCTAGCATTCTATGGAGACCTATTTCGACCCGATGCTAATGATATGGGCAAAGGCATCCCCTTGCAAGCAGAGTTGGCAGATCTCAATAATACCTTTGAGGAAGGTTTAGCAGACATTTTGATTCAGGAGGCGGAAAATCGTGGCCAGATTCATCGGACCAATTGGGAGAAAGCTGCTTCAGCCTTAGAAGAGGATATGGTCGAAAAAGGCCTTACCGCGAAATCCAAACCCTTTTTGAGATCACTTGATAGGCTTCCGGGTTTTTCAAGTTTCACTTTACGCTTTTTGGTTGAGGATGTCAATAGATATTTTCATCTTCCGGGACTCCGGAAGATGGTTATAGATTGCATTGCTAATCAATTGAAGCATCAGGTGGAACAGGGAAGAGAAATCATTCTTGTTGCACACAGTCTGGGAACTGTAGTTGCCTATGATGTGATCAATACTCATCCAGAAATATCCATTTTAGCGTTTATCACGTTAGGCTCCCCTTTAGGTATTCAACGCTACATTTACAATGAGCTTCTTCCTCTAGAAGAGCATCTGCATCCCTTTCCAAAAAACGTAAAAGGGTTTTGGTACAATTTCTATGATACCGATGACATTGTCACACTAGTTCCTGAGCTTACACCGCTGTTCCTCAGTACCTCAGGAAAAATTATAAAAACGGCACAGGTACGCAATCGTCCTGATAATCACCATGCTTCTACAAACTACTTAAGTAGTAAGGCAGTGGGTTTAGCGCTACGCGCAGCTATGCAGTGAGATTTTTACATCTATCTGCTCTCGTAAATGCTATAAGAGGGAACAATGTCACCAGCATCAAAATTGTTTGAAGATGGCTTTGCCCTACTCATTGGAGTAGGACACTGTACAGATCCACGTTTATCGCTTCCAGGTACAGTCAATGATGCAAGTGAACTTGCGAAAGTATTAATAGATCCAGATTCATGTGGCTACCCCTCCGCGCACGTAAGCTTGCTGGTAAACAAGACCCCTGGTAGCTACTTGGCAAGTAAAAATAATATTCTGGGTGGCTTAGAATGGCTTGCAGACAATACTACAAACACGTCAACTGTAATCATTTATTTCTCAGGCCACGCAAAAAGGATTTCGACTGTTGAACCAGATCATTCTAAAGATGATGGGCTACTCTATTTAATTCCAGGAAATTGCAATCTTAAAAATCTGAGCGACACCGCCATTTCTTTGGAAGAACTAGCAAAGGCACTAAGGCCCATCAACGCCAAAAAGATCTTCATTATTCTGGATTGCTGTCATGCCGGGGGATTCAATAACGTTAAAATGCCAGATACTGAGCTTCCAGAAGCATTTACCAAAAGCGCTGAGCCAAGACTCACCTATGAACAACTAGGAGCAGGGAGAGGATACACTATTATGCTCTCCTCTGACCAGAACCAATCCTCATGGTTAATGCAAGACAAACAGCATAGTATCTTTACATATCATCTACTCACCGTACTACATGGAGAAACGAATTCAGCGCATGAACCAGAGATAACGGTTGCAAGCATCTTCGATTATGTCAGTAAAAAAGTGCCAGAAACAGTGCAAACAATTTATGGAAAGGGGATAGTTCAGATACCTCAGATTAATATGCGAGGAGATAGATTTGTGATTGCGTTTGTTCCTCAGAGGAGAAAAAACATGGCAGATCAGGTGAACGATACATCCAATGCATCAAATACAATAGCTATTTCTGACCTTCTAAAGGTAGATAGATCCCAGCTAGCAAAGGCAATAGAGAGTAGCTACGATGATGTTGATTTCAACACCCTGTGTATCGCGCTACAAGTAGAACGAGTACTACAGAGTAGACTTAGGAAAGCAGAAACTCCACTTCAGAAAGCCTATGTCTTAATTGACTATTTTCAGCGTCAAGGAACATATGACCAGCTGGTTCTGAAGATTCTCAAAGATCGTCCGCCCTTAAAGAATAAGCTTCTCTAGTTTTCAGGGGTAAATAGAAAAGTTTGATCATAAGAGCATGTCTCTTCGATGGAAAAGATGGAGCATCAAAGTGCAGCCAGAAAACCAATATGATCTATCTAAAGTAAATCGAGATGCTTTAGCTAAGGAAATTGGACGTACTCATGATGATATAGACTTCAAAACCTTATGCAAAGCGCTACAAGTAGAACAAGAACTACGACCTAAGCTTAAGAGAGCAGATACGTTACTTCAAAAGGCCTATGTCTTAATTGAGCACTTTGAACACCGTGATAACTATAGCGTTTTGGTAGGAAAGATACTGGAAGATCGTCCAAAGTTGAAAGGTAAGCTATTAACTGACGAACGTCAAAATAACGAAAGTACAACGGCATTGCGTGATGGAACGTCATTTTCCAAAAAAGAGCGCTATCATAGCTCTTCAGGAGGAGCCTGTGTTCGCGAGTCTACTCTAGAAAGCTTATCGGACAAAGATATGCTGGAGGCCCAAACTGAGAGCGTTTCATTTCTCCAAATTGCGTTCACACCGCCGGCATCAGACGTAACGGGTAACTGGCAAGAGCAGGCGTCATTCGAAGTGAAGGCTTGGCTTTGGGATGCCTCTAATGAACCAAAAACATATTTTTATCACAAACATATTGCGTTGCAAATAACCACTTTATCAGCAGCATTTTTTAACATCATCAATGAAGCTGCGGGCCGACTTAAGGATGGATCAGTCCAATTGGTGATTGAGCTGTTTCTACCCTACGTTTTGCTTTGTTCCGATCTCGATCAGTGGATGATCGATGTGGGTGAAAACGAACTCAACTCAATTACTAAAGAGTACCCAGTGGTAGTTAGATCTTTAGAACGTGTTACTGATCAGAACGAGGAGAGGCGTAGGAAATGGAGCAACTATTGGAACAAATTTGAAAAACGAACTAGCGGGATACAACAGTTTAAATTTTTTAGCGAGGAAGCCTATCAAAAAGCGAAGGGAAACTTTATTACAGTGTTACGAGGAGCACTAAATCAGGAAAAATTGCCTATTTTCACATTTGTACCGTCATCAATTGTAATTGATAGACCTCATCCGATTCTTACTATGCTTAACGCAGGAACCCCTATCGCTTTCTGGCTTGGACGATCTTCTGACGAACTTAGTGAGGTAGAGATTGCGCAGGCTTGTGAAAAACTATTGTTGAATCTGAATTTTTTCACATTGCCTCAACACCTATGGCGAGAGCGCACCATGGCCATAGAACAGAACCATACACATCATATTACGCACTATCTTACCCTCTTATGGGATAACCCACGCCGTGTTCCGCAAGATTTGACTACTTTATCTATTACATCCTCTCCTGTGAATGAGAAGAAAAGCAGCGAACGATTGGTTGATCTCTAAGTCAAGGCAACCTCATCTAAATAAGCCGAAAAATAAAAAATATGATACGTTCGGATGCGTGTTTGCCCTCATTGGTCCTCAACAGTTTGAAGCGAGTTTCATTCAATGTGTGCAAAAACCTCTCCAGGGTATAAATAAGTAGAATAATCACATCATATCCAGGAAGACCTTCTCTATCCCACGATATACGCAATAAGATAGTTACGAGCAAGCAGAGGGCATAAACAAAAGAGAGAAAGCATTGTCAAAAAGCCAAAATTGTGTCTCCTTAAAAGGCAAGAAAAGACATGCCAACGCTTCGAAGAGGATGCGAAACCAGCACACCTCTCGTTCGCATGCCCCTGATGGGTCAAGAATACCCCTGCAGGTATGCTTCTACCAGCACACCATACCAAGTGATCATCATCTTTCTACATGAGCTGTAGCAACACCATATACCACAAAGTACATTTTGACCAGGAACATGTTCATAAAGCACGTACATTGGAAAATGCTAAGGGCAGGAATGTGATCGTTCTGTGTTACTTAACTGTCAACTCAGACGAGAGAGGCTCTTCCCCACGACTTAGCCTGCCAAGCTTTGGACCACCATGTTTTCATATTTCAATCTCAGATGAGAGGGTGCGCATTAATTTAAAACTCAAAAGAATATGATTAAAACTCAAAAGTCACTTATTGTTTGACAAAAGAAGAACACCTTGGCAGAGTATATGTATCATCAAAATCCCCTTCCCAAGGAGTTGTTTCCAATGATACCGTACTCTCTGACGTTTGACCAGCCCACCCTTGCCTCCATGATTGAGCATGATGCTGTGGTTCAGCGCTACCGTACCTTTTTTTCTTGTATTGACTGGCGCCCTCTTTTGACCAGCCACGAGCCACGAACGTTTCGTGGCCGACCGGCTCATCCAGAGATTGCCTACATCAAAGCGTTCCTTGTCAAACTCATTGAAGGTAAACCGTATGTGACATAACTGCGCTCATTTTTGCTGGAACATCCTCTTCTCATCATTGAGCTCGGCTTTCGTCTGGTCCTTGATCCTCACCAACCCCATGGCTTTGATGTCCAGCGGACGCTTCCGAAAAAGCGTTGGCTGGCGTCCAAGCAGAGGACGCTTGATCACGGACTCTTACAAGATCTTCTCCAGGCCAGCGTTCATGCCTTACAACACGAAATTCCTGCGCTGGGAGAAACCATTGCTATCGATGTCAAGCATATCTATGCCTGGGTCAAAGAGAACAATCCACGTGTAAACATTCTTGGTCGTTTCTTTCCTGATCGTCAACCGACAGGCGATCCCGATTGCAAAGTCGGCGTCAAAAAAAGCACGAACCTGGAACAAGCCGATGGGTCAAAAAAGGTGCAAAAGGAATGCCTTTGGGGCTACGGAAGCGGCGTGGTCGCCGCCACCACCGCCGATTATGGTGATGTTGTACTCGCTGAGTACACCTTACCTTTCAACGAAGGTGATGTGACGTACTTCGAGCCATTGTATCTGCAAACGGTGATAGCCATCGATGCATTTCCCATCAACCTTACCGCTGATGCTGCCTATGATGCCTGGTATGTGTACCAACGCGTCGTCCACCATGGTGGAATAGCAGCCGTTCCTCTCAATCAGCATGGCCATCCGGTCTATGAACGTGATGCTGATGGGGTTCCTCTCTGTCCAAAGAAACTGCGTATGTACCCCACCTATCAATTTCATCACACCAATGGGTATCGAGCCCAACGTTATCGCTGCCTTCTTTTACATCCTCAGAAGAATGGGCAGACGTGTGACCATCCTCAGTTTCTCAAAGAGAAAGGTTGTGTCAAGGATGTCAACGCCGAGTTGGGGGGGCAGATGCGTGTACAAATAGATCGCACCAGCCCGCTCTACAAGGCAATTTACCGGCAACGCACGTCGTGTGAACGAATCAACAGTCAAGCCAAAGAACGAGGAATTGAACGACCCAAAGTGCGCAACCGATGCTCCATCCACATTCTCAATACGCTCATCTATCTCATCATTAATACACGAGCACTGCAACGGGCGCAATCAATCAACACAGGAATTTTACAAATGAATGAATGCCCACCCTCAGATGAGATCTTTCCCTCTCCACGACCTCCAAGGTCTGTAGCCACCTGCACTGCGTTCCTGTGTCAATCTCAGACGAGACCTCTTCCTCCCTGCGACTATCGCCGTCGCATCACAAAAGGTAAGAGTCGGCAAATGTCAATTTCAAACGAGAGCTCAGCCTCCCTGCAACAAAACTAGTCCTTTCTGATTTAGAAGACCCTTATAAATCTCAATCTCAGATGAGAGAGCATCCTCCCTACAACGAATCGTCGTACCGCCATTCATAAATAGTTTTGCGATTTCAATCTCAGAAGAGATGACATCTTTCCTGCGACATGGGGCAGTGAAAGGGTTTCAACAAGATGTATGGAATTTCAATCTCAGACGAGATGGGATCTTCCCCGCGACGGCGATGTGCCTCGATCCCCCTCGGAGGCTGCTTCAGAAGGTCGTTTGCGAGCCATCACTAGAAAATCTCCTCATATATGTAGAAACGCGATGGCTTTGTAAGGAGTAGAGCAGAGGGATGCAACGCATAAAAGGTCGTGTCAAGCGCGTTCGGGAACATCCTCTTCATTTGCGAGGCAGCAAGCTTGGAACGTCCATCACTGCGTGCCTCGCAAACATCATCGAAGAGGTCTCACAGCAGATGCACAGTGTCTTCATCCCACCGGCTACCTTTCGATGCGCCCTGGTCGCGTTGAAACTCAAGTAATGTCAATCTTAGACGAGAGAGCTTCTTCCCTATGACTCTTTCCGACAAGGACCCCAAAGCATGGGAAAAGTATTTCAATCTCAGATGAGAGAGCTTCTTCCCTGCGACTAAATCCTTCCCGTCTCGCGGACAAGCCATACATTATATTTCAATCTCAGATGAGAGAGCTTCTTCCCTGTGACCAATTACGTTGCCGATCTGCTGAACATTATTTACGATTTCAATCTCAGATGAGATAGGATCTTCCCCGCGACGTGGCAGAGGTGACGCTTGGATCTCAAAGAAAGAAATTTCAATCTCAGACGAGATGGCACCTTCTCTGCGACGAAAAGTAGATATGACGACATATTGCCACATTGCAGATTTCAATCTCAGACGAGATGGCACCTTCTCTGCGACGGCGATGTCCAGGGAGGAAGCCGGAGTACGATATGCTCATTTCAATCTCAGATGAGATGGCTTCTTCCCTGCGACCGAGTTCTTGATAATGCGAGAACCACTGCCTGTCTATTTCAATCTCAGATGAGATACCATCCTTCCTGCGACTTTTTGCCCTTCAAGGGTTGGCTCTCTTGTTCCAATATGTCAATTTCAGATGAGATACCTTCTTCCCTGCGACACAAAGACAGCCTGACCAGTACTCTTGATGACAATATATTTCAATCTCAAATGTGAGCGAAAGTGCCTTTCTTCTGGCAACGGTATATGTATGTCAATCTCAGATAAGATAGTTTCTTCCTTGCGACGCATGACAAAATCGGGTGTGGCTCCGAGTCCATGGTTAAGGTCAATCTCAGACGAGATACCTTCCTCCCTGCGACCACATCCAGCGGTGTGCCGAGTGCCTAATTCTGGTTATGTCAATCTCAGACGAGAAGGCCTCTTCCCTACGACCTTGCATTTTTAAAATAGACGCACGTTCCATTAAACAATGTCAATCCCAGACTAGATCTATTCCTCCCTGCGACGTTTTTGCTAGCCAGTTCATCCACAAGCGAAGACACTTGTTGCAACGATACGAATGGCTTCATATTGGTCCTGCGAGCTATCACATTGTATACGTAGATGAGCACGATGTCTTTGTGCTTTCCTTTCTTACGTCTTGTAGCATTCTTCTTTTTCTGGACATGAAATACGGAAATATACCTGGTGATTTCCTGAAACGAAAAAGCCTTGCAGATTTGCGCTGCAAGGCTTTTTCTGCATTCTATTCGCTCTACAAAGAAAACAATTTGGCTAATTGATCAATCCTCGTCGTCGTCTTTACCCCGAGGATCGCTATCCGGTGGATCATCATCATCTTTTCCGTAATCGATGGAAAACTTTGTGGTATCCATATATACTTCCTTTCATTTAAAAGTATCTTGGCAACCTGTCTTACGACTAGTATACATTATTTTATTGAAATATTCAATTTTTTCATTATTGACCATTATAGCATGCATTCTATAGATTTATCTATCGTATGAAGCAAGTTGTTCTGCAAGATCAGTCGCAAGAGCAAGATGCTGATGCGGATAATTTGGAGCCGTGATGCCTAATTCAGCCAAATCCTCTAAATGCTCAATCCCAACGCATCCAACATAGAGCCGCTGTTCTTCTCCTCCTTGAGAAAGGTAGTCGCTTATCTCTAAATGTCCTTGCAAGTAGACGCGGTCTTTGAGTGAGACGCATCCACCACCTTGAAAAACCCGATTACAACGTCTCCATGCAGCTTGCATGGCAAATGCAAGAGCGTCTTCGTAGGTATCGCCTTCTAAAAATTTGTTCACCAAAAACATTTTGTCCAGAAAGCTTCGTAGTTCAGGAAACGAAAGCGCATGTGTAAGAACGCCAGCAACTAGGCCTGTCGTCAAGGTGGCGTTCCATCTTTTTTCTTCGTATTCACCATACACAGCACTACTTACGCTCTGGACATAATGATATGCGAGCCCCTCATCAGCAGCAAGATGATTGGCAAGTCCGGAGCCCAAGAGCGCTAGCGAAGAGTTCCGTCCAGCGATTGCCCGATAGGAATGCGTCTCAATTTCCTCCGCGAGCAATTGACGTACTTTTCGTACAGAAAAATTTGTTTCCGGCAAAATCAATTCTTTAATGTTAGGATCAACGGTGGTATGGTCACGAGCAGAATTGACGTAAACATGCCAATCGTTTTCGCCATATTGCTCTAGAACCGCCTGGAAAAATCTGCAAATAGTAGCTGTGGAGAACTTCTTTTTCTCGTTAGCAAGCATTTTGTGATTTATCTGCCGTTGAATTGGACTAAATGATGGAATGAACAAATCTCTAGTCACAATATCCTCAGGCGAAATTCCCCATTCTTTGAGTTGTTCCAAGGCATCTAATGCTGGAGTGTTCGCAAGGGGATGGGTACTAGCTTCAAAAAGTATTTGGCAGAGTTGTTGCAGAGCAATTTTAAATTCACGCTCACTGGGCTTACCATACAACTTTATATTGTATTGCATTGCGGCTACTGGATCTTGTAAAGCTATAGCCTCACAAAGAAGCAAAAAGGTCAAGTTATCATCAATAGCATCAAGGTAGAAATGGCGTACAACCATATTTTCTTCCTGTGACTCGATCTCTTGACGGTAATTCTTTAAACCATTGACATATTTTCTTATCTCATCTAGATGAAGTGATGGATGTAGAATAATTGGCTCGCTTTTCTCATCCAAGCTGCGTTGGAACTCTCGCTTTTTAGAGAGCGCCATGAGTTCCGATTTGCGATCGCGGCTTTGCTCATCTTCATAAGAGCTCAGATATTTCCACTCCTCGGCTTCGGCTTCAGTGAAAAGACCCGATTGAGTAAGCCATTTGGTATCGTCAAAGTCGACAAGATCGGCATAACGAGAAAACCAACGCTTATCTAGCTGATAAGGTTGTGAAGAGCTTGTGATCAGTCGGATGTGCTCAATTTGCGCCTTTGCTCTTGCTTTGTCTTTTTGCCGTAATGGCTTATTGCCCATTAACTCTACTGCTTGCTCAAGCAGAGACTTTGCGTTTGTAAAAGAGGCCTGGAGCAAAAAAATATCAGCTTGTTCCTTAAGAACGAGGCCGAGCTCTGGTTTATGCAAATCATCACCATTCGTGACTGATTGTTCTAACAGGTTCTTTGCTTCATCGTTAATGGAAAGCGCGTCGCGGATTTTGCCTTGGGCTGCCAGTATTTGAGAATACTCACTTAAAGCTGTCGCGATGGAATAAGAAGGTGTGCCAGTTTTTTTCTTTAGCTTGATGCTTTCCTCAATTGCTTGACGTGCGTCGGAATATTGCTTTAATGTGCGTAGATCGCATGCTAGGTCATTAAGAGCTCGAGCCAACTTAAACTGGTAGAAGCCCTCCTGTAATGGCAAAGCGTTCTTCAGACTAGATCGCCAATTCGTAATACTATCTTTGACATAACTCGCACTTGCCTGAGTGAAATTTAATGATGTTTCTGCTTTAATTTCCTGATCTGCCATATAGGACATCAATCTTCCCTTGTCAAATAAAAAAAGAGCATACACTTCTGAGGTTAATTTTTCTAATCGTTGAAGACGTTCGAATGTCTGATCAAACATGATACTTGCTTCAACCAGCTGCCCTCTTCGGCTGTAGAAAAGAAGCATATTATGCAGTACTTCTAACTCAGAATGAGGTTGCAACGTCACCTCTCCTTTGGTCGCAGCCTCATGGGCATATCTGTATATTTGATCTCTCTCGTCTCGCTCAATTTTAAGGAACTATCTTGGTGCATTTATGTTATGCACTGAAAATCATTCTTTATGGAGAAGACAGCAACTGCTTTGCAATCTCGATGATAACGCTTCCCCACGATTAACACTATCACGGGTTGAAATCCTTCTTGTCCGTCACGCCTCCCCATATATCACATCAACATCCAGAAATCCATTAATTTTTGCGAATAATTCCATCCTTCATATGTACATCTTCAGAAATCAGGGAAAGCTTGCACAAAGCAATAATCAAGAGAGCCAATGCTTCAAAGAAACACGCTACGACTCATCAGCTTTCTTCAAATCCCTTGGCAGGCGATCAAATATGTGTGGATAGATTGTTGGGTCTGTCCAATTGGTAAAGTCACCAATATGACGTGTGGCTTGGAGTGTCGTGGCCCAGTGACTAGTTCGTTGGAGAACGACATCGTCGATACGAATAGGAAAAAGAATCTCGCGCCGTTGAGTTTTTTCTTTCGTGAATGCAAGCTCAACTTCGTGTTCAACCCATCCACTGTTGACAGAGCTCTCAGACAGAATAAGGAGAAGCTTTTCTTGCAGATGAATGGCCTGGTCAATCTCTTTCCGCATATAATTCCCAGGCTTAAGATCGTGTGGAGCAAACCAGCAACGGACACCATGAGCTTGCAAGTCCGCATGGAGGCGTTGAGCAATGAAATCATCACCACTCTAGTAACTAAGAAAACATGAATAATACTGAATGGGCTGCATCATCATGGCATAATAAAAATCGATCCATTCATCAGGAATGCCAGCACCACGTAAAAAGTGGAACGCACTGCCATCCGGAGGAAGGCGGATACTATGGAGTTCAACTCTGGAAGAGCCGCCATGCTTAATCATGGTAAGGCCTTTAACTGAACACAGATCTACTTGTGCAAAAATAGTAGAACTGAGAGCAACACCAATGAAATTAACACTGGTGAGTGTGGTGCCACTCAGATCGGCATGGCTGAGATCGGCGTCGCTGAGATCAGCACGGGTGAGATCTGCGCCACTCAGATCGGCATCCCTGAGATCGACACCCTTGAACTTGACACTGCGGAGTTTGGCGCCACTCAGATCGGCATCCCTGAGATCGGCACCACTCAGATCGGTATCCCTGAGATCGGCATCCCAAAGAGTGGCGCTCCTAAGATCGGCATGGCTGAGATCGGCATCCCAAAGAGCAGCCCCCCTGAGATCGGAATGGCCGAGATTAGTACCCCAAAGAGTGGTATCACTGAGATCAGCACCACTCAGATAGGCATTCCTGAGATCGGCATCCCAAAGAGTGGCGCTCCTAAGATCGGCATGGCTGAGATTGGCATTGGTAAGATCGGCATTGGTAAGATCGGCATAGCTGAGATCGGCACCACTCAGATCTGTACTGCTGAGATCGGCATTACTAAGCTTGGCCCCCCTAAGATCAGCAAGGCTAAGCTTGAACATACTAAAATCGGCGTTATTGAGATCCGGGGGGGTGTCTTGGTGGTTACCTCGCCAGCGATTCCATGCTTTAACACTCTTTTGAAGTAGTGCTACGTGTCCTCTATTTGCCATTGATTAGAAGCTCCTGAAAAATATATGCCTACTCATCATCATCACTCTGCTCAATTGTTAATCTCCAGATCAAGTATGTCAGAGGGTCAGGTGCAGAGCGATGGAAATCAACCCAGACGAGATACCAAGAAATAGAGACAACTTCGATGTTGACGGAGCGTTTTTGAGTAAGAGGGAGATGACGAAGCACTCACACGGAACAATTTGTTCCAAAAAGGCATATATGTGTATTTCTTGCCAGCGTGCAATGGCATATTGCCCCACAAAAACAGCTGCAGATGAAATGCTTATAATCATACATCCATGTTGTTTTGCTCTCACTATTCCAGGTTTACTAAGAAAGTCGAACCAGGGCGGGATACCTTTTGCCTTGAGAGCCTCTCCAATGGGAAAGACTTTGGCCTCATCTTCCTCGTTGTAGCAGATATACGTATCATCGACTGCTTGTTGCATCTTCTGATCAAGGATCGTTGTAACGAATGACCCAATAGGTATTGGATGATTTCGAGAAGAAAGAGAAGTGAGAAGGGGCAGGGGGGCTGTCTGTTGAGCTGTGTCAAGCAGATTAAAAATTTTCACAATCAGCTCTATCTGGTAATCTTTCTGCTTCTGATCGAGCAGTAGCTTGAGAGTTTCCGTTCCCTTCGTCAGGATGAGCAACGCAAGATAGGTAGCAATCATACCTCGTTCTTGAAATGGAGTCTCCCATGTCGGCATGGTTTGAGAGATCGCCGGAATAAGCGTGTGCTTCACACTAGTATGCGTTGGCAGGTATTGGACCTGCTTTATAACCGCATCCATAGTCAGAGGAAAACGACGTTCTATAAAAGCACACACGGCTTGCCAGGACTCTGCATTACTTGACCACCAGTGTGGTGCTGAGAGTTCAGACACTTCTTCATTTTTTTGTGTCAGGAAGAGACGTACAGCTTCAGAGGCGGCAATCGTTGCAGGCAGAGCCATTGCTCCGGCAACCGGGGGAATGCCCATCACACTGCCAATGGCCTCGATCGTCTTCAATAAAATGTGCACCAAGGCTTTGCTGATAGTGATGCTCGCTTTTTTGGGTTCAGTCATGCTCATCGTTCCCTTCACGCATCAGGCACTATCCATACGCACTCGTCTATCTCTTCATCGTCGCCTGTGTCACTTCTTTTTCCAGAATATCTTTACGAGATTGTTCTCTCTCATATAACGTAAAAGGAGTATACTTTACAAATATAAATATAGCCTCTCAGAGAGCACCACGGTACAAGGATTGATGCTCTCAACAGATATCCAGGTTGCTTTCAAAGTTGCATCTTGTTTTACCTCTTGCGGCTTAGTATTACGCAAGAATACCCGGGAAGAGGAAAGGAAGCTCATGGACAATCAAGAACAGGTTGCGTTGCTGAAGCAAGGAACAACCCAGTGGAATATATATTGGGAGAAGCATAATAATGTCCGGTTAGATGTTGGGGATGCCAACTTTGATACCGCTCATCCCTTCCATGCTGACCTTGATGTTGGTGACTCTCGTCGTACTGATCTTAATGCTGCCGACCTCAAGGGGGTTACCCTCCGTCATGTTGACTTGAGGGGTGTTGACCTTCGCCATGCTGACATTAGTGAGGCTAACTTCAGTGGTGCAATCTTTACCTTTGCCGATCTTGGGAGGGCCAGCCTTTGGAATACTTGCCTCAATGATGCCAGTCTAAAACGTGCCCATCTCAGCTTTGCGAATCTCAGTTTGGCCGAACTGCGCAATGCTAAACTTAACCATGTTAACCTTCATCGTGCTGTCCTGAGAAGCGCAGATCTCCGCCATGCTGACCTGAGAGAGGCTAACCTGAGCTACGCTGACCTGAGAGAGGCCAACCTCTGTGAGGCTGATCTTAGGGGTGCGAATCTCAGCCATGCCAATTTTAACGCTGCTGACCTTCGTCATGCCAATCTCAGCGAGACAAACCTCCGTGGTGCCGATCTCAATATGGCCAATCTTCGTGAGGTAAATCTCAGCAGTGCTGATCTCCAAGATGCCGATTTTCATGCAACGCATCTGGGCGGCACCATCTTTGAGGGGATTGACCTTTGTGTTGTTAAGAGGCTTGGTACTGCTATCCATGATGGCCCTTCAATGGTCAATATCAATAGTGTGCACCTTCCTGAAGGTGACACACGCATCCACTTTCTTCAGGGCTCAGGGTTCTCAGATACGTTTATCGACTACTACGACTCATTGTTTACGACTGCGATCCAATATGCATCCTGCTTCATTAGCTATGCCCATCAGGATAAAGTTTTGGCGCGACGTCTTTACAAGGATCTGCAAGACAGGGGGGTTCGTTGCTGGTTTGCGCCCCATGATTTGCGACCAGGCACGCTGTTTCACCGTGGGATTGAAAAGGCCATTCAGATTCACGAAACAGTGATTTTACTTCTCTCTGAGTATGCAGTTGCGAGCAATTGGGTCGCCTATGAAGTAGAAACGACGCTGAATCGGCAGGCACGTGAACGATGCGATCTTCTTTTTCCGCTCCGACTTGATGAGGCGGTGCTACTTGCCAAAGAAGATTGGGCAGCAAGGTTGCGTGAGAGCCGACACATTGGCGACTTCACGAGCTGGCAGGATGATGTGATCTATCAACAACGCTTCGCAGAGCTGTTACGCCACCTCAAAGTGAAAACGATGTAACGAGGATTGCTCTAGTTTTGTAAAAAAACGATACAATCATATTTTTACGCTGTGTATTCTTAGAAGCAAGAACTTTTAATTAATGATCCTACGGGCACTCGAATACTGTCCTGATCGTTTTCCATGAGGAAAATACGTTGCAAACCTTCACTCTGATTATGGCTGAAGGTAGTTATCGCATTGCGGTAGCCAATCTCGGATGAATATAGTGTATATCCACCATTTGAACATCAACGGCACAACAAAAACAACAGACGAAGCCTCAAGAGGAAGAGCACGAAAGTCGAGAAAAGGTCAGGAAACTTCTTGCAAGATCAAGGAGCTAGCACGCGATCCACTGCTTGAGTACAAGTGCCGGCGCTTGGTCGAACTCTTGCATAAATCTTGTGCTAAACGTAACAAAGCGAAACGCCAGGCGCGGGCAGTATAAATAGAGGTTGAACAATTTTACAATCAGAGCGCTGAACTCGAATCGCGCTATCACAGACTTCAGCAAGAACGCGTGAACTGTAGCATTACGGTTGTCAAATTGAAAGCGTATATAACAGAACATTTTTCCTGTTAGAGAGACTTTGTACAGCATTGCAACGAAAGGTCCATGAAAATCAACAGTAATGTCTCATCCTTAGCGCATTTTTAACTCCTGCGCCTTCCGTTCAGCTGGTTCGATGATGTGCTCTTTAAGCGTCGCGAGTAAATGGGCTTGATCCGTGTAAAAGTACGTAGGCAACACCCAATGGTATCTTTGCCTCAGGTCACGGAACATACTGTACTCATTCTCTCCATCGAGAATCACAGGCTGTACAGGAACGACAGTTTGAGGAATCACGGTTGCGATTTCATGTGGCGCGCTACTCGGATCGGTCAAGTCGACAATGATGAAGCGTGCTAAGTGTGCAAGAGTACTAATAGTGCCTGTTAGATCACGGCTGATCGGTTTCTTAAAATCGAACATCACCGGCAAATAGTTTTTTTTACGTAATTCGTCCCTATGCGTATCAAGAACAGATTTGCGATCATGACTAAAACGGCCAAGGATGAGAACCACTTTCGAGGTGATAGTATCTATTACATCTCGAAGTTTTTGGTTGTTCAGCAAGATATAGGATAAACTGTGCAACCTCAAGATTGTCAACAGTGATATTTGGTGGATGGAGAGTGATAATTAGGTTCTCTTGTTTTGTTCCTTGCAATTGTACATCCCATACAGATATTCCATACACAGAGCAATTGACCATGGTTGCCCCCATTAAATTTGTTCGGACTAACCTGGCTCCATTCAGAAACGCTCCACTGAGATTCGTATAGCTGAGGTTGGTTCCGCTAAGTTCTGCTCCGCCAAATTTAACATTGATGAGCTGGGCTCCAGTAAGATCTGCATGACTAAGATTAGCAACAGCAAAACTTGCATCAGTAAGGTCAGCTTCCCTCAGATTAGCGTCCTGAAGCAAGGCGCCACCCAGTAGAGAATCCTTAAGATACACCCTCCTTAGATCGGCTTTGGAAAAATCAATATCCCAGAGCTTTGCTTGATCAAGATTTGCTTCTCTCAGGCCGGGTCGTATCTTTGGATGAACTTTTCTCCACAGGTTCCACTTCTCCACCCCGTATCCAAGGATGTCGAGATGTTCTTGATTCGCCATACGGTGTCCTTCTTTCCCACAAGAATCATACTTTTTGTCTACCACACTTCCTACATACTGTAGAGTTGAAAAAATCTACTCTTTGCAATGAAAAATGATATATTTCTGGATGTTTACAATACTAAATATACTATAGACACATACAAAAAGAACAGGTACACGACGTTTCTTGTACAAAGCAAGCAGGAGAGACGTATGGACACTCACCGTCGAAACAGGCAAAAAAATCTTTTCCGATCTATGCGTTTCCTCCCATATTCCGTTTTTTGTGGAGAAATGCGTAATTTTGCCGAACTGTTTTGATGGTAGAATGGTTTTGTCCTAGGTTATGCTCTCTGATCGTCAGCGCTCGCGCCAATAGCGGCACAGCCTGCGCATACTACGCTGCTTCTCACTCCACCTGTTCTACACCTCCACTCCTTGCTTGGTATTCTCAAGCTGCTCTTGATTTGCCACTGTTTTCCTTTCATTCCTTATATGGATCTATATAGTGTGTTTTTTTCTATAACATGGAGTTTCTTGAGTATTCTTCGACGGGCTATCTATCATAGATGACGTACGGAATGTACAATACTTAGGAAGAGTATATTAGGTATGAAAAGGGTTCATCAGAGATTTCTTTATTAAGAGTCTGTCGTTTTTTGAATGGCCATTGTGAGTTGCCGTGCCCCACCTATGTCGTTTGGACCTCGTCATATATGCGCTGTCTGGCTGGCACCGTGGTCGTTAACCAAAGTCTCCAGTGGATCGTCTTATTTTTTTCACTCTTTCACAAAAATTTTCCATCTTTTGAAGAGGTAAGATTGGGATCACTGGAAAAAGCTATCACAACCTGTTAGCTTCACTTGTGGGATATTTAAAAACGTTATATTTCTACCACCTATTAAACCAGCCTTGCAATACAAATCACATGTATGCCATAATAAGTGTATAGTATTGAAAGTTTTTGGGTTAGAGTGAGATGTTAAATTGACAAAATACCGCCGCGATAAAAGGCGCAGGAGTATGCGCCTATACCACTTCTAAAACAATAGGTACTGGTAACCTACTTCAGCGTGCCCAAAATTCCTCCCCTTCTCATGGTGATGAGAAACATAACCTCAAAAATCTTTTCATTAAGATGATTCCTAGCGATCATAAAACAGCATTGTTTACTTTGGTCGTATTGACCTATCTTATCGTAGCGATCTTTCATTATTGCCAAACTGGTGATGGTAACATGCTTACCACCCTTCTTGCAGCAGTAGGAACATATGCTGGTGTAAACAAGATTGGTAAGAAAGACGATCCAAACATGTAGAGTTTTCAAACATCCCACGAGTGAAGCTAGCAGGTTGTGATAGTTTTTTATTTTGATCCCATTCTTGCCTCAATTTCTGCTAGTACTCCTAGTACTTGAAAGGTAAGCTTGCCATTAGGAATGGTCGTGTCGATCTGCTCAGTTAAACTGATGAACCCAATGCCATGTTCTTGGAGACTTTTGAGTTGCTCAATCAAATGGGTTAAGGAGCGCCTTGCTCAGGTCTAGTTTCCAGACAATGAATGTATCTCCTACCTGCCACATATGCCAGCACTTCACCTCGTCCTCTTCGTTCCACCTTTGACTCGGTTATCTTGTCCACAAACCATTTCTCATACCCAGCTTCTTGAAAGAAGCTGGTACCACCCCATGTTAAATATCTAACCTGCAGCGCACTCCGTATCCTCATATCGCCCAACGATTGGTCTTATTTTCCATCGCTCCGAGGCGTGTACGCCCACCTCCAAAGGGAGATCGGCGCTGGGTAAAGCAAAAAGAGATCTAAAAAGTAGTTGAAGACTGCAAATCTATGATCTTCTTATTCTTATGTCAATGCAATGATGAAATGGTGATAAAATCATAGAAGTATGTAAAGCTACAAGAGTCATTTCTTGAAATTTGGTGGAAAGAAAAAAGGTGAGTGATGGCAACACATTCGGCGAAAGCCATCAAAGTGTTCTTTTGCTATGCTCGTAAAGACAAATTGCTGCGAGAGGCACTGGAGAGCCATTTGGAAGCACTGAGACGCTCAGGGCAGATTACCATATGGTATGATCGTGAAATTCTACCAGGGGTAGAATGGAAGCCTGAAATTAACACCCACCTGGATACTGCTGATATTCTTCTCTTGTTTATTAGCCCCAACTTCATGTGCTCAAATTATTGCTACGGTGTGGAGATGTATCGAGCACTTGAGAGACACAAGGCAGGTGATGCATGGGTAATTCCCATTATTCTCCGTCCTGTTGATTGGAAAGAGACACCCATTGGTGACTTGCAAGTTTTACCAATCAATGGGAAACCTATCACAACATGGCGCAACCGTGACGAAGCGTTTCAGAATGTGGCAAGGGGTATTACTGAGGTGACTAAATTACTTCTTGAAACTCGGACAGTTGAGGAATTGAGAGCTGTACCCTCGCCACCATTCGATCGTGAAAATGGTGCTCCCTATATTCTTCTCATTGATGATGACCGTTTTGCGAATAAGTTGGCGCAGTTTGTGCTTGCGAAAGAAGGGTATGAAGTGGAGGCTACGGGTGATCCACGTATTGCAATACAGATGATTAAAAGGCGTGAACCACATTTATTGATACTAAATATTACCATGCCACATATAAATGGTTTCCAGCTTGCAGAAAAACTGCGCGCTGGGGGGTATAAGATCCCATTTATTTTTTTGACAGCTCAGAGCTCGGTAGAGGCAACTTTACATGGTTTTGATATTGGCGCGGATGACTATATTACGAAGCCATATCATTATCGGGTGCTACAGGTGCGTGTCCGCGCGTTGATACGTCGCCTTTATGGAAAAACTTTTTCATAACGTCCATGCGATTTCCTTTTTAGTTGCTGACATTCCTTTATAAGCCGACAGAATTACACTGGTGCAGCCAAAGAACTCCTTCTCTTGCCTCAGCTCCTCGTACGACGTTGCCACCATTTCATTATCGCACTTACAACTTTGCGTTCACCTGAAACAAAAAGTTATGGGATCTTCCACAACGTTGGCGAATGATGAGCTTATTTTTTCAAGTGAGCCCATTTTTTGAGCACAGATCAATCTCTTTTTGTCATTTGACTCATAAATTGAGACTCCGTCAGCTTTGGTGAATAGAGCTTGTCTGCTTGAAGCGAACAATACTGATATACTCCTCAAAAAAGAAAAGAAGCGAGGAGAACTTGAACGCTATCAAACCAGAGGGTTTCACCATCCGTCCGGCCACACGCTCCAATGTGCCATCGATCTATGGCCTGCTCCAGTCTCATGAACGTGCGCTCTATGGGTATACACACAAAATTCTGGCCTATGTCCAGGCGACATATTCCCTGCCCTCGCTCGATTTCGCAGGAGATACCTGCCTGATTTTTGATCGAGTTGGGCAGCTCGTCGGCTCCATGCTCTTAGAACAAAGTGGGGCCGCCGCCTTCGAGGTGACGATCTGCGCCTTCCCTCCTGTGCCGGACTCGCATCTCTGCGACTATCTCTTGAATAGAGCGATGCTGAGAGCACGGGCGAGAATGGCGTTGTCTCAACGAGCAGCAGAGATAACGCTCTCCAGTTGGATCTCCTCAATTGATCAGGAGAGTCTCCAATCGTATAAGAGGGCAGGTTTTCAGGAAGTACGCCGCAACTGGCGGATGGAGATTGAGCTCAACGAATTGCCTGCGCAACCTTTGTGGCCAGAGGGTGTAGAGCTGCGGCCCTTTGTCTCTGAGAGAGATGATCACGCGGTCTTTGAACTGTTCAAAAGGGCCTTTCAGGATCATTGGGGTGAGATCGCCGAAGATTTTACTCAGTATCGTCATTGGGCCATCGAGCAGGCCGATTTTGATCCCTCGCTCTACTTTATTGCCTGGGCGGGCGATCAGCCGGTTGGTGGTGCGCTGTGTCATGCTGGTCCGCCAGGTTGGGTCAATAGCTTGGCCGTTGAGAGAGCGTTTCGAGGCCGAGGACTCGGCTTGGCTCTTCTGCAACACACCCTGGGCGAATTGTATCGTCGTGATCTGCATAGAGTCGGTCTTGCCGTTGATTCTCACAATCTTACAGGAGCAACCAGGCTCTATCAGCATGCAGGGATGCGAAAAACACACGAATATCTCAACATGAAAAAGGTTTTGAGTGAGGAGAGGTGAAACCGTTCCATCTAACACCTCATTCTTGACAAAGAATTTGAATACAAAAATCTCTTGGTGATGAGTACATCAGGATGACTCTATTCTGACAGACAGGCAGTGTTCACCAAAGTTGAGGGAGTTCCGATATGTCAAAATGTGATCATATTTTCAAAGACATTTTTTCTCATATCGGCTTGTAGTATCTCCCCGCAGGCATCATGGCCCAAGCTGAGCAATCTCAAGTTGGACTGCTTCCTCATAATGTCCCATTGCGTAAAGCAAGGAAATAAAGCTGGCGCGTGTCTCGATAGTTTTGGGATGTTGGGCACCAAGTGCCTGTTCCAGAATTACCACCGCACGAGCATATAAAACTCTAGCTTCTACGCTGTTGCCCTGAGCACTGCGAAGCCGCGCGAGACCATCCAAAGTTTCAGCTGTTTCTGGGTGCTGAGGTCCTAAGGCTTGTTCGCGAATGTGCAGTGCTTGCTGAAAAAGCGGCTCCGCCTCCCCGTATCTGCCTTGTTCACGGTAGAGGTTCGCCAGGCTGGTGAGAGCATAGGCCACATAGGGATGTTCAGGTCCTACGTATTGTTCCCAGAGTTGTAGGACCTGTTGGAAGAGCATTTCCACCTCTGCATGTTTGCCCTGCTCATGGTAGAGTCTCGCCAGATTGTAGAGAGGATAAGCCCCACCGGAGTTCTCGACATCCGAGAACGACTTATAGATACGTAGGGCTTGTTGATAGAGAGGCTCTGCTTCGGCATACTTACCCTGCTCACGATAGAGGCTCCCCAAGCCAGTAAGTGGAGCAACCATCTTACGATGCTCAGGTCCTAACTGCTGTTCACTAATCCGCAAAGCTCGTTGATAGAGAGGCTCTGCTTCGGCATACTTGCCCTGCTTACGGTAGAGGTCCGCCAAGCCGGTAAGTGGGGTGGCTAGACCAAAATGCTCCGACCCCAATTGTTGCTCATAGATGCGTAGGGCTCGCTGGAAAAGTTGCTCCGCCTCAGTATACTTACCCTGATCATAGTAGAGATCTGCCAAGTTAGCGAGCAGATAGGCCACATTGGGATGCTCTGGTCCCAAGATTTGCTCCCTAATATGCAGGGCTCGTTGGTAGAGCAATCCCGGCTCTTGGTAGCGTGCACGCCGGTGGAGATACGACGCAACTTGATAGAGCAAACGCTCTGCATTCCCGTCGATGACCTGATATCGCTCAATGATCTGCGTTGCTATCAATACCTGTGGAAGCAGACGTTCACACTGCGGCCAAGAGCTGCGCTCTGCCTCTGGAAACGCCGCGTTGACCATAAGCACTACCCGCTCTGCCCACAAGCGTCTTTGCTCGTCTGAAAGCTGATCCTGAAGCACTGCTTGTACGAGTCGGTGAACGGAGAGGGTTTTGCCTTTGGGATCGCGTCGGATTAGCGAATAGGCTCTCAAGGCTTCGATGGCTTGATTGAGTCGGAAAGCGTTCTCAGCCACCGGGGTAAGTGTGGGTCCCAAGAACGATGCTCCTTGCTGTCAAGATTTCTTCAGGAATGGCATCTGGAAAGAGAAAGGCACAGAGACATAATAGGTCGGCAGCAGCTGGATGCTTCTCCTCAGCCTGCTGAAAGGAGAGGGACCAAGTTGTAGCTACTGCAGCAGGATGATCAGCTACTAATCCTCCACGGTGGTGCAAAAGATCGGCACGATATTGCTGATAGATCTGCCAGTAACTGGAGAGGCTTGTTCCCGTCTCTTCCAGGTAGGCTCCCAGCCTGGTCCAGAGCCAGAGGCAGCCCTCCTAGTTCGCAGCTCATCTGCAAAGCCAATTCCCGATCTGGTGGGGATACCTGCTCCAAGATTGCATCAGGAGCAATGAGAGCCGCACGTCGGAGGAGGAAAAGGGCACCGTGTTCGGGCAATAAGGTCTCAATTGCCAGCCGTTGGGCTAACCGTCCAGTCGTCGCTGCCCGTGTAGTCAAGAGCAAATGCCCTCCCAGACTCGGTGGAAGGAAGTCAGGAAGAATGCTTAGTTCGTCAGCATTGTCTAGAACAAGCAGCCAATCACGATGGGTCTGCAACCAAGTTTTCACTGCTTGCACAGTGATGACCTGCTCCCTGGCCTCGCGCTCTGGCAGATGCAACAAGGTGGCTAATGGAGGGGAATATCAATCCTATCGATCGAAGAACGAACTAAGAGAAGAAACCTTAGAAGAAAAGACTATTCGAAAGATACATTCATCTGAAAATAATCTTGGCAATATTCGATACTTGCCCACAAAAAGAGACAAGCACGAAGGACCACTTTTTATCGGACAACTTATGGAGGATTTCTCCAGAGATTGTGGGGACGCCGACCACGTCATCTCCAATATCACAAGGGCCTATAACTTGTACAATGCGGCTCACGTCGATCCTGACGAATTTCAGGAACTTTTATACGCAGCAAGAGATACCGCGAGGAAAGCATCGATTAGAAAAGTGAATAGTCGAGGAAGGCCAAATAAGATGCCCTATTTCTTCACGTGTCTAGAAAGATCTTTATCTCTTGAAATTGTATTAGGCGCTGAAAAAGCGAATTAAGAAAGGAATGATAGTAATATGCCACAATATATTCGCTGGGTTCACATTGGGAGCAATGATTTGGTGTGGGCTGAGAAGGTTTCTTATGATGACGGGCAATGGGGGACCGCTACAATTGACGGTCAGCGCTATACGGTGTGCTGGTCGTGTGATGGTGACGGTTATTCCAAGATGGCTGATCCCGATATTCTTCGGTACGAGGCAGCCAGACAGCAGCAATTTGCGCTTCATATGCCGAAAGAGATAATAACGCTTCAGCTTATTCAGGTTCGAAGGTCAGATCTCAACTCACTTATCGTTGCTGGTGTGAAATTTTATCTATTGCATGAATTACTCTTCTATGTTATTTTATGAGCATATATACATAATTAAAGATAAATCAAAATTTATCTACAAATGCCACTATCACGTGTTATGAATTCTCAAATATCGAAGAAAATTTCTTACAGATCCAATTAATACACGTTTGAAAGAACTCATCATTGAAACTATTCAAACCTGGAAGCAGTAATTTGTGGAAATGGAGGTTACGCTTGATCATATTCATCTCTTGGTCGGGTATGACCCGCAATTTGATATCCACAAACTTGTTCGATTGATCAAAGACTCGACAAGCCACCAATTGAGGCAAGAGTTTCTCACACGTAAAAAGAAACTCCCTTCTCTGTGGAATAATAGTTACTATGTAGTTACAACGGGTGATGTAAAATTTTGAGTATTTTAACGTTATAAATGATGAAAAGCTATGTTAAGAGCCAAAAGGGGATTTCTTTGATATGCGTACCTACAAGTATCGCCTGTATCCAACACGCAAACAAGCATCAGCATTGCAGTGGACGCTCGATAGAGCAGGGGAACTCTACAACGCAGCGTTACAACAACGACGTGATACGTGGAATAGTATCAAACGACACGAGCATTTTTATGACGAGCAGGTACGGAAACAGTTGGTCAAGGAACATGCTATCGCCTGCTACGATCAAATCAACGAACTACCTGCGATCAAAGAAGTGCGAGAAGAGTACAAACACATCCATTCTCAGGTATTGCAGGAGACACTCAAGCGGGTCCATAAGGCATTTAAAGCCCTCTTTCGTCGCGTGGGCGATGGTCAAACGCCAGGGTATCCCAGATTTCAGGGAAAGGATCGCTACGATTCTTTCACATTTCCCCAGGGTGGCTTTGCCATTGAAGGAAACAAAGTGATCCTCTCCAAGATTGGGCATGTCAAGGTGAAGCTTCATCGTCCCGTCAAGGGAAAGATGAAAACCTGTACCATAAAAAGAGAAGGAGACTGTTGGTATGCATGCTTTTCGTGTGAGATAGAGGAAAGCCAGGAGAAGCACACACCCTACACCGATCAAGCAATTGGGGTTGATGTGGGACTTTATCACTTTGCCGCCCTCTCTAGTGGTGACATTATTGACAACCCAAGGCACTATCGTAAAGCCGAAAAGAAGCTTGCAGGGCTTCAACAGGAACTTTCGCGCAGGAAACGTGGCTCCAAGCGGCGCAAAAAGGCCGTCAAGCGCCTGAGCAAAGCGCATCGAAAGGTGCGTAACCAACGATGAGATTTCCTCCATTAGTGGTCGCGCCGTCTGGTGAACACCTACGAAGCCATTGTCTTCGAGGATCTTGCTTCATCCAACATGTCAAAACGTCCGAAGCCCAAACAAGATGAGAACGGGAAGTATCTGCCCAATGGGACAAGTCAAAAAGCAGGTCTGAATAAAAGCATCCTTGACGCTGGTTGGTCAACCTTTGTGTCTCTGTGTGAATACAAGGCAGCATGCGCCGGTATGGTACAGATCCACAAGATTGACCCCTACAAAACGAGCCAAGTATGCAGCGCATGCCTCTACGAAGGACCGCATAAAGATCTCGACGAGCGGGTTCATACGTGTGAGGCATGTGGGGTGGTTCTGGATCGTAACTATGATGTCAACGCGGCTCTCAATGTGTTAGCCGTATGGCAAGATGGTCTCAAGCTCCGTCCAGAACCAAAGGAACCCAGGTCTGGAAGAGATCTTCAAGAGACGCGCTCTTGAGAAGCCCTGCATTTATGCATGGGGTACTTCACGGGCCTGATGCTGCCTTGAGAGCAGTATTACCAGAAGGCACGAAGGAAAAAGAAGGAACGCATTCAACCTATATCTTGCCTGATTCTAGCATCATTGCTGTAAATGTTGATGGATATCTAACATTTGTTGTTGGCCAAGAGTAGTTAGCATGTATGAGCAATCGTTATGGCCTCGTCAGCTCGATTAGGCATAATGATTGCTCATACAAAGGGAGATGAGCCTGCGATGCAGGTTTCAATCCTCACCGCCTCCGAAGAGATGATGCAACGCTTGAAGCGATCTTAGAGTAACCGCAACGCCAGGACGTTTCAATCCTCACCGCCGCCGAAGAGACGATGCAACTGCGGCAGGATACAAGAGCCTGCTGCCTAGCTCCATTGTAGCAGATGCGCGAACCTCCTTCCAGTGCATCATTTCACGCCTCTGTTTCTTCCATTTTTGCCCTCCCTGCATCCATCCATTGACGTTGAGGTCGCTTGACAAGCGCATCCTTTTGTTTGAGCTTCTTCCGCAAACCTCATGCTCAGTCGATCAGCACTCCTGGTTCGCACATCATCATTCACGCGTTTTTTGCAGTCGTATGCATAAGAGTCCCAATATAATCCATCCTCTTTAAAAGAGAGAAAACGATAAGAAGCCAGTAGCATATCCCTTGGGTATTAATGAACATCGCCCTTGGCAAAACCAAAGACACGTCCTTCCACAGCATCTGGTTGAATAGCAAGCGTATTTACGACCATGCACTTGTCTAAAAAGACCGTATTCTCACAATGAATGTTCCGACGCTAAAATGGTTCAAGCGTGGTTTCTTCCAACCACGTCTGGATCTCTTGATCCAGATACACCACATCATACCAGGGAGTGACCAATCGATAGCGCGAGTGCAAAGCTCAGGGAGGGCAAGCAATCGCATAGTGTGTACAGAGATACTCGGCTGAGGCTGCAATGAAGACAAGCCAGTGTCTCTCATCTAAAGCATTCAAACTCGTTGTCGTGATCGATGCTGGAGCATCTGCAACCAGTTCTTCACGCGGATCACATACACAGAGAAACTATTCATTGCTAAAATTTCCAAGTGCTACCCAAGTATCCCCCCCCATTTGGATGGCGGTAAAGGTTGACCTTGACCCACTTTCATGGCTCTCGCGCAACTTTCGTGCTAAGCTTATTAGCAATTCATACGCGATGTCATAAATTTCGCTTGCAAAGCGGATTGAAAGAGAAAAAGAATTGTCGGAATTCCCAAAAGCACGAGAGTTGTGGAAGAGCCATAAAAGTGGGGCAAGCTCAGAAATAACAAGGTGTGATGCAACAGATCAGGAGTTTGCCACCAATCGCCTGGATCAGCAGGAGCTCGCGGCATTATCTCTCCACTTATTGCAAAGTTATCTGGTCTACGTGAATACGTTATTGATTCAACGAGTTTTGGCAGAACCCGAACAGTTCCAACACATGCAGCAAGAAGACCTACGGGGACTGACTCCTCTCATCTATAGCCATGTGACGCCCTATGGGATGTTCCATTTGGATCTTTCCGAACGCATCGAGATTGAAGAGCCACTGTCAGCATGACCAATGTGTGATGAACTCAGAGGAGAGGGAATCTTTTCCTCGTATCTCTCTCCTCAAGCAGACAAGAGAAAAGATGAGTTGTCTGTTTTCAGATCGTTTGTTGAATTAAGCTATATGGATTTGCCTGAAACAAATCCTCCTCATCTTCCCTTTCTGTTCGAGATCGATTATACTTGCAGAAATAGATCATGCATCAATAGCCTGGATAATGGCCTCTGCGGAACCTACAAAACGAAAAACGGCGCTAAGCTCCAAGGTATCTTTCGGTAAGCTTAGCAATTCCATGCCATCATCTCGCGCCGAGGATGGAAGTCTCCATGATGGATTGGTTCAGCTAACATAAAAGAGCATTTTCCATATTCTTGGCAAGAGACGAGCTTGCCAAGAATATGGACGTATAGTACATTTATTTAGCAAAAAAGCCAATAATATCTGCATAAAATAGTGAGTATTATATAATTACTTAATATATTTAATATATTAAACGTATTAGACCAGGAAATATAGAGAAAGAAAAGGAGCATATAATATGATTATATCGGAGATACGGTGGAAGAAGAAGCAGCCTTTCTATCTGCAACGTCGGCCCGGCCGCAGCGAGTTGGTGATCTGGTTTGTTCACGGATTAGGAGATTGGTCTAATGTATGGAAGCAAGCCTTCCTCCATCCCACTTTGCAGAATTGGGATTTGTATACAGTGGACCTGCCTGGTTTTGGCAGAACCCCTGCAGTTGACGAGAATGCATGGGGTGTTGAGCAATTAGCTGACTGGTTAAAGGAGGTAATCCAGGATACAGTCCAGGATAAACAAATTGTTCTGGTGGGACACTCGATGGGAGGGGTTATTTCAACGTTGCTCGCCAACAATAACTTAGTAGGACTGGTCGGATTGGTCAACATTGAAGGAAATCTTACAAAAGCTGATTGTTTCCTGAGTTTATCGGCAACAGAGTCAGAACGCTTTGAAGACTGGTTCAATCAGTGGAGTGAGCAGATCTATCTGAAAGGAGTAAATCAGCATATACTCCGTTCATACTACGCTGGATTACAACTTACTCACCTTCCAACATTTTGTGCCGTATGTCGTAGTCTTGTCCGACTTTCACAGGATGCGTATTTAGGAAAAGTGTATGCGAATCTCTCTCTAGCCAGAATGTATTGCTATGGTACGAAGGAGTTTTCTGTTGAGTCAAAACAGCTGCTTGAGCAACATGCTTTAGCCAATACTGCGTTTGAAGGAGCAGGACATTGGGTGATGGCTGATGCAGAAAACTCATTTTATGCATGTCTAGAAAATTGGATCAAAAATTTGACCATGCAAGAGGGGATTTGTTTGACCAGACAATAAAGAAAGATCTCCTATGTCAATAGTGAAAAGCTCATCAGGAGGAACTGAATGAAAGATCTGAACCAATGGGGGGCTTCAACTGAGCATGAAGGAGTGTACCACGCTACGAAAAGCTGTCAAGCCGCTTCGCTTCCTTTGACAACCTTCCGCTTGCGTGGTCAAAAAAAGGCATGCCCAGTTGAAAGCGCAAAAAGGAAAAGATTTTTTGCTGCTCCAAAGATACTTTCGTCTTTCTGGTGGATGAGCAACTCCTCAAGCCGCTCGACGAGCGTGTTGTTGCTGTGTCGTTGCAAAGACCACCGACTGATATGGCTTCGACTTCTGCCACATTGCATAGATCACGCGGACCCACACATTGGCGAGGGCACGCACGGCGACGGTATGGCTTTTGCCCTCCTTCCGCTTGCGTTGATAGTACTCCAATACCCAGGCTTCGCTCTGGGTGGTTTGCCAGGCAAATTGATGCAGAGCATTGCGCAGCGGCTTAACACAGGCATAACGGTGGTGAATGCGGGCATACGTCCCGCTCTGAAAGACCACTGGAGAGGTGCCTGCCAGGGCTTGCAAGCTCGCCGCATCGGTATAGCGTTGCCGGTTATCACCAATTTCTGCCAACAGTCGAGGAGCCAAGCGCTTTCTGGCTCGCGGCAGGCTCTCAAAGATTGTGCTGTCAGCATGACTCAAAAAAAGCTGTTCAATATCCTTGTCGTACGTAGCAATTTGCGCGACCAAGGGCAGCAACTACGTGATCAGAGCCAGCGCCAGACGCGACTTCGTGCGCGTTGTCACCCTATTGGCCTCCAACTGGGGCTGATGCAAGGTCTCTACAAGCTTGGGAGCGACTTTTGCTGCCGAGGTATGTCCGGCCTTTTTGAGCACCTCTGCAATCTGCTCAATCGAGGCGGCGCGAGCTGCCTAGAAGGTAGGATACATGTGCAAAAAGGTCAGGGGCGAACGCTGTTGAAGCTTCGCAAAAAGGTCCACAGCTACCGGGTAGTACACCTTGAGGCATGCTGTCAGTTGGTTCACCAGTCTGGTCTGCATTTGAATCAGTGCATCCTGGTCGCGGGTCAACGCTTTCAGTTCAGCGATCTGGTCGCCATCTGGGGTCAAACGACGCAATTCTGCATGGTCGGCACGCCTGGTTTTGGCCAGCAAATAGGCGTCAATCTGATCCGTCTTTGCTCCAGAAACGGCGCGGCGACGATCCACAGTTGTAGGGTGAACCAGATACACCGGCCAGCCTTGTTCCAGCAGAAAAGTGATAAGCAGGCCATGCGAAGTCTCAACGATGCAAGCCAAGTTCACTTTGTCAGTAGGACTCACAATGGCTTCCAGAGATGCGTTCAGCTTTTCCAACCCCTCAGGACTGTGAGCCCCGCTTCGCGTGGCATTCACTTGGCGACCGGCTTCATCAATGACGAGAACATCATGGTGGCTATCACTCCAATCGATACCAGCGTAGAACATGGGCGACTCCTTTCTCTCCGACAGGGTTCTTGGGGCAAGCGTGTTCTTATCCTGTGGTGCTCAGCGAAGGCACAATCTCCTAATGGTCGGTTCACCCAGGAACATTGCCAGAAAAGCCAGATCTTTCTTAATAGGTCGAGCCTGATGAGAGAACGGCGCTTTCTCCGGCGTGTTCGGAACATAACACCAGCAAATCTATCGCTTGCTGAGATCCTTTGTCGAGAGGGTCAGTGAATACATTACTGGATAAGAGAGATAATTATGCCACAACAATTAACCATGGAGGATGCTACGCGCTTTTTTCGTTCTGGCTTCCTAGCCAGGAGCAATGGAAATATTGAGTCCAGGTGGATTGGCCTGGAAAACGAGTACCTGATGATATCTTCGGATGGAAAACTTATCAGCCCGGCTGTCCTTCATCAATTGTGGAAGAAACTTATAGACTCTGGTTGGGTCGCTGAACACGACGATATTTCGCATAAGATTAACGCAGTTAGCCGGGTCCGACCTGATCTGGAGGGGAGAAAAACACACAGTTTCGATGTCATCACTACGGACTTTGGTTATTCAACATTGGAAATCGATATCGCTCCAGCTCAGTCTATTTCTGAGGGAGAAAAGCATCTGCGAGAGTCACTGGAACTAGTTACCTCCATTTTACAAGAGTACGATACGTATTTACTTGGCTATGGAGTGCAACCACTCGTTGCTCCCAGCCGCGATTATCTAGGTTGGAAAAGCAGATATGAATTACTTTTTGATACCCGCGTTGATGAGAGTAGTCAGAACTCGAATGAGTATACCTGCGATGTACATTGTATCAATGCATCATGCCATACCCAGGTTGAGGTTTCCATGGAAGAAGCCATTGGCGTGCTCAACGCTTTTAATGCAACCTCTGGGTTACGCATCGCTTTGTTAGCAAATTCCTCTGTATGGAAAAATCAAGTATCTAATTATAAGGCAATTCGCCAGCTTTTCTGGGATTGGTGCTGGCCAAGTAGGAGCCAGCAGTTTGGTGTGCCGCCCCGCTTTCAGAGTATCGAGCATTATCTTGATTATCTCTTTGATTTTGGTGGAATAGAGGTCAGGAGAGGGGGAAAGTTCTATCGTATTGATCACAATAAGGCTTTTCGTCATTTCTTTCTCAATAAGCAGGGCGAAATGGGCATTGATCTGAATGGAAAGAACGAACGAGTGTATCCTTCCGTCGAAGATGACGTCAAGGTTCAGTGCGGCTTTTCATGGTTTGATAGTCGGTTGCAGCCAAGCTATGGAACAATTGAGGATCGGATAAGTTGCCAGCAGCCACCCCAGAGCCACTTTAGTGCAGCAGCTCTCAGCATTGGATTGGTAGAGAACTCGGATGAATTGATTAGTTTGAGTGAAGAACTCTCTCTGGATCAATGGCGCAATATTCGGATGCAGGCTTGTACGTCTGGGCTTGCTTTTTCTTATCCTGGGGTAAATGTACACGAGTATCTTAACCGCTTACTCTCTATTGCACATAAGGGCCTGAATATGCGAGGGTTCGGTGAGCAGAAGTATCTAGTGCCTCTCTATGAGCGGCTTGCTCAAGGGAAATGTCCTGCTGATGAAGCAGAGCAAATCTTTTCGCAGGGAGGGGTTGAGGCTTTGATCAAACACTATGATATGAGAAACTATGTGCGCTCATATTAAACAAATGCTTCGATTTCTTCATCTCCTCAGGTTTGCGTGCTCATCTCATCGCTGTTGCGCCTGTCTGGCAATGAGATGAGCAGCTCGTTAATAAAGAAAAGGTCCCTGAATTGCAGTGTTACATGACTATTCGCGGCTGAAAAGGTATTTTTCTACTATTAGGGAATATTTCTATCTTGCTTAAAAAATGCATATTAACGTGATTTCTGGATAAGGAATCCTCTTCGATGAGTTAAAATAGGAGCAAGACGAAGAGCTTCTATTCATTCATCGGGGGGATCTACCAATGAGTGTACTCGAATTGTTTTGTGATATCGATGATTGGTGGCTCGACTTTGAGCCACAGTGGAAAGCAAGCCACCTCGCAGCAGGCAAGCAGCGAGAGCGTAGAGGACAACTCTGTCCAAGTGAGGTGATGACGATTCTGATCCATTTTCACCACTCGCACTATCGAACATTCAAGGCGTACTACACGGAACATGTCCAGGTCCATCTCACCAAGGAATTCCCTCCCCTGGTGAGTTATTCGCGCTTTGTGGCACTCATCCCGCAGATGATGCTTCCGCTGCTTTCCTATGTGCAGACCCGCTACGGTGCCTGTACAGGCATCAGCTTCATCGTCTCAACGTCGTTGCACGTCTGTGATCCTAAACGGATCAACCAGCATCGGGTCTTTGCGACTGATGCCAAACGGGGCAGGACGAGCATGGGCTGGTTCTTTGGCTTCAAGCTGCACCTGGCGGTCAACGATCGAGGTGAGTTGCGGGCCTGTTGCCTGACTCCAGGCAATGTCGATGATCGCAAGCCTGTTGCCTCGATGGTCAAAAAACTGCGTGGCAAGCTCTTTGGAGATCGTGGCTACATTTCCGCTCCTCTCACGCAGCTGCTCTTTGAACAAGGACTCCAGCTCATGACCAGGCTGTACAAAAATATGAAAATCAACTCATGCATCTCTCATACAAGCTCCTGTTGCGCAAACGGGCGATTATAGAGTCGATCATCGATCAGCTCAAGCATATTTCACAGATTGAGCATTCTCGTCATCGCAGCCCCGCCAATTTTGTCGTTCATTTGATTGCTGGGCTCATCGCCTACAGCCATCAAGACAAAAAACCAGGCTTGCATCTCGATCAACATGCTCTCCTGGTTGCTTGATCCGTTTGGCTTATCCAGAACTCACGTATATTAATGGTATTTTTGAATACTTTATTTACTAACAACAGACATATTTTACAATTAATGTTAATTATTCGTTTATAACATAAGAAGCTACGCCTATTCTGAGGCTGAAAAGTATTTGAAATACCAAAGGAGTGTCTGGGAATGTCAAACAATCAACCAAATAACCAGGGATCAAAAACACGTCTTCGGGTAAGTTTTGTCGCGATTTTATTCTTTTTCCTTTCAGCTCTTATTGGTATCTTGAGTAGTTCAGGATCTCTCTATAATATTATCAGCATTACAATGGCTGTTGCAGGAGCTGCCTTTACTTTTTTTCAAACTATAGCTTCAGTCAACATTGATATAAAAACACATTTCCCATCCTTTAAACCTCCCCAATTTCACAAAATTATTAGTCTAACTTCACCAGCTATATTGCTTATTGTTGCTGTAATCCTTTTGCTATCTTCTACAATTAATGCCGCTTTTCGTGTGTTGACTCCCTCACCGGCTGCGGACCGTTGTCTCTCGAGCCTTATCACCTCCCCTCCTGGATCTTCTCCTTCTGATACAACAGTACAATTAGCGCAGAGTGGTGAATGCATTGGTATTAGTGATGGGGCATTTTCATTCGACACCACCTTAGTAGAGCGTAACAATAACTACTTGCAACTGAAACAAAACGTTTTGCAGCAATTGAAAACGGGTCATGATGAGCAAGCTTTGGCCTTGTGGAAAACAGCCCACGTCACCAATGATGCAGAAATGCTTATCTACTTTGAGGATCAGCGCGTGCTCAACTCACATGTTCCCTATGTCAATATTGTTGTTACCGCTATGCTTACAGGAGCATACTATCAGCTGGGGCGAGACGAGTTGCAAGGAGCATATGTAGCTCAGGAGGAAGCTAATTCCTCTTGTGAACTGAATAAGTGCATACAGGTGCGTTTATTAGTTGCTAACACTGGTTCGGGTAGTGGAACTCTGGACCGAGCACTCAACGCCAGCACTCTGGCGAATCTGATTGTCCAGAAAGCCAGTCAGTATCATATTAAAGGAGTGATGGGGTGGCCATTGAGTGGTCAGACAGCAAACGCAGTTCAGATACTTGGATCCTCACAGATTCCCATGGTGTCGGAAACTGCCTCAAGCAATTCTCTTTCCTCAACTTCATACTTTTGGCGTGTTGTCCCACCAGACACCTATCAAGCAAAATTAGACGCTTCGTATGCATTGAATAAGCTGCATGTAAAGAAAATCGCAGTCTTCTACGATGTCTCTGATCCCTACAGTAGTAGTTTAGGGGAAAGTTTTATCGATCAGGTCATGCCGCAAGCTAAAGTAATTAAAGAGTTTTACATTATCGGGAAGACCAGTGAGGAAGAAATGGGAGCTTATTTGAGCGATGCATTCAGACAAGCTCCAGATCTTGATCTGGTCTACTTTGCTGGATATGCTGGCGACGCTTCTCTTCTCATAGATAGGTTTCCATCAATGCAATTGTACCCGGACCTGAAATTGATGGGAGGGGATGCCCTATACGATACGGGAAGTTATACAACCAAGGACTTTCCTCCAGCTGTCTATGGACGTCTCTACTTTTCCGTCTTCGCTTATCCCGATTCCTGGCAGACAATAGGTCAGAACCCTCAGCGATTTTTTTGTGAATATTCGTTGGCCTTCGATCCCGACACCGCTTGCCCTGGACCGTTAACCAATAAAAAGTATCATTACAATCGAACCAGCGAAGCGGGTATTCTTTCCTACGATGCGACCTTGGTCCTTATTGAAGCCAGTAATATTGCCATTACGCAGCACCCAGAACAAGATCTAACAAATTTTACTCCTGTTGATTTACAACAGGCGCTGATGCAACTGCATGGGGATAAGGGAATTCAAGGGGCAAGTGGTTGGATCTCGCTTGGACCAGATGGTAACCCCGTTAATAAAGCTTTAGAGCTTTTGAGTTTGCAGCCCAACGGACAAACCTCTATGGAAAGTTGGTTGGGCTGCTTCTTGCCCACAACTTGCGATAATGGATAGGTTTTTCCCGTTTTCCAAACTTGCACGCCTGGAAAACGGGGAAATTTTCTATTACCAAGGCTTTTGCCCTATTAGAATGGCAGTGTTTCCAAATGCATACGTTTTCTTGCTTGTGTAATCAATTACCTGGAAACCTGCTAGTTCTAACAGCGATGCCAGTTCATTTTCTGTTGCTTCTTTGAAGGGAAGCACCACAAGAGGAAGCACAATGCTCCCATTTTCCGTGCGAACACGCCTGTTGAGAACGTCGCCCGGAGCGACTTCTCCTACATCCTCATAGTTAGGAATAGAATAAAAATCTTTGAACCATTTTTCTCGACAATGGCTTAAAAGAAAGAGTCCTCCAGGCTTAAGAATCTCGTAAACTCTACATAAGTGACGAATACGCAGATCTGGATCGGGTAGCATATGTAAACATCCCATGTTGATTGCCACATCATAGCTAGCATTTTCGATGGCTCGAAGATAAATGACATCTCTTTCTAGAAATTGGCAAGATAATTGCCTTTGCTTGGCCAGAAAGCGAGCTTTTTCTAAGGCAGTATGAGAAACGTCAACTCCTAAGACCCGGAACCCCTGCTCTGCCAGATAAAGAGTATCTCTCCCCTCCCCACATCCTAAATCAATGAATGTTGTCATTTGTAGGGAAAGCTGATAATGACTGAGGAAATCTACTAGCATCTCATTTGGAGCGTCTGTTTCCCAAAGTGGAGCTCCTGCCTGATATACTTGTTGGTATCGTAGATCGTACCCGAAATAATAGTCCTTGGGTTGATAACTCTGATCAATGATGGATGCTGTGGTAAAATTTACCCACGATTGGGTAGGAACATGCTGAGTGTCTGCAAGCCGAACATCTAATAAAAGAGCCTCAGCATGGTCTTTATGTAGAGTAACATTATGTATATACCCAGAATCGATCACAAGCAGTTCACCTTTGCCTAATAAATAGGTCTGTGTCCTAGTCAGGGATTGCTCATCTCCTTCATACTCATGATAATAGATTTTCCCCTCGAGAACATATATAACGCGTTTCCCTGAGAGAAGTTGAGCAGGAACTGATTGCACACAATTCTGTACAGGTAAAAGAGTCCATTGTCTCTTCTCTCCATTGGTGACAACAGCCATAGTCTGGGTATTATGCAAGGAGCCATTTGAGGGAACGTCACTACTGTAAAAGATAGCATTTTTCATCATTTCCAGTAGCGATGCATTGCTAGTCTCAGAATTACAAAAAGTTGCGACGAAGGTGTTGAAATGCATGGCTCACATCCTTTTCATTCAAAGGGACCTCAGTGAGCGCTTTCCCGTCGAGCAACGAAGAAGCGCTACGAGCAAAAATATGTTCGCAAATAAGCAGTACATCATCCGTAAAATTTCACACTTTGACTAAAGAGTAATTTGTGCGCTTCAAGGTGCCTATATATAATTAACATATATTACATAAAAATTCAATATAGTACTTGCTTTGCCTACAAAGAAGTATGAAATAGCTTTTGTTATCTGTTACCTTCTTTTCTAACGCTGCTTACCACGTTCAGCATTTTACTCCTATCTACCAGTGCCCAATGAAAACCTGAGTGTTGTTTTCATTTCTTTGCAGAAACCACCATCCTGGCATTGCATCTGCATAATCTCGCATCGTTGTATCAAAATCAGGGAAATATGCGGAGGCAGAGCTATTGTAGGTGCGTGCTCTAACCATATTTGAGAGCATCCTGGGTCCAAACTATCCCAGTACCCAAGTTGCTGGCGCAAATTACACTTCCCTCTTAGAATCAATGTGTAAAGTTTGGAATTAAGGTTCTGCGTCATCTTCCGTGCAGGATGAGCTTATGGAGTCCCAACATTTTTACCCGTGCGCCGCTTCAGCTGCAGATCCTGAGTGCAACATCGTTGTGAGAACTGATGGAATGTTCTCTGCACACTCCACTTACCCTCAACCTCGAAAGAGGAAGGCGACTGTAGCATGTGGAGACGGCTTCGGCAGTAGTTCTTGTGCAGAGCAGGTCCGCTGAGCACGAGGTGCGACCACCAGTGGAAATGGCTCTGCAAACGTTTGTCGTTTACAGAGCGTATTGGAGCAACGGAATCTTCATACTTGGAGCAGGAGACGAACAGGTCGCCCAGAAGATGAAAGTGCCTTGGGCGAACGCGTATAGGTGCTGTGAATCTGAGACGAGACCTGTTGGCAATCAGAGCAATAGGCATCTGGCGTCGTGGCACAAGCTGTGATCAGAATGGCTTCCTCGGTTTGTCTCACGTGCTCCACTGAGCAACCAGGAAGATCGGGTAATAATATGCTGAGGGACATGAACTCTTTTCTTGGAAAACTGGAAATGTCGGGAGGGGAGCTTTCTCTCTATTATACCACATTTCCCTGCACGGAAGATGGTGGAGAACCATTTATTTTTTAAGTTTACACTCACTTTTCGCAACTCTGGGAAATCACGACGTTGACGGATGCTGGAAATGTCTGGGTCCCCTTCGCCCTCTCGCAGCAGCATCAATCCATTGGAGAGATTCATGCGCAATCTCATGGTATTCGCTTCTTCGATCAAGAACCTTCGATGACGACGCTTGTTGTTTCTCTGCTCCCTCCTCCTTCGACTGATCCTCGCTAGCATGCAACTGGAGTTCTTTGTTTCTCCAGAATGCATGTTCATGTACAACAAATACTTGACGACTCCCCATCTCTATGTTAGGATATTAATATTAAGGAGCTAACATATCTATGGCAGAATCAACCTCCTCCCTCTTAGGAAAATTTGTCACGCTCTTAGAGAGCGAGGCCGAGCATCTGTTGCGTACCCGGCTCGGCATCTCGTATCGACGCATGCTATTTCTCTTTGTGCTTCAGCATCAGGAAAGCGTCACTCAGCATCGGCTGGCTCAGTCCCTGGGGTATAGCGATCCTGCAGTCAGTACCATGCTGCGTGAGCTGGTCAAAGATGGATACGTTACCACGACCCCTGATCCTGACCACGGACGCAAGCGCCTGGTGCGAATCACCCCGCGCGGGCTTGAGCTTGCGTACACAGGTCGCCATCTCCTTGATACCCACTTCGACGAACTCGTGCAGATCGCCGAGGTGGATGACCAGCAATTGCAACACATGACCCGCCGTTTGTTGGCAGCACTTGCCGTCAAAACACAGAAGGGACCATCATGAGCATCACCACCCTTACCACCGCGACCAATCACACGTTCTGTTCCACAGATGGGAGCACCATCGCCTACCTGACTGAGGGCCGAGGTCCCGCCGTCATCCTGATTACCGGCGCGCTTTCCACGGCCTCGGACTATGCTGTCTTTGCCAGCACTCTTGGCAAGCACTTCACCGTGCATACCATCGAGCGTCGGGGCCGGGGCCTCAGTGCCCCGCAGGGGCCAGCCTACAGCTTGGCTACAGAGATCGCGGACGTCAACGCCTTGCAAGCTGTGACCGGAGCCACTATGCTCGTCGGTCACAGCTTCGGCGGCCTCGTCGCCCTCGAAACCGCCCGTCACAACCACAGCCTGTGCAAAGTCGCAGTCTATGAGCCCGGCGTCTCTATCGATGGCTCTATCAATATGAGCTGGATCCCCGCTTATGAACGGTATCTGGCCCAGGGAAAGCACCTTGACGCCTTTACTTGCTTTTCCCTCGGCCTTGGTCCCGATGCCATGCACAATGCTTCCCACGGGCTGACCAGGCTCATGCTGCCGCTCTTCGTCAAAAAAGCGAAACTCCAGAAAATGCTGACCCTGTTGACTGAAAATGGGCGCGAACATCGAGAAGTTGGTCGCTATGACAACAGCTACCGAAACTATGGTGAGATCACCGCCTCCGTCCTCCACATGACCGGTGGCAAGACTGGCTCCCGCTGGGTCAAGATCCAGGCCGAGCAACTAGGAGCAGTCATCTCGCGCTTCCAGACGCACCAGTTCTCGGTTCTCGACCACTTCGGCATCGATCAGAAAGATCCGCAAGGGGTGGCGGCATTGGTCGCGGCGTTTTTCCAGGGGTGATCCTACGGGAGTTCTGGAGAAGCGCGATCTTGCGGGCGGGCCTGGCAAGTCGGACCGAGGATTTGAGCAAGATCCGAGAAGTTTTTTTCTTGCTCTGCCAATAGAATAGAGAGACATGCATCGTGCAAGAAAATTGACGCTCTCCATCAGTCATCTCAAATATAGAGGGAAAGAACAGAAAGGAAACATCTATGAACGCATATGATCAGCACCCAGGGTCTCCAGATGTTGGAGGAACACGGTTATGAGAAAAGTGATTGTCCTCGAATTCGTCACTCTTGATGGTGTCATACAAGCCGGAGGCGGGCCAGAGGAAGATCTCAGTGGTGGCTTCGCGTATGGCGGGTGGATGGCTCCCTATGACGACGATGTTGTCGGAACCGTCATGAATAAGCAGATGAACCTGCCGTTTGATCTGTTGTTAGGGCGCAAAACCTTTGAAATTTGGGCACCGTACTGGCCGCAACATGCGGACGGATGGCCTGGTGTCATGTCAGCGACCAAGTACGTCGCTTCGAATACTATGACTACTAGTGAATGGCAGCCCTCCGTGTTTTTAGGCGGAGACATTGCGGAAAAAGTCAGCAAACTCAAGCACCAGCCGGGGCCGGATTTGCACGTGTACGGCAGTGCACATCTCCTGCAGACGCTGATGAAGCATGATTTGGTCGATGCGTTCTGGCTCAAAATATTTCCACTGACGTTGGGCAGTGGAAAACGGTTATTTGCCGATGGCACCATCCCGGCGGCATTCAAGGTGACAGAGAGCCAGGTCTCCCCAAGTGGCATCATTCTCGTGAATTACGAACGTGCCGGCGCAGTGATAACCGGCTCGCTGTCCGGAAGCTGATATTCCTGGGGTTGTAAGGAGCCTTCCCAAACTCACACGTGCTTCGACCGCGCATCATGTGCAAACGGGGAAAATTAGCAGAGTGGTGAACAGCGCCGTCGTCTCTTCTTTATTGAAGAAAGGTGAGAAGGCGCTGGGTCACATAGTCCGGGTTCTCCTCGATCACCCAATGTCCCGATTGTGGAACCAGATCGCTTTGCAGATGCAAGGCTAACGGCTTGAGCAACGTCGCGCCCAGGTCACCGGCCCCATGATCTCCGCCCATCGCCAGCACTGGCATCGGCAAGGGACTTTGAGCGGAGAGCTTGTTCTGCTCAATATCTTGCGGAAAGGCGCGATAGTATTCAAAGCCTGCATGCAGACTGCTAGGAACCGTATAGTGACGCTCGTACTCTTCTCGGTGGGCTTGTGAGATCGCGGCAGAATTGAACGCATGATGGTCGTAGAACCAGGAGAGGTAGACTGGAACATGGTCCGTGACGAGCGCTTCTGGAAGATCAGGAACCGCATGCAAGGCAAAATGCCATCCCAGAGCTTCTCCTGTTGGTGAATGAGGAGAGAGGAGCGGCAAGTGATAGAAGAAGTCTCCTGGAATCGGGGCTTCTAGGATGGCAAGTCGGCGAACCTGAGTGGGATGGGCTGCTGCATAAGCATAAGCTACCATCCCGCCAACATCATGACCTACCAGGCTAATCTCTGGAAAATTGAGTGCGTGAACAAGCTGGTAGACCTCTTCAGCCACCGTTCGCTTCTCGTAGCCCGATGCCGAGACCGACGAGTCTCCTAACCCAGGCAGATCAGGAGCAATAACGGTGTAGTGCTGAGCCAATGCGGGCATGATGCTATGCCACTCGTACCAGGTTTGGGGCCAGCCGTGGAGCAAGATGAGTGCAGGTCCGGTGCCACCACGAACATAATGGAAAAGTACATCGTTGACATCAAGAAAGTGCTCTTGAAAAGTCGTGCGAAAACTCGCCGAAAGCAGAGGTCCTTGCGTTTTCGTTGGATCATCCATAGAGATGTCGAACTCCTTTTTTGTAGACAAACCCATGAGATGTTCTCTCATGGAAGTAATCGTATTGACAGAAGGTCGTCAAGCCGTTACAATATAAATACGATACCGTACAGTACTCATTGTAGCAAGAAAAAAAGAAATTGTCTAGTATCTCTATTCATAAAAGGATGAGAAACATATGAGTTCCCATTCCCGTACTCCGGGTCGCCCTTTAGATGCGGATGTTCAAGCGAGTCTGCTTCGTGCCACTCAGGACCTCCTCATCGAGGAGGGATTCGAGCGTTTGACCGTGGATGCTGTCGCAAAACGATGTAGCGCAAGCAAAGCCACCATTTATCGGCGTTGGCCAAGCAAAGTCGCACTCGTGGTGGCTGCGGTTGCAGCCCTCTTTCCCGTTCCCCTGGTGCCGGACACCGGAGACCTGCGAGAGGACTTGCTGGATTGCGGACGTGCCTACATGAAGGAAGATGGTCGAAGCCAGGCGGCACTGGCAAGCCTACTGACTGCTGCACGGTATGACCCAACTCTGCGAACCGCTGCACGCGACACGGTAGGCTCCCCCTTCGACAGGCTGTTTGAACAGGTGCTCACTCGTGCAGTGTCCCGTGGTCTGGTCGCGAAAGACATCGACATCGATACCATTAGTGAAGTTTTCCCCGGAATTGCCTTTCATTCTGCCGCAGCACTGGGACGTTCCGTCGATGAGAAACTCGTCTTGCGCGTCATTGACGGAGTGGTGCTTCCAGCACTGTGCGTGCAATATTCCAGTTTGACTCCTGATGTCACGGAAGCAGAGAGCGTAAACGATTCCCACTCCTCACCGATGGGTAAGGGGTCCACAGGACAGAAGCTTCTCGATTGAGCATGCGAGGAACACAGGGCAGCGACAATCTCTGTCGCGTGGTTCACGATCAATGACACATGCCTGTATTGATAAGCAGGGAATGAGATGGTCCTATTATGATTGGACTTGTCCTCTCTTTGCCTGAAAGCAGTCCTTTCGTTTTGGCAGATGATCAAGAAGTCATAGAGCGTGTTTGGGAATGTCGTAACAAAGTGCCAGCCCACTTCAGGCCTGTACACACTCTCTGTTCTAATCAGCGCGATGCGAACAAGATATCGTGTGTTCGTGTGGCGCTGCACCCCCACTTGTTCTTTCCTCTTGCTTTTCTTGAGCTTCTCTGCTCTCACAATCTTCCTGTCGACCCAAAGTATGAGGAAAATATAACAGAAAATGTCGTGATATTAGTGTATGCTTTACTTGGAGATGGCACGACTGAGGCGAGAACACAGACTGGCTCAGGTGTCATTTTCTAGTATCAATGGATACAGGATAGGAGGCAAAGCCACCAAGGTTAGGATTGGGATTCCATGTAGGATGACCATGAGGCCTTGGTGCAATAAGAAATGATGACAAAAAAACATCTAGTGCTATTTTTACCTCTGTTCTTGCTAAAAAAGCGCCGGGGCACTGATGAAAACCATATCCAAAGGCAATATGTTTGTTTGGACCTCTATCCGGTTTGTACTGCTCTGCCAGGTCAAAAAAGTGCGGATCATAATTTGCAGCATCCAGGAAAAGAAAGATTTTGTCGCCTCTGTGAATGAGATGATTCCCTGCAACCTGATCATTCAAATTGACATCATCATTCGCATGCCTGATGAGATAGCGTGTTGGAGAAATAACGCGAAAGAGCTCCTCTTCTACTTGTTTCATTACAGATGCGCTTTTCATGGCAGTAAAATATAAATACTCCCATTGAGGTAAAAGTATAGGAATACCATTACCTAAAAGTTTTTTGGTTGTAACACGACCAGCACTAAAAATCATGATACAGTTTGCAATAAGATCGTCATCATTAAAAAAAACATTGTCTGCTGCAATAAGAGCACTTATGAGATCGCCAGATGGTCTTTGGCGCTTTAGCTTAATTAAATCACGAAAATAGGTTGCGAGATAATCAACCTCTTGGAGATTCCCTCGAAAATAACCACTTGTTATATCGCTAAATATATCTGAGTACTGCTCTAATTGGAGGAGTTGTGCTCGATCCTCCTCTGGAATACCTAAGACATGGGCAATAACAAGAAGAGAAACTGGAGAGGCAAAATCTTTTACAATGTCAATCTCAGATTTCCCTTGTAAATTTGCACACACGATTTTTACAATATCTTTGATCTTTTCTTCATCATTCTTCGCAATAAAGGCAAGGTGTTTTTGTAATAGTCTTTGAGCCTGAAGATGCAGCTCTCCATCCCAAAAAAGAAACTGTCGACGTACAAGTGTTTGCATGTAGGAATGTGTTTCTTCTGATGCGGTAGATGCAGGTGTTAATTCTGAAGAGAAATGCTTATCTCGCAGAATAGCCTTTACCTCGGCTAGCCCCGTGACCAACCAACATTGATTGATCGTATCAAAATTACAGGCATCGTGTGTACGTAATGTTTGATATAAAGGATGTGGATTGGTATAATACCTTCGCAGCTTGGAAAGATTAGGAAGTGTATTCATATGTGTTGCACCTCTGCATTTATAATATGTCTTTTTTGTCTGGTGTAACCGTAGCACGAAGTTGGAAGCTTACATCAATGGGAAGCACCATATCTTCGAATAGATCAGTAAATGCTTGAAGCTTTAACTGACGAGGTTGAGAGAGAGGAAAGAAAAGCTTCTCGGCCATCCAACGTTCTGGATGTAAACTGACACCCCAGGCGTTCAGCCAGAGTGGTGAAGGCAATAAAGGAAGCATTTCAGGCATGGTGTCTGCAAGGGCAACAATGAAAATCATCTGGACAAAATCTTCAAGATACTCCAACGTCATCTGATGAATGTGGACGAGTTCTTCAACCGTTTCATACACGTGGAAGTTCCGTAGATACAACTCTTTCAGCCCGGGTACAGAGAAATAATCGATGAATTTGTAGTGAAAACTATTTTTGGTACGCTTTGCCCACTCAGCAAATAACGTTTCCATACGTACAGTAAGCAAAAAGGAGCGGGACAAAAGCATTTGTAAAGCCTCTGATTTATGCTCATCGAGATACGTGCGGTTAAATCTGGCAGCAGCATTCAAAGAAAATCCTCGTACAATATCCCAGAGAATCTTTGTACCCGCGACCAGAGCATTTCCATAAAAAGGATAGGTTGATTGAGTAATCAGTGCAGTGCCATCATGGAAGGCTAAATAGGTAGCATTAAATCGTTGGATAAGGCTATGATCTAATGTGTGTACGCGATCACGCTTAATCATTTCAGTAATGAGCGTATTGCCAAATCCCATTTGATCAATACCTGGCGAGAGAAATGGATCTGAAAAGGTTGCAGCATCACCTGTGCAGGCCCAACGTTGTAAAGAATAGACTTGCTCAGCACTATAGCTATAATGGCGTAGGCATTGAAAATCCACGGGCTGCTGCCGATGGATCGCATGCCAGAGTACTGGCTCATGAAGTTCCAGCCACTGTAAAGCTTTTTCATAGGTATTGTAGCTTGTAAAAGGGAAAAAATCTTCACGTGCAACAATACCGATACTGGTCTGTCCTGATGCTAGAGGAATAAGCCAGACCCAACGTCCATCACCCATTAAATGGTTGGTTGAATAATAACGATTATGATCAGGGACGCGTGTATGCCATGCTTGTTCACTTGCGGGAACCAGATCACAAATATCAATACGGCCTTTGAGCCTGAACCATGCAGCGCTATGAAGAGGATTATGTGTCTTTGCGATTCCCAATTGTCTTTGTAGAAAACGCCTTCTTCCCATCGCATCAATTATCCAGCGGCACCTAATTCGGTACTTCTGATTTGCCGATATTTGATGCACGAAGACTTCATGTAGTCCCCCATCTTCTGCAAGATCAATACGCTCAACCTTACATTCTGTGACCATACGAATGCCGATTGCTGTGTTCAAACGTTTTACATCCGACTCGAACAGTGCTCTATCCAACTGGTACGAGGGTAATGGAGAAGCTTGAGATATGCCGATTTCTGATCTTTCTTGTAGGGGAATAGCCCCACTTCCAAAAAAGAAACGAAATCCCCACTTATGGTAATGAGTCGCTTCAAGATACTCATGCAGGTCAACCACATGGGCGAGATAATGTGCGGAAGCCTCCACGGTTGATTCACCTACTTGTATCGCCCCAGTGCGAGACTTATCCCCCAGGCCTTCAATCACAAGTAAGGAGGATTCGGGTATCTCTTTCTTGATTTGTCGAGCGATAGTGAGCCCTGCAATCCCGGCACCACAAATGACAACATCATATTCAGAATCCATCTTTGCTCCTGACCATGCTTTTACCTATACAACGACCATAAAAAAATATCTACCATTATCCTGAATGAATAGACGCGGATTCCATCTCTGATTTTTATGTCAGTCGCTACCCGTGTATATTTCTCTTTTTTTATCTGTGATTAATTCAGACAATTCAATCACAGTTGGTGCATTGATAATCTCAGAAATACTTACATCTATATGGATGACCTGTTTGATCTGTAAAAGCAGACTGGTGATATTTAACGAGTGTCCTCCTAATTCAAAGAAGTTATCATAGATGCTGAAACGCTCTTCATCGTCCATACTGAGAACCACCTTCCAAATCTCAGCCAGGGCCACCTCAAGCGGAGAGCGTGGAGACACGATTTCTCCATCCTCTTTTTCTTTGAGAGCTTTTAGAACATATAAGGATTTTTTATCTATTTTTCCGTTTGGTGTCAGGGGGAAGGCATACATAGAAATAAAACCAGATGGAATCATATATGCAGGCAGATACTTTTCAAGGTAGCTGCGCAATTCATCTGGAGAGCAGTCATCAGACCCGGGAAGTACGGTGATATATGCAAAAAGTTGCTGCTTTCCATGGACCTCTTCATGAAATTGAACGACCGCTCCTTGTATCAACGGATGATGCAAAAGCACTGCTTCAATTTCGCCTAACTCAATACGGAATCCATGAAACTTGACTTGCTGATCCTGACGTCCGACAAATTCTAGCGATCCATCTGCGAGATAGCGTCCGAAATCCCCACTTTTATATAGACGTGCTCCATGACGACCAAATGGATCAGGGATAAAACGCTCGGCGGTCAGAGATGGTAAGCCAAGGTATTCCCGAGCCACCCCGATTCCTCCTATGTAAAGCTCTCCGATAGATCCAGGAGAGAGTATGTGTAAAAACTCGTCTAAAATGTAGCAATACAGATCAGGAAGTGGCTCTCCAATACAGCGAGCGCTTACTCCTGGAAGCCAGCGATTGATTGTACAGCAGATAGTGGCTTCAGTAGGTCCATACGCATTAAAAATAGTTCGCTCTGTCTCTGCCCAACGTTCAAAAATATCTATTGAACATGCTTCTCCCGCCACAATAAGAGTATGTATGGTTGAAAAATTTGTGAGGGATTGCTGTGCTGTCAGGATTGATGGAGGTAATGTTATCGTTGTAATTGCTTCTTCACGTACAAAATCGGGAAAATATGTATGCATGTATATGAATTCTTCCGGTAATGCTACCAGTGTCGCGCCAGAACAGAGAGCTGTAAAGAATTCCGAAAGAGACGCATCAAAGCTTATTGACGCAAATTGTAAGATGCGTTGATCTGGAGAAATATGAAAGCCTTGTATCTGAGCATCGATGATAGCGCAGAGGCTGCGATGTTCTATCACAACGCCTTTAGGGTGACCTGTTGTACCGGATGTATAAATGATATAAGCTGCATTGTGCGGTTCTATATGATATGTCAATGATTTTGGTGCTTCAGTATCCTCAAACGCGCTGAAAAGGATACTTTTGATATTATAAAGAGCGATGTAGTCACTCAGATGTGGCTGAGTGACTACAAAAGATATCTGAGCATCGGTGAGTATAAAAGCCAGCCGTTCCTGAGGATAATGAGGATCCAATGGCACATACACTCCCCCGGCTTTGAGTATGCCCAATATCGCTACAACAACTTCCAGAGAACGTTCGAAGTAAAGGCCCACTCGCACTTCAGGTCCGACACCGATACGTTGGAGATAGCAGGCCAGACGATCACTTTGGATATGAAGTTGTTGATAGGTTAGAGCGCTTGTTTGAAATAAGACGGCGATCGCGTCAGGAGAACGTTGTACCTGTGCTTCAAAAAGTTTGTGGATAAGAGATTGTCCTTCAAGTTGCATAGGAATTGCTTCTTCCTTTCTTTTCAAAAAGCGTTCTATTTCCAGAAGACCTATCCCGTGATACGAGAAACCCAGATAAAAGAATATCCATGTCCCATAGCGGTGATGAGAGAAGAATTGTTTTATTCCTCCGCAAGTGAAGGCATTAATTGGGCGTCAAAACTATTTCATCGGGATGAAAACGAAAATCCATACTGATGCGGGTTGAGCCAGAATCATTTTTGAAGCTGCCATGCCGTAAATTAGCACCATCAAAGACAAGAGCCTCGCCGTACTCAAGCTCAACCGGCTCAAAATCTTCTGATCCTTCATGCGTCTCAACCCAGATAGTATTATTGCCATAGACATGCGTCACAGGAAGCCACACATTTAACCAGTCGGTCGGCATGCCAAAATCTCGATCTCTGTGAAACGCTGAAACGGTCGGATCGCCATCAAAATGCAATCGGAATGTGGGAGGGCTCTGGTATAAGCGGATTTTTCCCCATTGTGGAGAGAGTTCTCGGGTCACAAATCGTAAAAAAGTAGGGAGGATTTCGTCAAAATTTGCTTTCAACATAGCACGAAAATGCTCTATTTTTTCAAGATGGTTTGTAAACTGCTCACACTCTTTGTTCTTATGAAGCTGCTCTAGATCTGCTACTCCTAAGGTTTCGCTCACCCATGAGCGAAATGGATAATGGTCTTTGTAGTAGTGAATAACTTCTATGTTTTTTTTTTGCTCCATAGTTTTTACCATCCTCAGGTCAACAAAATTGTGACAACGAATATGTACAATCTACAAGAATGTCTGCAACGAAATGCAGTTAGCAGGCACCAACCAACTGGAAGTTTGACGCTATCACTGAAAATGAGCCTTTATTGTTCTTGAGTGATTAATAACCTCTGTCACTATAACTCTATAGAAGTATAACTCAAAACAATTTATCAGGTCAAATAAAGCAATCTCTTTTCCTGAAACTCTGTAATTTCTTACAGCCTGGTGATTTTATTGGATCAGAATCTTCAATAATTTTATACTCACTGAATATTGACAATTCACGAAATTTAATTATCATATATATGTATATGTGCTTTTCTATTCACTTGTGCATGAAGGGAAAGACCTACCGGAATCTCTTGAATGGTATCTATCTGCATTGATGAATGGTCGCCGGGATGAACAGAATGGATGTATATCGTTACGATCTTCTTGATCAACGGTTCCCAATCTCTTAGAGCCAATACGAGCAGCGATCATACATACGAAAGGAGTAGTAGCCTTTTTACTCTTTTGTGAAAGCAAAGGAGGACTAGCGTTACGAAATCACGAAAATGGATTTACAGCAAGATGATACTTCTTACGTTTCTTTCCCGCCCGATCTTCCCGAAGGTGAGCGGAAAGGAATGTCTCCTCATATTCTCGTCGAGCATTATCGAAAAATGGGGCCTATTTTTCGTCTTCCTCGTATTGGTAAGGCCCCATTGGTTGTTATGATGGGGCCTGATGCAAATACATTCGTTTCACGTTACGAAAATGACTATTTTACAACGCAGGAACACTGGCAAGATTTATATGATAATCTAGAATCTGGTAAGGTAGCACGTATTCGAGATGGAGAGGCAAATCGTGCCCATCGAGCGAGGAGTAGCCGTTATTATTCACGGACACGGGTGATATACGATATTCCTCGTATGATAGAAGTTGCACAACAATTTGCGGATTGGAAGGAAGGGGAAATTTTTACGGCTTTATCTCGTATACAAAGGATTGTTGTTGAGCAATTAGGCCTGTTTCTGGTGGGGCATGGGCCTGGTGAATATTTTCCAGACATCATTTTTTATTTGGAAAAGTTGGGTACAGCTATTGGTCAACCTAAAACCGAAGAAATTCATTCTCAGGAATATTTCCATGCTCAGAAACGTGTCTCCCAATTAGGCTCTCAAATTCTTGAGAAACATCGTACTCCCCCCCCTGAAAATGGAAAGCATGATCTGGTGGATGATCTTTTAGCGGATGCGGCAAAATATCCTGACGCTTATCCGGATCAAATACTCTATAGTGTAGCGCTTACCCCTTTTCTCGCAGGGCTGACAACGGCACGTACTTGTTGTTCTATCTTTTACGCATTACTAAAAAATCCTCAGGTCTATGCACGTATCCTGGACGAGATAGACGTTGCATTTGAACAAGGGTCAGTTACCTGGGATATCTTAAAGGGAATGCAGGCGCTTCAAGGGGCTGCAATGGAAACATTACGCCTCTACCCGGTGGCAAATGCACATGTAGCACGAGTAATCAAACCATTTACCTTCGCTGGCTACCAACTGGTTGTTGGTGATAATGTCTTTGTTCCAATGACCGCCCCACACTTTCTCCCCGAATTTTTTCCAGAACCAGAAACGTTTGATGTTGATCGCTTTCACGCTCCTCGTAATGAGCATCGGCAACGTGGGGTGTATGCCCCCTTTGGCTTGGGAGACCATACCTGTTTAGGAGCAGGTATTGCAGAGGTACAGATTATGGTGATTGTGGCAACAATTTTGAGAAATTATCGCCTGGCAATAGATCCACCTGACTATACATTTTCTGTACATGAACCACTCGGTTTACTGGAAAAAAATCTCCACCTCAAAGTCATTGGCAAAAGAGAGCACTCACACAGAAAGGGTTAAAAATCTTTATTATTACCTATATGCATCGGCCTGGAGATTAAAGAGTTCTGCATACCTTCCTTGCTGGCTCATTAAATCTGCATGAGAACCACTTTCAATAATCTTTCCCTGCTCGATAACGAAAATTCGATCAGCCAGGCGAACAGTGCTGAATCTATGGCTGATAAAGATGGTTGTTTTTCCTGCGGAAAGTGAACGGAAGCTATTAAAGACATCATATTCGGCCTGCGCATCCAGTGCGCTGGTAGGCTCATCAAGGATAAGAATACGTGCTTCACGCATAAATGCACGTGCAATAGCAATTTTCTGCCATTCGCCACCACTTAGCTGTGTTCCTTTGTAAAACCAGCGTCCCAACATTGTTTCATAGCCATCATGTAATTTGTTAATGATAGTATCCGCACCACTTTTATGCGCTGCATTTTTGATCATTTCCAGGTTAGTAATATCCTCTACGCGTCCTACGCCAATATTATCCTGTGCCGTTAAGGCATAGCGTACATAATCCTGAAAGATAACACCAATCTGGTCACGCAATGCGGTTAGTTCGTAATTCTTGATATTTTGCCCTGAGATCAGTATCTCCCCTTGATCAGGATCATAGAGACGAGTTAATAGTTTGACCAGGGTTGTTTTTCCTGCACCGTTGCTTCCTACTATGGCAATTGTCTCCCCCGCGCGTAGATTAAAACTGATGTCGTTTAACGCTGGCTCCGACTTATCCGGATAAGTAAAACTGACATTTTTAAACTCAATCGTCAGGCCCTTGCTAGAGGGAGGTAGCTCGATAGAAAGAGGATTAATGGGTGAAGTGATGCGCGGTTTATAGCTTAAGAACTCAAATACTGTATTGACGAAAAGATTATTTTCATACATATTCGATGTTCCATCTAAAATTCCCTGGACGCTTTGTCCAACTTGATTGACTGCGATTGTGTATTGAGAGAGAGATCCAATAGTAATATTCCCTAATGCTGCTTGAAGGGCGACATAGAAATACACAGATGAATTGGCAAGTACGGATAAGATGGCCCAGAACACGCTTGTGAAATTACGTGCTGCTTGCAGATTTTTATCTTCGTAATAGAATTTTTCTGCTAGTTTCTCATAGCGTTTAATAAAGAAGTTGCTTAGATTAAAAAGCTTGATCTCCTTATTGAAATCGTCAAGTGTCAAAAGCTGATTGATGTATGCTTGCTGCCGCTTTTCAGGCGATTGCCAACGCATAAGCCAATATCCTTGTAAGCCATATTTGCTATTGGCGATAAATGAAGGTAGGGGAATGATAATTGCTGCAAGTACTAACCACCATACGAGATGGAAAAGAAGAGCAACCATTGAAATAAGTGTAATTGCAGCTCTTATAAGATTAAATGTTTGCGATATCATCATGAGCGGCTTGCTCAAAGATTCCTGTGTGGCATGCCGCAATTTGTCATGAAATTCCGCATCTTCAAAGAAGGCCAGATCCAATGTACTTGCTTTGCGTAAGATAAGCAACTGAATGTATGCAGCAACTCGTTCTTGCAATAACGTTTGTAGTAGTGTGTTGAGTATGCTGCAAACCCGATCAAGGATATTGATTACCATCTGTAATATGACAGGAAACCAGATATTATTTATGGTGTGATGCGTAAACGATAAAATAACGTTATCGAGGAGCAAGCGGGCGACAATCGCATTAGCCAGAGGCGTCATCCCTCCAATGAAAGTAAAAAAAGCCATGCCGAGCGTGAGAGGTGCACTAGCAGACCATACGATACCCACAACGCGAGGGATACCTGCAAAAGCTAAAAAAACCTTTTTGATGGTAAAGGTTTCACCTGTTTGTCGGTTGGCGTTATTATTTGTATTGTTGGTTTGGTTGAATGTTTTGATCATGACTGTTGATCTATAAAACTGAATCCTACCATTGGATTCAGTTTTACTCTTATCCCTTCTAATGATTTATTTTAACGGATAGAAGAAATTACGTTTCCGCATGCGAAGAGAAGGTTACTTTTTTGCTTTTTTTTGCAGCAGTAGCATTTTAATTTCACTTTCTGACATGCGATTTACCTTTTGATAAATTGCTGCCCTTTTTTCTATCTGACCAGAGACTGTTTCATTTGTGAGTAAAGATTGAATTAATCCAATGATGGTGGGAGCCTCGAAGAGGGTGCGCAGGGGCAGTTCAAGCTGAAGGGCGTCGCGCAGACGAGCAATGACCTGGGTGGCCAGTAGCGAGTGACCACCCAGGGCAAAGAAGTCATCGTCCACACCGATCTGGGCAATTCCCAGCACCTGTTGCCAGATCTCGGCGACGATCTCTTCCAGCGGGGTGCGCGGCAGGATTAGAGCCTGTTCAACGGCAGGACGCTCCGACCAGAGCGGTGGTGGCAGGGCACGCCGATCCAGCTTGCCGTTGGGGGTGAGTGGCCAGGAGGGCATCAGCACAAAGGTAGCCGGAACCATATAGTCGGGCAACTGCTCCAGGGCGTCCTGTCGTAGCCGCAGTGGGAGGGTGCGCAGGCGTTGCCCTTCCTGAGGAAAGTTGGTGGTTGGCTGTTCTGCCAGTCGGTCCTCTCGCAGATGGAGTGTCGGAAAGACCGGAACGGATGAGCAGGTGGGACGGACAAAGAGGACATCATAGCGTCCCTGCTCGTCGTGGCGGAGCCAGCTGAACTGGACGCGATAGCCCAGGTGCGCTCCCAGGGCTCGCAACGCTTCCGGCTCGAAGCCTGGCTCCTGGTCAGCGTGCTGCGACGCGTGCCATTCCCCCAGCGTCTGCGGTCCCGTGGTACCGCTGAGCCAGCGGGTGGCGGCGAGCAAAGAACTGAGACGAGCGTTGGGGACATCGCGGATGCCTAGCCAGGTGCGGGAGGGGTCCTGCAAGGTGTGCTCCAGCTCAGGCCAGGTCTGCGGCGTGAGCGATGTCGTCCACCAGGTCCCCTGGGGATCGTCTGCTGCTGCTTTTGTTGCTTCCCCCAGTGGCTGAGCGGGATGGGTGCGTAGCAAGAGTTGATAGCGGAACTGGGTCAGTTCGTTGTGCTCGTGCCCGCCTTTGAGCCAGAGCTGCAGATCGGCAATCGCCGGCTGCTGCTGTGCCCAGTGCACAAAGAAGCCTGGGGCGAGCACCAGTTCTTCCTCCAGCAGCACCTGGCGCTGGATGTGATGCTGGAGATGAGCTCGCGTCAGGGTCTCGGGGGCATGTGCTACCTGGACAGCGGTATGATAGGTGGTAAGCAGGGGCAGGCTGCGCACATCGCCGAGAAAGAGCACGCCACCAGGCGCCAGCAAGGTCAGGGCATCCTGGAGCACCTGACGCAGATAGGCGGCATCAGGAAAGTACTGCACAACCGAGTTGAGGATGATCAGATCCAGCGAGCCGGCGGCGATGGGCAGCGTGCGCACCTGATCGGCGGTCTGCTCAAAGAGCTGGACCCGGTCTCCCCAGGTTGCTTGCGACGCCACATGCTCCCGTACTTGCTGTAGCACCACCGGGGAGAAATCGGTGCCATAATAGACCTCGGCCTGAGGAGCCAGGCGGGTGAGGAGCAGTCCGGTGCCACAGCCAATCTCCAGGATGCGGCGTGCTCCCAGGGCTTCCAGCGGAGCCAGGGTCTCCTCCAGCCAGGCCAGCATCTCCTGCTCTGAGAGGGGCTGCCCGCTGTAACTGCTGACCCAACCGGTGGTGTTGAAGCGTGGATCGACCGGGGTCCCGCTCGGGGTATAGGTTTGTTCATAGAGGTGACGCCAGTGCTCCACCGCCTGCTGGCTGTCCTGCAGCGTGGCGCGAGCCTCGCGGCGGGGCTCAAGATAGGCAACCAGGCGGGGATCGCCACTGGTCTCGGTCTGGAGTTGGACGACACAGGTCAGGACTTCTGGCGAGCGAGCCAGGGTCGCCTCGATCTCCTCCAGTTCGACGCGATGGCCGCGCACCTTGACCTGCTGATCTAGCCGTCCCAGGAACTCCAGTTCCCCCTGCGTGGTCCAGCGGACGCGATCGCCGGTGCGGTAGAGGCGTGCGCCGGGTTCCTGGCTGAAGGGATGGGGCAGGAAGCGCTCGGCGGTGAGGGCGGGCTGGTGCAGATAGCCACGCGCCAGCCCATCGCCGCCGGTGTAGAGCTCGCCCGGGACGCCGATGGGCACGGGTTGCAGTTGGGCATCAAGCACGTAGACGCTGGTGGCGAGCAGGGGGCGGCCGATGGGGACATGGGGAGCGGGTCGCGTGGTAGGCTGCAGGAGGGCACAGGTGGTAAAGGTGGTGTTCTCGGTGGGACCATAACCGTTGAGCAGGCGGGTTTGGGGGTCAGAGCGCTGGGCCAGCAGGGTCTGGACGGCCTGGGGATCCAGGGCATCGCCGCCCGCCAGCAGGAGACGCACCGGGAGCAGGGAGGCTCGTTCCTGCTGGATCATCTGCTGGAAGAGGGCGGCGGTGAGCCAGAGGACGCTGATCTGCTCGCGCTGCAGCAGGCGCGCCAGTTCACCCAGAGAGAGGGTGCCAGCCGGAGCCAAGACCAGGCAGGCACCCTGCAGCAGGCAGACCCAGAACTCGAAGGAGGAGGCATCGAAGGCCAGCGGAGCATACTGCAGAACCCGATCGCCGGAGCCAATCGCGGCAAAGAGGGGATCCTGACTCAGGCGCAGGAGTCCTTGCTGGCGCGTCACGACGGCTTTGGGCTGGCCGGTCGAGCCGGAGGTGTAGAAGAAGGAGACGGCCGACTCTGGATCGGAGCAGGTAGGGACGGGGGTGGTGGGCTGGGCGGAGGACGCGGTGATCATGTGCTCCAGCAGGAGAGCGGGACAGGGGAGGACTGGGAGCGTAGACAGGGTCTCCTGTCGCGTCAGGAGCAGGTGCAGGTGGGCGTCCTCGATCTGGAAGCGGAGCCGTTCAAGGGGGAGATGCTCCTCCAGGGGGACACAGACGCCGTCGGCCAGGCGGATCGCCAGAACGAGCAGGAGTTGATCGAGGCAGCGAGGCAGCAAGAGACCAACGGTGCGTTCGGAGGTGACGCCGGCCAGACGGAGCAGATGGGCATACTGCGTGGCCCGGGCCAGGAGGTGCGCATAACTGAGTGCCTGTCCATCCTGGACAAGGGCGATCGCATCGGGTTGGCGGGCGACCAGGAGCGCCAGGCGCTGCGTGAGATCTTCCGAGGCAGTGGGAGCGGGCACAGAGGACTGGCCCCAGTCCTGGAGCAATAGCGTGCGTTCGGCCTCGCTGAGCATCGAGAGTTGGGAAAGTGGATGCTCCGGGTGTGCGACAATGGCTTCCAGCAGCGTCTGATAGTGTTCAACCATCCGTTCGATCGTCTGTGCGCTGAACAGATCTGTATTATATTCCCATCTTCCAATGAGTCCTTGATCGCTTTCAGATAAAGAGAAGACTTGATCGAAGCGTGCGGTCTGATTATCGGTATCAAAAGCTCGTATACTGAGATTCTTAAACGCAAAAGATTGACGAGGCGTATTTTGAAGCTGAAAGAGGACCTGGCAAAGTGGATTGTGACTGAGTGTCCGTTCCGGTTGTAGCTCCTCAACAATTTTCTCAAAGGGAAGATCTTGATGCGTGTAGGCACCAAGTGTCTCTTCTCGCACACGTTGTAATGCTTGAAGAAATGTCGGATCACCTGTCAGGTTGCAACGAATGACCAGCGTATTGACGAAGAATCCGATGAGACCTTCAAGCTCTTTGTGGGTTCGATTAGCGATAGGAGTCCCTATCGCTAAATCCACCTGCCCTGTATAAAATGCTAATAACGTCGCAAAGGCTGTCAGAAGCGTCATAAACAAGGTTGTACCTGATCGTTGACTGAGCTCTTTCAAATGTTGCGTTAGTAATAGAGAAATACGAACTCGGCAATAAGCCCCTCGGAAGGTTTCGATTGCTGGGCGAGGATAGTCATAAGGTATTTCAAGTTGTGGTAAATGTGATAGGTGTTTTCGCCAGTAATCTAAGTGAGAGGTAAGAATTTCTCCTTGTAACGTGTATCGCTGCCACTGCGAGAAATCTGCGTACTGAATAGGTAATGGCGTTAATGGTGATTGTTGGTGATCTATGATGGCGTTGTAAAGGGTACTTATTTCGTAATGAATAATCCCTAAAGACCAACCGTCACAGGATACGTGGTGCAACGTTAGTAACAAAACATGCTCTTGTTCTCCAATGCGTAGTAACCGTGCGCGTAACATCAAATCCTGCGCCAGGTCAAATGGTTGACGCGCTTCTCGGAGAATGAGATGTTGTACTTCTTGCTCTCGCCGTTTGTCTGGTAAGTGACTCACATCTAAGATGAGTAAGGGCTGAGTGTTGAGACTTGTTGAGGGGAGAATATTTTGCACAAGCTCAGTTTGATCATAGATAAATGTTGTGCGTAATGTTTCATGCCGCAGTAATATTTCATAGATACTCTGTTCTAATGCTTGTGTCTGTATTGGGCCTTTCAGACGTAAAACAAGTGGTACGTTATAAAAGGGATTAGCAGGGGCTAGTTGATTTAAAAACCAGAGTCGCTGTTGCGCATAAGAAAGCGGCGCTCTCTCTAGATTTTTTCTGCGCACAATGGTCGTGGGCAGCGCGTTAGCGGTTGTCTTTTTACTCGCTTTCAGTAGAAGCAATTTTAACTTTTCAGGATCGAGGTTACCTATGCGTTTTGTTATATCATCCATTCATGTCCTCTTTCTCGAATATATCTTGTTCCTTTTGAAGAAGAATTTGTGTTTCATCTATAGATAATTGTTCAATATCGCCCAGCATATCTTCATCTATATTTTGCAAGAATTGCTGTACGATGTGTTCTGTAAACGCAGCAATAGTAGGAGCCTCGAAAAGGGTGCGCAGAGGCAGTTCAAGCTGAAGGGCGTCGCGCAGACGAGCAATGACCTGGGTGGCCAGTAGCGAGTGACCACCCAGGGCAAAGAAGTCATCGTCCACACCGATCTGGGCAATTCCCAGCACCTGTTGCCAGATCTCGGCGACAATCTCTTCCAGCGGGGTACGCGGCAGGATTAGAGCCTGTTCAACGGCAGGACGCTCCGACCAGAGCGGTGGTGGCAGGGCACGCCGATCCAGCTTGCCGTTGGGGGTAAGTGGCCAGGAGGGCATCAGCACAAAGGTGGCCGGAACCATGTAGTCGGGCAACTGCTCCAGGGCGTCCTGTCGTAGCCGCAGTGGGAGGGTGCGCAGGCGTTGCCCTTCCTGAGGAAAGTTGGTGGTTGGCTGTTCTGCCAGTCGGTCCTCTCGCAGATGGAGTGTCGGAAAGACCGGAACGGATGAGCAGGTGGGACGGACAAAGAGGACATCATAGCGTCCCTGCTCGTCGTGGCGGAGCCAGCTGAACTGGACGCGATAGCCCAGGTGCGCTCCCAGGGCTCGCAACGCTTCCGGCTCGAAGCCTGGCTCCTGGTCAGCGTGCTGCGACGCGTGCCATTCCCCCAGCGTCTGCGGTCCCGTGGTACCGCTGAGCCAGCGGGTGGCGGCGAGCAAAGAACTGAGACGAGCGTTGGGGACATCGCGGATGCCTAGCCAGGTGCGGGAGGGGTCCTGCAAGGTGTGCTCCAGCTCAGGCCAGGTCTGCGGCGTGAGCGATGTCGTCCACCAGGTCCCCTGGGGATCGTCTGCTGCCGCTTTTGTTGCTTCCTCCAGTGGCTGAGCGGGATGGGTGCGTAGCAAGAGTTGATAGCGGAACTGGGTCAGTTCGTTGTGCTCGTGCCCGCCTTTGGGCCAGAGCTGCAGATCGGCAATCGTCGGCTGCTGCTGTGCCCAGTGCACAAAGAAGCCTGGGGCGAGCACCAGTTCTTCCTCCAGCAGCACCTGGCGCTGGATGTGATGCTGGAGATGGGCTCGCGTCAGGGTCTCGGGGGCATGTGCTACCTGGACAGCGGTATGATAGGTGGTGAGCAGGGGCAGGCTGCGCACATCGCCGAGGAAGAGGACGCCGCCAGGCGCCAGCAGGGTCAGGGCATCCTGGAGCACCTGACGCAGATAGGCGGCATCAGGAAAGTACTGCACGACCGAGTTGAGGATGATCAGATCCAGCGAGCCAGCGGCGATAGGCAGCGTGCGCACCTGATCGGCAGTCTGCTCAAAGAGCTGGACCCGGTCTCCCCAGGCTGCTTGCGACGCCACATGCGCCCGCACTTGCTGCAGCACCATCGGGGAGAAATCGGTGCCATAATAGACCTCGGCCTGAGGAGCCAGGCGGGTGAGGAGCAGTCCGGTGCCACAGCCAATCTCCAGGATGCGGCGTGCTCCCAGGGCTTCCAGCGGAGCCAGGGTCTCCTCCAGCCAGGCCAGCATCTCCTGCTCTGAGAGGGGCTGCCCGCTGTAACTGCTGACCCAGCCGGTGGTGTTGAAGCGTGGGTCGATCGGGGTCCCAGTCGGGGTATAGGTTTGTTCGTAGAGATGACGCCAGTGCTCCACCGCCTGCTGGCTATCCTGCAGCGTGGCGCGAGCCTCGCGGCGGGGCTCCAGATAGGCGACCAGGCGGGGATCGCCACTGGTCTCGGTCTGGAGCTGGACGACGCAGGTCAGGACTTCCGGCGAGCGAGCCAGGGTCGCCTCGATCTCCTCCAGTTCGACGCGATGGCCGCGCACCTTGACCTGCTGATCTAGCCGTCCCAGGAACTCCAGTTCCCCCTGCGTGGTCCAGCGGACGCGATCGCCGGTGCGGTAGAGGCGTGCGCCGGGTTCCTGGCTGAAGGGATGGGGTAGGAAGCGCTCGGCGGTGAGGGCGGGCTGGTGCAGATAGCCACGCGCCAGCCCATCGCCGCCGGTGTAGAGCTCGCCCGGGACGCCGATGGGCACGGGTTGCAGTTGGGCATCAAGCACGTAGACGCTGGTGGCGAGCAGGGGACGCCCAATGGGGACATGGGGAGCAGGTCGCGTGGTAGGCTGCAGGAGAGCACAGGTGGTAAAGGTGGTGTTCTCGGTGGGACCATAGCCGTTGAGCAGGCGGGTTTGGGGATCAGAGCGCTGGGCCAGCAGGGTCTGGACGGCCTGGGGATCCAGGGCATCGCCGCCCGCCAGCAGGAGACGCACCGGGAGCAGGGAGGCTCGTTCCTGCTGGATCATCTGCTGGAAGAGGGCGGCGGTGAGCCAGAGGACGCTGATCTGCTCGCGCTGCAGCAGGCGCGCCAGTTCCCCCAGGGAGAGGGTGCCAGCCGGAGCCAGGACCAGGCAGGCACCTTGCAGCAGGCAGACCCAGAACTCGAAGGAGGAGGCATCGAAGGCCAGCGGAGCATACTGCAGAACCCGATCGCCGGAGCCGATCGCGGCAAAGAGAGGATCCTGACTCAGGCGCAGGAGTCCCTGCTGGCGCGTCACGACGGCTTTGGGCTGGCCGGTCGAGCCGGAGGTGTAGAAGAAGGAGACGGCCGACTCTGGATCGGAGCAGGTAGGGACGGGGGTGGTGGGTTGGGCGGAGGACGCAGTGATCATGTGCTCCAGCAGGAGAGCGGGACAGGGGAGGGCTGGGAGCGTAGACAGGGTCTCCTGTTGCGTCAGGAGCAGGTGCAGGTGGGCGTCCTCGATCTGGAAGCGGAGTCGTTCAAGGGGGAGATGCTCCTCCAGGGGGACACAGACGCCGTCAGCCAGGCGGATCGCCAGGACGAGCAGGAGTTGATCAAGGCAGCGAGGCAGCAAGAGACCAACGGTGCGTTCGGAGGTGACGCCGGCCAGACGGAGCAGATGGGCATACTGCGTGGCTCGGGCCAGGAGGTGCGCATAACTGAGCGCCTGTCCATCCTGGACAAGGGCGATCGCATCGGGTTGGCGGGCGACCAGGTGCGCCAGTTGCTGCGTGAGATCTTCCGAGGCAGTGGGAGCGGGCACAGAGGACTGGCCCCAGTCCTGAAGCAGTAGCGTGCGTTCGCTCTCGCTGAGCATCGAGAGTCGGGAAAGTGGACATTCGGGCTCCTCGACAATCGCTGTCAGCAGCGTCTGATAGTGTTCAACCATCCGTTCAATCGTCTGTGCGCTGAACAGATCCGTATTATATTCCCAAATACCTGCTATTCCTTGATCTGTCTCAATAAGTGAGAAGACCTGATCAAAACGAGCTGTTTGATTATCCGCATCGAAGTGCTGTCGCGTTAATTTATTAAAAGAAATATTTGACCGAGGCGTATTTTGGAGCTGAAAGAGGACCTGGCAGAGAGGGTTGTGTCCAAGCGTCCGTTCCGGTTGCAGCTCTTCCACGATCTGTTCAAAGGGGAGATCTTGATGGGTGTAGGCCTCCAGCGTGACTTCACGTATTCGTTGCAACGCCTGCAAGAAGGTGGGATCGTCGGTGAGATTGCAGCGCAGGACCAGGGTGTTGACGAAGAACCCAATGAGTCCCTCAAGTTCCTGGCGTGTGCGATTGGCAATGGGGGTACCGATGGCAATATCCTGTTGCCCACTATAGCGTGCCAGCAAGGTGGCAAAGGCAGTCAACAGGGTCATAAACAGTGTGACACCCTGCTGTTGGCTGAGCGTTTTGAGCCGGGTGACCAGCGCGTGTGGAATCAGCATATGCTGACGCGCTCCTCGAAAGGTTTCCACGGTGGGACGCGCGAAGTCCTGTGGGAGGAGCAAGGGAGGGAGTCCACGTAGCTGTGTGCTCCAGTAATCCAGATGGGTTTGGAGCACATCACCCTGCAACCAGGTCCTTTGCCAGTGTGAAAAGTCTGCGTATTGGATCGCGAGGGGAGGAAGTGGTGAGGGCTGTTGCTGTTCAAAAGCGTTATAGAGCGTGCTCAGTTCCTGATGAAGGATACCCATGGACCAACCGTCGGAGGCAATATGGTGCAGAGTCAGGAGCAGCACATGTTCCTGGGGATGGAGGCGCAGGAGCCGGGCACGCAAGAGAAGATCATGGGAGAGTTGAAATGGATGTCGCGCCTCTTGTTGGATGAGACGCTCCATCTGCTCTTCTCGTTGAGGCAGAGGCAAGGCGCTGAGATCATGCAGACGCAAGAGCGAGGTCGGGAGGTGATCCAGCGGGCGTATTTGTTGCATCGGAAGACTCTGGACCAGGACAAAGTGTGTTCGCAACGCCTCGTGCCGTCGGACGATCTCTTGCAGACTGCGGGCAAGCGCAGACACCTGGAGGGGTCCCGCAAGGCGTAAGGCGATCGGGACATTGTAGAAAGCGTTTCCCGGGACGAGTTGATCCAGGAACCAGAGCCGCTGCTGCGCAAAAGAAAGAGGAAGGGGCTGCCGCCGATCGATAGGGAGCAGTGGAGGAGCACTGATACCGTGCTGAGCATGGATTACTCGGTCCAGTTGCTGGGCGAACTGGCTAATGGTGGGAGCCTCGAAGAGGGTGCGCAGAGGCAGTTCAAGCTGAAGGGCGTCGCGGAGACGGGCAATGACCTGGGTAGCCAACAGCGAGTGACCACCCAGGGCAAAGAAGTCATCATCCACGCCAATCTGGGCAATTCCCAGCACCTGTTGCCAGATCTCGGCGACAATCTCTTCCAGCGGGGTGCGTGGCAGGATCAGGGCCTGGGCAACGGCAGGACGCTCCGACCAGAGCGGTGGTGGCAGGGCACGCCGATCCAGCTTGCCGTTGGGGGTGAGTGGCCAGGAGGGCATCAGCACAAAGGTGGCCGGAACCATATAGTCGGGCAACTGCTCCAGCGCGTCCTGTCGTAGCCGCAGTGGGAGGGTGCGCAGGCGTTGCCCTTCCTGAGGAAAGTTGGTGGTTGGCTGTTCTGCCAGTCGGTCCTCTCGCAGATGGAGCGTCGGAAAGACCGGAACAGATGAGCAGGTGGGACGGACAAAGAGGACATCATAGCGTCCCTGCTCGTCGTGGCGGAGCCAGCTGAACTGGACGCGATAGCCCAGGTGCGCTCCCAGGGTTCGTAGCGCTTCCGGCTCGATGCCTGGCTCCTGGTCGGTGTGCTGCGACGCGTGCCATTCCCCCAGCGTCTGTGGTCCGGTGGTACCGCTGAGCCAGCGGGTGGCGGCGAGCAGGGAACTGAGACGAGCGTTGGGGACATCGCGGATGCCCAGCCAGGTGCGGGAGGGGGCCTGCAAGGTGTGCTCCAGCACGGACCAGGTCTGCGGCGTGAGCGATGTTGTCCACCAGGTCCCCTGGGGATCGTCTGACGCTGGTTCAGCGCTGACTTTGTCCTCAGCCTGGGGAGCATGGGTGCGCAGCAGGAGTTGATAGCGGAACTGGGTCAGCTCGTTGTGCTCGTGCCCGCCTTTGGGCCAGAGCTGCAGATCGGCAATCGCCGGCTGCTGCTGTGCCCAGTGCACAAAGAAGCGCGGAGCCAGCACCAGTTCTTCCTCCAGCAGCACCTGGCGCTGGATGTGATGCTGGAGATGGGCTCGCGTCAGGGTCTCGGGGGCATGTGCTACCTGGACAGCGGTATGATAGGTGGTGAGCAGGGGCAGGCTGCGCACATCGCCGAGAAAGAGCACGCCACCGGGCGCCAGCAGGGTCAGGGCATCCTGGAGCACCTGACGCAGATAGGCGGCATCAGGAAAGTACTGCACGACCGAGTTGAGGATGATCAGATCCAGCGAGCCAGCGGCGATGGGCAGCGTGCGCACCTGATCGGCGGTCTGCTCAAAGAGCTGGACCCGGTCTCCCCAGGTTGCTTGCGACGCCACATGCGCCCGCACTTGCTGCAGCACCACCGGGGAGAAATCGGTGCCATAATAGACCTCGGCCTGAGGAGCCAGGCGGGTGAGGAGCAGTCCGGTGCCACAGCCAATCTCCAGGATGCGGCGAGCTCCCAGCGCTTCCAGCGGGGACAGCGTCTCCTCCAGCCAGGCCAGCATCTCCTGCTCCGAGAGGGGCTGCCCGCTGTAACTGCTGACCCAGCCGGTGGTGTTGAAGCGTGGGTCGATTGGGGTCCCGCTCGGGGTATAGGTTTGTTCGTAGAGATGACGCCAGTGCTCCACCGCCTGCTGGCTATCCTGCAGCGTGGCGCGAGCCTCGCGGCGGGGCTCCAGATAGGCGACCAGGCGGGGATCGCCACTGGTCTCGGTCTGGAGCTGGACGACACAGGTCAGGACTTCCGGCGAGCGAGCCAGGGTTGCCTCGATCTCCTCCAGTTCGACGCGATGGCCGCGCACCTTGACCTGCTGATCTAGCCGTCCCAGGAACTCCAGTTCCCCCTGCGTGGTCCAGCGGACGCGATCGCCGGTGCGGTAGAGGCGTGCGCCGGGTTCCTGGCTGAAGGGATGGGGCAGGAAGCGCTCGGCGGTGAGGGCGGGCTGGTGCAGATAGCCACGCGCCAGCCCATCGCCGCCGGTGTAGAGCTCGCCCGGGACGCCGATGGGCACGGGTTGCAACTGGGCATCAAGCACGTAGACGCTGGTGGCGAGCAGGGGGCGGCCGATGGGGACATGGGGAGCGGGGAGCGGGGTAGGCTGCAGGAGGGCACAGGTGGTAAAGGTGGTGTTCTCGGTGGGACCATAGCCGTTGAGCAGGCGGGTTTGGGGATCAGAGCGCTGGGCCAGCAGGGTCTGGACGGCCTGGGGATCCAGGGCATCGCCGCCCGCCAGCAGGAGACGCACCGGGAGCAGGGAGGCTCGTTCCTGCTGGATCATCTGCTGGAAGAGGGCGGCGGTGAGCCAGAGGATGCTGATCTGCTCGCGCTGCAGCAGGCGCGCCAGTTCCCCCAGGGAGAGGGTGCCAGCCGGAGCCAAGACCAGGCAGGCACCCTGCAGCAGGCAGACCCAGAACTCGAAGGAGGAGGCATCGAAGGCCAGCGGAGCATACTGCAGAACCCGATCGCCGGAGCCGATCGCGGCAAAGAGGGGATCCTGGCTCAGGCGCAGGAGTCCCTGCTGGCGCGTCACGACGGCTTTGGGCTGGCCAGTCGAGCCGGAGGTGTAGAAGAAGGAGACGGCCGACTCTGGATCGGAGCAGGTAGGGACGGGGGTGGTGGGCTGGGCGGAGGACGCAGTGATCATGTGCTCCAGCAGGAGAGCGGGACAGGGGAGGGCTGGGAGCGTAGACAGGGTCTCCTGTCGCGTCAGGAGCAGGTGCAGGTGGGCGTCCTCGATCTGGAAGCGGAGCCGTTCAAGGGGGAGATGCTCCTCCAGGGGGACACAGATGCCATCAGCCAGGCGGATCGCCAGGACGAGCAGGAGTTGATCGAGGCAGCGAGGCAGCAGGAGGCCAACGGTGCGTTCGGAGGTGACGCCGGCCAGACGAAGCAGATGGGCATACTGCGTGGCCCGGGCCAGGAGGTGCGCATAACTGAGCGCCTGTCCATCCTGGACAAGGGCGATCGCATCGGGTTGGCGGGCGACCAGGAGCGCCAGGCGCTGCGTGAGATCTTCCGAGGCAGTGGGAGCGGGCACAGAGGACTGGCCCCAGTCCTGAAGCAGTAGCGTGCATTCGCTCTCGCTGAGCATCGAGAGTCGGGAAAGTGGACATTCGGGCTCCTCGACAATCGCTGTCAGCAGCGTCTGATAATGTTCAACTATCCGTTCGATCGTCTGTGCGCTGAACAGATCCGTATTATATTCCCATCTCCCTGTAATACCCTGTTCCGTTTCAAGCATTGTGAGAGTCATATCAAAACGGGCTGTTTGATTGTCCGCTTCAAAATGTTTGAGTGTTAATCCATTAAAGTAAAGAGGCTGTCGAGGGGTATTTTGGAGTTGAAAAATTACCTGGCAGAGAGGATTGTAACTGAGCGTCCGTTCCGGTTGCAACTCCTCAACTAGTTTCATAAAAGGGAGATCCTGATGGGTATAAGCCTCCAGCGTGACTTCACGTATTCGTTTCAATGCCTGCAAGAAGGTGGGATCGTCGGTGAGATTGCAGCGCAGGACCAGGGTATTGACGAAGAACCCGATGAGCCCCTCAAGTTCCTGGCGTGTGCGATTGGCAATGGGGGTACCGATGGCAATATCCTGCTGCCCACTATAGCGTGCCAACAAGGTGGCAAAGGCGGTTAGTAGGGTCATAAACAGCGTGACACCTTGCTGTTGACTGAGCATTTTGAGATGCTCTGTAAGGCCATTCGTTAATTTGAAGCGTTGATACGCACCGCGAAATGTCTGAATGGCAGGACGTGGGTAATCACCTGGTAACTCAATTTGCTTTAGTCCTGACAACTGATCGCGCCAGTAACGCAATTGAGAGGTAAACTCTTCAGTTTTTAGCCATTGTCTTTGCCAAAGTGCAAAGTCTACATATTGCATTGGCAGAGGAGCCAGTGGGGAGGATAACGCATAGATTGATGCATTATAGAGGGTGCTCAATTCCTGATGAAGGATGCCAATAGACCAACCGTCGGAGGCAATGTGGTGCAGAGTTAAGAGTAGCACATGCTCCTGGGGATGGAGACGCAAAAGTTGGGCACGTAGCATAAGATCATGGGAGAGTTGAAATGGACGCCGGGCCTCTTGCTGGATGAGACGTTCCATTTGCTCTTCTCGTTGAGATAGAGGCAAGGCGCTGAGATCATGCAGACGCAAGAGCGAGGCTGGTAGCTGCTCAAAGGAATAAATCCGTTGCAGTGGTTGCTTGTTTTCTTGAATAAAGATCGTGCGTAGAGCTTCGTGTCGGCGTATGATCTCAAGTAAACTCCCTTCAAGTTCTGCTACTTGCAGGTGACCAGAAAGACGCAAGGCAATTGGTACATTGTAGAAAGGGTTCATTGGCTCAAGCTGAGTAAGGAACCAGAGCCTTTGTTGTGTAAAGGATAATGGCATGACCCGTGAACTCCCCGTTTTATTAGAGAGCATCCGAGCAAGTAAAGATTTTTTTTCATAAACGGATAACTTCTTCAAGTCTCTTGGGGAAATTTCACTCATTCATTATTCTCCTCTAACAATAATTGGCTGAGTAGAGCATCAATTTCATCTTCTGGAAGAGCTTCTAATTGAGAGAAGATCTGCTCGGTCTTTTTTTGCTTGATTGATCTAATTAAGCTGGTGAGATCGGTATCTTCTTGAGCATATATGCTTGTCAGCGTGGACGAAATACTCGCAATAGTAGGCATTTCAAAGAGAGTGCGTAAAGGAATGTCTATATGAAGTGTCTCGCGGAGACGGGCAATGACCTGGGTAGCCAGCAGAGAATGACCACCCAGAGCGAAGAAGTCGTCCTCTACACCTACTTGCTCGATACCTAACACTTGCTGCCAGATCTCTGCCATAACCTCTTCTAGTGGTGTGCGTGGCAAGACGAGAGACTCTGCTGAGATTGGGCGCTCGGACCATTCGGGTGGCGGTAACATACGACGATCAAGCTTGCCATTTGGTGTGAGCGGCCAGGAGGTTATCATAACAAAAGCGGAAGGAATCATATAATCTGGAAGATATCGTTGTGCATATTGACGTAATTGAGGAGTCAATGTTCGTAACAATTGTCCTGTTTGGGGGCTATTTATGTATTGGTGGAGATCTGCATCGTTTGGTGGGAGTAGAGAGCCTGAAGAACGCCATAAATGCTCAGGTGAGTACGTGGGACGGACGAAGAGGACATCATAGCGTCCCTGCTCATCATGGCAGAGCCAGCTGAAGTGAACCCGATAGCCCAGGTGTGCTCCCAGGGCTCGTAGCGCTTCCGGTTCGATGCCCGGCTCCGGTTGGGAGCGTTGCATGACACGCCATTCCCCCAGCGTCTGCGGCCCGGAGGTGCTACTAAGCCAGCGCCTGGCCGCCAGCAGGGAACTGAGACGGGCGTTGGGGACATCACGGATGCCCAACCAGGTGGGTGATTGGTCCTGCAAGGTGTGCTCCAGCTCAGGCCAGGTCTGCGGCGTGAGCGACGATGTCCACCAGGTCCCCTGCGGATCTTCCGGTGTTGGCTCGGCTGGCGTTGTTTTTGCAACCTGTGGCGCATGGGTGCGCAGCAGGAGTTGATAGCGGAACTGGGTCAGCTCGTTGTGCTCGTGCCCGCCTTTGGGCCAGAGCTGCAGATCAGCAATCGCCGGCTGCTGCTGCGCCCAGTGCACAAAGAAGCCTGGGGCGAGCACCAGTTCTTCTTCTACCAGGACCTGTCGTTGTACACGCTGTTGGAGTTGAGCTCGGGTTAGTGTATCGGGGGCGTGTGCCAGCTGGACGGCGGTATGGTAGGTGGCGAGTAGGGGCAGGCTGCGCACATCGCCGAGGAAGAGCACGCCGCCGGGAGCTAGCAGGGTCAGGGCATCCTGGAGCACCTGACGCAGATAGGCAGCGTCTGGGAAGTACTGTACAACCGAGTTGAGGATAATCAGATCCAGCGAGCCGGCGGCGATGGGTAACGTGTGCACCTGATCGGCGGCCTGTTCAAAGAGGTGGACATACTCTCGCCACGGTCCCTGAGATGTCAATTGTGTTTGCAAATGCTGTAGGGCAACAGGAGAGAAGTCGGTGCCATAATAGACCTCAGCCTGAGGAGCCAGGCGGGTGAGGAGCAGTCCGGTGCCACAGCCAATCTCCAGGATGTGGCGAGCTCCCAGCGCTTCCAACGGAGCCAGGGTATCCTCCAGCCAGGCTCTCATTTCTCGTTCTGAGAGAGGCTGATCACTATAGCTGCTGATCCAGCCTGACACATTAAATGCTGGATCAATTGTGCTTGGCGTAGAACTTGCGATCTGTTCATCGAAAACTGTTTGCCAGTGATGAACATGATCTTGTAACCAGGTACTCGAAATTTTGAGCGCATCAAGAGCATTCACGGTGCCAGGTTGAATGTAGGCAACCAGGCGAGAGTCTCCTGGTTGATCCTTGCGTACTATTGCCACGCACTCTCGCACTGCCGGGTGCTGCATTAAAACCCTTTCGATCTCTGTGAGCTCAATGCGATAACCTCTGATCTTCACTTGATGATCAAAGCGACCAAGGAATTCGAGTTCACCCGTAGGGAGCCAGCGGACGCGATCGCCGGTGCGGTAGAGGCGTTGAGCGGGTATTGTGCTGAATGGATGAGGGACAAAACGTTCAGCTGTCAGATCCGCACGATTATGATAGCCACGTGCAAGACCGTCTCCTCCTAGATAGAGCTCACCAGGGACACCAACAGGAACCAATTGTATATTTGCGTCGAGTACATATGCCTGTGTATTTGTAATTGGTTTCCCAATCGTGGGACGCTGGCTATCCATAGGAACCAAAGATGCAGTTGAATAAGTTGTGTCCTCCGAAGGGCCATAAAGGTTATAGACGCGCTTTATATGTCCATTATCGTAAAGCTGCTGCACCAACTCTTGAGGAAGAGGTTCTCCCGCTAGATTAACTGTATGAATGGAATCGGGAATTCCTTTGATGCGTATTAACTCAGTTGCTGCGGATGGCACCGTGTTAAGTAATGTTGGTCCATGCTTCGCGTAGGTAATGGGGACATGGAGAGCATCCTCGCAAAGTAGGATCATTCCTCCCCAGCTTAAAGGCACAAAGATCTCAAAAATTGATAAATCGAAGCAAATAGAAGTTGTCGCAAGCACCCGAGCTCGTTCAAGTTCTGTAAAAGTATCACGTGCCCAGGTAAGTAAAACAAGACAACTGTGATGTTCAATCACAACTCCCTTTGGTTGACCCTCTGATCCGGATGTATAAATGATGTATGCAGGCAGGCTGGTCATCACTGGAAGGAGAATGTTTGTTGTTGGTGTCTGTTCTGGAATGACCATGGACCAAAGATCATCGGTATAAAATATCGGTATATTGTCTTGTTGTTCGTGAAACGATGTAAAATGATCTTGTAGATGGAGTTGCGTGAGTAGTAGCGAGATATTTGCATCGTGAAACATGAATGCGAGCCGTTCAGATGGATAATCCGGGTCAAGCGGAACGTAAGCTGCTCCAGCCTTGAGAATTGCTAACAGACAAATAATCATGTCAGATGAACGTGTCAGGCAAACTCCAACGCGTTTTTCAGGGCCGATGCCATGATGACGTAAAAGATGAGCCAGACGGTTTGCATACTGGTTTAGTTCACCATAGGTGATATGTGTCTGTTGGATGACAAGCGCGATAGCGTCTGGATGCAAGCGTACTTGTTCTTCAAAAAGGTGATGTATGTAGAACTCGCCTGCGAATATGCGAGAAATCGTATTCTGTTTTATGATTAACTGTTGTTGTTCGCTTTCTCCTAAAAATGGGAGTGTCAATAAAGGATGTGTCGGCTTATCAACGATATTGGTGAGGAGCATTTGATAGTGAGTCGCCATATCTATAATTGTTTGCTCTGTGAATAAATCTGTGTTGTATTCCCAACGGCTGAGCAAACCTTCTTTCGCTTCGACCAGAGAGAAGGCCAGATCGAAGCGAGCCGTCTGATTATCTGAGTCCAGGCGTTGTAGTGTAAGATTATGTAGGGTTAATGGTTGGTAGGGAGCGTTTTGGAGCTGAAAGAGGACTTGACAGAGAGGGTTGTGTCCAAGCGTCCGTTCCGGTTGCAGCTCTTCCACAATCTGTTCAAAAGGGAGATCTTGATGGGTGTAAGCCTCCAGCGTGACTTCACGTATTCGTTGCAACGCCTGCAAGAAGGTGGGATCGTCGGTGAGATTGCAGCGCAGGACCAGGGTGTTGACGAAGAACCCGATGAGTCCCTCAAGTTCCTGGCGTGTGCGATTGGCAATGGGAGTGCCGATGGCAATATCCTGCTGCCCACTATAGCGTGCCAGCAAGGCAGCAAAGGCAGTCAACAGGGTCATAAACAGTGTGACACCCTGCTGTTGACTGAGCGTTTTGAGCCGGGTGACCAGCGCATGTGGAATCAGCATATGCTGACGTGCTCCTCGAAAGGTTTCCACGGTGGGACGCGCGAAGTCCTGTGGGAGGAGCAAGGGAGGGAGTCCACGTAGCTGTGTGCTCCAGTAATCCAGATGGGTTTGGAGCACATCACCCTGCAACCAGGTCTTTTGCCAGTGTGAAAAGTCTGCGTATTGGATCGCGAGGGGAGGAAGCGGCGAGGGCTGTTGCTGTTCAAAAGCGTTATAGAGCGTGCTCAGTTCCTGATGAAGGATACCCATGGACCAACCGTCGGAGGCAATGTGGTGCAGGGTCAGGAGCAGTACATGTTCCTGGGGATGGAGGCGCAGGAGCCGGGCACGCAAGAGAAGATCATGGGAGAGTTGAAATGGATGTCGGGCCTCTTGCTGGATGAGACGCTCCATCTGCTCTTCTCGTTGAGGCAGAGGCAAGGCGCTGAGATCATGCAGACGCAAGAGCGAGGTCGGGAGGTGATCCAGCGGGCGTATTTGTTGCATCGGAAGACTCTGGACCAGGACAAAGTGTGTTCGCAACGCCTCGTGCCGTCGGACGATCTCTTGCAGACTGCGGGCAAGTGCAGGCACCTGGAGGGGTCCCGCAAGGCGTAAGGCGATCGGGACATTGTAGAAAGCGTTTCCCGGGGCGAGTTGATCCAGGAACCAGAGTCGCTGCTGCGCAAAAGAAAGAGGAAGGGGCTGCCGCCGATCGATAGGGAGCAGTGGAGGAGCACTGATACCGTGCTGAGCATGGATTACTCGGTCCAGTTGCTGGGCGAACTGGCTAATGGTGGGAGCCTCGAAGAGGGTGCGCAGAGGCAGTTCAAGCTGAAGGGCGTCGCGGAGACGGGCAATGACCTGGGTAGCCAACAGCGAGTGACCACCCAGGGCAAAGAAGTCATCATCCACGCCAATCTGGGCAATTCCCAGCACCTGTTGCCAGATCTCGGCGACGATCTCTTCCAGTGGGGTGCGTGGCAGGATCAGGGCCAGGGCAACGGTAGGACGCTCCGACCAGAGCGGTGGTGGCAGGGCACGCCGATCCAGCTTGCCGTTGGGGGTGAGTGGCCAGGAGGGCATCAGCACAAAGGTAGCCGGAACCATGTAGTCGGGCAATTGCTCTTGAGCGTACTGCCGTAGTCGTAGCGGCAGGCTGCGCAGGCGTTGTCCCTCCTGAGGAAAATTGGTGGTTGGCTGCTCTGCCAATAGGTTATTCTGGAGATCAGGAAATTTGGGGAAGGATGAGCAGGTGGGACGAACGAAGAGGACATCATAGCATCCCTGCTCATCATGGCGAAGCCAACTGAAGTGAACACGATAGCCCAGGCGCGCTCCCAGGGCTCGTAGCGCTTCCGGTTCGATGCCCGGCTCCGGTTGGAAGCGTTGCGAGACGCGCCATTCACCCAGCGTCTGTGGTCCGGTGGTGCCGCTGAGCCAGCGGGTGGCAGTTAGTAGGGAACTGAGACGGGCGTTGGGGACATCGCGGATGCCCAACCAGGTGGGTGATTGGTCCTGCAAGGTGTGCTCCAGCTCAGGCCAGGTCTGCGGCGTGAGTGACGACGCCCACCAGGTCCCCTGGGTATCTTCCGGTGCTGGCTCGGCTGGTGCTGTTTTTGCAACCTGTGGCGCATGGGTGCGCAGCAGGAGTTGATAGCGGAACTGGGTCAGCTCGTTGTGCTCCTGCCCGCCTTTGGGCCAGAGCTGCAGATCGGCAATCGCTGGCTGCTGCTGCGCCCAGTGCACAAAGAAGCGTGGGGCGAGCACCAGTTCTTCTTCTACCAGGACCTGCCGTTGTACGCGCTGTTGGAGTTGAGCACGCGTCAGCATATCAGGGGCATGTGCTAACTGGACGGCGGTATGGTAGGTGGCGAGCAGGGGCAGGCTGCGCACATCGCCAAGGAAGAGCACGCCGCCGGGTGCCAGCAGGGCGAGCGTGTCCTGGAGCACTTGACGCAGATAGGCAGCGTTGGGAAAGTACTGCACGACCGAGTTGAGGATGATCAGATCCAGCGAGCCGGCCGCGATGGGCAGTGTGGTTAGCTGATCGGCGGCCTGCTCAAAGAGCTGGACCTTTTCCCTCCAGGATGTCTGCAAATCGACATGTCTCCGTAACTGCTGTATGGCAACAGGAGAGAAGTCGGTGCCATAATAGACCTCAGCCTGAGGAGCCAGGCGGGTAAGGAGCAGTCCGGTGCCACAGCCAATCTCCAGGATGCGGTGTGCCCCCAGGGCTTCCAGCGGGGACAGCGTATCCTCCAGCCAGTCCTGCATCTCCTCCTCCGAGAGGGGCTGATCGCTATAGCTGCTGACCCAGCCGGTGGTGTTGAAGCTTGGATCTGTGACGTTTGATGTTATCGATGAAAGAATTTGCTCATTGAAAACAGTTTGCCACTGTTGCACATGTGTCTGAAGCTCTTCTATGTCCTCTACCTCTGGCACGGTAGAATCAATGTGATGGATATGAGGTTGTACATAAGCAACGAGACGACGATCGCCAGAGATATCATCGGATGCTATAACGATACTTTCTCTAATCTCCTGATGCTTACGTAATACACTTTCAATCTCTTCCAGCTCAATACGAAAGCCTCGTACCTTGACCTGCTGGTCTAATCGACCAAGAAATTCTAATTCACCTGTAGGTAACCATCGTGCGCGATCACCGCTGCGATACAGCCTGGCTCCTGGCTCCTGGCTGAAGGGATGAGGAACAAAACGCTCAGCCGTCAGATCCGTACGTTGATAATATCCTCTGGCGATACCAATGCCCCCAATATAGAGTTCCCCGGGAATTCCAACAGGCAGTAAGCGCATGTGTTGATCAAGGACATAGACTTCCATGTTTGCAATAGGGCGTCCGATTGAAACGGTTGGCTGCCCTTCATGACAACGAGCGATCGTTGTACATACAGCTGCTTCGGTTGGGCCATAAGCATTGAAGAAAGCTCGATCACCTGCCCAGCGGTTAATAATCTCCAGTGTGCATACCTCGCCTGCCGAAACCACTGTTCTCAATGCTGAAAGATGTTCCTCTGGCAATAATGTAATAATAGAAGGTGGTAAGGTTATTGTCGTTATTGCGTATGTATTGATGGTCTGGGCCAATGTTGGCAGGTGCTGGAGCGTCTCAGGATGCTCCAGATAGAGAATGGCACCTGAAGATAATGCTCGCCAAATCTCTGCGATAGAGGCATCGAAGTTCGGAGAGGCAAATTGAAGGACGTGGCTGTGCCCATCAATTCCATATTGTACAACTTGCGCTTGGATGAGATTGTAGGCGCTACGATGTTCAATCATAACACCTTTCGGGCGGCCTGTGGAACCTGATGTATAAATAATGTAGGCGATATTTTGGGGATTGATAGAATTATCGATGGGGCGTTTCGACTGCTGCATAATGGATGACCAGTCATCATCGAGAAAGATACAATCATACTCCTCTTGAGGAATGGTTGCGCAATAGTGCCGATTTGTTAAGATTGTACGAATGTGTGCATCGTGAAGGACAAATTGTAGTCGCTCCTGTGGATGCATAATATCAAGTGGGACATATATCGCTCCAAGCTTCAGGATACTTAATAGTCCGATGATTAATTCTGGGGAGCGATCGACATACACCCCCACCGGTGACTCGACCTGGATGCCGCACCTTTGCATGTAACGAGCCAGTTGATTAGTGCGTTGATCAAGTTCACGGTACGTCACCTGCTGATTTTCATAGACCAGTGCAATAGCATCAGGCGTTTGCGTTACCTGCTCATAAAATAGTTCAGGCAAAGAATGGTGTGCGCGAACTTTTTGGGCAGGAGGAACCCACTCAGCAAGTAAACGTTGATCTGCGGTGGTAAATAATGAAAAACTCGAGAGATGCCAGTGTGGATGTTCACTAATTTCAGTGAGGAGCGTCTGAAATTGGCGAGCCATATGCATAATCGTATCATCGAGAAATAAATCCGTGTTGTATCCCCAGCGACTAACAAGACCTTGCGGTGTTTCAAGCAGCGAAAGAGCCAGATCAAAGCGAGCAGTTTGATTATCGGCTTCTGAGTGTTGAAGCTTTAGCCCATTAAATTCCAGGGGTTGGCGAGGAGCATTTTGCAGTTGAAAGAGCACCTGGCAGAGTGGATTATGATTGAGTGTACGCCCTGGCTGTAACTCCTCCACTAATTTTTCAAATGGGAGATCCTGATGGGCATAAGCCTCTAACGTGACCTCGCGTACACGTTGCAGGGCCTGCAGAAAAGTAGGATCGCCTTCTAAATGGCATCGTAGTACGAGGGTATTGACGAAAAAACCGATTAACCCTTCTAAATCCTGGCGGGTACGGTTCGCAATGGGCGTTCCAATTGCGAGATCAAACTGGCCACTGTAGAACGTAAGAAGGGCTGCAAAGGCTGTTAGTAACGTCATAAACAGGGTTGCGCCTTGTTGTTGGCTGAGTGCTTTGAGCCGTGTGAGTAGTGATTGGGGGATTAAAATATGTTGGCGCCCGCCACGGAAGCTTTCGATAGCAGGGCGAGGAAAATTATAGGGAAGCGTCAGTTGTGGTAAATCCTGTAGCTGTTCACGCCAGTAATCTAGATGGAACTGTAGGACCTCGCTGGACAATAATTGCCTTTGCCAAAGTGTGAAGTCGGCATATTGTATGGGCAAAGGTGATAAGGAGGGAAGATTTTTGCGTGTAAAAGCATTATAAATCACGCTCAATTCATAGTGAAGAATCCCTAATGACCATCCGTCACAAACAATGTGGTGCAGCGTGAGTAATAAAACATGTTCTTTTTCGTTCAGGCGTACGAGCTTTGTGCGTAATGGCAAATCATGACTGAGATCGAAGGGGAAACGTGCTTCTGCATAAATGAGGTGTTGAAGTTCTTGTTCTCGGATGTCTTCTCTCACAGAGCAGAGATCCAAAAAGAGCAGCCAGGAATCAGGTAAAAGAGATGGAGTGACGATGTGTTGAACAGGTTGCGATCGTTCCATTTTGATTAATGTGCGCAGGGCCTCGTGGCGGTGGAATATTTTTTGTAATGTGTGTTGAAGCGCGTCAACTTGTAATGTCCCAGAGAGACGAAAGATCATGGGGACATTATAAAAAGGGCTATGTGGGGCCATCTGATTAAGGAACCACAAACGTTGTTGTGCGAATGAAAGAGGAGGAGATTCATTATTTTTTCTCTGTGGTATCCCTTGTGATGAAGTGACATCTAGCCCCTCCTCTTCAAGAAACATAGCCAAAAGCTCTTTTTTATCTTTATCGCCTGTATGCATGTCCAAAAATCTCTCCTTCTCTCTTTACTTGCGCCATTTTAAATCGATTGAATCCGGCAGCGGAATAGACCTTATCGATCGATTTAATTGAAAAAGCTGGAAATTTTTAGGGTGCTTCTATACACATAAGCTTATTTTGCCTTCTGAGATAAATACCATTTGTGAGATTGTCTTCTTGACAAATGATTTTTTTCAAATTATCATCTTTATAGACTGTTATTCTTCTATTAATGATGATGGCATTTTATACTATCATCTTGGTCAAGGCTTTTGCAAGACCTTTCTCATAGTAAAAAGAATATGATAGATGTAGGCGTACATTTGCTATCAGTTATGGGTGTTCTATGCAAGAACACTTCTTTATTCTGCTGGGATGGAATTATTCACTAATTCTTTCGTATGAATAAACTTGTAGTACGTTGTTTATCATGAAGGTACTTTAAATTTTGCAAACCTTGTAAAGAAAGGATCATGTCACATGGCTACACAAAACAATCAAATGCACGTTCACCAGGTACTTAAAGAGGTTTTAGACAAGGAATTGGCCTCGAAGGCAGGTTTCACGTCGGGACCAGAGCTAAACTTCACGTCGGGACCAGAGCTAAATTTCACATCGGGACCAGAGCTAAATTTCACATCGGGACCAGAGCTAAACTTCACATCGGGACCAGAGCTAAATTTCACATCGGGACCAGAGCTAAACTTCACATCGGGACCAGAGATGTAATTACTCTTTTGTAAGCATAGGCACCTGGCTAAATTCTTAGCCGGGTTGCTATGCATGTCTTAGAAGGTGTAGTCAAATAGTTTGAGTGCTACTGTTGTATGTTCAATCTTCACTCTATTTGAGGTTACCCATGAATAAAACGCTGACAAGTACCCTGAATATGTATGTATTGAAGATTGCAGCCAGATGCAATTTGAACTGTTCCTACTGCTATGTGTATAACAAAGCTGATGCTACATGGAAACAACGTTCAGCAATCATGTCTGAGGAAATTTTTGAATTATCATTACTGCGCATTGGCCGTCATTGCCAGACCACTGGCCAAAAGGATGTCACCATTTTATTCCATGGTGGTGAACCCTGTTTGCTCGGCTCAAAACGTTTTGATGAGTGGTGTATTAAAGCGCACCAGATGCTTGATGAGATCGTGCGTGTACACTTCATGATTCAATCAAATGGTACCTTATTAGATGACGATTGGGCCAATGTTTTTCAAAAACATCATGTACGCATAGGTATTAGCATGGATGGGCCAAAAGAACGCCATAATATGTTTCGGGTGGACCATAAAGGCCAGGGATCATACGATAAAGTCGCGCAAGGATTAAACGTGTTGCGAAACGCTCAGCTTCCATTTACGCTTTTATCTGTGATTCCACTTGGTAGCGATCCCCTCGAGATTCATCGGCATTTTCTCTCTCTGGGATGTAGCAGTATAAGTTATATTCTTCCGGATTTCTCTCATGATACGATTGCGCCTGTGCTTAAGAAGTACGGCCCTACACCTTGTGCAGATTTTCTCGAACCTATTTTTGATGATTGGTGGTTTAATGGCACGCTAGATGTACGCGTTACGACCTTTTGGAATATGGCTCGTTTGATTTTAGGTGGAACAACAGGCATTGATAGCCTGGGTAATCAACCGCTGCGCTTTGTATTTATTGAAACGGATGGGGAGATTGAAGGACTCGATGTGTTACGTGTGTGCAAAGAGGGAATGACTGCAACAGGCCTGCATGTACGAAATGATGATTTTCAGGATATCACCAAAGTCAGTAGCTTACATACTCATGCGATTTTTAAGGGGATGCCGCTACCAGATGATTGTCGAGCGTGCCCGGAACGTACAACCTGTGGTGGTGGATATCTACCTCATCGTTATTCGTCAACGCGTGGCTTTAACAACGCTAGCCTGTGGTGTGCCGATCTTCTTAAGCTTTTTACCCATATGCGCCAGCGCATGGATGTGTCCGTTGAGGAAACGCTACGACGTCAAAAGGTCTGGCAAACACATGCTGAGGAAGGAGAAGCAGAAACTATCTGGCAGAATGTGCCTGAGTTGACCACCACATAAGATTGATGTGAGCAAGCAAGGAAAATGGATACATGGTACATATGTCAATCACTGATCCCTGGATTGTACGCACCAGGCCTGAAGCGCAGGTTCGGTTGCGCTTATTTTGTTTCCCCTATGCAGGGGGAAGCGCTTCTATTTTTCGTGACTGGCAAGCTGCAATGCCTCCACATATAGAAATTTGTGCCCTGCAATTCCCGGGTCGAGAAGGGCGCACGCGAGAGCTGCCATATTCTGACATGGCGTTGCTGGTTGAGGCCTTAGCGATGGCTATTCAGCCATATACTGATTGTCCATTTGCCTTTTTTGGTCATAGTATTGGCGCGTTGATCAGTTTTGAACTGGCACGATATTTACGTCGACTGCATGCGGCACAACCAGAACAACTTTTTATTGCAGGCTGTCCGGCTCCACAAATACCGAATAACGACCCACATTTGCATCATTTACCTGATATGATGTTAATAGAAACATTGCATCAATTACGTGGGACTCCTGCGGCAGTATTACAAAATGCTGAGCTCATGCAATTGTTATTACCTATGTTTAGAGCTGATTTCGCTTTATATGAGACGTATGTCTATACCGCTGAGGCTCCTCTTGCTTGCGCGATTTCGGCATTTGGAGGACTCGATGATCCCCAGGCCAGTTACGAGAAAATCGAGCCCTGGCGTCTTCACGTACAAAAAGCATTTACTTTGAGTATGTTACCTGGTGATCATTTCTTTCTCTGGCGTAGCCGTACACTCCTTTTGCAAATCATTGCTCAAGATCTTTTGCAACTTCTGACACAAAATACATAACAGACGTAAGTCTATTTTCCCGCCTTACAAGGTCGAGCGAGCGTTCGACCTGGTAGGCGAGAAGGGCTTCCTGGCTAATGGCTAGATGTGTCTTGTAACGAACAATGAATAAGCAGAAAGAAGACTATATTGAATGCAAACATCAGACCACCATTCTATAGATAAGTCTTTACACTCTCAACTTTCATCTCCTGATCTGGAACGCCTTTTTCATAATCCGATGAGGCTTGAATTACCCTATGATCGTCCCTGGAGCCCTGCTTCGCCGTCCTCATATGCTCAATATATCTTTCCAGTGAAGGCATCGCTATGGCAGCAAATGTCCTGGTTAGGTCAACAAGAAAACTACACTCCCCTGGTCATTTTATTCACAGCATTTTATTCACAGCTTATGCACTATACTGACATGAGTGGTATTGTGATTGGTGTTCCTTTGATCGATGAAGTGCCCGGTATACTTTTTCCTGCTATTCATATTACCGATAATCCTCCTGGTTCTATTGCCTTACAACGTGTTGACGAGGCAATACGCAGAGCTTATGCACAGCGTTGTACGCTTGAGCAATTGGTACAGGAGACTACACATCTGCAATTACGCGAACCGGGTGTATTTTGTCAGGCCTTACTCACATATAATCCTTCTTCGGACCCAAGCACTGATACTGCACATCAATCAGTACAAGATCTCCTTGCTCAATGTGCCGGGATTCAACTTGATTTTTCGCTTGATTTTAGCGCTAACTCTCTTGAAGAGCCAAGAGGAGTTGTGACGTATAATGCCGATGTTTTTGATGCTCTAACCGTCGCTCGAATGAGTGATCACTACCTCAATGCATTGAGTGATTTGGTTATGTATCCTCATCTGCGTCTCTCAGAACAGCATTTAGTAACCGCACAAGAGCAACAAAAGTTGCTCTTTGCCTGGGGTACAACACAAGCAGTGGTAATGCGAAGTGATGATACACTGATGCAATTATTTGAAAGGCAGGTGGAATGGACGCCAGATGCAGCGGCGATCTTTTTTGAGGATGCTTATCTGACGTTTGAAGAACTGAATCGGCGCTCCAATCAGCTTGCACATTATTTGCGATGGTGTGGTGTGCTGCCGGAAACTCCGGTTGGTATGTGCGTGGCGCGTTCATTGGAAATGATTGTAAGTGTGCTGGCTATTCTGAAATCGGGTGGCGTGTATCTACCCCTCGACCCAACATTTCCTGCTGAGCGGCTGACTTTTATGCTTGAGCATGCTCCGGCCCCTGTACTGATTACGCAGGAACTGCTCCAGAAAAAATTTGCTTCTCTATCGCTTAAACAGGTTATTTGCCTGGAACGCGATCAACTTTCGATTGCTCAGATGAACGAAGCCAATCCTCTTTCAGTCCTCACAGCAGATTATGCTGCCAGTATTTTTTATACATCAGGTTCGACCGGGCAGCCTAAAGGGGTTATTTGGTCACAGAGAGTTATCTTGAATGTGTGTGGATGGATATGGGAAATGTATCCTTTCGCCAAACAAGAAACGATGTGTTTACGAACCACCATTAGTTTCGGCCCTAGCCTAACAGAATTACTTGCGCCATTGTTGCAAGGACGTGTTGTTGGTGTCGCTACTGATCAGATTGTTGCTGACATTTCAATGATGGTTGTATTCCTTGCTGAAAGATACGTTACGCGTCTTAATGTTGTGCCTTCCCTGTTACGTGTTTTGCTTGATCATCTTGCGCAATCAAAAGAAAATTTGCCGCACCTTCTCTGGTGGAGAGCGTCGGGTGAAATGCTCACGCCCGAGTTGGCGATACGCTTTGGCCAGATATTGCCACATGCCACCTTGATAAATAATTATGGTGGTACCGAGATCCATGTCGCCACGTATCATGCGATGCATGATGAGCCTGATGGCGCGAGAAGGATTTTTGCGCGCGTCCCAATGGGAAGACCGATTCCCAATGTTCAGGTATATTTATTGGATAGCTATAAACGGTTGGTTCCAATCGGTGTGATTGGTGAGGTACATATAAGTGGTGCCGGGCTGGCACGAGGATACATAGGTCGCTCTGATCTCACGGCCGAAAAATTTTTGCCCAATCCATTTAGCTCTCATCCGGGAGCACGGATGTATAATAGCGGTGATCTTGCATGGTATCGAGCAGATGGAACGTTAGAGTATCTGGGACGTCGCGATCAACAAGTAAAGATACATGGTATCCGTATAGAACCGGCGGAAATTGAGATAAGATTAAAGCATCATCCAGCGGTAAAAATGGCTGTGGTGATGGCACGAGCGGATGTTCCTGGTGAAATACGCCTGGTTGCCTATGTGGTGCTCCGATATATTCAACCACACATCGCTTTTGAATTACGTCAATATTTACTGACTCAATTGCCGGCCTCCATGATCCCCACCGCTTTTGTTGTGCTAGAACATATGCCATTGTTGCCAAACAATAAAATCAATTTTCTGGGATTGCCTGCTCCTGAAAAAAACATCGATGAAAACTATGTTGCCCCTGGAACCCCCACGGAACACATTCTGGCTGATATCTGGTCTCAATTGTTGCATATTGATCAGGTCGGTGTGCATGATAATTTTTTTCTTCTGGGTGGGCATTCACTGTTGGCGGGCCAGGTTATTGCACGTATACGTCGTATTTTCTCTCTGGATGTGTCTTTAAAGAGCTTGCTTGAGGCTCCGACTGTAGCAGCATTTGGGAAACATATCGATGTCCTTCGCCAGATGCAACCGAAGCTATCGTTTTCCAGGCTTACTGCTATTGAGCATCCACATCGATTGCCGCTCTCATTTGCTCAGCAACGGCTCTGGTTTCTTTATCAACTTGATCCGGAAAGTGCTGCATATAATGTCTCTGAGGCGATTGTGATACAGGGAGAACTCAATCAGTACTATTTATGGCAAAGTTTGACGCAGCTCATCCAGCGGCATGAAATTTTACGCTTGACCTTCCATGTAGAGGCTGGTGAACCATACGCACTCCTCGCATCCAGTAGTTCATTAAGCCTACCTTTTATTGATTTGAGTTCTCTCCCTTCTCAATCGCGTAATAGTGCGCGTATGCAGTTGAGCCATCAGGAAGCATTGCGGCATTTTGATCTGGCTCAAGGTCCACTTTTGCGTGCTCATGTGTTGAAAATGAAGGACCGGGAGCATGTTCTATTGCTTTCATTGCATCATATTAGTATTGATGCGTGGTCTGTCACGATTCTTCATCGAGAATTGGCAACGCTGTATAATGCTCTCTTGCAAGGAATCCATGGCTCGTTGCCTGCGTTACCGATACAGTATCCAGATTTCTCTCTCTGGCAGCATCGTTGCTTGCAAGGTCAATACCTGGATGAGCAGCGTGAATATTGGAGGCAGCAACTTACCGGAGTTCCAGGCTTGCTAGAACTCCCTGTGGATGTGCCTCGGTCGCACATGCGACCATTTCATGGAGGGATGTATACCTTTCTTATTTCTCCTGCTATTTCTGACGCACTAAAAACTTTGAGCCAGCAGGAAAATGCCACACTGTTTATGACGTTGCTCGCAGCTTTTCAAATTCTATTGCATTTGTATACGGGGCAGGATGACATTCTCATTGGAACACCGATTGCCGGGCGTACACAGAGCGAGTTAGAGGGGTTAATTGGTTTCTTCGTCAATATTTTGTTGCTACGTACCACGTTCTCTGGCGATCCCAGTTTTCATGATGTACTGAAACAGGTTCGTCATCGAGCACTTGATGCGTATGATCATCAGGATTTTCCTGTTGAGCAGCTCATTGCCGAACTATTGCCGGAGAGGAATCTTGCCTATACTCCTCTCTTTCAAGTGCTTTTTGCCTTTCAGAACGTGCCGCGCACTGAGAGTTTTGCTCTGGGATCAGCATATGCTTTAACCGATGCAGGATGGAATATCTCCCGTAGTGTTCAAGGTACTGCAAAATTTGATATAAGTCTATTTATGGAGGAGACAGATCAGGGGCTACTTGCCTCATGGGAATACAGTACTGATCTTTTCTATGAGGAAACTATCAGGCGTTGGTCCGAGCAGTTTCAGACGTTGCTGGAAGCCATTGTCGAACACCCGAAGCGTCCACTTTCCCGACTCTCGATGCTCAGCGAGAGCGAACGCACGCTACTGCTCCAGGACTGGGGCCAATCCTCTGTGCCCGCTCCCACTGCCTCGGAAGATCTCACGCAGCGCCTGGCGCACCTGGTCGCCCGCCAACCCGATGCGATCGCCCTTGTCCAGGATGGACAGGCACTCAGTTATGCGCATCTCATCGCCCGAGCCACGCAGTATGCCCATCTGCTCCGTCTGGCCGGCGTCACCTCCGAACGCACCGTTGGCCTCTTGCTGCCTCGCTGCCTCGATCAACTCCTGCTCGTCCTGGCGATCCGCCTGGCTGACGGTGTCTGTGTCCCCCTGGAGGAGCATCTCCCCCTTGAACGACTCCGCTTCCAGATCGAGGACGCCCACCTGCACCTGCTCCTGACGCAACAGGAGACCCTGTCTACGCTCCCAGTCCTCCCCTGTCCCGCTCTCCTGCTGGAGCACATGATCACCGCGTCCTCCGCCCAACCCACCACCCCCGTCCCTACCTGCTCCGATCCAGAGTCGGCCGTCTCCTTCTTCTACACCTCCGGCTCGACCGGCCAGCCCAAAGCCGTCGTGACGCGCCAGCAGGGACTCCTGCGCCTGAGCCAGGATCCCCTCTTTGCCGCGATCGGCTCCGGCGATCGGGTCCTGCAGTATGCGCCACTGGCCTTCGATGCCTCCTCCTTCGAGTTCTGGGTCTGCCTGCTGCAAGGTGCCTGCCTGGTGCTGGCTCCGGCTGGCACCCTCTCCCTGGGGGAACTGGCGCGCCTGCTGCAGCGCGAGCAGATCAGCATCCTCTGGCTCACCGCCGCCCTCTTCCAGCAGATGATCCAGCAGGAACGAGCCTCCCTGCTCCCGGTGCGTCTCCTGCTGGCGGGCGGCGATGCCCTGGATCCCCAGGCCGTCCAGACCCTGCTGGCCCAGCGCTCTGATCCTCGGACCCGCCTGCTCAACGGCTATGGTCCCACCGAGAACACCACCTTTACCACCTGTGCCCTCCTGCAGCCTACCACGCGACCTGCTCCCCATGTCCCCATCGGGCGTCCCCTGCTCGCCACCAGCGTCTACGTGCTTGATGCCCAACTGCAACCCGTGCCCATCGGCGTCCCGGGCGAGCTCTACACCGGCGGCGATGGGCTGGCGCGTGGCTATCTGCACCAGCCCGCCCTCACCGCCGAGCGCTTCCTGCCCCATCCCTTCAGCCAGGAACCCGGCGCACGCCTCTACCGCACCGGCGATCGCGTCCGCTGGACCACGCAGGGGGAACTGGAGTTCCTGGGACGGCTAGATCAGCAAGTCAAGGTGCGCGGCCATCGCGTCGAACTGGAGGAGATCGAGGCGACCCTGGCTCGCTCGCCAGAAGTCCTGACCTGTGTCGTCCAGATCCAGACCGAGACCAGTGGCGATCCCCGCCCGGTCGCCTATCTGGAGCCCCGCCGCGAGGCTCGCGCCACGTTGCAGGACAGCCAGCAGGCGGTGGAGCACTGGCGTCACCTCTATGAACAAACCTATACCCCGAGCGGGACCCCGGTCGATCCACGCTTCAACACCACCGGCTGGGTCAGCAGTTACAGCGGGCAGCCCCTCTCGGAGCAGGAGATGCTGGCCTGGCTGGAGGAGACCCTGGCTCCGCTGGAAGCCCTGGGAGCACGCCGCATCCTGGAGATTGGCTGTGGCACCGGACTGCTCCTCACCCGCCTGGCTCCTCAGGCCGAGGTCTATTATGGCACCGATTTCTCCCCGGTGGTGCTACAGCAAGTACGGGAGCATGTGGCGTCGCAAGCAACCTGGGGAGACCGGGTCCAGCTCTTTGAGCAGACCGCCGATCAGGTGCGCACGCTGCCCATCGCCGCTGGCTCGCTGGATCTGATCATCCTCAACTCGGTTGTGCAGTACTTTCCTGATGCCGCCTATCTCCGTCAGGTGCTCCAGGATGCCCTGACCTTGCTGGCGCCTGGCGGCGTGCTCTTTCTCGGCGATGTGCGCAGCCTGCCCCTGCTTACCACCTATCATACCGCAGTCCAGGTAGCACATGCCCCCGAGACCCTGACGCGAGCCCATCTCCAGCATCACATCCAGCGCCAGGTGCTGCTGGAGGAAGAACTGGTGCTCGCCCCAGGCTTCTTTGTGCACTGGGCACAGCAGCAGCCGGCGATTGCCGATCTGCAGCTCTGGCCCAAAGGCGGGCAGGAGCACAACGAACTGACTCAGTTCCGCTATCAACTCCTGCTGCGCACCCATGCTCCCCAGGCTGAGGACAAAGTCAGCGCTGAACCAGCACCAGACGATCCCCAGGGGACCTGGTGGACGACATCGCTCACGCCGCAGACCTGGTCCGCGCTGGAGCACACCTTGCAGGACCCCTCCCGCACCTGGCTGGGCATCCGCGATGTCCCCAACGCTCGTCTCAGTTCCCTGCTCGCCGCCACCCGCTGGCTCAGCGGTACCACCGGACCGCAGACGCTGGGGGAATGGCACGCGTCGCAGCACACCGACCAGGAGCCAGGCATCGAGCCGGAAGCGCTACGAGCCCTGGGAGCGCACCTGGGTTATCGCGTCCAGTTCAGTTGGCTCCGCCACGACGAGCAGGGACGCTATGATGTCCTCTTTGTCCGTCCCACCTGCTCATCTGTTCCGGTCTTTCCGACACTCCATCTGCGAGAGGACCGACTGGCAGAACAGCCAACCACCAACTTTCCTCAGGAAGGGCAACGCCTGCGCACCCTTCCACTGCGGCTACGACAGGACGCCCTGGAGCAGTTGCCCGACTATATGGTTCCGGCCACCTTTGTGCTGATGCCCTCCTGGCCACTCACCCCCAACGGCAAGCTGGATCGGCGTGCCCTGCCACCACCGCTCTGGTCGGAGCGTCCTGCCGTTGAACAGGCCCTGATCCTGCCGCGTACCCCGCTGGAAGAGATTGTCGCCGAGATCTGGCAACAGGTGCTGGGAATTGCCCAGATTGGCGTGGACGATGACTTCTTTGCCCTGGGTGGTCACTCGCTACTGGCCACCCAGGTCATTGCTCGTCTGCGCGATGTTCTTCACTTTGAACTTTCTCTCCGTGCTCTTTTTGAGGCTTCTACCATTGCAACATTTACGGCTCTTATCTTGCAAAAATTGCTAGAGAACTTGGATGAAGGCTTGCTTAGTAATATAGAGAAATTACCACTAGATGAAGTGAAGGAGCATCTTTTACAAGATAAGATGTGAAGTGAACCCATTTTACTAGAATAGGGGGCTTTGTTGCAAGAAATAAGCTGATCTGCTAAAGTGAAGCGAAAAAGCAAATAACGCTTTTTCTGCAAAGCGCTACATGCCACGACGGATTCAACACCTCAGGCGCTTTCGAGGAAGGAGCACATAGCTTCGGTTGACCCCATCACCACGTCAGTTCCTCGTGTAATCAACGTCGATAAAAACGCGGCCAATCCCAAGGCCATTGCTGATCTGAAAGCCGCTGGAGTCCTGCCTGAACACGTGGAATTGAGGCAGGTGAAATACCTCAACAATCTCATCGAGCAAGACCACCGGTTCATCAAACGCTTGACGAAGCAGGAGATGGGCTTCTTTTCCTTCGAGACAGCGTGGCGAACCTTACAAGGCTTCGAGATGATGAATATGCTGAGAAAAGGGCAAGTACAAGGAGTGGCTAAAGCAGATGTAAGAGGGCAGATCACACTGGTCGCCACAACCTCAAGCACCCTTAAACCTTTACGAGCCTATTTGCTTATATTAGCTGCATTCGTTCTAGGATGGGAGATTATTATCCCATTTCTATATCATGCTACCGCTAATTGGATGAAAAACCTTCCAATCGGTTGGCAGCTCCTTACCCAAAATACCATACGTCTCATACCTGTACTGCTGATGTTTTTATTTCTCATTGGCAGCCGCTTGACACGCAAAGACCTCTTTCTCGTCAAAGGGAACATCGCAACACCAGTGTTTCCGCGCAAGCCCACGATATTCCACAGGCATTTTACCTGGAAGCATCTTGGCATCGCATTTATCTTATTGGCAGCACTGGTATTGCCGCCTTATCTGAGCATTACGCGACATCCTGACCTGCATAAAACCACACAACTTCTTATCAACGCTCCTCTTATTATCGTGTGTGCCATCTTAAATACGACGAGTGAGGAGCTCCAGTTTCGCTCTCTGATGCTATCAAGATTGCGACCGGCGATCGGTTGGCAACAGTCGCTCTGGTTAACCAGTACTCTTTTTGGTCTAGAGCACTTTTATGGGCAGCCATCTGGAGCTCTTGGCGTTCTCATGGCTGGTATCGCAGGTTTATTCTGGGGGATAAGCGTCTTGCAAACAAAAGGTATCGCGCTGGCATGGATCACCCATTTCATTCAAGATGTAGTCATCTTTTCACTGTTTATTCTTATGCAATGATCGCCTTGTACCCCTCCTTTTGGCCCTGACATGCTGACAAAATCAATGGTGGCTGTGCTACTAAAGACAAACGCTACCAGTGTGGCTAAATTAATCCGACATTGATGATGCGGTGAGTATGACTATCCACCGGTAGGTTCACCTCGACATCTTACCTGGTTACTATCGCCGATGCTTTGAAAATGGGGATCTCAGGTGGCAAGGTCTTGCGCCTTTCGCCTTCTTCCACTCTCGTGAAAATCATGCTGGAGGCTTTGTCCCTGTATACGGGCGCAATGGAAAGGGTGTACCGAGCAGGAAGGCACGAATAGAGGCCTGGTAAAGATCTGGTTGATCTCTATCGATGACATGTCCCGCATGAGGGAAGTACAGCAAGGTGGAGTTGGACAGAGTAGTTTTATATTGAGAGATAACATCCCACTTGATGTAGTTGCACCCTCCAACCATCAACAATGTTGGCGTGCGATTGGATGCCAGCAGGGTGCGCGGGTTTGGTCCTGCATGTTTTGTCTGAGCATCACTTGTCGTAAAGATGTTGTCGTAGAAGCCAAAGCCCTGTGGGATTTCGCGGAGCGTGGGGATCTGATTAGGATTACAGCTCACTCCTTTGATACTGTACTGGAACATCTTTCCCATGAACGCATCGGCTTCCTGATCAGAAACCAGATTATGGGCAGCGAGGGGATTGATCTGTAACAACTGCGTCCACAGCAGAAATCTCGGCTGCTTAAAGAGCGCTTTATACCGCTGCTGATCCGCTGCTGAAAGACGGGTCGCAGGTGTGACACTGTCCGCGCCCAGCCACTCTGCAGGATTGATGGGGCTGGGTGATTCTATGATAGCTTTCGCCACGCGGTCAGGGTGGGCGGCCATATAATTCGCCGTTAGCGTCCCTCCCCATGAGTCTCCATCGAGAATTACCTGCTGTACCCCGATGCGCTGGCGAATCGCTTCCAGGTCGGCGACGTGCCGAGCCACCGTATACTGATCGGGATCAGCGAAGCGAGCAGAGTAGCCACTGCCGATTTGATCATAGATGTAGACGTCGTAGCCGAGCCGGGTAAGCCAGTCAAAATGCTCTGACTGATACCTTCCGCCTGCTCCTGTATAGACATCCGCTTCTCCTGGTCCACCGCCTACCTTGATGACAGGGGTCGCTTTGGCAGTCCCCTGTGCAGAGATTTTCACATAGGCGATGTGCGATCCCGTAGAAAGATCCCAAAAGCTAACAGATGGCGGCGCTTGTGGTGGAGACTGAATATGAGAAGTGTCAGCGATAGGTTGCAAAATGGTCAGAGACGAGACCACAGCCAGAACGAGCATCGTTGCGACTCCCACACTCAAAGCTATTCTCCCGCGCCTGGCACGAGCAAGTATCCTGGCGGCGATCCACGCCAATCCAGAGGTCATGCCCAGGCCCACGAGAATGGCCATCAGGAACAACAGGCTGCTGGAATCCAGGAGATAGGCCGCACCAAAGAACGCCCCAACCGTGCCAACAACTCCGAAGATGATAGCCAGTACCATTACAAACCATCCTACTATCGACCGCATGACATGATGAAATGATCTGGCTCGTACTGTTTTTCCCTGAGAATTTGTCATAGAAGCTCCTTTTCTATAGAAAATTTCAGATGTTTTTTGTAGTAAGAAGTTTTTACGCAAGAAGAGACAAAAGAGTCACTCTTGGGATGAAGATTGCTCTTCCGGCCGATCATCCTGGGGAGTTGGCGCGGTGTGAGCAATGAGATGCAACACCCACTCACGTTCTCCTGGCCTGTTCTGTGATTGGTGGAACGGCTCAACCAGAGCCTTGATCTGCTGACGCAACTGCTGGAGATCTTCCTGATTGAGCCGGAGAACGTAGCTGGAGAGAGCGAGGGATTCTGGCGTATCGGGATGGGCTGCTCGACGTGCAAAGACCTGCGATACACCCTCAATCACCTGATCCAGCAGCTCGTTGACAGGAGCAGTTATCTCGCCAGCTGTGGAGAAACGCAAGAGGTCGGAGGCGAGAAAGTTTTTAGCGACGGCCCGGTAATATTTTTCGAGGACACCACCTCGCTCGCGCTTCTCAACCAGCTTGACGAGACCAGCCCGCTCCAGTTCATGCACATGGTAATGCATTTTCGCTGTCGTCTGACCTAATTCCCCACCCAGATGGGTCAGGGTCATAGGCTTGCGGACCAGGCGGTCAACAATCCGCATGCGCAGCGGGTCAGCAATGGCACGCAATTGTTCAGGGCTCTCAAGAAGAAAGGTCTCTGCGATGTCTTCCATAGTCGTTCCTTGTTCCCGGGTTTGCAACTCCTCTCCAGGAGTTATCTATTTTGAACCAGTTCAATTTTTTGAACTGGTTCAATCATACAAAGTAATGCTGATTTTGTCAAGCGCAGAAAATTATTGCCGGTATTGTCAGTCTCAGCCCTTTCAGACTCTCCACGTTCTTTGAGGGTCTTCTTTGCGGGCTCTTTAAGGGGGGAGATAAATCTAGAGGTATACATACTTGAGGTGTGCTCACACCTTGCTACGATACCCCCAAACAGGCTCTCAAGCAGTACCACCGAAAGTCTCGGCATCAAGAGGCTGGACCATCGAACCAGGCTGATGAAAAGCATTACACTTGAAGCAGACAAGATGATCATCATGCTTCTTCCTCAAGAACTGGAGCAGGCTATGAATATGCTATGCAGCACGATTCGCTACAGACCAATTTATTCTATACAACAAGTAGCTCCTATCACATACGCGTTTTTTGGCCCTCCATGTGATATGCTTCTTTGCAAGAACTTCGAACCGGGAAAAGGGGACTTGCATTCTCACTCGTAATACTCAGGCAGCTTTTTCAGCCCTTCCCACTGCTCCTTGTCATGACCGAAAATCACCAGCCCGATATGCTCCCGTTCGACCAGATCAAGCAGTTTCATCGTACTAATACGGATCGCTTCGGCATCTGGGTTGCTGCTGTCGTCCTGCTCGTCACGGGTAAAGCTCTTGCTGAAGGGTACAGCGTCAATCGGCAATAAAATCGCCCCCGTTTTGGGCAACCGCACCAGCACCGATTGATGTCCCGGCACATGCCCACTCGTCTCAATCAGTTCCAGCCCCGGCAACAGTTCCGTGTCTCCATCCACCAGCCGAATGCGCTCCATGGGCTGATCCCATTGGGGTCGATTAGCAGCAAAACGTGGATTGCTCGCCGCATCCAAATGATGCACACGCTGAACAATATAGTGCGCCTTCGTGAATGCCGCGTGTCTTCCGGCATGGTCGATATCATAATGCGTCGAAATAACTATATCAATATTCTCCGGTTTTAAGCCAATACGCGCCAACTGCTCGATAACATCCTGCCCATTCTCGAACTCCGATTCTCCTTCAGGCATACTCTCCGGCAGACCACTGTCAACCAGTATATTCTTGCCATCACTCGTTTGCACCAGATAGCACACAATCGGAATCTGGTATTCCGGCATGGACCCAACCTGCATCAGATAAAGATGCTTCATCGTATTTTGGCTCATAAGCTCCTCCTCAAATTAAAATATGTACTCTATCATATCAATCATATTGTCGTTCATACCGGTCTAGTATTAGCAGAAAGCAACCATCAGGCCTATCGATCTTGTGCACAAAGGTCTTCCGCTCCCTCATTGCATGCAAGACATTCTACCGTCAAACCTGAGCAAAAAACTTCTCCAATCTTGCTCTTTTGGCCATGTAAGTGGTCAGGAGCAGATGTCCTGCAGAATTAGGCAGGAGAATATCTGGGAGTAGGGCCAAATCGTTAGCATTATCCAGAACGCAGTGTCTTTGTTCCGCCAAGATACAATTGGTTTTGCATCAGTAGGGAGGACCTGCAGGTGCGCAAAGGGAAAGTTCACGGGGCATACCAGAAGAGGAATGACACGCGCTCTGGACCCATGCCCGTGTACATACGCCTGAACAATTTGAACTATGGAGTCAGATGGTGAGCTTAGTGATGAACCAATTGTGTCTGGCACGACCATGAGGACTGGGCTTGAGGTGATGCTCTCACTGGGAGCGATCCAGACGCCAAAGCTGTTGATACAATCGGGGATCGGAGATCGGAGATCAAAAAGCTCTGCTCTAGAGCTCATTCCCCTTTACAAATTTCTCTGCTGACTTTATTATTACTGATGAATCAGCAATATCGAGATTACGCCGGAATTTTACTATCCAGATTAATACGTCTATTTGAATTGAATAACATCTATTTATTGCTCTACTCAAGATAGGAGCGAAGTTTATGAATGCCTCTCCGTTTTTTTGTAATAACTGTGGCGCAGAAAATAGCGCAGATACTCTTTATTGTCAATTTTGCGGAGAATATCTCCGTAAAGAGATTTCTCATGCTTCTCACATCGTTACGTCTGAACCTCAAAAGTTTCTTCACCAACGTTATCGCATTGTTACCACACTCGGTCAAGGTGGGATGGGCACTGTTTATAAAGCTGAAGATGTTCAGTTAGGGAACCGTCTGGTCGCGATCAAGGAGATAGATCGAACACATCTCAATAAAGAGGATAGTGTGGACGCATCAGATAACTTCAAACGTGAAGCACATATGCTCGCTGGACTCACCCATCCAAATTTACCCAGTATCCATGATTATTTTGAGGAACAGGAATGCTGGTATCTTGTGATGAGTTACATTGAGGGACAGACGCTTGAAGACTATTTTGTTGTGAGAGAAAAAAAACTTACCCTCGTGGAAACACTCTCCATTGCCACAACCCTCTGTTCTGTTCTTAGTTATCTGCATTCGCATCAGCCACCAATTATCTTCCGTGACCTGAAGCCAACAAATATTATGCGCACGTCGGAAGGTCATATCTATCTCATCGATTTTGGCATTGCGCGTCACTTCAAACCGGGCCAGGCAAAAGACACTGCGAACTATGGATCGGCTGGCTATGCTTCACCCGAACAATATGGACGTGCTCAGACAACTCCTCGCTCGGATATCTATAGTCTTGGTATTTTGCTTTATCAACTGATATCAGGGTATGATCCATCGTTATCACCTTTTCATCTTCCTCCTCTGATGGCTGATCAACTGAATATCCCCGCCAGGCTTGTCGACTTGGTCACACAGATGACAAAACTTGATGAAAAGGAGAGGCCAGCCAGCATGAACGTTGTGCAAGAAAAGCTCCGCGAGCTTGCTCTATCCGATATGTCAACATCCCTTCCTCAAAGGGAACAAACTTTATCTAAGGAGCCATCTGTATATAAACAGATTGATGAACCAGTACGTGTATATAAGCAGGTTACCGCATCTGCTCAAAATGATAATTCACAACTTCATGAGTTACAGTGGATACGTGAAACTCCAGGGCGGGAGCAATCTTCCCAGCAAATGTCCTTTGCTTCTCCATTGGCATCTGCTCCTACAAATAGGCATAAGTCAGCACCGTGGCGCAGATTTTGGTTGGTTGTGGGAATGATTTTTGGGATAGTACTGGCATTTTTAGGAAGTGTAAGTTTTTCTGACGCCTTTTTTAATCAAATAAATCATGTGAGCACAAGTGATCCAGCTGGAGACTATGTTTTTAGTTCAATTTTTCTGCTGCCAGGGCTTTTTCTGTTGGCAAAAAGCACGATATCGGTCATCGGTAAATATATTGGTATTCCAATCATTCTACTTGGCATTATTATCATCCTGGCTGGGTTGGCGTCCAGTAGTCAATTTGTTTCCTATCTTATTGGAGGAGCATTTACCATACTGATGGGTGCGATAATGTATATATTCTCACGGGGCCGAAAATGGTAGCTGTTCTGGACTGTAAAATTGATAATAGGTGCTGCTCAATTTTCTGCGTCAGTACGTTCCTTGAGTGCTTGAAGTTTCCATTTGAGCATGTTGCCATCTGGCTCAAGACGTTGCATCCCGACCCTTTCGAGCACTTTGATGGAGCCAATGTTATCATCGAGGCACTCTGCTACGATCGCCTCGATCCTTTGTGTACGAAAGGCCCAGTCGATGATGCTCTGCGCCATCTCGGTGGCATACCCTCGCCCACGATATTCGGGGATGATGCTATAGCCGAGTTCGAGCAAGCCCGCTTCGTCTGGTTCGCCGTGGAAACCGATGCTACCAATCGCAATCTGATCAGCTGTATGGATGATGATTCCATCCCAGACACGTCCCGTTGGATCGTTCTCCATTACTTTTATAAAGAACGATAACGCATCTGCCAGATCAGGCCCCGGCCAGGAATCAGGAACATGCACTCCAATCAGTTCAGCAAATAACGCTCTATCAGCTATCACTGCCCTCTTGAGCTCCAGCGTAAAAGGAAGCAATTTGAGATGTTCCGTCTCTAGTATCTGCATCATGAATATCCTTTTCTCTCCTTTATGGAAGTATACCCATAATAACAATATATGTCGAGCTATTGTCCAGCATACTTAAAAACGCCTGAAGTATTACTCTGTCGGGGCGATATTTGAAGGTCTGAGATGAAGCGGGGATATCCAGCATGTGGCTGTGGAATTGAATGTCGTGTATAATACAGCACGCAACCATATTGATGAAATTGTTGCTGCCTTGGAGTATTCATTTGAGTATGAGGGCGCTTCTGAAAATTCACATGTCAACGATTTTCAGTGGAACCTCGTACCAGGAGAACAGTAAGTTGTCCCGAATCTGACCATCCGCATCGCCTGAACCCATCGTCACTGACCCATGACAGAGAAAGTTGAGCATGTAGCAGCCATGAAACGCATAGGATTTCTCACCTTTGGCCATTATCAGTCCGGGCACGTATCGGCAGTCCCCACTGCTCGCGACGCCATTCTCCAGACCATTGAGCTCGCTGTAGCGGCTGAGGAGATCGGCCTCGACGGAGCGTACCTGCGCGTCCACCACTTCGCCCGCCAGCAGGCCTCACCATTCCCTGTTCTCGCCGCAATCGCCGCACGCACGCAGCGGATCGAAATGGGGACCGCTGTCATCGACATGCGCTACGAGAATCCCCTCTACATGGCCGAGGAAGCCGCTCAGACCGACCTCATTGCTGCTGGCAGGTTACAGCTCGGCGTCAGTCGCGGCTCACCCGAGCACGCCCTCAACGGGCCTGAGCTGTTCGGCTATGTTCCCGCCACTGGCGAGACGCCAACTGATATGGCCCACCGTCATACAGAGCGCTTTCGCCAGGCCATTGCTGGTACCGGCATCGTCAGGTCGGATCCACGAATGACTGGCGGACGGTCGCAATTGCTGCCAATCCAGCCACAGTCTCCTGCGCTCAAAGAGCGTATCTGGTGGGGCTCCGGTACCCGCGCGACCGCCCGCTGGGCCGGAGAACAGGGGATGCACCTGATGAGCTCGACGTTGCTTACCGAGGACACCGGTGTCCCCTTCGACGAGCTCCAGGCCGAGCAAATTGCCATTTTCCGCCAGGCGTGGCAAGATGCAGGTTGGCAGCACGAACCTCGCGTCTCCGTCAGTCGCAGCGTGCTCCCCATCGTCAATGATTTCGACGAGGCGCTGTTCGGGAATGAGCGCCACTCCACGGACCAGATTGGCATCTTACCGGATATCGGCAATCCACAGTCGCGGTTTGGCAAGACCTATGCTGGTGAACCGGACGTCATCGCGGAACAACTCGCCAAAGACGTTGCTGTTCGCGAGGCCGATACCTTGCTGCTCACGGTCCCAAACACCCTCGGTGTGGACTACAACATCCACCTGCTCACCACCATTGTCGAGCACATCGCGCCAGCGATCGGCTGGCAACGCGCCGTCTGACCTTCACCTCACATGGTCGCGGAGACCAGACCCCCTGCAACGGTGTCTACCCCGCGACCTCATCCTGCCGCCACATCTGGTCTTCCAGTATCCTCCAACAGATCAACTCCTCTACAACCTCCCTCTCTCACCAGATTACCGCCACTATTGCCATTGCGTCCAAGGGTAGCCCTGTTTCTTCCGTCACTTCCCTGTCTCCCGAGACGAGACGAAGGTATGCTTATGTCCCAATTCAAGCCAACCTGTAGATGAACTTATGCTAACCGTTGAGAAGATTCGTCAACAAGATTTAGGCTTCACGGTTACCTATCAAGGGAGCAATGAGTTGGGGGAATTATGCTCTGCTTTCAACGAGCTGCTGCTTATTCAGGATGACTGATACTTCTCAGCCTGCATATGATACAGTTTCGCATATAATCCGTTCTTTGCCTGAAGCGTCTCATGTGTACCAACTTCGTGAATAGTTCCCTGCTCAAGAACGGCAATTTCATCTGCCATACGAATGGTACTAAAACGATGCGTGATAAGAATACTTGTGCGTCCTTGTACCAGGAGACGAAATTGTTGGTACAATTCATATTCGGCCTGTGCGTCAAGAGCCGCTGTCGGCTCATCTAAGATGAGCATATCTGTATCGCGCATAAACATACGGGCTAGAGCCAATTTCTGCCACTCGCCACCTGAAAGATCAACGCCTTCCTGTTCTTCCGCAAGCCAGCGGCTCAATATGGATTGATATCCATCAGGAAGAGCTTTAATACGATTATGAATACCGGCCTGTTTTGCTGCCCGATAGATGTGTTGTTGCGGCTCACTACATCTGAGATTTCCCAGGCCAATATTTTCATAAGCAGAAAGCTCATAATGAGCAAAATCTTGGAAAATAGCGCTTATATGCTGACGGTATTCGTCAACATAAAATTCGCGGATATCAACATCATCCCAGAGAATCCGACCTTCTGTGGGATCATACAAACGTGTCAGAAGCTTGACCAGGGTTGTCTTGCCAGCCCCATTCAGGCCAACCAGTGCAAGACAGCGATGAGCTGAGATAAAAAGATTCACATGACGTAATATCCAGGGATGCTGATCGCTATAACGGAAAGAAACATCGACCAGCGTAATACCATCTTCCAATGGAAAAATCGTTCGCGGCTGGCTGGCCATGGTCAGTGGCTGTTCCATATTCATGAGTTGATCATATTGATGAAAGAACAAAAGACTACTATTTACCTGAGAGAGCGATACTGCACCACTTTCCAGAGCCACCTGGACACTTGTAACAGCATTCAGATAGAGCGCAATATCGCCAATACTCACGCTGCCAAGAAAAGCCTGGAACAAGGCCAAAAAAAATGCCCCCGTTGCAGCAAGACTTGCGAACAAGGCCAAAAGCATTTGCCAGAGTAGTTCTCGCTGTTGCTGTTTACGTTGCGAGTGATGAATTTCACGCATAGTAGTGACAAATTTTTCCAAAAAATATCCACCCACTTGAAAGAGCCGAACTTCTTTCGCAAAGGCAACCCATGAGAGGACCTGACCGTAATAGGATGCACGACGCTCCTTCCCACTATTGCTAAAAAGAAGCTGAAAGCGCTGCTGACCAAACTTCATCTGGATCAGAAACTGGGGCACAACCGACAGACAGACAATGAGTATTAGCCAGGGACTGAGCTCCATAAGGATACTAAAGAATGCCAGCAACGTGATTGCATATTGAAGCAAATTCATAAAGATAGTAAGTGTCTGTGCAGGAACGAGCTCAACGTTACGCGATGTCATTTCAATTGTCGTATGAAACGCTGGGTCTTCAAAACAGGCTAACCCTTCCAAAGTATTCAATTTGCGATAGATACTCTGTCTGACAGTCATTGTCAGCTCACGCCCGATATCGGCGCTGAGATAGATCGTTAGCGGAGAAAGCAGTTGGCTGAGCAGATAGATAAACCCTTGAGCAATCAATAACCAGAGCACCTGAGCCCATGAGAAGAGGTGGGTTTGAAAATTTTGCGCCAGAAGATCAAATAATGTTTTTGTAATCCAGGCATTCGCCAATGGGATTACCCCTTGTAGCCCTTGCAGAAACACCAAAAAAACGAGATGCATGGGACCAGCTTGCCAGGCAAGGGCAAGGATTTTCCCAAGCGTATACAGAGCATCTTTGCTGGCATACAACCAACGACGAAATATATTCATAAATTCTTTTCTTGCCCATCTCCAGAGAGCATAGCTGGTGTATCACTCGCCAGAGAGATGCGTATTCCAATCTTTTTCTTCAGAGCACAAATATCTCCAATCAGAGAATGTTTGGGGCAGGGATCCGCCGGCTTCAATCTTGCCTTGCTCATCGATAAGATAATACATAGGGGTAACCTGGATGTGATAATCATTGTAGACAGAGTATTCGCTTTGTGGCGCGATAAGAACGGGGAACTTAATAGACAAATCAGCCGCCATTTGTCGAGCACGTTCCTGCGTTTCATTGCACACAATCATGAAACAGCATCCTTTATGAGCCAGATGTTGCGCTTGTTGGAGAATCAAAGGCAATTCTTGCTGAGCAATAGTATGATAGGCAGTAAAAAGCAATACAATTTTCTGTCCACGTACATCTTGCAAAGAAAACTTTGTTCCATCAATCGTCGCGACGGTAAAATTAGGTGCCTTATGCTTGGGTGGCAGAATAGCAATATTGATCGGATCTAGGCTCGTAGAACGACTAGAAATGCTCGCTTTAAAGGTGAGGAGCACAATACCTCGCACAGAAGAACAGGGAATTGGTCCCCAATGACGTGAATCGCGACTCGCAGCAGCATTATCACCGCGCACAAAGATGTGTCTTTTCGGTACATCCCACGTTCTGATCCCTTCTTTGCTTTTCATTGCTCTGCGACACGTTTCGAAGGTATCAGACTCTGCATAGCATTCTCCTGCCAGGGCAACGACGCGCTTAATCACCAGAAAGGATGCAGATGAGCACTCATCATGCTCATCTGTCTGTTGAAAAATAATCATGCACCCTTTTTTCATTTTTTCGCTCTTCCAGATACGTCGTACAAGTACACGATCACCAGGATTGAGCGCTGGAGACATACTCTGCCCTTGAACTGTTACCAGGATGAAAGAGGTACGCAGAAAAGCCAGTAATAATAAGCAGAAGACAACAATGCAGACGCACAAGATCACGATCATCACAAAAGCTCCTCAATCCTTTATGCAATGAGAGTTTTCCACTCTGTACTGAGGGGACTCAGCGATCCAGTACTGGTTACAATGGCATTCTCATTGAAAAAGCAGAAAGAAGGCGTGGCTGTGATCTTATAATCTGCAAAAAAAGAACTACTCGTTGCTGGAGCGGTAATCACCGGCAGGGAAAGATCAAATTCTTCTACCATCTGATGAGCCTGCTCGCGATCCGCTCCACAGACAATAATGACTTTCGCAGTCGTGGACGACGAAGACGCCATCAAGCCATTGAGAAGGGGCAGCATATCACGGCAAGCAGGACAGTCCGGAGTAACAAAGGCAAAGAGATGCGGTCTCCCTTTATAATCATCCAGAGTCACCGGCTTCCCTTCAAGCGTTTGAGCGCTGAACGGTGGTGCTGGCGTTCCAGCACTGAGTGAAGACATTTGATGAAAAGAAGACATCGAAGATAATAAATTGACGCGACGAATGAGCGCCAATGTGAGCAAGAGATTGAGCAGAACAATACATACCAATATGATAAAACCACCAATAAAGAAGTTTTGCAAGAAAAAATCCTTTCATTCAGGCATGAGGGTTATTCTGTATCAAACGTGCAATCTCCCCACATTGGCTCCAGACAGTGACAAAAACACATGCCCCGATTCCCAGCAGTAAGCAGTCGCTCCAGTTGAGCGACTGCTTACTCCCATGAAGCAACAAGCAAGTGGCAACACCGCAGAGCACACAGAGAAGAAATCCTCCATTCCGCCAGATATCAATGATCGTGATAGCTTTTTCATGAACACCAAAGCAATTGCAGGAAATACTCATCTTCCTCTTTATGACCACAGCAAACAAACAAGAAAAAGATACAAGTAATACACCCGCAAGCAGAAAGCCAGGCAAGAGAAATATTCCTCCAAAAAGCATGCAAAGCATAATTAGACATTCTGCGCCAATTACAAGGAAAGTTGCACTGGCGCTAAAAGAAGCAGGAATTATTCGGAAATTCCTGATAGTCTGTTGAAAGGCTGCGATATTGTGCAGTTTGCCACCCAGGGATACGAAAAACAGGAATCCTGTTGCCATCTGACAAAAAACAAGCGCATAGGAATACATGTTCATACAAGCAAAAACTGATTAGCAGCTGCAATTGTAGTAAGTGCATGTGTCATGACTGCTGCTTGTTCCTTCAACATGAAGGCACAAATATTTCCCATAGTAAATCCCTCCCTGGCCGCAAGCGACTGTTCCACACTTATAATAGGCATAACCGCTGGCAAGAGCAACTTCCGACGGAAGGATACGTTCACTAATCGCAGCAATCAGCGTATTTAGCGGGCCGGATTTATGCATGAGATGGTCAATTTTTGACAACAAAGTAGACATATGTTTTCCCTTTCGTACAAATCCTTCACTTGAAGTGCTTGTATAACCTATATACATTTCAAGGGAAGAAGGCTACTCATTTAATCCTACTCCTATTAGTCGCAATAATAAACAAAATGTTGCACTTTCCCTACCTAAGTACTACTCTCCCCTCAAAAAAGTGTATTGTAGTGAATATCCTTGCAGTAAAAGCTACCCTGGCTCATAAATATCAAGAAAAGCGCTAAGACAGCTTCACCCTGTTGTACTCAAGCCACCAGCTTCAATGACGTGGATCGCGTCTTCGACCGAGGCCGCATGAATGGCTCTCTCCCTCTTGCGAGGGAGAAAAAATCATACTTTCTCATGATGGCATTTGAGAAGCATTCATCTATACTCATAAATAAGCACTCGATTCATTGACAGCACATAACAAAAGACCGTGAAGAAAGGATTCTCTCGCATGAATAGAGAGAGCTCTTGAACACATCTATTCAGCGGGTCGTACGACCTTTTTATCCACTGAATATATACCAGGCTATTAGTTCTGTTATTGAAGGAAAGATTTTTATGAAGAATAAATTATCATACGTGTTGTCTGCATGTGCAGTGATGCTCGTTATCTTATCGGGGTGTAGTCTACCTGGCACGAGCACAAGCACGATCACGAAGAGTAATCCTGGCCCCAATCCTGGAGTCCTGGACCCACACAAACAGTACATAGTGAACTTCTGGGAGGCTTTGGATACAGACGCCAATAAAACTGCCCTGACCAGCCTGGTGAAGCAATATACCAATGCTCATAAAAATGTCAAAATCAACATACAGTCATACGACTCCAACACGTTGGGGGAACAAATAAACGCAGCGACTGCAACCACACAGGCACCAGCCATCGTGCAAGTCGATGACATCTGGGGGGCATTGTATCAGGACGACGGTGGTATCGTTCCCCTCAAACCATATATTACCGGAAAAAATGGGCTGAACCAGTCGGACCTATCAGACTTTTATGCACCACTTCTGAAAGATGGTCAGGTTGATGGTGAGCAATATGCGTTGCCCTTTAACAAAAGTGATGACGTTCTGTACTATAATGCCACCCTCCTGAAGAAAAACAACATGCAGCCGCCAACGACGCTGACTGACTTTGTGACCGATATTCAGAAACTCACGAAATCTGACGGCTCACAGTGGGGATTGTCTCTGACTCCAAGCACGAATGAATGGGCTACGATCTTCAAAGATCTGGGCGGCAAAAACTTCCTCTCATCAGATTCTCAATCCACGCTCTTTGATCAGGGGAGCGACACACAATATGCTCAGCAGGCACTTGATCTGTTCGCACCACTGGCAAAAACAAGGGCCATACACATCACCACTGGATATAACTGGCAAAACGATTTTACGAGCCAGAAAGCAGCCTTCGCATTAGGTACAAGCGCCAGTTATCCATTTCTCAAAGCACATGACGGCGGCACATTTGACGTTCATGCAGTCGCCTTTCCCGGAGGTCCAGCTGGCCAGTTCACGACACTCTCTGGAAACAACCTGGCCTTGTTCAGTGGTGTCAGCGCCGATACACGCAACGCTGCCTGGGACTTCATGAAGTTCCTTACAAGTACCGCGTCGAGTATCTCTTTTGTACCGCAGACAGGCACTCTGCCTATACGGCAGAGCGCCTATAATAGTCAGAGCTTGCAGCACTATTATGCTCAGAATCCTGCCAGCAAAGTTGGCCTGACGCAACTACCGCATACCTACGTCGCCTCGGTTGCGTTTGTCTGGAAGCCGTGCTCCGAGGATATCACGAGTAGTTATATCAGCGTCCTGAATGGACAGAGCACCGCAGCCGCAACCGTACCACATATGGCCGAATTATGTAAGGCCGACATGTCTTAATATGCCCAGAAGCGCCGCTCTGTCAATAGATATGCGGTCCTCGTGGTACGGATCAGTAATAGTGTCAACAGGGAAGAGTTCAGCGAACATGTCTATATGAACAGCACAATGACACTGAACTCTCACGCACAAAATGGAGACAGGCAGCCCACATGCATACTATGCCATTGTTTCAGAGGAAGCAGGGACGTAGTTCAACCTGATCACATCCTCGCCAATCCGATCATGAGTCATAAGGCGGAGTGGCGGTCGGGGTCCGGCGAAATATGGCTTGCCGTGACCAAGTACGACGGGGTGCAGGTAGATTCGATACTCATCGATCAGGCCAAGTTCGGTGAGGCTATGCGCCAAGTTCGGGCCAGCAACTTCGATCTCCCCGTCGCGCTCAGCCTTGAGCTCGCGGATCGCGAGCTCAAGGTCACCCTCAACAAGCCTGGCGTTGGGGCCGACCGACTTCAACGAGCGCGAGACGACCCATTTCGGCTGGTTCCGCCACGCCACCGCGAAGGCGTGTTCCTCTGCATCCCATTCAGGATGATCATCATCCCAGAAACGCATGACCTCATACATTTGGCGACCGTAGACACTGCCCGCCTGCCCCTGAGCCTCCTCGATGAAGTAGCGGAAAAGCGTGGGACTTGGCGCAAACGCCATATGGTCGACATAGCCGTCCAGGGACTGGTTCATTCCGAACACGAGCTTCGCCATATCACTTCCTTTCTTCACGCGGCACATCCGCGCGGTTCTGATTGCGTTATGCAATCGGTTGTAGCGAGATCGACTGATTTTCTATCGCAATTGGTTTTTAGGGTGCTCATGAACGCCCCACGCTTGGGCTGCCTGATGCATCTGATCCTCAAGATCAGGATACAGGCAGCTTATGTCTCCATTGCGGTCATTCATAAACCCGTCCAGCAACATTGTTGTTCCGATAATAACGTTTCCCATAACACCTCTAGAGCATACGTGGATGTTTCCTTCTCCCAATCTTACCTCGTTCCCTTTGAAAAAACTTCTCCTATCTTGCTCTTCTCTCCCTACAGTCAGCACCCATTCCCAGAAAAGGTAACAGAAACTCCTCAATATCAAGCTCCGCATGACCATGACTAAACAGGCAAGGCAAAAGTAGCCTCATGGCCACGCATCCAATCTGCTAAGATCTGAGATGAAGCGGAGATATTCAGCGTCTAGCAGTGGAATTGAATGTCGTGTATAATACAGCACGCAACCATATTGATGAAATTGTTGCTGCCTTGGAGTATTCATTGGCATCTTACCGGATATTGGCAACCCACAGTCGCGGTTCGGCAAGACCTATGCTGGCGAACCGGACGTCATCGCGGAACAACTCGCCAAGGACGTTGCTGTTCGCGAGGCCGACACCTTGCTGCTCACGGTCCCAACCCCCCTCGGTGTGGACTACAACATCCACTTGCTCACCACCATTGTCGAGCACATCGCGCCAGCGATCGGCTGGCAACGCGCTGTCTGACCTTCGCCTCACATGGTCGCGGAGACCAGACCTTGCAACGGTGTCTGCCCCACGACCTCATCCTGCCGCCACATCTAGTCTTCCAGTATCCTCCAACAGATCGACGCCTCTACAACTCCCTCTCTCGCCAGATTATCGCCACTATCGCCATTCAATCACTCAGCAAACAAGAAATAGCAGAAGCACATTAGAACATCTAGAAAAAATGTCTAATACCCGGCAAAATGGGCGATCCGAGTGGATGGGGTGAGCCTGGCGAATATTCAGGCCAAGGATGCAAGGATTGCTCTGTTGCAGAAATTGCAGCTACAATATCTTGATGCACCTTCTCGATCGACTGATTCCCATTGACTTCTCGCACCTTTCCTTGCCGACCATAATAGTCCAGCAAAGGGAGAGTCTGTGTAAAAAAAACCTCGAGTCGATGTTGAACCGCCTCTCCAAGATCGTCGGAACGTTGGAAGAGTTCGCTTCCATCTATATCACATCTCCCCGGCGTTTTTGGAGGGCAAGAAGCAATATTATAGACGTGCTGTTGATGTGCTTTACAAATGAAACGCCCTGTAATCCGTTGGAATAAATCCTCGCGAGGCACCTTCAAATATATCACCAGATCGACCTGTTTGTTGCATACATGAATCCCATCATCCAGAGCTTTGGCTTGAGTCAGTGTACGAGGAAAACCATCCAGGAGCACGCCAGTCTGGCAATCTGGTTGCTGCAAACGATGCAAGATCATGGTCACAACAAGATCATCAGGAACCAACTCACCACGATAAAGGTATGATTGCACAAACATCCCTAGCGCCGTCTGTTTTTCGATCTCTTCACGAAAAAGGTCACCGCTGGAAATATGGGGGATGCCCAGTAACCGTGTGAGCATTTCAGCCTGTGTACCTTTTCCTGATGCTTGTGCGCCGAGCAGAAGAATCTCCACTTTTCCCTCCTATTAGTCCTATCTCATCTCACTCTTTTCTTCATGAAACATACCTCATCAATCTTACGTCCTTATCACAAAGCTAATCAATATCTCACAGACAAGTCACAGCCCGACCGCATAGTAACTAACATCGCTAACGATGAACTTTATCGCGACTCTGGTCGGGTCCAAAAGTGAGTCCGTCATTCATTTTGAAATTCCCCATATTTGGGATTCTTCCGCACGTTCTGTGCCGCCAATTTTGCAACCTTCTTCTCCCTGTTTCCTCTTTTCTAATCAAAATTCTATCACCACTTTTGCACCTCTTGCAGCATACAGCTCGCTCGAATAACGCTATTCAGATCTCGACTAGAGGACTATTGAAGAGAAGCAAATTTTACAGACTTTAAGCAAGGGCAAATTTATGATGCCAGAGAGAAGTTGGCTTGTCGTCTATAAATGGTTGGCCTTGTCACGCATTATTGCGCGTGCCAAGGCCAACCAGTATCAGGGACCAGACACCAGCGAAGGCTGCATCGATATCTGGATCAGACCAGTTGAAGGCGAGAAGTGGATTGTGGAAGCGATATGTGGCGTCGAATACCGCCCGAGCAGCAACGACGGGATCATTCGTGGTAAACGCTCCCTGAGCGACCCCATCACGAATAATCTGTGCGATTTGCTCGACAAGGCACTCAACGTGTACCCTCGCGGCATTACTTGTCTCGCTCACCAGTTCCTTGTATGATGCAAACAGTTCTGGTTCTTCAAGCACATACTGCCGTTTGCTGGAAAACATAAGATTGAGCCAGCGCCATAGACGCTCCGGAGCCGGTCCATCTTCCTTCATTATCGCAGCCAACGGCACCAATTTTTTATTCAGCCAGTGCGCCGCAATAGCATCGAGGAGTGCCGCTTTGCTCGAATAGTGCCGATAGATGCTACCATGACTCACACCAAGAGCACGAGCAACATCGACGACAGTCATCTTGGCAGGCCCGAAGCGGCGGAGCACCTCTTCCGCCACTTCGAGAATACGTTCGGGAGTGAGCGTTTCGTTAACCATGTATTCCTCTCAACCTCGCCCACTATCGAGCCAGGTTATCAACCTTGTTCACTATCGAGCCAGGCCATAAATGGTTCTGGATAGCGTGTCCCTGCGACTGCACCTGCCGGGATCGCCTGCTCGATGCGGGCCAGATCATCAGCCGTCAGTTCCAGGTCAAGTGCTTGTAATGACTCACTGAGACGATCGCGCCGCCGTGCTCCAACCAGAGCCACAATATCCTGTCCACGTGTCAGCACCCAGGCGATCGCGATCTGCGAGACAGTTGCACCTTTTTCCTCGGCAAGCGGACGCAACGCTTCAACCAGAGCAAGATTGTGCTCAAGATTAGCACCTCTAAAACGAGGGCTAAAACTGCGAAAATCACCGGGCGTCTGTGTACTCTCCTTCGAGACGTGTCCGCTCAGCAGGCCGTGTGACAGGACAGCATATGCCGTGATACCGATGCCAAGCTCGCGACAGGTAGGAATTATGCTTGCCTCGATATCGCGTGAAAGCAATGAGTACTCAAGCTGTACATCGGAAATGGGATGGACCGCCTGGGCACGCCGTAGCGTAGTAGACCCAACCTCGGAGAGCCCAATCGAACGAACGTATCCAGCCTTGACCATATCCGCAATCGCACCAACCGTATCCTCAATTGGCACCTGAGCATCTAAACGCGCCAGACGATAGTTATCAACATAATCAGTCCCAAGCCGGCGCAGCGTATAAGCCAGAAAGTTCTTGACAGCCGCCGGGCGACCATCAATGCCCCCACCCCAACCACCATCAGGAGCGCGCAACCCTCCGAACTTCACGCTGATAAAAGCCTGTTCACGCCGGCGTCCGCGCAAAGCCTCACGTATCAGCATCTCATTATGACCCATCCCGTAGAAATCAGCTGTATCGAGTAATGTGATGCCAGCATCGAGCGCAGCGTGGATCGTCGCGATACTTTCAGCCTCATCTGCCGCTTCCGGCGGATCAGACATGCCATTGCAGCCCAGACCAATGGCCGAAACTTGAGGACCCTGTGTTCCCAATGAACGTGTAATCATTTTTACCGCTCCTCATTATATACTTTAAAATATGCACAGTGAAAGTTTCTTATCAAAGGGTATTTATCCTTCATCGATACTGGTAGTATATGCCATGGAATGACAAAAATCAATATCTGTCATTAGATATCTGTCATTACGCCCAAAGATTTGGCGCTGAGAAGCCCACTATCAATTGCAACAGGCATAGCAAGAGTATTTGGTCACATATGCGGAAGCGCTAGAGGGATGGCATGCTCCCTGGGGCTTAGAATTGGTCCTGCCAGAGCATCTGGCCGGTATCGGCACGGCGCAGGAGCAGCGTGTTGCTGTTGTTAGATACAATGGCTACGGTATTATTTTGTAGATACTCTATATTATTTATCTGGCTACTCCAGAGAGTCGTTCCACTTTTTAACTGAATGGCTTCGATATGAAAGCTCACGCCCTCTGTACTGTCGGGGCGATTTGTACAGAGTACAATGCCATTGGCCAGGGGGTGCAGCGAGTTTACAGCGTGGAGCAGGAGCAGTTGGTAAAGGATAATACCATCACTTGTACGAATAATATCCGTTTCGTTCTTTAAGGGTGATGAAATGGCTGCTTGATTGGCATTCTCTATAAGACCTGTGAGTGTGCCCGGACGCTGCCAGAGCAGAACGCCTGTCTGACTATTGACGACCTCTACTTGCGAGGAAGTTATAGCGGAGAGAAACAGAAAATCATTGGAGACGGTAGGCGCAAAATCTATTCCATGTGTATCGATCTGCCAGCGCAGCTTGCCGCTGGCTCCAACAAATGCTTGCAGCATGGAATGTGTATGATTTTGGATATACAACGTCCCGTTCTGTATTGCCATAATCGGCTCTTGAAATTGTTGCGAGATGCTTACATTATGCCAGAGCAGTTTCCCATTGTGCGCGTTCACTACAATCAATCCCAAATGTTGGGTCAAGATCCCATAAAAGATGCCATCGATCACGCGCCACGAGTTCAACGGCTCATAAATTTGCCAGAGTTGTATGCCAGTCCTACCATTGTAGGCGGTAATGATGCTGTTCGCGTTTGACGTAAAGAGGATATTTTGATCTATTTGCCAGGTGCCAAAGTCACTGGTGTCGTGGTTTTCCCAAAGCGCTGCTCTGGTTATCGCATTGAGTGCGACAAGGCCCTGATCGGTTTGAATATAAAGAATCTTTCCTGCGAGTGTGATCTCTTCCGTGTTATGGTTGGCGTATGCCCAAATAACCCTTCCGGAGTTCGTGTTGATCGCTTCAAGGGTTCCAAGGTTCGTCGAGGGATTATGCAGAATGATGTACATCACCTGCTCGACAGGAAGTATCTGTTCTATCGTCACGGCCGTGTGCGTATTTGGGATCGTGGGGGTCACCACAGGATGTTGGATTGGCGTATGCGTGATTTCAAATACCAGCAAGGAGATAAGTAGGCTGCTGATCACAATGAGCACAATAAAACGATGACGCGTGTTCCAATAAGAAGGCCAGTTTCGCTGTAGATGGATTATGCGCCTTTGGAATGCATTTGCTGGCTTTTCTGGCTTCAAATCCTGAAAGATCAGGTCGCCATTATCATTATCGTCATGAAAATTGCTACTCATACCATTCCTTATTTTACATAGCTATTTTCTCTTTGTCGAGATGGGATAGTCCATTTTGATTGCTCATAGGCTCCTCACGCTGGCTAGAAGCATCTCAGTGTAGCATAGTGCCACAAGTCTCTCCTTACATCAGCAATAGGAATAATGGCATTGCCTACTTGAGGCATTATTGACCATCCCAGACAATATCGCAAACATGCTTATTCACATTTTGTGCTTCGATAACTACCATCCGCAAAAGCTGCTTCGCCGACGACTTTCCCAGTAAAATTACCAGGCCTTTCACAAAACAGATTTCTGGATGCTCCTCACCAACCTGCCACTACATCAGGTAATTTTACAGAAGCCCTCTTTCCTCTCCTGAACTATACTCCAGTCAGAGGAGTTCTTAACGGCCAGGCAGCATAATAGTACTGTCCAAGGATTGCCTGGCATGCTTTTCATAGCACCAGGAAAAAGAGAGAAAGGTATTCAATGACATTTGCAATGAATCGCAGGCGCTTTTTAACACTGTCGGCAGGCATGGCAACAGCAGCCACCGTCGGAAGCACTTCACTATTCTCAGCGCCCTCATCCACAGTGTTTGCAGCTTCACAGATAGCGCTCAATATAGCAGTCACACAATCATTTCCTAAAACGTATACTCATATTGTCAAAGGAAACTTCGCTGATCCTCAGAGCGCTACTCAGGGAGCCACTGATCTTTTCTGCTACGACAGCAATGCCAATATCGGATCGTTTTATGCAACCGTCCAAAATGGCATTCTGAATAACGGAACGCCAGTCACCAGTGGGCTTTTAAAAATTGGAGGGAATCATACATTTAGCAATCGATGGACACACATTGTCTTTATTCAGGCATTTCAACTCCTCTTTTATGATGCCACCACTGGCACAGGCTCCTTCTATACAACAGACGGCCAGGGAAATTTGGCACTGCAAAGAACCTACACGACCTTTCGTACCTCCTGGACTCAAATCATTGCGGGACAATTCGGCAATGCCAACCTGCTTTTCTACGATGCAAACGGGGCTACCGGTCAATTTTACCAGATTGATTTAGCCGGAGGCATGCAGCAAAAACATACGTACACAAATTGGCGCAGTAGCTGGTTCTCCATTATCACGGGCAGATTTAGCAATAGCTCATTTGATGATCTGCTCTTCTACGATAAAGGTGCTGGCTATGGTGCCTTCTATAAGTTCGATAGCAGTGGCAACATGACCCTGTTTAGCGAACATACAAACTGGCGCACTAGCTGGAAGCTCGTCGTTTCTGGTGATTTTGGACAAAGTGGGAGTCAAGGGGGCTTGCTTTTCTACGAGGATGGTACAGGGTATACCGAGATCGACGCTGTAAATAGCGCAGGCAGTTTAACTCAGGTCCCTGTTACTTTCCCGAATCAATGGTCACTGCCCTGGCAGACTATTCGTAGCGGACAATTTGTTCCCAACACTGGTTTCGGCCAACTTGTAAGCTATGATCCAATTGATGGGGTGATGGTAAGTTCGTACCTCTTCCCCGTCATCTAGTCATTCTGGTGCTGTATCCGCATTGATTGGAGGGTCTGCGCTTGCCACAAAGGTGCAAGCGCAGACCCTCCTGATAAGATGGGCAAGGATAATTCTGCTTATCTACAATTGATCAGGCAAGAAAACGCACCCAGAAAAGCCACGATGCCTGTTTTCCTTCTTTACCGCACTGCCCGGTACCTTTAGTCTACCCAGACTCCAGCGGTGATAAAACGGTTGAGCTGTGTTATATAGGGTTCAATATCGATATGCTGCTCTGCGAGCCACTGTGCATTATAATATGTATCGTGATACAGCTCACCGGCATCACATCCGAGCATCACAATCGAACCTTTCTTCCCTTGCCGTAGCATCTCAGCAATCAATTGGCAGGCACCATAAAAATTGGTTCCCGTTGATCCTCCAAAGCGCTTCCCGATCAGCTCTTGTAGGATACGGATGGCGGCATACGATCCCGCGTTTGGCACCCTGATCATACGATCAATTGTGAGCGGCAAAAACGAAGGCTCTACCTGTGGGCGTCCAATGCCCTCAATTCCTGATCCTCCCTGCAAACATAGGCTACTATCGCGTGTATGATAGTAGTCATAGTAGACCGACGTCTCCGGATCAACCACACACACCTGAGTTTCATAGCCTCGATAGCGAATATAACGTCCCAACGTGGCAGCCGTCCCCCCGGTCCCCGCGCCACACACAATCCACTCGGGAACAGCGTAGGCTTCATCCGCTAATTGCTTAAAGATAGATTCTGCAATATTATTATTCCCACGCCAGTCAGTAGCCCGCTCGGCGAAGGTAAATTGGTCCATAAAATGGCCGTGCAACTCCTCTGCAAGCTTCTTCGCATGATGGCGGTCCTCGCGTGGATCATCTACCAGCACACATTCTCCCCCATAACGGGCGATGCGACGAATCTTCTCAGGTGAAGTGCTCCGTGCCATCACGGCATAAAACGGCAGGCCTAATAACCGTGCATAATACGCCTCAGAAATAGCAGTGCTCCCGGATGAAGCTTCAATAATGGCAGTGTCCTTTCGCACCCATCCATTACAGAGCGCATATAAGAAAAGTGACCGTGCCAGACGATGTTTCAGGCTTCCGGTAATATGGGTTGATTCATCCTTTATATAAAGCTTGATCACCGGTAAAGCTGGAAATAAAACGGGGACCAGATGTGTATCAGCCGAACGTGTATAGTCAGCATTAATCGCTGCTATCGCTTCGCGAACCCAGGGATCAGACATCCATTCTTCCTCACAATCAGTCTTATGCTTAAAATTTCTCATCTCCTTCATTCCCCCCCACATAAAACTATAGCATAGCAAAAAGACGTTCGGAGGACAACCAATGCCGTAACCATGCGCCTGTCAAGACTTCTTCCCACGAGCGTTCCTGGTCTTTATGATATTTTCCGCGTGCGTCAATCTCTTGGATACTCAATATCCTTTTGCCTGATTACAAACAGAGCAACCAACCCACCTAGCACCGCGAAAATGGCACACACAATAAACGCATACTGAAAGCCACCGACAAGAGCTACTTTCGCAGAGACGCCCTGCTCCTGTTGTAGAACTGTCGTGTGCGCAGCTGCTACAACAGCTGTCACCGCTAACACAAGTCCAGATCCAACCTGCTGGGTCGTATTCAGTAAACCCGAGGCTAATCCTTGTTCACGATCACTCACCCCTGTTGTTGCAGCAATCGCCATCGCCGTAAACGAAGGACCAATACCAAGCGCAACGACAAGCATCCCTGGAAGTAGCGTTCCCCAAAAATTATCCTCCACTGAGATACGCGTCAGCAAGAGCAGACCTACAGCCATCACAAACAGACCAGCAACCAATACACGCCTCACCCCAAAGCGAGGCACAAACCGTGACACAACATTAGAGACGATAATCAGTATCAGAGCCATCGGTAAAAAAGCAAAGCCAGTTGTAGTAGAAGCATATCCAAGTACCTTTTGCATATAAAGAGTAGAAATGAAAACCATTGCCCCCAAAGCTCCAGGAGCAAGAAAGCCAATTAAATTAGCACCTGTCAATGTACGTAAACGAAAAATGCCAAACCGAATAAGAGGAACGTGAACACGTGTCTCGATATAGACGAATGCGACCAGCAGAACCAGTGCTGTCACGAGCAATCCAAGAGCCTGGAATGATCCCCACCCGATTTGATTACCCTGCGCCAATGCATACACAAGCAAGACCAGACCAGTAGTGACCGTCATCGCCCCCAAAACATCAACATGCCTTTGACCTGACTCTTTCACCGTTTCGCTCAGTAAGATAGGAGTAAAAAACAGAGCAACAATCGCCACAGGAATATTTACAAAAAGGACCCAACGCCAGCCAGGGCCAGCAGTAAGAAGCCCACCTAACAAAGCTCCCACAGCAAATCCAGAAGAGGCCACCGCCCCAACAACGCCCAACGCCCTATTACGCGCTGGTCCTTCGCGAAAGGTAGTCGCAATCAAAGAAAACGAGATCGGTGAAATAATTGCTGCTCCCAGCCCTTGAATAGCGCGAGCGAAAATCAACCAGAGAGCTGATTGTGCAAGACCACCCAGAAGAGACGCGACGGCAAAGAGAACAAGCCCGATACTAAACAGACGGCGACGACCAAATAGATCACCAATACGCCCACCAAGTAACAGAAACCCACCAAATGTCAGAGAATAAGCCGTCACAATCCATTGCAAGTTCTGCGTGGTGAACCCAAGGCTACGTTGTATCGCCGGTAAAGCCACATTTACAATCGAAAAATCAAGGACAACCATAAATTGCGCACTACATAATAATATCAACACCAATAAAGAGCGCCTATCTTCCCTCTTTTGAATCGTTGTAGTATCATCCTTCATAAGAATTTCTTGTGAAGGGATAACATCACCAGCAGAAGAATTCATCAAATATCTTTACTCCCTACAAGTTTTCTGTACATCAAACAGGCAATATACCTGTATTTACGTAAGGCATATTGCTATCGAAAATCTACTATTTTGATACACAGTTACTTTCTGAAACAAGAAGGAGATACAATTTCATTCCCTGCTTATCAATAAAGGAAGCAAACTATATGGGTATCTGAATGGGCAGAGCAAAAGTACTTGTCAATTTCGTGGCGCTTGTAACGGCTGTTGGAGGTGCATTAAAAGAATATCAGAAGTAGAATATAAATAACTACAATTAAGTAAAGATCATTTCAAATAGAATAATTAACCTGCGTGCGTATATAGTTATTAACGTACCATCCCATTCCATTTGTTGCTATTGAACGAGTCAATGAAAAGCGTGCGATCACGTATACTAAAAGAAAGGGACATAAAGGTGCCTGAAGTGAGTTGTGCTAGGAGAAGAAAAAAATGAAAAAAACGGACATCGAGAAGGCCTTCATCAAAGCTGGCTTAGAACAACATGTACGTGAGATAGACACCTTGGCTCGCAGTTCAATACGGCTACTCACTACCCCGATAGACGAAAGCAGCCTGAAACCTGGAACATCAAAGATTGGCGGCCATCCTGACCTGCCCGCTGGTGTAAACTGGCCGCAGTTGAAGGGGCAGCCCCAATCATTTCTTGCGCAGATTCAGCTGGCTGATATACAGAACGTTGAGGACAATGGACCGCTACCGCGGCAGGGAATGCTCTGGTTCTTCTACGACTCTAGCCAGGAGACCTTTGGCGAGCAACCCGATGATCGCGCGGGCTGGCAAATCCTCTTCAGTGGCAATCCCTCTACTACCTTACAACGTGCCGCCACACCAACGGGCTTACCCGTCGCAAGCCTTTTCCAGGCCTGTACGCTTACATTCAAGAACGAACTCACTCTTGCATTACAGCCAGGACTGGAACTCCCCAACGTGCAGTGGAGTGACGAGGACCAGCAGGCATATGACCAGATGCTAGAAGATTTAAGAGAGCCGCAAGATCGTGCACTATCACATCATCGATTGCTTGGCTATCCCGATACCATCCAGGACGACATGCGTCAGCAATGCCAGCTCGTCTCCAACGGCATAACCGACTCCGATGATCCGCGCGCGACCGCCATGCAAAAAGATGCAATGGACTGGTTACTCCTTCTACAAATCGATACAGACGCGGGCGCAAACATGAACTGGGCAAATAACGGTATGGTATACTATTGGATCAAGCAAACTAACTTACAGGCACGGCACTTCGATCAGAGCTGGCTCGTTCTGCAATCTGAATAGGAAGAATTGCGTCATCTTCTGTGAAATTACGCCAGTACGCATAGGAACGCTAGACCTGAGAGATTAGAAACAATCAACAAGGAGTGCATATGCGCACGAAACGCTTCTTCATTCTGGCAGCGCTCATCTGCTTTCTATTCAGTGGGTGCTCCAACGCGCCCACCATCACCACGTCATCGACATACGGCAGTCCCACTTCATCCTCCTCTGGAGGCACCGGCCAGACGGGCACGCCGCACTGGGGCACAAGGACAAAGACATCTGGCTGTATAGTAAACGGAGCTCTCCAGGATACAGCATGCACGCCGGGCGATATTATCGCCAACGCCACGAAAAGCCAGATTTGCAAGCCTGGTTACTCCTCATCCGTGCGCAACGTGCCGACGAGCGAGAAAAACAAGGACTACGCCGAGTATGGCATCACGCACCATACCACCGGACAGTACGAAGTTGACCATCTGGTAAGCCTGGAACTGGGCGGCTCAAATGACATCTCTAACCTCTGGCCCGAAGCCGCCAGTCCCAAACCCGGCTTCCACGAAAAAGACAAGGTCGAGAACTATCTACACGCTCAGGTCTGTTCCGGTGCGCTCTCTCTCCAACAAGCACAAATCGAGATCGCCACAAACTGGCTTAATGTGTATAAACAGATGCCGAGCAGCGCTAAAAGCTCCGGGAGCGATAGCAGCGCCTCCCCATAAAATCACAATAAAAGCAAGATTCGAGATCCGAATCTTGCTTTTATTTAAGGAAAGACCTTGCAGGTCCATTTCGCTTGACCTCTTTCTGCTTCGCCTACCAAACTCTTTTTCCCTGGCATCATCCGCTCCTCTATGTGAACATTGAGAAGTATACCATTACATTGACCGATCGGTCAATGTAATGGTATACTTCTCAATGTTGATCGGTTGGTCAATATGTGTTGGGCTTGGATTATCTTTCTTACCCATAACAGTCTAACAGGCGCTTCACATCTTCAGAAAGGAAGAAGACCAGGATGTCAGTAAATCATTTAAAGAGTTCCACGGCATTACTTGTACTAGATGTTCAACGTGGGGCTGTCAGCCATGTTGGCGAAGATCCAATGTTGCTCAAGAGCTTAAGCAATGCCATTGCCACGGCAAGAAAGGTTGGTATACACGTCATTCACGTCATAGTTCATTTTCGTGAGGGATATCCAGAGATCAGCCCGCGCAACCGTGCCTTCTCTAAGGCACTCGCCACACGTGCCTTACAAATGGCAGACATGTCACCTCACCCCGCCGTCGCGCCACAACCTGGTGAGGTAATTGTGACAAAGGAGCGCTCCAGTGCCTTCACCGGGAGTGATTTAGACGTCGTTCTCCGAGCGCAAGGCATTAGCAATCTGGTCCTCTGTGGAATCACAACCGGGAATGTAGTACTCTCCACACTACTGGAAGCGGAAGACAAAGACTACGAGCTCACCGTCCTCTCTGACTGTTGTGCTGATACAGATCAAGACGTTCAGCATGTTCTCATGACCAAAATCTTTCCTCGCTGTGCAGAAGTCATTACGGCTGAAGATTGGGATAAAAAAGTGCGTGAAAGCAATTCCTGATCTAGTTGGAAAGTGGTCAGCATAACCATCTGCTAATTAAACGCGTCATTACAGTAATTTGACCCTAAAACATTGACCTTTCGGTCAATACGTGATATTCTTCTTTTATATTGACCAATGGATCAATACAAAGAAGGCTACCGAAAACAAATACGTCAGGGAAAATAGAGGAAATTCTTATGTCTTTACAACTTATGCAAGCAATCCGTGTTCACGACTACGGAGATGTCGATCAGCTTCAGTTAGAACAGATCCCGCGTCCAGAGCCTCAAGAGGGCGAGGTCCTGGTTCAGGTACACGCCGCCGGAGTGAATCCGATCGATTGGAAAGTGCGTCAAGGGTTGAGAAAAAATATGCTACAAATGCACTTTCCTTACATTCCTGGCATGGAGATTGCGGGTGTGGTACAGGGGATTGGTACGGGCGTCACGGGTTTCCAGGTCGGACAGGCTGTCTATGGCCAAAGTATGAAGGGGGGATATAGCGAATACATAACCACTCCTGCGAACTCGCTGGGACTCAAACCACAGAGCTTGAGCTTTGACGAGGCGGCAGCTGTTTCTGTGGGGGCAAGCGCTGCCTGGACGGGGCTCTTTGAGGCAGGCAAGTTGGAAGCTGGACAGCGCGTATTGATTCAAGGGGCGGCCGGAGGCGTCGGCCTGTTTGCAGTGCAATTTGCTCGCTGGAAAGGTGCGCATGTCATTGCCACGACGTCGGGTGCCAACGTTGATTTTGTGCGTTCTTTGGGTGCTGAGACGGTGATTGACTACACAACGACGGCTCTTACAAGTGCCGTACATGACGTTGATCTTGTGCTGAATGTCGTCGGTGGATCAACACTTGAAGAGTCAGTCCAGGCACTCAAGCGTGGTGGAATATTAGTCTCGCTCGCCGGTCAGCCTGCGAAAGAGAGTATCCAGGAACGTGACGTACAGGTTGCGTCAGCATTTGCACGCATCAGCACTGAACGATTAAACACCTTTGCCCGGTTGATCGATGCAGGAGAGATACAGGTGGTGATTGAGAAGGCCTTTCCTCTCAGGGAAGCCGGTCTGGCACAAGCATTGAGTCAGCAAGGTCATGGGCGTGGGCGTATCGTTCTGCATATTGCATAAACTCGGTCGGGTAGATGGGCGCAGCCATTGCCTTTCGACAAACGTCTCCCGGCAAGGTGACTGCCGGGGGACGTATCATCTCCTCGGACACGAGCGGGGCAATGTCGCAATTCTGGCAATAGACACCGCCCATTCCATCAAGCTGCGAGCTCGTTGCGCACCAGACGCTGATCGCCGCCCCTTGCGCGACTGTCTTCATGTTCTTAGCCGAGTCAATGATGGGATTGCCATCCTCGTCAATCGGGTCCACCGCGCGCAGAACCTCCGACGAGAGATACTGCGAGAGACATGTATTGACGATAGGGTATTCTCCCTCGAAAACGGTGTCCTGACCCCCTCCTTTTGCCTTATCCTGCGCGAAAAAAAGGAAGTGCATGTTGGCCAGAACATTCTTCACGCGCACGCAGGTGATTACCTGGCCTCGATGATTGCTCTGCCTGCATTCTCGGAAGAGTGAGCATGAGTACTTCGATGCCTGGAGAACAGGAAGTATGTGTGCCGTCTCCTTTCTGGAATAATCAAGGAGACGGCACACGCACTTCGCTAGCGAGGAAGCGAGGCAAGCAGTTTATCCAGCGAGAGAGGAAGGTCGCGCACACGCATGCCTGTCGCATGATAGACGGCATTGGCAATGGCGGCGGCTGTCCCAACGAAGCTAATCTCGCCGATACCTTTGGCACCAACGGGGTTAACGTAGGGATCAACCTCATCAATCCACTGGATCTCGACAGTTCCCACATCGGCATTGGTTGCGATATGGTACTCCGCAAAATCGTGGTTGACGTAGTCTCCAAAGCGTGGGTCCATCACACTCTGCTCATGCAGCGCCATTGAGATCCCCATCGACATACCACCCAGAAACTGCGAGCGTGCAGTTTTAGGGTTGATAATACGACCAGCGGCAAACACCCCGAGCATACGTGGCACACGAATTTCGCCTGTATCCACATGGACGCGAACCTCCACGAACTGTGCGCCAAAAGAATGCATTGCATACTGGCCCGCATAGGGACTACGCTGCATCCCACCTGCTACTTCCAGGCCATCCTCCGGTAATCTCCCTCCAAGCTCACCATACAATTTGGTACGGAACTTCTGAGCAGCATCTATGATCGCCGATCCCCAGGAGGCCGTACCAGTGGAGCCTCCGGCGAGCCCGGCCGCCGGGAGATTGCTATCGCCAATCTCTAAATGGATCTGTTCTAAAGACACTTCAAGTGCATCGGCAGCGATCTGAGCAAGAATTGTCCAGGCTCCGGTTCCGATATCCGTGGCACCCAGGAGCACACGATAGTGATCAGGACGTTCCGCACGGATGCTGGCCGTTGAGGGAAAAATTCCTGCTGGATAGGTCGAAGAAGCCACGCCAGTTCCGATGAGCCAGCGTCCCTCCTGCCGTATGCCGGGCTGACGTGAGTGCTGATACCAGCCAAAGGCTTCGGCTCCCTGGCGCAGACAGGCAACAAGGTTACGACTACTGAAGGGCAGACCAGATTCGGGATCGACCGCTGTATCATTCTTGATACGCAACTCGATGGGATCGATGCCGCACGCCTGCGCGAGTTCATCGATAGCCGATTCGAGGGCAAACATTCCTGGGGCCTCGCCTGGAGCACGCATGAAGGTAGGAATCGGCACATCGAGGCGCGCTAACCTGTGTGTTGTGCGCCGATGTGCTGCTGCATACATCATGCGTGTGGCGCTCGCGGCCGGCTCGACAAAATCGTGAATCGTACTCGTCTGCACTACCACGTCATGAGAGATAGCAGTAAGCCGTCCATCCTGCTCGGCTCCCAGGCGTATATGCTGGATCGTCGGTGTGCGATAGCCGACCACCGCAAACATCTGCTGACGCGTCAGGGCCATCTTTACGGGCCTTCCCTTGATCAACTGTGCTGCCATGATCGTCAGAATAAAATGCGAGTGACCGCCTTTCGAGCCAAAGCCGCCTCCAACGAAGGCGGAGATCACACGTACATGTTCGGGAGGAAGATTGAAGGCGACCGCTGCCATATGCTGAACGGCATGTGGTCCCTGATTTGAGTCGTACAGCGTCAAGCTATCATCTTGCCAGAGCGCGATTGTCGCATGCGGCTCCAGGGTATTATGATGATATGCGGGCGTGGTGTAGGTTTGATCCAATTGGACAGGAGAAGACGAGAGAGCCGTCTCGACATCACCATGCTCGGTGTCCGTAGGCATGCCGGCAATCAGCGCTTGCGGCTTCACAAGGTCAGCACGGTCGGCACGCAATTCAGTATCATGAGGCTGCGCTTCATACTGGATAGTGAGGCGTTCAGCGGCCAGGCGCGCATTCTCCAGGGTCTCTGCCACAACCACTGCAATGAATTGTCCACGATAGGCGATACGATCGGATTGCAGTGTTGCCATATCATTATCAGGTCCCAGGAGTCCAACCGGAGCAATCTTTGGCGCATTCTCATGTGTAATCAACCCGAGGAAGCCTGGCACGGCACGGGCGCGTGTCGCATCAATAGCCACGACACGGCCCCTGGCAATCGTACTTTGTACCGGAAAAGCGTACACCACATCCTCGAACTGATACTCAAAGGCATAGGTAGCGGTTCCCGTCACTTTCTTGGGGCCATCAAGACGGCTGATCGGTGCGCCAATAACTGTGGGCTTGGTCGTCTGGATCATGAATTGCTCCCTTCTACAAGCTCTTGCAAAGTACGAACCAGCACATTACGAGCAAGCTGAATCTTAAAAGCATTCTCACGTAAAGGCTGCGCTTCGGCAAGCTCGGCCTCGGCCGCTTGCACAAAAGACGCTTCGGTCGCAGGTGCGCCGCGTAGGACGGCTTCGGCTTTCTGGGCGCGCCAGGGAATAGTTGCCAGACCACCGAACGCCAGCCGCACATCGCGGATCTTCCCTTGATCCACATCGACAGCGGCGGCCAGCGACACGAGTGCGAAAGCATAGGAGGCTCGATCGCGTACCTTGCGATAGTGTGAGCGACTGGCAAAAGGCAGTCCGGGCACCTCAATCGCAGTGATCAATTCACCATGCTCCAACACCGTCTCGCGTTGTGGCTCAGTACCGGGCAGACGATAAAAATCGAGCAAGGGAATATCCCGCTCTCCATGGAGGCCCAACACATGGATGCTCGCGCCAAGAGCCGCCAGGGGAACCGCCATATCAGACGGATGTGTGGCGATACACGCTTCTGAAGTGCCTAAAATCGCCATGCCGCGATGATAGCCTTCGCGCGCAGGACACCCGCTGCCAGGCTCCCGCTTATTGCAGGGCTTGGTGACATCCTGAAAGTAGACGCAGCGTGTTCGCTGTAAGAGATTCCCCCCACTCGTTGCCTGATTGCGAATCTGTCCCGAAGCGCCTGCAAGCACAGCCTGAGCAAGGAAAGGAAATCTTTCCCGAATAAGCAGGTCAGCGGCAAGATCGGAGTTACGAACGAGAGCCCCAATACGCACCCCACCATCGGGGAGCGCCTCGATACGATCGAAGGGCAGTTGTGTAATATCGACCAGCACCTCAGGTTGACTCACACCGAGCTTGAGATGGTCAACGACATTCGTTCCTCCAGCAAGATAGTCAGCATGCGCGACCTGCGAGACCAGAGCGATGGCACTTCCTGCATCCTGGACCCGCTCATATCGAAATGGTTTCATCCGCGCACCTCCCCATCGGCTTTCTGTCCCTGTTGAGTAACCTCAGCAATGGCGGGGACAATGTTCACGTAGGCAGCACAGCGACAAAGATTGCCACTCATCCGTTCGCGAATCTCCTCTTCATCAAGCACAACATGCTGAGCACTCAGGTCGGTGCTTACCACGCTGGGCCAGCCAGCCTCCACCTCGCGTAACATCCCCACCGCCGAACAGATCTGGCCAGGGGTACAATAGCCGCATTGAAAGGCATCGTGCTCGATAAAAGCCTGCTGCATCGGATGTAACTGCTCATCTTGACCAAGTCCCTCAATCGTGATGATCTCTGCCCCCTGGCAAGCGACCGCCAGCGCGAGGCAGCTATTGATACGTCTCCCATTGAGCAAAACAGTGCAGGCCCCACACTGTCCATGGTCACATCCTTTCTTTGATCCGGTGAAAGCAAGATGCTCGCGCAGGACATCGAGCAGGGTGACACGAGAGTCAAGCTCCAGATTATACTCTTTCCCATTTACGTGTAACTTCACAGTCAGCAACTGGATAGGATTCATTGTGTTTGTAGACAAGCTCATGCTAAATCCCTTTTCGCAACTAAAAATGTCAAACATTGACGAATTACTGCTTCACGCTTGCAAGAGGGGTAGATCACTTGCTAGAATAGGGAGGCCCATACGACGCAATAGCCCTATGCTAGTGTGCGACAGACTGCACTATAACACACGCTTTTGTATTATGTCAATTGCTTACATATATATTTTTTTACTATATGTGCTTCTCTAACATAAGGATTTTTTTATGAACACACTGGCATACATCTTGCTGGGAATGTTAGCGCGTGAACCATTGTCAGGATATGATCTTGCAACGATGCTGAAAAAACACTTTGGCCCGTTCTGGGCCATCAGCCTCACCCAAATTTATCCGGCACTGGCCCACTTGGTAGAGGCAGGCTTCACCACCTACCAGATTATCGAACAACAAGCCCGGCACCCGGCGAAAAAAATGTATCAGATTACCGAAGCAGGTCAGGTAGCACTACAGTCCTGGGTAGAATCCTCGACCCCTCCAGCAGTCATACGCGATGAATTTCTCTTGAAGGCCTACAGCCTCTGGGTGGCAGATCCCACACGCATGCAGGCCATGTTTCGAGAGCAGATCACACTGCACCAGGAGCAACTCTCCAGGCATGAGCAGGAATTGGAGTTGAAGCGAACCAGATATCTGGCAATGTCCCAGGGGAACAGTGAATCCTTAGCTATTGCAGAACTGATTTTCAAATACACCATAAGCTATGAACAAAATTATATGAACTGGTGCAGCGATGTGCTCCACTACCTTGAGCAGCGTGAGGAGGCTCATGGGGGAGAAGAGGATTAAAAGGAACATTTCATGTTAGAATTTGCAGGAATTCATCCCCCCTCTTGAGCCTACTCATCCGCTTGAGCAATGACCTTTCAGACAACAAAACCCTCAGCACAAGATCAGTCTTCGTGCAAGGAGCAACCTTGCCCTGCTTTTATGGACAAAGGTCTATTCTCACTTACCAACCAGCTGTTCTGATCTGCTGCTCGTTACCCACTGTGGCAGTTCTTCTGAGAAGAGATCTAGCTGGTGGAGTGATGCACGCAGAGCCAGATGGCCATCAGGGCGAATCAATACAATATCACCATGTTGCACACCTAGTTTGCGATGCACATGTTGTTTGAAATCAATCATTGTTGTCACTGGCAGATCGTGCGTAATTGCCTCGGTGCCTTGCTCAAAGACTGCATATGGTTTGATTGCCTCTCCGCCGAAGCGCTCCAGGTATTGTAAAAACTCTACAATCTGAGCTCGATCCGCCGCAAACTTTTCTGGTTGAAGCTCGATCAACAGAGAATAGGGAGCTTGACGCAAAAGCTCATAGAGGCGAACCACTGTGCTTGTCTCTGTCGTAAGCCGTGCTGGCTTCAGTTCCAGATCGGGAACTCGGTCACCTGCTTGCTTCCCCGGCTTTCCTTTCAGCACCTTATTCAATAGTGAGAGTTGTTCTGCGGAACGATAGGTTATCCCTATTCCGGAGAGCTTTTCACTCATGTGATGCTGGAGCGCGGGGATGGGCATCAGCGTTTTCATAGCGAAATTTCGTCCCGTTCTCATGATGTTATTGGGCACGAGAACACTGCGCAGCATGAGATCCGACTCGTGCAAGATCTGCTTACCAACTCGATGGCGTTCCGTATGATAACTCTCTAACAGACTTTCTGGTGCCTCGCTACGCAGAACCATAGCGAGCTTCCAGGCAATATTGTACGCGTCCTGCACACCGGTATTGAGTCCCTGCCCTCCCGCCGGACTGTGAATATGGGCTGCATCGCCAGCCACAAATACGCGCCCGACCTGATAATGGGCAACCTGACGCAGTTGCGCGGACCAGCGTGTTAACCAGCGTGGCTCGCTCACGCGTATGGGAACTGGAATGATCGCACTGACCGATTCCTGCAACTCAGCCAACGTGAGCTCATCATTAACCGTGCTGTTCTGATAGAAGGTATCAATCGTGGAGATGCGTGTATAGTCGTCCTGAAAAGGCATCAGCACCGCCAGGCCACGCTCACTAGAGAACTGGCTAAGCCCGTTTTTCCCTACCTCACTCTCAACTTTGACATCGGCGAGAAGAGCCGTCCAGGGATACCCTTTCCCGTCGAAGGGCAAGTCCAGTGCGTGGCGGACAGCACTATGGGCTCCGTCGCAGCCCAGTACATACCGTGCCCGGACTGTTTCGTTCTGCCCATTAGTGTGCCGAAGTTGTGCAGTTACTGTGGTAGCATCTTGCTGTAAGCCCATAAATGCCACGCCTCGCTCAATGCTCACTCCTCCTTCGTGTAGATAGCTCTCTAACAGAGCCTCGGTCGTATCTTGCGGAATAAAAAGTACGAAGGGGAAGTTGGTATCAAGACCAAGAATATCCGCTTTCACCATGTCATTGCCTGCACTGAAGCTAACACCGGGGGCAGTATAACCTGTGCGTACGAACGTGTCGGCTAATGGTGCGGATAGGAGTTCCAGGATTTCCAGTGTCCGAGCATGAAGCGCCAGGGCTTTAGTATATGGAGAACGCGCCTCGTCTTTATCAATTAAGCGGCATGAGATGCCACGCTGCATCAGAGCTATTGCGGCAACCAGGCCTGTGGGACCGGCTCCAACGACCAGGACATCAATATCTGTCGATTTATATGAGGAAACTGTCTGCTGGTTCATGCTTTCTCCTTAAACGATACTATTTACTCGCGATAACAATTACTAAAAGTCATGTTCCATGTTTTAAAGCAGCACTTAATACAAGGCAGCAATTCCTGCGCTTCAAATTGGTGCATGTTTGTATAAAAAAACACTTCTAGTAAAGCAGTACTATTCAGTATCACTTCTCCTGCCCCAATGAATGTCTCATAGGATCATACGATCATCGATTACTGCTGTTGCATTACCCCCCTATATTTCCCTCTTCAAATCGCTGATTGTGTTTTTTGCAGACCTCCACATATCCTCTTCCTTCCATCGCTTCTCTCGTCAGTCTTGAGAGGCGGATTGACGATGCTCTGGTCGATTTTTATGCAGTCGCCTATCTCCTCCTCTATCGCTCACAGGCTTTTAGTCTCTTCGCTAGGTCAAGGAACTTTCCTTTTGACATACAGTCACATCACAGCCGGCTCGTTATATAAGGTGGATATCACCATCCTGGCCCGACCTTAGCCCAATCCCTCCTCACGTGCGCGTATGATCGCTTGCGCCCTATCGGCGACCTGTAGTTTGCTGAAGATGTTTGAGACGTAGTTGCGAACAGTGCGCGGGCTGAGGACAAGCTGGGTAACGATTTCGCTGTTATTTTTGCCCTGGGCAATAAGAGCAAGAATCTCTTGTTCGCGAGCGGTGAGTTCGGGAAAGGCGCTGGCGGGTGCCTCGGGCCAGGGACTGTTGAAGAAGGTGATGAGCCGACTGGCGATGGCGGGACTGAAGATAGCTTCGTTCTGTCCAACGGCGCGGATGGCGCGCAGGACGTCGGCCTTCTGAGCATCTTTGAGGATGTAGCCACGCGCACCGGCACGCATGGCGGTGAAGACGGAGTTGTCGTCCTCAAACATGGTGATGACGAGGATGCGAATGTGCGGGCTGGTGTGGACAATCTGACGGATAGCTTCGATGCCGTTGACGCCAGGCATCTGGATGTCCATGAGCATGACGTCGGGCTGGAGTTCGGTGGCAAGGCTAATAGCTTCTTCTCCACTGGTCGCTTCGCCGACGAGTTCAAAGTCGGGCTCGGCACGCACGAGGGTACCAAGGCCGTGGCGGAAGAGGGGATGGTCATCAACGATGACGATACGTAGCTGTTCCATGTCTTTCACTTTCTTACTTGACGAGCGGTATCCGGACACTGACGCGCGTGCCAGAGACACTCTGTTTCTGGTTGTTGATGTTTTCAACGCTATATGTACCACCCAGTTCTTCGGCACGTTCGCGCATGGAGAAGAGGCCGACGCCGGTATGCCTCTTTTGCGGCAGGCCGATTCCGTCGTCGCAGATCTCTATCTGTAAGGTCTGGTCGGCATCAATGAGCGCAAGGTGGACACGGCCATGCCGGGCGTGGGCGTGCCGAACGATGTTGGTTAGAGCTTCTTGTACGATGCGATAGGCGGCAACCTCAACGGCTGCAGGCAGCGATGGTAGAATCTCGGGAGCCTGTACATCTATCTGCACACCTTCTCTGAAAGAGGATCGCTTATCAGATCCGTCGCCCATACTCGCGTCACGCTCACCTCCTGCTACCGACTGGCTGAGTTGCAGAGCACGTTCGCGGATGGCGGCGATGAGACCAAGCTCGTCGAGCGTGGGCGGGCGCAATTCGTAGGCGAGGCGCCGGACGCTGGCAATGGAGGCACGCAACTCGCGTTGCAGTTCGTCGGCCAGTTGCGTCGCGGTTGCAGGATCGCCAGGAATCATTTCACCGACAGTGCTGGCGCTCAGGGCAAGCGCAGCGAGGGTGGGGCCAAGATCGTCATGCAGGTCGCGGCGCAGACGACGACGCTCCTCCTCACGCGCCAGTACGATACGTTCACGCGACTGCTGCAGAGCCAACGCCATACGCTGCAGATCAGCGGCGAGCCGCTGCGCATATACAGCGTTGCCAATCTGATAGGTGAGATCGTGCAGCAGGCGCAGCTCAGGAAGCGTGAAAGTCTCTCCAGGCAGACGAGGGGCCAGCAGCAATTCGCCGACCGGCTCGGACTGAGCCAGCAGGGGAAAGCGTGCATAGGTCTCTTCGCTGCTCTTGCCAAAGGATGCCACAATCGTCGGCGTACTATCATCCTGCTGCAGAGAGATCGCCGCATAGGGTAACTTCAGCGCCAGGGCAACCGTCTCAACGATGGTCGGCAACACGGCGTCCTGCGCTAATGTAGTCTCCAAACGCTGGTTCAGGCGCGAGAGGACCGAGTACGGATCGTCGCGCTCGCCATACACGAGTCGATTGACCGTCCGTTGCAGCCGTTCGCGTAGCGGCTGAAAGAGGATAGCGACGAGACTGGTGGCGATGAGCGCAATGAACAAATTGCCCTGTCCCTGGAAGATGAAGCCCAGACCGCCCACGACCAGTACATAAAGCACAACGACACTGATAGTTAGAGCGCCATAGAGCAGCGTGCGATTGATAATACTATCGATCTCCCATAGGCGTGAGCGAAAGATCGCGAAGCTCATAGAGAGCGGGATCAAAATCAGCAGCGCATAACTGATCGTCGCCAGGATGATGTACACAACGACGTTGCCGGCGATCCCACTGTCCGGGAAAAAGCCGATGATCACATCTAAGCAGGTGAAGCCACTGAGGCCCAGTGCTGTGCCGAAGAGCACCCAGCGCGTCTGCTGGCGCTGAACCTGTGTCGAGCTATACAGATAACGGACCACCTGAGCGACGACCGGGCTGAGGATCAAGACGATAAAGGCCGCCACCGTCAGCAAACGATAGGAAATGAACAGATACAGGAAGAGTGCCGGAGCAAACATATTGATGCCCCAGAAGATCAGCGCTGCCAACACAAACCAGCGTGTCCAGCGCGGCACAAAACGGCCATCGGGAAAGACATAGAAAAAGAGTGGAAGCGAGACAATCCCAACAAAGCTTATGCCCGTTCCCAGCAGCCCCCAGAACGATGGCAGCACAGGAACGGTTTTGGTCACTGCAGAGGCAAAAGTGATCAACGTGAACGACGCCAGCAGTGCGACCTTATCATCGGACTTATGCCAGAAGATCACCCAGCCGATCACAAAGTAGGCAAGCGCGAAAAAGACGTTCAGGCCCGTGAAATACAGCGCCAGGAACGCTCTGGTTGCGCCACTCGCATGAAACACCGGCGTAATACTCTGCGCATCCGCGCAACTACCTGCACACTGAAACAGATAGTGATAGTACGCCGGGATACTGACACAGAAGAGGCCCATGGCAAAGATGACCAGCACCAACCAACTCCCACGCGCCAGCGCCAGCCAGCGTCCCCGCAAAAGCGTATCGGTCGCCATTTGCTGCGAACCATGCGTCTGGGCCAACGGCGCTGCATCCAGCTTTGCCTGCTTCATTCTGACTTCTCCATATTTTTTGATAGACATCTCCATTTCACCTGTGAAAATGTTGCCATATTATAAAGCTATTATTGCATAAGCGTTGCAGCTATGTAGTGAGACGAATGGCTGCCACTTCTGGCGGCAACCATTCGTCTCACATCTTATGACTCACCTCATGGATCTGATGCCCTGTTGATATCACACGGTCACATCATCTACCGCATTTGTTTTTTGTGCGGACGCATCCACGACAGGATTGGTCGTACGCAGGTAGCGCTGGTAGCCCAGTTGCCCACGGGTGAACAGTACAACCAGCACGGCAAGCCCCAACCAGACGGGGAGCAGCACCTGTGGAATCAGCTTCGTCTCAGGGAAAGACGGAAAGAGCGTCACCAGGATACTGGCAGTATTGACCGATGTATGCAGCAGGATTGTCAGTAACAGACTACCTCGAGTATTGTTAAAGATCCAGGTAAAGAAAATGGAAAACGCGATAACGATGATGAAAAATCCTCCAAAGGAGTACAGAAATCCCTCAAGACCACCGGTATTCCCATTATAGCCCGGTTGGAACAGGTACAGGGGCAGATGCCACAGAGCCCAGAGCACCGCCAGGATCAGCGTGCCCCACAGGGGTCCAGGACGCTGCTGTAGTCGAGGTAACGCAAAACCGCGCCAGCCAGGCTCCTCCCCAAATGGGCCACCCGCAATGATCAACGTGAGATAGGTCGTCAGGTAAGCCAGCAAGAAACTGACATCTGGCACATGAAACGCTGGCAGCCCGCCCGCAAGGAGCAACAGGCCCACAAACGCCAGAATCGGCGGGGTCAGCAGCGCGAACAGATACCATACCAGGCCAACGCGCCAGCGCACATAGCGACGCAACAGCGTAACAACCCCTGCCCGCCCTTCGGTAATCGCCGCCATAATAAATGCCGCCAACGTCGGCCCCAGCACCGTCATCATCAACCCATCCCACGGGTACGGCACATGTAAAGGAAAGACGATCGCCAGCTCCCAGAACCATGTCAGTACAAAAGCCAGAATAAAAAATGACACCAACGGGTAGCGCTTCATCAATTGCGCCAGACTATTACTATTCGCATCTACCGTTGAGTGCGAACTATTGAGATTCTCCATCAGTAAACTCCTCATATACTTCTCTGTCACCAGGCACTATGTGAGTAACCAGGCCTACAGGTTTTGTGGCTTGAACTCCTATATATTGCGCCTCTCTCAATCGAACCTGTCTAGAGAGTACATCAGGGGGTGTCACATTGAGATGTGACTGCTGTCACTATTCCTGTCACAAGAAATGTCACAAGCGATGTGATAAATGGAAGAAAAGTACCAGGCCAATTCGTTTTTTATGCTTATTCCACAACCTTTATGGTTTACATACAAAGATCAGAATAGACTCCACTTTATAGTCAAAGACTTTTTGGGTGGTCATTATTCTTCCGGATTATACCAGAGCAAGCAGAATAAAATGAGGGTACCCTATTTACAACAGACGCAAAAAAAGGAATAATAATGGCCAATACTGAATATCACATTGCGCACATGAAATTGCAAGAGTTACGCCAACAGCGGCCACGCTTTTTTCAGGCATATAAAGACTTAGAAATGCAAGTAGAGCAGAGTCAAGAAAAAACGCAACAATTACAAACGCTCTTTACCGAACTTCACAAGATCAAATTGCTCGGAATCGCATTGCATCCCGACGTCGCAAACATGGCCCCCCTCCTCAACGGTCCACAACTTTCGGACGAAACCATCTCTTTCTGGCATGCCCAACTGCTACAGGAGCTATCCCAGGGTCGTTTACGTTCAGAACTGATCTATATTTTCGGCGCCTTGCAAGAGGAATGGATTCAGGAAAAAAGCCAGCTAATGCCTCCCCATCCGGATAGTATTACAGCATCCGAGCATTTTTTAGCGCTCGCCAGCCATCCCTCACAGACCGAGCTTGATGACAGACTACTGGATGAGCTCTTTACTGATCGCAATTTCATGCAAAAAAATGTTGCCACATGGTTCCAGCAGACAGCAAGCGATATCTTAAACCGCCACATCACCAGTAGAGAAGTAGATACCGCCCTTGCGCACCTCCAAGACGCTCGTGATAGCTCCACTGAGATTCGTGGGCAGGCAAAGAGCATCGCACAGGATAGCGTTTTGTGCAAAGATATGGCCGACGCCCTTTCGATTCGCCTCACCCATCTTGACGAGTGGGATTGGCCTGAAAATGGGGTGAGCACATTCTCACGCTGGTCAATGAGTAAATGGCGCTTATTTATCAATTATGACCTTTTTACAACATGTTTTCTAGAAATCTTAGGTGCTCGTCTACAAACCGCTTTTCACGATTTTTTAGCAGAAGAATATGCGGAGAGAACACAGCAATTAAGCAAGCTTCTCTCAGAGCCTTCAGTGGACGCCGAGGAGGCTCAGATAGAGCAAGCGCTTCATCTCTATCGTCTTGCCAACGGTGATATCTGGAAGAACCTTCTCAACTATCCAGACGCACCACTGACAAGAGAGCAACTGAAAACCCATATTGAAGGAGACGATAGCTCCATCGTGAATGTGCGAAAAATAAGGCGAAAAAAGCTACGTAAAAACAGTATAACGTTGAGTGGGTATAAAAGGACTTCTGAGATAAACGGTATGGGATCGGCGCTACAATTTATTAACGCTGAGATTGAGCTCACACGAGCAGCTTTTCCTGATGCTCCGCTTTATGTCCTGAAGCTCGACTTGAAAGATTTTTATCCCACTCTTCCACACGCGCTTTTGCTTGCGGTACTTGAACGCTATGGATTTTCACAGCGCCATCTGGACTTCTTTCGTACATTTCTGGAAATTCGCATTCAGCAGAATGAAGAGCAAACAAGCTTTCAGCGTGGTCTTCCGCTGAACCATCGCCTATCACATATCCTGGGAGAAATGATACTCCATTTATTGGATCAGCATATATTACGACGTGCACATGTACAGATTATTCGTATGGTTGACGATATCTGTATCCTGGCCTCTGATGGGCAACAAATTGTGCAAGCCTGGCAAGCAATACAAGAATTTTGCCAGAGGACAGGACTCACCATCAATCAAGAAAAATGTGGCGCAGTCTGTATTCAGGGACAGCTCCCCCCGCAATTGCCGACATCTCTGCCTGGCTGGTTCTTACTACAATTAAACGCCAGTGGAGCATGGCAGGTTGATATGAAGGCATTTGCAAAGTACCATCAGCAAGCCAGAGAGCAGGTCTTGCATGCATCATCGCTCCTCAGTCAGATTGAAGTCTACAATCAACACGTGCAGAACTTGATCAACGCAACTGCGATGGAAGTGGACCTTGGCAAGGATCATCGGCAGGATATTGGGCAGGTAGCCACTCTATTTCACCAGCATTTCTTTCAACCAGGCTACGGCATGCTTGAGGCCCTCCGGACAGAGATACAGCAGCGCTTCTCCCAGGAGGATCGCATTGTCACACTGCCCGAAGCCTGGTTTTACTGGCCCATTACTGCTGGAGGGTGTGGCTTGACACAAGCCATGATTCTGGCAGAGGGTTATGCTGAGACGCATCGTGTTGCGCCAAACAGAGTCGTGCCAGAAAAGCACACATTCACCTGGCAGAGTGAGTATAACGACTGGCTCTCTCTCTATTCTTCGTTCATCTGGCACGTACACATGAAAGAGCCTGAAGCAACAAAGCGTATGGAGATGCTCGTGAACGACTTTATCCAGCGCAGTAATGAGATGGGAAATAAGCGGCAAACCACGCTCGGGCCATACTGGCGCTGGATCGTCTATATTTATGGCCCGCAAATTATCCAACATCTCGGTTCATTCCGCTTTCTGATTACCGAACTGGTGCCATTACACCTTATCTTACAGCATTACAAGCAAACAATCTCAGATGATAAAGGCCCAGTGGCATCAATGGATAGCCCCTTCTAAATATACTCCTGATATGCGACCGCAACCATAGGGTTTATGCGTTACGCTTGTGAAAACAAAACGACAATCCGAACCGTCTATGTGCGTTGGCGATAGAAGCTGCCAACACACATAGACAATCCTGCTTGAGCAGAGCAATCTCGCCATCCTTTATTTTGCGCGAATGATCATTTACAAAGATTGAAAGCGCATACTTTGTGAAAAAAACTGAAGACTTACGCATTGATATTGCACGTTACACGCATTATACTAGAATTATCACCCCCTAAAGGATGATCTCCTCTTGTAGCGCAGAAAGAACACCAGACTTCCGTCTCGGAGAAACTGATCGGACACCACCGCTGTTTGTTCATCCTTATGGAGAACGATCTTTATAAGGCGATCTATTTGAAAGGACGCAAGAGCGTGAAACAATCTCTCTCATACGCGCAACGCTTATATTTTTGTAGCGGGAGACACGTCCTGGCACTGATTACTGCTGTATGTCTCATTGCCAGCATGCTTGGAATTTCCAGTACATCGGCTATGGCAGCAGGGTCATTACCCTGCGACATTTATGCCTCTGGCGGGACGCCCTGTGTTGCTGCCCATAGCACGGTGCGTGCCTTGTTCGGTGCCTACAACGGCAACCTGTATCAGGTCAGACGCGCTTCGGATAACACTACATTGAACATCGGTGTGCTCTCCGCTGGCGGCTACGCGAATGCCGCTGCGCAAGATTCATTCTGTGCAGGCACGAGTTGTGTCATCACTATCATCTACGACCAGTCTGGTCGTGGCAACAATCTCACCCAGGCACCTGCTGGTGGGGCCGCCTCGGGTCCCGATAACCTGGCAAACGCGAGTGCGTTGCCATTGACGGTTGGAGGCCATCACGTCTACGGTGTCTATATAGCTCCTGGCACCGGGTACCGCGACAACAACACAAATGGTATTGCAACTGGAGACAACGCCGAGGGCGAGTATGCAATCTTCGACGGCACGCATTACAACGGCGGTTGCTGTTTCGACTATGGCAATGCCGAGACCAACAGCAATGACGATGGGAATGGCACCATGGAAGCCATCTACTTCGGCAATATCAAAGTGTGGGGCTACGGTTCAGGCAATGGTCCCTGGGTTATGGCGGACCTCGAAAACGGTCTTTTTTCTGGAGTCAACGCCGGCTATAACAGTGGCGATCAGAGCATCACGTCGCACTACGTCACTGCGATTGTGAAGGGCGGACCCAACCTCTGGGCGATCAAGGCAGGCAACGCGCAATCCGGTGGCCTGACCACGATGTACAGTGGACCGCGTCCCAACGTTGCAGGCTACAACCCCATGCACAAGCAGGGTGCGATTATCCTGGGCACGGGCGGTGACAACAGCAAAGGGGCAGCCGGTTCCTTCTTCGAAGGCGCAATGACTTCCGGTTACCCATCGGACGCCACCGAAAACGCAGTGCAGGCCAATATTGTTGCTGCTGGCTATAATAACGGCGGCGGGACGGCCGGGGGAGTTCTGCGAGGAGTAGGCTCCAACCGATGCCTCGACGTACCGGGAGCGGCTACAGCCAATGCCACACTCCTACAGATCTGGGACTGCAATGGTGGGACGAACCAGCAGTGGACCTCGTTGTCCAATGGCGGACTACAAGTGTATGGCAATAAGTGTCTCGATGTGCCGGGGCACGCCACGGCAGCTGGTACCAGGGTGGAGATCTGGGACTGCAACGGTGGAACGAACCAGCAGTGGACTCTCAATGCTGATGGCACCGTCGTGGGCCGCGAGTCTGGCCTCTGCCTCGACGTAACCGGCTCTGGCACTGCCAATGGCACCGCTGTGGAGCTCTGGACCTGCAACGGTGGTAGCAATCAAAAGTGGACCCGGCAATAATCCTTTCATCCAACAAGAAAGGTCGGTCACGGGTTGGATGCCGCGAACACGACGCCCAACCCGTCATTTCTAACAACTCACACGTAGATTTAGAACCTCTTCCTCGCCTCGTCGTGGGAGCAACAGACGCTCGTATGCCTGGTCTCATCCCTCCTCTAACGTCTATAGGACATGAGTATTGAAGGCTTCGACAGAGGATTTAGATGGTCCACATGAGATACTGATACGCGTAAACGTTCATTTTTAAGGAAGGAAATGGAGAACAATCAATGTCTCTTTCACGCATGAAATGGACTTCATGGCTTAGCCTCATCATTACGGTTTTTCTAATGTCTGTTTGTCTTATAAGCCTGATGACCATACCACAAGTTCATGCCGCGTCCCAAAGCACATCTCCGACCGATCCCAATATCAAATACGTTGGGCGCTGGGACACCAGTTCCAGCACCGTTTACAAAAGCTATTGGCCCGGCGCTTACTTCGAAACGCGCTTTACTGGGACGACCGTCGCTATCAAGCTGGCCAGCGCAGCTAACATCTACACGACGATTGATGGCGGGGCCGATATCCTTCATGCAAACGCGAACGGAACGGTGAATCTCACATCAACGCCGCTTGCTTCCGGTACTCACTTACTACGTATAGCGGCGCGGACCGACTCCGACTACATCGCTTTTCAAGGATTGGTGCTCGATGCAGGAGCTACCACCGTTGCTCCTACGCTCTCTTCAAAACTTATCGAATTCGTTGGGGATTCGATTACAGCAGGCTATTCTGATAGTAAATATGCGCTCTCCGACTACGCATGGCTGATAGGAGAACAACTGGGAGTGCAACACACTCAGATTGCCCAGAGTGGCATTTGCCTGGTCGACAACATACAGTGCTATTCCGCTAATGCTATTGGCATGAGTAGACAGTTCTTCAAATTGCAAAATCCGGCCTTTCCAAACTCTCCAAATTGGGATTTCTCGCGCTATCAGGCTTCGGCAGTCGTGATTAACCTGGGAACCAATGATTCTGGCTTCAGCAGTGCCAATAGTGCATTTCAGTCAACCTATATCACGTTTCTACGCAATATCCGCAATGTCTATCCTGCGGCACGTATTTTTGTGCTCAGAACCTTCTCAGGGGCAGAAGCCGCCCCCACGCAGGCAGCGGTCCAGGCCGTTGGTGACAGCAATACACAGTATGTGGATACCGCAGGATGGTTAAGCTCCTCTGATTATAGTAGTGATGGAATTCACCCAAACGACGCCGGGCAGGTCAAAGTTGCCAATCGACTTGGCCCGATTATTAGTGCGTACCTGGGAACTGTGCCAACACCAACACCAACGCCGACCCATACACCTACACCTGGTTCCACTCCAACAGCCACACCTACGGGAACAACAGACGCAAGTTGCAGTGTGCATTACGCAGTTACTAATCAATGGCAGGGAGGCTTTGGGGCAAGTATCACCATCACCAATACCAGTTCGACCGCTATCAATGGCTGGAGTCTGAAGTTCTCATTCCCCAGTGGGCAAACGATCTCCCAACTCTGGAACGGCACGGTGACCCAAAGTGGCAGCGCAGTCACCATTACCAATACTTCCTACAATGGTGCTATTCCCGCCGGGGGAACCTTAAGTTCTTCTCCTGGCTTTAACGGCTCTTGGACAGGGAGCAACAGTCCACCAACCACCTTCACTTTGAATGGGGCGGCTTGTAGCATCGTCTGATCATCTTTTCCTGTCACCACGTGCACTCTGAAAAAATTGTACGCGGTGCCAGGAACCTGGAGCGTTGATGCTTCAGCTTAGCCAGGCTACAAAAAAGGAAACAAAGACGTGAAATCAATAAACGCAAACCATCACCTTCTGCATACTCGCCACAAGAAAACTCTCCTGGTGGGACTTATTATGGCTACGGTCATCGCTTTCAGCGCATTTAGTCTTTTTAGCCCGTTTGCTACGTCCCCTACCACTGCCCGTGCAGCAACACCGCTATCCTGCGATATTTATGCTTCCTATGGCACACCATGCGTCGCAGCTCATAGCACCGTGCGTGCGCTTTTCGCGGCCTACAATGGACCTCTCTACCAGATCCAACGTGCATCCGACAAGCAGTATCTCGACATCGGCCTTCTGTCGGCGGGAGGGGACGCTAACGCAGCGCCACAGGTCTCGTTCTGCGCGAATACAACCTGTACGATTACCAAGTTATACGACCAGACCACCAACCATAATGACATGCCAATCTCCTGGGGAGGCTACTGGAAAGGTCCAGGCCCCAACGGGTCAGATATCGGAGCGAATGCGATGGCGCTCCCAATCACCATCGCCGGTCACCAGGCATACGGAGTTAAGGTCACACCCGGCGTTGGCTACCGCTTCGACAGTGCCAAAGGCGTCGCTACCGGCTCCCAGCCTGAAGGATTGTATATGATGACCTCGTCGAATAATGTGAACGGTCAGTGTTGCTTCGACTATGGGAGCGGCGAGACCTCACACACCGACACAGGCAATGCGACCATGAATGCAATCTACTGGGGTACCGCCTGCTGGTTCGGTACATGGGCAAACAATCCCTGCGTTGGGACTGGTCCCTGGGTGGAGGCTGATCTAGAAAATGGCATGTACCACACCAATACTGGTTCCAACAAAGACCCGAACAACCAGGGCATCCACTTGCCATTCGTCAGTGCCTGGCTGAAGAATAATGGCACCAGTAACTTTACTCTCAAGTACGGCAATGGGACCAGTGGTAGCCTCACCACTCCCTACTCGGGAGCACTTCCGAATGGCTACTCACCAATGAAGTTACAACCTTCGATTATTCTGGGTACTGGTGGCGATAATAGCGATTCTGATGAGGGTGAGTTCTTCGAGGGAGCTATTACTGCTGGTTATCCCTCGGATGCAGCGGAGAACGCTGTTCAGGCCAGCCTTGTGGCAGCCGGTTATGGGAGCAGTACGTTACCAACGCCCACACCTACCCCAACGCAGGGTGTGACACCAACGCCCACACCAGGGACCACGCCAACGCCAACGCCCACATCTACACCTGTCTCCGGTGCCAGTTGTAGTGTGCATTACGCAGTTACCAATCAATGGCAGGGAGGCTTTGGGGCAAGTATCACCATCACCAATACCAGCTCAACCGCCATCAATGGCTGGAGTCTGAAGTTCTCATTCCCCAACGGGCAAACGATCTCCCAACTCTGGAACGGCACGGTGACCCAAAGTGGCAGCGCAGTCACCATCATCAATGCCTCCTATAACGGCTCCATTGCACCGGGGCAGACACTCTCTTCTGCTCCTGGTTTCAATGGTTCGTGGACAGGCAGTAATGGCTCACCGACCGCCTTCACCCTGAATGGAGCAGCTTGTAGCGTCGTCTAATCCAATTTTCTCGGTCATCGCGTGCGCAGGGAAGAAGAGTACGCTCTTCATATTCAAAGGCACATCGATGGTGCCTGCTTCACAAGGAGGATCAACAGTATGTTTTATTCACGCATGATGCGACGAATGTGTATATTGAGCGCATTACTTATGCTATTTGCGCTTGTGGCACTACTGGGAACGACACAGATTGGAAATATACCTGCTGCCCAGGCAGCGAGTAACACCAGTCAATTCCATGGAGTAAACTGGGCCAACCCCAATGATAACTTTATCACGAGCAACCTGGTTCCGGTTGGTCTGTCGACATCTGATAATTACGCCACCACCTACACCAAGGCGACCGCAATCCTGAAAGGGTTTCAGAGCCTGGGAGCCAACACCGTACGGTTGCCATTCAACGCCGCGACCACGTCAGGATCATGGTGGGGGAGCTACACAGCAGCGTGGGATGCAGCCTCGGCATTGGGAATGAAAGTCGTCGTCGCGCCATGGCTCCAGGGCGGCACCGTCAGCGATACCTCATCGTTCTACACCATGTGGGACACTGTGATCAATAAATATGGTGGGAACAGCAACTTCTACTTCGATATCATGAACGAGCCCTATGCCTACAGCGCCACCAATCTGACCAACTTCGAGGCCGCCTGGCTGGCACGCTATCCGAACCTGCCACGTGGTCAGGTGATCGTTCCCGGTCTGTACTCTGACACCAACCTATGCGCGGTCGGTGCTGACTCACGCCTGAACGGCACACTCTTATCGATCCATATCTATGGCATGTTCGGTGACTCGCACACCACCGAGGCAGGCTGGGTCACAGACTTCCAGAATGCTCTATGTGGTTACTCCAGTCGCGCCGTGCTGACTGAGTTCGGCGTCCCGATGAATACTGGCGTCAACTACAATGGTCCGAAGGATGGCAACAACGACCTGTCGTACCTGTATGGAATCACTGATACCGTCCGTAGCCTGGGCATGGGTTCGATCCTGTGGACCGGCGTCAAGCAAGCGACGCAAACGAGTGGCCCCGGACCTTGCGAGAACGCATCGTGTGCCATCACCTCGCTCAACGGCAGTGGCACCACTCTCTCATTGAGCATCACCAATCAGTCTGGTCTCGACCGGCTCCAGTACGGCTGGGGTCAGACCAACAACGCTGGCGGCGGAGGTGGGAGCGGCAGTACAACCGGGGTTCTGCGGGGTGTAGGCTCCAGCCGGTGCCTCGACGTGCCGGGAGCGGCTACGGCCAACGGCACACTCCTACAGATCTGGGACTGCAACAGCGGGGCGAACCAGCAGTGGGCCTCTCTATCCAATGGTGAGCTGCAGGTGTATGGCAACAAGTGCCTCGACGTTCCGGGCCACGCCACAACGGCGGGTACCAGAGTGGAGATCTGGGATTGCAACGATGGGGCAAATCAGCAGTGGACACTCAACTCCAATGGCACCATCGTTGGTCACGAGTCTGGCCTCTGCCTCGACGTGGTTGGCTCTGGCACTGCTAACGGCGTCGCCGTGGAGATCTGGAATTGCAACGGTGGTAGCAACCAGCAGTGGACTCGGAGCTAATCCCATTTCAGCATATTCTCCCGGGTTCGCCAGCAGTATCTACAAGGACAGAGGCTCATAATGATTTCTTGAACAATGAGCCTCTGCCCAAAAAGTGAGTAAAAAGTGAGTAGTTAGATCGCTCTGAACCGTTATGCTGCTCACATCTCGGGACAAAATGAACGAAATTCATGTATTACGAGCAGAAGTGTTGAAAAATCCAAGCGTATTCAGGCGAAAATCCAATCATTCTCCTGGAGAACAAGCAGTTTGATGACATTTTTCCCACCAGAAGAGTAGTTGGTAAGCAATTAGCTTCATAGAAGGATTTACAGAAGTTGACACAGAAAAATCTCTATGGTATATCAATCGTAGGTTTGCAAGCGCTTGCAGAAAAAGTTGCTTACCGTCCTGGCAAATGATGATAATAGCCAGAGGTAAGCGAGGTACAGTTGGACATACACTTCCACCAGAAGCCTGGTCACAAGTTAGTCGAACTGTTGTTTCACTGATCGGAGAAGGATTTCGATCAGCATTGTCGCTTATAATGCAAGGAGAAGCTCATGAAGAGCCAAGGGCGCATTCAACTTTTAACGGTCCCCAGAGCAGCGCTGGTGCTGTGCGCGCTCGCAATTGTTGCAACCTCTCTCTTTTTGTACTCCACATCCCCGGCACGTGCGGCTTCGTACTGCCAGGTGAATTACAGCGTCACCAATCAGTGGTCAGGAGGCTTTGGAGCCAGCCTCTCTGTTCAAAACACCGGTACCTCGGCCTGGTCGAGTTGGACGCTGAGCTGGACGTTCCCGGCCAGTGGTCAGGCGGTCGCGCAGGGATGGAATGGCACGTTTTCGCAATCTGGCCAGAACGTGACCGTGACCAACGTCAGCTACAATGGCAGTGTTCCCGCTAATAGCACGCTCAATTCTCCGCCAAGCTTTAATGGCAGTTGGACAACCAGCAATCCTGTTCCGACAAGCTTCTCGGTGAATGGAAATGTTTGTGGCGGATCAATTTCACCAACGCCGACCCCAACCCCGGGCGGCACGACTCCAACTCCAACTCCGGGTACCACTCCCACACCTCCGCCCTCGTGCGGCACTGGCAATACCGTCACCATAACCTCGAACCAAACTGGCACCAATAATGGCAACTACTTCTCGTTCTGGACCGCGGGTAGTGGATCAGTCTCCATGACCATGAGTCCGTGTGGTAACTACAGGACTCAATGGTCCAACATTGGGGACTTTGTTGCCGGTAAAGGCTGGGCCACCGGCTCATCTCATTCCGTAACCTATTCAGGCAGCTTCAACCCGTCCGGCGGCGCCGCTTATCTGGCTCTCTACGGATGGACGACGAACCCACTTATTGAGTATTACATTGTGGATAACTGGAGCGGCTATAATCCCAGTTCCGGGGCAACATTCAAGGGCACAGTTACCAGTGACGGCACTACGTACAACTTATATGAATCCACGCGGGTCAACCAGCCTTCCATCATAGGTACCGCAACCTTCAACCAGTATTGGGCTGTCCGGCAGTCGACGAGAACGGGCGGGACCATAACGACCAGCAACTTTTTCAACGCATGGGCCAGTCATGGCATGAACCTCGGCACGTTCAACTACCAGATCCTCGCAACAGAGGCATTCAGCAATGGTAGTGGGAACTCCAACATAACCGTCTCAGGTTAAACGGCATCAGTACAGGCAACCTCAGACTCAGCAAATCAAGCTGACTGGCGCGCCCAGAGCAGCGAGAAAAAGGAACGCCAGACTCTGCCAGGATAACTTGTCAACGTCATCCCGGCAGAGTCTGGCATCTCAGCAGATTGTTCTGGGTTTTCGTTCCGACTGTGAGAAAGCCCAAATCAGACTGACGCCTTAACGATATATCGTTAAGGCAGGGAAGGAACTGATTGATCCTCTATAGAACGACACGTGCCCATTTTACACGTTTTGAGAGCAACCAGACGCGTTGAAAGGCTTTTCAGGAAGCTTGGACCTGCTGTTGACGCCATGTTATTGAGTTCAGCCGGATCTGTCTTTAGATTGTAGAGCTCTTTTTCTCCTGTACTATATTCCACATAAATGTAATCCTGCGTACGGATAGCATGGTATTCCGGAATATCAATTTTAGCAGCCTTGCTTCCGCTGACAGTAGCATCTTGATCTGGATCGCCAGGCTCCTGGAGCCCTGGATTTGCCGGCTTGGTAGAACTTTGTAGCCGCCAGTGCTCTACAAGATAGGATTGTCGCCATGTTGTTGGTGTTTGACCGTGCGTCAGCGGGAGAAAAGATCGACCGTCGATAAATGATGCTGGCTGTACACCCGCCATCGCAGCAAAAGTCGGAGCCAGATCAATGTTCCCGGTTACCTGATCAACGGTCTTACCAGCGGACACTCCAGGTCCACGCACGACCAGCGGCATGTGAATATCCTCCTCATAGGCGGTTTGTTTCCCGGCGGGCAGGCGATGCTGACCAAGGTGGAAGCCGTTGTCTGAGGTGAAGACGATATAGGTATTGTTCAACTGCTTTGTTTTCTGAAGGGTCGTATAGAGACTCGCAATGGCTCTATCTTCGGCCTGAAGTGATTGCAAGCGTTTGCGGTAGAGCTGATCAATCTGTGCTTGTTGCTTTACATTTAAGGGTGAGCGATCACGAATAAATGCTGGCTTGTCACTGACATCGGTCTCATTGTAAGAAGATGTGCGTGGCGCCTTTACGCCAGGAAACAAATTCTTGTCTTGTGGTGCTGGTGTTGCCGGTTGATGAGGCGCATACAAGGCCAGATAAGTAAAGAAAGGTTTGTGTTCATTTGCGGACTGCGTAATAAAGTCAGTCGCTTTACTCGTGTACACATTCGTCCCGTAATCTTGTGGTTGATGACCGTAGGTGACCAGTTTGCCGTTCTCGTTGAGCGTATAATTGAACTCAGAGTACGGATTGCCCTTGGACGCGCTATCCCATTCATCCCAGCCGGGCGGAATATACGTGTCCGACACACCGCCAGGATAGCCATTGAGGTATTTACCGATCAGGGCAGTGCGATAGCCCCCTGAATGGAGCCATGTCCCAATCGTTGATTGCTCAATGCCTAACGCATGAGCCGTTTGGAAGCCACCATTGGAGCCACCATTAGTCTCTACATGAGTATTATGCGAATACTGCCCCCGTAACGTCGTCGAACGCGAGGGGCAGCACAGCGAGACGCTGACAAAGTAGTTTGAGAAGCTCACACCTTGATCAATCAATAATGACTTCAGATGAGGCATCACAGAAATTTCATCCATATTAAGATCATCCGTCAGCAAAAACAGGATGTTGGGATGAGTTGTCGTCGTGGATGTAGCCGTCGCAGTCGTTCCAGGCTGCTGCGGCTGTCCGCTACTACAAGCAGTGGCCGCCACAAGTACGTTAAAAAGCACCATTACTATGCCAATGCGTAGCATTATCGAGGCTGTTCGTTTCAAAAAAACAATCTCCCTTACATGAAATAGATTTATTTGTCAAGGATAAAGATATCCGAAGAAGGTTAAGACGCATTCAAGGAAGACTCAAGATTTCCTCAGCATAGTCCAGCTCCTCGCTTTCGCGGAATGCAGTCAAAGATTAGAAAGAGTAAGATTGGAGAAGTTTTTTACTTTGTAAGATGGTAGAATGTCTCACATGCCAATCGACACTCAATGAGAGAGATACGCACCAACGAGGAGAAATACGATGGGACAGAAGATTACGCCGAGTCTATGGTTTAACGGCAACGCCAGGGAAGCTGTGGAGTTTTATGTAGCAGCACTTCCAGAAGGTAGGATTCTATCTACTTCTTACTACCCAAAGAGCACCGAGGAAGGTCTGGCCGACTTCCAGCAGAATAGGGCTGGTCAGGAGCTGGCGATCGATTTCGAGCTCGGCGGTCTGCGGTTTACCGCCATTAATGCCGGACCAGAATTTCAGTTCAATCCATCCATTTCATTCATGCTTCATTTTGATCCGTCCCGTGACGAGCAAGCGCTTGAACATCTGAATCAGCTGTGGAGCAGGTTTATCGAGGGTGGTGAAGCGCTCATACCGTTGGACACCTATCCGTTCAGCAAGCAATATGGCTGGGTAAAAGACCGCTATGGGCTTACCTGGCAGCTCATACTCAGCAATCCGGACAGTGAGTCGCGTCCTTTCATTATGCCGTTACTGATGTTCGCCGGCAAGCATACCAATCAGGCCGAAGAGGCGATCAAGTTCTATCTGTCAGTATTTACAGATTCCAAGCAGGGCACGCTCGCGCGCTACGACCAGGATACCGGTCCAGCCAGGGCTGGTTCGCTGATGTATGCCGACTTCATGTTGGCAGGGCAGTGGTCCGCTGCCATGGACTCAGGACGGGAGCAGGACTTCACCTTCAACGAGGCCATCTCTCTGTCCGTATCCTGCAAGGACCAGGCCGAGATCGACTACTTCTGGCAGAAGCTCTCTGCAGTGCCAGAATCTGAACAGTGCGGCTGGTGCAAGGACAAATATGGCGTGAGTTGGCAGATTGTACCCAAAAATATGGGCGAACTCATGGAAAAGCCGGACGCCTTTACCCACATGATGGAGATGAAAAAGCTGGTGATCAGCAACTTCTAAGCCCCCCAGCCAGACCTCCTGCGGAAGCCAGCGACATCATCATGCTGGCGATGTTTGTGATAGTCGCAGCGGTTCATCTTACCTGATGAGCCGCTGGTTGTCGATTCTTGACAGATCCACTCTTCAGGATACTTCGCCAACATTTACATAGGAGATGCAAAAGTGCCATAATAGGAGCGGAAAAATTCTATTCAGAAAATGCTAAAGTATCACTACTTGTGATGTCATTTTCCACGAAAAGAGGTTGTTTTTCATGCCCCTACAATTTGGTGTATCCCTACCACAGGGCTGGATAATGGAACTGGCAAGCATCAAAGATCCAGTCGAAGCCTATGAGGCCATGACACGGGTCGCTCAGACTGCCGAAGAAGTGGGCTTTGCGTCGGTCTGGCTGGTCGATCACTTTCATACGATTCCGCGACCCTCCCAGGAGGTCACGTTTGAGTCCTGGACTACGACTGCAGCGCTGGCGCGCGATACACAGCGTGTACGCATTGGTCAGATGGTTACCTGCAATGGTTACCGCAATCCTGCGCTCCTCGCGAAAATGGCCAGCACCGTTGATGTTCTCTCGCATGGACGACTCAACTTCGGCATCGGTGCGGGCTGGTATGAGCATGAGTATCGTGCCTATGGCTATGACTATCCCGACGCCCCTGAACGTCTGCGAATGTTACGCGAAGCAGTGCAGGTTATTCACGCGATGTGGTCTCAGGAAGAAGCCACCTTCGAAGGCAAATATTATCAGGTACGCGGCGCGATCAATCAGCCAAAAGGTGTTCAGAAACCACACATTCCCCTACTCATTGGTGGAGGTGGCGAAAAAGTCACGCTCAAACTTGTCGCGCAATATGGTGATGCCTGCAACATTGGCGGTGATCTACCCACAATTGAGCACAAGTTTGCTGTCATTAAAGAACACTGCGCACAACTGGGACGCGACTATGAGAGCATTCATCGCACCTCGACCACATTCTGTGTAATTGGGGCAAACGAGGAGGAGGCCAGAGCCAAAGTTCCACCTGCATTTCAGGACCGTCTGGGAAATCGCTCGGATAGCATGTTAATTGGTAGTCTGGATACCATTCGCCAGCGTCTGGCGAAATTGGAGGCTGCCGGGGTACAGGAACTCATCATTTCCTTCCCTGATGCAATCCAGCTCGACTCATTGCGCACCTTCGCAAAAGAGTTTATTGCCTGAAAACAGACAACATCTTGCGCTATTTCTTCGCCCCCGTCCTGGCTTGATGAAGTGGTGATGTGTGTATTCTCCTTACCGCATTTAGCAGCGAACGCGACAAAGGGGCGAAAAAGCGATTGTTGTTAAACGACTCACATTTTTGCTACACTAACACATATGCTCTCACTCGGCCTCACGGCTGAAGTACGTTTCTGAAGGAGGATGTATGGGAACCACCGGCTACCTTCGCTTTCCGACCATCTATCACGATCGGCTCGTCTTTACAGCTGAGGATGATCTCTGGAGTGTCTCTGTCGACGGCGGCCATGCTGAGCGATTAACCGCTGGCGTGGCATCGGCCACCAATGCTCATTTTTCGCCGGATGGTCAGCAGATCGCTTTTACCAGCAGTGGTGAAGGTCCCGACGAGGTCTATGTGATGCCTTCCAATGGCGGACCATCGCGCCGCCTGACCTATCACGCGGGGAATGCGAAAGTGGTCGGCTGGCAGCCTGATGGGGCGCAGATCCTCTACGCCAGTTCGGCCGGTTTGCCCTCGCCAAGATGGCGCATGCTCTCAGGTATCTCGCCCCAGGGTGGTGAGCCAGTTCGGCTGCCGTATGGCATTGCCAACACTATCGCCTTTGGCCCCGGCGGTGCGATTGTACTGGGTCGTAATACCCTTGAGCCCGCCTTCTGGAAGCGTTATCGCGGTGGAACTGCTGGTTACCTGTGGATCGATGAACAGGGAACAGGCGAGTTCAAGCGGCTGCTCGACCTCAACAGCAATATCGCGACCCCTTGCTGGGTGGGAGAGCGTATCTTTTTCCTTTCTGATCACGAGGGCATAAGTAACGTCTATTCTTGCCTGCCCACCGGCCAGGACCTGCGGCGCCATAGCAGTCAGGAAACCTTCTATGCGCGTAATCTCGCTACCGATGGGCATCTCTGCGTCTATCACGCAGGTGGTGACTTGTTTGTACTCGACCCATCTACGAACCGTGAGACGCGACTCGAAGTCGATCTGGCAGGCTCGCAAACGCAGCGAGTACGCCAGTTTGTGCCTGCCGGCCAGTTTATGGACTCCTATGCTCTACATCCTAAGGGCCAGGCAGTAGCCCTCACCACACGTGGCAAAGCGTTCAGTATGGGCAATTGGGCAGGGGCAGCGTTCCAGCACGGGCAAACCGATGGCCCACGCTATCGCCTGATACACTGGCTAGCCGACGGGAAGCGTTTGGTCGCGATCAGCGACGCAGGCGATGAGCCGCATCTGGTTGTCTTTCATGCCGATGGCTCATCATCTGATCGCACACTGGACCAGCTTGATATCGGCCATGTAACCGCGCTGTGTGCCTCCCCCGTTGACAATCAGGTACTGTTGAGTAACCATCGCAACGAACTGCTATTGGTAGATTTGTCGACAGAGACACTGCGTGTGCTTGACCGCAGCGACTATGGCCGCATTGAAGATAGCGAGCTCGTCAACGGCATTGCCTGGTCGCCTGATGGACGCTGGGTCGCCTACGAACAGGCTATCCGCGCTCAGCAGATCATTATCAAGCTGTGTCGCGTCGAGAGTGGCGCAACCTATCAAGTGACGGATGCGGTGCGACGCGATACCAAACCAGCATTCGATCCTGCCGGGCGTTACCTCTATTTCTTGAGCGCGCGCGACTTTGATCCGGTGCAGGATACAATGCACTTTGAATTCAGCTTTCCCAGGGGCGTACGTCCCTATCTGGTGACGCTTCGTAAAGGCTTACGTTCGCCGTTTCAACCTGAGTCGCCACTGTTACGCCCGGACGAAGAGGGAAAGCAAGCCGAGGAAAGACAGAACGAAAAAGCAAGCCATCCCCCCATACCTGAACCGGTAGAGATTGACCTGGATGGCATCGCCGACCGCATCGTGGCATTCCCCGTTCCTGAGGGTCGCTACGGGCGCGTTTTAGGGACCCATAACGGCGCACTCTTTACCTCGCGGCCAATCGAGGGACTACGAGCCGATGACACGTTTGTCACCAAACCGAAATCGAACGGGAGCCTGGAGTGGTATGACTTCGAGAAGCACAAGCAGGAGCACATTACCGATGAGATCGGCGATATCAGCGTCACTGCTGACGGCACGACGGTGCTCTGTTACTCCAATGATCGGCTACGCGTCCTCAAGGCCGGTGAGAAGACGCCAGAACTTCCATCCTCTACTGCGGATAAGCCTGGTCGGGAATCTGGGTGGCTTGATCTGGCGCGTATCAAAGTTTCGATCCGCCCAGGTGCCGAGTGGCACCAGATGTTGGGCGAGGCGTGGCGCCTGCAACGTGAGCAGTTTTGGGTAGCAGATCTGGCAGGTGTGGATTGGCAGGGTGTCTACTCGCGCTACGCACCACTGGTGGAACGGCTGACCTCGCGTGGCGAACTTTCGGATTTGATCTGGGAAATACAAGGCGAGCTTGGCTCATCGCATGCGTATGAAGCTGGCGGCGAATATCGACCCCATCCCAATTATCACCAGGGCTTTCTGGGTATCGACTGGCACTTCGATGCAGACAATGGTATCTATCGTATCGCGCATATCGTACGAGGCGATCCCTGGAATCCCAAAGAGACTTCTCCACTACTAGCACCAGGCGTAGATGCGAAAGTAGGCGACGCGATACTGGCCATCAATGGGCAGCGTCTCACGCCTGAACAGGGACCGCAGCCTCTGCTGGTGAATCAGGCGGAGGCTGAAGTACAAATTCTCCTGCAGTCCCCCAATGGTCCGGCACGCAATGTGACCATACGGGCGCTCGCCTCCGAATTCGGCGCTCGCTATCGTGATTGGGTAGAGGCGAACCGTCGTCTCGTACATGAGAAAACGCAGGGCCGCGTAGGTTACGTCCATATTCCAGATATGTGGGTAGATGGCTACGCAGAATTCCACCGCTATTACCTCGCCGAGTATGATTACGAGGGCCTGATCGTTGATGTGCGTTGGAACGGCGGAGGTGCAGTTTCTGGTTTGGTATTGGAGAAGCTAGCACGACCTCGACTAGGATACGGGTTCCAGCGCTGGTCGCCTCCTGATCCGTACATTTATAATTCTCCACGAGGTAAGCTGGTGGCAATCACCGACGAGCACGCTGGTTCCGACGGCGACATTTTCTCCCACGCCTTCAAAATGATGGGATTAGGGCCGCTGATCGGCAAGCGCACATGGGGAGGCGTCATTGGTATCTCCCCATACATGCCATTAGCCGATGGAACCATCACAACCCAGCCAGAGTTTAGTTTTTGGTTCAAGGATGTGGGCTGGGGCGTGGAGAATTATGGCACCGACCCAACCATTGATGTCGACTACACGCCACAGGATTACGCACGTGGCTTAGATCCACAGCTTGAGCGCGGCATTACTGAGGCTCTGCATCTGATAGAGGAGTATCCTGCTGCAACGCCGGTGCCAGAACAGCACCCTTATCGGGGCTATCCCAAGAAGTGAACATCGCAAAGGTGGGAATGATCTCCTATTATCATAGCAATCTATCTGATATGGAGTGGGAGGCTCACCCATAAACGTCCCCATCAGGACAAAGAGATTGCCAAACCACACTGTGTCTTTGCTTCGCTCAACCCATGGCATGTGGACGGGACATACAAACGTTACAGAACATATACATAAGTAGAGTCTGATTAAGCCTGGTATAAGCCTAATCGGACTCTACTTTTTAGTCCGATAGAAGATTTACGGTTTATCTGGTCGTACAGTCACAGTATTCATCGGAGAACAATATCAGAATAACCTGGAGCTTCGCTTGGAAATGCTCAATCTGGAAGGCCACCAGAATAAGCATATCAGTGGATAAAATGCCAGAAAAGTGCCAGAAAAGTGCTATCAAAATGCCGTTCCTGACCTGTATTTTAACATGTATTATTGCTCGCGTAGATCTGAGTATTACATTTCTGCCAGATGTTTCGATTGCAATCATCTGGCTCAAATAGCCCGGATCCATCTACTCTGATTTAAGTAGAGATGCTAGAAGTTGTTCATGTTAAGAAGAAAGGTCATATGCATGCATTCTGTAACCCAAAAACCAATACGTATAGTTATTCTTGTACCACTACTGCTAGTGTTGTTTGCTCTGTTTTCCCCCACAACGACTGGAACGGCTTCCGCTGCTACGCTTACTGCACAGGCATCACGGTCGGCAAGCAGCCATCAAAGCGTAGCGAAAGCAGATGTAAGCTGCACATATGATAATTGTGATGGCGTGAGTCCTGTCTCCTCTGGCTGTTCTGCCACCACACTTGTCACGCATCAAGCACCATTCTCGGCTGATGGTGGTGGATATGCTGAGTTTGTGTTTAGCGCCACCTGCCATGCTGCCTGGGGCTTTGTGCATTTTAATAGAGCTATGGCGAGTGGGCATACAGGCGATGCCGGGGTCTCGAATGAGCCTGCTTTTTCTTCCTACTTCTGTGGTGATGCAGGTGGCAATGGGGTGGTTTCTCCAGGCCAGACGAGTTGCTATACATCGATGGTTGGTGATGGCCCGTCTGAGACTGCTTTTGTCTGTGCCTACTACGACATTACACAGCTCTCTTGTACAAATAACTATTAGAACTCACATAGCTCGTTACACAGCTAATTGTTGAGATGCATGAGCCTCTATTGAGATTATTATAAGCAGTAACCCTTCCACAAAAGTCTGGACGGGTTACTGTCGTGCCTGCTAGTGAACGCGATCAGACTCATACTGGTGATTGCCAGATCTCGACACCTTGATATTGACTTCCCAAAGAGATCATACTCCCATCAGCAGACCAAAATACTGTTACGACACCACTGCTACGACCTGTGAAGGTCGCGATCGGTATTCCAGTTAACGCTTCCCAGACCTGAGCTGTAGTATCGTAACTGCCCGATACAATGTATTTTCCGTCTGGTGACCAGCTAATCCCATGAACCTCATCAGTATGACGCGTATAGGTCACATACGTATGACCGGTTAGAGCGTTCCAGACGCGCCCTGTCTTGTCAACGCTGCATGATGCTATAAGGGTTCCTCGAGGCGACCACGAGAGATCAACAACTCTGGCACGATGCTCACGATAGAGTGTTTTTAATTGTCCACTAGCGACCTCCCAGATATAGACTTCGCCCTCATCGGTCGCACAAGCCAGAAAACGTCCATCAGGAGACCACTTGACCCGGTTGATTGCTGCAATCTCAGAGGCACCGACACTGTACTGACTCAGTTGACGTTTCATCTGGGCATCCCAGATCTCAATAATCCTGGAATGCCCTGCGAAGGCTAAAGAGGTTCCATCGGGCGACCAGGCGACTGTGCGCAACGAATAGGCACGATGCAGCGAGATGAGTGGAGCATCTAGCGGGAATTTCCAAACTTGCAGAGAGCCGGCATCATAAGCGCCATTCGCCGCAGCAATCAAGTTATCTTTCGACCAGGAGACATCATTCACCCAACTGCTCAAAATCGGGTAATAACGAACCAGTGCCTTCTCCTCGACATCCCAGGCCACCACCATCTCGCTGGCGGCCACCAGCATACGCCCGTTCGAGGACCACGCGAGATTGTTTACCCAATTACTGCTATCAGGATCAATAAACATCGATAGACGTTGTGTATGCGTATCGCGTAATGGTCGTGAGAATAAGAATGTACTACAGGCACTGCCTACGAGGAAGCCCAATCCAAGCAAGCCCGCTTGCCAGAGAAATGTACGTCGCCTGACCTGTGATACCTGAGGAGAGAGAAATATATGTTCAGAAGCAGGTTCGGTTAACTTTGTATCTACAATGACGGCAACATCACGTGATGTTTCTGCAAAGTGAGCGGCTCCGAGGTCACTTGAACCCTCGGTTGGCTCGTCCACTTCATCTGTGTTCACCTCATATGAGATGAATCCCAATTCCTGAGCGTTCATTCCAAATAAGGCACACAATTTCTGACGATAATGAGCATGGGGTATTCGTTCTCCACGCTCCCAACGACCAACCGTCCCTACATCCACCCCAACTTGCTCGGCGACATAACTGCGCGACCATCCACGCAAATCCCGTTCCTTGCGTATTTGCATAGTGTCATCATCCCTCAGCTTATTTATCTATGTTTACAGCTCAATCATAAAACTATCCCTGTATAATTATTTATGATAATTCACATATTTTGCCCTGTCAAGAAACACTAATGGAATTTTTTGAGTGGTCAAACGATCCTCATCTTTGGCGGAACAGTCTCCATTCTTGAACGCATTTTGACTCGCAAACAAATTTACTGTTACTATATTCTGTGAGCTATCGGAAAAACTGGAAAAAGTATGTTCCGCCACGTATCCAGCGATGGTATCCCACACTCGATAAGTGTCTCCCTGCTCATATGCAGATACCGCTAGCACATTTTATGCTCATCCAATCTATATGTAACTGTTTCCGGTGATACAGGTGATGTCACTGTCAGCGGTACTGCCTGTTTGCTTGATGAATCTTACCGAGCACATCGTGCCCACTGTGTCAACCAAGCAAATAATGAACCAGCGGTAGAAGATGAGTTAGGAATGACTGATAAAGCTTGAATTTTTAATGAGCTCATGTTATGCTTATACAAAGCAATTTTATGTACCATACCAGCAAAAGGACAATACAAATGTTACGTAGCATGACACCCGCGGGCAAGGCACATTTCGCCCAAGGCCATGCTATGCCCATTTTGACACCTTCCTGAGCACTACCTGATAGAGATCCTTCACAAACCGTGGGCAAGAGATGGTCAGCACCCACGGCCTCTTTTTGTCTTCCTGCTTCGCCAGCCACGCCGTGGGATTTGTACGCTAAAATCGCATCCTTGAACGCCTCTTTACGAATACAAACGCCATCGAAAGGGATTTTATGCACATTGATCTAAAAGAGTATCGTCATCTCCTCAAAAAGTATCTCGCCCCACAATGGGCACGGGTTCTTCTTCTGGCGATCCTGCTATGCGTGGATATCGTACTCCAACTCATAAATCCGCAATTGTTACGTATCTTTGTCGACACGATCACCACATCCGCAGTGCAGACATCACTTGTATGGCTAGCCAGTCTGTTCATCTTCGTCGCGCTAGCACAACAGGTCATCAAGGTATATGCATCCTATCTCAGCGAGTGCGTTGGCTGGACTGCCACCAATGCCTTACGCGTCGATCTGGCGCGGCACCTCGTGCAACTTGACATGGGCTTTTACAAGCAACACACGCCTGGCGAGTTGATCGAGCGCATCGATGGTGACATCAGCGCGTTGGCAAACTTTTTCTCACAGTTTGTGGTGAAAGTACTGGGCAACCTGTTGTTGATGCTAGGCGTGCTAATCATTCTGAGCATCCAGGACTGGCGTGCTGGCCTCGCGCTCAGCCTGTTTGCTGCCGTAGCCCTGGTGCTCATCAACAGCGTACGTTCGATAGCGGTGAAACCCTGGAAAGTCTTTCGCCAGGATAGCGCGGAACTGTATGGCTTTCTGGAGGAGCGTCTGCATGGAACAGAGGATATTCGTTCCAGCGGAGCACAAGCGTATGTCACACGCCACCTCGCTCGCTACACGCGTCGGCGTTTCTACAGCGGATTCAAGGCCAGAATGATCGCGACGGTTGTCTGGTGGATACCTTACGTCTCTACGCTGATGGGAACGATGGTGGCATTTCTCGTGATCATCTGGTTCTATAGTGCAGGTTCAATGACACTCGGCATGGCCTTTCTGATCTACTACTACACGCAACTGATCTTTCAGCCCATCCAATCGATCAGCGAGCAGATGGATGATTTCCAGAAGGCCAGTGCCAGCTTCGCACGTATTCTTGAACTCTTGCAAATCAAGAGCCAGCTCAAGGATGGTCCAGGTGCTCCCTTGCCAGCTGGTGCGCCAGCTGTGGAATTCGATCACGTGAGCTTTGGCTATGGCGAGGACGAGATGATTGTGCAGGATCTACACTTCAGGATCGAGCCAGGCGAGGTGCTGGGCCTGCTAGGACGAACCGGCAGTGGCAAAACAACACTGACGCGCTTACTCTTTCGCCTGTACGATCCGGCACAGGGCACGATTCGCCTGGGAGAGACAGATATGCGTGATGCACGACTCGCTGATCTACGTTCGATGATTGGCATGGTCACGCAAGATGTCCAGTTATTCCACGCCACAGTGCGTGACAACTTGACCTTTTTCGATCAAAGCAGCGATGATACACGTATCATACATGCACTCGATACGCTGGGGATGCGCTCGTGGTACGACGCGCTGCCTGATGGATTGGATACTATGTTGGCTGCGAACGGAGGCGGCCTTTCAGCAGGTGAGGCGCAATTGCTCGCCTTCACACGCGTCTTCCTCAAAGATCCTGCGCTCGTCATTCTCGACGAAGCCTCATCGCGTCTCGATCCAGCCAGCGAACGGCTGCTAGAGCAGGCTATCGACACCTTGTTGCGGGGACGCACCGCCATCATTATCGCGCATCGCTTGAGTACAATCCGACGCGTCGATACACTGATGGTTTTAGAGAAAGGTCGTATACGTGAATATGGTTCACGTGCACAACTCGCAGCAGACCCCAATTCGCACTTTGCCCATCTCTTACGTACCGCCCACGAGGAGCAGCTTGAGGAAGGTGACTCACATATTTCTGCCGCAGCGCGCTCAGGTAGCATAAAAGGAGATCTCTAATGAAAGCGTGGCGCTTTTTTACCAGCATGATACGCTTCTTACCCTGGTACTACGGCTTGAATACCCTTTCGATTATCCTGGTTTTTCTCTTCCAGATGATACCAGGTCTGGTCGCACAGAATTTTTTTGATCACCTGACCGCGCATACGCAAGGAAACCTGAATTTCTGGTGGATTGGTGTCCTATTCCTCAGCATCGCCGCCGGCCACCTGGTTTTCCTCTCCGGTTGTCAACTGACAAACGCGCCGTTTGCATTTATCAACGCGGCCAAACTCCAAAAAAATATCTTTACCCATATCCTCCAACTCCCCGGTGCGCGCGCCCTCCCTGCCTCATCCGGCGAAGCTATCAGCCGTTTACGCGACGATATCGATGATAATATATTCTTTCTCATGGACTTTAATGATCTGCTCGCCTTCATCGTTTTTGTCGCGATCGCGTTTGTGATCATGATCAGGATCAATGCCTTTATTACCCTGGCCCTCTTCCTCCCGCTGATGCTGATTGTGGCGCTGGTGAACCTTCTCGGCGAGCGCATCAAGCGATTGCACGTCAACAATCGCCAGTCGGCTGGCGAAGTGACGGGATTTCTGGGCGAGGTGTTTGGAGCAGCACAGGCGGTACAGATAGCGCATGCGGAGGAAAAAGTCATCGAGCACTTCCGCCACCTCAATGAGCTGCGTCTCAAGATGACGGTGCGTGATAAGTTACTTGACCAGGTTTTGCAATCAACCTTCTCGAATACCGTGAGCATCGGGACAGGGGTGATTCTGCTACTGGTCGGACAGACCATGCAGCGCGGAACCTTTACGCTGGGCGATTTCGCCCTCTTTATCTACTATCTGGGCTGGATCACGGAGTTCATTGTCCATTTTGGCAGAGTCTTAACAAAATACAAACAGGCAGGTATTTCGGTCGAACGGCTCATTACGCTCTTGCAAGGCGCACCTGAGCAAACGCTCATTCAGCCCAGTGCAGTCTCGATGCGTGGTGAGCTGCCTGCTCTTCCGGTGATTGAGCCCATTGGTGCACAGCGGTTGCGACTGCTTGAGGTGAGCAACGTATGCTACCACTATCCCATGGCAGTGCAAGGCATCCAGGATATCAACCTCGTGCTCAAACGTGGCTCGTTCACTGTGATTACCGGACGCATAGGAGCAGGCAAAACGACGCTCCTCCAGGTGCTGTTGGGGCTCTTGCCCCACGATGCTGGTGAGATCCGTTGGAACGGGAGCATCGTGGAACACCCTGCCTCCTTTTTTGTCCCGCCATATAGCGCGTATACAGCGCAGGTGCCCCATATGTTCAGTGATAGCTTGCGCGAAAACATTCTGCTGGGCGTACCTGAGTCCAATCAGGTTCTGGAGAGCGCCCTTGAGCTGGCGGTACTGGAATCGGATATCGCAGAAATGGCCCAGGGGCTGGAGACAAGGATTGGTCCACGCGGCGTGCGACTCTCGGGTGGACAAATCCAGCGGGCTGCTGCCGCACGGATGTTTGTTCGCCAGGCGGAACTCCAGGTGGTAGACGATCTATCAAGTGCCCTGGACGTAGAAACAGAGTCGCTCCTGTGGCAGCGGATCTTTGCCCGCCAGGAGGCAACGGTACTTGCGGTCTCGCATCGCCGCGCCATATTGCGACGCGCCGATCATATTATCGTGATGAAAAATGGTCGCATCGAGGCAGAAGGACATCTGGATCATCTGCTCGCAACCAGCGTCGAGATGCAGCATCTCTGGCATGGCGAAATTACTTCCCAGCAGGGATAAGTACACACAACAGGTATTCCTGAGTAACACGCTTTTGTCAGGAATTTGCGTCAGGATCAATAGGCTATTCAAGCCGGATTGGTTCTGCTGCGGGCAACATCATTGCATACAGACGCCAAAAATGTTATTTTTGCATTATGGAAGAGATGTGCGAGATACTATTCAATTGCAGACATACTATAGATAGAGGTGTACAAAAATAGGCTGAATGTAGCGCGAATCCGCATAGCTTTTCTTCAAATCGACTCTCTATGGTCAATTATAGAGGGTCATCATAGTAGAAATCCGGATCAATTGCAAGGAGGTTTAAAATGTCACAAACAGCGCAAGAGGCGCAAAATAGTGTCCGGCCCAGAGGTAATATTCGCTGGTGGATAGCGGGAGTGCTTGGGCTTGGGGTCCTCATCAACTATTTTGATCGTATCAATCTCTCGGTCGCATCCCAACCACTGGCTCAAGAATTCCATCTGACTCCATTTACACTTGGAATTGTTTTCTCTGCCTACTTATGGTCCTACGCTCTGTTGCAAATTCCCATTGGAGTATGGCTGGACCGCATCGGTATCTCATGGATGATGCGTGCTGCAACTATCTTATGGTCCGCGGCGACCTTTCTCACTGCTATCGCAGGAGGTCTCGGGCTGGTTATGATCGCACGTGTGCTGCTTGGCATCGCCGAAGCACCCGCCTTTCCAGCCTGTCAAAAGGCAACCGGTTATTGGTTTCCGCGCCAGGAACGTGGTCTCTGTACCTCCACATTTGATGGTGCTGCTAAGTTTTCCAATGTCATCGGCGTCCCGATTGTAGCATTCATCGTTACACAATTTGGCTGGCAAGGTGCATTCTGGTTTACTGGCATCGTGAGCGCTTTATACGCTATTCTATTCTGGATCTTCTATCGAAATCCCAAAGTGATGCAGCGTAAAGGCCAACTCAGTGAGAGTGAGTATCAATATATTCACGAGGGTGGTGCCCAGGATGAAGATTTTGTCCCCAAGCATCAGGTAGCAGATCTTGGCTATCTGCTGCGCAATCGTAAGGTGTGGGGACTCACATTAGGCTTCTCTGCCTATGGTTATTCATTCTATCTCTTGCTCACATGGCTTCCTAACTATCTAGAGACCCAATTGCACATGACCGTGCTCAAAAGCGGATATTACACCGCGATCCCCTGGGCCATAGCAACGTTCACCGATATTGTAATTGGTGGCTGGTTGGTTGATCGATTGATTGCACAGGGTTATGAGCCCAATAAGGTGCGCAAGACGCTGCTGGTCATCGGGATGTTACTGGGTCTCTTTGTAATCGGGGCTGCTTTCACATCTAATCCTAACCTTGCCATTATCTGGATCTCCCTGGGCCTCGGAGGGCTGGCATTCGCTGCTCCGATCGGTTCCAGCATTGTGGCGCTGATCGCCCCTGAAGGCAACGTTGGAGCGGTAGGTGGAGTTGTCAATTTCATGAACAACGTGCTCGGCATTTTGGCCCCCATCGTGACTGGTTTCATTGTGAGCGTCACTGGCTCTTTTGCTGTTGGCTTCATCGTGGCCGCCGTTGTACTTGTGATAGGCATCCTTTGTTACATCTTCCTACTCGGTCGGATTGAGCAGATACCAAGCCCGGAACACATCACGCCAGACCTCTTAAGAGAAGAAACATCAGCATAGTCTGTCATAAAGCAGAAGCAATAGACACCATATAGATCAAAAAGTTCCCGCTTCTGCTTTTAATCTCTATAGCAGGCGAAGGAGATACAGGGAATATCTTCCGACACTACGAGATTGGCACATCTTGTTTCTCCAAGTGGCTGGCACGTTTGCTGTAGAGGAAGTAGATGACCAGCCCGAGTATGAGCCAGATAAAAAAGCGGAAGATGGTGACAATGGGAAGGCTGACAAAGAGTATCAATGATGCGATGATTGAGAGTATTGGTAGTACTGGTACGAAGGGGACGCGGAATGCGCGTCTGAGATCGGGTTGTGTGCGTCTTAGTACGAGTACGGCGACCGATACCAGGATGAAGGCGGCGAGCGTTCCCACGTTGGTGAGTTCGGCCACTATGTCGATAGGTGTCAGTCCGGCCACCAGCGCGACAACGACTCCAACCAGGATGGTCGAGAGGTAGGGGGTACGGAACCTGGGATGGACACGTGAGAAGAAGCCTGGTAGGAGTCCATCACGGGCCATAGAGAAAAAGATACGACTTTGTCCAAAGAGCAGCACCAGTAGCACGGTGGTTAGTCCACAGATCGCACCAACCGAGATAATTGAGGCCGCCGTATTTTGTCCGATCAGGATCAGTGCATGCGAGACAGGCGAGGCCACATTGAGTTGCTTGTAGGAGACCATGCCTGTCAGTACTGCTGTGACGGCAATGTAAAGGACAGTACAAATCGAGAGGCTGAGAAGTATACCCAGAGGAAGGTCGCGTGACGGATTTTTTGTTTCTTCGGCCGAGGTCGAGATCTGATCAAAGCCGATATAGGCAAAAAAGATGATGCCCGCTCCACGGAAGATGCCCGCTGGTCCAAAGGGGAGAAATGGATGCCAGTTGGCCGGATTGACATGTCCGATGCCAATCGCGATAAAGAAGAGGATAATTAAAAGCTTGACTCCAACAATCACGTTGTTGACGACCTTACTTTCTGCCGTACCACGAATCAAGAGCACAGTGATCAAGAGGATGATCACCATAGCTGGCAGATTAATGATGCCTCCCGAGAACGGCGAGACTGTTAAAGCGGTGGGAATCTTGATGCCTAAAACTCCTCCAAAGAGATCTGTAAAATAGCCAGACCAGCCGATACTGACTGTCGCTGCCCCGACCGCATACTCCAGAATCAGATCCCAACCGATGATCCAGGCGATCACCTCACCCAGCGTCGCATAAGAGTAGGTATACGCGCTACCCGAGATCGGCACCGAACTGGCAAATTCGGCATAGCAGACCGCTGCCAGACCACTCGCAATGCCGGCGGCAATAAATGAGAGAATTAAGCCTGGACCTGCGTAGTTGGCCGCTGCCACGCCCGTCAGAACAAAAATACCAGTACCTACAATGGCTCCAATCCCCATCGCTGTAATACTCAATGGACCTAATGTACGCTTGAGTGAATGCTCATTTTCCTCACTCTGCTTCATAATTAGATCCATCGGTTTGATGCGCCAGATGCCTTTGCTTTTGCTTTGCTTTTGCGGTGTGGCCGTATCTGCCATGTATAAGCTCCCCTTCTTTGTGGAGATGACATAAAGGAATACGCACAAATATCCTTTACAAGCACAACGATAAAAGATTTCACAAAGCGCCAAAATCACGTCTCTCTAAAGATACGGTCAATCGCCTAACAACAGAGACAGTTGAGCCCGAATACTTCTGTAACACGCCTCTGACCCACCAACTCCTACACCTCGTCAGCAAGCTTCTTCCCTGAACCACACCTTTCCAGTTCTATTCCATATCTACGATCTGTCATGACTGTCTTCCTCTTATAGGACACCAATAAAGTGGAACGCTGCTCCACACGATATCATGCAGAGCAGTGTTCCACTTTATCAGACTCTTGTTTGAGGGAATGAAACGATGGCCACCGTCGACGAGGGAGCAACCAGCTCGGCAAAGGAGCACTTGCCTCGTCTCACGCTCACTCCTCGTCTCTTTCCTTGAGATCGGACATTGTGCAAAAAATGAATGACACCCATCTACGAGGAACCGGACAATCCGCTCAGCGCTTGATTAATCGTATCTGTAGCCACGAGCTCATTGTAAGGAAAAGTAGCCGCGATGAGACCTGCTTTCAGATGAAATTGATTAGCAATAGCATATGACTGCTGGCTAAGTCGCGGGGTCGTCGACATACTTGCCTGCGCCTGACTCCAGGCAAGATCAAGCTCGTTCTGATCCAGATTGAGATATTTTCCCAATAAGGCTTCCGCCTGAGTTGGATGCTTTTGCATGAACGCCTCTGCCTGCGCTAGCGCGCGAATAAAGGCTTGTACGGCTTTAGGCTTGTTAGTAATTATACTTTGCTTGGCATACGCCACGCCAAAGAGCTGTCCTTGCATACCGGGAACATCGCCGCGCACTGGACTAATAAAGCGCTCACCAATGCCCTGCACTTCCGCTTCCACGCCTGCCGGTGCACTGACAACCACGGCATCAACACGGTTTGTTTGCAGCGATGCCAGCGCTGTTGAAATGGCGGCCCCCAGATTCACTTTCGTTACATCTTTCTGAGCATCCAAGCCCTGTTGTCTGACCAGATACGTCAACAAAGCATCCGTTGCGCTCTTGGGAGCTGAAATGCCAACTTTCTTACCTACAAGTGCTTTCACTTTATCCGCCAGCGTGCTCGCTGAAGTCAGGTGTACTTGCTGTTCAAATTTCTTGCTTACCACAACATCTTCCAGATAACCATTCGTGACTGACCCAATTACCTTCATATGTGAATCAATCTTTGCAAGTGCAAAAGCATCGGTCATGCCTCCAATAGCAACATCGACACTATTCGCTTCAAGCGCCGCCGCCAACTTTGAGCCGCTTCCCAACAACGAAACTGATGGTGGATCAAGCTTTAGGCCCTGATCTTTGACAAAGTTTTCCTGCTGAGCCACATAGAAAGTGAAAGAAAAAATTGACTTATTGACCTCCGCTACATTCAAAGTCATATCAGTAGTGGAGCTCGTAACAGAGGATGTTTCACCGCAACTCGCCAGACTCAGTCCAACAAGAAACACACATAGCAGTAATGAAAAGTATACTTTAGGGGATATATTCATCGGGTGCCTCTATTCTAACTAAACCTCCTCTTATAGATGCACATCTTTATCATCATCATATACCCAAATTACCACAAAAGTCAATCTTTGCTATTTATAATGATTTTCTACATCTGATATACCAGCGCATCCGCCAGTTCAAACGGAGTGGACCGACCAGATGCCTTGAGCTGAGCAAGAACTGCCATCTCTCCTTCGGAAAGGACAATTGACAAACTTTCAGGCAGAAATTTTTTCTGCCTGCATCCTGTCTCTTATCCAACAAACGTGACGCCAGTCATCACTCCAACTGCCAGTATAGTCAAAATACATCCTATCATAGCCCAACGGCGAGCTGAGGCATCTCCCTCCTTATGAATGCGCAGGAGTGCAGGACGTAGCGCACCATCACCGATACCAAGAAGAATAATCGCGATCACGAAGCCTATGATAATAAGGCTTCCCCATGTGCTCCCAAAGAGATGAGAGAAACCGTTCGTTCTCGTGACACGCACAGACGCAGACGATTCGTCCCGGCGTCTTGCATGATCTGGACAGTCGTCCAAAACATGCCAGGTGGAGAGGGGGATATCTGGTAGATTTACCAGATAGCGGTGCCACACACAAAACAGGTATTTTAACGGATGCCTTCTTATCTCTACGAATCTATACTCTCATGTAGTAAATGTTTTCTTGCCAACATCCCTTTCACTATGAAACTATACAAGGATCAGCGTGAAAGACGCACAAGCATGAGGAGATCAGCAATATGTCATTTAGCTTCAAACAAAGAAAGTTTCTCCTTCATCTCAGAAGCATAAGCAGGAGGCTAATCATCGCCTGCCTGCTGATGGTCGCGGCGCTTTTGTCCAGCACGTTTGCCAGCGGCCCGCCCCTCCATGCGCAGGAGCGACCTGCACTTCAGCCAGCCGTTACTCCAGGGACCTGGACCGCCACTGGTTCCCTGCTTCAGGCTCGTTTTGCCCACACGACGACCTTGCTCAAAAATGGCCTCGTCCTCGTCGCTGGGGGCTTTACGACCCCTGCTGATACGGCCATGGGAGATGCAGAACTCTATGATCCCCCCGCGGCGTAACCGTTGGCAGAAAGCGGTTGATAGCCAGGGGAGGGGTCGAGCAAAGCGAAGACCGTGGCCCCAGCCAGGATGACCCCTTGCAATTCGCTTGATCGCGACGTACTGCCATGCTGTCTGTGGCTCATACCCACGGGATGCGCCACAGACAGCATGGCAGTACGTTGGCGTGCCTGGAAGTAAATCCAAACCGCCCACGCCCATTCAACAACCGACGAGGCAAACTGGCGACCATATCACCTGTATAAGAGTGCAGGATATGTATAAATGTAGATATTCTCTAGCATACGTTATATAATATTACCGGTAAAACTGGTTGATCAAATAACAGCATTACGCCTTCTATTGAATTAAACTATATGGATAGAGCAATCGCTCACATTAATTTATATAGTTATTCATATGAAAAGAAATATTGGATAAGCATTTCACAATTTTAAGACAATTAGAGTGAATAGAAAGGAGGAAAGCATTTATGAGACCTCACGAAACAAGAGCAGAGCGTGAAGCAGTCCAGGGTGGTGTCACAGTATGGAGACCGTGGCAGCTCAAGCCACTCGAACTCTGCCAGGCAGTTGCTATCTCAGATGCCTCTCGCCCACAATGGAGACAGGAGTATCTGATCACCTCCGTACAGTCAGGCGCAGCAGACTTCCAGTATCGCACCACTCACATCAGTGGTTCTCTCGCTAACGGGACGCTCTTTGTGGTCGAGCCCGGAGAGTCTTGGACTCGCCAGTTCAAAGATGTCACCTTCTACTGTCTCCATATTGATCCTGCCTGGCTGCAACAGATCGCCACCGAGATGCTCCATTGGGAGAACACCTTGCCTCATTTTTCCAGCCAGACCTTCTTTGATCCGTCTTTGAGTCGAGCCGTGCATGACCTGGCTGTCAAGTCGCAGGCTCCGGCTTCTCGTCTGCAACAGGAGGAGACGCTATTGTCCTTATTTGCTCCGTTGCTGCTCTCCCATGCCGAAGCTGCTCGCACACGGTCTCAGCCGGACGGGGACCCTCCTGCCATTAAGCGCACGAAGGAGTATCTGCAAGCGCACTACGTCCAGGAAGTGTCGCTACAAGAACTGGCTCGTGTAGCTCACATGAGCCCCTTTCATCTGGCTCATATCTTCCGCCAAGCCGTTGGCTTGCCTCCCCATGCCTATCAGACCCAACTTCGCCTGGCACATGCGAGAAAGCTGCTGGCACAAAACCTCGACGTGAGCTACGTGGCTCTGGAAACGGGCTTTTGTGATCAATCGCACTTCGCGCAGCAGTTTAAGCGCCACTACCAGGTGACCCCAGGAAGCTACCGCAAAACCGCAAGATTTTTCTAGACGGCCTGCCTTGAGGCCGCTATTATGGAGCAAGACACGTGCCCTGCGGCTGGAGTGGAGACCAAGCCAGCCCTCAAAGAGGCACGTTCTACGCTGAGATGGCATCCAATCTTGCGTAGTTTTTGTCCGTTCAAAGAATAAGGTTTTGTTCAAGGAGTGATATCATGTCTATTGAACCTTCTCCCAGTGTTCTAATTACCGGCGCCTCAACTGGCATCGGCCACGCCGCCGCACAGTTATTTGCCGAACACGGCTGGCACGTTGCAGCCACCATGCGGAACCCATCCGATGGAACGGCACTCGCCGAGCATCAGCGCGTCACGGTGCTACCGCTCGACGTGACCGATCCGGTTTCAGTCGAAGCAGCGATAGCAGCAACGTTGAAGCATTTCGGCCGGATCGATGTAGTTATCAACAACGCCGGCTATGGCCTGTTCGGTCCTTTCGAAACAGCGACCGACGAGCAGATCCGCCGTCAGTTCGCCACCAATGTCGATGGCATCTTTAGCGTGACCCGCGCTGTCCTCCCAGCCATGCGGCGCCAGGGCAGCGGCACGATCATCAACGTCGCCTCGATTGGCGGTCTGATAACCCTTCCCTTTTTCTCCCTCTATCATGCGACCAAATTCGCGGTAGTTGGCTTCACCGAGTCCCTATCCTTCGAACTCGCGCCGCTCGGCATCCACGCCAAGGTCATCGCCCCGAGCGAAGTGGACACCGATTTCTCCGGTCGATCGCTCGTGCGTACGTTCACGGAAGGTGAGCACTCCTATAGCGACACCATGTCCAGGGTTATGACGGCGATGCATGCGCGGCGCGGCAATTATTCCAGCGCTGCATCGGTCGCTGAGACCATTTTCACGGCGGCGACCGATGGTACTGACAGGGTCATGTATGTTGCCGGTCCGGACGCCGAGCAGGCTTTCACACTCCTCCACAGCTTGTCGGAGGCAGAAAGATTGGCGATGATACGACAACTATCAGGCCTATAAGAGAAGGATCACAATCTTTTCTACGATGCTTCCCATCATAGACTCTCTTCCATCCCTTTTTCTGTCAAACAAGGGATGGAAAGATGTTTAGATGGTCGTCGAAAAAACCTTGTGATACAGATACGTCCGACACAGCAATTGAAAACCAACGGCTTCATAAACGAAACGCGAGGAAGTAAACTCCGTACTCTGCTCCTCCTTTCCGGGATGAGCGCCTGTCACCAATGCCGCCTGCATCCCCCGTTCGCGTAAGCGCTGTAACCCGCCAAGCATCAGCGCCGTTGCCAATCCTTGACGACGAAATTGCGGGCGCGTTCCCACCGGTTCAAACAGGCCCACGCGGTTCACTGGGTCCACCCAGCAAATGCAGCCTGCTGCTGGCGTGCCATCAGGGGCTATGATCATCAGATCGAGCTGAGGCTCGTAGTAGGGCATCTGCATCACCGCCAATTGTCGCAAGGTCCCTTCCTCGTAGGTCTTGCTCCCCTTTGGAAAAAAAGCATCACGTTGCAGCGCAGCGCGCATCTCTGCCTCAGCCTCTCCAGCAACCGGGCGCAGCGTAAATCCTGAGGGCAAAACGGGAGTTGGCACAGGCTCGGTCAACGATCGACGATAGCAATGATAATACATTTCCTGGCGCTCATATCCTTCACGCTCAAGAAAACTTACCGTCTCCAGCTCATCGCCGGAAGCTAAACCCCAGGCTTGTTCCCATATCTCATACTGATGCGCGCCCTGCTGCCTGGCGCTCTCTTTTACGCGCTGCACTGCCCACTGGTGTACCATAAGATAGTGTTCGCGCGTACGGAAGTCGGGATGAAGCAAGCAGACGATCTCATCCCCGGTCACGATCCCCAGAGCAAATGCCTCACCATTTTCTTGATACCAAAAGTGCCAGTTCTGCTGATCATCAAGCGAACCATCTCGGCACCACCATTGGAGATCGCCAATGTGCGGATAATCGTTCAGTGGGTCGCTTGAGCGACAGATGGTGACAAATTTCATAGCTTCTACAAGAGCAGGTCCACCAGAGTGCGCAAGCTTCTGTGCTGTGTTCATGTGTCATCTCCTTATTGTTTTCATTGCAGTGTTATTGCATGCTTCCTGTGCCTGATCGGCGGGATTTTCCCCGGTCAGGGATCACCGTTATTGCCATCAATACATCATTTCACCTGCTTTCATAGGGAAAACAAGTGCACAGAGAGATACCACCTCATTGCGGTACCATCGGCAAAAATGGGGATGAAACAGACTGCATTAAGCCAGGTGAGCGAGCAAAGAGATGGTATGCTACCCAGCGGCAAGGAGAAAAAGAAACGAGAGGGAGAAAAGCGTGTCAAACAAACCATACCCAGCTGAGATCTCAACTAAGGTCATGAGGAAGTATGGCACCCTTTTCTGCCGCATAAGCCAATCTTGTGCTGGGGCTTATACGGCAGAGGTGCTTGTTTTGCGGTTCCGGTTCCGATGGATCATCCATCCAGGGGGAGGCATTTCCCCCATCAAGTAGATTGTGTTCATGGAAATACAATACCATACGGTTGGGGTACGCGTCAAACAAGATATACGCACATTCACCATATTTATCAGTCACTATACACATTGAGGACACACGTTGAAGTTGTTGGCGTACCAAGATCGACAGCCAGCACACCTACGGTTCCATAGCTTGAGGAACTGTCCTGTAAATTGATGATGGGTACCCCATTCGCCGAAACCATGATTTGATTACCCTTGGCAATGATTGTGAGATGGTTGGAGACATTATCTCCTCTTCTGATTGCCAGACTGAAACCACTTGTCAGGCTCCCACCGGAATTCTCTAAATCATAGTGACCATCCGTCCCGATACGCATGGTATAGTTTTGACTCTCATTACTACGAAACAGTACCCCACCTACATTGCCTTGAATCACAATATCGGCCTCGATTCTTACATCGGCGACAGCGATCTGTGGAACATAGGCAAGCATCACGGTATTGAACCTGGTTGATTGGGCTGAAATCGTGTTCGAGTAGAGGAGTCCCGACGTCGGGGTTGGTGTTGGTATTGGTGTTGGTATTGGTGTTGACGTTGGTGCAACAGTCGGAACACTTGTCGGCGTTGGTGGCGCAACGTATACTGGTGGCGCAGTGGGGGTCAATTTCGGTAACGCAGTGGGAGTTGGCGTTGGCAACGCAGTAGGAGTTGGTTTCGGTCGCACGGTAGGAGTTGGTTTCGGTGATGCCGTAGGAATGGGTTTACTGGTCGCAGTCACGGACGGTCTAAGTCCCAATGCGCCAACCGGTAACACAGGTGTTTGAGCAGTGATTATAGCCAGCGGGGATGATGTGATCGCGGCCACAGCGAAGGCACGATAAAGTATGAGGCTCACGATCATCACGAGAAGTAACAATGCTCCTGGTACTATTCTTCTAGTAAAAGCTCTGCCCCGCATGTACGCCAGCGACGTCGTGAACAGATGCGCTGCATCTTTTATGCTTCTGGCCTTCACGCCTGATGCTGATGACACTGTTGTTGAGGAAAGCTGTTTTGCGGCAGGTGTGCCTACAGCCGCAAGACCATCATCAGGCATATCTGCGTGAGGAAGTAAAATGATATCCTGCGCGTAGGCAGGCAAAGAAGTCTGTTTGCCTGCTTCAACTGGCTCTCTGAGTACAGCATCAACTGGCTTCGCGGGCAGTAACGATTCGCCTTCGCTGACCCTTTCTGTTCGGAGTTTATGAAGCTTTCCCGCGAGAGATACTCGAGCTAGCGAAGCAGGTATCTGGTGTACTGACCTCGACAAAGCCACAGGTATCTGATGTACTGATCTCGACAAGGACTCTGGTATCCGGTGTACTGATCCCGACAAGGACTCTGGTATTGGGGGTGCTAATAGCCGTGCCATACGTTTGGCTCGCAGGACCGGTATCACTGAGCGTGCGGAAGATGTGGCAGTCAGAAGCTCTGACAAAAGGGTGCTGATGTCGACATGACGTTGAGCGGGCTCTTTGCTCAGCCCTTTAAGAATGGCCTGCTCCACCAGCGGCGGGATATCAGGAACAATTGAAATGAGTGGAAGTGGTGCGCTTGATTGCTGTTGCTCTTTTAACGCCTGTGGATCGTTGAGCGTAAACGGAGGATATCCTGCCAGAAGCTCATACGCGATACAGCACAAAGCATATTGATCGCTCAACGGACTACTTGTACCTGCGAATTGTTCCGGTGCCAGATAGCGATAGCTCTCGCTCGCATGTTCATTGTTGCTATCCCAGGGGGCGGGATGGATAGAAAAATATGGATCTGCCAGGAGCGCCCGCCCACGAGCATCGAAAAGAATATGTTCAGGTTTCAACTGTCCATGTATCAGATTGTGCTCATGAAGATAGACAAGCCCTTGCCCCACCTGGACAATGATAGCTATAGCCTGTGGTATCGGGAGGCGCTGGAGATAGGCACGATCTAAACGCAGGCGCAGCGAACCATCAGGTAAATATCCACTGACAATGTATGCCTGATCTTTGTCTGCACCCGCCTCGATGACCGGCACAATCGGCGCGTTGCTCAAAAGGCGAAACATTTCAGCTTCTTGTACGAATTTTTCCTGCGCTGCTCTATTCTCGAAGCCAGGTTCATGAAATATTTTCAAGACAAAGGAACGTGCTGGCCCCCTGTCTTGCAACGCCACAAACGTCGTGCTCGTTCTATGGTGTGCCAACGTGTGTGTAATGATATAGTGCAGAAAATGCTGAGACATTCTGTACTTCTCCTTCAATGAGCCGCATGATCTTTTTCATCCATAGGGATAGCAAGGGACACAATTTTTTGTCGTCAATACACTCTAAGTCGTCAGAACACTCTCATTTGCAGGCATGATTCCTCCATTGCCAAAGATAGCGCGGCTGTCCTGGCAACGAACCATCCCTGTATCATTGACGCGATCGTGATGTGATCGCCCTTATCGTAACGTAGTCATACAATGATTGGAAACAGCATTTCTTTCTTTTATAGCCGAACGCGCACTACTTGTCAATTTTTTAGTATTATTTTGAGAATTATCCTCTACATCATTGGTACATCTGTACTCATGCGCCATTCCTGCGGGTCAGAAGACGCTACCTGGAGGAGCAACGACCAGTTATTGGCGCGACTTTTGAGCTTACATACCTGACGTTCCTGCCAAATAAAATGGTGAGACTACACATGAAAAGCATCAATAGATCATATTGATCATATTGATGCTTTTCATAGCAATATTATTTGTCCCCGAATGACCTTGTCGCGCACCAATCAGATGCGCTTCATTTTGCATGTCATTTTATCACCTCGCGATACTCGCGCTCACCCGTTATGGGATTGTAGAAGACCTCCATGAGCCGTTGGGTCGTAGGATCAACGAACCGCTCCCCGGTGAACTGGAAGTCACCCTGGGTTCGATCTACCTGCCTGCGGTATCTTTGACGCTCAAAAAGCGTGGCACTCACCAGAATGAGACCGTTAATCGCCAGATACGCAACCAGAAAGACGCCAGCATGGACCAGGAACAGCAACACGGCCGCTCCAACCAGGTAGAGAAACCCATACCCAATGAGCACCCAGCGCAGCATCACGCACCCTCGCTCTCCGGCTCAATCACGACCGCTGTGCCATAGGCCACGATCTCGCTCATCGTACTGCCCACTTCCGAGGAATCAAATTGCATGCGCACAACTGCATTGGCCCCCATTGCAGTCGCATTTCGAACCATTCGATCAATCGCATGACGGCGCGCATCTTCCAGCAGTTCAGTGTATTCCTTAATCTCGCCACCTACCAGGGAGCGCAGACCTGCCATGATGTTGCCTCCTAGACCTCGGCTACGCACCACTACGCCAAAGACCTGTCCCTTGGTTTCCACCACGCGATGGTGGGCGATTCCTTCAGTGGTCACAATATGCATCTCTAGCTCCTTCTCTTTCTCTTTCAGTATGGCTGTTCATCGTTTTTTTGCCTTTCTTCACTCTCAAGTTCAGGGATGAAAATAGTGCTGAGCAGACGTCGGCGGCGACCAGGAGCTGGTTCTTGCTTAAGCCAGGGCAACAGGACAGCGTTGAGTTCCTGGACAAATTGGACAAACTCTTCATCACTCAAGTATATTGGGAACTGATGATATCCGATATCCGCAGCATAGCCATTTTCTTTGAGATCAAGGTAACGGGCATGGTCACCGATTAACTTGGAGACAAAGACAAGGAAGTACTGCGACAATTCGTCTTTCGAGGCACCAGCAATCTGCTCAAGACTCAGAACAGTTGGAGCATCCGAGAGCGTATAGACCTTTTCATGTAAGGTACCACGGACAAGACGCTCTTCAACGATGCGCGTGATTCCGGCATCAGTGAGCAGATTAAGATGATGATAGAGGGTCGCCTGAGCTACATCTTTCAACTCAGCCGCAAGCTGCTTGGGCGTAAGCTTCCTGTTGGTGAAAGCGATGATCATGCGCAACCTGATAGGATGGATAATCAAGTCAGCTCTCGTCATAAAAACACCCTTCATTACAAAATTTTAGAACATTATTAAATGCAATAATACTACAGCATTCTGAAAAATGCAAGAAAGCAGACCCTATCCCTTGTATTCATCTCAGACGTGAGGAGGAAGGGACCAGTCAATGCTCAGGATGGTATACTACCTGATAGACAAACACAGTTGTGCTTGTCTGTTCCAAAAAAGACGAGGGAAAACGTGTATTTCTTTCTTGCGTACTTACTTGTAATAAACATACTCACATTTGTCATCTATGGTCTGGATAAGCGTTCCGCTATCAGGGGAGAGCGCAGAGTTCCAGAAAACGTCTTATTGTTCCTGGCCTTTGTTGGTGGGACTCCTGCCGCCTATGCTGCGCGGGCCTACTTTCGACATAAAACGATCAAACGCCCCTTCATCACACGGCTGCGGTATATCCTCATAGTCCACATAGGAGTTGTGGTACTCTCACTGCTGTTCTTTTTCCGTGGACAGCCATAGCGCACCAACGAAGGCACACAATTTTTATGACACACAGAAAACGATACATGTATACGAAGGGAAGTCTATCGACATACATGATCTGATGCTTGAGGCCGTACACCTCAGACGCACTTTTGGCGACAAAGAAGCTGTGACTCTGGTTCTCCTGTTCATCGTCATCTGGAGCCTACGTCGTCAGGCTGCCGCGGCTGCCACCATTTAAGCTGATAGCAATAATGTAAAGTTGAACCTGGCCTGACAAAAGAAGAAGGAAGAGCACCCTACAACGATATAATCTTTTCTCTGTGGATTTCAGGGAAATTCGATTCGAAGAATACTTCAGACCCTCGCCCCTTCTGATACATCGATACTTCCAAGTGTCAGGCCTTCTACTCCTAAGGAGCATTCACCAGGCGGTTATAGGCTGCCTGGGCTGCCTGTGTTTTGGTATGTTGAGGGCCAAAGGCTTGCGCACGGATCTCCTGCGCTCTCTGATATAGGGATGCGGCCTCCAGCAGCCTGTCCTGAGCCTCACGCAGGGCCGCCAGATCATAGAGGACCTGCGCCGTATCAGGATGGTATTGCATAAAATGGCTATCCCAGATCTGCAACGCACGCTGATAGAGCGTCTCTGCCTCCTGCTCATTTCCCTGGAGCTGGCGCAGCTTGCCCAGAGCATAAACGGTCTCGGCCGTGTCAGGGTGATCGTCTCCCAGCTGTTGTGCGCGAATAGAAAGTGCGCGCTCAAACAGAGGCTCAGCCTGAGCAAACTCCTGCTGCTGCCGATAGAGTTCTCCTAGCCCATGAAGGGACTCAGCAGTATCTGCATGCTCGGACCCGAGGTGTTGTATGCGGATGGCGTATGCCCGCTCAAATAGGGGGGCAGCTTCGGCCAGATTGCCCTGCATGAGGGACAGAGTGGCCAGATTATACAGATTGCGCGCAGTTTCGGGATGTTCCGCCCCCAGACGTTCCGCGATGATGGACATGGAGCGCTCATAAAGCGTGGCTGCCTGCTCGAATTGCTCGCGCCCCTGATAGACGAGAGCCAGCCCTTGCACGCTCATAGCTGTATCGGGATGGTCAGATCCCAGGCGTCGCTCAAGCATCGAGAGCACCTGTTGGAAGAGCGCTTCGGCCTTATCAAACTGCCCCTGGCGCCAGTGCAGAGCAGCCAGATTATGCAGGCTCCTGGCAATAATCGGGTGATCGGGCTCCCAGTGGAGCTCTTTGATAAAGAGGATGCGCTCAAATAGGGGAATAATTGGCTCAAATTTGCCCTGTTGCCAGTAGAGGAGAGCCAGATTATGCAAGCTAGCCCCGACGTCGGGGTGCTCCACACCGAGAATTTTTTCGCGGATTGTGTATGCGCGCCGAAAGAGTGCTTCGGCCTGTTCAAGCTTGCCCTGCCGAAAATTAAGCAGGCCCAGCCCTGTTTGTGTGGTTGCTACTTCCGGCTGCTCTGGCCCCAGCAGGCGCTCGAAGAGCGCGAGTGCCTCAAAATGAGCAGGCTCGGCCTGCTCAAATTTCCCCTGCTCAAGGTAAAGATTGCCCAGTCCCAGAAGAGACGTCGCTATCTCTAACTCGGGCAGAGTGTCCCGCATGGTCAGAGCACGCTGAAAGAGCTCTTCGGCCTGCTCAAACTTGTTCTGCTTAAGGTGAATTTCTCCCAGGCCGTTCAGGGAGAAGGCAAGGTTGGCCTCCTGATGCTCACCGGGCAGTTCCTGGATACGTATTGCCTGTTGGTAAAGCGGCTCGGCCTGCTCATAGAGCGCGTGCTCCTGCAAGTAGCGCGCACTCCGCGAGAAAAGGTTCGCTACTTCCGCAAAGGTGAGGTCGTAGTTTTGCACCAGGACGCTACAGACCTGGGCTTGTGACAGCATACGTTGACAGCCTGACCATGTGGCTATCTCCACTTTTGCGGGAAAGACGCTATTGGTCGCGTGCACGGCTCTCTCTGCCCATTGACGTTGTGCACTCTCCTCCATTGTGTCTTTAAGTACTTCCTGGACCAGACGATGCAGGCGTAGTGTTCTGGTCTCAGCATCGCGGTGCATCAGAGAGAATTTAAGTAATTCTCCGATTGCGTCATTGAGCCCCAGAGGGCTGGCGGCGATCGGGCTCAAAATAGGACCCAGGTGCGTATATCCTTCCAGAAAGAGCTCTTCAGGGATGGCATCCGGCTCTAAAAAGCTACAGATGCGCAGGAGATCGGCTGCGGCAGGATTAGCATATTCAATCTTGCGGAAAGAAAGCGCCCATGTTGTTGCAACCGGCTCTGGATGATCCGCCGCAAGATTGCCGCGACGGCGCAAGAGCTCTTTGCGATGACGCTGGTAAAGCTCCAGATAAGCAGAGAGGCCACAGCCTGTTTCCTCGATATAAGCACCAGCTTGATCCAGCGCGAGTGGCAGGAAGTCGACCGCCAGCACAATAGCTTCTGCGGCCGCAAGATCTTTTTCGTCAGCCTCTTCAAGCGCTGCTGTAGGTGCGAGGAGCCTGGTGCGACGAAGGAGAAAGAGTGTCCCCTCAGCCATGCCCATTGTTTTGACTTCGATCGGCTGCGCCAGCGAGCCCCATGCCTGCGCGCGACTGGTAAGCAACAGATGTCCTGGACGTTCAGGCGGGATAATATCGAACACCATTGTCACATCATCCGCGTTATCCATAATCCAGAGCCAGTTGTCATGTGACATAAACCACTGATTGACGGCCCGCTGCACTTTTTTCTGATCCTGTTGTTCCTTGCGTTCAGGGAGTTGTAGAAGATCCGCGATCGCATTGAAGTCGGCCTGTAAGGTCTCGCGCGTCGCCGCATTGGTCCAAAAGATGAAAGCATAATCTTGCCGATAGCGATAGACATATTCGAGCGCGATCTGGGTTTTTCCGATGCCCCCCAGGCCACTGATCGCCAGTGACTGAGTCAGCGCCATGGTATGTTCTTGGTGAAGCTGTGCGTGAAGAGCTTCCAGGATCTCTTCACGTCCGGTAAAAAAGGGGTTGCGCCCATGAGGAATATTCCAGAGTTGAGAAGGTTTAAGCTCTTCAAGGTCTGAGAAGAGCTGTTCCGGAGTGAGTTGAAAGAAGCGGCATAATTGTAAGCGAACATGTCCCTGGGGGACAGCCTGACCCTGCTCCCAGCGGCTGATACTTTTGGGCGAGATACCCAGCTCATCAGCCAGAGCTTCTTGCGAGAGCAGGCGGCGTAAGCGTTCCCGGCGTAAACGTGTTCCAAGACTCATGAATAATTCTTGACCTTCCTTGTAAATTTCCCTCTACTTAAATCCTTTAAAGATTACAGTATAGGAAACTTTGTTGAAGAAAGTCAATATTATAGCTACACATCTCCTTGTTTACTGCAAAACGAGATTCTTAGCATTGCATAACCTGGAACACTGACGTAGAGAGCTCTCTCTGTTGCCAATGCAGGAAAAAATCTCATATTTCCTCATTTCATGCCTTTCACCGGACCCTGAGCGGAAGCGCGCTGGACGATGCTTCCTAGAGCCTTCGCCAGATCTTCTACATAGGGTGGACGCATAATGCTGTAATGGTGACCTGGAATAGCGATTACTTCAACGCCTCCACGCGCAAATTTACTCCAGCCCAGATCCCAACTCCTCGGCGGTGGCGTTGCACTGCTCCCACTCTGGTCCTGCGCGTCCTTTTGGCTCCCTTGCGTGGGGACGGCCTCTTCCGGCCTGAGCACGACCAACCTACCCATATAAGGCTCTGGTTGGTAGTTTAAGAGGGCACGTGCGTGAGTCTGATAGAGCAGTGCATGCACGCGTACGCGCTCGGGCTCCATGTCAGCGGGCAGCAGATGCTGCGTTGTGAGCTGCTCCACCAGATCGGGTGCCCCCTCACTGCCATCCAACTTATCAACGATGTCCGCTTCCATCGGTACCTGCAACAGTCCGAGCGCATAGAGCAGCGTTGCCACGCGATCATTGGCCAATTCCGCATCCATTGGACGATCGGCATCTGCACTGATCAGCGTAGTCAGAGCAATCTGTTTTCTTTGAGCGTGAAGCTGGCGTGCAACTTCGAACGCGACCGTGCCGCCCATGCACCAGCCGCCAATGATGTATGGCCCTTCTGGTTGCACACTCATAATCTCCTGAATATAGTAAGCTGCCATATCCTCGATACGCTTGAACGGTGGCTGTTTCCCATCGAAGCCACGTGCCTGTAGACCATAAATAGTGAAATCATGATCGAAGGCTTGAGCCAGCGGATTGTAACAGAAGATGTGCCCGCCAAGCGGATGGATCAGGAAAATGCGCTGCTCGCGGATCTGTTGTGTCGCCAAGGGCACCAGCGTGCTTTCGGGCTCCGCTTTGTGTAGTGTCTGCGCCAGTTGCGCGATGGTTGGATACTTGAAAAGCATGGTCAGGGAGGGCTGCACGCCCAGGCGCATATGAATGCGATCCATCAGACGCACTGCCTTGATCGAATCTCCGCCCAGATCGAAAAAGTTATCCTCGATACCGACCTGATCAACGCCCACGATCTCAGACCAGATCTGCGCTAGCGTCTCTTCAAGCGGCGTAGTAGGCTCAACATAAGGTGTCCCCTGAGCGGAGCGGCTCAGATCTGGCGCGGGCAGGGCATGCCTATCTAGCTTGCCATTCGGCGTAAGCGGCAGGGCATGCAACGTGACGTAGGCGCTGGGGAGCATATATTCGGGCAGACTCTCGGCCAGGAATGCAGGCAGCATTGTCGACCATTGTTGCTCAGCTCCGGCCTGTGTGGAAGCCTCAGGTACGATATAAGCCACCAACCGCCGATCTCCCTGAGCATCTTCCCAGGCCGCTACCACGGCCTCGCGTACAGCCGGGTGCTTCCATAGCGCGGCCTCGATCTCGCCCGGCTCAATACGGTAACCTCTCATCTTCAGTTGGAAGTCACTGCGTCCAAGCAGGTCTAGACGGCCGTCAGGGAGATAGCGGGCGATATCGCCTGTCTGGTAGAGGCGCGCGCCCGGCTGAATACTGAAGGGATCAGGGATGAAGCGCTCAGCGGTCAGATCTGGACGGTTGAGATAGCCACGAGCCAGTCCTTCTCCTCCAAGGTACAGATGGCCCGCGACTCCCGGCGGAACTGGCTGCAAATAGGCATCGAGGATATATCCTTGCGTATTACCTATCGGATGCCCAACTGAGACAGCCGTTGTATCTGGATAAATCTGCTGTGTCGTGCTCCAGATGGTCGTTTCCGTTGGCCCATACATGTTATAAAGTGATCCAGTGAGTTGACCGCTGAGCTGCTGTGCCAGTGCGGATGGGAGTGCCTCACCACCAACAAGCAATTGACGCAGTTGACCCAGACTCTGTTTTGACTGAGGCTCTGCCAGGATAATCTGTGCCAGAGACGGTGTAACCTGCAAATGTGAGATGCCCTGCATCGTCATCTCCGCGGAGATGGTGATAGGCTGTGGCTCTGCCTCTGTATCTATCTGGCTCCGTTGCACGACGCTATCCAGCAGCGGGCGATATTTGTCCTCCGAACTGGCCATTTGTGCCACGCTGTGCACGGGCGCCTGCTGAGTAAGACGATCAGATTGCAGTACCACACGCTGTCCATGGGTAAGCGGCCAGAAAAGCTCCAGGACAGAGATATCGAAGGAGATACTGGTTACCGCCAGCCAGTGTGCCTGCTCCTCTGTGCCGATACGCTGATTCATGCCTGTGCAGAAGTTGAGCACATTGCGATGTGTAATCATGACTCCCTTTGGCCGCCCCGTGGAACCTGAAGTATAGATAACATAGGCGAGGTTGGAGGAGTTGACTGCACACTGTACATTCTCTGTAGGATAGTTGGCAAGGTCGAAACGGAGCTGATCCAGGTAGAACACGTTGATGGGTAGTTCCGCCACCACGTCCTTGAGGCGCGGCTGTGTGAGCAACGTGTGAATCTGCGCGTTTTCGATAATGAAGCGCAGGCGTTCCTGCGGAAATTTGGGATCGAGCGGGACATAAGCTCCGCCTGCTTTAAGGATGCCCAGCGCTCCAATAAGCATATCCAGCGAGCGCTCGTGGAGCAGACCTACAAGCGTATCTGGTTGTATGCCCTGCTGTTGCAGAAAGTAGGCCAGCTGGTTCGTACGACGGTTGAGCTCGCCATAGGTCAGTTGCGCATCTGCGGACACAAGCGCGATGGCATCAGGTGTGCGCGCAGCCTGCTCCTCAAACAACTGATGGAGGCAGCGTTCCCGCGCGTAGTCCAGCTCCGTCGCGTTCCATTGCGCGACGGCGAAGCGCCAGTCGCTCTCCGGCAGCAACACAGCCGTTTCATAGTGCGCAGCTGGCTGCGTGGCCATGCTTTGTAGAGTATTGAGATAGTACATGCTAATCGCTTTGATCTGGGAGCGGGAGAGCTTCATCGCGTCGTATTTCAGGGTCAGTGATAGCTGTTCATTGGAGAGCGCGTGATTGAAGTTGACGGTAAGCGCGAAGTTAGTCTTCTCGAAGAACTCGCTATCGACGATCTTAACCTCTTCCAGGGCTGACAGGCGATGGTAGACGTGGAAGTGTCGATAGTCGAAGTAGATGTCGAAGAGGGGAGCGCCGCCGTTCTCTTTCTGGATCTGCGCGAGAGGATAACGCCGGTGTGGCCAGAGCTCCTGTTCTGCTGCGAAGATCTGGCGCACAAGCTGCACCCAGCTACCACCTTGTAGTTGCAGACGAAATGGCACTGTATTTAAGAACAGACCCAGCACGCGCTCGCCGTCGTTCCCTTCGGCGCGCCCATTAGTGACCAATCCCGTTAACACATCGCGCTGCCCGCTCAAAAGGCTCATCACACGCATATGAGCGGCAAGCAGCACACTCTTAAGAGGCACGCGTGCCGCACTGGCGATATTGTGCAGGCCGTTCATGACCTCCTGGGGCAGCGCTATTTGCAGCTGGGGCAACGGGCTGGCCTCCTTTTCCGCCTGCAAGGGCGTCCAGGTCGGCAGCGTGATCTGCGTGTGATTCTCGAGCATCTGCTGCCAGTACGTACGAGCTTCCTGCGTGTGGAGGGCCTGCTGCTCCTGGTAAACGAAATCACGATATGATGTTGCCGGTTGCGTGTTGTGTAGCGCATTCTCTTCAACAAGCAACGTTTTATAGGTTTGCATAAGCTCAGTGATGAGTGTAGCCACACTCCAGCCATCGAGGATCGCATGATGGAAGCTCAGTGTAAGCTGGAAGCTCTCATCCGTGCGCACGTGAGCCTGGAACTGCAAAAGAGGAGCTCGCGTGACATCGAAGCTCTGTCGTTGTTGCATAGCATTCAAGGTATGTAAAGCGCTGGCCTGTTGTGTGGGCGCAACGTCGCGCATATCCTGGCATTGCAGAGGCGTGGTCACCTCTTTATACACCAGTTGCAGCGGCTCCGAGAAGCGGCTAAGCTCGAACGACGTACGCAGAATAGGGTGGCACTGTAACAGGTACTGGATTGCCCGACTGAGCTTGCCTTGATCAAAGCGTCCCTGTACATGCAGGCTGAATACATCGTGATAGGCCAGCGCGCCATCCGCAGCGCTGTACTGACCGTGGAAGATCATGCCCAACTGAAGCAGCGTCATGGGATAGGCATCGTCAAGCCCTTCAGGCAGCAGCGCACGATCCTCTGCTTTGAGCATCTGGAAGGACACAATGGACGGAAGCTCTTCCTCAAGCGCGTCTGTGGGCTGAAGGACAGAAATGAGCTCTGCAATGGATTGATGCTGGAAGAACTGCTGGACGGAAAAGAAGATGCCGACCTTCTGAGCAAGGCTCTTGACCTGGATGGTGCGCAAAGAGTCGCCGCCCATCTCAAAGAAGTTATCATGGATACCGACGCGCTTGATGCCTAATACCTGTGACCAGATGCGAGCCAACTTGATCTCTTGCGGCGTTACGGGAGGCACATAGCTTTGCTCCAAAGTAGTGAGCATATCCGTAGGAGGGGGCAATGCCTGGCGATCAACCTTGCCATGCTGCGTAAGCGGGAAGGATGGCAGGGTGATAAAGTACGCCGGTATCATATAATCTGGCAAGGTATTCTGTAGCGCGTGCCTGAGATCGGATGATGATAGCTTGGCCTGTGCTCTGGGAATGACATACGCGATCAGGCGTTTGTTCTCTGCCGCATCCGAATGAACCACAACGAGGACTTCCTGCACATCAGCGTGGCGAGCAATGGCGGCCTCGATTTCGCCCAGCTCAATGCGGAAGCCACGGATCTTGACCTGATCATCGGCGCGTCCCATATATTCGATATCACCATTGGGCAGGTAGCGTGCCAGATCACCGGTGCGATAGAGGCGCGCACCGAGCTGATCGCTAAAAGGATGTGGAATAAAGCGTTCGGCGGTCAACTCGGGACGATTAAGATAGCCGCGTGCGACTCCCGATCCTCCCACATAGAGCTCGCCCACCATGCCCACGGGCACAGGATTGAGATAGGGATTGAGGATATAGACCTGCAAATCCGGGATAGCAGCTCCGATCACGCTACGCGGGTTGTCGAGGATATCGGCGGCCTGCAAGCGTCTGTAGGTAACATGAACCGTGGTTTCGGTAATGCCGTACATATTCACGAACGCGAAGGACTTTGCCTCTGCCTCCTGCGCCCAGGGAGCAAGTTGGCGCGGATGCAGAGCCTCGCCGCCGAAGATGACGGTGCGCAGGGAAAGATCCGCACGAGAAGGCGTAGGCTCCTCGATCTGTAAAAGCTGCGCGAAGGCGGAGGGCGTCTGGTTCAGGACAGTGACGGCACGTTCCTTGAGCAGCGTATAAAAGTGTGCGGGCGTGCGGCTAACCCAGTATGGTACAACGACAAGCTGTCCGCCGTGTAAAAGAGGCCCCCACACCTCCCAAACAGAAAAATCAAAGGCGTAGGAGTGAAAGAGGGTCCATATATCGCGGGTGCTAAAGTTGAACCAGTGTTGAGTTGCCAGGAACAAGCGTACAACGTGAGCATGGTTAATCATGACGCCCTTCGGTGTTCCCGTTGAGCCAGATGTGTAAATGATGTAAGCCAGATTTTCGGGCCGTACCTGCGGCAGTGCTCTATCAGGCGAGGACGGTGCCAGATCCTGAAGCTCGGTGAAGGTAAGCACCTGTCCATGTAATGGCGTCATCTGTGCGTAGGATGCCTGATCGGTCATGACCAGCGCAACATGGGCATCCTCGATCAGCAGGTTCAGGCGTTCCGTAGGATAATGGGGATCGAGTGGTAGGTACGCCCCACCTGCCTTGAGGATACCCAGTATCGTCACAATGAGTTCAAGTGAGCGCTCCATTGCCACACCAACGATGACCTCTGGCCCTACGTGGTAATCTTGCAAGATCTTGGCCAGGTGGGTTGCCTGCTGATTAAGTGCCTGATAAGTTACTGTATGCTCGGCAAAATGAATGGCGGGTGCATCTGGCTGCCGAGCGGCCTGCGCAGCGAATAATTCGTGCAGGCTGCTATCGGTCGCGTACATTTCTGTGTGCGCGTTCCACTCTTTTGTCAGCAGAGTATATTCCTTGCTACTGACAAGGTTGAGATCGGCGATAGGTTGATCCGGATTGGCAACAATGCTTGTAAGAATGGTCTGGAAATGCTGCACCATATGCTCAATAGTAGCTTCAGTGAAAAGATCGCTATTATATTCAAGTACACCGCCCAATCCCTCATCGCTATCCATCAGCATGAGCCGCAGATCAAACATGGTAGTTTTCGCGTCCACACGCGTTGACTCAATGGAAAGATGTGGTAATTCCAGCGAGCCTTTCGGCATATTTTGCAGAGCAAAGATAATCTGGAATAGAGGATTATAGCTAAGATTGCGTTCAGGCTGGATCTTTTCGACGATTTTTTCAAACGGAACATCCTGATGATTGTACGCGTCCCAGCACATTTCGCGCACGCGTTTGAGCAGGGCGCGGAAGCGTGGATTGCCCGAGAGGTCTCCACGCAGGATCAGTGTATTGACGAAGAGACCAATCAGATCTTCAACGTCGCTTGATCGGCGATTGGCCTGTGGCGTGCCGATGGGGATATCGGTCTGGCGAGTATAGTGCTGCAGCAGAGCGAAAAAAGCGCTCAGGAGCAGCATAAACAGGGTCACATCCTCGCTACGGCTCAGCGCCTTCAACGCCTCACTCAATCGTAGGGGCAGCGCGAACTCATAGCGTGAGCCTTGGAAGCGCAGCACCGCCGGGCGAGGATAGTCGGTGGGCAACTCCAACGGAGTCGCGGGGATGTCTGCCAGTTGCTGTTGCCAGTAGGAGAGTTGCTGCTCCAGCGCGGCACCTTGCAGGGTACGGCGCTGATCAACGGCGAAATCTATGTACTGGATAGAAAGCTCCGGCAGATGAGCGGAGCGATCTTCGCTATAGGCCGCATAGGACGTTGAAAGCTCGCGACTGAAGATGCCAATTGACCAGCCATCGAAGACTATATGATGGAAAGTGAGCAATAGAATATGCTCATCAGCGCTCTTCTGGAGCAGGGTAACGTGAAACACGGGACCGTGTTCCAGATCAAACGGCTGGCTGGCTTCGGTAGCTGTCAGGCGTTTCAACTCGGCGTCGCGCTGCTCAGGCGTCACGCCAGTGAGGCGGCGAGGCTGAAGCGCAAGGGGCGTGAAGGGCTGAATATATTGTACTGGCTGTCCATCTTCAGCCATATAGATGCTGCGCAGGATCTCATGGCGCTCGATAATGGTATTGAGGCTACGCTCAAGCGCAGCCGTGTCCAGGAGGCCAGATAAGCGAATGGCAGCCGGCAGGTTATAGGTAGCGCTTCCTGGTTCCAGTTGATCCAGGAACCAGAGGCGCTCCTGGGCAAAAGATAGTGGGAAGGGACCAGATCCGCTCTGGCGCTGGATACGCGCTCCTGGCTGCGGCGCTTTCTGCGCGAGCTGCCGTTCCAGAAGAGCGCGTTTCTCCGGGGAAAGCTTATTCAAACGATCGAAAACGTCTTTCATTCTCTTGCCCTCAAGTTCTATCTCTGTTTTGATGCGTGAAATGCGTAAAAATCGCTCATCGCAGGCTGTTTTATACTTCTTGATTTGACGCAGATGCCAATGACAGATTGCGCATGATCATGTCAGTCACCGCACCGATATTGACAAAATTGCTCGCGACGAGCTGTGAAGCTGGAATATCGGTATCAAAGCGCTGCTGAATAAAGGTCACCAGGCGAATAATCTCGATAGAGTTGACCAATCCCCACTCCAGGAGGGGCGTCGAGGCATCCAGACCGGTGTTTCTGCCATCCAGGACCTGCTGAACAAAGTACGTCTGCACAATTTCCAGAACATCATCGCGTTTCATATCTACTCTCCTTTTTTTATTTCATGCTCATAGTTAATAAGGTTTGCATATCGACTTTGCCGTTTCTATTGTGCGGCAACTCTTGCAGAACTTGCACTGCATCAATGATCATGTAGCGTGGCAAGCGTTCGGCGCAGTGACGCTTCAGATCTAAAAGCGTGGGTATCTCCTCCAGGCTGGTAGGCACAACAAAGGCTTTCAAACGCGCATCGAGGCCGGCACCTGTGACCATCACAGCTACCTGTTGGATAGCGGGATGTTGTGCGAGAACGGCTTCAACATCACCGGCCTCGATACGGTGTCCACGCACTTTCAACATGTGATCGAGGCGGCCCAGGTACAGGTAATTTCCATCAGCAAGCAGGCGTACAAGATCTCCGGTAGCGTATGGCTGCTTGCCATGAGGGGGAAGACCCCAGTAGCCGGCCATGACCGTCGGACCCGTAACCATCAATTCGCCCTCTTCATCCGCACGTGCGATGGTGCCATCGTCCTTCTGGGCCCAGACAGTATCGCCTGAGCAGGCTGTGCCAATGGGCACCGGCTTTTGCCAGTCGTCTGCAAGGTGCGTGACCTCATAGCAGGTGCAGACATTGGTCTCTGTAGGGCCATAGAGATTGCAAAAGCGCACATGTGACCAGTGCTGATACAGCTTACGCAGATGCTTGATGGGAAAGGGCTCGCCAGCAAAGAGCAAAGCACGTAGCGCGGGTGCCGTCGTATTCAGCAGTCCTCCCAGATCCATCATCAGAATCAGCACGGAGGGCACCGAATACCAGACAGTGATCTCCTCTTTAAGCAGGAACGCTACGAGTTGCTGCGGCGCGTACGAGAGACCATCCGGGATGAGGTGCGTCGAGGCTCCTGCATAGAAAGCGGCGTAGAGATCAAGCACTGAAAGATCAAAATGTAGGGGTGCGTGGTTGGCAAAGCGATCATGCTCGGTCGCCCCAAGCATCGTCGCGGCCCACTCGATGAACGCCAGCGCATTGCGATTGCTGATACAGACGCCCTTTGGCCTGCCGGTTGAGCCGGATGTATAGAGGATAAAGGCGATGGCATCCTCGACGGGTTCCGGCCAATCGCCTGCTATCTGCGGGAAAGAGGTGAGATCGACCTGATCGATGCACAGGTACGTGATCTCCTGTGGATCATCCGCCTCAAGTGTGATGGCCTGCTGCCCCGTTGTCATCAGCACACGCATCGCGCAATCCTGGACAATGGTGCGGATGCGCGCGGCCGGATTGAGCGGGTCCAGCGGAACGTAGATTGCATTCAGGCGCAGGATCGCCTGCATCGAGGCAACCGTATAGACGGACTTGCTCAACCAGATACCAACGCGATCTCCTGCGCGCACGCCTGATTGGGCCAGCGCGTGCGCGAACTGATTTGCCACTTGATCGAGTTCGCGGTAGGTGAGGCGCGTAGAGGAATCCTGAACTGCCAGGGCATCGGGCCTGCTACGGGCGCTCTGTATGACCAGATTGCGTAAACTCATAACGTTAACTCACGTGCGATAATGTCGTACTGCATCTCCGATGTGCCCGAGAAGATTGTCGCGGGCAGGGCATCGCGTAACATGTTCTCGATCCCGTATTCACTATCAATACCCAGAGAGCCATGCAGGTGAATGGCATCCAGGCCACTCATGATCGCGGCCTCACTCACGGCCAGCTTGGAAAGCGCGATATCCAGCACAGCGCGCTGCCCCTGGTCAAAGCTCCAGCAGGCGCGATAGAGCAGCAGGCGTGCGGATTCCAGACGCAGCTTCATCGCAGCGAGGCGATGCGCGACTGCCTGATGCTTGATCAGAGGCTTCCCGAATTGATAGCGCTCTTTTGCATAGCTGATGCTGCGCTCGAGCTGACGCTCCATCTGCCCCAGGTACGCTGCGAAGAGGCAGGCTCGTTCCCATTGCATGGATTGTGTGAAAATTTCCGCGCCCTGTCCCTCACGCCCAAGCCGGTTGTTTGTGGGCACACGACAATCCGCAAACGTCACTTGACAGGCGGGCGTGCTGGTCAAGCTACCTTTCTTGAACGGCTCTCCCACCAGCAAGCCGGGCGTGCCCTTTTCCACCACGAAGCCCGTGATACCCAGGTAGCCGTGAGCCGGGTTGGTGACGGCATAGACGACGAAGAGATCGGCGACCGGCCCATTGCTGACATAACTTTTTTTGCCGTTCAGGACATAGACATCTCCCTCGCACCTGGCCTGGGTTGAGAGCGCGAAGATGTCTGAGCCCGCCTGCTCTTCTGTAATTGCGTTAGCTCCGATCAGAGAGCCATCGCACAGAGGCGGTAAGAGGCGATCTTTAACCGCCTCTTCCGCGTATTCCGTGATTGGCATGGCGCAGGCAAAAAGATGCGCTGCCAGCGAGAAGACGAGCCCCATATCCTCGCAGCCCCTGCCGAAAGCCTCAATGATATGCGCGCTGGTCAGAGCGTCGTGGCCTTCACCTCCATAGCGTTCGGGCACACTGAGGCCAGGCAGATGCAGTTCGCCGCACTGCTGCCAGTCCTCGGGCGTCCAGAATTGCTCCGGGCGACGCGGAAAGGCACTTCTGGCCTGCGTAAGTATCTGCGTATAGTAGTCATCCTGTTGGGGCGACCACGAAAAATCCATCTTTCCCTCCTTGAGAGACCTTAGTACGCTGGCGAGAAGGCATTGCCAGTCAGCTCACCCAGATAGCGATGCCAGATATGATCTTCGTTGCGCTCGACCTCGCTGACGATGCTCTGCATTTTGCGCAGCACAGGCGGATTATCATCATCGTAGACATCGCCCTGGAGCAGCTTGATCACATCCAGACGGTAGCGCTCATCCTGCACAAACGCTGTAAAGAGTGCGTTGAGGCGATAGTAGACGGTAATAAAGTCGTACCAGTTTTTAGTGCCACGGCGCAAGGTCGTCTCGAACGTCTGGAAGCGTTGCTTGCCAAAATCGCCGCTCTCCGCCGCGCGGATAATATCGGCGCTGGCGAAACGCGAGCTGTTGAGGGCGATACTGACGCCTGTGGAGAAGATCGGATCGACAAAGCGGGCCGCGTCGCCAACCAGCACAAAATTGTCGCCACAGATCTGTTTCATCGCGTAGCTATAATCGCCCTCTTCCTTCAAAGGACGCAGCTGAGTCGCGTTGCGTAGGAGCTCGGCAATCTCTGGACGGCTCTCCAGGCATTGCCAGAAGAATTCTTCGCGCTCCTGCTTCGATTTCGCGAAGTTCTTCTTCTGCGTGACGACACCGATGCTGGTGACAGTCTCGCTGATGGGTATCTGCCAGATCCACGAATTCATCAATGGCAAGTGATGAATGAAGATGTAATCGTCCAGCGCCGCACTTTTAGCCATTACCCGGCGATCGTAGCCTTCAAACCAGGCGTGGATAGCGTACTGATCGAAGACCTTATCGTGGATGCGCAGCTTTAATTGATTACCCAGTAGCGTGCGACGTCCACTGGCATCAACGACCATGCGCACATTAACATGGAGGTCTTTTTTGCCTAGCGCGAAGTTAATACGCGGACGCCCCGGCTCCGAGAAATCCACGTTCTGAACGCGTATGCCTTCATAGACGTTGGCTCCAAGGCCATGCGCGTGCTGTAAGAGCAGCAGGTCAAATTTGGCCCGGTCCACGTGGAAGGTATAGTTGCGATCAACGCCAGGCTGTTCGCGTTCTTCAAAGCGTATATTCACGTGACAGTCGGGCGAAAGGCCCTCCCAGCTATCGGTATAAACCGCTCCCTTGCCATTGGTAGTCCAGGCGCCGCCGTATTTGTGTGGAAAGCCAGCTTTATCCAGCGTCTCAAGGAAGCCGATCTCTTTGAAGACGCGCGTTGAGGCTGGCACAAAGGACTCGCCGACGTGTGGACGCGGGAAGAGGTCGCCTTCGAAGACGACGCAGGAGAGCCCGGCCTTCGCGATATAGGAGGCCATAGAGGCACCAGCCGGACCACCACCAATAATACCAATATCAAAATCAAAATCGCTCATGTACATATCCTTTACTGATAACTAATTATTGTATTCGTTTTGCCCGCGAACTATGCTTTCCATCGGCTTTTCCGCCTCAAGCGTTTCCAGCAGCAAGGCGGCCTGTTCGCTATCGATCTGATCCATCTGCGCCTGCAAGACTACAAGGGCCAGATCAGCAATGGTAGGCATCTGGAAGATGCTGATCAAGGGGATCTCGACATCGAAGACGGCGCGCAATTGCACGACGAGTTGAATAGCGAGTAAAGAGTGACCGCCTATATTGAAGAAGCGATCATAGATACCGATGCTAGCGAGATCTATTCCCAGCAGATCAGACCAGATCTGCGCGATCATCTCCTCCTCTCTATTGCGTGGTAGTATACGGTCTGTATCTGAAACAGTCTGAGACAGATCCAGATCCAACAACGCCTGCCGGTCAATCTTGTTATTCGCTGTCAGTGGCAGCGTGTCCAGGATGACGAAGAGCGAGGGCCGCATATATTCTGGCAGCAGATCTTGCAGGAAGGCACGTAGCTCCTCAAGCTCGGGCGACGTATCGTGTCGGGGGATCAGATAAGCGATCAGACGCTTATCGCCGCCCGGCTCATCCTTTGCCAGTACGATAGCTTCACGGACCTCTGGATGACGCCGTAGAGCGATCTCTATTTCGGCCAGTTCGATGCGGAAGCCGCGAATCTTGACCTGGAAATCGACCCGGCTCAGGAATTCGATATTGCCATCGGGCAGAGCACGTACCTGATCACCAGTTTTGTAGATCCGCTCTCCTGGCATCTTGCCAAAGGGATGTGGCAGAAAACTGGCCGCCGTCAGTCCGCTATCATTGACGTAGCCGATACCCACACCGTCGCCAGCCAGATAGAGCTCTCCGATGACGCCCGGAGGGACGAGCTGAAGCTGCTCATTGAGGATCAGCGTCTGGGCGTTGTAGATTGCCTTGCCGATAGGCAGAAGCGTGGTAATCTCCTGATCGGTGCCACGTGCGCGATAAAAGGTGTAAACATCGGTGCATTCCGTTGGTCCATAGGTGCTGACTATCTCTGTCTGCGATTGGACCGCGTCATAATAGCGCTTGATTTTCTGGCCTGGGATGGGCTCGCCGCCCAAAAACGCGTAGCGTAGCGTCGGATAATTACGCAGCGCGGCGTAATCGTCGTCATCGGCGACGGCGTAGAAAAGACTGGGTGTGCAGTTAAAAGCGGTGATATTCTGTTCGCGCAGCGTACGTGAGATCGCTGGAATATCCGCATTTTCCGCCGCGAGCAGGTGTACAGCGCCACCAACGATCAAGGGCACGAAGATGTTTTTCTGCGTGAGATCGAAGCTCAACGAAGAGATGATCAGCGTGCGATCGCTGGTCGTCAGCGTGAATTCCTTCGCGTACCAGTTGAGCAGATTGACGAAGCCGCGCTGCGAGATGCCTACACCTTTAGGCTGACCCGTTGAGCCAGAGGTAAAGATGACATAGAGAAGATGACTTCCATCCTGCGGAATGTAGCGTGCTCCCTGCCACAGCCCAGCCTCGTACGGTTCGAGGCTCTCCAGGGTGACGATGTGCAGGCTCGGCGTGCAGAAGGTGGTATCGACATGTTCCTGCGTTACCAGCATAGAAATGTTGGCAGCCGCGAGCATCGTAGTCAGGCGCTCTTCTGGATAGGTTGGGTCCAGTGGGATATAGGCCGCGCCCGTTTTCAGGATGCCAAGCATAGCGCTGACCATGCGGGGCGAACGCATCAGGCACAGGCCAACGCGCTGCTCAGGTCCAGCACCGAGCGTTTGTAGGCGGTATGCCAGACGGTTCGCCTCTTCGTTCACATAGCTGTAGCTGAGCTGAATATCATCGTAGACCACAGCGATGGCATCAGGCCTACGCGCCACCTGCTGCTCGAATAGGCGATGCGGAAGGTTCTCGGTATAGCCATGCGTGGCTCCATAGCTGGCATCAAGCATCTGGCGCCGCTCGTCCGGGGCGAGGAAATTGAAGCCCTTAAGCGACTGCTTTCCGTCCTCGATGAAGGCATCGATTGTGCCGATGAAGTGCTGCATGACCTGCTCATACTGCTCTCTGCTAAAGATGTCGCGGTGAAAGTCAAACAGCAATTGCAAGCTGCCCGCTTCGTCCATGCTGAGTATCTGCACATTCAAGCTATCACTGCCGTGCCCTACGTGATACCACTCGTAGTCCACCATATCCGGGAAGGTGATGTGAGGATGGTAGTTAAGCAAGACATCATAGGTGGCGTTGTTCAGGTTCGGGCTGGAGTAGGGCGAGTACTTCAGCACATCAAAGATCTCCGCTCTGACTTTCAGCAGGAGCGAGTGGAACGTCTCTTCTGGCTCGATCTCGATATGCATAGGCCGTGCTTCAGAAAATGGGCCGATGGTGTCTCTGAACGTGGCCGGTCGCGCCTGGAAGGGCGAGCCGATGGAGAGTCGCTGATTGCCGCTGACACGGTAGAGATAGGCGAAAAGCACGGCAGTAAAGGCCTGAAAGAGCGAGAGATCAAGCGTCATCAGAAAATCGGGTCCTGTCACCAGCTCACGCAGACGCCGTGTTCGTTCAACGCCCAGGCTACAGGGAACGCGCTCGATGAGCGTTGTGCGCTTTACAGGCGTCTTGCCGTAGAAGTGGATCGGCTCGGGCTGATGCTCTATTTTCTGTTGCCAGTACTGCTCAGTTGCGATGCCAGCAGGTGAAGAACGCTGTGCGCGTTCATAGGTCACGTAGTCCGCAAACTGGGTGTAGTTGACCTGAGCATCTTCCAGCTCTCCGCGCAGGGACAACTCATAGAAGTCGAGCAAGCGCTGGCAGAGGAGGGCTGTGGACCATTTATCGGTGATGATATGATGCTGAGCCAGGTACCAGATATAGCGTTCATCGCTCCATTTAAGCAGGACAGGATCAAACAGATTCTTGCTGAGATCAAAGATCCGCGTGCTGCGCTCCTGTAGCCAGCGTGGGAAGAGCGTTGCGGGATCTGACTCCTGCGTGAGATCGATGTATTCGACCGTGCTGGGAGTCGTCGCGAGGACACGCTGCATCGGCACACCATGCTGTTCTTCGACAACGATGCGTAGAATATCGACGTGCTTTGCCAGCTCTTGAAAAGCGCGTTGAAAGTGCGACGGGTCAATCGCTTTCGAGAAGGTGAAGAGGCTGATGGAGTTGTACTGCGGAACCTGTGGCTGCAATTTCTGCCCCATCCAGAACAGGAGCTGATTGCGCGTGAGATTAGAGGACTCCAATAGCTGTGCGGTATCTGGACTGCTACTCCTCTCTTCAGTCGCTCGCCTGGCTTGCGCACGCTCCTCTGTAATGATGCGGGTCAGATCTGTGCTGGTCTGTTCGGGATCAGCCACAACGCGTTCCAGCAGCGTCGTATAGTATCCGACCATAGTTGTTATCGTCTCGGGAGAGAACAAATCGGCGCGGTATTGAAACTGTACTTTCAATGCGTGCGCATCTTCCACGATACTCAGCAAGAGGTCGATATCAGCCATTGTATCCGCGATCTCAATCGGGGCAAGTTCGAGACCGGGAAGATGATGTTGCTGCTGATCCTGCTGATTAATCACGTAGTTAAAGGCAACCTGAACAAAAGGCATCTCGCCCATCTTGCGCTCGGGTTGTAGAGCCTCAACCAGCCTTTCAAAGGGGAGATCCTGATGTTGATAGGCGGCGAGTGTCTCTTCGCGCACACGTTTCACCAGTTCCAGAAAGGTTGGATTACCTGTCAGGTCCGAGCGCAGCACGAGCGTATTGAGAAAGCAGCCCGGCATGTTTTCCAGCTCGACATGGTTGCGTACAGAGATTGGCGTGCCGATAAGAATATCATCTTGCCCGGTATAGCCATATAAAAGGATATGGAAGACCGTCAGGAGGGTCATATACAGCGTTGTTTCCGTGTGCTGGCTCAGGGCACGCAGGCTATCCAGCAGAGGACCCGCGATGCTCTGTGTGTAGGTCGCGCCACGAAAATTGCGCTCCGTGTCATCCTTCTGGTCCGCGATGTCCAGCCGAGGAAGATCACCTGCGAGATGGGTGGTCCAGTAGTCAAGAAGCTTTGCGAGCCTGTCACCTTGCAGGTAACACTGTTGCCAGCTTGCGAAGTCCGCGTACTGTAGAGGCGCCTCTACCAGCGACGCAGGATTGTTCGCGCTGAAGTCGCTATAGAGAGTCGTTATTTCATGCAACAATATTTCATGCGAGCGATGATCATTAATAATGTGATGTATCACAACAAAGAAAAGATGCTCGGCTGGCCCAATCTGTAGCAGATGTACCCTGAATAGTGGTCCCTGGCTAAGATCGAACCGCTGATGGCTATCCTGTTGGACGTGTTCGATGGCTACGGCCTCGCGCTCGCCTGCTGGTAGCGTTTGCAGATCGGCGCAGGCGATGACCACCGGTCGTGGCTCCTGGATGACCTGGACGGGCACACCCTCTGCGAGTGTAAAGGTTGTACGCAGGATCTCGTGGCGGCGCACAAGCTCATCCAGACTCTGTTGCAGCGCCGAGATGGAGAGAGAACCCGTGATGCGCAGGGCGATGGCCAGGGCGTTATAGATCGAGCTCTCTGGCATGAGTTGATTAAAGAACCAGAAGCGCTGTTGCGCGAAAGACAGCGGCGCCGGCCCATCTGACGCACGATGAGAGATCGTCGTCAGCTCTGTCGACTGTTGCTGTTTTTTTGTATAGAGAGCCTGAAGAAGGCGATGCTTCTCAGGTGAAAGTGCAGCGATCCGTTCAGAAATTTTATCCACGTGTTTTTACTCCTTCTTTCTTGCTTTTTCGCACATTACACCTGCAAATTGTGTTCTTTCATAAATTGTTCGACTTCTTCCGGCGAGAGATTTTCGATGGCCTCGAGGATCTGTAGCATATCATCATCCTCGTGGTTGGCTCTGGCCTGCGCCTGTTCGATGTTGAGCGCCAGCGTAGCGATGGTTGGCGATTCAAACAGGAAGCGAATGGGGAGATCGATCTGAAAGGCTGCGCGTATGCGTGAAATGATCTGCATGGCGAGCAGAGAATGACCACCCAGGATAAAGAAGTTGTCATTGACGCCAACCTGCTCCACCTTCAATAGCTCCTCCCAGATTGCCGCCAGCTTGATCTCTACAGGCGTATGTGGTGCCACGTACGATGATGTCTGCCGGCGACTGCCGCGTGGTAGCTCCATCTGAGCGAGCTGACGGCGATCTACTTTGCCATGTGGGAGCAGGGGCAGCTTTGCGATAGAGACAAAGGTGTCCGGTAGCATGTATGCTGGGACGCGTGTTTGCAGGTATGTGGTTAGCTCCGCGCTGGTAGGCATGCTTGCCTCATTCGCCACGACATAGGCGACGAGATACGTCTCGCGTACGTTTTCTGTGCGTGCGAGCACGATGGCCTCTTTCACGGAAGGATGGTTGCGCAGAGCACTGGCAACTTCGCCGGGCTCGACGCGATAACCGCGTATTTTCACCTGATCATCTTTACGTCCCAGGAACTCGATCAGGCCATCCGGCGTGTAGCGCGCCAGATCACCCGTTTTGTAGAGACGTGCGCCAGGAAGCGCGCTAAAGGGATCGGGAAGATAACTTGCAGCTGTCAGGTCAGCCTTGTGCAGATAGCCCCGTGTGACACCAGCACCCCCGATATACAATTCGCCAGCGACCCCAATGGGAACCGGCTCCAGGTACGTATTAAGCAGGTATATCTGTATATTGGCAAGGGGACGCCCCAGCGGCACGTTTGTAGCATGCTCGACAGTGGGCTCCTCAGGCAGCCAGTATGTCAGCACGCCCACCGTCGTTTCAGTGGGGCCATAGTGGTTGAGAATAGCGCATGCTGGCGCCGCGTCACGCAGCGTCCGAGCCCACTGTGTCTGAATACTCTCGCCACCCAGGATCAACGTATGCAAGGAGCGCACCAGAGCTACCTGATGCTCTGCTGGCAGAGCCGCGAGATGGGAGGGCGTGATTTTCAGATAATCAATGCCTCTACGTTGCGCGAACTCGAGCATAGCCTGAGCATCCGTGACCTGCGTGCGTGGCAGCAGCGAGAGAATGCCTCCCGTACAGAGAGCAGTGAAGAGTGTCGTGAGCCCGAAATCGACGCTCAACGTATGTAAGAAGGCGAAGCGCGCGGTCGGAGTGGGCTGCAAGCGCTGTATCATAGCCTGGATATAATTGAGCAACTGGCTGTGCGCGACGATAACACCTTTGGGCTGACCCGTTGAGCCCGATGTGTAGAGCACATACGCCGCGTTTTGTGCATGCTGTTGGCGTTCGAGCGGCTGTGTAGAGAGCGTCGCCAGCGTCTCATAATCTTCGTCCAGGCACAGAAGCAGTGCTGCTGTAGAGGGAAGCTGCCGCACAAATTTGGCCAGCGTGATGATCACTACTATCTCCGCATCATCCACAATGGCATGTAAGCGTTGTTGTGGAGCGGTAGGATCGAGCGGAACATAAGCGCCTCCGGCTTTCAGAATGCCCAGCAGGCCGATAAGCATCTCCAGCGATGGTTCAACGCACAGACCAACGGTCACTTCTGACCTGACGCCCAGTTCCCTTAGGCGACGAGCGCACTGATTGGCACGCTGATCGAGAGCCTCATAGGTGATCTGTGCATCGTCAATGCACGCCGCCATGACATCGGGCGTGCGTGCGACGGAGGCCGCAAAGAGATCGCACGTCGTTTGTGACTGATCAAAGCCCGCACCAGTCATATTCCAGTCTGTTACAAGCTGATGCATCTCCTGCTCTGAGAGAAGAGGAGAGGCCGTATAGTCTGCGTCAGGGTTGGTGGCCAGCGCCGTCAGTGCATTCACATAATATGTAGCGATGGAGTGAATCTGCGCCTCTGTAATCTGTGAAGCATCATAGGTGAGATTCAGCCCGAGGCGCGCCGTAACGGTATCGAGGCTAAAGCCGGTGGAGAGGGTAAAATTGTTCTCTCCGATGTCGTTCTCGCCCAGGAAGTGCAGACTCTGCCAGGACTGGAGATTATGATAGACATGGAAATGCACAAAGTTGAAGAGGATTTCAAACAGTGCACCCCTATTCTGTTCTTGCTGGATGCGGGCCAGAGGATAGCGTCTGAATGGCAAGAGCGCTCGTTCGGATTCGAACGTCGCACGGATCAGCGCGGCCCAACTGCCGCCATTCAGATGGTGACGGTAGGGCAGGGTATTGAGGAAAAGGCCCAGAATCTGTTCGCCATCGGTCGTTTCAAGGCGACCATTTGCCACAAGGCCAGTCAGCACATCAGTCTGGCCGCCGAGCAAGCCTAGCACGCGCAGGTGGGCAGCGAGCAGAACACTTTTGAGCGGAACATCCAGCGTTTGTGCAACCTGTTTGAGCCTGTCGGAAAGCTCCTGTGTCAGCGGTACAGGGAGATCAAGGACCCTGTGTGGCGCCTGCGCTTCAGGCATCCAGCGTGGCAGGCGAATACTGCTGCTATCCACAAGCAACTCGGCCCAATAGGAGCGCGCCTCCTCGCTGGCCAGGATCTCCCGTTCGGCGGCCACGAAATCCGCGTAACGCGAACTGAGTGATTCCAATTCCGCTGGCGCCTCTGGAGCGAGTTGAGCCATGTAAGCCTGCAACAGTTCCGTGAAGAGCGAGGCCAGACTCCAGCCGTCAAGAATCGTGTGGTGCTTGGTAATTGTCAGGCGAAACAGGTCGTCGGCAAGGCGATGGATGTTGAGGCGTAGGAGTGGTGCCTGGGACCAATCAAATCTACGCGCTCTTTCCACCGTAGTCCAGTCATCCAGGGAGCGCTCCTGCTCTTGTGGGGAGAACTGGCGCAGATCCTCTAGCTGCACAGGGACTGTGGCATGTTGATGTACCAGTTGCAACGGCTCGCTGAAAGTGCTCAGATCGAAGGATGTGCGCAGCACAGGATGGCGCTGGACAAGCTGCGCTATAGCACGCTGAAGTGCCGGCAGATCGCAGGGCGCCTGGATCTGTGCATAGCTGATATCATGATAGATAGCTCGCTCTGGCGTGTATTCGCTATGGAAGAGCATGCCAGTCTGAAGCATCGTCAGGGGATAGGCATCTTCCATACCTTCAGGAATTTTTTGATAGTCATCATCACTGAGCAACTGGAAGACCTGCTTTGAGATGGAAGCCGGGCTCATCTGAGGCGTGCTGGACTGTATCTCCTGTGCGAGTTGAGCGATCGTCGTATTCCGGAAGATCTGTGTTAGCGATAGACTGATGCCTCTTTCTTCGGCCAGGGCCAGAATGCGAATACTGAGCATAGAATCGCCGCCCAGGTCGAAGAAGCCATCATTGATGCTCACTGGCTCGATATCCAGCACATCCTGCCATATCTCCACCAGGATGTTTTCCAGCTCGCTCTGTGGCGAGCTGACCTCGCGATCTGGCGCGGACGTTATAGCTTCGGACGCGGGCAATACTTGATAGTTGAGCTTGCCATTAGGTGTGAGTGGGAGCGTATCGAGAAACACAAATGCGGATGGGAGCATATGGTCGGGCAGCGTGATGTTCAAAAAGTCGCGCAGCTCTTTGCCATCAGGTGTAGGATGGTCGCAAACGAGATAGGCGACGAGCTGTTTATAGTGCGCGCTCTGCTCACGGGCAACCAGCACCGCACTCTGCACGGCGGGATGGTGCAGGAGAGCCTGCTCGATCTCACCCAACTCAATACGGATGCCTCGGATCTTGACCTGACGATCGCCACGTCCCAGGTATTCGATCTCCCCCGTGGGGGTATAGCGGGCCAGATCACCGGTTCTATAGAGGCGCTGGCCTGGCTCGCCGCTCAAAGGATCGGGCACGAAACGTTCGGCGGTCAGTGCCTCCTGATGCAGATAGCCCCGACTGAGACCCACTCCACCCAGATAGATCTCGCCAGTACTGCCCGGAGCAACGGGTCGCATCTCCTCATCGAGCAGGTAGAGCCTGGTATTCGCGATGGGACGACCGATGCTCACCCGTGGATCGGCTGGCTGACAGTGTGCCACGGTGACCCAGATGGTTGCTTCCGTGGGACCATAAGCGTTGAAGAAGCCGCGTCCCGGTGCCCAGGACTCAATGAGAGCGGGAGGACAGGCTTCCCCAGCGACGACCAGAGTATGCAGATGGGGGAGCGCATGTACGGGAACGCTGGCCAGCACGGACGGAGTCAGCGTGACAGCGGTAATGGCCTCTTCATCCAGCGCCTGTGCCAGCACGGAACCGGCCTGCATCTGGGTGGGATCGCTCAGGATCAGGGTGGAACCGGAAAGCAGGGCCATGACGACCTCGAAGAGTGAGGCATCGAAGCTGGGTGAAGCGCAGAGCAAGATACGCCCCTGTCGCCCGAGGTCAAGCAAGCGTTGTTGCTCCTGCCGCAGATTGGCGATGCCCTGCTGGGAGACCAGGACCCCTTTGGGGGTTCCCGTCGAGCCCGAGGTGTAGATGAGATAGGCTCCCTGTTCGGGCGAGAGAAAGGACGCGTCCGGCGCGTCCTTGGGCTGCGAGGAGAGCTCAAGCGTGTTCAGCACCAGTAGTGGTGGATGTGTGGCGGGCAAATCGAGCTCAGGGAGAGCAGGATGCGCCAGCAGGAGTGTGGGCTGCGCATCTTCAAGCAGGAAAGAGAGGCGAGCGGCTGGATAAGCGGGATCCAAAGGAAGATAGACGCCGCCGGCTTTGAGGATGGCAAGCAGGGAGAGCAGCAAGGAGAGGGAGCGTGGTGCCAGGACGCCAACGACAATCTCAGGGCCGACGCCGTGAGCGCGTAAGAGATGGGCGAGCTGATTGGCGCGGGTATCGAGTTGTTGATAGGTGAGCTGGAGCTCGGGGGTCACCAGGGCAAGGGCATCGGGCGTACGGATCACCTGTTCCGCAAACAACTGCTGGAAGCTGGTGGGTTGAAGATGATCGCGCCGTGTTGCGCTCCACTCGTTGAGTATCTGATGCCGTTCGCTCGCAGTGAGTAGCGAGAAGGCGGAAAGGTGCTGGTCTGGATGACGCACGATATCATTGCAGATCGCTTCGAGCTGGCGTAACATGCGCTGAATGGTCGCAGGAGCAAAGAGATCTGTCCGATATTCAATCGTTGTTTGCAAACCCGCAGGTGTGTGCGTCATTGCCAGGTGGATATCACACTTGGCGGTGCCATTATCCAGCGCCTCAAAGTGTAGCAGCCTCTCATCGGCCTGCGTGTCCAGATCTGTGGTATTTTGGAGCACAAAGACGACCTGAGTGAATGGCGTCTGGCTTAAGCCTCGCTCGGGCAGCAAATGCTCAACCAGCTTCTCGAAGGGGAGAGCCTGATGCGCATGAGCGTGCAAATATGTTTCCTGCACGCGATGCAGCAGTTGCCGAAAGGAGGGATCTCCTTTGAGGTCTGCTCTGAGAACCAGGGTGTTGATAAAGAAACCAATGAGCTGCTCAACTTCGGTCTGTGGGCGCGTGGTAACTGGAGTACTGATAAGCATATCTTGCTGATGTGTATATTGATAAAGGAGTATTTCAAAAGCTGTAAAGAGCGTCATAAAGAGCGTGACGCCTTCGCGGCGACTAAGCCCTTTCAGGGCTTCCTGTAGTGCAAAGGGGAGGTAGACCGTCTCGGTCGCGCCTCTGGTAATCCCTTTATGCTCCGGCGGGGAGGGATAATCGGTTGGCAACTCCAGTTCCAGTGGAGCACCTGCGAGCTGCTGCTCCCAGTAGGCCAGATGGTGTGCCAGGGCAATATTGTCCAGTTGATCTTTTTGCCAGACGGCGAAATCGGCATATTGGATCACCAATGGCTGAAGTGACGAGGGCCTGTTTTGCGTGAGGGATGTGTAAAGCGCCGTCAATTCTTCTTCGAAAATGTGCATAGACCAGCCATCAAAGATGATGTGGTGGACGACAAAGAGCAGGCGATATTCTTGCTCCTCCATGCGCATCAGGCGTAGGCGAAAAAGCGGCTCCTGCGTGAGATCAAACGGACGCTGGATAGCCTCTATCTCTACCTGCTTGATCTGCTCTGCCTTCTCGCTCTGCGCGAAGGCCCGCAGGTCGATGACGTTGAGCGTGATGGGCAAGGCTGGTGCGATGATCTGCATCAGTTGTCCATCAACAAAGGAGAAGCTGGTGCGCAGAGTCTCGTGCCGCTGCACGATCTCGTTGATGCTCTGTTGTAAAATCTCTACATTGAGAAGACCATTGATAGAAGCACAATTAGGGATATTATAAGAATAATCTGTCATATTGAGATGTTGCATGAACCAGAGTCGATGCTGGCCGAAGGAAGCGGGAAGCGCGATGCTATCTTCTTCCGACGCAAAGTTGGGCATTGCCTGCGGCGACTCGTTCTGAAAAGAATGCTGTGTCATTATATAGTCCTTATTTTTCTCTACATGATGTAAGATTTTCTGCTCAAGATAACTGTCATACCTGTTTTCTCTGCCGTGAGGTACGCTTCACGTACTGTGCCGCGCCGCGTTGTAGCGGCTTAATAGCGCCGCCAGCGGGCTGGAGGCCATTGGTCTCAGCCTTGGCAATCTCCCTGGCAAGCTGATGGATGGTTGGCAGCTCAAAAAGGCGCTGCAAGGGGAGATCGATGTGGAATATATCGTGCATGCGGGCTAAGATCTGCGTTGCCAGGAGCGAATGGCCTCCGATTTCAAAGAAATTATCATGAATGCCGATTGTGCCCATTTTCAGGAAATGGCTCCAGATACGTGCGATCTCTTTCTCTATTGGGGTCTGTGGATCTACAAGTTTGCCGCTCTGAAAGACTTCCACATTCTCTATGGACGGCAGGGCCGCCAGATCCAGCTTGCCGTTAGGCGTCAGCGGCAACGATGTAAGAAGTATTACGTGCGCTGGAATCATCGATTGCGGCAGGCGCTGCCTCAGGAATGCCTGTATATCACCCGTAAAAGTACGTATAAAATCTTTTTGCAAAGGATTATTCGCGTAGCGTGACCATACATGCCGATCAATCTTCTCCACAGATGTGCCTGTTGCCTGCTGTATGCCTTGCGTTGCGTCGTGTGCAGTCTCCTGATTTGCGGTCATGGTGACATCAAAGTAGCCCGGCGAGACTGGTGACCAGCTTACCTGCGCTGTATAGGCGAGCTCTTTGCACAGGCGCCACACCTGGGCTGGATAGAGAGCTGGAGGAACTGGCTGCGCACGCAAAGTGTTGCGTAACTCACCCACCGTTGTATGTTTGCCCGGGCGAGCCAGCAACTCCTGTACAGTGAGATCTTCCACAAGGCAAGCATTCGTAATGCTTTTAAGGTGCAGGGCGGTAGGTACTTCTTCTGTCAGCATCTGATGCAACTGCTGCTGCGTGAGTGGCTGTTGTTGCCAGTCTCTAATGGGAATAGGTCTGTCGATCTGATTGGTCGGAGTATCCAGGTGCAATACAACATCATACCGGAAAACGGAAAGCTCGTTTTCATAGCGATCGACCTTCATCATCACCTGTACGTCGTAGATGCGTGGGATGCATTTGGCCAGAGCGAAGAAAAACGCTGGGTCAACGGTAAGCTCTTCCTCATTGTAAACGGCGGTCTGTATGCGTTTGCGAAGCTGATCCAGTGAAAGCCCGTCGGGAGCGCGGCGCAACTGGATAGATGTGTGCAGCGTGTTCAGTAGCGGAAAGCTGCGTATGTCGCCCAGAAAAATGCTCCCGCCAGGAGCGACAACATTTACAGCCTGCTCTACTACCTGGATCAGGTAGTGGATATCTGGAAAATTCTGCACCACTGAGTTAATGATCACCGTATCAAACGCTCCGGCCGCGACGCCGTCCAGATTATCGGCAGCCCTCTGGAGCAGCGTGACCTTGTCGACGAGGCCACTGAGCTCCACGCGTTGTTGTAGATTATTGATACAACTGCGCGAAAAGTCGAGGCCCTGATAGTGCTCACATTGTGGTGCCAGACGCAAGAGGAACTGTCCTGCTCCGCAGCCAATCTCTACGATGCGCTGCGGCCGAAGTGCCAGAATGCGTTCAACCGTGCGATCGATCCAATCAAGCATCTCCTCCTGCGGGATTTGTTGGCCCGTATAGCTACTCTGCCAGCCAGTCATGGTAGCGAGCGGATTGGTGGCATCGGCAGGGAGCTGATCATAGAGGTCATCAAAGACCGTTTGCCATTTGGAGATCTGCTGTGCATAGGTTGTCGCGCGATACTCCTGCTCTAACAGATCCATCTGCCGCGCGTTCGTGGTGATATACGCAACGAGCGTTTTCTCTTGCTGAGCATCATCTCTGGCGAGTACCAGTACATCCTGCACGGCGGGATGGTTCAGGAGAGCCTGCTCGATCTCGCCCAACTCAATACGGATGCCTCGGATCTTGACCTGACGATCGCCACGTCCCAGATACTCAATCTCTCCCGTGAGGGTATAGCGGGCCAGATCGCCGGTTCTGTAGAGGCGCTGGCCCACCTCGCCGCTCAAGGGATCGGGCACGAAACGTTCAGCGGTCAGCGCTTCCTGATGCAGATAGCCCCGACTGAGACCCACTCCACCCAGATAGATCTCGCCAGTACTGCCCGGAGCAACGGGCCGCATCTCCTCATCGAGCAGGTAGAGCCTGGTATTCGCGATGGGACGACCGATGCTCACCCGTGGATCGGCTGGCTGACAGTGTGCCACGGTGACCCAGATGGTTGCTTCCGTGGGACCATAAGCGTTGAAGAAGCCGCGTCCCGGTGCCCAGGACTCAATGAGAGCGGGAGGACAGGCTTCCCCGGCGACGACCAGGGTGTGCAGATGGGGGAGCGCATACGCCGGGACACTGGCCAGGACGGACGGAGTCAGCGTGACAGCGGTAATGGCCTCTTCATCCAGCGCCTGTGCCAGCACGGAACCGGCCTGCATCTGGGTGGGATCGCTCAGGATCAGGGTGGAACCGGAGAGCAAGGCCATGACGACCTCGAAGAACGAGGCATCAAAGCTGGGCGAAGCGCAGAGCAAGATACGCCCCTGTCGCCTGAGGTCAAGCAAGCGTTGTTGCTCCTGCCGCAGATTGGCGATGCCCCGCTGGGAGACCAGGACCCCTTTGGGGGTTCCCGTCGAGCCCGAGGTGTAGATGAGATAGGCTCCCTGTTCGGGCGAGAGAAAGGACGCGTCCGGCGCGTCCTTGGGCTGCGAGGAGAGCTCAAGCGTATTCAGCACCAGTAGTGGTGGATGTGTGGCGGGCAAATCGAGCTCAGGGAGAGCAGGATGCGCCAGCAGGAGTGTGGGCTGCGCATCTTCAAGCAGGAAAGAGAGGCGAGCGGCTGGATAAGCGGGATCCAGAGGAAGATAGACGCCGCCGGCTTTGAGGATGGCAAGCAGGGAGAGCAGCAAGGAGAGGGAGCGTGGTGCCAGGACGCCAACGACGATCTCAGGACCGACGCCGTGAGCGCGTAAGAGATGGGCGAGCTGATTGGCGCGGGTATCGAGTTGTTGATAGGTGAGCTGGAGCTCGGGGGTCACCAGGGCAAGAGCATCGGGCGTACGGATCACCTGTTCCGCAAACAACTGCTGGAAGCTGGCAGGTTGCATAGCATAAGCATATATCGGCTCTGTTGTCAGATAAGTATTAGCAGGCATAGATAAAGAATTCTGGCTATACATAGGTCTCCTTTATTATCCGAATACAGCGAAGCTAATTTTGTTCCAGTTCACGTAACATACGTTCAAAATCCTGACCCTCAAGAGCGACCAGTTGTGCTTCGAGAAGCGCGACGGCCTGAGCCGCGACCGTCGCGTGTTCAAAAAGTTTGCGCAAAGATAGATTGATGCCTATATGCTCCTTGATGCGTGTCTGGAGCTGAACTACTAAGAGCGAATGTCCGCCCAGCGCGAAGAAATTCGCGTTTGTGCTGATTGGATGTTTGCCAAGAAGCTCCTGCCAGAGCAACAGCAGTTTTTCTTCCAGCGGCGTCGTTGCCTGAACAAAATGTTCTCCAGTATCCTGTTGCTCCGGTGTGGGTGCTGGCAAGGCCGTGCGATCCACTTTGCCACCAGGCGTCTTGGGCAGCGCCTCCAGCCAGATGAATTGTCCCGGCAGCATATAAGAAGGAAGCCTCTTTACCAGCGTCGCGCGCAATTGCACGCTATTTTTTGTGCCTTCCGCTTCAGCAACAACGTATGCGACCAACTGCTCCACGCCCATAACAAATCTTTTTTGTACAACTGCTTCCCGCACAAGAGAGCTGCTTAAAAGCGCTTGCTCAATCTCAGCAGTTTCGATACGATAACCGCGTATTTTGACCTGAAAATCTTTGCGACCTATGAATAGCAGACGCCCTCCGGGCAGGACGCGCACAAGGTCGCCGCTGTGATAGGTCCGATCGAGGCCCTGTGGATCAGTGACTAAAGAGGTCTGGTCGCCAGCGTGCCAGTAGCCGGGTGAGATATAGGGGCTGCTGATGATTAGCTCACCCTCCTCATAAGTGTATGCGCTGCGTCCCATCTCCGTTTGTACCGTAACCCGTGTCTCGGCGACTGGTTGACCAATGCTGACGTGCTCATTCTGCCATTGCCGATCATACATGGCATAGGTGCTAAGCGATGACTCACTCTGACCGTAGAGATTCATCAGGGGAAGCTGGCCGTTGCTGGATTGTTGATGAGCCTGTATGTCGTGTGCTCTGACCTCTTCACCACCCAGCACGATCTGGCGCAGAGCCGTGGCTGTCGCAGCCTGCGATGATGGGCTGCTTTGCAGGAGCGTGCAATAGACCGCCGGGATCGAGTGCCAGATCGTAATCTGTCGCTCTTGCAGCCATGTCCAGAGATCCGCGAAAGTTTCCTGTTCCAACAGGCGCAGTGGGTAGAGCGTGCAGCCGTTGAGCAACGCGCCAAAGATATCCATGATAGCGCCATCGAAGGCGTAAGAAGATATGAGCGTGAGCCGGTCCCTGGGTTGCAAGCGTAACGCCTGTGCATAGCTGGCGATAAAATGCAGCACGTTACGTTGCGTTTGCAAAACGCCTTTGGGAGTGCCCGTAGAGCCAGATGTATACAGAATATAGGCGAGCCCTTCCGGTTTCTCCTGATGAGTATTCGGAGCAATGGCTGTATCCGCCAGCAGTTGTACATTCAGGCAGGGCAATGTGTCCTGTGCGCACAATTGCCGTGCTTTCTCTTCAACGAGGGTATGGGTGAGCATGAGCACGGGCTGGCTATCGTGTAGCGTGGCACTCAGGCGTGCAAGTGGATAATCAGGGTCCAGCGCGATAAAAGCGCCGCCTGTCTGCAAGACGCTGAGCAGGGCTGCGATCATCTCTACGCCAGACGTAAAGAGCAGAGCCACGCGTGGCGGAGCTTGATGATGAGAGATGTGTTGCTGAATTGCCTGCGCGATGTGTTGCACTTGAGCCAAAAGTTGCGCGTACGTCACACTGTCTTGCGCAGTCACCACGGCGTAGGCGTCGGGACGCGCCATGGCCTGTCGCTGGAAGTGCGCAAAGATAGTGCCGTCGAGGAGTTGTTTGTACTCACGCTCCATCTCTACCTGCTCACGATGAATGGGCAGGGGGGGCGCCGGGAACATTGCAAGCTCTTGCAGGAGTATCTGCTGATCCTGCGCCACATCTATCAGCGCCTGACGGTAGGCTTCCATGAGATAGACAATAGTATCGTCGCGGAACAGGCCATGGCGATAGTGGCATGTGATATCCAGCCCGTTGCTATATTCATTGATGTGGAAGTTGAAGTCATTCTTCACTTCTAGCTGTAATGCGTGCAGGCCGATCTCTTCCTGCTCAATCTCCGCGATCCGCTCTCTGGGAAAGTTAAGCATATTCAGTAGAACAGGGGTCAGTGGAAATCGTCCAATCTGACGTGTGACCTCGATCTGTTCCAGCAGCTTCTCGAACGGGTACACCTGATGCTCCATTACCTCCAGAGTGCTGGCGCGCACGCGTTGGAGCAGCGTCGCGAACGTATCGTGTGGGTGAAGTTGGTTCCGCAACAGGACCGTGTTCAGGAAGAGGCCCACGAGGGAGCGCGTCGCAGTGTGTCCGCGTCCAGACAATGGGGCCGCAATCAAGATATCGTTCTGGCCCGTCAGGCGTGCCAGCCAGATCGTCAACACCGCCGTGCAGATCATGAACAACGATACCTGTTGCTGTGCCACCATCTGCTTGATCTGCGCGTACTCCGCGCCTGTCAGAATGAAGCGATAGCCAGAGCCCAGGCGGCTCTCCGGCTCCTCCCGTACATAGTCCGTGTAGAGGGCAAGCTCTGGTAAGGGTTGTTGCAGATATTGCTGCCAGAAATGTTGATGCTTCTGCATGCCGGGCGTCGTCAGCAGATTATTTTGCCAGGCTGCATAGTCGCGATATTGCAATGGGAGCTCCGGTAACTCTGGCTCTTTTCCTTGCAATGAGTCCTGATAACACATGAGCAGTTCGTGCTGTAACACTTCCAGCGACCAGCCATCGCAGATGATATGGTGTAGGATAAGATGGAGTTCACCTTCTTCATCTCCCGTACGCAGGAAGACCGCACGCAGCAGAGGCGCATGCAGTAAGTCAAAGCGCGATTGCAGGGCCGTATGGCGTAGCTTCTCAAGCTGGTCGCGTCGTTTTTCTGGCGTATATGAACGCAAGTCAACGTGGCTCAGGATATGCTCGGGAACGGGCTCAATGATCTGTACTGGAGTTTTCTCGACCAGACGGAACGAGGTGCGTAAGCTTTCATGGCGAGCGATTATTTGTAAGAGCGCTTGTTCCAGCTTTTCGTAGACGATGGGTCCAGTGAACGGGATACAATGCAGGATCACGTAGGCGGAACTTTCTGGATCGATCTGCTGTAGTAGCCAGAAGCGCAGTTGCGCGGGTGAAAGTGCGTATGCCTGCTGCTCTGGGAGGCGTGTGATCTCTTGCATAGTTCCCTGCTCAGCCTGCTCTAATGGCTGCTGCAACAGTCGGATAGTCGGATAGGCAAAGAGCTGACGCAGAGGAAGCTGAATGCCCAGGAGTTCGTGAATGCGTACGGCGACCTGGATCGCCTTCAGCGAATGGCCGCCGAGGAGGAAGAAGTTATCATCAATCCCAACGCGCTCAATTCCCAGCGCCTCGGACCAGATGTGAGCCAGTTGCTCCTCTCGCATTGTGCGTGGAGCGGTGTAGCTGGCTTCTTCAGCTAGCGCGGGACGCGTCAGTGCATGCAGGCCACGTCGATCCAGCTTGCCGTTAGGCGTCACAGGAAAGCGCTCCAGCACGACAAATTGAGCTGGCAGCATATACGGTGGTAGATACACCTGCAAGTGCGCATACAGCTCTGCGGATGTGACCGCCTGCATCTGGGGGATCACATAGGCTGTCAATTGTTGCGCACCATCCGCATCATCTTCTATCTCCACTACTGCATCTTTAACACTCGCGTGGCGTTTTAAGACGGCCTCGATCTCCTTCAATTCTATGCGATAGCCGCGCAGCTTGACCTGCTCGTCTTTGCGCCCGAGATATTCCAGGGTCCCGTCGGCCAGATAGCGCACGCGATCACCTGTGCGATAGAGGCGCTGCCCGGATGTCTTGCCAAAGGGATTGGGCACGAAACGCTCGGCGGTCAGATCCGGACGCTGAAGATAGCCCCGAGCCACGCCTGCCCCTCCGATATAGAGCTCGCCCGGCACGCCCGCTGGCACGGGCTCTCCACGCTCATCGAGCACGTAGACGCTGGTATTGGCGATCGGACGCCCAATAGAGATCACGGCCTCGTCCCGCGTAATCTGGCTGCACGTAGACCAGATCGTAGTCTCGGTTGGACCAAACATATTGTAGAGAGCAGATCCCCTGTCCAGCAATCGTGGCGCCAGTTCCGGTGGCAGAGCTTCCCCGCCGCAGAGCATTTTAATCTGCGATGTACCCTGCCACCCGGCCTCCAGCAGGATACGCCAGGTGATAGGTGTGGCCTGCATTAGTGTAGCCTGCGTTTCATGGAGCATAGTGATCAGGGCGCTACCGCTAGTCGCCGTGTCGCGGTTGACGATAACCACGCGTGCGCCCGTGATGAGTGGCAGAAAGAGTTCCAGGCCCGCGATATCAAAAGCCAGCGTCGTGACCGCGAGGAGAATATCCTCTGTTGTCATACCCGGTGTCTGGCGCATAGATTGCAGGAAGTTGACAACAGCCCTGTGTGGAATCTGAACGCCTTTGGGGCGCCCGGTTGAACCTGATGTATAGATGACATAGGCGCAATTTTCCGTGCTCATGCTCACCTGCGGATCATCTGTAGGTTGTGCCATAATGCTGGCTACATCGCTATCCAGACAGAGCAGACTTGCCTCTGAAGCTTCTAGATAAGGGAGCAGATCCTGTTGCGTGACGAGGATTTTTATGTTCGCATCGGCCAGCACGAAGGCCAGCCGCTCGCGGGGATAGGTGCTATCGAGAGGGACATACGCTCCTCCCGCTTTCAAAATACCCAGCAGACCCACAAGCATATCCACGTTGCGCTCCAGGCATAGTCCGACCAGCGTGTCGGACCCAACGCCACGCGTTCTCAGGAGATGTGCAAGCTGATTGGCGCGCCTATTGAGGCACATGTAGGTGAGATGTCCGTCGCTGTCTAACGCCGCAATAGTATCAGGCGTGCTCCTGACCTGTGCCTCGAACAGCGCATGGATAGTGGTTGCGGGTATAGGAATGATCGCGTTCACGCTCCATTGTTCCAGCAGTTGCATGCGTGCTGAATCTGTCAAAAGCGAGAGCTCAGAGATCCGTTTTTGGGGATGAGCGGCGATGCTTTCCAATAGAGCCTGGAACTGTGTGAGCATCCGCTGGATCGTGGCAGCCGCGAACGTGTTAGTATTATATCCAATGGTGGCCTTCAAAACCCCGTTGGCTTCTTCCAGTGCCCAGGTAAGATCAAATTTCTCCATCCCGTTGGCGAATTCCAGTGGCTCCAGTGTAGCATCCGCCAATTGGCCGGGCAGCGACGTGCCCTGTTCAAAGGAGAAGAGGAACTGGAAAAAAGGCGTCTGATCCAGGCGACGTTTGGGCTGAAGCTCCTCAACCAGCTTCTCAAATGGCAGATCCTGATGCGCATATGCCTCCAGGCAAACGGTGCGCACGCGGCCGAGCAACTCATAGAAGTCCGGATCGCCCGCAAGATCCGTGCGCAGGACCAGCGTGTTGAGGAAGAGGCCAATCAGATTTTGCAGCTTCTCATGTGCACGATTGACAATTGGCGTTCCCACAACGATATCTGTCTGCCCGCTATAGCGTGCGAGAAGAACCTGGAATGCGGCCAGCAACACCATAAAAAGTGTTGTGTTCTCTTGCTGACCCAGTTCTTTGAGCCGCGTAGCCAGTATGGCAGAGAAGGTCATGTGGACCCTGCCTGTGGGCCTGAGAGCAGACGATGTGGGCTGCAATGTCGGAAGCTCTAACTCAGGGATATCGCCGCTCAACTTTTGCCGCCAGTAGGCAAGCTGGGTCGTCAGGCGCTCGCCTTGCAGGCGCTGGCGTTGCCAGTGCGCGAAGTCCACATACTGCACAGGCAGAGGCGCAAGATCGACGGCGGTCTCACGCGCAAAAGCCGTGTAGAGTGTCCTCAGTTCGCGAAACAAAACAGCTCCGGATGATCCATCGCAAATGATATGATGCATCGTGAGGGTGAATATCCACTCTTCATCCCCTACACGCAGGATGGCCGCTCTGAGTAGAGGGCCACGCTCCAGATCAAAGGGCTGGCGTATGTTCCCGCTGATATGCTCTCGTATCAATCGGTCGCGCTCCTCGACATCGGCAGCGCGCAGATCCCTCACAGGGATCTCTAGATCCAGGGCAGGGACGATGCGCTGCATCGGTTGATTGTCCACCATCGTGAAGGTCGTACGCAAAATCTCATGGCGGTGAATGATCGCATTCAATCCCTGTTCCAGAGCGGCAGGTTGGAAAGGTCCCATCATCCTGAACGTGAGCGGGACAATATACGCCGTGTCATGAGGCGCGAATTGATGCAGGAACCAGAGCCTCTCCTGCGCGAAGGAGAGTGGATAAGCTCGCCCATCTTCGCGCGTGAGGATACTGATATCCTCATCGGAAGCCGGTTGGGCCGTACGTGCCTGTCGTAGGCGTTCCATCAAAAGCGAGCGCTGCTGGGGTGAAAGATGAGAAAGAGAAGAGTGGGTCATAACTGTTCCTCTTGCAGCTCGCTGTGCGCAGCCGTATCCTGGGGAACCTCTGCGGGAGTGCTCAATTGCACACGGCTCTCTGTTGTAGTCGTGGATGGGGATGTTTGTTGTTCTGTTTCCTGAGCGGGAATGGTGCCCAGCCTGATCATCGCGTAAACGCCGCCAGCGATGGTCAGCAGACCAGACACAGTCAGGATTGCGTCGATCGTGTTCGAGCCGCGACCGAAGAGCGCGATCTGGACGCTGCTCGCCAGATAGCCCGCGATAAGCGTTGAGAGCATCCACGCCAGTTGTACCAGCGCGCTAAAGGCAGAGTTCACGCGCCCGATCATGGTTTGCGGTGTGACCTGCAAGACCAGGGGCGAAGAGACGACCGTGAAGATGGTCGTGTTCAATCCGAGCAAGAAAAATACCACAAGTGCAGGTAGGAAGAGAGTCAGGCGCGCGAAGAGCACTGAAAGCACGCCATAAAGCATCAACGCCCCCCAGAGCGTTCGGGTGATGCCGATATATTTGCTCAGCGGCGTGGCGAGCATAGCCCCTAAGACCGCTCCCGCCGCGAAAACGGAGCTGAGCAATCCATAGAGGTCCGCGTTGGCGTGCAGGTTTTGGATCAGGAAGAAGACAACCAGCGTGTCCTGCGAGCCGCTACCGAGCATAGCCAGGAAGAAGGCGATGGTGATCGTGAGCAAGACGCGATTCTGTACCAGGAAGTTGATGCCCACACGGAACTCCTGCCGCAGAGAGCTCTGTTGTTGCTTTCGCTCCGCACGTTGAGCAGGCGCATCGATATCGCGATGCACCGCCAGGATGGTAAAAAATGAGACGACGAAGGAGAGCGCATTAATGATCAGCGCTGCCTGGATGCCTGCTGTCGCGATGAGCAACGCACCGATGCCCGGGCCTGCGATGAAGGCCAGATAGCGCGTACTTTCGGTGCGGCTAAAAGCGCGCGTACGGTCCACCTTCTCCACTACAACGCCGGTCAGGGCAAAGCGCGCGGGATTAAAAAACTGGGCGCAGATGCTGGCAAGTAATACGACGACATAGACGCTGATCAGATTAATCGTGAGCGCGAGTGCCTGATTGTGCGCGAGAAACATCGTGGTCGCTTCTATAATAAGCAAAAGCAGGATGAGCAGAACACTTCGGATGGCATCCATGATGAGCATCGTGCGCCGTTTATCCCAGCGATCAACGAAGACGCCTGCGATGGGGCGCACCAGCACGGCGGGCGCTGTAGAGGTCAGGACGATGCCGCCCACGGCCAGGGGAGCCCAGGATTGGTTATGTCCGAGCGTAGAAGCGATCCAGATAGTAAGCATGGTCGTAAAAATGTAATCACCAAACTGAGAGACCACCTGTCCCAACCAGATGAGACCGAAGTTGCGATTGATGAACACCTTCGTCTGATGCAGGCGAAGAGAACGTGCACGTATTGACAATTCATACTCCTTTTTTATGCCGCCAGCCTTGTTAGTACAGGCAAATTGGACAGGAACTGAAGCCGCCCAGATTCGGGTTCGGATTCCAGGTTGGTGCAACGCGCGTGTCAAGTTTTGGTTTGAACTCAGGAATGTTGAGAAGCGTTTTCAGCACAGCGCGTACCTCCAAGCGAGCCAGGGCTGCTCCCGGACAGAGGTGCTTCCCGTAGCCGAACGCGAGATGTTTATTGGGACGCCGTTGCAGCTCAAAGTGCTCAGGCTGCGTGAAGGTCTGTGGATCATAATTTCCAGCCTCTAAAAACAGGAGTACTTTTTGCTCGCGGCGAATGAGATGCGCGCCAGGAAACTCGGCAGAGAGATCAACATCCTCGCTGGCCCAGCGTGCCAGATAGCGTGTAGGCGTTACCACACGCAACATTTCTTCGCCCAGCAGGTTGAGAAATAGAGGCTGTTTTTGCGTTTCAGCCCTGATATCTTCCCACTGCTCAAACAGGAGTGGGAGCCCATTCCCCAGTAGCTTTTTAGTGGTGATACGTCCCGCTGAAAGCAGCATCATGAGATTGGAGATAAGCGCCTCCGTGTCGAAAATGTCGGTGAGTTGCAGGCAGTCATGGATAAAGCCGGGGCGAGGAGCCCGTTTGTGCTCGGAGATCAGCGTGTCCAGAAACTGTTGCAGCTCAACGATATTCTCTATCTCGCCCTGGACGTAGCCACTGGTGATATCCGCAAATGTATCGGACCAGCGCTCAAGTTGCGCGAGCTGCTGATCATTATCCTGCGTTGGCAGGCCCAGCACGTGAGCGATTATCAGCAGCGTGACGGGCGCGGCCAGATCCTGCACGAGATCCATTGTGCCTGCCGCGAGGAACGGCAGCATCCGCTCGCGCACGCGAGACTCGATAAAGGGTTCAAGCGTTTTAACAGCCTCTACCAGATGTTTCTGGATAACATTCTGCATGCGCTGATGCTTTTCTCCGTCCATGAAGAGCAACTGCTGACTAATCGCACCATGAACCAGATGAAATGCGGTATGCTGAGTGGACGAGGACGTTCCCGGCTGAGAAAAGAAGCGCACGTCGCTCAAGATTTTGAGAATAGCCGCGTGATTGGTCACTATCCAGCAATCGCTATTGCGATCGAAATAGATTGGATCGTGCTGCCTGAACAGGGTATAGAGCGCCTGCGGTTGGATATAATTGCGTCTCAAGGCGGAAAGACTGAGACCTCTTGTTCTGCCTACCTGGGTCATTGTCGCTGCTACTCCTTCGCCGATTATCTCTAGTGAGAAAGCTCTATCTCCAGCGTGCTCACAAGTTCCTGGTTCATGGATTTAGGAATAATGCCAGTGAGGGTCTGTTCCATCCAGGCGTAGAAGATGGTATGCTCCATCTTGTTCTCAGCATTGAGGGCATTCGAGTAGGTGCACACGTGCTCCTGAATCATCTGCTGCGCCCTTTCCTGGCTGGAGAGCAGGAGACGTCCCTGCAATTGGCGAATGTCAGCGAGAATGTCCTTGAGCCCCTGCACAATCTCTGCTTCTTCTGCTATCTCCAGACGCCCATTATTGAAAGTCAGCAAGCCTCGGGTGAGGAACTGACCCAGGAAGTATTGTCCACAGACAGAATCGCCGTTCGTGCTAGGATGCGCGCAATACGCATAGCGCAGCAGGCGCTCGGAGAGAATGTATTGTGCCGTCATACGGTAGATAGCTGCATGTGGCCCACCCAACGCCGCCTGTTGATAGAGCTCATATGCACCATTCATGTCTACACGCGCTTCCTCCAGCCCTCCGCTGATGAGATTGTCGAAGAGAAAGCGAAACTCGACCAGTGGCAGGACGCCCTGCGTGTGCCCGTACTCGTGCAGGATGACCATGCATGCAACGACCTGATACAGCTGTTCCAGCGTAGCCGTGCGCAGCTCGGCAAAAACGGTTGAGACGAAGAGGCGTTCCATGAGCGGCTGCAAGATAATCTGTCCACGCATGGCATTTTTCGAGATGAAGAAAATAGCCAGGCGGTCGGCATATGTCTGTCCTCCCGGGAGGCAGGAAGTGAACGTGACATAAGAATTGCTATTGATCCCGAAACCTGTGGTAGCAGCAATAATGTTGCCGATAATGAGATGTTGATTAGGATAGTGCTGGCGCAGTGCCGCTGCTGGCGAACCATCCTGGTGCCGGAACCATACCAGCTCAAGCGAGTAGTCATCCGAATAGTTCAGCGTTGTCGTGACCGTAAAGAGGATATCTTCGGTCCCTTCAGGGGCGGTCAACACGCCCTGTTGCGCGAGATGTTGCATCTGAGGGGGAGAGTCGAGTCCGATCGCCAACCATGCCTCAATATCGGCGAGGCCATGTGGCAAAGAGGGAAAATTTCCTTGATATGAGTGAAGGATCGTCACAACTTTCTGCAACGCCTCCGTTGCGGTTTGCAGGCTGGCCCGATCTACTGCCCCGGTTGGGAGCTGGGCAGAGCGCACCTGTTCGACGAGGCGTTCCAGATGTATATAGGTGTCTCTCGTAAATGGCTGAGTATGCATAGTGGGAGGGCTTATTGTGCTGTCGCTCATAAAGGCATTTCCTATTTCTTTTTGTGTGCTGTGTCTATTGTTACTTTATAAATGAGCTTCTTCTAATAGAGTGAGATGGCCCGTTCCAGTCAGAGTTGCCAGTTGAATAGTAGCGATACAGCGCACTTTGACATAGTTAAGCGTTAACGTGCCCTCGATGTGAACGCTGCCACTGGCGTGATCAAACTGCGCCTGACTGAGATCGACCGCACCTTTATCGATACGTACGCCGATGTCAGTGCCCCCGCGCGTATCAGTAAACTTGATAAAGACATAGCCCATTTCTTCAACGCGTTTGCGGAATTCTGCCAACGAGGGATTGGGGCCGCCTACCGTGACAGGATGTTCTCCCTGTGCAAGGCGCTCGACGAGTTCGTCCATGAAAAGACTCCTTTGTAATATGATTGAATGGAGACAGCCTTCTAGCGGACGAAGAGCTGCTTTCTGTTTCCCGATTGAGGTTATTGCTGCGCTACCTCATCCATCTGCCTGCGCAGACTGAGTGGGCGCATGTCGATCCAGATCTCTTTAATATGTGCAAGGCATTCAGCTTTGATCCCGCTGGTGCCCTCGTCATGCCAGCCAGCAGGATTCTCGCGCGCAACGGGCCAGATAGAATATTGCTCTTCATGGTTGAAAACAACTTTATAACGTGTGTGATCTTCCTCATTTTCGTGCATGATAAATTCTCCTTATGTATTTAGAAATGGAAGAGACATGCTGCCAGGCCAGTATATGCACTTGTAGCGTCACTTATTTTCTGGATTAAGGTGGGCAAAGGTGCCCGCATGGATAGCTCTCTGTTCACCTCCATTAGATTACCCGATAATGCCGCATCACACCATGACAGACACTGGACACTTCCCCCCCACTACGCTTAAAAAAAGACATTTTCAATATCTTCCTCCAAGAAGATCTATTTACATAAATTACCATAATTTCTTCTTAAATCTAAATAAGCATTTTTACTAAAATTTTACCTGTCAAAGATCTTGGTAGAGAAGACATGATCATAGGAAAGCGGCCCTCAATCAGCTATACTGCTTCTGGCACTTTAAATACCAAACCGCCATGGGGTCATATGGCTTCAGGCTAGGATGTAACTGGAGGGGTGAGAGACTGGCAGAACACGCTATGACACGAATTGGAGAAGAAACATGAGCAAACCTCACCACGGATGGTCTCCCCATCCTGGCAGTGACAATGACTAACTAGTGGACGATCTGCTGTCGAATCGCCAGCACCACAGCCTGGGTTCGATCCTCGACGCCGAATTTCTGAAGAATGCGGTGCACATGAGTTTTGACCGTGCCCTCTGAGACCGAAAGCTGGCGAGCGATTTCCCAGTTTCGCTTCCCCCATGCCATCTGCTGCAAGACAGCGTGCTCGCGTTCGGTAAGGGGTTCGAGCAAGACTGGCCCTTGCCACTGCTGAGAAGCGCCGTTACGGTCCTCCTGGAGCGCTTTCGCAAGGACCTCACCCGAGACCCGGCTGCGAAACATGACGCCTCCCTGCGCTGCCACACGGATACCTTCGAGGAGGGTATACGTCTCGGCATCTTTGAGCAGATAGCCAACAGCCCCCGCACGAATGCCATCGAACACATACTCCTGAATATCGAAGGTAGTCAGCAAGACCACCTTTGTCTCTGGCAAGACGGAGAGAATAGCTCTGGTGGCCTCGATGCCATTGCGCACAGGCATACGAATGTCCATTAAGATGAAATCCGGGCGCGTCTGCTGAGCAAGTTGGAGCGCTTGCTCACCATCGGCCGCCTCACCGACAACGGTCATATCCTGCTGTGCCTGGATAATATAGCACAGTCCTTGCCGCACAATGGGCTGATCCTCAGCCAGCACAATCCGAATAAGATCCGTCATGGGCGTACTCCGCTGGGGCCAGGCGGAAGACTGGCCGCCCTCTCACTATGAGGAGGTGGTTCAATAGGTATACAGACATGAATATGCATCCCATGTGGCTGCACCTGGGAGAAGTCGCACCATCCTCCTGCTGCCTGCGCACGTGCTCTCATGCCCCTGGTACCAAAACCTGGGACAAAGCCCGTGGCATCAGTGTAGGTACCGTTATCACTGACTGTCATGATGATCGCCTGCTGATCTTCCTGCACCTCGATGATGACCACAGTCGCCCCGGCATGGCGCACCACATTGGTAAGGGCCTCCTGCAAGATACGATACAGGGTCACGCTTGTCTCAGCAGGCCAGGCGGAGAGATCATCGTTCTGGCGAAACTCAAACGCGAGCGAGGTATGCGCCGCCCACTGCGAAGCCAGACTCCGTAAGGCTGTCAGACCCAGGCCGCGCTCATCCTCGCCCCACTCCCTGACCGCAAAGCGGATCTCGGTCATTGCCTGACGCGCAATCTTGAGCATCATGGGCACAGTCCCGGCCGCTTGCTCCGCGTCATCAGGCAACATGAGCTCAAGCGCCTGAAGCTGAACAATGAGAGTGGTGAGCTGATGACCTAGTCCGTCATGCATGTCGTGCGCCAGCCGCGTTCGCTCCGCCAGGATGGTATAGCGCAGCGAGTGCAGACTCGCTTCCTGGAGCGCTTCATACATGGATTGGAGCTCGTGATGGGCCTGTGCCAGTTCTTGCACATGCTGCTGGCTGAGACGCGTGGCCTCTTTGTAAATATTGATGGCGCGTATACAGATGTATAAAACCATGGTATAGGCCAGCAATTGAAAAACGAATTCAGCAGGGTAGCACAGAGCAAACAAAGCGAGAACCGTTAAGGCTGCGAGCAGAGCCACGAAATGGCGATGCCTCTGCTGCTGCTCCTTTGCCAGCAACAGGACAAGAGGGACGACCAGGTAGCCCCAATAGAGCGTAATGCCATAGGAAAGACGAAGGAGGCCTATGAGGGCCAGAAGCAGACCAGTAAACAGCGCATATCTCGCGTGCGTCCACCAATCCTGGTGCAGCCAGATCATGAACAGGTAGGCGAGCAAGAGGAAGATCAGCACACTCCATTGCAGGAAGTTCGAGGGGAGAGAGCAGCCAGCGAGTAGGACAAGACTACCAGTCGCTAGAGAAATCAGGATACGAATGTAGATGCTCATGATGCTCTCCCTTTGCTCCTGACCTATTCCAGATTTCCTCTCTGAGGATACTCTTCAGAACAACCTGGTGTCAATCATCACACGTCCTGAGTCTGTACTTTCGCTCTCCTTCGGGTAGTCCAAGCCAGATAGGCGAGCCCGATAAGCGCGAGCACGTCACAGACACCTTTCCAGAGAAAGTCTATAGGAAGTGTAATACCGGCTAAGAGAAAGCCGTCCAACATGCTGGCGAGGAGCGCGCCGAAGATGAGCGCCAGGCGCTGCCTATCGCCCCAACCCTGAGTAGCCGCCCAGTACCTGATCAGCAACAATGCTCCTGCGGCCCAGGCCAGGATAAGCACGAGTGCGAGCGCGAATGGGAACTCCAGGAAGAGACCGTAATGCAGGAGGAGCGACGCAAACCAGAACAGGCCCAGGATAAAGGCAATTATGCCTACGAGCCAGGGATGGGGCGCCCTTCTGATGCTTTTGTGTTCTATCGGTGAGGAGACGGGCAGAGCCAGCGCAACGACTACCAGAGCGACAATGACGATCAACGCAACCACGATGGTAAGCAGAGGAGGCTGATAGAGCGGTCCTGAAGAGTATTTGGAGAGCGCTGACATCCACAAGTGCCAGGCGAAGAAGGAGGAAAGCAGAAAGACGACCGCAGCGATAATGAGGCCAATTTTTCCCAGCCAGGGATCGTCTCGTTGCTCGGGGAAGAGGAGCTCAGTAAGCTGAATCGGCAAGATAATGCTCCAGACACTTTCGTATCCCACAGCCCAGAGAAGGTAGATCCAGTTAACGCCCAACAAGCGACCATAGACGTGTTCAGCGGCAAAAAGTGGGGTGAGTGAGGTTTGCAAGATCACGCATTCCTCCGTAAGCCCGTAGGCAATCGCCAGCAGCAGCAACGCGATCCAGCCTCTGCGTCCAGAGCGCACAAACGCACGGATGAGCAGGGCTGCGCAGCCATAGACGCCAACCTGGGCGGGAAACACGAAGAGATTAGTCAGATGCGTCGAACCTTCCAGAATTTCGGCGACCACCGGCGCTAGGATGAGCAGGGTAAGGATCGGTGCAATGCGACGGCGCAAGGATAAAGGAGATGCGTGCATAGCTATTTTTCCTTTCAAGAAATGCTGTATTTCGAGCATCATAGCCGATTCATGCGGAGAGCGCATCTATCTGGAGATGGATTGTGCTACACGATAGAGATCTATCTCCAGATAGAGCACTTCGATGGGTAGACCATCCGTAGCGAGGTTTGGGCGGAAGAAAGGCTGTCGCGGGAGAGCGCATCATCTTTACTGCACCTATGACTATAAGAAGATTGTACGTTACCCTGTAAATTACATCATTGTCAAAAAATTGCCATTACGTAACATTAACATTCTCATAATGCTCAGATAAAGTACTCCACGTGTTACAAGTAGAGATTGTAAACATGAGATTTCTGAATAACGTCACAGAAAGGACATCAGTATGTCTTCATCACAAGAAGCATTACGACAACTGGATGAAAGCCCTATGTCTGGTTTTCATATAAAAACAGTTATCACAGCAGGTATGGGTTTCTTTACAGATGCCTATGATCTCTTTATTATTGGTACTGTCTCAACTATCCTGACCAAAACCTGGCATAGTAGCTCTTTTCAGACATCCTTGCTGACGAGTGTCGCACTCCTTGCATCGGTCGTGGGAGCTATTACGTTTGGCTTTATTGCAGATCGCTTTGGTCGTAAATTTATCTATGGGTATGAGCTTCTGGTTTTAGCTGCCGGAGCGATTGCTTCAGCGTTGGCACCCAATATTACTTTATTAATTATCTTTCGTATTATCCTTGGCATTGGTATTGGTGGTGATTATCCAGTAAGCTCTACTCTGATTAGTGAATATGCGAACCGTAAAGATCGTGGCAAACTGATCACATTTGTCTTCTCTACTCAGGCTTTGGGTTTGATTATTGGGCCTTTGTTGACATTCATCCTGCTCTCATCGGGGATCAATCAGGATCTCGTATGGCGTCTCATCCTGGGTTTTGGTGCCCTTCCGGCGCTGGCCACTTTCTGGCTACGCCGCCAAATCTCCGAGACACCGCGCTTCGCTGCCGCCCAAGGGGACACATCAGAAGTCTCGCAGGCTGTAGGCCAGGCAACCAATGAAAAGGAGAGCCACGCTTCCACTCCAGATGGAAAGGACATGCATGCAGCAACTCAGCAGGATACGGCGTCTTCTGATATGAAGTCTGACCCATCATTGAGAAAGGCATCCTGGACAGAGCTTTTCACGACACGACATTTTTTGCTCTGGTTTATTGGTGCTACTGCTTCCTGGTTTTTGCTTGATATTGCTTACTATGGCACAACAGTCTCTACACCTCTTGTTATCAGCCTATTTAGCCCGAAATCGACACTTGAGCAGACGATGCTTTATACGTTGCTCATCTTTGTCGTCGCAGCATTGCCTGGTTACATTGTGACTGCATTAACAATTGATCGCTTAGGACGCAAGCCCATTCAACTACTCGGTTTTGGATTGATGGCGGTGTCTTATGGTCTTTTATTCTTCTTTCCTGCCTGGACAACTATTACGGCTCCATTCTTACTATGTTACGGTTTCGCTTACTTTTTCACCGAGTTTGGCCCCAATATCACAACGTTTATCTATCCCGCTGAAATTTTTCCGGTGACAATACGTTCAACTGCACATGGTATTGCTTCTGGCCTGGGCAAATTTGGCGCGTTTATTGGCGCCTTCATTTTTCCGCTTATGCTCAAGAGTAGTCATTTCAAGCTGCCCGGTGCAATGGGTGTTGCTGCCGCAATTTGCGCTCTTGGCTTCCTGGTATCATTCTTGCTGCCAGAGCCGAAACAGAAGTCTCTTGAAACCATCGAGAAAGAGGGTGAACAAATGGATGAGCAGTTGGGTGCACGAGATAGCGACAACGCTAGCTCTTCACAATCCCGAAAAGCGACAGCATAAGACAAGAAGATACAGGCAAGTGCCCTGGTCTGTTGCCTGGTTGAGAGTCAAGTGCTTGCTGGTAAGCAGTTACCTGTTCGTATCTATGACACAGAAGCGGTTGCCCTCGGGATCAGCCAGGATCACGTAGTCTGCATCTGGCGGTCGTTTGCTCCAATGCACCTCCGTGGCACCAAGGGCAAGCAAGCGCTTAACCTCTCCGGCCTGATCATCTGTATACAAGTCCAGATGAATGCGTGGTGGGACATGGAGTTCTGAGTAGTGACAATCAAGGGAAAGGTTAGGCCCCACACCATCGCGGGGACGTAAGAGCACAAAGTCGTCGCTCTGCTCCTCGCGGGGTATGTAGTCGAGAGCAGCCACCCAGAATTCAGTCTGGCGTTGTAAATTGTCTACGCGTAGAACGATTGAACCAACCCGAACCTTTGCCATCACGGGTACCCATCTTTCAAAATTGAGACACTCCACTTATGCCATTATTTTATCACAACGGCATCAGACTCTCATTCATTGATAAAAGTTAAGGTTTCCATGCTCTTTGAGGCCAAGGGCGCAATAGACCGGTTCTCCCATAGTAGTGGCCTATAAGAGGTGGCAATATGATAGTCCATGGCACGAGAATCAAACAGACACTGCATAGTTCCCGCCCAATGGGGCATATTAGAGGTAAACCAACTAGCCTCGGCTTCGTGATAAAACCCGGAAGTCCTCTTCATTGCCATATGAACGCTTGCACAAGCCCTCAAACAGCCTTGACAGAATGCGAGCATCGCTCTATAATACAAACATAACGTCAACGTCAACGTCATGTTTCGGAAAGAATAATGAAGCAACGTAATACTCAATAGCCTTGCCTCTCATTCATACACTAACATTTTTTGGGAAGAATAGCGGAGAGCGTATTTACTATAGTGATACAGACTATATCACCGCTAGTTAACACTATTAACAAGGAATAACCATGAGTTCAAATCGTGCCATTGTTGTCGATCCGTTAGTTAAGGGGCGTCTCGCTATTCAAGAAGTTGCATCGCCAACTCCCTTACCTTCAGAAGCGCTCGTACGCGTTACCGCTATTTCGCTCAATCTGGGCGAGGTTCGTCGCTCAACTACCGCTGAGGCCGGCTGGCGACCCGGCTGGGATTTCGCTGGCAACGTTGAGCGGCAGGCCGCAGATGGTTCCGGGCCGCAGACGGGTGCACGTGTTGTCGGTATACTGAGCACCGGAGCCTGGGCTGAGATTATTGCCGTACCTACCCCCATGTTGGCCGAACTGCCAGATACTGTTACATTTTCTCAGGCCGCCACCTTGCCTGTAGCTGGCCTCACTGCCTATCGTTCCCTTGAAAAGGGGGGCCTCTTGATTGGTAAACGCGTGTTGATAACTGGGGCATCGGGCGGCGTTGGTCATTTTGCTGTGCAATTGGCACATATCGCCGGGGCGCAGGTTATTGGCGTGGCTCGTCGTGCTGAGCGTGTTGCCGATATACAGCAAGCTGGAGCGCATCATGTCATCGTTAGTGAAGATTTAGAAGCCGCTCGCCAATCTGGCCCTTATCATCTCATTATGGATGCTATTGGTGGCAGCGTGTTGGGTAATGCTTTGAGCATGCTTGCACCAGGGGGTACTGCTGTCAGCTATGGTTCTTCGACAAGCGAAGCCGTGACGTTTGACCCAAAATCTTTCTACTGGGCAGATGGCCCTAGCCTTTATGGCCTTATTATCTTTAATGAACTGGCTCACCGTCCCGGCTCAGAGGATCTTGGTATTCTGGCTCGCTTGATCGCCGATAGTCGCCTCCATCCTCACATCGACCTTGAATTATCCTGGACTCACATCGCCGAGGCTGTTCAGAGCTTACTTGAGCGTCGCATCATAGGAAAAGTTGTGCTGACGTTGTAATTCCATCTTGGGTCGCTATCATTTAGATACTGGCGGCAAAAAAGATTCAATTTTATCGAGATCTCCTGGTATACTTGCTGATGAGATATTTGTCCTCCTGCTTGAGAGAAGGACTCCTTCAAAAAATAAGGGAGATTTTGTATGAGTAATATTGCAATCTATGGTTTTGGGCGCATTGGACGCTCTATGCTCAAATCAGCATTAAAGCGGGATCTATTCACACCCGTTGCGATTGCCGATATTAGAGACCTTGAGGCGACAGCCGCCGTCTTTCAAGTTGATAGCAACTATGGCCGCTGGCATGAAGATGTCAGCACCAGAGAACATAGTTTTCTAATTGGGGAGCGTGATATCCCCTATATCGATTCTTCCAAAGAAGTGCCCGATTGGGGAGCGATGGGCATCGATCTGGTTGTTGACTATACGGGTCGCGCCGTCACTCGCGCAGGAGCGCAGGTGCATCTTGACCGTGGCGCGAAGCGGGTGCTCATCAGTGCCGCTAGCAAAACCCTTCAGGATTGCGACGCCGTTCTGCTGCCTGGCATCAACATGGATAGTTTTGATCCGCAGGCCCACAAGATCGTGAGTATGGCAAGCTGCACCACCAACGCCCTTGCCGCCGTAGTGAAAGTGATGCTGGAGCAATTTGGCATCCAGTACGGCTTATTCACAACGGTTCACGCATATACCAACACCCAATCTTTAACCGACCAGCCAATGCGTGACCGGCGCGATTCGTGGGCGGCAGCCGAAAATATCATTCCCTCCTCCTCCGGCGCGGCAAAAGCCCTCAAGTTTATCTGGCCGGATCTAAAAATCACAGGCAAGGCATATCGTGTCCCGGTCAAGACCGGCAGCATTGCCGAACTCAATCTCATCACCGAACGTACAGTCACAACACAGGAAGTGAACCAGGCCTTTATCCAGGCAGCCAGCGAGGGGCCGCTGAAGGGGATTCTCGACGTGCTAAAAGAGGAATGGGCATCGGCACGCATCGTCGGCGATTATCATTCTTCAATTATTGATCTCCCCCTGACCATGGTGCAGGAGGGAAATTTTGTCTCGGTCGCGGCCTGGTACGACAATGAATGGGGATACGCTTCGCGCCTCGCCGAGACTGCCGCAAAACTTGGAGGCTAAAGGGGCATGTTGACACAGGGGCATCAGCAGGGATATAGTACCTTCGCTGATGCCCCGAATCTTGCTCTGTTCCTTTCGCAAAGGTTCTATTTTCATCATATATTGATACTTCGTTGTCCATTGATTAATACTACAGTGAATATTCACCCGAAATATATGCGCCGTGTGCATCATGCGGACGGCTACAGTTACACGACACGAGAGGAGGCTACACGATGATCTCACGAATGGATATTGAACAGGCAGCTCAACGGATAGATGGATATGTGCGTCAAACGCCGGTGATGCCTCTGGAACGCCATGCATGGGGGATCAATGCACAGGTCATCCTTAAACTGGAACAATTCCAACACACTGGCTCCTTTAAGCCACGCGGTGCCTTCAGCCGGATACTTGCACATACGATTCCCGATGCCGGTATTATTGCGGCATCGGGAGGAAATCATGGAGCTGCGGTCGCCTACGCAGCACAGCAGTTAGGATATCGCGCAGAGATTTTTGTTCCAGAACTATGCCCACCAATCAAAGTAGCACGCCTACGGTCCTACGGTGCCCCGGTGAAGATGGTCGGAGCAAATTATGCTGAGGCTCTCGCGGCTAGCGAAGTCCACGCTGCCCGGACAGGGGCACTGATGGTCCATGCCTATGATCAGCCTGAAGTGATAGCTGGTCAAGGAACGCTGGGACGAGAGATCGCCCAGCAAATCCCTGACCTGGACACCATCCTTGTTGCCGTAGGGGGAGGAGGATTGATCGGAGGCATTGCTGCCTGGTTCGGGCACGAGGTTCGGGTCATCGGCGTCGAGCCCGAGCGCGCACCAACGCTTCACACAGCGCTCACGGTCGGTAAACCCATCGATGTTGAGGTAGGTGGCGTCGCAGCGGATTCCCTGGGGGCTCGTCGCGTTGGAACGCTGGCCTTCGATGTGGCAACGCACTTCATAGAGACAGTTCTCCTGGTCAGTGACGAGGCTATCTGTGAGGCACAACGGAGACTGTGGGAAGATCTTCGCATGGTGGTAGAACCCGGTGGAGCTACAGCACTTGCCGCTCTGCTCTCTGGACAATATCGACCGCGTGCAGATGAGCGCATCGGGGTTATCATGTGCGGCGCAAATACCAATCTGGAGCAGCTCATGTAGAAACGCATTTCTCTTATCTCCTACTCTACATTCACTTTCATCTTCGCACTGTTCAGATCTTATTGCTATCTCTGACCAAAACAAAAAAGTCTTGCTCGATCCCGACAAAGACTTGACAGAATGTCTCCATAGCTCTATACTCTAAACATGACGCTGACGTCATGTTTAGAGGTAAAATGATGAAGCAATGCAGGTGGATCAGCGATCTGAAAAAATTTTGTGCTGATGCGCAGGCCAATATCAAGCACCTCGAGCATATCCTGGTCTCCAGGCCATAGCACCATTTTTTTATCTCAAACATGACGTTAACGTCATGTTTGAGATAAAAAATACAGAAGGAGGAATACAGATGAGTACAATGAAAGACAAGATAGCTGTAGTTACGGGTGCATCACAAGGTATTGGTGAGGCAGTTGCTCGCCGATTTGCAGAGGCTGGTATGCGTCTTGTATTAAGTGATCTTACTGATGAAGTAATACCTAAAGCACAAGAAATTGCCAAACGATTCCCTGACGCAGAAATTATTTCTGCCGTTACTGATGTGAGTGATCCCAAGGCTTGCGACGAGTTAATGGCAACCGCAGTCAAGCAACATGGCAATATCGATGTGTTAGCTCATGCAACCGCGATAGGGCAACAAATAGGCCCAACCATTGAACTTGATCCAGATGAATGGGATCGGATAATGGCAGTCAATGCGAAGGGGGCATTTTTGCTCTGCCGTAGCGCCATACCGTACCTACTTAAGACAAAGGGGAATATTGTCTTTACTGGCTCTTACACTGGTGAACAGGGACAAATAGAACGAGCGGCCTATAGTGCCTCAAAGGGCGCATTGCGGCTCTTCACGCAAAGCCTCGCACTGGAGTTGGCCCCGCAAGGCATTCGCGTCAATGGAGTGGCACCAGCATACGTGGAGTCAGCTCTCGTGCGGCGGAGCATGGAACAAATTGCCAGACAGACAGGTATTACAGTTGAAGAAGCCATGCTGAAGCGTGACGCAGAAATCCCTTTGGGTCGCCAGGCCAGAGCTGAAGAGATCGCCGAAGCGTTCTTCTATCTTGCTTCACCGCAAGCAAGCTACATCACCGGTACGTGGCTCGATATAAATGGCGGCTTGGTGGTGCGGTAGTCCCTTGTCCTCACAACTTCGCACGAGAACAATTTTTATAATTATATCTTCTCATGCCAGTATGCCATACGAAATGGCACTACAGGTGAAGTCTAAGGATCAGTTGTATCGAACATCATCGCCAGAGAAAGGAGCACCTCCCGTGCTCCTTTCTTCACGTGAGTTTTCTCTCTTTGCAGGAAAGTATCCTATCACATTGCATGCTCTGGTGTCAGCCATCGCGTACGTGTTCCAACGGAGGCTATACTCATCGCAGTATTTCTGTAAGTGCTTTGGGCTGACGTAGTGGTAAATACTGGTTCTGCATCATTTTGTGTGAAAAAAATTCATCAATAGAGACGTAGAACATTGTCTTTTCTGTACGCATAGAGTATAGTTTTTAGAGACATCATAGCTGTAATAAATGTATGTCCCCATTCAAGACAAGAAAGGAACTATCTCCATTGTCCAATATCCATATTCGCCCCGCCACTATAGGTGACGACCAAATGCTGGCAGCACTCGATGCCTCCGCATGGCCAATCGAGCTCCAAGTGATGCCCCCAAGACCAGCGGAAGCTGCGTTCTTCGAAGGTCGTCGAAATGTCGAAGATGTCATCGTTGCGGAGCTGGCAGGAAAGGTCGTCGGCTATGCTCATCTGATGCGACACATCCCAGTTCCCGCCAATGACCATGTTTTGCATCTCAACGCCATTGCCATCTCTCCTGAGGCACGCGGGCTCGGCATTGCAGATCTGCTCATGACCAGCATCATCGCACAAGCTCGTCACAAAGGTGCAAGGAAACTCGGATTACGCGCACTTTCGATCAATGAGCGTGCGATTCATGTGTACGAGAAGCATGGATTCGAATTGGAAGGTCGCCTACGTCAGGAGATGCGTTTACCAGACGGGACATACGCAGATGACCTTTGGTATGCATTGTTTCTCTAAATCGCCTTTGTCAATGCCTTACACTTATCCTCTCCTGTTCATTACCTCGAACCCTTGACATGTACTATCCTCCTGGGTATACTATGAATGAATGTTCATACAGAAAAGGGGATAGTAGAATCTCATGACGGCTGGCGAAAAACGAGAGGCGATTCTTCAAGCTGCCCTGGCCTTGTTCGCTGAGCGTGGTTTTCACAACGCACCAATGTCGCTGCTAGCCAGAGAGGCAGGTGTAAGTGCCGGGACCATTTATCTCTATTTTACGGATAAAGATGATTTGATCTATGCACTCTATCGCCATGTGAAGACCACTTTTTATCGTGCGATGACACTGGGATATTCACCTGATTTGTCACACGAGATCGCTTTTCGCCAGATGTGGTTAAATACCTACCATTTCTACATACTTCATCAGGTAGAGGCCCAATTTCTTGCACTATATGAGAACTCGCCTTATTATCATCCTGAGATACCCACTGGTGAGGCAATAGAAGAGGAAAATAATTTCCCAGCGCTGTTTCATCTGATGGTCGATGATGCTGGACGACCAATTACCAGAAATCTTCCAGTGGACGCGCTATATGAACTCACCATTGGGGTTGCAGTGCGACTGGCTAAGAATCGCCGTGTCAATGGTCTACCGCCTTTGGATGAGCATGAGTTAGAAACTATTGCCGCTGTCTGCTATCGGGCGATTATGCCCTGAAATTTTTTTGCCCTCGAATGAATAAACGTTCATTCATAACAAAAAGGAGAGACGAATGATGAGTCAACAAATGCAACCAGGTGATCTCTGTTTAGTTACGGGTATAACTGGCTATGTGGCGTCATGGATTGGTAAGGACCTGCTTGAAGCTGGATATCGTGTCAGGGGCACTGTTCGGAGCCTGAAAGATGACACAAAAATTCAGAAAATGCGTGAATTACTTCCTGGTGCCGATTTTATGGAGGCCGATTTACGCAGTGCAGAGGGATGGAAAGAGGCTACGGAGGGATGCCGATGGGTTTTTCATGTTGCCAGCCCCCAGGCAGTGGCCTCTGAAAAGGACCGCACCGGTGGTGCGATCGGTGGAACACGCGCTGTTCTAACTGCCGCCTTCGCATCGAGTACAGTCGAAAAAGTCGTTGTGACGAGCTCGGAAGCTGCGGTGGCTTATCATCTTCCAGTATCTCAATCTCGTTTTACTGAGGATGACTGGACAAATGCAGATGGCGCTGGAGATTATTTTCGCAGTAAGACCCTGGCGGAGAAGCTGGCATGGGATCTCACACATGACGAAACGCAAAATCCGCGTCATGTGGCTCTCTCAACAATCAACCCAGTCATGATTCTGGGACCATCGCTGATTCCCTGGGTACGCTATAGCCATGAAACCATCAAGAATCTCGCCGAGGGGAAGACACGGATGTCAATTGATATGTCGACCTATTTCGTCGATGTGCGCGATTGCGCCTCTATGCATATCGTGATTATGAATGATCCAAGCACTAATGGACATCGCCATCTTTGTTATAGCGTCAAAGGCAGATATATAGATCTGGCTCTCGCCATCCGCGACAACTATGCGACACGTGGTTTTAATCCATCGACGAGAACCTATCCCAATCCCTTACTGTGGATCTTGCAGTTCTTCAGCGCGGATGTTGCCTCCATCTATCCTCTCGTAGGGAAGGAGACGCTGCGCGAGACGAAATATCCACAGGTGTATCACTACCGCTACAGCAACTTTTCCCAGATGGTCCGCGACACGATGGATGACCTAATTGAGAAAAAGGCCATTCAAGCGCAAGAAAAGAAAACAGAAGTTGCTTCCTCCTTTTCCTAAAGTCGATTCGCTCGCTCATTGGGCATTTATACATCAGATTCACGAAGCACGCTGGTCTCTTACATGATATGCGTAAGACCCTTTGCAAAGTTCAGGAGAGAGAGCGTGCACAGGCATTATCTGGGGATTATCTGTCGGGTCAGAGCAACACATTATCTCCTTTTCTGTTATATTTTCCCCCCGTGCCCTGGCAGACCGCGATCCTCCGGGATGGCCTCCTCATCCACCTTTTCGGGGAGCATAGCCAGGGTAATCCCCTGTGCTACGAGTTGCTCTGCCAGACGCTGATAGTATGCGCCAACCACCTTTAATGTCTGTTGAAGAGCCTCCATCAACTGGCCTCTGGCCTGTTTGACCACCTCTGCCTCACACTGTTCAAAAGCCAGAATGCCTTCGCGCAAGGCCAGCTTCATTTCGTACAGAACCCGTTTATCCTCAACCCTAAAAATCTGGCATACTTCGCGAATCCTGGCGTATGTTGCGCTATTGGTCTGTGATTCGTCATCTGCATCCAGTTCGAACAACAGATGCTTCAGCCAGGCAATCGAGTTGCGAACCAACCGATAGGTCTCACCTTCCTCAAGCGTTTTCATCTCTTCCTGTAACCAGCGAATATCTTGCTCAGGCGCACAAAAACCGATGGTCATCTCCCAGAGTCCCCGCAAGTCCTCACCTATCAGACCATCCAGGTAACTCACCAGGAAACGTCGATGAGCCTCGATCAAAAATTGTGCTTTGAACGGTGTCAATTCGTGTGGCTCTTCGCCAGCCGTCGAGGACAGATGCGCAAAATCATAGTCGTTTTCTAGCGCGTTCTCCATCCCGACGATCAGATAGATATAGCGAACCCAGGATGTAAACATATCCTCGAGAAGCATAAACTTGAGCCCATCGGGACTTAAGATGATCCCCCAGACATCATTGAACTGGAGACGCCGCATATTGCCAATCTCATACATGCCCAGCATGGCATCCACTTCTGAGTTCACGTGGTGAAGAACTCCCCGATAGGCACCGGTCGCATCCATCCCGGCATAGTTGATAACGATACGCTCTCCGCCCACATGCTGATAGATAAACTCGCTCACATCGTAGACTTTGCCACTGACGACAATCCAATAGCCGTCAGCAGGAGTATTGTGCAAAATGACGCTGGAGATATCGTAATTTTGCCCATCCTGCGCAGTGCCATTGTACGTGGTAAAGATGTCCAGCATGCAGCGGCCTTCAGCAATTAATTGCCGCATGATGTTCTGAGCTTGAACTTCTGAGCCACCACTGAAGCGTCGAATGACGCCTTTCAGCGCTTCCATAACGGAAACTGCGAAGCTGGTTTTCCCACAGATATAAAAGTACCCATGCCGCCCACCTTCGTGTTCACTGCGCAAAAAATCCCAGAGGGCGACAGCCTGTTCGTTCGCAGCAATGAGCTCGCTGATTCGCTGGCGCCGCCCCGATTCAATCATATACTGACCAGTAGTCGCATCAAAGCGTGCCACCACATCAGCCCGCGAGAACGCGATGCGCAGATGGAGCTTTCCTCCGGCCTCCAGGCTTTCAAAGACAGAGCGATTAAAAAATTCATCGGGCGTCCGTGTGCCGAAGAATAGCCAGTTTTCTCCCGTCTCTGTCCGCTGAGCACGAGCCTGGAGAAAGCCATAAAAGGGCGCGATACCAGAGCCTGCGGCAAACATCACAACCGGACGAGCAGAATCAGCAGGCAGGCGGAAGCGAGGTGTCGGCACGATGGTTAACGAAAGTTGCTTCTCCCTAAAGCGTGGCTCGCTCGTCACCATCCGCAGAAAGTGGGAGGCAGTTCCTGCCCGCACCTGCATATAGGAATAGGGCGTGTGCGGCGTTTGATAATCGAGTCCACCAACAATCAGATGGAGCTTTTCTACACCTACAGCGTTACTATCCATCGCGGAGGCAATTGAATAGAGGCGAAAGACTTCAGGAGGCACTATCCGACAGATACTCTCCGGTTCCCAGGGGCCAGCCTTCCAGAGACGCGTGACATCGTAGCCGCCAGCATAGAGCAGATTCAGCAGGTCCCAGAGCTCCCACTGATCTTCCATGCGTGCATCGATAATGCGTTTGAGCGCATTCGAAGCACTGATCTTCATCAGCCGTTTAGCGATCTCGCGTGTCACAGGTCGTATCTTGCCAAAGCTCAAGATCGACCGCAAAGGCAATACTTTGACATCATCCGAATACCCGGCACGAAACCGTATGGCCTCCTGCCACTGAGACGTCAGGTGAATAATCTCACTTCCCGTGGCCTGTAACGCTCGCAGCGTCTTATGGATCAGGGGATCGCTATTTTCCGCCAATACGCCCACGCGATCTCCCGGTTGATATTGCACACCCTGACCCGTTACATCCAGTTCGATAAAGCAGATCCAGGTCCCAGTCCCTGGATCTGTGGTGACAGTGCCGTTCTTTGGACGTGCAAAGTAGACCTGCTGATTGCCAGCGACGTAACGTTCATCACGGACAGCGGAAAGCTCCCCATCGACTTTTTCCCAGGTCTTATCCTTAAAGAGGCCCGTAAACTTGGCCCCGGTCGTCACTGCACGACCAACCTTAAATGCTACTTCCAGAAAACCATACGCTTTGATGCGATGTAATCCCATCCAACCTTTGTCCCCGATATAGGCATCGAGCACAGCATTGTACAGTCCTTGCAAGGCCGTATTCTGGCTCTGTTCCACGAACTGTCGGACAGAAATGGTGCGCAAGGCCTCAACGAATTTCTGCCAGTGCTCGGGGAAGTGTCCACCGAGATAGACACTCTGCTTGCCAACCAGGGTATGATACGATTGCCTTCCCAAGAAGGCATCTAACGCGTGAATCTGAGGCTGAGCTGTGCCACTGGGGCTGGGAGCCCCCTCAAAGATGGGCACTCCAGATGTGCCAACTGTCTTGGCCCAAAGCACCTGATCAAGATGGTTCTTGCTAAATGGGTTCGCGTCAATTTGTGGATAAATAACCTGTGTCACGTACTGGAGCTGATCAAGGATAATGAGAAGAGCGGCCTCCAGCGCGTGGCGATCTTCCCGCACAACGGCCTCCTGAGCCTGAAGCATCGCATTTATGGCCGGAGTCAGCTGCATAGCAAACTCTGTCGTGACCAGATAGAAAATGCGCTCCGCTTGATTATTCCAGGCCGGGATGAGCAGCTCCATATTATCCAGGCGACGTGCCCCGGAGGGATCGCGTAGTTTCCAGTTGTAAAAAAATAGATCAATGTAGGAGACATAGGGCTGAGGCTTCCCCAGGCGACGTGAAACTTCCTTCCAGGGCTCGAGGATAGATGCTGGCAGCGCGGTTGGCAGTTCCGTCTCGACGTACTGATAGGCATGGGCAAAGACACCAAGCATAGTTGAAGCGCGGAGCAGATAGCGATCAGGTAGCGCTTCTGGTGTAGCATCTAGCAATGGCAGTTGATCAAATACGCGGCGCATAGTCAATTTTCTATACAGCTCAGGTAATCTATCAACCATGTCGTCCCAGGGACGATGTGAGGCGGGTAATGCTAGTAGAGGGAGTTCTGCGGGTAAGAAGCCGTAGGCGCTGGAGAGAAAGCCTGCGTTCTCGTGCCCCTGGGCACGGTTATAAGCCTCCGCTTCCTCAACAACCTTACGCGCTGCAATCGTCTCGTCCGGTTGGGATACACGCATAGCAGCCCTGATTGCGGGCGTAGGCGTATAGAGGAGTGTAGCATCTGCCCCCTGGTCAACATACGACCAGGAAAATTGATAAGCACCAATACTAATCAGATCCCCACTCTTGAGAGCTAGCCGCTGAACGCGCACCTCGTTGACAAATGTTCCATTGGCGCTGTTCAGATCGCTAACAATGAGGTGATGATCTTCCAGTTCCAGACGTGCATGCTGTCGTGAAATGCTCCTATCCTGGATCACAATCGTACTGAATTCTGTGCTGCGACCAATGGTGACAGGTAAGTCACAGATGTATTCTATAAGAGAGTTGGTGCGCCGATTTTTACAGACCAGACGCACCTGTATCGCGAATGGCATGATTCTGCTCCTCCCTGGGTGTCATGCGTAATAGATCACTGCACGGCAAATATTGGAGCGAGAAACCGTTCCCATCAGTTTGCCATCATCCACAACGGGTAAGCGGCGAATCTGTTTCTCCATCATTACCACAGCGGCCTGTGCTACATCATCTGTTGTCTTTAAGGTGACAGCATTGCGGATGACCAGGGGGTCAATAGGGCGATTCACGAGATCACGCCCTTTCTGCACAAAAAAAGCAAAAGCATCTTTGAGCGTCCCACCTGCTTGTAAAACTTCATCAAAGCTCGGAAGAATAGCGCGAATGAGATCACCTTCAGACAGCACCCCGATAAAAGCATTATCGTGGTCTATCACCATCAGATCGCTCACTTCGGAAATACTAATCATCTCAGCAGCCCTACGCATATCCGCTCCAATACGAATATAGACCGGGTAGATGGTCATAATATCTTGTATCAGCACATAGACCTCTCTTTAGCACCTACCTTGCACATCGATTTATAGTTAAGTAGTATTAGTGTAAATTAGCATATACAAAGCAAGAAGTCAAGGTAGAGTTTGTTACTGGTGAAGGAAGGGGTGGCCGTAGATGTTTCGGCAAGGAGCAAGGCTATTTTGCACACCAAGAGTGGAGTGAAACAGGCCATATCTCACTCCACTCTCATATATACCGGGATCAGCAAGAAAAACGTTGACTCTCTGGTCTCCTGTTTTTATTCCACAGCAACCGCTTCAGCGGCAATGACACTTGCGTTTCTGGTCTCACCTGCGAGATAGGCGCTCACAAAGGTGATAATCCCCATGATGATGATATACACAGAGATGGGCCAGGAAACAGGACCAAATACCCCTAGGAGCGCGGTGGCGATAAATGGTGCGAGTCCGCCAGCCAGGATTGAGGCACCTTGATAGCCAAGCGAGGCACCACTATAGCGGACGCCAGTTCCAAATAGTTCGCTGTAAAAAGCTGCCTGCGGCCCGTACATGATTGCGGTCGTAAACAACCCGAGACCTATTCCTACCGCAATCAAAACAGGCGATCTGGTGTCGATTAGCCAGAATGAGGGAAATGCCACCAGGATGGTGAGAACGGCACCAATGAGATAGATGGGGAGCCTTCCATAGCGATCACTTAACGCACCAGCTATTGGTAAGGTAATCATCAATATGGCAGCCGCAGCCAGCGTTCCATTGAGGATCACGTTCGTTGGTACTTTCAAGACGTTAGCACCATAGGTGACGCTAAATGTAATGTAGAGATAAAATGCGCCATTGGCAACAACAAATGCGCCTGCCGCCAGCAAAACATTCTTCAGGCTGCTCCAATGTCGTACCACATCAATAATAGGTATTTTGACGATCCCCTGAGTAGACTTCAAACGCTCAAAATCTGGTGTTTCCTTTATGCTCAGTCGGATGATCAGCCCAACAAGCACCAACACAATACTCAGCAAAAAAGGAATTCTCCAACCGAAGGCCAGAAAAGCCGACTTCGAGAAGTTTGTCGAGACTATGCTAAACAGCAGGGATGAGAGGATAAGCCCCGTAGGCACGCCCATTTGCGGCCAGCTCCCGTAGAAACCGCGTCGATGGCTGGGAGCATGTTCTGTCACCATCAGTACTGCGCCACCCCATTCACCTCCGACGGCAATCCCTTGTAAAATACGGAGAATGACAAGGCAGATTGGTGCCCAGATGCCAATGGCGCTAAACGTCGGGAGGCATCCGACCAGAAATGTCGCCACCCCCATAATGAGGAGCGTCAGGACAAGCATCGTCTTACGCCCGATTCTATCGCCAAAGTGTCCGAAGATGATGCCGCCGACTGGCCTGAAGGCAAAGCCGACCCAGAAAGTGGCGAAAGAGGATAGTTGAGCAGCAAGTGGAGAAAAACTTGCACTGAAAAATTGTGGACCTAAGACTAAGGCGGCCGCGGTCCCATAGAGAAAAAAATCGTACCACTCGATCGAGGTACCAACCCAACTGGCTAGAGCTACTTGTAGAATGGGTGTACGGTTTGGGATTCCCTGGGTCTCAATCATGAATTCCTCCTACCATATCAATATGGCAACGACAGCCCCTGTGTATTCAGACTGTTGTACTCGCCACACGATCCCACTGGGGACGGCAATGCAACAGAAGTCTACAAAGGGATACCTGGATTTTGTTTGCATTCTTCCATGGATGCAAACTCAGTGGTGGAAATCTAAAACGATTGAACAGCTCACAACAGCTGCATAGAGGGTCCTAACTATGAGAATACCATATCAAATCGCTTATTACCATATTTTTATCCCCATTCTCAATTTTTTCTAGAATTCACTATTTACATCAGCAAATGACATAATCTCTGCTTGACACGTCTACTTACAACCAATTCAAACTATGTGCTATAGTGCCAGTAGAAAAGCTCCTCCCCTATGAATAGGCATAGATGTAGAATTATGGCCTGCAAACTACGTTCCTCACTTCCATTGCTTTTCACGTCCAACACTTTCGCGCCCTTGAGTATTAAGAGTCTGAATACATCATATTCTCGCAAGATTTTTGTAGAGCGGCTTCACCCCGGTGCTCCAGCTTATGCATGACGATGGCTACAGCAGAAAAGCTTGCTCCTTAAAAATCTTTCAGATAGAAGATCTTTTTTAAGAACAGAAGCCCAGTCCTTTCCCATTTTCTAGCGTGATATAGCTATCGATACCATAAATTGCCGTTAAGTGAACATTGTGGGTATTATCTATACACATGATGTAGACCGGGATAGGATTGGGATCGCTGATATCACTTGTAGCTGTATTGCGTCCATGAAAGGTAAAATTGGTACCCAGGCTTAGGAACTGCGCCTGAGCAAGGCTATAATTGAGGTTTTCTTGCGTCGGTGCTGTCGTTACGCCACTCAACGTACTGATAAAAGCTTGCATTGCATTGTAGGCACGAATGGCATCAAGCGGAAGCAATGTATAGGATGGAATGCGATGCGCAAAGACAGGTGAAGAAAAATTGTTCTCGTATGCTCTGATGAAGGGCTGCACTCCGGGAAGATTGTCTTGGAGCGGATATGTGTAGACAGTTGCATAGATAGGCGAAGATGTATTATGAGCGGAATTGGTAAAGTCATATAACCCATCTCCACCAAGAATAGTCATATTGGATGATGATCCACTCGCATTACGAAATATGTTCTCTTGGATACTGTTTTCTAAAGTATCCTGGTCTGCAAGGTATCCCGCAAAGAAAATGAATGTATAGTGGTTTTGCATCGCATTATCCACCGCCTGTTGGATCTTTGCAACGTTGTTAATGGTATATGTTTCTGTACCGTAGGGCTGATTGCATGCACCTAGCCCTCTCTCAAAGCTTGCACTTAAACTACTGCTGTATGGATCTTTAGGATCATGGAAGACGTCAATCGTTACAGGGTTCTGACTCTTTGCCAAGCGGGCGTGATACATGCAGAAAAACTTGGCCTGAGCCACGCCCTGGATCTGGTCTGGAGAGTCAACGCGATAGAAATTCACTTTATCGGAAAGCTCGTCACTTGTGGCAGACGGTGAGACAATTGGAATATTTGTTTGTTCCCATCCTGGGATATAGTGAGGGTCTTTAGAATCAAGGAGAGGTGTAACTTGCGAACTATATGGCATTCCTACCACTCCTCGGAAAGTGCGATCATATCGAGAGAACTGTTTGATCTGCCGGACGACCTGTGGTAAAGCACCAATTGCAGTGGCAGAGGTGCCTAGATTCACAATGGCAAGACAGAGACGAACAGGGGGAAGGCCATCGTTATAGTCTTTCTGGGCAATATAAGCGCCTCGTAAATTTTCCAGCCCAACAGTCGCAGAACCATTTGGATCTTTAATAGTACGACTAAGCATAGTTGCCACTGCAAGGGTAATATGAGGAAGAATACAGGAAGTCTTATTTTCTCGAGAGATGAGCAACTCGACATTCTTTTCCTGGTCAGGGAAGCCAGATTGGTCGAAAGGTCCGCCGTCATGGTCACTGACAATGAGGCCAATTTGTACACCATCGAAGGAGGTAACACCAATGCCAGAATTACACCAGGGATACGAAATAGACTGGCAGACAGAATCATCGATAAAACCAATTTCATTACCAACGGCTGTATGAAAGATCAAGGCTAAGATCGTTAGAAGCAAAATGAGATCGATCAAGATACGGTTTGACTTACGTCCAAAAGTGAAGATCTTGTTCCCAAAGGTGGACTTGGACAACCTCAACCTCAATCCCTTTAAGATACGCTCAATCTGGGGATCGAGCTTGTCTACCAAGGTGTAAACAGGCTCCAAGAAATTAACGCTAAGCACGGCAATAAGTGTACCAAACGCCTCAAAAGAATCCGGGGCTCTACTCAGAAAAAAAGGTCACCACAGTTAATACTGTAGTGAGTAGTAGACGGGCATATTTGAAAGGAGGTGGAGGGTTAGTGGGCTGTGGTTGTGGTGCCTGATGCTGTGTCATTTTGTGCTCCTACAAATTCAATATGCGGGGCTAACAATCTTTATATTAGAAGAAACGGAAAGACACGCACAACTTAAAATAAAAGCACGAAGAACATCAAATAATTGCCACATGGGATAAGAGATACTAGACTAAGCAGTCTGGTTGGTGCTATGATAAAACAGCATTCTTGCAGTAAACAGGCATATGTCGAACATAGGTAGAGAGATAGGAGGTTCAAACATCATAAAACAGGTTGCGATTCAATTAATTGGCTATATAGCACTGCTTCTCGTCGTGCTTTCATTTCAGAAAAATAGAAGAAGTGAAATTCTACTATTTATGCTTGCATCGCAGATAATCTTCATTTTGCATTATAGTTTACTTTCTGCCTGGGCAGGAGCTGCCATAAATAGCATCGCAGCTTTTAGAACACTTCTCTTCTATCACAGAGACCAAAAGCTGTGGGCACAAAATACGCTGTGGCCATACGTTTTTATAGGGATTTTTATCATTGCCGGGCTAATAACATGGGTGAATTATTATAGCCTGCTCCCTATTCTGGCAGCCGTGATTGATACATTCGCTTTATGGCAGAAAAGCGCCAGACCAATTCGTTTTTTTATGCTCATTCCCCGACCTTTATGGTTTACATACAATTTTATCGTAGGATCATACCCCGGCATGATCACAGAAGCCATTGTTCTGATCTCAATTGTTATAGGAATTTTTAGGTTTGATAGGATCAGGTCTCGGATGTAGAAATGCAAGTAGAGCAGAGTCAAGAAAAAGCGCAACAATTATCTTTGTGGGAACAACGTCGCAACCCGAACAATCCATGCAGGTTGGCGGTAGAAGCCGCCAACGCACATAGATAAAGGAACGATCGACAAAAATATTAGCTCATCTGAGTAATATGTTGTGGCTCAATTTTGACAATCACCCGCTCAGTGCCAGGTTGGTCCCACGGATACTCATCCTGGTTGAGATATTTTTTTGCCATGGAATTGACGAAGCTACGATCCGTATCTTCCTCAATACGTGCGACACCACGAATCTCAATATAGCGAACAGGATTGGTTGGATCGAAGATAGAGAGCGCAATGCGTGGCTCTCGCACGAGATTGCGATACTTCTGACGGCCTTTTGTTACGCTGAAAAGGACATGGCTGCCATCCCAGCCGAACCATACGGGATTGTTCTGTGGTTCGCCCTTTGGTCCGATGGTAGCGACATTGATCACGGTCGTCGATTGCAACAGATCAACATATTGTTCTGGAATGATTGACATTCTACTTTCATCCTCCTTTATTTGAGGTTTATTAGCCTCGCTTTGAATAGACAAAGTGCTGCCTGGCACTTCAGGGAGAGTCTCTCCTCATGATACATAACGACTGGGCCTCCCGTCTCTATTCCATAATTTCTCTCACTGAGCAAAACCATGGAGATAGACAGTTCGCTTGTAGTTCAACAGAATTTCTGTACAGCTGCAATTACGCTATGATAAAAGAAGAGAGAAAAACCTTGACATCCGAAAACGTTTTGGTTATGCTTTCTATACGTCCGAAAACGTTTTCGGACTCCTCGACACAATGGAAAAGAGTTTTTAGATTGTATGCAAAATATCCATGACGTGGCAAAAGCTGCGGGTGTCTCAATTACCACGGTGTCGCGTGCCCTCAACGGATACGGAGATGTCAGTGAGAAAACACGCCAGCGCATTCTGCGTGTGGCAAAAGAACTGGGTTACCATCCCAACGCTGCGGCCCGCAATTTACGTGGGAAGCGTACGCAGACAGTCGCCTTTGCTCCCTATCTTCGAAGGTATAGCGACCCTCATACTCACCAGCAGATGGAGCCTCATCCTTTCTTCAAAGAATTCATCGGGACGTTGGCTTTTGACTGTATTGAGCATAATCTGAGTTTGCTCGTCACTTTGCCACATGCCGGGCAAAGTAGCATGGAAATGTATCAGGAATTGGCTGGCTCTGGGAGAGTGGATGGTGTAATCCTGGCGAATATTCAGGCTGAGGATGCGCGGATTGCTCTGTTGCAGGAACTACGTCTGCCCTTTGTCGCGTTTGGTCGAACTCTAAACGAAAGTGATCAGTCCTACCCATTTGTCGATGTAAATAGCCGAACAGGTATGATCAAGCTGGTACAATATCTGGTCGGACAGGGACATCGACAATTTGCCTATCTGAGCGATCCACTGGATGTATCCTACGCGTACTTCCGCCAGCGTGGTTATCTGGAAGCACTGCAACTGCATGGCTTGAGTCAGCATCCAGATCTGATGACGCTGGATTTACAAACGCAGGAGGAGGTATCTGAGGCCATTGCCCGTCTGTTGGCGCTGCCCGCAGAAAGCGCTCCGACTGCGCTGGTGGTCAGCAATGACGATCTGGCGCTCCAGGTGCTTGCCGCGTTGCGTGCGTATGGTCGAGCTATTGGCAAGGAAGCCGGGCAGCTTGCGGTCGCCAGCTTTGACGATCTGCCTTTTGCAGCGTTCGTGAATCCAGCTTTGACGACGATTCGCCAACCGATGGCAACGCTTTCAAAGCTGGTATTGGAACTGCTCGTGCAAATTCTGAAACAGGAGGTGCCATCCTTCGAAGTACACGGTTCGTTTCCCCTCGTACAACTGGCTCCAACACAATTCCTTATTGAGCCGGATTTAATTATTCGAGCATCCGCATAAAGATGCATGCGGGTTTGTCAGCAACAAGAGCTATTCTCAAAGAACGAGATAGTGGCGTAGATGTACTTCTCAAGAACGACGTCTTTTCAAGGAGGAAAATAAACAATGGAACGACATGTCAAATTGACATCTATACGTCTCGCGATGCTTCTGGCCTTACTGGTGCCAACGTTTACCTTTTTTGCCAGCCATACCGCGCCAGTCAGGGCAAATGTGACGCAGGTTGACTCGGGAGTAATTGGCTGGGACGGCGACAAGGATGCCGCGATCGCTCATCAAGATGGAAGTTTTGATATTCGCGCTGGCAAGAATATAACCGCCAGCTTTGGAATCGCTCAGGGCGCTTCACAACTGGAGTGGACCAATGCCAATGGGTATTTGCCAGCACTGATTACGCAGTTCGAGCGTGATAACAGTACCGTGACGATTACCAGCTTTGGCGATGAAGTGACCATTGGCGGTAACAATTTTGTGGCAGTCTATAGCCGGGTGACGGTCTACAACCACGATATAGTGAGTCACACCGAAGCTCCCGCGCCCTCCAGTGGCCTGCTGGCGCTCAATAGCGTAAGTTCCACAGTTGCGGCAGGACAGACCCTCAGCCACGATTATGTAATTGCGGTCGACAAATTCGGCAATACCTATCCCTGGCCCTCCGATAGCGCTCTGACGGCTGCTGGCGGGTGGGATAGCCATTTCACTCATATGCAGACCTACTGGGATACCAAACTAGCAGGGATTACAGTCCTGAACCAGTTGCCTGATGCGCGTCTGATCAACGCGTACAAGGCTGGATATATCTATACGAACATTGTCAAGGATGGTAATAATCTAAATGTGGGAGAGAATGGCTACGATCAACTCTATGACCATGATTTGATCGGCATCCTGGTTAACCTGATGAATGAGGGTGATCTTACGAACGCGCAGGCATATTTGAGCACCCTGTTTACCAGCACCTATCCCGATTCCACCTATAAATACAGCTGGCCCTGGGCTGTCTACTTGCTAAAAACAGGCAATACACAGTATGTCAGTGCACATTTTGCAATGCTGCAAACCAAAGCGCACGCCATTCAGGCAGATGCAACCGGGCCAAATGGGATTATGATGGCCTCCAATGGTATCGATGCTAATGGATACTGGACCGTGGATGATGAGTCGGCGTTGCTCGGTCTACTGGCGTATGGCTATATCGCCCAACGCCTGGGAAATACGAGCGAAGCGAACTGGGCCAGCAAAGAATATGCGACCTTGTTGAACTCAATCAACACAGAAGCGTCCGCGACGATCAATGCCAACGGCTTAAATTATATCCCCTGTGCGCTTAATCAGTCCAACAGCGCGAATCGTTGTGGAACCGCCAATGATGCCAACTGGGCCTCAATGTTTCTCTTTGGCCGTTGGGCCTGGGATGGCTATCTGTTCAATGGCAGCCAGCCTGGTCCGCTGATCGATCTGATCGATAGCACTTACGCGTACGGCTTTAGTCGCTTGCAGGGCCAGTTGCCGCCGCATACCTATGGCGGATATCCTGGGTACAGTACGGCCTACAACGCTGGCTATGGCTCGGCCGGCCTGCGCGGGAGCCGCTATCGTTCCGAGGGCATCTATGACTACGAGTTTATGATCTCCAATACCATGAGCGCGCCTTTCTCCTGGTGGGAAGGTATTCCCAGTGTTGGTTCGACCGCCTGGTCGCCCAACCCCCATGCCACTAGTGGAACCGGTTCTAGTCCACATATGTGGGGTCAGGCCAACGCAAGCAAGGTGCTACTCGATTCGTTAATCGCCGAGAAAATCGATGGGTCGCTGATCATCGGCCGGGGCATACCAAACGAATGGCTGCGTGACAGGCAGACAATTCAGCTTTCCAACTATCCGATCTCTAACAACCACCGGGTCGGCATGCAGGTAAGTACAGCAGGAAATCAGGTGACCCTGACGCTCTCTGGCAACGCCCCTGCAGGCAATATTCTCTTTAGCCTACCCATTTTCCAGAACAATATCAGCGCAACCAGTGTCGGGACCATCAATAACAGCCAGGGCACTGTAACGCTGCCAGGAACGACAACCAGCGTGACCGTCACGCTTACCAATGTGCCCACGTTTACCAATCTCGGCGGACTGGACCTCTCTGGCTACTGTCATGCTATTGGCGATATTGGCGGAGTCAGCCTGGATGGAACAACTGTCAATGATTGGCACTGTATCGACAGCCACAACCAGCATGTAGGGATTGATTTGAATAGCGCCTGTGACTGGGCCTATCCTACATCACCGAGCACGTTCGCTCAGTACAGCGATTTCAATACCCCATATAGCTGGAGCTGCTATAAGGCTTGAAACTCAACGGAATGTTCTCCCACACAGATCATCTTGTTTGTCTCCCTGGTCCGACGTTCTGAAGGTCAGAAAGTCGGACCGCTATTGACAGGCGCGATGATGTAGAAAGTCTCGTTGATTAACCTATTGATGGAGGTGTCGTGCTTGAGTTTGTTCTAAACTCCAAAGAATCTCGCAGGGCCATAATATCTCTTTCAGCCAATACATTGAAGCCTCTTTCCAGCAACCATGGAATTTCACCAAGCAGACGCAGAAGGCGATAAAAGGAAAGTATTTGCTGAGTTTCTTCATTATTGTCAATGCTGCCGTATCCTTCCAAGAGCAAATCAGTCAATTCGTGATCCCACAATGTGACAATAGCGACATCTAAAAGGGGATCTCCTGGTTGAGCGTCGGCAAAGTCAAGAAATGCAAGAACCTGTTCGGTTTGTGAATTCACAAGGATATGTGCGGTCTGAAGGTCACCATGTAACAACACCACGGGTCTCTGTACGAGAAGAGGTCGAAGCTTATCAAAATAGTTTTGGAATATACTGATGTGCCTGTGCTCCAGCACATCTAATCTTTTTACCTTCTCTATCTCCTCATTTCTCCACCACGAGATAAATGCATCCCACTGATGCTGTCCACCTGAAAAGGGAGGATGAGCGCCGATAGTATGGATGCGCTGAAGATACTTCCCTGCTTCTTTCGCGGCAAGTATATTACGTGAAGATAATGGATGACCTCTTATGTGTTTCATTGCCAGAACAGCAGGCGGGCCAGCTTCAAATCCAAGTAGTTTGGGAATCGGAACATCAATTGACGCGACTTTTCGAGCGACAGCATGTTCACGCTGAAGAAGTAGGCTGTCCAGATAGACCTTTAAGATGATACCAGCATTTTCAGCAAAGAAGATGGCACGATCAGGCTGAAGATAGAGGACTTTTAAAGTATCCTTTGACCCGGTGATGTAGATAAGCATTCTTTTTGCGGCTACTTCGAGTTCTTGATTGACAAATTCTTTGTTCATAAGCACATCATCCTTATTCAGGGGAAAATAAAAAATTCTGATGATCCGCTTGCTCGCGGCGCACCGCATTGCTCCTGATCCTCTCTATTTTACATCATACTTCAGGTATGCACGAATGCTCATTTTTAAAGAATGAAAGTGCAGCTTTTGTGAAAAAAACTGAAGAGTTATGCATTGCTAATGCACACTGCACGCATTATACTAGAATTATCATCCATTCCAGGATGATCACCTCTTGTAGCTCAGAAAGAACAGCTACAGCATAGGGACGTGCCTTATCAACTTGCGCCACCACCCTCTGGCTGCTCTCACGGGCTTGTTATGTATATTTGTTAACTGTTTCTCTAGCATTCTGGTATCGCGATCTCTTCCCATGTACCTTAGCACAATACCAGACTGCTGTTTGCCATGCATTCTTGCTTCTAAAAGTCTCGTGAGCAAGAAGGAGGCATCTTTCATTGTTTATAATGCCTCTTCTAAGGAAGGAAAAGGAACATGATGAAACAGCGTCATCGACGACGCACAGTCGTATTCTCTGTGCTGATCGGCATCACATTGCTCAACGTCATCATTAACGTCAGCTTCTTCCAGCAACGCTCCTCTGCGGCATCAGCTGTCACTATCAATGGGGCAACCACCTATCAAACGATGGATGGCTTTGGATTCTCAGAAGCGTTTGGACAGGCCAGCAGTTTGCAAAGCCTGCCCTCTAGTGCGCAGAAGCAGGTGCTGGATCTGCTCTTCAGTCCGACCACCGGTGCTGGCTTAAACATTTTGCGCAATCTGCTTCCTTCCACCTCTGGGAGTTCCATCGAACCCAACAGCCCAGGAAATCCAGGCGCGACACCGACCTATCGCTGGGATGGCAGTAGCGAGGGACAAATCTGGATGTCCCAACAGGCGAAAATTTATGGGGTCACGCAGTTGTATGGAGATGCCTGGAGTGCCCCAGGCTATATGAAGACCAACGGAAGTGAGGCCAATGGGGGCACGCTTTGTGGCGCTCCTGGAGCCGCTGGCTGTGGCACCGGTGATTGGCGACAGGCATATGCCAACTATCTGGTTCAGTATGCCAAGGATTATCAGAGTGCTGGTGTTCCTCTTACAGAGCTTGGAGCCTTCAACGAACTCAACTATACACCGAGTTATTCCAGCATGATCATGAATCCTACACAAGCGGCCGACTTTATTGGCATCCTGGGATCGACCGTCCGTTCTTCTGGGCTGAGTCCAAAGATTGTGTGTTGTGATGTGCTTGGCTGGAGCTCGGCGCAAAGCTATGCCAGCGCGCTCGAAAATAACTCTGCCGCCAATTCTTCATTCAGCATCTTCTCCAGCCACGGGTATGCCGGCGGCCCGACATTCCAGATTACTGGATTGGGGAGTCATCATGCCTGGGAGACCGAGTGGTCTACCTTCGACAATTTTGATGCGGCCTGGGATGATGGCAGTGACGCTTCCGGTTTGACCTGGGCACAGAACATTTCCACTGGTCTGACCTCAGCAAATCTGAGCGCATTTCTTTACTGGTGGGGCGCTTCTAACGGCTCCGATAACGAGCAACTGGTCCAGTTCAATGGCTCAAATGTTGTTCCAACAGGTCGTCTATGGGCTTTTGCCAACTACAGCCGCTTTATTCATCCCGGCGCTGTTCGCATTGGAGCCAGCTCGGGAGACAATAACTTGCAAGTAAGTGCGTACAAAAATACCGATGGAACGACATCTATTGTAGTGCTCAACACCGCCAACAACGCGACAACAGCCTCCTACTCCTTGCAAAATCTGGCAGTGGCAAATGGCGCAACGGTGACGCCCTATCTGACCAATAATTCCAGCCACGCAGCTCAGCAAGCCGCTACCTCTGTCAATAACGGTGCCTTCAGCACGACCATTCCTGCTCGCTCACTGATCACCTATGTGCTCAACGGTACAGGCGGAGCCACACCAACCCCAACACCAACGCAGGGTGTCACACCAACCCCAACACCAACGCAAGGGGCTACCCCAACGCCTACGCCCACATCGACACCCGTTTCCGGTGCCAGTTGTAGTGTCCACTATGCCATCACCAATCAGTGGCAGGGAGGCTTTGGAGCCAGTCTAACCATTACCAATACCAGTTCAACGGCCATTAATGGCTGGAGCCTGAACTTCTCGTTCCCCAATGGGCAAACGATCTCCCAACTCTGGAATGGCACGGTGACCCAGAGTGGCAGTGCAGTCACCATCACCAATACCTCCTATAACGGCTCTATTCCAGCGGGTGGAACCTTAAATTCGTCCCCTGGCTTTAATGGAACCTGGAATGGGACCAACTCACCACCAACCGCTTTCACCTTAAATGGAGCAACTTGTAGCGTCGTCTAATCCGAGAGGGAAGACATCGCGTGCTTTCCTTCCTGAGTGGACGGGAAAGCACGCGATGTCTCCTTTGTTTGTCCATGTTTGTGGAGCACGATCTCTATGAGATGGTCTATTTGAAAGGACACAGGGGTGTGAAACAATTATCCACATACGCTCAATATTTATGCTCTCGTAGGTGGAGACTTCTACTGGCACTCATGATTGTGGTGGGGAGTATTTCCAGCATGTTTATAGCTTCTCGCACACCAGCGCAGGCGGCGCTTCAACAGCCATGTGACATCTATGCATCTGGCGGCACGCCATGTGTTGCCGCTCATAGCACAATACGTGCACTTTTCTCAGCCTACAACGGCAACCTGTACCAGGTGCAACGGGCATCAGATAAAGCGTATCTCAACGTCGGAGTCTTGTCGGCTGGTGGATACGCCAACGCTGCGGCGCAGGTTTCCTTCTGTACTGGCACAACCTGCACAATCACGATCATCTACGATCAGTCCGGGCATGGCAACGACCTTGCCTACCAGGGACCTGGCGGGGCCGGCGGCAATGACACCCCGGCGAGCGCGACATCTGAGTCACTGACAGTGGCTGGGAACAAGGTCTACTCACTTTATATTAATCCCGGCAACAGCTACTGGCACAATGGCTCCTCATCAGGCATGCCGAAAGGGAGCGCTCCACAGGGTGCCTACATGGTAACCAGCGGGACGCACGTCAACAGTGGCTGCTGCTTCGACTATGGCAATAGCGAGACTGACCGCAAAGCCGACACGGCTGGCGCGATGGATGCGATCTACTTTGGTACCAGTTGCTGGTTCGGTGGATGCACTGGAAACGGTCCCTGGGTGCAGGCCGACCTCGAATGGGGACTGTTCCCCGGTGGAAGCAGCTCCTGGAACTCTAATCAGCGCGCATTTCCTGACCGTTACGTCACTGCCATGCTCAAAAACAACGGCACAACCCAAATGGCGATCAAGGGCGGGAACGCGCAATCGGGCAGCCTGACCACGATGTATAAAGGATCGTTACCCAACGGATACAACCCGATGAAGCAGCAGGGAGCTATCGTTCTGGGCAGTGGAGGTGACTGTTGTGCCACCAACAATAACCTGAGCCTGGGTACCTTCTACGAAGGAGCCATCGTGGCTGGCTATCCCTCCGATGCCACCGATGATGCTGTACAGGCCAACATTGTGTCCGCTGGTTATGGTAGCACTCCCACGCCAACACCAACACCCACGCGAGGCATTACCCCAACACCAACGCAGGGTGTCACGCCAACACCAACGCAAGGGGCTACCCCAACACCAACGCCCACATCGACACCTGTCTCAGGTGCCAGTTGTAGTGTCCACTATGTCATCATCAATCAGTGGCAGGGAGGCTTTGGAGCCAGTCTGACCATCACCAACACCAGCTCGACCGCTATCAATGGTTGGAGTCTGAACTTCTCGTTCCCCAATGGGCAAACAATTACCCAGCACTGGAACGGCACGGTGACCCAAAGTGGCAGCGCAGTCACCATCACCAATACCTCCTACAATGGCTCCATCGCACCAGGGCAGACGCTCTCTTCTGCTCCTGGCTTCAACGGCTTGTGGACCGGCAGTAATGGCTCACCGACCGCCTTCACCCTGAACGGAGCAGTTTGTAGCGTCGTCTAATCGTTTTATCGGTCACCGTGTGCTCTCCCTTCCTGAGCACGCGCTGGCTTTGTGGCTCTACCTGTTGGGTATCAAGGGCCTTTATATGGCCCTGGCATAAACGAGATGGAGGCTTTTTATGCAGAAAAGATCAAAACAAGAAGTTTTTATGCACCGTATCCGGTATTACTATGTTATCCCGATCTTGCTCATCTTTATTTTTTCGTCAGCGCTGATGCTCGTTAATGCAAACAGCGTCCATGCCAGCGTGGCACTCCCCCTGGAGAACAATGGCCTCGCTCAAACACCTTTGATGGGCTGGAGCAGTTGGAGCAGCATTCGCAGTACCCCATCCGAGGCAACAATCAAGACCCAGGCTCAGGCAATGGCAAGCACGCTCAAGTCATATGGGTATTCCTATATCAACCTGGACGATTTCTGGTATCTCAATCCCACCACTACCGTGGATCAATATGGACGCTGGGCGACGGACACGAGCCGCTTTCCTGACGGCATTGCAACCACAGCCAGCTATGTGCACAACCTGGGCCTGAAATTTGGCATCTACCTGACGCCAGGAATTCCGGTTGCTGCGGTCAATCAGAATACGCCAATCCAGGGAACCAGCTATCATGCGGCTGATATCGCTGATACAAGCAAGCACGAGGTCAATTACAATTATGGCAACAGCTCGATGTACTACATTAATTATAGTAAACCAGGAGCCCAGGCATTTATTAACTCGTGGGCCAACGAGTTTGCATCCTGGGGGGTTGATTTTCTCAAGATAGATGGAGTGGGTGACTCAGACATTTCTGATATCCAGGCATGGTCTACCGCCTTGAAACAATCTGGACGCAATATCTACTTTAGCCTCTCAAACAACCTGGATGTCAATAATGTGGGTACCTGGCAACAGAATAGCAACGGCTGGCGCATTGATGGGGATGTCGAGTGCTATTGTTCCACGCTCGTCACCTGGAATAGTGTTTTGTCCCGCATTAACGACGCGCCACGCTGGGTGGGAGATGGGAAGCCCGGAGGTTGGAATGATCTTGATTCGTTGGATGTGGGCAACGGCTCACGGGATGGTCTAAGCAACGACGAGCGCCAGACATATATGACCCTCTGGTCTATCGAATCTGCTCCTCTCTCGATTGGAGATAATCTCACCTCACTGGACAGTTATGGCCTTTCGTTACTTACCAATACAGAGGTCATCGCTGTAGATCAAGCAGGTCATCAGGCGCATCCGATCTCTCAAGCAAGTTCGCAGCAGGTCTGGTTTGCCAATAATGGTGATGGCTCCTATACCGTAGGACTATTCAATCTGGGCGGTTCAACGGCGACGGTGAGCGTCAATTGGAGTAGCCTGGGTTTCAGTGGATCGGCCAGCGTGCGCGATCTCTGGAGCCATACGAATCTGGGCACCATCACGAACAGTTTCAGCGCGACACTCAATACGCATGCCTCGCGCTTGCTAACAGTCACTCCTGGCTCGACTGTCACCCCAACCCCAACTCCGGTCATAACGCCGACCGCGACACCCACAACCACTCCAACGGTGACGCCGACGCCAGTCACAGGGGAACAAGCTTGCTCAGTTCACTACACAATCACCAATCAGTGGACTGGTGGCTTTGGAACCAGCGTGACGATTAACAATACAGGAACCACAAACATCAACGACTGGACCCTGACCTGGACTTTTGCTAATGGGCAAACGATCACCCAGCTTTGGAACGGCACTCTTACGCAGTCCGGGGCATCGGTCTCTGTGGCCAACGTTTCCTACAATGCCACGATTGCTCCAGGAGGCAACACTAATTTTGGCTTCAACGGCACCTGGAATGGCAGCAATGCGGTACCTACATCTTTTGCACTCAACGGGAGGGCGTGCACAACAGCGTAAACAAGCCGGCGTTGAAGCGAAGTTAGTAGCAGCAACAGCGCCCTATTCACCAGAGAAATGAAGAGAACTCTCTTCATATTCAAAGCCACATCGATGATGCCAGATTAACAAGGAGGTTTCACACAAATGAAATGGTTTTTTCGGCCATTCTCCACAAGTACAGCCGTAAGAATGCTTCTCGTCTGTCTATTGACAGGTGTCGCAATCCTGTTTCCGATCTTCGTGCAGCACACCATAGCGGCAACGGGTGTGAGTGTCAGCGTGAACGCCAATAGCAGCCTGGGAAAGATTCCTGCACCGGCCTATGGCGTAAACCAGGCCGCCTGGGATAGCCTTCTACTTGATCCGACATTACCTGGTCTCCTGAGCGCGACCGGGGCCGGGATCATGCGCTATCCCGGTGGCTCTCTCTCCGATGGCTACCACTGGCAGTCCAATACAACTGAAACCAGCTATGCTAATCCCAGTAATACATTTGACGCCTTCATGCATCTGGCCCAACAGGTTAACACCCAGCCAATGATTACGGTCGACTATGGAGCAGGCACGCCGCAAGAAGCCGCTGGCTGGGTTCAGTATGCCAACAAGGGCGGATCTGGCTACAACGGACCGGTACCAACCTATTCAGGAGGAAGCAGCACTGGTCACACCTACGGTATCAAATACTGGGAGATCGGCAACGAGATCTACGGTAATGGAACCTATGGCACCAGTTGGGAATTTGACCATAATACATTGGGGCCGACCACCTATGCCAATCGTGCTGTGGCTTACAGTCAAGCCATGAAAGCGGTTGATCCCAGTATCAAGGTTGGCCTCGTAGTGACGACACCAGGGAATTGGCCCGATGGGATTACCAGCAGTTCATCTCCACAGCCCTGGAACGATACTGTTCTGCCGCTGGCCTGCTCCGCCGCTGACTTCGTGATCGTCCACTGGTATCCGAATGGTGGAGGAGTATCGGAGGCAAATGTCCTGACATCTACCAGCCAGATCCCGACGATGGTCTCAGCGATGCGCTCCAAGATCAATCAGTATTGTGGTTCGCGAGCAAGCTCCATCCAGATCATGATCACGGAAACCAATGGAGGGCCTCTCGATCCCGACCAACGCGCGACAGCCTGGTTTGATGGACTGTTCCTGGCCGATACCTACATGACCATGCTGGAGAATGGCGTGGCGAACATCGATTGGTGGGAAACCCATGATGATTTGGTCTCAAGTGCCTCTTGCAGCGGCTCATCCTGCGAGCCAGCGGCGGAAACTCCTTTTCCACCGTATTACGCTCTCCAGATGCTAGCTACCCATCTGGGTCAGGTTGGGGACACCATGGTCGCGTCCTCGTCAAGCCAGAGTCTGGTAGCTGTCCACACGGTGAAACAGGCGAATGGTAAGCTGGCGGTTCTGCTCGTCAACAAAGATCCCAGCAACAGCTACACGGTCTCGCTTGGGCTCACAGGGTATACAGCCAGCCCGACTACGACGGTGTACACTTATGGGACGAACGGTAGTGGAATTACCTCAACATCCGGATCTTCCTCTAGCGTGACCATCGCACCCTATTCGCTGACGACGGTAGTTTTCTCACCAGGAACCGGGATTACTCCCACACCGACGCCAACACAAGGCACCACGCCAACTCCCACTCCCACTCAAGGGATCACTCCCACACCCGTTTCCGGGGCCAGTTGTAGCGTGCATTACGCGATCACCAACCAGTGGCAGGGTGGCTTTGGCGCCAATCTTACCATCACCAACACGGGTACCACACCGATTAACAACTGGAGCTTACAATTCTCGTTCCCCAACGGTCAAACGATCACTCAGCTCTGGAATGGGAGCTACACCCAGAGCGGCAGCGCCGTCACCATCAGCAATGCGTCATACAACGGGACTATCCCGGCTGGTGGCACACTGAGTTCCTCTCCGGGCTTTAACGGCTCCTGGAATGGGAGCAATGCTGTACCCACATCTTTTGCACTCAACGGGAAGATGTGCACAACGGCGTAAGCAAGTCGGACGCTGGAGCGAGGTCGAATCACCGACCGCGCAACAGCGTCCCATTGTCCCATTACCAGAAAAAGTTTTGTCTCTACTCTAACAGAACAGAAGAGTACGCTCTTCACACCCAAAAACAATCGATAGTGTCTGATTAACAAGGCAATAAGCAAATTTCTCGTATAGTTGATCTTTATCTTACATATGCTCAAAAACGGACTTGACTTTCGGGCCATCCTGATTATAATCAATAACATGGATAAAAAAATCGGAAGCAAAGCATTCATCCTCAACCCAGCGCTTGAACCCTTTAAAGTTTTGGTAGGCGAATGGCAAGCTACCGGGTCTCATCCTTACCTTCCCGGTACAACTTTGCATGGCCGTACAACTTTTGATTGGCTTGAAGACGGCGCTTTCTTGATCATGCATTCAGAGGTTGACGACCCCAACATTCCTGACGGTGTCGCTGTTTTTGGTAGCGACGATATAGCAAAAACATATTTTATGCTTTACTTTGATGAACGTGGCATCTCAAGAAAATACGACGTAACTATGACAGGCAATCAACTCAAGTGGTGGCGAGACGAGCCCAGTTTTTCTCAGCGGGCCACCTTGACCATAGAAGATAATAGCAACAAGATGCAAAGTCAGGGCGAAATGTCACGAGAAGGAGCAGACTGGGAAAGGGATCTGGCACTAACGTATGTACGAGTAAAATAACTCATTCACATCTCCATCCCTTCCCAATCTGTGATGCACCACCTCCATCTTCCTCACCTTCGGCAGCAACGCTCTCACCTCCTCAAACAGCGCCGCCTGTGCTCCCGACAGTATCAGCCTCGGCATATCAGCGTCCAATAAAGTCGCGTCCAGGGTGCCGTTATATGCGAAGGCGTTGCATATTAAAAGCCTGGATGAGTGCGGTAAGGATCGAGGCGTAGACGATGATTTTCTGTCCAGTTGCCTGGATTACCTCCCACGCCATTGAGTCTCGATCTGGTCCGAAAAAGAGCAGTATCAGGAGCAGGAGGCTGTATGTTACCAGCAGGATAGCAAAGCCGCTGAAGATCCAGACAACTTCGTGAGGAAAGCCCGGTGTGAGGAGGACTGCGCTGAAGAGAAGAAGAAAGGTGAGGAGAAAGGCTATCAGAGCTGCATTCAGAAAGGCGTAATGGATCTGTGGCACGAGATCTACTGGCATCAGTGCAACCCCAATGAAGCTGATACATGTCACGAGGCTACAGATTGCTGACAGGCGACTGAGTACCTGCGTGCGGCCTGGAGTGGGGAAAAATTGCGTCATAGCTACAAAGAAGAGTGCCACTCCCAGTGAGCCAGTGCTGAGTGCGGTTGTAAAAAGGATTCTTGCGGGCAGATTGGACTGTCCATTGGGGGTCACCGCTCGACCGAGATCGCTAAAGAAGTTGAAGAAGAAGGAATAGCCATGCACGTGAGGGTCGGCGATCGTTCCTCCTGGATAGAGCTGCATGGCAATGATTGTCAGTACAAAAAAAAGGATGCTGACTGCGATCGTGATGCGAAAAACGCCAACTTGCCAGAAGGCATTACGTGGAAGCCTACCTATCATAGGTAACCAACCCCTTTCTCTCTCCGTTTAATGCCCAGATTCCTCCATATGGATCTGATGCATCCCTATATTTACATACAACCCGCTCTCGTCACATGGGTCATATGCCCCACTTTTCTGCTCTGACTTCCAGCTTTCAAGGTCAAGCGAAGCGAGGACACCGTAGCGTCGCACGCTTGCGTGCGATGTCCCACTCGACGTACGAGAGAGCTGGCTCTCGGTGCACCACGCTGGCGGGCCTGATCGTACGATTTCCTGGGACATCGCACGCAAGCGTGCGACGCTACACGGTCTTCGCTTCGCTTGACCGCTTCCTGCAGGCCTCCCAAAGCAAAACGGAGCAGATGTCTCCAAGGAATGGAGAACATCGTCGATTATTTTTGACTATGAGTCTACTGGCACTTCTACTTGTTTCTTCTCTATCTTTTTCGCCCCTGAGCAAAGTTCATGCCGACACCAGTGGGTTAGCAGGCTACTGGAAGTTTGATAAAGAAAGCGGTTCTGCTGCTCAAAATACATCAAAACGCCAACCATCACCGGCCTGGGTAGTATGGCTCCTGTCAATGTCTGGATAGCGCCTTCTACGGGTACCTATAGTGGAGATGTCTGGGCTCCCGAACTAGATTACATTAACAGGAAGTTTTCAATGGGTTCCCTCTGAAGATGGAACTGAGGATTGGTTCCTGTATCACGCGACTGATGTCAGTGGCTGTGGTTGGGGGTGTCGAAGCCGGGGAAAATACAATTTCGTGGCTAAAATTGGTGCTATTTGTTCTTGTTCCATGGTTTTTCCAGGCGATGATATCACAGGTTACATCACCCGGAAGAGCTTTCTTGATCATTGTTAACACTGCATCTATCTTTTATTAACAGTGGGATAACATTACTGGATGATAATGCAGATGCAGCACTATCTACAAAGCGGAATAGACGAACCATGAGAGATATAATTTTAGCGCTGTGAGAAAAAGAGGACATGATGCACGCAGGGAGTCCACAAATATGTGGCAATTGCGGTGTAACCAATGCACCAGGTGATAGTTTTTGCTCGAATTGTGGCTATACACTGACTGGTCAGCCAACTCATTATCCTACGATACAGGGAACGGGAAATACGCCTACAGTACTGAGTACAAGTGGTAGCACAACGCGCCGACAAACAGGGGCGCTACTGGCAGGTAACGTGCTTAGTGGTCGATATCACATTGTGGAATTGGTTGGACGCGGAGGATTTGGCGCAGTCTATAAAGCAACCGATGAACATTTTCAATCCAGGCATACCGTTGCAGTCAAAGAAATGAGTGATGCCTCTATCTCGCCCCAACAACGTGCTCAGGCCATCAACGATTTCCGAAATGAAGCCAGGCTCCTGGTTGATCTTCACCATCAAAATCTGCCGCATGTGAGTGACTTTTTTGAAGAGGAAAATAAAGCCTATCTGGTGATGGATTTTGTACAGGGAAAGACGCTGGAGACGCTCCAGGATGAAGCTGGTGGACCCCTCCATGAACGCATGGTGATGGAATGGGCACTCCAATTGTGCATGGTATTGCACTATCTACATACCCATCAGCCCCCTATCATCTTTCGAGATATGAAACCATCCAATGTGATGTTGACAACCGATGGGCAAATCAAGTTGATCGATTTTGGGATCGCACGTGTCTTTAAAGCCACCGGGACAAAAGACACGACGCTGCTTGGCTCACGTGGATACGCTCCTCTGGAACAGTATGGGCGTGGGCAGAGCGATGGTCGATCTGATATCTATGCCCTCGGCGCAACTCTCTATGATTTGCTGACCAAAGAGGTCCCCGCTGATGCACCTGCCCGCAGTATCAGCCCGCAAATCTTTGTACCACCACGACAAATCAACGGACAACTCTCCTCTGCCGCCGAAACGATCATAGTAAAAGCGATGATGATCAAGCCTGAGGACCGTTATCAATCCGCTCTCGATATGTATCAAGCGATCATAGCTAGCGGCATTGCCGGCACCACAACATCTGGCACGCAATTTCCTCTATTTTCCGCCTCCGGCCCCACCAATATGATCCAGCATCAGTCAGGACAAACGGCAACACCATTTACGCAATCAGCGCAAGCCACACAGATCTCTTCGTATGGCGCTGGCGCACCACCACAAGCGCCTCCGCAACAGGTGCCTGGCACACCATCCCGGACTCCAGGCATCTCACGGCGTTCTCTGCTGATCGGAGCTGGTACGGTTGCTGGCCTTGTCGTGCTGGGAGGAGCCGGAGCTGCTTACTATGCCTCTCACCTGAGAGATACGGAAAATAAAGCCACGGGAACCATCACCGTCAACTTTATCTATAGCACCGAAAAAGAACAATGGATTCAGCAAGCGATCAAGGATTTTAACCAGCAGAGTTCACCACCAAGAGTCAATGGCAAACAGGTCCAAATCGTAGCCACGGGGCTGGGTTCGGTCGACGCAAAGAATCAGATTGTATCAGAGAGCCTCAAGCCAATGCCGGTCGCGTGGAGCCCGGCCAGTTTTCTGGAACTCAACCAGTTAACAACTGATTGGAGCCAAAAGCACACGCAAGGCCTGCTTTTCTCCTCCGGTGACTACAAAGTGAAATCACTTGTCTTCAGCCCACTTGTCTTTGGTATCTGGGAAAATCGAGCTCAAATTCTCAAAAACAAATATGGGACCATCGATTGGACAACCATACACAAAGCCATCCTTTTGAATAGCTGGGGAGACATTCCCGGTGGAAATAGCGCATGGGGGCCGGTAAAGCTTGGACAAACACGACCCGATCAATCAAATAGTGGCCTCTTAAGTATCACATTACAAGCCTACTCTTATTATGCTATGCAAAGAAATCTCACCGTTTCACAGATACAGAACGCGAATTTTTTGAACTTTTTCTCCGATCTTGAAGGGGCGGTACAAACATTTGGCGCGAGTAGCGGCACTTACTTGACACACTCGGTCCTCCAGGAAGGTCCAGCCGCCTATGATATCATCCCCATCTATGAAAATTTGATTTTGACCAACAATCAGGGAGTACAAGCGCAGTGGGGAAGACTCCAACCAATCTATCCGAAGGTCACCATTCTCAGCGACCATCCTTTTGCTATTTTACAGGGAAGCTGGGCAAGTACAGAACAACAGGATGCTGCAAAATTATTCCGGGATTTCCTGCTCTCACCGCAAGCACAGCGCCAGGCGGTACTCAATGGTTTCCGGCCAGTCAGTACACAGGTCTCGACACAGGATAAGATCAGCAACAACCCTTTTTTGAATCAGCCTGCAAATTTCAAGATTCCAACGGATATATTAAACGAGGCGCAGCCACCAGCCGGTTCTGTCGTAGATGAACTATTAACTCAGTGGCTCAATCGCTATCAGAGCATGCCAACCATTGATTGATGCCATCAACAAGCTGAAAAAGAAAGCGGAATAAAGCGATGCGAGATAGAGCTATGATATCCAAACGACAAGGATGGGGGTGGCCCAACTGGATCTGGAGTACCTTACTGTTACTGTCCATTTTGACAGCATGTAGTTCCAGCAGCGAGACGCCAGCAAACAAACAGGGGACGGCAACACAGGAGGCGGCTGGCGGAACAACAATTCAATGCCAGTCGCACAGCAATAATCCAGTGACGCTCAACGTCGCGTATAGCAGCGAGAAGGAAACCTGGATGAAACAGGTCGTATCTGCATTTAATCAGCAGCATATCTCAGCCTGTGACGGCACAATCAAGGTAGTAGCCACGCCTTACGGATCAGGGCAGTCGATGCAGCAGATTCTAGACGGCACGCTTCAACCCGACGTCTGGAGTCCAGCCGGTACGATCTGGATCTCATTGATGAATATGCAATGGCAGACGAAACATGCTACAACCCTGATCGATACTGGAGCCAACAATAATCCGTCATTGGTGAAAAGCCCTATCGTGATAGCCATATGGAAATCCCAGGCTGAAGCTCTAGGCTGGCCACAAAAAGCCATCGGCTGGGCAGATATCTCAAAGTTAAGCACCGACATCAATGGATGGGCAGATTATGGACATCCAGAGTTTGGTGCGTTTAAGTTTGGTCATACAAATCCTGAAAGTTCCAATTCAGGATTGGACGCGGTAATTGCGATGAATTATGCGGCTGTGAATAAGACACGTAATCTCACTGACGCCGACATCAATAGTGCCGCTGCCACCTCCCTGGTCTCAAATGTTGAAAGTTCCGTGATCCATTATGGTGATAGCACTGGCTTCTTCGCCAACGAAATGTTTACAAACGGCCCGGCTTATCTCAGCGCAGCCATCATGTATGAGAATCTGGTCGTCGAAGCCAATACACCAGGACAATATCCCAAATTACCCTCGCCAGTGGTCGCCATCTATCCCAAAGAGGGAACATTTTATAGCGATCATCCATACACAATTCTGCAACATGCCAGCTGGATGACACCAGCAAAGGAGGCTGCTGCCACCGCGTTCCGCAACTTTCTGCTCGCAGCACCGCAGCAAATAGAGGCTGAACAGCAAGGCTTCCGCCCGGCCAACGCTGCCGTAAAACTGGGTGCACCTCTCGATAGTGCTCATGGTGTTGATCTCTCACAGCCACAAACGCTCTTACAGGTACCAAGCGCAAATATCGCGCAAACAGTTAAAAATAACTGGCTCAACCTGCGGCGACCTGTCGATGTCGATCTTGTACTTGATCGTTCCGGAAGTATGAATGGCACCATCGGCAACAGTACCAAGATCGATGGAGCCAAAAGCGGACTACGTGAATTTGTAAATCTGATGAGTAATAATGATCAACTAGGACTCACAACCTTCAGTGATCAAGAGCAGCAACTCACACCAATTGATCTTTTGGAGCCCAAACGCAGCACAGTGGTGAACCAGATCAACAGCATTACAGCCACGGGTTCAACCAAACTCTACGATACCATCGCTAACGAGGTCAAAGCCGTCAAAGCCGTCTCCTCCAAACACATCAAAGCCGTTGTTGTCCTGACCGATGGAGATGACACAGCCAGTTCCACCAGCTTGAACCAACTACTGGATCAGATTCGCCCTGAAGGGATTAACGCTGGCAACGGCGTCAAAGTCTTCACCATCGCATATGGGAGCGACGCGAATACAAACGCGCTGACGCAGATCGCCAATACGACTGGTGGGCAGGAATATGCAGGAACGCCACAGAATATTAAGGACGTGTATAATCAGATCAGCGAGTTCTTCTAAATCTACGGCTCGATACACCACGCAACGTCAACGAGAAAGCTCTGGTTCGCTTCCCAGAGCTTTCTCGTTTTATCAAAAAAGCGGCGCCCCCCCTGCATTCATAGGGTGCACTCTATTAGGTAGAAGTCTTCTCCCAAAGAGCGCAATTCCTTTACCTTACTTTTCATTGGATATTAAGGGTAGGCGAAGATCTTCGCCTACCCTTAATAGAACCTGGTAGGTTCCTACAACTTGTCCTTTGGTTTATGCATATCTACAACAGGCCGTCAGCGCACACCGGTGGCCACCATTATTACGACCGTGGGCAGATTGACGACCGCATGAGTGACAATACCGGGCCAGACTGATCCGCTACGACGTCGTAACTCGCCGTTGATGAGACCGATGATGAGCGCTGTAGGAAAGACGATGTTGGTGCCATGGGCGAAGGCGAAGATCAGAGCACTCCCTACTACCCCGATAAACCAGCCGTAGCGCAGCAGGGCGGTGGCGATGACACCCCGAAAGAGGAGTTCCTCACCAAGTGGCGTGAGGAGAGCTAAAAACACCGTAGCTAGAACCAGGGATAGTAACCCGCCGCCGCCACCTTGAGCATACACATCCTGGATATTCGTGTTGTCACCGGTAATGGAGGTGTAGGCTATCGTGGCTAATACTTTGAGTATGAAGGCGACTATTCCTGCCCCAACCGCGATGAAAATCCATCGCCATGAAACCCGGCGGATACCAAAAGCGCTAAGAGAACGAATCCTCAGCACCACGGCAGCCGCAAACCCGGCGATACCAGCGATACCGGAAAGCGCAGTGAAGATCAGGCCATAAAGTACGGGATCGAGACCGAGCCGCCAGAGCTGCGAGCCTCCTCCGTACGCGATGATCGCCAGGACCAGAAAACCAACAATCATCTCAATCCAGCCTGGACGGGGACGAACAGTGGTTTCAGCGCTGATGTCTACTAATTCTTGTGGATGGTCAGAAGAAATATGAGGCATAATTATTCCCTTTTTTTGGAACCAACGGGAGGACCAATGATCCCGCCAGTGGCTCTGTATATAGCACTAGCAATACTTTCATGAAGATTTCCGAAGGTCGTAGGATCACCGCCCGAAAGAATGCAAGCATTAAGCGCTTCGCTGAACACTCGTATAACCGAGGTAGCTGCCGCCGCATGCAAGCGTACGTCAAGATCGTCGGCCGAGCGTTTCAGGCGGCTTGCAAGGATGTTCACAAACTCATGTTCTATCTGGTCACAGGCCATAAGCCAGGTAGCACGCAAGGCTGGCTCCTTCTCAGCGAGCACGATCATCCTCATGGCTGCCAGGTCGTTAGCTTCCTGTTCGGGTTCTCGACTGCTCTTGGCTAACTTTGTCAGTTCCTCGGCGTAGTGATCCTCTAAAGAGCTTTCCGGGGGCCACGTTCGTAACACTGATAAGAACCATTCCACGCCATACATCAGAACTGGTTCGGCACAGCTCTCCTTGTTGCGGAAGTACCGCCAGATACTTCGCACTGAGAGACCCACCGCGTCTGCGATCTGATTGCCAGTCGTAGCATCCACACCTTGCTGCCAGAAGAGGCGCGCCGCCTCGCGTGAGATTTCCATACCTATTCGCTGACGCCGTTGCACACTCATCCCCCCCATCCTACGTTTGTTTCTATCGCTGTGGTCGTCACTATCCATACCTATCATCATCCTTTTTTGTCATTTAGTGATACTTTAGCATAAAGTGTCACTAAACACAAGGATCGTTTCTTACATTCTCTCAATGTGCCAGTCAGTGCGAAACTGACGAAAAGATACGATGTACCATATAACTAGCGTTTCTTACACTCTCCCAATTGTTCTGGACAAAGGGAAGAACCTTTTATACCACATACCCCTGCACGGAAGATGGTGTAGAACCTTTTAGCGCACATTTTGAATAAAAGTAGCACGAATATGGAAGCATTTCTTCTCTCCTTTCCCTTATCATAGGGGTGTCTATGCGACATCCTATCCTTCTTGTAAAGCGGTCAGTAGAAATAAAGGAGAGCTAAAACATGAGTATCGTGCAGAAACCGGTCATTTATGGGGAGATTAATGGCTTCTGTGACCCGCGCTTTGAGCGCGTTGCCACTGCGTTTGAACGTAATTTTCGCGAACGCAGAGAGGTGGGAGCATCGGTCTGCATCACCCTCGAAGGGAAATCTGTCCACCCGTCACGCTTACAACCACCTCCATGAAGCGTCTCCGATGGCAAAAATAGCTCCGTAATTGATTTATATTTCTACGAATTAATTAGATATATATTAATAGAATGGCAAGATGAAAGATGATAAAGACCTGAAATGTTTGAAAAAACCTCGTCAATGCCTGAATCTTGACATTCCTGGCCTTATGAATCATACTATGCTTAACTAAATCATAGTAACCAGTGGGAAATACAAAGGACCCACATTGTATTGTCTCTATGCAGTGAAGCAAAGGATTGTGCGCACTATGAAAGACGATCAAGATCAGTATGCCTCAAAAATAAACCCTCTGCTCGAAAGACGTGAATTCCTCCAACTGGCTGGTGCGTTAGGGCTCTCTGCCGCCGCACTCGACATGTTTGCACTACCAGGCAGCGCTTTTGCCGCTCCCCTGGATGTTACAGCAGGATTAGTTGGACATTGGACATGTGATGCCAAAAGCGGCACTATCGCACTCGACTCGTCACCCAACGGCAACAATGGTACATTGAATAGCGGTGTGGGATGGACTCCCGGACGCGTCAATGGGGCACTCAGCTTTAACGGCGATGGCAGCGAGGTAGATATCAACAAGTCCGTGCTGGATACCAGCAAAGACTATGCAGTGGTCGCCTGGGTCCACCTGGATAACGGAAATAGCTGGTCAACGGCAGTGAGCCAGGATGGAGCAAATGTCAGCGGCTTCTTCTTACAGTACACGAGTCCCTCGATCCCCGACGGTGGAAGGTTTGCGTTCAGTGTGATTGATAGCGATTCAAGTCAGGGAACGACCACACGAGCGATCTCTCCTGCGCAGCCGTCTACGGGTGCCTGGTATCACTTAGTTGGCATGTATGACGCAACAAAGCAGCAGATCCAGCTGTATGTCAACGGCACGCTTGTTGATACACAGTCGGTAAAGCCTGCCTGGAACGCGACCGGAGAGACTGTCATCGGGCGTGCACGCTTTGGTGCTGGTCCCGTCGACTTCTGGCCGGGTATGATCGATGATGTCCGCCTCTACAATCGCTTATTGAGCTCTCAAGAGATCACCACAATCTATCAGCAAGCGCCAGCCCAAGTACGTTCCTCTTTTGTGCCGATTCGTCCACCAGCCACGCCCCTTGTCGTCCGCAGCCCCTACGTAAGCACGTGGTTAGACGCAGATCTCCTACCAGGAAACTGGCCACGCTTCTGGACTGGAGCCACGAAGCAGATGACAGGGATTGCTTCTATCGATAAAACTGCTTGCATCTTTATGGGACAGCCAACCGATACGGGCGCAACGCAGTTGATGACCCAGACACATCTGGCAATCACGCCGACAAAATCCATCTTCACGCTACAAGGCGGAGGCGTCACCTTAACCCTGACCTTTCTATCACCGATCGAAGCAAAAGATTTGCAAAAACAGTCGGCCCCCCTCAGTTACATTCTCGTGCAAGCGAAAAGCCACGATGGACGCGCACACACAGTGAGTCTTTATTTCGATATTTCTGGTCAGTGGGCTTATGGCGATGATCATGCATTGATTCAGTGGGCCCATGAACAGATACCACAGAAAAGAGCAAAGAGCACCATTAGTACCTTTACGATCACGCCTAACACGCCTCAAGTGCTCTCAGAGGTCAATGACTACCCCTCATGGGGAACGGTCGTCTGGGCCACAGAAAACCTGAAAAATGTGAGCACGCAAAGCGGACAAGACACGATCGTACGGGCGCAGTTTGTGGCGTCTGGGAAGTTAAACAACACGATGGATAGCGCCATGCCGCGTGCCATCAACGATCGAAATCCCATCTTCGCCTTCGACTTCGCGCTTGGTCAGGTCACCGCGCATCCCACCCAGCCAATCACACTACTACTGGGACATGTACGCGAGCCAGCGGTCAGCTATCTCGGCACCCCGGTGCCGCCGCTGTGGAAAGCGTTCTGGCCTACCTGGCAGGAGATGCTTGCCGCGACCTATGACGATGTCCAGCAGGCACTACAACGCTCTGAGCTTGTAGATACCAAAATCACGCGTGATGCCATCAGAGCGGGAGGCACGCATTACGCAGCTCTGTGTACCCTGGCGCTTCGCCAGGCCTTCGGCGGGACTGAATTAGTTGGAAGTAGTCACCAACCATGGCTCTTCCTCAAAGAGATTAGTAGCGATGGCAATGTCTCAACCATCGACGTTATCTACCCCAGCGCACCGGTCTTTGCCTACACCAATCCCTACCTCCTACGTTTACTGCTTGATCCGCTGCTGGCCTACGCGGAGACCGGCGGATGGCCAAAGATTTTTGCGGAACATGACCTTGGCTCACACTATCCAAACGCAGATGGTCACAATGATGGGAACGAAGAGGACATGCCGGTCGAGGAGACGGCGAACATGCTCATCATGGCGGCCACCTATGCGCAGCGGGGCGGAAAAGATGCAGCGAACTTTGTCAATGCGCACTACCCCATCTTCAAGCAGTGGGCCGACTACCTGAACGCGCCAAACGGGAGCACTCCCAGTCGTCCCAACGCGCTTGACCCACTGTTCCAGAACCAGACCGATGACTTCACGGGTTCTATTGCGCACAGCACCAACCTGGCACTTAAAGGGATCATTGCCATTGGTGCCATGGGCATTCTGGCAGCTACTGTGCACAAGAACAGCGATCAACAGTTCTATCATAAGACAGCACTTGATCTAATCAGCCAATGGGCACAGCTTGGCCAAGACCCATCGCAGCCCCATCTCGATATCGCCTATACCGAAGGAGACACAGCTCCTGATACTGGCACAGGCACCTCGAGTCTCAAATACAACGCATTCCCCGACAAATTACTCGGACTGCATCTCGTACCGGAAACGGTACTGCAAGAGGAAGCGGCCTGGTATCAACAACGCGAAAACGCGTACGGCATCCCTCTCGATACGCGCCACACCTATACCAAATCCGACTGGAAAATGTGGACCGCAGCGTCTACGGAGGTTCAATCCTTGCGTCAATATATTATTGACTCCATTTACAAGTTTGCCAATACGAGCCCTTCCCGGGTTCCATTGACAGACTTGTATGATACCATTTCCGGGCAACAGGTCGGATTTCAAGCACGACCTGTCATCGGTGGTCTATTTTCACTCCTCGCCCTTTTGCAGGACAAATGACCCCTTGCACCAGACTTACAAGCCAGCCGACGTCGCGACATCGGCTGGCTCCCTGGATAAGCTTCTGTAGTGTCCTGTTGGTAGATATCAAGCAACTGCTCAAGCGTCTGCGATGACCTGTTTTAACAGGGAGCTGAACGCTTGTATCGCCTTGCTTTGTGGGAATGGAGCTTCTTTGGTGATGAGACCAAGAGGCACATGCAGCTTCCAGTCTTTGATAGGTCGGATAACCGTATCGTCTGGAATATGGTATGTGGCAAGTTTCGGCATGATCGCGACTCCCATTCCTTGTTGGACCGCTTGCTTGATGATTTCGAGGCTCCCGATCTCAATGCCAATTGTCAGCGGAAGTCCGCGTGCCATAAAGGCTTGCTCGATAGCCGTGCGATAGGCACAGGGCGACTCCGTGAGGAGCAAGCATTCAGCGCATAGATCGCTCAGCAAGATCTCGTCTTGTTGCAGGAGAGCATGGTTTTTGGGGAGCAGTAGGACAGGCGTTTCGGTCAGGATTGGTTCGAAGATGAGTCCTACGTTGGCGGGTGGTGGTGTTGAGATGCCTAGATCAATCTGATTGGCGACGAGTTGTTCGTGCGTGCGGTTTGTGCTCAGGATCTCGATGGTGAGACGGATACGGGGATAGCGCTCACGAAAGGTGCCCATGACCTGCATAAGATAGAGGCGTGCTATTGGCTCTATCATGCCTACACGTAACGTGCCGCTCTCCCCTGCGGCGAGATCTGAAAGATCCTGCTGCATTTGCTCGACTTGATTGAGTACATGCTGCGTGTGGATGAGGAGTGTATGTCCTGCGGCGGTAAGCTGGATTTTTCTCCGTTGGCGATCAAAGAGTTCGACTCCGAGCTCCGCTTCAAGCTGCTGCATGTGTAATGTGAGCGTTGATTGCGCGTATTGCAGTCGCTCGGCAGCCTGGACAAAACTACCTGCCTCTGCAATCACCTTGAACGTCTGCAAATGTCGTAGATCCATAATCCTCAACCTATCAGTAAAGATGAACGTTTGCTTCGAATACTTTGTGTTGTTCGATATATCATACTCTGTTATAGTGATGGAGCGCAAGCAAAGTATCCGTGCAACAACTTTTGGATAGGTATCAATGATGATCCAGAGGTATGGCAAGGCTTTACAGTTCGTCAGAAATTCACAGTCAGTAGGAGAAAACATATGGATATACAAGGAAAAGTAGTCTTGATCACAGGCGGAGGCACTGGCCTTGGGCGCGTCATTGCCCGGCACCTGGCGCAGGCAGGCATGCATGTCGCCGTCGGATATTCACGTTCCGAGCGTGATGCCTTTGAGACGGTCACGATGTTGCAGGACCTGGGTGTCAAAGCGCAGGCTTTTAAGGCAGACCTGAACGCACCAAGCGTCATGACCGAAAGTAAACGTCTGGTCGAAGATGTCGCAGAGCACTTCGGACGCCTTGATCTGTTGATTAATAATGCCGGTACCACGAGAGCCGTTCCTCACATAGAGGCACTGACAGAAGTGGATTGGGATACCGTCTTGAACGTACACACCAAAGCTCCTTTTTTCACGACGCAGGCGGCGGTTCCGCTCATGCGACAAAATGGTGGAGGACACGTGATCAATACAGCCTCCATATCTGGTATCCGCGCCAGTGGAGCGAGCAACATAGCCTACGCGGTCTCCAAAGCCGGAACCATTCATCTCACCAAATGTCTGGCAGCCGCCCTTGGGCCTGATATTCGCGTCAACGCCGTCGCCCCCGGTTTTATGGATACACGTTGGAACGACACATTCAGCGCGGCATACATCCAGGCAGCCAAGCAGCAAGCCATACTCAAGCAAGCAACAAGGCTGGAGGACGCCGCCGCCGCCTACGTCATGCTCGCCCGCAACGAGAGCATCACCGGCCAGATAATCACCGTTGATTCAGGCCTCACCGTGTAACGACGCGCCTCCTGCCATCAACTCCAACGTATGAGGACCTGCAGGAGGACCACAATCTGCAACAATTTTCAGCTTAATTGAGCGAGTAAGCGACCAATAAGATGCAGAAGCCAATCAGTCGTAAGAGATCGCCAATGGCTAAAAAGATGCTCTGAGTAATATCGATAAGTTCAGGTGTCTGGATACCAAAACCGACCCCAATGAGCAGAGCGGCGAGGCACATAAGGAGGGTAAAGCGTGTTCTTCTCTTGTCATAGAGGGCAAGATAGCGAACAAAGCCAATCAGAGCCATTACTGTGCGGATACTGTTCAGGATTACCGGGATGGAGGCATTGGGAAATGGCGGGTAGAGAGGAGTGACTAGTGTGATGATAGTAAAGATTGCGGTGAAAATGATCAGCAAGCGTTTGATTTTCTCGATGGTCTCATGCGAGCGTGCCCATGCTAACGCAACAAGAAAAAAGATACCAATAATAGTACCAGAGTACCAGGAGATATGAGTATTCCATTGCGTGATGTGGCTATCCTCTAAATATCCGACGAAGACAGAGACACCAACGATAATCATTGAGACACCAACGATGAAGAGCGCATCATTTTTGGAATATGAGTAGACATAAATGGCGCGAATCGCTAAAAACAGACAGGTAATGCTTAATATAAGTAATATGATATTAACGAATGTTTGATTATGTATCAACATTTGAACATCCTTATAGTTGATCTGATGGTACAGAAGCAATAAAAATCTCTCAGCTAGCATGTCTAGCTCTTTTTTTACCGCTTTCACTCAGGAATACATCACCATTTCTCTCTTTTTCGACAAAAACAGATGTTGGATAACATAATGATCCATTTTCCTGATGAGCGTAGTATAACACCCGAGAGCAACAACCTGGATACCTTCACTATCCAGGTTTTGAGTGCATAACCAGAAACAGATCGTGCGTGGGCATGCTCAAACTTTTCTACTCCGTGCTTGTGTTCTCGCTTCTGGCACAATCTTGACGATTCTGCCAAAATAGTTTATACTTCAACCATTAAGCAGAAGGGTCAACAGGTTGAAGCAGGAACGAGACTGCAAATGGGGCATGTCTCTATTTGTCTAAGTTCTCGATAACGGAGCAAGGTATGAAGCATCAGCTAAATCCTGGCGTGCGCATATGGCTACATCTCAACCAGGTCGCGCGGAAGATTGGATTGCGTCTTGAGCGCCATCTGGAACAGTATGATCTAACCCCCGCTCAATTTGGGGTTCTGGCTCATCTGTATGCGACGCCTGCGATCTCGCAACAGATGCTAGCTGATCGTTTGTTTGTCACAAAAGGAAATATCGTCGGATTGCTTAACCGATTAGAGGACCGTGCTCTGGTCGAGCGTCGTACGGATGCAGATGACGCTCGTACAAACCTGGTCTCTCTGACCGAGCAGGGTGCGACTCTGGCTGCACGTGTGGTGCCAGAGCATGAGGCTCTGATTGCTGAATGTATGGCACTCCTTGCATCTGAGGATCTTCAGACCCTTCATCATGCATTGCATATGCTTGATCGTGCCCTGGGGGCTCATTGATAATTTTTTTGCCTAAGTAGTTTATATATAAACTACTTGCTATCGAGTACATACATTACCGATATTAAATGACACAAAAAAGGAGAAGAGATATGAGTGAGATGAGTATTGGCATTGGTTTACCGGCGAACATCCCCGGCGTTGGAGGTGAACATCTGATTGAATGGGCCAGAAGAGCTGATGCCGGCCCTTTCTCCAGCCTGGGTCTGATCGATCGCCTGGTCTACCCTAACTATGATCCACTGATTGCTTTGACAGCGGCGGCGGCAGTGACCCGACGCGTGCGCCTGGTGACTACGATTTTGCTCGCTCCTTTGCATAGCGCGGCGCAATTAGCGAAGCAGGCTGCGAGCCTGGACGCCCTTTCGGAGGGACGTTTGACGCTGGGCCTGGGCGTTGGAGCGCGTGAAGATGATTTTCTGGCCTCAGGAGCCTCGTTCCATAAACGAGGGAAAGTCTTTGATCAGCAATTAGCGACGATGCAGCGCCTCTGGGCCGGCGAGCCACTCAGCGAGAGTGTCGGCCCCATCGGACCTGCACCTGTGCAAGCCGGTGGACCTGAAATACTGATCGGAGCTACTTCACCTGCCGCCATGCAGCGACTTGGGAAATGGGGTCATGGCTTTATCTCCGGCGGTGGTGGACCCCAGATGGCTCAACAGGGCTTTCAAGGGGCGAAAGACGTATGGAATGCCGCTGGCAGAGCCGGAAAACCGCGTCTGGTGGCCTGTGCGTATTATGCGCTGGGACCAGATGCACAGGCACGTGCAGAGAAAACCATTTATCACTACTATGGACCCCAATGGGGACCAATGATTAGCCAATCACTACCTGTGACTCCTGAAGCCATCAAAGCCTTAAAGCTTGCGTTTGCTGAAGCGGGTGCAGATGAACTGATTCTCTGGCCCTGTCTCCCAGAGTTTGAGCAGATGGATCGGTTGATAGACGCGTTGGCCTAGCGCAAATCCTACCGTCTGGCCAAACCTTGTTCTGTACATGTAAATCCCAAAGCTAAACTGATGGGCAAGATCTCTCACATAGCTTGCCCATCAGAGATAATACTCTTCTTGAAATATCTTTTCCCAACTCCTTAGCAACGGTGCGTTGGGAAAAGACATCTCCAGGAAGTTGAGCTTATGAGACAACGCCGTTTAGAGTGATCAGATCATCCTCGGAAAGGGCCAGCGTAGCACTCAGGATGTTCTCGCGCAGATGCGCAACGGATGAGGTACCCGGGATCAGTAGAATGTTCGGTGAGCGCTGCAACAGCCATGCCAGTGCGACGGCCATCGGTGTAGTACTGAGGCGGGTAGCGACAGATTGCAGTTTGTCGGACTGAAGAGGCGTGAAACCACCGAGCGGGAAGAAAGGCACATAGGCGATCCCTTGCGCGGCGAGGGAATCGATCAGGTCGTCGTCACCCCTGTAAGCGAGGTTATAAAAGTTCTGTACGCACACAATTGGTGCGATCGACTGTGCCTCAGCGACTTGCTCAGCGCTTACGTTGCTGACGCCGAGGTGCTTGATCAATCCTTCTTGTTGCAACTGTACGAGCGCCGTGAACGGTTCAGCAATCGAGCCAGGAACAGGACCCTGGGGTCCTCCGGCGCGCAGGTTGACAACGTCAAGTACATCGAGGCCAAGGATACTGAGATTGTCGAATACAGCCTGACGTATCTGCTCGGGAGACCGTGCCGGAGGCCAGCCGCCCTGGGCGTCTCGTACCGCTCCGACCTTGGTGACTATATGCAATGATGCGGGATAGGGGTACAAGGCTTCTTTGATGATCTCGTTAGTCACATGTGGGCCATAGGTGTCACTGGTGTCGATATGAGTAATACCTAGCTCCACGGCTGTGCGCAGCACAGACACAGCTTCGTTGCGATCGGCAGGCGGGCCAAACACATACGGGCCTGCCAATTGCATTGCGCCGTATCCCATACGCGTGACCGTCAGATCCTCTGCCATGCTGAACGTTCCCGCGGCTGTGGCTGACAAATTACTATATTCATGTGCTGAATGCGATAGCATAGGAAATGTCCTTTTCTCTCATTGAAACTACAATAATCACAATCTGTGATACACTTAGGAGTATGACATGCAGGCTATAATATGACCAGAGTCTCTTTATCATATGATTGAGACTAGCAGGATAAGCACAGCGGAGGGAGTATGAGTAACGAACAACGCAGACAGGATCTGGCGGATTTTCTCCGCACGCGACGTGTGCGTCTCTCGCCCGAACAGGTCGGGTTGATAGGTGGCGGAAGGCGGCGCACTCCAGGATTGCGCCGCGAAGAAGTTGCACAACTAGCAAATGTGGGTGTTTCCTGGTATACCCTGTTGGAGCAAGGACGGGATATTCATCCGTCAAAGGAGGTGCTACAGAACATTGCCGATGCGTTACAACTTACGCTCGCCGAACGTCAACATCTTTTCTTGCTCGCCGATCAGCCGTACCTCATTGATACACCCCCATCTGATGAACAGGTAAGCCCTGTACTACGCAGTGTACTTGACTCACTTAACCCTCTTCCTGCCTACATCCTTGGTCGTCGTTGGAATTGTCTCGCCTGGAACACCGCTGCTGAGCATATTTTTGGGCTGTCGCAGTCGGTGCCCCCGTACGAATACAATGCCGTCTGGCGTATTTTTGCCAGTCCCATGAGTCGCGTCTACTTTCCTCAGTGGGAACAAGTCGCACAGAAAGTGCTCGCAGAATTTCGTGCTGATAGTGTGCATTACGCTGATGAAGAATGGTTCAAAGGCTTGATCGCTGATTTGCAACGCATCAGTTCCGAGTTTCGCGCCTGGTGGCCTCGTCACGATGTGCGTGGGAGAAGCGATACGCTAAAAGATATGATGCATCCTTTGGTGGGGTCGCTGAGGTTTGAGTATACAACCTTACAGGTACCGACTATGCCCGATCTCAAAATCATGATTTATACTCCATTACCCGGAACGGGTACTCTGGAAAAGCTACAGCAGGTCATGAATCAGGATGTAGCTCAGAGGCATACAGAGCTCCTTCAATCAGCCACCGTAGAAGTCAGCGAGAGCCGTGAATGCGGCCTTGGGTTCCCAGGGCATGTCAGGGTAGGTGGAACCTCGGCGGTTCTCTAGAACCTTGACCACGCCCCAACTCGCCATATCGAAATCTTCGCGGGGGTTACTGCGGTGCGGCCAGCCATAGCAGGCGAAAGTGCACACGAATGCTGCGTCAACACCCTCGGAGGTGAAGATGTCCAGCAGTTCGAGTAGCTGGGTGGCCTGCTCCTGCTCGTCACGGATGTAGTCACCGTTGAGTCGGACAGGGGTGGTCCCGTCGAACTCGATCATCTCGCTGCCGCCGAGGCCACCACGATCGCCTGCGCCACGATGGGTGGCAAAACCGAACTCCGTGATCGCGACCGGCTTGTTCTGCGCGACCAGTGCGCGGATACCCTGTTGGTAGATGTGGGCAACCTCCTTTGTGCGATGGGCATCGACCGAGACAATGTCGAACGGCGTCCAGTCAACCCCTTCGAACGGGATAGAGGCGTAGGTGACCTTGCCTCCGAACCGCTCGCGGACCAGGGTGACGGCCCTGACGAGAAAGTCGTTGATACGGGCGGGCACCCTGGCCAACAGTTGGAGCGTCTCCGGCTCACGCCGGAGCAGGGGGCCGGTTCGCTCTTCGAGGCTGTTGCCCGGCAGGAACCCGCTGTTGAACAGGCTCAGTTCAGCGCCGGTGACGAACACGACCTCGGCTCCCCGGCGGCGAATCCGCTCGGCACGCTCAGCGGCGTCGGCGAGCAACTTGAGCACTTCCTCGGGATCGCGTTCCATGGGGAACGGCGAGAACCAAATCTCCAGACCCAAGTCGGCCGCGCGGTCGGCGGCAAACTCGATCCGGTCCAGATCGTTGCCGATTAAGCGTACCGCGTTGCAGTGCAGATCGTCCTGAATGATCTGCAACTCGCGCCGGATGAGGGCGTGGTCAAACGGCCGATTGAAGATACCATCAATGCAGAATCCGGTGTCGTAACCGATACCCCTGGTTCGCAGGGATCGTTTGCGTTGCATGGCTGATGCAGCGATATTGAGCTTCATACACATTTTCCTCTCAACATTTTTACTTCAGAAAAGAAAAGGACAAGCGGATATCAGGACATACTTCCTTGTGCCTCTAAGCAAGCTGCTCTACAATGGTTCTGAGACGTTCTTCTCGGCGATTTCAGGCTGAAAAAGTCGCAGAATGAGTCTTGCATCAGGAACAGAGGTGCGAAATTGTTCTGGATCTCGTAGAGCCCAGCGAGTCAGGCCATCAAGACAGGCGCTCACCACTGCTACGAGTTGATCCGGGTCACCCTGAGCAACCTCACCAGTGGCCTGACCCTCGACAATCAGCTGTCTCATCGTCGCAAGCAGTATTTGATACCGTTTGCTGAGCAATGCACGCATCTCCTCAGGCATAGCATCCTCATCAAGGGCATGAATAAGCAATTGATGAGCCTCAAGTGACTCGTGCTGACTGCGTGCTCCAACAATATTCGAAATCAGCCTGGCAAGCCGTTCCCCTGGTGTTCCAGGCATCTCCACTAGCTTCTGAAACTCGGAAGGATCGTCTGGGATGGTTTGCTTGACGAGTTCCGAGAAGATGGCCTCCTTGTCGGCAAAGTAGCGGTAAGCCAGTCCAAGACTCATCTGAGCTTCAGCGGCAATATCCGTGATCGTCGCATCCATTCCCTTGCGAGCAAAGACCCGCCTGGCACTCTCCAGGATTTTTGCTCGCTGCGCTTCGCGGATATGTTGATTTGCTTCTGGTGTTCGAGGCATTACACTGTCCTTTTACAATGAATGAAATTTTCATTCATTGATTCAAATATACATCTTCAGCCCATCATTGTCAAGCGTTTGAGAGGCGAAATGTTCGGGCAGGTTTATGGGTCGATTTCAATTTCAGGCGGAAGAGGAACTCCGTCAGAGGCAAGAGGAACAAACATCCTAATTAAGCTCAATTAACTGGCGATTTTATATGTCAAAAGTGGCGAATTTATTGCTCTTGGTATGGTTGCTTTTATTGGCTTCTAGCAGAGTTGAGTGATAGTATCATTCTTCAATAGGTCAAAATGGTGAGTAATTTAACTTTTTGCTGAAGGAGTAGTATTGCACGTCCCCGGACTGTTACCCTGAGAGCCATCCGCTTGCACTCCTGCCAGCCATCCGGAAGACAGCCTCAGCCAGGAGTGCAAGCGGATGGCTGACTCTCATCGCCTATCCTATCTCTGTTTCAGCGCTCCGCTAACTTGTAACTGGTACAGCTTCGGTAGCCGTCTTGATAAGCTTCGCCACAGCATCAGGGTGGGAGACCATCGCCACATGGCTCGCCGGCACTTCGAGGGTAGTGGCCCCTATGCGCCTGGCAAATAGACGCTCGACGTCAGGCGGGATCACGTGATCATCGCCTGCGACCAGATACCAAGACGGTAGCGACTTCCAGACAGGAATCCCAATCACATCGGCAAGGGCCGCCATAGACAACGGCTGCTGCACCGCATACATAACCCTGGCCTTCACTGGATCAACGTCAGCGGCGAAGTGGTTCACAAAATCGTCTTCTGGTAACCAGGCAAAACCCTGCTGGTCAATAACCAAATGTGCCACTGCCGGGGTCGCTGGTCCCTGAGCCAGCAGAGCACCAATTGATTCACCTTCATCAAGTACAAAGGCCGCAATGTACACCAGACCAACGACGCCGGGTGCATCAGTGCCAAGCGCGGTGATGATCTGACCGCCATACGAGTGACCAACGACGATGGATGGGCCATGCTGCAACGCCAGCACCTGACGCAGCCTGGCAACATTCTCAGCCAGCGTGGTCAACGGAAACTGCGGTGCAGTGACGTGGTAGCCATCAGCTTGCAGACGCTCGATGACGGCACTCCAACTGGAGCCATCGGCCCAGGCCCCATGCACCAGCACGATATTCGGGAGCGTACCCATGCGCTTCACTTCCTTCCTTTTACAGACCTCTGAGCACATTACATATCCATAATTCCTCACTCTTTTCCACCACAATAGCATAACTCAACACGCTTCACCTTTTCTTTATAGATGCTTTATGTATATCCAGCACAAAAACCCTCGGATGAAAGTTCCAGCGGGCGCCTCCTTTGAGCAAAGCCTGCCTGCATGATACAATGAACCCAGCTAGATCAATCACCAGGAGTACACATAGACATATGCCTCTCGCAATCATTGTTCACGGAGGAGCAGGCACCATTGCTCCCGCAAATATAGCTGGTGCACGTCAAGGATGCAAAGAAGCCTGCGCTCTCGGCTGGAGCGTGCTACAGGGAGGCGGAACCGCGCTCTCAGCCGTCGAAGCGGCAGTGAGGGCGCTCGAAGATAACCCACTCTACGACGCTGGTACCGGTTCCTACCTCTCCCTGGACGGCAAGATCGAAATGGACGCTGGCATCATGGAAGGACACACCTTGCAGGTCGGATCAATTGCAGGCGTCGAGTTGATCAAACATCCCATTTCGCTGGCACGCCAGGTACTGGAGAGCCAGCATGCCCTGCTGGTCGGCACAGGAGCACAACAATTCGCTCAGGAACGAGGCATCTCTCTGTGCGAGCTGACAGACTTGCTCACCGAGGATCAACACGAACGCTGGAAAGCGGCGCAGGAGGCACGCAACGCGGGCAAGATCCAGACAGGTGAGAAGCACGGCACGGTCGGCGCGGTCGCCATCGACAGTCAGGGACATCTCGCTGCTGCCACCTCAACTGGTGGCATCTTTCACAAATATCCCGGGCGCGTTGGCGACTCACCCTTGATCGGTTGCGGCTACTATGCCGACAACGATGCCGCTGTCTCCTGTACCGGCGACGGTGAGGATTTCATCCGTTTGCTCATCGCCAAACGTGCCAGCGATTTTGTCGCTGGTGGGATGAATGCTCAGGATGCAGCCGAGGCTGCAATCAACGTGCTAGGCATCAAAGCCAGCGGAACTGGCGGCTTAATTATCATCGATGGCCGTGGAAACATCGGTTCTGCTTACAATACCCACCATATGTCCAGAGCCTCGATGCATGAAGGCATGCAGGAGCCCACCGCCGCATCGTGAACGATTATCATATCATTTCATATGACACCTTCTCTTTTCTCCAAGACATATCAATGCGGCACGCTATCATCAATATTAGGATAAATTCTGACCACATTTGGTGGTAGTCTGTGAGGAAAGAAGCAGAAAGGAACGTATGTTATGCCTGAACAATCTATACAGACAACATTACACACCGCTCTCTGGCGGCAGTTTGGCGAGGCCATGGCGCTGCTCGAAAACGCCCTGATAGCCTGCCCCAACTCCCTATGGAGAGAGCGTCTCTGGACCGTATCCTCGGGCAAACCGTGGATTCCACCTGAGTTCTCAGAGTTCTGGTATGTCGTCTATCACACACTCTTCTGGCTCGAATTATATCTCTCTGGCTCTCGGGAGGAGGACTTCACACCTCTGACGCCCTTTATCTGGACTGAGCTCGATCCTGCCATATCGCCTGAACGACCCTATACGACAGAAGAGTTGCATGCCTATCTGCTCTACCTGCGCCAGAAATGCCAGACAGCAATTGCTGAGTTATCAGACGAGAAAGCACTGCAACTGGTCGATTATCCCTGGACCACAGGGAAGCAGGTAAGCTATTTAGAACTCCTCTTGTACACCCTGCGCCATGTCCAGGAACATGCAGCCCAATTGAGTCTCTTTCTCGGACAGCACTCCGTCCCCGACGAAGCGCTCAATTCAGTTGCGCCAGCGAAAGAAGGGTAATCCTGACACAGGACACCTCACCATTCGCTAGAGTATTTGCATCAGCCGCTTGCGCGTTGCGATCGTATCGGGATGCTCGGCTCCTAGCCGCTGACCACGAATGTCCAGAGCACGCCGATAGAACACGCCCGCCGACTCATACTGCCTCTGTGCTTGATGAAGTTGCGCTATATTATCAAGGATAGCCGCAGTATGAGGATGCTCCTGACCGAGGCCATGTTCTGCGATCTCCAGCGCACTTTGATAGAGAATCCCCGCCTCTTTATAGCGTTGCTGATCATAATAAAGGCGAGCCAGATTCATCTGTGTATACGAAGTTGCAGCACTCCCCACGCCTAACACTTTTTCCTGTATAGCGAGAGCACGCCGATACAATACGTCAGCCTCTTCATATCGCCCCTGAACATGAGAAATTTGTCCAATATTGCTGAGCGTAATCGCCGTACTGACATGCTCCAGACCCAACACTTTTTCTTCGATCGCCAGTGCCTGCTGGTAAAGAGGAGCAGCCTCGTCATATCTTGCTTGTAGAGAATAAAGCTTGGCGAGATTATCCAGGGCAATGGCTGTAGAGGGATGTTCCACACCTAAATTCTCTCGATGAATGGCCAGGACTCGCCTGTATAGCGGCTCAGCTTCTCTATAGCGCGCCTGATCCTGATACAGCAAAGCTACGTTATTGAGCGTATCCGCAGTATCGATATGATCGACACCAAACATCTGCTCTTTGATGGACAGAGCACGTAGATACAACATTTCAGCCTCGTCATATCTCCCCTGATAATAGTAGACCAGCGCCAGTACATCCATCGCATTTGCGGCATCGGCACTGTCAGGGCTGGATTCACGTGCATAGATTATAAGAGCACGTTGCAAAAACTGTGCCGCCTCATCATAGTGTTCCTGATAAAATTCGCACTCGGCCAGCGTCGTCAGAGTAGCTGCAACCATTCTATGCTCAGTCCCCAAGAGTTGCTCTCTAAGGGCAAGCGCCCTATGCAGCCACGCACCTGCCTGTACATACAGCCCACGCCCGATCAGATAACTCCCGGCTTTCTGTAGGAGTTGAGCCGCTTCTGGAAAAAGCAGTCCATAGTGTTCAACCAACTCCGCACAATGCTGAACTTGCGCAAGATAGCGCTGACAACGCGACCAATGCGCAAAGCTCCCTTCTGGAAAGAGCCGATTGACGGCAAAAACAGCACGCTGGCTCCATAATCGCTGAGTCGCTTTATCCATGCTTCCTCTTACAACCACCTGCACCAACCGATGAATAGCCAGTGTATTAACCTGCGCGTGCCGCCATAGTAATGAATAGCGACGCAGGTCAGCGATAACGCGATCCAACAGCAACGGATCTGCTCCTACTGCATCGAGCATAGTTCCAGTTTCCACAGCGCCTTCACTGATTATCTCCAACGGAATAGCGTCAGGCTCTAGAAATGCACAGAATCGCACGAGGTCGAGTGCCGCAGGATTCGTCAAGCGTGCTTTATCCAGCACCAGCTCGATAGTCATAGACACAGAATCGGGATGATCACTACTCAATCGCCCACGTTGCTCCAGCAGAGCAATCTGATAGCGTTGATAACGCACTTGATAGTCCTGTAAGCTACAGCCAGTCTCTTCAATGTAAGCTCCCGCCTGATCAAGTGCCAACGGTAATCCGGCCAGATTCTGTGCGATCTGGCTGGCTTCTTTGCGTTGCTCAGTAGACTCCGATGCGAGGTCCGACTCCACTCGCTTCGCACGTCGTAAAAGCAACAACGCCCCTTCCTCGATCTCCAATGGTTTCAGTTCAATGCTCTGAGCAATTGAGCCCGTTGACGTAGCACGCATGGTCATAAGTATATGCCCCTGTCCTACAAGGGGCAATATCGGCTCTATCACGGCAAAATCCTCTACATTATCCAGCACGAGTAGCCAGCGTGTATGTTCCTGGAGCCAGTTTCTCATCGCCTGTACGGGACGCTCTCTCTCCAACTTCCTTCCATCCAGGTCCTCAAGCTGATCGATCAGGGCAAGCAGATCCGTCAAGAGGATACTGTATGTCTCAGCCCCAAGCCACAGCAACGTCTCATACTCTTTATGACAACGATACGCATATTCCAGAGCGGTTTGTGTCTTACCGATGCCACCCAGGCCACTTATCGCCAGCGCCCGCACCGACGAATGCTCAGCTTGAAAAAAGTCATGTATCTGCATAAGAACCGCTTCACGCCCGGTAAAAAAGGGGTTGCGCCGAAATGGAATATACCATCCCAGAGCAAGAGGACGCTCTGTGTGATGTCCCTTATGTCTCCGAGCTACGACCAGACCAAGCTCCTGAGCACCGACGTCAAAAAGATCGCACAACTTCTGCCGATAGTACACGCTAGGAACTGTCGCGCCATTCTCCCAACGACAGACGCTCAAATAGGTAGTACCAATTCTGCGTGCAAGCTCGCTCTGCGTCCAATGCCGACTCTCCCGGTGCATGCGTAGTCGCTCGTTGGGGATTGTGCTTTTCGTGGAGGGAAACTTCTGTCGCCCCATTGTGCCCTTCCCCATTTGCTGCCCATGCTTCTCTGCCATATAGCGGGCGACAAATGATATAGAGATGATGTATTGCTGATAATTCTTATGACGCCAAAGAGTATACACTTGCTTTGAAAGGAGGTCAAGCTGCAAAACGCCAATCAGCGGCGCTCGTAATCAACCATGTTCACATACGATGTCTCACATCATAGAACAATTCTTTAGAAAACAGAAAAGGAGTTTCCATTTTATGCTTCATTCACAGGCATCAACTTCGCCACTTCTCCCCTCCACCGCCAATTTTGGCGTTGTGATCGCAGGACAAACCAGTGATCGGCGAGCCGGCGTCACCAATAGCTTTACTGGTGCGCACGTTCGAGCCACGATTACAGGAGATACCTCCGGCGGCGACTTCCAGATTCTAGGTTTAACAACCTACGATGTACAAACCGTCGATCCAACCGAATTGCCACCTGGCCATAAAGGACCGCTTCCAACCGAACTCGTCACGCTGCTGCATGTCGATGGCTCTGGCCCCATTGCACCCACAGATGCGGTCTATGTAGCCATCCACCTTTCATTTACAGCGCCTACCAATCCTACCATGTATCAATATACGGCAACTGCTACATTTACCGATGAGCTGGGCAATAGCGCATCTCTCCCAATAGTAGCAATCGTCTCCGGTATCATGACAACTCAGGTCGGGCAACCACCAGTGATGCGCCAGGGTGGGGAGGGCGATCTTCAGATCGAGGCAACCTCACTCAATCCCCAGGGTCCATCCGCTCTCGTCTACTATACACTTGCTTCGTCCGCACGTTCGGACATAAAGGCAGTCGGCAATTGGGATATTGCGGCCATTGCACCGGGTGCCAGCGTTCCCAAGACATTGCGTGTGGCCATTGGCAGCAGCGTCCCAGTTGGTCTACAGTCGCTACCAATTATTGAAGACGCCTACTTTGGATCGGGGCAAACTGCCGCCAACCAACAGTATGACCAGGTCACGCCTACGTTGCAAATCACTGTGGCCGGTGGAGCAGTGAGTGTCTATCCCGAGGGCTCAGGAAACCTTGAAGGGTATCAGGGCAGCTACATCTCTGCAACAGTTGTAGTTGCCTCCGACGGCATCCAACCCGGCAAAGTACTATTGCAGGCTCTCCAGGCTCCTCCCGGCGTTATAATGTCACCAATCACCGCTGATCTGGGTACACAGCCTTTGCTTTCGTTTCTCATCAACTGGTCGACTCCCGTCGGACCAGATCAGCCCATTATACTGGCCTGGAGCTCAGACGATGGGCAGAGCGGTACCCTGACTCTTCATCTGACAGTCAAAACAGGTCAGGTCATAGTGCATACAGGGCACATGAATGCAGGTCAGGTCATGGGCGAAGCGGATCTTGCTGTCTTCTGGAATGGCAAATATTCCTACAAAGGTCACCTTCACGATAACAGCTCGATCGTCGGCGATAACTTTGGCTTTGCCATCGCGCCCCGCTTCACCGATGATGGTTCACAGCACATTTTCAATGTCCAGGGAGAGCTAGGGGCACTTGTTGGCCCCGACCGCGATTACAACTGGGAGCAAGCCCGCCAGGATCCCTGGATTACACAGCACTGGGACAATATCATTGCCAATGGCTTTACCTGGACTTTACAAACCTCTACCGATGGCACCCAGATCGTTTCCTTAATTGTCGATGCTCTGGGCGCAGCCGCCATTGTGCTCGTCGGAGGCGCTATTCTTAGCAAGCCTGGTACCTGGACAAGGGATGAAAATGGCAACGCAGTCTATACCATTGACATTTCCCAAAACGACCAGACCAACCAGTAATCGCATGTTCATTCCATCCTTGCCATGAACGTTTGGGGGTGAGAAAATAGGATTCCCTTCCTCTTCCTATGCTCACTCCCTGTTACTTTCTTTGGGGCACAATACAACACCCACGGTGCTTCTCCCTGTGTAATTTTTGCTCGCAAAAAATTGAGCAGGACTCACCGCATCGCAACAAAGGAATGTCATGCACTCGTTAGTGCATATCACAAATCATTACTTCATCGAATTAATTTCATACATTCATCTTTTGTACATAATTCTTACAGTGATGCGTCATATATATAAGCACGGTATTTATTGTAGAAAAAATGCATTTTACACATAAATAATGAAAAAGCACTTCAGTCTATCCCAATCTGATAGTATGACCCCATTCTCGTCTGTTTTTTTGTGTAGTGGAGGTATGAAAAGAGGAGGAGGAAAACCATGAGTATACTTCAAAGAAAGGCACTTACGGCCACTGAAGACTCAGAACAAAATCGTCATTGGACGGTCGAAACGCTCCGTGAGTATATCCTTACAATTATTACATTAAATGAAGTAAGGTGCGCAGAAAATTTCGATTTATCAAAAAATGCAGTACAAACCGCTCTAACGGCCCAAAAACTTGCGGTTGACACGGCACTGGCAGCGGCAGATCGTGCTGTCGCCAAAGCCGAAATAGCCGCTGAGAAACGTTTTGAAAGTGTCAATGAGTTTCGCAATACCCTTTCAGATCAACAGATTACATTCATGCCGAGAGGTGAGGCCAGCGCATTATTCAAATCACATGAGGAAAAACTGGAGGCAACACAAAGTAACTATGATAATAGACTCGAAGCATTACGCGGAAGTTTTGAGAAGAGTATTGAGAGCCTGACCAAAGAGATAGCCAGTTTACGCGAAACACGCAGCGAAGCCAGCGGCCGATCAGCCGGGACGGGTGCATTCTGGGGATACCTGGTTGCAATAGCTGGCATTGCGCTGGCGCTCATATTACATTTTGTAAAATAGCCTTCCTCGCAGTAGCTTACCCGGTTAGATGAGGTGATGATCGCGAGCGTAAAGAGCAGCCTGGGTGCGGTCTCGCAGGTCTAAACGGTTCAGGATATTGGAGATATGATTCTTAATTGTGCCCTCGCTGACTATCAGTTGGGCGGCAATCTCGCGATTGGTCGCACCCAGGGCAATGAAGCGTAACACTTCGACTTCGCGATCAGTAAGAGGTGAGGGGGAAGAAGCTTTGGCATGTAGCTCTGCTCTGGAATGAGCCGTTGCCGTCTCGGTGCGGGTGAGTGCGCCAACAAGCTTGCCAGCCACGGCAGAGTCGAGCTGATAGATCCCCGCATGAGCCAGCCGGATGGCCTGAGCCAGATCGGAAGGAGGGATGTCTTTCAGCAAATAGCCTTTTGCGCCGGCATGAAGAGCTTTGATGATGTATTCCTCGTCGTCAAAGGTCGTGAGCATAAGCACCTGGCAGGTAGAGAGCTGGCTGCAAATCATGGCCGTTGCCTGCACACCATCCATCACTGGCATCCGCACGTCCATCAGCACAATTTCTGGAGAGAGAGCTCGTGCCTTCTCAACAGCCTCCTGTCCATCAGCCGCAGTCCCTACGACCTGTACCCCATCTTGAATCCCCAGCAGCGAGGCGATTCCTTCGCGAATCAACTGCTGATCATCCGCCACGAGCACGCGGACCGCGCTGTCCATCCCTATTCCTCCTCTATCGTCCTGCATTGCCTCACCTCATTCTCTCAGCCTGATCCGCCCCTGACGGCATTTGAGGAATGCTCACGAATATGCGCGTGCCCTGCGTGGCCTGACTTTCCACCTTCAGAACACCTCCAACCATCTCCAGACGTTCGCGCATCCCTTGCAAGCCAAAGCCATCATTCCGATCTGCTGGAAGCCGATCAAGCAGAGCCACATCAAATCCCTGCCCATCGTCATCGACAGAAAGACTCGCTTCGTGCTTGTACAGGGTGACACAGATCCAGGCATGTGAAGCTCTCGCGTGCTTCTGGATGTTAGTCAGAGCCTCCTGTGCAGCTCGATAGAGCGACAATAAGACTGGTTTGGGAACATCAATTTCATCGCCTCTGATGTTCAGGCTGATCGTGAGGTTGGCATTGCCTGCGTTTTTCACCAGAGCATCCAGAGCCGCCGCCAGTGAGAAGGCTGAGCTTGTGAGACGCAACGCTCCTACTGATCGGCGTACATCCTGTAAGGCTTCGCGTGTCAGGCGCCTGGCATCCAACGCCGCCATCTCAGCCTCCTGGGGATTCCGCTGGCGGAAGGCAATAATTTTTTCCAGGAGAATAGTGATAACCATCAGGTAATGGCCCAGACCATCATGGATATCTCGCGCCAGGCGATTACGTTCTTCCGCCGCCGCCAATTCCGCCACCTGTTCGGAGTATACTTTGAGCTTCTGATGAGAGATAGACAGATCACCAAGAAGCTGCTCAGTTCGTCTGCGGTTCGCCTCCGCTTCGCAGGCCACGCGGGCCATCGAAATAGCAAACACCAGACCAATGAAGAACATCAGGAGCTCGGAGATGGCTTCTTTACTGGTATACCAGAACGGGACAAACAGGCAGAGTTTAGCCACAAATGCACTCAGATAAAAAAGAGCCAAACCACCACTGACGTTCTTACCCAGAGAGAAATAGGCTGCAAATGGCACCAGCGGATAGAGCGCCCTGGATAAACCAGAGCTATCCACAGCTGCAACAGCCTCAAGCAATCCCATACGAACGACCAGGAAACCAATCGCCACGTATCTTGTCGCATGTCCAGCAGAGTATTGCTGCGCCCATTGCTCCAAAACCAGCAAGATCAGTAGGAGGGCAATAAAAACAACAGTCCGCCACGATACAACGGACGCAACCACCTGATAATACACACCAGTGAGAAGCACACCTCCATACAAAAGCGAAGCAACCCAGAGAAAAAGCCTGGGGACAGGGACAGTTCTCCATTGGATTGATGACTCTGCGAGCTTCATAGTTTTTTGTTTCCTCCAGCTCCTTTATGCATCTATTGCATCGACCTCAATCATAGCATAGCAGGAGAGCCACTTACAATATGCCGATCGATTGCACTGAATCCCCAGAAGTCACATGACTTCTGACCAGGTAGACATTGAGAAACAGTGTCCATTCAGAGAGCAAAAATAGCCTACCAGGCGCATGTGCTGGCAGAGAAATGCACATATCCTGAAGGTGTACAAAGCGCACTGAGAGCATAACAACTACCATGATCGAGACAACATTGACCTCTTTGCGCAAGCGCTATCAGCAACGTTTCTAAGTATCTTCAATACAAGAGGAGAAAACTAACATGTTTCCTGCACAATTGTACCGATTGAGCGCCTGCGCGGCGCTTCTGAGCGGCCTGTTAATCATCATCAAAAAACTGATTGTCGAGTTGCTACTCCCACTCAACCCAGCCACCAACGCAGTCGGAAGCTTTGGGCTCTTCCTGGGCCTGTTTGCCCTGACTGGTCTCTATGTGTATCAGAGAGAAGCAAGTGGTAGGATAGGACTGATCGGCTATCTGGTCAATTGGTTCGGCCTGGCGTTTGTTTCGGGAGTAGACTACGCCAGGCTCTACATTCTTCCTTATCTCAGCCAGAGCGAACTCCAGGCACTGCTAGCCGGTCCCACGAAGCTCGTCTTCTTAAGTTGCGCCATCTTCTTTCTGGTAGGAGTGATCCTCTTCAGCATAGCCTCATTGTGCGCAAGAGTTTTCCCGCGTCTGGCAATCCTGTTGTACCTGCTTGGATTCACACTCTACAGCCTCTCTTTCCTCCTGCCTGTTGTCGTTGTTCGCATTGCGGAAGTGGGAGGAGCGTTCGGTGTGATCTGGTTGGGATATGCCCTGTTGACTGCTCTCAAGAAAACAGCGACAATACGGCCAGACCAAACCGCTTATGCTTGAGAAGAAATAATTCTCTGAGCAATAATAAGGACTATCCACTTCTGACCAAATTCCATACGAAGTGGTTCTTCCCCATCTCAACACAATAAGACAGGGAAGAACCACTTCGTATTCATCATAATTATCAAGGACGAAAGGCCAATTTCATTATGATACGGCACCCTTCATTTCATCTTTTTCCCACGCTCATCAGCCTTCTACTCATTTTTATCATCTCTATTACCGATATCGTTCTGAATCGCTCTCCAACGGAGGCCACTCTATCTTCTCCCTTACCAACGACGTTACCTGCGACAGGATTTTATCACGATCTTTTCGCGGAACGTGGTTATCGTAGCAGTGCTATTCAGCAGAAGCTCAATGAGGCATGGCAACAACTTTTTTATGGAGACAATACCACGCAACGTATCTACTATCCAGTCGGAACGAACATGGCATATATCAAAGATATTGGAAATAACGATGTCCGCACCGAAGGGATGTCCTACGGTATGATGATCGCGGTTCAGATGGATAAGCACGAAGAGTTCAACCGTCTCTGGACCTGGGCCATGGCCTATATGTACCACCCCGCTGGTCCCTTTCAAGGCTATTTTGCCTGGCACTGCACGACCAGTGGGAGTATTATCGATAACGATCCGGCCACGGATGGCGATCAATGGTTTGCCATGGCACTTTTTATGGCTTCAGGTCGTTGGGGCAACGGACAAGGCATCTATAATTATCGAGCATCGGCACAATCTATCCTCGACAACATGCTGCATCATAGTACGATCAACGATGCAACACCTATGTTCAGTAGAGCCCAGAAGCAACCTGTCTTTGTACCTTACGCAAGTGCAGCCACCTTCACTGATCCCTCGTACCAGTTACCAGCATTTTACGAGCTCTGGTCACACTGGTCACTGCAAGATAACCAATTCTGGGCGGATACAGCCACCAGCAGCAGACAATTTCTCACACACACCGTTAATCCTGAGACTGGCCTTGCTCCAGATTATGCCAACTTCGATGGTTCAGCGCATACAACGGACAGTCATGGTAATTTTAGTTTCGACGCGTGGAGAGTTGCCAGCAATATCGCCATTGACTACACCTGGTGCACCGCAGATCCCTGGGAGCAGGAGCAAAGCAATCGCATTCAAACATTCTTCACCACCCACAAGAATGGCAACCAGTTCTCGCTGACAGGAGCGTCACTATCATCCGACAATTCAACCGGATTGGCCGCGATGCTGGCAACAGCAAGCCTGGCTGCCAGCAACGATCAGAAATGGAGCTTCGTCGATAGTCTCTGGAACGCCTCAATTCCCCACGGGCAATGGCGCTATTATGACGGCATGTTATATATGCTTGGCCTGCTCGAAGTAAGTGGCAATTATCGTATCTACACCCCCTCTACCACATCATTGGTAGCAGGGCCAGGTTCGCAGCCAATCACAGCTCAAACAGTCCCATTAGCTCCTACATCGTATCCAACGCAGGTATCAGACACCCTGCCAGTTTTGTCCCTAAATACCCCTGGGCAGAGGCCATTCCTTCCTGTATATTTCACTGCATAAGAAACGGCCCGGCGGGACCTCTCAAGCTTTTTTGCCACTGGTTTGTTGGTTCATTTGCTTTCATTGCTCCTCTCATCTATCAATTTTCGAATCAACGCTATGTTCCCGAAGGAAGGAAAAAAACGATGTCTCACGGAAAGGTTCTGGTCACGGGTGGAGCTGGTTTCATCGGATCACATTTAATTGACCATCTGGTCGAACTTGGGTTCGACGTGACTGTTCTCGATTGTCTCGATGCACAGGTTCATGGCGACGAGCCTGTCGATGTTGAAGGTTGGCCACTCTACCTCAATCGTGAGTGCAAGCGCATCCGTGGAGATGTCCAGGACCCTGAGGTCATCAGCAAAGCGCTGAAAGATGTGACACACCTGGTGCATCTTGCTGCGGCAGTTGGCGTTGGACAGAGCATGTCCAAAATCGCTCATTACACCACGGTTAATAGCCTGGGGACCGCAACGCTTCTGGAAGAATTATCCAAAGGGAACCATCAGGTGCAGCGCATGGTAGTAGCTTCATCAATGTCAATCTATGGAGAGGGTGCATACAAATTGCCTTCAGGACAGATTGTCGCCCCCCCTTTACGGCCACTCGAACAGTTGCAGCAGAGACAGTGGGAAATGGTCGACAACGGCGAGGTACTCGCATCAATGCCAACACCTGAGACCAAGCCTCTCTTCCCCAGTTCAATATATGCTATAGGAAAACGCGACCAGGAAGAAATGTTCTTGGTCGTGGGGAGATCTCTTGGGATTCCAACCGTTGCCTTGCGTTTCTTCAACGTCTACGGCTCGCGCCAGGCACTCTCAAACCCGTACACTGGTGTAGCAGCTATCTTCATTTCCTCTCTGATGAACAATCAGAGTCCTCTGATCTTTGAAGATGGGCAGCAGCGACGTGACTTTGTGCATGTCTCCGACGTGGCTCGGGCCATTACCTCAGTGATCAACTCGCCAAAAAGAGTATGGGAAGCTTACAACGTTGGCACCGGTAACTGGGTGACCATCGCTCAAATTGCCACCACTCTGGCAAACCTGATGGGTAAGAATATAGAGCCGACCATCCTTGGAAAATATCGCGTCGGCGATGTCAGGCATTGCTACGCCGATACAACCAGGTTTCACGAACACTTCAACTTCCAGGCGAGCATCCCATTTGATCAAGGAATTGCCGAGCTTATTCATTGGGTCACAAACCAAACCGCTGTCGATCGCACCAGGGAGAGCCTGGCCCAGCTTCAGGCTCACAAATTACTTATCTAAATTGAAACATAAGAAAGCGTGAACACTATGCTATCAGGGCACCCAGAAGCATTGATCTTAACGGTACTCTATCTGGTGTGCCAGTTACTGTATCTCTTTGGCTTTGCAACGATGCTATACTACTTCACCCGCCCGATCAATTGGGTCAATACAGCTGAAGCTGCCATGATCGAAGAACGAGATTTTCCCAACATCATCCTTCTTTATCCCGTGTTGAGGGAATCAGAAGAGACAATGCGAACGACACTACTTGGCCTCTCGATGATTAAATATCCATCTACGCAATATCGTGTCATTGCTATCCCCAACAGCCATGACGCAAAAACCATCGACGTGCTAAGCAAGCTTAGAACGGAATTCCCGTTCCTTATGATCATCGCGGTCCCTCCAACCAATGACGCACGTTGGGATGAAATTTGGAAGGAATGGGAGACAAATCAAAAGGTCTACTGGTGGCACCAGGGAAAATACCAGAGGAATCGAGACTTACCTCCCAAGAAAACACGACAGTTGATCTATGCATTCTACAAACTTGCGACGAAGCTTGGAGATAATTGGCTTCTTGGCTATATCGATGCAGACAGTGTCCCCCCGGCTGATCACTTCATGGCGGCTGCGGCCGGAATACAGAAATTTGATGTGTTACAAAGCACCAACGTAGCTGGAAACCTCCTTGGCACGTGGGCCGCCTCATTCCATGCTATGGACCACATGATGTGGGATGGGCTCATCTATCCACACATGAGTGCGAACGGAAAGCATCCATTCTGGGTCCTGGGTAAAGGGTTATTCTACAAAGTTGCCGACCTTAAAGAGCTTGGTAGCTTTAACCCCTGGATCACCATCGAAGATCCTGAAGTAGGGATGCGACTATGGGCCAATGGGAAGAGGTTAGGGATAATCGCTAATCCTTTGATCGAGGAAGTACCAGGTACCATCAAAAGTGGGATCATCCAGCGTGCTCGATGGGTCTGTGGGTTCTTCCAGTCGCTCGGCAGCCCATTAAAGCTGATGGGAATGTCCTTCTGGCAGGCCCAAAGAGCACGGCTCAATTTTGTTCCATGCTTGTCTCTCACAGTCAACGTTGTCGCACTCCCACTAGGAATCTGGTCTCTTTATGAATGGCTCCATGGAACAAGCCCCTTATCGGCCTTCTGGTCCGGTCTCTCGATCTTTAATCTCGCCTCCTACGCCTTGTTAATGACACGGATATACATAGCGACATGGCATAGAACCTCATTGATTCTACCTCACTTCTGGGACCGTGTAAGATACCTTATCCGTGTCAACCCGGTTTTTCTTTGGATCTACTGGATCATCTGGTGCATCCCTATTGCGATCGGCTTTCAAATGTTTCTGAGAGATCGAGGGCAGGAGTGGGTTCGCACGCAGAAAGTTAATACAAACCATGAGCTTGTCCGAAAGCAATATAAGATGGAAGAAGATGCCAAAACACAGATGGCTGCAAGACAGTGATTCAGGCCATATCATTCGCTCATAAAAAAGCATATAGATAGTAATCACATAACATCCTATTGATCTTTTAATTCATAGGATGTTATACTCCCTCTATATTCGTTCTTGGATTAGCATAGCAAGGTAGCTTGCATCAGCCATGATAGCGCCTAGAAAGGAGTTGAAATAAGACCATTTCCCTCGAAGTCACACAAAGAATGTGTGCTCATTTGCTAATATAAGATGTATTAGTTCAGCAGAATTATCAAGTTCAGACGGGAGACACTCATGGATGTTTTGTCCAACCGCTGGCGCCCTCTCTTTATTCGTCTCAGCATCATTTTGTTCATCGCTTTAATGGAGCTCATTCCCACATCCGTTCAGGCAGCCGCTTTCTCTCCAACAGGTAGACTGACCCCCACCACAAATATTGTCACCGATGGCAATGCACGCTTTACCATTTTGACTCCCATGGTGATCCGCATGGAATACGCTGCGGACGGACAATTTCAGAATGGTACAACCTTTAATGTCGTCAATCGAACCTTCCCCATTCCTGATTACACGACACAGGTAGTCAACGGCTGGCGTGAAATCAGCACGAACGATCTCACACTACGGTATCAAGAAGGATCAGGTATCTTCTCTCCTACGAACCTGCGTGTGCTCCTCAAAGGTCAATCAGAGCCCTGTGTCTTTGCACAAGGCTGCGAAGCCGAGAACGCCGCACTCAGTGGCGGAGCGGCCATGAATAGCAATCATCAGAATTACACCGGCACTGGTTTTGTCGCCGGCTATTCCAATCAAGGTGCGACCACAACCTGGGCACTTGGCAATGTTCCTCAAGCTGGCACTGACCGCCTGACTATTCGTTACGCCAATGCCACTGGTGGAGACGGTCAATCTGTAGCACGCACGCTTGATCTCCTTGTCAACGGTACCGATACCGGACCTCTGACTTTTCCCACCACGCCTAATTGGGACACCTGGAATACACTTCAGACAAGCGTCTCGCTTAATGCAGGTATGGATACACTTGCCCTGGCCTGTCATGCTGGAGATAGCTGTAATATCAATCTTGACTCCATTGCAATCACCCAAAGTGGGACCGGGTATCCAACGGAGCAGGCAAAAACAGTCATCCCTGATTGGGGCCAGGCAGCATCATCCCCTTGCACCTTCGCGCAAAACTGCGAAACCGAAAATGCTTTCCTCAGCGGTGGCGCGTCCGTAGCCTCTAACCATCAGGGTTATAGCGGCACTGGCTTTGCCGCAGGCTACGAGCAGACTGGTGCAGCGGCGACCTGGGTGCTCCATGATAGTCCGCTTGCATCCTCCGACACGTTAACGATTCGCTATGCCAACGCGACTGGTGGCGATGGACAAAATGGAGCGCGTACGCTCGATTTGTATGTCAATGGCACCAATACTGGCGTCGTTACTTTTCCCACCACTGCCAACTGGGATACCTGGAGTACGCTGCAACAGACTCTTCCATTGCAAGCTGGCGATAACACCATCGCGCTCGTCTGTGATACCGGCAATAGTTGTCGTGTCAATCTTGATTCTGCTCGCGTGACAGAGATCTGCACGTTGGGACAGGTCTGCCAGGCAGAAAACGCAACGCTTGCTGGCAGCGCGGCGCTCGCCTCCAATCATCAAAGCTATACGGGAACTGGCTTTGTCGCAGGCTATGAGCAAACAGGAGCGACCACCACCTGGAGCGTGCAAAACGTGCCTCAGGCTGGCAACGAGGTGCTGACGCTACGTTACGCGAACTTCCAGGCCAATGATAATCAGATCACCGCACGTACGCTTGATCTCTACGTCAACGGAAGCAAGGCCACGACGCTGACACTACCTCCCACGATGAGTTGGGATTCATGGCAAACGGTCACCCAGACCGTCAATCTCACCGCGGGAAATAATACGCTCGCGCTGATTTGCAATTCCGGGAACAGTTGCAGGATTAATCTAGATTCGATCGCCATCACCTCTCCTGCGGCTGCCCTTCCACTCTTAACGCCGCCAAACATGGGCGGATGGGAACGTAGCCTGGACCAATTAAGCGATGCCACCAGCCTCAATAATGGACTGCTCAGTCAGGATGGATGGTATCTGCTCGATGACACGCAGACGGCACTCTGGAACGGCACAGGCAGCTGGCCGGCTCAGCGTCCCACGCATACCGGTATCTATCAGGATGGCTACTTCTTTGGCTATGGACACCAGTATCAAAGCGCGCTTCAGCAGTTAGCGCAACTTACGGGATCGGCTCCGCTACTGCCTCGCTGGGCCTTCGGAAACTGGTACTCGCGCTACTATCCCTACACCACCACCGACTATGAGCAGACACTCCTGCCAAAATTTCGCTCAGAGCAGGTCCCCGTGGATGTTCTGGTCGCAGACACCGATTGGAAATCTCCCGCTCAATGGAATGGCTGGAACTGGAACGCCAACCTTTTTCCTGATCCACAATCATTCTTAACCTGGGCCAAGAGTCAGGGACTGCAGGTAACATTAAACATTCATCCAAGCATTCAGGGGGATGATCCACAATTTGCCAAAGCCAATAGCGCGGCTGGTGGTACACTCGTCAACACGGGAAACAATCAATATATCTGGGATTGGGGGAACCAACAGCAAGCCTCATCCTATTTTGGATTACACCAGCCGTTCGACACTCAAGGAGTACGCTTCTGGTGGCTTGATTGGTGCTGCGACAACAGCAATGTCTCAATGCCGGGGCTCAATCCAGATGGTTGGATCAACTACCTCTATGCCCAGGATGCCGTCAAGCAGGGGCTGCGTGGTTTCGCCTTTTCACGCATGGGATCTGGCTACGAAGGCTACGCAAACGATGCGTATACCGTTCCCAGCGGCCCATGGTCGAATCATCGTTCAACCTTACAATTTACAGGTGATACCAATGCGACCTGGCAGATGCTGAGCTTTGAAGCAGCATTCTCGACGATGGAAGGGAATATTGGTCAGCCCTACGTCAGTGACGATATTGGCAGTTTCCATGGGAATCATCTCGCAGATGATATGTACGTACGCTGGATACAATTGGGAACATTTCAACCAATCTTACGTCTACACTCTGATCATGGAGATCGTCTACCGTGGGATTACGATGACGCGGCACGCATCCCAGCCGAGCAATTTATGCGTTTACGCGAAGCGCTCATCCCTTACCTGTATACACTCTCCTCGCAGGCCACGACGACCGGGCTCCCCATGACACGCGGCCTCTATCTCAGCTATCCCGAAGCGCCAGAAGCGTACCAGTACGACCGAGAGTATATGCTAGGTGATCAGATGCTGGTCGCGCCAATCACCTCAGCGGGGACTAGCGCCTCCACGCAGGTCTGGTTACCGTCGGGTACCTGGACTGATTTCTTTACAGGCAAGACCTATAGCGGACCGAGTGTTCAGACGATCACTGATAATCTCTCGCAAATGCCCGTCTTTATCAAAGCAGGAGGGATCATTCCAATGCAACCGGCAATGGATTATTCTTCACAGAAGAGTGTTGATCCCTTGAGCCTGAAAGTCTATACGGGCGCCAGCGGCTCGTATAGCTTATACGAAGATAGCGGCGATGGCCTGGGCTACCAACAAGGTCAGTCCGCGCAGACAGCGATCAACTATACCCAGGACCAATCAACCTTACAAATTGGTGCCGAGCAGGGCCAGTATCCAGGTCAACTCAGCCAGCGTGGCTACAGCATTGATCTCATCAATGTTGCCAGTGCGCCCTCCAGGGTGACTATCAATGGACAGGTGTTGAGCCAGACAAGTAGTGGCGAAGGTTGGACCTATAATGCGACAACGCAGGATGTCCACATTACACTCAACAAGCGCTCAACCCAAACGGCCCTGACACTTCAACTCAGTTAAACCCAGTATCCAGAGTAACAACCATGTCTGGCAATAGTCCCAACTATTGCCAGACACTGATTGACTGCTTATCTGGTTCCCGCAGCACTTTCTCCTACTGGCGATATTTGTGAGGTGCAATTTGGACAACGCACCGCATCAACAGAAATAGTTGTCCGGCAGTAAGGGCACGTTTGGGTTGTAGGAGCAACCTCAATATCCTGCGGCTTAAAATGGGCTGTCAACTTATTCACTGGGAGAACAACAAAATAATAAATGACAGCCGCAATAATTACAAAAGAAATGATCGCATTAATGAACGTACCGATCAGCAATGGTTTCCCGGTATAGGGAACAATGACCGCCCAGGTCGCAAGGCTACCACCCGGTGCTGGAATAAGCGGAGTGATGATATCACTCACAAACGCCGTAACGACAGCGCCAAATGCGACACCGATCACAATACCGATAGCCAGATCAACCACATTACCACGAAGTATGAAGGTTTTGAAGCCATCGAACATCCCGGACGTCGATTTACCTGCACGAGTGATTCTTTCCAATGCCATGTGAAGTTACCTCAATTTAATAATCGCGAGATATGCAGAAGTCAGCTACTCATGCATGCATTTCTATCTTAGCACACTTTTAGGCATATAGGGGGATTCCAAACACCAGATGCATACTTTGCTCGCTAGCACTATAAAAATGGTTGATTTCCAACCATCAATATCCCAGCAGATCCTGTAACTCTTTCTGATATTGTTTGCTAAGCGGGACCGTCGTGGAGTGGATATCGTTCAATTGCAACGTATAGCTATCGCGCGTATATTGTATGACGGCTTTGATATGTTCTACATTGACAAGATAGGCTCGATGCGACTTGAAGAAGCCATGGCCCAGCAATCGTTGTTCCAGTTCTTGCAGCGTCAGATTGGATGTGGCTTCATCGGTGGCGGTGCGAATCATTGTTTTACCCTCGCGGCTGGTCGCATAGAGGATCTCGCCTGGATCGAAGAGTAGGATGCGATCTTCTTTACGTGCGGGCACACGAAAAGGCGTCAGGCGATCAGGGCCAGTCCCCTGGACTTGATCAGAAGTCGACAGAGCAATCGGAGCAGAGGAGCGCGCGCTGGTGATGCGCCCATCCTGCAACTCAATGATACGCGTACAGAGACGACCCATCCAGGCCAGATCTTCATCGGCCATAATGACCAGCGCCCCTTCCTGTGCCAGTTGCACTACCACATGAGCAAAGAGTTCCTGTGTCGACAGATCACAGCGTGTCACAGGCTGATCCAGCAGATAAACTGTCGGACGCCATAAGAGCAGACGTGCGAAGGCCAGACGGCGCTGCGCGGAAGGGGATAGCCTGGAGATTGGATGGTGTGCCTGATCGCTCAAACTGATCATAGCCAGGATCTCAGCAACACGGCTTTTGGGCAGGCCATAGAACCGGCGGTAAAGATCCAGATTATCCTGAGCGGAAAGGCGTTCATAGAGAAGATCTTCCTCAAAGAGGGCGCCGATATGGCCGCGTGCTTCCAATGAGCGATGAATATCCTGCCCGTCCAACGTCACTGTGCCGCCACTGGGCAGGAGCGTGCCTGCAAGAAGGCGCAACAGCAGAGTTTTCCCACTATGGGAAGGTCCAACAACGGCGAGAATGTCACCAGCGGCACCATTCAATTCTTCTATATGCAACACGCTGCGCTGCTCAGAAATCTTCTCCAACCGTCGTACCTGCAACATTGCAATTTTTATCCTTAGTCGATCACATATCTTGCTTATCCAACAACTTCAAGCCCGCAGAAGCATTGTAACACAGGCTCAGAGAATTCAATAGCGCACGCTCTAAAATACTTCCGTCCATAATTGTATGCCTCTTGGCCAACAAAAAGCGCGCTTTCAAGCCCTCAAATAAAGCCTTTTATGAGCACATAGACGCCACTCAGCGGATTTTTGTAGCGCAGCGATCTCTCCCATGCTACAGTTTCATTGGCAAGACCATAAAAGTGCGCGTTTGCCGGATGACCTCCATGGATTTACATGAAGTATGAAAAGTAACAGATAGGAGAAAAAAATGCAGCAGGCTGAAATCATGATCGAAGCCCAGAAATTGCAGCGTGTCTTCGAAAAAAAAGAGGCTGTGGCCGGGATCAGCTTTAAGGTGCGGCGGGGTGAGATCTTCGGCTTTCTGGGACCCAACGGAGCCGGCAAAACCACCACCATTCGTATGCTCACGGGTCAGATTGATCCGAGTGCAGGATCAGCTATTGTCGCCGGTTGTGACGTCGTACGTGAGCGTCAACAGTTGAAAGAGCATATCGGAGTTGTCTTTGAAGATCAAAACCTCTACGAACGGTTGTCTGCGCGGGACAATCTAGAATTCTCTTGTAGACTCTACGGCATCGCCCGTAGTCGTGTGGATGAGGTACTTGAACTGGTACGCCTGCGAGATCGAAGCAAAGATAAGGTCCAGAGCTTCTCGAACGGCATGCGACAACGGTTAATGATCGCACGGGCATTGCTCCATCGACCACAGGTACTCTTTCTCGACGAGCCTAGCCGTGGGCTGGACCCCATCGCTGCCAGCGAGATTCGGCGCACCATCAGCCAGTTCAGTCAGGAGGGGATGACGGTCCTACTCACAACGCACCTGATGGAGGAAGCAGATCAACTCTGCCAGCGCGTAGCGTTTGTCGTCGACGGGCGTATCGTCGCCAGCGACACACCGCAAGCCTTGAAACTGGCGCACGGAACGCGTACGCTGACAGTAACATTAGCGCATCAGGATACGGGACAGAACGGTCGGCAAGCGCTGGAAGATTACTCCTTGAAGATGGACAATCCCACCGATCAGGCACAACTTGTGCAGTGGATGAAGCAGGGACAGATACGTGCTATCCATTCAGCCGAAGGATCCTTAGAAGATGTCTTTATCCAGGTTGCAGGCGTGCAGCTGGTCTAATCCGCAAAAACAGGAGATTTGATGATGCATACTCGCACGATACTCGCCATTGCACGCAAAGATGCAATCGACATTATAAAAAACAAACAGACGTTTGTGAGCCTGTTGACGCCCTTTGTGATGGGCATAGTCTTCATTTTTCTTCAGCTCTTGTTTAGCGGCAGAGGAACAGCCAAAATCTACATCTACAATCCCGGCCACTCCAACCTCAGCCAGATCGTCAGCAGCGTCTTCGACAAGCCAGAAATTATATCTGCACGTTCCGCAAATGACGTTACTGTGGCATTTGGCAGCGATGGAGCACGTAAAAACACTCCTTATGCCATGGGATTGATTATACCTCCAGGATTTGAGCAAAGTGTGCGCCAGGGCCAACATCCTCAGGTCACGTTATACATGGATGCCAATTGGATGAGCAGCGCCCAGCGCCTGGCAGTTCCTGGTCTATTGATGGATTATGCGAACGTGGTAACACATCCTGTACCACCGATCGCCGTTAAGCAGGCTACAATTAATCCGCCAGCAGATAACTATATCTTTGATGTGAGCACACTCAATACAGTCTACCCTGTCGTTGCAATCATGTTCTCTCTCTACACTACCTTGTTTCTTGTACCCACGCTGCTGATTGAGGAAAAAGAGAAGAAGACAATTCGCATGCTCATGCTATCACCGGCCTCATTTACGGACATCGTGCTGGGTAAAGCTCTGGTCGCGCTCGGCTATCAACTGCTACTCACACTCGTACTCTTCTTTATTATCACGCTCGGAGAACACGCCGGCAACATAGCACTCCTGTTGTGCTTTATCCTGCTGGGATCAGGTACCTGCCTGGCACTGGGTCTGCTGTTTGGCTGTATCTTCAAAACGGTCACGGCTGCGACAGGAGTTGGCGGTGGCATTGGCAGTGTACTCATTCTACTACCAGCCATACTGGCAGGACCATTCGGCCAACTTGTGCTTGGGAATAGCGCCATCTGGCTGGTGCTCAAAGCCCTGCCAACATATTACATCGCCGATGCCCTTTATATTGCCCTGCTCAACCAGAACAAGCCGGGAAGCCTGCTGCTGGATGCGGGAGTGCTGTGCGCATGCATCGTGGCACTGTTTATGCTGGCAGTGTGGGCCTTGCGACGACAGGCAACCGTAGTAGCGGGAATTTAAGGCTATCTCAGAAACATACTGTCGCAGTAATGTGGCACTCAATCTTTAAAATCAGACAACCTTCTCTTAATATAGCAGTGCTATGATGCTCTTTAGTGTCGTGATATGCTTCTGCCCTGACAGAGAGGCACAGGCATGGCATTGTGATCACTTCGTCGAAGAAGCACTTATACAAGCAAGGAAAGAGAAGAACAGAATATGGTACGACCACCATTTATCGATAGTACGACATATGACCAGATAGATCTACTCAAGCAAGGTACTGAGCAGTGGAATGCATGGAAACAGGCGCATCCACAACTGCCGATCCATCTCAGGAATGCCGATCTCCATCAGATGTCTTTGTCTGGAGCCGATCTCAGCGTCAGCGATCTTAGAGGCGCTGATTTTTCTGATGCGAACTTAAGCGAAGCTGATTTGAGTTATGCGGATCTCAGCGGAGCAGTCCTTACCTGGGCCTACCTGAGTCAAACTAATCTCAGTCATACTATTTTGTGCGCGGCTGATTTAAGCGGAGTCGACTTCAGCGGCGCAAATTTGCGTGGTGCTGATCTGCAAGGATCAAGTCTCGTTGGGGCTTATCTCATCGACACCGATTTACGTGGGGCCAATTTGAGCGGCGTTGACCTGCGTGGTGCGGTTCTTATTAGAGTAAAGGTGCAGGGTACAATTTTTCGAGGAGCCCGTTTAGAAACCATGCAAGATAGTTACCTTAATGCAGAATAGAGCATCAGATTGTTTTCAGCTCGCTTGCGCTCCAGTCAGTCATCGTGTCCATTTTTCTGGATGGACACGATGACTGAAACGGTTTATTGTCCCATCTAAGGTCCATCCACAACCTTGCCCTTCTTTATGATAAAAATTATCAAAAAAATTGAGTACATACAATCGTATGGTTCCTAATTCTCCTGAATTCTCCTGACAGTAGATTTATCGTTCTCTTCCATGTCAACCTATCCCTGAGGACAGGTATTAACGTCAAAATAGCAATTCTGCTATTTTTGCAGAGAAAATGATTTGATAGATGCATGGTGGTTGCGTCTTTTTTATTAGTGAGGGTTTTTATCACCACGTCAGGTATCGATGGTAGGTGGCAGAGGTATAGATGGTCATGACGGTTGGATGGCATGAAGCCAGGGTAGAAGAGGCATTCTAAAGGAAGCGGCATATAAACTATGAAGGATCAATTTGATTTATTTACTGATCGTGAAGACGCGATCAAGATGTTTCAACAACTCTATCAGTATGACGATGAAGAGCGCTGGCCACTTTTGCCCGTTTTAAGTCTGGTGGGGCCAGCGGGCTACGGGAAGAGCGCATTGATCAACCAACTCCATTTTTATCATTGCAACGTACCACATCAGCCGCATACCACCCTGAATTTCAATAAGGAGCCGTATGACCTTTTTACTATTCTAGGAACATTACGAAATAATTTACAACGTCAGCGTGATGAGCACGGCTATGCACTCACCTTCCCACGCTTTACGATCCTCTATAATCTGCTCAGGCGCACAGAAGGCCAAAAAGATAGAGATGATGATAGTCTCGATCAGTTTAATGGCCTACTCGATGATTATAGCGATCTGATGGGACTGGTAGGAAATTTACACATCGCACTGGGGGCATTTATGTTTGCCCTCAAGCTTCTGATTCGCATCCCATTTGTACGCTCAATTGTGAGCTGGCTGGTGGCGTGGTGGTATGAGAGAGCGAAAGGTAAGCCTGAATGGCGCTGGTACCAGGATCAGGTCAAAAAGTTCAGAGAAATTAATCTACCTCCAAATGCATCTATCAGCAATATGATCAATAGACTATACGAAATGTGCGTCCTGGGCAGATCGGAGCGCGATTTTTTAATTACGCAGATCTTGCCAAAAGCCTTCCTCGCTGATCTACGTTATGGTTCATATGATCAAGAGCCTTGGCTGAGAGATGATCCGCGGAAACGTCAACAAGGTCCACATCGCGTCGTCATCTTTCTGGATAGCTTTGATATGCTCATGCGTCACGCTGATACGACTGCCAGAGATCTGCTGGAAGTCCTGGCCGTTAATGAATATCGTAAACGTGGGGATACTGATCCCTTGCTCCTGGTGATCAGCAGTGAGGAGCGGCTTCCTGATATGTCGCGTGAGCAGCTAAATTGGCATTTTCCACGCGTGACGTGGCCGATACAGTCACAGAATGAAGACCTGCTCAAGCAGTGGCAAGAGAACGTTCCAGAGCCGGATCAGAGACATGCGTTGCAATTGCAAGATATTTATCTGCCATTGCCGCTATCGTCTTTTACGCTTGAGAACACGCGTGAGTACTTGCTAAAACGTGATCACTATAATGAAACTCAGAACTTTCGGGAAGAAGCACTGATCGAAGATATTCAAAGAGAGACTCAAGGCAACCTGTTATATCTTGAACAAGTAGCAAGGAGCTTACAGACTCCTCAAAGAAAAGGCATCAACGTTCAATCAAGTATTAAGCTGCATCAACCTGGCATGCTCACACTCGATCATCTCTTTGCTGCGAACGGACAAAATGACCATCAAGAAAATATGGAGCGCTTGCTGCGACAATATTGTCTCCTGATAGATGAGCGTGCATTAATGCTCAGCGCGATTCCTCGTGCGTTGACGCCTGAACTTCTTAGCATCATTCACTCCATTGGCTCCTCCGACAAACTAGAAGATGAATGGCAACGCTATCGCCGTTTACCTTTCATGCTTTCTGGCGCAGACAAACGAAAATATCATATGATCTTCTTGCCAGATGTACGCGGCTTATTTTTGAAAAAGCTCCAGCGCCTCTCCGCAGATGCCTCCAATACCGACTATAAACGTATCCATGGTCTGTTACGTGATTATTTCGACGATCGTATCGAGATCAAAAAGAATGGGAAGAACAATGAGAAAAGTATTGAAAGAAACCAGTTAGAACACAGTTATCACTCATTGGCTTTGGGCGATTATGAAGCAGTGATTGCGCTGGCTTATCAGCAACGGCATATTCCGGAACGTTGGGATCATTTGCTCGATGTTGTCTCTCAGGCACCATTAGAACGACTTATCTATGCCGATATCAAGCAGGTGGCCGACGAGGCTTTGACACAAGTACGTCTGAACAAGGATACGCAGGAAACTGTACGAGCTATTGTCCTGTATACCTGGTTGCTTTCCGCTCCTGGTAGCGATTACTCTTATGTAGCATCTTTATGGCATTCGCTAGGACAGGCATATACGTATTTTCAGGATGCACATCATGATATGAGGGAGCGCATGATCAAACAGTGCGCTCAACGTATCAAGGAGCTGCGTGACGGACCATCTGTTGTCATTGACGGAATAGATTCTGTCGGGTCTCCTCCGATCATGTTAGAGCCTGGTATCCCTTTCCTTATAAGAGTCCAGCGAGTTACCCTCAATCTTGCACGTTATGGCCTCTCGAGTCGAATTGTACAGGGAGTCTTATTGCTGGCTCTCCTCTTCGCTATAATTACACAGCTTTTTATCTTGCCAGCATTGAGGCCAAACGCTGTGGCTAACAACATCGCTGGCCCTCTGGTTGTGCCGCCATTGTCCCCTGATAGTCAGACACATTGGATTGGCACGCTCAGCGAGCCAGATCAAGAGATTGTCGGTTTAAGCGACGGTTCTACTGCGTTTGATGCTCAACGCCCAGATTCTGCACTCACAAAGCAGGCTGCACTCCAGTGGCGTCATAACAATTTGTTGGCGGCTCGGAATTATTTGCAACAAGCCACTAAGGATGACATCAATGATGCTGAGGCATTTATCTATTTACAGAATGCACAAATTCTTTTAACACACAAATCTTGTGTCGTTTTTGTCGTTGTCACTACGATCGCCGTTGATGCCACTAATGGTGTGAACAACGGCCGTGACAATCTTCAAGGAGCCTATCTCGTACAAAAACAACATAATGACAACCAGCCGAACACACCAATCTGCCTGTATATTGCCAATATTGGCACGCATCCTGATTACGCGCTCACAGTAGCTCGGCAGATTGTCAAAGCAGTCCAGGTCAATTCTATGATTAAAGGCTTGATTGGCTGGCCTGGTCTTTTCGATAGTACTGCTTCACTCAATGCGGTACGTGTATTGCAGGCAGCAAATATTCCCATCGTGTCGCCGGATAGCTATGATGAGAGCCATTTTGCTCCTAATGTCTTTCATGTTACGCCTTCCTACCAGGACGAGGGCCGTATAGCCGCCATTTATGCTGAAAATCAACATGAAAATCGGGTAGCTATCATCACTGATCCGACCAACATATATAGCAGTGTTCTGACAGAGGGCTTTAAAGAACGTTTTGAGGAAGATGGCAAGCAGATTGTCTCTGTACAAACATATCTGAGTGGACAAACCACGGACAAAGCTCTTGATGCTGAAATTCAAGCTGCACTTACCCATCATCCTGATGTGATCTATTTCACTGGTGATACAAATGAAGGTCTGATTGTACTCAATTATTTGCGACAATATGCCCCAACACTGCCAATGCTTGGTGGAGATGAACTTTATCCATTTATCGGTTTCTCGACAAAATCCGGTATTGATTTTCGCCAATTAGTGTTAACCAGCCCTGCCTATCCCGATAACACAGGCACCACCAGCATGGTAAATTTATATGCATCGGCCTTTGATGGCGCAAGCTCTAAAGATGGACGTGGCTATGGTTATAGCCGCCCGGATTATCAGGCTATTCTTTCTTATGACGCCATGAATACATTGTTGAATGCATATATATCATCGGTGGGAGTAGGCAATATTCAGCAGGCACTTTCATCTTTTAGTCCGCCAGGTACCCTTACTGTACCATTTAGCACAAAGGGGGCCAGTCGCACACAAATAGCATTTACCAGCTTCAACGAATTAGATGACCAAAGTTTGTTTATCCTCTCTATTGATAATAACTATAATGTCATCTATACTAGAATAAGCTGAACAAAAAAAGTAATATTGGAGTCTATAAGCATGAATCAGCAAGAGGCCGACGTTTACTATCAACAGGGGCAACAGTGTTATCAAGATCGGAGCGGTACGCGCAGCCAAAATCTACTCCAGGCAATAGAAAATTATGAAGAAGCTTTACACTATTATACCTTTGAAGCCTTTCCTGGCAAGTGGGAAGAGATTCAGCATGAGATGACGCTCGCGTATGACGAGCTGATACTATTGCGTCGGACGCAACCATTATCGCAGTCAGGGCCTCTGGCTGCATTACCGCATCGTCGCGCTCGCTTCATCAGAATGTGGCGTCTTGTCCTCGTTGGAGCTATTATCTGCCTGCTGATCATACCAACAACAGCAGCAATCGCCCGAACGTACTTTCAACAAGGTGGACCTAGCTGCGTTGGAGGTAATCTTGTCCTCGATGGCTCAACTGCCTTGCAACCAATGGTAGAAGCTGTCGCTGAAGAATATATGCAACATTGCTCCAATACGCGTATCACTGTTGGGGGTGGGGCCAGTAAGACAGGATTAACTGATGTCGAGCAAGGACATGATGTTGTGATCGGAGTATATGCTGGCAAGGATTACGCGCATGTGGGAGATAGAGATACTCCGATTCAGATTGGCAATTCCGATATCTTTGCCTTGCCTGATCAGCATGATCTCATTGATCATCAAATTGGGATTACTATCTTTGCTGTGATTTTGAATCAGGATGTTGTCGGCGTACATAACCTGACAACCGCACAGATCCAAAAGATCTACACAGGTGCCTATCAGAACTGGCAGCAGGTCTGTGATCAGAAAAGTGGTCAGTGTGGTCCAGATCTCCCCATTGTACCAATCAGCCGCACGCTCAATTCAGGCACACGCTTTACCTTTGAAAAATATGTCCTTAAGGGAGTTGCTACGGTTTCTGGTATCAACATTGAGAGCACTTCCAGTTCCGACGACGCAGTCCAGCAAGTCAAACGTACCAGAGGAAGTATCGGTTACGCCACACTGTATTTAGCCAATCAGGCCCATGATCTCACGATTGTCTCCATTAATGGTCAGGACCCTCATAATACCTCCCTGGTACGCAGTAACCAGTATACTTTCTGGAATATCGAGCATATGTATACACATGGACAGGGAAATGCTCTGGCACAGGCATTCATTAACTATGTCTATAGCGATGAAATTCAGCAGCAGTTTCCCCGGTATAATCTCTTGCCACTTACCTCTATCGCGCAAAATATACGTCAGAAACATGCTTTAGAGACACAATGATAGCCTATCTTTCATAGGTCTATAGATTTCTTGCATCCCGCAAGCACTTCAGATCTGCCATCGCGTACATTGTTTTGGATGGACACGATGGCAGAAATAGTCTATCAGACGACGCTACAGGCTGTCCCATTCAAAGTAAATGCTGTCGGTACCCCGTTGGAGCCATTCCAGGTGCCATTAAAACCAGGAGAAGAAGACACTGACTGTCCCGCCGGGATAGAGGCGTTATACGAGACGTTAGATATGGTAACCCCGCTTCCACTCTGCGTGTAGGTGCCATTCCAGAGTTGGCTGATCGTCTGCCCATTGGGGAACGAGAAGGCGAGATTCCATCCATTTATGGCTGTTGAGCCCGTGTTATTGATGGTCAGGCTTGCTCCAAAGCCTCCTGTCCACTGATTGGTGATCGCATAATGGACACTACAACTGGCGCCCTGCGTGGGTGTCGGCGTTGTGCCAGGTGTCGGTGTTGGCGTTGGCGTTGTACCAGGTGTCGGTGTTGCCCCCTGCGTGGGTGTTGGCGTTGGCTGTACCACGCTACTCCCGTAGCCGGCTGCGACGATGCTGCTCTGAACCGCGTTTTCGGTCGCGTCCGATGGATAGCCAGACGTCATCGCGCCTTCGAAGAAGGAACCGGATGCCCCTTTGCTGTTGTCCCCACCAATCCCCAGAATGATCGCTCCCTCCTTGTGCATGGGATTGTAACCCGAGACGTTGGGACGCGGTCCACTATACATCGTGGTCAGACCACCCGATTGCGCATTACCCGCTTTGATCGCCCATTGATTGGGTTCACCCTTCACAATCGCGGTGACGTAGTGAGATGTGATGCTCTGATCGCCAGCGTTGTAACCAGCATTTACGCCAGAGAACAAGCCGTTTTCGAGATCTGCCATGACCCAGGGACCACTGCCCGAACCGTAACCCCATACTTTGATATTGCCAAAATAGATGGCTTCCATGTGACCGTTGCCGGTATCGTTATTGCTCGTCTCGGCATTCCCGTAGTCAAAGCAGCATCCGCCATTGTAGTGTGTGCCATCAAAGATGGCGTATTCGCCCTCTGCATTGTCGCCAGTCGCGATGCCCGATGTGTGGTCGTTGCGATAACCGGTGCCAGAGGGAATATAGACGCCGTAGACGTGGTGGCCGCCGACCGTCAATGGCAACGCGCTTGCGTTGGCAAGATTGTCAGGACCGCCAGCGGCTCCTCCGCCGGGTGCCTGAGTGAGATTGTTTCCACGCCCAGATTGGTCGTAGATGATGGTGATCGTGCAGGTCGTGCCAGAGCAAAACGAATCTTGTGCGGCTGCATTGGCATAGCCACCTGCGCTCAGTACACCAATATTCAGAGTTGTGTTATCCGATGCACGCTTGACCTGATACAGGCTCCCATTATAGGCACTAAGTAGGGCACGCACTGTGCTGTGAGCCGCTACGCATGGCGTGCCGCCAGTCGCATACAGATCGCAGGGGAGCGATCCGGCTGCCTGCGCTGTTGAGTTCACAACGCCCAGCGCACCGGCAATCAGGCCAACAATAGCCACAAATGCTGCCAGAACGTTTCTCCAACGGTGAGAGATCAGGCGTTGATCGCATAAAGTAACATGTGTCACGTCCTTGTGTCCTTTCCACTAGCTAGAAACAAAAACCAGGAGAACAGCCAGAAGAAATTTCTGTAGCTACCTTCGCTACCATACAATACATTGGTTGTTCTCTATACACAATGCTCTTTTTCTCATTCTCCAGGAAAAAGAGGTGATATATTTAGTATAATGAGCGATTTGAGTAATGTCAATGCACAAACAATCAACACTAAAAGACAAAAATGCTCATATGCGCATCTCATGGCGCATGAATGGAAACATCGCATGAAAGAAAAGGATCACAAGCGTTCGTGAGAACCGGATCATCAAGATGTGGGCACAGTAAGCCCAAACAACATCCTTCCACAATGTTCCTCCGCAGAGAAGTGGCCTGCCGTGTGAGCCGTCCCTTTGGAAAACGACTTCTGTCCGCCAGCAGGCCAATCTCCCAGATTTGAACTGGTTGGATTCAATCACAACATCAGGCGACGCTACAGGAAACTCCATTGAGTGTAAAGGCCGTTGGGCTCGGATTACTTCCACTCCAACTGCCGTTGAAGCCTGGATTGACAGAAGCTCCCGCAGCCAGAGTCGCATTATAGCTTTCATTGGTAACTGTCACGTTTGCTCCCGATTGCGCAAAGACTCCGTTCCATCCCTGCGTAACCTGCTGACTGGCCGGGAAGCTAAATTGGAGTCTCCACCCATTGATCGCACTAGTACCGGTATTGGTAATGGTAAGATTTGCCGTAAAGCCGCCTGACCACTGGTTCACGGCATAGCTTACCTTGCAAGTTCCGCTCCCCGGTGTCGGCGTTGGAGTGGGAGTGGTCCCCGGTGTCGGCGTTGGAGTGATCCTCGGCGTGGGTGTTGGAGTGATCACAGACGTTGGCGTTGGGGTAGGACTCGAAGCACCATTGAGTCCCATAAACTGGATCGCATATGCAGCCATCCCACTCAATGGCAGGACATGCGCGGCCCCCTGGATGCTAATACCCTCAACTGGCGCACCTATCCCCGTACCGCCATAACGAGTGCGCGTCCAGCTTGATTGTGGGCTATCGGTGAACGATGGGGTCTGACTGACCCCCAGAACATTGGTCCACTGCTTGATTTCTTCCCCAAAATTTGCATAGTTCAGCGTCGGATCAGCGGTACCGTGCCAGAGCTGCATGCGCGGTCGCGGACCAGTATAACCAGGGAAGGCACCCCGCACCAGATCTCCCCACTGCTGCGCGGTCATGCTTATTTGTCCATTAGCACAGGCGCTATTCCAGAGAGATCCATCGCTGGTAGCGAAGCAATGATACGGTACACCCATAAAGGCTGCCCCGGCCTTAAACACATCAGGATATTCGGCCAACATGACGTTAGTCATCATCGCACCTGAAGAGGCCCCGGTGACATAGACATTATTCGAGTCACCATTATTGTGCTGCTCAACATAGGTCACCATCGATATGAGACCCACGGGGTCACCTCCACCATTGCGCGTCAAGGACTGGGACGAGGATACATCCCAACATTGCCCGCTACGCGGCGCCGATGGATAGATGACGATAAAGCCATTCTGATCGGCCAGGTTGGCAAATTCGGTATTCGAGAAGAAGGCTGGCCCGGAGCCCGTACAGTAATGAAGCGCTAACAGTATCGACGGATGCGACTTGACACTGGGTGGAACGTACAGCCACATCTGCAAGCCTGTGGGATTTGTGCCAAAATTTGTCACCTGGACCAGCGAGCCTGAGGCCGCACGAGCCGTTAATGGACGTTGTTGTACTGCCCATACTGTGACTATAAGAAGCACAGCCACCAAGAGGCTTACAATCAGGCTACGAACGAATCTGGAAGAACCGTGCATAGACATGATGAGCGAATCCTTTCTTTTTTCGATACAGAAATCTTATTCCCTGATACACAGTATATCCTGAAGAGATTTACCAACACAATATTTGCACGAAACTGAATAATTTGTGAACAGTTGAGCTTTCTTTCCGCCAGCGTATCGCATAAAATAGAAACAGAATCACCCCCTTCTTTAGTACTTCCAGAAAGTAGAAGATAAAACCAATGACACTAAAATATGGCCTGATTGTTCCCCAGGGATGGCGCATGGATCTGGTGGGTATTGCTGACCCTGTCGAGGCTTATGAGACTATGACGCGTGTTGCTCAATTGGCAGAAGAAGTCGGCTTTGATGCGATCTGGCTCTACGATCACTTTCATACTGTGCCTGAACCGACCCAGGAATGGACCTTTGAATGTTGGACAAGTACCGCTGCCCTTGCTCGTGATACGAAACGAGTACGTATCGGCCAGATCGTGACATGCAATGGCTACCGCAATCCAGCCCTTCTAGCCAAAATGGCCAGTACCGTTGATGTTCTCTCGCATGGACGACTCAACTTCGGCATCGGATCAGGCTGGTATGAGCATGAATATCGTGCTTACGGCTATGACTATCCGAGTGCTCCTGATCGACTGCGCTATCTTCGCGAGGCGCTGCAAATCATTCGTAAGATGTGGAGCGAAGAGGAGGCCACCTTCGAGGGTAAATATTATCAGGTCAATGGAGCCATCAATCAGCCCAAAGGAGTACAAAAACCTCATATTCCCCTGCTCATTGGCGGATCAGGTGAAAAGGTTACGCTTAAACTCGTCGCCCAATATGCTGATGCCTGTAATCTCAATAATCTGGATAGTACAGAAGTGGCACGCAAACTCGACATTCTACGCGGTCACTGTGAGAGTGTTGGACGTGATTACAATGAGATTACGCGTACCGTAGAATATAGCGTTGTTCTCGCCAGCAGTGAGGATGAGGCCATGCGCAAGGCTCAACGCTATCAGATCAATCCCTCTACCTCACTGGTCGGCACCCCTGCGACCATTCGCCAGCGCCTGCAAGAAATTGAAGCGGCCGGCGCTCAGGAAGCCATTCTGTACCTCCCTGATGCGGCACAATTAGAGAGTGTCCGTCTCTTTGCAGGAGAATGTTTCTAGCACATTCCCCCTCACAGATGAGGCACAAGAAGTGCCTCATCTACTTCAGACATACATGAGCTTAGACTCTTTTGAGTAAAACAATGGGGATAATACGGGAGGTATTTTTTTGATACTCACCAAAACCTGGTGCCTGCTTTGTCACATCCGCAAAAATGCGATCGCGCTCCTCGCCTTCTGCAACAACTGTCGCCTGTGCCTTGAAGCTCTCGGTGCCTACTTCCAGCGTGACTTCTGGATGAGCCAGGATGTTGTAATACCAATCAGGATTCGATGGGGCACCGCCCTTAGAGGCCACAATCACAATATTGTCACCATCTTTCAAATATGCTAGCGGGTTCACACGCTCTTGATTACTCTTTGCTCCTAGCGTGTGAAGCAAGAGGATATTTGCGCCTGCAAATTGTCCTCCAACCTTGCCACCATTGGCGTGAAACTCCTCGATGATCCGTTTATTCCAATCATTCACTTCACTCAAATTACGGGGACCACTATTTGTGCTCATGGACAAATACTCCTTTATCGATTGCTTCAGATTGCTCAACACAACTGAGAACAGCTCCCATGGACCCTTAGTTCTTATTCATTTCTAAGTTACTAATAGTAACCACAAACAAATATAGTATACCCCGTGAAATCAGTGCGGTCAAGGTATCTGGCTACTTCTCATGTATTTTATCAGACGATGATGCGCTATCAGGAAATTTTTATGGTATGGCCAAGCTTTATGATATAGTTTAGTAAAGAATAATATTGCATTGCCGTAAAAAAGGGAGACAAGCCATGACAGCCCCCCAGGATCAATCAAGAGAGCGCCACTCGCTTCAGCAATGTAATCATGTCGGAGGAGATTTTGAGCTCTGCCCTCAGCAATATCACCGGGCGATTGAACTCATTGGTCAACGCTGGACGGGAGCAATTCTCTTTGCACTGATGAAGGGACCCCGCCGTTTTACTGAGATTGAGAATATCATTCCTGGTATCTCACATCGCCTCCTGACTGAACGCTTGCGCGAGCTTGAGGAACAGAATATTGTCATACGTCGGGTCATCCCATCTTCTCCTGTGAAGGTTGAATACGAGCTAACTGAGATCGGACTCGATTTGCAAGATACAGTCACGGCGATTATGAACTGGGGCAAAAAATGGCTTTCTTCTATGCCTGCCGCCACATCAGAAACGAGGAACAGCTTATGAGTGTGAAACAGCTTATGCTAAGCCCAACAAAAATGGAACAGATTCTTTGAAAATTAGCAATGATCTGTTCCACTAGATGTCCAATCTCAGCGCCACTCCCTTTCATCCCACGTCCCGCAGTTATTTAGCCTATCACTTATCCAGGAACATGGTGAACAAGTCCTAGATCTTCCAATGTCTTATCAAACACGATGCAAAGCCGTCTGCGATAATAAGAGGATGGGAATATCAAGCCACGCTCCCACCGCCCAATCATACGTGCTTCAGGTGCTCCAATCAGTTCGGCGACCTCCCTCTGTGTCCAACCCTGTTGTTCTCTAGCACCACGTAGCCGATCGTTAGGGACGCATCGACGCATGCACAACGTCACTTTCTCGTGATTGATACTACAAGCGCCTTTCCCAGTTGCTCGTTCAAAGACCTCTATCACATCCGAGCATAAGAGCAACACCACCTCCTGGGTACTCATAGATTCCACTTTCTGCAAAAGAAGTTCGAACAGACGCAAACGTAGCTCTTGCGTGGCAATAGCATCAAGGGAAAGTACCTGGGACAAATCCATTATATTTTCTCCTCCGGAAATGAAAAATGTCCCCTTTAGACATTGAAAGCTGTCTCAGATAGGTGAAATTCTTCCCAAAGATTTTTCACTAGACGCTGATCGTTCCAGGAACCAAAAGCATCTTTTACCGTTTTAATGGAGAGATAGAGCTCCATTGGAGACTCTGTCTGTATGGCTATAGTCAACATCTCCCGAGAAGAAACATAGGCTTCTTCAAGCTTGTTCTCTTGACTCTGACTACAAACCAAATCCTTATAAAGGCCCCATTGCCGGAGAACTTTCTTTTGCGAACTCAGTTTGCTCAATCCTTCCTTGAGTGCTTCTTCGGCCTTCTGGCTTTCCTTAATATGTGCAAATACTGTTCCTTCGTATCCATACCACCAATCTTTATCATATGGAATACGAAAAGCCAAACGTGTATAAGGAAATTTTCCACTTTCTTCACCCACATACTTCCGCGCAAATTCTAGAGAACGTCTACTTTGACTAGCTTCATATTGATTCGCACGAGAATTAAAGCAGAGGTTGGACCAAGCATCCGCTTCTGTGGCATAAATCCAGGAGCGAAACATGGGAGATGTATGCTCCTGATTAGCCAACTTGCGAGCTTCCCTGAGTGAGGCCAATGCCTTGATTGGCGCCCCACTGTCTATAAGAAAATTCGCATACCAGCAACAACCAGCAGACGCCAATAAAGAATACGATTTCTCTCGAGCTAGCTCAATCGCATAGGTATATGCATCGTCTGCATTTTCAAGACGCCTCATTAAATAGAGAAGCCATCCTTCTACCAGTTTTGCCTGGATAAGCGCTTTGCTAAAACGTTCATCGCGTGGTGCCTCACACATACTCATAGACATGACATCAACGAATTGTTGCACAAAGTCGAGGCGATTGGCACTCACCACATCTGAAAAGTGGGGAAGCTGCTTCCAACAGGTTTCTACCATCGCTTCAATTGCCTCACTTTCCTCCTCATAAGAAAGTACCGATTTCATCGAGAGAATATCCTGGATTAAAGAGGAATAATTTCCTTGAAGCAGGAGGTTGATAGAAATAAATTGACAACAATGATGGAGTAAGTCGCGTCGCTTCATATCTTGCTCACTTTTTTTAAAAAAATGTAATAACTTTTGTATTGTGGCCGATCGAGGTCGCACTTCTCTATTTTCCCAACGACGAATGTTTCTTGGATCAGTATGAAGCAGTTCAGCCAATCCTTCTTGCGTTAATCCTACTTTTTCGCGATAGTATTTGAGTTGACGAGAGAGATAATCTAGATCAAATTCATCTAAATTCACGCATATTCTCCTTCCTAATATATCCTGCTATCTCTTGCTAGAAGACTACCTGTTAAGAGATAGCATACTTAGAAATCACCGTTCCTAACAGGACATTATATAAAACATGAATAATATACATACGATCTCCACAAACGATGTCACAACTCTCCAGCAACAACCACTTTTGGGATATTGGAAATAGATTCAAACAAGCGGATCATATGATACCTATCAATATCTGTATTCAAAGAGCCTTAAAGCGCACATATCAGCTTCACAGTTTAATAGTATGTGGAGTATAATGGTACAAAATCCTGAGCATAGAAATACAGATAAGATGACCATCTCAGATTAACTAAAGATAGAGAAAGGATGTCTGTCGAAACAGGCAAAAGATACATCTTATGATTCCTACGACAAATCTCGACCTGTTCGCGGGGATTCCAGTCACCGACTATGCGGCGGCGCTCTCGTGGTACAAACAGCTGCTAGGCTCAGAGCCCTCATTCTTTCCGAACGATAAAGAGGCTGTATGGGAGCTTGCAGAGCATCGCTTCATATACATTGTGCTACGGCCGGAGCACGCTGGTCACGCAGTACACTTGAGCTTCGTCGATGACCTCGATGCACTCATCGCGCAGATAGCCGATCGTGGCATCGACCCTGTAGAGCAGGAAACCTACCCCAATGGCGTACGCAAGATCACATACCGCGATGACGACGGAAACGAGATCAGCTTCGGCGGCGCTTCATAAGATTCCAACAGACCGCTATAGCTTGTTTGATAAAGGAGTTCCCGACCAGGCGCAGTAGTGGTATAATAAAAGTGATGTCAAGTACTGTCATGAAGGGAGAGTTGAAAAACAGGAAGTGCCGTCTCGAAGGTGGCATACATCCGCTGGATCAGTGAAACAGGTCCGCGAACGATGTCACAGCTCATCCGAGAGTCACTTGACGAGCTCAAAGTTGTCCTCAGTTCCTGGAAATGAGATTCTTTTCCTTTACTTTTATTGCGCTCACTATTTATGCTCAGAATCAAAATGTCTTCATGAACAGCAATATTCATTGATAATCTGGCCTGATACATTGAAACCACGGTACACTCAGGCAAACAACGACATACATCCTCTTCTACCAGACATATGGCACCAATCGATAATGTATTTTCTGTCTATATGCGTCGTATCCATCTAACTCTTGTGTGAGCAGCTTTTCTTCATCTAGGATACGGAAGGCGAGCCCAATCACACCCGGGATAAGGATCACCAATCCCCACCAGGAGCCGAGCGCAAGCGGGATGCCGACCATCATAATCAGTGTCCCCACATACATCGGATGCCGCACGAGCCCATAGAGGCCTGTAGAGATGACTTTCTGGCCCGCCTCTACTGTGATATTGGCAGCGGCATAACTATTCTGTATCACGACAAGCATAGCGATACCCAGTCCAATCGCGACCAGAGCATCCCCTATCACCGACACTGCCGTTGGCACTGGCGACCAGCCAAACCGATAGTCAAAGGCACTAAAGATCATCACTGCTGGCAACGACAACATCGCCCCAGAGATGATAATTTTCTGCACAGTTCTGGTTTCCGCCGTTGGCCCGGCATGCATACGTCGCTCAAGGGCAGCGGGGTTCTTCAGACCCAGATAGATGCTCGGGATAGTCGTTGAAATGGTAAAGACGGCGATAAAAACCCATGCTTGCCAGTAATTCAACGTCCATGCGGGCAAAAACAACATCAACCCAAAAGCCACCAGACCAATCAGCCCTGTTCCTACTGCTCGAATGCCAGTTTTCATCACATTTCAATCGTGCGGATACCCCTGCATTCATGCATGGGGAGGAGCACGCCTCCTTTTTCATAACGATAGCCATCACTGCGTTGCAGCATCCGGCAAAAACGATGATTGATGCCCTGCACCGTTTGCGTCTTTGTCACGATATTGAATGATCCCGTCGAGCGAACCGCGACTCGCCCGGTGTACGTGCCTCGCTTTGTGCCAGTCGTGACGATGGCTTTAATGATGTCGCCTGTTTGAAACCCTTTGACGGCCTTGCTCCCTTTGGCTTTGGTGCGCACGAAGCCGTAGCGATCCATCAGGCACATCTGTCGTGAGCCATACCCAGTCGCTGTCATCAGCAGCGGCACGACATCTTTCGTGATGAGTGTCTCGGGGCTCGATGCACCCACACAGCAGGCATCGAGCCAATGGGTCTTGGGGAGATCTCGTCTTGTCCGGTTCCACTTGGTCAAGCCGCCACTTCCGCATTCGATGGGGAGACCCAGCGTGTTGAGTTGCTCGAAGAGTGCCCAGCGCGTTGCGTTAACCGCTGCCGCGTCCTTGAGAGGGGCTCTGCGTTGCGCTTGAATACGCTTCAACACCTCCGGTTTCTTCTTCAGAAACACCGCAATATCAAGCGTGCCTTTCGCGATATTGCACGACTCGCAGGCCAGGCACAAGTTCGACACGCGATCGGAGCCACCTTTTTTCTTGCACACGATGTGCTCTACTTGTAACGGCGTGTTCGTGGCGTTGCAATAGGCACACGTGCGGTTCCACTTCTCCAGCAAATAGGCACGCAGCTCATATCCCGCAAGCGTCCCCTGCTGATATTCTCGGCCGCTGATCTCAGCATGCTCCATGAGTTGGAGATCAAACTTGACCAACTCCATGCTGATCGCTGCGATGGGAGCGTAGCGTGACAGGCGCTTGACCCATGTGAGCACATTGGCTATTCTGCTCTCCAAGGATGGTGGCAACCAGCCCGACTTCTTGTTCTTGCGATTGTTGAAGCGGGGCTGACGGTACCGGGTTTTCCGTTGCCGGCGAGAGCGACGATGGGCACGCCGATCATCGAGGGCTGCTGTGATCTTCTGTCCCCGATGGGAGAGTTCTGCTGCGAACATCACTACACCTGTCGCGTCGTTGACGACGGCAATCCCTGTCGTGCGCGAACCTGGATCGAGCTTGATGCGTAACGGGTGCACGTCTGGCTCCTGACAGGTGACCTTCAGAATAATGCAGAAAGGATAGTGCCTATAGACGGCGGCCTTTCCCTCTTTGAGCAAGAGCCGTGCCCGGCCTGGATGCACCGGATTCAGTGGCCTCTTGGCGGTATCGAGTACGAAGACGTGTGACATTGTTTCTCCTTTGCCCTTTGCAGAGCCTCTACTTGCGTAGGTGATGTGTTCCTCGACAATGTTCTGTGGAAGGTTTGGCGCCAACGACACTGGATATACCCTGTCGTCCTGTTTAATCGCTGGCCGTAGTGGTCTGAGCTGGAAAGCACTCAGACGTACCTATTTCTTCCCGAACGGAGCCTCTCGCGAGGCCAAGTCTGGTCAAGAGTGGGCTTGCCGAAACAAGCCCCCGTCATTCAGACGTGGGGTTCCTGACGATATCCATCTCACTTTTCTCGTCACGCGTTCCCTTAGCTCCCTCGCTTGCCAATTGGACGTGGAGGACAGGATATGATCCTGTTAAGGATCTTGTCCTTGCGCTTCTGTAAAAGACTTGTCCTGGATCTTACTGCCGATCGTCTTCTCGGATCGCCTCAACCCAGCGTTGCACTTCTTGGGCATTGGTGCGATAGAAGGTATGCGATGGGACACCTAATACGCGCTCAATAGCATCCATATAGGCAGCATGGATAGTAACAACCTCTTCAATAAGATCCTGATCATGGTCAGACGACTTGTCTAAGGCGAACAGTAATTCTGCATGTCTGTCGCCCATTCCTTGTAACAGAGTCACAACCACTTCCCCTGTTTTGTCAGGGAACGCCACAGCAAAGCTACCTTCCTGAATACCTTGCCAGATGATCTCGCTCAACAATTGCGCTCGCTGTCTGGCAATCGCCTCATTCACTCTCAGTCGCACCACAGCATTGCTTTCGGAGTACCAGACACGTCCAAGCTTGACCACTTCGACCTTGCGCTCCATTCTCAAACGATCCAGTACATCGAAGAAACCCTGGAATTTCTCGTGGGCACTCAGCGTAGGATCATTGATAAGCTGCCGTAGCGGCTTCCCCGACTCTTCCTCGATCTGCTCAATAAAGGCTTCTAACAAAGCTCCACGTGAAGTGAAGTAATGATGGAAAGCTCCACTTGAGATTTGCACCTCCTCCAGAATATCCTGGATCGACATACGCTCATACCCCTTGCTAAACATCAACCGTTGGGCCGCATCAAGAATCTCCGCACGCTTGGCTGCATATTGTTCAGGTCTAACTGTTCGTGCCATTGCATCTCCACAAATTAATAAACAGACGATCTTACTATTAATTATAAGCAAAAGATGCCTCTTGTCAAGGCACATCTTTGACAGAGGTCGAGCGAAGCAAAGACACTCATGCCGCCTTGTCCTCCATAAAGCGTATCCACATGCCCTATCCTACAGGAGCTAGAAGCCGGGAAGTGTATCCGAGCGCAGGAGGCAACTATAAAACTGATTAATGGTATGCATATCCACCATATGACCCAGACGCACAAGTAAAACATTCGCCATATGCTCACGAATATTTGGTTCAGAAGTCAGGTATTCTTTAAATCCGTGCAGTTCAGCTCCCTTGATCAGCATTGCGCGATATTGCATCGGTGAAAGGCCAAGCCGCTTGAGATCCCAGTTAGCACAAAAGCCCATGCCGAGAAGAATTTTCTCTTCTATCGCTTGATTTGTGAAGACAAGCTTCAGCATTTGCTGCGCAATACCCAATTGACGCCAACCGGCCGCAACCTCAAGCGCAATTTCGTTCAGATGAGGTTCATTCCCCCACCACTCATCCGCAGGTGCCAGCGTGACTTGCCCGACAATAGTGCCAGCAGAGGTATAGGCCAGTGTCACCGAACAATCATCGCGCATTGTAAGAGAACGTAACAAAGCATATTCTCGCTCAGAGCGATGGGTAAAAGCGGTCAGCCCTTGATCAGCATGAAGACGATCTATTAATGATACAGAACAACGATCGTGTAACAGAATTGTTCCAGAAATAGTCTTATATAATCGATGGTAAGGAAGAATATCTCCATGAAGGAGATACTCATGGCTTCTTTTGTACAGCATGATCCAATCCAATCATTGAAAGTATGAAAGAAATAGCAGGCATGTGAGACCAAATAGAGGTTTCCCCTGTCAAGCGGACCTGATCATTTGGTTACATGCTGCTATCTGAGATAGGTTATCGTAAATGGTTCACCTTGTATAGATCGTTGCGTGTCGCTTTGGAGTCGTCTGAAGAGTCCGGTATAGTGATTACAAAGATAATTAATATCCCAGACTGCGATCTATGATGGACCCATCCATCGCATTGGCGGTTAAGAGGCTTTGTAAATTTGGGACGCTAAAAAAGTTTTGCAGGGTGAGATCAGAAGAAGTCGTCGTCGTAGTGCCGCTGATTTTGCTGCTGGCGCTCCCATAGAAATCCCACACAGGTGCCATGACATATTCATTGCTTTTATCCTTCACTTGCACTCTCATCATACCCAACGTAATGCGATTGATTGTATAGGTGATTTTCCCTTTACTTGTATCGTTCTGTGCATAATGGATAAAAAATTGGTCTTTAAAAATCTTCATGGCGTCATTAAAAGACTTCACCTGGACATTCGATGACACCGTTCCCGCTACCTGCATCGGGGATGTCCAGGAAAAGTCAACAATACCTGTATCGTCAACCAACATGAACGCCCGCTCATATGCATATGATTCGGCATCTGGGGGACGCGCTTCATGCAGATCCAAGGTCGTCGCTACCCCGGAAACGTCACGCGTGAACCACAACGCGTAGGCTTGATTCATCGTATTTGGATCATCATCTTTCGTCAGAGGTATTAATGTTCCCAACTGCACATCGGTGAGTTTCAGATCGGTGGCCCCAATCGCACTTAACGTCTGCTGTGCGAACGTCTTCACTTGATCAAGGGACGTTTTCATCCCTCGGGCATTGCCTGTCAACGCGGAGTAATTATAAACACTCGTGATGTCATGGTTGGTAAACCGAACAGTACAATCCTTTGCCGAGTCAGATGAGGAGATGAGGAGGTTCGCATCATAATCCTTTTCCAGATCAGTCGTCACATTCAACGACTGTCCATGAAAGCCTTTATACGTCTGACCATTCTGCACGAGGTCACCCTCATCCACATGCGTCAACAATCCTGTTGTTGGTTCTCGTTGAACCGTTTCTGGAGCACTGTCAATCGCTTGCTGCCAATTCGCATCATCACTTCCTCCCGCGCCAGACGTGTTTCTATCGCCCGTCGCTGCTTGACTATCACCCGAACCCTGCAACTGCAATGCATTATGAAGGATATATTGTTTTTGGATTTCTTCTTTCGTTTCAAGCTCCTCTGGCTTGTATAATTGTTTTCCTTTCATGAGTACCTGGATGATCTTATTCACCGTATCCTGTTTGAATTGAACTGGTTGCACCGTCACCACCGGTATCTTTGAGGTCTGGGGAAGTTGCAATGTAGCATCGATATTCAAGGTAACCGCGCCTTTTGTGAGCGTCTCTTTCACAGTTTGCGGAGATCCAGCCAGGAAATTTGTGCCAGTGGTATTGTCTTTCACACTTTCTTTGATGTTCTGTTGCTTATCGATAACTGGTGGCGTTGCAGGTGTACTCTGGCAAGCGGCCAGCGATCCTATCATAGAGATGAGCACCAGCAGCAACGTCATACGCCTTGCTAAAAAGGAGCCTCCCAACATATATTTATTCACAAAATCTTGTTTCATCTTGTCCCTCTTTTACATCAGAGTAAAAAACACCCTGTAGGTCATTCGATTTTTACATGACATCTATCTCCAAACGTCAAATCAAACGATAACGGGATGTTGCATCACGCGAGTACACAAGTTGTATCAAATTTGTAAATCCTTAGCCGATCTTCATGCAGAGTTCACATAGCTTGCTCATCTGGTCTCCCCTGTACCTATTGCTTTTCAGGAGATCGGTGGATCGCCACTGCTCGTCTTTGACAAACGCTTCCGGGCGGCTTTGATTGGAAAGCCGCCCGGAAGCGTTCCTGGATCATCCAGGGGAGAATGAGGAGATCAAAATCGTTTCAAGCTGATATACGTTCATCGCTCTGCGTGAGTGGCTTGATGATTTCTTGAAGTACATGTGGGATGATCTCTTCTTGTTGGTAGAATGCACCGATATTCACGACAATATGGGTTGCTCCGGCCTCAATAAAGCTTTGTGCCGTCTCACGTGCTTGATGAAAATCCGTATCAGCAGGATTGATCAAAAAGGAGGCCAGGCTTTCAAGCGTGCCGGGATCACGTCCAATCGCTTCACAGTGCTGCGTCAGGAGAGCACTCTTCTCACGAAAATCCTCGGGCGTTCGGGCCATAGAAACCCACACATTTGCATGTTTGGCAACGACCCGCAGCATATTATCGCCTGAAGCGGCAATAAAGATCGGAGGAAACGGGCTTTGCTGGGGCTTCGGTTCACTATGAGCATCGTGTAATTGATAATAACGACCATCAAAGTTCGGAGTAGCCTCCGTCCACAACTGCCGAATGACCTGGCAGGCTTCATCGAGCCGTCTAACTCGCTCACCTGCGCTAGGAAAGTCCAGGCCATAACCCCGATGTTCTTCTTCATGCCAGGCAGCCCCAATACCAAAATTGAGCCTTCCATTCGAGATATGGTCCACCGTGACGGCTTGTCTGGCCAGAATAGCGGGATGGCGATAGGTATTGCCCGTCATCAGATGCCCCAGACGTACCCTCTTTGTCCGTGCGGCAAGTGCTGCGAGCATGGTCCAGCTTTCAAAACAGGGACCATTTGTATCTCCGCTCAAAGGCATAAAATGGTCAAAGAGCCACATATGCTCAATCAAGGGTTCGCCGTCTGCTTCTGACCAGATCTCAAGCAATCGTTGGTAGCTGACATGCTGTTGCGCAGTTTGAATACCGAAATGTACTGATTTACTCATTTACTTCTCTTTTCCTCTTTTTCTGAATACTTGATCGTTTCCCGGAAGAAAGCGGTAAAGCATAATCTGGCTTTTTAAAGCTTCACTTTGACTCAATGCGACCCAGTGGATTGGAGCCCTCCATCAAAGCCGTACGTACTGCTGCCCAACTGGAATCTTCAGGATCGAGCGCACTGCGCAGGTAAGCCCACGTGAGCCTTTGGATCAGCGCAACGCGTTCGGGATTCTCGTCTGTTGTTTCCCTGACGTTGTACCCTGTGATTCCACCAAGCGAGTGTTCTGCCCCGAATAGCGTCAGGAGGCTCTCGGCTCCTGGACTTAAAAAGTATGAGTCAGTAAACCAGTCCGGTCCTCGCACAGACAGGAGTGACTGATCTTGATCTCCCGCAACGACGAGGGTTGTCGTGCTCATGTCTGCAAAGCTCGGATGCATGAACGGGAAGTTCTCGGCAGCGAACGGGGTCAGATCGTTTCTGCCCAGACCAGGCACGGCAAGCAGCACGCCAGCTTTGACTCGTGCGTCGAACAGGTTGACTTCCGTTCCGCCATTGATATCGAGGACGCGCGCCCCCAGCAGCATGCTCGCCGTCTGAGCTCCCCAGGAGTGCCCCGCTACGGCGATACGGCTTCGATCGAGGCGCCCACTAAGGCCGGGGACAGAAGATTCAAGCAGATCAAGCTCATCGAGAATGCGCTTCATGTCCTCGACGCGGAAACGCCAGATCAGTGGTGTACGAGGATCGTCAGGTGGAAGGTTGAGTGTTCTTGAGTCAAGATGCGTGGGCTGTATGACCACGAAGCCGTGAGCTGTCCAGAAGTCGACCAACGGTCCATAGCTATCCAGCGACCCGCTAAAGCCGTGAGAGAAAATGATCACAGGTAATGCGCTCCCAACGGCGGGTGCAGACACTCTCACCTGCAAATCCTCGCCACGATCTGGAGCAGATAACACGACTGGCTTCATCGAGATGACGGGAGTTGATGTGCTCATAGCCACATCTATCTTCGCTCTATCTGATTTGTTCATAAAAAGATCTTCCTTTAAGGAATAGTGATATGGTACAATAGAGAAGCGGAGCACTGCTCCAATACCAATTATACGGAACGATGTTCCGTTTGTCAAGGAGCTTTTTTGTTGTCTAAGGAGGGGAATGAAGCGATGAGCACCATCGACGAGGAAGCAGAGCAACCAACCCGGCAGAAGCGGGCCGATGCGCAGCGCAATGAGCAGGCATTGCTCACCGCCGCAGCCGCCGTGTTTGTTAAATCCGGTGTTGAGGCACCTGTGCGTGACATCGCAGCGGCGGCTGGCGTCGGGATGGGAACAATTTACCGCCACTTCCCAACGCGAGCAGATCTCGTTGTTGCTGTGTACCGTCATCAGGTTGAGGCCTGCGCCGAAGCTGGTCCGGCCCTGCTAGCAAATAGTAGCTCGCCGCACGCAGCCCTCTCTCAGTGGGTCAACCTCTTTGTTGATTTTCTCGTCACGAAGCATGGACTCGCCGCAGTCCTGCGATCCGACACCGTTGGCTTCGGCGCGTTGCACACCTACTTCCTTGACCGCCTTGTGCCTGTTTGTGCTCAGTTGCTCAACGCCGCCATTGCAGCTGGCGAGATCAGCACCGATATTGAGGCTCGTGAACTGATGTATGGCATTGGCAACCTCTGCGCGGGCGCTGACAGAGACCCGCGTTACAATGCCCGCCGCATGGTCGGGCTACTCATTGCAGGACTCCTCCAATCTCCCCCAACCTGATACCAAACGTAGCGTCGGATGAACCGACGCGTCCTGCAATGTTTTGACAAGAGGTTAGGTGAGAAGAGGCACTGGCAATGGCGACAACGGTGTCCCATCATATATACCCATCGCCATTTCAAAGACTGTCCATTGAGTACGCTTCGCTATCAGCAAGCGAATAATCAACGATGAAGCGTTCACACCCCAGAGAGCCGTCTGAGGATTCTCTTGCTGCTCCACCGAAAGCAGCCTACCTGGCAGAGACATTCCCTGTGCGACCGTCTCAGCGCTATTCACCAGATCGACTGTCGGATCACCGCTGGCTTTATTTGCCTCAATAGACAGCATCATACCCGTTTGAGCATCCAATAAAACAGTAACTTCCTGCTGAACAGTCGACAGCTCAGCTTTGATCGCAAAGTCAATATTCCAGTAGTGGAGGATCAGATTTCCAGAGCCATTCGTCACCGTTTTTGGTTCGGCACTCACAGTATATGCCTGAGGAAAGTCATCCAGCGGCAAAAATGCATTCTTCTTTAAAAGATTAGTTATCTGTTTGATACTGGCATCGACTGCCTCCCTCATCCCCATACTTCCATCGGCATATTCTCGGGAGAGTGTACTTTTTGATATATTTTCTTGAAACAGCTGCACTCTTTCTGTCAATTGTCGCATGGATCTGACCGTCTGCGGTGACGACTGGCTCACAATATCAGTTCCCTCGGTCTGCGAGGTATAGTTCACATTACTCACCGTATAGGGGACACCTAACGTACTACTTCCTATCTGATTGAGCAGTACACCAGGCATCAACGCAATGAAGGCGACCAGGACGCCAGCGGCGAGCAGCGCGCACATGTACCTGACCATTCTATTCTTCTTCATCGTCCCCCTCCTGCACATGGTAAAACGGCAAACTGATAGTGACACTGGTACCAGCTCCCACATGACTATCAAATTGCAACACCGTATCATGCACTGAGGCAATGCGATTGGCAATGGTTAGCCCCAATCCCACGCCATTCTGTGCTCTGGAACGAGACTTATCTACCATATAAAATGCCTCAGTGATTTTGCTCAGTTCTGCTTGCGGTATCCCTCGGCCATAATCAATCACGGTAATCGTATATCGTTCACCATCCCGACAGCCTGACAACTCGACAGTACTCCCTGTGGGAGATGCTTTGCGTGCATTGTCCACCAGATTAAACAGCAAGGTCTTCAGGAGATCAGGCTCTGCCAGAATAAAACCGTCCTCAGCCACAGCCTTGAGCGTAATACCAGCTTGTTGACAGGAGGGCGAAGCAATCTGCACAATATACTCTACCAGTTCCACACTATCGAGTGGAACAAAAGGAAACGTATGTTGATCCAATAGCAGGAGATGCAGCATTTTCAGTGAGAGCGATTCTAAACGGTTGGCTTCGCTATAAATATAGTGAGCGGCCTTAAACGCCGTGGTCGGGTCCAATTGCCTGGAGCGTAGCATATCGGCATAACCAACAATGGACGTCATCGGCGTCTTGAGTTCGTGAGTAAAATTGGCAATAAAATCGTCCTTGACGCGGGAGGATTGTTGCAGTTCTTTGATCTTATTTTCTACGGATGCTGCCATGATGTTGAAACTATTAGCAAGCTCTCCAATTTCATCAGAGGAGCGAATATCTACACGCTGCTCATAATCTCCCGTTGTAATTCTACGACTGGTTTGGATCAGTCCACGCACCGGGCGCGTCAGCAGCCATGCGATCAGAAAAGCCAGTGCGGCGCTCATCAGGATATTGATCCCCTGATAGAGCATAAACGCGTGCACTTGCTCATCTCTTTGCCTGAAGACATCGCTGATATCCTGATCATAACTCAGATAAATTCTATCCGATCCATACGGAAACAATCCAGTCACCGAGAGAGTCTCTATCTCATCATCCTGCTCAATCGCATACACGGCCTGGCCAGACCGCAAGGATGCCAATTCCCTGAGATGTGGCGCTTGCTTTCCTGGCTCAGGATAGATTTCTACACCATTACTGTTGTAGACAACAATGCCTCTCCCACCCTGCCAGCTTTGTCGAAAGTTTAATGCAACACTTTGCACAGCGCTAAGCATCACATCAGTTGTAATCTTTTTCCCCTGCACCTCTTGCGTGATAAGGGCCGACTCAAGCATATATTGCAGCGAAAGATGTTCATCAAGTGCCAGACGCACCTCTCGATCCTTCGCCGCTGTAAAGTTCGAGGAAATGAATAAGTACCCGCCAGCTGCAAAGGAAAGCGCTACCGCCACAACCGTGCAGATAAAAATTTTAAGCGCAAAAAACACGATTACACTTCCAGTCGATAACCAATCTTATACACCGTCTTTACTTTATCTTCCCAACCCAATTTTTTACGCAAACGTTGGATATGCAAATCCAGCGTTCTTGTATCGCCCATAAAGCTTGATCCCCATATACGTTCAAAGAGAGTCTCCCGAAAGAGTGCAATATTCTTATTGCGCACCAGCATCACAAGCAATTCATATTCTTTAAAGGTAAGTTCCACCGGTTCTCCTTGCTTCGTCACAACGCGTGCCTCCGTATTAATCACCACATCCTCTACAATCAAGATCTTTTGATCCTTGTTATAGCGTCGTAATACAGCCTCTATCCTGGCAGTCAGCTCGGCCAACGCAAAGGGCTTCATAATATAATCATCCGCACCCAGATTTAATCCTTTGACCCTATCGGGGACCGCGCTTTTGGCTGTGATAAAAATTACAGGGATACCCAGTGGACGAATATATTCCAGGAGTTCATACCCATCGACATGAGGTAACATAATATCAAGCAAGACAAGATCAAAACGATCAGTTTCCAACATATCGGCAGCAGCCAATCCGTCATGGACACACGTACAGAGAAATCCTGCATCATGGAAATTCATGCGAATCAAATCATTGACAGCGATATCATCCTCTACAATCAACATTTTCATGAGTGTGTCTCCCACCATTATTTCATTACGCGGCTGTGACTTGTCCAAAACAGAGCCTTCCCGCAACAGCATCTATTTTGCCTCTCAATTGTAACAAAGTTGTATCTCCCTGCGATGTACCTGGACTTACGTACTGCGAGCACGGATTTCCAGATTACAACTCTGATACAACTTTTATGCAGGGATGAAGCAAGCGGATTATATGCTAGATATTCAAACTCACATGCAATGCAATAAGGAAGGCTTCTTATGCTCTATACCATTCGTTCCGATATTCGACGCGCCATTCTTTCCAGAGGATTTCTGGCTGGTGTGCTTGGCATGACAGCGGTAATCGCGCTTGCCTCGCTCGAAAACATCCTGACAACCCTGGCAAAGAGTCCACAACTACCGGACAGCTACCATGTACAGCTCATGCTCAATACGCTCCTCTCAGATTCGGTGGTATTAGCCGTACCGATTCTTTGCACCCTTCCCTTTACTCCGGCTTTTGTAGATGACGTACAGAGCGGCTTTATCAAACAATTTTTGCCTCGTACTGGCAAAAGTACCTATATCCAGGGAAAGCTTATCGCCTGTGCAATCTCTGGTGGACTTGTGCTATTCACCGGCATACTTCTCGCCTATCTTCTCTTCACGCTCCTCTTCATGCCCATGGAAACGACATTCACACAAGTCGGATCATTTTCCATTGCCCTGCTTGAAAAAGCATCTGTCTTCTTTTTCTCTGGCATGCTCTGGTCCCTGCTTGGCTTTACCGTAGCGAGCGTCACAAAGAGCCGCTATATGGCCTATGCCTCACCTTTTATTCTTTATTACCTTCTTATCATCATTTATGAACGATACATTGACACATTTTACTTTATGTATCCAAAAGAATGGTTAAATCCCTCCCACTTTTGGATACTCGGTGATTGGGGACTCACGCTGTTTTTATCAGGAGTCGCCCTCCTTATCAGTGTAGCGTTCACTATCTTTGCAAGGAAAAAACTCTCACATGCATAAAATCAGACAAGTTGGTACCATTGCCACATCTAACTTTCTTGGATGGCACAAAAATCCGCGCATTCTCATTACCTTCGCGCTGGCCTTCATTCTCTGCTTTTTACTCTCAAACAAAATGGTCGTGTTTGCGAATGAGTATAAAACGACCACACAACTGGTAGAGGCGTTCGTTTGGACATTTAGCGATAGCAATTCCATCTTGCTGTCCTCATTGCTATTGGTGCTACTGTTCGTAGATATCCCTTTTCTGAACGCGAGTGTTCCCTTTTACCTGGCGCGCATTGATCGTAACATCTGGCTACTCGGACAGGCGTGCTATGTCATACTGGCAACATGCATTTACCTCTTCTTCATCCTCTGTGTCACTGTGCTATTGTCCCTACAAAATTCTTTTGTTGGCAATATATGGAGTGAGACAGCGGCAATCCTCGGCTACTCGGACGCTGGTAAAGCGCTCCTGCTACCTGTATCCGTGAAAACATTAGAGATGTCCACACCATACGCCTGCATGGGAGTTATTTTCTTATTAATGCTCCTCTATACGCTCCTCACCGCTTTTCTGATGCTGGTACTCAACATCATCAAAGGATCATTCTGGGGAGTCGCAGGAAATTTCATCTTCAGCTTATATGGCTTCCTACTCAGCCCACAATTTATCAAAGCGCTGTTTGACTTGCCAGATGAGCTCATGTACAAAGCGAACGTAGCGGTAGGCTGGCTCTCTCCACTCAATCAAGCCACCTATGACATGCACAATTTTGGATATGATCTACTCCCTCTCCTGTGGCAAAGTTGCGTCATCTTTCTGGTATTGATACTTCTCTGCTACTGGATAGCATTTCGTGCCATGCGTACCTATAATTTTCATTTCACTGGAACGGAGAATTAAAGCCATGAACATCGCCATTCACATCGAGCATGTTTCCAAAATTTTTGGACAGGATCGTATTCTCAATGATGTCTGCCATCAGTTTGAGGAAGGCCAGATTCATGGGATTGTCGGCAATAACGGGAGCGGGAAGACGGTACTCATGAAGTGTATCTGTGGCTTTCTACTCCCCACGACAGGAAAGGTGCTTGTCTACAATAAACACGTCGGCAAGGATATCGACTTTCCAGACGATCTCGGACTCATTATCGAAACGCCTGGTTTCTTGCCGGGACTATCAGGCAGAAAAAACCTGCAAATATTAGCATCGCTCCGCCGCAGGATTACAGATGCGGACGTTCGACATGCCATGACCCTGGTAGGACTCGATCCCAACGCCAAAAAGCCAGTCAGCAAATACTCACTTGGGATGCGTCAACGACTGGGAATAGCCCAGGCGATCATGGAGAATCCTCGCCTTTTGATTTTAGATGAGCCCTTCAATGGTCTGGACAAGCAAAGCTGCGCAGACATGAGAGCGCTGATCCTGCATCTACGTCATCAAGGGAAGACCATTCTACTTGCCAGCCACAACGCCCAGGACATCGAGATGCTTTGTGATACCGTGTGTGAAATGGATTCGGGGATTTTAACCGTGGTGCGCAGCTCGACCCCCAACGCTCTCCGCCTCCCCACTTTTTGAGAGCCATGGGCGATGCCTCTGATTGGATCTGAGCTTGACCCACGAAAGCGAGTCAAGCTCAATTCTCAAAGCTGCCATACAAGCGCATTTCGAAAGAAAGCCCTGGTCACAATATCCATTAAGGCATCGTTATAGTAGCCTGCGCATATTCCCAGATAGCCCTCCGTAAAAGTTGTGTCGTATTTCGACATAATAAGGTGGCCATTGACAAAAAAGCGTAATAAAGACTGATTCCCCTCGATCTTTAAGAGATTGATTCTCCCATAGGCCGCATTGATCGCTGAACTGCTCCCCTGATCCAGTATCGAATGTGATGCACCCGGCCCAAGGATATCCACTTCGTACCCTCCATGGACATTAATCGCAAAGTAATACATATCTGTGCTATCATTGGCTCGAAAATTCACCCCTGCCCACGTTCCTTGCACTATGACCATCTCGATTTGATAGGCCACATTGTTAAATGGTTGCACATTTGCCGAGCAATAATTAGGTCCGGTTGAGTCAATATAGAGAGCCTGCTGACTGAAATAGCAGACCTTATCTTCTTCCTGCCATTTGCTTCCTCCGCCAGCTTTTGTGAGTGGATCATTCAGAAGCACGGTTCCTGGCCGAGTTGCCAGCGATGAGCGTTCCTGAGGAGAGATATTCGATTGCGTCGCCATAGAGTGCGTGATAAAAAAAACGATAGGCGTTCCTATCAGCATAAGGGCAAGGACTAAGAGCAGGAAAAAAACGGTTCTTCTCCCTTGCCACAATTGTGTACGGAGAGAAGAGAAATGGAATAAGGGAAGATTTTCTTGTACTAACAGGGGTACATTATCTACTATATATGTATCATCATATGCATCATTAATCTTTTCTGCATCATCACTATTTGGAGCTTGCTCAGATAGCTCTTCCGTAAAACCCAGAGTCTCCTCATTTTTCTCAAAAAGAGCACTCAGTTTCAGACGATAGTAGGCTGTTGGTCGTTGCTTGCCTCGTTCCCAACGATTAACTGTGACGACACCTATACCCAGACGATCCGCAATATACTGTTGCGACCATCCATGTCGAAGACGTTCTTGCCGTAATCGCTCATTTATAGGGGAGATAGCTTCCTCATTCATCTATGAATCCTTTCACTGTGGCATACTATACTTTTTCTTTCTTACGCCACAATTATAAAACGAATCATAGACAGCCATATACAAAAAAAGATAGATTTCAAACGTTGAGTATAGTAATAGGAAGGAGCAGGATGGGAGCGGTCTACAAGGCTGAGGATACACAGCCTGGAAACCGCCCGGTAGCCCGCTAAGCTGGTCCGCTAGACGCTCACATTAATGCCAACCGCAGCGTTCTCCTCAGGCGTTGCCAGCCAGTGACCATATTTAGCCGCTGCAACCGCGATACGCGCCATCGCTTCGGGATTCGGAGGTTGAAGTGCCTCAGTCATAGATCTCCCCGTCTCCTGAAAGAATTCCCCGAGCCTTCTGGTCGTGATGATTAAACAAATCACCGGCAGGCTACCAACATTACGCAAAGCGTGTGGTGAATTCACAGGTACATGGATATAATCACCCGCCTGCGCCGTCACCCATGTGTAGCCTTGCTCATCCTGCTTCAAAGCCTCGATCTCGCCAGCCAGCAAGAAAAAGTCCTCGGTGTCAGGATGAGCATGAAGTGGAATACTCGTACCCGGAGGAAATACTCCCTTTAATACACAAAAATCAGTGTGATCATCTTGCGGCGCTGTCAGAAACTCTAAGGTTGGGCCAAAGTGTTCAAGGACCTGACCGGTAGTAGGATTCTTCTCAAGACTCATCTGTTTCTCTCCTCGTTTTCGTACAGCTTCTTATTTATCACCGGTTCTCAGGATAAAAGCAGCTTCCATAGTATGTTCCGTGGCAACATATTGATGCTTCTACTAAATGCGTGCATTTTACACGTATTTAACTTACCAGAAAAGCTGCCTTAAGTCAAGAATATCCGTGCAAAATGCACGGATCAGACCAGAACGTTGCTGGCTCCATGCCACCCTCTTCAATTCCATCTGGCTTAGGGAACCTTCACTTACACGGTTTTCGGCTACCTGTACGCTCATTCCCCGGAAATTGCAATAGCTGAATAGAGCTGTAATGATGTACAATGATAAACGGAGATCCTATGTAAGCGCATAGGATGTTTTTTATGGCTGAAAAAGCAATCGAGCGTCGTTGATAGGAGGTTATTGTAAACAGGAGCCATCACGAGATGATACTCCACAGTAAACCGTAGAGAGAACTAGCAATGAGGAGATCAATCATGGTTAAAGATATCCAGGAACAGATGTCGTTCACGCAGTTGTCACCGCGTCAGGAACTGCTGCAACGTTTTCATACCGTCCGTCTTTTTTCAGAACAGCTTAGTGAGCCGCTGGAAATCGAAGATTACGTCGTGCAATCAATGCCTGATGCTAGCCCCACGAAATGGCATTTAGCTCATACCACCTGGTTTTTTGAAGCCTTTGTCTTAGAGCCGGCCCTCCCATCATACAAATCATTGCATCCTCAATACAACTATCTTTTTAACTCTTACTACAACTCGATTGGTGAACGCCACAGCCGTGCGAAACGCGGCCTCATTACGCGTCCCACTGTCAAGGAAACATACGCCTATCGCCAGTACGTCAACGAGCACATTCATCACTTGCTGGAACACTGTGATGATCAGCAACTACAACAGATTGCACCTATTATCACGCTGGGGATCCATCACGAGCAACAGCATCAAGAATTGCTGCTCACAGACATCAAACACATGCTTGCAAGTAATCCATTGCATCCTGTTTACAAAGCCAGGACCGTAGAGACAGGAGCGATACCTGCCCTGCAATGGATAAATTATCGCGAAGGCATTTTCAGGATTGGCCATGAAGGCGATGCGTTTGCTTACGACAACGAAGGTCCAAAGCATCGTGAATTCGTCGAGGCCTATCAGCTTGGTTCGCGCCTGATTACCAATCAAGAGTATCTTGATTTTATTGCAGACGGAGGTTATCAGAATCCTTTGCTCTGGCTCTCCAGTGGCTGGAGTACGGTACAAACCGAAGACTGGCAAGCGCCACTTTACTGGGAAAAACAAGCTGATCGCTGGTATGAGATGACCTTAAGTGGTTTTCGCGAAGTCTCTCCAGATGAGCCTGTAACCCATATCAGTTACTTCGAAGCCGATGCATATGCGCGTTGGGCGAACGCTCGACTCGCTACCGAGGCTGAGTGGGAAATTGCCGCGCAGGATGTTCCTATGGTGGGCAACTTCGTCGAGAATGCCCAATTCCATCCGCTTGCATTACAGGACACTTCTGAGGCAAGCAAGCCGGCACAGATGTATGGAGATGTCTGGGAATGGACACAAAGCGCCTATCTCGCATATCCTGGCTATAAGCCGGCTCCAGGCGCGATTGGTGAGTATAATGGGAAGTTCATGTGTAATCAGTTTGTGTTGCGCGGTGGCTCATGTGCAACGTCCAACACGCACATCCGCTCCACATATCGCAATTTCTTTCCTCCCGATGCGCGCTGGCAATTTTCAGGTATTCGCCTGGCGCGGGAGGTATAATCAGCGTGTCATCTCAATCATTCCCACCACAGCAACCGAAACTCTATGATTTCGCGCCCAGATTGAATACGTTCCGCTCCGATATCTTAGAGGGACTACAAAGACCGCTCAAAGAGATCGCCAGTAAATACTTTTACGATGAAACTGGCTCGCTTTTATTCGATCAGATTACCGAGCTTGAGGAATATTATCCAACGCGCACCGAACTTTCCATCATGCAAAGCAACATGCAGCAGATTGCGACAAAGTTAGGTCCACAGTGTATGCTCGTTGAGTATGGCAGTGGAAGCAGCGTCAAGACACGCCAACTGCTCGATCACATGGAGAACCTGACAGCCTATGTACCAATCGACATCTCTAAACAACACCTGCTCAATACTGCTCAGGAGCTGGCGACCACGTATCCTCAGATAGAGATACTTCCAGTTTGCGCAGATTATACGAGCAATTTTGCGCTGCCATCTCCGCAAGGATTTGTAGCACGCCGTGTCGCTTACTATCCCGGATCAACGATTGGAAATTTTGATCCACACGCCGCTATTCGCTTTCTTGCTTCCATCGCTCAGCAGTGTGGCAAGGGAGGCGGATTGCTGATCGGCGTGGACCTTAAAAAAGATTTTAACATCTTACATCGCGCCTATAACGATCGTGAGGGTATCACTGCACAATTCAACCTTCATCTCTTGACGCGCATCAATCAAGAATTATCGGCAGATTTTCAACTTGACCGGTTCTGCCACTATGCCTTCTACAATCCTGTGCTTGGTCGTATCGAGATGCACCTGGGAAGCTTACAAAAGCAACAGGTCCATCTTGGAGAGAAGACCATCACGTTTAAACAAGGAGAAAGCATCTGGACCGAGAGCTCTTATAAGTTCACCCTGGATGATTTTGCGCAGCTGGCAAGTGAAGCGGGTTTTCATGTTGAAGATGTCTGGCTTGATCCTCTTCACTTCTTCAGCATCCAATACCTCTCTGTCGTCTGAACAAGCCTGACCAGTGTTAAGCGCAGCGAGGACACCGTAGCGTCGCACGCTCGCGTGCGATGTCCCACTCGACGTACGAGACTGCACAATCTTGGCGAGCAACGCTCGCGTGCCTGAGCGTACGTCGAGTGGGACATCAAAGGTCATTGCCACCGATGTTGCATTGGAGATGAGCATCCCAATGGGGTGAGACGCTCACCGACGTAGCGGCGCGGCTCCGCCGTGCTGTCTGTGACTCGTACGACTACGCTCCACATGGGGGTTCCATCGAGATAACCTCCCCACGGTGGGACGTTTTCGTGCGTCCAGTGACAGCACGGCGGAGCCGCGCCGCTACGTCGGCTAGCCTGAGCGCCTAATCAAGCGAATTGCAAGGGGACATCCTTCTTTGCCTGGCAACGTCCTTATGTATCTTGACAGAGTACTGCGCTTGACATGTGCATATCTCTTTGTTATTATCTAACCAGTTAGTTGATTAAACACACCAATCAGTTAGAAGGCAACGAGGCAACAGAGAGAGATGAAAAAAGTCATACGTGAGCGCGACGCCGAAGTCGCACGTGAAGCCATTATGGAAGCGGCTGAAGCCATATTCGCTGAGGAAGGTTTTGCGGGCGCACGTGTGGACGCCATTGCCGCCAAAGCAGGCTACAACAAAAGTCTGATCTTTCACTACTTTGGCGATAAACACGAACTTTATCGAGCCATTATCAAACGTCTGAAGGCACGCATGTACGTCATGTTTTCAGAGCCAATGCTTCATTTCATGCACAGTAGCAACGAAATGAATGTTGAGCGCATCCGCCTGTTTCTCGAAATGAGTTTTGAATGTTACCACTCATTTCTTACTGAAAATCCCCGCATGCTCCATATTATGGCCTGGGAAGCCGCCGGGCACTGGCAGACATTTCTCAGCATCATTGATGATGAGATGATACAGCAAAGGTCATCTATACACTGCATGGGCGATTTCCTCCGTTGCGGACAAAAAGCGGGTATTATCAACCCACAGCTAGACATACATTTTCTGATCAGCCTGATTGGCGACATGTTTACGACCCACCTGCTCAACCGCCCACGTTACGCCTGGCTTTTTGCGGGTGAGACCTCTGATAGTACAGAGCAGCTCGCCTTCATGCGTCAGCAAATCACGCATTTAGTACTCTATGGAATTCTCAATTCACCCGAAGGAAAACCAATATGAACAATGGCACACGATGGCGTATTACCGCAGTCGTTTCGCTTGGTCTATTTATGGCCATTCTCGATAACAGCATTGTAAGCGTGACGTTACCACAAATGGAAAACGCCTTTCACACGGACTATGATACGATTACCTGGGTCGCAACAGCATATTTCCTCTCGCAAGCGGCTGTGATTCCCATTATTGGATACCTCTCAGACCGTATCGGGACCAAGCTAGTCTTCATGGTCTCATTGCTGCTCTTTACGCTTGGCTCTGTGCTCTGTGCCTTATCTCCTACCAAAGAGTTGTTGATTGCGGCACGTGTCTTTCAGGGCATTGGTGGTGGTGCATTGTTGCCAGTCACATTCGCCATCATCTATCGCATTTTCCCGCCAGCTGAACGTGGACAAGTCACGGCGGTCATTGGCATCCCAGTCATTATGGCTCCAGCTTTCGGGCCGACCATTGGTGGCTATTTAAGCACCACATTTGATTGGAGCGCCATCTTTACCATTAATATTCCGATCGGGATCATTGCCCTCATTCTGGGCTTCCTTGTCTTGCCAGGACGAGCGGCCGAATTTGCCAGTCAGGAACGCACCATTTCCAAGGGGCTTCAAGGTAACTTTGACTTTATCGGCCTCATCCTCTCCATGGTTGGTTTCACCATCCTCACCTATGGCATCACCGAAGCCAGTTCAAAAGGCTGGGGAAGCTCACTGGTCGTAGGTTCTATCATCAGCGGCGTCATTATCTTAATCATCTTCGTCATCGCAGAACTACGCGCCAGCGATCCTGTGATCGATGTACGCCTCTTCCAGAATTATACATTTGCCATCTCAAATGTCCTGATGTGGATTGTCACGGCCGTCCTCTTTGGTGGCTTGTTCCTGCTCCCACTCTTCTTTGAGAATGTGCAAGGAGACAGTGCCCTCACCGCAGGCGAGATTTTAATCAGTCAGGGATTGGCAACCGGTGTCGGTATGGCGCTCTCTGGTGCGCTATACAATCGAGCTGGACCACGCATCCTGGTGATCATAGGTTTCATCGTCACCATCGTAGGCACGTTCGGCCTGACACAGCTCACGATCGGCACCACTGGTGCATCCCTTCAGATCTGGCTTATCTTCCGTGGGTTTGGGCTTGGCTTGCTGAACACACCATTACAAACCCTGGCGCTCTCAGTTGTCAGTAACAGAGCCATGGCCAAAGCGTCATCCCTGGTCAGCGTCGCCCGCCAGGTTGCAGGAGCCATCGGTGTCGCCTTATTGACCACCTATCTCACCCAGCAATCCACCAACTATGGAACCACGATTGGAAATGAGATAAAAACAGGAGTCGCCAGTCATCAGTTAAGTGGTGTCGCAGCCACATGTGTACAAGCAGGTGGTTCAACATTCAACCAAACACTCATACGCACCTGTGTCACGCAGCATGCGATTACCAGTAGCCTGGACAATACCTTCCTGGTCATCGCCATCGTCTGCATCATCTGTATGCTCCTGGCCGCCTTCCTTGGGCGTGATCCCTCGATCGAAGCCTACAAACTGGCAAAGGCACGAGGTGAAGATGTCACGCCAGAACCTCAGATGGTCATCAGTGAATAATAACAGGTGACCTCGGCACACGATATCAACGACCTCATCATCAAAAACATCCTTCAGGATTTTCTGAAGGATGTTTCACTACTTCTATGATATCAAAAAGATCGGTATGCACGCCCAGGCTACATCTAATGCGGATCGCTTACCAACAAGCCTACCGAATTTATGAACGCGCCGCAAGGCGCTGGATCGCCGATGGCGTAGGACCTTCTTCGAGTCTCTGCCGGATGATGTTTGCACACTGCTCTGGGTTGAGTGCCGATGTATCAATCTCTAGATCATAGATTCCCGGCACATGGACAGCTTGCTGCCATAAACGTACCGGTTCTGGCACAGAGCCATCTTTGGAGAGATCAACTGACCAGGTCGCACGCCGCCGCTGCACAACTACTTCCAGAGGGCAACGCACTCCCACCACCAGCACGGGCAGATCCGCCAGCATCCTCGCACACATGGGGAGAATCTCTCGTGGAACGGCATAGGCATCATGATGCCCGACATCCACCACAACATTAAGCCCCAGGCGGCTATGTACCGCAATGGACTCATACATGCCGCGATACAGAATCACAATCAGAGGCTCCAGATCAGGGCGTTCACCCCCAGGCCGTAACCCGATCCCAGGCTGGTAACGCTCTGGAGTCATCTGCTTGAAACCATCTACGCCCAGATTCATCCACACCCCCTCAAATGTGTTCTGAATCGCCTGCGCAATACTGGATTTCCCTGATCGCGGCGTCCCATTCAAAATAACAATCTGCCCGGGTGGCATCCCCTCCATCTCTTGAAAAGGTCCACGGTTCTCGGACGCACGAAATGGTGGTTTATGGCTCATCAATCAACACCTTTTACTCTCGTTTGCTTCTAAGATCTCTGAGATTAGGAAAGCTCTGTTTCATCAATAAACGTGCTTGAAATCGGCAGAGCTATGTGCCATACTAAAAGAAAAGCGCCCCATAGCATAAAGCGAGGAAGAGACGCATCAACGAACATTTCATCCAGATGAACACCTTCCTGCACGCTGCGAGTCAAGATATTAAAGTTTTTATTACGGAGTCCCCACAATCACCATCGCACAAACGCCAGAGCAAGCCATGACCGGTCAACGGCTCGCAGACATGGGGCTCGGGATCATCTTAAGCAAAGAAACCCTGACGGTTCGTCTCCTCCAGGATGCCATTGCACGGGTCGCCAACGATACCACCATCGCGGAATGCGGGAGGCTCTGTTCAAGCAACCAACGCCATCTTTCAGTTTGCCCGAGTCCATCAAATATAGCAGTATCATGAAACACTTCTGGCACTTTGCACAAAATGCTCCAAAGCTCCTATAATCATCTTAAGATGATGATTTTCATGATACGTTATTTTGCGCTCTTACCAGAGAAAATTGCCAGAAAGATTTTAAAAGATGACTACTATTCGACTAGAAACATCTATCAAAGCTTCGCCTGAGCGATGTTTCGATCTATCGCTCAACGTCGACTTGCACAGTCACTCGGTTGCACACACCCATGAGCGACCAATTGCGGGTGTAACATCAGGTATGATGAAACTTGGTGATACCGTAACCTGGGAAGCGGTACATTTTGGCATCAAGCAACATCTCACCTCAAAGATTACCACCTATGAACGACCATATCGTTTCACAGATGAAATGATCCAGGGAGCTTTTCAAGAAATCATACATATTCATGAATTTATTCCTCAGTCATCTGAAACTCTCATGATTGACCTGTTCACATTCGCTGCTCCTCTAGGCATTCTTGGGAGAATGGCAGAGGTACTGTTTCTCAAACGCTATATGAAAGGGCTGTTGCGCGTTCGCAATAGCTACTTGCAACAGGTTGCGGAGGCAGCTACCGAAGAAGATTGAACCTCACCCACACGTTCATCAGAAATATCACTATCAGCGTCCCGATGATAACAAAAACCATTCCAGTCGTGAGATCCATCACTGCGATGGCCACACCACTTCCTGCCTCGAAAGGAGGGTAGCAGTAATGTAGTATACAAGAGGCTTCGTGCGCAACATCTTCTATATGTGCGTGATACACATAATAGCAACCGATGCCCAACCAGGTAGCCAGGCCCATCGCCAGAGCCCGGAAAACACGAGCGTTGCCTCGTCTCCCTTCCAGGAGTGCGGCGGCGACTCCAATACAAAATGGAAAAAGATAAAAGATATCCGTCGTATTATAGTAGACGAAAAGAGAAGTCGCTATTGCTGCAATAAAGTAGAGAAGCAAGCCAAAAAGGAAGGCGAGTAGCAAACGCAGAACAGAGACAGACAGAGTGCTCTTTCTCTCTCCTCGTCCTCCCTCAAGCGGCCTTTCGCTCTCCCTCAGCTGACGTTTCATGATCAAGCCCGTAATCAGAGCACCGAGAATTATAGGAAGAAGTCCAATCAACAGCACGACGGTGATCAGAAGGGAGATTACTCCCGCTCCTCCGTGACAGTAGTGCTGCTGTGCACACGCGGTACTTGCCTCAAAGTCAGATTGATAGGCGAAAAAGAATGGATAGCAACTTGCACCAAGCCACGTGAACACGCCAGCCTTCAAGGCCGACACAATGATATGCGAGCTTTTTCTCCCACGAATCAATGCCGCAATGCAGCCCAAACCTAGAAGGGTGAGCAGTATTATCACATAGGGCACTATTTGGTAGTAGTATTGATACGAGAAGTGTCGTGCAGTCGTGGGGTCCGGAACCGACCTGTAAACACTCCAAATCGACCCGAAGGGAGATAAAGAAGTCAGCGTGATGAATAGAATGCTCCCAAGGAGCAGGCCAAAGAGAAACACGATAAGCAAACGCTTGTGAATAGCATAGTCTCTTGTTGAACTTTTCTCCATTATTTTTTCATACCTCATTGCGCCAGAAACCGACGGAGGCTCTCTCTAGCCGCCGGGTGCAGAATGCCAACTTTCTGCCAGAGTGCATTTGAAGGGATTAGGCTCAGCATTTAATTTATATAGACACTATTATATCATTTTAAACTATATTCTAATTATTAATAATTTACGTATCAAACAGCTCTGGCATGAGTAGCCGGATTGACAATAAGATGAGAAATCTGCTGGTTAAGCGAAAAGACTCTACATTTTTGTAGAGAGCTGGTCCTATTACAAAAAATGAATGGAATATTAGCGAATAATCTTGTTGTTGTTATGGTTATAATGTATTTTCTTATACAACATGTTGGTAGTATCACGGAGTCGTAAAGGAGATAGCTTATGCGTGCAGATATCGTGCCTGGGGCAAAATTCCCTGACTATGAGTTAACCGATCATACAAAAACGCGTCGTCGTCTGAGCGAACTGCAAGGAATTGATCCGCTGATCCTGATTCTCTCGCGTGGACATTTTTGCCCCAAAGACCATCAGCAGCACCTGGAGCTCGCTGCATTTTACTCCAAGATTGCCGTCGCGTACACAAAGATTGTCACTATTTCCACAGATAACATCCTGGAGACGAATGAGTTTCGCGATGCGGTCGGCGCACAGTGGACGTTTCTGTCAGACAGCGGGCGTAAGGTGCAACAGGATCTGGAGATCCAGGAATACACAGACCCCTTCCATAATCCAATGATCCCTCATACCCTGGTGCTTGAGCCTGGACTGATAGTCAACAAAATCTACAATGGCTACTGGTTCTGGGGACGTCCCTCGCCCGACGAGCTCCGCCTCGATTTACGCGCCGTGATGAGTAAGATACGACCGGACTGGGATCCATCCACGCCCGGCTTGCGCGAAAACTGGGAAGGCGACAAAACATCGCACTATCCATACCGCGCAAAGTAGCGAGAAACTTCCTCGATCGATTGTCAGCAGTGTTGGACGCCAGTGTCCAACACTACTCTTAGTCACCCGTTGGTAAGCAATCCAGAATAAAAAGGTTACAACACTACCTCCGTATCGTAGCGAGCCATCAGATCAGTCATCTCTGGTGCATTGGGGGCCACACCTTCCTGGAGAAGTGCGCTCATCTCTTCAAAGTAATGGATGTAGCGCGGAGGCGTAAATGTATTGAGGAAACGAGCAGGCTGGTCCGTTGGGTTGCTGAAGGTATGGAGGGCTCCAATCGGCACCATCACAAACGTTCCCGCACCAGCCCGTACAGTCTCCGCGCCTGCCAGAAACTCCAGTGTCCCCTCGAGGACATAAAAAACCTCTTCATGTGCGTGATGGATATGGGGTGGCGGCGTGGGAGCATGCGGTGGCACGGCAAATTCCGCGACGCCCAATGTTTCCCGCGTATGGGTTCCGTCCTCCTGAACGATCATTTGAATAGAACCAAGAGAGATTATCCGTCCTTCACCCGGCTTCAGTACAACGACACTCATAACAGTATCCTTTCTTTTATTGCTTGCTCGCACAAGCAATAAAACTCAAAAAAAAGCAACGTTCTTCAAAGCTATTCCGATCACGACACTGATCTCTGTTCTGTTTCCAGAACGTCACTCTCCGGCAGATCGACAACCGCCTGGGCTTCGTGCCCCAAAGAAGCTCCATTCAGCAAATCATGTAGTACCTGAGCAAGCAAGCGATAGGCGGCTTCCAGATCAAAGGTTGGTTCCATGATCTTTTGCAGAGCCAGCCCATCAAAGAGAGCGAGCAGCAGCGCTGCCAGAAGCGTTGGATCAAGCGAGAAACGTTCTACACTCTCGCTCTTGTGTATATTCTCCAGTGCGATTGTAATAACCGAGCTAATCTCACTGCGCCGCCGGGCCAGTCGTTCTCGTACTTTAGGCGCAAGAATGGGATTGTGCAGGCCAAGCGCAAACGATTCGTAGCGCAAGCGATACACGTCTGGCTCCAGGTCGACCCGCTCACGCAGTTCCGTCAAAAGCACATCGAGAGACCAATCAGTCGACATCTGCTGAGCCAGGTATTCCATTCTCTGGTGGAAACGCCGGCCAGTCGCTTGCAACACCTGGGCGAGCAGTTCATCCTTGCCCCCAAAGTAATAATGCACCAGTCCAGGAGCAGTCTGGGCTTCGCGTGAGATTTCACGGAGCGTGGTTGCCTCATAGCCTCTCTCAGCCAACACCCTGGAGGCTGCGGCGATAATACGCTCTTTCGTTTTTTGTTGTTCCTCTAAAGGCTTCGCTTTATCATATTGCTTGCTCATGCAAGCAATATACCATACCTGAAAGAATTTTGCAAGACCATATCATCACCCATGACACTGACAATTAAGATGGAACAGTTACTACTCTTCCACTTTCTGGCTGCGTGTATCAAATGCAAGGCGATCATTTTCAATCGCGGCCTGATTAACTTGAACCCAGTTCCAGAGAGCTGATAGTGGCTCGATCAGTGTATGCCCTCGCTCGGTCAGTTCATAATCTACCCGAGGCGGAGTCGTCGGGTACACTGTTCGCGAGACCAGACCATCACGCTCCAGGTTTTTGAGCGTCAGTGTAAGCATGCGTTGTGAGACACTGCCAATCTGCCTGAAGAGCTGATTGTAGCGCATTGGCCCCTGCGAGAGCGCGATGGCTACCTTCACCGTCCACTTGTCGCCAATGCGCGCCAGAAGATTATCCGCCTGCGCCAACGTGAGGCAATTCTCCTCGTGAGAAGAACTCTCAACACGAACATGAATGTGCGTATCGCTCAAAATAGTGCCTCCTTGTGCGATCTTTCTTTGTAGATTATTATTTTAGCATAACGAACAAAAAGTTACTAACGACCCATCAATCAGAGGATGGTGATCGTCAACTATGTCTACAGTACAAACTGTTGTCAGGAGGACAGTAATACATGAAACTTTTACATCTCGATGCGAGCATTTACCGTGAGCAGTCTGTAAGTCGACAGCTAACGGCCAGTATCGTCGCTCAACTGAAGCGCACCACACCTGATCTTGAAATCACCTATAGAGATCTTGTAGCGACGCCTGTTCCCCAGCTCACGCCTGCGCTCTGGGAACGCAGACTTCAAACAGTATTAGCGGATAAGTCATTGATCGTCACAGCCAGGCGGATTCAAGGCACATTCGCACCAGACAATCAAGCAGAGGCCCTCCAACTTGAGCAGGATTTTTTAGCCATCGAGGCAGTACTCCGTGAGTTCCTGGATGCCGACATCATTGTGCTCGGTGCTCCGATGTACAATTTCACCATTCCAAGCCAACTCAAAACGTGGATCGACAGTATTGTCATTAGCGGACAGACCTTCCGCTACACGCCGCAGGGCGTACAGGGCTTCTGTGCAGACAAAAAATTCATCATTGCCTCGTCTCGTGGTGCTATCTATAACGAATCTTCCCCTTTTGCCTCATTGGATCATCAGGAGAGTTATCTTACAACTATCTTGAACTTCATTGGGGCACGTGACATCACGTTTGTGCGCGTGGAAGGTACCAATATGGACGACGAACAGAGGCAGCGTTCGCTCACCGCAGATCAGGCTGAGATCGCAACCTTGCGGGTCGCTTGATCGCCACAAAGCAAAAAAGCATTCTCAGATCCACATTGACCGGATCGATACCGCCACGATGCATCCTACATGCCTTCCCAACGATGCTTACAAGCAGAGTTAATGGTTCTCGGACACGATGTCAATCCATGCCAACGGCGCGTTGGCATGGATTGACATCGTGTTTTTCTATGCTATACAATGAACATGATTTAGTTAATCAACAAAATCATATTAAGCTCTTTTGAAGATAAAATAAGCACGCTTTTGATGTGCAGTAAACTGTCGGGAAAGGACATAGCGATGCAATATAATTTTGAGGACCTTCTTAAAAGTGTCTCCAAACTAACACCTGATCAGACTCAAAGAGTTCGTGAGCAGAGTTTCACCCTTCAAGCCCTTGTCAAAAGTGTCTGAAAAATCTTTATAGGGGGAAACCGTGCTATGAAAAAAGGCCGCTCGCTTGAGTCCTCTGCACACACTACCGCAGCGGGAAACCACCAACAACCAAACTTTGACCGTACCCGGTCTCGATCACTCTCACTGGACCAACTTGATCAACGTAACTTCACATCAGAGAGTAATCAACGACCAGATATGCTTCGTGACCGCGCCCTCTACCAATCTGGGTCATCAGCAATCATGCCCGTATTAGAGAGCAGACCACACGATACCCAATCCCTTCATAGGCAATCATTGGATCGCTCAACGACGCCCATCCCCGGGCGTAATTCACAAGACTTTACCCGTTCCCTTTACCGCTCTCAGTCAGCAGATGAACTCGCTTCACGCTTTGTCCAACCAGAGAGTAGACCGGATGTTACACCCATTCGCTTGACCGAACCTTCGAGTTTTCAACCACTCCGCAGCAAACGTCCTTCACACCTTACCGATTCAGCAGAAGCTGGGACTCCTCCACAAAAAGGCGACGCTATCCACTTATCGGGCCGTTCCACTTCATCTTTTATAGATGAACGTACACCGCAAATCTATGGAAACCGCAGTTTGGATTTATATGCGGCAGAGATCACTCCTGTAGTACCCGGCAAACGTTCTTCACACAGTACCGGTTCAGCAGAAATTTGGACATCCCCACAAAGAGGCGACATTATTCACTTACCGAACCGTTCTGCTTCATCCTTTATAGATGGACGTACGCCACAAATCTATGGAGACAGCAGTTTAGATTTACGCAGGCCAAATGAGACCACTCCCACAGTGCGCTCTACCAGGCTCGAAATATTGTCCAGAGACAGTATGAGTGAACGAGGAAGTAACCAGACAAACGACCGCGATCCATTTCTCAGTGCGTTGAACCTCACAGAGGATCGTCCCCTTTCAATGGCAGAAGCAAGGGAATACGGACAAATAATCATGGATGCAGTAAGGACTGGGGGAAATGAACGAGACCTTTTGGAGCGTTTAAGGACAAAAAGTACTCAAATATCGCGAGAGCGCGACCAGGTAAACCATAGAGACGCCGAAACATTGGTCAATGCAATGGGCATCAGGAATGATGATCTTGGCTCAAACAATTACTCGGAGGCCATGAAACACGCACTAACCATGGTTCGTGTGATAAGGACCGATGGCCAAGATAAAGAATTTAACGATGCAAAGAATGCAATTTTGGAACTGGCCCCAAAACGGTCCCGGCTACGTTCGTTGGTGAACCCGAGAACAGACTCCATAGATTGGTATGAGGCCTCCTGGAGGAACCAGCATACCACGAGTAAAATTGATACGAGAACATGGGGTGGTTCTATGCGTAAAATGCTCTATCAAGCCAATCAACCGCTTGCCGGGCTAACGAATACACGCTCAGGCAATCTGGCATTTATCGGTGTGCAAGCATTGATGGGGACCGCCTACACTTCGTATATAGAGAAAGATTTTAATTTACCAAATCTTATATCAAATCTAGAATATTCTGCGGTTGCTCGTCCGGTCTATAAATACTTCCCACTTACTATAGGGCAGTTATCTGACACTGCTCAATTTCAAGGGGCTAGTATTGGCCTTAAGGCTATCTTTAACACGTTCATGCACCACAACGCGACCACAGCCGGCTAAACATGCGTCATCCCCGATGTAACAAATGGGAGGCTGGGAGGCAAGCAAGAAGGAATAACCAGAAGACAAAAATATCCTGGAGTTTTACAACCACTGATTGCTCGTATGAAGTGGCAACGGCGATCCCCCTTTCAATCGAGGTGTGTGAATCCCTTCACATACCTCGTATGACACCCTCCCCAGGGCACATGAGCAGCAACGTACGTATCTGCGATGATTGTTATGCGAGAAATTCTTGTGCGAAGCGATGGAGAGGCGCCAGATCGGTCGCGCTTGGAAAATCAAGGATCAGCTCGTGTATGCCAAGAGCCTCGATAGCCTCAATACGTTGTCGAATCGTAGCAGGACTCCCAACCAGAGAGGTGTCATTGATATTTTTTCTCACTGTATCCGGCACTAAAGCCAGCGCAGCCTCATCGGTATCAGCGATCGAGCAGACCGCGCCCATGGTGCAATGGATCTCCTTAAAATCTCGGCCGACGTTCTCGCAGTGTTGTTTGAGAACAGCGAGCTTATGCGCCACCATCTCCGAGCCACCACCCACATTACAGGCATCGCCGTACTGCGCCACCAACTTCAGGGTCACTTTCTCGCCACCGCCGCCGATGAGGATCGGAATATGCGGCTTCTGCACGCCCTTGGGCTGATTGATAGCACCACGTACCTGATAATACTTGCCCTCAAATGTAGCCTCTTCTTGCTCCCACATCGCATGGATGACCTGAAGAGCTTCACGCAGCTGGCGCAAACGTTCAGGAGCATCGGGGAAAGGATACCCATAAGCGCGATATTCATGCTCATACCAACCGGCACCAATACCAAAGTTCAAGCGGCCGTGACTTAACACATCGAGCGTACTCGCCATTTTTGCCAGCAAGGCCGGATTGCGATAGCTATTGCAGGTCACGATTTGTCCGATGCGGACGCGCTTGGTATCACGCGCCATCGCGGCCAATGACATCCAGCACTCAAACGTCACCTCTTGCGTAGGTGTCGGAATCGTATGAAAATGATCAACCAGCCATATGGCCTCATAGCCATCTTCATCTGCGGCCTTCGCCACATTCACCATTGTCTCAAAGGCCTCAACCGGATCTTTGACATTGACAAGGCTCATCTTCCAACCATTCGGAATATCAACGCTGAATTTCATCTAAAACCTCTTCCAAAAAGATCGCTTGTGAAAAATAGAGAAACCAACAAATAGCTATCCGCCTGTTATTTTTCGTAGCAAGCAAACAGTACTATTACTGAACCTCTTGATTATAGCCCATCACTTGAACAATACTCAAAGTCAGCAATAAGTTATTTTCACAAATAGCAGAACTTATCTCGACAAACAAATTTCAAGATATTGATTTTAGGATGGCAAGAACGCACACAAGCGTAGTATTTCCGCTGCTGCCGCATTGTGCAGCTCTAATATCAATAGCGCTAGTGCCAGTATACCAGGAATTACGCTTCGCCTCTAGAGTTAAACCTAAGATACCAGAGCGATTGGGTTTACCCATGTTCCCTTGAAAGCGCACCAGGCAACAGTTGTCATATGTCTCCTGGCATTGCGCACCTGAAAACGTCCTATGACATTGGGCGCGGCTAGATTGTTTCTTACAAGCGGATTGTATTTTCTTTAAAAATCATATATTCTTATAAAAGAACTTATTAACAGAGAACATTTGTTGTACGCCTACCTGGAATGTTCTTGCCTAGCGCGGAGAAAGACACCTATGAATATCTCGATAGAGAATCCACTTTTGGCAGCGGTGCTCGTCATCGTTCTATTACTCATTCTTATACTTGCAATTATCCATGCGAGACAACCTACCCGACGTAGGAGCAGCGGTAGCTCAGCCAGCAGTCAAGCACCTGCCCGGAAACGCGCCACGATCAGCCGAAAAGACATTCCGAAGGTCAATGGACGCATTCCATCCTGGCAAAGAGATCCCGGTGCCAAAATTGCCAATCAGTATGGCAAGGCTCGCAGCCCCGAATGGCCCCGGGTTGCACATGAGCATCTCAGCAAAGAACCAGGCTGTGTCGTCTGTGGTCATACGGGAAAGGGATTACAGGTCCACCATATCAAACCATTCCATCTCTTTCCGAACCTTGAACTCGACCCGAACAACTTAATCACTCTCTGTGAAATCAGAGGTCGCACGCATCATCTGCTGATCGGGCACCTTGATAACTGGGCATCGTACAACCCCCGTGTACGTGATGACACAAAGCGTTACTCCCATCAAAACGCGAACTCGATCAAGGCCAATCCAACCTGGCAGAAAGAAGTTACGCAACGCCCGACGCCTTAAACCATTGGCATCTGCAATTGCTGCCTGGCGACCATCTACGCGAGCCAGGCGAGAATTTCAGATTCTGGCCGACGCTGTAATGATAGAATACAATCAATGACGCATTGGGGCTGCAATACAGCTCACTTATTTTTCTTCATGGAGCATGTATCTAACGAAACTCATTGAGGAGTACTCGTTTATGTTGCACCTGGCGCATCGATCCCTGCTGATACAATTATTAAGTATCTATTTGCTTTTTGCCATCATTGTACTCATGGGCGGAACTGGAGTTAATGCACTTATTGAGCAGCGTTTACGTGATGATACTCAGGCTTCTGATCAGGCATTAGCACAGACGATCGCACTTGAGACAAGCATTCAACTGCGCGATACTGAGCACGCACTTACAGCTTTAGGAACTCTTGCAGAACAGTCACGGACGCTTGCTACAATCACCAACCTCTTTCATACCTTCCAGGCTGCTCGCGGCGATATAGATCAAGTCTACTGGCTAGATCCCTGGGGAGGTGTACTTATCTCCTCACCGCCAATCGGGAAAGTAGCAGAGTTCTCGCCCCCCAACATTATTCAGAGAGCACTTCTTGCCAACGGTCCAGTCTTTGAGGTAGGTATTGTAGGCATTTCGACACAATCTTCTATCGAGCCTGGGCTTATTATTGCTCAGCCCGTACGTGATGCAACTGGAAAATTGGTCGGCATGCTTGCAGCTAACCTCTCGCTGGTCGAACTCAGTGAACCAGTGAGTACTGTTATCCAGGCGCAACAACGCCAGAAGCGACAACTCATAATCAGCATCATCGACAATCAAGGTATACTCATTGCCACTCCAGATCATCAGCGGATACTGCAAACAGTGCTAGATGAGCTACCCGGTGCGAATCAAGCGCTCCAGGGCCATACGGTCTCACGCATTGGTTCTGGCATCGATGGGCAGGATTGGCTTTTTAGTTCCGTGCCGATACCTGATGTCAACTGGGCAGTTGTTGTACAGAGACCGACAAGCGAAGCGCTCGCCGTAGTTACGCAGTTCCAATTCTGGTTGCAGATTGCAGCGTTGCTCTTCGCCATCTGTGGACTATTATTCTGGCTGCTCCTGCTCAACCGTGTCATTCGCCCACTCCACATTCTTGCGCTCCAGCATCAGACTCTCCCTGTCTCGGAGCAATCCATTCCCACCCACGTTACAGTCCTCGCCGCTCGTGATGACGAGATCGGTGCTCTTGCACGCTCACTTGTACGCCTGGAACTCGATGGTCTAAAAAAACTCAGCGAATTGCGTACACTGTTAGAAACGTCAAATGAGGTTGTCAGATCGCTCGAACCACATGCAGTCGTCCGCAAAATCATTGGCGAGGCGCGACGACTGGTGGATATGCAAGCCGCAGCGGTCTTGATTCCTGATGAGCAAGGAATACTCCATGTGCTGGTTAGTGATGGACATAGTGAGCGCTACGATCATGTGCTTGCTCTCTCTCCAGAGAACGTTGGTTCATCGGCCGTCCAGGCGCTAGATTCTGGGGAACCAATTCAAAAGCTCTTGACCTCAGAGTCAGCATTGACGTCATTCTCCTATGACGATGGCTTTCGCGCTGTACTGGCAATTCCCATCATCAGTCGACATGCGGGAAGTGTCGTTCTGCTCGTGCATCGTAGCGAGCCCCATCTTTTCAATCAGAGCGAGATCAACTTGCTGCTCACATTTGCCAACTACGCAACGCTTGCCTGGGAACATGCCATCCTATACGAGAGAAGTGATGAGCGGCTTCGTGAGATTGCTCAAGAGAACGAGCAGTTATATCAACAGGCAGCCGAGGAAAAACAGACGCTGGAAGCCATCATGGAAAGTATGAGCGATGGACTGGTTCTCACTGGAATTGATGGAAAAATCCTCTACGCGAATCAAGGAACAAGTACGATTGTTGGTCTCTCGCGTGAGGTCATGGAAGCATATTCTATGCATACACTCTATGACGCACTACGCGAGATCGTCATAGACAGGGAGGAATATGAACGCAAGTTTGCTCGGGCTGAGTCAGCTGAGATCTCAGAACTTACCGTCGAGATCACACACGATAACGAGCGCCGTGCCATTCACTTGCGACTCTTCGAGGTAGGGAGTGAGATCAGTGGTATCATTGGGCGTGGCTTATTACTGCGCGACGTGACGAGGGAGTATGAACTTGATGAGTTTAAATCAACCTTGTTGGCAGCGGTTGGGCACGAGGTACGTACACCATTAGCAGCCATCAAAGGGTACGCATCGACTCTACTTCAAGAAGATGTCATCTGGTCACAGGCAGACCAGCGCCATTTCTTACAAACGATTAGCAGCGAAGCGGATCGTCTGGCTCTGCTTGTCAATAATCTCCTTGATCTCTCCCGCCAGGAAGCGGGCCTGCTTCTCATCAGTTGTGCGCCTGTCAGCTTGCAGGATATGGTACAAAAGACGATCGCGCTCCAAAAGCACTCACATGCCAGAATATCCCTTGCGATTCCTGACGATCTTCCTCTTGTCAATGTGGATCGTGCACGGATTGAGGTTGTGCTCCACAATCTCGTGACCAACGCCTTAATCTATAGCGAGGGAGAGGTCAGCATCAGCGCCAGCAGACAAGATAATACAGTCGTTGTAGCAATCGCCAATAATGGACCAGGCATTGACCCCAAGGATTTTCCACATGTATTTGAGAGATTCTATCGAGCACGCCATGGTCGCCAGCAACATTCCGGCGGGACGGGGCTTGGTTTGACTATAAGCAAAGCATTCGTTGAAGCTCATGCTTGCACCATCTGGGTAGAAAGCGACCCACAAACTACCACGATCCTGTTCACATTACCGCTTTCCTTACCGACCGTTTCAGCTGTCCACACTGGGACCCCCAATAACACCATGCTCAGCTGAGAAATAAAGCTCCGGAGGAACTGATGACAGTAAAAGCTAAGCGTATTCTACTCGCTGAAGATGAAGTGGTCCTGCGCGACTTCATTAGCCGAAACTTGCAAGCACGCGGCTTTGAGGTATTTGAGGCGAGCAATGGCCTGGAGGCGATGGCTCTCTGGGAGCGTGAAAATCCCCATTTACTCATCCTTGATATCATGATGCCCCGCATGGACGGTCTCGAAGTCTGCCGGCGGGTTCGTGAGCACTCTGTAGTTCCAATCATTGTCCTGACTGCCCTGGATGCTGAGAAGGATAAGGTGGCGGCACTCGATCTCGGGGCCGACGATTACCTGACCAAGCCCTTTGGAGTTGAAGAACTGCTGGCGCGTGTTCGCGCCCGCTTGCGCCGCACTGTCTGGGAGGTTGGGCCGCTGACCAGCGGCATCAAACAATTTGGGGACATCGAGATTGATCTTGCTGCTCATATTGTACGGCTTCAGAAAACAGAAGTGCGTTTATCGCCAACAGAATTCGCCCTGCTGGAACAACTTGCTTGCAATGCAGATAAGGTTCTCACACATCGCCAACTGCTACAAAGCGTCTGGGGACCTGAATACGGCGGCGAGGCTGAATATCTGAGGGTGTATATCAATAGGTTGCGCCACAAACTCGAAGCCAATCCCGCTCATCCACGCTACCTCCTCACTGAACCTGGCATTGGATACCGCATAGCTACACCATGAGTGTCGAGCGTAACGATGACACAGGGACATCGTACGCTCGCCTACGTCAGCTTGCTTGATCTCTGTGGGGGAGATGACTCCTTCACTTCACAGTATTGGACGCGAGCGTCCGATGCTACGGAGCTTTACTGACAAAAGTATTCGTAAATGTACTACTCAGATCGATCGCTTTACTTTGTGGAATCAGCTTATTTTGATACTCCGTTTTGAGCACCGACGCAGGACCATCTGTCGGCATCGCTCCGTCAGGACTAAAGATGGATAACTGATGCTGTAGCGCCATGACGTAAAGCGCTTGATTGCCTGCATAATAATCAGCGGGCATTTTGGCTGCAATCTCTGCCGCCGTATGTGCATGCATCCACTTCAGAGTTGCAACGTACGCATTGACCACTTTTTGGACTGTCGCCTGATGGCTCTTGACATAACTATTGTTCATGAAGACACAAATGAAAGGATAAGACCCGCCAAGAGCAGCCTGCGTCGCCTGTGGTGTGCGCATATCTACCAGAACTCTTCCCTGTCCAGAAGAGACAAGCTGTGAAATTGTGGGCTCGGTTGTCATGCCAGCATCTATGCGACCCTGCTGCATCGCGGCAATAAATGTTGAGCCCGCACCCACGGGAATGAAATGAACCTGACTTGCAGGGACTCCAACATTATTCAAAATCGAAGTGGTTAGCGTTTGTGTGCCCGAGCCGAGTTCGGTCACACCCAGATTTTTGCCCGTGAGATCTTTGACTGACTTGATCTGACTCTTCGTCGAAACCACTTCGGCCTCACCCGGTGCGATACCCAGCTGGACCACACACTCCATTTGCTTGCCTGCCGCTTGCAGCTCAATCGTATGGTTATACGACCCTGATCCTGCCTCTACCTGACCAGCGAGCGTTTCATCCTCAGCCGACTGTCCTGATCCCTCGTCGATCAGTGTCACATCGAGACCCTGCTGTGAAAAATATCCCAGCTTCTGAGTCAACATGTTTGGCAAGTAAATCTGCTTGCTCAATCCGCCAACCATAATCGAGAGATGCGTTGTGCCTCCCCCATTGCTTGTCGAGCTACTGCCACACGCACTGAGAAGAAGAACCAATACGATGCCTGTGAGCAGGCTTAATCGTCGACATTGCCGATTCCAAGAGTTCATCTCTATTCTCCTTTAGATACCAGATCGCATCTAGATAGCCACATCTCTATTGGCATTGGGTCGCCAGGTGATCAGACGATTCTCCAGCGTGGTAATCAGCGCCTCCATAATCAGAGCCACTACAGCGAGAATCGTCATGGCCGCAAAGACGCCATTCGCATTAAAATTAGCCTGTGCCGTCTGGATCATCAGACCCAGGCCCGCAGTTGCTCCCAGAAACTCTCCAACCACGGCACCAACCAATGCAAAGCTAAAACTCGTATGCAAGCTCGCAATGATCCATGTCAGTGCCGAAGGGATAATCACTTCTGTAGAGAGCTTCCGCTCGTTCGCGCCCAATATGCGGGCGTTGGCTAACAAATTACGGTCAACCTCGCGCACGCCCTGGAATGCATTAAAAAAGACAATAAAGAAGACGAGGACTATCGCCAAAGCGATCTTGGATTGTATCCCTAGCCCTAGTCCGATGGCAAAAATAGAGCCAAGCACGACGCGCGGAAGCGCATTGCCTGCTTTGATATAGGGTCCCATTACGTCGGCAAGGAACCGATTGCGGCCCAATACAATCCCAAAAACTATCCCGAGTACAACTCCGATAATGAAGCCGATCACCGCCTCTTCTAACGTGGTCAGGATCTGTTGCCATAGTGGTCCCTGAGCCGTTCCATCCACAACCCACGTCACAAGCTGGCTCCAGATGCCGGAGGGCTGGCCCCAGAAAAAAGCATCCACCAGACCGACGCGTGCGCAGAGTTCCCAACCTCCAATAATCACGACCAGAAGCGAGACGCGCAAGCAATTCACGAGTAGACGACGACGACGCAGCGTCGCTCTAGCTGCTTGTGTTTCCTGGCTCTCTGAAGTGGTCATCGACTCATCAGGCGCGCTGCTTGTTACGTTCATAGCTAATCACCACCTCATCGCGGAGATCTTCCCAGATCTCCTGGTACAATTTAACGAAACGTGGATCAAAACGAATCTCGGTCACATGGCGCGGTCGTGGCAAATCTATGTGATAGATGCCTTTCACCGTCGCTGGCCCAGCCGTAAGGACACAGACACGATCCGCCAGAGAGATAGCCTCCTCAAGATCGTGTGTCACAAAAACCACCGAAGTCTCGCTGGATGACCATAATTGAAGCAGCTCATCTTCCATCAAGATACGCGTCTGTACATCGAGGGCACTAAACGGCTCATCCATCAGCAATATCTTCGGATCGTTGATAAAGGTCTGAGCCAACGCTACACGTTTGCGCATGCCACCCGAAAGCTGATGAGGATAACGATCCTCGAAGCCACGCAGACCCACACGTGCAATCCAATCGCGGGCGCGTGCTAATGCTTCAGGTTTCCGCATCCCCCGAAACAGCGGGCCTGTCGCAACGTTATGCAGGACATTCTTCCAGGGAAAGACTGCATCAGCCTGGAAAACATACCCAATATTAGGATCAATCCCCTCGACATGTTTGCCCATAAGCATCACCTCACCGGCACTTGGTCGCTCCAGGCCAGAAATCAGTCCCAGAGTCGTCGATTTGCCGCAACCCGTTGGACCAACCACGGCACAAAACTCTCCTGGTGCCACTTTGATGGTGAGATTGCGTAGCGCTGTATAGACCTCTCCGGTCGGTGTTCCAAAGCGTTTGGTGACATTGCGCAATTCGATGGCTGAAGTAAGTCGGTTCGAAACATCATCTGTCATCATCGATGCTTCCTTCGTCTAGCGTCGTACGCATTGCATACAATAACTATCAAGTTAAAGAAAGAATATAATCAGAGTGTAGTCGACCAGGCATAAACAACGCGTAAACGTCCCCTCTGCCAATATAAACAAGGCATAAATATTTCCTTGCAAAGGATACCCACTGCGAAGTCATTACGTTAGGGGGCTCAAAGGATCATCCTGCGTCTCTGCTGATGCCTGACGGTGGGGAGCAAAAACGCGATGGATGATAAAGCCAAGCGCGAAGAGCACCAGGCCAACAGCTACGCCAAGAGCAAGGATCGAGGTATCTCCATTCCACAACACAGTATCGCCAAGAAAGGTCACCGCAAGCAGAACAATAATCACCCCGATCAACTTCTCCTTTAAATCTTCCAGGGTCCGAATGATGAGCCAGCTGGGGAGCGGTAATTGATCATCGATAAAGAGGTCATAGAGTCCCAGCGCGATAATATAGAGAACGGTTCCCAGCAGAAAGAGATCGATGATCTCTACGCACTCGACCGAGAGATGTTTCGCCCCATCCGCAGTAAAAGAGCCATGTGACACGACCCCGATCAGCATATTGAGGACCAGCAATCCTCCATAGATCATAACGCCAACTGCCGCCAGGAAATTACCCAGCACTGCAATCAGGATAAGATAGCGACTACCCGCAAAGATGCGCCTTAGCATAGATTACTCTCCTATTGTATCTATTCTTTTCCATTTCAGCTTCTCAATCAAGTATAACAGGCATCATTATTCTCTCTTGCCCACAAAGCCAAAAGATAAAGATGCGTGTCAGGATTGTCACACTTGTTATTTTATTGGGAGGGAATAAATAGGCGTCATTTATCCTTTTAATACTATGAAAGATGTTTTTTATAGGAGCATCAAACCAAGTATAAAAAATAACATTACATGACATATAAAAGTGAGGGGACAAAAATCATGGCTCAATATGAGACAGCGATAGTGGCAGGTGGATGTTTCTGGTGTCTGGAAGCGGTCTACAAAAGATTAAATGGTGTGCAGAGCGTTAAATCTGGTTATGCCGACTCTCAGGTAGCGAATCCCACGTATCAGGCGGTCTGTACCGGGCAGACGGGTGCCGCCGAAGCCATACAGATAACGTACGATCCATCGATCATCTCATACGAGAAATTGTTGGATGTTTTCTGGCATATGCATGATCCAACCACATTAAATCGGCAGGGGAACGACGTTGGTACGCAATATCGCTCGGCTATCTACTTTCAGAACGAGGAGCAGAAACGCATCGCGTTAGCCTCCAAAGAGCATCAGGAACAGGAAAAAGTCTATCGCCATCCCATCGTCACCGAGATTACTCCATTTACCAACTTCTATCCGGCCGAGAACTATCACGATGACTACTACGACCAGAATCGTGGGCAGGGTTATTGCAGGATCGTTATAGACCCAAAAATTAAAAAGCTCTTGAAAGACTACCGCCAGGATTTGAAAGCTGAAGTAAAATAGGGCCTGCCACACAGTAAATTGCCAGCTAGATACCAGAAAAAAGTTTGCGACCAGCATAGATCTTTCACTACGCTGGTCGCAAACATTATGTTACACACTTATCATTGAGAGACCAGGGGACATTAGGGATAGCTGGTCACCGTAACTGCCACATCTGGATTGGTAATGGTCGATGATCCGCCAATGTTGTTGATCACATTCTGGATACCACCAGATCCGCCCGTGGAGAGGAAGATGGTCAACAGATCATGGAGACTTCCCGCCGGGAGTGTGGTAGGAACTTCAAAGGCGTTAGCCGCATAGATGTTCACGCCCTGATTAAAGAAGCTGTAACTACCCATACCATATCCCTGGAAGCTGGTCACCGTATTGGCAACCTTGAAGGCCGCCCAGCCATTGACACCGGATGCTTCCATCCATGCCGCCTGACTCGGTGGATCGTAGGGCATCTCATTCTGAAAGAAGATGACTTTGCCTCCATTCCCGTTCCAGATCACTTCGTATTGCTGATAATGCTCCACGAACAGGCCATACGCAGTCACATTATCACTATTGACAATGAGACCTGTATTGGCTGTATTCGTGGTCCAACCGACTCCATTTCCGTGGTCGGCTCGCCAGGCCCAGATGTCGTCAAGGATGGTATTGGCGCTGTTGACGACCAGACTGGTCGTGGCGCTACCTGCCTGCGCACCACCGATACGGAAGAAGACATCTTGAATCGTTGGCGGATCGGCGGCGTACTGGCTATTGTGCATGGCGCTACTGCCAACCTGGAGCAGCACCGGTGAGGTCACTGTACCAGCGTCGAACATCAGTCCTGAGATCATGACGCCCGCCGCATTGGCAACTTGCATCGTCACGTTTCCGTTTTGAGGAATCAGCGTTGCGAAACCAAGACCCAGCACCACAGTATCAGGATTCGTCACGTTGATCGTCTGGCTCAGATTATAGATGCCAGGCGTCACGATCAGATTCTTACCGCTCGCCAACGCGCTATTGATGCTCGCCGCAGAGCTACCTGGCTGCGCGATGAAGAACGAGCTGATCGGAAGTGACGTCCCTGGAGTCGCACCGTTAGCCCAGGTGGTACCAGAGCTATTTGTCTGCACTGAAGGAACGAAGACGTTGTAGTTCCCACTTGCATCCAGATACAGGTAGGGCTCCTCACGAGTCACTGGACTGGTTGCCAGAGTGGTGTACGGGCCACCACAGGATGAGGCCGCCGGGAAGCATTGGGCGGGCGCGCCAGCAACACCTGAGAATACCTGATTCCAGACGCCGTTGCTCCAGCCAGTAATCTGGCTATTCCTGATGACCCACTGTTGCTGTGAACCGCTTAAGATATTGCTGCCCGTGATTCTTGAGTCGGAGATAAAACCACCACTGGCATAGTTTGGATTCGTGCAATAGTCCTGAAGCGTAACTGATCCATTGATCGAAACCCGACGCAATGGCGCAGCTTGCGAGACAGCCCAGAATTCATTGTTATAGCAGCCCGCGTTCGAATTGGTGACATTGATGGTTAAATTAGACACCGAGCGCCAGAAATTTGTCGTCGCGTTGCAGACAGTACCTGAGCACTGGTTGTAGACATCAATGGACCCGTTAATGACAACGTCGGTTGGGGCACGTCCCAGGCCAGCGATGCTGGTATAATACCCCACCTGGAAGTTGAGAGGGGTAGCACTGGAGCCATACGTGCCAGGAGCGAACAGCAATGCATAGCGCTGCGTGCCGAACTCGTTGGAGACCTGCTGCGCCGCAATGGAATTGACTGTTGATTGGATCTGGCTCAGTGGTGTGCTGGGAGTAAAGATATAGGTATTGGTGCCAAAGTTGGGAGTGCCGGAGGTCGGAGTTGGGGTCAAGGTCGGTGCTGGAGTTGGGGTGGCTGAACTGCTCCCAAGAACCTCAATACCGTTGACCTGAGCATTGTCCACCACGGTCGTAAATTGGATTGCGATGCTTCCACTGCTCGTCGCCGTTGCATTAAACTGCTCGACGACAGCTTTATACTCCGCACCCGTTGTGGCTACAATATCAAAGTTAGTCAGTACCTGCTGACCATTAATACTGGCATTGAAGACACGCTGACCGGCCTGTGTCCAGTATTCCTCGGCGAAGTGTAGCCGCACCGTATAGGCGCCGTTGGCCGTCAGACCAGGAATGGTATACGTAAAGTTGCCATAGCGATTGCTTTGATAGACCGCCGCCGGGGCTGGATTCGTTACTCCTGTGGTAGTAATCGTATTGCTGACGCTTGCAGTTGAGCCACCGCTAAAGTCCGCATCGGCAATAAACGGGGAGGCCGCCGGGCCACCTGCGTTGATTTGTACGTTTCCTGCCGCATGAGCAACAAAAGCATTTGTGAAGAGGGGAGAAACAGCGAAAGATACGATTATACAACTGAGGAGTATAATCATCCCGATCAGCCGTTGAAGCGATTTCCGGCGCAGCGGAGCGCCAGCTATAGGTGCATCCATGACATCTCCTTCCTGGTGGTCATACCAGGATACTGACAGAAAGAAAAGAGTTCGATGAAACAGGGCATCGCTGCAACCTGATCTTTTCGACACTTTCCGAAATCAATGTCGGAATAGCTATTATGAATATAGTGAATTTTTCCCTAATTGTCAAGGAGTACGTGCATAAAACCAGGAAATTCGTCCTTCCTTGGCTCCAAAAATCAGAAAATCCCCGCTTCATCCGGTCAATGGATAAAAACAGGGGGATTCACAGTCGAGAAAACAGCAGATTATTTTCGTAAAATATCGAAGAACCAGCACGCAGAAAAAACCATTCGCCACGGCATCAATGCTCCCCAACGTAGCGGCGCGGCTCCGCCGTGCTGTCTGCGACTCGTATGATTCGGCCTGGGGGCGCCTCTCAAGGGAACCCCATGGGCAACGGTGTCGTACGAGTCACAGACAGCACGGCGGAGCCGCGCCGCTACGTTGGGGAGCATTGATCTCTTTAGGGGAGATGTTTCCTTCTTTGAACCGTATTATCGGCTCAGGAGTAGAACCACCAGAGTCACAATAGCGATAATCTCGATCACAGCCGGTGCCCCTACGCCCTTGAAGTCTTTCACACGTATGTGCGAGATGCAGGCGCCCACAAAGTAGAGAATGACGCCAATAGCGGCAGCGACACCCAGTGGCCACCAAACGATACCGACCAATAATCCCACGGCACCTGCAATCTCACAAACCGCCAGCCAGAGAAACCAACTCAATGGCACCTGAACAACCTCGTGAAGGGTATGTACAAGTTGTGGAGAACGTCGTAATTTGGCGATGGCCGATCCTACAAGCATAAATGACAGTACAACCGCTAAGACGATATACACAATAAACATGTTTGAGATACTCCATTCTTGTCAACGATACAGACTGTTTCCAAATAAGTGCGTTATTCCTATTGCTTTCCTTATGGAACTAAGACTACAACAAATACTTAGGGTTGTCAAGGATGTTGTTTTCTAGTCAAAAAAATGGTATAGTTGTGGAATGAAAGTATCTGAACAAACTAATGCAATACATCAGGATAATGAGTGCACCGAAACACCTTTAGGTCGTGCGATTCACCTGCTCGGAGATAGCTGGGTATTGCTGATCGTGATGAATCTCCTGCCAGGTTCCATGCGCTTTAACACCTTGCGAGCAGCATTAGGACATATCAGCTCAAAGACCTTATCTAGCCGGCTCAAATTGCTGGAAGAGCTGGGATTCGTGCAGCGTGTGGCGTTTTTAGAGATTCCTCCACGTGTCGAGTACAATATTACCGAAAAAGGACAGGAATTAGGTGAGGTAATCGCCGCACTAGAAAAATTTGGCAATAAACACCTCTCAGCCGTCCCTGTGGCTGCCCCAGATGCATGTTCAGACAATGCAGAGGAAGATCCCTCTTGCCATCCATAACAGGGCACGTTGGGCCGCCCCACAGACGGTCGATCCCATAAACCTATCTCCCCTTACGAAAAGGACAATCTTATGATGAGCCATAAAACCGAAGTCGAATTCATATTCGAGATCGTAGGACAGCAAAAGATTTTTGTCAAGAATATATTTCTTTGCTCCAGGCACCAGGGGCCAGGTAAAATCCATCGAAAAAGACTAATTGTGATATGATGGTAAAACAATACCTTACGATAACGTCAGAAGAACATAGAGCATAAGGAGCGCTTCAATCATGCATCCAATTGCACTCCATCCAGTCCCATCTGTAACGATTACCATTCTACTTGATAATCTTTTTGATGCCTTACTCACCAGCCAGGGAGTCGCCAAGCGAGCCAGTCTGGGTTCGCAGCTTATGCGTCTGCCGATAACGACGATGGAAGAGGGAAAGACGTTCGACAGTCTGCAAGCACAACATGGTTTTGGTGCACTTGTCTCGCTCCCCATTGCTGGCCACACCCATCACATCCTTTTCGACACGGGATCAACGCCCAATGGTCTGGTTGATAATATGAACATATTGGATCTCTCGCCCAAAGATATTGAGACCGTCGTGTTGAGTCATGGGCATTTTGATCACACAACTGGTCTGGATGGATTAACCCGTGTACTGGGACGAACGAACCTGCCACTCATGATCCATCCTGAATTCTGGAATCGACGCCGCCTGATGATTCCAGGGCGAGATCCCCTTGAGATACCCACGACCAGCAAATCTGCTCTGCAAGGAGTCGGCTTTGATGTGCTTGAGGATTGTCAGCCCTCGTTCTTACTCAACGATTCGCTTCTTGTCACGGGAGAAGTTGATCGAACCACCTCATTTGAGCATGGAATGCCTGGTCAACAAGCATTTCATGGTGGCGAATGGGTAGCTGATCCCCTCATTCTTGATGACCAGGCATTGATACTCAACGTAGAGGATAAAGGACTTGTTGTGCTCACTGGTTGTGGACACTCCGGGATTATCAATATTGTCCGCTATGCACAGAAACTGACGGGGATTTCCAAAATCTATGCGATTCTGGGTGGCTTCCACCTCAGCGGCGCAGCATTTGAGCCCATCATTGATCAAACCTGTGACATGCTGGCAGCTTTTGCGCCTCAGATTATTGTTCCCACCCACTGCACTGGATTTAGAGCCATTCATCAACTTGCCACTCGCCTCCCCGATGCTTTTATCCAAAGTAGCGTTGGGACACGCTTTGAGCTTTAAAGCAGCGCGCAATGGGGACCCTTTCAAACCTACGCGGTCAACGCCTGCATTTTCCTGCTCGCCATCAGTGCGGTGATAATGATCATGCCCTCCTTACGCCCGCACAAAGTGGAGCTGGAAGCGAGTGCATAGTGCCCCTCAATGATAACTTCGACTTTCTTACCGACTACTTCACCTCCTGGTCAGTAATCATTGAGAGGCTCACCACTCTGGATCGAGGTCCGATAGAATCGATCAGGGCGTAAATCGTTTCCACTGACCTTCGGAGACAACTTTGACAACTCCATCAACTACCTGAATAGCAGTCTCATCATCCATCAAGTACGACGGCACCGGCATGCCTGCGGCCCATTTTTCAGCGTTGGCCATGCAATTATCCGGCAGAGAGGGGTGATCCAGATGTGGAAATATCGCAAAATCGACCATTCCCAGCGTGCTATCGTCGCCGGCGGGCGGCCTCCAGCGGACGAAGTCCTCCCCGATGCTGGGAGTCATCACCATGCTCCCGGCGCTCAGTCCCACATAGACCATTTCGCGCGGAAGCTCCGGCAAGAGGTCGGCCAGTCCAGATTGCCGCATCCAGTAGTAGAGATACAGAGGATCGCCTCCTTCCACCAGCAGGGCGTCCGTCTCCTGGACCCACGAGAGCCAACGTTCTTTATCGATACTGGGCAACGCGGTAAGCTCCAGCACCCCCAACGACTTCCACCCCAATTCGCACATGGAGCTTTCGGTCTCTCCGCGGATCTGTCGGGCAATCATCGTCGGGGCATTGGGGTGGGCATGTAGTGCGGTGGGAATGCACAGGGCGCTGGACTCAGCAATGGGTTTACCCAGCAGATCAACCAGGGCGGTACGAATGCTATCGTTTCTGATACCGCCAGAAGTGAGCAGTAATTTCATTTTACCTCTCCTTGCCAATATAAGGGAGTCGAAAGGTATTGAGCTCCCAATTGTATAGAGGACATTCTACCGCCTTACAACGCAGAAAACTTCTCCAATCTTACTCTTTTGGCCATGCAGAATCATTACAGCTCACTCCAAAGCAGGCTCCTGGTCTGGACCGCTTATAAAAACGATCCCAGAAAATCCAGCACGATCTGATTGAACTCCGCTGGCTTCTCCATAAAAGGATGATGCGCAGTCTCCGCCATCATCACCTTTTTCGCACCAGGAATCTCTGCGGTCAGGTGCTCCAGTGGATTTGGTCCGTCCCATGCTCCTAGAATCACAAGCGTCGGCACGCCAATCTCTGACAGACGTCCGATGGCCGGAGGCTCTAACGGCTGAGGTGGCGTCTCAAACTGTGCCTCATCATCCGGGCGTTCCCAATTGTGCATCGTCATCGCACGGACGCGCTCACGCACGTCAGAAGCCGCCCGCCCAGGAAGTCGACCCGGCCCATCGGTCCACAATTCGAGCGAGACTTCTACTGCTTGCGCGATATCATGCTGCTCAAACGCTTCTGTCAAACGTGTATAGAGACGAGTCACATCGGGATACTGTTGCTTCATTTCATCTGATGGTCGAAATCCGCTGACTCCTGCGGTGACCGGGATCAATGTATCAACCATCTCCGGATGTTCAAGAGTAAAATCGATCGCCAGCGCTCCTCCTCCAGAAACGCCCATCAGATAGGCGCTCCCGATACCCAGAAATTTCATCAATTCGTAGAGATCCTGACGATCGGAATACGCCACTCCCCTGGTAATCAGCCCTGAATCGCCAAAGCCTCGCTGATCGTAGCGGATAGCTCTGTAATGCTGAGCAAAATCCGCAAACTGATCATCCCACGATCTTCTATCCAGAAGATGCCCATGGATAAGAACGAACGGATGCCCTGCTCCTGCAACCTCATAATAGATTGTGGTTCCATTTATCTCTGCATAACCACTCTGCATCTGTGTAGTGTCTGGCATATGACATTCCTTTCTGCTCATATATCACTTTCGCTATGGTAGCAGCGAAAGCGGTCAGAAACGACCCTATATCGAATACAATTTTAAAATCCCAGGCAGCGAACGTCTATGCTATTTAGATGAATACTATGCATGGGATGCTTCACTAATTGAAGATAAAGACTAGAGGTAAAAGATTGTATGCTAGAGGTCAATAGACTGGGATGGTTCCAGGCAAACACATTCACGTTGCTCAATAACGGCAATGACGTTGGGAGTATTGAAGGAAGCGCGTGGAGAGAAAAAGGCACATTATTCATTGAAGGAACCAGTTATACTATGTATCACAATGGTTTCGCCAGTATGGAATATCAGCTAGCCGATATGAATTCCACTGTGCTCATCTCGGCCACAAAAAGTATGTGGCGGCGCAATTATGAGATCGATTGTGCCGAAGGACATTTTAGTTTAAAGCGCTCTTCCATGTGGAGTAGTAATTTTAGCGTCTTGCAAAATGGTCAAGAGATCGGTTATGTGCGTAAAAAAGGGGTCTGGAACAATAATGCGCAAGCGGAGATCCCATCATTACCCCTTGTGCCAGCCTTTTTTATGATCTGGCTCAGCATCATCAGTTGGCGCGAAGCTCAGCAGGCCGCAGCATCGAGTTAAGCAGCAAGACCTCGTCGTTCAGATGGGGTCTTTCTTTCTCGGTCCCACACGACCCTTATTTCCAATGCTGTTAAAATCTACCATCTCTCTTTTTTTCGTTCTTCCTCACTTTTATTGTATCACCTCCTGTCTACCAGCGCACTGCCTTTTTGGACGATTTTTTTTTGCGTTCTTTCCCCTATACTCTGGAGAAAGCGACGCAGGTGCCAGTCAAAGATCATCGCGACTGCATGAAATCTGTTCTATTAAAGGAGAGAGACATATGAGTTCCTTTGTCCTTGATTTTCAGGATATTGACAAAACAAAACTCATGGTTGTCGGAGGAAAAGGCACGAACCTGGGAGAACTTTCCAGGATTGCTGGAATGCACGTACCGGATGGCTTTTGTATTTCTACAAACGTCTTTACAAGAGTCATTGGGGAAACGCCATCGATTAACGCACTACTTGATCAGCTTGCGCAACTACAGGTAGAAGACCAGGATAAAATCAGTAAACTTAGCGGCGAGATGCGCAGAGTTATCGAAGGGATAGCCATCCCTCCAGACATTCAAGCAGAGATCATCGGCCATCTTTCCAGACTGGGTGAAAAAAATGCCTATGCCGTACGATCCAGCGCCACCGCCGAGGATTTACCGACAGCTTCCTTTGCTGGTCAGCAGGATACATATTTGAACATGATTGGAAAGGAGGCCATCCTCAAGCATATCAGCAAGTGCTGGGCGTCGCTCTTTACGGATCGTGCGGTGATTTACCGCATACAGCATGGATTCGACCATAAAAAGGTCCGTCTATCTGTGGTCATCCAAAAAATGGTCTACCCGGAGGCTGCGGGGATCATGTTCACAGCTGATCCGATCACTTCTAACCGCAAACTGCTCTCAATCGATGCCAGTTTTGGACTTGGAGAAGCGCTGGTTTCCGGCCTGGTCTCTGCTGATTGTTACAAAGTGCAGGAAGAGGAAATCGTCGCGAAGATGATCGCCACCAAAACGTTGGCTATCTATGGACGAAAAGAGGGCGGAACAGAGACCCGGCAGATCGCTCCTGATCAACAAAAGACTCAAACACTTACCGACCAACAGATTGTACACCTTGCCCGCATAGGAAGACAGATCGAAGCGTACTTTGGTTACCCACAAGATATCGAATGGTGCCTGCTTGCTAATACATTTTATATTCTCCAGAGCCGGCCAATCACTACCTTATACCCGATCCCTGAAGTAAACGATGACGAAAATCACGTGTACGTCTCTGTTGGTCATCAACAGATGATGACCGATCCCATGAGACCCCTGGGACTGGCTTTTTTCTTGTTAACAACAACTGCACTCATGCGTACAGCTGGCGGAAGATTATTTGTTGATGTGACACCTATGCTGGCTTCTCCTGCTAGCAGGAATGCGGTAATCACCACCCTGGGACAATCCGATCCGCTCTTAAAAGATGCACTCACGACCCTCATAGAACGAGGAGATTTTGTCAAATTGTTACCAGAGGACAAGACAGAACAGCATCCTGGTAAAAGCAATAAAGTTATATCGAGTGCGGGCTCTCGTACACAAATCGAAAACGACCCGACCATCGTTTCTCATATGATTGAGCGAAGTCAAGCATCGCTAGCAGAGTTAAAACGAACGATCCCCACGAAATCAGGCGTGGATTTATTTGATTTTATTCAAGAAGATATCCCGCAATTAAGGATGAGTCTATTTAATCCACAAAGTTTGAATGTGATTCTGGCTGTTATTGATGCCTCATCATGGCTCAATGAAAACATGCTGGCATGGTTAGGTGAAAAAAACGTCGCAGACACGCTTTCTCAATCTGTCCCAAACAATATCACTTCGGAGATGGGGCTGGAGCTATTGGATGTCGCAGATGTGATTCGTCCTTATCCAGAAGTCATTGAGTATTTACACCACGTCAAAGACGATACCTTTCTGGATGAATTGGTAAAGTTTGCTGGTGGACAGGAAGTTCAAGACGCGATCCATGCCTACCTCGACAAATACGGCATGCGCTGTGCCGGGGAAATCGATATCACGAGAACCCGTTGGAGCGAAAAGCCAATGATACTTGTTCCCATGCTTCTCAGCCATATCAAAAACTTCGAGCCCCATGAGAGCAAGCGGAAGTTTGAGCAAGGACGACAGGAAGCCTGGGAGAAAGAACAAGAGTTGTTGGATCGATTGAAGCAATTACCTGATGGTGATGAAAAGGCTAGCGAGACAGCAAGGATGATCAGTCTGGTCCGGAATTTCGCTGGTTATCGTGAATATCCCAAATACCACCAGATTAATCGCTACTTCGTGTATAAGCAGGCTTTACAGAAAGAAGCTGAGCAACTTCTCCAGGCCGGCGTTCTTTCTGATAAAGAAGATATCTATTACCTCAATTTTAAAGAGCTGCGCGAAGTCGTACGCACCCATACGCTGGATCACCAGATCATCAGCAAGCGAAAAGACGAGTACGCATCCTATCAAAAACTCACGCCCCCACGTGTCATTACATCGGAGGGAGAAATCATCACAGGGAAATACAAACGAGACAATCTCCCGGCCGAAGCTCTTATAGGTCTACCTGTTTCTTCCGGAGTTGTAGAGGGACGAGCACGTGTCATCTTCAACATGGAAGAGGCCAATCTAGAAGATGGAGATATCTTGGTCACCTCATTTACGGACCCGAGCTGGACGCCATTGTTTGTCTCCATCAAAGGACTGGTCACCGAAGTTGGCGGGCTGATGACCCATGGAGCAGTTATCGCACGTGAATATGGTTTACCTGCAGTCGTAAACGTAGGTAATGCCACCAGGCTAATCCAAGACGGACAAAGAATCCGGGTCAATGGGACAGAAGGCTATGTAGAAATCCTGTGATATCTCTACACCTGAATAGCAGTATATCTTCACAAAAATTTACTGCTGATAGCTTATCATATTTTGTGGTATGTTGCTAACATAAAATGGGGGATTTTATATATTCCCCCTATATATTGCAATAATTTTCAGCTCTTCTCCACATGTAAATCACGCAACAGCCGTTGCAATGACCGCTGATACATCGCATCATCCTGCCAGCATCGAAAATCGCCAATAAAGCGTATCCGGCGGGTATCTCCAGCCCAGGCTGCGGTAGTCTGCATCACGGCATCATCGAGCCGGATCGGAAAAAGAACCAGATTTTTTGGTATCCGACGTTCTTGCTCAAAAGCCACCTCCACTTCTCGTTCGACCCAATCGCTTGTAACCGCATGTTCGGAGAGGATCAAAAGGAGTTTCTCGTGCATCCTGATAGCATCGTACATCTGGGTACGAATTTTATCCCCAATTTTGAGATCATGAGGTGCAAACCAGCAAGAGACATTTTTGCTTTGCAGATCTGTATACAATTTTTCCGCAAAGAGTTGATCTTCCGGCGCATAACTCAAGCAACAGCGATAATAATCTGAGGAAGCATGCTGATACAAGTCCATTTCTGGATAAGATGCAAAAGGCTCATTCGTGTGGTGCGATGGAGATGGCACAGGATGAAGAAATTCAATGGCTTTTCGAATAGCCACGGCAACATCACGAAATGCTTCGTCACGATTGGGCCAGAGAGTAACAGGCTTCGCGCCAGTTGGAACAGGTTGCAGATGGGCAAACGGCGTTCCATGCCAATCGACAGGACGCAGGATAACAGGAATAACGATTGCCTCGCCAGCCGCATGACGCGTGAATGCACGTTGCATTTCCACACCGTAGCAATAATCTGAGGCCAGGAAATCAGGACTAATCAGCAGGAGAATAATCTCCGCTCTCATGAGATGTATATCGATAGATTGCTTCCAGTCGCTGCCAGCTATGATCTTGCGCTCGTGCCATTCAGCTATCACTCCCTGCTGTCGAAGTATGCTCAAATGGTTCTCCAGACCTTTACAAAGTCTCTCATCACGATGCGCATAGCTGTAAAAAAGCTCAATCGGGCGTGATGCATCCTGCATCATTGGTTGCTCCCTTCTTGTCATATTCTCCCTTGTATGCAAAGGCTTTCATTCACGCACATACAGAATGACTTCCAGCCAGAAAGATAAACACATCATGACTTCTCTTCGATTTTGAGATCACGCAAGAGCCGTTCAAAGGCTCGTTGGTACGTATCATGATCTTTCCACCATGTAAAGTCACCAATATGCCAACGACGACGCACATCAGCTGCCCAGGCATTAGTAGTATTCATTACCGTATTATCCAGTCGTAAGGGGATAAGCACCGATCGATGCTCACAATCCTCTTTCTCACGCGCTGCCACCACCTCACGTTCAACCCAGACACTCTCAAGCGCTTGCTCAGAAAGAATCAAGATTAGCTTATCATAGCTGCGAATCGCTTCATCAATCCGCTGCTGATAGTGATCACCAATCTTTATATTCTCCAAAGCAAACCAGCAACGTACTCCTTTTCGTCGCAGATCGGCATGAAGCCTGGTAGCAAAGGCCTGATCTTTGCTTGTATAACAAATAAAACAGGAGTGGTATTCAATTGGACATCCAACAAGAAGAGTACGAGCATAGAGGAGGATGACATCAGGGACACAGGTACCTCGTAGAAATATTTCTGGAATAATCCTCGGTAGGCACCATATGGTTTCAAGTCGGACGAATGAGGAGCTCAGGTGCTTGACTTTTTCAAGCCCTTTCAACTTCTGCGGATCAGCGTTCCCAAAGATTGTGAGTGACATATCCTTATCTCCTTTTCAAAACGCCTCGTTCTTTTGTTCCGGTCTATGCGAACTACTAGCCTGAAAAGAAATAGATGAGTCCAGCATCCATCCCACAACACTTTCCCACGCTTCGTCATAAATAAGGATATATACTCTTTTTATGATCCCATTAAAGACATATAAAGATATCTCTATGTCTTTATGATAGTCAGCCAGCCTAAATTTGTCAAGCTATTTGATATCATTCATGTAAAAATAAATTGTGAGGCATATTAAATGCAATTTTTTTCATCTTGAGGCTCTTTTATTGTCAGGAAGTTGACAGCTCTAGTCCATGTATGTTATACATTTAAGTAGTGCATGTCTTCTCTAGTTTGAAACAAGCAACAAGAGTAGCCAGAGAGAAGAAATATGAACATTGAAGAAATCATGCGAAAGGTTGAAGCGTACACGCCATCCTTTTCCACCGAGCGGCAACAACTCTATGAGGCATATACAATTGCCACAGAGGCGCATCAGGGGTTCTATCGCGTGACGGGTGATCCCTATCTAAGCCATGTCTTCTCTGTCGCATCTATGCTAGCTGATTGGCACGCCCCCCCTTCTATTGTCATTACCGGATTGCTTCACGATATTCAAAGCCTTGAATACTCTTGCGTCTATGATCTTGGAAAAATTGAACTACACCTGGGAACGGATATCTGTCAATTGTTGAAAGCAACCATCTCCATGAATCGCCTGTTTCGCACCACCGAAGGAAATTTTTTACGTTCCTCAGAAGTGGGTAACATCGGACAAGGCATCACCACGCTACTCCAACAGCAACACGATATTCTCGCTATCAAAATCGCAGATCGTGCGCACAACTTACAAACTATCGCTTCGCTTACGCGTGATTTTCAGGAGCGCGTAGCACGCGTTGGCTTCAACTTGCTGGTTCCAATGACTGAAAAACTCGGCATGTTCATGATAAAAAATCAAATTGAGGATGCCTGTTTTGCTATCAGCCATCCCATATCGTACGAAACCTTAAAAAGGGGCCGCGCACAAATTAACCCCGCGCTACTTGAGCAACTATTAACCGATTTACAAACAATACCTGCACAAGTCTGCGCCCCCTCCTGGTTGCCGAAACCACTCTATACGCTCTATCGCCAGCAAATCGAGTATAACGCACGTTTGGGCAAGCCAATCCATAGCGAACTGCCATCCTATAAACTCGAAGATGCTGGCATGTTCATCCTACAAACCGATGACGAAATCGACTGTTACCGCATACTTGGTTTACTACATACGTATTATCAACCAATCGAACGAAAATTTCGCGACTTTATTGGCGCCCATAAAAACAATGGATATCGAGCCCTTCATACTCAGATCAGGCATCCCAGCGGTCATATCCTCAACATCAGCATTCGTACGCGATCAATGCACGTCGTCGCCGAGCAGGGCATCATAGCCCGCTGGTGGGGCGTGCCAGAACATCTTCTTCCTACCTTCTCGCAGCAGGTATTGCCAGATGCAAACGAGATTCAAGTCCTGACCTCAATAGGAGAAATTAAAAACATGCCCGCAGAGGCTACCTTGCTCGATTTTGCCTATGAAATTCATACCGACATCGGGCATCGCTGTATCGGTGGCCTCGTCAATGGAGTACATGTTGCACTAGATCACTCCTTGAAAATGAGTGACCGAATTGAGCTCATTTTAGGTGGATCGGAAACACAACCAAGCCTGGAGTCTTTAAACTATGTCAAGACATCACAGGCGGCCAACCGTATTCGCCAATGGTTTACACAATATAAACGTAAGGAGATGGTCAAACGTGGAGGTGACTTGTTAGACCAACAGCTACGCCGCAGTGACTTAAACATCAGCGATAGTCACCTTCGACAACTCCTGACACAACTGGCTTTTCGAGAACAGTCCAAAAGCTGGGAGGATTTACTGATATCCATTAGCGTTGGTAGACACAAACCAGACAAAATTGTCGGCCAATTACGCTCATTTATGACTGAACAACCGACACCAAACGTCACAGTCCATGCTCTCTCTCCAGATATAGATAGGCTCACTAAGATGTACGCTAAATGCTGCACTCCCACCACAACAGATGATATCATTGGCTGCGTTGAGATGCGCCCCAAAGGACAGGTCCTTGTCATTCATCAAGCTGACTGTGCACAGGTCAAAAAGAATAAGGATAGTATCGTTCCTGTCAAGGGCGATGAGCCTGCCGAGCCAAATTATGTCGTTGTGATAGAGGCACTTGATCGTAAAGGGTTAGCCGCTGATATCACTAAAATAGTCACCTCGCTCGAATGCTATATTCAGGATTTTAAGGCCACTGGTCGTCCCGATGGCACTATGGCTGATGTACAGATATTACTGGGAAAAACAACCAGCCATCAGCGCCAACATCTGGAGAGCGATTTAACAAAAATACCTTATGTTACTCATGTTGAGATGATGCCCTCTACCCAACTCCCCTCACCGGTACAGCAGCAATTCACCCAACGCTTCGTTCCTAAAGCCAACCCATACGGCCCAAAACTTGCACTCGGCCCTCGCTTTTACGGCCGTGACGGCGAATGTCAACGCATTTTATCTCTTTTATATCAACAAACACAAAATACCGTTATTCTTTTATGGGGGCAGAAACGCATTGGAAAATCTTCCCTCCTCTTGCATCTCAACGAACAACCCCTCCAGGATTTCATCCCGGTGTTCATTGATGTACAAAGCGTGAGTGATAGTACGACCAGCCATTTTCTGCATCATCTGATGTCACGCATTAAAGAAAAGTTGCCGCAACCGGTCGACGAATTAACGATCCCTCCCCTGCGAGAACTGCGCAAAGACCCATTAACACTCTTTGATGCCTTTTTTGCTACGATTCAGCACTATTTTCATGCTCATCATATGGTCTTGATCCTGGACGAATTTCAATGTCTATGGAACTTACACGAGTCCGATGTCACTTTGGAGGCCATTTTTAGCCGACTGCGCAGCACCTCTCAACATGGAAAAAATGTGCATCTCATCTTGAGTGGTGGTGGATTACTCAGTCAACTACAGCAGCAGGCAACCATCGCTCCACTTTTCAACGCCGCCTATGACATCAAACTTGATTGTCTCGACCTGGAAGCCGCTTCTCTATTGATTAGAGATGGCTTGAACACGGTAGGCACCATTACTGATGAAGCAGTACAACATTTACTTTTTACCACTGCTGGTCACCCGTTTTATCTCCAGCTCATCTGCTGGCGACTCTATGAGGTAGCTCAAGAGAAAGAAAAACATATCACGCTTGAACACACCATTTCATTTATTAATGAATGGTTAAATACAGCCGATAGTAGCCGCTTTTTACACTTATGGGGAGCCGATACAGCCATAGCTTCGCAACGCAATAAGATTATCCTGAGTGCCATCGCCCAGCTGAGCAGCAACATTAGTGAGGTCGAGTTCAATCAACTGGCCCACCTGATTCGTATGGTGGTGACGGAAGGTGATCTTGTACGAGCACTCGAAGATCTCACAACGCTAGGTATTCTAAAACATAACAGCATGCGCTATGCCATCGCAGTCGAACTATTCTCCCGCTGGTTGCGGCAGCATTGGCCACTCGAATTAGTCTTAAAGGAGGCAGATTTACAATGAATCAGTCGGCTAGCCTATCACAGACGCAACAGTACCACCACAATCCCTTCACGCGTTGGTCCTTTTGGGGGAGGCAACAAGAGCTACAAGAGATAGACCGCTATCTCCTCAGCGACCCTCCACAAAGTTGTGTGGTGATTGGCGAGACGTTTAGCGGAAAAACGACCCTTTTACGTGCTCTATCTGATCCACAGCGCCAGCTGCTAGGAGATAATCTACCTCATGCCCACAGGCATTTAGCTTTTATCTATCTTGACTGTGCTGTTTACATTCCGCTGGCAAATATGGATTATCTGGCCTCTACCGAGTTCTGGTGGGGACTCTATATGAGTGCACAGCTGGTTCTACAGCCATCACAACCGCCTGAATTGTCGAAGCCTGATCTTGATACCATCACAAAGTACGATGCCTATGAAATCAAAAGCGCTGTTGAAGATCTTATTCGCAAACATCCAGTTCCAGTTATCTTGATCTTCGACAATTTTGAAGGAGTCGCCAGTCTCCCCAAACGGGATAGCGAATGGTTGCGTGCCATAGTTCAACAGCATCGCAGTGCCTATGTCGTCGCAAGTCGCTATTTACTCTACCTGTTATATCATTATCATCCTGAAAATTTTTTCACCCCCTCGCCATTATGGAATCTTTTTGCTGATCCTATCTATCTGGGTTTACTGAAAAGGCATGAGGTACATGATCGCCTGATTGAGGCACGCGATGAGGCCGGAAGGAAAAAAAGCATCTGGGTAGAAGAAGATCTTGCCTTTCTTAAACAGATCGCTGGACGCCATCCTGCACTGTTACGCATTGCTTGTTTTCATCTCTTTGAACTGCGCAAAGATACAGCCAAAGGCGAATATGACACCCTTACCTATCGTATCTCAATGGATGCCAGCCCGATCTGTGATTGGCTCTGGCACAGTCTTGGCGACGCCGAGTTGCAAGGAGAGCCCGGAACCCACGCAAGCCGCCACGAAGAGAACGGCAAGCTCTCCTATTATCAACACGCCATGCTGGCAATCGCCTGCGATGAGAACCTTGCTGAGCTCACACAATTGAAGAATCAATCAATTCCGATTAAAGAAATACTCTTTACGCTGGAACAACGTGGGATCATCGAGCGAAAAAATGAACGCTGGCAACCATTCTGCGAAATCATGCGCCAGTTTATCCTTAAGCAAAGCGCCTCATCTGTACAAACATGGCCAGACGCCCATCAACCCACCTCTTCATCCTCACTGCCTGAAAACGAAAAGGTTCTGCCTGCCGAAAACAGAGCTTTTACGTATCTTGAAGGCATGGTATATGAATATCTACAGGCACACGCAGGAAAGATCTGTTCTCGTGCAGAGATCAAGGCGGCCATCTGGAAGCTGGATCAACCCACCGATAGCGCACTACAAAAAATTATCGAGCGCATTCGTACAAAGATAGAACCAGAACCAGATAATCCGCGTTCCCTTATCGCCATCCGTGGTCAGGGCTATATGTTACGTAGAGATAGTTCCAACACATATTCGTAGCAGGCTAGATTACATGGCGATTAGTACATCACTCAGCCATTGGTCCGCCACCTTTAAATATGCCTGCCCTAAATCAGGAAGGTTGTCATAGATGATGCTAATAGCGGCGCAAACGTATGCCTTTTCAAATAGGTAGTAATTTAATACTTTACGTGCATCTGTACAATCTTCCTCAGGCATTTCATTCAGATAATGGGCAATAATTTTTTCGGTGAGCGACGGAAACTTCAACTCTGTACGCGCCTGTATATCAATCACAAAGGTTGCAAAGTCGCTGAGTACGTCAATGTGCGAGTACATCGGATTAAAATCAATGGCATCCAGAATAGAGACTTTCTCAACGCCATGTTTATCAGAAGGTGCATTTTCTGCTTCGATCCAGATATTCGGTGCCTTCAAATCTCCATGACAGCGTTTTATGTAGTTCCGCTTCAGCCTTTGCCCAAAAAGGTTTTCGTAATCTGTCCAGGGAAATTTTTCTTTCATAGCACAACGTAGTTTTATAAAGCCGTCTTTGGCTGACACAAGTTGTGGGGACAGTGAGGCATTATCTCTCTGGATAAACGGCTCGGCCAGTGAAAGATTATGCTCCAATTTCCTTTGCACCTGAGCAACAGATCCCCATCTATAAGCATCTTCATTGGATAATGCTGGTTGCGCTCCATGGAGTTGGATAATCCGTCGCGTCAAGGGCATCAGCAAAGCAAACAGAGCATCTTCATCATCTTTGTAGTTATCCAAAAGTGTTTCTAAATGGTCACATTCTGACAAATAACGCATCACTAAGGCATAATTTGCATAACGCTCGAATCGATCTCGTTCCGGCTGCTCCACAACCTGGCCTAATGTAAGAGTGCGTGTTCCTGGATTGAGGCCATAGACACACGCAAGGCCATAGTAAGCAGAGGGCGTAAAGGTTCTATTCCAGAGCAGCGCTTCAAGCTGGCAATTCTGGCGTTCTTCGGAGGAACCTAACTGATATCTTGCATCCTGATATGGACAGAGTATTTTCACAACCAGTTGTTCGTTTCCAGGCCGGCTATGTACAAAAAGAATCCAGGCTGATTCAGATTTTCGTACATAATTGATTATATAATCTGCGTCCTCAACCTTTCTAAAAGATTGATTGGACTCCTCGCGAAGGGATAGCATTTCGCAAAGAGGCTGAAGTATTTCTCTACTTGCCTCATAATAATTTAAAGAAAACATACATTCTACCTGTTTACAATGATAAGCATCCTCTTTTCTATCAAGAGAGTGCAAAAAAGAAAAAAAAGGTATATAATATTAGTATAGCGCACATATCATAATTGCTAGATGAACAGAACATAGCCATCAATAGAAAAGGAAATTTGTTACTGATTACCATTTCTTTTTACAGTGGCAAACATTCATATTGTTCAGTTTATAAAACGATTGCTATTCTTAACATTAACAGAAAATGTACGAAAGTCAGCCTCCACCCTACGATGACAAGATTTTTCGATTTTGTCATCGTAGGGTGGAGGCGTAAAAGTGCGGGCACAAGACGCACATGTACCAGATTGTTGATACTTTTCACAACGCCTCTGGCAAAAGCATTCTCATACGGGAGCGAACCAGTTAGATTTTACCAAAGAGTATAGCCGCCATCGATAACAATCACGGAGCCAGTCATAAAGCTAGAGGCATTCGATGCGAGGTAGACAGCCAGTGGACCCAGTTCTTCCGGTTGACCATAACGAACCATGGGAGCATCCTCAATCCAGTTCTGTCGCAGCTCTGGTCGATCGACCGGAGACATTGGTGTCTTGATATACCCGGGAGCAATCGCGTTGACCCGGACGTGAAATTGCGCCCATTCCGCAGCCAGCGATTTCGTAATATGATGGACCGCCGCTTTGGATGCGTTATAGTGCGGCTGCATCTGTGGGCGATTAACGATGAATCCCGACATTGACCCTATATTGATAATGCTACCACTTTTACGCTCTACCATCTGACGCCCCACAGTCTGACAACAGAACCACAGCCCATTCACATTGACATCCATGACCTGCTGCCATTCCTCGACGGTCACGTCCAGAGCATCTGTATGATAGCAAATACCCGCATTGTTGACCAGCACATCAACTGGCCCTAACCTGCTGTTTACTTCTTCCAGCATTTTATCTACCTGATCAGGCTTCGAAACATCGACATCTACCACAATCGCCTTTTTTCCCTCCGCTTGCACTGCTGCGGCGACCGCTTCGCTACGCTCGTGGGAACCAGTGGGAGCAGCAATAACGACGGCCGCTCCTACGTCAGCCAAGGCATTTACAAAGGCCTCGCCTAATCCCCGATTGCCACCGGTGACAATTGCCACTTTCCCAGTCAATTTAAAAGCATCCAAAACACTCATGCAGGTCCTCCTCTTACAGATTAGCAGGGTGAATAAAACGTAGGCAAGAGAATTATTCAAACGATCATTTTAACGTTTGACGATAGAGACATTCTAGCACCATCCGATCACACCTGGCGTTCTTTTGCACCAAAAATCCACTGCGGAAAGGTAAGCGTGAGAAGAGATATAGCTCGAAATCGACAGATATGATTAAGTCTCAAAAAAATCGAAAATCGTTGATTCGCATCGCTTATCAACGTATAATGTATTTAGAAAGCCAGATATTCGAAAATCCAATCTTTATATGAACGGACAGTATTTATGCAAAAGGACTTTCTTCAGTATCGCCTCATTGAAGAATTAGCAGATAAAACACTTAGAAAAACCTATTTAGCTCATCTACGACAAAATATCCAAAAGAAAGTCATCATCAAGCTCTTTGATAAAGAATGTGTCAATCCAGATGAAGAACAGCATTTACTTCAGCTCGGTTCTCTGACGTTTCTGGAGCATCCTCACATTGTCCCCATACTAGGTATCGGACTGGAACAAGATAAGGCTTATCTTATCAGTGAATATCGTACCTATGGCTCACTGCATCAGCGCCTGGAAAAGCTGGGTCAGGAGCCAATGGATTGGCACGAAGCCTTAAGTATTGTGATGCAAATTGGTCATGCACTCAGTTACGCGCACGACCAGGAACTTATCCATGGCAACCTCAAACCTGAGAATGTCTTTTACACCGATACTGGAACAGTACAATTAACTGATTTTAATCTGTCGCCGTTTATTGATATCACCAAACTTGGACATAAAACAGATCTAGCTACAACGAGATATATGGCCCCCGAACAATTTATTGGGAAAATCGAAAAGGCCAGTGATCAGTATTCATTAGCTTGTCTGGCCTACGAGTTGATCACAGGTCATGTCCCCTTTGACGCGCAGAGCTTTTCCTCTATGTGGGGAATGCACACGACAAGCTATGCAGCACCTCTATCCAAGCATGTACCAAAGATACCAATGCCGATCGACATGGCGATCCTCAAGGCGCTGTCAAAAAAAAGTGCAGATCGTTATGAAGATATTGACGCGTTTTTAAGCACGCTAGAGAATGGCTTAACCATACAAACACCTGAATTACCGTCGACGCTTAACTTGTCATTGCCTGGAATCCCCGACCTCCTCAAAAAGGGATCTGTCACCAAACCTTTCGGATTTACCCCTTTTCCGGATGTCCCGAAGCCAGCTGGTAGCTCAAATTCATCCGAAGTGCCAGAAGAGACCGCCATACAGGAGCCCAAAAAGCCACTTACTAGCGATCTTCCACCAGTGATGGGCATGAGACTGCGTAATACTGCACGCAAATTGAATTCACAGTCTGGCATATCCTCTGATACAGAGAACACTTTTCCCGAGAGCGCCTCCCACGATGCCGTGGTCATTCTTCCTGAGAGCTCCTCCTACGATGATCTGGACCTTCTTCCCGAGAGTACCGCCTCTAATAACGTGAGCAGTCTTCCTGAGAGCACCCCCTCCGAACAAGCGACGCGTCCATTACCAGAAGTGGAACTGAGTGATCCAGTCCCACCTTACGGCCAGTTAATACAGATTTCCAACCGGGTAACTGCACCTCAAAATAAACTCTTTCTGGAACAAAGCAGCCCTGATCAGCTTCTCCCCAACAGCGCAGTGTCAGCAGCGCCAGCAGCGCCGCCTCGTCAAAGCAGAAAGCTCTTTTTATTCTGGATAAGTGTCATCTCAGTAGTATTAGTCCTTCTGGGAATTTTTACACCTTCTCTTTTAAGCCTTGCCAACCCCGCGCATAAAACTCAGGCCGGCGTGAAATATCCAGCAATCCCGGCAACGGTTCATGCGACCAGCAGCGGAGCCACAACGAATAGTGCCATACCCGTACATCCTACCCAGAAGCCTACCGCATCAACAAAAAGGTCTACGCCAGTCGCCACGGCAACGCCAGGAGACACCCACAAGGTCATTCCGACACCTACCACACCAGCCATACAAACGAATCCCCATAACACACCCACAAAAGCTCCGGTTGCGACCCCTACCCCAGCCACCGTCCATGGAAGTGGCTCGATCCAGATTAACAACGGCGGAGGCGCTACGGGCTCATTTGTCGCCGATCAAGACTTCTCAGATAGAGCGCAAGATCCACCGCGTCCATCGCGACCAGATGTTGTTAGCAATGTCATCAGTACCAGTGGAGTGGTGAATCCAGCGCCAGAGAGTGTTTATCAATCCAGTCGTGTGGGCGATAGTATCTATCGCATCCCCCATTTCACGCCAGGCGCATCCTATACGATACGCCTCCATTTCGCGGAGACGTATTGGACGTCTGCCGGACAGCGCACCTTTAACGTTTTTCTCAATGGGCAACAAATCTTAAGCAGTTTTGATATTGTAGCAGCAGCCGGTGGCAACAATAAAGCCGTTGTGGAGCAGTTTGTGACAGAACCAGCCAGTGACGGGACCATCACGCTTCAATTTACTGCCGTGATTGATAATGCTCAGATCAATGGGATTGAGATACTCGCCAACTAAAGCACATAGATGCTCGTCTGCCCCTACTCGCTCTCATCCGGGCATGTTGACATTCTTTAATTCAGGGGCTAAGATAATATTAGCACATACATGGGCTACAAAGATTTTGACGTCTGAGACTATCCCGGTCGAAGAGCAAACAGATCAATTACTATAAGAAAGACTTGTTGCATACATGACACAGAATTTCAATGATTGGAACCGCCAGATTATTGCTGATTTTCGCGCCAACAACGGAAAAGTTGGAGAAGGAACTCCACCATTGCTTTTGCTCAACTCCATCGGTGCAAAAAGTGGGCAGCCGCGTATCAATCCTTTAGCATATTATAGTGAAAATGGACGTATTTTTATCTTCGCATCCAAAGCTGGGGCTCCGACCAATCCTGATTGGTATCACAACATTGTCGCGCATCCCGAGGTGACGGTTGAATTGGGTAGTGAAAAGTTTCCCGCTACCGCTGTGGTACTGCAAGACGAGGAACGAGATCAGATCTATGCCAAGCAAGCTGAACTGGCCAGTAATTTCGCAGAATATCAGGCCAAGACAAGCCGGAAGATTCCAGTAGTTGAACTGGTGCGCAAATAGCGATCATTCGACACCAGCAAGAGGATCTAAATCTAGCTCATCCTTGCTGAAAGCTGGCGCTTCTACCACTGCTGAAATTGGCACACAATCGCAACTATAAGAATATCAGCGATTGTGTGCCAATTTCGCCTCATTTTTCCCATTTAGTCCATGACTGAGCCGCAGGTCAGGTTAGCAATAGCTCCAGTTATATTGAGCCTGCTGCACCATAAACGACTGCGCTTTTGTCTTGCAATAACATTTTTATGTACCTACCTATTCAAAAGATTTCCTCACTTGCAAGATGAGAATAAAAGGTCACTCTGCTCCGCCGAAAGCACTTATACGCCTTCCTCAACGGTTTGCGCTCGGCCAACCCAATCAGAGGCAACATCAACCGCGTTCTGTCCTAGAAACAGATTCAACTGGGCAGCATGCTCCTGCACGTGCCGCATATTGTACAAGAGCAACTCTAAAAAGCTAATTGGACCTCCATCAATCCAGGAGAACGTGAGCAGTTGATATGCTTTCTCGTCAGACAACTCGCCAATCGTTGTCTGATACTTCTGGCGTAGCTTCATCAGATAGGAGTGTAGCTCGTCTTTGGTATATGGCCGTGCGGGACGAAATTTCTTTGGGTCCAGTTCATCCTGTGTGAATGGCAGAGAGGGCGTGAATCCTTCAGGAGAGTCTGCAAGATACAAGTCAAGCCAGTAGAGTACGTGATAGGTGATACGCCAGAATTCTGCGGATTCCGAGCGGTCTGATTGGCTATGCCAGAGGCGTCCATGCCAGTATGTGTCAGGGCAGGCAAGCAGGGCATTTTCAAGCATGTCGATAGTCGCGCCAAACTGCTGCCAGAGAGCGGTACGCAACAATGTATCCATCTATACACCTCCAAATGACATAAGCGCATGAAAATCCGAGAACCTCTCTCGATTTGAGAAGGTATTCTTTTTCTGGTGTACCAAAGCGGTTCTATGAGATGAGAGCTGATCTGGTAACCTGAAGTTGACAACCGATCTTGCCCTGACTATAATTGATATACTTATCATTGTTGATGATGCTATCAATTATGATAAGTATATCAATTACCGAAGGGAATTTAAAATGACAGCTCCAGAAAATGGTTCGGAGTCGCCAGACAATACAGTCCCCCCTGCTGTGCAGCCCCAGGGACGACGCGGCCAACGCCAATGGCAAACACGTCTGCGACTGATTGAAGGTGCCCGCATCGTCTTTGCACAGGTAGGAGTGTCTCAAGCTACGATTGCACAGATCACTACAGAAGCAGATGTTGGCTTTGGCACCTTTTATCTCTACTTCAAGACCAAAGATGAAGCCTTACATGCTGTCCTTGTGGAAGGTTTTGCACCTCTCAATACAGAGGTTGATGCGATCCAGCAACAAGGTCATGCTCAGCACATGCCCTGGGAAGATACATTGAAAAATATCGTGATTGCCTACTTAAGCTTTGCACATGATAATCGCGATTTGATGCAGATCATGTTTAACGAACAGGTGCGCGTTCAGCAAGCCGAATGGCAGATCTTCTTACGCTTCGCCTGGCGGATCGTGCAGCTATTAAAAGGAATTCAGCCAACCTCCTCGGAAGATACCTCTCCCTTTGATTTCACTGCAAGTAGCCCCGGCACGCCTGCCATAGCCTATCCGCTCAACCTCCTGACAGCGATGGTCGTAGCGATGTTAAATCGCACAGCCATATGGTGGCTACGTCAATCGCACATGGAAAACGGTAAGGAGCTTCAATCCCTCGAAGTTGTCAGTACAACAGTCACAAAATTCATCATTGCGGGCCTCACCAATGTCCTGCTTACGGACCAGGAGGCTCCAGGAAAGGATGCGAAAAATGATGAAACGGAACGCAGCTAAGTGGTGGAGCGCTACCACTCTGCTCATGCTCCTTCTTAGTGCATGTGGAGGCAAGACCACCACTGGCGTCAGTAATGCGACGCCCACGACCATCGCATCTGCCAGTGAGCAGATCGTTGCCACACCTGTGACAACGACAGGCTGTGGAAAAGCGGCGCCTGTCGAGCAAGGAAAAAGTGCGACCTTTACCATCACCTCCAGCGGGATTAAACGCACATATCTGCTACACATTCCAGCCGGTTATAATACGCAGCAGATGACACCGCTCGTGCTAAATATTCATGGTCTGAATGAAACATCACAAGAGCAAGAGCTGTATTCCCAGTATTCAACCCTGGCTGATCAACAGCACTTTCTGGTTGTCTATCCGCAGGGAGTAGTCGGGCCGGATGGCAAGGTCGGATGGTCCACATATGGAAAAGTTGATCCCAAAGTTAACGATGTTTTGTTTTTCAGCGACCTGTTAACGACATTACAGCAACGTCTATGCGTGGATGCCCATCGCATCTACGCGACGGGTATCTCTAATGGCGGAGGGATGACCAATCTGCTCGCCTGTCAGATGGCTGGACGCATCAGCGCATTCGCAGCGATTGCCGCAGCCGTCTATCCTATCCCCGGAGGATGCCATCCAGCACGTCCAGTCTCCTATCTGGAGTTCCACGGGACAAAAGATCCTATTGTACATTATAATGGCGGCAAAGCTTTTAGCCTGACGGCAGCACTGCAGATCGTACAAGACTGGGCCACGCTTGATGGTTGTCAGAGCAATCCAACAACTTTTTTTCAGAAAGATGATGTCACTGGACTCAAGTGGAGCGCTTGCCAGCAGAATGTGGCAGTCGAGCACTATCGCATCGATAACGGCGGTCATACATGGCCAGGAGCCACGCTAGCCGTTTCACGCCTCGGCTCAACGACAAAAACGATCTCTGCAACCACTCTTAGCTGGCAATTTTTTCAAGCCTATCAGCTTCCTTGATTGTAATTGTTACATCCATCGATTATAATCATCACACCCATTATAGTATGCAGCACCATATGCTGCTCTTGAATTTTAAACCTCTCAATAGAGTAATACCCATTCAAGATTCATAGAGGAGAAAAGGATGCCATCCTTAACGAATACCATTGCCTTAGTTACCGGGGCCAGCCGTGGTGTGGGCAAAGGCATAGCTCAAGGCTTAGGCGAAGCGGGCGCAACTGTTTATGTCACCGGGCGCACCAGCAGCCAACATCCCAGCCAGTTCCCCGGAAGCATTGAAATAACAGCCGCTGAGGTCACACGCCTTGGTGGTCATGGCATCCCTGTTCACTGCGACCATGGCAATGATCATGAAGTGGAAGCGCTCTTTGCACACATCCAGGCAAAACATGGAAGGCTGGATCTCCTGGTAAATAATATCTGGGGAGGATACGAACAAATGAGCGAAAATGGCAAGTGGACATGGGAACTCCCTTTTTGGGAACAACCGCTATGGCGTTGGGAGGCAATGTTTCATAGTGGAGTACGAGCTCATTTTGTGGCGAGTCGTCTGGCAGCCCCTTTCATGATCAAACAACGGAGCGGGCTCATCGTCACTATCTCCTTTTGGGCGGCCCAAAAGCATATGGGTAATCTTCTCTATGGGATGGCAAAAGCGGCAACCGATAAATTCGCAGCGGACAGCGCTGAAGAGTTACGTCCCTATAATATCACCAGTGTCGCGTTATATCCCGGTCTCGTGCGGACAGAAGCCGTCATGGCTAATGCCCAGTGGCTAGATCTTAACAACTCAGAATCACCTCAATTCGTCGGACGTGCTGTTGCCGCCTTAGCCAATGATCCAGCCAAATTACAACGTTCTGGCACCGTCCTCTTGACAGCACAACTGGCTCGGGAGTATGGATTTGTGGATATAGATGGAAAAACAATCCGTCCTGCCACCCTCTCTGAAGCATAACAGCATCGACCTTGACATTTTCTGGTCATGGGAGCTATGATTTTCATAGAGAATTTAATTGCATGCATGCACACAAATATTGGAGCCAGACAATTATTAATAATGATGATAACGAGTTGCTCGTCAGGAGTATCAGACAATTCCGTAGAACCATTCTGAGCGATTTCATATACGGGATGGTTCAAGCCTTTGAGGATTTTGACTATTCGCTGCCTCAAATGGCAACTTTGCTATTCCTGGATGAGCAGGGCGAATTGACAATCAAACAGGTCGCTGAGGTGTTGGGACGCTCAGTATCGGCGACAAGTCGCCTGCTCAATCAACTCGTCGTGCGTGGCATGATTCATCGTCGCGGAGATGAGCGAGATCGGCGGGCCAAGTTGGTAGCCATTACCGAACAGGGGCGAGCGCTCATTGCGACACTAGAACAACGGCGCGCAGAGGCGCAAATATCCGTGATGGGTTATCTCTTGCCGGAAGAACGAGTCGCTGTGACCCGTGGCATGATATTGCTCGCTGAAGCCGCACAGAGAAGGAGAGAACAACATGGGTCTCCCACAACAAGAACAGGAACACCAAAAACATCTTAGCTCTAGCGATTACGTACTCCCTTTTAGTGCCCTCAATCGAGATATGCTGGCATTGGTTGGTGGCAAAGCCGCCAATCTTGGAGAGCTTACCAACGCACAACTCCCCGTGCCACCTGGATTCTGCGTCACCACCGCCGCCTACACGCAGGTTGCAGAGGATGCTGATCTGCACGTTGTTCTGGACCAATATTCCACAGAAAAAAAAAGAGAGACTGAAAGCCTGACAAACATGGCGCAGACCGCCCGCACCCACCTGCTTGCTGCAACTATGCCCAAAGAGATTGCTAACGCTATCGTCACAGCATATCACGTTTTGGGCGCAGGAGAACCTATCCCTGTGGCTGTGCGTTCCTCGGCCACCACCGAAGACCTGCCCTTCGCAAGCTTCGCAGGCCAGCAAGATACCTACCTTAATATCGTCGGTAGCGATGCCCTGCTAGATGCCGTGCAACGCTGTTGGGTCTCTCTCTGGACCGATCGTGCGGTAAGCTATCGAGAGAGCCTGGATCTCAACCAGAGTACGACCAGGCTTGCCGTCGTCGTACAACGTATGATCCAATCCGAAGTCGCAGGCGTCCTTTTCACCGCCAATCCTGTCACGGGCAAGCGCCGTCAAGCTGTCATCGACGCCAATCCCGGCCTGGGAGAAGCGGTCGTCTCCGGCGCGACCAATCCCGATCATTTTGTCGTCAACACTGCTACATGCGAGATCATCGAGCGCCGGCTCGGCGATAAGCGCGTTGCCATCAGCGGGAAGGCAGGTGGTGGTACTCTGCGTAGCGAATCCCCCAATGACAACAAAGAAGCTTGTCTCACCGACGACCAGATTTGCACCCTGGGCGCACTAGGAGCAAAGGTCGAAGCTTATTATGGCGCACCACAAGATATCGAGTGGGCCATTGACCCTTCGGGAGTGTTCTGGCTCACTCAATCGCGTCCGATCACCACACTCTATCCCCTGCCTGACAACGCCTCGACCAGCGACGACGTGCTGCGGGTCTATTTCTCGCTCAACGTCTTCCAGGGTGTCTATCGCCCCTTCACTCCGGCAGGAGGATCGTTCATCCATTTGATTGGATCTGGGATTGCCGCTGGAGCAGGCTATCTGCTGCCCGATCCTCTGGCTGGTCCTCCCATAGTGCTTGATGCCGGTCAACGTCTCTATCTCGATGTAACGCAACTGCTACGTAACAAGATAGGACGCCGTCTGCTTATAGGTGCGGCGAGCGTCGGTGAGGCTCGTTCAGCACCACTTCTCAAGCAAGTAGCCAGCGACCCCCGCCTCTCGCTCGTTCCAACGAAACGCTGGCAACTGCTACGTGCATTGGGCTCTGTGTTCGAGAAAACTCGGGCACCGCTCTACGCCCTTCAGGCGTTGTTCTGGCCCAAGGCTGCTGTGAAACGGGTGCAGCAAACCGCTGAGCGTGTACGAGAGACAAACTTCATCACTCCCGGCCTCACGAGCGAAGAACGCCTGCGAGGAACAGAGCGTTTTGCAGGAAATTTCGTAAAGATCATCGGTGGATTAGCACCGGTGCTGCTCGTTGGGTTGGGAAGTCAAGCTATTGCGGGCAGATTATTGGGCAATCTTGCAAAACCAGGAGAAAGGCAAGTAGTACTGCGTGGCCTCCCGCATAATCCAACAACAGAAATGGATCTGGAGCTCTGGCACCTGGCGCAACGGCTGGCCAGCTATCCCGACATCGTTGAGCGGATACACGCATCCGCACCTGAGCAACTGGCACAGGAGTATCGGACAGGCTCCTTGCCATCTCAGCTTCAGCAAGGCTTGGCGGCCTTTCTCGCTCTCTACGGGCATCGTGGCGTGGCCGAAATCGACCTTGGCCTGTCACGTTGGTCAGAAGATCCGACCCATATCCTCGGTGCACTTTCCAACTACCTGCATTTGAAAGACGCCAATCTGGCTCCCGATGTGCAGTTCCAGCGAGGAACGCAAGAGGCCGAAAGTATGCTTGCCGAACTGGTCCAGAGAGGAAGGAGCAAGGGTTGGCTATACGGTCGACTGCTTCACTTCTTCCTGAGCAGGACACGTGATCTGGTTGGCTTGCGTGAGATGCCCAAGTTCACTATCATCTTGATGATGACGCGTATACGTGAGTTGCTATGGACGATTGGAGAAGAGTTGAGGCAGGACGGCCGTCTGGAAGCTACTGAGGATGTATTCTTCCTCACTTGGCGCGAGATGCATAGGGCACTATCAGGACAGGATATGCACGATGTCGTACGTGACCATCGTAACAATTACGATTTTGAGCTACGTCGTCGCCACATACCACGTGTGCTGCTCTCGGACGGCACTGAACCCAACTCTCTCGTTATTGATGAGGTTAATGAGGCTCCAGGGGTGCTACGAGGAACACCAGCATCGCCCGGACGGGTCACAGCAAAGGCCAGAGTCATTCTCGATCCAACTGGAGCACATTTGGCCCCTGGCGAAATCCTGGTTGTGCCCTCCACCGACCCTGGCTGGACACCTCTCTTCCTGACGGCTGGCGGACTGGTGATGGAAATGGGTGGGGCCATTTCCCACGGCGCGGTTGTAGCTCGTGAGTATGGTATCCCGGCAGTCGTCGGCGTTGCTGGAGCCATCGAGCGCATCACCACTGGTCAGCAAATCACCGTCGATGGCGCAGCAGGCAGGATCACCATCGAAGAACCAGCAGATACACCAGATACCAACTAAAACAGCATTCTCATGACCGGTGTTCTCGCAGCGCTCAACCTCCTTCTGCTTGCCTTCCAGGGCAAAACGGAGCAGGATTGTCTGACAGAACGGTGTATAATAGGTACGTACACTAAACGAATAGGATTTGACGCTATGCTCAGATGGAAGTCAATGCTCCGAACACGAATGATGCTCTCGCATACAATCATGTTCTTTTCAGTTGTGCTCTTCTTAGAGATACTCTGTACGTTCGCGCTCCTGTTCGTCGTCGTCTTCTCAACCAGACTTGACACGACAGCATTGGGAAACGCAGAACATATCGCCCATACGTATGCCCAGCAAGTAAGCAAGCAAGCTGGCATAGAGCCCTCGCTCAATCCAGAGATTACATTTGTGCCCGATCAACCAGCCACTTTGACACAGATAGGATCGAATACGCAGAATCCGGACACGATGAACAACGTCCCCTATATTTCTTCCCCATATACAAATGAACAGCCTGTCCCCTTCGCGCTACTCATTTCTCTTGATGGCTCTATCCTTGCCAGTTCCGATCCAGGAGAGTATCCAATCCACGTTCCGGCCGCTACAGTCCTCTCTTCACGCGATACGCTCGTCACGCATGCCCTGGAAGGCCAGGAAGAGAAGCAGATCGTAGCAACAGCGATCGGTCGGAGCGGTCAGGTAGCGGTACCCATCTTCAACCAGAGACGGCAGATCATTGGAGCGACCTATGTCCAACTCCCTCCTGAAGTTTCGGCCGGCTCCTTCCTGACAAATTTCGCAGGAAGCTTTCTACCCATCGCGATCCTCATACTGCTCATCTCCATACCTGTAGGTGCGGGATCCAGTTTCGTGACGACAAGTATGATGCTTGGTCGCATGCAGCGTCTAGTCGACGCGACCACGCAATTTGTAGCAGGTCACTACACACAGCGTGTCCGGGTCACGCGCGATGATGAATTTGGGCTGCTGGAGCGGCAGTTTAACCTCATTGGGGAGCAGTTGGTGGAGAGCCTGGAGCAGCAACATATACTCACAGAACAGAATGCCCGCCTCGCCGAGCGTGCCCGCATCTTCCGCGACCTCCATGATGGCGTCAAGCAGCAAGCCTTCGCGCTCACTATGCAGATCAGCGCGGCCCTTACCCTGCTGGATACCCGACCGGAGGCGGCACATAGCCACCTCCAACATTCTGAAACGTTAGCCTACCAGATGCAACAGGAGTTAACTGTGCTGATTCAATCATCTCGTCCATCCGTCCTGAGCCAAAAAGATCTGGCGGCAGCGTTACAAGAGTATGCGACGACGTGGAGTCAACAGCAACAGATTCCCGTTCAACAACACCTGCATACATGCACCTTGCCACCGCTCATGGAAGAGGCATTGTTGCGGATTACGCAGGAGGCTCTCTCGAATATTGCGCGTCACAGCCAGGCATCCGCCGTTATCCTCGACCTGGCATATGTGCAAGATCAGGTCACACTCAAAATTGAGGACAACGGTAGTGGCTTTGCTCCAGACCATCCGGCACCTGGGCTGCAACAGGGAGTCGGCTTGCAGTCCATGCGTGAACGTATTGAGGCCTTTCACGGAACGCTCCAAATAGACAGTGGACCGGGAAAAGGAACACGCATCATTGCACATTGTCCTTACCCAAATCATGACAAAAATCATCAAGAGGTTTACATTGCCGCTCCTCATCCCCTTCCCGAGCAGGAGGCGACACGATGACACAACCGTCACGACGTATCAGCATCCTCATCGTCGACGATCACAGTGTTGTGCGGCAGGGAGTACGCGCCTTCCTTGAGGCGCAGGTAGACCTCTCGGTCATCGGCGAGGCAGAATCGGGAGAACAGGCGGTTCAACTGGCTCAGAAGTACACGCCCGATGTTGTCTTGATGGACCTGGTAATGTCTGGTATCAACGGCGTCGAGGCTACGAGACGCGTCAAGCAAGTAAGTCCGGGCTCGCAAGTGATCGTTCTCACCTCGTACTACGAGGACGAAAATATTTTCCCGGCGCTACGCGCAGGAGCTATCTCCTACACGCTGAAAGACATCCATCCCACCGAACTTGTCGAGGCAGTCAGGAAAGCAGCACGAGGCGAATCGGTACTGCATCCGCGCGTCGCCTCGCGTGTCGTTCAAGAGGTACGCACATCCAAGGCTGCTGTTCCCGCTGCCTTTGCCGAGCTCACCGAACGCGAACTCGACGTTCTACGCCTCATTGCGGAGGGTGAATCAAACGCGATCATTGCCCAAAAGCTAGTCCTGAGCGAAAAGACTGTGAAGGGACATGTTAGCAATATTTTAAGCAAATTACATATCACAGACCGCACGCAGGCCGCAGTCTTCGCATGGCAACAAGGCTTATTGCGGTGAAGTAGCCTCCTTTTACATTGGCAGACAATTCTGTATTGCCTCACAATACTCAGATTGGACTGCCGACGATCCATATAAAAGGAGTCAGGATGGTTGATTAGGTTCTATCAACCATCCTGACTATAGACGGCTCATCAAAAGCGCTTCTTGGTTTCTGTTGATGGTGGCATCTGGGATGGATCAGGCATCGTTGTTTTTGGTTTGGATGAGAAGAGATTACGGAGCTCTGTTATCAATGGATCAAGGATACTACCACTGGGGAGGGGCCATACAACTGCTTTCCCTGCCTGTGTAGCTTGTATGGCTTGTGTCAGTCTGGCTACCTCGACATCTGTTTGCCTGAGTGTGGCATCCAACTGACGTGACGTTTTGAGTCGTGCAAGCAGATTGTTGACCTGGGAGGCTAACTGCCACAGCACCTGTCCCTGCTTAATATTGGCCTGTACATTAAATTGCCCGTTGGCCGCGTGGGTCAGGACTCCAGAGAGTTCCCGAATGCCAATCTCGACCTCTTTGTTTTTTTCCGCGATCTGATGCTCCAATTTCGCAATCTCTTCCGCTTTGTCCGCTCGTGCCACTGCCTGATCGGTACTGCGAATCTGAAAATAGGAGAGCAGTGCCAGACCAAGTTGAAGAATGATAGGACGTGCAATGCCAACCGTCAAGCCCCATTGCTGGGTAAGCTGGACAAGATCTGCGGTATGGGGCAGCAAAAAGTAATCGCCCAGAATCAACACCACATGCAGCGCGAGAAAGTACCAGATGGCTCGCCGGGAAAGCAGCATCCCACTGAGAAAGGATGGAATCAAAAACAGATCAAAGGTGAGAAGCCAGGCATTCCCGAGTCCTCCGGGAGCACGTACGAGTCCATTTTCAATCACTGCATCCATCGAAAAAATAAGCAAAAGCGCCGCCGCCGCTTGATATCCTGATCGATTGAGAACGAGTGCAATAATCGCACTAATCATAGAAACAACAATCGCAATCATGGTTCCAGGATCAGTGGCTTGTCCCGAAAGGAGCAGAGGAGCAAAGAATACAAAGGGGATAATGCCACTGATAAGCCCTGCTTTTCTCAACCGATCGCGTTGCTGACGATCAAGCACCATAGCATACATTTCTGTTCCGCGTGGGGAGGTAAGTCGTAACCACCACGAACGATTTTCAGGCATGATTTGTTGTGTGTCCATAAATAATTTTTACTCTTCCTTGAAACTATACATCCAACTACGCTGATTACAAAGCGACATCATTCGATAAACTCTTTCCTCTTGCTTAAATTTTGCCATCGAGCGCAGAGTTTGCGGAAGATGAAGCATGATGATTGCGTATTTATTTACTTTGCTGCGACCTTCAAAATGAGTATGGAGCGTCTCGAAAACATAATGGTAGCGCTTTAACGCCAAAAAATATGAATGATGGACAAGTGCGAGCGCATAAGGACGACTCAAACGCTCTGCATATGCATATACTGATGCATAAGTATAATCTCTTGCAACAGAGAAATCAAATGTTTTCTCTCTTCCAGTAGATCTCCTTGTACAGAAACGTGTCAATTCAAGTGTGAGACGCGGATTATACTTTTCTCGGATTAGCTGGAGTATGTCAGGAGGTAGCATGTTAGCTTTTTGAAACTCATTCCACAACATGGAATCTGCCCACCTGGTAAGTTCATGAATACGGATACCCCCTATCAGAGAGTACTTTTGTTGTAGGGAGTCATAGTCGTAGACTCCGTGGATACTTACTGCCGCTGAATAATCAGTATCATACTGGTCTTTTTCTCGCCCTTCATCATCAACCGGGAGTGGCCAGTTGAGCGTATTGACAAAAATCTCCGTTCGCATGCGTTGGTATTCGGCGTTGCGATTTCTATCCGCAGGCGTCAAACGTCGGACCTGATAGTTTCGATCTGCATGACAAATGTTGGCATATCCCGTAGTACTATACAGGCCATTATTATGCAGCAGATCGAATTCCCCATGTAATTTTTCAAAGAGCATATGTAATCCTTCCACACTTTATTACAAACACTCTTTATATTACGACAGAATAAAAAGGTACATTGTGTCAAAATGTATCAATATTCCCCAAAAAGCGTCATCTGGCAGTAATCCTGTGCAGATAGTCTATGATAGGCTGAGGACCATGGTTACTGCCAGTGAAACCAATATAGCCGTCAGGGCGCACCAGAATCAGGGCATCGTCCGTAATACCATAGAAATGGTGCGCGTATCCATCGATATCCAGGAGAGCGTGATCTGAGGATGCTGGTGCATGACCTCCACGGGTAATCGTATACGTCTGTAGCATACTCTGATAGGCATCGGGGAAACGTGGAGCAGGTTGCTCACCAAAGGCAAGCAAGGTAAAATGTGGACCCCGCAACGCTTCAAAGAGACGGCCTCTCTTCCCATCGGAGGCAAAGATGTAGGGAGAGTCGGGGGCACGATCTCCAGCGCGAATGCCTGTCGTATCATCGAGATCATAAGCCAGTGGGCCGCCTCGATAGCTGATACTCAGTTGCGTCGTATCGGCGATAGGATCTTTGCCCGTTGTGGTATGAAGAACGGACTGCATACGGCCAGCAGGATCATCATTCCCACGATGCAGATACGCTTGATGGCGGCTGGTTGTCGAAGCTAAAACGGTCTGAGCCAGCGGGAAACGCTCAGTGTGATAGGTATCCAGTAAGGTATCAGAGGCTCCTCGTAACACGAGAGCCAGTTTCCAGCCAAGATTGTAGGCGTCCCCAATACCCGTATTCATCCCCTGTCCCCCGGCGGCAGAGTGGACATGAGCAGCATCCCCGGCGAGGAAGAGACGGCCATTACGATACTGGTTGACCATGCGGACATTCGGCTGATGTGTGGAGGCCCAGAGAAGTCCACTTATCTGCACTCCTGGCAATCCTGCTCGTTCGTTGAAGATACGTTGGCAGGTCTCCAACGAGGGTTCATCCTCATCAGACGACAAGAGTGCTTGATACACCCAGAGATTATCATAGCGTAGATGTGTGAAGCCGACAAATCCCTCTGGCGCATTCATCCAATAATGCGCGGATCTGGGTTCCAGCCCCTCAACGCGCACGCCAGCGTTCAGATAACGTTCTCCTTCCAGCGTCTCGCCCAGAAACGTGAAGCCGCCGCTATGACGGATCGTACTACGTCCTCCATCGCAGCCCACCAGATAGCGAGCGTGGATGGTTTCATGCTCGCCTGACCGCATCACCCGCACAAGCACATGATCAGCGGACTGAGTTACTTCATTCAGCTGGCTGCCCAGTTCCACCTGGACATCAAGCTCAGCCAGACGCTCACGCAACACCGCCTGTGTATGATTCTGGCCGATCCAGAAGACGCCACGATAGGGCATATCAGGAGTCGAATGCGTGCCAGAATCGGAGGTGGGATCAACCTCACGCACGAAGCGTTCCCGCTCGTAGAAACGTATGACCTGATTGCGCTGACCACGTGCATGGATCTGCTCAAGCACACCCAGATCCTCAAAGATTTCCTCCGTGCGCGGCGTAAGCCCCTTTGCCCGCACCTCGCTCTGATGCGTTACAATTTTGTCGATGATACGACAGGAGATGCCAGAACGAGCCAGGCTAATAGCCAGGGTCAAGCCCACTGGTCCAGCCCCAACGATCAGGACATCGATGCTCGATGTATGTGTCATAATTGTATCACTCCTTATTAATTCATTGATCGTTCGTTGAATTAAAAGCCTAAAATTTTTTGTGGCCTTATTTTGACCACAAACGAATGGTGAAATCGATCAGTTTTTCGAGGTACAGCCTGTCATTCTTCTCCACAAGATCGTCATTAAAGAGAAACCGAACGACGATACTGGAGAAAAACTGCGAGATCGCAAATGAGAGATCCATCTCACGGATCTCGCCCTGTGCCATCCGACGAGCGAAGAAGTCCAGCAGAAACTGTGTCGGAGGCTCAATTGCACTGCTCGAAACGATCCATTCCTCCTGAAGGAGCCACTTTCTCTCCCGTATCACAATCTGAAGCAACTCCTTATCGGTTGAGAGGAAGTCAGTTCCCATGCGAGCCGCCAGCACAAGTGCCTCCCTAAGCGGTAGATCATCCCTCAGGAGAGGAACCAACGCCTCAATCTCAGCGATTCTCTTTTCCCGACCTTCTCGTATGATGGTTTGCAGAATCTCCAATTTCCCCCCGGGGAAATAGTGATAGGTGAGTGCCTCAGCTACGCCCAGTTCTTTATTCAGAGCTCTCATAGACGTAGCATGATAGCCTCCTTCGGCAAACAGCTTTTTCGCAATCGCGAGGATTTGCTCTCTTCTCTCCTGGGCCTTAATATCCCGACTTGTCACTCTCTTTGCAGATTTCGCTTCAGCCATCGTGGCTCTTCCCTTCGTCAACACAATCATGCGCCAGAAATTCACTCAACGTACGTTGAACAAACGATAACACAGATCTCTTGGAGTGTCAATACCAGAAGTGCTTCCACCATACCTGACCCAGCCTTAAAACTGACGAATTATTGGAAATTTTAAGCCTTGACGGCATTCCTACTATCAAGTACCCTGTTGGCAGTAGATACAAATATACCATTGCTTACTGCGCTTAAAATATCAAATGCATGCTATATTTGTAATATGCATCGCTGACAATAAAAAGGTTCTACAGATACGTATCTATGGAATTCCTCCCGTTGTCAGGAAGACATGTTGCCCAAAGGAGCTTTGCTATGACAAGGATGTTCACCAGTTTGCGTTGGCCTCAGACGTGGCGCATGTGGAGTTGTACTTCTCTCTGTGCCACCCTCTTGTTAGCTGCACTGATGGTTGCTAATCCACTTCATGTGTTGGCAGCCAATAGTGCTCAAGTTACCATCAATGCCAATCAGTCTTTAGGGGCTCTTACCAGCATCAGCCAGGGTATCAATGATTCTGTCTGGGACGCCGATATGCTTGATAGTGCACCCACAGCGGCCCTCAAAAACACGAATGTCAGGACGATACGCTATCCCGGCGGTTCCACTTCTGATGTATATCATTGGCAATCAAATACCACCGAAGCCGGACAGAGCTATGCCAATCCCGCCAATACCTTCGACGCATTCATGAATACAGATGTTCTGCCTCTAGGGGCTCAGCCCATCATTACTGTGAACTACGGCTCGGGCACGCCACAAGAAGCGGCAAACTGGGTCCAATACGCCAATAAGGGTGGCAGCAGCTATACTGGCCCTATCCCTACCTATTCAGGAGGAATTAAGACCGGCCACACCTATGGCATTAAGTATTGGGAAGTCGGCAATGAAGTCTATGGAAACGGAACCTATGGCGCTTCCTGGGAATATGATACCCATGCGCAGGGTCCAGCGACCTATGCGAATAATGTTGTCGCCTATAGCCAGGCGATGAAAGCAGTCGACCCGAGCATCAAATTAGGAGCTGTACTCACTGCACCTGGCAATTGGCCCGATGGACTAACCGGTGCCTCATCCCCGCAACCCTGGAACACCACCGTATTATCAACTGCCTGCTCTTCTATCGATTTTGTGATCGCCCACTGGTATCCCCAGAATCCAGGAAACGAAACAGATGCCGGCTTACTGGCTTCGAGCAGCCAGATTACCAGCATGGTCTCCACACTACATTCTGAAATCAATCAATATTGTGGCTCACGTGCCAGTGCAATACAGATCTTAGTCACAGAGACCAACTCGGTCTCCTCCAATCCAGGCAAACAAACCGTAGGATTGGTCAATACGTTATTCCTGACCGACGACTATATGGGCTGGCTCGAAAATGGGGTTACGAATGTGGATTGGTGGGATATACATGATAGCCCACTCAGTAACACAAACAATAGTGATTCGCTGTATGGTAGCGCCAAATATGGCAGTTATGGAGTTTTTTCCACTGGCCTCTGTACTGCTACCAATGCAAGCATCTGCGAACCGCCTCTCGATACGCCCCTTCCGGCATACTATGGTCTGCAAATGCTCAATATTCTAGGCCATGCCGGTGACACCATGGTCTCATCTTCATCCAATCAGAGTCTGGTATCAGTGCATACAGTCAAGCAAGCCAACGGCGATCTGGCAACGTTACTTGTCAACAAAGATCCTGGCACGACCTACAACGTCTCGCTTGCTCTCAACGGCTATACGCCTGCAACGAACACAACTGTCTACACCTATGGTGAAAACAGCAGTACGATTACCTCGACACAGCAGACAAATTCTTCATCGTTCATCACGCAGCAAATTGCTCCCTATTCTCTAACACTCATCTTAATGCATCCAGGAGCTTCTACAACGCCAACGCCAACGCCAACATCGATAGCCACACCGACACCAACGTCGACAGCCACACCATCAGACATCTGCCAGGTGCACTATACAACAAATCAGTGGTCGGGAGGCTTCACAGCGAATATAACGATCACAAATACCGGTACAAACACACTCAATGGCTGGAAATTGACCTTCACATTTCCAGGAAATCAACACGTCACCCAGGGATGGAATGGTGTCTTTTCGCAATCAGGGGCCAACGTAGTAATCGCGAATGCCAGCTATAACGGCTCATTATCCGCAGGTGCTTCAGTCACACCAGGCTTCAATGGTTCCTGGAACGGAAGCAATCCCTCTCCTACTGCGTTTAGCCTGAACGGAACAGCCTGTAAGGTCATTTAAGACATCCCTTATTCCAACGACTCAAGGAAGCCTCCTTGAGTCGTTGAACGATATACATAGCCCGCTGAAATCACTAGACAAGTTTTGCCTCGGTCTGGAACGCTAGCATACCTTCCAGCAGCGACCACAGTTGATCCACCATATCAGCCGCAGAACAGGGCAGCGCGTGTGTAATCCACCATTCCAATACGCCAACGATAGCCGACGCCAGAAATTGTGCCGTCACCTCATTATCCATCTCCCGCTTACCACCACTCATTTCAAGATATGCGCCGAGAATCCGCAGTATCACATCCATCAAGCGACTCCTGAAAGCGGGGACGCCTTTGTTGGTCAGCAGCGTGACATAAATAGCAGCATGCTGTTCCAAATATACAAAGGCCTTCTGCAACGAAGCCTTCGAAGGAAAACCATTCATATCACCAGCCACGCCACTATCGAGACAGCTATCGCACAACCTGTCCACATAAATCTCCATACATTGATCCAGTAGATCAAACTTGTCGCTATAATGCAGATAAACGGTGCCCCGATTCACGTCCGCCCGATCTGCAATTTCATTCATCGTAATGTGCTCAAAATTTTTCTCGGACATCAGCCCGATAAAAGCCTCTAGAATAGCTTCCCGTGTTTTGCGGATGCGTCGATCCATGCTTGCTCCCTTTTGACTGCTGTGCCAATCGCTGGCGCAGAGCAGCGTGACCAGCTATGTACTACGTATATGCTCTTATTTATGAACAATCAGTTATTTTTTGTTGATTAATAAACATATACGACTATTTTACCCATTGAAGTGAACACATAGCCATAGTAGGATCATTATAGTGAACAAATGTGAATAAATCAACACATGTCCAATTATGATACAGGAGTTAGACTATATGAAGATTCTAGTTTATGGTGCGGGTGTTCAGGGGAGCTATCTTGCTCACGTGCTGGTGCGTGGAGGCAATGATGTGACGATGCTTGCCAGAGGAAAGCGCATTCAGGAACTGAAGCAAGATGGCATTGTCATTCGCCATTATCTCCAGTTCAAAACGACGGTTGACCCGGTTAATGTCACCGCTAACTTGCGGCCCGATGATGTCTACGACCTCATCTTTGTCATGATGCAATATTCAGATTTCCAGGCGATACTACCTATTCTGGCGGATAATCAGAGCAGCCATATCGTTCTGGTAGGGAATAATGCGGATGCCAGTAGCATGCAAAAGTATCTTGAGGAGAACAGTGCCAGTGAAAAGCAGGTCGCATTCGGCTTCCAATCCACTGGCGGACGGAGGGAAAAAGGTCGCGTCGTCTGTTTGCGTGCCGGTGGAAGGATGGATCTGGGTGGCCTGGATGGTCCCCTCGCATGGCAATCCCTATTAGAAAAAGCCTTTGCTCATACTCGCTATACGCTTACTTTCTATGACACGATTGACCCATGGCTCAAAAGCCACATCGTCCTTGTTCTCGTCTTGTTCTACGCCACCTACGTCGCTGGTGGAGATTTACGCAAGGTAACCAGAGACAAAAAGCAGCTAAAGCATATGCTTGGCGCTCTGGATGAGGGATTCAAGGTATTAGAAGCTCTCGGTTATAGCATAACTCCTGCCATCCAGGCACGCTTTGTACGCAACCGGCAGTTTTTCGTCTCCCTCATCTTACAATTCTACGCCATCACGCCACTTAGCAGGCTGATAGATCCTCTGACGCAATTGGATGAGATGGTTGCGCTCCATCATGCATTTGATGCTTTAAGACAAAAAGCACAACTGCTCACCCCGAATTGGGATCTCCTTGAAGGAGCCATGCCCAAATAAGGAGCATAAACCATCGACACTCTTGCAGCGACAAATCATTCCGTGTACACTCTCCAGATAGAACTAAACGGGCCTGCTTGGCAGGCTGACATGCTTTTCGTGTTCTAAAAGGAGTCTCTGTGCGATTATTAGCTCTTTTTCATATGCTCAACCAGGCAACTATCCAGGATACGACGCAAGAAAATGTGCAGCTCTTATTACTCCTGTTAGTTATCACACTCGTAGTGGCCTTGATCTCGCGGCCACTACGTCTACCCTATACGCTTGTCCTGGTGATCGTTGGACTTGTGATTGGCATATCGCCGCTCCTGCCAAATATCCGCTTGAACCCGGATACAGTGCTCTTCCTTTTCCTGCCAGCATTACTCTTTGAGGGAGCCTGGAGTGTCGATGTGGATCAACTGAAAGCCAACTGGCTATCCGTCCTTCTGCTGGCATTTCCAGGCCTGCTTATCTCCATCCTTGTTGTAGCCGCGCTGCTCCATTGGACCTTGGGCCTGCCCTGGTTACTCGTGATACTGCTGGGAGCCATCATTTCGCCGACCGATCCGATTGCCGTGCTGGCCCTCCTGCGCCAGATGGGTCTATCAGATCGCCTGAGAACCGTGATCGAAGGAGAAAGCCTCTTCAACGATGGCGTTGGAGCTGCTATCTTTGAGATCGTGCTTGGCCTGCTGCTTGTCTCTCTGGGAGGTGTGGAGGCAGTTCACGCTCCTTCTTCCTGGATGCTTCTACTAGAAGCTGTCTGGCTGATGCTCGGCGGGCTGATACTCGGTATTGGCCTCGGTATCCTTGCAACGCGCCTGTTGAGATTGGTCGACGATCATCTGATTGAAATGACGGTCACCGTCAGTGTTGCCTACGGTGCCTATCTGTTAGCCGACTTGCTTCAAACATCTGGATTGCTGGCCGTGGTGGGCGCTGGACTCGTTTTAGGCAGTTATGGACGCCGCATCGGACTCTCTGAGCGGGCATTGCAAGCCTCGCATGATGTCTGGGAATTTCTTGGCTACGTCGCCAACTCGCTTCTCTTTCTCTTTCTCGGCATCCAGATTGGCGAAAGCTCACTCTTCCAGGCCCTTGCCGGCATCGGCCTGGCTTTAGTCGGAGTGATCATTGGTCGAGCCATCATGATCTATACCCTGCTCCCTCTCCACGACGCCCTCGCCCGCAGGATCGCTCGCACCAAAACAGCCACGACATCTGCTCTTTTCTCGCTCATGGAGCCACTTCCTCGTCGCTGGCGGCCCGTACTGCTGCTCTCGGGATTACGTGGAGCGCTCTCGGTCGCCTTAGTGCTAAGCTTACCCGCTACGCTGCCTTACCGGGGACTGCTGGAAGATATCGTGTACGGTGTCGTGCTCGTGACATTGTTAGGACAGGGCATTGGCCTGCGCGTCCTGTTACCATTTTGGAGCAAAAAAGAAAAGGAAGCCTGACATCGCCAGATCCACATCTCCAGTCTATTTTTGTCGCGACGTCACAAGACAGGATATTGACCAGTCACCCATTTATCTGCTATACTAAATCCGAGGAGAAGAGATGCCAAAAATTGTTGATGAACAAACACGTGAGGCCACACGGCAACGCATCATCCATGTGGCGGCGGGTGAGTTCGCCCGCCTGGGCTTTGATCAAGCAAATATTAATATCATTGCAGAGCTGGCCGGCATTGGCAAAGGAACCATTTATCTCTATTTTGCCAACAAACGTGAGCTGTTCCTGGAGATGCTGCGTCATATCGCCCAGGCACAGATCACTGCAATCCGTGCCACGCTGGCCTCAAAAGGTCCATTACAGCAACGCCTGGAGAAACTCTTCCTGACTTTTTCTCGCCTGGCAGCAGAAGATAGCGACAGCTTCAATGTCTATATGAGCGCTCTTTATGGCGTCAATCGAGCCTTCCAGACAGAAGCAACCAGACTGCTACGTGACTATTTAGCTGTGATCTCGCTTGTGCTGGAAGAAAGCCGAGCGTCTGGCGAGATTCGCATCACCAACATCGACGCCACGGCCTTAACCGTACTTTCACTCACAGAATCCTATATCCTATCAGCCAAAGTATTAGGACAATCGGAACAAAGTATCTCGCAACAGGCATCATTTATCGCCTCATTTATTATGCATGGGAGCGAAGCGTCCACACCGTAGCAGCTTTTTTTTTGGGATTTATTATGAGTGACCGCCCACTCATAGCAAGAAAAACCAGTATATAACATTTTTAGGAGTACGTATCGATGAAATCTTTCCCGTCTGGACCGTCTCGTTTTTCGCTTCAACGCCTCACGCGCAGTGTTGAAAATCCACGCTACCTCGTCAAATGGTTCCTGATGAGCACCCTGATCGGCATTATCGCTGGCCTGGGCGCGATTGCTTTTTTTGCTGCAATTCATCTGGCCAATACACTCTTTCTAGTGGGGCTGGTCGGCTACACACCGCCCAGTCCCACAGGTGAGGGCTCAGCGACCGTCATGTCGTTCTGGAGTTCCGCTCATCCCTGGTTGCTTCCACTCGTCACCAGCCTTGGTGGTCTGATTGCTGGCATTATTGTCTTTACGCTGGCACCCGAGGCGGAAGGACATGGAACCGATGCGGCAATTGCCGCCTTTCATCAGGGGAAAGCGATACGTGCTCGCATTCCCATCATCAAGCTCATCGCCTCGGCCATCACCATCGGAACGGGAGGATCAGCCGGACGTGAGGGTCCAGCCGCGCAAATCAGTGCTGGCTTCGGTTCTATTCTGGCAACCTTGCTGCATTTGGATGTGCAAGATCGTCGTATCGCCCTGGCAACTGGCATGGGAGCTGGGATTGGTGCTATCTTCGGTGCCCCATTGGGAGGTGCAATCCTGGCTGCGGAGATCCTCTACAAAGATGATCTGGAAATCGAGGCTCTGATACCGGCACTGATCGCCTCGATCATCGGCTACAGCATCTTTGGAGCCTGGTCCGGCTGGCACCCTATTTTTTCCACGCCCTCCAATCTGACATTCAATACGCCGCCACAACTTCTCTACTATGTGGTACTTGGAGTCCTCTGCGGCTTCATCGGACGTCTCTATGCACGTGGCTTTTACGGCATCACAGATATATTCCACGCTATCCACCTACCCAAATGGCTCAAACCAGCTATTGGTGGCCTGCTCGTCGGCCTCATCGGCCTGATCATTCCACAAGCGCTCGGGATGGGATACGGTTGGGTGCAAGTCAGCATGGACCAGGGTATCATGAGCATCCCCTTATGGATTATTCTCATCCTCCCTTTCGTAAAAATCATCACCACTGGACTTTCCATCGGCTCAGGTGGATCAGGAGGTATCTTTGGCCCGGGCATGGTGATTGGTGGCATTACGGGAGCTGCCATGTGGAGACTTTGTTATCATGTCCTCCCCTGGATGCCTGCTACCCCTGCTCCTTTTGTGATTATCGGTATGATGGCACTCTTCGGCGGCATCGCGCATGCTCCCATCGCCGTCATGCTCATGGTTGCAGAAATGACCGGCAATCTCTCACTGCTGGCCCCCGCCATGCTCGCTGTTGGACTTTCCTACTTGATCGTTGGGCAGAAAACAATCTACACCAGTCAATTAAAAAATCGGGCAGCCTCACCGGCGCACCGCCTTCAATTCACATTCCCGTTGCTCTCAACTCTGACTGTTCAGCAGGCACTCATCACCATTGAGACGATGCTCTCACCCCATCAATCGCTGGAGGAAGCGACGACACTACTTGAGCAGGTAGACCAGCATGCGTTGCCAGTCGTCAACGCGCAGAATAATCTTCTGGGCATTCTCAACCTGGAGCACATCCGGACAGTTCCGGCGTCTGAAAGAGCCACTGGCACGGTCAGTGCGGTCATGCTACAGCATCCCCTGACAATTCTTCCCGATGAAACACTGGACAATGCCCTTGAAATCCTGACCAGTAACCATCTCCAATGGGCACCAGTGATTGCAGCTGAACCACTCTCACCCGAAGAACGCGTCATCGGGATCATCACCAGTGCGGCGATCCTGAAGCACTACCGCTCAATGGCCCGCAATGAAACTCAACGCATGCAAGGATTGGTTACAGAGACCATCAGGCAAGAGGTGACTGCCGAATCTGAATTACAGCCCGCCCACCCGTAAATTTTTCCATTCCTTGCATCTTCACGTGTGAATCGCAAGCTCCATTTATAAATGGAGCTGCAATAGCCTGATCATGCGTCTCATTTCTTGTATCCTTGCATCTCTTGCATAACTACTTGCACTATTTTTCTTTACAATATTCTCGTATAGTTCTCGTGCTCCATACGTCCCTGCTTCATCGGGAAATGCTTTTTTTATCTCCCGAGACAGGTGACGTATCTCGGCCTTATTAAAACCACCGGCCCTCTTAATCGCATCCACCTGGACATAGTTAAAATTACCGCCGCGGACTTTTTGGTTTACGTCCCCCAAAAGGCTTCGTGTAAGATCCTGCATTGTATATGGTCCAAATTGCTGCCGAATCCCTTCATGCACTTCCATTGGTGCTTTCGGTTTAGGACCACCATGCTCCCAGGAAGTATGAGATGGACGAAGACTTACTCTCTCAGAGTGATAAGTATCATTAGATGTCCGCTTCAAGCGTTGTCCTGGAGCTGCCGATTGCCTCATAGCATTAGGTGAAGAGCTATTGCCCTGACTCCCTGTGCTACCTCTCTGGGAGAGAGTATCTGGTTGTGCCCGGGATGGATGGCGATCAGACTGTAAAGATTGTTGTCTCTGTCCAGAACGGAGAGGTGGTCCGTTCTGTCGCCCAGAATCTGATCGCTTCCTGGCAGGTTGAAGTGGACTCCATCCTTTTTCTAACGGTGAGGAAGAACCAGTATGCCTCTGTTTCTGCGGCTTTGCCAGACCTCCATGTCTTTTATACATATAAATCTTTCTATTTAACACCAAATGGTGAAGAATTTTTTCTAACAGAAAAGTATTTCCAAAATCTTGCTGCCAATACGTGTCTGGAAATGTATTATGCGGAGTAGTATAGCTTGGTATTGAAGGATTTCCAAGTGATAAAGTAAAGTATTCAGAAAAAAAAGAGGCAAGATGAAAAGTAAAATGGCGAAAAGATTTAACAAAAAAGGGGTGGTAAGTAAAAAAAGAGCTAATAGCAGAAATATTCTCAAACATTGACCAGCAAAGCAGGCAGATGCTGGCAATGTGCTACTATGTCATCGACTATATATTACCAATCACAGATGAGAAAGAAAAAAGTATGGACACGCCCGAACCTCAAGCCATATCGCCATACATAGAGCCACGGCTGAAATGTACCGTCCCCAACGCTGGCAACGCCTCCCTGGACATCCTGGCAGATGACTATGACGCGGCTCCTCCACTCCCCAAGATACCTGTAGAGCTGCCGTTACCGCAGGATCAAAGCGGCCATACGCTGCGAGAGATGCAGAGCACCTATGACTCATTAGCGACTCACGAGCGACATGTTTTTCTGGTGGTGGGCCTGTTCGCACCAGCGCCTTTTCCATCAGAGCTCATACAAGAGATCCTGGAGCTGCCGGAAGAGATCGTCAAGCCAGCCATAGACGCTCTCATCAATCTGACCATGCTGCGACGCCATGATCCAGGTTATGAGGTGAGCCATCCTCTCGTGCATACCTTTGTGACAGAATATCTCTCATCCCAGGTGCATGCCACTTCATCGCCCTCTACCGCCACCGTTGACACATGGCGGGAGCGTTGCTTAACGACTCTGGCTACTTATCTGGCTCACGGCGATCAGGATGATCAGATCATGCTGGTACTCTGGCTCCCTCATATGCTCCATCTCCTGGCATCCGTCTCTCTCACCGCGCAACAGTACCTGAGCGCCGCACGCCTTTTTAATCTGGTGGGCTTATATGCCTTTACACAGAAGCAGTACGAGTTGGCAGAAAGGTTCTATCAGCGAGCTCTCTCGATTCGAGAAGAGCTGTTAAGTCCCTTTGACCTTGAAACTGCCACCAGCCTTAACAATCTCTCTCTTCTTTATTACGTCGAAGGTCTACAGGGTCAGCCCAACAAATACCTTATGTCGGCATCCCTCTGCGAGCGAGCACTTTCAATTCGCACAGCATTGTTGGGATTCTCGCATCCCGAGACCGCCACCAGTCTCAACCATCTGGCCCTCTTATATCACAGACAGGGAGAATATCCAAAAGCGGAAGCGCTATACGAGCAAGCGCTTGCAATCCGCGAAGAGCAATCAGGTCCTACGCATCCCGAGACCGCCACCAGCCTCAATAATCTGGCCCACCTCTACGAGGAGCTTGGGCGACTCTGGCAAGCTGACCCATTATACGAGCGGGCCTTAGAGATCCAGACAGAGAAGTTAGGTCCTACGCATCCTCGAACGATAAACAGCTTGCAGAAACTGGAGCGGTTCTATGAGCAGGTGGAGTGGCACGAGGAGGCGGCATCTCTCTACTGGCGAGAACTGGCGATCCGGGAGCGACAGATGGGACTCAATCATCCTGACGTAGCCAGACTCCTCTACAAGCTGGCCGAGCTGTCCAAGGCGCAGTTCAAAGATGGCGAGGCCGAGGAATTATACGAGCGTGTCATCGTTATCGATAAAGAGAGATCAGATCCTCCTTATCCAGAATTTGCCCACAGCCTCTATAGCCTGGCGGGCCTCTATGAAGTGCAGGATAGCAAGCATGGCGAGGCTGAGGAGCTATACAAGCGTGCATTAGAAATCTATCAACAGCAGACGGAGCCATCCCAATACTTGATTGTAAACAGCCTCAATAACCTCGCAAAACTCTATACGTTAGATGACAAATATGCCGAAGCGGAGTCATTATATCGACGGGTCCTTACCATCAATGAACAAGCGCAAGCATTCCGTCACTTTATCGTCAGCAGCCTCAACAGCCTCGCCGACCTTTACATGCTAGAGGACAACTATGCAGCGGCTGAACCGTTATACCAGCAAGCATTAACGCTCAACGAGCAGCAGCTGAGCCCTGATCATCCAGAGATCGTCAGCGGCCTCAACAGCCTCGCGGTACTGTATACGCGCGCGAGCAAGTATACCGAGGCAGAGCTGATGTACGAGCGTATACGCGCCAGGCAGTTGCAAGCCTCCTCACCCGAGCTAGCAGCTACCCTGGACGCTCTCGCAGCTATCTACACAAAACAAAATAGATACACAGAAGCCAAACAGCTCTATGAGGAGGTACTGGCCATGCGCGAGCAGCAATCGGGACGCACACATAGCGCGCTCATCAGCAGCCTCAACCACCTGGCAAAATTATATTATATCCAGGCGCAATACACGGAAGCTGAAGCGTTGTACACGCGAGCGCTAGAGATCCGCGAACAGCATTTAGATGCGTTTCATCCCGATATCGCAAGCAGCCTGAATAATCTTGCTGTTCTCTATAAAATGCAAGGCAAGTACCTGGAAGCAGAAATATTATACAAGCGCGCCTTAGAGATCCGAGAGGAGCAATCAGGACCATATGATCCAGAGACCGCCACCAGCCTGAATAATCTTGCTGTCCTCTATAAAACGCAAGGCAAGTACCTGGAAGCAAAACGATTACATCAGAGAGCCCTGGCGATCCGCGAACAACGACTGGGACCAGAGCATCTCAAGACCGCCACCAGCCTGAATAATCTGGCGAGGCTGTATTACGCGCAGGGAAAATATGTCGAAGCCGAGCCATTATACCAGCGAGCCTTAGCGATCCACGAGCAGCAATTGGGACCATCACATCCAGACACGGCCAGCAGCCTCAACAATCTAGCGGACCTCTATCAGAGGCAGGAAAAGTACTCAGAAGCGGAAGCATTCTATCAGAGAGCCCTCACCATCCGCGAGCAGCAGTTGGGACCCTACCATCCCAGTACAGCCACGAGCCTGGAAAGTATTGCCGGACTCTATCAGATACAGGGAAAGTATGCAGCAGCGGAGGAGTTATATTGGAGAACCCTCGCCATCCGCGAACAACGCCTGGGACCAGGGCATCCCGAGACCGCCAGCAGCTTAAACAATCTGGCCGAGCTCTATCAGAGGCAAAATAAGTCCACAAAAGCAGAAAATTTCTACAGGAGAGCTCTGGCCATCCAGGAAGAGCGGCTACCATTCATGCACCCGAATATTGCCCAAACCCTCAACAATCTGGCCGGACTCTACTATGCACAGGGAAAGTATGAGCAAGCGGAGCCATTCTATGAGCGAGCACTGGCCATCTACGAGCAACAAGCGGGACAGTAAAAGCAAACTTCGAGTGTCTTCTTTTTCATGACGAACAAGCCATATCTGCTCTGTAATTATTTTCACCGGGCTACTCATTCTCAGCGTACTCCGCATCATCACAGCTTAAGCAGGTAGGCTTGTCAGCAGGCACGAGCACATTCCAGCCACATAGCAAGAGAAGAGGTACAACTATCCTTATAAGCGCACAACTATATCCTGAAATTAGAGAGTAAACATTATGTAAGAAATGGATAACAATTGACAAAAGTTGCACCTTGTCGTAATGTAAGAAGAGTTAGAGATCTGAATTTCCTCATTGTGAAACATCTCTTTCTTATGATGGCATTGCCTTAAAGGAGCCAGCAATGGATAAGCTTTTTGTGCTTCCATTATTGATTATTCTACCCTTGGTAGCGTTTTTACTTTGGATGGCCTGGGATTTAGGTGGAAATGATCGCTTGTCCGCTAAAGAGAAATTTGCCTGGCAGATAGCCTTTCTTTTCCTGAATGTTTTCGCCGCTATATATTATTATGTCAATGTATATCAAAAAAGACATTAGCCATCAAAATGGCATCTGACGCGAGCGTCGGACGCCATTTTGAGTTCAAAGGCCTTCCCCGATCAGTTACCCCCTCAGAATAGGACTTCCATAGAGCGATTAGTACTTTATGTAGAGCAATTAGGCCCTAAAAGTTTTTATCAGTTATTATAGAATTACACCATAATATTGTTAAGAGATAGTTCAAGGTATCACATGTCTACTCTATTTGGCCGCTATTATTTGATCAATCATATAGCACGCAAGAACCAGCACGATGTGTATCTCGCGTATCATCTGGACACGCCAAAACAACGTGTGGCACTTAAAGTCTTTGATGCTTCATGCCTCATGCCCGAGACTACGCCCCACGATTTCACAGCTATGTCAATGAAGTTACACCACCTGACACATCCATCGATTCTTCCTTTCTATGCATTGGGGATAGAGCAGAACAAACCATATATCGTAAGCGACTACATATCCGGTGAATCACTACGAATCTACCTTGATCGCTCTCCACGGCTCTCCATCAATGACGCAGTAGACATCATTAAGCAAGTGGGAGATGCCATCGCATTCGCTCACAGCCAACAAATCATCCATCAAGATCTCCGACCAGAAAATATCTTCTTTGACGCGATGGGCAACACGCTTCTAACAGATTTTCGCTTATCTCATCTCATTCATGAGGACCTTCAGGTAGATAACAGCCTTGATCGCATAACGAACTATCAGGCACCAGAACAATCCGCTGGCGTGATACAGCCAGCAGTTGATCAGTATGCGTTAGGTTGTCTGCTCTATGAGTTGACCACAGGTACTTTACCCTTTTCGCACAACGCTCTCACTGCACAAGAAAAAAAGGAGGCGAGACGCGCTGCGGTGCCAGTGGCGCCCACAATGCTGGTTACGACGCTACCCAAAAGCGTCGAGACGGTAATCTTGCGTGCGCTTGCCAGCAAGCCTGAGGAGCGCTATCAGAGCGTCGTGGAATTTCTTCATGCGTTGAAGTCAGCGCAACAACGAAAGCCCCCCTCGTTCCCATTTGCCCATCTCACTGCGCCAGGAGAGCACCAACCATCCCGCATAGAAAGTGAAGCCCTTGCTGCACAAATATCATTCCCGCCACATTCATTCACCGACGATTTACAGGACGAAGAGGATCTCGCCCTCATGCCTCACGCGTCCGCTACCGACCACGTATCTGCTGATGCTATATCCGACATGCACGAAGAGGATATATTTGATATACAAACAGCGCCTTTTGAGCTCGATCTAACTCATCATCAACCTGCTCAGCCTGAAAACATATCTGAGATCGCTGATCAGCTCCCATTCACCCTTCCCCTGGAAAGTGCTTCAGAGCAAGCACAGGCAACGCTCGTCAACAGATCATTACCAGCCAGCCACAGCGATCAGGCACAGACTCACGATACAGGCAGGCACAATCGTCCAACCTTTCCATCCTCTCTTAAAAAGCAAACGTGGCTACTTTTAGCGCTGGCACTCCTATGCGTTATTCTTAGCGCCTTTATCTCGCCTATGACTGATCCACCCATCGCCCAGGCACTCAAAAACTCCTCAGAGTCAGATGCATCCACATCGAGTGCTCAGCATAGTGCAACAGCGACCTCTATCATCTCCATAGCTCCACAAGCTCAGCCGACCAGGAAAAGTCAGCCCACGCCACCCGCATCACCAATTCCCTCACCACGCGTTACCCCTACAGCCAGACCAACATCATCAAAGACACCACAGCCTCAATCAACCGCGACGCAGACCGTACTACCACCTCAGCCAACCACAGCTCCAATCAAAACGGCCACACCCACCAAAGTGGCTCCCACGCCTACAAAGGTCGCTCCCACCCCCACGCCAGTCCCTACTAGCGCATGTACAGGTATTGCAGCCTGGAAATCCGGCGTTGCCTACACTGGTGGCAACAAAGCGACCTACAATGGATCACTCTGGCAAGCCAAATGGTGGACCGAGAACGATGTTCCTGGTGGTGCCGCTGGCGTCTGGACCTCGATCGGCACGTGCTAATGCACATCCCCTGGAGAGCCGTCTGATTCTGTGCTATGTCTCATTAAGCCCTGACCCATCGCCTCTTTCTTCCGCCTCTAACCAGGCTCTCTTATGCGCTAACAATAGAGCAAGATATGTTTGAGTCTGCTCCAATTCAGCTTTTTTTCTCTCGATCTGCTGCATCTTGACGCCCATAAACTCAATCTGTTTCCGCAGAGGAAGCTCATTTGCCGCTCCTGCCTGCACCATTACTTTGAGCTCAGCTAACGTAAAGCCTGCTGCCTGAACTCTTTTGAGCATCAGAAGATGTTCAACTGACTCCTCATCATAGTCGCGATAATTATTCTCTCCGCGTCGCACGTGTCGTGCATCCAGTAACCCCTGCTGCTCATAAAAGCGAATAGTGGGGGCCGTCAAACCGACCTTTTGTGCCAGCGCGTGGATTTTCATCAAAACCTCCTCTATTATTGCAGCATCCTATCGGCGAATTGAAGAAGAAACAGTTCAGATAAGGAGGTCTAAGTCTTAAGCAGCCAGAAAAATCTCAGAGATGACCGCCTCACCACTGGCGACAGTATATCATTGGCTGGTGAAAACAGTCTACGCTCTTTGTTCGTCGCTCCTCAAGAGATCGTCCAAAAGATGCGCAATCGGCGTGGCAGACTCCACCTGCTGTGCAGTCTGTTGAAAAAGATCAATATCCTTCAAAATTATCTCTTTCTGGCTGAATCTGGCAGTTTTCTCAGCAATCATCTTGCCATAGCTCTGATAGATGGGAGAGGGAAATAACGTCTGTGTCAGCATATCAACCACAGCCTTTGGCTCGGCACCATTTTTCTCGGCTAGCGAGAGCGCTTCCTGTAGGGAGGAGACGGCCGAAAAAATCAGGAAGTTTCCAACAATCTTGACAATATTTGCCGCACCAACTACTTCGCCAAAATCGAAAATACCCTGTCCCCCCATCGCCTTCAGGAGCGCCTGGACGCGTGCTTTAGCGCTCTGTGGACCAGCAATAGAGATCCAGAGTTTTTGCTCAACAGCTGCCTCAGGTCGACCAAAGATGGGAGCCTCAAGATAGACACTACCATATTGAGCATGCAGCGCCGCCAGTTTCTTCGACGTTTCGGGCAGTACCGTACTCATCGAAAGATGGATACCACCTGCTCCCAGGCGTTCCAAAAAACCATCGCTCATAACGATGCGTTCCAGAGACGCATCATCCCATACGATAGTCACAACAATTCCCCCGTTCGGCACCGCATCGGCTGGAGACAAGGCCAGCTGCGCCCCCTGAGCCACCAGAGTTGCCGCCTTACTTACAGTGCGGTTATACACTTTGAGAGCATATCCGGCCTTAGAGAGATTTTCCGCAATGGGGAGGCCCAGACGACCAAGCCCAATAAATCCAATTGTTTCACTCATTATTATCTATTCTCCTGATGCAGATCGCCACAAAAACATGATGTTGACGTCAACGTCATGTTTCCCACAAAAAAAACTAGCCCTGTTCTGTTTCCTCCAACCAACGCTCGAAGCGCTCGATATGGGACTGGACATCGGCACGAAATTGCTGGAGTTCCCCTACCTTCTGATCCACCTCAGCAAGGTGCCGGCGCAGGATGACGAGAACTTTCTGCTTTGGTTGTATCCCACTCGGATCAGTAAAATAGAGATCGATGACATCGCGTATCTCATCCAGGCTGAGCCCTAACTTCTTTAACTGATCAATTTTTCGCAGGCGGGCAAGCGTCTCCTCGGTATAGTAGTGCTGACCATGGCCCTCACGCTCACCTGGAGGAAGCAGTCCAATGCTCTCATAATAACGCACGGTGCGCGGAGTTACCTCTGCTCGTTCTGTCAAATCACCTATACGCATACGCTCATTCATCGCGCACTCCTCAATATTACGTCAACGTCACGTTCATAGACTATCACCTGAGCGAGACTATGTCAAGCATCCGCTCGCCTCGGGGTACGCTTCATTTTTTTGCAATGGGAACGCGCGCCCCCATGACCAGTGTCAAGCGAAGCGAGGACACCGTAGTGCTCTGTCAAAACACAGAAGGACGTTGCGTGGCAAAGGAGGATGGCCCCTTGAACCAGGCGCTCAGGCTCGCCGACGTAGCGGCGCGGCTCCGCCGTGCTGTCACGTCCCGCACGAACACGTCCCATGTGCATCTGAAAGCAACGCAGACGAGACGATCCACGGTGGGAAGATCACGCAATGGAACCCCATGGGGAGCGTGGTCGTACGGGACGTGACAGCACGGCGGAGCCGCGCCGCTACGTCGGTGAGCCTCTCACCCCATCGCCTTCTGGAGCTGTTTTGGACACACATCACCAATACCGCATCGGCGCGATGACTTTTGACAGAGTAGTAGCGTCGCACGCTCGCGTGCGATGTCCCACTCGACGTACGATCAGGCAGGCCACCGTGCCAACGGTCTCGTACGAGTCACTGGGACATATATTACAGGATCGAGGCTTCTTCATCGCTAAGCGTATCGGTTGAGCGCACAATGAGCAGAGGAAGTCTTGTCGCATGCAGCACCCGTTCAGTAATGCTCCCCAGAGCCCAGCGCTGTAGTCCGCTGTACCCATGCGTTGTCATAGCGATGATCTGTGGGGCAGGCATGTCCATATATTCGCACTCCTGAGCGGCATGAATGATGCCTTCAGCGATATCGTCCTGCCGCATCACAGACCATGTAAGCGCTAAATCAGGGTTCTCAGGGTGCTCAGACCCCAGACGTTTACGCGTCAGTTCTATGGTGTGATTGAGATAACTGGTTGCCTGTGTCACCATCGATGGATTGGCATTAGCATCCAGACCCTTCTCGGTTGGAAGAATCATAAGCAAGGTAAGGCGTAGCGTAGCAGATCGGGACGCAGCAAATGAGACGAGGAGCTGTATTGCAGGAATAATCGCTTCCTGAGCTCGTAGGGACCCATCCACAGGGACAAGCACATGGAGCGATGTGTCCACCTGCGGCGGAATTTCTACAAGCGCCGTGCTGTTTTCATGAAGCAGAAAAACTGGAACCGATGCGTGATGTGAGACTTTCTCTGCCACACTCCCTAATATCCAGCGTTTGACCCCGGTATACCCATGGCTACAGAGCACGATCAGATCAATCTGCTGTCCTTCCGTAAGAGAAATGATGATCTGTGCCGCCTGACCTTCAAGCACTTCCGTCTCTATATGGACATTAGTCAAACTGCTATTTCTACTTACTACACCTTGCAAATAATCCCTGGCTATCTCAAAATCACTCTCGATCGCTGCCTGTACTACCTCTACAGTCTCGGGATACTGAGGAACCACCGACATTAAAGGCGTGACAACCCGCAAGAGTACGACCGTGCCATGAGACGCATGAGCAAGACGTGCGGCAACAGGCAACGCCTGTTCTGCACGCGAAGACCCATCGAGAGGAACAAGAATACGTTGAAACATAGCATTGACCCTTTCATTCTCATCTGGACTGATAACCTCTTTTATCGTCACGCTGCCTTATCTTATCCAGTCTGATTGTTACTACTTCCTTTCAAAATCATTCGCTTTATCTAAAGAGTATAGCTCGTCCATATCACAGGAGCAGCAAAATTTATTAAAAAGAACTCACAAAACAAGACCAAACATCCTATTCAGTCAAGGTTTATCATCTCTCATCAAGAAGAAAACCCACCGTCGCGCCACGAGGGCACTATGGTGGGTTGCTATGATCCATCTGGCGTTAAAAAGAAGCACACCAGCACAAGTGTGGTGATGCGCTAATTACGCATGACTCACATTCCCGGTCACAGTATCTATCACGGTACCAAATACGCTTGGGATGTAACTGAACCCCGTCTGAATAGGGAAATCCACCCGGATGGGACTATCTGAGCTCCAGATACTCTTACCTGTCTTAGGATCTACTTCTGCTACATAGCCACGATTGACAATCTGATCACTATTCTTGGTGGGAATACCGCCAAAGATAAATAATTCTGGCTGGTTTTGCATCGATGATGTGGCTGGCACAATATCCATGGCTAAGAGAGCTTTATTCCACAGGAGTTTTCCGTTTGTGAGATCAAATGCATAGATAAATCCATCACCCATCACCGCATAGATTGCGCTGGAGCTCATTCTCAATAATGCAACATGCTGCGTAGAGGCTGTGGTCCGTATTCCACTGACTGGTGCAGCCGCATCAGCAGTCCATTTTTTCTTTCCATCATTCAGCCCGTATGCAATGATCTGAGTGGCCATGCCATTATTTTGCGCAATAAAGGCAACGTCCTTTGTAAAGATCATTCTTTCTATCCCATTCACGGGGAACTGTACCAACCAGGTGACTTTCCCAGCTGAATCGTCGGTATGGATGGTGAGCAAGCCTGCTTTACCATTATCTACCGTTTCGTTAAAAGATGATGTGACAACCTGTACAGTATGTGTCTGAGTGTCTGCAGCATAACCGACGATAGTCATGTTCTTTATCCACAGAAATGTGCCTGTATTAGCAGTAAGGCCACTAATATTTTGTCCTGTCGCCACCATCAGAACATCTCCATCGATCCACATCTGACCGATGGAATCAATCGAATGATTTTGACTCATATTGTAGCTCCAGATCTGCTGATGAGTTCGCACATCAATGGCAAAAATAGAATATTTATTTGAGACGTAGAGGGTACTTCCATACAAGGTCACAAAATTAATACCGTTATTACCTTCCACATTGAGTTCCCAGGTCGCCTGACCTTTACTGGCATCTACACCATAGATGGTATTACCACTACCCACATACATATTATTGCCATCCAAGACAAACGTCGTCACATAATCAAAAGGCGTCTGCCACACCATTTTTCCCGTTTTTGCATCAAAGCCACTAATATAATATGCACTCGACGCCGATACATTCATATATAACATTCCATTACCCGGCGTCAGATTAGCAGATGAACCATTCGTACTGCTCCCCTGAGTTTTGCTGGCCCAGGACCACGACTGATGCCCATCTGACGTACGATACTGCGTGATCGTATTGCCGTTATTGAGGTAAAAGCGATCTCCATAATCAGGTACGGCTGTCGGTGTCGCCTTCGGTGTCACCTTCGGCTTGGTGTTTGAGGACGAAGAGCTACATCCTGAAAGCAATACGAGTAGAAGGCCAAGCAGGAGAAAATAATTCCTCACAAAAATATACTTGTTTCCTTGCTGCATAAATAATTCCTCGCGATTCATTAGTATAGAATCTTTATAGTAAAAATATCTCAAAAATACTTACTCAAAAATTAGTATAGATCTACTTATAAACCAAGTCTATAGTATATATTTGCTACTTACACTGAACGTAACCCTGTTCCATCAGCCACAAAAAACGTCATAGACCTCCTCTAAGAAACGTCCTCTTGCCAGATGCATCTGACAGGGAAACGTTTCTTTATTCCTGATGGCTGCTCATCTGCCACAGTGGATCTTCATGGTGAAAAACGCCGTGTGGAACTACCTGGCAAGCTGAAAAGGATTTTCATATCCTGCGCCATATTCCAAACATCCGGTGTCCCCAGACCCGTAGCCATGTCATATCCTATATGTGCTGGATAATGGAGATTATTGCCTGTGGTGATATCATGAAAGGCAGGTAAAGGAAATACCCTCGTCGCGAGCACATAGAGGATTGCATTGACATTGCCTAGAGAGACCCCATGTTGTATAACCAGATATTGATTAAGGTCAGCCATCATCGCAGCCCATAGGGGAGCAGCTGCACTTGTCCCACCAATCTTCAACCAGCCGGTACACGAATCGGTCACACCTGTACAATAGACCTGATAACCTGTCTCGGGATCCGCATTCGCCGACACATCTGGTACCATACGATAGGGATTGTTCGGAGCAAGATCGCTTTGATACCCGGGACGGGAAAAATACACGCTGATTCCTCCCCCACTCCCAACATTCTCCTGCTCGCTACGCTTGCTCCAGGCGATTTCACTCCCATACATGCCATCGCTTCCCATATGGAGTGTGGTCCCTCCAACACCAATCACATTGGGATCATCCGCTGGCGTATCAACGGCGAGATCCTTGTTCAGGCAATCATAGGCACCCGCGTCACCGCTCGCGGCAAAAAACGTTTGCCCCTGTGCCATTCCTTGTTTAAAAATGTTATCGAGAGCCCGTAGCTCGGCATTTCCTGAAGCCTCTTCACACTCGCCCCAGCTGGTGCTCACGATGCTTGCGACATTATCCGTCACAATCCGATTATAGGTTTCATTGACGCCTGCCACTGAGTTTGGGCCAATATAGATCTTCTGTTTGGCGGCAGGAGCAAGCGCCGAGAGCATCTCCATATCCAGGGACACCTCGATCGAGCCATTTCCCTGCACATTAGAGGCGCCACCAATCAGGACGTTCGAGTATTTTCCTGCCCCCAGGTTATATTTTTTGAGATAGGTCGTAATATCGTCAGGATTATATCCATCCAATTCGAAGAGCGCAATCGTTTGCCCCAGGCCATTAGCTCCCATGTGGAAGAGAGGTGGAAGGTGATAAGCCGCCCCGATCTCACCTGGCGTATAGCCCGGATTGGGCGAACTCGGCAGGCGCGATACCCCATGTCGGAGAGCCTGTCGCTGCAATCCCAACGGATGATAATGGGCAACATTATCCAGACCTCCAATAGTTTGAATCGAGGATGCAATAGATGAAGGTACTGAGGGGTCAACCGAGGGTGCATAGACTACACGACCATTCAGTCGATACTGCTTTAAACTAACATGAAAGGCTTTTTCGACGGTGGCTGCGGAACCAGAAGCATCAATAAAGAGATTATTAGAGCTGATGGCTTCAATATGAAGATTCTCTCCATGAAGATAGGCGATAACCTGTTCAACCGTTGTATGGTCTGGTCCAAAGAGGAGAGCAAATTCCTGGGGGGTCACATACGTGTGATAAAGCGTTGAAGCCGGGTTGATCTGTGCTTTCAGCAGAGCATTGAGCGTTTCTTGATGCTGGAGAGCCAGACCGATCGAGAGTTGAATCACGGTTGACTTTGGAGCTTGCCCAATCGGTGGCACTTTCGTCAGCAAGGGCACGAGATGACCCGGCAAGGTATGACGTTGAATTGGCCCTGATGACGACATGGCGAATGCCGGTACAACGCTTATGAGTACCTTTGAGGACATGAACATCATCAAAAGGCCACAGACAATCGGCGTCACAACGTGTAGTATTGATACAGAAATTTTTTTCTTCACAATCCCCCCTTGCTTTTTCTCACAGCGAGAGCCTCATTATCATCGTTGTAGAGAAAAACCTAACATCATCTGAACTAATTTGGCATCAGAAAAGAGCTCTACCAGTGATCTATCTATGTTGGGACAAGAAATGTCAGGAGTACTACGTCCCGCATAATGAACAAAGGTTCGCGTGCCAAAACTTATTGGCTTGAGGCAGAGAGGATGGGAAGGAGTGCTAACTGCCATCGCCTTTGCAATATGCTCAAAAAATTGAATTGTGAGTAACGAGGACAGAGTCCCATTACCTTTTCGATGACACGACGTGTAGTTGGCAACACTATTGAGCATAACATTAATTGTATACGAACAGCTATTGGTCGAACCTGAATTCTCAATCACCGCCTGTATCGCAGGAAAAGGAAGTATCCTTTCCGGGGAAGCTATCACATGTGAAAAAGGTATGAAGAGAAGAGAAAAAAGCACGACTCCGCAGATGAAGAATTTTTGATATGTCCTATACATCTTATCCAACCCATCCACCCTATCCCTTTTTATAAATCTCCATGATTATGTTTAATTTTCTGCATTTACACTATAAGGTTTATCAAAGCACTAAAGAAGATGTAATAATTATAAATGGGCAATTTGATTATTGTCAACATATTCTTATCATTATCTATACATCCATATATTTTTATCTAAATACATAGCAAACGCCCTCTCCAAGCAGCGCTTTCACATCTTCTAGAGAGGACATTTATCTATAGAGAGGATTTCGACGGCTTAAGCCGCCTTTCTGGCATCCCGCAGCAAACCAAGCCGTATCAGACTCTCAGCAGTCGCAATAATAGCATCTTCGTTCGAGCGTGGCATCCAACCCAGCACGCTTCTGGCCTTCTCGCTGGTCGCATCCCTGACCCTATCCAACTCGGGGGCAATTTGTACCAGTGTTGAGTCGAACCGCGCGGCAAGCCGCACGACCCAGTTAGGCAGAATCCTCGTCGGGACGCGCCTCGCGGAGTCACCCAGGCGAGCTCTCAATACCTGGGCCATCTCATGTATTGTCATGCAGTTACCAGAGACAGCCAGAAAGCGCTCTCCCTTAGCGGCGGGATTGATCATGGCTCGCAAGTGCAAATCGGCAACGTCCCGCACATCGACGACTCCCATCGACAAACGCGGCGTACCTGGCAATGCCCCATCCATCAAGCGCTGCACGATCTGGATCGAGGTCGAGTAATCCGGCCCCAGCACCGGTCCAAACACACCGACTGGATTGACAACGGCAAGTTCCAGTGCTCCACCCTCACGGGAGATGAAATCCCATGCCGCACGCTCCGCCAGGGTCTTCGATTTTACGTACGTGCTCATATGACCGCCCTCCACGTTAGTCCAGTCCTCCTCAGAAAAGGGCCGATCTCTAGGCTCCAGACCATAGCCGACCGCCGCAAAAGAAGAGGTCAGCACGACACGTTTGACTCCCATATCCCGCGCTGCCCGCAGCACACGTAACGCCCCCTCACGTGCGGGTATAATCAGCTCATCCTCATGTTTTGGCTCATGCAAAGGGAAGGGCGAAGCAACATGCAGCACAAAGTCACAACCAGTCACGGCTTCTGACCAACCAGCATCCGACGTCAGATCAGCGACGGCAAACGTGAGCGCTTCTCCAGGTTCGCTACCACCAACCTTGAGCATCGCACGCACGGTAGCTTCACTCTTCAGCGAACGCACCGTCGTCCGCACGCGATACCCTGCCTCTAAGAGTTGCAAGATACAGTACGAACCAATGAATCCCGACCCGCCAGTAACAAGTACTAACTCACCGCTCATATTATTGACCTCCTGATTTGTCTGCTCATCATAAAGTGTCTCCTCGAAAATACGTTACAGGGTTCAAAGCGTTGCTGCTCGTATAGCTCTGAACTCCTCTCACTATAGCACAAAAAAGAGACAAAGTAAACAATTTATACAAATTTAGTTTACTTTGTCTCTTTTTCACGCCTGGTTATTGTAGTATCGAAGAATGTCAATCAGGCCAGACCAGATTAATCTTCTCCGACAATTGAGGGCTCATGCACCCCAAACCTTTTCTCTGTTCTGATGCGAGCACGTTCGGCCTCAACCTCGCGATTACGTGGCTCAGCGTTCGTGACCAGCCCATCCAGCAGATGCCGGGCAATCACACCTACCTCCTCAACGGCCTGATTGAATAGCTCCTCGTTCGCTTTCGAAGGTGTATTGAAACCCGATAGTTTTCTCACAAATTGGAGTGACGCTTCCTTGATCTCCTCATCGGTAGCCGGAGGATCAAAATTGAACAGGGTCTTAATGTTTCGGCACATACTACTTATTTTCCTTCTGCTGGGAGCCTGCTTGCCGTGAAAGACTTGCACTATTAGCATCTCTCAGCCTCTACTAGCCTGTTCTCATCGCTGATCAGAAAAATGGAAATAGCCGTAGTGACATAAATCACCACATCTGTATTTATCAGGAGGACTGAGAAGCTTCGCGTAGTTGAAAAATATGCTTGATATCGGCGGTCTGACTGAGCATAGCATGAACGCCACAATAGTGTTGTGTATCCAGATCGATCGCTCGCCGAATACTGCTCGCTTGCAAATTTGTGCCTGTGAAGATATGTTCAACCACAATCGAAGTGAACACCCTTGGCGTCTCCTCGGACAGCTCTCCCTGCACACTCACCTGATAATCTGTCACATCCTGATGCATCTTACTCAAAATGGAACGAATACCCACACCCGTACAGCCAGCCAGCGCCACCAGCAACGCCTCCATCGGACTCGTCCCCTGATGCTCCGTCCCGCCGCTCAGGATAATGGTATGTCCACTCCCCGTGCGTACGCTAAAACTACTCTCATCGATACTTTGCGCAAGCGCCAACCTTGTTCGAGACATTCTTTTTACCTCTTTTTAGAGGTCGAGCGAAGCGAAGACCATGTAGCGTCGCACGCTCGCGTGCGATGTCCCAGTGACTCGTACAAGCCAACAGGATCTCGGCGCACCACGCCTGGGGCCTGATCGTACGTCGAGTGGGACATCGCACGCGAGCGTGCGACGCTACGGTGTCCTCGCTTCGCTCGACACGGATGCTGGGAACACTGCATAATGAAGCGCTCCTCTCTTTTTCACTCTATCCATGACCATCAACGCCCCGTTATTCTAATTCGTTCAGGACGCCTCACCAGGAAATAGATGAGCGCTCCAATAAAATGCGTGAAGATAATCACAAGTAACCAGATAAGCTTATCATTTGTAGCCGAAGGCTCATTAGTGGCACAGTCGATAATCATCCAGAGCCAGAAGATCGATCCCAGGACCCCAACGAGGCCAATGCAGCAGGCGATGAGCAGAAAGATCATTGAAAACATCTCTATTTTCTCCTTGTTACATACTTTTTGTATGTTTTTTGCAAGAGGTTATTTATCATATCTACTAGAGAGAACGCAATGAGCACACCACTTTCCAATCTCTGCCGTTTCGTCCTGCGTGAACGATAGCGAAGCAAGCTATTTCTACCTGATCGGCCACAATAGTTAATGAAAGATATAATAGGACAAGAAGCCAATTCGTTTGATAATTGGCTTCTTGTCCTATTATATCTGCAATCAGGGCAGGGTTTCAAATAAGATACTATCCGGGAGCGTATTTTCAATGCGAGCTAAGACCGTGTCATCGACGGTCACGCCTGCCTTTTCCAACGCCAGACAAAGAACTCCCACCACAGGCTCAAAGAGGGAATGCACCGTCTTTTTCACCGGAGAGACTTTGTGGACTTCCTCAAGGATCATATTCGCCAGCAGCATCGAGGAGTGGCGAAAAACTCCACCTGCGAGCACCAGAGGAAATTCTGTGCCAGACAGACCGACTTTGTGCGTGGCAATATTGACGTAACGACCAAGCGCATGTCCATTTCTGACCACAATCTCACGAGCAACGGGATCACCAGCTTCTGCCTGATCTAAAAGGATAGGAGTTAGACCGTTGATCTTCTGCCGATAAAAGTTTTGGTTTTCACGACAGGTCAGGTGATGCTGCACTGCTTCAATACTCTTCAGGCCAAAAAATTTAAGGACACATTCTTTCAAAGAGGTTTGCGGAGCGATGCCAAGCTCAGCCAGATAGAGAGCATGAAGCATCCGTTTTGTCAGATCCTCACTTCCATCGGCATCAACCTGCCAGAAGCTTGTGTGCCAGATTTGATCATTGGTACCTCGTGCCCCAATAGCGGCTCCTGTCCCGCAGATAACCGCGCAACCAGCGGTGCTACTTAATCCCGCATGCAAAGGATTAAGTGCATCGTTTTGAACCACAATGTTGCGCCCAAACCCGCGAGCTTGCATCTCCGTTTGCAGCAACTCAAAGTCCTCCGACCAATCAGCGCCGGCCATGCCAAACACGCCCACGGCCAGATTCTCTGAGGTGATCTGAGCTGTTTGCAGAGACTGCATAATAGCCAGCTCTGCCTCATTCAGGGCTGTGAAAGGAAATCCTTTTTCATCGACCCCGGCATTATAGAGATCGGTACATCCAGAACGACCGACGCCAAGAATCGTGCCATCAAGCGATGCAATCAGAGCAATAGTTTTGGTATTTCCACCATCCACAGCGAGAACATAATCCATGTGCATCTATTCTTTCTATTTGTTATCATGCACATATGTGCAGCAAGAAACATGCTTATAATGCCAGTCCAAGCAAGCGTGACAACCGCACAATCTCAAAGGCGGACTGAATATTCTGATCATGCAAAGTTTTTTTGGCCGCCTCGCGCAGCAACGCTGTTGCTACGGGCGTATTAAGATCGTCATCCATCGCAGCCATAAAACGATGACGCAACTGCGTGTCTTCGCCATCGACATTGACGCTATCGGCCAGCACACGTACCTGCTTGAGGTAAGCGGCGCTCTCCGCAGCAAGACCAAGATCCCGCGAGAAACATTCCCAGGGATAACGATAGTGATGATTCAGCAAAACCAGACGAATAGCATCCGCGCTATATGTTTGCAAGAGATCGTCGATCATTGTCATATTGCCAAGTGACTTACTCATCTTCTCGCCATCTTGATAGACCATACCGATATGCATCCAAAAACGGCTAAAGGGCGATTTATGCGTGTAATGCTCAGATTGAGCAATCTCACAGGAATGGTGAGGAAAAGCCAGATCCGAGCCGCCACCGTGAATATCTATCTGCTCGCCCAGGAAGCGCATCGCCATCGAGCTACACTCGATATGCCAACCAGGACGACCGAGACCCCAGGGGCTTTCCCACGCGGGCTCACCGGGAGCCTGGGCTTGCCACAACACAAAATCGAGTGGATCATGTTTGCGAGGATCATCGGGAGAGCTACCACGGCTATTCGCGATGGTCAGCAGCGAGTGATAGTCCTTCAGGCCAACCTTATCCGCTAAGGAGCCGAAATCAGCATCACGCTTCACACTATAGTAGATCCAGCCCTCCTGCTCATAAGCCAATCCCTGCTCAAGAAGTGACTGGATAATGCTCATCAGATAAGGGATCTCCTCCGTTGCCTTTGGATATGCATCGGGACGACGAATATTCAAGGCATCCAGATCGCGCAAGAAACGTTCAGTCTGACTTTGTCCAAGTTGATCCCAGGGAATATCAACCTGACGAGCACGCCGCAAAATGCTGTTATCGATATCCGTTAGATTTTGTACATAACGCACCTGATAGCCTTGATAGAGCAGATAACGAATCAGCACATCAAAAGAGACATAAACAAAAGCATGACCCAGATGGGTCGTATCATAAGGAGTAATCCCACAGACATAGATACGTACAGTTGTATCAACTGGCTTAAATGACTCAAGATCCTGAGTAAGTGTGTTAAAGAGTTTCATACAGGTTACTTATTTCTTCCTATCCTATAAGAGCGTGAGAAAACATCTCTTTCTCATTACAGACCAAAGCCCATCAGTATCATACAACTGAAAACCACTACAAAGCCACTTAATTCCAGTAGAGCGAACAGTTTAGCTCTCTGAAGCAGGATAGTAAAGGAGGGTTTAAGGGTACCGTCAGCCGTCAAGATATCCTTTAAAGGGACATCGAATAAACGGCGAAAAGTCCGACTCATTACCAGGGTTCCCCAGGCCATGGTTGCCGTGGCGATCAAAAAAGCCACCAGAAATGTCACGCCATAAGCAGTCCCCAACAAAAAACTAAGGCTGCGCACAGGACCAAACACAATCCCGCGTATGAGCCCAAATACAATCACAAATAATGCCGCGACGGTCATCACTTTATCGCCACGTGCCCCTAACAACTTTGCGACGCTCCGTTGCTGCTCCAGTGGCAAAGTAGAGATGGCCGGGATGACAACAAAATTTCCATAAAGTGCCCCACCAAACCAAAAGATGCCACATAAAACATGTATCCACTGAATCGCATAAATAAGCCACATATATTTCTCCCTGAATAATTTTCACAGAGATCTCTCTGTACGAAAACTTTTCCTTTCTTTACCAGTTCTAATTGCTCATGGGGAGAGTATAGATTGCGTTCCGTTATCGAAGCGTTTCTTGGGACTGTACCCGTAGCGTCCAGCCTATAAGTAGCCATACACCTGAGCAAGAGCGATAGCTTTTTGTAAGGAGATTATGGTTTGTGCACTTTGCTGCTGATCCCATGCATTGATAGCCAATTCTAGAGTATCAGTCAAAGGAGCAGGGTAAGCCTCCTGGGTGGGCGCGAGCAGCTGATGCACATAGACGATCGCATCCGTCAAACGTTCTTGACGCAGAGCGATGTCGAGTAGAGGCCAGAGAGCAGTCCATTGGAAGGGATAGGCGATGGAAGCTTTTGCCCAATCTGCCACAGCACGTTCGGCAAGTGCCTGTGCTTCATGATACTCGCCGGCACACCAGGCAAGCCAGGACCGGCCAGCATCTCCAGCGGCCTCGTAGCCAAGGTCAGGTACCTGTAAGAGTCGATCAATACATTGCCTGACTTTTTCCGGCTGTTTTTGCCTGCGAAACAGCATCGTCATCATAAAAAGCCCAAATAATTGAAGCGAGATATCTCCCGCCTGTTCTTCGAGAGCCAGAGCAGTCTGCATCGTTTCCTCAGCAGCCTCGAGGTGGCCGGTCCACATCAGGCAGCCACCCAGAGTGTACATCACGTTGCCGATAGCACCTGCGGCATCCGCTTTTTGACTGATAGAGAGGGCTATGCGCGCTGCTTTTACTGTGTCCTCTGATATCTGGTAGCGATATAAACGCAGGTCTCGATGGCACAAGCACTGAAAATAGTGCGCCTGCTGCGTGAGCGTGCCAAATTGCAGCACGGGATATTGAATCTGCTCCAGGATGGCTGTCATCTCATGAGGACGATTGAGAAAATATAGTCCCCAGAGCTGCTCAATTTCGATCTGTAGCCATTCCTGCTGCCAGTGGAGATCCCGTTCGCTCACAGCAATGAGTTGTAACAGGCGCTCGGCTTCTTGAAAAGATGAAAGCCCTTCAGTGGGATTCGTAGTATTGTTCCAGACACGGGCAATTTTACGATGCAGGCGAGCGTGCCAGCGATAGTTGTCTGCTGGAATTTGTGACAGGATATCTCGCAAGATGAGCAAGCAATCTTCATACTGAGCATTAAAATAGAAGATATCGCCGAGGCGTTCACGTAAACGAGCAAGCTCTATCAGTTGCGGTTGCGGCCTCGCTTGATAGAGTTCGATAGCACGTTGAAAGGAAACGATGGCCTCCTGATTGGCATAAATATTGAGCGCAACCTCCCCGGTTTGCTCATAATATGGGATCGCTTGTTCGCTCAAACCTGCCTGCTCATAGTGAACCGCAATCTGCCCGCTCACGGCCTCCAATTGTTGAGCATACACCTCTGCCAGAGCCTCGGCTACGCGTTGATGCAGCAGACGGCGTTTGACGGCACTCAGAGCAGTATAGGCCGCCTCGCGCAATTTATCATGGCTAAAGTCGTAGCCATCCTCTCCCTGCTCATAAACAATCCGGCGTTGCCAGAGCTCATCCAGGCTCTGCACAACGGTCTTTTCAGGATAGCCACTGGCTCGGACCAGCATATTGAACGTGAAAGAGCGGCCAATCACAGCGGCAATGCTGACCAGTTCGTGTGCCGTAGGTGAAAGTTGCGCGAGCCGCGTGGTGAGTATTGAGCGGACCTTTGAGGAGAGCTGCAAAAAAGAGCGTTTACCACGTTCCTCTGGCTCTGATGCGCCAAAGGAGTCCGCCAGCATGGTTTCGACCACAAAAAGAGGATTGCCTTCGGTTTCCTCGTAGAGATGGTATTTGATCGTCTGAGTAAGCGCTTTGCCCGCGATGTGTTCTGCCAGCAGAGCTGTATCACTACTATCCAGGGGATCAAGCGTGATCGAGATCAGAGGGATCTCACGTTGCAGGCTGGTGAGCCATGTCCGGAGGATGTCAGATGCGCTCTCTTCGCTACGCACCGTACAAATCAGCAGCAGAGGCAGGGATGGGTTGGTACGAAACAGATAGTGCAGCCATGTGAGTGTCTCACCATCGACCCATTGCAGATCATCAAGCACCAGCAGGAGGGGCTTGCGCGTGTGCAGGATAATCTGGGTCAGTGCTTCAAACAGGCGTTGTTGCTGCCAGCCTTCAGTGATGGGCGCTGGATGGGGGAGCTCTGGATACTGAAGCAGAAGTTCAGGCATCAGACGGGCAATCTCGACTAACCAGAGATCAGACAAGGTTTCAAGGCTCGCTTTTAACGCCTCATGTTTGAGCCAGCCGATGATCGGAGTATAGGCAATCTCGCCTTCCACTGCATAACCGCGGGCACTCGCATTTGATATCCCTTGCCCCTGCACCCAGATACGTACTTCTTCGGCCAGACGCGATTTCCCAATGCCAGCATCCCCGGATACGACGACAAGTGATGATTGCCCACTGAGCGCATGTTGCCAGGCTTGCTGGAGTTCTGTCCATTCGCGCTTGCGCCCCACAAATGGCGTCTGAGTGAGGAGGCTGGCACTCTGAGTATCGAGTGTCGGAAGAGGGCGCAATAAACGTTCGTACAGAGCATGGGTCAGTGCATCTGGCTCCACGCCAAGCTCACGCTCCAACGTCGAGGCGCAGGTATGATACGTACGGATGGCCTCCGCTCGCTTGCCACTGACGGCATAGAGCTGCATCAACTGACGATACATGGCTTCGTCAAAAGGATCAAAGCGCAAAAGCTTCCAGGCAGTCGTGATCGCCGCGTCATACGCCCGTTCCTGCTCATAAACGTCGATGAGACGCTTCAGCGCTTGATAAAAAAGCTCACGGAGATGATCTCGTTCTGGAAGTAGCCATTCGTCCGAGCTAGTCGGAAGCAGATCCCCCTGATACAGTATCACCGCCTGCTCAAGTGCCTGCCGTTGCTGCGTTGGATCTGATGCGTGTTCCGCGATGGTCAGAGCATCAAGAAATGATTGGACATCAAGCCGCCAGTTCTCGTGAGCATACCACTGCAAGGTATAACGTGTCCGACGCACGAAGAAATCAGCGTCCGGCAATATCTGACGCAGTTTGAAGACCAGGTTGCGTAAATTTGTATACGCCTGCTCTTGCGTCGATTCCGGCCAGAGCAAAAAAGCAATCTGTGAGCGTGGTTGGGGAGCGTCACGATGAAGAAGAAGATAGGCCAGGAGCGATGGAAAGCGTGCAGTTTCGGCAGTGACGATAGGAATTCCGTCAGCAGATAAATGGAAACCGCCCAATAGTTGAATATGGATGGTTGGACACACTCCTCCCCCTCCTTATCATATGCGTAGATCGGATTCAACATATCAGGTCTCCTTACCTGTGTCAAGCCTACCACAGAATTTCCTGAGAAGCCCTTACATGTATACATAGGGTACTTCATTGATGCTGTGCCGCGCCATCAAGTGACACGCCTACTGAGGCAGAGATGATAAGCACGATGGCCAGTATTTCGCGTATCCCGATCGTTTCTCGCAGCACGACGAAGCCGATCAAGGTAGCCGCGGCGGGCTCAATACTCATCAGGACCCCAAAGACCCGTGAGGGGAGCCGCCTGAGTGCTTCTAATTCCAGCGAGAAGGGGACAATGCTGGAGAGCACAGCAACGCCTGCTCCGACTAAAAGGACCTGGGGACTGAGCAGTGCGACACCACCCTCATTAATCCCTAGCGGTGCGATGACCACAGTAGCAATAGCCACCGCCAGTGCCAACCCCCGCCCACCGGTAAAAGATCTGCCCACTCTGGCGCTACAGAGGATATAGGCCGCCCACAAGATACCTGCCAGCAGAGCCAGTCCCACCCCTACAGGATTAACCGCCCCTTGCCCAAGTGGCGCGAGCAGAAGAATACCTCCAACCGCCAGCAGAGCCCAGATAATATCTTTGACGCGACGCGACTGTACCAGGGCCAGGCCCAGCGGCCCAACAAATTCTAACGTCACTGCAACACCCAATGGGATAAACCTAATCGCCACGTAGAATGCTCCATTCAGGCCCGCCAGTACAACGCCAAATAGAATAACATTGATATACTGCGCTCGCGTCAGCCCGCGCACCTGTGGTCGCCAGAGGAGCATGAGCAAGACCGCGGCAAAGCCCAAACGTAAAAACGTCGTGCCCAGTGGTCCAATCGTGGAAAAGAGCCCCTTACCGACAGCCGCACCTAGCTGGACAGAAATAATCGCCAGCAACGCCAGCAACTGCGCCGGCACCTTATGCGTGAAATTCTGCCAGCTTCCTGGCTGCTCTTTAAGCTCTTTTGCCTGGATTGGATTATTGATACGTGTATCCTCCGTCTGGCTGGACTCAAAAGATGAACTCATGATTTCCCCTGACTCTTATGTAGATGTCGCATGCAATCAGTAATATGCCCCTCTATCGTAGCACGAACACAAAGTCTACCACAACATCCGCTGGAGGCAGAGGAGTTATCCACGTGAGATGATCAAATCCACCATTAAACATAATCTGCGACTATATTCAGGCAATCTTTTCGTCGTTTATGCACTTGTATGCGTAGTATCAGTATAGAGATATATTCATTCACCCATATTTTGTGAAAAGAGGAACATCATGACAGAGAACGACAGTACGCCGCCGCCTGAGAATACGGGACAACTGGTGCAGGTCGCAGCGGAGGCAGTGCATCTCACCGGCATTTTAAACATTCCAGAGGGCGCTCGTGGATTAGTCATCCTACCTCACGGCATCGATGACGTTGGTACCACTAACCACAAAAATATGGTGGCACTAACACGAACCTTTTATCAATCCGGCCTCGCGACATTGCTCCTGGATCTCTTTTCCAGCGATGAATTGGCCTTCGATCAGCGCACAACCTTTTTCCGACAAAATATTGGCATTATGCAGCAACGCCTGGTTGGTGCCGCCGAATGGTGCTTAGAAAAATCAGCGGCGAAAAATCTCTCCATTGGCTATTTTGGCCTCAATATTTTAGGAGCAGCCGCCATAGCAGCCGCAGCAAGCCGTCCAGACATCGCCGTAGCGGTTGTCGCGGGAGGAAGCGAGATCAATCTCGTCCAGGAATATGCGCAACGGGTACTTGCTCCAACGTTATTATTGGCCGCAGAAAAAGACACCGAAGCCGTCAACAGTCAGCAAAAGGTATTGGACCTCTTTTCCTCAGAGAAACAGAGCGAGATTGTCGCAGGAGAAGCATCCCTTTTCGACAGCCAGCACGGATTTGACGAGGTAGCACGTCTGAGTAGCGCCTGGTTTGCCCAGCACCTCGTCCCCATCATCTAAACCAGCCAGGATAATCCCTTGCACTAGGTGACAGGCCAGCCAACGTAGCGGCGTCGGCTTGGCCACGCCGACCATTTCCCGCCCGATCAAGCTGGCTTAAGAGCGCTTCAATGACGTGCCCTGGGGAGCGTTCCGTACGAGCGACTGGTCGGCGTCTCCAATGCGACAGCGGCGCGAGCCGATCATGGTTTGAGCGGAAGCGCCCCTCCGTGTGGCAGCGTATCGGAGCCGGGATCAGGGACAGGCTGCGAGTTCAGATAGGAACTACCAGTGAAGTTGCTGAGGTTGGCCCCTGCTTCTTCTGGCACGACGTTGGACTGCTCAAAGTAGATCTTCGCCGTTTTAGGCAATTGATTATTGGCAAGCAGAGTCGCCTCGGTCGGCGAGATTGGATGAACCCCACTACCGTCGCCGAGGTCTATATAAATGGGCGTAGGAGGAGTTACAGTCAGCTTTTCCTGCGTGTGCTCCTTCCCCATATTTGCAGCCTGATTCCAGGCCTCAGCCAGAATCCATTCTTTGCCCACATCCCAACTTGCCTCTTTCGTCACATCCAACAGAGCAACATCAGTAGCGCCATCGGTCAGGAAACCCAGGGCCACCGCCGCGACCGGAATCGCGATCTGGTCCGGCTTGAGTCCAAGGATTGTGAACTCCTTCTCAGTCTCCTCTTTCGTGGGAGCATTATACACAAAGGTGTTGAGATTGGCTGGTATGTTATCCTGCAACTCGGACCCCACCAGGACCAGGTTGGTGACGTGATAGTTCTTCCCACCCTCATCCAGAACCATCTGCTGAGCCACCGCTCCACCTTCCTGATAACCAAGCACTGTGATTGCGGTGTTACTCTTGTCGAGGCCATGGCTGTGCAGGTATTGTTGGATGGCTGCCTCTACAGCTGCGCTGGTCGTGCCACCTTTAACCACGACGACCAGCCCATTCTTTGTCTGCCACAGATAGACTTTCCCGGTCATACCAGGAGCGGTAACATCGGCGATCAAATCTCCAACGCCCGGCTCGTTAACCTCTGACGCGGCCAGCACGTCGACCTGGAACTGTCCCACAATCGCCTGGAACTCTGTCACCCACTCTGTATAGCCACTCTTCATCTTATTTGCAATCACGTTCACATAATGCATTGCCAGTTCATACGTGCTATCGACAACTGAATCATAATAGACATATTGTTCATGGCTCAGATCCTTGTTGGTCAAGTAATTCTGCATATCACTATGGCGTTGAGAGCGATATTGCTGAAAATTTCCTTGAATACAGGAAACGGCATAGTTAATATTATCTTCCATGATCCCCTGTCCTTTGCCAGGAGTGAGCAGATCATTTAATTGAGAACTCAAGCCCGGCAAGGTATCTTCGCGAATGCGCCAGATGACGGTCGTATTGATATCAGTGCTATCGTATGCGCCATAGCCCTGAGCGTCACGAAAATACTGTGGCAGAAAGGTCATATAGCGATCCGCATTCTCGAAATCGACGCTCCCATAGAGATCGTGGGCACCCAGATGATAGTAAGATTCGCTATCGAAAGGTGTGGACATCTCCTCCAGCCCTTTATTGGTTTGATCACAAGCTAGCTGGAAATCCTGCAACTTTGTAATCACATGCTGCGCTCGCGAGACGTTGCGTCCGACCGCAGCGACACATGCATCGGCACCTTGCCCCAGAAACGAGATGCGACCGGAGACGCCAGCTATATTCGAGGTGACATAGCGCTGAAACTGGGTTGTATCTGTTTTATACGTGTTGACAGCCGTGCCAGTTTTTTGACTCAAGAGCTCCAGCTGCTCCGTCAATGGCCTGATTACATCCTTAAATGAAGTCATGACACACGTGTCCTTCCTCTAATTGCAGTATCCTACCGACGGATCGGAAAAGAAACAACCCGGATACTGCCCCACTCTATTCGTGATACCTGATACGTTTTGTGGTTATACGGCTAGGGGATCAAAGTCTGCGGGGGAGTATCCGTAAACGCATTGACCGTCGCTACTTCCTGCTTCTCTGTTGCCGTGGCGGTCGAGAGGAGAATATGGCCAATCGCGATGCGCTGATCCAGCACATCACTGTAGCCCTGACAGAAATTGGTACTGAATTGCGTGAGGACGCTTTCAAGGATATGTGGCATGTCAGGGATGATACCTTTTAGATCTCTTTGAAGGTTATTAATTGAGGTAGGTTCCGTCGAAGTTTGCTCGTTCTTCGCGCTATTAATAATCGAATTGCCCAGATCCTCGATCGAAATGGTATCGATTTGAAATTCTTCTAATGCCACGGTCGCATCCTCCTTACGCAACTAGCTGCGCTCAAACTATTTCTATCTGCTGGCAAAACTTTGTGGAAAGTTCCGGTAAGGCTATTTGATTCAAATATCAATTATACATGCAAAGATGCAAAGATTGTACCATAGCTTCCTGTCGATAAACAAGAGACGTTTGGTCAACGTAGCCGAATTTAACCATCCCAGCGGACACGCAGCAGGCACATAATCCAGGTTTGAAAATCCGGGCAGCGCGCCAGATTCGATGAATACCAGGCTTGTTCAAACAGCTCGTGCAGGACCGGATTGATACCTCGCAGTATCTGACGTACTGCCCTCAAGCGCTGAGTCATCTCCTCGCGAGCGCGAGCCTGTTTGAATTGGAAGAGGGACTCGCCATCCGTTAACGCACGAATCAATGGATTCCACCATGTCAACATCTCCACCAGCAACATCGCGCCGGCAAAACGATCGCCTTCGAGGCAACTCTGACCCTGAGCGTCAAGGCGTGGATGTTGATAGCCATTCCATCCCTTAGCCGGTCGCGCGACAGGTGGCATCCCTTTGAGATACAGACCCTCAAGATCTATCAATTCGACATGCTTGTAGCCCACCACGATGACGTTATCGCCTGCAATATCGGTATGAGTCAGCCCATGTAGCTCCAGATTCCATAACACATAGCCCATCGTAAGAGCTAACTCTTTGGCCTGTGCGAGAGAATACTGCGCGGAAAGAGCTCCATCATCCATAAAGCCCGCCCATGTGCGACCTGACACCCAGGGCATCAGAATACTGTACTCCAGCCCCGGATACGCTGCAATCAATTCCGGAAAGGTCGCTTTCAGCAGGCAGACACGCTTCGCTACCGCCAATCCCGGCAGAGAGCCAAAGGGATTCTGTCGGACGACCGCTTGCTCAATCGATGCATCAACGGCTCCGGGATTTGGCACCTTTAAGGCCCAGAGAGTTTTATCAGCCTCGTTTTGAAGCTGATATGTGGTTGTCTGCATGCGTACAATTTTATTTACCTCATCCGAGATGATCGGATGAGGCAAATATCGATAGCTCTGTTTTCCAATCACCAGCTTTGTATGAAGCTCCGGACCAAACACATTCATTGATCGCCTATCTTTTTTTAGCTCTTGCGCTTATACGTTATTCCAGCACAATTTAAGTAAGGTCATATCATCATTGCGAGGTTGCTGCAACAAAGAGTGCATCCGCGCTTGTAGCTCTGCTTCGTCCAGATGGAGTAGATCCGGCCCGATTGGATCGAGTCCATCAGTATGAATAACCAACGGATCGGCCCGATACAGCGTACTGGTACACACGGTCGTCTGTCCCTGGCTCCCCTGCTTCGTCGACCAGCGTTGTGTATCATCGCCACGATCGCCCAACTCTCGATACTGATTCTGTCCGATGAAGGAATAACCGGTCACGTTTCCCATCCAGCAAAAGAGCGCAGGCATATATGCTGGCGTCGTGGTTGTGGTGGCGTAATCGATGCGTCCAGCGAGAAACACCGTCCCGCTGCCATAGCGATCGCGTTGCTCATTGACAATCTCACGCTCCCAGGCGGAGAGTTCGGTGGGCAGCCTCAAACGCGAGAGCGTCCTCTGACCGCTCTCGGCCCAGAGCGAAAAGCTTGCACGCAGCGCGGGCTGCAAGATCAGCGGATCTTGAGGAATGTGCGGCAAGGTCTGGAGCCACTTAACCATACGACGAGCAAAGTAGCGTGCAGCGAAGTGTCCCTGATAGGAACTTCCAATGCCATCGCATACGCAAAAGCAGAGCGATGCTGTACGCCAAGAGATCACAAGCCGCACGAAATCCTGATTGGGCAATCCCTCCAATTGAGATTCGAGGCAGCGTGTCGAGAGGCAGCGAATGGAGAGCAGCGGCTCAAATGGACTGTACACAGAGGTATCAGTACGAAGCGAGGTCTCAATCACAGAAAAATCTTTCCGCTGGTGCGTATTGGCATCGAGCACAGTAAAGACTCCTTATCAGGCATAGACTGACCTATAACTGCGTGGCCGAAGAGGCAGCGATAGCTAAACGCATCAGTTCCGCTTGCGTGCCAGGGAAAAAAAGTGCCGCCCCCTTCTGAAGTTGATAGCCTGCCGATCGATTGATATTTTGACGATACGTCTCTGGTAAGGTCGATGAGAGCGAGAATAAGAGGCGAGCATAATTATCCGCAATATCTTTCGCTCGCAGGACGCCCTCCCACTGCTGCCAATTCTCCACCGGCTTGCGCAACAGCTTCGTCGTCATCAACACATTCTCCACCAGTACAGGACCATCATCAACGCGCATCTTCTGAATACGCTGCACGATGGGAGCTGGATCTTGCGTCGTGCGTAATGCATCCGTCAGATGACACACAAGTGGAGCCGGACTACCGCGATAGGTCTCCAGATGCTGTTGCAGAAGATCCTCTACCGCACTGAAGCCGGCCGCCGTATCTGTATCCTCGCCACCGGCCAATAGCTCCGGTGGACCACCAACCCGCATCAGCTCTGGCAGAGTACGAATACCTTGCAGAATATCGAGCACCGTCGTGCTGTAAGCCAATATGGCTATATGATAGCGCGGCTGTACTTTGTTATCTCTCATAGAGCGGAAAACCATCGCCTTGATGCCCTCTCGCAAGGTTGCGTTAACCAGATCTATTTTGCTCGTTGTTAACCCGTGTCCGCAGGCATCATTCATAGATGCGCTTGCGTCAATGAGATAGATAACGAGAGCTGGCGTAAGCCTCGTTGCTGGCTGTAAATAGTGTTCCATCGCTTTTCAACTGACTCCTCATTAGTACCTTCGAGCACGAGCGCAGCGTAGGCCGCCTTTTTCTGGACATAGGATTTATACTGGGATAGGCAAGACATGCTTGAGCCGTTTTTGACCCCCATTGTACCAGTAATAGGACACGCGGGCAAGAAATTATTAGACTTTTTTCGAGGAGATCATATGACGTCAACGCGTATCTTTGTCAGTTATGCGACCGCAAAATCATCGCGCCAGGAAAAAGACATGGCAGCAAAGCTTATCCTGGATCTACAAGCTGCCAAAGTAGAGGTGGTCATTGCCAGTGAGAGCATTTTTGACGAAAACTTTATGCAATTCCTCTATAAGGAACTGCCACTATGCCAATACATCGTCATCGTACAGAATGCAGAAGCGCTCCAATCTCCACGCGTCCAATCCACCGTTAACCTTGCCCTGACCCTGGTCGCGCAAGGACGCGTCAAAGAAGTACTGCGCTTCATCATCGCCTCTTCCGCAGCGGATGAAGAGCCCCGTAACGTAAGCAGGCTTCGCAGCTTCGACGCTTCTCAGGATTACTTGAGAGCCAGGGATAAGCTCTTACTGGACCTCGACCTGTTTACGCTTGAGAAAGATCCAGATGAGACTTTTGTCGCGCCCGCAGAAATACGCCGCTCATTCAATCAAGCGGGACCAACAAAAACAGATGATGTCACGGCCAAAACGGCTTCCATCGTACCCAGACAGCCGCAGCGGACCGCTGCTTCATCCAATATCGATCCATTATTGGAGGAGCATCTCTCTCCCACTCTGGATCAGCAACAGCCTCGCTGGCCTGCTACGAAGATCGCACCAGCGAAGCAACCGCAAGAGCCGAAAGCGAGATCCCAGAACAGCAAATCTAAGCAGGCACAGATAGATCGGCCAGCCCCACTTATCTCAAAGTATCACATACCGCCCGTATGGATTATTATTTTCTCGGCTATCCAGGTCATTACAATCATCCTGGCGCTTGTCGTACTTATCTGGGGAAGAGAGAGCCAAACAACGAGTGCCATCATTCAGCCCACCCCCTCGGTACTTCCATCAGCCTTTACCAATCAGCTGAATACGGAGATCCTTTCGGCCACGCAATCGCAACAAAATCCCTATGGCACCTCGAATAAGCTGGTCGTCAACGATACTCTCGACGGTAACTCCACGGCAGGCGATTATGGCTGGGACAATCTCACAAACGCGCAGTCCATGAGCTGTCACTTTGCCCATCAAGCCTACCTCCTGCAATCAAATGGTCCTGGCAGCTGCCTGGCAACTAAGACCAGCTATGCCAATCTGACCTACCAGGTACAGATGACGCTTGAGCAAGGACAGGCCGGAGGACTGATTATTCGTGCCAGTATCGCACAACATAGCTATTTCAAATTCGAAATTACCGTGAATGGGAACTACGTCATAACACGCAACGACAATAACAATCTGGATTATCAGATCGCCGGCGGCTTTAGTCCGGCGATTAAACAAGGCTTACATCAGGCCAATCTGATCAGCGTAAATGCCAATCAGCAGACATTGGATTTCTATGTGAACCTGCAACATATTGTGTCCATACAGGACAGCCATAATCGGACAGCCGGCAGTATCGGCGTCGTCGCCAGCGGTCCCAACCAGGATTTCACCACGCAGGTAGCCTTCAAATACGCGAAAGTCTGGAGCTCAGACAATCCCAATCCCTAAAGCTGATCTTACATCGAGCTTTTACATAAAGCTTTTTTAGTAGAAAATGTTTGATCGACCTTTTCTCTCCTTTGCTTGAGGAACATCAATATAGGCGCGTGGTAAAAATAGGTGATAGTCTTGTTCTAGTAGACTTATCCTGATATACTTTTAATCCTGAACATTTTTTCTTATATGAGAGGAGTTTACTATGCCCGATATTCACGCGGATACAGCAGGAATACAGAGCGGTGCCGCCAAGTTTTCGCAGCAGTCAGTTGAACTGGGAGATCTGCTCACGACTGTCAGCGGCACCATCGATGAACTTCAATCACTATGGACAGGTCCAGCCGCTTCTCAGTTTGTGGATTTGATGAGCGAGTGGAGTAAAGACGTTAACGATATCAAACAGGTCCTTGAGACCATTGCCAGCAAAGTCCACAGCGCCGGCCTGGGATACGACGATTTGGATGGCCAGATCCAGCGAGCATTCAGATTTTAGCCATCCTTACCATTCCTCTGAAAAGGTCAAGCCAGCCAACGTAACGCCGTGGTCTTGTGCCCGGCGGCCTCGTGACGTACGTAACGTTCCTTTTTGCCGTCCAATGCTGCAAGATGATATGGACGATCGGCGATGGGGGACGTTTTCGTAAGTGAACTGGCCGCCGGGCACAAGACCACGGCGCTACGTTGGCGAGCGTGATCTCTTACGATATATATCTATATTTTGTATAAATTGCTCATGGCTATATTAAAGAATAAGGCGATGCAGACATTACTTGTGACAATTATTGGATTTGAGCAGAGCTTCGATCTTCAGGTGCCGGCCGAGATACCAGTTGGGAATTTCATTCCGCTGGTCTTGAAAGTTTGTAATTTCCAAGCCTCATCGACGTCGCCATCCGGCAGAGCCAGATGGACACTCTCCGTCGCGCACTCGAATACCACATTACCAGTGTTGGCTTCGCTCCTTGATGCTGGCGTTGTCGATGGGAGCATCTTACTCTTACAGGATGCCTCTTCACCGCCGCGATCGCAAGCGACGCCAGAGTCTCAGCCGACATTTCAGCCGGTCGATATCGAGCCCGGAGAGCAGACAGGCAATATCGGGGTGCGCTGGAATATACGCTAAAGACCCATTATAAAATCGAGCCGTATGTATCGATAATGACTAATGCAAAGTAGAGAGCATTTATGACACAAACGACATTCTACCGACCGGTCAGAAATTATCCAGTTCCCCTACCCAACGAACAGATCCAAATTGAAGCGCCGCCACAAACACTCCAAAACCAGAACGGAAAAGCGGCTTCAATGGTTCAATATCTCTATCCGGTCTCTGGCATGTTGATGATGCTCGTCTCGATGATATCTTACTTAAGCGTTGAAAGAGGTTCTCCCAACCCACTGATCATCATTGCCGAGATCTGCATCATGCCATTGTCGATTGGCCTGATGTTCCTTTCCATGTATTTTCAGCAGAGGACGCAGAAAAAGCAGCAGAAAGCGAGCAACGAAGCCTATCGAGGCTACCTTGATAGTATCCAGCGCCGAATCACCGAACTCAGTAAGCTCCAGGTACAGCACAATACGCGCCTCTATCCAGAACAGTCCAACTTATCGCTGCTCGTTGAACAGCGACAGGTGCTCTGGGAGCGTCGTCCCACGGATGAGGATTTCCTCTCGGTGCGCATCGGAGTCGCGCCGGTGGCCCACTGTTGTACACTGAGCTTCAAAGAAGACTATAAGACACAGGCTGATCCTGCCATCCTGCAAGAAGTACGCGATCTGGTCAATCGGAACAGCCATCTTGATAGCCAGCCGCTGGTCATCTCGCTCAAAACCCAGGGATCAATCTCGGTAGTCGGACCACATGCGGCGACCCGTCCTCTGGTGCGCAGCATCGTCGGCCAGCTGATGACGTTCCATGCTCCCGATGAAGTAGGCCTGCTCGCCTATTTCCCCTCTGCTGCCGCAGCGGAATGGAGCTGGCTCAAGTGGCTCCCGCATACGCATCGCTTGCGCCAGGTCAGCCTGGAGCATCCAACAGACACGGACCCTTTATGCTTGCTAGCCGATAACGTCGAGCAGGTGCAAGAGCTCTTCGAGACACAGATCAAGCCAGAGCTAGAGCTCCGCTACAAGCTGCTCAAAGAAAAAAAGCAGGAGATGCGTGATCAGCCACTCAAGTTCAAGCATCTCGTCTTCATATTTGACGACTTTACGCCCAGGTTGCTCGCCCGCGTGCCCGAACTTGAACCGATCATGCGCGACGCCGTTCAGCTCGGGATTACCATCCTCTGCCTGGTCACAGCCAAAGAGCAGGAGCCACCGATACTCCGAAGCCGCCTTTCCATTGCGACCACCTTCCGTGACGCCTATCTCTCCTACCAGGAAACGTTTCTCGGCGGCTCCGATATCGAGTTCATCACGCCGGACGCCATCGATGTGAGCCAATGCGCCCGCATTGCGCGCAGCTTAGCGCCGCTTCATCTCGTTGATGGAGAGGCCAATCTGGACTTCTCACAAAACGTCGGGCTCTTACAGACGCACAACATCGAGGCCATCGAGACGCTCCAGGTGGCGGAACTCTGGCGCAAGCGCACCGAGCAGCAACTGCTACGCGTTCCGATTGGCTTGCAGAAAAATGGACCTCTCTTGCTTGACTTCAAAGAGATGGCTTCAGGCGGTTTTGGACCTCACGGGCTGGTGATTGGGGCTACAGGATCAGGCAAAAGCGAATTGTTACGAACAGTTGTCACCAGCCTGGCGCTGGCCCACGATCCTTACACGGTTAACTTTGTGCTGATCGATTTCAAAGCTGGTGCTGCCTTTGCCGAATTTGAGCATCTCCCCCACGTCGCGGGGATCATCACCAACCTGGAGAACGATCCACTCTTGATCAGCCGCATGTATGCCTCACTGCAAGGCGAGCAACAGCGCCGCCAGAATCTACTCAGCCAGGCCGGCAACCTACCGAACATCGCGCAGTATCAGAAAAAATGGCGTCAGAATCCCGTGCTGGAGCCAATGCCCTACTTGATTATCATTGTCGACGAGTTCGCTCAATTGATCGCGCACTATGAAGATTTCCTGGCGCTCTTCACCAAGTTTGGTCAGGTTGGACGCAGTCTGGGAATGCATATGATGCTTGCCACGCAGCGCGTCGACGAGGGACGTATCAGGACCCTGGAAGGTCACTTACGTTATCGCATCGCCTTACGCACCTTTAAAGCTGATGAAAGTAGCGCCGTGATCGGTACCCCTGATGCCTACTACCTGCCGCCATCGCCAGGCAGTGGCTACTTTAAAGTGGATGAGGATATCTATACCAGCTTTAAAACGGCCCTCATTTCTTTACCTTATATCCCACTCAGCCAGCGCAATATCGATCCTATCATGCTCTTTCGCACCTTTACAGAGACCGGCCAGTTGCTTCCTCCCATTGCCCAGACCGAGCATGCCAGACAGACAAAGCAAGCAGCGGCAGAAACACGCACCGAGCTCCAGATGGTAATAGAGAAGATCAGTCAAGCGCCAGCGCCGACCAACGGTTGGCGAGTCCATGCGGTCTGGCAGACTCCTTTAAGTGAGCGCATCCTCCTCGCCGAGGTGCTCCGGCGCAGTGGTCAGGGCAAACTGGATGGCTCTTCGTTTCCCGCACGCGCCCCGTTTGGACCTCTCTGCGTCCCGATCGGCATGATTGATCGACCTGCGGAACAGGTGCAAGATCCCTTAATCCTCGATTTCGCTGGCCTGGGTGGCCATCTCGTCGTGATCGGAGCGCCTCAGGCGGGCAAAAGCACTTTACTGCGTACCTTGATGACCTCCTTGATGGTGACTCATACGCCACAAGAGGTGCAGATCTACGGGATTGACTTTGGAGGCGGTTTGCTGCGCCTCTTTGAGCATGCCCCCCATGTGGGAGCTATCTGTAGCCGAGCGGACAGAGATAAGCAGCAGCGCGTGCTGAGACGCATCCAGCGGATCGTCGTCGAGCGTGAGACGTTATTTGCGCAGTACGAGATCGATGGCATGGCAAGCTATCGGCAATTACGTCGACAAGGAAAATTTTCACAGGAGCGCTATGGCGACGTCTTTCTCATTATAGACAACTTTGGACAGTTTCAGAACGAGTGCGAGACCAACGATCCTGCCAGCATTGCAGAAGTGACATCGCTGATCGCCAGCGGACTCACCTATGGCGTGCATGTAATCTTAACGGCCAATCAGTGGACAGACATTCGCACACGCTTGCGCAGCAACATCGGCACGCGCCTGGAGCTGCGCTTAAATGATACCAATGATTCGGAATTTGATCGCAAAAGTGCGGCAATGATTCCGATGGAGACACCAGGACGAGGTTTATTGCCAGAAAAATTACACTTCCAGACGGCGTTGCCGCTGGTCGGAGAGCAAAGTACTCATGATGTCTCACTCTTTGCCATGCAAAAGCAACTGGAGACATTTATCCAAAAAGTGCGGGCATCCTGGAAAGGGCCAGCGGCACCAAAAATCCGGGTCTTGCCGCCGGAAGTGCGCTGGGGAGATATGCCTGCAACGGTGAACGCGCTAACACAAGGGATACCACTGGGTTTAGAAGAGGCCAATATCAGTCCAGTCTTTGCCGACATGGTACACGACGATCCACACTTCTTAATCCTGGGCGACCGCGAGTGTGGAAAAACGACGCTGCTCCGCACCTGGATTACCGGGATACAACGCTACTACACACCGGAGCAGGCACAAATTATGATTATCGATTATCGCAAATCCTTGTTCAGTCTCGCAGAGAGCAAACACGTGCTTGCGTACGCCTCCTCGCTCGACAAGATCAAAGAATGCGTCCAAATGCTCAATGCAGAGTGTGAACGGCGTCAGACAAAAAACGCAGCACCGACTGATGAGGGCTCAAGGACATGGGATGGCACCCACTACTATCTTTTCGTTGACGACTACGAAATGGTCGCCACCCAGACCCCACAATCGGGGAATCCCCTTAATCCACTTGAAGCCTTACTACAGCCCGCAAAAGAGATTGGCTTTCATGTGATTCTGGCGCGTCGCATCGTAGAAATCGGACGTGCCAGCTATGATCCTATCTATCGCAGCATCAAAAATATGGAAAGCCCCGGGCTCATCATGCGCGGAGATCCAGTCGAGGGACGTCAGGTATTGCATAAACAGAGTGCCTCCGACAAGTTACCGACTGGACGCGCTTATCTCGTGCGCCGTGGTGCACCAGCCATGCAGGTACAGATAACAAATACAGAAGTGCTCTAGCACCTGAGAAGAAAAGAGTTTGAGCGATGACAGACTATGTTGGACAACAATTTGGATCGTATCGCCTCCTGCGTTTAATCGGTCAGGGAGGCTTTGCCGATGTCTATCTGGGAGAGCACGTGCATCTGGGCAGCTCTGCGGCCGTCAAAATCCTGTATGCCCGCATGATCGACGAGCATCGTGAGAACTTCCTCAACGAAGCGCGTACCTTAGCCAGCCTTTCCTATCCTCACATTATCCGCCTGCTCGACTTTGGCGTCGAAGACGGTACACCCTTCTTGATCATGGAGTACGCTCCCCACGGCAACCTGCGACAACGTCATCCAGCTCAAACGAAATTACCGCTCGCCACCGTCGTTGATTATGTCAACCAGATCGCCGAGGGCTTGCAGGGTGCGCACGATCAAAACTTCATCCATCGTGATCTCAAGCCTAGCAACATCCTCATCGGCCAGAAAGACAACTTGCTACTGAGCGATTTCGGAGTGGCCTTGATCGCTCAAACGTCCTATTCTCAGAGCTTGGCCAATTCCGTAGCCGGAACCGTCGCCTACGTCGCACCGGAACAACTACAGGGAAAGCCACAACTGGCCAGCGATCAATATGCCCTGGGCATCATGGTCTATGAATGGCTCTGTGGAGAACGTCCCTTTCATGGAACGGTCATCGAGATGTGGGCTCAACACCAGTCGGCGGTACCTGCACCCATGAGTCAATACGTCCCCGATCTGCCACCGGAGGTAGAGCAGGTCGTCATGATCGCGCTGGCCAAGGACCCTAAACAACGCTTCGCAAGCATACACGCATTCGCAACCGCCTTAGAGGCAGCAAGTCAGCCTGAACACATCGCCCCGCTTGCCGCCAACGGCGTACTGCTTGCGTCCACACCAAGTGTAGCGAAAGAGAGTAGTCAGCCACAAATCGCCACCAATGGACAAGCCTCTCATGCAGCGGATACTACTGATCCAGACGAAGAGGCACAATCATTCCATGTGATCTCAGATACAATTCCCGACGATCCTCTGACAATTCAGCCGACCAGCGTGAAGGCACCGACACGCTACTCCTGGAGCAAAAGGATTAGTATGGTCATGATCGCTTTAATTGTCCTGCTCATCATCGCGAGCACGCTTGTCTATGCGAATCAACGCGGGAGCATCGCCACGATCGCCACGACGCCCACAGCTCAAATAGCCGCGACAAGCACAAGCGCAAGTACAAGCATCGTCAAGACAACACCGTCGCCGACAGCGAAGCACGCAGTCAAAGCCACACCCACACATCGCGCCACCGCGCATCCGACAACTTCCAGCGTCCAACCCACCACGCCACCGCTAGTCGTACAATCGACGGCGCCGCAAGTGGTGATACCTCCAAAATCGGCACCAACACCAACACCGAAACCTGCTCCCAAACCGACGCCAACGCCGACGCCTGTACCCTGTCCCGCGCAGATTCAGTATGGCTCCAAGGGATCATGGGTGACAACGTTGCAAGCGGCACTCAAGAACCATTATGCCGCGCACGATTTCACCAACTCGCCCTTCAACTTTTCTCCGCCTCTTCAAGTGGATGGAGATTTCGGCACATTAACGCAATCGGCGGTCAAAGACTATCAAAGTGCCAAGGGTCTCGAAGTCGATGGACAGGTAGGTCCACTCACCTGGCATTCTCTGGGTTACTGCTAACGCGCAAGCTCACCAGCCAGCATGGATCTCAGAAGACGAAGGACAAGGGTGCATCAGTGTCGAGCGCAGCGAAGACACCTGTAGCGTCGGACGCTTGCGTCCGATGTCCCAGTGGCTCGTACGAGACAGCGGGATTGCGGCACGCCACGCTGGGGACACCTGATCTGTACGGTCGAGTGGGACATCCACGTCTTCGCTACGCTCGACCTCTTTCTGCTTGTCCCAGGCCACAGCGTATGATATAGTCAGAGCATCAAAAACCAGGAGGTACTCAGGCCAATGTCTTCTTCGCCGGTGTGCTAGGGAATAATCAGGATACCTACATTTCACATCATGCAGTGATCGCCGTTCGGCTATCGCTTCTACCTGGTTGTTTCTTTTTGCGACACAAACGAAGGAGCAAAGATGAGTTTATCTCCCACACAAGAACAGTTACACCAACTGCTCGACGCACAATATGCATCGCTACAACGCACTTTTCCCTCTGACAGACAAAGCAGCCTGCTGGCTCTTACTCGCGCCCACAATTGGCATTTCCTTGAGTCAAGGAGCAGCGAGCGACACGCCACATCCTGTCATACAGATGGTTGGCAGCAAGCACTTTCCCTCTGCTTTGCTGACACGACTTTCCACAGTTCGCCTCTGAAACCTGATAACATATCCGATAGCTGGGCCGATATGCTCCTACAAACATGTAATCGTCTGGCCGCAGGTGAGCGAGTGTTGAACTACAGCCAAGCTGGCTTTCTACGCATACAGCAGGGCAGCGACACTGCTTATCATGCCTGGATTGCGCGCCAGAAAATGCCGACGGAGTGGCGCGAACGCGCCGATCTGAACTGGTGGACCCAACAGCGTGCACAGATCTTTGATACCGCATGGCAGGCGCTTCAGCAGGAAAAGCAGTTGATACAGCCGCAATTAGACATCTGGACCGAGCAATGGGATGGCGATATAGCAGACATCTACCAGACGACGCGCACACTCGACAACTATTATCAGCGTCTCGGCGTACTCTCTGTCGAGATGATGATCGGCTCCGCTGAATATCCGCCTGTAACCACAATTGGTGGCGGCACATTTGCTGCATACCGCGAGGTACTGAGTACTCTGATTGGATATGCATTGAAATACAGCGATATATGTACAACCATGCGGATACGTCATCCCGAGCTTGCGCCCAGAGGGTATCTGGCCATGCCACAACGTGACGCGTCGCTGATAGAGGCTCTGGCTACCGCTCTTAATCTGGACCGCAGCACCGTACGTCTCGCACTGGACGTCTATACGCTCGATGCTGAAAACGTCTCATATCACTGTTCGGCAATTGATGTTCCCGCACCTCCATTGCTCCGCCTCGACGACGAACATCGCGTCTGGTCGCTGGCGGGATTGCTGACCGAGCCGCTTTTCTTTCTCAAGCGTGAATTGAAGCGGAGATCCTCTTATGACTATCACACGGCATCCTACCTGCGCGAAGAAGTCTTTCGCCAGGACGTCTACGCCCTCTTTGCGGATAAACGCTTCGTGAAAAGCGTTGGTCCCGTAGGATTGCGAGGCGCAAAAGGCTCGCCCGCCACGGATATCGATGCGCTCATTTTCGATCGCAAAACTGGAGCCTTGGCCTTGTTCGAACTCAAGTCGCAAGATCCCTTTACGTACTCGTCACAGGAACGGACGCGCCAGCGCGATTACTTCTATGGAGCAAAGAAGCAGGTACTGGCCTCGTCTGAATGGATAAAACGCAATGGAGCCAACGCCCTGCTCAATCGTCTTGAAGCCAGGCAAGTCAAGCATCTCAGAGCGCAGAACGTCTACATCTTCGTGCTTGGACGCTATCTTGCACACTTCTTTGACGGACCCGAATTCGATACGCGTGCGGCCTGGGGCACCTGGGCACAAGTATTGCGCCTGACGAACGCGTACGCATTCGGAGCTGACGACGCCAACCCGATCCAATCACTCTACAACAAGCTGCGCAAAGATACACCTTTGACGCTCTCTCACCCACCATTCGCACAACAGGAGATTATTATTCAGAACACCCGCATTCACCTCTATCCTTCATTTGATGTCTATAAGAAGGAGACGCATTGATGTCCTGTCCTGATTCAATCTTCTCGAAGACTGCGCACCGAACCACGTTTAATCAGTTTTGTAGGAATGGTCCATTTGATGGATGAGATACTTGCATCCTGATCGGGCACTTCTATCAAATTAAGGAGGCGCTCAACGGCGACGTGACCCATGGTGGCTCCTGGTACCTGTACCGATGTCAGCGCGGGATGGAGCATTTGTGCTTCATCAATGTCGTCAAAGCCGATGACAGAGAGATCCTTCGGTATCGATAGGCCACGTTCGGAGGCAGCTCGATACGCACCGATGGCCGCTTTATCGCTCACAGCAAAAATAGCGGTGGGCGGCTCAGGTAGATCTAGCAATAATTGCGTCTCGCCATAGCCTTTAATCTCTTTATGTGAGACCCGTGGTGGAACGAGTTGAGGATCTGGTCCGAAGCCAGCTCGCTGCATGGCCAGCATATACCCGGCTTGTCTTTCACCAAGGGTCCAATATTTCGAGGGACCGCGAATAAAACCGATGCGTTCATGTCCCATCTCGATCAGATACTGTGTGGCGGCATACGCGCCCGCGAAGTTATCGGGGACAATGGCAGGTAATTCTAATTGTGGAATAAAGTGATCAACCATGACGACCGGCAAATGACTCTCTAGAGCACCTTGCACCCATTCGTGACTCAGATCGCCTCCCCCTAAAACGATCAGGCCGGCAATCGTATTGCGTTCCCAATGGCTTGCCTGAGGAATATCTGTCGGTGAAACAAATTCGAAGACGACGCGATAATTCTCGCGCCGAGCAACCTCATCAATCCCCATCAAAATAGCTTTGTTAAATGGATCAGAGGTCGGTACAACCGGCAAGCGTTCAATAATAATATTAATCGTCGGCTGGTTCGTTGAGCTACGGCGTACAGTTTGTTCGTACCCCAGAAGTTGTGCTGCCTCGAAGACACGTTGCCGCGTTGCTGACGCAATTCCTTTTTTCTCATTCAGCACCAGCGATACCGTCCCTACCGACACCCCTGCTTGCTCAGCGATATCGCGTAAGGTTACGACATGATGGCTATTTCCTGGCTCCTGCTCTATTTGTTTCTCTACTTCCACAGATACTTTCCCGATCTCTCTATCCATGACGATACGCTTTTCTAGAGTTTACACTGCAAGTCAATAAAGATAAACTCTCTGCTATAAACATATCAGACACCACCATTTTCTGTCCATAAATCTTCCACGTCTTTCGCTTGATTTTGTAAAGACGTACAAGTCTGCTGTGTGACGCTCGCTAAATAAAAAGCCAGCGGTGCACCCAGCAGCGAGACAAGACTTGCATTGAATGCGATACAGAGCCATACCAGGATGAGAAAGACAATCAAGCTACCAAGGAGTTTTCCCAGTTGTAACCGACTGATTGCCAGAGCAGTCTTCCATAAGCGCCAACCGCGCAGTGAGTGCGATGCCGCCAGGGAGAAGGCCGATAGAGATGCGAGCAGAACCAGCGTTGCGATACAGCCATCAATAAAGAGCGGCAGATACAGCCACATGGCTTGATGGTACATTCCTATAATACGCCACGTTACGATAAAGATAGTCGCAATCAATGCGGGAATGCATCCAATACGCACAGCCGCATACCAACCCCGTAGCAGTGTCAATGGACTGACACGCCAGCGGATACTTTGTCCAAGTAGCAGCGTATTTGAGGCCATACTCGTCCAGGCCCACACGGGTGCCACGATGATCACCGCCAGCCAGAGAGCCAGCACGGGCATGCCCGCAATCCAGGCCAGAGCGGCAGGAAGTGTCGCCATACAGAGTGCGATATTGGCGAGTAAGATGAATGGCAGATGGTCAAACATCATCTTCACCAGACGGAGCGGTTGCGGCAGATCATACGATTGAAAGCCATGAGACAGATGCATTTTCATCCCATTATCCTTTCAAGCCGGTCGCGGCGATACTTTCAGTGATTGAGCGCTGTGCGAATAGAAAGATCAGGAAGATCGGAACCAGAACCATTGAGATGCCCGCAAATACGACGGTGGGTGGTGCACCACCTCCATATGGATTTTGCAATGTGACCAGTCCCAGAGGGATCGTCATCTTGCTTGGCGATGAGAGGAAAAGATTGGGCCAAAAGAAATCGTTCCAGGTCGTCTGGAAGATAAAAATTGCCAACGAAGCCAGAGCAGGTCTTGCCAGCGGTATAATGATCTGCACCAGGATACGAAAATAGCCCGCCCCCTCCAGACGAGCTGCCTCCTCTAATTCTTTCGGGATCGTCAGAAAGAACTGGCGTAACAGAAAAATTCCCAGCACATTGATCAAGGCCGGGAGATAAACAGCCTCATGAGTATCCAGCAGGCCAAGCGAACGAATCAGAATAAAGGTAGGAATCGCGATCACCTGAGTGGGCACCATCAGCGCGGACAGGAACATCACAAAAATGAAATTCCGTCCGGGAAAATCTAGCCGAGCCAGCGCGTAGGCAGCCAGCGAGCTGGTAATCAAACCACCGATCGTCACGATACCAGTGATCTCAAGGCTATTGAGGACAAGTAATCCGAAGGGAATTAACGAGAACACTTGCTGATAGTTACTTAGCGTAAATGGTGAAGGCCACCACTTGGGAGGCAAGGTAAGCGAGTAAGTTTGTGGTAAAAAAGAGTTGATCAGTAGCCACACAAACGGTGCGACCATCAGCACTCCAAGCAGTATGAGGAGAGCATTCAGTCCCCAGTTTCCTAATTTAAACCAGGTACGTGATGCCCGGCGCGTTTTCACCTGTTCCACTTGAACTTGTGCCATTCTTTGTAACCTCCTTTATTCGTAAAATACCCAGTAACGACTGATCCTTAACTGTAAAATGGTCACAAGCAGAATAACAACGAAGACCAGCAAGGCCAGGGTCGAGGCATATCCCATCTCAAATGATTGGAAGCCTGTCTGATAGATGTACAGCACAATACTCAACGTTGACGTTCCAGGACCACCGAGCGTCATCACGAACATCGGATCAAAGATCTGGAAAGCGCCAACAATCGTCACGACACTGGCAAACAAGAGCGTAGGTGACATCAGCGGCACAGTAACATGCCAGAAGCGCTGCCATGCACCCGCGCCATCCAGGCGAGCCGCCTCGTAATAGTGCGGTGGCACGCTTGATAAGCCGGCCAGCAGAATCATAAAGGTAAAGCCCAGCGTGCGCCAGAGATCCACCATAATCAGGGCTGGAAGCGCCAGAGAAGCGGTTTGCAGCCAATTAGGCGTTGGCAGGCCCAGATGACCCAGGTAGTAATTGACAATCCCAAAATTAGGATCAAGCAGATAGAGCCACATTAACGAGACGGATGCCCAGGACATAATAAATGGAAAGAAGTAAACTGTACGCAAGAAGTATTTAAGTACGCCTGAAATGGCACGATTTACCGCCAGAGCCAGTAGCATACCGAAGAAAAGATGCAAAACCAGTGAACTTATCGTAAATACCGCCGTATTTAAGAGGGCTGTATGGACAGAGTTATCTGCCAACAGCTTGGCATAATTTGCCAATCCTACAAAGCGCGCAGGCGTAAACATATCCCAGCTATAGAAACTGAGTCCGAGGGCACCGACAAAGGGACCAGCGATAAAGACGACAAACAGTAAAAGCGCGGGAGCCAGAAAAAGGTAAGCAGCTAAAATTTCCTGTTTTTGCTGTTTTGTTCTTTTTGGCCTGCTGCTTTTTGCGATGGTGCGCGTGGCACTTTCTTTTCGTATGCCAGAGCCAGGAACGGCCTGCGACACACTTGAATGTATACTCATAGACGCTGAAACATGTATCGTAACGAAGCGTTAACTGCTCAATGATGAAATCAATTCAGCATACACGGCTCGCCACGATACATGTATCCTCCCCTCTTGTAGCATTAGCTCAGGGCCGAAGTAATTTGCTGATCGATCTGAGCAGCCCCTTGTGCTGGAGTAATATTGCCGTTCAGAACCTGCGCCAGGATATTATCAATAGCCAGTTCTATGACATTTTCTTTATTCGGAGCTGGTAGCAGTGTACCGTAGTCGAGTGCAGCATAGAGTTTATCCATACCTTGAGGAGTATTATTTAAGAACGAACTGCTCGTCGCCAATGAGCGTCGTACAGGGACCACCGTCGCCCCCTGCTCGACGAAATACTGTCCAGCAGCCTTGGAAGTCATAAATTTCACGAAAGCCCAGGCGGCTTCTTTATTGGGAGACGCCTTCATAATAGGATATGCATTAAAGCCGATGGGAGAGCCTGAGGCTTTGTTTTGTGGCCATTTCGCAATTTTTACTTTTTTCACCATATTGAGATCACGTATATTGATAATCGGCCAGCAGCCACCACCAAACATAGCCAGTTTATTCTGCGACATGGCTGTATTTGGGTCAAACGTACCGCCTGGCGCTGGACTAATCTTTTGACTGACAAGTTCGCGCATAAATGTGAGTGCCTCAATCACCGCAGGTGTATTTGCCGTTGATTTGCTCAGATCGGCGTTCATGAGGTTGCCACCATTGGTAAGTACCCAGGGCATAATACCAGTAAAATAGGTAGCCTGCGCTTGCATACCATAGACGCCAGCTTTCGTTAACTTTTTCGCTGTCGCCAGAAATTCATCCCAGGTCCAATTATCGCTCGGCTCAGCCACACCTGCCTGCTGAAACATTTCTGTGTTGTACCAGATACACATCGGGTTGAAATCCCCCGGTAGATAGTAGGTGTTACCATCGGGAGAACTACGTTTCGTCATATTCTGTATGCTCTGGTTGCTGTCAGAAAAGAAATCGGTTAGATCTGCCTGGTCACGTTTTAAATAGGCATCAATAGGTTCAACCAGACCACGGCTGGCAAAGAGTCGTTGTCCCTCGGTCGCCACCTGCACCACATCAGGAATCTTGCCACCAGCGATCTGGGTAGAAATACTATTGAAGAAAACGGCCCAGTTATTGGAGGCATTTGGTAGCGCGGTAAGTTCGATGTCTGGATACTGTTTTTTGAAAAGTGAAAAGAGTGCATTCCAGGTTTTTTGTTGGTCGGCAGCGCCCAGATACGCAATACTGAGCTTGCCAGAAATTTTTGAACCTCTAGGCGCAATCTGAGAGGAGGTGGATGATGATTGATCACTGCCACATGCAGCAAGCAAACTACTTCCAGCTGCCAGGCTAAGCCCTGTATATCCGGCCCCTTTCAGGAAACCACGCCGTCCCAACAGAGAGTTTTCATCCAGTAATGAAAAAATGCGGTTGCTATCCATCGGTATCCCCTTTGAAATAATTCAATGCTTTCTTTCGCTCACCAACGAGCTGCGCTGTACTGACAAACGAAATATAACATGCGTTTTTTTAAAAGTCAATCCAATTTTAGTTTAATTTTAAATTTGTTTTTATAAACTACCCTTGACTTTAAAAATTTTTTAAGTTATCCTGACTTTATTAAAATTGTATCAGTAGCAAATGTATACCTTTGTGCGTTTGCTGGTGTAGGGGAGAATTCATGACAGATCTGATTTCGAAACATGCCGGTACTACACAACGCCTGTCTGGTACTCGCTATCAGGGGAATGCTCTTCGCCATGTTGTCATGCCGCTTGGTGGCCTGGGTAGCGGCCAGATTGCGCTGGGAGGTGATGGGGGACTCAGACAATGGCAGATCACGAATCAGGTAAATCATCGCGGTTTCGTGCCGGATAGCTTCTTCGCTATTCGAACGTCCCGCGTTGAACCGCCATTAAACACCATACGTATTTTGCAGTCGCGCGAAACGCTGCAACGTGAGCATGAACAGACACCTCTGGTGAATGACGATATGATCCCGGCGGATCAAATATCATTGCTACGTCAATTTACAGGGGTTGAACATACAACATTTACGGGCTCATATCCCTTTGGGCATATCCGCTATGAAGATAAAGAGCTTCCCATTGAGGTTGAACTAGAGGCTTATTCACCGTTTATCCCTTTAGACGCGCATGCAAGTGGTCTCCCTGCGATTATTTTTACCTTTACGCTCCATAATCCTGATCAACGAGAGATATGCGGCGTACTGGGATCAACCTTACAGAATGCCGTCGGCTGGGATGGTATCACGCCAGGCAGTGGAAATCGCAATCCCCTCTATGGTGGAAACGTCAACCGTTTATACGAAAAAAAAGGGCGGACAGCGCTGATCATGGAGAATCCCAGCCTACCAGATGATCATCCTGGCGCGGGACAGATGGTTCTGACCAGCCTGGGAGATGAAACGCTGGCCTACGAACGCTGGACCAGTCCAGAACAGTTCATCCGCATCATGGAAAGTTATCATCCGGACCACCATCCTGTACGTGGGCAAGATGCCAATCAGCAACGTGGACATAGAAGCACAGCCCATATCACCAGTGGAGCAAGTGCTCCCGGCGAAACCTGGAATGGAGGACTTCTCTTGCCATTCTGGCTGGCTCCTGGTGAAACCATCCAGGCCACCTTCATTCTCAGCTGGTATTTTCCCAATCGCTACGTCAATTTTGATCAATTTGGTCCCCTGCGCAATTATGGCCGTAGTCGCTTCTGGCTGGGAAACGCATACAACACACGTTTCGCTGATGCGATGGATGTAGCCACATATGTCATCGAGCACCAATCCTGGTTAAAAGATACTTCACGACGCTGGTCGCAGAATATCTATGGCAGTACATTACCCTCCTGGATCAACGAAGCTCTGGCTGCTCAGGGATCTTTAATGCGTAGCCCTACCTGCTTTTGGACTGAGGATGGAAGATTTTACGGTTTTGAGGGCTCACTGGGGGCATCGACCTCCATGTGGAGCGGCGATTTCGGAGGGTCCTGTCCACTCAACTGTACCCATGTCTGGAATTATGAGCAAGCGCTTTCGCGCCTATTCCCGCCACTGGAGCGGAGTATGCGTGAGACCGATCTCAAGCAGATCCAGGCTCCCGAAGGCTATATTCCCCATCGGACGATTCTGCCACTCTACCTCAAACAATTATGGGACGAGCCAATTGGTGGACCAACCCATCCAGCCCTGGATGGAATGCTCGGCACCGTTTTAAAAACGTATCGTGAATTTCGTCAGGGAGCCGGTTCGATCTGGTTGGATGAAATGTGGCCGCATATTGAGCGCCTGATGGACTATATCATCAAAAACTGGGATCAGAATGAGGATGGCGTTCTCGAAGGTGAGCAGCCCAATACGTATGACATCGAGTTTTATGGCCCCAATATGTATATTGGTGGACTCTGGCTCGCAGCTCTGCGTGCGGCTGAAGAGTTGAGTAAGTTGCAGGGACAAACAGCTCTGGCCGAGACATATCGACAACTGTTTGAACGTGGCAAACAGAAGTACGACGAGTTGTTATGGAATGGCGAATATTACATTCAACTCATTGATCACACAGTGCCACTCGAAAATCAGTTCGGCGAGGGCTGTCTGGCGGATCAACTATTCGGCCAATGGTGGGCACAACAATTAGGACTGGGATATATCTTGCCACGTGAACACGTCAGACAGACGCTCCAATCAATTGTGCGCTATAACTTTCGTGAGGGCTTCCGTGGTTTTTCTCATGGCTACCGCGTTTTTGCTGATCAAGACGATGCCGGCCTGCTCGTATGTACATGGCCACACGGGGGGCGACCCGAAATTCCGGTCCGCTATTGCGATGAGGTATGGACAGGGATCGAATATCAGGTTGGAGCTCATTGCATTACAGAAGGATTCGTCAAAGAAGGCATGAAGATCCTGTCGGCTCTGCGCGCTCGCTACGACGGAACCAGACGCAATCCCTATAACGAGATCGAGTGTGGCGACCACTATGCACGAGCTATGGCTGGCTGGTCTATACTGGAAGCAATGAGTGGATTCCACTATGATGCCCATCTCGATGCGCTATCGTTTCAGCCAGTTGCCGATGATACTGTTTTCCGCGCCCCCTTTATTGTACGCGATGGTTGGGGAGTCTTTGAGCAACAGCCAGCGACAGATACAACTGCGGCTCAGGCCCGGCTGACCTGCTCGTTTGGTGAGCTTCATGTACGTCAATTGACGCTGCCCGGCAGCGCCACCGATATCACGGTCACTGCCGACAATCAACAGCTTGATATCACTATCAACAAGGACCGAGATCTATGTTCGCTCACATTCACAACGCCTGTGATCCTGCACGCGGATACTACGCTCCTGATTTCATTCGCGCACTAAAAACCATTGATTTGTAACCGCATCGTCTTTGAAAGGAGTTCATCTTCAATGACTACTATTGGTATACTCACCTTCTCCGACGGAAGATCCTTCGTGGCAGAGGAAGTCGATGAGCTGAATCATCAATCCCAGAACCGACTCAAGCAGCGCTTAGAAGCAGATGGATACGACGTTGTAGCCAGTGAGACCATCATTTGCACCAACGAACAGGCAGTCCGCGAAGCCAAACGCCTCGCCTCAATGCACTGCGATTGTACCATTTTCAATTTTGCGGTCTGGGTCTTTCCTAATTTGCCTGCACTGGCATCGCGCTTTGCCCCAGGTCCATTTATGCTCTTCAGCAATATCAATCCTCAATATCCAGGACTGGTCGGCATGCTTGCCAGCGCTGGTTCGCTCAATCAGGCTGGCACCCCTTATGCTCGGGCGTATGGCGACATCGGGGATGACGCCATCTATGCCAAAATTCGTAGCTTTATTCGTGCGGCTGGAGCCGTCTCCAGTATACGTGGACAAACCTTTGGCTTGTTTGGTGGTCGTCCTATGGGCATGTACACGGCGACAGCTGATCCTGCGACATGGCTCTCGCTCTTTGGAGTCGACGTCGAGCATATCGACCAGGGAGAGATCATTCGTCTGGCCGCCGAAGTACCGGCCGCCAAAGTCGAGCCCGCCTTCAAATGGTTGGAGGAGAATATTGGACATATCCATTATGACGGCAAGCAACTCACGCCAGACAAGCTCAAAACCCAGATCCGCGCCACCTATGCGGTTAAGCGCCTGATTGAGGAATATCGTCTGGATTTCTCAGGCATTAAAGCTCAACCAGAACTGACCAATAATTTCTGTACGATGGATGTCACAGAAGCCTTCTTGAACGATCCCTATGACTGGGATGGACCACACGAGCCACACGTCTGCGCCACCGAAGCCGATATGGATGCTGCTCTGACGATGCAAATCTTCAAGTATCTCGCGCATACGCCTGTACTCTTCGCCGATGTGCGCCATTATCACGCTGACCTGGGCATCTGGGATCTGGTCAATTCGGGTGAACATGCCACATACTTCGCCGGACACTCGTTCGATCCCAAGGACAACCTGCCAAATGTCCACTTCTATCCCGAGAGCTTCTACTTCCCGGCAGGAGGAGCCAGTGTACATCACCTCGCATCTCCTGGTGAGGCGACATTCGCACGCTTAACCCGTCGCAACGGGACCTACTGGCTGGCAATTCTGCGCGGCGAGTTTGTACAATATGATGAGGCCAAAAATATGAGCTTGATGAAGCAGACCGATCTGGCATGGCCACATGCGTTCACACGTTTTACGTGCTCGGCCGACGAGTTTATCTCCACATATGCGAGCAATCATATTCATGCCGTCTACGGTGATTGGGTGACAGAACTCCGTACCGTCGCTGAATTGCTCGGGATTGAGGCGCACGTCTACGCCGAAAAGTAGAAAGGACAAACTCAATGGAGAGAGAGCTGGTACTCGGAATCGATGCCGGGACCACAGGACTGCGAGCAGGTCTTTTTGATCTACAAGGACAGTCTGTGGGCTTTTATGGGCAAAACTATCAAACATCCTATCCACACCCTGGTTGGGCGACCCAACATCCGATGGATTGGTGGCAGGCGCTGGTGACCGCAGTACAGCAGTGCATACAAGAGCATGGAGTCGATGGCAAACAGGTGATCGGATTAGCCATTGATGCTCCATGCGATATTCTGCTCACGAGTCAGGATGGCACTCCCCTCACCGAGGGCCTCATGTGGATGGATCTCCGCGCGACCAGTCAGGCACGTAAGTTAACAGAAACCCACGATCCGGTATTGCGCTATTGTGGCACCGACGTACCGGCAGAATGGCCTGTGCCAAAAGTGCTCTGGTTAAAAGAACACGAGCCCGACCTCTGGCATCAACAAAGCTATCTTGTCGATCAGATGGGCTGGCTGACATGGAAGCTGACTGGCGAGTGGGCTATGCCACTCAATTGCGCCGCCGCCAAGTGGCATTATCGAGCGACGGCGGATAAGCAAAATCCCGCCGGTTGGCCCACCCATCTGCTTGACGCGGTTGGCTTGAGCGATATGGTCGCGAAAATTCCCGGCAAGGTGCTCCCAATGGGGGTTCCAGCAGGTGCATTAAAAGCTAACATCGCACAACAACTGGGATTACGAGCCGGCATCGCTGTCTCCATGAGCGGCATCGATGCCCACGTGGGTATGGTAGGAATGAACGTCCTGGCACCGGGCACATTGGCACTGATCACCGGGACATCCACGTGTCAACTGATACAATCCGCCGATCCCGTTATCGACTCGGGCCTCTGGGGACCATTTGAGAACGCCGTTATCGATGGTGAGTGGACCATCGAAGCCGGACAGGCAAGTACGGGAGGAACGGTGCGTTGGTTGCTCGATACGCTCAGCGGCGATCTTCCCATAGGAGAGGAGCGCTATCGCGCAGCAGATGCCGCCGCGGCTGCGATTCATCCTGGTGCCGACGGTTTAACCGTCCTCGATTTCTGGCAGGGGAGCCGTACACCGATCAAAGATCCTGCGGCACGTGGAACCATCTGGGGTCTGACGCCTGCCCATACGTCAGGGCACCTGCTACGCGCAGTCTATGAAGGGACCGCCTATGGGAATCGACACATCCTCGAAAAATTTGCGCAACTGAACGTGCCAACGCAGCATATCACTGCCTGCGGAGGTGGAACACGTAGCGCCTTGTGGCTACAAATTCTGGCAGATGTCGCAGGCTTACCGATCACGTTAACCACCGAGCCCGATGCAGTCACGCTCGGAAGTGCCATCTGCGGCGCTGTCGGAGCCGGAGCCTTTCCCGATCTGCGCACTGCAGCACAAGCCATGGTTCACGCGGGCAAGACCATAGAACCCGATGCTTCCACTTCGGCTATCTACCAGGAAGGCTATGCGCGCTACAAGGCCACATACGAAGCACTCAAACCACTCTTCGCGCACATCTCATAGCTCTGGCTTCTTGTTTATCCGCACCACATTTGGCAAAGATGATGTGGTGCGGAGATGTGGTATCCAAAACAGATCCGAAAGGCGATGGAGTGAGAGGCTCACCGACCTAGCGGCGCGGCTCCGCCGTGCTGTCTGTGACTCGTGGTAAATGACCTACGAAGTGAGACAATCTGGCCCGTAAACGTGGAACATTGCCCTCAATCGCGGAACACTGGGACAAAGTTCCTGGACAAAACCGCTCCCCATCAGGCTTCTTTCGACTTTCATTTTGTAAATTGGAGGGGAAAAGAAAGGTTGATGTTAGTCCTGGAGGTGGTGTCTGATCAGATCCAGCAAAGTATCTATCTCAAATGGCTTCTCAAGGAAGATCAGGTTGGTGCTATCTTGGACACGCCCACGCATCTGCACCCCTTCGGGAAGGATAATTGACCTGAATGTTCGACGCAACCGGCCGCCAAGCCGTACCCAACCGCCGGCTACGGTGGGCCGCGGTTCGTATTCGGAGACATCACCTCACTTGATTGGGCCAACACGAACCGGTGTCCCACAGGCCCGGGCCGAGAGAACTCAGTCCCCGAGCGCGGCGCCGGACTACGACGACAGTTCAGCGCGGCGCGACCACCAGGCCTCGGCGGCGGTCATTGCGCTCTCCGCCTCCTCGACGCCGTCTCCTCTGAGTCCGGCGGTGGCAGCCCAGTGCAAGGGGACAAGGGCCAGAGCCCCGGGAAGCCAACGGTGCTCGTCGGGAGTCAGGGGTTCCGGAGCGGTGCGCTCATAGGCGTCAAGCAGTCGTCGCGGTTCGAGCCATTCGCCGCTCTGTGCACCGGGGTTCAGGCTGGTGGCGATGCTGGGAAGGTCGCGCATCAGGCTCAGAGCGCCCGCGATGTCGTAGAGCCGCTCCCTGACCCTCACAAAATCCAGGTCCAGGGTGACCCATGAGCCGTCTGACAGTTCGACCGCGTTGCCCAAGCGGTAGTCACCGTGAATCGGCGCGAATGGCAGTTCGACACCCTTGCGGAGCTTGGACAGCTCGCCAGTCAGTTGGCGCATCCGACGCACGACTGGCTCGCTACGGGGTCCGAGCCGGCAGCGTGTGAAACCGACCGAGGAACGCAGTTGGCCCAATGTCCTGTGGTCGTCGAGAGGTTCGGGCGGACTGGGCTCCCAGACTGCTTTGAGCGCCGCGTGAAGACGTCCGAGCTCCTCGAAGAGGCGGATGTAGGAGTCCTGGGTTGCCGGCGGCTGCACGTGATCGATGAACTCCTCAAGCTCAGCCCAACGATCAGCGACCCTCACGAGGTCGGAGCCCAACATCCGAATCGGCCGAGCGACTCGGACGTGGGTGTGCTGGAGCCGCTCGCGCAGGCGTCGCAGTCCAGCCACTCGGCCGCGCGTTACCCACGGCCTATGAACCCGGAGGACAACCGGTGGCTCAGCGTCTATTCGCACGTTGAGGTTGAACGAACCGCCAATGTCTGCCCATCCGGCCCCGCACGCGACGCGGTCGATCAGGGCCGAGACGGCCGGATCATCGGGGCTGGCTCTCGGTCCGAACCAGCGCGGCAAGGCAGGGGGAGAGGTCGAAGCTTCGATTCCGGTCATGGCAATAGCCCACCTTCATTCATGCATTGGAGACGTAAGAACGTTGTGTCTGTCACGGTTTGCTCTACCTGCTCACACAGGCGAAACGCTTCTTGTCGAAGCTGCTCAAGTTGGTGTCCCATTGGCTTTGTCTTGCTGTTCATTCCCCTCCAACCACCTCCCAGTCGGTTCTTCCTGCTTTGGACCAGTGTTTCGCGGGATGTTTCGTCTGCTGCTTGAGTGGGGGATGCGCTTTGAACCGGAGGACCCTTTTGACTGGGGTAAGCGAACGCATTCTTCCACAAAGAGGACATTCCACTGTTGGTAAACCGTTGCAGATCGATACGAACCACTCCAGAGAACGTGCAGTTGGCAGTTTTGGACGACGGCTCCTGTTCTTTCACCGTTTCGCGCTGTTCCTCTGGTGTGCTCGGAGCGTTCAACGTGGCGTGTTCCGGGACGGTTTGCTGCTCTTCGGGTTCCTTTCCATTCACACCTGGCACATCTGCCTGCTTCTGATCTTGGGGGAGAGCCTCTGTGCCTGCTCCATCAATGAGCTTGAGCGTATCATGGCGCAGGACCAGCAGCTCTGCTGGTGCACGCATTCACATCCTCGCCTGATAGATGCGTCCGTCTTCCGCACTACCAATGTTTTGTCAGTTCCCCCGATGAGGAGTGCAATTTACTGCTTTTGAAGCAAGTATACCTGATGGGGAGCGGTTTTTCCAGGAATTTTTGTCCCAGTGTTCCGCGATTGAGGGCAATGTTTCACGTTTACGGGCCAGATTGTCTCACTTCATAGGTCATTTACCAACTCGTACGAAAACGCTCCTCATAGGGTTCCATTGAGACATCTTCCCGCCGTGGATTGTCTCGTCTGCGTTGCTTCCATCTGCACGTGGGACGTGTTCGTGCGGGAAGTGACAGCACGGCGGAGCCGCGCCGCTACGTTGGCTGGCCAGGACGCCTAGTGCAAGGAGTCATCCTGGCAGTTTGAACCATGGCGCGATGACTGTTGACAAAGCATTACGTTGCCTGAATACATTATTCATCAACAAGCACCACAAGTTTTCCAGTGGCGTGGCTCTCTTCCATATAGCGATGTGCTTCCACAATTTGCCCAAAGTGGAATACGCGATCAATATGGGCAGCGTAGCGCTTCTGCTCAACGCCCTCAACGATGTGCTGGAGGGCTGTGCTGGCTGAAGGACCAACCAGATCTTCGCTGGTATAAACTGTCAAACGCACCGTTGAAGGAATATCAACGAGCGGCTCAAAGCCATCAAAGATCCAGGCGTTCCCCAGGATGCCGCTATTGCATACGATGCCACGAGGCGCGACGGCCTTTAATGAGTCACGCAATGTAGTCACGCCCACCAGTTCCAGCACACGGTTGACACCACCAGGAACAAGATCTCTCACCTGATCAGCAATCTGACCAGTATCAATCACCACATGTTCAGCACCATTTTGTTGCAACAGAGGAGCTTTGGCAGCAGTGCGCGTCGTCGCAATCACGCGTAACCCTTTATCCCGTGCTAGAGAAAGTGAAGCCAGGCCAAGCGCGGAGGTCGCGCCACGTATTAAGAGTGTCTGGCCGGACGCTATCTCCATGGCATCGACCAGTGATCCCCAGGCCGTCATAAACGTTTCAGGGATTGCGGCAAGCGTTTCCCATGGAAGCTGTGTATTGAGTACAATCACATGTTGAGCTGGCACAAGCGTATATTCAGCGTATCCACCATCATAAGTCCGTCCCATCTCGCCCATCAGCGCCGCGACCGTCTGACCAGGGATAAAATCTGTGTCGGGAGCTTCTTCGACGATGCCGACACATTCGATGCCCAACACGCGTGGGAACTGGACGTTAGGTGAGAAACCTTGCCGCGTATACATTTCGGAACGATTCAAACCAAAGGCTTTCACACGTATCAGGACCCAGCCAGAACGAGGTTGTGGGCGAGGAAGTTCATCAATCTGAAGCACTTCTGGTCCGCCTGCTTGATGTACACGAATAGCTTTCATCATCTCTCACTTTCTTTTCAAGTTCCATAGAAGCTTTTTTCTCGCTCGTCATAAAAAAACGGTAGTCATCTAAAAGATAGCTGGCTACCGTTTAGAACAAAAAATTTTACGCTTATACACATATACATCTCTAAAAATGACTACGAAGGATTATGATAGGTATCACCCATATTCCTGGCTACCTGCTGGAGCCATTCTAAAAACAGAGCAGCCTCGCCTTCGGAAAAGCCCGCCAGCATCTCTTTGATGAAACGCTGACCGGTCGCTTGCTGCTCCTGACTGAGAGCATGCCCTTTTGCCGTCAGGAACAACTGCTTAACGCGCGCATCTTCTGCACTGATACGCCTCTCGACAAAACCACGCTGCACCATCACGTCAATGACACTTGTCAGGCTTGGAGAACTCACGCCCAGATGCTCTTGTAGGACCCGATGCTCCATGCCATCCTCTTCCCACAAGTACATCAACACCTCAAGTTGAGCCGCCGTCAGACCATCTGCCTGCAACGAGTCGTCAAGATGCTTTCTGGTAGAAAGATAGGCACGCTTCAACCAGAAGACAGGATTACGAGGGTTTTCCATAGGAGCCCTTTCAATAGCCAGCTATTATTTATAATCGTATCTTACCACTTCAATATCAACTATGTCAATTTGTAACAATGTATCAAAAGTGTCCCCTAAATGCTATTTCATAAATCTATCGCTTCACGTATATTACCCTTATAGTTGTCAAAAGACGATGCATTGCATAGGAATTCAAACTCCACTGTCTCATGATGATTCCTCGAAAGTCCTTCAACAAGAGAAGTAAGAAAGAAAAATGGTAATGAGTAAAAAATATGTGCTACCTATACTCAGCGTACTGCTCGCACTCGGTCTGACTTTTATGCTGCATATTCCCTCGGCAAGTGCAGCTACAAGTTGGCCGACTACCCAACAAGGTAATATTGGAGAAAACGTCTATTCTATTCAGTATATGCTCCGAGCGCGTGGATATTCGATCAGCGCGGATGGCGATTTTGGACCTTTGACTGCAAGTGCGGTAGAGAGTTTTCAATCCGCAAATGGCCTGGGAGTTGATGGTGAAGTTGGTCCTCAGACCTGGTCTGCACTCATTGTCAGTTCCAGCCAGGGTGATCAGGGCGATCAGGTGCTGGCATTACAACGACAGCTTAATGCCCACGGCGCTAATTTAACCCTTGATGGTAATGATGGCGCGAACACCACTGCGGCTGTGAAGAGTTTCCAAACCAACCAGGGGTTGACCGCTAATGGTCAGGCAAATGTTGCTACCTGGCAAGCGCTCGTTGGGACAAGTAGTGCGACACTCGCAAAAATTGTCTCATACGCACAAGCGATCCAGAACGGCAACGCTGAGCCAGGCTGGAGCGGTGGCGATATTCCCTATTCCTGGGCCGGTGGACATGGCAGCAAACCTGGACCGACTCTGGGAAGCTGCGATGGCTATACGGGCTCCATTCAGCCATGTCCTGCTGATACCACCGTTGGCCTGGATTGCTCGGGCTTGCCCGCTGGGTCTATGCTTTGTCGTATGGTGATGACGTGTTGGGTAGCGGCAATACCGACAGTGAGCTTGCTCACATGCATCAGGTGAGCGCCAGTGCGGCTCAGCCTGGCAATCTGGCATTCTTTGGAACGAGTACAACGGACACTGAACATGTTGGCATCTACATTGGAAATGGTAAGATGATCAACGCATATGAGACAGGTACCTATGTCCAGACAAACAATGTCAGTGACGTATCAGGCTTTCTTGGCTACTACGCCTATTGATGATCATTTGACTGTTTCCTACTTCATTTGGAGCTTGGAGCAGGGAACAGTCTCTAAATCTTTTCGTACGCTCTTGAAGATAGTTCCTTGCAGATCATTGGCATCGCAGAGGAAAACATTCTTCATATCGATGAACATTTGCTCAAGAATGCGCCTGCACTATGCTGGACTGCATATCGCCAATGCGCATAAACGTCCCATCGGTCTGAACTACTTGATTATCAAATAAACAACTAAGCAACTCAAAAGTGGAGCAATGCTGAGGCAATAGTTCTCAGCATTACTCCACTCCAGTCGTAGGAATTTCAGTACCTTGCAGATTAAGGATAGATATGTACGCCGCTATATATGTTGAGCAAACCAATCAAGCATATATTGAAGTCGTGCTTTACGCAGCTTGGGATGTCCACTCCGTGAAAGCTCGTGATTCTGGCCCTCAAAGCGTACGAATTTCACTTCGCGCCCCAGATATTTTAGAGCCACGAAGAGTTGTTCTGCCTGCTCAATGTTACAGCGCAGATCTTGCTCGCTATGGATGATGAGCAGTGGCGTGTGGATATTATTTACCAGAGCTATTGGTGATCGCTGCATATATGTATCAAGATCTTCCCAGGGAGTTGTCCCCACGTGATCCTCGACGAAATGCCAACCAATATCGCTCACACCAAACATGGTGGCCATATTGCTGACACAGCGATCCGTGATAGCAACTTTAAAGCGATCAGAGTGCGTTATCAGCCAATTTGTCATAAAGCCACCGTAGCTACCCCCTGTGATAGCCAAACGTTGCTCATCGATATAGCCTCGTTTAATCACCTCATCGATACCCAACAGAATATCCACAGAATCTTTTTCGCCCCAGGCAAGGCGTACTGCATCGGCAAATTCATAGCCATACCCGACGCTCCCGCGCGGATTGCAGAAAAAGACCACATAGCCCTGTGCCGCCAATACCTGCATCTCATGAAAAAACGTATACCCATACTGTGTATTAGGTCCACCATGAACCTCTGTCACCAATGGATACTTTTGGGTCGGATCAAAGTCATACGGCTTGAGTATCCACCCTTCTATGGGCCAGCCGTCTGCACCTGGATAGCGAATGACCTCCAGATCCGCTATCTGTAGCTCCGTCAGAAACTCATCATTCTCGTGTGAGACACGTTGCAGCTCACTACCAGCTTGATTTATGGCACAGGTATAGATTTCATGAGGATGCGTGGCATCACCAACGAGTAAGGCCAGCGTTTGCTTGGCAGCATCGACGCTAAAACCGCGCACATGCATGTTCTGATCACTTGTAATCGCGACAGATCGTTGTTCTTCCCCAAAAGCGGAGATAGCATAGACGATTCCAGCTCCCCGCAGAGAGACCAGGGCAAAAAGTGTTTGTCCGTCAGCTGACCAGGCTGCGGTCTGATTCGCAACCTCTGCCATGACATCTGCATTGGTCTTTTCTGCGAGAGTAAATTCATTGTTTTTTGTGAGCACAATGGGGCTGGCGTTTTCTTCGCGGGACCCGATACGACTCAAATAGGCATATCCTGATGCAGCAGCGACCGGAGCAGTCAGCATAGCGATCGTTTCTCCGTCGGGCGACCAGGAAGGAGAGCCACAGCTCAATGAGCCATCGGTAACGCGACGCGGATTACCATCCGGCAGCGACAAGACATACAGATCACTTCTCGGGATACTCCAGCGCTCCTCATCATGATTAGAGAGATAGGCAATCTGTGTACCATCGGGCGACCAGGCTGGTTGACTATCGTTCCAATCGCCATCAGTTATCTGCTTCACATCCCCGCCAGTACGATCCACCAGATACAGATGCGAGCGCGTCTCATTGGTAAAGCCCACACCGTTCATACGATAGAAGAGCTGTTCCACGACATGTATCTTTGGCACATCATTATCCTCATCGGCCTCTTCTTCCACCACTTTGACCTGAGCGCTAAAAAGTACTTGCTGCCCGTTTGGAGACCAGGCGGGAGATGATGCTCCCAGCTCCATAAAGGTCAATTGATAGGCTTCACCGCCATCGGTCGGCATAATCCAGATCTGCGCTTTATCTTTATCCTTGGGCTTCTGCGACTTCTCAGCGGGACGCTCACTGGCGCGATTCGAGACGAACGCCAACCAGCGTCCATCGGGAGACCAGGCCGGACTACTCGCATTCGTCGAACTCGCCGTAAAATAGCGTATCTCTCCGCTCTCCAGAGAGGCCACTCTGATAGATGAGAGATATTTATGCTTCTTTTCATCAATGGAAGTCACGACATACGCAATATGTCTCCCATCTGGAGAAATAGTGGGGCTACCCACAACCTTCAAGCTATACAGATCATCAATGGTAATCGAACGTGTCATTCCATTATTCCTTTATCTTGTCAGCCTTTTTGCAATCAAGAGTTTGCACAACCGGTATTGATATTAATAAGTCACACTTTATGAAAAAACGCAAAAAGATATCTGCTTCGCCAGCGTATGCTACACTGAGTCTGATTGCTAAAAAGGAGGGAAGCCATATGGATCGCATCATTCGACAGGCCAGACAGGAAGATCAAGACGCTCTTGTAAATTGCGTTCAGGCAGCCTACGCCAGGTATATCGAACGGATCGGAGGAAAGCCCGCACCAATGCTCGCTGATTACAAAGCTCTCATCGAGCAGGGAATTGTCTACGTACTTGCAGGCGAAAAAGGGATTCTAGGGGTACTGGTGATGAAGCCACAGGGCAAGGGCATATTTGTCGAGAATATCGCAGTTGATCCACACTTTCAAGGACAAGGGTTGGGACATATGCTCATGGCATTTGTTGAAAAGCAAGCCCAAGCGGAGCAATTGGATGAAGTTTGCCTCTACACCCATGAAATGATGACAGAAAATCTCCTTTTTTATCACAAGCTGGGATTTGAGGAAGAAGGACGACAGGAGCAAAACGGCTATCGCCGGGTCTTTCTGCGGAAAAAGCTGCCATGAGAGTGGTCTTTTTAATACACTTGACCTAGAGCACACTCTAGGTTGTATGCTTGCAAGCAGAGAAGGGGCATAGCAAGCGCCTCGGATCCCCAACACCACCCTCCCTGATCGGCAGGCAGCATTCGGTAACGTCCTCAGGTCTTCAGAAGTAACCTTAACTTCACACCTTAAAGCAACATATGCGTTGCTTCAGACCGACAAGCTGCTCCGTTTTGTCCTGGGAGGCCAGCAAAAAGCTGTCAAGCGACGCCACACTGTCCTCGCTTCGCTTGACACTGGTCATGGAAGCGCTACTGGATATAGCGTTCCCCCTGCAAAAAAGTAAAGTGCACCCATAGAATGGCATCAATTCTCAAAGTTGGCCGAATCTTCGTCTATATATATTGAATGCACAGAGAAGAGTTGGCATACATCACCGGCTCTTGACGAAAAAAGAGAGGCAAAAAGAAGGAAAGGTCTGCTGATGAAAAGATCCATCAAGATTTTTTACTCATATAATCGTGACGACATAGGATGGTTGGAGAAGCTCACCAGCCATCTGGAAGCCTTCAAGCAGCAAGGATATATTACTACATGGGATGAAAGCGCCGTTCCACCGGGAACAGAGATCATGTCGTTGATCAACTACCATATCTCTACCTCTGATCTAATCCTTCTACTTCTCAGTAAGCACTACCTCGCCTCGCGATACTGTTCTACCGTAGAAATGCCACGAGCCATTGAGCAACACGAAAGAGGAAAAGCTCGTACCATTCCCATTCTCCTGAGTCCTGTCAACTGGCAGCAAACCGCGCTTGGAACGCTCCAGGCATTGCCCGGCAATGGCATCCCCCTGACCCAATGGAGCAAGAGCGAAGAGGCAATGACAAGCCTCGTCCAAGAAATCCGCCAGATCATTGGCGAGATGCATTCCTGAGCAGAATTGGCTCTCGTATGAATTGGCTGGCCGAAGCAAGCAGTGTTCCCATAATCAGTGTCGAGCGAAGCGAAGACACCGTAGCGTCGTGCCCTCGGGCACGATGTCCCACTCGACGTATGATCATGGCGCGCCGAGCTCCCACTATTTCGTACGAGTCACAGGGACATCGCACGCAAGCGTGCGACGCTACGTGTCTTCGCTTCGCTCGACCTCATTCTACCTGTCTCCCCATGAAGCGCTCCATAGACTACTTCCCTTTGTGTTTGGCTTGAAAGGAGGAATACTCTTGCACCACAGCGCTGGTATCTGGATGCTCCGAACCAAGCACATGTTCTCGCATGGAGATCGCTCGCCGATAGAATTCATGAGCCTCTGGCACGCGCTCCTGCCCTGCATAGACGCCTGCCAGCAGATGCAAGGCGGAGGCGGTACGAGCATTTTCGGGATCGAGCATATGCTCAAAGATCTCCAGTGCGTGCAGACCGAGCGACTCGGCCTGTGCATACTTCCCCTGGCAATAATAGTGATATCCCAGACTACGCAGCGTGATGGCCACATCAACGCTCTCCTTTCCCACGGCCTTTTCATAGATAGTCAGGGAGCGTAAATGGAGTGGTTCGGCCTGTTCGTACTTCCCCTGAAGGGTATAGATATTCGCCAGATTGCTCAATGTGCCGCCGGTATACGGATGCTCCTCTCCCTGCACCTTTTCATGAATGGGAAGTACGCGACGATAGAGATCGGCTGCCGCCTCCAGATCGCCCAGTTTGGAATAGATCAGCCCAAGATTTCCCATTTTCGTCGCCGTCTCAGGATGCTCCAGCCCCAACACTTTCTCGCTATAGTGTAGTGAACGCTGGATATACTCCTTGGCCAATAGATATTTCCCTTGATAATTGTACAGGAGACCCATCATTCCCAGCACGGTGGCGGAGTTAGGATGATCCAGACCAAATAGCCGTTCATACATCGGCAACACACGCGTAAAAAGCGCTTCGGCAGCGGCGTAGCGTCCCCAACGAACATTGTTCTGCGCCAGCGCGAGCCGGGTAGAAGCGGCCTCACGGCTTTCTGGTCCTGCTGTCTGCTCCCGAATCAACAATGCTCGTTGCAAGAGCGTTTCCGCTTGCATGTAGTGTTCAACAAAGAGAGAATTAGTACCCAGCAGATGCAACACCAAAGCCACATCGGCATGCTCTGGTCCCAGCACCCGTTCACGCACCTCCAGAGCGCGTTGCAGATGTGACTCGGCTTGTTGATAGTGTCCCTGATGCTGATACAGTTCTCCCAGATAGAGCAGCGTCGTGATTGTCTCAAGATCTTCAGGACCAAACAGTTGCTCTCGCAGCGTGAGCGCCTGGGACAATAATACCTGAGCTTGCGGATACCTTCCCCGTTCACCCAGATACCAACCGGCGTGCGTAAGTAGCCGCCCGGCTTCACGTGAGATTAATTGATATTGTTTTATCAATGCGGCACAGCTCATCACATGTGGAAGACATCGCTCATAGAGGAACCATGTCTGCAACTCAACCTCAGGAAAAGCGGCATTCACCATACATACTGTATACTCCGCCCACTGTCGCCGCGTACTCTCATCCATCCTGCCTTTGAGCACTGCCTGCACCAGCCGATGCACGCTCAAGGCTCTGGACTCGGTATCACGCTGGACCAGAGAGAAACGGCGCAGCACGCCGATCATGCGATTCATCTGAAAGAGATTTGTCATTGCCGAGCGCAGCAATGGGCCAAGTGCATCGGCTCCGGCCATCAGCATCGCCTCCGAGATCGCATCTGGATCTAAGAAGGCACATAAGCGTAACAGGTCAGCAGCAGCAGGGTCGGCCTCCTCGACCTGTCGAAACGAGAGCAACCAGCTACTCGCAACGCTATACGGATACTCGGATGGTCCGTTACGTTGCCATTGGAGCAGATCCAGACAATATTGCTGATACAGTTCCAGGTAGCCAATCAGTCCACAGCCAGTCTCCTCAATGTACGCGGCCGCCTGATCAAGCGCCAGCGGCAGCCCATCAAGAGCCCTGACAAGTTCCCGAGCCTGAGTCAGCATCTCAGTGGGAATATCCGTTAATGAAGCGGTCGGTGGTAACAGATTTGCTCGTCGCAGCAGGAGTAAACAGCCATCTTCTTCGCTTATCTTCTCTATAGCCAGGCTGGGAGCAATTGTCCCGGTCGCTGAAGCTCGTGTTGTGAGCAGCAGATGTCCCCTCGTGCTCATAGGCAAGAAATCAGCCAGTTCAGCCAGTTCATCCGCATTATCCAGGATCAGCAACCAGCCATCCTGCTGATGCAGCCAGCGTTTGACAGTGTCAACAATGCTCATCTGGTCCTGGATGTCTGAACCAGGAAGACGCAGGAAGATGGCCAGTTGCACGAAGTCTGCAATCAACGTCTCATAACTAGCCGCACGTATCCAGAAAATAGCCTGATAGGCTTCTCGGTACCGATAGACATACTCGATGGCGAGTTGGGTCTTGCCAATACCTCCCAGACCATGCAGCGCATAGGATTGCGTCAGGGCTCCCGTAGCGTTCGTGAAAAACTGTTGCTGGAGAAACGCGAGTAAATCCTCACGCCCCGTAAAGAAGGGATTGCGGCGATAGGGAACGTTCCAGAGAGGTCCGCTAACTTCGATGGCTTCCTCTCCCGCCGAGTTAGAGGGAATCCGTTCCTCCTCCCATAGCCCCAATTCCTGCAGCGACTTTCCAAAAAGCTGGCTGAGCTTTTGTGCATAGTAGGCGCTGGGAGCAGCGGTACCTCTCTCCCAGCGCGTCACATTCAGCGACAATGGCGCCCCTATCTGATCGGCAACGTACTGCTGGGTCCAACCGCGCTCCTTGCGAGCTGTTCTCAATAGATTGTTGGGATTTGCCTGGATTGCCTTTTTAACCACAATCGCCTCTTTCTAGTCAGGCTCTCTCATCGAGACGCCTTCATACACAGTTGATAGATGAATGATAGGTCGGTGCTATATATTTCGCCCTTAGATGCAAGTATTCTCTTAATAAGAGCTAGCCAGAAATATATGTCCCAGTGGCAAAGGATTAAATTCTCTAAATAGGAGATATACATGTTAAAACGAACATCTACAACTCATCTCAAAAAACTTTTTGCTCATGAAAATACCAGTATCCAGGTATCCAAAGACACTCTTGATCAAGTAGGGACAGAGAACTTTTCATCGCTGTATGCGGCAACCAGGCAGCACATGATCACAGCTCCAGGCCCTTTGTCTTTGCCCACCTATGCAGGAACACTTGTTGGCCGCGAGCAAGACCTTCAGACTCTCTCACGCATCCTATGTGCGCCAGCGACCAGATTAGTGACCTTGATTGGCATGGGAGGAGTCGGTAAAACCCGACTGGCTTTACACGCCGCGACGCAGTTGCGCGATACCTTTATTGACGGCATCTACTTTATCTCTTTAGCTGCAATCCTCCAGCCGGAGCAAATGCTTGAAGCTATCGCTCTGGCTTTATCTATTGAAAAGAGAGACGATCAACCATTACTGGAAACGCTACAATCTGCCTTGCAAACGAAACATGCTTTGTTGCTCATCGACACCATGGAGCATGTCATATCAGCGGCGCTAGACTTAGCTCATTTAATCGAAGCCTGCCCCTATCTGACATGTTTAGTCACCAGCCGCAGGCGCCTGGGCCTTCAAGAGGAATATACGTTTTCTGTTGCGCCTCTGACACTTCCTGATCTTAGCTCGCAAATCGCACATGAGAACCTTTTACAGTATACAGCAATTGCACTTTTTGTGCAGAGCATACATGCTCTTCATCCCAATTTTCACATCACCCCAAATAATATGGCAGTGATAGCGGAGATCTGTGTACGTCTGGCGGGACTGCCTCTCGCCCTGGAACTTGCAGCCACACGCAGCAAGCTTCTCTCGCCCAAAGAACTCCTCCAGCGCCTGCGCGAGAGCTCGGACTGGCTATCCACATTGACAAATGAGATGCGCAATGTGCCGCAACGCCATCAAACGCTCGCCCAAAGCCTGGAGTGGAGCTTCTCCCTCCTGACGGAACCAGAGCGACAGGTCATCCAGGCGCTCAGCACGGTTGCGGATAACTTTCCCTTCACGGCAATTGAGCATGTTTATCCTGCTAGTCAGCAGGGGACTTCGTCTGTACCGTTATGGGATATTGTGCACGCGCTGGTTGACCAGCACTTGTTACAGGTACACTGGGACGAGGAGCTAGATGAGCCATGTTTTATGCTGCCTGAAATGATCCGTATCTTCGCTCAGGAGCACCTGAAGCAAAGCGAGGCCATACATACGTATCAGAGCATTGCATACGATCCGGCCTGGATGGAAAAGGGCAAGCCGGAACAGCCCGGTTCTGAGCCAGCCAGTCATCTTTCTCACAAGCAGAGAAGAAGAGAAAATTTAACGAACCGCGAGCTCGAAGTGCTCCGCCTGACATCACAAGGACTCAGTGACGCTCAGATCGCCGAACAGCTCGTCATCAGCTATCGTACCGTCAACTTTCATCTGACATCTATTTATCGCAAGCTTCAAGTCTCATCGCGTAGCGCAGCCACATACTATGTGTTTGAGCATCGCCTGTTCTAAGAAAAAAGATCAGACATCAACATTAACCAGGAATTTCAACTCCGTTTACATGAGTGTTGTCTGTGACGGTAATGAACTAAGGTACAAGAGGCGACTTTTGCGTGACACCTTCGACAGTAATCTGGGTAGTTGGGTAGATGTCGGTGCCAGACTGATGAAACCGTTTACGCTCGATGTAGATCAGGGCGCGCAAACAACAATCTTTCTGGCAACATCATCAGAGGTAGATGGGGTCAGCGGCAAATACTTTGACAAAAAAAAATCCAGACGCTCATCCCACCGTTCTTATAATGAAAAAGTGGCTCAAGAACTCTGGGAGATAACTGACAAACAATTGCTCGTCTAAGAGGTAGCGCTGCCTCATGAGAGCAAACCAATGGTGGCCAATGTATCCTTCAGAAATGAGGTTTCATTGTCCCATCCCGTTGGCAATTACATCAAAGATATACATTTAATTGTACAATTTCTATCTGATTATACAATAATTATATATAGAATAAAACCATACGCGTTTTATATCACTGAGAGAAGAAGCACTTGAAGAATAAAACCATACACATCATACTAATTTTTGCTTTTGCATGTTTCGAGCTCATTACGATAGGAAGCTCGAAAGTTCATGCTGTACACGCAATAGATCAGCAGAGCATACCACTATACACAGGACATGCACTGCCTTCACCTAATGCACAAAAAACGATTATCATTTCTATCTCAGCAAGCACAAATGCTTGCGGATCAATTTTAGTTGTTAGCTCGACAGGGGAAATCATACTCTTCAATTGTCATTTCTATGGCCAACGACATATTCTTCTCGGTCTCACTAAGATCTTTTTCAACGATGTGAATACTCTGGACGCGCTTAACAGCTTGCCTGTGAATCATGGTTGCTTAAAAAGTGCCAGTTTTTCCACCACAACCATCATTAGTTTCGAGCTACAAACGAGCCCTGATGTTTCATGTTCACTTGATACTCGAGGGAAAAAACTCTTTCAGGATGTCCTGGCTATCCAAAAAGTCATAGCAAATCAATCCATGTTCCCATCCCTTTAGAGTAAATCTTTGTCGTATACAATTCCACTCAAGAAAAACCTCCAGGGTCACAGCGGCTAAAAATCATAAGTGATCCCGCCAGGAAAAACCGAAGCGAAATTCCCCATCGCCTCTTGACAACGTGGATTCTTTGAGCTATATTCATTGGTATAGACAATTGTTGTTTATACCAATGAATTAAGAGCTTCCATCTGAACTTTCCGCTCGTAGGAAGGCTCAGATGGAAAATGTATGTACGTTGATACATACACAAAAGGGATGGGAGACACGCCAATGGCTCATTCGCTTACAGATGATCAAGACTCAGCACAATACTCATCTCCCCAGGGTCTCACGGATACTGAGCCTATGCGCCCTCTTATCTCGCAGCAGCTCAGCAGTAAAACGTACGTGCTGGGCCGTCTTGGACGCGAAGTGCGTCGTCGCTTCACCCAGATCCTTGCCTCATGGAACCTGAATCCATCGCACTACGGTGTACTCCTTCTTCTCAATGAAGGAGGTCAGCTCTCCCAACAGCAGCTAGCCAATCGGCTCAACATCGACCGTTCCAATATGGTCGACGTGCTCGATATACTCGAAAAGCGAGGCTTCGTTGAACGGGCTGCGGACCCGCGTGATCGACGGCGTCATGTGGTCTCACTCACATCGTCCGGGAGGGAGGCAATTCAGCAGATGCAACAGGCAGGAGACACGCTAGATCACGAGTTCTTTCTTGCCCTTGACGACCAGGAGCAGACAGCTCTGCACACTCTTCTCATCAAACTCTTCACCTCACATCTTGAGGAGTAAAGTAAGATGAAGAGAAACATACCATCTCAGGTACCATTAACTATTCAGACAAAAAGAAGAAAGAGAACCATACAATGTCTACATCACAAGAAACCGCTCATCAGCTTTCGCTGGCTGGCATGACACTAAGAGTACAGAGCATAGAGCGCTCTTTGGAATTTTATACCAAACTGCCTGGAGTGCAAGTGATAGTCCATCGTCCTGGCCTCTTTGCGATGCTCAAAATTGGAGATGGCCGCCTGGGATTGCTCCAACAGGCGTCAGCGCCCCCATTTCATCTCGAGCTGGAAACGTCGGACGAACTGGAAACATTTGCCCGGCAGTTGCGCGCCTCGGGATTGGATCATGTGAAGCTCCCGGCCCAGAAAAAATGGGGAGAGTTTGACTTCACCGTCCAGGATCCCGATGGACATATACTGGAATTTGAAGCTGCCGGACAACAAAAGAGACGAGAAGAGTAAAAAAGTAGCATTTTATCATCAAAGGCGTGGCAGTATCTGCCGGGCAAACGCGTCCAGTTGCTGCGATGATTGCTCAACAAGAGGAAAGAGCACGATCGAATCAGCTCCGGCCTCGGAAAGTCGTTTGATCGCGTTGATACATTCTTCAGCGTTCCCAACGATGGCCAGTTGATCCAACCACTCATCGGGCATCGCTTCTTGCAGATGCTGAACGCCACCACTCTGGAGCAGACGCTCAATCTCCGCATTGATACCTAATGGCTTTGTCTGCACCTGTACCGAGCCGGAAGCGAGCATAGATGCAATCGCCGGACGCAGTGTCTGCCTTGCCACAGCGCTATCATCATCCAGGCAACACCAGGCAAAGACAGTCACATGGTGCGGTCCATCATGGCCTGCGGCAGTCATACCGCGTGCAATCTGCTCTCGCGTCCATGCAACATACGCGGGAGCCGTTCCTTCGGCCAGGACAGTACCATCAGCCACGCGACCTGCCAGTTGGAGTGAGCGAGCTCCGCGCACACCTAAAACAAGCGGAGGAACTTGCGCCGGCGGATATGACAGCTGGACATCTTGGAGCGAGACATATTTCCCCTGAACACTATACATCTCGCCCTGTAGCAGCGCCCTCACCGCCACGACCACCTCTTCGAGTGCCGTCAGTTGAGAAGCTGGTAGTGCTCCAACCTGTTGCATCCACTCGGTGACGCCGTGTCCAATGCCAGCAATAAAACGCTCGGGATGAAAACGGGCCAGAGTTGCGATCTCCATTGCCAGAAAGGCCGGATTACGCACGACCGCCGGTACAATACCCAATCCGACCATGATACTCTTTGTGGCCGCCAAAATAGTAGCGGCAGAAGCAATACCGCTGGCGAAAAAGCAATCCTCAACCACCCAGAGCTCATCAAAGCCAGCCGCCTCCACCCTGCGGGCATAGTCCAATACAGACTCAGGTGGATGCTCACGACGGAGTAAAAAGCCGATAGACGGTGCATGCATAATAAGTTTTCCTTTCGATGGATAACTATACCATCATGGTTTGCGCATTGCAGCTCTGGACTGAAAAGGGATGAGCTGCAATGCCAATTATAGTGCAACGATGCCAATTGACTTATTATATACCCACTCTTTGGCACAAGAACAAAATTGTCGAGCGAAGCGAGGACACAGTAACGTCGTGCCCTCGGGCCATTGAATCCAACACTCATGCAATGTTATCCTCTATAATAATCATTGGCTTGCAATTTTTCATGAAAAATGTTATATTGCTTGCATGAGCAAGCAATATAACACCTCTGACAAAACAGAGGACAATCAGAAAACACGAGAGCGGATTATCGCCGCAGCCTCAAAGATCCTGGCGGAGAAGGGATATGAGGCGACCACGCTACGGGAAATTGCACGTGAAGCCCAGGCTGGCCCGGGGCTGGTGCATTATTACTTTGGCGGTAAGGACGCGTTACTCGTTGAGGCCCTGAAAACTGCCGGCCAGCAGTTCCACCAAAAGATGACCCATCTTGTCCAGCACGTGCCTGGCGAGCAATCGCTCGACGCCGTCTTGGCTTTGATCCATGAACGGGTTGGGCAGGAAGCTGATGTCTATCGCCTACGCTACGAATCTTTCTCGCTGGGCTTACACAATCCAGTGATTGCACCCGAGGTGCGAGAACGGCTGGCCCAACGACGACAGGAAATTGGCTCAGTCATGGCAAAGATATTAGAGAATCAGAAAGGAACGGAAAGCGCCAATCTTGATCCAACGGTTCTGGCTGGTCTGCTCCTCGCGCTTTACGATGGATTAGCCTTGCAGAAGATTATGGACCCCGCATTCGATCTTGATGCTTCTTATCAATTGCTGGCCCACATACTACGGCCCCTATTTTCTCAAGCAGAATAATCGTTCTCTTTGGCCTGATACTTAAAATGCGATCTCACTACTCACTTGATCGATCAAGCGAGTAGTGAGACAAGACGCTTGATCCAGCACAGTTCATGTTGCTCATCGCACTCACATGGCGGTCAGGCGTTGATAAAGATTTTTTACGGCTACGCCTGGCTCGATCCCAAGCTCTTGCCAGAGTATCTCTTTGCACTGCTGATATTGTCGAATAGCCAATCCACGCTTCTCCTGCTGGGTATAGCAATACATCAGACCGTAGTGAGCCTCCTCTTGTGCAATATCCAGAGCAAGCATATGCTGCCAATGAATAATACTCTCATCGTACGTCTTCTCACGCAGAGCGATCTGGCCGAGAGAACGCCGGGCATCCAGATAGATCGTACGCAATTCATCGCGGCGCGTGTTGCACCAATCGCTATAAATCGAGGGCACGTAGTCCCCCTGATAGAGGTTGATCATAGCAAGCAATGAGGAGCGGGCCGCAGGGATATTTTTCTGCATTAGAGCCTGCTGCGCGTGCGTGTAATACTGCTGAAATTCATCAACATCGTACCAGACAAATTCGCCATAGCAGGCAGACAGATTCAGTGCGTAGGTGCCGCCACGTGTAGTGATACATTTATTGTCACCCAGTGTTTTGCGCAGATAATAAATAGTGGTGTGCAAGGTATGATCAGTTTGCTCGTCGACCGCAGGCCAGAGTGCCGTAAGGATCTGTTCTTTACGCAGGGGACGACCAGCGTGGAGAAAGAAGAAAAAGAGTTCCATCGCTCGTGCCATGCGCCAGTGAGAGACTGGCTTGCCCTGAATCATGATGGATGGTTCACCTAAGGCAGTAATTTTTAAGGTTAAATGCTCTTCCACTGGCGGCGTAACAACCTGCGTACTATACGGCATAACCACTACAGTTGGCGGAGAGGCTTTTTCCAGGTTGAGTAATATCCTGAGTGCCTGTGCCTCCGGGAGAGTCTCGACAGCTGAGAGCAGAGCTGCATGGCGACGAATCTCGACCAGGGCCGAATTTTTATATCCTTCATGCTTGCTAAGAAATATTGTGAGTTCGTCCAGACAAGCGATGAACTCCTCAGTCTGAGCCAGTGCCAGACGACAGTAGGCCAGAGAGATCTGAATCTGGATCTGCTCACGATGTGCATTCAAAGCGTCGAAGGCGGTCTGCTTCTCGGTGAAAAAGACACACGCCTCCTCGTAACGCTGCTGATACAGGAGAACTGTTCCATATGCGATAGTGTAGACGTTATATTCGTAGCTATCGATGATCGTGTGATCTTCAGGAGAACTGATCTCTGAGATACACAGGAGTGCCGTTGAGGCATCGCCACGCAGCAGATAAGCCATCGCCAGCTTGTAGAGGCTATAGACAGCAAGACGATTATCCTTCAACTGGCGAGCCAGTACCAGACCATCTTCAGCAAAGGTGAGACACTGATCATATTGATTCTGATCGAGAAAAAGATCGGCAAGATTGGCAAGCGCATATGCTTCGCCGCGCTGGAAATGGAGGGGTCCACGAGCAATAGAGAGCGCCTCCTTCAAATCGTGCTCGGCCTCCGCCAGGATGCCCTGACGCTGCTTAATCGCTCCCCGCTGGATCAGACTTGTGACCTTGCCCCACTCATCGTGCAGATTTTCTCGGCACACAATGCTGCGCGATAGATGATGTTCAGCCAGCGTGAAATCTCCCTGAAGGCTATAGGCACTGGCGAGAGCACTATGGGCCTCAGCCGTATGACGATTGAGCGTATGTCTTCCCCAGAGTTGCAGTGCCTTCTGCATATGTGTAATACCCGTCGAGATATCCCCCAACAAATTTAAGCAGATGCCCAGACGCATATACGCCTCGGCGCGGATCGACGCTTCTTTGGCCGGCAGATGAGCAACTACGCTCTGACACAGATCTCTCGCCTGTGCATAGTTCCCCGCCTGAAAAAGTGCCTTGCTGCATGCCAGATCGAGTTCGCGCTGAAATAAACTATCCTGGTCAACTGCTGCCTGCTCGGATACAATCTGAGCCGCCCGGTCAAGCAATGCAAAGGCTACCGTGTGATCGTTTTGCATCAGAGCAGTATTGGCCTGCATGAGCAGCAAACGAGGGTGCCGATTCTTGCTGGCAGCGGGCAGCTTTTCAAGCCATCCCTTGAGCATCTTGATCTGTCCCTCAGTATAAATATTCTCGCGAATCTCAAGGATCAGTTCTACGGCAATATCGTAGTCCCGACCCTCCAATGCATGATAAATAGCCTGTTCGTAGTCATGAGACGCAAAAAAAATCTGGCGAGCGCGAGCATGTAACTGCATGAAACGTTCTGGCGAGTCTTCTTGAAGATGTTTATAAAAAATATCACGTAAGATGGGATGGCAGAGATAAAATACGTGTTGCTCTTTTTCACGACGCGTGACAAAGAGTCCCTGGCGCTCAAGATACATCAATCGTTGCGCTGTATCTGCGCACTCCAGCACTTGCGCACAGATCGGGGGAATAATGCGTTGGAAGATCGAGGCTTCGGCGAGAAAATGATACATAGCTTCTTCGTGATTAAATACGGTGCTCTCGATATACTGGGAAAGATTGTTTTTTCCCACCTGTGTATCCAGCAGAAACTGCGCCCCTCCTACACGTGTCCCTAACAGGATGCCTGCAATCCAGCCATCGAAAGCATGTGTGATCTGTTCCGCTTCGCTATAGTCAAGCGGATCGACGCTTTGCAGGTGCGCCAGATTGTACACCTCATCGGCCGTAAAGCGCAGATCTTTGCTGTTCAGACTAAACACTTCACGTTGTGCCAGCAGATGCACGAAGTTGAGCTCGGGGATCACTCTACTCTCGATCACCAGCATACAGTTGGAGGGAAGATAGCGCAAGAGTCGGTTGACGATTCTCGCGATCGCAGGCTGTTCGTTCACATGTTGATAATCGCGCAAAACGAGAGCAAAACGCCTGATGGACAGGGTATTAATAAGCTCAAGTAATCGATCGAGTAGCAGATCGCAAGCCGCGTTAGCCAGCGCTTGCCCCTGAGCAGCGAGAGCAATCTGCTCAAGCAACGACAAAAAATCAGCTTCCTGCTGCGCAAACTGATGACCTAAACACTCGATCAGCGATCTCAAAAACAGTGAAGTGTCAGCATGGCTGGCATCCAATGTGTACCAGCAAAAAGGGACATCTGAGTGTTGAGCAAGATCAACCAGGAGAACGGTTTTACCATATCCAGCGGGCGCATAAAGTAAGACAAGTTTGTGATCAGATAGGTTGGTATGAGTAGCCCCCGAAGTACCAGTAATGATAGTGTTGAGTCTCTCGACCAATGCAGCCCGGTGAAAATAGACTGGAGGTAAGACCGGACTAACAAACTTTTTAAACCCATAAGTATCTGGCACGGTTTTATCCCTTCTGGGCAAGCACTGCTCTTCCTCATCAAAAATTGGATTTGAGCACAGAAAAGAGATGCAGAATCAACCCTGGCTTGAATAAATGTATGTGAGTTACTTACCATAAAAGTAACTAACTACTCTATTATACAGGCCTTTTTCTACTATTGGAAGGGGTAAAGCATCACAGTAATACAGTCAGAATGCAGTTCCAGAAGAGCGTATCTCCTCCTGTCAAATTCCCATCCCGAAAGCTCAGAATACTGCTGAGACGCTGCTGAGAAGTTGTTGAGAAGCTCCATTTATACTGTTCTTAGTAGCTATAGTGAACAAACCTAGAGGCTTTGGGGATGCAGAAAGTGCCTCACGCACAAAGTGTTTTTGCAATTTTTTGTATAATCACTGACAGGAGATTGAACTTATGATGCAACAATTAAACCAGCAAAGCAACCTCTTTCCGCACACTCATATATATACATCAAACGACCCCATCGATCTCTGGCCAACATCGGAATAAGCTTGATGCTTTTAGCCGGCCTGTTAGCGAAAGCGTGCAACAGGCACTCCACAGGTAAAAATACAACCAAGCGGTATTGATAGACATGAAGTAGATAAAGGTAGGAGCATGTCCTGGAAAACCATCAATCAGATTCTTGGGATTGCGCTGACCGATCCAGTTTTCTGGCAAGAATTTCAACTCGATCCTTTACGCCTCATCCAACAACATGGCTTCGAGTTGACCGATGAGGAGCGAGAGACCCTCTGTGCCTCCAGCAGCGAGGATCTTGCGGCCTTTTGTCAGGATCTCATTGGCCGACTTGATATTTCAGAGCTCTGAGCATCCAGGACAAAGGAGTGTTAACATCGTAGCGTCGCACGCTCGCGTGCGATGTCCCAGAGACTCGTACGAGACGGTTGGAGCTCGGCGCGCCACGTGGGGGCGCCTGATCATACGTCGAGTGGGACATGATGTCTTCGCTTCGCTCGGCATAAAGCACGCATTGAGAGACAAACAAGTAGCAGATCACAAGCAAGCTGAGAGAGAAAGAGAGGCCATGAGATGGCAAATGATGCTCTACGCAAAGCAAGAGTCCAACGCAACTGGACACAAAGCGCGTTAGCCATCCGTCTAAACACATCGCGGATCACCGTAGCGCGTTGGGAGCAAGGGCAGACGCTTCCCAGCCTCTATTATCGCGAACTATTATGCGAAGCCTTCGGCATGAGCAGCCTGGAGTTAGGGCTGGAGACGACAGATAGTGAAGTTGAAACGCCAGCTCAACCCATCTGGTCGCTGCCGGAAAAACGCAACCTCTTTTTTACGGGCCGAACGTCGAGTCTGGAACAGATCCACACCTCCCTACAAACCAATGATCCCGTACAGACATTTCATCCCCTAATCATCAACGGCATCGGAGGCATTGGCAAGACGCAACTTGCGCTTGAATATGCGCATCGCTTTCGCGCAGAATACACCTCGATACTCTGGCTACACGCTGCTACTCCCCAGATGCTCTATGCAGAGATCGCACGCCACGCCATACTCTTACACCTCACTGGGGTGTCGAGCGAGCAACAGAGCATCCAGGCATTCACAAACTGGCTCAGCCAGAACCACAACTGGCTCCTGATCTTTGATCACGTTGAAGACATCAGCATCATCAGCGACCTCCTGCCAGCACAGGAGACCAACGGGCACGTCCTCATCACGACGAGATCGCGCACCACCGGCCATCACGGCTGGCCCATCAACCTCGACGCCATGACGACCGCCGAAGGAGCGCTCTTCATCTTACGCCGCGCCCGCCTGCTCACTCCTCAGCAGACACTTGAGCAGGCGGCGGACGAACAGCGCACGCGAGCGGCGGAACTCTGTGAACAGCTCGGAGGACTCACCCTGGCACTTGATCAGGCCGGCGCGTACATCGAAGAGACAGGATGCAGTCTGGCGGGTTACCTCGAACGCTTCAAGGAGCGCCGCATGGATCTGCTCAGCCGACGCGGACACGTCCCCGGGACATCGTCCAGCGCCATCACCACCAACGTCCAACAGACCTTCAAGCAGATCCAACAGCGCTCGCCGCTTGCCAGAGACATCATCCACCTCTGCCTCTTCATGCAGGCGCACAGCATCCCCGAACAACTCATCATCGCAGGCACCAGGCAGCCAGGCGCGGACGCCATCGACCTCCTGAACCTGGATGAAGCCTTTGCCATCCTCAACACCTCAGCCATCCTCCAGCGCAACCCTGAAAAGCATCAACTCGCCCTGCACCCCCTTGTCCAGAGCATCATCCGCGACCAACTCGACCTGCCCACCAAACATCTATGGCTTGCGCGCGCCCTCGACACACTTGAACAACTCTTTCCACACACCCCAGCGCAGCAAGTCATCACCTGGCCCCTCTGTGAACAACTCCTCCCGCACATCCTCTGCTGCATCGACTACGTCGAGCGTCACATAAGGGGACAAGCGCAGGAGCAAATCTACATAGTCAGCGCCACCCTTCTACTCAAAATCGCTGAATATATGCTCGAACGAGGCCGCTTTCAAGAAGCTACACTCACCATCGCCCGCCTCATCGAGATGGAAAAACAGATTAGCAACCCGGCCTATCAGAGCCGAGCAACATCGCTGCCCACGCACGCAATTTCTTTACAGTAGCGCTCGAACAAAACTCAGTGAGGGGGAGATCCCTTCACTCACAGTACAAACGCCCACAGTCGTAGCGGCGCGGCTCCGCCGTGCTGTCTGTGACTCGTATGATTCGGCCTGGGTGCGTCTCTCAATGCAACGCTATGGGCAACGTTGTCGTACGAGTCACAGACAGCACGGCGGAGCCGCGCCGCTACGTCGGTGAGCGTCTCACCCCATCGCCTTCCGGAGTTGTTTTGGACATACATCACCGATACCACATCGGCGCGATGACTTTTGACAGTCGACGTTTATAATGGAATTGCCTCGCTCAATATGCGACTTTTGATACGATCGCGTAGACCTTTTTCAGTCACTACATCTGAGGAACGCTTAAAGCATTGTCAAGGCCATCATAATGCCCATCAGTTTGTAAATGTTTGATGGGCACCATCATAATCAACTGGTTAAATTGCTGGCACGGCCCTTTACCTGCAGCAGCAAAATATGCAAAAATAGAGAGAAGAATTGATGACGTAAAATTGATAAACACCTATGGAGCAATGAAGCGTGAGTACAACCCTCGTTGAAACAACCACTGGAAAAGTACAGGGACTTGAACAAGGAGCCATCACGGTCTGGAAAGGCATTCCATTCGCGGAGCCTCCAGTCGCGCACCGTCGCTTTCTCCCACCGCAGCCTCTCCAGCCCTGGTCAGGCGTACTCGATGCCACACAGTTCGGACCAGCTTCACTCCAATCCACACGCCTGGGGAATGCTTCCACCGACAATGGGAGTCCCAGCGAGGACTGTCTGAGCCTGAACATCTGGTCGCCAGGAGCGGACCAGCAGAAACGACCCGTCATGGTATATATCCATGGTGGAGGTTTTGTCATCGGCTCTGGTTCAGAGTCAACGTACGATGGAACATCCTTCGCCACACAGCACGATCTTGTCGTGGTAACCTGCAACTATCGCCTGGGCCTGCTTGGCTGGCTCTATCTCGGCGATCTCGCAGGCAACGCCTATGCCCAGGGAAACGCCGCCTTACTGGATCAGATCGCCGCGCTACAATGGGTGCATGACAATATTGCCGCCTTCGGTGGTGATCCTAACCGGGTAACCATCATGGGTGAGTCGGCAGGAGCAATGTCTATCGGAAACCTCCTGGCCATGCCTGCTGCCAGGGGACTCTTTCATGGTGCCATCCTGGAAAGTGGAGCCTGCAGCAGTATTCTGCTGACACGAGAGCAGGCAACCAGTATCGCTCAGACCGTTTTGAAGAAGCTTAATCTGCATACCTCACAAGTCCTATCTCTCACGGAGGTGCCCGCAGAGACGCTACTCACTGTCCAGGAAGAGGTTGACCGTGAATGGGGAGGAATTGGAGCGTTCGTACCTGTAATAGATGGAGTCACACTACCGAAACATCCACTGGAACTGATTGCGGAAGGAGCAAGTCCTCCGGTTCCGCTTTTGATTGGCAGCAATCGTGATGAATGGCGTCTTTTCACCGTCCTGCTAGGAGGGAACATAGAAAGGATAGAGGCGAACCTGAGCCAGCTATTTGGCACGTCAACTGAGCATGTTCACGAGATCTACACCAAAAGTCGGGCAGATACATCGCCGGACCTTGCCTGGATCGATATGCAAGGAGATAGCGTCTTCCGTATTCCAGCTATTCGTCAGGCGGAAGCACAGATCAAACAAGGCGCGCCAGTCTGGATGTATCGCTTTGATTGGGCTTCGCCCGCTTTGGGAGAACAACTTGGTGCCTGTCACGGCCTTGAGATGCCGTTTGTATGGAATAACCTTCACACCCCTCTGACCCAATTCTTGCTTGGTGATGCCATTACAGAGATTCAACCACTGATCAATCGCGTCCATACGATCTGGGCCACATTTATTCGCAGCGGCAATCCCAATAGCGCAGCCTCTGCCGACTGGCCGCGCTACGACCTGACCCATCGGACGACGATGCTCTTGAATGATGTTTCGCAGGTGGTCGATAATCCACAGGCGGAATTTTTGCCCTTATGGGATACCGTGAGCTGACCCTGATCTCTTCAGGGACCACCATCGGCCTCTTGGATTTTTCTAAGAGGCCGAGGAACTTTCAAGCGAAGTTGTTTCTCTCAAACCGTACACGTGGAGGATACAATGCTCGATCAGCAACATCTGGCGCAAGCGCTTCCGCATGTGCTCTGGATTGGCGGCTCCCCTTGCTCCGGCAAATCCACTATTAGCCATACGATTGCGCGCATCTACGTGTTCATCGATTATCATGCCGATGCCTGGGCACGCAATCATTTTAACCGGCGTGTGGCCGCAGGAGATGCCGAGGCTGAAGCCTTTCTGAAGATGAGCATGAATCGACGCTGGATAGAGCGTTCAGTTGAGGAACTGGCCCAGGAGGTCATTGTATCGTGGACCAGAACATTTTCTCTGGTCATCGAAGATCTTCTGGCGCTACCAAAGGACACGTTCATCATCGCAGAAGGCAATTTTTTCCCAGCATGTGTTGCTCCGTATCTCTCCAGTCCAGACCAGGCCATCTGGCTGGTACCGACAGACACTTTTTGTGAGCAGGGCAGGCGCGCCCGTTGGGCTGAACTGGCGCAGCGCCAAAAACGCCATGGCGTTTACGATGAGGGAAACGATCCTGAACAGCGTCAGAGCAACATTATCGCACGCGATTGTCAGTTAGCGCGCTATGTGAAGCAGCAAGCGGAAAAACTCTCACTCACAGTGCATGAGGTGGATGGCAGCCGTTCTCGGGAAGAAATGACCGAGTTGGTTGAACGGCATTTTGATCCGTATTTGATTAAGGCGTTTAAAAAAACGAGATGATACAGGCAGAATTTTTGCCCTTATGGAATACCGTGAGCCAGGCAGAGAATGCCCATCAAGCTGTAATGTTTGATGGGCATTCTGACAATCGACCGGCTAAATAGAGCTGATCGTAACGCATCCGAGATAGCCGGAGACGTCAAGTAGATCGGTACTATTCAGAAAATCCGTCATCGCCAGCTCGGGCAGACCTTCATCGAGCAGGAGTTGGGGATTCTCACGCACCTGCTCTTTAAACGCGTCGTCGGTTCTGACACGTTCCGCCAGCTGTTGCGCAATCGCACGCGCTTGTTCAAGATCATGTTGTTGCACTTATCTCACCTCCTTTCGCAGAGGATCAGGCAATGGACAAAAAATCACCACCTCCTTTCGGGCTCCGCATGGTTGCTGGAGCTATCACGCTTGATCGTTGTCCTCATCGAGCACTTCCATCGTAACCTGCTCCAGAGTCATCGACTGCCCGGTAGTCCAGAAGCCTTCGAAGGAGTCCCGATCGAGAGCGAGGCGCAGTTGATCAAGGGTAGCGTTGTGCGTCTCCTGTTCGTATTGCAGTACAGATGTACCAATACCATAGGCGGTCACCTCAGCCTGAGCGAATAAGCGCGTCGCCAGTTCGAGCTGCTCCTGGATGTAGGCGAGCTCGGCCAGTCCTTGCAGGCAGACAGTGATCCCGACGCGGCTCTTCAGCTCGCGAAAAAGCGTCAGACTCTCCTTATAGAGCGCGGAGGCTTGCTCGAAATCGCCCTGATACCGTGCAATATCCCCCAGGCTGACAAGTGCGGCGGCGCTACCTTCTGTATAATCGAGTGCCTGACAGAGCTTGAGCGCTTCTTTATAGAGGATCGCTGACCGTTTATAATTTCCTTTGCGCCGTTCGACTTCTCCCAGACTATTCAGCACAGTAGCAATCGCCCATTGATCCTTGATGCGCCGAAAGATCTGGAGGCTCTCCTCTTGCAGCGTGGCGGCGCGTGTCAGATCGCCTTGCTGGAGCGCGACGTTACCGAGATTGTTAAGCAAGCTAGCGGTATCGCGCCGTTCGCCGAGGGCACGTTGGATCGCCAGACTTTGCTCCAGCAGCCCGGTTGCCTGAGCATAATCGCCTTTATGAAAGGCCACTTCGGCCAGCGTCGTATACACAGAGCTCAGACTGCGCTGATCGCCCGCTTTCTGACTCAGCGTCAGGGCCTGCGCGGCAAACAGAGCGGCCTGCTCATGATCGTTCTGGCTGGAGGCCAGACGGCTGGCAATCACCAATCCGCGACTATGCAGTGTGGAAGCGACAGTCTCGATCTGATCGGCATTCAGGAGCAGATCCAGCCAGCGCAGGCCCTCATTAATATGACCATGCATCCACCAGAAGCGCCAGAGAGCCTCCACCATCCGAAACGCCCCGGTGAGAGAACCCTCCTCCAGGAACCAGGTCAGCGCCGCCTGGATATTTTCCTGCTCCTCTTCCAGCGTTGCCAGCGCGGATCTCTGCTCGCCGCCGGTCAGCGTGGGAGCGATCTGCTCGACAAGCGACAAATAGTAGTCTGCGTGACGTTCTGTCAGATCTTCCGTCTCATCGAATTTACGCAACTGCTCCAGCGCATATTCGCGAATGATATACATGATACGGAAACGTGGCTCGCCACTTGCGCCCTCTTGCTGCCGAAGCAAGCTTTTATCGAGCAGGGAGCGGAGCAGATCGAGGAGATCTGTCTCGATCTCAGCGACGGCGGTACAGATGGTTTCGATGGCTTCAAATGTGCAGCCGCTACGAAAGATCGCGAGCTGACTCAGCAGAGCTTTCTCGTCAGAGCTCAGCAGATTGTAGCTCCACGCGATAGTTCCTCTGAGCGTCTGTTGCTGATGCGCTTGCTGCTGACCGCTCCCTGTTAAGAGTTGTAGCTGACGATCCAGGCGCTTGAGCATGGTCTGAAGCGAGAGGATCTTAATGCGGGCGGCCGCTAGCTCGATAGCAAGTGGCAGACCATCCAGACGCTTACAGATCTTCATGATGGTCGACGCATTGGAGCGATTCATGGTGAAGCCTGGCTTGGCGATCTGTGCCTGCTGGACAAAGAGCGCGATGGCTCCATATGCGAGCAGAGCTTCTGGTTCCAATGTGCGCCGCCGCTCCTGCCGAGCATCCGGGAGAGCCAGCGGCAAGATCTGATACACATATTCCAGCTTCAACTTGAGTGCGCTGCGACTGGTGACCAGCAGCTTGAGATGCGGGCATACCTGAAGCAGTTCAGCGATAAAGGTCTCCGCGCCGCTGACCTGCTCAACGCTATCGAGGAAGAGCAGTGTTTTGCCATCCAGGCGCTCCTGAAGCTGCTCCATAGATAGCTGCTGCGTCTTCTCGTAGATGCCCATAGCCTGGAAAATAGCTGGAACGATCGCGTTTACGTCGCGGATCGTAGCGAGCTCGACAAACCAGATGCCATCGGGAAATGTTTCAATCACGCTGGTCGCGACATGTAAGCCAAAGCGTGTCTTGCCGATCCCACCGGGGCCGATCAATGTCAGCATGCGTGGCGACTGACTCATCAGCAGCGTGCGCACCGCAGCCAACTCGTTTTCGCGTCCGACACAGGCCGTCAACTGCGCCGGCAGATTGTGGGGACGTAGATCCAGGCTCTTGAGCGGCGAGAAATGCTCGGGCAGATCCGCGATGATAAGCTGAAAGATCTGCACCGGATACTGGATATCCTTCAGGCGATGTCTCCCCAGATCGCGAAATGTGACGCTCTCCGCGAGATCTCCATGCACCAGATCCAGCGTCGTCTGCGAGAGCAAGACCTGTCCGCCGTGTCCGGTGGACAGGATACGCGCCACGCGATTAAGCGCCTGTCCAAAATAATCGTAGCCACGCTGCTCCGCCTCGCCGGTATGCAAAGCCATCCGCACGCGTAGCGGCCGGATCTTTTCGGACCACTCTTCAGCGGCTAGCGCCTGTTGCGCCTTCACAGCGGCCAACAAGGCTTCGCCAGCGGAGGCAAAGGCGACATAGAAAGCATCGCCGACCGTTTTGAAGACAACGCCATGATGCTCGTCCATGATAGCTCGTAAAAGAGCATCATGGCGAGCTAATGTTGCGCGCATCTCCTCTGGGAAGCGCTCCCAGCGGATCGTGCTACCTTCTATATCAGTAAATAGAAACGTGATAGTTCCATCGGGCAATTCTGACATCAGACACCCATCCTCTTTTGTATGGCATTCAACTTTGTTCTTGACTCCCGGGCACACTGACGGTGACTCCTCGCATAGCCAGCGCGACACCAAGTCCCACAATCGTGGTGAGCAAGCCGCAGACCGCAAAGATCGTGTCATACGGTCCAAACGCAACGCCCCACAGGTTAGCATGGAAGGTATTCAGCGCACTCGCCAGCGTGCTAACGGCACTGACAGCGATGATCGAGATTACGCTGGTGCAGGTCGTAAAGACAGCGATCACGCGTCCCAGCAATTCGCGTGGAATCGTGCGCAACAGCAACGGACCCAGAGCGATATTCGCAATCGCGACAGGGAAGCCAACCAGGAAGATAATCCCCAGCGCTGGAATAAACGATGTCATGCGCGAAAAGAAAAAGAACAGGATACCGAAGAGAGTCACGCCGATCCAGAAGGAGCGCACAGCCCCAAGTTTCCTGGCGGCATAGGATGCTCCCAACGCTCCCAGAATCCCTCCGACCCCACCGACCGTCCCGATCAGACCATAGAACTCCGTTGGAATATGCAAATTGGAGAGCATAAAGAAGACGCCCAGCGTCTGTTCCGCCGATTCGCCGATCAGGATCAGTGAGAGCGCGATCAGGATCACCAGCAGAAGACGGTTCTTGAGCAAAAAGAGTAATCCCTCATTCATCTCATGCCAGAAGCCGCCCCGCTTCTGCTCTTGAGCAGTCTTCTTCTGCTCCGAGATGCGCACCCACTTCACCGCGTAGGCCGAGACAACAAATGAGAGCGCATTGATCAGCAGCGCCCATTGGAGTCCGAGCACAAAGAGCAATGGAGCCGCGATGGATGGTCCAATGATGCGCGAAATGTTTTGCGTGAACAAAGCCACGCCGCTCGCCCGCTCCAACTCGGGTCCTTCGACCACATCCTGGATAATCGTCATACGCGCAGGATTAAAGAACAGGGAGCAGGTAGTAGTCAGCACAATCACCACATAGATCGCGATGAGTTGTCCCAGAACTGGCACATGCCCTCCAGCCAGGAAAGGTAGCGGCACAGCAACAAGGATCAAAAATCCCACCAGCACAGCACGAATGATATCCATAGAGATCATCGTCTTGCGCTTATCCCAGCGATCGACAAAGACACCGGCCAGCGGCCCAACGACAAACGTAGGCAGCGACATGCATAGGACAGCGGCACCGATCGCCAATGGAGCCCAGGATTGTTCTCTGGCAATCACGGTAGCAATCCAAAGGGTGAGCGTAGTATCAAAGATTAAATCACCCAGATTGGAGATGGCTTGCCCACCCCATAAAAAGGCGTAGTTGCGATTAATATAAAAAGGCACTTTCTTTTTATCGACAAGTGGCTTCTCTGCGACAACCGTGCTCAATGAGAGTCATCCTTCCTGTAGCACAGGATTTTTATATCCTGTGCGAAATAATACAAACAGACGCATGAAATGCCCTTCCCCCCCGGCGCAAATGCTTGCCGACGTAGCGGCGCGGCTCCGCCGTGCTGTCACGTCCCGCACGATCATGCTCCTCATGGGGCACCATTGCGACGGCCTTCCCTCGAGAGACGAACATGAGCCGTTTCATACGAGCTACTGACAGCACGGTGGAGCCGCGCCGCTACGTCGGCTGGCATAAGCACCTACGGCGAAGGCATATCTCCTGTGCTACATTACGATCATTTCGTGCTTGAGCATTTCAAAGATGTGTTGCCAGCTAGCCGGCAGTCGTGACCATTGCCAGCTTGCCATATCGGCGCTGATATCCTGCATCAGATAAGCGGCTTCGGGCAGCGCCAGTTGCTGGCAGACACTGACCAGATCAATCAAGATCCCGTACCAGAGGAAGACAATATCGCCCGCCCCCTCTGCCAGCATCGGCTGGACGAGATCCAGATAACGAGCCATATCGCCGGCTTGCAGAGCCTGTCGCGTCTGGAGCCAGCGGTGCGCACGCGGGCTAAGCGAGCAGTGCTCGTCCTCCCGCTCAGATACGTGTGCGCTGAGATCATAGGTGAGCCGATGAGATGGATCATCCTGACCGGCAACCAGAAAAATAATTTCAACGATGGTTAATTCAAACAAGAAATTTCTGGGAAGTGGCGGGAGCGATGCCAGGCGACTGGCATCCCAGGCGGTAGGAAAAGGTAGGACTGAAATATGTTGTTCCAGATAATCGATCAGAGCGATACTCATCTGCAACGCCTCTGCATGTTCTCCCTGACGTCTTTTGAGTCGCACGAGATTGAGCAGCAGGCGAATACGATGGATATGATACTGTGTATATCCATACGTGTTTTCCAGGGTCTCATCGATGGCTAAAGCTCGATAGATGCGAGCCGTTCCACGCTCAAAGTCCTGGCGTCGATAATCAAAATAGGCGACCGCCGCCTGATGTGCCGATTGAGCAATCAAGGTGGCAACAGGAGAAAGTTCCTGCGTGTCGAGGATGTTATCGATCGTGGTAAATAGATAATCAGCGATCGCCAGCTTGCCCTCGCGTGCCGCCTTGAGTGCCGCCGCACGATAGCGATTACATTGCTGCAACACAACCTCATCCTCGGCCGTAACCGCCGATGTCCATTCCAGCTCAAGGTTTTGCTGCGCATCCAGATCGGAGGTCCAAACAGCTGGTTTCGTCCGACCGGTCATATAGGCAACGCGAAGAGTACTCAACTTTTGTGCCAGGCTATCCATGTGAAACCTCCTGATTACTTGCAAGCGCTCGCAGGACCGTTTTGACCTGAAAGGGTGTCAACTCCGGATGACAGGATAGAATTTTTGCGATGATCCCTGTAATATGCGGTGCAGCAAAACTGTTCCCGGTCGCCGTAATCCACTGCTGATTGAGCCACGCTACTTTGACGTCGATGCCCGGCGCGCCAAATTCTACCGGCGGATTGGGATTATAGTAGAAGCAGTGCGGATCGGTTCCTTCATGTGCCGCAACCGAGATGACCGACGCATACATCGATGGAAAACTTGGGATAGGCATGTTGTTGGCGGCGGTGACCAGCGGGATACGCTGAAAATACGCCATATCGACCAACTCATGGAGCGTACCAAAGAACTCCTTTTTGGTGGTGCCCAGGCTCAAATTGCAGACATGCATCCCATTCTCGATCGCCCAGCGCAGACCAGCGAGAAAGATCGCGCCGCGTCCCATCGACCATTTGCCGAGCACGCGGACACTATACAGTTCGCACTCTGGAGCCAGAGCACGGATCACGCTGGCGCATGCTGTCCCATGTCCCGAAATATCGCTATGAGGTTCCGTCGCATAGACGAAACCCTCGGGTTGTTCATCGATGGCGACCTGGCCCTGGATCGGTCCCAGGACGCCGGGATGCGTCTCGTCGATACCGCTATCGATGATCGCTACTTTTACTCCCTTCCCTGTCCCCTCGCCACAGGCGCGGCTCCAGGTGATAGCATCGATGAGAGCGCTGGGTGGCAGCATGACCCGCGCATCGGAGGTAAATTGCCAGCTCCAGGCGGGCTTTTGCGTACCCATATCCTTGTTCTCTTTCCTACTCTCTTGCTATGCATGACATCTATCGGCTTGCTATCTACAACTTCTCACTATCTCGATGCCAGCGACAACGAACTGAAATCGGTGAGACTGGCCTGTAATTTCTTGCGCTCGCGCACGCGGGAGATCATCCCTTGGAGGGCATTGAGGCAGAGATCACAGCTCTGCTCGCCATCCAGGATCAACTCGTGGACCGAGAGCGCTAACTCACGCGCTTTCGTGCTCAACATATCGGTCGTATCGGCCCAATTGGTAAAGATCGCGGCGTCCCGATAGAGCGTTTGTCGACGCTCGTTATCATCCTCGCCAAACGAGCGGATCATCGACTGGAAAAACGTCTGCTGATCAAGGAAGGCGCTCGATTGCGCAATGGCCACGGCAGCGATATTGGCAAATTGTCCTGAGATATCCATATCGTCGGGACTGAAGGAAGTGCTGGCCTCTTTATCCAGCAATTCGAGCACGCCAATCACCCGATCGTCGTAGAAGAGCGGCACACAGAGGATACTTTCAGGGACGTAGTTCACTGCAAAGGCGATATCGGTTGCCAGACGGGCATCCTGCTGGGCATTGGTAATCGCCATCGGCTGCCCGGTCACCGCGACCAGGCCGGCGATACCGTGTCCAAGCGGGACACGAAACTTCTTCACATCCTTGGAGGCCGGTCCAATCGCTACCTCAAAGACAAGATCGCCTGCCGCTTCATCGATCAGGAAGAGCGAACTGGAACGCGCTCCAATGAACTGGGCCGCCGTCTGTACAATCATTTCCAACAGGTGCGAGCGACTAAAAGGCGATAGCACCAATCCAATCGCCGCTGAGCTCATGAGCAATTTCCGTAGATCCTCGGCAAACTGCTCCTGTTTTAACTGATGGTGCAACTGCTCAATTTCTCTCTTTTGTTGTCCAAGCAGTTCTTGCAGCACGGAATCAGATGTGTTCTGATCTTGTGGGGATGATGAATCCATACGTCTCCTCTCCTGCTATGCGCGTCTGATAATCACAGTGATTGTCACTACTCATTGCCGCTCTCTACATTTTGTACGCACGAAAACCCGCTCGACTTAACTGACTCGGCAGGCGATCGGGAGCGCTCAGGCGCAAGAAGGTGATCGCGATGCCTGCGTAGCCTACCTGATAGTCGGGAGAAACAATCCCCAACTGATCCGAATAAAAGACCCGCTTCCCTGTCTGCTCGGTTGAGAAGGCTTCCAGCAGCTTGCCGAAGATGCGCGCCTCCGCCAGATAAAATGGATCATGCGTCTCCTGATACACATCCAGCAAGAAATCGATACTGCCGGCCAGGCCATGACACAGCGTCGGTCCACCATACTTCGTCAATTGAATGACCGCACTGGCCGCACGTAATGCCGTCTCGCGTGTTCCCGCTAGCCAGGCATGTCGACTCGCATGGAGGAAGAAGCGTCCAATGCCTGTCGAGCCGTGACACCAGAAGGCAAAAAAGGGACTGTCTTGATCTTCGTTAGCGGGCCAGCTTAGTCCACTTTTATCGGCCAGCACGGGAATCGCCAAGCGCTGTAGCCAGCGTGCGGCTCCCTGGATCAGCGGCACGAAACGCTCATCACCGGTCGCCTCAAAAAGATCGAGCAACGCATCGGCGATGCCCGCCACACCGTGCGCGTAGCCTGGATAGGCTTGCTGACTGAAACCTTCATAGCTATCAGGGATAGTCCAGCAAAACTCGCCGGGCTCACGCTCCTGAGCCGTATGCAACAGATGCTCACCACAGGCCAGAGCGGCATTGAGATGCTCCAGCTCATGCGTCTCATCCCAGAGGAGCAGATGAAAGACCAGCCGACCAGCCGTGCCGTGCATGATATCGGGTGATGAATGAGGCAGTGAGGCGATACAGTGTCCGCGCTCAGCAGCGGCGGCAATCAACGCCGCATCATCGAGCACCTGGCCCGCGAACAGCAGAGCAGCTCCGACGCCCGCCTCGCCGACATAGAGCCCCGGCAGAGGAGGATCACTATGAGGAGGCATCAAGCGTAAGCTAGTCGCGCTCCTCGCCAGACGCTCGTGCATCCCAGGCTCATCAAGCTGAGAGAGCAGTCCAGCAAATGCCAGCACGGTTCCAGCCTGTCCGACATTGACGTCTCGCAAAGCAAAGTTGTTCGCCAGAGGATGCGCTGTCTTCCAGATCACGCCCTGACCATCATGCGCTACCTGTGCGGTCGCACTCAAGGTATGCAGCAGATCTACGGCGATGGAACGCGCCTGCACGGTACAGACATCCTTATCCGTCAGGACTCCCACTTTATGTACAGGAACAAAAGGTTCAGCATCATCGCCGATAGTGTCGAGCTCCGCCAGGATCGCACGCATCGTGGGATAACGTTTGGCTGGCTCTTCTTGCAGACAGCGAATGATGAGCGCGTGCAGCGCAGCGGGGATGTCGGAACAGAATACTTCGAGCGGTCGCGCCAGGAGATTAGTAGCGTCGGGCGCATTCGACGACTCGGCTCCAGTCACCAGAAAATAAAGCAGCGCTCCAAAACTATGGACATCATCGGTGACGCTACGCGGCTGGCCTGCATATTGCTGTGGCGAGATATAGCCACGAGTCCCGCGTGTGGCAAAGCCTGGAGCGCCCTGGCGATCAGCCAGCTCAAAATCGATCAAATACAGCTTCTCATCGGGACCGATAATGATATTGGTCGGCTTCAGATCGGCATACACAAATCCTTTAGCATGGATCGCCTCCAGGATCGCAGCCAGATCGCGTGCCCAACTGATAACCTGTGGTATCGAATGCATCCCCCAGGTGCGCTGCTTGCTGATCGTTTCCATCAGCGTTGCGCCCGGCACATCACTGATCACCAGAGCCATATCGCTGCCCTGCTCTATCAGATTGAACAGGCTGGGGATACGCGGATTTGGGGCCAGTTCACGCAGCGCCGTCGCTTCTCGATAGAAATCGGCGCGTACATGCGCGGGTAAGACTTTTTGCCAGGCATGGCCTAATCCTTTAATGATGCACGTGCGCTGCTCCTGCACGTCGACGGCCATCGAGATAGTATGGTTGATAGCCGACGAGATCACGCTGATAATCAGATAACGCTGCGCTAAGACCCGTGAAGCTCTGGGCAGATTGGTCGCCACGCCCGCCGCCAGAAAGGGATCGTTGACATGCTTGGGAGCGTGATACTTCAGCGCTCGTGTGTCGGGGATCAGTTGCAGATCCGCCGTCCGGATCGCTGGCCAGACACGTCCATTGCTTTCCTGAACGTGTGCCTTTTGATCAAAGCCTCCATAGCGATAAAAGACCAGGCTACCCGGACGGAGCATCTGGTCGGAGGGAACACAGGGACCTGATAGAGCGTCCGTCAACTGATCCAGCTTGCTCGCCAGTTCCACCGCTTCCTGATCGCTGCGCGGATAGATGGTGATAAACTTGCCGATCTGACTTTCTCCGGCATCTCCTTTATTCAAGAGATCGAGTTTGAGGAGCGACTCCGTACACTTGAAAGTAATCGTCTCTCTCAGCAGCACAGGAAGTACTCTGCGTAGGACCGTCTCGGCCGAGAGTTGATCGGCTGACACATGTAATTTCCATCCCTGGGCCGGCAGATCAATTCCTCGTAGGCGGAAGCGCAACCACATTCTTTGTTCTGGATTAATGGTCACCTCATAACGATCGAGATCGAGCAAACCATCCAGGAAGGCATCCTGGACAACCTGGACCAGAGGATCGTCCAACGACAAAGCTAGCTCGGTAAGGAACTGGGGAGGAGATTCTACTTGCATACTCTTTCTGCCCTGCCTTTACAACTGATTGGAGAGACATCGCGTTATGGATTGTCCTTTTTCAAGGACCGTTTATCCTTCGTTTGAAGGGAACTGTGTATCCCAGGTGCCTTTGGGACAGATGTGATAGCTCTCTATGACATACTGTCCCAAAGCAAGGCGTTTCCCGCTGGGCTTAGAGAGCGGAAGATAGACACGAGAGAATGCAAGTCACGGTACAACGACCGCCGAGCAGGTAGTTACTCGCTTCAGCAGCTTTCTCTGCATCGAGAAAGTCGGCGACCGCCGCAGGGAGACCAACTGCAACCAGGCTCTTCTCTGGATCACGCATCACCTGCACGCGCAACAGAGGATCTGCGTTGATGTGCGTGACAATCTTTGCTGCGGCTTCACGGGCCAGTACAACAGATTGTGCCATGTCAGGACTCCTTCGTAGTCGTTAAAAACAGCCAATCATAAACATGGTAAATCTTCTGTAGCACAGTGTTACCGCACTTAAAGAGAGGTGACCGTGCACGAAGTGAGAATACACGTCACGGTACAGTCTTTCAGCAAGTAACCGCTTACTTCACCAGCATTTTCCTCGGCCAGGAAGTCTGCCACGGCCTCGGCTGGCAGACCTGCTGCAACCAGGCTATTCTCCGGATCACTGACAACCTGCGCACGGAATTCTGGATCTGCACTGATGCGGGTAACGATCTTTGATGCGGCCTCGCGGACCTGTTCGATGGATTGTGACATGTGAGAACTCCTTCATCGTAATTGAAAATATGTAACGATAAACATGATGATCAAATGTGCGTCGGATGATACTACTACGCTTAAAGTGAGGTGATGGTGCAGCTGGTGAGAATACATGTCACTGTGCAGTCACCGACGAGCAAATAGCCACTCACTTCAGCAGCATTCTCCTCGGCCAGGAAGTCGGCTACGGCCTCGGTTGGGAGCCCGGCAGCGACAAGGGTGCTTTCTGGATCACTGACAACCTGCGCACGGAATTCTGGATCTGCACTGATGCGGGTGACGATCTTTGATGCGGCCTCGCGGACCTGCTCGATAGATTGTGCCATTTTGAGGACTCCTTCATGTTGATTAAAAATAGTTTTTCGCGCTTCCCGTAGGGGAAGTTTCAACTTACATAGGGAGTATAGAGGATTTAAGGCAAAAAAAGGTTACATCGATGTAACATCCTGGCTACATCGATGTAACAGTTTGCAGAAAAAAATCATCTTCCTTGTTAACTTACCTCAAGCGGGTGCATGAAACTTTTCATCCTGGCAGCCGTGGCAAGGAAGGAGATATCACGCTGGTATATCCCTACCACACGATTACACGTACAGCTTGCTTCTCAAGCCAGCATCATGCGTGCAATCTTCATACAACGAAAAAGAGGAGCACATATGTTCACCATCAGCAAAAAACTGCAATATCCGGTTCGTGTGGATCGACCTGATCCAGTCTATGCCCGTCAGCTTCAGGAATTACTCGGTGGCAAATATGGAGAAATGACGGTCATGATCCAGTATCTCTTCCAGGGATGGGGGATGCGTGGTGATGGAGGCGATGCGCGCTTAATCCGCGTGAAAGATATGCTACTTGAAACGGGGACAGAAGAGATTGCCCATGTTGAAATGCTATCCACATGTATCGCGCTACTGCTTACCGGATCGTCCCCGGAACAACAGGAGGAAGCGGCCAAAGGCAATCCAGCCGTACATGCTGCCCTGGGTGGAGGATTGAATCCACAACACTTGATTGCTTCCGGACTCAGTGCCATGCCTGCTGACAGTAATGGAAATCCCTGGAGTGGAGCCTATCCAACGGCCAGCGGAAATATCGTTGCAGATCTTTATGCCAACGCCATGTCCGAGATGCAGGGCCGCCTTCAGGCCTGCCGCATGTATGAGATGACGAAAGATAGCGGCGTACGTGATATGCTCTCGTTTATGATTGCCCGTGACCACATGCATCAGATCCAGTGGCTGGCCGCGATTGAAGAATTTGGCAAGATGACCGACGTACTTCCTGTACCGGCTGACTTTCCGCAAGATAAGGAAAATGGTAAGTATGCCTTTGCCTTTTTGAGTTACGCCGATCAACCCAGCGAGTCAACAAGTGGACAGGGGCGCTGGGCCAAAGGAACAACTCCCGATGGAAAAGGATCATTTACGTACGTGGCCGAGCCTCTGGCTATTGGGGGGAACGCACCATTGTTGGAGAAGCCTGATGCTACCTTACATTCTGCCCCTCCGAAAGTATTAGTATAAGCCTGGTGTGACATGAATACTACTCGGTCAACGGTCATCGCGCCGATGCGGTATCGGTGATGTGTGTCCAAAACAGCTCCAGAAGTCGATGGGGTGAGAGGCTCACCGACGTAGCGGCGCGGCTCCGCCGTGCTGTCTGTGACTCGTCCGACCACGCTCCCCATGGGGTTCCATTGCGGGATCTTCCCACCGTGGATCGTCTCGTCTGCGTTGCTTTCAGATGCACATGGGACGTGTTCGTGCGGGAAGTGACAGCACGGCGGAGCCGCGCCGCTACGTCGGCGAGCCTGAGCGCCTGGTTCAAGGGGCCATCCTCCTTTGCCACGCAACGTCCTTCTGTGTTTTGACAGAGCAATACGTGTAACTAATATCATCCTGTCAACGGTCATAGCGTCCAACACTACGCTTGATTTCCTCCTCCGTGAGGTGCAATGATCGTTGACAGGATGATATTTATACTTTCCAATAGATACTATATAATGTATATCTCTCCTGGAAGACATCCTGGAAATTTACTATTTTAGAGGCCTCTTTCTTTAAAAGAGACCGCTGGATTACATGCGACTCCTGTATGTATTTAAAACTAAAGGATTAGAAATTGCCGGAATTTATCATCCGCCTGGCACGCGTAGATGACATTGCAGCACTGGTAGAAGTCGAAAGAAGTGCATTTGGTCAGGGCTATACGTTTGCCAATATGCGTCAATATTACGATCTCTTCAGAAATTTATTTTATTTAGCAGAAACAGAAGATAAAGAAGTGGTAGGATATGCCCTGGCAGGTATCACATCAGTCAATGATCATATAGGATGGGTATTAAGCCTGGGAGTAAGGAAAGAATATCAGTCCAGAGGAATTGGCAAGCAGTTAATGACGACTATTCATACGCAGCTTTATACTCATGATTGCCAGGAAATCTTGCTTACCGTACATCCTGATAAACATTACGTGATACAATTCTACGAAAAATTAGGATATACCAGATATCGTTCCGATCCCGAGTACTTTGGTGCAGATGCACCTCGCTACGTAATGCAGCTCTTAAACAACTGAGTTACAAGCAGACCCTATCAGTGATCACGTGAAAAAGAGCAAGCTGGGAAGCACAGGTAAGAAGGCTTGGGTGGCAGCTCATCAAGACTTTTTTGAGGATACAAATCTCATGTTCCTCGTTAGTTAATATCTTATGAGCCGCCTACCTCTATTTTACCCATCAAGCAGACAACTGTCAACGGGTAACGCCGCGACAAGTGTCAAGCGTAGCGAGGACACCGTAGCGTCGCACGCTCGCGTGCGATGTCCCACTCGACGTATGATCAGGCACGCTCGCGTGGCTCGCCAAGATGCTGCTGTCTCATACGAGTTACAGGAACATCGCACGCGAACGTGCTCAGCCTCTTGCGGAGTATAAAAAGCTACTTTGGCTGTTGTCTGAATCCAACCACATTACCGACAGCGTCTTTAACCTGTGCAATCAACAGCCCCCTGCCAACGTCCTGAACGTCCTTAACAACCTCAGCACCGGCTTCAGTCATTGCCTGGACGCTACGCTTAATATCCTCAACCTCTACATACGCAATCGGCCCTAGAGTAGAGTTAGGGTCCAGGCCGACTTCCTGATCACCCACCTTATAACCTACATAGTATGCACTATCGACATACGGTTCAGTTCCTAAAAACGCATTATAAAATTTTTTAGCTTGATTTACATCCTTGACCGGGAAAACCACGAGTTGAATAGTACTGGACATAATATCTCCTCCTCAATTAGACATTATTAGCCTGAAGGCTACTTAAGATAAACGAAAGACTATACTCATCCGCCGAAGTTCAGGATTCATATACCTCCTTCGTTAGCTCCTTGTCGCTTGCTTGTATACAAGGCTCCATGCAATTGCCATATCAACAATATTGTTATATAATCAAGTTACTTGATTTTAAAGCTATTGTCAAGAGGGTAAGATCATGAATTCAAAGCAGGATTTAGAAAAACAAGTTATGAATGCTGCTCGCGAGAATGGCATCAGCGCCATTTTATTTCGCAACGCCATGGGCAGAAAGCTAGAACTAAATGTTACCGATTCTGAGTGCCTTAGCCTTCTATCTATCAAAGGCACCTCTACTCCGACCGAACTGGCTCGTTATACTGGTCTAACCACTGGCTCGACAACGGCGATGCTTGATAGATTGGAAAAAGCCAATTTCATCAGGCGTGTGCCCAATCCGCATGACAGGCGCGGCGTAGTGATTGAGATCGACAAGCAATATACAAAGACAGCGGGGCCATTTGTTGCAGGTCTTCAGCAGGCGCATCGTGAGCTCATCGCCGGTTACTCAGATCAAGAGCTTGAAACTATTACTGATTTCTTAACACGCTTTACAAATAACGTGAAAGAACGCACAAAGATGATACAGGAAGATCTTATCTAATAACAGGAGTACTCACACTCATTTCATACGAGATGAGTAAGAAGGGTTGGGGGATAGCTTTGGACCATCCCTCAAACCCTTCGCTGGCAGATCTATATCGCGCTCACCTGCTCGTTCTTTTCCGCGAGTGCCGACCCGGAATTGTTTATGTCATATGACCATCTCACAGGTTTTTTGAGCCTGCCATCCTGGTCGCCTGGTAGTTTTACCAGGTTCTTTTCATTTCTGGCTTAATATTACTCCTCAGCAATAGGTAGTAGATTCTAGTAATTCTACGGATATACTTCTTCCTCTTCTCAGATATACTCACATCAGAAACATTTCCAGAAGAATTTTTCTAATGGAGCCTTTCACATTGATCTATCCCTGCTCTAAACGTATCAAACATTAACCAGTTTATAAAAATATTCTATGCATACACATATTTTTCTTGATACGAGTGTGACAACACAAAAATCATAAAAAATAAGAACATGCGGAAAAGAAAATAGTTGCCTTATGGATACGCTTCCTGCTATGACGCAAAACGATAAACAAAGGGCCGATTGGAGTTCTCTCCTCAAGGCATTACAACGGCTGAATAATCTCCTGGAACAGGCGTGCCTGATTGCGCAAGTGGTCTATGGACCAGAGAGAACGACAGATCTTTTTCGAGGTCTGCATATCAGCCCGGTCGAGGTAGAGCAGTTATTGACCACGCCACCGGCATCCTCTCTCCTCTACGTAAAGGACTCCCAGCGCTCATCACGCCTGGAGCCAGAGGATTCCCTGGGATCGTTGCCATGGCTTATCGAGCAGTGCGACCTCTCCTCCTTTGATATCGACGTGCTGATGATTGCTCTGGCACCCGATATCGATCTACGCTATGAACGCTTGTATGCGTATTTGCAGGATGATGTAAGCCGCAAGCGACCGAGTATTGATCTGATACTCAACCTCTTGTGTGCTACTCCGGAAATCCGAATGGCCTATCGTTCACGCTTTGATCTGGATGAGCCTCTCATCGGGTATGGTCTGTTACATCTCATACCCGATGCCTCCCAAGCTCAATCGCCGCTCCTCTCGCATTATGTGAAGATCAACGAGCAAGTCGTGCATCTACTGCTGGATCAGGGAGGAGTGACAGCAGCGCTGGCTCCTTTTGCCAGACTGCACCGGCCCGAGCAGACAAATGATAGCATTCCGGATGCATTAGTGGACACGCTCACAACACGCGTGCGCCAGCCACGCCGGGAAGGATCTCCCTTACGCTTCTTTTTCCATGGACCACATGGTACCGGCAAGTTGCATGTGGCAAAGAAATTAGCTGAACGCCTGCACAAGCCTTTGTTGATCGTCGATGTGCCAGCTGCCTACAACGCTACTCATGAAAGTACAGAGCTCTTCAAAAGCCTATTCCGCGAGGCATGGTTGCAAGATGCCATGCTCTATCTGGAGAACCTCGATGGACTGCATAGCCATGAAGATGGCCTGCAAAGTCTGCTGACCGCTCTCTCAGAAAGCAAGATTATAACTATTCTCGCGGGTACTCAGTCGCGCCTCCCGCTGCCAGCACACAGTCGCTACAGGGCTGCTGATGTGCTTCCGGTGCCATTTTCGCTGCCCACGTTCACACAGCGCCGCCGCTTCTGGCAGCTCCAGTTGGGTGATGACGCGCTGGTACAAGAAAGCGGGCTATTAGATACATTAGCGACACGCTATCAGCTCACGGCAGGGCAAATCCGCAATGCCGTTGTGGCAGCACGGCAGACGACTCACTGGAGAGCGGCACGTGCATCCATGCCACCCGGAGCCATCCGGCGGGGAGGACAGCTTACAGCAGAGGATCTGTTTAGCGCCGCTCGTGAGCAATCCGACCATGAGATAGGAACGCTGGCTCGCAAAATTGAGCCACGCTCCACCTGGGATGATCTCGTCTTGCCGCCCGATCAACAGGCTCAATTGAAAGAGATCTGCGACCAGGCCCAATACCGTCATATCGTCTACGACCGCTGGGGCTTCGAGAGCAAGCTATCCCAGGGGAAAGCGCTCAACGTGTTATTCTCCGGGCTTCCCGGCACCGGCAAAACCATGGCCGCCGAAGTCATCGCGCACACCCTGGCCATCGACCTCTACAAAATCGACCTGTCACAAATGGTGAGCAAGTATATTGGAGAGACCGAAAAAAATCTTGACCGCATCTTCAGCGCAGCCGAAAGTGCTCATGCCATCCTCTTCTTTGACGAGGCTGACGCCCTCTTCGGGAAGCGCTCCCAGGTGCAGGACGCACATGATCGCTATGCCAACATTGAGGTAGGTTACCTCCTACAGAAAATGGAGGAGTACGAAGGCATAACCATCCTGGCGACAAACCTGCGCAACAATATGGATGAAGCATTTATACGCCGCCTGCAGTTCAGTATTGAGCTCCCTTTCCCGGATGAATCCTACCGCTACCGCATCTGGCGTGGACATTTTCCGGCCGCCGCACCGCTCAGCGACGACATCGATTTTACCTTTCTAGCCCGACAGTTCAAGCTGGCGGGAGGCAACATCAAAAATATCGTCCTGAACGCGTCATTTCTGGCCGCCGCCGATCAGGATCAGTGCATCCATATGCGACACCTCATCCTGGCCGCCAGACGCGAGTTCCAAAAAACGGGCAAGACCTGTACCGAAGCGATCTTTGGAGAATATTTCCCTCTGCTTCAAACATACTATTGATCCTGTAGTGCAGCAACAACTTTTACTTATGAATTGAACTGGCACAATAAAGGGACAATCCACAGGATAAGCCCTGTATGCGGAGGTCATTCAGCTTTGCACGACCGAGCCGCGCCAGCCGGAGCAGACCAATGGTTATAAACAATCTGACGGTTATCAGTGATCTCGATAAAACGCTGGAGGAGTTGTTCCTGCTTGAGTTTGGGAACCCGCTCAGCTTTGATCTCAGCTTTGCGCTCCCAGATAGGAACTTTAAGCCGCTTTCCCAGACCAGGAGCACATTAAACTGTTATCTCTACGAGATCAATGAAGATCGCGAGCTACGCAACCTGGAGCCGATCCTGCGTCGCAATGTCGACGGCACGATTGATCGGCTCCCTGCACCAACGCGTGTCAAGTTATCCTATTGCGTCACAGCCTGGAGTCCAGCCCAGGAATCTCCTGGCGGAGGGCCAGCCATCGACGAGCATAGCCTGCTCAGCCTGGCGCTGCAAGTCTTCTTAAAGTATCCCTTGCTGCCCATCTCAACGCTCCAGGGCTCGCTGGCGGGACAGGAACCTCTGCCGTATACCACGGCTATCCTACCTGATAGCAGTAAAGCGACCAGCGATTTCTGGAGCGCCATCGGAGGACAGCTCAGGCCATCATTGGAATACAAGGTCACGATTGCACTACCTTACCAGCCAATCGTAAGTGGTCCCATGGTTACCACATTGAGCCTTGGTCTGGTCGGGGATCAACCATTCTATAGCATTGGAGGGAGAATCTGGGATGCAAATACACCGCCAAACCCCATTGCCTCTGCATGGGTACGGCTAGATCAAACCGGGCAGATCAATGTCAGCGATGAGCGTGGATACTTCCTGATTGAGCATATCGCAGCGGGCAATTACACGTTGACGGTTCGCGCAATCGGTTTTCGGGAAGGAAGCAGTAGCATCAACGTGCCGACACAAAGTGGTTCCTACGACGTACATCTTGCATCATTATGATCCAGTACAGACATGACATACACCTTATAGCGCAATAAGTCATTACTAAGAGGAGAAAAACATGCCTAATTATACGACACCAGGCGTTTTTATCGAAGAGATTCCGGCCACCGGACCAATCGCAGGGGTTGGTACCAGCACAGCGGCCTTTATCGGACCTGCCCTGTTTGGGCCAATCAACGTGCCAACTAGAATCACAAACTGGACACAATTTAAAACAATCTTTGGCGATTATCCGCTCGATCCGACCCAAAGATTCTTTACGCCCTACGCCGTACGTGGTTTCTTCAGCAATGGAGGCACGACCGCCTACATGGTACGCGTTGGCACAGCCCAGACTGCCGCGCTCAGTCTCAATGATCGTGCCAGCTCCGGATCAAAAGCGACGTTGCAGGTGACGGCGCAACGCTCCAGCGCTGCCGGGAACAATATACAGGTAGGAGTGCTGGCTGCTCAGATTGTCGATAGCACAAAAAACGCCAGTGTCGCGAAAGCGCGTGTCAGTATTGCCTCTGCATCCGGCAATACCGTCACCTTGCAAACGGCCAGTGACGGCAACCAATTCCGCGTTGGAGACGTCATCACCATCGACACCGCCTCCGCTGGGACGACAGAGAGAACGCAAATCGTGCAGATACAGGGCACCACGATCACCCTCGCGAGCAATCTAAGCAGCACATACCAATCAACCGCATTTGTGCGCATCGCCGATCTGGTCGCGAATCAGAAAACCCTCCGTATTGTGAATAGCACAGGTATCGAGCCAGGGAGTGTCATCAATTTCGTCGTGCAGACGACACCACCAACTACAGATACCTATGTTGTCGATAGCCTATCCAACAGTTTTGTCACATTGAGTGGTAGTGGGCTCACCAAAGCCTATGCGGCAGCGACTGCCATCAATATCACCACGACCGAGTTCTCGCTGACCGTCGTGCAACAATCAATCTCCGAGCAGTTTTCAAATCTCTCGATGGACTCCAGACACAGTCACTACTTTGGACGTGTCATCAACTCAGCACTGGTCAATATCACCCTGCCATCCACACCAAACACGCAGGCACCACCCAATAATATGCCTGCCACGCTCAGCCCTACCAATCTCTCAGGTGGCACTGACGACCAGGCGAGTTCATTTAGCGCCGCACAATACCAGAACGCGCTGAACGCCCTCACCGCCATCAACGATGTCGAGCTGGTCTGCCTCTCTGTACGCGATGGGATGTCTCCAACGGTGCTCAGCGCAATTCAGGCCAACGCCGTCAGCCACTGCGAGACAATGGGAGACCGTTTTGCGATCCTCGATGCAGCGCAGGGATCAACCATCCTTGGCAGCAATAATCTCACGACGCAGGTTAGCTCGCTTGTCTCCTCACGCGGTTTTGCCGCCTTCTACTATCCCTGGATTCTCGTCAACGATCCAGCGGGACCCACTGGCAACGAGACCCTACTTGTTCCACCTTCGGGACATCTGGCTGGCCTCTATGCTCGCAGCGACAGCCAGCGTGGAGTTCACAAGGCTCCCGCCAACGAGTTCATCACGGGTGCCCAGGGACTGGAAACTCTGCTCAGCGATACGGACCAGGGTCTACTCAACGCCTCTGGCATCAACGTACTGCGTATCTTCCCTGGTCAGCCGCCCATTGTATGGGGAGCGCGTACAACCGCCACGCCTGATCAAGTCGCCTGGCGTTACGTGAATGTCCGACGCCTCTTCATCTTCGTTGAGCAATCGCTCATCCAGGGAATGCGCTGGGCCGTCTTCGAGCCCAACAATCCGACGCTCTGGAAGAAACTCGAGCGCACCGCGACCGAGTTCCTCACCCGTGTCTGGAGCTCTGGAGCTCTCTTCGGGAAGAAAGCCAGCGATGCTTTCTATGTCAACATTTCGGAAGAACAAAATACCGATGCCGTGCGACAACTGGGACAGGTCATCATTGAGATCGGTATCGCTCCCGTACGGCCCGCAGAATTTGTAATTGTACGTATCGCGATGTGGGATGGAGCATCTCAGACCAGCGAAGCATAAGCAACATAAAAAGGAGATTCATTCATGACACAGACAGGACAAAGGGTTGATCCATTCCGCATTTTTAACTTTCTGGTAGAGCTTGATGGCATCGCTCAGGCAAGTTTTATTGAATGCTCTGGATTGGGCACCACCACCGAGGTAATCGAGACACGCGAGGGCGGCAACAATACCACTGTCGTCAAGCTGGCGGGCAAAACAACCTATAGCGATATTGTGCTCAAGTGGGGCATGACCAATGCCACTGAATTATGGGATTGGCGTCAGCAGATCATCGATGGCAACGTGGTGTACAAAAATGGCTCAATTGTCATCTACGACCTGGCCAACAGCACCGAGGTTGGACGCTGGAACTTCTTCAGAGCATGGCCTTCCAAAATGGAAGGACCTGCCTTCAATGCCAAGGGCAATGACATCGCGATCAACACCTTAACGTTATCACATGAAGGGATTATAAGGGTATAAAGATGTTTAGTGTCGAGCACGAGTTTACATTGCCCAAAGGGTACGTTGATAAGGAGGGCAATCTGCATCAGCAGGGAGTCATGCGCCTGGCGACGGCCGCCGATGAGATCTTTCCGATGAGAGATCCGCGGGTGCAAAACCTCCCGGCCTATCTGATCGTGATCCTGCTCTCGCGTGTAGTGATTAAGCTCGGGAAGCTGACACAGATCAATCCCGCTGTGATTGAAGGTCTCTTTGCCGAAGATCTGGCCTTCTTGCAAGATCTCTACAATCGCGTCAACGGACTGGGAGCGCAGCAAGCCACGCTGCGCTGCCCTCATTGCGACCATTCCTTTGAAGTCGAGGTTCCCTATCTGGGGGGATCGTAGGCTACCCTCTGGAACGGGTCTACCAGGAGGTAGCCTACCTTGGCACGCGCCTGCATTGGACGCATGAAGAGTTACTCAATCTGGACCATATTGAACGACAACGCTGGCTTCAGCACGTCACGCAATTAGAGGAGTCATAATGGACGAACGGGACACAGAAGAGCAGGGAGCAGTTGATACGACGGCACGACCTTTTTTGAGGCAGACATTCCCTACGCTAGGAGCACGCCTGGTACGCGAGGCTCGCCAGAATGCGAGTCGCAAAATGCCTGTCTTTCCCTGGCTGCGACCACTGGAGGCAACCATCGAACATCTAAATGCTCTGCCAGTGCCCACACAGAAGCGCTTTCAACGCATCGACTCTGTGTCCTCTGGATATCCTGCAGATACACGTCCATCGACACAGAGGAATGAGCACTTTCAGAGGTCATCACTGACAGGCTGGACGGCATTGGATAATCAATCGCTGGCACCGTACCGGCAGGGTCAGGTAGGAAACAGCACCTTGCCAGTCGCCGTCAGCGACCCGGCGTGGGAACATCTCACATCTGAGCCAGAGCGCTCGTTCTTCCTGGCTCAGACCCAGGCAGAGGCTGACACACAGCCGTATCGAGCAGGAACCAATGAGATGAGAGCAGTTAGCGCATCCAGCGCAACAACGTTCGAGCCGCACCTCCAGAACTTGACAGGGAGTGGGAGCGAGCAAATGCGTCTCCCTGACAACGCAGAGAAGTGGTCATCTGCAAACTGGAGCACTGAACACAGGAGGCCCACAGCCAAAATAAATCCATCATTACCGATACGCTCAACTGAGATGGGAGATTCAAGGACACAAGCGCAATCATCGGAGGCCAGTTCTACCGGAGCCATACTCGCACCGCATCTCCAGCAGAGGGTACAGGACTTCGTGGGGATAGGAAGCGAGCAGATGCGTATCCACGACGACGCGGAAAGCCATGCCTTTGCCCAGGCTCACAATGCCGATGCCGTCACAATAGGGCAACAGGTCTTTTTCGCCCAGAATCGTTTTCGTCCCCAGGACGAAGATGGGTTTGCGCTGCTAACCCATGAGGCATCGCATGTAGTGCAAGCGATGCTTCCCGGAAGCTCGTGGAGACGCTCGACACAAACCGGAATGCAGGAGGAAGAGCAGCAAGCCATCAATGTTGAAAGGAGAGCACTGGCAACCAGACGCAATGCATCATGGGAAAATGGCCCGCCACCTGGATCAGCTCGCTCGCCATTATCCGCACCAGTATCGACGTTGCCGAGAAGCACAAAACCATCGGTGCCTCAGAGAGGCACCAGCCCTGCGACATCACCTGCCGCATCCACAGGATCAGCGCTGCTGGAACGTCCCATGAGAGCGGCAAGCGATCGCACCCTTGAAAATGACACTCCATCGTTGGTGCAGCCAGATATGCAGGCATTGAAGCGAGCAGTCTACCGCGATCTGATGCGGCAGATCAAGATGGATCAGGAGAGAGGAGGATAAAAAATACTGTGGCACTTACAAATCTGGCAAAGGCGATTATTATCAATACCGTAACCAACGACAAGATTACAGTGATGTATAATCCCGAAGAATTCAAACTTGATCAAGGCAACAACTTTTCAGAGGTGGGCATTCCTGGACTAAATGCGTCCCCTATTCAGTACGTGCGTGGAAAATCGCGTATGCTGAGCATGGATCTCTTCTTTGATACCTACAATAGTGGAGATGACGTACGCGTTTTCACCGGTCAGATTGTCAACCTGCTCAATACGCTGCCACAGACGAAGGCACCACCAGTGCTGCTTTTCACCATGGGTCGCTTCACCTTCGAATGCGTCCTGGTCGACGCGGGACAACGTTTCACGATGTTCACACGCGAAGGCACTCCTGTACGTGCCATGCTCTCAGTGCGCTTCCAGGAATATGTGCGCATCGATATCGCCGTGCAGCAGGGACTCTTTCTCGGGCCACCGGCACTGCATACATTCATCCAGGGACAGACATTAAGCGGGCTAGCGGCGAATTATCTGGGTGATCCAGGCAAATGGCGACAGATCGCCGAGGCCAACAACATCGATGACCCATTAAATATCCCTTCCGGCACACCACTCAGCATTCCAGGAGGGAGCTAGTCATGATCGATATGTTTTACGCACCGCGCTTCGATATCCGTATGACAGGCCTGACACTCACTGCCGATGTCAGTAGCCAGATCATCAGCCTGACCTTCGAGAGCGATCTGGATATGGCCTCGATGTTCACGATTACCATGTATAATCCCGACAACCAGTTTCTGGATTCAGCGCTTTTCGATCTGGGCACCAGGGTTGAAGTCTACATGGGCTACGGCAACGATCTGAGCCCTATGATGTTAGGAGAAATTACAGCCCTCGAACCATCCTTTCCTGAAGGAGGCGTGCCGACGCTCAGGATCTCTGGCTATGACCTTTCTTATAAGATGCGCAATAATCAGCTCAGTCGCACTTTCGATAACGACACCGATGGCGATATCGTCACAACGATTGCCCGAGAAGCCAACTTGATCCCAGTGATAGAGGCATCATCCTTCTTTCACAAAGATCCGGTACCGCAATCCAGCAGTGACATGGCAGTGCTCAAGACGTTAGCCCAGGCCAACTTCTTCGAGGTCTATGTGCAATGGGATAAGCTCTATTTTCAGTCGCCGCGCCCACAGACGGAGGCGATCGTACTGGAATGGGGCAAGAACCTTTCAAGCTTTGAGCCACGCATCTCGAACGCGGGTCTGGCCGGCTCTCAGGTTGTGCGCAGTTATAACGAAGAACTGGCACAGACCATTGTCGCCTTTGCCACAGCGGACAACTTCGATCCTGCCAATCAGTTAGACAAACTGGGGAGTGCGGGTCAGAATCTCCTGCTCTCATTGGGTCGTCGCATTCAGCGCAGTGAAAAGGTCACATCTACCAGCGATGCGCTCACCATCGCCCAATCCCTCATGCAGGAGATCCTGGATGGCATGTATGAAGGATCTGGCAGTTGTATCGGTATGCCTGCATTGCAAGCAGGACAATATATCATTATTCAGGGGATCGGCAAGCGTTTCAGCGGCACCTATCGCATCCGCAAGGCCACCCACACGATCGATGAGAGCGGCTATCGCACTCAATTTGAGGTCACACAGAAGAGCAACGCCAACCTATTGCCATTATTGCGCAAATCGCTCCAGGAGTCTCCGTCACCCAACACGCCTGAGCGCTTCTATGGGGTCGCGATAGGCATCGTGATAGATAACAATGATAGCCAGCGGGACGTCCCGCTGGGACGCGTTCAGGTCTCCTATCCCTGGTTCTCAGAGCAAGCCAAAAGTAGCTGGGCACGCTGCGCCACGCCCATGGCCGGAGCAGACGCCGGCATGTTCTTTCTGCCCGAAGTGGGCGACGAAGTGCTGGTCGCCTTTGAACAAGGCAACCTGACGAATCCTATTATCATTGGCAGCCTGTGGAACGGAAAAAAGCGCCCACCCATCACGAATAGCGATGGGCAGAATGCTATACGCCTCATCAAAACGCGCTCAGGACATGCAATCACCTTAGACGATACCGCAAACAACGAGAAGATCGTCATCAGTGCGAAGGGTGGCAGTCAAATTACCATGAACAATAATGGAAGTATCACAATCAATACCTCGAATAAGGATGGAAGTATCACGATCAACGCCTCGGCGGATCTCACGCTGGCCTCACAAAACGGTTCGATCAGTATCGAGGCCAAGCAAGGAAACATCACCCTGAAAGCACAGGGAGTTGATGTCCAATAACAAGAAAAGAGAGATGAACAATGGTAGGTTCGAATGTATTGACGACCGGTAGTGTCATCAATTGCCCCCACTCAGGGCAGTTAACGATTACAGGAGTGACACACAAACTTACAGTACAGGGAATTCCAGTCCTGTTGGAAGGTGACATCGAGCAAGGGAAGATGGAGAATTGCTCCATCACCACCAACACCAACATTCCCTCGCAACAGTGCACACAAGTAAAAAGTATCACCTCCGGAGGAGCAACAAAACTGAAGGTCGGCGGCGTCCCTGTGATGCTCAAGGGCACAACCGCCGGCTTCACCGATGGTTTTTCACCAGCATTCCCCGCGGGAAAGAACATGATCACCATCGGCACAGTACAGAGCAAATTAACTGCGGTGTAAAGAAAGAGGAACATCGAGTGAACAGCAACTTTTTTGGGAGCGGCGTCGGCTATCCCGTGCAGATCAGCACCAGCGGCGGCATTCGCAAATCGGAAGGTGTGCAGAGGATCGAGCAATCCATCCGAATTATCCTGGGAACGCAGTATGGAGAGCGTGTGATGCGTCCGCGCTTCGGCTGCAACCTGAAGAGCCTGGTGTTTGCTCCCAACAACGAGGCGACCGCTAATCTGGCTCGCTACTACGTCCAACAGGGCCTGACGCAATGGGAGCCGCGGATCGAGGTGTTTGAGGTACTCGTTGAGAACGACAACCAGAATAGCCTGCTCCTGATCGAGATCCACTATCGCCTGCGAGCAACGCAAGAAGTATTCGGCATCACCATTCCATTTTCTCTGGAGGCATTATAAGCTATGTTAACATCTAATCGAGGCCGTATCCAGCCACCGGATCTCGACGACCGCACCTGGCAGGATCTTGTCGATCAGACCGTGGCTCTGATCCCTAAATATGCACCGCAGTGGACCGATTATAGCCCTGGCGATCCAGGCAGAACGCTCATTGAGTTGTTTGCCTGGCTCGTTGAAGGACTCACCTATCGGCTCAATCGTGTCCCTGAAAAAAACTATATCGCATTCTTGAATCTCCTGGGCATCACCCGTAATCCAGCGGTACCGGCGCATACCTTTTTGACCTTTACCACCCTGCCTGCGGTCAACACGCCGATCCTGATACCACAGAAGACGCAAGCACACACCCAGGGCAGCGAGACTGAAGCGGCCATTGTCTTTGAGACCGACGAAGACGTGAGCATCCTGCCAATAAATTTAAAAAGCGTACTGCTGGTGCAGCAGGTGACCAACACAAACGCAGCAGGAAACCCTGTCACCACCTACATATACACAGATATCACTGCGACGCTGGCAAGCTCGCTGGAGAGTGGGTATCAGGTCACATTACCCGGCAGTACACCATCGACGCAGCCAGTCCAGCTCCTGCTCGGATTCGACAAGCCCACGACACAGGCCATCCAGTTGCGCATTCACCTCTCGCAACCGGTACAGATGACGACCACAGACGCAACCGATCAGGCGCAGGTAGCTGTCACCTGGTCCTATTCAAAAGGCACCAGCGAGCCAATCAACTGGCCAAATCCGCAAGTCATCGATCGCACCAGTGGCCTGCTACATGATGGCATCGCCACGGTGACCATTCCATCCGATTGGAGCAGTCAGGCTCCCTCCGGATGGGCAACTCTTAATCAAACGCCTTCCGGCAACCAGATCACCGCTACGTTTAACTGGATTGGCATCACGTTACGCAACGTGCTCGCACCCAGTGCTACAGCGCCAGCTGTGCAGATCAGTTTTAACTACCTCCTGTTTAACTCGGTGTCAGCCTACAACGCCCTGACGATCCCCAAGCCAGAGCCGTTGGGACAGAGCGATGGAAGCACTCCCTGGCAGGTTTTCCAGCTCAAAAACTTTCCTCTCTTCAAGCGTCCCAACAGCGACACACCCTATAACCATCTGGAGATTCAGGTCGATGGCGTGACCTGGACGCAAGCCGATGACTTCCCCGCCGGGCCTGGCACTGTCTACCGACTCAATCCCGTAACTGGCGAGATCAACTTTGGCAACTACGACCCATCGCGTGCGCAACCCGACACGCACGGCACAATTCCGGGCAAAGGTGCGCAGATCACGGCCACAACATACCGCTACGTAGCTGCCGGACTGACCGGGAACGTTGGAGTCGGCAACGTCAATGCACTAACAACGGCTATTGCTGGTATCGCTGGTGTTACCAATCTATCCGCTTCTTTTGATGCCGTCAATGAAGAGCCGATCGAGGATACACTCCAGCGCGCCCCATTAGAGCTGAAGAGCCGCGATCGCGCCGTGACAGTAGAGGATTATGAGATGCTGACCAGTGAGGCGAGCAATGAAGTCGCCATCGTACGCTGTCTGCCACCGCATCTGGCTGAGGTTGGTGATCCGAACGTGCACATTGGCGTTGGAGATCCCTGGCCCTATGCGGGCATCAACCGTGCACCGGGTAACGTCAACGTGATCATCGTACCCAACCAGGGAGTCGCCATCCCTCAGCCCAGGCCCAGTAAGGATCTGGTCCAGCAGGTGCAGAGCTACCTCGATATGCGCCGTCCTCTTACCTCTGCCCTGCGCGTCAGTGGGCCTTACTATCTGCCCATCAAGGTCACAGGGGTCGTGAGTGTGTGGGAGCGTGCTGCCAAGCAAGGATTGATCAGTGATCCAGAGGAGGTCAGAGCCACGATGCAGAATAAGCTTCAGCGCTACCTCCATCCCATTTATGGAGGTCTGGACGGCAAGGGATGGCAGGTGGGACAAAGCGTATTCATTGCCGATCTCTTCAAGGCAATTATGCCCGACGAAAATCTTGGCTTCATTACATCGCTGAGCATAGCAGCCGATACGCCACTCTACACCCCGGCGACACGTCCTTTGCAACAAACGCAAGCAGGCGCTATCTCACCAGTCTGGGTGAACGTCGCGGAATATGAGTTGGTCTGTTATGGGGTAAGCAGCAGCATTACACTTGCCTCCTCAACGGTATAGTAAGGAGGCATCAGGAGCAAACCATGAGCGACGACAACACTGTAAGCAGCTATCTCAGTCACCTACCACCTGTACTCTGGGCCGGTGAGTTCCCGCTTCTCGGACAGATGCTACGTGTCTTTGAAAAGATTCTGACGGGCATCGACGATGGACAGGTCATCCAGCGTGGCGACCAGACGTATCAGGCCATCGAGCAGGTCATTGCCCACCTGTATCAGCTTTTTGATCCGTGGCATACGCCCACCCAATTTCTGGATTGGTTGGCTTCCTGCGTGGACCTGACCTTTCCTAAAATCGGAAACGCGCAACAGGGTCAAACGATCCAGGCCTGGGACGAATACCTCAGGCGCAAAGCCATCGCCCAGATCATGCAAATCTATCACCAACGCGGCGTCAAAGAAGGATTAAATCAGTACCTCAATCTTTACACGCTGGCCGACAAGCGGCCGCGCATCGCCGTAGATGATGGCAGTAGAATACTCTTCACGCGCCCACAACCCGATCGCTTTGCGCAAATAACGACGTTAGTCAGCCAGGGGCCATACAAACGCGACACATCGGTCATACTCGATGGACTCATCGCGCCCAATTGTATTGCACTTGCGCCAGACGGTAGCCTGATTGTCGGTGATAGCGGCACGCCGGATAAGTGGACGCCTGTAATCGGAGCAGGCATCTGGCGTATCTCTCCATCCGGCAATTACACGCCAGACGCCTCGACGGGGAAACCAAAGCGTATCGGCACCACAAGCTTTAGTAATCCGGCCGCTGTTGTCACCGATACAGCCCAGAACAACTGGCACATCTACGTCCTTGACAACGTCGCATTCACTTCAAACACGACGGCAAAAACCAATGTGCTCTATAGTATCGCTGCGCCAGCACTCACAACAGTCACGGCAATCGCCACGAAAGGAGCATTGAGTCTCGTTTACCCGATCGCCATGGTGCTAATCAATGGGCATCTGCTCATTCTTGACCGAGGAGCCTTCGTTGATTCGCCAGCCTCGCCCAGCGTTATTGATGTACAGATTGACCCATCAGGTGGCCCAGTTACCCTCAGCGGGACGCATGCCCTTCACACCATCATCGAGCCGCTCTCGATGGCGCTCCTGAGCAACGGGAATCTGCTCATCGGAGATGGACGAGAACAAGATAGCGTCACGCCAGCCGATCTTATCCTGGTTGATCGCAGCAATAACACCAACTGGGTTGCAACGCCACTGTTAAATACAGACTCGCAGGCCAGCGCTCGAAATCCACTAATCACGCCGGTAGGAATCATCTGTCAGGACGATACACATCTTTTCGTATTGGATCTGGGACTCAAGCCATACATCGTCTCTCTGGACCAGACACAGTCACTTCCATACATACGTCAGATGGCTGAAGCAGCGGTCATCTATAGTGTCGACCTGTCACAAAAGAAGATCCTCCGTGCGACCACCCAGGGAGCACTAGTGCATCCAACCGGCATGGTGCAGGACAAGCAAGGAGCTCTTTATATCGCAGACCATGGAGAGTCGGCCGACGAATTGCTTGCGGTCATGCGACGTGCCTGGCGCACACAGCCGCACGAATTTGGCGTCGCAGTCCATTTCTCTTCGCAGCGCTCGACGACCCCACAGGATCAGCGCCAGATCTATCAAAACATCAGCGACATCGTCAACCAGGAAAAACCAGCTCATAGCGCCTGGACCATGCTCTATAGCGTCCAGGATTAACATCAAGCAGAAAGTAGCAGTATCACATCATGACAGATCAGCAACAATCAAGCTCGACAGACATCCAACCACTCAGCCAGACCATTCCACTGCAACGCACGGTCTATCGTACCAAGGACGGAATACCCCGCGATAGCAGTGCGCTCCGTGCGGAGAGCAGGCAAGATATGGAACAGTATTATCAGCCCCTGGAACGTTTCCACGGCTCAGGACTGCATGGTTGGGGTATCGCAGCAGGCTTACATGTGCTTGCCACACTCGGCAGTCCCGATGTCGTTGTGCAGCCCGGTATTGCGCTCGATAGCAACGGACTGCACATCTTGCTCATCCCCGGTGGATCAGCCAAAGTAGGCGATCCAGATAACCTTCAAACCCTGCCGGTCGATACCAATGGAGTCACCGTACCAACCGCGAACGTGGAGGGCTATCAATATCTGGTAATCCAGTTCAGCGAAGACTTTGGCAGCAATGGTACGGTAGCTTTCTTTACGCACACTCCCTGGCTCCATTTTGTCACAGAAGACGATGTTTCATTTGATGGGAGCAATCTCATTCTGGCGCGGATTCTCGTGGATTCCAGCCAGGGAGGAATTGTCAGAGATTTTCAGCAAGATATGCGACAACGAGCCGACGGGCATGCGGAGCAGGCGCACGCTGTCAGTGAGCGTGGACCCGGAGTAATCACGGGGCTGGAGGTCTCTGCCATACCTGGAAGTGCCAATCTCTCGATAGCGCCGGGACTGGCTCTTGATGGCACCGGTCAGTACATCGCACTCATCGGTGGAGATACGGTCGAGACGGGAGTTGTACCGGGTGCCACGCCCGATTCTCTGGTAAGCCTGAGCTATCTTGGCGTGGATCTTTCTACAACAGGTCTCACAGGAAAGAAATGCCTCACCATCCAATCCTGGGAAACACCCATTCCGATTGAGCTGCCATCTATACCCTTCCAAACATCAACGCTGCAGCCGATTGCTCCTTTTCGCTTCACCTCTACTCCCTGGCTACGCCTGGTAGACGCCGATAACTTTTTCAGCGACAATCTCAGTGTTGTGCTGGCAACAGTTCTGCTGGACGCCAATGGATTAGTCACCAGTATCACACAAGAGCAGCGACAGACAACTGGTCAGACCGTCGGCAGTATCCATCTCAAAAAGAGCATCTTCTCAGACTGGACGAGCAGTCAGGAAGTCTCTACGCAGGAGATGGGAACGATCAGCTCCCTGGACAACGGCGTGGCGCTGATCGTTGACCAAAACAGCGAGATCCACCTGGGCAGCGACGGAGGTGGCAATTGTTCTAAAATCTTGCTTGGCGCAGCGAAAGTAGTGGCTCAACAGGCGAATGGTTCTGAGAGTGTGGTTATTGATAGCCAGAAAGGCGCCATCACCAGTTCCTCTCTAGCGACAGGCGCAATCTCTTTAAACCACGCAGGCACCGTAGCGGGAGCGCTACACTCCTCAGCTACCGGGATGGCCCTGACCGTTCCCAATGCCAGCAATGAGATACATCTGGAGCTTGAAGGAGGTGGTGATTGTGCCCAAATTTTATTAGCCGCCAACAAAGTTGTCATTCCAGGGCCGGTTGCCGCTATGAATGTGATTATCGACAATGAAGGTACTATAACTGGCAATGTGGTAGCAACAAATATCCTCAAAGCCAATAGCATCACAACAGTCACCAGTCTCACGACTGAAACTATCACATCAAATAACAATATCATAACGGCAAATCTCACAGCGTCCAACAATATCACCGTCAACAATCAAATCACCACATCTGTTCTCAATGCGCTGGGCGTCAAATCCGGGTATGTCCAGGCATCTTTTCTTTACCTCGCGACTGATTTCCGAAGTTCGCAGCCAGACGCCATCAACGCTATCATCAGTTCCACGCACAATAGCCTGCATCTTGGGGTTCCCGATCCAAGCGGCACGATCCAATTGGGACTCAACGTAGGTGGCGACACTGTAGGAACTATTGCTCAAATCACCCTCAACGCCAATAGTGTTAAGGTCTCCGGGAACTTATCCGTCACTGGTCAGAAGCAATTTGTGCGCGATCATCCCAATGATTCAAGCAAGCAGATCGCCTATATTTCACTGGAAGGAGGTGAGGCCGGTACCTATATTCGTGGCACTGGTACGCTCAGCGATGGCAAAGCCACCGTCGAGCTACCGGAACATTTCAGGCTCGTAACTCACAAACAAGGACTGACCATCCAGCTCACGCCACGTGGCGAGTGGCTGCAATTGTATGTCGTGGAATTAGATACAGCACATGTCGTAGTGCATGAAGCCCAGGGCAAAAATGGCGAATTTGATTACCTGATCCAGGGGCTTCAAGCTGGTCATGAGAATCACCAGCCGATCCAGGACAAGCTGTAGCCATGTAGCATCTCTCCCAGTTATGGTGGAGGGACTGATTATGTATATCGCAATAAATAGAAAAAATGCACAAAAGAAAGTAAAGGATATCGATAATGATTGATCAACCCGTCAGCCAAACAGACGCCCAACTCTTAAGCCAGACCGTCCCCCTGCAACGCACGGACTATCGCACCAATTCCGGAACACCGCGTACAGGCAATGCGCTCCATGCGGAGAGCAGGCAGGATATGGAACAGTATTATCAACCCCTGGAGCGCTTCCACGGAGCAACCTTGCATGGTTCGGGCATCGCCGCTGGTCTACATGTACAAGCGACGCTGCACAGTCCTGATGTCACAGTGCAGCCGGGTATTGCCCTCGATAGCAATGGGCTGCACATCTTAATCGTTCCCGATGGATCAGCCAAGGTGGGCGATGCCGACGACCTTCAGCCTCAGACGGTTGGTGCCAATGGAGTCATCGTGCCAACCACAGGCTTGATTGGCGATCAATTCTTGATCATGCAATTCAGCGAAGACTTCGGTACCGATGGCACCACCTTCTTCTATACGCACTCTCCCTGGCTACACTTCGTCAAGGCCGCCGATCTCCCTCAGGACGGAAACAGTATTATTCTGGCAAAGGTGACCCTTGATGGAGATCCCAACGCCAGCGATGGCGGTCCTAACGCCGGACAGGTCCTCTCTCTGACACAGGATATGCGCCAGCGAGCCAACGGACACGTTGAGAAGACGCAAGAGGTCAGTGTACATGGTCCCGGCGTGGCCACAGGATTAGGCGTCAATGCCACCGTTGGAAGTGCTGGCATCACGGTATTGCCAGGGCTAGCGCTTGATGCGACCGGTCAGTACATCTCTGTGAGCGATGGTGGGATCGTTGAAACCGCAGCCGTACCAGGAACATCGTCCGCGTCGCTTGTCAACGTGGGTCCTGGCGGTGTCAACCTTTCCACCACGGGTCTCAGTGGCAACAAATACCTCATTATCCAGGCATGGGAAACCCCTATCCCGGTCTCACTACCATCCCTGCCTTCGCAGCCATCAACGCTTCAGCCAGTAGCCTCGTTTCGTTTCATCTCCACTCCCTGGCTACGGCTGGTAGACGTCGCAAATTTTACCAGTGACAATCTGAGCCTCATTCTGGCAACGATCTCGCTGGATAGCAACGGGTCAGTTACCAACATCACACAAGATAAGCGACAGACGACAGATATGGGCATTGGTAGTATCCATGTGCTTAAGAGTTTCTCCTCAGCCACCAACGGCTCATCTGAAGTTGTTGATACCAGAGAAGCAGGTGTCATTAGCGGCACAATCGGCGGGCTTTCCATCACCGTCCCCAACCCCAGCGACGAAGTTCATATGGAGCGTGACGGCGGCGGGAATTTTGCCAAAGTCTCACTGGCAGCCGAGCACATCGTGGCACGAAATGCGGCAAAGAACGAGACGGTGACTATCGATAGTGAAGCAGGCAGCATTACCGCTACGGGTGCAATTGCAGCCAATAGCCTCTCCAGTACAGGTTCCATTACGGCCAATAGCCTTACGACTACCGGCCCCATCTCCGCTGGCAGCCTCTCAAGCAGCGGTTCTGTCTCTGCGAGTACGCTCTCAGCCAGCGGCTCTGTCTCTGCCAATAGCCTTACGACTACTGGCTCTGTCTCCGCTGGCAGTCTCGCAACCACCGGCTCCGTCTCCGTCGGCAGTCTCTCCAGTACAGGTCCCATTACAGCCAACAGTCTTACCACTACCGGTGCTGTCTCCGCTGGCAGTCTCTCGACCACGGGTACAATTACAGCCAGCAGCCTCTCGGCTACCGGCTCCGTCAAAGCCAGTAGCCTCTCGGCGACCAGCTCCGTCTCCGCGAGCAGTCTCTCAGCGACCAGTTCCGTCTCGACGGGCAGCCTCTTCGCCAGTGGCTCTGTCTCCGCGAGCAGTCTCTCAGCCAGCAACTCTATCGCGACAAATACCCTGAACGCCAATACGCTTGCCGTAGGGCTCTCAAGTCCACGCACACCGTTACATGTCCTGGGACGCATCGCCACCGGACTTGACTTCACGTCGGCTGGAGCAATCACCTTCTTCCCGCCGGATGGATTCGCCTGGTTCCACATCGATAACGGGCCAGCTGGTCGCACACTGGGACGCTTACGCTTCTCCTTTGGCGGTAATCCAGGCGACAACGAAGTCATGAGCATCGACCAGTCTAGAAATGTCGTGATCACAGGCAACTTTTCCGTTACCGGCCAGAAAAAGTTTGTCCATCAACATCCAGATAATGAGAACAAGCAGATAGCCTATGTCTCACTGGAAGGAGGAGAATCGGGTACCTACATTCGAGGAAAAGGTACACTTGTCGACGGCAAAGCAACGGTTGAGCTCCCCGAGCATTTCCGACTTGTCACCAATCAGCAAGATCTAACGATTCAGCTGACTCCGCGTGGAGAATGGTTACAATTGTACGCCGTAGAAGTTGATACAACACATATTGTCGTGCGTGAAGTCCAGGGCAAAAGTGGCGAATTTGATTACTTTGTCCAGGGGATTCGAGCAGGCTATGAAAACTATCAGCCCATCGAGGACAAGATATAAGTCACGCGAGCGTCTCTCCCGGTTGGGAGAGACGCTCGCCATACCGATACAACCAGAGAGTGAAGCAAGGAGGACTTGCCAACTATGACACAAATGCATCATCAGGCACCAGGCCCGTCATCCACCGCTCAGCCTCAGCAGGCAACACGTGGACCGGATCGGCATGAACATCCACTCCAACGCTTGCAGCGCACGCTCGGCAATCAAGCTGTGCAGCGGATGGTGCAGGCTCATGCAGCAACAGGAGTGCTACAGACGAAACTGACCATCAATCAGCCAGGAGATGTATATGAGCAGGAAGCGGATCACGTCGCCGAACAGGTTATGAGCATGCCCGAGTCTCAATTACAGCGCACGTGTGCCTGCGGAGGAACATGCTCAAAATGCCAGGGAGAACAGGATGAGCACGAACACACCCATCTGCAAATGAAAAGCATCCAGGCCAGCGGCTCCGGACAGTCCACTGCGCCGCCCAGTGTTAACGAGGTCTTGCGCTCGCCCGGTCAACCACTCGATCCAACAACGCGGGCCTTTATGGAGCCACGCTTTGGTCACGACTTTTCCGCAGTCCGCGTGCATTCAGATACAGCAGCCGAGCAATCAGCGCGGGACGTGAATGCTCGTGCTTATACTGTTGGACATGACATGGTTTTTGGTAAGGGATGGCACGCACCTGAAACAGGTGAAGGACGGAGCTTGCTTGCTCACGAACTGACCCATGTCGTACAGCAATCCGGTTCACAAGCTCACATGATACAACGCTCGCCAGCAGGTACTGATGAACCACCGACCAATACGGAGGTACTTGGAGCATCTGCATCTACTTCTGAAACGGTTGTCTTGTACCATTATGGAGATCTTGAAGGAAGAGCAACATTTAATTCACCTCCTGGCTATCCAAGGCTCACAGACTGTGACATCGCTACGACACAAGCGGAAGTGACAAAATACACGGGTACTCCGATCCATAGTAAACTCATTAACAAATACGAATTAAAGATTGATCTTGCATACTTTGAAAAGCATTTTAGAAACACTGGAACACGAGGAGCTTATTCCGAATTTGTCACAAAAGATGCAATTCCAATTAAGTACTTTCGCCTGGTCCTCAAACTTACCCCTGCTTCTTCGACAGGAGGACCACCTCGTGGATCAGTCCCCCCGGGAGGCGGCGGTGGGACCGGAGGTGCATCAGATCCCAGTGGGAAGAGCGCAACTCCAAAGTCCACCCAGAATAAAAAGAGCACGCCAGAGGTAAAATCTGGCGACGAGGAGCAGAAGCCCATTACCCCGAAAGTGGGGGAGTCCGCTAAAAAGCTCCCCCCGAAATTGAGAAGTACCACAGAACATGGCGGACCTGAGCCAGATCTCGCCAAAGTCCGGGCGAAAATAGGGAACCTTCGCACAAGGGGACTCAAGATTATCAGCAGTATTGCCACTATCTCAAAAGCCGTGGCGATTCCAATCAGCGCGGCACTTGAGTTAATGAACGCACTACAAAAGATGAACCAGACCCTCTCGAAGCTTGCGGGAGATGGCTGGATTTTCAGTGAGCAGGTAAGGTCTGCCAGAGAGATCCGCAATGCAGCCAATACGCTTATCAAGGACTACGCCGGTCAACATCAGATACTCGAGGAGATGTTTAACGACGCAATTGTGCTTGATTTGGAGTCACAGACCGGGGCCGGTAGCGATGAGTTTTCGGATTTCTGCATAGATGCCTATACCACAGTATCCACCCAATTGGATTATTCACGGCAACTGAGTAGCATGGTGAATGAGATAGTCACAAATGGGCGACTCGGAGTCAAACTTATCAAGTCTGTCATGGCAAGTGATGAGATGCTGGCCTCGCTGGCGATTGCTGAAATGGTCCCCCTGATGCCTAAAGTGACTATGGAAGATCTCTTTATGGCTTACCAGGATTTCGAACAGATCTTAGAGCTCGTCCAGGATCTCGATGTGCAACTCAAAGAGCACGTGGAACTACTCGAGAATGACCTGGGCATCATCAACGCAAACATACGTACGCAGGGCTTGCTAGGCGTTGCAGCTTATCGTAATCGCTAAACCTGGTGAAAGAAGATTGCAATGATCTGGTAAAAATACCAGATTTTGCAAATAATAGCATACAACATAATTACCAGCGATAGATAATGAAAGCAGGTAATTTTACAGATGTCTTCTTCTTTCTATTCTTATATACTCAATAGTAAATACATCTATCGAAGAGAAGTGCAAATACTTCGAAGGAATCTCAAAGGAAGAAGGAATGAATATCATACAAATGCTGGTGCCTGACGAGGTTGTCTTTTCTGACAGTGAGGGACAGACTCGCCGCTGGCTGGTCCTACACAAAACGGCAGGCTTTCATACAGCACAAGACGTCGCCAGCTACTTTCAAGCTGGCGCACCACAAGCAGATGGGACATTTGCCAGAACCAGTGTCCATTACGTGGTTGGCCTCGATGGGACCGTCGTCCAGTGCGTACGTGAGACAGACGGAGCCGGCGGCAATGGGCTGCTGGAAGCCGGTCATGATGCATTCTGGCCCACAGACATCAACCTGAATCTGGTAACGTTCTCCATTGAACACGTTGATCCTACCACTGACAACAGTACACCGGTACCTCAGGCTCAAAAACAAGCCAGTTTTCAGCTCATCCACGACCTCTGCCAGCGCTGGCAGATCCCAATGAGGCCTGCTGACGCCAATGGTGGCATCGCCGGACACTTTAGTCTTGACCCTCAATCACGCGCCCGCTGTCCCGGAAATTATCCCTGGGATGATTTATGGGCCTACTTGAAAGGAACAACAGAAATGTATCATTTTCTCTCGTTGGCAGAGCAATCGACATGGTTTACGAGCGTCGCTCCGGGCAGAGACGATGCCTGGAAGTGCAAACAAAATGGAGTCGTTTTAGGCGGAGCGCATCTGACATACTTCCGCTGGAACGGTGGAGTCTCTACACATGGTCTCCCACTGACTGCAGAGATCCATGTCGATAAAGAACATCATCCAGAGGTCGTTGATGTCGACTACGAGCGCTGCACCAACCGCTATGATCCTAACAAAGTTTACGACCATCCCCCCGTCGATAGCCAGCAGCCAGAAAAACGCGTCTATCCAGCACACATCGAAGGTGGAGAAGTATTAGCCCGTCGAGCCGCTCCATTGCTCAGTCCGCTGCAATCACAGGTCGCCGCTCTGGAGACGCAGGTCAAGCAATTACAAGCGACAGCCGCCGCTCAAACAATCGAGACACTGATGAATAAGCTGAATCTTATTGAGCAAACGGCGAAAGTCTAATCTTAATGTCACGGTGTTGAATAGTTCATCACATGGATTAGCTAGCCATAAAAGAGTATGTATGCATAAGATACACAAAAAAGATCAGTCCATGCAGAAACCTCTATTCGTAAACGCTGCCCGACCTCACCCGACGACAGGTGAGTCGGGACAGCGTGAGCACCCTCTGCACCATTTGCAGCACACAATTGGGAATCAAGCGGTGCAACGGATGGTCGAGACCCATGCAGATCCCGGAGTGTTGCAGACGAAACTGACCATCAATCAGCCAGGAGATGTGTATGAGCAGGAGGCGGATCACATCGCCGAACAGGTTATGCGCATGCCCGATCTACAACTCCAGCGTACATGCACCTGTGGAGGCACCTGTTCTGATTGTCAAGCTGAACAAACGGAGCAGGTACAGATGAAGCGTGTCGACACAGGCAACAAAGGGTCAGGTGAAGCTCCATCTAGCGTCAACGACGTATTGGCTTCGCCTGGTCAACCTCTCGATGCAGAGACGCTCGCTTTTATGCAGCCACGCTTTGGATATGATTTCAGCCACGTGCAAGTGCATACCAGTGCACTTGCTGAACAATCAGCAAAGGAGATGAATGCCCTTGCTTATACAGTGGATCAAGCTATCGTGTTTGGTGCAGGACAATATGCACCTCATGAACAGAGTGGCAGGGCGTTGCTCGCACATGAGCTAGTACATGTCGTTCAACAGCATGGCTCTGTCTCTGGAGAAGCTGCGTCCATGGTACAACGAAGCCCATCTGTACCAGCACCATCTCCAACGCCTGCTCCTCCTCAAACGAAATCAGGTCATGAAGAGACAGCACATGTGCCGAGCTTTCGTGTGCGGATTATCGCTCATGCCAGCCCACGATGGCGCGGTGCCCACAATACTGCTGATGCAGATCATCGCAATTTCGAACTCTCACAACAACGTGCTGACGCTGTTCGTGCAGAGGTTGAAAAACTGCTGGCTCAACATATGATTGCAGGGGCAAGCGTAGACATTGATGCTATAGACGAAGAGCAAGATGATACAGTTGGAGTTGCTACTGAGGCCAGAGGGAGCAGCGATACACGCTTGGAGGCAAAAGGAGACCGCTTCGATAATGCCCCACAACGACGAAGAGTCAATGTGATCATCGACTCACGCCAGTTTATTGAAGGCCAGGCTAGCGCTTCACGACCGTTACTTAAACGGCCAACAGAGTCCAGGTTCTGGCATGTAAGCATCGATCAAACAGCTGGAGGAGCATTGGGCTTTGCCGGAAACTTGATCTTTCTAACACTAACAAATGATACATCGGAACAGACTATGACAGGAAAGGTCTTTGCCTTTGGTGGTGGTCCAAAAGCGTCTATAGGTACTGGTATATCTTTGGGAAGCGCTACAGGATTCTCAACAGACGCCCCAGTAGACTTCGAAGATTTTGATGGCAATTGGGTTAGGTATGTAAACTTTGGCGCAAGCATGTTTGTAAGTTATACCCAGGCATACCTCTCTTTCTCTGGCTTTGGAAACAATGCGAAAGAAATTGACGTGAGTGGTCCAGGCGCAGGAACGATAGGGGTGGGCGGCTCGATTGTAACTGGTCCACTCTGGTTAGATAAGCCATATCCTTCCATAATGCTTCCAATTAAGGATTCAGGAGAAACATTCACATTGTACAACAGGACTAAAAGAGATGAAGCAATACATACAGTTTTATTCTCTACAGGTGCGGCAAAGATGAATGAGGCAGAAATTGCTATACTTGACTCGTTTCTAATGTCCGTCATTACATCCAAACAATAAGATTGCATTAGATTATAAGAATTTTACCTATGTGGAAAATAATTACCCATATTAAAACACATAGAATTTACTACACACCATTATGAAGGAGGTAATACCATGTCAGCAGATACCATTACACAAATCGTCATTTTAGTGTTCCCAGTGGTCAGTGGAATTGTCGCCGTAGCCGCAAAACATCTATTCACGAAACTGCCAGCCGCACAACGCGACACCGCCAAGGAGATCATCGGAGAGGTCGTCACTGCCGTTGAACAGACCGCTGCAGGGATGCCTGGAACCGATAAGAAAAAACAAGCCGAAGTGCTTATCTCGCAGCTACTCAAGGACGCGGGAGTCTCAGTCACTCCAACGACCTTAAATACCCTGCTTGAGGCAGCCGTTCACGCTTTGAAAATCGTTGATATCACTGAGTCTCCAACACCTGTCGCCGCCCAAATCAAATAGTTGTGACCAATACACAATGAGAACACAGAAGCTCCTACCTTCGCTTTGAAGGTAGGAGCTTTCAGCACTCCTCTTCCTCAACCCCTTTTCATAGGAAAAAGTTTAGATGACCCAGTGGCCAAGCAAGAACTGCGCCAACAGAAAGAAGAAGAGTCCACTGGAGAGAAAGACATAGCTGTAATGAAGCATCTGATTTTTTCCCAGAATAGCCAGCATAATAAAGACGGGGAAGACCTCCAGTATATATCGAGACAGAGCCTCCAATGGCATCTGGCCGGTCCCGATCACAGGATAGATCTGCGCGTAAATATAGACACTCAACCCATAGATCACATACACCATCTGGGAGCGTCGCAAACGCCACGGCCCAACCAGAAAGAGCATAAGTGCGACGAAGGCTATAACGTCAGGAATGAAATCCAACCAGGTACGGAGCGAGGCGAAACTTAACAAACCAGGGCTATGCTTAATCGTCTTAAGAGCCAGCAGCAGATTATAGCCGGGAACAGATAAAAAGCGACTCCAGTATTTTTGTGTATCCGAAAAAGCCAGCGGATCTCCGAAACGATGATAACAATACCATGCATAAAGCGCCAACGCGACAGGAATCAAGACGATAGCAAGGATATTGACACGTATTTCGCGCACCCGAAATTGACGCTGCCTGCAATATTCATACAGAAATGGCAGAATCAGTAGAATACTGGCGGAACGAGACAACATAGCCAAAAAGCCCACGATACCAGCCAGCCACCAGGATTGATGCCGTATCGCATAGAAAAAGAGCAGAGCCAGACACAGATATAAAGATTCGTTGTAGGCCGCAATCAAGAACAAAGCAGATGGAAATATAGAGATATAATACACAGCGCGGCGGGCTTGCTCTACCCCGAAATCCTCAGCCACCAGCTGGTACAGAACCACCAGCATCACCAGACCCGCGATGTTACTGATCAGCAGGCCAGAGATCAAAGCATTCCCATGAGTAAAAAACGTGCCAATCCGTATCAAGATAGGATAGAGAGGGAAAAATGCTGTACGGCGAAAGGAATAGCCATTATTCGCAATATAGATAAAGTGCATCGTATCCCATTGATTCCACTGCTGCCAGATAGTATTGATAGGAAAGTTCCGTGTCGAATAATCACCCACAGTAAAAAGCTTTACCAGACAACTGCACACCAGAGCTGACAGATGAATAGCCAGATAGACTGGCAGAATCGTTTTGGTCGCCCGCAGCCACACTTTCCAGGCGGCCTCCATTTCACGCTCTGTAGTATGCTCATCATCAACATTGGCAGGTGGAGATAATGAAACGGCTACCGGCATTTCATCAATTGGCGCAGCAGTAATTTTCTCGGTACTCATAATAAACCTCACTCTTAATTAGAAAATATTGATATTTATAGACATGTGCACGTATCAACACTTGATACAGACAGGCGAGAATGCGCTTACGAATCTATCGATACAAAAAAAGGTAAAAGTATGACTTTCCAAAGTGTACTTCTAGCGCAAGCAGGCTGAAAGATCGTTGAGGATCGTCAAGGGGTCGTTTTATTAAGATTACTAGATGATGAACGAAGGGAGAAGCATGGGTCAAGCTCAAAACGACCCTCTAACGATCCCTGCCGACCTATGAAAACAGAAGGCATCAATGTATGCTCTTTTTAGGTCTTTAGGAACTGTGAGCACTTTTTGTTCCATGAGTATCACACTTTTTTTATTTAGCTTTCCTACTATGGCAACTCTTTTCTTCGCGTAGGAATTTTATCTTCTTTCTACGGTTCATGAATTTTATGGAGAAATGTATTGAAAATTTCATACAAGCTTGCTCTTGTGCTATTAGCAAGCTTCATTATTCTTGCGGGTATTCTTGCCGCCGTCGTAAAATGGAAAATCCCCTCGACACAAGCGGCGAATCCAGCCTCCTGGAAGCAAATATGGGGAGACGAATTCAATGGTATATCAAATAGCCCGGTAGATAGTTCTCAGTGGAAATTTGATCTGGGGACTGGTTGGGGAAACAAGCAGCAAGAAGAGGATACCAACAGTACACGCAATATCTATCAAGATGGTACGGGCCACCTTGTAATTAAAGCTATTCATGATAATGGCTGGACCTCTGGACGCATTGAAACGACCAATGATAGTCTTGCCGCCCCGGTTGGCGGGGAGTTACAAGTGACTGCCTCTATTCAATTACCAGATGTGTCAGGGGCGGCTGCCCAGGGTTATTGGCCAGCATTCTGGATGGAGGGAGCAGATAAGCGCAGTGGAGAAACCTGGCCGAAGTTTGGTGAGATTGATGTGATGGAAAATACCAATGGCACCAACATGGAATATGGAACGCTGCACTGTGGGATTGCATCTGGTGGTCCCTGTCATGAAAAGGGTGGCATTGGCGGTCACACACCCTGCACTGTCTCAACCTGTCAGGCTGATTTTCACACCTATACGGTCATCGTTGATCGTAGTACCTCACCAGAGCAAATACACTGGTATCTCGACGGTAAAGAGTTCTGGCATGTGTCTTCGGATACATCTGGGATGGATGCAACGACGTGGAAGAAGGCCGTTGATCATAGCTTTTTCATCATTCTAAATGTAGCAATCGGTGGTTCCTGGCCAGGAAACGCCACATCATCAACGCAGTCAGGCGCGGCCATGAAAGTTGACTACGTGCGAGCCTATAGTACATCTGGCTCGGCTCCTCCTGAGCCATCAGCCACTCCCACATTGTCAGGAACGGCAACGCATGGAGACACTGCGACGGATTTTTGCCGCACCTTTTATCAGGTACCAACCAATAGCCTCCAAACGGGCTCTGCTGCCCAGTATAATGATTGTCAGATACTCATTCCCCAACTAAAGGGCTATCTGCAAGCATCGAAATTAACGTATGCATCTACGAGTACGTCTGAGGTGGAGCAACAAAAAAATTGGCCGACCACCAATCTGGTTGTTCTCACGCATCCAGCAGATCGAGGAACTGATATCAACAATCTGCCCGCAGGAGATATCAGACAGGTTGAAGATGCCCTCACAACATATTTTCAATCTCATCTTAGCACCGATCCCGCCCAAAAAGGGAGAGAGCAAAATGCAATCAATACGTGGAAGAGTAATCCTTTTTTGCAAGAGGCATTAGTCACGTATAGTGTTGATCTATCCACACAAAAAGCAACGTATGTGAATGCCGAAAAAAGCGATACGACAATTATGCTCATCGCTAATTTCTTGAAACAAGATGAGATGGAAGTTCGAGCGATCCAAACAGATCTTAAGCCAAGCGTCCAAAGTAAGACATATACTAAAGATGGTGCGAATTGCGATATCGTATCATCCACATCGACGCTGACGCAGGCGTATTACGGTTGTCTTGGCACAGGTACTCTGGTTGATATTCTCTATGCTGAACAGACAGCTAATGGTAAAAAACCATCGACAGCATATACTGATGCTGTCAATATAGTGGAAAATGAGTATAACAGCCAAATCAAAGCATATCTCCAGGCGCATCAAGCCAGCGACAGTGGACAAAAAGCGCAACAGGCATATAATACTATCACTGCCATCACAGATAAGAAGTTGCGAGATACCTATATTGATCACGTAATCACAGTGGTAATTACTTCTTCTTTATCCACCCTGAGGTCTGCCACGATAACACCATCAGATCAAGTCCCTGCGGGTGGGGGAGAGACATCTGGGCAAAGTAAAACACTGCCGCTGGCTCTGTTCAAGACACTTCCAACGGATACACATACCTGGTATAACGCAGCGAGTAACGATCCACCAGGATACGATAATTACAAGCATGCACATGGAACGGGAACTTATAAAAATCCCATTACCTTTGCTATCGCCCAGCATAGCCATACATTCAAGCAAGGAAATATCATCTATATCCCTGAATTGGAAAAGTACTTCTATGCAGAAGATACCTGTGCAGCCTGTCAGCAAGACCTGGATCGAGGCCATCAGGACCATATTGATCTTTGGACCGGTAATATCTCTAATAGTTGTGCGATCAATATCAAGGTCCCACCAACTATATATAGCAAAGCGACTGATCCTGAGCCGATTCATTACCTGATCGTCTCACCCAACAATGCTGCTGATCAAAACTACGCGGTTAATACGGCCGCATTTACGTGTAACTAAAGCCGTGTAAGGCTTGTCTCTCAAGCTTGCTTTGTCTGATGGATCGAGCGATATTGCAAGCTATCCAGGCGGGTAAGTATAGTACATGTGTGCTCATGCTCTTTTCCAAGCACGCGTTCGTAAATCGTCAACGCACGTTGAGAGAGATCAATCGCTTCTAGGATAGAGTCACGAGCTTGCTGAAATTCGGCAAAATCGGAGAGAATCGCGGCGGTCTCACAATCTTCAGCTCCCAATACCTCCTGGCAGAGTTGAAGTGCTCGCTGGTAGAGAGCATCCGCTTCTGCCTCTTTCCCCTGCCGGGCAGCCAGGCATGCGCATCTGTGGAGGCAATAAACCATCTGCGGATGCGCGTATTCTCCCCGTCGTTCATGGATACACTCGGCTCGCCGGGAAAGGCATTCCACTTCACTCCAATTTCCCTGAGCCGTGTAGATGCGAATCAAGCCAGAGAGTGGAGAGACCATATAGGGGTGATCTTGTCCTGGCCTCGCCAGTTGTTGCAGAATATGCAAGGCCCGCTGATAGTACACCTCGGCTTGTGCGTACTGTTCTTGTTGCAGGAAGAGGGATGCCAGATCGTTGAGCGGTTCAAAAAGATCGCGATGCTCCAGCCCCAGGTGCTGCTCACCAATACAGAGCGCTCGTCGATAGAGCGACTCGGCCTGAACATACCGTCCTTGCTTCTGATAGGTGTTGGCCAGTCCTTGGAGAGAATTGATCAGTGTGGGATTCTCGGGTCCTAACTGCTGCTCCTTAATATACTGTGCTCGCAGATGAAGCTCCTCAGCCTGGGTATACTGCTCCTGCTTGAAGGAGAGATTGGCGAGATTAGAGAGGACCATAGCTACGTGAGGATGTTCTGGTCCCAGCTGTTGTTCCCAGATGCGCAATACACGATGATAGAGTTGCTCCGCCTCTGCATACTTCTCTTGTTCAAAATAGAGGTTTGCCAGGCTATTGAGTGGATAACCTATATAGGCGTGCTCTGGCTCCAACTGTTGTTCTCGGAAATATAACACGCGTTGCAAGAGCAACTCGGCTTCTCTATACTTCCCTTGCAAGCGATAGAGGATTGCCAGCCGGAGCAACAAAAGCGCGAACTGACCATTTTCTTGTTCCCCACTTTGTTCATAGATCACATTTGCCCGCAGATAGAGCGACTCGGCCTCTATATACCTCCCTTGCGCCTTGCAGAGTTCTCCAAGATTGGATAGGACCGAAACGATATGAGCATTGTCCTGCTCCTCTTGCTGTTCCCAGAAATGCAGAGCCTCCTGGTAGAGAGGCTCTGCCAGGCTATATGATGTCCGCTCATGCAGGTATATTCCTATCCGCTCAAGGAGTTCTGCTGCCTCCGGAAACTGAAGATGGTACTTGTGGACCAGCATCGTACACATCTGGGCCTGTTCCAAATAGCGCAGGCACTGCGACCACCCGGTATCTCGTGGATTACCCGGAAATACTTGGTTGACTGCCCGCACGATCCGCTCAGCCCACTGGCATTGCTCTCCTGGTTTCATGCTCTCCATCTGCACCGCCTGCACCAGCCGATGGATGCTCAACTGGCGATCCTTCGTCAAACGCTTCACCAGAGAAAATTGTAATAAGACTTCTAACAGCTGATTAAAGGCGAGGCGATCAGACACAGCCTTTTGCAACAGGGGAGGCCAGCACGATGCGCCTGCTGTGAGCAACTCTTCTGGGATATGATCGGGAGAGAGATAGGCGCAGAGCCGTAACAACTCGGCGGCGGCTGGATGGCACTGTTGAATTTGCTGAAACGAAAGGGACCAGGTCGTCGCCACTGATTCAGGATGCCCGACGATCTGTTCGCCTCGACGTTCTAGCAACGCGAGACGATGTTCCTGGTAAAGCTGAAGATACTCATGCACACTGCATCCTGTCTCTTCTATGTATGCTCCAGCCTGATCGAGCGCCAGGGGCAGTTGCCCAAGTGTCTGAGCCAGGGCGCGAGCATCCTCCGCCTCATGCGTGGACACGTAGTCAGAGCCTTGCCCCCTTTGCAACAAAAAGCGCGTTCCTTCATGCGCATCCATGACCCCGACTTCGATGGCAGAAGCAAACGAGCCCACCGCTCGCACCCGCGTGGTCAGGAGAATACTTCCGTTGCAACATCTGGGAAGATAGGGCTGGAGCACGGAAAGATCATCCACATTGTCAAAAATGAGCAACCAGGGGTGGATAGATTGCTCAAGCCAGTGAATCACTGCAGCCACTTGTTTGTGCTGATCAGTTTCTTCACGGGAAGGTAAATCTGGTAAATACTCAGCCAGTGCAGCAAAGCTCATCAAGATAGCTTCTTCGGTGGCTGCGGAGATCCAGAAAGTCGAATGATAGCGTTTTTGCGCGAACGAGCGGTAGGCATATTCAACCGCAATCTGTGTCTTGCCGATGCCGCCCAGCCCGGTGAGGGCTTGTATCTGGCGCTGGCGACTTACCTGGTCCATCTCTGCAGGCTGGAGCCATTGCTCCAGAAGCAACAAGAGATCGTGGCGTCCGGTGAAATGGGGATTGCGGATGTAGGGAACGGTCCAGATCCCAACCTGCTCGGCGAGATCATTCTGTGGTTCCACAGCTTCCTGCTCAAGCTTAACTTCAAAGCCAAGCTCCTGAGCACTGAGGTCAAAAAGCTCACAGAGCTTGACACGGTAATACATACTGGGCTGCTGGGTCCCTCGTTCCCAGCGTTTGATTGTGGTTGTAGTCGTCCCTAATTGATCAGCGAGGTCGGCCATGCGCCAATTGTGCAAGATACGGTGTCGTCGCAACGCTTCATTTCGTGGCATATCTATTCCTGGTAGTAACATCGTAGTGAAAGCAGCAGAGTGTAATGATCTGCCGCTATACTACATCTTTGAGGAGTAAAAGGCAATAGCCGTGAAACGAAGGGTCGCTTTAGAAACGGGATATCCCAAAATCTCATTAAATGGATTTATTTACGGAAGGTATAGAATCGTTTTTGAAGGTCTCAATGATCCTTTTCATATACTTTAACATTTATTACTTAATTTTCAATATAATCCGCTCATTTAGCGTGATAATCTGTAATAAGCATATTATTAGTGTCAAAGGATAAACGTCCTTTAACACTAATAATATTACACAAAGATCATGCTATTCTAGAATCAAAGATACTCATCTAATTCTAAAATAATGCCTTCGATCCCGGTAAAGTAGCACAGCTTTTTTTGATTGCTATATGTCTGTATATCGCTAAAAAATGAGATCCCCATACCTTTTAGTTCAGCCACCGTGCTTTCTATATCGCTTACTTCAAAAGAGATATGCCGAATGCCTAACTGATTAGACGCCCCAGCAGGACTACCCGATGACCCTTCCGGGTGATTGAATTTCAATAGATCAATGTGAGTTTGTGTGTGAGGAAGCTGAATGGCCAGATATTCTGCATCGACAGACGGCAATTGTAGTAAATCATCGATCCATTGCCCTTGCAGTGGTCCTCCGCTAACAACCGTAAAGCCGACTGCCAGAAAAAAATTTCTGGCAGCTTCTAAATCTTGCACAACAATCCCTACATGATCAATCAATTTAAACATTGGAACGCTCCATCCTTCGGCAAATGAGTTTAAGCCAGTACTGCGATATCGACGGAAGGGCGTAGCGTCGCACACACACTGAGGACTTCGTGGATATCGTTCTGCAAAAAGTTTTCGATGATCTCGTGGTCGGCAGGGATATTGTGATCTAATGCCGTGAATGCAAGCTGGGTCAATATGTAGTCGAAACGTGGAGCCCACTTGCGTGTACCTAAGCGAGCGGTGGTCGAGCAGTTATCGACCATATGGGAGACGCCTTTATGATGCATATACGGATTCAATGAGTCGACCGCCTCTATGATCGATTCATTGGCAATTTCAGAGTAGGGATGTCCCTTCTCCTTTAGGAGGTCAACCTGGGCCATGATGGCTGCAATATAGATACCAGCAGTGGTAGGATCAATGGGAATACGCTTGTCATCGCGCTGAGCACGGACAATCTTACCAACCTGCCACATTTCAGTTCCATCAATCTTTCCCATGGGATAACGTTTGTGACGAGTAACGGCGTCGATCACACTGCGAATCTCATTACCGGATAAGATCTCATCATAGATTTCCAGTAAAATCTCAAAGACTGGATGGTATGCAGCTGAGTATGCTTTCTGAAAGGCCTCTTTGCCTTGTGCATCCAACTGCTCATAGACAGCGACCATACCGTGCTTTGAGATAAGAGAGCTGATTGGCCCGGTGAGCGATTCTGTCGACCGGATGAATGCTTGTTCCTTTGACACGCCATGCTGAAGAAACCAGCGATTGGTGCTCTCGACGATGCCGTAGATAGCGCCTAACAGAATACCTCGTTCTCCAAAGAGATCAGAGCGATATTCCGACTCAAGCGTCGTAAAGAAGGTGAATGGAGATCCTAATGCAACGGCCCAGCCCAATGCATAATCGAGCGCATGACCGTCAACATCCTGTTCGACCGCGACACTGGAATTAATACCGGCTCCATTGACTTCACGTCCCTGCTCGTACAAACGCCGTACCGAAGGACCCATTCCCTTGGGGCAGACGCCAATGACGTTGATATGCTCGGGGAACGTGGCTCCGACGTTTTTGAGGTGACCCACAAGGAAGCCATGTGAGAGACCTAGTGTGGCACCTGGCTTGAGGGACGCAAAGATGTGCTGGTAATTTTCTGTTTGTGCAGCATCAGAAATGAGCAAGAGAACCATATCGGCAGCGGCGATCACCGCATACATCTCACCCAGTGTCCCATTCTCGCGTGTAAAGCCAGCTTGCTCGGCGCGAGCAAAAGAGCTGGAACCTTCACGCAGGCCAACCACGACCTTGATATCTGTTCCCTGCAATGAGTCCCGTATATTTTGTGCCTGAGCCGGCCCTTGCGATGACCACCCAATGATTGCGATCTGCTTAATTTCCTTAAATGCCTTGGGAAGCAATGGGAAAAGATGCCGACCACCACGCAAAATATACTCTTCACTCTGCGCTAACTGAATCTTTTCAAGTTGGAATACGCTTGAATTATATGTTATAGCCATTCGGTGAACTACTTTCTTCTCAGTTTTTTGTATGATAATCGCTTGCTTTTACAATAGGTCGAGCCATATGCAAAAGAAGAGTTCTATAATCTACAGTAAGTATACTCTTTCATTATGACCAATAGAAAAATCGTATTGAGTCGTTTTAGAATCATCTAAGTAAGACTCCTGTTTTTCTTGCGGCCAGTTTACGATCATCTTACTGCCCATCTCATAGGCAAGTAAAAATTAGACATGAACAAGTGAGATCAACAGCAGTGGCAGAACCTTCTTCGATCTCCTAATCACTGAAACGGCTACCCTCAGGTTGGGGCTCAGGTGATCTCTGTTCCAATCGTTGCCTATTGTTACTGTTTTGTTGTGCAGCTTCTCGCTCTTGCTGCCTCGCTCGCAAGGCATCTATCTTTGCGAAATCCCTCTTAGTTGTATCAGTCTGTATCTCATGAAATGCTTTTAATTTCGCTTGAATTTGCAGAGGCGATAGGTCGTCCCCTTCCAATCGGCTCAGTGTCGCAGCACGGTGCTCCTCCAGCCTCTGGCGATTAAACTCTTCTCCATAAATCTTTCCAGATCCTCCTGCTTGTCTGGCAGGATCGTAACTATCCGGAATAAAAGCAGAACGACGTTCGCTCTTCATCCGGCGGTTAAGCTGGTCTCTCTGAATCGCCTCAGATCCTCTTGCTGGCGCTGCTTGTTTGGCGGAATCGTAATAAAAGGGGTCCGAACTGGAGTTTGAGCCGCGCTGGCTCTGACTATCTCTGTCGCCCCGAAGTTCTGGACGACGGAGAACATCAGAAGGGCCACCTGCCGATCGCTGAGCCTGGGAAGAGGCTGGAACATCATTGCTAGTAGTGCGTTCAATTTTTTTCATAAAGTCTCTTTTCTATCATAGAACGATTTTCATTTATTTAACGCTTATAAGCCTAAATAAGTGAGTAGATCGTCTTATATTGCCTCACGCCAATCACAGGCAATTGTTTTCTCAGTATGCCCGGAAGCTTTCTCTTCCAATCGAACCTCGCACATTGACCAAATGCGAATCCTTTAGATAGATTAATGATATCGTCGACGGTTCATGTTAGATAGATCATCAGGGGTCGTTTCAAGGTCGTTTGAAATGACGATTAAAATTCCATCGCTTACTTGCCACTCTTCTGTCGTCTTCAGCGCTCCCAATGGCGTCAATTGCAGAGAAAATGGCGCCAATTGCTAGTGACGCCTGGGATGTGGTGCTCTATGATGTCGCTAGATGTTTTTCTGCAAGAACGAAGCACAAGGAGGCCACAATAATGACGACAACCATTGCCCTCGTCACGGGGGGCTCATCCGGTATCGGTGAAGCAACTGCCCTGGCTCTCGCCCAAACAGGGTATATAGTGTACGCTGGCGCACGACGAGTTGAGAGGATGCAACATCTTAAAGAGCATGGGATTCGACCACTCGTGTTGGATGTTACCAATGAGGAATCCGTGCAATCTGCCGTTTCTCAGATCGTGGCAGAGCAAGGCCGCATCGACATTCTGGTCAACAACGCTGGTTATGGTTCTTACGGAGCACTGGAAGATGTACCTCTGTCTGAAGCCCGCTCTCAATTCGAGGTGAATGTCTTTGGCGCATCCAGGCTCACCCAACTCGTCCTGCCTCAGATGCGTCAGCAGCGTGCGGGCACCATTGTCAATATCACCTCCATGGGTGGCAAGATCTACACACCACTTGGCTCCTGGTATCATGCCACCAAATTTGCCCTCGAAGCGATCAGCGACTGCCTGCGTATGGAACTCAAGCCCTTCAATATCAATGTCGTGGTGATCGAACCCGGCATCATTCAAACCGCGTGGGGGCGCATCGCTGCGGAAAAGCTCCGTGCTGTCTCCAACGCCAGTCCTTACGCTTTACAAGGCAACGCCGTGGCCACATCACTCGGTTCCGAAACTGGTCAACGTCGCTCATCGCCGCCCAAACTGATCGCTACAACCATTGTCAAGGCTGTTACCGCACGGCACCCCAGAACCCGCTACGCTGTCGGATATGGTGCCAAACCTATCATCTTTCTGCACAATGTCCTACCCAACCGCTGGTTCGATGCCTTCATCCTCCGAGCCAGTGGCGTGCCGTCATAATCGACTGGCCTATCTCCACCGCTCTCCATGTCCTCGGCGGTTATGTTACACTACCTTCAAGGAGGAAACGATGAAGCAGGCTACCCGTTTTAGTGTACAGCCAAGCTGGAAAGTGATGATCACGGATCTAGGTGCCAGCCCTACGCTTGTTCTGAAGCTTGCGCGGCTGCCCGCCGACCTGTTTGCCCGCAAGGATTCCTCTTTGAGTTCGGCTGACTACTTCCGCCTCTGGCACGGCCTGGAGCAAGCAGTGGGAATTGATGTGTTGCCCCTGAAAATCGGCCAGCACCTTTCTGTGGAAGCGTTTGATCCGCCGATCTTTGCGAGCCTCTGTAGCGCAGACCTAAACACCGCACTCCAGCGGCTCTCGCAGTTCAAACAGTTGATTGGTCCCTTGACCCTTCATGTCGAGATCACGGCGCATCAGACAAATGCCGTGCTCGACTGTGCAGGAAATACCAAACTGATTCCTCGCAGTCTGGCAGCGGCAGAACTGATACTTTTCACACAACTGGCACGATTGGGAACGCGTAAGCACATTGTGCCATTGCAGGCAGAGTTGATACAATTGCCTGATGAGCCAGGAGCGTATCAGGAGTTCTTCGGTGTGCCGCTCTCGCAAGGTTCGACCAATCGCCTGACCTTTTCCGCTCATGATGCCGCTTATCCGTTTCTGACCGAGAATGTCGCTATATGGGGCTTCTTCGAGGCTGGATTCTCAAAGAAACTGTCTGACCTGGATATCCAGGCCAGCATGCAAGAGCGGGTCAGAAGTGCGCTCTCAGAAATGCTGCCAGCAGGTCGCAGTTCGATAGAGGAGGCCGCTAACCGTCTGGGCATGAGCAAGCGGTCCCTGCAACGTAGGCTCGCGAAGGAGTCATTCAATTACCAGGAGGTCTTAAATGCCACTAGACGAGAACTGGCATATTCCTACCTGTTGCGCTCTTCTATCTCGCTTGCTGAAATTGCCTATTTACTCGGTTTCCAGGATAGTAACTCATTTCTCCGGGCATTTCGGAGCTGGACGGGTCAAACTCCGGGGGAGTACCGTACGACCTACCTGACAGACCTGCATCCGTCACGAGAAAGGAGCCTTTTCTAGCTTGTTGTCCAGACTCACGTGGCTGCATCTGGGGCTTTTTAAGGAGCATAGGACTGCATTGAGAACAGCGATCACGAGATTCAACGAAGAGAGTAATGGACATGTTTGTTTATCTGGAGCTGAATTGCAAATAAAACGCTGATCTGGTACAGTGAGGGAAAAAGCGATTCCTTATAAAAATCCTGATAAAAATCCTGGCTTGATATATATGCCTATTGATTGGGAGGTGGTATGCCACGGAATGAAGCGTTGCGACGACACCGTATCTTGCGTAATTGGCGCATGGCCGATCTCGCTGATAAGCTTGACACAACGATAACCACAGTCAAACGCTGGGAACGAGGTAGCCAGCAGCCCAGTATGTATTACCGCATCAAGCTCTGTGAACTCTTTGGGCTCGAAGCTGACGAGCTTGGCTTTGACATGGAGGAAGTACCTTCCCCCCAACAAAGTGAGCATGGAGAAAATGTGACCTTGCTCTCTGATAAGCGCTCTGAGGATACACTCCTCTGGACAGTACCTTATATCCGTAATCCTCATTTTACTGGACGTGCTGACATATTGATGCGGCTTGAACAGGCGTTATCGGTCAACCAATCAGGGAACGCGTTTTCCTTTGCCTCGACACACGCCTGGGCATTGACAGGACTGGGAGGTATTGGTAAAACGCAGATCGCGATTGAATATGCATATCGGGCTTCTGTTCAGGGCCGCTATCAGTCAATTATCTGGATAACGGCGGCCAACGAAGAAGCACTTCTCTCAGAATTCTCGGTGCTTGCCGAGCGCTTACCCGCCTTTCGAGAGCGGAAACAGACAGATCAGCACAGTCTTGCCACGGCTATTATCCGCTGGCTTGAGCAGTCTGAACGGCCCTGGCTGCTGGTCTTTGACAATATCGATGACCTTTCTTTTCTTGTCCCCTATCTTCCGCATCATGGGAATGGACATGTTCTCCTCACCACCCGATCCACAGCAGTAGGCTCTCTGGCCACCTCCATCAGAGTTGATACGATGGAGGTCGAGGAATGCGTCGATTTCCTGCTACGACGAGCACAGCGCCAGAGTTCCGAGCGCGATCGCCGGGAGGCCAGCGCATTGGTTCAAATGCTTGGACAGTTTCCTCTGGCACTTGATCAAGCGGGAGCCTATCTTGAGGAGACAGGGTGTCAGATACAGGAATATCTTCATCTCTATCAGCAGGATCAGTATACGTTGCTGGCGCGCCGAGGCATACAGGCGACTGACTATCCCGAGTCGGTGATGACCACCTGGTCACTCTCCTTTCAGCGTATTGAACAGATGAATCCTGCGGCCGCTGATGTCTTACGTTTGTGTGCTTTGCTTGCCCCTGATCATATCCCTCTGGAACTGCTCAGCGAAGGCGCAGATCAGTGGCCCCCAGCGCTCCATGATGCCGTCGTTAACCCCATTCATTTGAATCACATTTTAGAAGACCTCTTGCGTTTTTCGCTCGTAAAGCGATTGCCGCACGAGCAGATGCTCAGTATTCATCGCCTCGTACAGTTGGTACAAGCGCTGCGTATGTCCCCTCAGGAGCAGCAGCAATGGGCAGAACAGATGATCCGTGCGGTGCAGATAATCTTGCCCGAGGGTAACGGCAGTGACGCCACTACCTGGTCACAGTGCCAGCGTTACCTGGAGCAAGCACTGGCGTGCGAGAAACAGATACAGCAGCATCATTTTTTGTTTGCTGAGGCGGCCGATGTCCTCGAATGGGCCGGGAGTTATCTAAGGGAACGAGCCTCCTATCTTCTGGCCGAGCCCCTGCTTCTGCAAGCCTTATCCATTCGAGAACTCATGGGAGTGAACAAGCCAGCGCCACTCATAAAAAACTTGAATAATCTGGCTGAGCTTTACCACAAGCAGGGTAAGTATGGCGACGCGGAATCGCTGTACCTGCGAGCTGTAGATATCTGGGAGCAGAGCCTTGATCCTGACCATTCACAAGTGGCGGAAGCACTTTATGGATTGGCAAACCTGTACAGAGAGCTCGGCAGATATGGGGAAGCCGAACCTCTCTATCAGCAAACCTTACGCATCTGGGAACAGATCCTGGGTCCTGATCATCCACAAGTGGCAGCCCCACTCAATGGATTGGCAAACACCTATCGAGAGCTCGGCAAGTATGGTGACGCTGAACCTCTCTACCTGCGGGCCGTACACATCTGGGAGCAGAGCCTCGGTCCTGACCATCCCCAGGTGGCAACTCCACTCACCAATCTGGCGACTCTGTACGCTCAACAGGGCAAGTATGGTGACGCCGAACCTCTCTTCCAGCGAGCGTTGCAGATCAGGAAGCAGAGCCTCGGTCCTGACCATCCCCAGGTGGTATATCCGCTCAGTGGATTAGCAAATATCTATTTTGAGCAGGGCAAGTATAGAAACGCCGAACCTCTCTACCTGCAGGCCATACGCATCTGGGAGCAGAGCCTTGGCCCTGACCATCCCCAGATAGCATATCCACTCACCAACCTGGCAAACCTCTATCAAGGACTGGGCAAGTATAGAAACGCTGAACCTCTCTATCTGCGAGCCATACGCATCTGGGAGCAGAGCCTCGGCCCTGACCATCAACAGGTCACACTTCCACTCACCAATCTGGCAGACCTGTACAGAGAGCTGGGTAAGTATGACGACGCCGAACCTCTTTACCTGCGCGTATTGCGAATCAGGGAGCAGAGCCTCGGCCCTGACCATCCAGATGTAGCCTATCCGCTCCATGGATTGGCAGACCTGTACAGAGAGCTTGGCAAGTATGGCGACGCCGAACCTCTTTACCTGCGAGCACTGCTCATCTGGGAGCAAAGCCTGGGTTCCGAGCATCCACAAGTGGCGCATCCACTTCATGGATTGGCAAACCTGTACAAAGAGCTTGGCAAGTATGACGACGCGGGATCTCTCTTCCAACGAGCCCTGCTGCTTCGAGAACAAGGATTGGGAGCGACGCATCCTGATACAGCAGAGACGCTGCGTGATCTTGCCACGTTTCAGGAGCAACAGGGAAACCACCAGAAAGCGCTTGAGCTCTATCACCAGGCCCTTACCATCTATGAACAGGTGCTTGGACCAGACCATCCCAGGACCAAAGCAACTCGCCTGCAGCTCACTCCTTTATTGCCATCGTTACCTCCAGAGGCTCCTGCTCCACTCCAGAGCGACACCTTGTAGGAATAGAGTCGTAGTGATCTCCAGATAGGGTACTTCTCATCCTTCGCTCTTGACACGTTGCTCCTCTTCCCTCAACGGCAACTGTAGGCATCTTCTTCAACACAATTATATTTTTCTCCTAAAAGTTAATATGATAAGGGGACATCGCCATCTCTGATAATTGGTATGTGATTTGCTTAATGACAGAATAGGGACTTTTTTCTACTAAACTTGACCTATATTGATATAATAACAATAATTCCATCTATACATTACAGAAAAGTGGAATTCAATATATAACTACTTTAATTGACGGTTAGACAAAACAGAACAAAAGATCCCCAGACTTGTAAAGCGGTCTGATCAAGTAAAGTTTCCTACAAGCTAAATTGATCTATGCCTACAAAGAATGGGAATTTGGAGCAATAAATGCCAAGGAACAGAGAACATACCGGAACAAACGATAATCAGCATGTGGAGCACGGATATGGCACAAGCCGAGATAATAACATCTTACGACAAACGGCAGGAAGACACCAGGGCGGATTTAGCGAAGAGGATTTGAACTTCACCCCTTCACCTTCGGACCGAGGTGTCCTTCCAGGTTATACAGATATGGGAATAAACCCTCCAAGTTTTGAATCCCCCTCACGGTTCGGAGCTATACCTATTCAAGGAAGAGGAGACTCTCACCAAACAAGTTATTACGATTCCCCCCCACGTGCCGAGGAGAGAGGAGAATCACTCTCAAGCTTGAGAAGAGAAGCTGCTGATCTCAAAGCTATCCGCAACAATCTAAGAGAAACTAAAACCAAGTTGGACAGAGATCAGGCAAAGTATACCAAGGACAGTAGTTATTATCCCCAGAGATTAGAGACACTGACAAGTTATAGAACCCGGCTTGATGAGATTCAAAACACTGTTGCAGGGCATGTTGCAGATCGTAATAGTGCCTTGCGACAGCTCCAGACTGCCACTGGTACTGAGCGAGCTGAACATCGCGAAAATGCACGGGAATCCCAGCGTCAGATAGACGTAGATTGTCATAGGGATCTTATGCGTCTGCGCGATGATTGGCGTGCATCTGATCCTGAGAAAAAGTATGCAAAGGTAAATACTTTAAATCGCAGATACGATACACAGACACTTCTGGAGAATTTTGAGCCTGCATTAGCAAGAGAGTATAGGAACGTGGACCAGAAAGTTCATGACGAAACAAACGGCCTGACAGCTCGTCACAAAGATTTATCAGACAGAAGAAATGCATACGATGCACAAAATAATGATTATTTGGCCAGACGTGATGCTCTAGAACCAAAAGTGCAAGATTTCCCCTCAGGTGCTATCGGTTCTTTTTAAAACCTGATAGAGAGCATTTATGCCGGGTTATGCTAGAGCCACTGTTTAGCAATCGTGATCACGATTCACAGTCCCCCCGAGCTATCATGTAACAACGGGAGATGCTCCAGTCGATTTTCACTTAATCAAGAGGGAAGGAACATATAAAATTGAGCCTTCCCTTTTCTCACGGAGCTCCTTTTCAAGCCTCTGCACAAATATAGACATAATTTCAACCACTCCACCTCTGATCCTTTCTTAAAAGATTTCTTCCATGACAAGGCATTGCATTAAAGCACTTTAAGGTTTTAGACTACTAGTATGAATACAAATTTAGTTAATACCTTTAAGAGGAGTCACCATGGTAGAAGTGCCGACAGTCACGTTATCCAACGGGAATACAATGCCCGCTTTAGGTTTTGGTGTCTTTCAAATGAGTGCCGAGGAGGCCACATACAGCGTTGCTACCGCATTAGAGACAGGCTACCGTTCAATCGATACGGCAGCTTCATATCAAAATGAAGAAGCGGTAGGCCGTGGTATTAAACAAAGTGGCGTGCCCAGGGATGAGATTTTTGTCACGAGTAAGCTTTGGATTGCTGATGCTTCCTACGAGGGAGCTAAAAAAGCTTATCAAACGTCACTGGATAAACTGGATCTGGCATATCTCGACCTGTATCTTTTGCACCAGCCATTCGGAGATATCTTTGGCGCGTGGAAGGCTTTAGTTGAACTCTACGAAGCTGGCAAAGTGAAAGCAATTGGTGTATCAAACTTCAGTAGTGCTAAGCTAGCCAATTTTGTGCTTACCAATCGTAAAGTGCTCGGAATTGACACCGCTCCAATGGTCAATCAAATTGAAACACATCCGTTTAATCAGGAGGTCGAAACGAGAAAGATCATGGTAGAATACGGTATAGCTCACGAAGGCTGGGCACCATTCGCAGAGGGCTATCACGATATATTCACTAATGAGACTTTAGGGAAAATCGCTCAAGGTTACGGAAAGAGTATCGGCCAGGTAGTGCTGCGTTGGCATATTCAACAAGGTATTGTGGCTATTCCCAAATCTGTGCGTAAAGAACGCATCGCAGAGAACTTTGACATTTTTGATTTTGCGCTGTCTGAAGAAGACATGAGTAAAATTGCCAGCCTTGATACGAATACGCACCTTGTTAATCACGAAGATCCCGATTTCGTAAAAAGGTTATTCAGCCGCCTGGGCTAAATCCAAAAAAGTAGACGAGGATGAGCATTGAGATGAATAAGACGAAAACCTATACCATCAAAGAAGCTGCGCAAATTTCTGGACTTCCTGAAAGTACGCTCAGGTACTATGAAACTATCGGCTTGATTGATCCTATACAGCGAGATAGTAGCAGCAAATATCGTGTGTATAGCGAGGATGATGTAAACCTCGTGGTTGCCGTCGCTTGTCTCAATGCTACCGGCTTGTCTATCGAAGATATGCGTACGTATTTGAAGAATCGAGAGCTTGGAGCCAAAGGTGCTCGTGAGCAAATTGAGTTGTTGAAAGGACAAGAGCAACACCTTGCGAAAGAAGTCCACTATATGCAACTCAGGCTCAAATATGTGAAAAGCAAAATAGAATATTGGGAGGCTGTTGACAGTGGTGATGATCGGCAAGTTGAGGCTATAGGAAGAACCACCACAGCGATTGCCCACGCATTAAAACTACCGAAATATATATCGACCGATCAAGAAGGTGATCAAGCATAAAGGCAATACAAATACCATGCACGACTGCTGGTATGCACAGCTTCAGCATCCAGAAATGAAAGGAATCACACAATGAGGAAGTATTCTGGGCCAGTCGAGGGCAGCCTTAAAGTGTGGCGTCCATGGCAGTTCAAGCAGCTTGAATTTTTCCAGGGTGTTGCCTTCTCTACTCCCTGCCAACAACATTTTACGCCAGAGTATACCATCATCTCGATACAGTCAGGGACCGTAGACTTAAAATATCGCAAGGCCTATATAAGCGGTCAAGTAGTCAATGGCATGTTCCTCGTCATCGAACCCGGAGAAACCTGGATCTGCCAGCCAAAAGGTGTTGTCTTCCACCACCTCTCGATTGATCCCGACTGGTTACAACAAAACGTGACAGAGTTCTTCCAACAAGATACATATTTGCTCCACTTTCCCGACCAGATTCTCTTTGATCCAGTCTTAAGTCAGGCATTATGTGACCTCGCCGTTCAGTCGCTTGCTCCTACTTCTCATCTGCAACAAGACGGAATACTTCTGCACTTGCTTACGCGACTACTACTTCCCTACACTCAGGATATCAGCAGAGCTCAGGAAACAATTTGGCAACATCCTGCTATCGAATGTGCAAAAGAATATTTGCACGTTCACTATGCAGAGGAGATTGCACTCCAAGATTTGGCGAAGGTGACTCACCTGAGTCCATTTTATCTCGCCCGAACGTTTCGCCAGGTTGTTGGTCTGCCTCCTCACGCTTATCAAACGCAACTTCGCTTGGCACACGCCAAGGCACTACTGGCGCAAGGATGTACCGTTGGTTATGCGGCTAACGAAACTGGCTTTTTTGATCAATCCCACTTCGCTCAGCAATTTAAACGCCACTTTTTAATAACACCCAAAAGTTACCGCAACACAGCAAGATGTTCCTAGTTTGTCTCCCGGCTATGAACTATTATACCTGCGTCAAGACCAAAGCAAAGACGAAAGGCTCCAATGACTAATACTCTTCATCAGATACGAGCCAACGTCGTTTTATCGTAACATCACCAAAGCGAGGTAAAAACATGTCTCTCGATACTTCCAGCCTGCTTATTCGGGCTGCTGAAGGCGATTCCATTTTTCTAGCTAGCGGCGAATTTTTGACGTGGAAAGCTACAGGAGAAACCACCAATGGCAAGTATGATCAGGTAGAGTTGGTAACATTACCCCGCTCCGGACCACCAGAGCACACGCATACCCAGGATGAATTATTCTATTTTCTGGCAGGTGACTATAAGATGAAGCTGGACGATCACGTATTTACAGTTTCTGCCGGGGATTTCGTACGCGTCCCAGCCGGAGTATCACATGCCTGGCGCTGTATCGGAAAAAATGCCGGGAAGATTCTACTTACTTATATTCCAGGGGGCTTGCGTGGATTTTTTGAAGAGATCCGCCCCCTCTACCTGGCACCGGAATTAGACTTACCCGCTGCGATGGCCATCGCGGAAAAGTATGGTATGGTGGTAACTGGCCCACCGCTCACTGACGAATTTTAATAAAAATATCTCCAATCAGTTGCTAATAAGTATTCAGGACAACAAGTTATTCTAGATACCTTGCTCATCCGAATGCTTATTGGCTCCTTAACTCATGGCCAGCTCCTCGGATCAAGAGCTTGAAACTATTGCCGATTTCTTAACACGCTTTACCAAACAAGGTGCATAATCTAAACTGTTTCATTCTGGAATTGACACCTCTGTTGGGAAAGAGACCCGGGTGAGTTGTTCAGACACGCGCCAGAGTCGTTCAGCGTCGGACAAGACTGTTGCCTGTGGAGGAATCTTCGCCAATGTCGGAAAACCACGCACTTCGTTCATCTTGTCCGGTCCGTAATAGGCACCAGCCTCCGCCTGGGGCGAAGTTGCAGCAAAAAGCGTTGGGAGCGCGCCCTGCGATGCGGGTTGGAACAGGAACCACAGAAACGTCCGCATCATGCTAGCAGCACTGCGACGACCTGGAGCATTGTGCAACAGATCTGTGCGCGAAATCCCGGGGTGTGCGGCAATGCTGGTGATGCCCCACTGACCCGCATCGCTGCGTCGCTGGAGCTCAAAGGCGAATATCAGGCACGCAAGCTTCGACTGACCATAGGCCTGCATTGGGGTATAGCCCCGCATCGCCTGCAAATCATCAAAGTTTATCCTGCCTGCATGATTGGCAATACTCGACAGCGTGACCACGCGTGCATTCTTCCCCTCGTGTAACAACGGCAGAAGTTCTGCCGTGAGGGCAAAATGACCGAGATAGTTGACGCCGAACTGCAACTCGAAGCCATCCGAGGTTTCCTGCCGCTTTGGCGGCGTCATAACGGCGGCGTTGTTGATAAGCAAGTCAAGACGGTCTCTTTGCTTCCGCATCCGCGCTCCGAAATCCTTTACAGACGTGAGGCTGGCAAGATCGACCTGTTCAAATGAGACAGCCGCAGACGGCACGTTGGCGCGGATTCTCGCAACCGCTTCCGCCCCCTTTTCAGGGTTGCGGCCCGCAATGATGACTTCGCCACCAGCCCGCGCTAAGGACAAGGCATCCTCGAATCCAAGCCCCCCGGTGCCGGTAATGACAGCAGAACGGCCATTCTGAGAAGGCATGTCGGAGATTGTCCAGTTAGTCATGAGCGTATCCTTTCGTGGAAAGCTGTTTTGTGGCATAAGATGCACATAAGGCAAAGACGCCTTGCACCCTGCGTTTCTAAAGAGTATATCCATTTTCTTTAACGATTAGTTGGGCCAGAGGTGATCTCACCGACCGCCTCCACTTGCACGTCATCGCTTTGTTGGATCGCTTTCCAGAACACACACTTGTGCTCCAGATAGCATAGATGCATTATGCATTACCTGGAGCGCTCTAGGTCAAGGGGGTATGGTCTGTTTTAAAAAGTGGTCAAGAAATTCTTTGTAACGTGAGTTATGGAATGGCCTTAGAGGCTTGCCGCCAATGGAAGTTATTTGAAAGTCCATCAATGGAGAAATGCTTCTCAAGCCATCTTAAAAAGATGTGGGTAAGAATCAGAGCTATGGCTGTGAGTACTTCACCTTCCACGTACAGTATCAATCGCTTCGGCATATAAATCAGGAAAACTCTTTTTTCTATCACCTCGAACCCATACGTTCCTTGCCGCGTCCAGGCATGCAATCGCGCACGCAACGATTGCAGTAGCTTTGATATCAGGTAGTGAGCCAGTATAACCCATTCTTTCCTGGATAATTGGCACAAGCACCCGTTGCCATTCGGCATGTTTTTGTGCATGTCTTGCGTGAAGTGAAGGGGTTTCAAGTACGAGTTTCGCGATTGCGAAAGCTCGTTCATCAGAATATTTCGAGGAAGGTAACGATGCAGATGCACGCTCAAGAGCAATCCAGGGATCCTCCTCTATGGGTCGAGCGATAAGCGCCTCAGCCAGTATTCGCCCCTGGTTTTCTATATCACCAAGGACGAGATCTTCTTTCGTGCCAAAATATCTGAAGAATGATCGCTTTGAGATGCCCGCGGCTGTTGTTATCTGTTCAATAGTCGTGTTATCAAAACCATTTTCCAGGAACATGTCTAACGCCACGTCAATAACTTGAGCGTGTATGATAGCGCGAGTCTTACTCCATAAATTCTCAACGGTCTCTGTTTTATTCATGTTAGCATTATACACCAGAGTGTACACTTGACACAGAGTGCCAATAAGGCGTATGATGCCAGAAGAAATCATGATTGGAGAAGCAATGACCGACTACATTACGACACAAATACATACTGGCATAATTAGAGGACGAAGAATCAATGATATTGATACATATCTCGGCGTACCATATGCGGCACCGCCTGTGGGGAGATTACGCTATGCGGCACCAGAACCAGCGCCAGCATGGTCTGGTATACGCGATGCTCTTGAGCCAGGACCATCTGCACCCCAAAAAGGCGTGGAGAGATTCTTTGGACTCGATATGATTGCGATTACAGGTTCAGAGTGGCGGAGAGGCGATGACTACCTGACACTAAACATATGGACTCCATCGGCTGCCAAAACTCTTCCTGTGATGGTATACATTCATGGCGGTGGCCTCATGCTTGGTACGAAAGATGCTCCTGCATACGACGGAAGAAACTTTGCACGAGATGGTGTCATTTCCGTCAATATCAACTATCGGCTTGGGATAGATGGCTTCCTCGCTATTCCAGGGGCACCAACAAATTTAGGACTGCGCGATATGCTGGCTGCGCTGGCATGGGTAAAAGAGAACATCACAGCGTTTGGTGGAGATCCTGATAATGTCACCGTCTTCGGAGAATCTGGTGGCGGCATTGCTGTTGCATGCCTCCTATCGAGTCCTCTATCCAGAGGCTTGTTCGCAAAAGCAATTGTTCAGAGTGGTCATGGATCAGCTGTATACCCACTTGAGATTGCCCATCGAGTAACAAAAAAAGTAGCCGAGATCCTCAACATACCTGCCGACATTGACGGCTTTCGATCCGTCGACATTGAGAAAACCGTTGCCGCTTTTGGACGTGTCGCACGTCCTGGAGTTGTAAACCTCAAAGACGAAAATGGCTTCGACCCATCCTTTGGGATTGGGGTGATCAATCCAATCATTGGAGATGATGTTCTCCCCAGGCACCCACTCCTGGCACTGCGTGCGGATGCCGCCAAAGATGTACCGTTGATCATCGGCACCACGAAGGATGAAACCAACTCCTGGTTTGCGCCAAACAGATTGATATTACTCCCAACAATTATCATTCGCCCGCTTCTTCGACGTATGATTTCTCATTCTAACGAACTCATACAAGCATACACAAAGGAGAGACGATCACGAGGTGGTGAAACGTTCACCCGTATCCTGACCGATCTCTCGTTCCGCTGGCCAGCACGTCAATACGCGGAAGCGCATCAGGGACAGACGTACGTGTATGAGTTTGACTGGCATTCGCCAGCGAGCGGTGGTCGGCTAGGTGCCGCACACGGCATGGACATTGCGTTTGTATTTGATAACCTCAAAACGATAACCGGTTCGCACGGCCTTGCAGGAAATAATCCACCGCAAAAACTCGCGGACGAGATGCATCGCGTCTGGCGAGAGTTTGCAAGTACAGGGTTGACGCCCTGGCCCACCTTTAAAGCAAACGAACGAAACGTCCACCTTTTTGGGAGTAATATCACGATCCAGGAAAAGCCTCTTCCAGCGGCGGCTTTTTATCCAGATCCTGAGTAGTGCATTTCATCACTGCCGATGAGCACAATCCAAAACTATCCCTGGAAACTACTTCTACCCGCTCGTGTGCGCGCAAAAAGTGGCAAAGGGCAGCCGAATTTTCCTTTATCAAAACCGCATTAAAGAGAGCACTCAAAATCCATTGACTGAATTCAGTCAATGGGCTATACTCATATCTATACTCACACGAATAAAGAGAACTTTCATTGAGGATAGATATGGAAAAAAAGACTGTCATCATTTCCGGAGGTAATTCCGGGTTGGGATATCAATGTGCAAAAAACATCGCCAGGTGTGATCCTAACTACCATATTGTATTGGCCTGCCGGAATGCTCAAAAAGCTGATACGGCTGCTGAAATGCTCAAAAAAGAAACGAACAATCCAAATATCTTTACAATGGAGTTGGATTTAGCATCTTTGTCATCGATTCGTATGTTTTATGATGCCTTTTCTCAAACAAATTTCCCACCACTCTATGCAGTGGTCTGCAATGCTGGCATCAGTGCCGGTGGTGTCCCCGGCAAGAAATACACACAAGACGGTTTTGAAATGATATTTGGCGTAAATCATTTAGGACATTTCTTATTAACAAATCTATTATTGAATCGTATGCAGGAATGTGGACGTATCGTTTTCGTCAGTAGCGACATGCACGAGCCCCCTGCTTTCTTTGGGCTCAAAGTAGTGTATGATAATGCGAAAACTATTAGCGTCCACAATTCGGGAATGCTTCAATATTGCACCTCAAAGTTGTGCAATATATATTGCACATATGAAATGGCAAGGCGAATCGCGACACAAACGGATAGGCAAATCACTGTAAATGCATTCAATCCTGGTGCAATGTCGGATACAAATTTTGTGAGGATAGAAGGGAACGTTCTATTACAAGGGATTGTGAGATCTTTCTCCTATATTATGGGCCATATCGTTGGGAAACCAGGCTCTTCTGTAAAATCTGGTACAATTTTAGCTTCGCTGATAACCGATCCGTCGTTTAGTACTATGACCGGAAAATATCTGGATAGAGGCAAGGATATAAAATCATCCCCGCTTTCCTACAACAAAGATAATGCCAGAGAGCTCTGGGAAACAAGCATGGAGCTATCCAAGTTGAGCCAAAGTGAGACTTTATTTGAAAAAGGAAAGTAGAACGAACTACAACCGCATAATTGAGGACGTAATACTATGACCAGAATAACAAAACCTGTGGAGGAACGGCGTCAAGAAATCATCGACACCGCAAAGAAGCTATTTATCGAGAATGGCTTCGGCAAAACACAGATAGCGGATATTTCCAAGGAGTTGGGGGTCGCGCAAGGACTCGTGTACCATTATTTCAAATCAAAGGTGGAAGTTTTGTACGCCGTAATTGATGGAATAGCAGATGAAAATGAGGAAATTACAAGACAAAATATGTCTGGTTATCATGGAACCGCGTTTGATAGCTTGAATGCTATTTTCATGCACCTCATGAACAAAGAAAAGATAGACAAATATAGCCCTCTATTTTCAAGTCTCAAGGATGATCAGGGGATCATGGAATACGTCAGTAAAAAAATGTTTATGTCTACTGAACCATTGTTACTGTCTCTGATTGAACAAGGAAATGCGGACGGTTCCTGGAATTGCACCTATCCGCAAGAAACAGCAAGATTTATTTTGCATGGGCTTAATGGAGTTATTGGCTTATATCCATTAAATCAGGATATACATCAAAAAAAACAAGCGCTTATCAACATTGTTTTAAGAGCGCTGGGGGGACATCTTCCAAGTAAATAATTACATATTTGCCCGGAAGGTGCAATTTGCGAAACGGTGTCATCTGAACTTGCCTCCGTCTATGATCCCCCAAACTCATAGGCAATAAAATCTATCTTGTAGTCACTCGTCTTTTGCAAGGAAATCCTGGTAAGTTGACCTTTAAATATGTCTCGATGCTGCTGCGATACATATTCTTTTCCTCTGGTTGCATGCGTACTGATAAGCGCCCGAAACGCATCTTTATCAGTACGCTTAGCTGATAACTCTGTCTTGCCTGGCGCTAACATTTTATCTGCAAGAGCATTTATTTCTTCTTCATAAACTGTTGTACCAGTAATTTTGGTGATAGGATGTTTAGAAGGAGACACTCTTGCATATTCAGCCGTCCTGCGATAAGAGTGATAAATTATTTCTGAATGTGGAAAATGATTCTTTGGATTGCGGTCGCCATAGTTAGAGTTAAGAGTCATCTCTCCCTTCTCAAGGTTTACTATATTCGTATAAGTTTCAAGCGGATTTTTTTATCTACGATAGCAACGCTATAAGTAAAACCATCACCTCTAGGTGAAACAGTTACATTGTAACGTGCTTCAAAAGCCTCTTTTGTATCAGGCATGTTGCGCTTTGCCTTGTCTAATACTTCTTGCCCTTTAGCTATTTCTGTCTTGAGGAAACTTTCCCTTGTTCCTTCACGTGCTGATTGGTCAGAACTTGAACGTTGAGCCGCTTCCAAAAGTGGATTCCATGTGTTTTTTCGTTCTATTTGCTGGTGCGGTTTATGAGGTATTTCTTCATGTGAAGCGGCTCTTCTGTCCACAATATCTCCTTTTTAAGGAGATATCACAAAAATCGGCAATGACACTTCTGCCTATTATCATTATAATTTACAATGGCAGAAAAATTTAGCATGGAATGAGGAAAATATCCTGGAGTATCCTCCAGGCCTGTCAGTGCAAAGCTAGCGTCGACATTCATACTATTTACGGCTCGGCTCTTGCATCAGTTGTGCTATGGGTATGGGCTGGGGTCCCAGCAGATCGGAGAGAGTCTCCGAGAGCGTGGGAAAGCGAAACTGAAATCCAGTAGAGAGAGCCACTTGTGGCACCATGCGATGGCTATCGAGAAAGAGGTCTGCACGCTCTCCCCACATCATCTTCATTATTCCGCTGGACATGGGAAAAAGCCTGGGGCGATGAAGAGTCTGCGCGAACACTTTGGCGAACTCGCGACTGGTGACAGGATTGGGGCTGGCGCTGATGAGTGGACCTGAGATAGTTTCCTGATCCAGGGCGTGTAGGATCAAGCGAACAGCATCATTGACATGAATCCAGGAGAACCATTGTCCCCCAGGACCATACGTGCCACCAAAGCCGCTGCGATACATGGGAAGCAGGGCAGCTAACGTTCCTCCTTCTCGCGCCAGTACCAGGCTCTGGCGCAGCAACACCAGCCGGGCACCAGTTTCGCGCACGCGCTGCGCTTCGGCTTCCCACGCCTGGGCCATTCCTGCAAGGAAGCCTTCAGTCGCTGGGGCCGCCTTCTCATCGACCAGCCGATCTCCAGTATCGCCTGCATACTCAACGGCAGTGGAAGAAATGAAGGTGCGTCCTTCTCCTCCGATCTTGCGGATGCCCTCTACGAGCGAGCGCGTCGAAAGCAGCCGGGTTTGAGTGAGCTCCTGCTTGCGTTCCGGACTCCAGGGCCTGGCAAAGATGGGATCGCCCACCAGGTTGACCACCGCGTCGGCCCCATCGACTGGAGCTACCGGATCACTGGCCTGCCATCTCCGCATCTCTACAGCAGATGGGAACTTCTGTGCCGCAGGCTGGCGCACCAGCGCAATGACCCGATCCCCTGAAGCTTGCAACGCCTCCACCAGGTGGTGGCCGACCATACCATTAGCACCTGCAATAGCCACTGTACGGGGTTTATCAATTCCTGGTCTTGTTGTCATCATCTTTTCCTTTCAAATTCTCTGCATAGGAAATGCCATATGCTATTTCTCTTTTAATAAATAACCAGTGGATATTTATTGACCAATGGTAAATAACGCGCAAAAAAAAGCGTTATTGAAACTTCATGCGCCAGGCTGCCGAAAAGCGCTCGCTGGTGGAAACAACCAGTTCCGTCGCTCGTTGCTTATCACCAGCCAATCGTCCAGCCAGAGAAAGCGAGACGAGACCATGTAACGCAGCCCAGAATATATCAACTTCACGATCTACATCGATATGCGAAAGATCGGCAGACTGTTCAAGCACGCGTACGACAGCCTCTTTAAGCTGGGCGAAGGATTCTCGCGCCTCAGTTGGTGTCTGATCCGTTCCAAAGGGGACGCCATCCAGGCCATTCATCACTTGATACAACTCCGGGTGTACGTGCGCGAAGTTCCAATATGCCAGTGCGACGCGCTGTAACACATCTTCTGGTGCACCAGGAACACTTTGTGCCCTGCGCAACTCATCCCGCAAAAGCGCGAAACCCTCGATTAAAAGTGCAAAAAGAAGCGCTTTTTTATTGTCAAAGTAGGCATAGATAGCCGCATGGCTGTATTCAATACGCTCTGCAACCTTACGAACGGTAACAGCATGCCATCCTTCCTGACTCGCTATCTCGCGTGCCGCCTGCAAAATTTGCTGGCGTAACTCTGCACGTTCACGATCACGTCTCTGTTTCGTTGCCACATTTCTACCCTTGTTTATTTATTTACCAATGGTTACTGATAGTATACAAGATAAGAACGCCCCTGTCAAGATTTTTGCCGGTTCTACTATTGTCCTTGATCAATGAGTGTCTCTTTTCCCAAGAGCGAGTCTCACATGTTTCCTGATGTTCGCCATCATACCTGGATGGAACATCACCATCCAGAGTAACACGTATTCCCTTCATGTACACATTTTTTCTGTTGCTCTCCGACAAATCTCTTATCTATCATAAATCTCCCTGGGATAATTAACTCCCTGAAAATATCATTCAAACACCTCAAATACCATATTAAATAAACAGTAGTGATAAACATCTATGAAAATGGTTATACGCACAAGAAAATTTATTTAGTAAATCGTCAAACATCAATATAAGTTTCAGAAATTATTTGACGAGATATTCGAGTAGATTAATATCTATCATGAATAGTGAGAAATTATAGCATTTTTCGCTATTCCTAGCAATGATATCAAAATCTGCCACCAAAAGGAGAGATTTCAAGCGTTTGATATATAGCAAATCGTGTCCATTTCATATACAAAGGAGGATCAACCATGATCGAGATCAAAGACAACTACTTCAAGGCGCCTGATGGTAATCGCTACTTCCGGCGCAATGCACCAGAGACGTCAATCGGATCGAAAGGCCCAAAGAAGACACCTGTTACTCAGGCGAACTACCTTGAGGTCGATGGGCATATCCAATACGACCTTTTCAACGGCAAGATTAAGAAGCTCCCCTCCATCGAAATCGACTGGGCGAGCGAAAAGAAGACCGATGTCGAAGCCAATGTCTCGTTGTACTTCGTTGCGGGTGGCACGGCGAAATTCACCCACGCGAAGGCCATTGATGCTCATCTCAAGCTCATACAGTTTCACATCGAAGGGGGAACCTTAAAGAACATCCTCAATACGGATGCCAAACCAGTGCGCGCGTCATTAAAAAAGGAAGGCAACGATGCTCGCGTTTGCTCGTCGATCTACGTAGTCATGTCCGGCGACCTGGCCGAGCGTTTCAATACGTCAGTGTCACTTGAGGTGTCGGGGACCGTGTCGGAGGGCTTGTCGATCACAGCCAAGGGCGGTGCGACGTGGAGCGGATCAGAAAAGATAACGTTCTCTTCTGGTACGGTGTTCGCGTACGGTCTCCATAAAGTAAAGGAGTGGAACGGCGACGAGATCGAAGTGATGGAGGACGATTGGCAAAGCTTTGGTTAAGAGGCAAGCATGAATCGCGTCTTTCTCAGAACTATGTCGTATCAGGAAAAAGCGGGAAAAGCTACCTTGTCCAAGATAATCTCACTTCCTGTCCTCTTTTAAAGCGTACTGAAGCGGCTCTGCACCATGCATTTCGATCCATGTGTCAAAGATAAGAGCCGTTACCTCGGAGAGAAATACTTGAAAAACATTTCTCTCCGGGACAGATTAGACTTCCACTGCTCGTTTGAATGCTTGTGTACGCTCATCACCAGAAATTATGTAAAGGAATTACGGTGAAAGAGTCTGTACGCATTTTACGCTCTAAAAGCTGATCAAATCCTGTAACTGATTACTCTCGCAACCAAGTCCAATAAAAAGGTAGGCCCCAATATTTGGATGGGCAGCCATACCTGCCAGCACACGTTGCAGTTAAGCAAAGGCTTCACCCCCCAGGCGCATCCCGCAGCCGTTTTTATGCGTGAGCCCGATGATGCCATCAACCTGGGGATAGGTGCGTAAGACCTCGGGTCCGAAGCGTCGTTGAATCAAGCGTACCGTGCTGGCGGAACAATTGACCGAGCGGATAATCGCAATATAGTTACGCGTCCCGGCTTTTCCATCTGGACATCGATAGCCTGAAAAGGTGAATTTTAAATGGAATAGATCCTATCCCTAATCCTGATGAGGGGCAAAATACTTGTCTTTTTCTTGTAACTTCCTCAGTTTTGACGATGCAAGTTTCATAGCCAGAAACTATACTTGGGCTAGAACACGGCAATTTTCATTCCAAAGAGGAACCATTTTCCTCTCTCAGAAAGGTAGGTAACTCGTGAAATATATGGTACTTGTGACATTCGATCACAGTAACGAAAGCGCATTCAGTTCAACCATTCCCGCCGAAGAAGCTCATGTTCAGAAAATGATGGAGCAGAATGTCATTGAGGGCGTGTATGTTTCCCAGGATGGGGCACAAGGATGGACAATCATGCAAGGAGAATCACAGGAACATATTGAGCACATCCTCACAACATTTCCTCTCTTCCCTTTCATGGAGACTCAATTAATTCCCCTGTTCGATCCACAGCTGGTCAGGTAGCCGACATCTACGCGCCTATTATACTTACCGGCTCTTTCTTGCTCCAGATGATTGAGATGAGTCGTTCTGTATAGTAGCTGAAACGATTGAATAGAAAGGATTGTACAGTGAATAGGGAACAAAACAATCTGCGTGGTCGTATTATTGAGAAAGATCTCTTGATTAAAGCGACCCCTGAGCGTGTCTTTCAGGCAATAACGGAAAAAGAAGACCTGGAACACTGGTTTGTACGACATGCCGACGTCGCTTTGCACCCGGGTGGGACCATTAAATTTGAGTGGGGGACCGGTACCAAAAACGCTGGCAAGATACTTGCGTTTGAACCAACGCGCCTTTTCAGCTATACATGGGAATTACTCGAACCCAGTCCTACCACCATTCACTTTGATGTACAAGCACAAAACGGTGGTACTCGCCTCCATCTCACTCACAGTGAGATTGGGGAGGGAGCAAAATGGGGTAACTATTATGACTCCAGAAATAATGGTTGGAGTATTCACCTCCAGCATCTGGTTGACTGGCTGGAAACGGGCAAAGAGACAACCTGGTGAGAAGCCCCCTGACCAGGAGGTCCATACGTCAATCATCTTCATATAGGAGATAGAAAGCTATCAGCAGCCTGTGATAAGCAGGCTGCTGATAGCTGATGAGGATAAGAGCTCGTCTTCATATTTTTGCAATCATCATCCCCGTCATGATCGTGCTTCCATACGCATCTTTGCATAGCTGGGATGGAGTGTCAGAACTGCGACAGGCTCCACCGGAGGAGCTCCAGCTGGCATCCTGAAGCGATAGCGTTGACCAATGGTAGCCAGAACCAGTTGTATCTCTGCCATGGAGAAGCTATTGCCAATGCAGACACGTGGTCCATTGCTAAATGGAATATATGCGAAGCTATGACGATTGGCAACCGCCTCAGGCCGGAAACGCTCAGGAATAAACTCCTCTGGATTTTCCCAGAAATCTGGATGACGATGAACCGTATATTGACTCCAGAATAACATCGAGTCAGCGGGGATATGATAGCCTCCCAGCGTATCATCATGAATAGTATGACGCATCACTTCCCAGGCCGATGGATAGATACGCATTGATTCTTCAACCAGCATTTTGGTATAGGGAAGCCTGGGAAGGTCTCTGATGGTTGGAATGCGCCCATTGAGGACTGTATCCAATTCATCGTGGAATTGCGCCTCAACATCGGGATGTTGTGAGAGCAGATACCAGGTCCAGGCCAACGATTCGGCACTGGTCTCCTGGCCCGCAAAGAGCAGAGTAATCACCTCATCGCGTAATTGCTGCTCATCCATCCCTTCACCGGTCTCTTCATCCCTGGCTTGCAGAAGCATTGAGAGGAGATCGCCGGTATCTTCATTACTTTCACGTCGCTGGCGAATCAACGCATAGCAGATCTCATCCATATTATGAATTGCACGTTGATACCGTCGACGCCAGTTCAACGGAATGAGAGGGAAACGAATATAGTTGGTAAGTGTTCTATTAACTTCATGGCAGGCCTGGTTAAATGGATTGGATTCGTGGGCAATATCTACTGAGAAAAGCGCTTTGCTGGTAATTTGCAGGGTCAGGCGCATCATTTCATCATCCATATCGATGACCTGATCCTCAGTGCTCGCGTTTTCCCAATCTGTGATCATATCGCATGCTGCGCTGGTCATCAGAGATCCCATTGCATCGATACGCTGATGATGGAATGCCGGTTGCGCAAGACGACGCTGACGTAACCATCCTTTACCACCCACATTCGTCACCAGTCCATTACCAAAGACCGTCTTGGACGCTGTAAAAAGAATCGCGTCCTTGTCATAGTTCATATGATTTTTCTGGAGCACGCGCTGAATATCATCTGGATGGTTAATAATAGTGATCGGCACATTCATCAGGCGAAACTGGCTGACATCTCCGTATGTGTGCGTCATATGAGTAAGGAACTGTAAGGGGGTACGCTGGAACGCGAACATACTGCGCAGATGGCTCTTTGGCCCGGGAATACTGGTGCGAGCGGAAGCTGCCGGTGTATCCTGAGTACGTGTTGAAGTACGAAGCACGGGAAAACTCCTTTTCTCTGTTTAGAAACGTTATGCCAGACAATCAGCCAGCATAGCAACCTGATCCAGTTCAGGAATACAGGGCATCAACACCAGTTCATCCGTACCAAGCTCTTCAAATGCCTGGATACTGGCCTGTATAGATTGCGGTGAGGACAGGACAAAACGTGCCATTTGCTCTGCCATTGGACCTAGCGGCGCATGATAATCAAGGATATATGCAGTTGAACGTGCAGCAGCATCCGGACCAAGCCCAAAGTAGGCATCCGCCACCAGACGAGGTTTTCCAGGCCGGCCGGCCTGTTGCCAGCTCTTCTCGGCGAAGCGGAAACATGCATTGATTTGTTCCAGGTTCCCGCCACCTGAAATGAAGCCATTGCCATAGCGTTCCAGACGACTGATCGCGGCTGGCATAAAGCCACCTATCAGTAATTCTGGCCCTCCAGCTTGTGCTGGCGCAGGACCAATAGGTCCAATCTGCTCATCTACCGGTTGGCCAGACCAGAGGCGTGTGAGCTGTCCCAGCTGTTGTTCGAAGCGTTTGCCGCGCTGGTGAAATGGAACCTCGGCCGCCTGATAATCGTCCTCCCGTCCCCCGATACCAAGGCCAATGGTCAAACGGCCATCAGAAAGAGCATCCAGGCTGGCCGCCTGCTTTGCCAGGATACCTGTAGTACGTAAAGGGGCCAGCAGGACCGCAGTCATCAAGCGGATACGTTGTGTCTCCCCGGCGGCGACCGCCAATGTCGTGAGTGCTTCAAAGTCTTGATAAACCAGGCGGTCCAAAAGTGCCAGGCTTGAGAATGGTCCTTCGTCTGCTCGTCTGGCCCATTTTCGAATCAACGAGCCTGAAATGTTGACAAAAGTTGATGGAAGTCCAATGCCGATTTTCATACGTGCCTCCATAATTTCTTTCTGATATCCTTACACGAGACATTCAGCGAGCAGATCAATCTGACTCAGATCCGCAATACATGGAATCCATACCACCTCATCCACTCCGAGCTCTTCAAATGCCTGTAGATTGGCCTTGATGACATCAGGTGATGAAGGCACCGATTGTGCAACCATCTCTGCAATTGGACCCAGGAAGGCATAATAGTCACGCATATAGGTGGCCGCCCGTTCAGCGGCGTCAGGGCCAAGTCCATAGGTGGTACAAACGACCAGGCGTGGTTTCCCAGTTCTTCCAGCTCGCTGCCAATGCTTTTCAGCCAGGCGTAAACTTTCGTTGAGTTGTTGTGGATCATTTCCGCTTGCCAGAAAGCCATTGCCCCAACGTTCCAGACGGCTGATCGCTGCCGGGGACGTTGCGCCGATAAGCAATTCTGGCCCTCCGACTTGCGTTGACGTTGGCCCAATTGCTCCAGTTTGTGTATCTACCGCTTGCCCTGACCAGAGACGTGTTAACTGCTCCAGTTGTTGGTCAATGCGTTTACCGCGCTGGTGAAATGGAACCTCGGCCGCCAGATAATCATCTTCTCTGCCTCCGACCGCAACACCTAGAGTCAAGCGACCGTCGCAGAGAACATCCAGGCTGGCCGTCTCTTTGGCCAGCATAGCAGTATTCCGTAAAGGTGCCAGCAGGACCGCAGTCATCAAGCGGATACGTTGTGTTTCTCCAGCAACAACCGCCAGCGTGGTGAGCGGATCAAAGTTTCCATAAACCAGGCGATCAAGGACAGCCAGGCTTGAAAATGGCCCTTTATCAGCTCGCCGAGCCCATTCTCGAATCAATGAACCAGAAACGTTGGGAATAGTCGATGGGAGTCCAATACCGATTTTCATGGGTGCCTCCAATACATCCGTTCTTGCCTCTTAAAGCCAGACTGCCAGCTTTAAGCTCGCTCTAATCTAAAAACACAAACGCCATCATGTCAGCCGTTTTCCACACAAGTCCTCCTGCCTGTCTGAGCGTTGGATTACACCGGGGTCACTCGTATCGGCAGAGTGCGGATATAGTCTCCATGTGGGTGACCGTCGCGCTTAATATCACCGACAATTTCAATCCGCGAGAAACGTTCAACGAGCAAGCGCAATGTTTCTTCAAGCTCAACAAGTGCCGCTGGACGACCGACACATGCGTGGTGTCCAAAACCAAAGTTGAAAATGGGGCGTGGATGCTTCCGATCGATGTGTAACTCCTCTGGAGCTTCATAAACTGATGGATCATGGTCAGCAGCAATAATCGAGGCAAATACCCAGGTACCCCCAGGGATAGTAATGCCGCCGAATTCATGGTCCTCGCGTGCAAATCTGGGATCAGACCACATCCCCGGACGGACCCGAGCAGATTCCATAACTGCATTTGGTATCAACGAGGGGCGACTACGCAGCAGATCCAATTGGTCAGGATGTTCGGCAAACGCGATGACCATCTGTGATAGGCTGGCACTTGAGTTGTCAGTACTGGCTGTCAACAAGGTAAACAAGATCTGAACGATCTCATCTGTTGTCGTTTCGCCACGCTGCTCGGCTTTGATCAATTGAGAGAGAGCATCATCGCCTGGATCGGCACGCTTGCGCGTAATATGATCAAGCACATAACGGACAAGTGTATGTGTGTTGTTTTCAATGTCATCACGATACCGGGCATCCGCACGGAACACTTTCAGGATATTCGCTGAGCATTCAGCAATCAGATCACGATCGCTCAATGGAGCGCCAATGAGATGGCAAAAGAGTGCTGATGGTACATACGGTGCTATCTCAGTAGCAAAATCGAACTCGTTTCCTTGCACGTTGTCCAGGAGATCTGAGACGATGCCTCGCACCAATGCATTGGTTGGTGCGAGCGCGGCGGCACTAAATAGAGGATTGAGCAGATGGCGTTGATGATGATGCGCCTCACCCTCCAGTGAATTAAGATTTACAGCGAAGAGTTGATATGCCTCATCTTCTGGTACGAGTCCGCAGGCACCGAGCAGATCTACCCAATCAGCCGGAAAACGCTTATCACGCAAGAGATCTCTGGAGAGATCATAGCTTAAACATTCCAGGCCACGCGGACTACGAGCCATGATCTGGTTCTCACCGAGTGCACGAATCGTCCCAATGGGATCATTGGCATATTGCGGCGAGAAAACATCGAGAAATGGCAATGTCGCATAGGTAAGCGTCCCCGAGTTGCTGGTATCCGTACGAGAGGTTGTCATAGGTTCTCCCTTTCTTTAGAATATCTATGAAATTGACGCAGAAACTGCTTTCATGCGTTTCCCATGCTTTTGTCTATGCATCTGATGTACTCTGGCTCAAGTATAGTGTCGGCCAACTGAACCTGCATCGTCAGAAGTGAGGAACTCTTGCCAGGACACACAAACAAGCTTATTCTCCTCAGAATTAAGGGCAGAAAGGGAGCTTACCTTAAAGAAAGCTATTGTGGCTCCATATAGTCGTGGCCTGGATACCAGTTGTCTCTTCCCTGAGGAATGAGATCAAAAAGGTGCCAGACAGGCGTGTACAGATCGATATCACGCTCCTGGCCTGCACTGGTTGTATAGCGATGAACGATTTTCCCCTCAGAAGTTCGTGTAAAAACGCTCAGGCCCGGACGAGCCACTTCATGGCGATGCCTGATAATCCCCGTATCCTGATAAAAAGTATTATCATGACAGGAGAGCAGACGTATATGATGCCAGCCACGTCGCGCAGCGAAGGCACGTAATCTTGTAATCTCTGCCTGGGCCACAACAACAAAGCTCACACGTTGCTCGAGGTGAGGCGCAATTGCGTTATAGCCATCAGCCCACATGCTGCACATAACACATGGCTCATTTCGGGTATGTGCGCCAAAAAGCAGCTCATCATCGGGACCAAACATAAAATGATCCATAATAAGTGTGTCATGACCGTTCGTGAAAAGATCCGAGAAGGAGACATCTCTTATGTCATACGGAGAATTTTGACTCAGATCTGCCGGCCCTTCGCGAAAGACATACTCCGGTATGTCTTTACCTGACGGCAACTGACGACGTAAAGCTGCCACGCGTTCCACTTGCGCAGTCAGCGCTCTTTCTGCTTTAAGCAATTCTTCACGGTGTTGGCGATACGTTTCGCTTTCACCTGAAAACACAATCTCTGACATCTCTTTTTTTCTCATCTGTTCATAGCAAAACAAGCCCACTCGACAAAGGGCTGAAGCCAGCAGTACGGAGAACGCTATTTTATATAAGGAGGAATACCTGGAGTGCCTTTCCCTGTCTCAAGATAGCCTTTCAAGCTATTCAGGAAATATTCCCAATTTCCACGTGTTTGCCTGTACACCTCGTCAACCTGGGTAAACCCATCATGTGTAAAGACCAATTTTGTTCCTCCGGGAGCAGGTGAGAGTCGCCAGGTGACATAGGTTCCAGTCCATTGCGGGGGCTCATTCTTTGATTTCCAGGTAACAGTTTCATCCTGTTCCAATTCAACGATCTCAAATTTGAGAGTTCTTCCACCCCACTGCTGAAAGCGGAATTCAGCGAGAGAACCTACCACCGCATTGACACTCAAATCGTTCGTCCACCATTGTGCTATTTCATTTGACTGCGTTAGAGCGGTGAAGACACGGCTCGAAGTCGTTGCAATAGTAAGTTCTTTAATAATGGCTGGCATCATCGTTCCTTTCTCTCGAACATCGCTACACGCCATCGCTTAACTTTCTGGTTAAGTATATAAAAGAAGAGAAATGCTGTCAAGGGTTACATACTATGTGGCATTCTCCTTTAAAGAGACGATTCCTGCTTCGCTTATTCTTAAGCAGGATATCCTCAAAATTGAGGGCTTCTTCCTGGTGCGCCTCCTGTTCGGAAGACCTTAGTTTTTGCGATGTGGATTAAGTCAGGCTTTTCTATAATTAAGCTATACAGGCGCAGTGCTGGTTGATAGAGCTACGCCTTCTACAAAAGGTACGTTCGTTACAGTCAGGCTGCTAGAAGTTTACTTACCAGGAGGTCGCAGGATGAAAAACGTTACTGAACGCATTGCAGCATTGCCCGCAGATAAGCAACAGCTACTCTTACAACGACTCAAACATACTGCTAGCCAGTCAACAGATACTATGCTTCCAGATCACGTGTCACTTGATAAGTGGATTGTGCGCTATCGACCCAATGAGCAAGCCAGACTGCGCCTGTTCTGTTTACCATATGCGGGAGGGAGAGCATCCATTTTTCGGCCGTGGCTGGATGCATTACCACCAGAAGTTGAACTCTGTTGCATTCAATTGCCCGGTAGAGAAGAGCGTCTGGCGGAACCACCCTACACGCGCCTGACGCCTATGATACAAACACTTGCAACAGCCATCTACCCTTACCTGGATAAACCATTTGTCTTTTATGGTCATAGTATGGGAGCCCTGCTTAGTTTTGAGTTGGCACGTCAACTACGTAGAGTCTATGATAAGCTTCCTCTTCATCTCTATCTCGCAGCATATCGTGCGCCCCAGCTGCCCAATCCCAACATCAAAATTTATCATCTCCCATCGGAGGTGTTTAAAGTCGTTTTACGCGCCGATGGCATTTCAGAGACCGTCTTGCAAAATGATGAGTTAATGCAAGTGATGTTGCCAACATTACGATCGGACTATGAGTTATGCGATACCTATCAATTTACTGAAGAGCCTCCCCTGAGCTGTCCATTTTCTCTCTTTGGAGGTCTGGATGATATCAGGGTCAATAAGCAGGATATTGAAGCCTGGCCTATCCATAGCAGTGCCGCATGTAGCCTCTCAATGCTCCCAGGCTCTCACCTGTTTTTGCATAGCGCACAAGATCTTTTATTAACAGAAATCTCTCAAAGCATGGAAAGATATCTGTGATCTTCTACACATAAAGGCATATAAACAGGAAAAAGATCCTTCACAGCGACAGATAAATCAGGAAGATGGTTTTGGCTATGCTTATGCTAAAAGCTAAAAAGCTGCCAAAGTGAGACTTTGACAATATCTCCTGCCATCAGTATAATGAATTATATGATGCTAGTTCATCTGGGCAACCAAATATCATCTTTCTGGCGCTCGCTGCTCCTACCCATCAAGCAGCCTGATAAACTGCTTCTTTGCTTCTACTCTTCTACTCTGAAGAGGTGAACAGACACATCACTTTAGCCTTGCAGCCATTTCCAAGAAAGATGTTGCGGGTTGGCTTAGAACAGCACAACTCAATTCTCTAGAAAACTACTCACCGCACTACATTGGAAGAGGAGCAAGCCATCGATGATACCACCGTTACCTCACAACAATACAACGCTTGTGCTACGGCATACCTTTATGGCTTCAAGATTACGCGTATTTCGGGCCTGGATTGAACCAGAAGCATTGCGTCATTGGTTCAAACCCCTCGGAATGAATGTGACCATTAGTGAACTCGATGTTCGTGTGGGTGGCTCATTCCGCTTCGATGTTGAAGATGGTAACTCCACAGTTGGTACGTACTTACGTGTCGCTCCTCCCGAACAATTAGTCTTCACCTGGTCCAGTGATGCAAATATGGGGAAAGAGACTATTGTGACTCTGGATTTCCTTGAGCAGGGACCAATGACAGAACTTATCCTGACGCATCAGAGGTTAACTGAACCAGAGATGCATGAGACATTTAGTGCCGGCTGGCTATCATTGTTAGATGCGCTTGCAACCGCGCTTTCTACCCAGACTGCCACTAATCCTCTGTGCAATGATTAACCTGAACCAATAAAGGCCACAAAAAATCCTTAGAAACTTCTACTAGCTTGACACTCTTTTCATTTCTCCTTATACTTAACCAGTGGGTTAAGTAATTTTACAGTACAGATCTACCACTCCATTGAATAACATGATGAGAACATCAAGTACAAATGTTCCATTGGAATAAATTAGACTTATAAATGTTTTCATCACATCTTATGCAGATAGAATGCGTCAAATAATAATTTTTAAATTGAAACGGAATAGTGAGATGAGAAGTAAACTAATAGGAGAGAATCATATTTTATCTTTACCCGCTGCCAGCAAGGTGGTTGATGGAGTTCAAGCTGATAGAGAAAAATAGAGCATACTGATTCTCTTCGTTGACAGATCTTTGCATCTCATTCGTGGGGGACGATTTATGAAGAACAAGCTGTCTGGCAACTCATTTCGAACCTTGGTGAACAAACCTCATACCACAGTATCGACCCAAAGAAAGGTAAGCCAGCCTCTCTTATCTGAAAACAAGATCATCACACGTACGCAGACAGATGTAGCGTTTCTGAAGCAAAATCTTCCAGTTTCTCTTCTGCCATTGGTAGGACGCCAACAAGATGTAGAAACTATCAGTACCCTTCTGCAACAGCCGGAAGTACGTTTGTTGACCTTGACTGGACCTGGTGGTGTCGGCAAAACTCGTCTTGCGCTACACACATCCAACCAGGTAGGTGAGCTATTTGTCGACGGAAGTTGTTTTGTCTCTCTCGTCCCAATTAGCCATGCTGATCTGGTGTTTCCAGCTATCGCACAGGCGCTGGGTCTTATGGAAAGGCAAAATGATGACCCACTCACCCAGATACAGACCGCGATCGGAAATAAGCGCTTTCTCTTGATTCTTGATAATTTCGAACGTGTTACTGTTGCCGCCCCATTATTACGGGATCTCCTCGTTGTTTGTCCGCAGTTAAAGATCCTGGTGACAAGCCGAATTGTGCTGGGGCTATTGGAGGAACAGGAATTCTATGTTACACCTCTGGAGTTGCCTGATATCACCCATCTTCTTCCCTGCGAGGATCTCTCTCAAGTAGCCGCTGTTGCGCTTTTTTTACAGCGCGTGCAAACGGTACGCCCCGATTTTGTGTTGACGAGTCGTAATGCCCCCGCGATTGCCAGGATCTGTGTCTATCTCGATGGTCTGCCCCTGGCTCTTGAACTGGCGGCTGCTCGTATGAAGCTTTTTTCTCCACTGAGCTTACTCAAGCGGTTGGATCATCGACTTTCCCTCTTGACTGATGGACCTCGTGATGCTCCGGGACGACAACGTACTCTCAGCAAGACGATCGAGTGGAGCTATGATCTGCTCACACCAGAGGAGCAACGACTTATCCGACGCCTTTCTGTATTTGTGGAAGGATGTTCCCTCCAGGCCATCGAAGCTATCAGCAGCGATATGCTTGGTCAGCAGGATGAACCGATCTTAAATGTAGTTGCATCACTGTTGAATCAGAGCTTATTGCAAAGCGAAGGGCAATCGCACACACACGAGCAACGTTTCATTATGCTGGAAACCATTCGCGAATATGTGCTGGAGCGATTGCGGGATAGCGATGAGGAAGCGATAACACGTCAGATGCATGCTGAATACTATTTGGCTCTGGCAAAAACGCTCGAAGTAAAAGTGATGAATGGGGGATCACCACAATGGGTGGCATGGATCGAGGGCGAATTCGAAAATTTGCGAGCAGCCTTTCACTGGTTTCTTCAATCGCAGGATGCTGAACGAGCATTAGATATCAGCGCGGCTCTCTGGGCCTTCTGGCTGCAAAGCTCTATTTTGGAAGGCCACAGTTGGATCAGCCAGGCACTAGAATGCAGTAAACATAGTACGACAACGATAAAGACGAACACAAAAGCGCAAGCAATGCATACCGCCTCAATGCTCAGCTACTATCGCAGCCGCTGGGATGAGGCGGATAGATTTGCTGATACCTCACTGCACCTTTTTAGGACAACCAATAATACACGTGGATGTGCCTGGGTGCTTATTACCCAGGGCATCGGGTCCTTATTACAGGGGCAATATGAAGACGCTTACACGGCCGCAAAAGAAAGTGTACAGGCATTATCTAAAACACCCAACACCTGGCTGCTGGCTGAGGCTTTCCTGATTCTGGCTTATAGTTACTATTTTCAGGGGGATATTCGTAATGCCTATGCTGTAGGCAGAAAAGGGCTCAAACTGAGTCGACAGACGGGCGAACTCTATACAATGATCAGAGCGGTGCATGCCTGTGCGCTCTTCGCCGAGGCACAGGGATATAACGACGACGTGCAATCTTTGTATGAGGAGACGATGACTATCACAAGAAACACACTCAAGATCGATGCGTCCTCGTCTCTTGCTGTCTGCCTGGTAGGCCTGGGAGCGGTTGCGGCGTTTCAGAAGCAATACAAATGGTCTGCCCGTTTATGGGGAAAAGCCAAGTCTCTTTATCATCGGGGAGATGGACTTTCTGACCTGAAGTCACGCGCATGGTTATCCATTATTCTGCGCACGCACCTGCTCTACGCCCAGGTTTTGGAGACGGTCTATACACGGCTTGCAGAGCAGGACTTTATCGATGCCTGGAACGAAGGACAGGCCATGACGGTAGAGCAATTGCTTGTGAAGCCGCAGGCTGAGCAAAAACATGTGACGTATGCCGCTTCAGAGAGTGTCACACTGGCTTACTCGGATGAATTAACGCCGCGTGAAAACGAGGTTCTGGCCTTGCTGGCCCAGGCATTGAGTAGCGCATTAATCGCCAAGCGACTCGGCATCAGTCTGGTGACGGTTAATTCACATATCCGTGCGATTTATAGCAAGCTGGGCATCTCTTCACGTAGTGCTGCGACGCGTTTCGCTATCGAGCACAACCTGGTATGATCGCTATCTATGCCTGCATGCACAAAGAGGTGCTCTCAATTCGCTAGATGGAGAAGTGTTACCAGTGCTGATAACACTTCTTCCTTTTTGCCTCTTGCCGTTTCTGCTCATGCCCCCAATTCTAAGCAGGACGCACAGATCGTTCTCTTTCTACAAGTTCCTCAGTTCTGACGATACCCGTTTGGCTTTTGGATACTATACTGAGGGCAGGTGGTGCGAGACGTAAAAGACAGGTGCGCTATCCCCTTTCCGACAGGTGATGATAAACTGTCAATTTGGTGCTCTTGAGTACAGAGCATGACAGGAGATGCAAGCGCAGCGTATGGGAAGTCAAAAACAGATCAATGTCCATCACCCTAGCATGTAGTTAATGAGGAGGTTATCATGTCATATCATCGTTTTGCTGTTCTCACCGAACAGGGTGACAGTGGAGTACAATCGCCAGAGTTTAAAGCACTTTTTGCTCCTGATGCAGAGCTCCATAGCCCCTTCCTGGTCAAACATCTGGAAGGTAAGTCGCTCACCTTACAATTCCTTACTGAGGCTTTTAAAAATGTTGGGTACCCAAAATATACTCATCAGTTTACGGACGGTCAGAATATTATTGTTCTGCTCTGGCGTTCACAGGGCCGCGTCCATGGCTATGAAGTTCAGGGAACCATGGTTCTGACGTTCGATGAAAATGGACTGATCCACTCGGCAAAAAGTTATCTGCGTCCGCAGCAAGTTGTCGTTTTCCTGCGCGAATTCCTGTTTGCATCTGCTGGTGCCAAGTTGCCAAAAGCTTACTGGGAAGCTTCGCCCGAAGGCTTCGCTGGAGATCCCTCTCTTTTGACCAATAAAGGCTAACTGTTTGTATTCCTATGCGTTTCTTTGCCATGGGGATTGGATAGCATCGGGGCGGTCAAAATGCAGCATAGGTATTTTGACCGCCCCGGTGTTGTTCGGTAGCAACGGACCACAGAGCATTGAGAGCTTTGCTACCGGGTATCTATCAGCGAAAGGAGGCGAAACCGTGACCTTTTCTTTGCTCCGATTTCTGCGTACATCGATACTGCGTTCTGTGCCTAAAACAACAGGCACCGATCAGAAAGTTGTGATGGTCGTGATGCAGGGGTTTCGTGCGACGCTTGAAGATGATCGTTTTGAGTTCCTCGTTCCTCGTTTAAACGAAATTGAGGTGGCGTGGCGAGGGTTTGCTTATGAGGGAGTAGGGCTGGGGTTAACGGTATTTGACTACTTTTTGCCCTGGCGCAAGCGTATCCAGGCATTCGTGCGTGGTCCAGGAGCTCCATACGTCATCCCTATCTATATTGGTGTGGGACTGGCGTTTGGACGCATCGGTGGTCGGCGCATCGAGAGGTTTATGGCACGACTGGATCACCCGGTATTCCGCTGGATGGTGGTGGATGGCTATGGTTTCTATAAAGGTTTCTTCTCCCGGCAGCGCTTTCTGGAGGATCAAAAAGTTCCTGTACATCTTTCCAGCTATGCACGTCGCGTCTTTGACCAGGGGCTAGGAAGAAGTATCTGGTTTACTTCCGCTGAAAATGTAGCACAGGTGATTGCTACGATCGCGTCCTTTCCAGATGAACGACAGGCTGATCTTTGGAATGGTACTGGCTTTGCCTGTGCCTATGCCGGTCGTCCAATGGAATATCAAGAACTTGAACGGTTATGGGCGGCGGCGGCTCCCCACAAACCTCAGCTAGCTTTAGCTGGTGCTCTTGCAGCCAAGAGACGCCATGGCTTTGGATACATTACACCGCAGACAGAAATGGCATGCCAGGTTTTTTGTGGCCTCTCTGGAGAAACGGTGGCGCGCATTGCAAATGAGGCCCTGGAGCATATGCCAGCCGGAGATATAGCTTTGCATCATAAGCTCTGGCGTGAGCGCATTATGACACAGCTTATGGAGCTAATGCCTCAGCAAGAGCCACATGAGATTGACGTTCGATAAAGCCGGCATCAAGCATAGTTTTGTAGTCGTCTGGATGACAAAACATCCAGTCTGCCAGCCATGGAGGTATCTTTGTATTATGACCATCACATCGTCTATGCCTGGAAACATGACAGAGCACAGTGGCACAGATTGGCTCACCTCAAAGGAGTTTACGCTCCTCGAAGCGATCTGTGAGACCATGCTTCCTGCATTGGAACCGCCGGAGGGGTGCACTGAAACGGTCAGGGCATATTATCAAAGAAGTGCCCGTGATTTGCATGTAGCGCAAGCGATCGCCGAGAAGCTTGGTCAGGAAAGTCCGGCGGTACAGGCAGATATTCATCGTTTTTTATCATTGTTTTCTGCTCCACCGATTGGCCTGCTGCTGGCTGGACGTGCACGCCGTTTTATCGATCTTCCCCAGGAGCGGCGGGAACGCTACCTGATGGCGCTGGCAAACAGTCCCATTGGGCCGTTTCGTCAGGGCTACCAGGGATTGAAACGTCTCGCCGGTCTGGTCTATTTCTCGGCCATCGACGATCAGGGAACTAATCCTGGTTGGCCTGTTCTGGACTTCACTCCACCGCCGCCGCCGCCTGCCGTCGCACCGACGATTGATCCTCTGGTCATCTCAAAGGATATGACGCTGGAGGCTGATGTCGTCGTGATCGGTTCTGGTGCGGGTGGTAGCGTGGTTGCTGCCGAGCTCGCCAGGATGGGAAAGCGGGTCATTGTGTTGGAGAAAGGAGGCTATAACCACGAGGGAAACTTTAGCGGGCAAGAAGCGCAGGCGATGCCGGAACTTTTCTTGAAGCGAGGCGCACTGGCTACAAGAGATCTGGGTGTGATTATGTTGGCCGGGAGTACACTTGGCGGGGGCACTGTCGTCAACTGGATGACCTCCTTACGTACACCAGATACGGTGTTGGCAGAATGGGAGCAATGTTCTGGACTTCGCTCATGCTTCACTACTGACACATTACAGCAGAGCTTTGCCGCCGTTGAGCAGCGTATCAGCGTCAACACGGGACAGAGCCAACATAATCGCCAGAATCAACTGCTCTTTGATGGTGCAGCTGCCCTCGGTTATCAAGTAGACGTTGTTCCCCGCAATGCGATTGGTTGTGAGCAGCGCTGTGGCTCCTGCAATCTCGGCTGCCGCTATGGGTGCAGTCAGTCAACGCTGAAGACCTATTTGCAGGATGCATACAATCATGGAGCACGCATGCTGGTGCAGTGTGACGTAGAAAAAGTGCTCCTGGAACAGGGACGAGCGGTTGGTGCCAAAGCCAGTGTCTATGATGTAGAAAGTGGAAAGACACATCGCATCACGGTACGTGCAGGCACGGTGGTTGTAGCGGCTGGTGCGCTCTACTCTCCGGCTATTCTGCTTCGTTCGGGACTAGAAAATCCACATATTGGACGCCACCTGCATCTACATCCCACAGCCGTAAGTGTTGGTGTCTATCCCGAAAAGGTCTATGCCTGGCAAGGAGTATTACAGTCAGCATATTCCGACCACTTTATGCAGTTGGATAAAAACTATGGCTATGCGTTAGAGGTTGCCCCTACCCATCCTGGCCTCTTTGGGTTAGCGACACCCTGGTATTCGGCACGTGATTATCGAGATGAAATGACCAGAGTCTCCCATTTTGCCTCAGTCATCGTCCTCACCCGTGACCGAGGAGAAGGAACCGTAACCATCGATCGTTCCGGTGAACCCATCATAGACTATACGGTCTCCGCGTATGATCGTAAACATCTCTTACATGGACTTCGTCAAGGGACACGTATTCACCTCGCTGCTGGCGCGGAGCGGGTTATATCGCTCCAGAATAAACCAACCGATCTGAAACGCTCAGATCAGGAGAAGCTGCAAAGACAGCAGCTCCATAAATTTGATCGCTTGATCGCACGGCGTGGTCTAAATCCCAACCAGATTGTGATGTTCTCTGCTCATCAGATGGGGACCTGTCGTATGGGGGCCACACCTCAAAGCTCGGTCACTGACGAACACCAGCAGGTGCATGGCATTAAAGGGCTTTTTGTCTGCGATAGCAGTGTTTTTCCAAATGCATGTGGAGTGAATCCCATGCTCTCGATCATGGCCCTGGCCCATAAAGCCAGCCAGTATATCAAGCAGGAGGTGCAGTAAACAGTTTGCAGTAACGAGTGCTCCGATCCATTCTTGCTAGTTTTCTCTATCTCATAGTAAAGGAGATGATACTCATGACCATTACTGAACTCTTTGAAGCCATGCCTGAGAAATTTAACCCTTCAGCCGCCGCCGGGATCAGCAAAACGCTTCAATGGAATATTACTGGAGATGATCCAGGTGTCTGGGCCTTTCAGATCGCCGATGGGAATGGCCAGCTGATTCCAGGCGGTGTCGAAAAGCCTGACGCTACATTTACAACGACGAGTAAAATCTGGCTCGATATCGCTGAAGGAAAGTTGGACTCTACCAAAGCCTTTATGACGGGCAAGCTCAAAGTATCGGGTGATCTAACCCTGGCGATTAGAGTACCTCAATTCTTCCCGCTGTGAAGCACCCTATGCATACATGCAAGAGCTTCTCATTGATAACGTCTTAAACACATGTTTTTGAGCCCTGGGAAAGGAGCCATCCAATGAAAACCCTCGTTGTGAAGTATCTGCCTAACACAAGATCGCGCACAAAAAAAATGCTCGATGCATTTCTTGAAGAGGTCTCTGACTCGGAAATTGAGGAGCTTGATCTCTGTCGTGATGTACCCGATCTGTTTTCAATTGAAGCACTGGAAGGGTACTTCGGGCGTATTACTGGAATGATTCCAAGGGATACCCCGATTGAAGCACTGACTAAGATGGATCGCATGACGGCACAACTCAAAGCCTGCGACGTGCTCGTCCTCGCGACCCCTATCTATAATTTTTCGCTCCCTGCGACCGTAAAAGCATGGTTCGATTCCGTTATGCTGCATGGCGACACCTTCAAGCCGAATCCGCAGGGTGCATTCCTTGGCTTAATGACAGGAAAAAAAGCGCTGACTTTAATGACAGGCTTTGGTACTTATAGTAGTGGAGACGGAACGGTTGGGAGCTTGTTTGGACCTACCTATGAGCATGCCATGTCGCTTGCCAGGATTGAGTTTACGTTCATGGGATTTTCGGATATACGCGGTGTTCTGGGTGAAGGAATGAGTCCCTCAAAAAAAGAAAACGTCAAAGCTCGTATGCTGGAAGAATCCATCGAGCAGGTGCGCGCTATCGCTCGCGAATGGTACCACAAGGCTCCCACGATGAACCAACCTGAGATGGCTTCAGAGGGAGCCAGTCACTGACAACTGCATCAACGTGCCTGATAGAGGAGATGCATCTCATCCCCCTATTCTGAGGAGAAGGAGCAGATCATATCTCTCCTGGAGAGTTCCTCAGTTCTGACGGTCTCTGTTCGGGAAGCTTGATCCTATACTTAAAGCAAGAAATGCAAGCTGAAACAGACACAATCGCACACGAAAAGTTTTCTATGGAAACTGGCATTTCGACAAAGCCTGGGATGGCCATTTCGAAAGCCCCACTCTGTGAAGGGCCGGGGCAGTGTGAAAGCATGAACGTGGGATGTACCCATCGTCCTATTACAGAGTTAATGAGGAGGTTATCAATGTCACACCATCGTTTCGCTGTTCTCACCGAACAAGGTGAAAGCGGTATCAACACACCAGAATTTGAGGCTCTCTTTGCGCCTGATGTTACCTTTTATGGTCCATATCTACTCAAACAGTTGCATGATAAAAAGCTTACCCTGCGCTTCATCAACGAAGTGTATATGCGCTCTGGCGGATATCCCAAATACACGCATGAGTTTACCGATGACCAGCATACAACTCTGCTTCTATGGGAAGGGAAAATCCAGGGATCAGATGGCCGTACGTTCACACTTGAGGGCTCCACAGCCATTACCGAGGGCGAGGATGGGCTTATCCACACAGTCGTAAGTTATGTGCGACCGCTTCAGGTTGGGGCTCTCATTCTGAAAGAGATGATGATGTCGGCCGCGACTGTATTGCCCAATGAGTACTGGGAAGCCGTCAAACCAGCGGCCGTTCAGTAGCCCGGTCGCTCCAGGCTCGTTCTAGAGCATCACGTATCGTTGTCCCATTTTTATACGCGTCGTGTTACACCTGTTCAAAGGAGAATACCTATGTCATCAGAAGAGAACAAAGCACTTGCACGTCGTTGCTTAGAAATAATCAATGAAAAAAACCTTGAGGCCATTGATCAAATCTATGCCTCTACCTACATTCGCCATGATCCTGATACCCCTCAGGTTCATAGCCGTGATGATTATAGAAAATACCTGACTGGCCTTTGTGCCATCTTCCCGGATCTCAACTTTACAGTCGATGATGTCATCAATGAAGGCGATAAGGCGGTCTGCCGCTTCACTGTCCGTGGAACGCATTCCAGGGAGTGGAGGGGCTTGCCCGCAACCGGTAAACAGGTGATGATGACAGGAATTTCGGTCAGCCAGATTGCAGATGGAAAAGTGATTGAAGATTGGTTCAATTCCGATATCTTTAGTCTGGCGCTACAACTCGGTGCTATTCCGGCCCCGAAATAATCGCTGTCAGCAATGATGTTACTCGCAGATGACCGTTCCTTTGCTTACTGTTTGCATTGATCGAAAATACGCATACAGAGAGAGGATGAAAAGACATTTGTGAGAGTAGCATGGGAAGATCTGTGTTTGTCTTCCAGACGCGAATGGAGGACAAATACAGCTTCCGGATTGGTTTCAACGACAGATTTCTATAGCCAGTATGCTGGGTAGCTTGTTTTTCATAGGAGCTGCCGGTTACCAGTAGTGCGTCTCACTTACGTATTGTAGCGGTAGAACTACTGCAAGGAAGGTTTCTATGAGTGATGTCCTGAATCGTATTGCCGCGCTGCCAGCGGCAAAGCGCGCACTTCTCCTCCAGCAGTTACAAGAGCAAAGAACGTTAGCAGATACAGACGCCAGCCTCTATGATGTGGTAATTCTGGGTGGTGGCCTCTCCGGTTTGACACTTGCTCTGCAAATAAAACAGGCCCGTCCGGCCACGCGTATCATCGTTGTAGAGAAGCAACAATATCCTGTTCCCGAAGCTGCCCATAAAGTTGGCGAGTCCACAGTTGAGATTGCCGCTCGCTATCTGCGTGATGTACTCGGGTTAGAGGATCATCTCAATACACAACAATTGCGCAAGTTTGGATTGCGTATGTTCTTCAGTACCGAAGACAATCAAGATATTGCCCGACGTGTCGAACTGGGTTCAACGCTATTTCCTCCATTATCCACCTATCAGTTGGATCGAGGGCGCCTGGAAAATACACTGCGCGAAAAAATATCTGAGCAAGGCATCGAAATGCTCACGGGCAAGATTCAACAGATTACGCTTCAGCCACAGCGTAGCCATCACCAGATCCAGATCTCTGAAGACGGCAACGTTCGTGAGATTCAGGCACGCTGGATGGTTGATGCCAGTGGACGTAATACCTTGTTACAGAGGCAACTTGGTCTGACGAAGAAGGTCCAACACCATGCCAATGCTGCCTGGTTCCGCATCAATCATCCCATTGATATCAAGGAATGGACAAATGATGCAGCCTGGCATGAGCGTATCAAGACTGGAGACCGAGCGCTGAGCACAAACCATCTGATGGGTCCTGGCTACTGGGTGTGGATTATTCGTCTCGCCTCAAATTCGACCAGTGTTGGCATCGTGACCGAGGCCAACATGCATAATTTTGATGAGATGAATCTCTTTGAGCGTGCCCTCAACTGGTTGCATGAGCATGAGCCGCAATGCGCCCGAGTGATCGAAGCCCATCGAGAGGATATCCAGGATTTCCGTGTCATGAAGAACTATTCCTACAGTTGTCAGCGGGTCTTCTCCAACGATCGCTGGTGTTTGACCGGCGAAGCTGCGGTATCCCTGGATCCTTTATATTCACCGGGCAGCGATCTGATCGCGATTGCCAATGGCCTTATCTGCGATCTCGTCATCCGGTCTTTAGCTGGTGAGGATATACGTGGGAGATCTGTTGTCAGTGACAAACTATTCTTAAGTCTGACCAAAATCTGGCTAAGCATCTATGAGCAGCAATACTCATTGATGGATAACGCTCAGATTATGGTGACAAAGATTATCTGGGATACGGCTTTCTATTGGGGTGTCTTTGGATTGCTCTACTTTCACGATACATTTCGCAATATCTCTGATTATCCCGGTGTCGCAGCTAACCTATCGCGGATCGCATTGCTCAGCAACCGTGTCCAGGCATTTTATCGCGAATGGCATCGACTGGATCAACCCGAGGCCGCGGATGCCTTTGTTGATCTGTATTCGCCGCTCGATTTCATGGTCCAGCTCCATACAGGTATGGCCGCAGAATTGTCGCCATCCGCTCTGGAAGCTCAATTTTCCGCGAATGTACGCCTGTTTGAGCTCCTGGCAGGAGAGATTATCAATACGGTGATCGAGACCCATGCCGACAATCCCGAGGAGCACATCCAACGTCAACTTCAGCTCTGGCAGTCAGAGCCATATATTGTGGAGTTGCAGGCACTCTATCAGCGTGAACGCCTACAGCGCCCGCTCGATAATAGCTGGATAAGGTTGGGCAAACATGAGAAGGAGCGCGAAAAAGTTATCAGATAACGCCCATAGTAGAGCACAACGGTGGAAAGGAGCATCTTTTAATGAAAGATAATGTGGATCAAGAGAGCACTCAAGTGACACTGCAACACTATGATGTGGCAATCATTGGTGGAGGGATGGCTGGTCTAACACTGGCACGGGAACTCAAACGAGGACGCCCCGAGATCAAGATCATCGTGATTGAAAAGAGTAAACATCCGGTTGCCGAGACGGCGCATAAGGTTGGTGAGTCCACCGTAGAGGTCGCCGCTTATTATCTACGCGATGTCCTGGGACTGCAAGAGCATTTGCAAACGCAGCAGTTACGCAAGTTTGGCCTGCGTATGTTCTTTAGCACCGCAGACAATCAAGATATTACTCACCGCGTCGAGTATGGTCAGATCACCCATGCTCCGCTTCCGGCCTATCAGCTCGATCGAGGCCGCCTGGAAAATATGCTGGGCGAAGAGCTGCTCAAACAAGGGGTGCTTTTCCAGGATGATAGTAAGGTGACACAGATTGCTTTACAAGAGTCTGCTGGCATGCATCGTCTACGCGTGCAACATGCCGATCAAGAACAGCAGATCGAGGCTCGCTGGGTAGTCGATGGCAGTGGTCGTAGCTCGCTGCTGAAACGTCAGCTCGGTCTGGCCAAGAAAGTTGACCATCATGCGAATGCCGTCTGGTTTCGCCTTGACTATGCAGTGGATATTGATGCATGGTCAACGGATGAGCAATGGCACGCACGTATCAACGAGGAGGGATGCCGCTCATTAAGCACAAATCACCTGATGGGACCAGGCTACTGGGTCTGGATCATTCCCTTATCCTCTGGTTCAACCAGCATCGGCATCGTGACTGATGCCAGTATGCACAACTTCGATGAAATGAATCGCTTTGATCGTGCCCTCAGCTGGCTGCATGAGCATGAGCCTCAGTGTGCGCAGGTGGTCGAGGAGCAGAAGGACACCCTGCAAGATTTCCGCGTGATGAAGGATTACTCCTATAGCTGTGAAAAGGTCTACTCGGGTGATCGCTGGGCGCTCGTAGGAGAGGCTGCGGTCTCGGTTGATCCGCTTTACTCTTCCGGCGGCGATCTGATAGCAATTGGGAATGGCCTGACCTGCGATCTGATCAATCGCGATCTGGATGGTGAGGAGATTGCAGATCTGGCGGAAGGCCATAGTCAGATGTTCTTGATCTTTGCGGATGTCTGGTTGCTGGCCTATCAGCATCAGTATCCACTGATGAGCAATGCCAAAGTCATGGTCGCTAAAGTCATCTGGGATACGATCATCTACTGGGCATTCCCTGGACTCCTTTACTTCCATGATAAGATTCGTCGCCTTTCAGACAGTCCGATTGCTATAGCCAATCTGTATACGTGCTGGAACCTCCATAGCCGTGTGCAGGCCTTTTTCCGTGAGTGGCATGAGCTTGATCAGCCTGTCGCCACCGATACGTTCGCCGATCCATATTCGCTGCTCGATTTTCTGGTAGATCTTCATACAGGTATGGCTGCAGGTCTTCCCGACGATGAGCTCGATGCTCAGTTCGCGAGCAATGCACGCTTGCTGCAACAACTGGCAGGTCAACTCGTCAGCACAGTTATCTCTGAGCTATCTGAACGCACCGATGAGGCCGCACAGAACCAGATCCAACGTTGGAAAGAAGAACCATTCCTGGCAGAACTGCTTGAGACCTACCAGGAGGATAGCACAGTGAATCCGATCGATAGCAGCTGGATTACGCTGGGACACCAGCACCGCGAGAAACAGGAGGTCGCTGGATGAGTAACACGCAAGAAAAGCCACTATCCACCAATGAGTATGATGTCGTGATCCTGGGTGGTGGCATCTCCGGCCTGACACTGGCCTTGCAACTCAAGAAGATGCGGGCGACAGCACGGATTCTTGTGCTTGAGAAGCAGGAGCATCCTGTACCAGAAGCGGCCCATAAAGTTGGCGAGTCTACGGTGGAGATCGCTGCCCACTATCTGCGTGATGTCCTTGATCTAGGTGAGCACCTGCAAACGCAACAATTACCGAAATATGGCTTGCGCCTGTTTTTTAGCGTGGATGGTAATCAAGATATTGCACAACGTGTCGAGCTTGGTCATGCAGTACTTCCACCCCGCCCCGTCGCAACATATCAGTTAGATCGTGGGAGACTGGAAAATGTGCTCGGCGAAAAGCTACTCGGTCACGGGATTACATTTCTAGATAACTGCAAGGTACAACACGTCACGTTACAGCCAGAGCAGGAATTTCATCACCTGAGTATCCATCATGCTGGAAGGGATCAGGAGATACAAGCTCGCTGGGTGGTTGATGCGAGTGGTCGTAGTACCATGCTACAAAGACAGTTGGGACTGGCAAAGAAGGTTGATCACAATGCCAATGCTGTCTGGTTTCGTATCAGGCATGCAATTGATATCAATGAATGGTCCGATGATCTGCGGTGGCGAGGACGCATTCGCGAAGGTAGGCGGGCATTAAGCACAAATCATTTGATGGGTCCAGGCTACTGGATCTGGCTTATCCCATTATCTTCGGGCTCGACAAGCGTTGGTATCGTGACCGATGCCAGTATGCACAATTTCGATGAGATGAATCTCTTCGAGCGTGCCCTCGGTTGGCTACATGTACATGAGCCGCAATGCGCACAGGTAGTTGAGGAGCATCGAGAGATGATCCAGGATTTCCGCGTGATGAAAAATTACTCCTATAGCTGTGAGCAGGTCTTTTCTGATCAGCGCTGGTGCCTGACCGGCGAAGCAGGCGTTTCGCTGGACCCGCTTTATTCCCCTGGTGGTGATTTAATCGCGATCGCCAATGGTCTTATCTGTGACCTGCTTATGCACGCTCTCGATGGTGAGGACGTTGAAGAGCGCGCAGCGGTGCATAATCAGTTATTCCTGATCTTCACCAGTTCGTGGCTCAGCACCTACAAAGGGCAGTATCCGATCATGGGCAATGCCCAGATCATGGTCGCCAAAGTCGTCTGGGATACAGCCGTTTACTGGGCTGTCCCTGGCCTCCTCTACTTCCATGACACGTTTCGTCATGCCGTCGACAGTTCAGCCATTCTGATGAACCTCTTGCGCTTCTCAATTTTGAGTGAGCATGTGCAAAAGTTTCTCTTTGATTGGCTGGCAATTGCCCCGCGGGATGCACGAGACACGTTTATCCGCTACTACGATTTTGATTTTATGGAACGGCTCCATATCGGAATGACGGAGCAGCTGACGGATGACAAGCTCGAAGCTCAACTCATTGCAAACGTCCATTTTCTTGAGCGCCTGGCTGGAAGAATGGTGGGAACCGTTATCGATTCGTTCTCCTCTTCTTCAGCATCCGAAGCTATCCAGAAGCAGCTTCAGCAGTGGAGCGATGATACCTACCTTCAGGATTTGATCAAAAAATATCAGCTTGAAGAGGAAGCATATCCAATCAATAGTGGATGGGTCACGTTGGGACGACATACCGGAGAGCGGCAGGAGGTTACCAGGTGAAGGATCTCATACTGATAGTGTCCAGGCAGATAGTAACACATTGTATGGAGAGGTGCCATGTTTAGTGAAAAAGAACAAGAGCAGACGGTCGCTCCAGGACAGCCATTGAGCGAACCACTGGCGATTATTGGTGTTGGCTGCCATTTCCCTGGCGGTGCGACCGGCCCTGATGAGTTTTGGGATGTATTATGTACGGGAACTGATGCAACAAGAGAAGTTCCAACAGACCGCTGGGATGTACGCAAGTTTTACGATCCTAATCCGAGTAAGTCTGGCAAAATGAACACATATCGAGGTGGCTACTTAGACAGAATTGATCTGTTTGATGCCCAGTTCTTTGGCATCTCCCCGCGTGAAGCCATGTGGCTTGATCCGCAGCAGCGGCTCTTGCTACAGGTTACCTGGGAAGCTCTGGAGGATGCCGGGCAGGTTGCAGAAGCTCTTGTCGGCAGTAATACAGGCGTCTTTATGGGGGGCTTTACCCTGGATTATCAGCTCCTACAAAATTATGGCGTCTTAAGTCGGTACGAATTGCAAACACATTCGGCCACTGGCATGATGATGACCATGCTGGCAAATCGTATCTCCTATACATTCGGTTTCCAGGGACCCAGCATGGCGGTAGATACCGCCTGCTCATCCTCGTTAGTGGCGGTACATCTGGCCTGTCAGAGTATCTGGAACGGCGAGTGTTCGCTAGCTCTGGCTGGTGGTGTGAATGCCATGCTCGTGCCGACAATGACGATCGCAGAATCAAAGGGTGGCTTTCTTTCACCTGATGGCCGTTGCAAAACCTTCGATGCCGCAGCCAATGGCTATGCCCGTGGTGAAGGGGCTGGGGTCGTGATCATTAAATCGCTGGCCCGGGCTCAGCAGGATGGTGATCCCATTTATGCGACGATTCGTGGCACAGCGGTCACACAGGATGGTCATACCAACGGTATTACGGTTCCTAACCAGATTGCCCAGGAAGCCGCCATGCGTCAGGCCTACAAACGAGCCGGTATCGCTCCCAGAGATATTCAATATATCGAGGCACACGGTACAGGTACTCCCGTTGGTGATCCTATTGAGGCAACGGCCATCGGGACTGTCCTTTCAAGCGATCGCCCTGATAATGATCGCTGTGTGGTGAGTTCGGTCAAGGCCAATATTGGACACCTGGAAGCGGCGGCTGGTGTGGCTGGATTGATCAAGACAGCACTCTCTTTGCGTCATCGCCAGATTCCGCCGAATATCCAGTTTCGCAATCCAAACCCGAATATTCCTTTCGATGAGCTGAAATTACACGTCCCAACCACGCTAGAGCCATGGCCTGCGACCACTGGCCCTGCACTGGCAGGGATAAACTCATTTGGCTTTGGTGGCACCAATGCCCACGTTGTGCTACAGGAAGCACCATCAATACAGAATTTTGCAGGCCCTGAGGATCAGACAGATCACCCCTATCTGTTGCCAATTTCTGCCCGCAGCCCAGAGGCTCTGAACGCGATGGCCGAGCGTTTAAAAACCTATCTGTCCACTTCAGGGCAGTCCGCATCACTTTACGACATCGGGTATACAAGTGCATTGCGACGTAGTCATCACGATTATCGCCTCTCGCTGGTTGTGCACTCAAAAGAAGAGGCGATCGCCAGCCTGGACGCCTATCTTGCAGATACGCCGCGTGCCGGCATCTCATCGGGACGCAGTGCCCTGAATGATCGTCCCAAGACCGTCTTTGTCTGCTCAGGCATGGGTCCACAATGGTGGGCCATGGGCCGTGATCTATTGATGCATGAGCCGTTGTTTCGAGCCAGCATGGAGCGCACTGCGACCGAGTTGAGCCGCTATGTTGATTGGTCGTTGATCGATGAGCTTATGGCCGATGAGGAAAACTCCAAAATGGAGGAGACAGCCTATGCTCAGCCAGCCAATTTTGCGCTTCAGATCGCGCTGGCTGAACTATGGCGCTCCTGGGGTATTGAGCCAGATGCCATCGTTGGTCATAGCACTGGTGAGGTAGCGGCACACTATCTCGCAGGAGCCTTGAGCTTTGAAGATGCTGTACTGGTCATCTACCATCGCAGCCGCTTACAGCAGAAGACAAGTGGGCAAGGACGTATGCTGGCGGTCGGCCTGACCGCCGAAACACTCAATAAAGCAGTTGATGATGCAGGTCCTGGCGTATCGGTTGCCGCCATTAATAGTCCCAGTGCCATTACCCTGGTTGGTGAGGCGGCGGTCCTCGAAAATATGGCCTCGCAACTGGAAACCTTTCAGGTTTTCCATCGGTTCCTGGTTGGAAAAGTGCCATATCATAGCCACTTTATGGAGCCTCTACATGATGAGCTTCTTGCATCCCTGGCCAGCTTGCAACCAAATACTGCAACGATTCCACTTTATTCTACCGTGACCGGGACGCAGATTGATGGCAAAGAGGTGGACGCGCACTACTGGTGGCGCAATGTGCGTGCGACCGTCCTTTTCGCCGATGCTATGACACAGTTGATCAATGATGGCTATAAGACATTCATCGAGCTAGCTCCTCATCCAGTCCTGGCAAATTCGATCAATGAGTTGCTTGCCCAGGAAGATAAAACGGGAACAGTTGTCCCATCGTTACGAAGGCGTGAAGAAGATCGTGCCATCATTTTAGGTTCGCTGGGCAAACTCTATACGCAAGGGTACCCCATCTCCTGGCCAACATTTTATCCGCAAAAAGGTAATTTTGTGCGCCTGCCCCGTTATCCATGGCAATTAAAACGCCACTGGACGGAGTCTGTTGAGACGCGCGATGATCGCCTCTCAGGTGCGGTTCATCCACTGCTTGGGGAGAGTATGAGCCTGGCACACACAACGTGGGAAAGTGAGATCAGTACTCATCTCCTTCCCTACCTCAATGATCATCGTATCCAGGAAAATGTCTTACTCCCCGGCGCAGCATTTATTGAGATGGCGTTGGCTGCGGCGCACGAGGCTTTTGGCGCTGGCCCCTATCTGCTTGAAGATCTAATCTTCCGCAAAGCTCTCTTCCTGTCTGAAGCCTCAGACCCCAGGCTCCAGACTGTTGTAAATTCGCAGCAGGCGACCGTGGAAATTTATAGCTACACGCCAACTGGTGATGCTCGCTGGACCCTTCATACCAGCGCCCGGCTACGTCGCCAACCAGCGATTGCCAGGAATTTCCAGAAAGTACTTGAGCAGGCGCGACGCATCTGCACAACGACGCTCTCGCATGAGGAGTTTTATCAGCAGACGCAGCAGATGGGTTTCCAGTATGGCCCAAGCTTCCAGCCAATTCAAGAGGTACAAGCTGGTCCGAATATCGGTCTGGGAACGTTACAAGTGCCCGCGTCATTAGAGACAGAGATGCACAACTATGGTTTTCATCCGGCGCTCCTGGACGCTTCATTTCAGGTCTTGCTTGTCGCCAGGCCAGATGATGATAGCGCCCTACAGGGCTCCCCGACACCATATCTGCCAGTCAGCATAGATCGGCTGCATATCCTTGAACGCCCAACACAGGAGATGCAAGTTTATGCACAGATTTTACAAGCAGATACTCAACTTATCGTCGGCAACATTCAAATGCTCGATATGCAGGGCAATTTGTTAGTCGAGGTTGAGGGGTTCCGTGCCCAATCGTTAGAAACAGCGATAAGCCTCTCACCCGAGCGGCTTGATCGCTCCCTTTATGAGATTGAGTGGCAGCCTCAGGAGCGTCACATTGAGGAGGACGATAGCGATACGCAGAAGAAAAGTGTCACTGCCGCAGGTGGCTGGATTATTCTGAGCGATCGCAGTGGCTACGGCCAGGCACTCGGCCAGTATCTGGAGCAGCAGCAGCAAGCCTATGTACTTGTTGCGTCCTCCGATGCGCCACAGATGCTTCAGGATGACAATACATATGCGATCAATCCCAACCAGCCTGAGCAGTTTCAGCAATTATTCGCTGCGCTGTCCGAGCAAGGACCGTTCTCCCGCATTGTTCACCTGTGGGGCATCGATGCCACAACGGATGATGAGATAGATGTCGATACGCTGGAACAGACGCAGGAGATAGGCACACTGGCGGTTATGCATCTGACTCAGGCTCTAGCCCAGAGCGGCTGGTCTCAGATGCCGTGCCTCTGGTTAGTGACCCGCGGTGCGCAGTTCGTCGTCGAAACACAACGCGAGATTGCTATTGCACAGGCTCCTCTATGGGGACTAGGGCGTGTCATTGGTCACCAGGAGTTCTCCAATATGTGGGGCGGATTGATAGATATCGATCCATCTGGCGCACTGGAGCAGATCCCTCTCTTGTTTCAGGAAATGGCGCAACCAACTGAAGAGGATCAGATTGCCTTCCGTGCCGGTCAACGTTCAGTGGTACGTATGGTGACAAGCACTCATCTCACTCCAGCATTGCCGACTTCTTTCCGTCCGGATGGAAGCTATATTATCACTGGTGGTCTGGGCAAACTTGGTCTGCTCGTGGCTCGCTGGATGATAAATCAGGGCGCACGAAGATTGATTCTGATGGGTCGTACCTCAGTACCAGCGCGTGCCGAATGGTATCACATGACCGAAGCCCATCCACAAAAGTCACTGGTTCAGCATATTCAGGAGTTGGAAGCACTGGGTGCCACAATTCATCTTGCGGCGCTCGATGTGACGGAAAAAGATCAGCTGGCTGCATTCCTGACTGATTATAAGCGGCAGGGTTGGCCACCCATCCGTGGCGTGATCCATACGGCTGGCGTGGTTCAAGACGAGTTGCTCCTACGCATGAAGAAAGAAACATTCCAACGGGTATTGCGGCCTAAACTGCGTGGCAGCTGGCTTTTACATACATTGCTGAAAGATGCGCCACTCGATTTCTTTACGCTCTTCTCCTCGACTGGTTCGGTCATTGCATCGCTTGGTCAAGGAAACTACGCTTCCGCGAATGCATTTCTTGATGCGCTGGCTTATTATCGCCGCGCCAAAGGTCTACCGGCACTGAGTATTAGCTGGGGACCCTGGTCTGTCGGTATGGTGGAGCAGCTGAACCTGCAACAGTTCTATGCACGCCGTGGTATCAACCTGATTACGCCGGAGATCGGTATGCAGATGCTGGCACGCGTGCAGAATCAGATGCCTGCGCACCTGACAGTCATCAGTGCAAACTGGATGATCGCCCGTGAGACATCGCCTCTGGGGACGATGCCGCCGATGTTCAAGCTTTTGGGAGTGGAAGACGAGGAGACCGCGATACAAGAAAATGCCGAGGATACTTCCATCCTATCTCAGCTGGATGAAATACAGCCAGATGATCGTCAGGAATGCCTGGAAACGCATCTTCAAGGGCTTATTGGACGCGTACTTCAGCTCGATGCAGCGCAGTTCGGCAACCAGGAGTCTCTTAGTAGTCTTGGTATGGACTCTATGATGGCCGTCGAAGTCAAGCGTCGCATCGATACAAGCCTAAAAGTTGATATATCCGTGCTTGAACTGCTCCAGGGCATCAACATTACTCAGCTTGCTGCTCGCCTGTTAGAGTCGTTGCATCTCGATGGTGCCACGCCCCAAGAGGATCTTTCTCATGAAGAGATTGAGCAGTTGGTAAATGAACTGGATAGCGATGAGTTGGAGCGTATGCTCGCCGAACTGGAGCATACACAAGAACAAGAAACAAGCGTATAAGGAGGGAGTTGTGAGCCGCACATTAGGGAAAATCCTGAAACCAATCATCGGCGTGCCGCTGAAAGACGTAACATCTTTCAGCGCAGGCGATAGCTATGCCTGGCAATGCCTGGAACGCTCTGTCCTGGCCGCCATCGAAGGCTATCATGCAACACTCGACGATCACCGCTTGGCTGTCCTTATACCCCGGCTGAATACTATCGAGCCGGATCTGCGCGGCTTCGCCTATGAAGGGGCGGCCATGGGGCTCATGGGCCTGGATTGTTTTTTGCCCGGAAAGAGCCGCTTTCAAGCGTACCTGGCAGATGCTGGTGGTAACCATACCTACATGGTTCATATTGGAGCAGGTGAGGCACTGGCGCGTCTCCGCCGCAAGCCTGAGCGCTATCTCTCGCGGCTAGATCCTGTACTGGGATGGTTGGCTCTGGATGGCTACGGTTTCCACGAGGGCTTCTTTAAAAGCCGTCGTTACATTGAGGGACAGGCTTTCCCCACCCATCTCTCGCTCTATGGTCGCCGCATCTTTGACCAGGGGCTGGGACGCGCCATCTGGTTCTTAAATGGAGCCAATGTTGAACGTGTGGTAAAGGCAGTAAATGGCTTCCCTCCCGTCCGACAAGGCGATCTCTGGTGTGGTATCGGCGTGTGCAGTGCCTATGCGGGAGGCATTGTACTCACCGAGGCCGAACAATTGCAACAGGCATCAGGCCCATACGCCCCGAACCTTGCCCTGGGCGCTGCGGTGGTGGCAAAAGGACGGCAATTAGCCGGAAACCCGACGCGGCATAGTGATATGGCATGTGAAATTTTTTGTGGTATCACCAGTGACGTCGCAGCGTCTTTGACGGACAAGGCCTTTGAGGAGTTACCCATGCAGGCTGACAAGCCCGCGTTTGAGATTCTGCAACAGCGAATTTTAGCGCAGTTCGCCGATAGGTGCGCACAGAGCTATCAGGTAAAGGAGGCGACATTGTGAGTGTTTTAGGAAAGGTGCTCAGGCCTTTTTTTGGAGTCACTGAAAAGGAGGCCACTGCCTTTAGCACAGGAGATCATCAGGCGGCACAACGCCTGGCAACGGTGATTCGTCTGGTGACCAAAGGTTGTCATATGACGCTCCAAAATCCCCGTTATGAGGTCCTGGTGCCTCGTTTGGACGCGGTCGAGACCGAGTTGCGCGGCTTCGCTTATGAGGGCGCTGGCATCGGGTTGGTCGCATTGGATTGTCTGTTTCCCTGGAAGAACCGCACGCTAGATTTTCTGCATGGGCCAGGATCAGCCTATGTCTATGCGGTTCCACTCGGTGGCGGTATGGCGCTCGCACGGCTGCATCGCAATCCTGAACGTTTCCTGTCGCGTCTCGATCCATTATATGGATGGTTGGTGATCGATGGCTATGGATTTCACCAGGGATTCTTTGCGCGCAAGCGCTTTGTGGAGAAGCAAGAGGTGCCCAGGAACCTCTCACATTACGCTCGGAGCGTTTTTGATCATGGTCTAGGAAGAAGTCTCTGGTTCTCCAGTGGGACCAACGTTGAGCGTGTCTCTGCCACTATTGCATCATTCCCAGTGGCCAGGCAGGCCGATTTATGGAGTGGCGTCGGACTGGCCTGCGGCTACACGGGGGGAGCGTCCCGCTCGACGGTCGAGGCTCTCCGGCAGGCTTCTGGTCTTTATAAAACGCATCTGGCTGTGGGAGCAGCCCTGGCGACAAATGCACGCCATGGTGTTGGTAACCTCTCTCCCCATGCCGAATTAGCATCCGATGTCTTATGCGGCTTGCCCAGTGAAGAAGCCTCACGCATCGTCGATGCTGCACGCACAAATATGCCACAGGAGAGCCGGGAACCAATCTACAAGATCTGGCGACAACGCATTGCAGCATCACTCTCTTCTCCTGAAATACGTGAAGCGCATTTAGTTCAATAGGGAGGTAAAATGACAAGCACCGAATCATCGATACTTTTTTTTCTCCAACTGGCTGTTATCCTGGGAGTATGTCGCCTGGTTGGTTTTCTGTCCCGCAAGATCGGGCAGCCACAGGTCGTAGGGGAGATGATCGCAGGTGTACTGATGGGTCCGACACTCTTTGGCCTGTTCCTGCCTCAGTTGCAAAAACAAATCTTTCCAGGCGGGGCACCGATGAATACGCTCTATGTGGTCAGCCAGGTCGGTCTGGTGATTTACATGTTTTTGATTGGCGTTGAGTTCGATACCAGCCTTATTCGTTCCCGCTTACGCAGCGCAGCTTCTGTCTCTCTGGCAGGTATCCTGACGCCATTACTGCTGGGGGGAGCACTGACACTCTTACTGATCCAGCAGCCAGGTCTGTTCGCTCCCAGTATCAACATCGGAGAAGCCATGCTTTTTCTAGGCGCATCCGTCTCGATCACGGCCTTTCCGATGTTAGCACGCATTATCTTTGAACGTGGACTGGCTGGTACCTCGCTGGGCACTCTGGCACTGGCCGCTGGCTCGATCGACGATGTCATATCCTGGTGCATTCTGGCCATGGTTCTGGCTGTCTTCAAGCAGAATGCGGTGATTGCGTTACTGGCTGTCGTTGGAGGAGGTCTTTACGCAGTGATCACCTTGACGGTGGGGAAATCCTTGCTCAAGCATCTGGGGACGATGACTGATCGCATTGGTGGCATTACAGGACCAATGCTAGCTATGGTCCTGTTACTCCTGATGTTTTGTGCCTGGTTAACCGATACAATTGGTATTTATTCCATCTTCGGTGGCTTTATTCTCGGTCTCGCAATGCCTCGCGGCCTCTTCGCTCAAAGATTAAGGGCCGTGCTGGAGCCACTAGCAACCAACTTTCTGCTCCCTCTGTTCTTTGTCTATTCGGGCTTGAATACCAGCCTCAGGTTAGTCAATACCTGGCAGTTGTGGCTTTATGCTTCACTGATCCTTATCGTGGCGATCTCAGGCAAAGGCATCGCATGCTGGTTCGCGGCGCTTCTCAACAAGGAAAACAATCGGGAAGCGATGGCAATTGGTAGCTTGATGAATGCACGTGGTTTGATGGAGCTCATTTTACTCAATATTGGCCTACAGCAGGGGGTCATCACGACGACGCTCTTCACAATGCTGGTTCTCATGGCCATTATTACGACGCTTATGTCTTCACCAATCTTCGAGTTCGTCTATGGACGCTTCCGCTCGCCGCAAGCGGCACCTGGACCTGAAATGGCCGAAAAACAATTCGCGTATATCACAACCAAAGAGTAAAAAAGGAGGTCGTCTTATGTCCATTTCTGGTCGCATCTTGAAATCCATTTTCCGCCTCTCGGCTGATGCCTTTGAGCAGATGGCGGGGGAACGTTACGGTTTTCAGGATGATATGAAACAAACATGGCTCGGGTTTCAACCTGTGGCCGAGACACTGGTGGCTGGTTTTCACACGGTGCTGGATGATAGTCGTTTCAAGGTGCTTGTCCCCCGGCTCAACGCTTTTCCAACCGAGATACGAGGCATTGCCTATGAGGGAGCCGGGATGGGTCTGACCGTGCTGGATGCGCTTTTCCCCTGGCAGAAACGCTTGCAAGCGTTTCTGGCCGGACCCGGTGCCCACTATACTGGTCTGGTGTATATAGGTGCCGGTCTGGTTCTACCCAGAGTGCCAAAAAAACCAGAGCAGTTCATCAAGCAGCTTGATCCAGTCCTTGGCTGGCTGGTGTTGGATGGTTATGGATTTTACGAAGGTTTCTTCTCCAGTCAACGCTATGTCGAGGATAAAGCGATTCCTGTACACCTTTCTCCCTATGCGCGTCGTGTCTTCGATCAGGGCCTTGGTCGTAGTCTCTGGTTCTCAACGGGCGCTCATCCGGATCGCATCCTTACAGCCATCGAGGCATTCCCCTTGCACAGACGCGCCGATCTGTGGAGCGGGATTGGTCTGGCCTGTGCCTATGCCGCTGGCGTCGTTGATCGTCAGGCGATTGAGAAGTTACAGACTCTGGCTGGTCTCCATCGTTCGCAACTGGGAGTGGGATCAGCGATTGCCTCACGCTTCCGTCTGCAATCGGGGCATGCCGCGCCACACACCGAACTGGCCTGTGATGTACTTTGGGGCCAGTCCAGCGCGCTGGTCGCCCATATCACGGATCTTGCTTTGCAAAATCTCCCCCTGGAAGGTGATGGCCCCGTCTACGAGCCAGCCTATGAAACATGGCGCCAACGTATTGAGGCAGAATTTGTTGCTCAGACCGAGCATCTGCACAAGCAGAAGGAGGCAGTCCAATGACTGTTTTGGGAAAAGTACGCCGCTCCCTCTTTGGTATTCCTTCCGAAGAAACGGTGTTTAGCCAGCCGGGATTTGCATCAGATGCCTTCCAACGTTTTCAACCAGTTGCTCATGGACTGGTAGCTGGATACCATGCCACGCTCGAAGATAGCCGGGTCGATGTGCTGGTTGCTCGTATGCAGGAGGTTGATATCGAACTGCGGGGCTTTGCCTTTGAAGGGGTAGGCATGGGACTGGCCGCGCTTGATTGTCTGACTCCCTGGAAAAATCGCGTCAATGAATTTGCCCAGGGACCAGGCGCACCTTACATTTATCCTTTCTATATTGGGGTCGGTCTGGCCCTGGCACGTATGCGACGCAATCCCGAGCGCTTCCTCGCTCGACTCGACCCGGTGCTCAACTGGGTGATTGTCGATGGCTATGGATTTCATGAAGGCTTTTTCGCGTATAAACGCACGATTGAGGAGCGTCAGGTCTCCAAAAAGATCTCGGCCTATGGACGTAAGATCTTCGACCAGGGATTAGGCCGTGCGATCTGGTTCTCCAGTGGTGCAAATATCGAGCGGATCGCCCGCACTATTGATGCCTTCCCACAGGAGCGACAGGCCGAGTTGTGGAGCGGTATCGGCTGTGCCAGCGCCTACGCAGGTGGCACAGGACGCCAGGATATTGAGGCCATTTATGCAGTAGCCGCTCCTTATCGCCCTCAGCTGGCACGTGGAACGGCCATCGCTGCCCAGGGTCGTGCACACGCAAGCAACTTTGCGGCACATACGGATATCGCATGCGATGTTTTTTGCGGATGCTCCAGCGCTACGGCTGCCCATATCGCTGATGTCGCCCTCGAAGATCTTCCTCTTGCAGATGATCTGCCTGCATATGAACTCTGGCGGCAGCGGATACAGGAACAATTTTCCAGGCCAGTGCAAACACGTTGAGGCGAGACATTCAGAAAAGGTTGATTGTCGTTATTCTTTGCGCATTTTGACGCAGTTCGACAATCAACAGAAAGGAAGCAGAACCATGAAGGCTCTTGAAGACATGTTTAATCCTTTTGCTGAAAATCCCTATTCTTTTTATGCTCACGCCAGACAGAAGCATCCTGTGGCATTCGATCCTGCATTGAATGCCTGGTTGATTACAGGATACAAGGAAATCCAACAGATTTTGCTCCAGCCTGAGGTATTCTCATCACAAGACACGCTCACATCGCCCGTTACCTTTTATCCATCGACCCTGGAGGAACTCATCAAAGGCTACCTTCCCGTACCAATTGTGCTCAATACAGATGGAGAAGAGCATACACGCCTGCGTTTGCCTCTGACGAAGGCTTTTGCCCCCGCACGGATCAGAGCAGTAGACCCTATGATTCGTACGGTAGCCAATACGCTCGTTGACGCTTTTATCGAGCACCAGCATACAGAGATCATCAGCCAGTTCGCCTATCCATTGGCCCTGGAGGTGATCCTGACGCTGCTGGGAGTTCATCATGATGCCATCGCTCAGACACGCCAGTGGAGCCATGATTGGTTAATGCTCATGTCTGTGCAACTGGAAGAAGAGCAGCAGGCTATCTGTGCTCGTAGTACGGTCGCCTTCCAACATTATCTGGCGCGAATGGTTGCAGAACGTAGAGAGAGACCACAGAATGACTTGATCAGCGCGTTACTCCACGCAAATGTTCCTGACCAGGAACCATTAACAGAGGTTGAGTTAGTCATTACACTGCAAGGACTCATTCTGGCCGGTCACGAAAGTACAACCAATATGATTGGCACTGGCTTGCAGTTGCTGCTTGAACAACCTGAACGCTGGCGCTACCTGTGTGAGCATCGCGATGCTATTCCAGCCACGGTTGAGGAGATTCTACGCTATGATGCTCCCATTCAAATGTTTGCTCGTACAACGACGCGCGAGGTGACAATAAGTGGAGTCACGTTGCCGGAGGATGCATCTCTGCTGCTCCTATATGGCTCGGGGAATCGTGATGAAGCGACTTTTCTCCAGGCCCAGGAGTTTCAGATGCAGCGTCCAAACAATCATCACCTTGCCTTTGGACATGGAGTCCATTTTTGTGTGGGTGCAGCGCTGGCCCGGCTTGAAGGTAAGGTTGCATTCGAGGTCCTCTGTGAACGTTTACCACACCTCAAAATCGTTCCAGACCAACATTTGACGCATATTCCTACGCTCCTGTTTCGTGGGTATGAACGGCTCGAAGTGACATGGGAGTAAGATACATAGGAACGTTGCCAGGCAAAGAAGGATGGCCCCTTACAATTCGCTTGATCGCGACGTGCCAGGCGCTCAGGACAGCCGGCGTAGCGGCGCGGCTCCGCCGTGCTGTCACTGGACGCACGAAAACGTCCCACCGTGGGAAGGTCGTCTCAATGGAACCCCATGTGGAGCATGATCATACGAGTCACAGACAGCACGGCGGAGCCGCGCCGCTACGCCGGTGAGCGTCTCACCCCATTGCCTTCCGGAGATGTTTTGGACGCACATCACTGATACCGCATCGGCACGATGACCTTTGACAGAGTAATACTTCCAGCGTTGAATTGTCGTTGTAATAACAGCAAAAAGAGCAGAGTAGTAAACCTACTTGAAATACATAGGGGAGTAAAATCATGATTGAGCATATTCATATGGCCGTATCTGGTAATAAGGACTCCATTGAACAGAATAGCGACGCTGCTCTGCACAATGATGGGGTAATCAAGTGCAGGCAGTGTAAGATGCCCATCTCTGCACATGACTTTGAGCTCAGCCACAAGGTCTGTCCTCACTGTAGCTATCATTTCCGTCTCTCCGCAGCCGAAAGGATAGTCAGTCTTGTAGATGCCGATAGTTTTGAAGAGGTTGATGCACATATCTGTTCTGACGATCCGCTTCAGTTTCGCGGCCAGTCATCAACCTATAGAGAAAAATTACTTCATGAACAACAGCGTACGGGATTAACCGAAGCAGTTATCACTGGTATCGGTCGTATCGCTGACCATACGTTGGCCCTGGCCGTGATGGATTTCCGTTTTATCGGGGGAAGCATGGGCTCGGCCGTGGGCGAAAAGATTACTCGTCTGATCGAACTGGCCTGCACACGACATCTTCCAGTACTTATCGTGATAGCTTCTGGTGGCGCACGCATACAAGAGGGAGCCTTCTCTCTGATGCAGATGGCAAAAACGACCATTGCCTTACAGCATCTGGGTGCCACGCAACTCCCTTTTATATCTCTATTCACTGATCCGGCAACCGGCGGAGTAACATCCAGTTTCGCTATGCTGGGTGATATTATCCTGGCCGAACCGGGAGCTGCGATCGGTTTTGCCGGGCCGCGTGTAATGGAGCAGTTTACCGCCCAAAAATTGCCAGCTGATGCTGATACTTCCGAGTTTATGCTCAAACATGGTATGATCGATAAGATTGTCCCACGATCGCTACTACGCCCAACTATAGCTCGCGTGCTCCAGATACATGAGGCACATGATCATTGTTTATCCAGTCCCCAGATCCAGGACGGAGTATATAGCAGGCAGTCAGAAGAAATACACGTTTCTAGCAATTCGTGGGATCAGGTACAAATTGCACGTCATGTAAGTCGCCCTCATACCAGTGATTATATCCGTCTCCTCTGCACAGACTTCTTCGAGCTTCAGGGTGATCGCAGGTATGGGGATGATGCGGCTATTATTGGTGGCATTACAACGTTTTCGGGTCGCGCAGTTATGCTTATCGGGCATCAGAAGGGACACAATGCGCAAGAGCAACGAAAGTACAATTTTGGAATGGCTAAGCCCGAAGGATACCGCAAAGCGCAGCGACTCATGCGCTATGCAGAGAAATTTGGATTCCCTATCGTTACGTTCATCGATACGCCGGGAGCTTTCCCCGGGCTTGAGGCAGAGGAGCGGGGGCAGGCCCAGGCTATCGCCGAAAGCCTGGCTTTGATGAGTTCTTTAAGCGTCCCAGTGGTTGCGGTGGTCATTGGTGAAGGAGGAAGTGGTGGTGCTCTTGCGTTGGGTATGGCCGATCGTGTCTTGATGTTGGAAAACAGTATCTATACCGTCGTCTCTCCTGAAGCGGCGGCGGCTCTTCTCTGGCGCAATGATAGGTTAGCACCACAGGCGGCGGCATGGATGCGTATTACTGCCCATGACCTGCTACATCTAGGCATCATTGATGGTGTTATTCCTGAACCGATCGGTGGAGCACACCATGATTATAGTGTCGCAAGCCAGATGCTTACCATACAATTGTATCAGACTCTGGCTGAACTCATCGAGATACCAGCTCAGACAAGGATAACACAGCGACATACCAGGTTCCGACAGTTTGGTCAGTTCTCTGCATAAGGTGTTGGCCTGGCTGTTTCACTCATAGCATTTCTTTGCCAGATACATGGGCTCTCGAAGATCAGCCCTCCCATACTCGCGACCCTGAACAGGCGCTAGACGAGATGATGCTCTATCGCGTAGCGTGTGGCAGCGCTACGCGAGGAGACACCAAGCTTGCTATAGATTGTTCTGATATGAGAGTTTACTGTTACCAGACTGATAATCAGTTTCTGGGCAATTGATGCACTACTCAAGCCCTGAGCGAGCAGGATGAGTACTTCTCTTTCACGGGCAGTCAGATCAGTTGCGTCATGCTCTAATGTTTTCTCGTTTTTCACTCCAGATTTGTCTGTGCTTTCAGAATCTGTGAGTAGTTGTTCCAATGTCATGCTTTGTCCCTGGTTCCATGCCGTGATAAAATCACGTTCGCCCAGGTGCTGGTGAACCTCATTTGTGAAGCGCGAAAAAAGATAGTTGCTATTCATAATAGTGGAGAGCCATCTATGTGTGCTTGGCTGTGGGAGCCTTTCTTCTTTACTGAGAGTTCGAGCTTTTCCCCACAGGCGTACCGCTCTCATATATTGCTTTTGTTGGGCAATGATAGCCCCCATGCTTACGAGACAAACCGCGAGCAGCAGATGCGTTCTCGTCTCAATGACTTTTTTTGTGATGGCTAATCCTTCTTCATATAACTGTCCAACTTCCTCCTGGTCACCCAGCACTCTGGCAAAGAGCGCCTGGGCATGTATCGCCTGCATGACAATATGAGGCATTCCTGTCTTATGACCAAGATGGAGACCTTGTTTCCCAATTTTATAGGCACGATGATTATCGTTACGAAAGTAGTAGCTATATGCCAGAATGAGATAGGCTTCGACCATAAGGCCGGTATAGTGTGTTTCCTTTAAGATCTGAACACATTGGTCCGCGATGGTCTGGGCTTCCTCGTAGTGTTGTTGCCGCAATGCTCCATTACTTTGGATCAGGAGAACTTTCGCAGTACCATAGGTATTGTCTTCGCTTTGGAACAGGTGCCGTGCTTCCTCTGCCAGAGTTTTGGCCTGGCCCCAATTCTCTCGATTATATTCAAATAGTGCCGCTGTATAGATGGCCTGAGCTCTGGTACCGGGCTGTACTTCAGTGATGCTCTGCGGACAGCACTCAAGAGCCAATCTGACCCAGCGTCGCCCTTCATCGCTTGGATTCTGTAACCAGAACGCCCAGAGCGCCCCACTTAATGCCAGGGCTCTTTCTGCATCACGCATTGTAATAAACCAGTCAAAGGCAACCTGGATATTTCCAAAATCGTTGGCGATCCATTCCATCCAGTAGGGCTGTGCACGATCCATCATCTGATGTTCGATGCTTTGAATCTGAGAGAGGTAATACTCTGCATGCGCCTGATGGACCACCTGAGCGTTGTCACTCTGTTGCAAACATTCCAGGGCGTATTCTCGAATCGTTTCAAGCATCTTGAAACGTTGCTCTTCGGTACCTCTTTGTGCTTCTCGTTGCAGGAGACTGTGATTTATCAGAGCGCTGATGATATCTAACACAGTATTCTCAGTCGATCCATCCACTACATCACTTATAGCTTCAATAGCCTGCAAGGAGCACCCATTGGCAAAGACAGCAAGGTGTCGGAACAGACGCTGCTCCTCGTCGGTAAGAAGTTGATAGCTCCACTCCATAGTCTTGCGTAATGTCTGCTGACGATCTGGTGCTCCTCGGGGACCGTTTGTCAGTAAGGATAGGCGGCGGTCCAGGCGTGCCAGTAAGGTATGGAGTGAAAAAAGTTTCATACGCGCAGCAGCTAGCTCTAATGCCAGTGGTAGGCCATCCAGGCAGACACATATACTGGCGATGACGTGGGCATTTTCGTTGGTCAGGATCAAGTCTGGTCGGATAGTACGTACCTGCTGCAAAAAGAGCTCAACTGAGGCAATGTGAGACAGGTCGTCCAATGGTGGGAGATGCGTGAGTTCGGGAAGTTCCAGAGGGGCAACATGGAATTCTTGCTCTTCCAGTAATTGCAATACGGTACGGCTTGTAATCACAATCTTGAGATGAGGGCAGGCAACCAGCAAATCTTTCAGCTGTGGCCCTGCTTCAATAACATGTTCGAAGCCATCGAGGAGCAACAAGAATTCTTTATTGTGCAATTGAGACTGTAGATATAATTGCAAGCTCTCATCCTGCCTGTCGTTGAGTCCCAGCGTTTGAGCAATCGTAGGCAAGAGCAGATCAGGCGTATGAATATGCGCCAGGAAAACGCAACAGCCGCCATCAGCAAAGGCAGTTGTTGTTTCTGCCAGCACTTGCATGATTAGTCTCGTTTTGCCTACTCCACCTGGACCACTCAGGGTCAGGAGGCGTATTTCTGGTCTGCGTAAAAGCTCATTGATAGCAGCAACTTCTTGCGCTCGTCCAATCAGCGGTGTCAACGCTAAAAGTCGTTGGGATGAAAATAAAAAAGAGGAATACTGCTGCTGCGATACGTTTTCTGTTTTAAATCCGGGGAATTGAAAGGAGTTATTGCGATTAAAAATGTGGGCTGATGTATTCTGATATGAGCTGTGACCTTGCTGATTTTGCATATATCTCCCAGGCACTTATATACGCAGCTACATTCGATATAAGCTTTTTTACTGTTTGGCGCGCTCAAAAAATCTCTCTACGGTATTTCTATCTCCTCATGATTGGCACTACAAAATGATAGATATACTATCATAGATAAATAGTAACTATTCTCCCTGTCTATCTATGATAGTAAAAATGCTATGTGTTTGTGTATGTTTGGGGGCATCTCGTACTTAGCACATCGCTTTCCTCGTCAATTACCTCAACCGCTATTGGTCCTGAGAGGTCAAATAAGATGTTGTCACCAGTAACAAAGCAAATAAATCAAAAGCATCAATCAAGCCACATAACTTGCTAAATGAAATGTCCCGATGGATGAGAGCCTTTCATCAAAAATGAATACACACTCGTCATAACGCCTTTTTTCAATATAACACTTATTAAAATAAGGTGTCAAGTCCGAAACCTACAGGCATCTGTATATCTCGACAACTATTTTACTAGTTTTTTTTTAATCATGGCTGCAAATTTTTGTGCGTTATTTTATTCATCCTTTTTGAGGCGTTCCCTCCACTATAATTATCCCTTGACACCGTTTACCATCTCTCGTATACTTAACCAGTAGGTTAAGTATACGAGAGATGCCTGTTCAAGAGAAAGGATATGTTATGTACCACAAGTATCGCTGGTGGGCCGTTTTTGCCCTCGGCCTATCGTTGTTTATCGTAACAATTGATATGACCATTGTGTCTATCGCGTTGCCCACTATCGCACACGCGTTTCATCTGACGAATACGATGGCTTCTACAGTGACTTTGAGTTATACGATACCAATGACGTTGGCATTGATCCCCGTGGGTCTCGTCCTGCATCGCCTCCATCCACTTACGACCTTCCTGATTTCTGTGCTCGGATTTGGGGTCGGGAGTCTCATTTGTGGACTCTCAACGGTCTTTTGGATGTTACTTGTTGGGCGTGTGGTACAAGGACTCTTTGGAGCGGTGATTTTTACACAGGGCATTGCAGTAACCGCTGCCATCGTTAAGCCCTCCGAACGTGGGCGTGCCATGGGCCTATTGCTGACACTGGGTCCACTGGGAGATATGATTGGTCCAAGCCTCGGAGGTCTTCTCTTGAGTCACCAGACATGGTCTATCATCTTTTTTGTCAATCTTCCTATCTGTGTGCTGGTCTCTGCCATGGCGCTCTTCAGTTTGCGTATGGTAACGATGGCAGAGGAACCCCAGGCAGAGCGACAACAGGCAAATAATGAGCAAAGTCAGATGGGAAGGTTGTTTCATCGATTTCCGTTTTTACTGGCTTTGATAGCTCTCTTATGTTGTACGACAATCATGAGTGGAGTCTACTATCTTATACCTTTTAACATGAGTAGTGTGCAAAAATTTGCGCCTGAAGTTGCAGGTATTATTCTCTTTTCCTTACCTCTGGGCCTGTTTGTGATGGGTCCTGTGGGAGGCTATCTGACAGATCGCTTCAATGTAAAGTTACCAATGTTAACCGGGTTGACCTTGATGCTGGTTGGATTGATTACTCTGGCGCTGATTGTGGGGCAACCAACCACTGGCATAAATGTAGCCTGGCGACTCTTGCTAACCGGTTGTGGAGCGGGGCTCTTTTTCGGTCCCAATCGTACGCTTTTAATGAGCTCTGGTACTCGCGAGACGATGGGAACGGCCAGTGCGCTGGCAAATGTGAGCCAGAATATTGGTCTTGTTTGTGGACCGATCGCGATAAGTATTATCTGGTCTCTTCTGGTTAATCCTGATGTCCAGATGATTGCAGGGATGCTGTTGCTCGCTGTCGTGTGTGGCATCGCTCTCTTCCTGACATGGTTGGCTGCACGTAGTAGCAGGCACAATACTGTGACTCCTGATACGTCTACAACCACCATAGCCAAAGAGGTCGAGCTACCAACAGAAGTCTCTACAAACTGATCTGATGTGACGAGTATCCGTGCTTCTTTCTATCAAAACCGTAGGCGGATCAAAGAAAGAAATGCGACTATGTTGCAGCAGAAGTTTGCACTGGTTGATAACTACCTACCTCGCTACGAAAGCTGATCACAAGACGATTCCACGCATTAATAGTAGCAATGGTGAGACTGAGGTTTACCAGTTCCTCGTCAGTAAAATGAGGCTTCACACGTTGATAGATCTCATCAGGAACATGGTCATTGGCAATTAAAGTAAGAGCCTCAGTCCATTCCAATGCTGCACACTCTCGCTCAGTATAGAATGGAGCATCTCTCCAGGCGCTCAAAAGATAAATACGCTGCTCACTCTCTCCAGCGATACGAGCATCTTTTGTATGTCTATCGATGCAGTAAGCACAGCCATTTACCTGCGAGGCCCGTATCTTGATAAGCTCAATCAATGATCCTTCCAGGCCACAATTCTTAATATAATATTCAACTCGGCCCAGGGCTCGGTACGCTTCCGGTGCAATTTTTATATAGTCAAGACGCATAGCTATATTCCTTCTTTTGCTATTCACTGCACAACATAGATATCCTGAGCATAAAAGCACAACGAAGTCCGAGCAGGGATATTCGATAACACTCCTCCCAGGAAGTACTCAATTCTGACGATGTCAGGGCGGTGGTCAAATGCTATGCTAGAGATGGGACATGTTTATAACGACGACTATACATTACCTTTGACATTATCTCATTATATAATAATACACCATTTTATTATATATTTCAAGTAAATAATAATAAAATGGTGTAATTTATTTTTGCTGCAAAAATGGGAGAGACTCGCAAAATCTCAATGATGGTTGAGAAGCACAACCCAGGATGAGTGGGTAGAATGAGGCGAGAAGCCATAGTACTTTGTTCTTCATAGGTTTCATTATCTCCATCTCCAACGATATCTTATAAAGATGGTCAGATGGTAAACTACACCGTAACGGATTTACGACGTTTTCCACCCGGAATACTACCACGTATTGCCACCTATCCATCTAATAGAACCATCAAGGTATGAAGCCAGAGAATATATAACATAATGTAAAGGAATTACGATGCAAGAGTCTGTACACATTTTACGCTCCAAACGACCCATTTTACATTTGCCTCTCTTTGTGAGCTTGTTCATTGTTTTATTAATGGTAGGAACCTATGCCCTGTTTCCACAAGGAACAGCTTATGCTTCAGCTCGAAGTACTACAACCGCGCCAACGGTTAGTGCTCCTTACACGGAACTTTACGATCTGACGCATGGTGTTACGCTGACATCGACTGCGGCTACGACAGAGACCGATATAGCGAGCACAACCAAGATTATGACCGCTCTGCTGGTGATTAATTCGGGTGAGCTCAACAAGGTTGTGACGATCACGCAGGCCGATGTTGATTATGTCAATGAGAATGATGCAAGCAACGCAGGCTTGCTTGTGAATGATCGTCTGACAGTGAATCAGCTTCTCTACGCCATGCTGTTGCCATCAGGTTGTGATGCAGCTTTTGCACTGGCCGGGGCTCTGGCTGGCAGTGATACAAATTTTGTGGCACGCATGAATGCGAAGGCAGCTCAACTGGGTCTGACGCAGACGTATTACACTACCGTCGATGGACTGCATAATCCTGATAGCCAGGGCAATTTTGGCCATTCTACGGCCTCAGACCTGACCAAATTGACAAGCATTGCAATGCAATCGCCTCTGTTCCGCCAGATTGTAGCGTCCCAGACCTATTCACTGGCTGCGACATCGGCGCATCATGCATATACCTGGTCCAATACCAATCGATTACTGGGAACCTATACTGGTGCTATCGGAGTCAAAACGGGCACCACTCCTGCGGCAGGCTATTGTCTCGTTTTTGCCGCAACGCGCAACGGAGTGACATTGCTGGGAGTAGTCCTTTCCAGTCCGAGCGATCCACAGCGCTACGCTGATGCACAGGCGCTTCTGAACTGGGGATTTAGCCTTTCAGCATCTAGCCAGCAGGCTGCATAAGTATCGAGAATATACTTATTGCTGCCAAATAATCATTAATGAGGTTGTAAAACAAGGCCAGATGCCAATATAGACAATACTCTGGTGTCGTACAATATGGCATCAACCTGAGCACTGGTGAGCAAGAAACCAGGCAATTAATAACTGTTTGGTTTCTTGCTCCGTCGATAGACACAAGATCCCTTGACCATCACCTGAGGGTAGTAGCAAGCCATTCGTGCCTTACATCGTAGCGCCAAGAATCCAGGGGGCAAACTCTTCCTCGCCAAGATCCTGGGCCTCGCTCTTACTCTGCTTACCGCTGGCGACCGCAATGACCTCATCCAAAATGTGCATCCCAATGCTCTGCGCGCTGACACCGTTGAGGACACTCCCGGCATTGATATCCATATCTCCTGCCATATTCTCATACAGTTCTGTATTGGATGCGACTTTGATCGATGGTGCTGGCTTAAAGCCGAAGCAAGAACCTCTGCCGGTCGTGAAGACAATCATCGTGCATCCTCCTGCGACCTGTCCAGTAACCGAGACAGGATCATAGCCGGGAGTATCCATGAAGACGAGTCCGTGCTCGGTAATCTGCTCGGCATAGTGATAGACCGCGTTCAAGGTGGTCGAACCACTTTTGGCGATAGCTCCCAGCGACTTTTCATAAATAGTGGTTAAACCACCCAGTTTATTGCCGGGAGCAGGATTATTATCCATCTCCATTGCATTAATTTCCGTGTAGTGTTCCCACCAGCGGATACGCTCGACGAGTTGTTCACCCACAGCTTTGTGATGTGCACGTCGCAGTAAAATATGTTCTGCTCCATAAATCTCCGGAGTCTCACTCAGTACGGCTGTTCCTCCCTGACGCACCAGTTCGTCAACACAATAGCCGAGGCTGGGATTCGAGGTCACGCCGCTCCAGCCATCGCTGCCACCACATTGGAGTGCGAGCGTGAGCTCAGAGATGGGGATTGGCTCTCGTTGGACGGCGTTGACCTGTGGTAGTAGTTCGTGAATCAGACGCTCAGCCTCGTCAACTGTTTGGGCGATACCATGCTGTTCTTGTAGCGTTAAGAAGAGCGGCTTTTTCCAATCTGGTTGCCGATCGAGCTGTGACTGGTTGATCAAATCCTGCAATTGATTACTTTCGCAACCAAGCCCAATAAAAAGATAGGCTCCAATATTTGGATGGGCAGCCATACCTGCCAGCACACGTTGCAGTTGGGCGAGGGCTTCACCTCCCAGGCGCATCCCACAGCCGTTTTTATGTGTGAGGCCGATGATGCCATCAACCTGGGGATAGGTGCGTAAGACCTCGGGACCGAAGCGACGTTGAATCAAGCGTACCGTGCTGGCGGAACAATTGACCGAGCTGATAATCGCAATATAGTTACGCGTCCCGGCTTTTCCATCGGGACGTCGATAGCCTGAAAACGTGAGACGTTGTTCAGAGGGCACAAGCTCAAGGGGCTGCGCATCTACACCAAACTGGTAGTTCTGCATCAGTTCGCCGACCGCGAGATTATGGCTGTGGACATGCGCTCCTGCGGGAATCGGCTGCGTGGCATATCCAATGATTGAGCCATAGCGCAAGAGAGGTTGTCCCACCTCGACGGCACGTAACGCGATTTTATGTCCCGAAAGGATGCGTTGCGTAACAGTGATAAAGGTCTGCTCACCAACTATTTCCGGCGGCAGAAGCAAGCGTACGTTGCGATTGAGTGGTATGCGCGCAATGGCGACGTTGTCCCTGGGATGAAGGAGGACAGCTACCTCATTGAGTGCGATGGGTTTTCCATCCGAGATAATTCCAGGCATAATTGAATGGATCTGAGACGGAGAGGATTGGATATCCATGAGCAACCTTTCATGTGGGCAGAGCGACAATGTTCTGCCCATGTCGTGATGAGTCCCAACGTATGTATCATGAATACACTATAACCCATAAACTTCTGCGTGTTCCAGCGCTGTATGGTAAAATATAGCCAGCGATTGTGTATGGGAGCCGCTTTGTTCCAGATAATAGATTTCTCTATCAGCAAAGATATTGTACAGCAACTCAATTACTCTCCATCATTATCTCTACGCTTTAATAGAATTAAGCTTGAGTGTCAATCTCGCGATGCCATGAACTGCTCCCATATAGTCGAAAGGAGCATAATTGTTGCCCATAATTAAAGCCGTCACTTTTGATGCGGGAGACACCCTGATACACCTCTGGGTGCATAAAACAAGGCGTTTCGCATACTTGTGCGAACAAATTGGCATTCCATTAGCGCCTGATGCAGCCAAGTTGGCTGCCGTTGCCTGTGAACGCTTTTTTCAAGAGCGCTATAAGGGGCCAAGCATGCACTTGGAATGGTGGCTAACTCACCATGAAGTTGGGCTTCAAGCTGCTGGCGTTCAAGGGAATCTCAAACAACTGGCTCAAGATATACATGAAGTTTGGAACCAACGACCAGAGACGTGGGTTCTTGATCCTGAAACCATCATCACGTTGGAAAGCTTGCGTCAACGCGGTATTCGTCTTGCTGTCATATCCAACTGGGATGGAAACCTGCGCCAAACTTTGCAGGATCTCAATATCCTTTCCTATTTCGAAATGGTTCTGGATTCGCACGTCGTAGGGGTCCGAAAACCAGATCCTGCGATTTTTCGCATGTTCTCGCAGGCTTCTAAACTAGAACCCACACAATGTATCCATGTGGGGGACAGTCCAGATGCGGATGAATTACTGGCTTTGTCCGTGGGAGCCATCTCGGTATTATACGACCCACTGGAATGTTTGCCTTCTAAAGGAGGGCATCGCATTTCCAAACTCAGCGATGTCGTAGAGTTCCTGGATAAGATATAAATCCCAACAGTATTATAGCAAAAATCCCACATTATCCTGATGAACACGCTATCCAGAGCGGCTTGCCCACCAGGATAATGGTTGTAAAAGCACCGGTTTGGAATAATTTGTGAAAAACGACCTGATCTAGTATAGTATAAATCAATGCTCTATACTCATCCCTTCCCTTCTTTCTTTACTAGCCTCTCGGCAAAAGCGAAACAAGTTTACATAATAGAAAGGAGAACAAAAAACTATGCAGCTTATTATTGGGGGCGTTTTGCTCCTTATGCCTGCTTTGTCCTATTTATTCATTTTTATAATATCTTACAGCAAAAATTTTCAGGCCAAAGGATTTGGGAGAAAATGGACCAGATCAGAAACGCTGGCCTTTTTTCTCGTCTTACTCTTCGCGTACACACGAGGTTGGGCTTTCATAGGACCATGGATGATTGGTCAGGTTTTGCTGGTTCTTGGAGTAGCACAAGCCTCACATTTTTCACTGCCCTTCACCTTGCTCTGTGAGGGCATAACCATACTTGTGAATCTCCTCGCGGTATTTGTCTGGTTTTACGTTCTACCGAGAAGGACATACTCCAGTGCTTCGACACGGAAGAGCATTGAGGTTCCTCTTCCTACATCGTCCCATGTTCCTCTCTCACGAGTAGTGCCTCCACATATCACTCTATTGTCTACTCCACCAGCTTTGCTTTTCCATACCCCCTATAGCTCTGGCATGCTGACCGTGATAGTTCATGCATATAGAAAACGCCGTGTGTTCCGTCCCATCCCCGATCATTCTGAGCCAGGTTGGAAGGAGAAAGGCCAGCCCGAAACATGGTTTATCGAATTAGACTGCACATTCAAAAATAATACCTCCAATGAGATCTATGCCTGGGGACAACTTGAAGAAGTTTGTCTCGACGGTGTCAAACCATATGTACATGTACCTCACACCCTGCTCCAGTTTCCGCCAATCCCCAACAATGATGATAGCGACGATATTGTGTTTGGTAGTGCTCTCGCTCTTACACATGTCAAGCAGAACATCATAATCAAAGATCTCGTGGAGAGCAAACTGTTCTTCAAGCTCGATAAAAGTATGGAGCTTCAGAAAATGGCATTTTCTCTGCACCTCTCAGACACGAAGCAAGGCACGTATAAAGGACAGCCTCCACTTTTTACTATCGATGTATAAAAAAGCATCAAAAATATTCTGAGAAGAGCACCATGCGCAGAGCAAAAGTAGCCTTTCTCCACTTGATCATCTCAGGGATAGAGCATCCTTCCTCAGTGAGGTAGCTGTGCACTACTGGCGTTGCTTTCCAGCACCCGGGTCAGAAATGAGCGCAATGCAGCCTCGTACATGTGGGGATCTACATTCCAGCACTGCGTGTGCTCCGCATCGGCAATACGGTGATAGGTGATCGTTGCCTCATGCCTGGCCGCAAACGTATCACTTACCTCAATAGGAGCTGTCGTATCACTGACACCATGAAATAAGAGTGTTGGTATCACATGTTGATCCTGCGTGAAATCAAGGCGATCAACGTGAATGCCTGTGCGGATCGAAATAATCTTCTTCGTCAATGCGACAATACACGATGGGAGCGCGTTCTTCCTGGCTACACGTGTGAGTGCTGCATTCCAGTTCAGGATAGGAGAATCAAGAACGACGGCTTGAACATTGCTTGCATGAGCAGAACGCTGAAGAAATATGTGTACAATGGTTCCGCCTAACGAAAGACCATAGAGCACAATATGCTGCGCTCCTGCTGCCAGAGCATAGGTGACACTTGCCTCGAGATCTTGCCATTCTGTCTCACCAAGGTGTGTCAGTCCATCAGGACTAGCGGGAGCGCCCTCATCGCCTCGATAGGTAATGTCCAGGATGGGAAATCCAAGTTCAGAGATGGTTGAGAAAAAGCGCAGCGATTGTTCCCGCGTTCCACTCGCACCATGAACCATCATGACCCAGGTGTCGAGCGTGCCTGGCACAAACCAGGCTGGCATCGTGCCGAAAACACTCGGGATGAGCACATCCTGGAGAGGTAATTTCAGGTATTGATCTCTGAACGCACCACCATACACGGTTGTGTTCCATGCGATCTTGTCAGAAATTGTTCCTACAACATAGTTAATGGAGCGCGTGATTGTCTCGGCGTCAGACGAGATGATGGGTCCCACAATAGCCTGTCCAGCGGCAGAAGTGACGCCAAAGACGCCTTGACGCTGCGTCTTCGCTGTTTTTTTGAGTGTGATTGTCTCTGCCGTTGTTGCTCGCACAGGAATAGTCAAAGCTCTTGAGGTGGGAGATCGATGAAGAAGCTTATTTGAAATGAACCAACTGAGTCCTATAGTACAAATAAGGATCAGTAGAATAAGTAGGATCAGCAAGATAATAATAGCCAAAATTACAGACATCATGTATCCTTCTGTGTAAAATCATGTATGAAGATGTTGTTGAGATGCTCTCACGCTCACCAGATATCGCTGTTATGTTTCTATGGTCTCTTGTGACTGCTTTGACTTTGATGACGTGCTTCCACGCTTCTGCTTTGGACGTGGTCCATAGACACGCTCAGCGATAGCTTACCATATTTTCACAGAAAAACTTGAAATACAGATACAACAGGACTTTCCGTATTGGATTCAACTCGCCTCCATGCGAGAAGTTACGCGACCATTACAGCAACTACCCAACATTCTTCCCCCATTGAAAAGGAAGAGGGTCAGCAAAAGACCCTCTTCCTTCTGTTTAATAAGCACCGTTCCCATGAGTAGCGCTGTTCCCGAATCAGGCTTCAGTGTGAGTGAGTACTGGGTGGAGCAGATTGGCAAATCCCATGCGCGTCAGATAGTCTTCCTGGAGCTTCCAGAGCAGCGCATTTCCTGCTTCCACGTCAGCGTTCGAAAAGTCTACCACCGAGCGGAACGGACGCGTCCCAGCAGGCAGGTTCACAATCCGAACAAACTCGTCGGCGACAGCCTGTGGGTGAGCATCCACCCCTGGCGTGAAGAGGCTGCTGGTCGCTTCCTCATTGCGCGCCACCATGCTATCCAGTCGCGCGTATGCAGTACTCGTGGCAGTATCGGCAGGGCGAGTCGCATCTGGGAAGTGCTCAGTGCCTTGAGTAAAGGGTCCGGGCATCACAATGCACGTTTCAATACCGAACTGACTCACTTCGTAGGCCGTCGTCTGCGCCAGGGCATCCATGGCCATCTTCGAGGCCACGTAGGGACCCAGGAACGGCGGGACCACCACTGATGTGGTACTGCCTGTGTAGAGCAGCAGACCCGCCCCACGCTCGCGGAAGTGCGGCAGGATGGCGCGATTGACCCGCACGACACCGAAGGCGTTGGTGTGAAACAGGTGATCGATCTCCTCGGCCTGGAAGGCTTCCACATACCCGACGACAAGATGCCCGGCATTGTGCAGGACTATGTCTATATGGCCTTGTTCCGCCAGTATAGTCTGCACGGCCTGGTTGGCCGACTCCTGCGAGGTCACGTCCAGTTCGACAACGTGCAGGTCCACTCTGTGGGATTGAGCGTAATCGAGCTCTTTGCGCGTGCGATCCGCGTTGCGACCGGTGATATCACGCATGCTAGCGTAGACGGTATACCCAGCCTCGGCCAGGCTATGAGCGGTCAGTTGACCAATGCCGGTGGCGGCACCAGTGACCAGAATGACGCATGGGTTAGCTTGATTCATGGGAATAAGCTCCTTCCTTTTGTTGATAGTGTTCTGACATAAATAGTCATGTTTTCGGTATCATGTGAGAGGGATGGGCTCAAAGCATGGGTGAACCGTACCATCTGACTTGTGCTAGATGAAACCACCATTTACACGCACGATCTGTCCGGTGATCCATCCGGCTTCTTCACTTGCCAGAAGCAGTACCACTTTGGCGATATCTTCAGGTTCGCCAAGACGACCAAAGGCGATCATGTGCTTGAACGTCTCAATTTGTGCTTCTGATTTATCAGCGGAAAACAGTTCCGTGTTCACCGGTCCTGGGGCGACCGCATTAATGGTGATTTTTTTCGGACCCAACTCCTTGGCAAGTTGTCGCGTGATTTGTTCGACTGCGCCCTTGGTGCCCGCGTAGAGACTGTAGGTGGGGATCATTTGTCCCAGGACAGAGGTGGAGAAGTTAATAATGCGTCCGCCTGCTTGCAGATACTTCGTCGCCAATTGGCAGGCGAAATAGGTCCCTTTCACATTGATGGCAAACTCCCGGTCGAAGTCCTGTTCCGTGACCTGTTCGAGAGGCTTTGTCGTCATAATACCGGCATTATTGACGAGAATGTCCATGCGCCCAAAATGTTCAATGGTTGTCTTGAACAGAGCCTCCAGGTCAGCAATTTTACTGACATCTGCCTGTACAGCCAGAGCCTGACCGCCGTTTTGCTGAATACGGTGAACGATCTCCTCGGCGAAACCTTTGTTGCGAGCATAATTGATGACGACGTTCGCCCCGTTGGCTGCCAGCGATTCCGCGATCGCGCGGCCTATCCCACGCGATGCGCCGGTTACGATGGCAACTTTGTTTGTCAATGGTGTACTCATTTCTCTATCTCCTTGTATACTTTTCATGATGACGAAGTGAGGGACTGATAGGAGGAGATATACAATCGGTTTTGTGTGCTCTCTCCATCGCTCATGCATAGTGTACTGGAAATCAGAGGGGCCGGTCTTGGACATTCTGCAGAATATTTGGACGTTTTCACGATTTTAGTGGCAGAACGACTCACTCGGCGGTGGTCTCAGAACAAAAGAAGTTGGTGCATTGCAACAAAAACCACATATCTTGAAATCTTCAGGAGGCTCTTTAGGCCACGATGAAGTCCTCTTGAGCGCAGCTATAGTGCAAACAACAGTGGTTATGGTCGGTGCAAACCATAGTATCCCTGGATCGGTTTGCCTGGTACAATCTCAGGAGAGGTGCTCTCGGATGTATGTTGGCGTGACTCCCATGACGCGTCGCATATGGCGAACCAGGTGGCTTTGATCGTAAAATCCGACGGTAGAAGCAATCTCACCGATCGAAAGCCTGGTTGATCTGAGCAAGCGTTGAGCATGTTCCAGCCTGCGTTGCACAATATACTCGTGGGGAGAGAGACCAGTTGTCTTCCGAAACACACTTGAGAAGTATGATGGGCTCAGATTCGCTTCAGAGGCAAGTTCAGCCAGACCCAGGTTCTCGCTGAGGCGATCTTCGATGAGAGAGGTAACCCTCTGTAAGAGGGATGCGGACAATCCTTTGGTCATCTCGGGAAGGGGGCGAGGCGTACTTGTGTATGTATGAATGAGATGGGCCGCTAAAGCAGTAGCGAGGCCTTCAGCGTAGAGCCGTCCTGTAACTCCCCCCTCAAGAACCTCTGTCAGCAAGGCTGAACTAATGTGCTCAATCCGAGGGTCCTGGCTACTAAAATGATCAAGAAGCTCGATATGATCATGATCATGATCTGCCGCAACCTGCTGTAGCAATTCTGGTGTGAGGAGCACGTGTATATGGCTGGCTCCATCTTGATGTCGCCAGATGCTTTCTGTTCCAGCGGACACAATTTGTAAATTTCCACGAGCCATTATACCGGTAAAAGGACGCCCGTTGCGAACTTGTTCAATGGAAATAGGTGGCCCCAGGTGCAAGCAAATCATGTGAGAGGATAAACTGGAGAAAACATACTCTCCAGCGGGGTGATAGCGCTGCTCGACAACTATTCCCCTCCAGCCCAGCAATTCACTGGAACGGAGTATTCCTGCCTGAGGGGAGGTTCGCCGCTGCTGATCGTCCGTCTGCATTGTTATTTGCACTCCTTTTCATGACCACAGGAATCGCGCTCTGAATAGAGACATATTCCTACACTACCCCCTTTTTGACGTCACGTCAAGAGCAATCACCCAGGGTGCCAGGATTGTAGCACGCCGATACCTCTACAAGGTTTGAACGCAATTGTTCATGCGATATAAACAGCATGAATGTAACTTGTGACAGATTCTGGAGAGGCTGCAATTAGACTAAACCAGTCATCTGGTCCTGTACGTAGGCGTATTTCGCGGCGTTATCGCGTTGAGTAGAGAGGTAGCGAGTCCAGGCTTGCTGCTCATGCCACACAGCGCCCAGTACCCAGACACAAAATGTCGGAGTCGTTGCGCTACGTTCAAGCACGTGAAATGTGCCATCGCCAGTAAGGTCTTTGTGGCAGAGGGTTTCCCACAACTCATTTTCGTTGCGCCATGTACAGACGTACAAAATGTAGAAATTTGTACACTGGTGATGGATGACAAAACCAAGCTCATTCGTCAGGAGCAAGCGTCCCGCTTCCATTTCAACAAGCAAGAACGAACGCGCATCCTCAACAAGCGTGGATGAAATGGGCAGTTCTTCATGGTAGATGTCATACCACTTGAGATACACCTTGGATGTGATGAGGGCATTGCCGGGCCGTACAAATTTCTGACGATGGTGATATGCTGGCGCAACTTGCTCAAATGTACTGAGATATGAGAGATCCTGGACTCTTTCTGACATATGGTACCCCTTTTTGTATTGTACTGGAGCACGTAGGCCGCTCCGGCTTATCATCTACCTTGACGCAAGATGAATGACCTTCTATGTTTAGCATACTGCTGTATGCGGACAGAATCGGCCCTGATTGAAATGAAATCATCAACCTCGCTCAAACAGTCGTCCTTGCTATCAGCATCCCATCTTTTCCTGCCGCACGCTCATCGCAAAGACCGAGCGGTGAGCATGACAGATCTCTGATAAGTTTTGTCCATCACTCTTCTGCTTGTAGAGCTGTGCAAAAATCTGACGCGCACTTGCTCCCTCAAATTATTGAGATAATATAATTTTACCTGATAAATGAAACCTATAAGGCAGAAGTTGAAAATTTGGACAACCAGCAAGAAGTTTTTACGCGTTCATTGGTTTCTCTCGTCGTGGTGGGCCGTGCCATCTCACAGTCAATTCTAAACAATTTGCCGGTTCTTGCAGTCACGGCAAGAAGAGAGGAGGAGAAGAGTGAAGAGGCTTACTCCTGCAGAGAGCCAACGAACAAAGGAAAACGAACATGCGGAAAATTATTGTCTACAACATCATCTCCCTGGATGGATACCACACCGGGCCAGACAACGACGTCTCAGTTATGTTTCCTGTGATGGGAGGCAAAGCCTTCAACGGCTATAACGCCGAACTGCTGCGTACCGCCGACACATTTCTTGTGGGCCGTGTTTCCCATGAGTTGTTCCACGGGTACTGGCCAAAGGTCGCCGAGAATCCTGATTCAGATGAGTGGACGGACGAACAAAGAGAAATGGTACAGGCGGGCAAGTCCGTCAACAACATCATCGTTTCAGATACGCTGGCAGACAACCGGCCCGATTACCGCATCATCAGGCGTGCGAACGCGTATCAGCAGATTGCCGATCTCAAACGCCAAACAGGCAAAGATATTTTGATGACAGGTAGTAGGACCCTTTGGAACGATCTGCTGGCTCACGATCTGGTAGATGAGATCCATCTGATGATTGGTAACCTCGTCTTAGGCGAAGGAGTCCCTGTCTTTGTGGGCAAGCCTCCCACATCGCTTCGGCTGATCGATGTCCGCACCTGGGAGGAATCCGACAACATTCTCGTGCGTTACGCAGTCCTTCCCAAAAACGGATAAACGCCTATGCCAATAAAAACTGGCCGAAAGGATACTTGACTTCTTTGGGGGGATTAAAAAAAGCCCTGCTCCTGGTCTGCGCTCGTTGATAGGACAGACAACAATATTATAGGATGGACAACATGACGGTTAAACGAATGGACAATGTTGGCATTGTGGTGGAATCCCTCGATGCCGCTATCTCTTTTTTCACTGAGCTCGGCCTCGAGCTCGAAGGGCGATCCATCGTAGAAGGCGAGTGGGCAGGGCGCGTCACTGGACTGGGCGACCAGCACGTTGAGATCGCCATGATGCGCACACCAGATGGCCACAGTCGGCTCGAGCTCTCGCGATTTATTACGCCTCCTGTGGTTGCCGATCATCGGAACGCCCCAGTTAATGCTCTCGGCTACCTACGCGTCATGTTTGCCGTGGACGACATCGACGATACACTCGTCCGGCTCCGCAAGCACGGCGCAGAGCTTGTCAGCAGCGAAGTGGTCCAGTACCAAGACGCGTATCGACTCTGCTACATCCGCGGACCTGAAGGACTTCTCATCGGGCTGGCCCAAGAACTCGGCTGAGTCGCCGCGGTTTCATGTGGATCGCGGCTGGACCAACTGTGCCAGAGACTTAGTCGACCATTGCACCAGACTCATCGGATAGCATTTGGGATCGAGCAGGCTTTTCACGTCGGCTTGCAGCATCCTGTCTTGCTCCACCAGTTTGACAAAGGCGCTCGCCAGGTTGGTAGCATTTTGAGCTTGACCCACTTTCATGAACAGTACAAATGGGTGGTTAGGGTCACTGTTGTGACGACCGGAGCCAATGAAAAAAGTTAGGCTCTTTGGCGTGAGGTGAATCTGCGTAGTGCAGGAGTTTGCTTCTCTTGAGCGGAGGGATAAACAGAAGGAAGAGGGTCTTTTGCCGACCCTCTTCTCCGATTTAATAAGCACCGTTTATAAATTTATGAGATCTCACTTTTCTTTGTATCTCCCTCCGGCGACTTCTGCTGATGTTATGCAGTGAGCACAAGGAGAAAAAGACTGCTTCTCTTCCTCTCTCGCCTCACAGCGCGAAAGCGGTTTGAAAGTACGCCCGGATACGGTCCTCATCCAGTGGTTGATCCCGGTAAGCAACATACCCATCGGGGCGTATCACATAGGCGCTGGGCCGGCTCACCCCAAAGAAGTAGTGCAGCGTATGATAGGGATGCCCACTGTCAACCAACAACTGCCCCTGCCATTGGGCCAGTTGTTGTTGATGGGATACAGGCACGATAAAAATAGGCGTCACCAGCCCCCCATACGTGCGTTGGACTTCCTGCACAAAATACTCTAGGCGATGATAGTCTTCGCCACTAGCTCCCATTGTGAACAAGAGCAATGCATATTCCGTGGAATTGAGCACCTCATGCAAACGCTGGCTCGGCATCCCTTTCACAAAGGCGAACGGATAATCAGGCACGCGCGTTCCTGGCTTGAGTCCGGCTGGCTGACGATCAAAGCTCGCAAACGTCGGATACCAATGTTGCGAGACAAGAGCGCTGTGTTCATAGGAGACACCCAGTTCAAAAAACTCCGGGACGACCCGTTTGAGGAAGGACTCACGCATTTCAGAGGAATTCGTCACCATCGAGATCAGACTATTGCGCATCCAGCGACCCGATGGCTCACGCATACTCAAGGCGCGTGTCACGGTTTGTGTGCTTGCCAGAACGGTAGCAGCCACTGGTTCTCGCTCTGCCGAATAGCTCTCCAAGAGCGACACTGGTGCTTGCTGATGATAGACCTGAGCCAGTTTCCAACCCAGATTGAACGCGTCCTGGACCCCTGTATTCATCCCTTGTGCGCTTGCTGGACTGTGGCAGTGGGCAGCATCTCCGGCGACAAAGGCCTGTTGCACACGGGCACAAGAGACCCGACGTTGCTGGATCGTAAAGGCAGAGATCCATGAGACATCGCGTACCTGCGCGGTCGTCGAGCCAATCGCGGCCCGGAGCTTGCGGGTTAACTGGGGTATAATCACCCTCGCATCATCGCCCTCAGAGAGATCCGGGCTGGTATCGAGCACACGCCAGTGATTCGCTTCGGGAAAGGGAAACGTCACGAGAGCCCCTTGCTCGGACAGAAGAATATAGAGCGTATCTTGTCGTATCTCACGCCCAAATTCCCAATCCAGGTACGTATCGGCAATCATCCAGGTTTCGGAGGGACTTCCCTCAAATGGAATGCCCAGTTGCTTGCGGACCGTACTATGTGCGCCATCGCACCCGATCAGCCAGGAGGCACGAATCTGCCGGGAATGACCATCGGGATCACGCACAACAGCCATAACCTCATGCTCATCTTGCTCCAGGCGTTCCAGACGGGTTGCGTACTCGATCCGACCACCTAATTCGACCAGACGCTGGCGCATAATCTCTTCAGTATAGACCTGTGGAAGCGAATAGGTGCAGGTATAGCGAGTGAAAAGATCTTCCGCGTCCATAATCACGTGGGTCAATTCGCGTCCATCGGCATAGGCGCGCATATCGTAGAGTTTCTGCGCTCGTTCCTCGATAGGATCAGCAATCCCCAGGCGAGCGAACAATTCCATGGTACGCGGATGAATCCCAAACGCGCGCGAGGTCTTCGCCGGAGCTTCGGCCTGATCAATCAGACGACAGGGAACACCTCTGCGCAGCAGTTCCATACCAAGCACCATACCAACCGGTCCCGCGCCCACAATAAGAATGCCTGTTTGTTCTGAAGGGAAAGAAGTCATCTGTATTGTCCTTTCTTTGAAGAGGGGAAAATCTATCTCCTATTACATATAAAAATCAGGGAAATGTTTCAAGGTTTGCCATTGACGAGGATCGTGACCATAGACCATGAAAGCGACATCCTTTTGTTGTTCGATGGTGCGTAGCTTGCTTGTACTGGCCCGCACTTGCTGTTCGTTGAGATCGAATGGTTCGATAGCCCGTGTCATAGGATCACGATGAGCTTGAGAAGGGAGCGCATCAATAGCTAGCAGAACAGGGCCGGTCCTGGGAAGAGATACCAGGACCGATTGATGGCCTGGAGTATGTCCTTCACTTTCCAGAAGCGTCACCCCTGGGACGAGCGTGATATCACCATCAACGAGCAAGAAGCGCAAGCCCGGTGCATCCCATTGATCTCGTGTCCTCTCAAAACGAGGAACCTCTCCCTTAATCGCAGCGGCATATAAGCGCCGCTGAACAACAATCTCTGCCTGTTGAAAGAGCGCCAGGTTCCCAGCATGATCAGGATCAAAATGGCTACAAATCACCAGGCGGATATCCTGTGCAGTGAGGTTCAGTCGGGCTAAGTAAGTAAGAAGATCCTCCTCCTCATCCAGAAGATGAGGAAGATGAGGCTGGTGATGATAGGCACCAATGAGACGCCGGTCAAGCCCTGTATCAATCAGGATATGCTCCCCTGTATCAGTCTCGAGAAGGTAAGCAGGGACGGGAAGGATGGTTTCCTCCCCGTGATTTGGTGGGCGCACCCGGCCTACCTGAAGGAAAAAGAGTTTCATGATCTCGTTCCTTTCTAAATATATAATTAACGGGTTAACTACCAGGAAAAAGAAAGATTGTTTCCCTGACAAAAGGAAAAATGGCAACAAGCAAAGGAGGATACTATGGTGTAGTGGCTATGAGATGCTCGTCGAGTTTGAGCAAGAGCGTAATCAATTGGTCCTGTTCTTCTCTGGTGAGCGCGCTCATGATGTGCCTGATCTGCTGAAAATGCGGTGGGAGTATCTCTTCCAGGAGTGTACGCGCGGCAGCGGTTAGGGTGATGAGCCAGGCCCGACGATCAGTGGGATCGAGACGACGTTCGATCAACCCATTGTGCTCCAAACCATCGAGTAACTTGGTAATAGCTGCTCGCGTCACTCCAAGTGAGTCAGCAAGCTGGGAGGGGGCAAGTATGTGCTCTGGGACATCAAGTAAACGCATCAGCACAGAAAAACGTCCCTGCGAGAGTTGGTAACGCTCAAAGAATGGGGTGAAAAGTGTCTCAAGATCATGCCCGGTACGCAGAATGAGCAGATATGCCAGGACAGTATTGGCCTCGTCGCCAAGATACTGGTGAGCGCCATTCCAGGTCGCCTGATATTTTAGCAAATCAGGGAGCATTGTAGTTCCTCTCATTTCGTCGATAGTTTACTAGTTAATTATATACCTGTTTGCAGATTAAATCAATCACTATTTGCCACATATTTACCCGCGGTTTGTTGAATCATACCCTCATCGAACTTGTGACTGATAATGAGTTGCGGATACGACTCAATACAGGGACCTATCCTCCTTTTGTCAGACACGACTATTTAACACCGATGAAAGAGAAGATTTTTCCTTATTGGCAAGCGTATCTTCATGAAATCAGGCAAGGGAAGGTTTGTTAGAATAAAATTAAAATACAAGATATGTTCCATTTGCTCTCTTTACTGAGCATGGCAGCCCACCATCACATATCCTTTCTCTGGAGAGCGAAGCGTACAGCAAGTGGCTCGATCTTCGTCAGTTTTTTCATGAGGTGAATAGCTAACGATGTGTCTCTGGGATGAGCGAAATCTAAAGGCATCTGTCCTGCACAGAGGCGTTCTGATGCAATCCCCAGGCTGTTCATGGCTTCTCGGTAGAAGTCGTACACACTCATGGCTTCTCCTGCCACATGAACAATGCCAATATACTCTGAGTGTGCGAGGATGGTGATTGCCTCGGCAACCTGATTGACCTCCATCGGGCTTTTCATCATATCCGTGAAGAACAGAAGCTGCTCTCCTGCAAGGAGTTGGTTTTGGACATGAGAAAGACGAGCATCAAGCTGTGAGAGCGAATATCCATACAGATAACTGGGTCGGATGATACAGTAATCTGAACAAAGATCCTGGACCGTCTTCTCCAGACAGTGGAGATTCTGTCCATAGAGCGTCATGGGCGTCGGAATATCGCTTTCGGCGTAATGGCCCTTCTTTCCATCGAAGATACCATCGCTGGAGATATAGATGACCCGGCAGTGTTGACACCCCTCAATGAGCCGCTCTGCTCGTTGCTGAAAAAGAGTCCCCTCGCTGGGAGGATATGCGACGTCACCTGCCATACTCGCCGCGATGATCACCGTATCAATGTGATGAAGATTTACAAGGGAAGAAACATCATCGATCCAAAAGTCATAGAAATACGAATGAGCAAAATGTGCCTGACTTCGATGGGTAGGAATAACATCGCTTTGTAGTTGTAGGTGCACCATGAGTGCTTTCCCAAGATAGCCTGCCGAGCCAAGCAGGAGCACACGTTGCTTGTGTCTCATCTCTTTTCATTCTCTCGCATTATCACGCAAAAATCGACAACTGCCCACTCCCATGTTTGAGTATGAGGAGAGCGTATCACATTTTCAGAGCAATGAGTACATTTCGAGAAACGACTACTTAATAATGGAGGATGGACATACGTTCAGCAACCATTTTCCCCAAAATAGGAAAGTGGGAAAGCTCTCCTGGAAATGGCAAAGTTTGCACTCTCCTGCTGTGATTATACGCGTGCTTATCGAAAGTTGCTCAATCGTTGGCTGGCTATAGATTCTCGTGGTGTCGAGGGATAAGCTTGTCCCTCATATACTCTCAATAAAAGAGTCGTAATCGTACATTTGTGATCCCATACCACAAAGGTATCGCGTGCATTCTGCTGACTCTTTTGTTGGTTTGAAGCCGTTCCTTGACAACCATGGGATACTCATGGTGTGACGTATAGTTGGGAGGGACGCGGAGCACACTGTGACAGAGATAGCCGAGCATCAAGGTGAGCTTTTTGCTGACCGGGCGTGCGAGACACCAGGTTTTCAGGAGACGGATTCCCATGAGCAACGAGTAAAATGAACCACTTCTCTTCTTTGGAACAATCGCATGTGCTTGTGATCTGGCGATTGCTTCTTTGTGTCTCTAAAATAATGTTTTTCAGGAAAAAGAAATGGTATCTATTCCATCCAACACCCTCCGCGTCCCTGGCGGAGAAATCGCCTACGACGTACGCGGTTCCGGGCCTGTGCTCTTGATGATTTCTGGCGGGAGCGGCAGTAGCAGCGGGTATGCTGATATCGCTGACTACCTGTCGAGGCAATATACCGTAGTGCTCTATGATCGCCTGGGTGGGCCGAAGAGTCCTCTACGCGAGGTTCAGGCTGATATGAGTATTGAACGGCACAGTCACGATGCCCATCTGCTGTTAACAAAGCTGGAGACAGAACCCGTTTATGTTTTCGGGAGTAGCGCGGGTGGCCTGATCGGTCTTGATCTGCTTGTGCGCTATCCCCAACAGATCCGTTTGTTGATCGCTCACGAACCAACGGTGCCCGGTGTTCTGCCAACGTTCGATGCCTCGCAGGCCCATCAGTTAGCACTCTACCGTAGCGAGGGCGTCATGGCCGCGTTGCAACAGAGCGCGCTTGATACTCCGCTCGCCAGAGAAGCGCCTGAAGCGGATGTGCAATTGCCACCGTCTGATATGCAAGGTGCCCTGGCGAAGGCTGAGGTTCTCTATCAGCACACTGTCCCCGCCATTTTGAGCTATCAACCGGATGTTGAGGTGCTGACCTCGCTCTCAAGCAAGCTGATGCTCGCAGTGGGCCAACGTTCGCGTGAACAGGCAACATTGGTCTCTCAAGCAACGGAAACGCTGGCACAGTGCCTGCACATCGCAGTACGCACCTTCCCCGGCGATCATATCGGCTGTCTATTGCATCCGCGGGCCTTCTCTTCCTGCTTGTTGGCTACAGTAAACGAGTTCGAAAGCAATCTATAAACGACGCTTTACCGTTATTGGAGCGCGAAAAGAGATTTCAGTTGGCCATCCCACATTTTGATACTGTTGGGAAACTCTCTAGCCTGGCACGTATTGAGCTTGTTTTTCACAGTACCGCAAGCTGGCAAAACGGGTTCCCAACAGTATCAGCCTCTAAATGCACATCAATTTCTCTTGTCCATTCTGCCCCAGCAATAATTTTACAATCGTACCAGCTAGAGATAGACGTCAAGTTGATTCCATAGATCTTGATCTCTATGCGTGTAAGAGGGGCTCGCTCATAATCCTGTAACGCCTGAGTATATTTACGCTCTTGATAGAAAACATGGCCTCGATTGGCAAACGATGACCTCTTGAGAATTTCGTTATTTTAGCAAGAAATGGCGTGTTTTTCACTCTTTCGGGACTACCAAAAAGCCCTGAAGATGCATGATGATGAGTTGACAAAATGCGTTTCATCTGGCAGGGGGTATAATCATTACTAGAAAATTTTTTTTCGTGAACAGAAACGAGAGTAAACCGATTTTCAGAGGAGAGATACACTGTGAGCATTCAACGATTTCAAGTGGACATTCCACAGGCAACACTTGATGATGTGCATGAACGATTAGGTCACACCCGCTGGCCTGACGAGATAGAGAACGCGGGATGGGACTACGGCACGAACCTTGGATATCTAAAAGAACTGGCGAATTATTGGCAACACACATTCGATTGGCGTAAGCAGGAGGCTCTACTCAATCGGTTCTCGCATTTCCGTGCGGAGATCGATGGTCTGGGCATCCACTTTATTCATGAGCGCGGGAAAGGGCCGAATCCGACGCCAATTATTCTTACGCACGGCTGGCCCAGTTCTTTCTTTGAAATGTACAAGATTATTCCACTTTTGACAGACCCGCAAAGTCACGGCGGAAAAGCTGAAGATAGCTTTGACGTTATCGTCCCATCATTGCCAGGATACGGATTTTCAGACCGACCAGCGCAACGTGGTATGACCATCTCGCGGATCGCAGATATATGGACAGATTTGATGACAAAAGAATTGGGCTATGCGCGTTTCGTCGCACAAGGTAGTGATTGGGGCAGTGATGTAACGCAACAACTTGCTCTAGAACACCCTGATGTGTTGCTTGGCTTTCACCTCGATAATATGCCCTCTACACTTACGATCAAGCAAGTTGACAATCCTTCACAAGACGAGAAAACGTATCTGGCAGCAGTCGGTCCTTGGGAGTTGCAAGAGGGTGCGTATGGGGCAATTCAGGGGACGAAGCCACAGACACTTGGCTACGGACTGAACGATTCTCCGGTTGGTCTGGCTGGATGGATTGTAGAGAAGTTCCGCACATGGAGCGATTGCAATGGGGACGTAGAAACGCGTTTTACGAAAGACGAATTGCTGACGACGATCATGCTTTACTGGGCAACGGAAACGATCAATTCCGCGAATCGTCTCTATTATGAGGAAACACAAAATGGCACACCACAAGGAAAAAGTAGTGTTCCAGCAGCAATAGCAAGGTTTCCGCAAGACTTACTACCTGCACCGCGCGAATGGGCAGAGCGTTGGTTCAATGTCCAGCAATGGACGGCAATGCCACGCGGAGGGCACTTTGCCGCACTAGAGGAACCTGAGTTGCTAGCTAATGATATCCGAACGTTCTTTCACGATCTTAAAGAGAAAAACGAGTATGGAGGACTGACCTGGTAGGCGTCACCATATCAATGTATACTGATACCAGAATTCCGGCTCTGCGTCATCTTCTGCGCAAATCTCAAGCAGGCCTTGCAAGGACACGATGGCGTACACGAGTACATATGCCAGGAACAGATCAAGCATCGAGTTCTCATCCAGGATCATCGCCTCGGTCTCTAGCGGATGCTGCTCGTCGAAGCGAAAGTACATGGTTTTGGGATCAAAGGCCAGCAGGCGGTGAATGGACGTGGCTTCTCGCTTCGCCATCTCCGCAAGACGTTGCGCTGCACGTCCCGTTGAAGCGGCAACAGCAGAGATTTACCCTGGCTTTGCAGAGATCAGAGCCGATGAAAAACGTTAGGCTCTTTGAAACTCCCATATCGCGTTGTTCATACCTATCCAGCGTCTCACACCAGTTATTATACCGGTGAGCACTTAACTGATTGCAATAGAACACCTTTCATAAGCAATGCTGCTAGAAACCAAGAAAAGCAACCACACCAAGAGCAATGAGAACAAGTGATGTGAGTGTGTTGGCGTTGTTCTCTAACCATTCCCCTTTGATCTGGTATCCTGCGATCGTTGCAATAACTGTCAGAGCAATAAAAGTGACCATTGTCATGACCGTAAATACACTCAAGACGCTGATAATGGCTCCTGTTCCAATCGCACTGGCCGCCAATGCCACTGGCAAGATCGTTAAATCAGGCGAGGCGGCAACACCAAAGGGGACCGCGATGGCTGCAAGTCGCCTCCCGATGGATCTTTCCTCCGCGTTATGTGCATTGTGTGCATGCGTCTCGCCGTCATCAGACGCATGGTCGTGTGTGTGAGCCTGCTCATGCTCATGTTCGTTGTGTCCTGATCCATGCGTATGCGTCTGGCCTTTTCCATGGTGATGGCCATGAGGCCCAAAGCCAACGATTCCCCAGACCAGAAAGAAAAATCCTGTGAGCACGAGAACGATGCCGATAAGATGTCCTTGCTGCGTTTCAAACTCCTTTTGAAATTGTAACCCAATCACGGCAAGAATCCCGGCCAGCACCAGAGATGTGATCACATGCCCAAGCGATGCAAGAAAAGTAACTCGTCCGACACGGAAAAGGCTCCAGCGTTGTGCTCGTGCGATGACTGCTAAGGGAACCCAATGATCTGGCAAAATGGAATGGAGGATTGCAACCACGGCGGCGGCTCCCAGAAGGAGCCAGAGGGATGATGAAGACATAGATCTCCCTTTCGTTGTGAAGGATGAATATTATCTGTGTGTATTTGATCAATTACTCAGATAGATAATCACATAGAAAGATGGGGAAACGAAGCCCCATCTTTCTATGTGTAAGGGTGATCAGACAACGCATGAGCAACATGATCGGCGTGATATTCTGCCTCTTGAAAAAGAGGGCCGAGATGATGATCACTCAGGGAATATTTGAACGCTCAGATAGGCAAAAGCGGGAAGGGCCACCGCACATCCAAGCGATGCACCAATGCTGGAAAGGACCATCCGCACACTGTATATTTTGCCGACATGGCGAGACGGGAGTTCCGTTTGGATCATGAGTAACATCATCATATCTTCCATGGGTCCAGATTAACTCCATAATCTCAGCTTCGAGATCTCCTACAACCACCAGGCAGTTTACTTTTCATGGCTCATGTCGTGATGCTCCATCTCGTGATGCTCCATCTCGTGATGCTCCATGCTCTGTGCTGATCCCTTCATCATCCGCAACATGGGAAGGCCACCGGTCCTCACAAAACGGATAACCAGGATTGCGGCGAGCACCAGAAACAGGATATTGAGGATGGTGGTATAGTTCCATTGAATGCCTGCACTCAGCGCGACCACCTGGCGATTCTGGGGAATAATGCCCAGGACTGCAAACACGAACTCAATCACATAACCGGCTGCGGCCATCGTGACATAGAAAGTGGCGAGAATGTAGCCCATGGCCTTCCAGCCATAGTATTTGCGATAAATGTCCAAAATGGGGAGAATAATGAGATCAGCAAAGATAAAACTGACCACGCCTCCGAAGCTAATTCCGCCTCTCCAGAGCACGGCGGCCAGTGGCACGTTTCCGACGGAGCAGACGAAACTGACCATGGCCACCAGAGGACCGACCAGAGGACCCTCAATTTTTGCCAGGGTGGGATTATTCGAGAGGAAAAACGTTTGCCAGAAGGATTCTGAGACCCAGGCCGCTAACGCTCCGGCGATCAATAAACCGAGAACGATATCAACCCACACAGATGCCCAATCCATAACAAAGTACTGACTCAGAGCAGTAAACCCTTTGCCACTGAGAAGCCTGGCCCAGAATGATCCTCCTGCAACACTCATATCCATCGCGGCATGTCCCTCCATTCTACCCATTCTCCCATGCGCTGCCTGTTCTTTTGCCCGAGAGACCAGACGAGGCGTTAAAGTCAGGCGGAAGATCAGTGCCAGGAAAATGACCATCAACAACCCACCCAGATATTCTGCCAGCGCAAACTGCCATCCCATTAATACGACGAGGATGATGCCTAACTCAATCACAAGGTTTGTGGAAGCCAGCTCAAAGACCATTGCCGAGGTGAAACTGGCCCCTTTCTCAAAGATGGAACGAGCCAGTGCCACTGCTGCATACGAACAGGAACTGGACGCAATCCCAAACAACGTCGCACGTGTCAGATGCTTTGGTGCGTCACCGCCGAGCGCTCTGGCAATGCTTTGATGGGACACAACCGCCTGGATGATCCCTGAGAGCGTAAAGCCCAGAATCAGCGGCCAGAGAATTTCCCATAACATACTCCAGGCCATAAAGAGTGCATCACCAAGAGACATGAGTATATCCATACGCATTCCTGTGATCCTTTCTGTCTGTATGTACGCGCTATGCTTTCATATACTGGCGAATGACGTGCATGATTTCACTGATTTTTTCCTCGCCCTTGCCCTCGATGATCGCGTCAGAGACACAATGCTCCAGATGATTTTGCATCAGAAGCAGCGAGACTTGCTCAAGTGCGGACTGTATTCCTGTAATCTGATTCATAATATCCACGCAATATTTCTCCTCTTCAACCATCCGTTGCACGCCCCGTGTCTGCCCTTCAATTCTCCGCAGACGAGTCAATAGGTGGTGTGTGAGCTCACCCGATGCTGCCATGATATCCTCCTTCAGTATAATACCCCCTGGGGGTATGTATACTAAGAATATACCCCCAGGGGGTATCTGTCAAGAAACACACGGTCATCTCTTTGTGACGTTCTTTGCGGAGAGCCTGTGATCACTTTGTGAGAGTGAGAGCAATGGCGTGACGTCATGGTGAGATTGATGCGGTATGCTACCAATGATGGGAAACTCCTCCCATGATTTGGGGCGAGAAACGTAAAAGATCTCATCAGAAAGAATATGCAGATGATGAACGGATATGATAGTGGCGGATATATGATGGGTGGTGGATGGGGCATGATTGTTGGAATCCTGGTCTGTCTTGCAGTCATAGGCGTTTTTGTGTGGTTTGTAGTGCATTTGGTGCAGAATAGACAATCTCTGCCTCGCCAGCAGCAACAGCCTTCATCCCAGAGACGTGAGCCAGGATCTCAGTCATCACGCAACCCATTACCCGAAACCTATCAAGAGGGCGGAAACGTGTACGATTACCCGAAGGAAGATCGGTATCCCTACCCTCAAGAGCAACCATTGAATTAACGTTCTCTGGTGGCCAGGTGGGCACAGCATTGGCATCCCGATACCAGACCTCAGCGTGAAAAAGGGAATGGAAAGATCCCTGACAGGTCCTCAATGACCGTGCCATCTCCATCTGTTGCCAGGCAGTATTCTCCGAGCTCGTAGCCCCCGGCAAACACATCTAATCTGGTAAGAATATGAGGAATGTGAATGCAAGACAGGCAATAGAAGTCCCTCGTAACGTAGCATAGAACGCTTCGGGTCCCTTATAGTATTCTTTAGAATCAGCGAGTTGGAATATAGAAAGGAATAAAATACGTTGATTTTGAAGACAAGGATACAGATCCACTAAATCAATTAAGATGGGGATTACAGGCATACGTATTGATCTGTAAATGATAACGAAGCACTTATCATGAGCAATGGTCTTCATTATTGAGGACGATGCGTGTATTCAGCTGGGGCAAAGAAGACGAGGATGTTGAGGTCTTCACTGATACTGTGAAAACGATGTTTATCTGTTGCGGCCACAAAGACAAGTGAGCCAGCTGTTACAGAAATATCTTCATCCTCAACCTGTAGCGAGGCACGTCCCTGGACCACATAATATAACTCATCTTCCGTATGTGGTAGCTGTGTATCGACGGAGCCAGCAGCCAGTTGATATATTCCTGCACTCATGGCTGGGACACGTAAAAATTCGTGATAAGCATGTCCTGACTGTTGATGTTGTTCATTCAAGCTAGCGATGGTCCAAGACAACGTTTTTGACATGTGGAAATTCCTCCTGCTCATTCATTCTTCTGTACCTGATTATGCTAGACGAAAAAAGGCCGTTTGTATAGGACCATTCAGCGTCGATTGTCACAGACCATTTTGGAAGTCCCCGCTTTTGGGGGAAATGACCAGAATGCTATGCGCCAAAGGCCACAATTGCCCGTTTTCTCCCAATGCGTTGTGCCAAACAGTGGTAGTGGGCAGATACATAGTTACCTCGTACATGAGACACTCACTCCCCAAGCCATGTGCGTCACAACCGAACGCAGGTAGGGATTGCCCCGGTGATGACTCATTAGCTTTAGGAGGAAACCATCATGGTCAAGGGATGCACACATAAGGCCACCGGGAGCACCTGTTGCTCATCTCGGCCAGATTTGACTTTCTCCGTCGATACAGGCGATGCCACCGCCAGCGGCGCCGCCTGTATTCTCGATGAACCTTACCGAGTGCGTTGTGCCCACTGTGTCAACCAAACAAATAATGAACCAGCGGTAGAAGATGAGTAAGGAATTTTTCAACAGGCTGCCTTGACTGAGCAGTAGCTGACATCCCTGCTTGATCCTTTCCACCCAAAAAGAGTAAGATTGGAGAAGTTTTCCCGATGCTATATGTTATGATGAAGTCGCGTAGATCATCCGTCTTTTCTGTGATGATTACCCGCTTTGATGGACAAAGGAAAACTTAAACAAGATGGATATGAAACTTGAACTTGTGCCACTACCCGTTTCTGATATCGACCGTGCCAAAGCATTCTACGTTGAACAGGTGGGATTTCACGCGGACCATGATGTACAACCTGGGAACGGCGTCAGAGTTGTACAACTCACGCCACCTGGTTCCGCGTGCTCAATCGTTATCGGAAGCGGTATGGGAGAAATCTCAGCCATGCAGCCCGGCACACTCAAGGCATTACATCTGGTAGTTGCAGATATACAGAAGGCCCGTGCAGAGCTCGCAAGCCATGGCGTGAAAGTAGGTGAGATTAATGATCTCGGGGGCGTAAAGTATGTTTCATTCAACGACCCCGATGGCAACTCATGGCTCTTACAGGAGCTTTCTGCTATCAACCACGACATTACCCACGCATAAATGACCTGCTTTTCCAGCGATCATTTGGTAATGTCTTCTGACACGTGAATTCGCCAGAATAGAGAGTTTAGGGCTCGGCTGGCTCGTTTATCATGCAGGCACGGATGTTCGCATCATACCACTCCTCCCCTGTTTCCGTGCCACTCCCTCCTTCTTCTGGGGGTCCACTCTCGTCCTCGCTGATTGAAACACACCACATGACATATAAGTGACATAGTTATCCATTTTTCTGCATAGTATGTATAACAACATGCCATTACAAGACCCGGCGTATGAATTAGGGAAGTCATTCTAGAGACTGCTTACGAATAAGAGGGACCAGCTCCTGAGGGGAGTTATTGCACTACGTGCGTATACTAAATAAGTAACTGTCATATTTTCAGCGATACAAACATGAAAGTGAGCAAAGAAAATCAATGATGTATTTTAGAATAAAAGAAAAAATACACTACAAGATGCCTCTTGTTATAATGAGCTGCTTCCTACTATTAAGCCTGATGACATCGATAAACGTACATCATGCTCGGGCTCAGGCTACCCATCAACAAATATATCAGCATTCATATGCCTTATTGCACAACACTCACACCAACACGCTCATTTCAGGGCAAAGAAATCCTATGCGCAACACGGGAAGTCTCACGCGAGGAATTATACGGGCCACCCAAACGCTCATCGGACAACTGCTCTATGCATCTATTCCAGGAGGACGAGGCACCATCCTGGATAATGGGATTGTCCGTATTGATCGACAAAATCCATTGTCTGGTGGCGACTTAAACTTGCAAGTCCAGATAGATGGCGTCAACGGCGGGTCAACCGTTGCAACTGCCATCATTCCCCAACAGTATCTAGGGCTCACGAATCCAGGGAACGCAGCCGAAGTTCAAAGAGTCGTCAGACAAGCATTAATCGCCAGCCTCAACAGCCTGATCAACGCGAATCCCTTCATTTATCAGGTCGAAGGCACTGCATCGAACAGCCGTATCCAACCGTTCTCAGTACGACCACAGGCTCGCACTCGGTATCAAGCCCATGTCACCAACATCAAATCAATTACCAATCCATTTCTGTATGCTATAACCATTAGAAATGGCGAAAATACGCAACAGACCTTCTCCATTGCTGCTGGCGGAGTATGGAATGGAGATTTGTGGGTACCCTGGGTTGGTCGCAACAGCGAAATGTACAAGTGCATCAGCATCACCGACCCAGATGACGGATTGAACATTCAGATCTTTCAGGACTACTGGCACCCACCTGGAGCCGATGCGATTAAATGGGTCTCCAATGGCGAAAACTACGCAAGTGGAAGAGAAATCGCTGGGAATAATCGCGGAGGAGGAGAAAAGGCATTACAAATTTTAAAAGACGGCACATTAAGAATGCAGTAAATTTGCTTTTTCTAAGCTTATCTTCTCTTTAATTACTTCTATGTCTATTTGATCGCTACATAGAACATGAGAGGAGCAGATTTCTTGTACTATCTTAAGAATGTATGGATTTTTTTCTTACTTGATAATTCGTTCGGTGAAAAGAAAAATCAGTTCAGTACTATTTGAATAGGATATCAGTACTATTTGAATAGGATAGAAGAAATCATGGGGAAAAATCAGACCGCAGAAAAGCCCGGTTCTCTTCGCCCTTTATATTTCGATGTTCCCACAGCTAGTAGCCGGACCGATTGTGAAGTATGCAGACATCGAATCGCAGTTGACCGACAGGAGCATGACCTTCCGGAAGTTTCATTCCGGGATGGACCGCTTCTTATGCGGCCTGGCGAAAAAAGTACTTCTGGCCAACAATATTGGCCTTCTATGGACAGAAGTAAAAGCCATGCCCGGTACAGAACTTTCCGTGCCTACCTGATAGACAAACACAGTGGTGCTTGTCTGCGACAAAAAAGACGAGGGCAAATGTGTATTTCTTTCTTGGATACTTGCTTGTCGTAAACATCCTGACTTTTGTCATTATCCACAGCGAGGTCCGGTTTGGGAAGAAGCGATCATTTGCTCACCATCCCATATTCAGCTCGTTGGGCGCTTGGCAACTGCCAGGAATGCAACCGACCTGGTCGATTAGATAAGTCGAGTGCATGGACCAACGTCACTGGTGATATTAGAATCTATGTAAGAGTGGGCAAAACAGCATATAGCGATACGCTCCCAACTGAAGCGATTGCGCCAATTACAGGCCACGATTCATGTCTGCCCGGATTCTTTTGTGAGGAACATTCAAGTTGAACATTGATCGCTTCGCTTTTTACCTGTTGCGTCGCTACATGGCAGATTGGATGGCTCGCGTGTTGAATATCTTGCAAGAAAATACGATTGAGGAGCAAGATCAGGAGGATCTTGAGGGAATGGAACAATGGGGGTTCGCTCAATGGAATCGCCTGGATATGACTCTTGCTACGATTACGGCAGCCCTTCATCATCTCACTCGGTAACTGGCTTTCTTCGCGGTTCTCTACGACGCTATCAGACATTTTGGCATGCCAGAGGTGCCTGTTTTAGACAATGGCACCATGTTTACCTCTCACGATACGCGGTGGGCATATGAGCAGATTGGTATCCAGAAGAAGAAGAGGAAACATCTACACTCCTATTGCTTGCAATAGTATCGAGCATCTTCCCATGGGCTTATCCGAGTGCCAATTGGCCTGCCGCTACAGGAAGTATCATCCAATAAGAAGATGTTATTCATCCACATTGTTAGTATTGATAAGTCCAAATATTCTTTCGTCAACGAACTGATTGTTCACATATTGACGATCGCGGAGGCGTCCCTCTTCCTGAAAGCCGAGCTTTTCGAGCAGGCGCGTGGAGGCAAGATTGGGATACGCAACCTGAGCCTCAATGCGATGCAAATGGATCTGTTCGAAGCCGAAATGAATAATCGCAGTCAAGGCCTCCGTCATGATCCCTTGATTCCAGTAGTGTTTTGAGAGGATATAGCTCAGGGTTGCATGTCGATTCTCGACATCCCACGCATATCCACAGTTGCCAATGATCTTGTTCTCTCCCTTCACTGTGATGCCCCAGCGTAGTGCTTCATGTTGAGCAAAGCGGCTTCGATGACGTTCAATACTCTTTGCCACTTGTTCTAGCTGTGTCATCGGAGCTGGATCGTAGTAGCGCATCGTCTCTTCATCGGACAGAAACAGGAAGGCATCCTGAGCATCCGTTGCTGCGAGTTGCCGTAAGATCAGGCGTTCCGTTTCCAGGGTTGGAAAGGTGTGCAGGTGTATATGTAAGCTCATGATGATTAGACTCTCCTCACATGTACTTTTCGAGAGAAACATACGAATAGTATATACTATCCTTTTGCTTTATTCGGATATTATTCGTTGAAAGAAGGTTCAGGTACACCCAGAAAATTTTGTTGGATAGCGCGATAAGCCAGGCAAGGACTTCCTTCTTCTTCCTAGCTCCAGTTGGTCCTCTATCAGGAAGAGCTCAGAGATCAACCAGCAAGCATCCTTTCCGCACGAACGGACATCCCACAGCCCAATGGCCTCGGCTTGCGGCTGGACGCTCCGACGAGCTCGGCACCAGGGCTGCCACCTCACATGGCGGCCAAAACCAATAGTGACTTTCCCACTGGTGCCGATTGCGTGTTACTGGGCCAATATGACTGACAAGAGGTCTTCTCAGAGGATGGGGGGCAAAACGTCCTCACAGGAAAGCAACGCTTCGTTCTCTGCATTCCATCCTGCCAGTTCCCTTGCATCATCTATCATGGCATAGTTCATCATAGATGAGTCCTCGTTTCATGACGTTTTTTGGTATGATCACTCTCACAGGTTCTCATCCTTTTTGTTTGGCGATTGGGACCTCCGGGGAAAATTAAAAAACCCTATCTTATTGGTATTTCGCTTGCATTTTATAGGGATTTTCAGGCATAATGAAATAGGTTCTTTTAGTTACCATGCTCTAAATAAGGTAATAGAAAGTTCTCCAAACGCATTTGAGACCTTACAAAGTATAACAATTCCTATCGTAGCATGCAGGCACATCTGCTATCACTTTGCCTGCAACCTGGCGACTCTTACATAGCTCTGGAAAAGTGAAGGATACACGCATATACATGAGCGACCTAGCTAAACGTTTTGTAGCGCTCTCACCCGAGAAGAGAAAAGCGCTTCTACGTCAACTCCAACAAAATCGTGGGACCACAAATTCCAAACAGACAATTCTGCCACGACCACATGGTAGTGACCCACTTCCTCTCTCATTTGCCCAGGAACGACTCTGGTTTTTGGATCAATTAGAACCACAGAACGCTGCCTATATTTTTCCAGCTTCGCTTCGCATAACGGGATTATTTTCGCTACAAATACTTGAAAAGAGCCTGAATACGCTAGTCCAACGGCATGAAACACTCCGCACATCATTTACGCAACAGCAAGACGTTCCTGTGCAAATAGTTCACAAAGCGTATTCCATCCATGCTCCTCTGATAGATCTACAAAACGTTGAGCCTGACAGCCAGGAAGCACTTATGAAAGAACTGGTTCATCAGTCGCTTTACCATCCATTTTCACTCGAAGACAAATCCCTCTGGCGCATACGGGTGCTCCGTCTAACGCAGCATGACCACATTCTTATCTTCACCATTCATCATATTATCACCGATGGTTGGTCCAACGAAGTCTTTATTCGTGAACTCGCCACCCTGTATCGTACTTCTCTCGCTGGCGACCCTATTACGTTAGCGCCTCTTCCTGTTCAGTATGCCGACTACGCACTCTGGCAACGGGAATGGTTGCAAGGGGAGGTGCTAGAGACCCAATTAGCCTACTGGCGTACGCAACTGTCAGAGACAACGCCGCTAGCCTTACCGCATGATCATCCCCGTACGGCACGACAAAGCCAGCAAGGAACAAGCGTATCCTGGCGTCTTTCCTCTGAGATTACGCAGAGAGCACTCCACTTGAGTCGACAGGAAAACGTGACCCTGTTCATGCTCCTACTAGCAAGCTTCCAGATCCTACTGATGCGTTATAGCGACCAATATGATATCAGCGTCGGCACTCCAATTGCCAATCGGCAACTAGCTGAACTCGAAGGCATGATTGGCTTTTTTGCCAACACCCTGGTGATACGCAACGATCTCGCGGGTAATCCCAGCTTTCTAGAATTGCTCCAGCGCGTACGCACGGTCTGCCTGAGTGCCTATGCCCATCAAGACATTCCTTTTGAAAAAGTAGTAGAAGCACTCGAACCTGTCCGCAACCTGAACCGCTCGCCACTCTTCCAGGTCATGTTTGCCCTGCAAAATGTGCCCCAGGATGCGGAAAACGTGAACACGCTACAGGTCAATCCATTAGAGTTGGCAAGTACGACCAGCAAGTTTGACCTGACGCTTACAGTGATAGAAGGCCAGCAAGGCCTACATGGCACGCTAGAGTATAACAGCTCGCTCTTTGAGCTTGCGTCAATGACCCGTTTGCTCAGTCATTGGCAAACCATCATCCAAGCAGTGCTACGCGATCCGCACATTTCCATTGAAGAGATATCCCTGCTAACCGACATGGAACGCGAACAGGTCCTGCAATCAGGTAATGTGATCGAGAAAAGCTATCCTCAGAAGTGGACCATCCATCAACTCTTTGAGCAGCAGGTACAGCGTGCGCCAGATGCCATCGCCTTGATCTTTGAGCAACAGCAACTTAGCTATGGGGAACTGAACCAACGCGCCGATCATCTGGCCGCTCATTTGCGTCAACGAGGAGTCGGTCCCGACGTACTCGTAGGTCTCTACCTGGAGCGTTCTTTAGAGATGATCACTGGCTTGCTCGGAGTTCTCAAAGCCGGAGGCGCCTATGTCCCCATTGATCCTCATTCTCCGGCTGAACGCGTCTCCTTTATGCTGGCTGATGCAGGCATCAAGATAGTCTTAACGCACCAGGATCTTCCTCTTTCTCTACCGACCGGCGTTGAGGCACTCCGAATAGAGCGTCAATGGGAACAGATCACTGAGGCACAACCGCTTCCTGGCAATGTATCTCCTGAACATCTGGCCTATGTGATCTACACCTCCGGCTCAACCGGCAAGCCCAAAGGGGTTATGATTCCACACACCAATGTGCTACGTCTTTTGACCGAGACACAGGACTGGTTTCAGTTGACGTCACAGGATAGCTGGACCCTGTTTCATTCCTACGCCTTTGATTTTTCGGTCTGGGAGATCTGGGGAGCGCTACTGACGGGGGCTCGCCTGATTATCGTTCCCTATTGGGTCAGCCGAGATCACGACACCTTCTATCAGCTTCTCTGCCAGCAAAGAGTAAGCATCCTCAACCAGACCCCCTCCGCGTTTTACGCGCTGATGCAGGCTGATATACAAGAAAAAGCCTCAGCGCTGCGAGCCCTGCGGACCGTGATCTTTGGAGGGGAAGCACTGGATCTGGCACGCCTGGAACCCTGGATGAAGCGTCATGGAGATCAACATCCCCAGCTCATCAACATGTATGGCATCACCGAGACCACGGTCCATGTCACCTATCGTCCTATTACACAACGAGATATTGCACAACAGCCTGGCAGCGTCATCGGGCATGCCATCGCAGATCTGGACTACTATGTGCTTGATGGGCAGCAACATGTGCTACCCATTGGAGTGCCGGGAGAATTGTATGTAGGCGGCAAAGGACTCGCACGAGGCTATTGGCAGCGACCAGAGATCACTGCTGAGCGTTTCATCCCACATCCATTTAGCTCGCAACCGGGGCAGCGACTCTACCGGACAGGTGATCGTGTACGTATCACGGCAGATGGTGAATTAATCTATCTAGGACGCGTAGATCACCAGGTGAAATTGCGGGGCTTCCGTATCGAAATGGAAGAGATCGAGGTCGTCATACGAGCTCAGATCGGAGTTGAAGCATGCATCGTCCAGGCGAGTGCAGAGCAAGCAGGAGATCTGCATCTGGTAGCCTACGTAGTTCCTACCCATGCCTGGAAAGCACAATTGACCGCTCACGGATTGCGAACAGCCCTGCAATCATACCTGGCAGAATACATGATCCCAGCATTTTTTGTTTTCCTGGACGAACTCCCGATAACGCTGAATGGGAAAGTGGATCGCCGCCTGTTGCCTGCTCCCGACCTATCATCAGTAGTGCTGCATCATGCGTATATCGCCCCGCGCACACCTTTAGAAGAGCTTTTGACACAGATTTGGACTGAACTGCTTGGGCAGGAGCACGTGAATATTCAAGACAATTTCTTTGAGCTCGGAGGACACTCTTTATTGGCGACGCAGGTAGTTTCACGCCTCAGGAGAACGCTTCACATCGACATTCCTCTGCGCATGTTATTTGAGTGCCCACGTATTATTGATCTTTCTGCCCAGATTGAATCCTTGCAACAAGGTGCGGATCAGATGCCGATAGATCCTATACCTGCCACGAGGCGTCCACAAGCTATTCCACTTTCCTTTATTCAGCAACAGTTATGGTTTCTTCACCAGCTTAACACACACAGTACTGCCTACACGATCGCCGTTGGTTTACGCATCCACGGACCATTCAGGCTCATGGCCATGCAGAAAGCCTTAACGCATCTTGCCAGCCGACACGAGATCTTACGTACCACCTTCCCCATCCAGGCATCCGGTCCCGTACAGACCATCACTGATTCAGGCACGCCCCCCATCACATTAATCGATCTTCAGTCGCTGACGCCCTCATCTTCGGCAACGTTAGTGCCTACCCTGATTGAACAAGAGGCATTGACTTCCTTTGATCTACAAAACGGACCTCTCTGGCAGACCGTCGTGATACGGCACTCAGCATCTGAACATCTATTTCTTTTGACCATGCATCACATCATCGCTGATGGCTGGTCAATGAGCATTCTGGTACAAGAGATCACAACACTTTATCATGCTTTTGTCCAGGAGCAACCATCACCATTACCCGCCTTACCAATCCAATACGCCGACTATACGCTCTGGCAGCGTGAGTGGCTACAAGGAAAGGTCTTACAAGATCACCTTGACTACTGGCAGGCACAATTAGCGCATGTCCCGACCCATCTTGATCTTCCACTTGATCGTTTGCGTCATCATATCTACAATCAACAAAGCTTATCACGCACGATACTTGTCACACGCACAAACACCGAACAGCTCAAACAAGTCTCTCAGCAGCTGGATGTCACGTTATTTATGACGCTGCTGGCCGCCCTCAAGGTGATTTTATTCAAGTGGAGTGGACAGCATGATCTCGCGATTGGAACAGTCTCTTCGGGTCGTACACGCATAGAAATTGAACCATTAATCGGTTGTTTTCTAAATTTCCTGGTCCTGCGCACGCAACTCAAACCTGACACAAGCTGGGAGCAATTAGTCTCTCAGATCAGAACGACCGTCTTAGCAGCCTACACGCATCAGGATCTGCCCTTCGAGAAAATTGTTGAGGCGCTTCAACCTGACCGCACCCACCACCACAACCCATTCTATAACGTTGCCTTCCTCCTACAAAACATGCCGCAAGAAGCCTTAGAAATAGACGAGTTACGTTTTGATTTTCTTCCACTTCCTCCCCAGGATGCTCTGCTAGATCTCCGTTTTGTCGCTCAAGAGCGTGGGGATGGTTTACAAATCACCTGCGAGTACGATGCCGAACTTTTTCATGCTGACACAATCGACGCTTTACTCCAGGCGTATCAGCAAACACTCCAACGGATTACCCAGGAAGCAAACACACCGCTGGAAGCATTTGAACTGCCAGATACACTATTACGCCAGGCACAATCTGCCCGTCGTCGTGCGCAGAAACAGACCCTGGCCATCACAGCAACGTTCACGGCTGAACCACTGGAGGGTCCGCTCTCCTACTGGATGCGTGAGCTGCAACTTCCGACCACCATCAGCTTTGCCGCCTATAACCAGATATGGCAACAATTTCTGGACCCACAGAGTCTGCTCTCAACCAATACCAATGGCGTCAATCTTATTCTGCTCCGCTTTGAGGATTGGCTACGCTTTACGGAGCCCTCTCAACGCACCAGCCTCTCTCAACACATGATCGCCCGGGAGACGCATGAATTCTTGCAGGCATTCCAACAAGTACGACAACGCACCTCCGTGCCCTGCATCCTCTGTATCTGTCCATCCTCACCTCAGATACAGGCTGATCCCACATTCGCATCATTATGCCAGCAGATGGAACAGCTTCTGACGCAAGAGATCAGTCAAATAAGCGGGACATACTTCATTTCCTTACAAGAGGTCGCAGCTCTCTATCCAGTAGCTAACTACTACGACCTCAACACGGATAGCACGGGACATATTCCTTTCACGCCCCACTTTTTTACGGCACTGGGCACGCTAATCGCCCGCAAGATAGCAGCATTCACATTTCAGCCATACAAAGTGATTGTGGTCGATTGCGATCAAACCCTCTGGCAAGGAGTCTGCGGTGAGGATGGTCCACAGGGCATTACGCTTGATACTCCCAGAAGGATCTTGCAAGAATTTCTCGTGGCGCAGCACGAAGCCGGAATGTTGATCTGTCTCTGTAGCAAAAACAATCCGCAAGATGTCTTCGACGTCTTTGATGCGCATCCGGAGATGCCACTCCAGCGTAAACATCTGGCGCAGGTACGCATTAACTGGCAATCGAAAGCCAACAATCTACGCTCTCTGGCGCAAGCACTCAATCTAGCGCTGGACAGCATGATTTTTCTGGATGACAACCCGCTTGAGCAAGCAGATGTGCAGGCCCGGTGTCCAGAAGTGCTCATCTTTCCGTTTCCGTCACACATTGAGGACCTTCCTCAATTGCTCACACATTTCTGGGCCTTCGACCAGGTAGCACGTACAGATGAAGATCGACAACGCACCCACTTTTATCAGCAGGAACAGCAACGGCAAAGCCTCTTACAATCAACCAACGCGTTCGCAGATTTCCTGGAAAAGCTGAACGTACAGGTGCATATCACACGCCTGGAGGATAAACATCTTACGCGGGCGGCCCAACTCACGCTCCGGACCAACCAATTTAATCTTACGACCATCCGGCGCAACGAAAACGAGATCCGCCAGTTCTGTCTTGAGGAGCACAATGAAGCCTTCGTGGTTCATGTCGATGATCGCTTTGGAGTGTATGGATTAGTGGGACTGGTCTTATGTACCAAAGAGCAGTCCACACTGCGCGTTGACACCCTCCTCTTAAGTTGTCGCGTGTTAGGACGAGGAGTAGAGCATCGCATCATTGCCTATCTGGGAGCGCTAGTGCAGGAGTACGGCCTGGATACAGTTACACTTCCTTATCAAGCAACCGCAAAAAATCAGCCTGCCGCTGACTTTTTAACACAAACGGGGCACGCCTTCAAACGTGAGCGGGAGGAGCAAGATTGGCAGATTATTTTCCCGGCTCAGGTAGCGGCTCAGCTCAAATTTCATCCCGCTAGCGCAGCGGAGCAACAACAAGTATCATCGCTAGCTACAACGGATGCCCGGTCAACGCCGACCGCCCGCATTGAGACAGGAGAACGCCTGCATCAGGCACAACTCAGCAAGATTGCCACAACATTGAATTCTGTAGAGAAAATCTATCAACAGTTTCAGTTCTACACACCGAAGCCGCGCACCGCTCCGCACAGCCTGAACAGTCAAAAGCCAGCCACACTTATGGAAGAGGAACTATTGAAGATCTGGAGCGAACTCCTTCATCTCGACAATCTCGGAACCACGGACAACTTCTTTGCAGTCGGAGGACATTCATTATTAGCGACCCAGATCCTCTCTGAAGTACGCTCCATCTTCCAGGTAGAGTTACCGCTCCAGAGCATGTTTGACCATCCAACCATTGTCGAAATGGCCCTGCTCATTGAGCAGATGCAGCGTAATTTTTTACAGCAGGCCGATGATGAACATCTAGCACAGATGTTGCTCGAAATGGGTGGAACCTCTGACGACGATCTGCTGCAATTATTCACCAACGACTTGTAATCAAAGGATACCTTGATGAGTGATCTCGCCAAACATATTTCCGCACTCTCACCGGAGCAACGTGAAGCGCTTCTCAAAAAAATGCAACAAAAGATGGTTGAGCAGCAAGTGCAACAACGCAAAGCGGGCGTTGTCCAGCAGCATATTTTCCCTCGCCAGCGTGACGAAAATGGGATCGTGCTCTCGTTCGCCCAGGAGCGGCTATGGTTTCTGCATCAGTTTGATAGCCAGAGCGCGGCGTACAACATACCAAATATGCTCCAATTTAAAGGTATTTTTTCTGTTGGAATGCTTGAGCATATTTTCACCACAGTTATCCAACGCCATGAGGTTTTACGTACCGTCTTCCACCAGCACAATGAAAAACCAACCCAGGTCATTGCTCCTCCTTATAACATGTCACTTCCGCTGATTGATCTATCCACAAGCACAACAGAAGAGCAAGCAGAGCTGATTCAGCAGCTTGCGTATCAAGAGCAGCAGCAGCCTTTCAACCTCGAAACTGGCCCGTTACTGAGGGCTGTAGTAGTGCGCCTGAGTCTCCGGCATCATATACTGCTGCTGACGCTGCACCACATTATCTTTGATGGTTGGTCAAGCAACGTCCTCATTCGCGAGCTTTCACAACTCTATCAAGCAGAGATCGCTGGGAAGCCGAGCACGCTGCCGCCCTTACCGATCCAATATGCCGACTATGCCCTCTGGCAGCGTCAGTGGCTCCAGGATGAGGTCTTGCAAGAGCAACTTCATTACTGGCAACAGCAACTCGCCCATGCTCCTGCAGTGCTCGATTTTCCCACCGATCATGCCCTCCCGCCCATCCAGACCTTTGCGGGAGCGCAGCGTAGCCTTCAGATCTCAGCGCCTCTCACCTCACAACTCAAAGCACTGAGCCAGCAAGAAGGGGTCACGCTCTTCATGACCTTATTCGCAGCATTCCTGGTACTGCTGCTGCGCTACAGTGGACAAGACGACATTATGGTTGGCACTCCAATTGCCAACCGCACTCATCGTGAACTTGAAACCCTGATCGGCTTTTTTGTCAACACGCTTGTTTTGCGTACCGACCTGTCAGGTAATCCCAGCTTTCTAGCATTGCTCCAACGCGTACGCACCGTCATGCTCGGAGCCTATGCCCATCAGGACCTGCCCTTCGAAAAAGTGGTAGAAGCGCTCGAACCCATCCGCGACCTGAGCCGCACACCGCTCTTTCAGATCATGTTTATCCTACAAAACATGCCCCAGGATTCTGGAGCACTGACCAACGTAGGAATGAGTGTGCTGGAAGTGGAGAGCACGGTCAGCAAGTTCGATTTGACGCTCACGGCACTGGAAGATGAGCAGGGACTCCATTGTGTGCTCGAGTACAACACCGAGCTTTTTCAAGCCACGACCATCGCACAGCTACTGAATCACTGGCAAACGATCCTGCAAGAAGTGCTGCGCGCGCCCCATGTCACCATTGGAGAGATATCATTCCTGATCGAGCAGGAACGTGAACAAATCCTGGAACAGTGGAATGCCACGCAGCGCGACTATCCTCCAGAGTTGACCGTGCATCACCTCTTTGAGCGGCAGGTACAGCGCACGCCCGACGCAATCGCCTTGATCTGTGAGGAGCACCAACTTAGCTATGAGGAGCTAAATCGACGCGCCGATCTACTGGCATCGCATTTGCAGCGGCGAGGAGTTGGTCCCGAAGTGCTGATAGGCATCTTGATGGAGCGCTCACTGGAAATGGTCGTGGCGCTCTTCGCCATCCTCAAAACGGGCGCCGCCTATGTGCCCCTTGATCCTGATTACCCAACCGAACGGCTATCTTTTATGCTGACAGATGCACATGTGAAGATAGTCGTCACGTGCCAGGATCTCCCTCTTTCGCCGCCAACCGGCGTTGAAATTATTCATCTGGATAGCCAATGGGAACAGATCGCCGCCACAAAGCCACATCCAGTCACTGTCAATATCGCTCCGGAGAACCTGGCCTATGTCATCTACACCTCCGGCTCTACAGGAACCCCCAAGGGCACCATGAATACCCATCGAGGATTAGCGAATTATCTGCTGTGGAGACAGGAACATTATCACCTCTCTTCCAGGGATCGCGTCGTACAAAAAACGCCCTACAGCTTTGACGTCTCGGTCTGGGAATTCTTCTGGCCGCTGACCACGGGAGCCAGCCTGATCATGGCTCGTCCGGAGGGACATCGCGATCCAACCTATCTGCGCAATCTGATCATCGAGCAAGCTATCACCACACTGCACTTTGTCCCCTCCATGTTGCACGCCTTTTTGCAGGAGCCAGACCTGGACGCCTGTCGGAGCCTCCGTCAGGTCATGTGCAGCGGAGAAGCGCTCTCTGCCGATCTTCAGGAGACCTTTTTCGCCCGCTTTTCCGAGCACATACAACTACATAACCTCTATGGCCCCACCGAGGCCGCCGTTGAAGTAACCGCCTGGGCCTGTCGACGCGCAGACGAGCGCGTGCCCATCGGCAGGCCCATCGCCAACACCCAGATCTATCTGCTTGATCGCTTCTTGCAGCCCGTGCCCATTGGCGTGGCCGGCGAGCTCTATATCGGCGGAGTCAACCTGGCTCGTGGCTATCTGAAGCGCGCCGATCTGACCGCCGAGCGTTTCATCCCCCATCCCTGGAGTAACGAGCCGGGACAACGCCTGTATCGCAGCGGAGACCTGGCGCGTCATCTACCCGATGGCTCCATTGAATATCTGGGACGTCTGGACCAGCAAGTCAAGGTCCGGGGACAGCGCATCGAGTTAGGCGAGATCGAGACCGTCATGCGAGCCCAGATCGGAATCGAGGACTGTGTTGTTCTGGCCCGCGAAGATCGACCGGGTGAGCAACGCCTGGTCGCCTATATCGTCGGACGTGCAGGAGATACGCCCACAGATAGCACGTTGCGTACGTTCCTACAAGAGCGCTTGCCAGGGTACATGATCCCTGCGGCATTTGTCTCGCTAGACGCCCTCCCCTTAACTACCAGTGGCAAGGTCGATCGCCGTGCCCTGCCCGCCCCAGAACAACCACATCCCGAGCTCGCCGAGACCTTTGTCGCGCCAAGCTCCGAGACAGAAGTCACGCTGGCACGCATCTGGTCGCAACTCCTCAGAGTCGAGCAGGTCGGCATCCACGACAACTTCTTTGCGCTGGGAGGCGACTCGATTCTGAGTATTCAAGTGGTCTCGCGTGCCCGACAAGCGGGACTTCACTTCACGCCACAGCAACTCTTTCACGATCAATCGATTGCCCAACTGGCTCGCGTAGTCACAACAAGCGCAGTCAGTCAGACCTCACAAGCCCTGGTCACAGGGCCTGTCCCGTTGACACCGATCCAGCACTGGTTCTTCGAGCGCCAGTTATCCATACCCCAGCATTACAATCAAGCAGTGATGCTATCTACGTTTACATCTCTGCGTTTCCACTGGTTACAGCAGGCATTGCGACAACTCATCCGACACCATGATGCTTTACGCCTACGCTTTCAACCAGACCTCGACGGATGGCAGCAAGAGATCGCGGGCATCCCAACAACGTCACCTGACCTCACTATTGATCTCTCCGGCTTGCCTGAACAGCAGCGCTTCCAGACACAACTGAGCCTGGCAGAGTCTGCACAGGCGCAACTGGATCTGAGCGCAGGTCTACTGCTCCGTTCGCTCTACTTTCTGCATGGATCGGACCATCCGGCGTACCTGCTCCTGATCATTCATCACCTCGCCGTTGACGGTGTCTCCTGGCGCATCCTGCTCGAAGATCTTGAGACGACATATGGACAACTAGCCGCCGACCAGCCAATGCATCTGCCAGACAAAACCACCTCATGGCAAGCCTGGTCCAACCAGCTCCAGCAGTATGCGCAGACAGCCTCTTTACGTGCAGATCAGACCTACTGGCTCGACGCTAGATGGACAGATATTCAGCCTCTTCCTCAGGATTTTCCTGCCGGTGATAATACCTTCGTGAGCGATCGAACGTATCAGATTACGCTCTCACAGCAGCACACACGAGCCTTACTACAAGACGTACCAGATGTCTATCATACGCAGATTACCGAGCTGTTACTGACAGCTCTGCTGCAAGCTTTTACGCGCTGGACAGGACAGCCTCGTCTGCTCATTGATCTGGAAGGCCATGGACGCGAAGAGGTGATCGAGCATATCGATCTCTCTCGCACCGTCGGCTGGTTCACAACTTTATTCCCGGTGCTGCTGGAAAGTGCTATGACAAGCTCTCCGACAGATGCGCTCAAAGCAATCAAAGAGCAACTTCGGCATGTGCCACATAAAGGCATGAGTTATGGGATATTGCGCTTTCTGACGCAAGATCCTACTCTGATTGCCACCTTTGCGACGCAACCGCAGCCACAGGTCGTCTTCAACTACCTTGGACAAATCGACGCCTCATTCTCGCCTACGTCATTATTCACACCGACACCAGTTTCTACGGGAGCCATGCACAGTGCATCGGAGACACGACCTCATCTACTAGAGATCACTGCGAGGATCGAAGAAGGATGCTTACATCTCAACTGGCAGTACAGTCAGGAGCTGCATCGACGTAAGACCATTGAGAACTTAGCCCAATGGTATCTTGATGCTCTCGTCGCGCTCATCGAGCAGTGTCAGGCCCCCGAGGCCGGCGGCTATACCCCTTCAGACTTTCCGCTCGTGACGCTCACGCAAGCCGAACTTGATACACTTGTGGCACGGATTCCCCAGGCACAGACAGGGCGACCCGGCCAGGCCATCGAAGACATCTATCCGCTCTCACCGATGCAAACGGGACTCCTCTTTCACAGTCTCTACACCCCAGAGGTTGGTGTGTACGGCAACCAGTTGGAGTGGACGATTCAAGGAGCCGTGAATGTGGCCGCCTGGCAAGAGGCCTGGCGCTCCGTGATCCAACGTCATGGCTTGTTGCGTACCCTTTTTGTCTGGGAAGGAGTCACACAACCGCTACAGATTGTGTTGCGCCAGCTTGAACCTTCCTGTGAGCTTCTCGATTGGCGTTCCTCCTCACCGCTCCAACAGCAGGAACGCCTGGAGCACTTGCGACAAGCCATCGAGATAACCAGTCAGGATCTGGGAACCGCTCCCCTGTTGCGTCTGGCGCTCGTGCGTTTGCAGAATCAGACCTATACCTTTCATCTTAATATGCATCATCTGATCACCGACGGCTGGTCGCATGCGCTCCTGCTGACCGAAGTACAGACGTGCTATCAGGCATTCTGCCAGGGAAAGCAACCAGACCTGCCAGCCGTCCGTCCGTATCGTGACTACCTGCACTGGCTCCAGCAGCATGACCGGGACAAAGCGGAGCTGTTCTGGAGACGTTATCTCCAGGGACTGCACACCGCGACACGCTTGCCAGGTCGTACAGAGGATACCCATCCGCACTGGACCACGGCTATGACCCAACACGTCGCCTGCTCCACATCCCTGACAGCGGCGCTCACCACTGGAGCGCAGCAACAACACGTCACGCTCAACACGCTCCTACAGGGAGCCTGGGCGCTCCTCCTGAGCCGCTATAGCGGCGAGGACGTGGTGCTCTTTGGGACCACAACGACGGGACGCCCGCCAGAGTTGCCCGGCGTCGAAACGATGTTGGGTGTCTTCATCAACACCCTGCCAGTACGCGTACAGGTCTCCCCAACCCATTCAGTAGGAGACTGGCTACGCGCCTTACAGAGCCAACAGGTTGAGGCTCGCGAGCATGAATACACTCCGCTGGCGCAGATCCAAACCTGGAGCGAGATTCCCGCCGGACAGCCATTCTTTGATAGTCTCGTCATCTTCCAGAACTATCCGGAGGCGACATCAGTACTCGCACAATCCACCGAGATGACACTCAAGACGAGCAGACATGAGGAGCAAACCAACTATCCTCTGGCCCTGCTGATCATTCCTCATCAAGACACATTGATCCTGCGCATACAGTATGACCCAATGCGTTTTGAAGAGGAACTCATCAGCCGTCTGCTCCGGCAACTTCAACGCATCCTCCAGGCATTTATAGAGCAGCCAGCACAAAAGCTGGAGTTGATCTCGCTCCTCTCAGTGCAGGAACGCCAGCAAGTCTTGCGCAAATGGAATGCCACGCAACGCGACGACTATCCGCAGGAATTGGCCGTGCATCAGCTCTTTGAGCAACAGGTAGAGCAGACACCTGACGCTGTAGCGCTGGTCTTCGAGGAACAGCTGCTCACCTACGCCGAGCTGAATCGGCGCGCCAATCAACTTGCCCACTATTTACGCCAACAAGGAGTTCGTTCTGAGGCGCTGGTGGGAATCTGCCTGGAACGGTCGCTGGAGATGGTCATGAGCTTGCTGGCAGTCCTCAAAGCCGGAGGAGCATACATGCCACTTGATCCTACTTATCCACAGGAGCGTCTGGCCTTTATGCTTCAGGACGCGCAAATAGACGTGGTCTTGACCCATACTACATTGCAAGAAAGCCTCCCACCAACGCTCAAAAAAGGTCTCTGCATTGATCACATATGGACTCCTCTGTCTCAGATGCCACACGATCAGTTCAGATGGATAGGATCATCCGACCAACTGGCTTATGTGATCTACACATCGGGCTCAACCGGCAAGCCTAAAGGCACCATGAACACCCATCGTGGGCTTGGAAACTATCTGTACTGGAGACAGGAACACTATCATCTCTTCCCGTGGGATCGCGTCGTGCAAAAAACGCCCTACAGCTTTGATGTCTCAGTCTGGGAATTCTTCTGGCCGCTGACCACGGGAGCCAGCCTGATCATGGCTCGTCCGGAGGGACATCGCGATCCAACCTATCTGCGCGATCTGATTGTCGAGCAAGCTATCACCACGCTCCACTTTGTCCCCTCCATGCTCCACGTCTTTTTGCAGGAACCTGCCCTGGACGCCTGCCAAAGTCTCCGTCAGGTCATGTGCAGCGGAGAAGCGCTCTCTTCTGATCTTCAGACCAGCTTTTTCGCTCATTTTCCCCGACACGTACAGCTGCATAACCTCTATGGTCCCACCGAGGCCGCCATCGATGTCACCGCCTGGTCTTGCCAGCCCACAGACACCATCGTGCCCATCGGCATGCCCATCGCCAACACTCAGATCTATCTGCTTGATCGCTTCTTGCAGCCCGTGCCCATTGGCGTGGCCGGTGAGCTCTATATCGGAGGAGTCAATCTGGCTCGTGGCTATCTAAAGCGCGCCAATCTGACCGCCGAGCGTTTCATCCCCCATCCCTGGAGTAGCGAGCCAGGACAACGCCTGTATCGCAGTGGAGACCTGGCGCGTCATCTGCCCGATGGCTCCATTGAATACCTGGGACGTCTGGACCAGCAAGTCAAGATCCGGGGACAGCGCATCGAGTTAGGCGAGATCGAGACCGTCGTACGGGCGCAGATCGGAATCGAGGACTGTGTCGTTCTGGCCCGTGAAGATCGTCCCGGAGATACTCGTCTGGTAGCCTACATAGTAGCACAGCCAGGGACGGATCTCGACAACGGCGAGATCCGCAGTGCGTTACAAAGACACCTGCCAGCATACATGATACCAGCGACATTTGTATTCCTCGCTGCTCTGCCACTGACCTCCAGCGGCAAAATAGACCGGCGAGCATTGCCTGCACCTGATACGCTGCAAGTAGCAAGCAGCGATGTGCTAGAGGAGCCCGGGACACCGGTGGAGGAGTTAGTGCTGGAAATGTGGAGGAAGGTGCTGGGGCAACAACGGATCGGAATACATGAAAACTTTTTCGAGCTGGGAGGACACTCATTACTGGCAATCCAACTGAGTTATCAGCTACGAGAGGTTTTCCGCATCAATATACCGCTACGTCGACTTTTTGAGGATGCCTCAACCATCGCCAAAATGGCCGAGCTTGTTGAAGAAGAAATTGTCAAAAAGCTAGAAACATTATCCGAAGAAGAGGCTTTAGAATTATTATCTTCCTTTGAAACCGACAACTAATAACGAACAGCCATCGTCGACGTCGCGCTTACGCAGCGACGTCGCGATCTCATATACATACGGATTCACATATAGAGGTGCAAGATGCCTGATAAAGACACTATTTCAGAAAAAAAGTCACAGCTTTCAAAAACGAAGCAGGCTCTTTTCGCAAAATGGACTCAAGGTAAACATACGCAAGTTTTGGATGAAAAGACTATTACAAGACGTTCTACACCAAACTTCATCCAGCTCTCCTTTGCCCAGCAGCGTTTGTGGTTCCTGGATCAATTAGAACCTGACAGCATGGCTTATCTGATTCCCATCGCACTTCAGTTAGCCGGAGACGTCAAAGTCCATTACTTGAAACAAGCCTTGCAGGAATTAATTGAGCGGCACGAGAGCTTACGCACCACCTTTTTAGCCCGGGATGGACAGCCAGTCCAGGTAATCGAGCCAACAGGTTTTGCATCTCTACCTGTTATCGACTTGAAAGGACTGCGACCTGAGCTTCGCGAGCAAGAGCTGAAACGGTTGGCCAGTCAGGAAGCACAGCACGCCTTTGATCTAGTGCATGGCCCCTTGCTGCGCACAACGCTACTCCAGCTAGAGCCAGATCGCCATGTACTCTTGCTCACCCTGCACCACATTATCACTGATGGTTGGTCCAACGAAGTCTTTGTGCGTGAGTTAACCACATTATATCGCGCCGCCGTAGCTCAACAAACTTCGCCCTTGCCTCCTCTTCCCGTTCAATACGCCGACTATGCTCTCTGGCAGCGAGGATGGTTGCAAGGAGAGGTTTTAAAGAGCCAATTGGCCTATTGGCGAACTCAGCTGGATGGGGTATCACCACTGGCCTTACCTACCAATCATCCACGTCCGGCCATCCAGAGCCAGCAGGGAGCCAGCCAATCCTGGCACCTTGCACCCGAGATCACCCAGGGATTACAAGGTCTGAGTCGACAGGAAAACGTGACGTTATTTATGCTGCTGCTCGCAAGCTTTCAAGTCCTATTGATGCGTTATAGCGGACAAAGCGACATCAGCGTCGGGACTCCGATTGCCAATCGACAGCAGGCCGAGATCGAGAACGTCATTGGTTTCTTCGTCAACACATTAGTGCTGCGTAGCGATCTTTCCGGCAACCCCAGCTTTCTAGAACTACTTCAGCGTGTACGCGAGGTCTGCTTGAGTGCCTATGCTCATCAAGATCTGCCCTTTGAGCAGATTGTCGAGGCGCTCGACATTGATCGTGACCTGAGTCGCACGCCACTCTTCCAGGTCATGTTTATCTTACAAAACACGCCCTACGAACAATACAACGTGGCCGATATTCAGATGAGCCTGCTAGAGGTAGAAAGCAGCATCAGCAAATTTGATCTGACCTTCACAGTAACAGAAGGCAAGCACGGATTACTTTGTACAGTCGAGTACAATAGTAAGCTCTTTGAAGCGGAGTCAATCCAGCACCTGCTGAATCATTGGCAAACCATCGTCCAAACCGTGCTACGCGATCCGCACCGCTCTATTGATGAGATGCCTCTACTAACTGAGGGCGAACGCGAACATATTCTGGGATTACACAATCGAACACAGCGCGATTACCCTCAGGACATATGTATCCATCAACGCTTTGAGCAACAGGTGCAACGCACTCCCGACGCCATCGCCTTGATCTTTGAGGGGCACCAACTCAGCTACGAAGAACTAAACCGGCGCGCCGATCAACTGACCGCTTATTTGCAACAGCGGGGAGTTGGTCCCGACGAGCTCGTGGGAATCTACATGGAACGTTCCCTGGAGATGGTTATAGCACTCTTCGCGGTGCTCAAAGCAGGCGGGGCCTATCTACCAGTAGATCCCACTTATCCGGCTGAACGCGTCTCATTCATGTTGGCTGATGCCAATGTGCAGATAGTTTTGACACATCAGGATCTTCCTCTGGCTCTGTCGAACGGCATTGAGGCTATCCATCTGGATCGTCAATGGGAACAGATCACGGAGACAACATCGAGCAAGTTACCAGTCGACGTAGCTTCTGAAAATCTCGCTTATGTGATCTACACATCGGGCTCAACCGGCAAGCCTAAAGGCACCATGAACACCCATCGTGGGCTTGGAAACTATCTGTACTGGAGACAGGAACACTATCATCTCTTCCCGTGGGATCGCGTCGTGCAAAAAACGCCCTACAGCTTTGATGTCTCGGTCTGGGAATTCTTCTGGCCGCTGACCACGGGAGCCAGCCTGATCATGGCTCGTCCGGAGGGACATCGCGATCCAACCTATCTGCGCGATCTGATTGTCGAGCAAGCTATCACCACGCTCCACTTTGTCCCCTCCATGCTCCACGTCTTTTTGCAGGAACCTGCCCTGGACGCCTGCCAGAGTCTCCGTCAGGTCATGTGCAGCGGAGAAGCGCTCTCCCCTGATCTCCAGACCAGCTTTTTCGCTCATTTTCCCCGACACGTACAGTTGCATAACCTCTATGGTCCCACCGAGGCCGCCATCGATGTCACCGCCTGGTCTTGCCAGCCCACAGACACCATCGTGCCCATCGGCATGCCCATCGCCAACACCCAGATCTATCTGCTTGATCGCTTCTTGCAACCCGTGCCCATTGGCGTGGCCGGCGAGCTCTATATCGGAGGAATCAACCTGGCTCGTGGCTATCTGAAGCGCGCCAATCTGACCGCCGAGCGTTTCATCCCCCATCCCTGGAGTAGCGAGCCGGGGCAACGCCTGTATCGCAGCGGAGACCTGGCGCGTCATCTGCCCGATGGCTCCATTGAATACCTGGGACGTCTGGACCAGCAAGTCAAGATCCGGGGACAGCGCATCGAGTTAGGCGAGATCGAGACCGTCGTGCGAGCCCAGATTGGGGTCAAGGACTGTATCGTTCTGGTCCGCGAAGATCGACCGGGCGAGCAACGTCTGGTCGCCTATATCGTTGGACAGGGAGAAGAAACGCTTACGAGTAATGCATCACGTACACTGCTGCAAGAGCGCCTGCCATCCTATATGGTACCTACAACGTTTATGTTCCTTGACGCTCTCCCCCTGACCACCAATGGCAAGATCGATCGCCGTGCCCTGCCGATACCAGAACAACTACATCCCGAGCTCGCCGAAAGCTTTGTCGCGCCAGCCACCGAGACAGAAGTCACACTTGCTCGCATCTGGTCGCAACTCCTCAGAGTCGAGCAGGTCGGCATCCACGACAACTTCTTTGCACTGGGAGGCGACTCGATCCTGAGCATTCAGATGGTCTCACGCGCCAGAGCCGCCGGACTGCACCTGACGCCCAAACAGCTCTTTCAATACCAATCCATTGCCCAACTCGCCCGTGTTGTCTCTATCACCTCTACCAGTCAGACGCCACAAATTCTGGTCACAGGGCCTGTCTCGTTGACACCAATCCAACATTGGTTCTTCGAGCGCCAGTTGCCCGCCCTTCAACACTTTAATCAGGCCATCATGCTTGTGACCACGCAACCTCTGCGTTTGCACTGGCTGCTCAAGACTATAAGAAGCGTCGTTCTACACCATGATGCTTTACGTTTACGCTTTACACCAGGCACAGACGGATGGCAGCCGGAGATTGCTGGCATCCCAACAACGTCTCCCGGCCTCATCATTGATCTTTCCAGCCTACCCGAACGCCAGCGCTTCCAGACCCAACTGAGCCTGGCAGAATCTGCACAGGTGCAACTGGATCTGAGCGCAGGTCTCTTGCTCTATTCGCTCTATTTTCTGCATGGATCACACCATCCGACGTATCTGCTCCTAATCATTCACCATCTCGCCATCGACGGCGTCTCCTGGCGCATTCTGCTCGAAGATCTTGAGATAGCATATGGACAATTAGCCGCCAACCAGCCCATCAGGCTTGCCGCCAAAACGACTTCGTGGCAAATCTGGTCTAACCACCTCCAGCGCTATGCGCAGACATCAAAAATCCACGCAGACCAGTCCTACTGGTTGGATAGCGCACGCACCAACATCCAGCCGCTACCACAGGATTGGGCAACGGGCAACAACACGATGAGAAGCAGTCGCATACACCAGATCACCCTCTCCCAGGAGCACACTCAGGCATTGCTGCACATAGTGGCAGACGCTTACCATACGCAGATTACCGAGATGTTACTGGCCGCCCTGGTGCAAGCTTTTGCACGCTGGACAGGACAGCCTTGTCTGCTTATTGATCTAGAAGGTCATGGTCGTGAAGAGACCAACGAGGAGATGGATCTGACTCGTACGGTCGGCTGGTTCACAACGCTCTTTCCGATTTTGTTCCAGTATGACATAACAAGCTCATCCATAGATGTCCTCAAAGCGGTCAAAGAGCAACTACGACAGGTGCCACACAAGGGCATGAGCTATGGCCTGCTGCGCTTTCTAAATCAGGACCCCGAAGTGATCGCCGCCCTGGCCGCACAACCACAGGCCCAGATCGTCTTCAACTATCTCGGACAATTTGATGCCTCATTCTCTCCCACATCAGTACTCACGCCTGCTTCAACGCCAACAGGAACAACCAGCAGTCCATCCGAGCCGCGGGCACACTTGCTAGAGATCACAGCAAACGTCCAGGGAGAACACCTGCATCTCAACTGGCAGTACAGTCAGGAAATACATCAGTACAAGACCATCGAGCAGTTAGCCCAATGGTATCTTGACGCCCTGATCACACTCATCGAGCTGTGTCAGACGCCCGAGGCCGGCGGCTATACCCCTTCAGACTTTCCGCTCGTGACGCTCGACCAAGCCGAACTTGATGCTCTCGTAGCGCAGATTCCACAGGCACAGGCAGGACGCCCAGGCCAGGCCATCGAAGACATTTATCCGCTCTCACCGATGCAAACGGGACTCCTCTTTCACAGTCTCTACACGCCAGAAGCCGGTGTATACGGCAACCAGTTGGAGTGGACGATTCAAGGAGCCGTGAATCTGGCCGCCTGGCAAGGAGCCTGGAACGCTGTGGTTCAGCGTCATGCCATCTTGCGTACCCTTTTTGTCTGGGAAGGAGTCACGCAGCCACTACAGATCGTGTTGCGTCAGCTTGAACCTTCCTGTGAGCTTCTCGATTGGCGTTCCTCCTCACCACTCCAACAGCAGGAACGCCTGGAGCACTTGCGACAAGCTACTGAGATAACCAGTCAGGATCTAAAAACCGCTCCACTGCTGCGCCTGGCGCTTGTACGTCTGCAGGATCAGACCTATACCTTTCATCTCAATATGCACCATCTAATCACCGACGGCTGGTCGCACGCGCTCCTGCTGACCGAAGTACAGACGCGCTATCAGGCATTCTGCCAGGGAAAGCAACCAGACCCGCCAGCCGTCTATCCGTATCGCAACTACCTGCTCTGGCTCCAGCAGCATGACCGGGACAAAGCAGAGCTGTTCTGGAGACGTTATCTCCAGGGACTACACACCGCGACGCGCTTGCCAGGTCGTACAGAGGACACCCATCCGCACTGGACCACGGCCATGACCCAACACGTCGCGTGCTCCACCTCACTGACAGCGGCGCTCACCGCTGGAGCGCAGCAACAACATATCACCCTCAACACGCTCCTACAGGGAGCCTGGGCGCTCCTGCTGAGTCGTTACAGCGGCGAGGATGAAGTACTCTTTGGAGCCACAACGACGGGGCGTCCGCCGTCGTTGCCCGGCGTCGAAACGATGTTAGGTGTCTTCATCAACACCCTGCCAGTACGCGTACAGGTCTCCCCAACCCATTCAGTAGGAGACTGGCTACGCGCCTTACAGAGCCAACAGGTCGAGGCTCGCGAGCATGAATACACTCCGCTGGCGCAGATCCAAACCTGGAGTGAGATTCCCACCGGACAGCCATTCTTTGACAGTCTCATCGTCTTCCAGAACTATCCTGAGGCGACATCAGTATTGGGGCAATCCGAAGAGATGAAGTTGGAGGGAAGCAGGCATGAGGAGCAAACCAACTATCCCCTGGCACTGCTCATCGTCCCTCATCAAAACACGTTAGGACTCAGCCTCCAGTATGACGCCGCTCGCTTTGAAGAGGATCTCATCAATCGTCTGCTCCAGCAACTTCAACGCATCCTCCAGGCATTTATAGAGCAACCTGAACAACCTCTGCACCGCATCTCGCTCCTCTCAGCGCAGGAGCGTCAGCAAGTTTTGGTCGCATGGAATGCCACGCAGCGCGACTATCCCGGTCATCTAACTGTTCATCAGCTCTTTGAGCAGCAAGTCCAGCGGACACCCGATGCTGTGGCGCTAGTCTTCGATGAGCAGCAGCTCACCTATGCTGAGCTAAACCAACGTGCCAACCAACTGGCTCATCATCTGCGGACGTTGGGAGTGGCTCCAGATGTATTGGTCGCGCTCTGCCTGGAGCGTTCACTGGAGATAGTCGTCAGCTTGCTCGCAGTCCTCAAAGCGGGAGGAGCTTACGTGCCTATCGATCCAACCTATCCGCAGGAGCGTATTACACGCATCCTGGCCGAATGTCAACCGTACGTGGTACTCAGCCAAACACAGCTCCCAGAACTTCAAGCAATCATATCCGGCCATATCCTCCTGATTAATGATGTATCCTGGTCTACCTTCCACGACAAGCCTACCAGCAATCTACCCAATCTAGTCACACCTGCCAATCTCGCGTACATGATCTATACGTCTGGTTCAACTGGAGTTCCCAAAGGAGCAGGTGTCTATCACAAAGGGTTCTTCAACCTGCTTACCTGGCTTATCTCTGAATTCCACCTCAGTGCGCATGATCAAGATCTGGTCATAACCTCGTTCAGCTTTGACCTCACCCAGAAAAACCTGCTTGCTCCCTTGCTGGTTGGGGGCTGCGTAAACATACAGTCGACCGGTTACGATATTGATCTGATTTGCCAGACAATTGCTCAGCGCCAAATCTCTCTCCTCAACTGCACACCGAGCATGTTCTACCCTCTGCTTGAAGCAGCGGAAGCCGGCGCATATGAATCCCTGAAATCGTTGCGCACAGTGTTTTTAGGGGGCGAGACAATCACGCCAAGCCGACTTCGGTCCTGGCTGCATGCTCCACTATTTCAGGGAAAAATAGTCAACACCTATGGACCGACCGAGTGCAGTGATGTCGTAGCCTTCCATCGCATCACTGAAGCCGAGTTGACTGTCGACGCCACGATTCCCTTAGGCCATCCAATCGCGAACACGCAGCTACTTATCCTGGACGCCCACATGCAGCTTGTACCTCCACTGCATATAGGAGACATCTACATCGCAGGAAGTGGAGTTGGTGCAGGCTATCTCCATGACGCAGCGTTGACAGCCGCCAAATTCGTCCATAATCCCTTTGCAGAGATTGCAGGTGCATACTTATACAAAACAGGCGATCTGGCCCGTCATCGACCTGATGGCACGCTCGAATTTTTAGGACGTAATGATCAACAAGTAAAGCTACGCGGCTACCGCATCGAGCTTGGAGAAATCGAGTCCACCCTGCGGACCAAGGCAGGTGTGCAGGAATGTGTTATCCTGGCTCGAGAAGATCAGCCAGGCGTAAAACGTCTGGTGGCTTATGTCGTAGGAGAAACAAAGCACACCCTCACAAGCAATGAGTTACACGCATTTCTACAAGAGCGCCTGCCATCGTATATGCTACCTGCGACGTTTATCTTGCTAGACGCTCTCCCCCTCACCCCCAACGGCAAAGTCGATCGACGTGCCCTACCTATCCCTGAACAATTACAATCCGAGCCCGCCGAAACGTTTGTCGCGCCGAACGACGCAGCAGAGATGCTGCTGGCCCGCATCTGGTCGCAGTTACTCCGAGTTGAGCAGATCGGCGTTCATGACAATTTCTTTACGCTGGGAGGCGACTCCATTCTCAGCATTCAGATGGTCTCACGCGCCAGAGCCGCCGGACTGCATCTGACGCCCAAACAACTCTTTCAATACCCATCCATCGCCCAACTGGCCCGCGTGGCCACAGCGACTACAACCATTCAATCATCACAAGCCCTGGTTACAGGACCTGTCCCGCTGACACCGATCCAGCACTGGTTCTTCGAGCGCTCGTTGCCTGCCCCTCACCACTTTAATCAGGCCATCATGCTCTCGACGCTTGAACCACTCCAGCTGCACTGGCTCCAACAGGCGTTACAACAACTCGTCCTGCACCACGACGCGCTGCGCCTGCGCTTTACATCCCGCATTGACGGATGGCAACAGGAGATCGCCGCTACCCCGACGACGCCTCCGGGACTCTTCGTCGATCTCTCCGGCTTACCGGAACAACAGCGCTTCCCGATCCAACTAGCTCTGGCAGAGTCTGCACAGGCACACTTGGATCTGAGCGCGGGTCTCTTGTTCCGTTCGCTCTATTTTCTACATGGATCAGACCATGCGGCGTATCTACTGCTAATCATTCATCATCTCGCCGTCGACGGCGTCTCCTGGCGCATCCTGCTCGAAGATCTTGAGGCGGCCTACAAGCAGCTTTCAAGCCATCAGCCCATCGGGCTCGCGGATAAAACAACCTCGTGGCAAGCCTGGTCCCACTATCTCCGACAGTATGCCCAGACACCCCGGCTCCGCTCAGATCAGACCTACTGGCTTGATCCCGCCCGTGCTCACATCCAGCCACTCCCTCAGGATCTGCCAGCCAGCCAGCCAACATTTGCCCATAGTCGAACGCATCGTGTCGCGCTCTCGCGAACGCATACACACGCCTTACTTCAGGAGGTCTCGGAAGCCTATCATACACAGATCACCGAGGTGTTGTTGGCTGCTCTGGTACAAGCTGTTACCGGCTGGACGGGACAGTCTCGCGTACTTATCGACCTGGAGGGGCATGGCCGTGAGGAGATCAGCGACGAGGTGGACATCACCCGTACCGTTGGCTGGTTCACGACCCTGTTTCCGCTGCTGTTAGAATGTGCGACCCATCCCCTGGACACGCTCAAAGCGGTCAAAGAGCAACTGCGACACGTGCCACACAAGGGTATGAGCTATGGAATGCTGCGCTTTTTGACGCAAGACCCCCAGGTGGTTGTTGCTCTGGCAGCGCAGCCGCGAGCGCAGATTATCTTCAACTACCTTGGGCAATTTGATGCCTCATTTTCCTCCACGTCGTTGTTCTCTGCGTCTCCACTTGATACCGGAGCCACGCGCAGTTCATTAGAGATACGTCCTCATCTCTTAGAAATAGTTGGCAGTATCGAAGGGGAACAGCTGTACTTCAGTTGGCAGTATAGCCAGGAAGTGCATCAGCCCCGGACCATTGAGAAACTGGCTCAAGCATATCTTGATGCTCTCGTCGCACTCATCGAGCTGTGTCAGACGCCCGAGGTCGGCGGCTACACCCCCTCAGATTTCCCGCTCGTGACGCTCACCCAATCCGAGCTTGATGCTCTCGTGGCACAGATTCCGCAGGCACAGACAGGTCGACCCGGTCAGGCTATCGAAGACATCTATCCGCTCTCACCAATGCAAACTGGACTCCTCTTTCATAGTCTCTATACCCCAGAAGCTGATGTGTACGATAATCAGTTTGAGTGGATTATCCAGGGAGCGGTAAATGTTGCGGCCTGGCAAGAGGCATGGAGTTCCGTGATCCAGCGTCATGCCATGTTGCGTACCCTCTTTGTCTGGGAAGGAGTCACGCAACCGCTACAGGTCGTGTTACGCCATATAGAAAGCTCCTGTGAATTCCAGGATTGGCGTTCCTCCTCACCACTCCAACAGCAGGAGCGACTGGAGAGATTAAGAGAAATCACACAACTCACCAGCGCACAGCTGGGTACTGCTCCATTACTACGTCTGGCGCTCGTGCGTTTGCAGGACCAGACCTACACCTTCCATCTCAGCATGCATCATTTGATCACCGATGGCTGGTCACAAGCGCTCCTGCTGACCGAAGTGCAAACCTACTATCAAGCGTTGTGCCAGGGAAAGCAACCGAACCTGCCAGCCGTCCGCCCATATCGCGACTATCTACTCTGGCTGCAACAGCACGATCTGGCGAAAGCAGAACAATTCTGGAGAGGATATCTTCAGGGACTGCGGACCTCCACGCGCTTACCAGGACGCTCTGAGCAGACCACTCACCCACACTGGACACCGGCCGTAGCCCAACACGTCGTGTGCTCTTCAGCGCTGACAGCGACCATCACCGCCGGAGCCCAGCAGCAGCAGATCACACTCAATACATTGATTCAGGGGGCCTGGGCGCTCTTACTGAGTCGCTACAGTGGCGACGATGATGTACTCTTTGGGGCCACGACCACGGGGCGTCCTCCGGAGCTTTCGGGAGTAGAGACGATGTTTGGAGTCTTTATCAATACGCTACCGATACGTGTCCATCTTCCCCACCGGAGAGCCGCAGGAGACTGGCTACGAACACTACAGAACCAACAGATCGAGGCACGCGAGTATGAATATACTCCGCTGATGCAGATCCAGACCTGGAGTGAGATTCCCACCGAACACCCCTTACTTGAAAGTCTCATCATCTTCCAGAACTACCCGGTGACAGCATCGCTATTAGGACAATCCCAGGAGATCACGTTGGAAGAAAGCAGACATCAGGAACAAACCAATTTTCCACTAGTACTCTGGGTCTTTCCCGACAACGATACGCTACTACTGCGCATACAGTATGATGCGACACGCTTTGAGGAAGAGCTGATCAGCCGACTACTCCAGCAGCTTCAGGCCATCCTCCAGACATTGGTAGAGCAACCGCAACAGCCACTGGAGAATATCTCGCTGCTCTCAACGCAGGAACGCCAGCAGATACTGGTCCAGTGGAACGCCACACAGAGTGACTATCCACAGGAATTGGCAGTGCATCAGCTCTTCGAGCAGCAGGCGCAGCGGACACCTGATGCGGTAGCGCTACTCTTTGAGGAGCAGCTGCTCACTTATGCTGAGCTAGATCGACGTGCCAATCAACTAGCCAGATATTTGCAAGGACGCGGAGTGAGTCCCGAGGTACTGGTCGGCCTATGCATGGAGCGTTCGCTAGAAATGGTTATAGGCTTGCTTGGTATCCTCAAAGCGGGAGGAGCCTATGTTCCGCTCGATTCAGCCTACCCCCAGGAGCGTCTGGCCTTCATGCTCCTGGACGCTCAGGTAGAAATTGTCCTGAGTCACACCTCCGTGCGGGAACGCCTTCCACACACATCTATGGATGTGCTTTATCTCGATCAACTATGGACACATCTTTCACAGCTGTCGCATGAGCCAGTACGCTGGACCGGATCATCTGACCAACTTGCCTATGTCATCTACACCTCCGGCTCGACTGGTCGTCCGAAAGCGGTCATGGGTACGCACCGTGCGACTGTAAACCGTTTTTCCTGGATGTGGCAGACATATCCATTTGAGCCACAAGAGATATGTTGTCAGAAAACAAATCTTAGCTTTGTAGATGCCGTCTGGGAAATCTTTGGACCTCTACTCCAGGGCATACCACTCGTGATCATCACCGATGAGCTCGTCAAAGATCCATCACAATTGTGTCTGCTGCTTGAACAGCAGGCCGTCACCCGTATCGTACTGGTCCCCTCCTTATTGCACGCGATTCTGACGGAGCAAGAACAGGTAGGATTCCTGTTGCGGCGACTGACCCTCTGGGTTAGTAGTGGAGAGCCGCTCCCGGTGGAACTGGCGCAACGCTTCCCCGCAACGCTTCCCCGGGCGCGTTTGCTCAATCTGTATGGTTCATCTGAGGTTGCCGCAGACGTGACCTACTATGAAGCTAGTCAATTGGATCCACACGCCGGTCTGCCGATTGGACGTCCTATCGCCAACACGCACATCTATCTCCTGGATGCTGACATGCATCCGGTTCCACCCGACGTACCGGGAGAGATCTACGTCGGTGGCGTCGGTGTGGCGCGAGGATACTATGGACAAGCTGCGATAACCGCCGAGAAGTTTGTCCCTGATCCCTTTCATCAAGATGCAGGAGCTCGCCTCTATCGTACGGGCGACCTGGGACGTTATCGCTCCAATGGCATTCTTGACTATCTGGGACGCAGTGATCAGCAAATCAAACTGCGAGGCTATCGCATTGAGTTGGGAGAAGTCGAAGCGGCCCTGAAGGCGCATCCGAACGTTGAGAATAGCATCGTTCAAATGCGCGAAGACCGGCCTGGGGACACACGTCTGGTCGCCTATGTCGTGGGACGACCAGACGCGAAGCTCAGCAGCCACGAGCTACGTAGTGCACTCCAAATGCGTATCCCAACGTACATGCTCCCTGCGGCATTTGTATTCCTCGCAGCGTTACCTTTAACACCTAACGGCAAGGTTAATCGACACGCCTTACCTGCGCCAGAAACGCTTCAAGCAGACAGCGTGTCCCTGGCAGACAGGGACAGAACGCCGCTTGAGGATCTGTTGACAGGCATATGGAGACAGATACTGGCACGTCCCACAGTAGGACTAGACGAGAACTTCTTCGAGGTGGGAGGACATTCTTTGCTGGCGACCCGCCTGATCGGGCAAGTGCGTAGAGTAGTAAAGATCGACCTCCCGTTGCGGACAGTTTTTGAAGCTCCCACCATCGCCGCGTTTGCGCAGCGCATCGAGCGAGCCATGCGTCAGAGACAAGCAATCCTGCTGCCATCTCTGGAGATACAGACACGCCCCGCAGTGATCCCACTCTCCTTTGCCCAGCAGCGACTCTGGTTTCTGGACCAGTTGGAACCGGGAAATACGGTTTATCTCCTACCAATTGCCCTGCGCATCCAGGGTGAGCTGAACGTATCAGTACTGGAGAAGAGTCTCCAAGCGTTAGTGCAACGCCATGAAAGTTTACGCACGACTTTTATGGAGTATGATGGACAAGCGGTGCAGGTAATTCATACCGTCGGACAGATAAATGTCCCAGTACTTGATCTGCATGGAATTCCTCAAGAGCAGCAAGAACGGGAAGTGCGACAGTTCGCCGAACAGGAGGCTCGACGGCCCAGTGATCTAAAACAGGGGCCGTTACTGCGCACAACCATTCTGCGTCTGGCCCCCAACCAGCATATACTTCTGCTGACCCAGCACCACATTATCACCGATGGTTGGTCTAACAGCGTGCTAGTGCGCGATTTCACGACGCTATACCACGCCTTTGCCACAGGACAAGCGTCTCCGCTGCCTCCGCTGCCCATACAGTATGCCGACTATGCGCTCTGGCAGCGGCAGTGGCTCCAGGGAGACATTCTGGAACAACAGATGGCTTACTGGCGTAAGCAGTTGACGGCCAGCGCTCCACTCGATCTGCCCACAGACTACGCACGTGCAGCGATACAGACATTCCATGGACGCAATCAAGCATGGCGCTTCTCGGCACAACTCTCTGAGGCATTGCAATCGCTCAGCCAGCAACAGCATGTAACGCTCTTTATGCTGCTGCTTGCGAGCTTCCAGGTGCTACTCATGCGTTACAGTGGACAAAACGACATTAGCGTAGGAACGCCCATTGCCAATCGTCAGCAGAGCGAAATTGAGGATGTAATAGGGTTCTTCGTTAACACGCTCGTCATGCGTAGCGATCTCTCTGAGAATCCTCCATTTGAGCAGTTCCTGCAACGTGTACGAGAGATCTGCCTGGATGCCTATGCTCATCAGGACCTCCCCTTTGAAAAAATTGTAGAAGAACTCTCGCCTGCACGCGACATGAGTCGAACCCCACTCTTTCAGGTGCTCATTGTCTTGCAGAACACACCTCAGGAGCCGGGGGCTCAAACGGGATTACAGATGAGTGTGCTTGACATAGAACGAACCACGAGCATGTTCGATCTGACGCTCTTTATTGGAGAGACAGAGCAAGGTCTTGCCGGAACCTTGCAATACAATACCAATCTCTTCAAAGAAGACACCATGATACATCTGCTGCGCCACTGGCAAACATTGCTGGAAGGCGTCGTACAACATCCACACCAACACGTCAGAGAGATACCACTACTGACAGCGGACGAACAAGTTCAAGTGCTTGAGACCTGGAATGCGACGCACCATCCATATCCATTGCAGGGTATTCATCAGCTCTTTGAGCAGCAGACGCTGCGCACTCCAGACGTCGTAGCCGTAGCCTTTGAGGAACAATCGCTCACCTACGCTGAGCTCAACCGACGTGCCAATCAACTGGCTCACTATTTCCAACGACAGGGAGTTGGTCCTGAGACCGTCATTGGTATCTGCATGGAGCGTTGCAGCGAGCTTGCCATAGGGGTATTAGCGATACTCAAAGCAAGTGGAACCTATCTGCCACTCGACCCATCCTATCCGCAGCAGCGTCTCGCCTTTCTGCTCCAAAATGCTCAGCCTGCCTGGATTTTGACGCAGACTGCGCTTCTCGCGCTCTTTGATGAGCTCGCATCAGAGGCACATCTGCGTTATCTCACAATGGATCAACCTCCAGCCGAACTGATGCACCAACCCACCCAGAATCCAGACATCAATGTGTCTGTGGAGCAACTGGCGTACGTCATCTATACCTCTGGCTCGACAGGCCGGCCGAAAGGAGTCATGCTCTCGCATCAAGCGCTCCTCAACCTGTTCACCTGGCAGGCACAGGAACTTCCCTTGCAGATGGGAACACGCGTCCTGCAATTTGCGCCCTTGAACTTTGACGTCTCCTGTCAGGAACTCTTCACGACCTGGCAGAGTGGCGGCACGCTTGTCATGCTGCCTGACGACGAGATGCGACGCGATCCCGAAGCAGTATTAGCCATCCTCGCACGCCAGCAGATTGAGCGTATCTTTGTACCATATGTCGCATTGCAGCAATTGGCACTGGAGGCAGAGACACAAGCCCATCTGGCGCTGGCACTGCGTTGCATCATTACCGCCGGAGAACAGCTCCAGATCACACCGTCGATTGTAGCCTGGATGGAGCGTCTCCCCGAAAGTGTGCTCTATAATCATTACGGACCCAGTGAAAGCCATGTCGTCACCTCTTATGCACTGCATAATAATCCGCAACAGTGGCCAATTCTGCCGCCAATTGGTCGTCCAATCGACAATACGCAGCTCTACGTACTGGATACACTTGGACAGCCTGTGCCAGTGGGCATCGTTGGAGAGCTCTATATCGGCGGTGATAATCTGGCGCGTGGCTATCTCGGACAATCGCTATTGACCGCAGAACGCTTTCTTCCCCATCCTTTTTCCCGGACTCCGGGGCAGCGCCTGTATCGCACTGGAGACCTAGCACGTTATCGCTCCGATGGAAATATAGAGTTCCTGGGACGCGTGGATCAACAGATCAAGCTGCGAGGCTTCCGCATTGAACCAGGTGAGATTGAAGCGGTGCTTACCTCTTTCCCGACAGTGAAAGAAAGCATTATCATACTTCACAAGGAAAATGCTGCGACATCTTCTCTAATCGCATATCTCGTCCCCTCCTCCAGCGAGCACGAGATCAATAGAGACGAGTTACGCCACTTTTTGCGCGGACAGCTTCCCGACTATATGCTTCCATCCTTCTTTATCAGCTTGCCTGCCCTACCCCTTACCGCGAGTGGTAAAATCGATCGCAGAGCCTTACCACGCCCAACGCTTGATATATCTGATACACATGAGGTCTTACTTGAGCCACAAACACCGATCCAGGAGCTTATAGCAGCCCAGTGGTCTGAAGTCCTGCTGCACCCCCACATCGGCATAGATGCGAACTTTTTTGCGCTGGGAGGTCATTCTTTACTGGCGACGCAGATTATTGGACGCCTGCGCCAGATCTTCCATCTTGAGCTGCCGGTACGCAGCCTCTTTCAATCGCCCACCATCAGAGGCTTGGCCCAGGAGATTGAACGCCTGCAACGAGATCCACTCACCGCATCCATGCCTCCGCTTGTAGCGAGAGATCGTCAGCAGCCCCAGGTACTTTCCTTTGCCCAGGAACGTTTCTGGCTGCTTGAACAACTTGACCGCAGTGGCACATCCATGCCAGCCGCATTACGTCTCCAGGGCCGTGTCGACGTTGCTGCCCTCCAGCGCAGCTTTGAGGCCCTGGTGCACCGCCATGAAATCCTGCGTACGACCTTTGCAAACACACGCGGACAACTCATCCAGGTCATCGCCCCCACATCCTCGGTCAGCTTACCGCTGCTCGATCTCAGCGATTTGTCAGCCGAGACACGCGAGGCGCTTCTGACACAACTGGTCCAACAGGCATTTCAACAGTCCTTTGATCTGGTACACGGTCCATTGCTACACACCACGCTCCTGCGACTCGGCGAGCGGGAACACGTGCTATTCCTGACGCTGCACCACATTCTCTCGGATGGATGGTCTACAGGATTGCTAGTACGTGATCTGACAGCATACTATCAGGCGTATACAACAGGGAAGCCAATCACGTTGCCGGAGCTCCCTATCCAATACGTCGACTACGCCCTCTGGCAGCGTCAGTGGTTCCAGGGAACAGTCCTGCAAACGCAGCTGGCCTATTGGAAAAGCCAGCTCCAAGATCTACCAGAACTCCTGGATCTGCCGTTGGACCATCCACGTCAGGCCGTGCAGACCTATCAAGGCAGACGCATCGATTGGCAGATGCCACACGCATTGCTTGCACAGATCAAACACCTCAGCCAACGTGAGCATGCGACGCTCTTCATGACGCTCCTGGCCTCCTGGCAGATCTTACTGATGCGCTATAGTGGTCAGCAAGACTTTGCGACCGGCACCTTTATCGCCAATCGCACACAGCCTGCGCTTGAAAATCTGATTGGCGTCTTTGTGAACACGCTGGTATTACGCGCCGATCTGCATGGAAATCCAAGTTTTCTACGCCTGCTCGCACGCGTACGACACATGACACTGGATGCCTACACGCATCAGGATGTTCCCTTTGAAAAGCTGCTAGAGTCTCTTCCTATCGAGCGCTCACTCAGTCACACAGCCCTCTTCCAGGTACTCTTTACGCTCCAGAATTATCCATACACGGCACTGGAGCTACCAGAGTTATCCTGGAAGCCATTGGGAAGTGCGATACAAAATGCGCGCTTTGATCTGATTGTAGAGGCACGCGAATACAACGATGAGCTTGTCGTATCATTTGAATACAATACATCGCTCTTTGAAGCCCAAACGATCGAGCGCATGATCACCCATTGGCAAGTCATATTAGCAGCCATTGTAACTCATCCAGAGCTTACAATCGAGCAACTTCCATTGATGACATCCACTGAGACGCAGATCCAACTCGCACAATCTGACGCCAGAAGTGCTCAGAAACCACCCACAGGGAATATTCAGCAACTATTTGAAGCTCAGGCCACCCGGTCCCCGGATGCTATCGCTGTACTGGGTAAGCAGACAGCCCTAACTTATGCAGAAGTAAATAGCCGTGCGAATCAACTGGCACATTATCTACGTCGTCAAGGAGTCGGACCCGATATCTTTGTGGGCGTCGCATTGGAACGTTGTCCCGACCTGATTATCGCACTTTTGGCGATCTTCAAAGCAGGGGGAGCCTATGTACCGCTTGATCCTTCTTATCCAGTCGAGCGCCTGGCCTTGATGCTGGACGAGACCGATCCGCTGCTCGTGTTAACGCAAGCAACCTTTGAAGCGATCATCGCATCTCAGACGACGCGCTATCTTTGCCTGAACACCATGGGAGAACGCTGGGAAAACGAACCGGTCAGCAATCTACACCACAGCAGCAAGCCAGAGCATCTGGCCTACATGATTTATACATCAGGTTCCACAGGCACACCCAAAGGTGTCATGATCCCGCACGCCAACGTCATACGCCTTCTCACAGAGACACATGACTGGTTGCACTTTACGCCACAAGATACATGGACATTTTTCCACTCCTATGCCTTCGATTTCTCAGTCTGGGAGATCTGGGGTGCCTTGCTGACAGGTGGACGCTTGATCATTGTCCCCTATGCAATCAGTCGCGAACCGGGCATATTCTACCAACTCCTCGGTCAGGAAGCCGTTACCGTGCTCAATCAGACGCCCTCGGCCTTTCAGCAATTGATCGAAGCCGAAGCCCGCGAGACGCGCTCAACTCCGCTGGCGTTACGACTGGTGATCTTCGGGGGTGAAGCCTTAGAGCTCAAGCGTCTGGCCCCGTGGATCAAGCGCCATGACGATCAGCATCCGCAACTCATCAATATGTATGGCATTACAGAGACCACGGTCCATGTGACCTATCGAGCCATCACGCGGCAAGACATCGTCACCCAACCCGGAAGTGTAATCGGGCAGGCCATCCCCGACCTATCCTGTTACGTCCTCGACGAGCACCTCCAACTGGTCCCACAGGGAATACCCGGAGAATTATATGTTGGAGGTCCAGGACTCGCACGCGGATATTGGCAACAACCGACGATCACAGCGGAGCGCTTCATCCCGCACCCATTTAGTACGCTCCCTGGTGAGCGCCTCTACCGTACTGGAGATCGTGTCCGTCAGCTAACCACAGGTGAGCTTGAATATCTGGGACGTAACGATCAGCAGGTCAAGTTGCGCGGCTTCCGTATTGAATTAGGCGAGATTGCATCGGTACTTGAGCTAATGGCAGAAGTTCGAGAAGCCCTGGTGGTATTACGCGAGGAAAGCAATACACAAAAATATCTGGTGGCCTATGTCATCCTGCGGCACAGCGAGGACAGGATCACCACGCATCAACTCCAGGCGCAGGCACGCAATTTCCTACCCGAATACATGGTCCCAACCTACATAGTCTTCTTAGACACGTGGCCTATCACACTCAACGGCAAAATCAACACCAAAGCCTTGCCAGCTCCCACCATAGAAGATCTGAGTCATCGCACACCCTATCTGGCTCCACAGACTCCTTTACAGGAAGAACTGGCGGTATTGTGGGCCGATGTGTTACAAACCGCTCAGGTGGGCATACAGGATCACTTCTTTGAAGTGGGAGGCAATTCCTTACTCGCCGTCCAACTACTCAATGGCATGCAAGAACGCCTGGGCATAGCGCTCTCCTTTGTCGCGCTCTTCAACGCGCCCACTATTGAACAACAGGCCATTCTCCTACAAGCGCAATCCAAACGGATAGACACGTGGAATCCGCTCGTCACGCTGCAACACGCAGGACAAAAAAGCCCCTTCTTCTGTATCCATCCAGTGATGGGAACGGTCTACAGCTATGTCCAACTGGCACATAGCTTACGGCCCGATCGCCCATTTTACGGCTTACAAGCGCGTGGTTTGGCCAGTGGACAAACGCCATTCTCCAGCGTCGAGGAGATGGCGACAGCCTACGTGGAAGCTCTGACACAGGTCCAGCCTGAGGGGCCTTACTTCCTGGGAGGTCATTCTTCCGGTGGGATGGTCGCCTTCGAGATGGCACGCCAATTGCAGGCCCGGGGATCAGAGATAGCGCTGCTGGCCCTGCTCGACACAGTTCCCGGCACAGAAGCAACCTCAAGTACATTTGCTCGCTCTCTACCATCGGACAAAGCCATCCATGCCAGCATCTTAATTGACTATCTCAAAGTCTTCAGTGGTTACCGCGCTCAATCTCTGGCGCTGACCTATGAACAGCTCTGTGATGAATCGCCAGAAAGACAGCTTCAGATCGTCTTAGAGCACCTCAAAGTCGCTAACCATCTTGCGCAATCCATGAGCATGGAAGAATTCAAGCAACTTATGCACGTCCTTATCATCAATCAGCAAGGATACCTACAATATCGTCCTGGTACCTATCATGGACCGCTGACCATATTGCGCTGCGCAGAGGCATCCGATGACATTCAGGAGCGCTGGACACCTTTTATCACCCAGCCACTGAAGGAATATACCGTCCCGGGCAATCACTTCTCGATGCTGATAGAGCCACACGTCACGACACTTGCAAGTCAATTACAACACTGTATCGATGAGGCCGAACAAAAAAAGATTTATTGAGGATCGTTCGGCTCCGACAAAAGCCGTAAGTCATCATCGGAGAGCTCATCCAAATTTGCCAGCATCCGCATAAGATCCTCATTATCGACCTGCTCAGCCTGCATGATCAGCTCCAGCTGGCGTTGCTCGATGAGTACCGCCATCTGCTCGATGGTTGGTACTTCAAAAAGCTCTCGTAAGGAGATTTTGACTTCAAACATATTCTGAATGCGCGTTGCGAGCCTGGTGATCAGCAGTGAATGACCGCCAAGATTAAAAAAGTTGTCATAGATTGAAACCTGTGAAATCTGTAAGAGCTGGCACCAGACTGCGGCTAGTTGCTCTTGCAGAGCTGTTTGTGGCACAACAAAGCTCGTTTCCGTTGTACGCTGCTGACGGTCAGGATGAGGTAATGCCTGCCGATCAATTTTCCCGTTAGCAGTCAGCGGGAAAGCGGGTAACGTCATGATAGTGCCGGGCACCATATAGGCGGGCAGGAAGCGACTGAGATAGCCACGCAATTGTTCTATGGATGCTGTAATCGTTGTGTATGGAGTAATATAAGCCACCAGTAGAGATCCCATATCATGATACTCATGCAGGAGCACCACAGCCTCTTTAATCTCCTCGTGCTTGCGCAGTGCAGCTTCGATCTCGCCCAGTTCAATACGGAAGCCACGTAGCTTGACTTGATGATCAATACGTCCGAGAAACTCAATAGCGCCATCACGATGATAGCGGGCCAGATCGCCCGTACGATAGAGACGGCCGCCCTCTTGCTGGCTGAACGGGTTCGGCACAAATTTTTCAGCGCTTAGTTCTGGACGGTTAAAGTAACCACGAGCGAGATTTGTGCCTCCTATGTAAAGCTCTCCGGCCACGCCGATAGGAACAGGCTGGAGGTCAGTATCAAGCAGATAGATTTGAGTGTTAGCAATGGGACGACCAATAGGAACGTAGGCCTCACCTGACTGGCAGGTCCAATGGGTGACATCGATAGCTGCTTCTGTAGGGCCATACAGATTATGCAGATGAACGTGCTCTGGAAACTGTATAAAGAACTGCGCCTGGAGATCAGGGAGTAAGGCTTCTCCGCTACAAATAACCCGACGCAAACTCAGGCATGCGTGTAGATCTGACTCCAGCAGGAACGCTTGAAGCATGGATGGCACGAAGTGCAGCGTACTGACAGCCTGCTCGATAATTAGCGCTTTCAAATAGCCCGGGTCCTGATGTCCCTCTGGCTCCGCCACAACCAGACTGGCTCCAGTGATTAAAGGCCAGAAAAATTCCCACACAGAGACATCAAAGCTATATGGTGTCTTCTGCAAAACGCGATCCTCCGGGCTCAAATGATATGCCTCTTGCATCCATAGCAGACGGTTGGAAAGCGCCTGCTGGCTAATCATGACTCCTTTGGGTGTGCCGGTGGAACCTGATGTATAGATCATATAGGCCAGATGGGCAGGATCGATCTGTATCTGTGGGGCATGCTCTAATAGAGTAGATGGGCCGGCTTTGACAGCGATGATTTCTGCGCTCGTATGCGTTGTATACAAATGTGCGAGCAACGGTTCTTGCGTAAGAATAAGCGCGACGTGCGCATCGCCAAGCATATACTCCAGGCGTACTACCGGATAGGCTGGATCAAGTGGGACGTAGGCTCCTCCGGCTTTAAAAATGGCAAGCAAGGCAATGACCATCTCAATAGAGCGTTCCATATACACGCCCACGAGCGTGTCTGGACCAACATGATGGCGTTGAAGCTGCGCCGCTAAATAATTGGCTTGCATGTTTAAGTGTTGGTAGCTGATCTCATTATCGTCAAAGCGGATAGCGATAGCGTCAGGCTGCTGAAAAGCCTGCTTCTCGATCAGTTGGATGCAGAGGTCTGGGGAGAATATACATGCTGTCTTGTTCCAATCCACGACAATTTGCTGCTGTTCTTGCGGTGTTAGCAAGGGAATGGCTTGAATTGGTTGCTCTACCTGTGTCACGATATGTTCCAACAGAACCAGAAAGTGCCTCGCCAGACGTTCAATCGTTGCGGCCTCAAAGAGATCTGTATTATAGCGAAAACTCGTGCTTAATGTATCGTCAAATTCAAATATCGTCAGTGCGAGATCAAAGAGTGCCCCTTGCTGACCATAGAGAAATGGTTCAAATGTTAAGCGCGTAGATCCAGAGCGGCTGCGCGGCTTATCCCAAATAAAGGCGGTCTGATAGAGTGGAGGATAGCTGAGATCACGTGCGGGTTGTAAGCGTTCGACGAGAAGCGGGAAAGGATAGTCTTGATGCTTTAATGCCTGCAAGACTTTCTGCTGGGATTCTCGTAAGAGCTGCACAAAAGAGAGTCCTGGAGTCAGGTGGCTACGAATGATAACGGGATTCGTGACATCATCAATAATACGTTCCAAGAGCGCTTCATCGCGTCCGAGGGCTGGAGTTCCAACCAGGATATCATCCTGGTTCGTGTAGCGAAAGATAAGCGTCTGATAGCCTGCCAGCAACAACGTAAATGGCGTAACTTTTTCCTGATTTGCCAACCTGCGGAGCTGCTCAGTGAGTGTCTGACTCAACGTCAGGTTGAATGTCGCACCAGAATAGGTCTGCACAGGGGGTCGCAGGTGATCGGTGGGCAGGCTCAGTATAGGCAAAGGGGCTGCAAGAGTTTCTCTCCAATAGTCCCAGTGCTGTTGTCCAATCGGGCTGGAGAGCATCGTCTGTTGCCAGCGGACATAGTCATTATGTTGGGTTGCTGGTAGTGGTAGCGTTACTGTTGTCTGTGTTTTAGCGGCACCATAGAGGAGAAAAAGCTCATCGGCGAGAATATTAAAAGCCCAAAAATCGAGAATAATATGATGTGAGATACAAGCCAGAATCGTCTCATCAGTACCTTTACTCAGGAGCACGATACGAAAGAGAGGTCCCTGAGCCAGATCAATCGCTTGATTGCCTCTGGTCTCAAGTTCCCGTTGTAACGCCTCATTACTCCAACTGGTAGCATCAATTTCTTCGATGGGGATCGCCAATCGAGGCACGATATGGAGAGACAGTTTTTCATCCTCTACCGCAAAGGTCGCTGTCAGAATAGGATAACGTTGGACTACCTGTTCGCATGCGGCTTGTAAGGCTGAGCTATCCACGGCCTCAAAGATACGGACAGCGTAGAGAAGATTGTAGGCGTAACTTTCGGGAGCAATATTCGCATGGAACCAGAGCGCCTGTTGGTTATACGACACGGCTTCCCAGCGTTCCATCTGTTCAGCCTGGGTCTGCATTAACCGATGCTGGATCAGAGTTACGTCTGAACTGCCATTGTGAGGATCTAACTGTGGCTGCTCTTCTGTGGCAAATTGCTCTAGAAGAGACGTCGTGAGTTGAGCGATACTCGGTCCTTGCAATAATGTGACCACAGGGATGCGAATAGACAACTGGAATTCAAGCTGGTGCTTGAGATCAAGAGCCATCAACGAATCCAGCCCGAATGAGGCCAGCGACTGATCAGGATCGAGTTGGTTCGGAGGAAGTTGTAATACTTGCGCCACTTGTAGATGAAGATACTCTGCCAGCAACGGATAACGCTGTACGTTTGCCGCTGCCAGTATCCGTTGTCGTGGGGACCGCTGGCCTTGTGGCGATACGTCAGCTGCGCTACTTTTTGATGGTGAGATCAGGTGGCTGAGCAATGGCAAGGCCACTAAATGAGGATAGCTTTGTGCGAGTAAAGCCCAATCGATCTTCACGACGCCCACACGACTGCTCGCCTGTGAAATAAGATGGTCCAGTACATCAAAGACGCTGCGGGGCTCGAGACGTTGGATACCACGTTTTTCCCAATATGTGTGAACATGCAGTCCTTCTGCCGTTGCGCCAGAGCCGACATGAGCAACAGCTCCCCAGTCGATGCTTACTGCCTGTCGCCCTTGCATCCGCTGGTGGCTAGCCAGCACATCCAGAAACTCACCTGCCGCTGCATAATTTCCCTGTGAGGCAGAACCCAACAGTGATGCAACAGAAGAGAATAAGACAAAGAAGTCCAGAGGCACCTGTTTGAGGAGTCGAACGAGATTCCAGCTACCGCCTACTTTGGGACGTAATACTTCCCGCAGATCGTTCTCTGTCAGCATCGCTAAAGGTCGTATCAGCGACTGGTTCTGCTTATCTTGCCAGACAGCTGCGGCATGCAACACGCCACGGAGTGGAGGGAATTTCTGGGTGCCAAGATCGTCAAAGGCCGCTTGTAATTGGTCCGCATCAGCAATATCTACCGCCGTATAATGAATGTGAGCGCCGCGTCGCTCCAGTGTCTGTATAGCAGCCTCATGTATTTCACTTGAGATAGGATATTCCCATTGCTCTCGTGGACGAAGCTGCGTGCGCCCAAGCAAAACAAGGTAACGTGCTCCTTTATCGAGTAGCCATTGAGCGCTTGCCAATCCTAAACCACTCAAGCCACCAGTGACCAGGTAGCTGGCGTCCGCTTGAATAGAGGAAGACTGTATCATGGGCGGTGCTGCATGCAGCAGACGGGCGACATAGCTCCGATTATGACGAAAAGCAACTTGATCTTCTTGTTGCTCGGGATAAATATGTGCGAGGAGACTCTCAGCCGAAGAGAAGACTGTTGCCTGAGGATCAAGATCTATCAGTCCCCCCCACAACTCAGGATGCTCCATGGCACAGGTTTTGCCCAGTCCCCATATAGAGGACTGAGCGATTGCGGGTAATATGTCATCAATGATAACTGGTTGTGCGCCGCGTGTCACCAGCCAGAGTCGTGGTGAATGCGTATCACTGTACATCAGGGTCGCCTGGATAATCTGGAGCACACTGGCGAGATTCAATTCCTGTTGCGTGAGCAGTTCATCGGCCGTTAAACTTTCCGCTACTGGTGCATCCAGACTCCAGAGATGGATAATATACCCAAAGGGTGAAACTTTTTGCTCATCCAACAAGTGTTGCAGGCCCGTGACCGCATCGGCCTGGATCTGATAATGACCTTCATCGAGTTGCGTAAAAGACTTCCCTTTTGTCACCAACACACAACGCTCGCCGCGCTGACGCAAGCGCGTCGCGAGTTGTGCACCAACGCCCTGTTCATCCCCGAAGACCAGCCATGGACCCCCTGATGGTTGTGCAGTCATCGCCTGTTGCCTTGAGAAATCCATCTCTTCCCATTGCAAGTGATAAAGTAGATCGTCCAGTGAGCCTGCAACGGAGGTAGGGACAGGCGTCGTAGTGGCTATCTCTACGCGCTGGAGTTGTAGTCCAGATATTTCTGTGATACAGATGCCATCATCTGTATAGAGTGTCACATTGCCAATAATGGTTTGCGCCTCCCCTCCAGTCAGAGGTGTGCTTAATCGTGCATGACTCCATAGACGCCGTGGCACTGTTTGATGGATGGCAAGATCATTCATGCCTCCTGGAAGATAGCTGACATTGGTAGCGCTGCGAACTTCTGAGGGAAGTGCGGCCACTAGAAGCAGACAACAGGTATCAAGCAGCGTTACAGGCAATTGATAGAGCCCACTCATCTCATCATCTTGCTCAATTGTGTTGATGAGGCCAAGCGCTTCACCCGTCGTGTACCAGATATCGCTGATCGCTTGATACGGGCCGCTCAATTGGAGGCCGTGCTGTTCCATCTGCTGATACAGTTGGCCGGGAGCAAGATACGTCCGACAACGTCGTTGTATCTGCTCAAGGACAGATCCCGGTAACACTTGTCGCGAAAAGGCTTGAGGAGGCTGGATGGCATCAGAAAATGAATTTTCTGCATACACACGCATTTCAGACAGATCCAGCTTCTCTTCCTGATGAAAAGCGACCAGATTGGCTTGCTCTTTCAGATCGGCAAGATAGGGAAGACTACTGAGGACAAGCTCGGTCGAAACCCCAAAGTCCATCTGACAGGCGATCTCATTGACGCCACAGGCCTGCAATTGCTTGACCAACTTGAGACAGCTCTCAGGAGTCCCGAAGAGGACGCGCTGATTGGAGATGAGGCGCTCAAAGACGAAGATCAAATAATCATCGAGATCCTGAGGGGTGAGCGTACTCATATCAACTTTTTGTCCACGACTATGCGCGATGGCATCAAGTAAATGCGTCGCTGAGCGCAAATAAGCACAGAAAGGACCCTGAAGTTGTGCACGTACCGTCTCTTCATCTGGTCCCACGAACGTGTGCAACATGACAGAAACCTGACCTGTGGCTGGATCATAGCCATGCTGTGCACGTGCAGCGCGATAGATCTGAATCTTCTGAGCCAATTCTTCAACGCTCTGGTTATACATATGGGTTAACAGATTTGCTCCCAGACGACCCGCAGTTGCGAAGGTATTTGGATTGCCAGCCGCCGTAATCCAGAATGGAAGCTCACGCTGCAAAGGAGCTGGATAGGTCCGCACCTCTGCCATCTGACCATCGCCGGCGCGTGCTGTGATTGTTTCCCCACGCCATAATTTCCGCACTGTCTCGATGCCAGCATACATCATCTCGTTCCGCTGCGTATACGCATCTGGATTGAGCACAAAATCATTGGGATGCCAACCCGATGCAAAGGAGATCTCAACGCGACCGCCAGAAAGATTGTCGATCATCGCCCACTCTTCAGCGATCTGAATAGGATTATGTAAGGGTAAGACCACACTACCTGCTCGCAATTGGATATGGTGTGTCTGTGTTGCCAGTGCTGCGTGTAAAATGGCTGGATTTGGATAAAGGCTGCCTTCTTGTGTAAAGTGACGCTCAGGTACCCAGATTGAAGAAAAACCATGTTGATCGGCAAATGTCGCACTCTCAAGCACCAGACGATACTTTTTTTGCTCCGTAGAGGCCTCATTACTGGAAAAGAAGATCAATCCAAAATCAATCTTCTGATCTGTCACCAGCTCAGGTGTGGTGACAAAGCGTGTTTCTAAATTCTGCACGAGGTTTTACCTTTTGTATCCATACTGCAACGTACCTGTGACATGAAGCATCCAGACATCCTTGTCATCCTGGGTCATAGGCATAGCAACTTGACTGTAGAGCCGAAAATCTATCGCATGCGCTGCGCTTGCTTCCAGAACAAATTGAATCTTGCGGGTTCCATGTTCTGGCAAGAGCAACATTTTTTCAATCTGCAATTTATGTAGACGATAATTGGTATCTCCAAAGGCTTCGGCCGCTGCGGCAAGCGCAATTTCCGCATAGGTAAACATCGAGAGAGCCACGGCTCCTTGTATGCGATGATGCTGTAATTGCGACAGCCGTGCTGCATCCAATTGACTCTCCCAGACATGAATATTGGCGGCCGGAAGTCGAATCTGATAGTTATCAAGCAGTGGATGCCTGCTTGTTGACTGAACGACATCGCTATGAGCGACAACTGTAGCCTCTTTTTCTGCTGTCTGCTTGTTGTCTATCCAGTAGCGTTGTCGGATAAAAGGATGCCCTGGTAGCGTGACATAACGGCGTTGATAGTCGCGATCAAAACCAGACCAATTTATCTCTATCCCGTGCGTGTAAAGAGCCGCAACGGTAGCAAGCAACGTCTGCCAGTTTTCTTGTCCTTTACGAAGACTGCTATACCAATGATACCTCGTCGCCTGCTGCTCTCCCGACTGCGTCAGGCTCGTTTGAGCCATCGTCGTAAGGACAGCATGGGGTCCAAGTTCAATAAAATGGGTGATACCTGCCTGAACCAGGGTCTGAATGCTGGCGGCAAATTGTACAGTCTCACGAGCTTGTCGTCGCCAATACTGCGCATCTATCGTGTCACCAGGCCATATAACTTCTCCACTCAGATTACTGACCAGCGGGATACGTGCTGGCTGTGCAGGAAGCGTCTGCGCATACTGCTCAAAGGACTCAAGCATCGGCTCTAACAGAAACGAGTGGAAGGCATGCGAAACGTGCAATGAGCGTGTGATGATACCCTTCATTTTCAATTGCTGCTCCACGGTATCAATCGCGGTCTCAGTGCCTGAAATGACTATATGTTGTGGTCCATTGATAGCGGCAATACTGATCTCCGACTGAAAAGACGTGCGCAAGTCAGACCAATCACTTAACGGAGCCAGCACAGTCAGCATCGTGCCATGAGAAGGAAGTGCTTGCATCAAACGTCCACGTCTGGTCACAAGCTTGAGCGCGTCTTCCAGGCTGAGTATTCCTGCAATACAGGCGGCCACATACTCGCCAACGCTATGCCCCATTACCATATCGGGTGCGACGCCCCAGGAGCGCCAGAGTTGAGCGAGCGCATATTCCAGCGCAAAGAGTGCTGGTTGTGTATAGGATGTCTCATCCAGGAGTTTTTGTTTTTCGGTATTGGTATAAATGACTTCAAGTAACGAATATTCGAGTTCATCACGCAGAATCACATCACAGCGCGTGAGTGCCTGACGAAAAGTTGGCTGTGTCTCGTACAATTGGCGTCCCATATCCGCATATTGCGCCCCCTGACCAGTAAAGAGAAACGCGATCTTACGCGAGCTTGTCTGAGTCATCAATTTTTGAGGAGGAGTCCGAGCTGTCTCTTGCAATTGTAAATTGAGCTGCGTCTTTGAAGAGGCAACAAACGCTTTTCGATACGGGAAATGTTTTCGTCCCGTGTTGGCGCTAAAGGCAATATCAGGGAAGGATAACGCGTTTGGCTCTTGAAACAAAGCGATGTAACGCTGTGTCAGGAGAGCAAACGCTTCCTCGCTTTTGGCCGAGAGTGTCAGCAGATGTTGTGGGCGTTCATCCACGGCGGGAGTGCGCTCAGGCGCTATATGCTCGTGAGTCACAACGGGAGCGGCCTCCAGAATCACATGTACATTTGTGCCCCCAAAGCCAAAGGCACTTACCCCTGCCAGTTGCCGCGCCTGTTGCGGCCATGGCTGCCGTGTCGTGGCAAGCTGTAAAGGCCCCCCTTCAAGTTGAATACGAGGATTCAGTTTTTGGAAATGCAGGTTGGCTGGAATTTCCTGATGCATGAAGCTAAGCACTGTTTTAATCACGCTGGCAATACCAGCGGCCGCCTCTAGATGTCCAATATTCGTTTTCACAGCGCCCAGCCAGCATACTTGTTGCGCATCACGCTGTGGAAGCAATACATTTTTGAGTGCAGTCACCTCAATCGGATCACCCAGCGACGTACCAGTTCCATGGGTTTCGATATAGCTGAGCTGCGCTGCCGACACGTTGGCGTTCACCAATGCCTCACGGATAACCATCTCTTGCGCTGGGCCATTGGGTGCCGTCAAGCCATTGCTGGCACCGTCTTGATTGGTCGCAGACCCACGCAAAAGAGCAAAAACACGATTTCCATCACGCTGTGCATCAGCCAGGGGCTTGAGTAAAACCAGACCACAGCCCTCACTACGTACATAGCCATCGGCGCTTTCATCAAAGGTTTTGCAATGTCCATCGGGAGACATCATATGAGCTTGCGAGAACGTAAGCGTTGGTTCGGGTGTCAAAAGCAAGTTTACGCCACCGGCGAGCGCCAATGAGCTTTCGCCGCTACGGATACTTTGAGCGGCCTGATGAAGTGCCAGCAAAGAAGAGGAACAGGCGCTATCGAGAGCCATACTTGGTCCACGCAGATCAAACGCATACGAGAGACGGTTCGCGGCGATACTATGCGCATTACCAGTACCCACATACGCATCCACCGAGCCGGCTTGTTGCTGTAAGAGCGTATAATCGCTACCGCTGATGCCAATGAAGACGCCAGTCCGACTGCCAGCCAGCGTATGAGGAGCCAGAGCCGCATGTTCAAATGTCTCCCAGGCCACCTCCATCAGGAGTCGTTGCTGAGGATCCATCTTTACAGCTTCACGAGGAGATATTTCGAAGAACGTCGGATCAAATTGATCCACATCGGACAAAAAACCACCCCAGCGGGTATTCATCTTATTCGCCGCAGTTGGACCAGCTTGATACCATGTATCCAGTGACCAGCGGTCAGCAGGTACTTCCGAAATAGCATCAACACCATCATGCAATACCTGCCAGAAAGCGTCGATATTGGGTGCTCCTGGAAAGCGACAGGCAAATCCAATAATCGCGATGGCATCGGTTTCCCGGGTTGATGCTGAATGGTTTACTTCTGCAACTCCACTTTTTTGCGTCTGTTCTTGAGGAAATATTTCGTCGGAAAGATAGTATGAGAGTGCATCAATCGATGGATAATCATATATCAACGTTGGAGAAAGCGAGCGTTGCAACCATTGTGCTAAATCGCCCGAGAGACTCACCGCAGCCACAGAATCAAGTCCATAGTTGACGAAAGGGAGATGAGGATCAATGGTGTGAGGATCAAGTTGTGCACGTTGGGCGATCTGCTCGCTCATCCAACGCACAATTGCGTGTCTGTCAGGTGTCGCTTGCGCAGGAAGAGATAGGTGCGTTGCTGCCGCTCCCTCCTCTTTGGCAAAGGGTGGCCTATCAGATAGTTGGGCTGTTTGTGTCTGGACGGCTTTCTGGCTCCATTGATACACAACATTGAGGCTTTCATCGAGGAAACTTTGCTGACAAGCTCGACGTTGAATTTTGCCACTCGTCGTTTTAAGAATGGTACCGGCACGGAGCAGCGCGATGGCAGAAACTTCGATATCGAAATCCACGACGATTTTTTGGCGTATGGCTTGAACAATCGCCGTTTTCTCCCACTTTTGATGATGTCGCTCGATTTCTTGCACAACGACCAGATGTTCGCCTTGTTCATCATTGAAAGAAAATGCGGCGCAGCATCCTGCGCGGAGAGCAGGATGGCTGTTTTCAACACTGGTTTCAATGTCCTGTGGATAGAGATTACGGCCGCGTATAATAATCACATCTTTGAGGCGTCCCACCACAAAGAGTTCTCCCTGTAAGGAAAAGCCCAGATCGCCTGTTCGGAGAAAGGGACCCTCGTTACTATTCTGCATAGAGGCCTGAAACGTCTGCTGGCTCTCTGACGGTCTGTTCCAATAGCCAGCCGCAATATTTGGACCAGAGGCCCAGATCTCGCCAATCTGGTCAGAGGCGCATCTGGTCAGACTCACTGGATCAACAATCGCAATCTGTTGTCCTGCCATGGCATGTCCACTGCTCACAAACGGACGTGTCTGAGCACTTTGGGCTGGGTTGATAATAACCCGTCCGGTCTCGATCGCAGCAGCGTCAACATACTGCACGCGTGGAGATTGCTCTCTAAAGCTACCAGCGACAAAAAGCGTGGCTTCCGCCAGACCATAACAGGGATAAAAAGCCTCTTGACGAAATCCACATGAGGCAAATGTACGAGAAAAGCGCTCAAGGGTTTGGGGCTGGATCGGTTCGGCCCCTGAAAAAGCCACCTCCCAACTACTCAAATCGAGCTCGGCAATGTTTTCAGGAGTTGCTTTACTCACACACAGATCAAAGGCAAAATTAGGTGCTCCACTTCCTTGTGCGTGATAACGAGAAATAGCACGTAGCCAGCGTAGAGGTTGTTGGAGGAAAGCAGCGGCAGGCATAAGTACCAGCGGCCCCCCAACATACACCGTCTCTAATATTCCTCCCATCAATCCCATATCATGATAAGGAGGCAGCCAGCTAACCATCGGAATATCTGGTCGAAACCCCATTCCCTTTTGAATAAAGCTGGCGTTGCGTATCAAGTTATTATGAGTAATCATCACGCCTTTGGGCGCTCCGGTCGAGCCCGATGTGTATTGCAGAAAGGCAACAGTCTCACCCGTAATAGCTGGTATGCTCCAATCATAGACATCACCTTCTGCTTTTTTCACGTCCGTCGCAATCCACTGTATCTTCTGGATATATGGATTATCCGCGAATTTTTGCTGCAAAGACGTCAAAATTGGCAGTGTGGTCAAAGCAATCGTCGCTTGTGCATCGCGCAGAATGGCCTCAATACGTTGCAGATTATGGTTCATCTTAGGGGGATAGGCAGGGACAGCAATGACCCCTGCATATAAACAGCCAAAAATAGCCGCGAGATAGTCTATACCGGAAGGATAGAGGAGTAACACTCGCTCACCGGACTGCTTCATCTGAGCTTGTAGGAGTGAGGCTATATAGCAGGCTTGCTGATGGAGTTCTGCATATGTCAAAGGTGTTTCGCGTTCTTCACCATCGGCAAGAAATATGCAAGCTTGTTCATCTGGCTGTTGTTCTGCTCTCCAACGCAGTAAATCAACAAAATTATCCCCGAAATGATTTGGTTTCTGAATGATTGTATTCACATATTCCTTGTGAAAAGAGAACTCAATGGTTGTTGCATAAAAAATTAAATGTGTTGATGGTCACTTAAATAGTGAACTCATGCACCAAAAACTACAACTATTATGCATGAGAGTCGTGCTAAAATGCAAGTGAAATATACACAAAATAACGGCCAGATTTATGGTACTGCGCAAACCATATTTGACGGTTAACTTTATTTATGTTTATCATTATACAATGGGTACTGTTTATTCTATTTCGCAATTAACAAAGATATATAAGGGAAGCACAACCAGGGCCAACGATAACATCTCGTTCTCTATTCAGGAAGGAGAAATCTTTGGTTTGCTGGGTCCAAATGGAGCTGGTAAATCCACCTTGATTAACCAGCTCTCTGGCTTAACGCGTCCCACATCCGGCTCTATTCATCTCTATGGCATGGATGTCACCAGGAATCCGCACATCATCCCTGAATATATCTCCCTCCAAACGCAAGAGATGTTCGCGTTACGTGATCTTTATCCCGAAGAAGCATTACAATACACAGCACAATTGCGTGGCTGTTCACGTGCTGAAGCGCGTAAACAAACCAAAGCACTCGTGGATGAGCTAGGTCTTGGGGAGTTTCGTAAAAAGCTCATGCGCCATCTTTCAGGGGGTCAGCTACGCCTTGTCCACCTTGGTCTGACCTTCGTGGGCGATCGACCGATCCAAATCTTTGATGAACCGACCAACGATCTCGACCCGGTCGTACGCATCAAAGTATGGGAAAAACTGTTCGATCTGAACCGCCAGGGCAAGACCATCATCATCGTCACGCACAACGTGCTGGAAGCCGAGCGTATTATCCAGCGCGTGAGCATTATTAACCATGGACGCCTGCTTGCGCTTGGCACGATTGGTGAGTTAAAGTCCCAGGTTGATCAACGCATCAGACTTGAAGTGATCTTAAAAGCTGAATATGCCTCTGTCGAGGCATATCGCGAGCTATTTGCTTCACTTGGTGAGGTCCACAACCGGACACCGCAACATGTAAACATTCTTTGTGATCGTGACGCTACGCGTAGTGCCATGGATCTCATCATATTTCAGATCGGACTCGACAAACTGGAAGATTTTCGTGTTCAGACTCCTTCGCTAGAGGATGTCTATCTGAAATTTGGAGGTGGAAGCGACCTTGTCGAATAAACTATTGGCGTCTGAATTACAACATGGAGATATGGCATTACCTCCCTATCCTCGACGACGCTTTACTATTCTTGCCGCTATAAGACAATATATCGTCATGTTCCGTATCATGTTAGTTGAGTATCGGACAATCTGGTTTCTCCAGGTCTTCATGGGATTACTCCTGCCAGCTGGTATCATCTTTTTTTTGAAAGCTGTAGGAGTGGTCAAAAGTCAGGATCAGGCCATCTTCTTATTAGGCGGCAACATGGCAGCCTCAATTGCCTTCGGCCCAACTAACTTCCTCATTTCAAAAATCGGCTGGGCCAAGCAAATCAAAGAATTCGAATATTGGATTGCTCTCCCACTGGCAAAATTCACACTGGTTTTTGCGATTATTACGGTCTCTTTACTATTCGCGCTACCAGGCATTATTGGTATCTACGTCATCGGTAGCTTGATCTTCGGCTTACCATTAGCAGTAAATCATCTCTTACTGGCACCATTAATCCCACTATGTGTCTTGCCAATGACAGCGTTAGGAACCTTGCTGGGTTGTTATACTCCTAATGGACAAATAGCAAACATGATGGGAAATATCCTACTTATCTTTGTTGGTTTTCTTTCCCCCATGATGATTCCCGCGAACGTGCTTCCATTGCCTTTACAGATCATCGCACGGTTTGTACCTACAACCTATGTCGCCGATGCCTTTCGTGCTGTTCTCTCCAATCAGCTGCATCTCAATTTTGCCTTTGATATAGCTATTCTTGTTTTCTTTTCCATCTTTTTTCTTACGCTGACGTATATCTTTCTCGATTGGCGTACTGCATGATAATCTAAAAAAAGCGCTGGCCATCTTTTCGAAAACAGAACGATGATCTACCAGTTTATTGCCGAGGCTCAGTAGGTGCTTTGATACTCTGTGTTCTTTTCCCGGCGTGTTTTCCCGGCAACTTCGCGTTCTATATTCGGGCTGCCGCTGTGACTGGGTTCTTCGGAAGAGACTCTTTCAGCAATCTCTTTACCTTTTTTAGTCATTCTAGATAGTCCTTTCTTCTTGGGTAAGGCATGGATAGAATACTATCTTATTTTCAGTGTTACATACGTCTTTTTGTGACTAAAAGCAATTAATGGCCACCCAAAAAACCATAAATTGGCCGTTAAGCACAACTAATCAAGCTCAAACACCCTTGCTTGCTACAAAGCATAAGTTGGCCGAAAGTACAAATTTTATGAACAGTTTTCATCGGCTTCTGAAGGGCGCTCAGCATTTAGCAACCTCGAAAGCATGTAACGAATGACAAGTTTTGAGCTTGAAAACGCGATCTTAAAAACTGCCATAAAACGATATCTTGACCTGGGCGGCCATATTATCCCATTAGTCACACTCCCATTTGTCGATCGGGTCTATCTCACGCAAGATTCATTTTTGAGTGATACAGGGATGAGAGGCCTCTTTGGGCGCACTACGACGTACCATGAAACGGTAGAACCGTTGAGGAATTTTCAGTAGCAACGGATACTGTTGCTAAATTCATTTACCTGGCTGAGGCCAACGAGGAATATACACTCATATCTGAGCACAGAAAAACAATTTAGCAACAGTCTGAGCAAGGAGACAGCGTTGTGCAACTGCTCAGGGGCCTAGTGTTTCCTTGATCTTTGACCCCGTGCGTTGACGCAGGCGACGAGGAGTACGATGCCAGTGAGAAGCTGCCAGAGAAGGATCGTGTAGACCGAGACGCGTTCAGGAATGCCGGACGGAATACGACCAATCGTGGGAAAGAGAACGATCACACTCACGATTCCGATGAAGCCGAGGACGATGCTTATTCTGCCGAACCAGCGTGGAGTCTTGAGACGATGCCATTGGAAACCCGTCACGATTGCGATGGTGTTTCCCGCCGGAATTGCCATGAAAGCACCGAGGAAGTGGAAGGCGACGGTGCCGTTTTCGGTTGCGGCAGCGGATCCGTGAAATGTTCCCACAAGAATGATGCCGATGCTATAGAGAAGCGCAAGAGGAAGATAGACCCATTGCGACGCCTTCGAAAAGAGCCGCAGTAGCAGGATACTGGCGATGAGAAAAAGCGCTCCCTGGATAATAAATCCTGTATTCATAAGATTGTGAAGTGGTGAACAAATCTGTCGGCCTTGAAAGATACTGCAATCGGGTACTCCAAGGTCGCTAATCCAGTTGGATGCGTAGCTATACACGGGTGTCTTCCACGCTGAGGCAGTGATCGCCTCTAGCGCCAAATATTCGCATACTGCAATGATCAAGAGAGTGGCTGCAGCGATGCTCAATCCCTGGTCCCGCTGGTAGGTACCCGCAAATGTGCTCGGATACGGCTGATCCTGGCGTACGGTTGGTCTATAGTCAGTCATAGTTGTGCCTTTCTGTTGTCTGGGAGAGGTGAAGAGCCTCTTTCAGGAGGGAATTACACCGACTTGTTGCAATAATTGCAGCGTGTCTGCACAGAGCCAATATTCGACGATTTTCCCAGCTTCGACACGAAAGAGGTCCATCCCTGCATACTCAACCTGTTTTCCAACTGCATCAGGTGAAGCTCCTGGCATTCCCCCTTGATAGATTGCACGAAAGAGCCATCGACCCGCAACATGGTCTTCATCTGCAAGAGGACCAACCGTCGTCGTAAAGCTGTAGTCAGTAAAGGCTCTGACTGCCGCACCAATCCACTGCTTCAGTCCATCGGGACCATGTACCTCACCAGGACTATTCCCAATGGGAGCAAAATGAGTGACGAAGTTTGGTGCAATGATTTCATCAGCAATGGACAGATTTCCATTCCATAACGCAATCCAGGGGAGCCAGAGTTCTTTGTTTGATGGGAAAGACATAGCATATTTCCTTTTCCGTTCTTCTCTTTCATTCGAGTCCAAACGTTCGGACATTTTTAATATACAGAGAGTGAGAACATTTGTCAAGGGTTTGCATAAGGAAGCCACATGGGTATAACTGAGCAGCGTAGAAACAAGAATGAGCACAAAGTATTACCGGACATTTTGTGTTGGGGGAAATCGCTCCCATCTTTCAAAAACTTGGATCAGCGCCTAGACGACTTCGAGCAGTATCTCATGAGGGAAGAAGCCCCTTCATCGCCGACGCTGATCAGATGATTGGAGTCACATACGACTACTTTGCTCGCCGCTCCAGGTTTTTTTGCTGTTCAGGAACAGGTTTCCCCAAAGCATAGGTGATGAGTTGGTTCCAAAACGGGATAGAGCTACTGATGAAGAGAATACATCCAATGAAGGCACCCAATGCGATGATGAGTTGCACCTGCTCCAAATGCAGCACATCATAGAGCCCCCATGCCAGGAAGCTGAGGATGGTAAGGATCACAACGAGCACACCGCGAGACCGATCCTGGGATACCAGCAACGCATGAATTCCCTTGTTCTCTTCGGTCAGACCACGGACTTGTACCTGTTGCAGGAACCACGCCGCGATGCCCACAAGATAGCACGCTGCATAGGCAAGGAGCCATCCACGCATGTTCCCATAGATGAAATGGACAAGGAAGAGTTCAGCTGCGACGAAGGCAAAAGGAACGATCGAATCGAGCAAGCTCGGCAGCCAAACATAGGCCTGAACCATCATCAGATATTCGTTCCAGATATCGAGAATGACCAGGAATGTTGTTATCGTAAGCAGCCATGCCACCGCATCAAATCCTGTATTGGTCGCTTCGACACGAGCGACCAATGTTGAAAGAGTCACGCCCTGGATGATGCTTGCAAGCGTCAAATAGGCTGGAGCGAACTGGCTTTTCAGACGCTGAGCAACCTTGTTGGCCTCGGTGTCTTCCAGACTGGTCTTGTTCATGATGAAGCCTCCGATAGGTGTTGTTATCAGAATAATGATAGATCTTGAGTTCCTATACTGTAAATCACGGAATGAAGTGAGCCAAAATGTGATAATCAGGGGGTCGCACTCTCACTTTTTGAGGGAATCATGACCCACTTATGTGTACATATTCCTCCCATTTCATTCCGTGTTTTACACTTTAGGCCATGCCAGGGACCAGCACAACTTTGCCCACCATGTTGCCTGACTCGGCCAGGCGCATCCCTTCAGCCGCCTGCTCCAACGGCACACGTTTATTTCCTGCTTAAACCGCTTCTCAGCGCTGGTCATAGGACAGCATATGCTTCGATGATGAGGACAAAACCAATGTCAAATCACAGGCTTGTTTCTGGCTGGTGAGCCAGACAATGCTCTTAGCCAGCTGACCATCTTTGGCATGATGAGTTCTGGAGCCTCTCGCTGTGGATAATGTCCCAAATCATCCAGAATAACCACCTCGGCATCAGGTATCTGGCGCTGAAGCTTTGCTGCAGCCTCACGTACTCCTTGCTCGTTGGTAAAGTCAGGATCTTTTGTACAAAAGTACGCCAGTGTTGGAACGCTCATCTGTGCGAGACGCTCATCCAGGCGAGGAGCCAGGAGCATACCCGAGATACTTTTCATGCTCCCTGGCTGTTTGAGGCTAGTACGCAAGCCTTCCAGGTAGTCAGAATCTACTGGACGCGAGGGATAGAGGTTCTTAAAGTAACTCGTCCAGATCGCCTGGCTTAGAACGGGAATGCGTAGCAACGTAGCAAGCAGAACAGGTAGTATCATGTTTGATGGTGTATAGACCATCGGACTAATCAGTACCAATCCCACTATACGATCAGGATGTTCCAGTGCAAACAGGCCCGCCGAGGCTGCTGATATTGAACATCCTACCAGAAAGACACGCTCAATATGCTCAGCTTCCAGAATAGCCTCTATATCGGCTGAGAGAGCCTGGATGGTATAGGCGGTAAAATGTCCACGAGATTGCCCCATCCCGCGCAGGTCAGTGGTGATGACACGGTATCCAGCCTCTATGAGTTGGGGAGCAGAGTGCTCAAACTCGCGTCGCGTATCTCCCATACTCGGCAGGCAGAGCACAACAGGCCCCTGACCGGTAGCCTCATAGGCTAGTGTTCCACCGGGAACTGTGATAAACGTTCCATTGCTTTCCATATTTTGCGCCATGGTAGGTATTCCTTCTCCTGCTTTAAAGTCCAAACGTTCGGACATTTTTAGAGTTAAAAAAGCATAGACATTTACGCCGGAATAGGTACAGGTTCGCTAAAGAGGATACCAAAGCAGACTTGCAGGATGTACTCTACTCTCGTTTCCTGATTTGCTGGGCCAAACGCCGCCTGGTCTATGATCACCCGACTGATCATACCGATTATCATACTGAACAGAGCATAGTCGGCGATCTGGCGCACCGGATACTCTCTTCTACGCAGCTCTTGCAAAATGTTGACCAGGAGAAGATCCGAAGGCTGTAAGCCTTTTTCTACGACATAAGAAGGCGCTTTTCCCTGAATTAATATCTCCTGCTGCACACGCAAAAAGCAAAAGGCATATTCCTGTCGATGACTTACTCCCCAGGTAATAAAAGCCCTGGCGATAGCGACAAGTTTCTGTAAGGGTTCTGGATCAGTCATAGTATATGCCAGCATTACTACGCGATCCCTTTCTCCCATGATATCTTGTAAAAGGGCTGATGCCACCTCCTCCTTGCTTTTGAAGTGTGTGTACAGACTGGCCTTCGACTTAAATCCCGCCGCCTGACGGATATCATCAATCGATGTGCCATCATATCCACGTGCGCTGAAGAGTTGAAGGGCTGATTGTAAGATGAGGGCGCGACTGTGTGAGCTATGCTTCTCGCTATTGGTTAAAACCATTATTGCCCTTCTTCTCTTTCATTCGAGTCCAAACGTTTGGACATTTTTAATATACAGAGAGGGAGAACATTTGTCAAGAGTTTGTATTCTGAGATTCACTCATAAATCAGGAAGGTAGGTGGAAATCCCAACAGTATTCCGATCATCCCACGGGATGCGCAACGAGATGTAAGCAAGCTAGTAGTATAAAAGAAAAAAGATCTCTCATGAGAAGGTAACACAACAATTTCTCAAAAGGAGGTCTCTCTACGTATGTTACCGAACCCTTGTATTGAGGTTCACACATACCTGATCTTCTCCCGATTTGAAGGATCTCCCTCAACTTTCGTGCTTCGAATACAACCCTGATTCGTAAAAGAGAGAGAGGAACATTTTTCGATTAAACATTGCTTCAAGGTGGTTATCTTGTCACATATTCCCTTTCTGCTCCCAGGTTTTGAGATTCAGCAAGCCATTAGCATATCGCCAAGTAACGGGTATTTCCCAGATATCACCATTATTTTTCCGTCGTCTCTTCTGACTGCTTCGACTTTAAAGACGTGCGTACACGTTTCTGCTTTGGACGAGGTCCATAGACACGCTCGGCGATAGCTTCCACTGCCTCCATCACCTCTTTGAGCACCGGCTTTTGCTGAAAGAAGAGCGCTTCGCTAGCTGTCTCTTGAAAGGCTTCTTCCGTGACATTAAGTCCCTTATAGACGAGCAACAGCATGTGGGCACAATTGGCGGCACGGACTTTCTCCACTTTTCGTCGCAGGTACTGCGGATGCCAGAAGCCTACTAACTCAACAATCACGCGTCGCGTCGCATCCTGCTCATCCACGAAGGTAAAATCGGGGATCATGACGGTATCACCCAACAAGAGCACCTCACTCTCGCGCTCGAGACGCCAGTGTCCGCGCTGCTGGCCGATCTTCTGCTCGAACTCGCCGGCAAAGTCTGCCTCCAGACGACTATCAAAGGGTCCCGAGCGATGAAAGTGGGAGCGCAGCGCACTGGTATAGTCGAGCTGATAGATCATCTCTCCCCTGGCCTGCGGCGGTCGGACATGGGCCAGCAACTGCCAGCGCTCGCACAGCAGCAGCGCTGGCAGAAACGCCGCCATCTGCCTGCCGTAGCGCAGCGTTGAGGAGACGAAGGGAGAGATCGGTCCATCCAGCTCGATCTGATAGCCACCCTCCGGCTTCGCCTCCGCCCAGAACATCAGCTTGAAGAACTTGATATACCGCCAGAGATCCTTGTAATTGCTGAAGGCCTCAATGGTGATCCGCGAGGCCCAGTAGAGCACACCGCGTGCCAGTTCCAGATTGTAGCGGTGCAGGAGTTCTGAGGCGGTCCACCTGGGACCGGCATCGGTCAGACGATACAGTGCCGGTCGATCGGCAAAGAGCAGATCATCCACCTGCTCCGCATCGAGCGTCAAGGCGGTGGCCACCTGCTGGAACACCTCCTGTCGTGTCTGAGCATGAAAAATATCGGAGTGCCTGAACACAGGACCATATGCGAAGACCTGTTCTCGCAAGACGGCGAGTGGCAGTGGCGTCTCAAGAGGCGTAAAGGTCGCTGCATCCGTCAGCACCTTGGCCAGCCCACGCACAAAGACATAATCAACCCGATTCCCTTCGTACGTCTCCATGGCCTCTTCCCAGGCTTGCTGCGTCTTGCCCAGATGGCCTTGCAACAGAGCAATCAACTCCTCAGCGGTCTGTTGCAGCTCAGGATCGTGCTCGCTCACCATCTCTACAGAGAGCCTCGAGCCGGAGAAACGGAGCCGAGGTCGTATCAAGTCGCTCGTCAGCATCAGCGTTGCTCCCTGGGCACGTGCCGGCGTTGCACTTTCCCCTCTTCGACCGTCCCACGGACCAAAACTTCAAAGAGCATGGCCTCGCGCATCTCCTGCTTGCGTAAAATCCGTCCCAGGCGTTGGATATATTCCCGTTTACTCGAGCCTCCGCCCAGCACAATCGCCACCTTGGCCTCAGGGACGTCCACCCCCTCATTGAACGGTGTCGGACAGGTAACACGCTATCTGATCGGTGTGACGAATGAGCACGGCTTCTTTATTAATCCAGCACTGCTATAGGATGCTACTGGTTGCGAAATCAAAAGCAACTAGACCCCATTCAACATTCTTTGAAGAGGCAAAAGTCCATAACCTAACCAGTCTTCAAGTTCTCCGAAGAGACCAACAAGATCTGCCAATCCCAACCCATAGCAAAAAAATGGCTGAAAGGGATCAATTTCTGTGACCTCAAGTATGAGATATTGAGCCAGCTTATGGCGCAACTAGTTAGAGATATCCGCACTACTATGCAGTGGCAGAGAAAGATGTTCCTGATCATAGATCACGTCTGGTGAGATGGTGGGTTAAAGTATCATAATTGTACATATTTATTTTTTCCACTATTTAAAGTGCATACCACGCTTCTGAGAGTTTTGAAGGGAGAGCATACAAAATTAGATGTTTGTGCGGCAAAAAAGGTGCCTAAAGCTGTCATCGGCAAGACACATAATGGGATTAATGGCCCCACCAATATAAGATGATATATTACCAGTGGCAAGCCAAAGATCCAACTTCTTGATGGGCGTTTTTGCTGGTCAATAGAGGTTGTGAAGTGCTGCGTGTAGATGAGTATAAGAAACATCGTTGGAGATCGGCTGAAAGTGCATTGCCACTATAGATAATCAGTTGCAAACTCTCACAGTGTAAGATGTTAGCTTCTGTAACAAAAACTTGTAATATCGATAGAAAAATTTGCGAAAATAGGAACCGTGCTCTCCATCACAGGGCTTCGCAAAAGTCATCGTAACTCATCCTATCAAATCAACCAGGCAAGGGCTTCATTGGGATGGGATGCAAAACGTCGAATTTGACGAGCCACATTAGGAACCTGATGCCTATCCATCAACGCAAGCACCAGGGAATTGAGCACTACGAGCATTTGGGCGACAGACGGGACAAGAATACCACATCCGTCTTCGCCCAGCGTGACATCACGACGCCAATGAAGCCGATTTTCCACGGCCCAATGTCCTCGAATGATCTGCAAGAGGTGTTTGGCTGAAAACTGCTTCTGCTGCAAACTCGTCCACCCATAGACAACTTCCAGACTGCTTGTACCCGTTATCTTGCGCTCTCGTTGCACCCGAAACACCTGTTCTACTTCTCCCCAATCACGATACAAATACTCATTGAGATCCGGGCTCGTGAGGATCTGACGTCGCTCCAGACGACCATGGCCTTTTTCTACCTGCTCAAAGGACTGCCATGTGTGTCGATCTGCCTCGGGATCTTCAAAGAATAATTCCAAATCGGCGTGTGCGGCTGGCGTGTTGTCTTTGATGATCATCACCACATCTCCTCCGGCACGCTGAACAGTGCGTCCAAACTCGTGATAGCTTTGATGGCATCAGTAGTAAAAACGCGCCCTTTGCATAGCACCTCGTTCAAGAAGGGGTTGAGTGCACTGATCTCATTCTCTTTCTGATCAATTGGAAATTGCTGCAAGACAATGCCTGCATGGACCTCATAGACATGTAACACCTGCTTTTGTGGCTTTTCCCCGCCATAAGCCTGCTTTCCTGTGCCTCTAAGGACTTTCCCATCAATGGCCAAATGGACAGGTCGCCCTGGAGACTGCGTTGCTAGGCGACTCGGTTCCTCTGTGCGACGACTTTGTGCCTCTTGCCGTACTAACCAGGCCGCAATTTGCTCATTGACCTGCTGGCTATCAAGGTGCATGAGCCCGTATTTGTAGGTATTTGCGCACGGCATCTGTTTCCAGGAAAGGTTCAATTGCGTACGTAATCGCTGTTGTTGATCTCGAACCCAATCACTGGCTCCCAATAAGCTTTTCATCCCTGCCAATTTCGCCAGGAGCAGGGCAACCAGTAATCCCGCCAGATCATATTGTTTGCCACATGCTGCTCGCCCATCGTGAAATTGCTGGCAAAGTTGATACAATGAGATACTTTGCTGCCTTGTAAGTCTCTCAGAAGCCTTGACCTCTGCTCTCAGTGTGGTATATTCCATTTTGAGTCTCTCCGCGAATGAAGTTGTTTGATTTTTTTCATTCTACTGGATTGGCTCTTTTTTTTCACCTCCTCCCTGACTTTTGCGAAGCCCTGCTCTCCATCACTTCGCATATTGCATGTAAAGCTCATTTGTACTATACTGTTGGATATCCTAAGCCAGTAAATAGATTTCACACCATCAATAAATTGATATGTACACATATTTTAATTGCACAGAGTAGTGGGGTAGAACATAAATATGGTCAAAACACTCGAAATATTTATCGCCTCTGCGAGGGAAGACGAGAGATTTCTGGATATGTTACTTAAGGCATTTGAGGGACCCTTCAAGTCATTTAAACAACAAGGGCTCATCAGTCTCTGGCATGAGCGTGATATTAGAGCGGGTGGAATTACAGCCCAAGAGATAAATAAACACTTACAGGCTGCTCAAATTATCCTTTTGCTTATTAGCGCTGATTTTATGAATCTGGCTTTTTGCGATAGTAAGGAAATGCAGCAACTTATACAACGGCATAAAGTAGGAGAGATCCACGTCATCCCTATCCTATTACGTGAAACCTACTGGAAAGAAGCCCCTTTTGGCATACTCCAGCCTTTACCAAATAAAGGCATAGCAGTAAGTAGTTGGGGAAATAAAGACAAAGCTTTTCTGAATATTGCCATGGGCGTAAAAAAAATAGTTGATGGGTTAATTCCTCCTACACCAACACAATCAGTAGGATCTAAAGACAACTCATCTATGACAAAAGGGTCCCCTGACTCCTCCTCTCATTACTCCACTGACAGATCGCTGTCTTCATCCGGTAATGGAAGGCAACCAACAGTACAAAAAGATTTCATACCGGCACGCCCTGTACTAGAACAGGTACATGATAATGTGGTGAACTATTGGGGCGTATTAGTAGGCGTCGATGAATATGAAGATACAAGCTATTCTCCCTTGCACGTTTGTGTGAACGACGCTAAAAATGTGGCAAAACAACTTACATATAATGGCTATGATCCAAAGCATATACGCCTTCTTATCGATGGAGACGCTGATGAGGATACATTGATACTAGAACTCACTGGAGACAATGCCCGATTGAGCAAACCAACGGCAGGAAACATTATCGAAGCATTAGAGACTATCGCGCAAAGAACACATCCTGAAGATTTGCTCCTTTTTTACTATACGGGTCACGGAAGTCAGGATGGTAAAGAGAGTTATCTCGTTGCCCACGACGGACGTAGAAACACGCTAAAATATACTGCACTGGCGATTTCTGTCATGAAAGACATAATGCTCCGGGCACCAGCTCAGAAGAAAGTGATTATTCTAGATACCTGCCGTACAGAAACTCCTCCAGGTAGCAAGGGAATACCACAATCTATGTCCGCTGCATTTATCGAACGCGTCTTTGAGCAGGCAAAGGGACTTGTTATCCTCACATCCTGTGACATAGGTGAGAATAGCTATGTGTGGGAAGAGAAAAAGTGCAGCGTGTTTACTTATCATCTGCTGAAGGCGCTGCAAGGTGGTAAAGCTGATTTCAATGGAAAAGATCGCATTTCAGTGCATGATATTTACAATTACATACTTGATAAAGTAATACGGTGGGCAATGACCAATAATTGTTTTCAGCATCCGCGTATAACAGTGGATAATGGGCAAGGCGATATTATCATGGCTTATTATCAAGAAGAAATCCGTCCCGCTAGTAAAGTAGTTCCTAGAAATCATGTTGTGGTTTTTTCTCCGCCGGTAGGTGCGCTTTCTTGGAAAGATATGCAGGAGATCACTATACAGGGTGAGAAATATGTACTTGAACATGCAACCGTCCGAGAACGACCAACTGGCGACGATGGAGCAACTTTACGTGAGGCAAAGGCACGGCATGTTGGAACGGATCTCACGCTCTGGCTGAAACAGGTGCATATTATAGGCCCTACCAAAGATGGAATGAATTTGCAAAAAATCCTTAAAAGGGAACGCCAAATACTGATCGAACTGGAGGATGCAGGGCGGCGCGATTTTCCGTTTATATTTCCACTCATAGATAGTGATACCGAAAAAGACTTTACGTTCGCGTACATATTAACCAACGAACAAAGTTTGTTTCAGACGTTAGGGGGTACAAAAAAATTGCCCGATGCATCCTCAATACGAGGCATTCTTCAAAGCATGCTTCCACTTTGCGAAGCATTGAGTATTCTGCACAAGCAAGATCAATCTCACCGCTGTCTATCTCTCGATACGATCATCCTATTTAAAGGACGATATGCGATGCTACAGAACATAGGCTTAGCTGCTTGGAAGCCTAAAAAGGGCGAAAACATGCAGCAGAATTCTTTAGCCCCAGAACAAGAAGAGCCAAATACTGATATTGAAACTATGCCCGGACCCGCAACAGATATCTATCAACTTGGCACTATACTCCATCTTCTTATTACGCATCGAACCTTCTCACCAGGCTCGTTACTGAGTTTTTATAATCCAGCCGTCCCTCCACAACTCAATGAAACTATTAGGCGTGCAGTCACCCGCCAGCCTACAGAGCGTTGGGCTAATATCAAGGCATTCTCGGTCGCACTCAGGCAGAGTTTGTAGCACATTTATTTGGGCCTAAGGTTATGCTGCCATTCCTTAACATTAAAGCCGTAACGATGGCAAGCAAAATATTCAAATTCATTGATAAGTCGCTCCAGATCATTTTCAGATAAGTTCCAGACCATATGAATATCCGGACGATCATTATCAAGCCAGGACAAGAAATCTCCCATCAGCCATGAAGGAATGATACGATTACCCTTTGAAGGCGAGTCATGGCTTATATCTTCATTCGAAAAGATATCTTCATCCCCGTCATCAAAATTTTCGATGTCAGTCATCTAAGCGCCTCAAAAACATGTATAATGTTGTATACTATCAAAGTACTATACAACATTATACATGTTTTTTGCTACTACTTCAATTGGTATAAGCCTTTTTTCTCTCTCATAGAGAGACGATATCAAACTGCAAACAAGGATGAATGAAGATGAGTAATATTTTTGATGCTTTTGGTACAAAATCCCAGAGATCGGATGAGCAATCTATCGATAAAATTTATACAGGGTACGAGAATGATCCATTGTGGTCATATATTGGGGATTGGCAAGCATTACAAAATGGAACTACCCACAGTATACTACTGAAAAAACTTATAGATCAGGAAATTAACGTTCAGATAAGTCAAACAGTACCATTGGAAGATCCGCTTGCAAGATTCAAGGATATTCCGTTACATGCTCGGTTTCTTTATACCTCGATGGATGATGGTATCAAGTCCTATATACTGAAACATTATGAGACTATCGATGGCATGTCACGTGATAAATGCGATGTCTATCTGAGTATTGAACAATTCAACCATCCAGCAGAGACATTTGATTATCTAAAAAATTCTCCTGTCTTGAAGAAATCAGGCGTTCAGATAGGTTTTAACGATCTTCCTGGTATATTCTTCTGGGATCATCAGTTGAAAGGGGAGTTCATCTCTTTTGGGTTAAACGCTGATGAATCGAAAATCAATCGCATCTTGATCTGTGTTTTTCAAGAGATCCAGCAGAAGCCAATAATTGATTCCGTAAGATACGCAAAAAAGATTCTCCTTGACAGAAACCATCGATAGTTATATTTATCTGAGAGTCTACTCTGGAGGCTACATATGGATTTAGAGCAATCAAAAGAACCTTGTGACTCCCTACATCAAGAACATGAAGATCTAATTGCTTTGGCCTACGGACACACTCGTGCGGCAAGAGAAAAGCTACAATCGGCTTATAAGGTGTTGAAAACGGGTGAAAAGTTTGAGATGACTCAGATTGTCGAGAGTATTAAGCAGGCAAAAAACTCAATCGATGGAATAAGCGATATTTTTGTTACTACTCCAATGCTTGACTATCCTGAGCTAGATTACAGGTTTGTCTGCGAGGAAAGATATGTAAGTCAAAAGATATCCATCGTTCTCGCCTATTTTTTACAGGGCATCAATTCACCATCTGTTTTTCAGAGTGTGAGTAAAGAATTTGAAAAAATTTTTTCAAGCTTACAAAACTTAGAAACTTTCATCACACAATGTCAAGAAGTGATGTGACTGTAGATCAGCAATCTCACCTGCTGAGCGCTACTTCAGTAGTCCCCATAGAATTACAGAGATGACATATAAAAGTGAATTCACCCTGATCAGTTTCTGGAGACTGGCTAAGAGAGAGGCTTTCCCTCACTTTGCGTGATAAACTGAGCAAAGAAGCAAATAGCAAAAATGAGAGCAAGATGTAGAGCCAACCTAGAAAGATAGATATTTGAGAGATATGCGAAGCATTTGTTCCACCTCTGCATACTTCCCTAGATAACATAGAGAGCAGCCAAATTATTCAGGCTCTGTGCCGCGTCGAGATGCGTTACTCCCAAATTACTCCTTATTTATCTTAAGCGCACGCTTCAACACAATGGCCCGACTATAGTGTGGACTTCTAGGACTTTTTCGGAGAGAGGAAAGATGAAAATTATCTCATCAATTGTTCATAGACCGTTGGACTCATATACTTGAGTGTAGAATGTTTACGAATCCGATGGTAAAAACACTCAATGTACTCAAAGATGACGTGTCGAGCCTCTTGCTTGCTTTGAAAGATGGAACGTTCGACACACTCACCTTTCAAGGTGCTGAAGAAACTTTCCATTGCCGCATTGTCATAACAGTCACCGCTTCGACTCATACTGGCAATGATCCCCAGTTCAGCCAACCTCCACTGATATCCTCTCCTGGTGTAAGGACTTCCCTGATCCGAGTGGAGCAGCATCTCAGCTGGAGGAAGACGGCTCTGCAGAGCCATTTCCAATGCGCGCCGGACCAATTCCTCATTGTTATGCTCATCCATAGCCCAGCCAACGACCAAGCGGGAAAAGAGATCAAGGATGACGGCCACGTACAACCATCCTTGGGCTGTCCACACGAAGGTCGTGTCACTGACCCATTTCGCGTTTGGCTCGTGAGCGGTGAAATCCCGGTTGAGCACGTTGGGAGCAGGCGTCGCATCCGTGCGTCGTTGTGTGCCGACAGGCTTGTGACATTTGGGTTTCGCACACAACTCCATTTCGCGCATCAAGCGAGCGGTACGCACTCGCGAACACTTGATGCCCTGTTCACATAGTTCAGCATGAATACGAGGGCTTCCATAGACGCCTCGATGTGCCGAAAAGAGACGCAGAATATGCGTGGCCAATTCGCCATCTTCCCGCTCGTGGGCACTGGGTTCTCGCCTGGACCAGTTGTAATAGCCGCTGACGCTGACTCCCAAGACCTGACACATCGTCTTCACCGGATACTGCTGAGCATGTTCCGCAATGAACGGATAGCTCAGAGTTGGTTGCGCGAAAAGATGGCCAAGGCTTTTTTTAGAATATCGCGCTCCTGCCGCGTGACCTCTAGTTCCCGCTTGAGGCGGCGTATTTCCTCCTCACCTGCTGGAGGATTTCCACTGCTGGGGAACGCCTTCTCACCTGCCTGTGCGAATTCCTTGCACCAATAATGCAGAGTGCTATCGGCAATACCCAAATCACGTGCCACCTGGATCTGCGCTTTTCCACTGGTTTGTACTCATGTGACGTTTAGACTAAACAGAACAAAAGGCCCCCCAACCTTGCGGAGGGCGGCCTGATCAAGTAAAGTTTCCTTCATAATCAAAAAACGGAGCTTTACTTGTATGAACCATAACACATTGAGACACTTTCGTCACGATATCTATGACTGTTTTCCACGAGCCAAGGATGCTCTCTTCAATACGATTGATGGACTGATGACCGAAACAGACGCGAAATCCTTTCCTGAGATTTCGCAATCGCTCTGGTTTGAACGAAACTGGCCCAGTTTGTACGAAGCCTTCGAAGATGGGCGTATCGATGAGAAGCGCCTGCGCGAGTTGCTGGCTCGCTACCTGCCTCCACCTGAGGTGGGCAAATGGCTGTGGATTGGCATCGACGCCAGCATGATTGCGCGTCCAGCTGCCATGACTTCGGCTGATCGGACGGCTCAACATATGCATAATCTGCCCGAATGCAAGAAACCAGTCACCTTTGGATGGCAATTCTCGACGGTGGTCGCGTTGGCTGAACCAGTCAGTAGTTGGACCTACGTGCTCGATCAACAACGTGTCCACTCGCAGACCACTGCCATTGAAGTGGCAGAGGCCCAACTGCGGCGTTTGATACCGTTGTTGCCCAAGCATGTCATCATTGTGCTGGACCGAGGCTATGATGCCAATTGGTTGTGGTGTCGCTGCAGTACTCTGCACGTGAGAGTGCTGGGACGTCTCAAAAGCAATCGGTGTTTCTACCGGATGGCGCCCGCGCCGACGGGCAAAAGAGGATGCCCACGCAAAGACGGAGACAAATTGCAGCCCAACGATCTGACGACGCATCACGATCCCACAGGGGGGTGGAAAGGGGAAGATTCCAAAGCACGTCCGGTGGAAGTGACCTGGTGGAAAGACTTGCATATCAAGCAGGCGCGTTACTTGGATCTGACCGTCATACGTGTCGTTCGGCCTCACGCGACCAACAAAGAACGTGATCCACGCACCAGCTGGTTTGTGTGGTTGGGGGATCAAAGTGCCGATGTGGTCCAGATCGCATTGGGGTACGTGTTGCGCTTTGGGCAAGAGCATGGCTATCGTTTTGACAAGCAATGTTTGCTGTGGGAGAGGCCACGACTGCGAACTCCGGAGCAATTTGAGCGCTGGAGCCAGATCGTTGCCATTGCCCACAATCATCTGGTCCTGGCACGCTCGGTGGTGGAAACAGAGCGCCGACCCTGGGAAAGCGTCCATCGCTCGCCGACGCCTCAACAGGTGCGACGCGGGATGCACAAATTGTTGGCATCTTTGGGGACGCCAGCACGTCATCCACAACCACGCGGAAAATCGAAAGGCCGCAAAAAAGGAGCGCACGTGAAGAAAGCTGAGCGTTTCCCTGTGGTTCGTAAAAAGCCAAAGATGCCTCAAATTGTTCCATCGTGACGGCTGTTTTGGCATGTGAGCTCGTGTCCTTGTTCTTGAACGGAACTTCTTTCGAAGTTCTGATAGATCCGTTTAGTCTAAACATCAAACTCATCGCACTGCTTCCAACTTGAATTCCTTGGTGAAGGTTCTTTGCTCTTTGTTCATTAATACGCTCCTGTTGGATGCTTTCTCTCAAGTTTACCTCCTCCAAGAAAGTCTATCCAGCCCAAGTGTACAAAGCACATGTATGTAAGTAGAGACCTATTCGATTCAGAAGATTCACCGCCTCAATAAGTTGAAGCATGTGTCTGCTACCAGAACGTAGTAACCTTGTACTTGATCGAGAGAACAAAGGTACTATGACCATGTGATTGGATCTTTGCTATTATCAGGAAATACCTTATTGACTGCCAGTATAACTCTCTCTACCCACTAGTGTTGTTCGCCCTGCTCCATCGTATCTATTTGTACTACCTGCACTAAGCGATGAATGCTAGCATATAGTCTTCTATAAGACGCTTTACCAGAGAAAGCTTGAGGAATTGCTCAAGCATACGATTAAACAGTAAGAAATCACTAGCAGCCTCTTGGAGTAAAGGTGTCCAGCAGGTTGAACCATAGAGAGTGTGGACAAACAAGAAAATCAAAAGCATGACTGAATAAAAAGTAAAAAAAGATCAGCGCATTAAGTAGATAGAAGCCTTTTTGATGAGGAGGTTACTGCATATTGAAGAGTTCAAAAGACTGATTTTCCGATTTTATATTATTGCTAAACTATCTTCCAATAATTAAGGCATTCTCTAAGTTCTTGTCCAATTGACATAATATATTGATATCTCCTCTCAATTTTCTTTTTAGAATAAAGTTCACCTATTACTAATTGTATATTTTTTCTCGCAAGATGCAAATGTTTCAGCACTATAGCTGCATTTGCTCCAGGTGAAAGTCCATATTCTCTTATAACATATATTGCACGATTGATTTCTTCCGAAGCTGTTATAAAATATTCTGTTGTCAATGCTTCGAAAATGGTAGTGTCAATAATTTCTTCTATATGTGCGATCGTTCGCCTAAGCACCATCAACTCAGAAGTATCGATAGCTGTTATCTCATCAATTTTTATTTCTTCTACTTCAATTTGGGGAACAATGAGCTTTATATTCCAACTAGTTAAAGCCCTTCTAAGTTCTTGTCCAGTTGACTTAATATATTGATATCTCCGCCCAATTCTCTTTGTCGAATAAAAATCATCAATTACTAATTGTATGTTTTTTCTCGCAAGACGCAAATAATTCACCACCTCATCTATACTTCCTTCCAAAAGACGATATGATCGACGTATAGTAGATATTGCATTGTTTATTTCAATATTTATTTCTATAAAATATTCTAGCGTTAATTCCGTAAAGCTGTTAGTATCAATATATTTTTCTATATCTGCAATTTTTTGCTCAAATATTGTTAATTTAGAAGAATTGATAATCATAGTCTCATCAATTTTTGTTTCTTCAACTTGCACTTTATTAAAATTCCTAGTTTGCGACTCAAGGTGATCAAGAAGAGAGGCAAACGCACCACCAAATCTTCGCAGCGCACTTAACTCAATATACGCGAATGGGCGACCCCCCATTGCAATCGATACATCTTGATCCATACCCACTTGTGAGGCCTCAATAGATGCTAAAAAATCTCTTTGTTGGCCATATCGATCTCGAATAAACTGAGACGTCTCACGGAGAACTTGATGAGCGTCTGGCACAGATACAGTATTAATCAATTCATCACGGATGCCAGCAATAAAATCATACTGAACATGGTTGAAATCTTGATCTGTCTCATCACGATAGATCTCTTCTAATAAACCACCAAGAAATACTTCAGCAATGTGTACCTGATTCGCATCTTGCAACATTGTATTTTGAACGATTCTTACAACTGGAAGGCTGATGGGCATGGGGGCGACAGCAAGCAATCCAGCAAGTTTACGTGCCAAAGAAGATGAAATCAATCGAAAAAGTTGGACTCTTTCTTTGGGAGAGAGGTCATTTTCGCGGAAGTGCTCAATAGAAAGACTATTATATACTGCATTATCAGTAGATATTTGTTCAAATATTGCACCAATAACCCATGTTTTTTTGGTAGCTGTCATTATAGATGCCCAAGATGAAAATGAGCTTGTTTCTAAAGTGATAACAGGAAGAGGAAGGGATGACAGGGCAGCTTTGTTGTCATCAAACTGCACCAACACCCTTTTAAATTGTAAGCGTCGATTTGATTCACCTGAATGAAATGAAGAAACACGCCCTATATCAGCATATTTCAACATTGTTTGCGTCCAGAGGCGCCGAGGTAACATTTGAATCAGTGTGACAAGATTCTTTTGCCCCCATAGCTCTAGGAGTTCCTGTACTTTGCCGCTATGCCATGCTGGCGAGATACAATCAGAAGCAACTAACAGTAATCTATGCCCACTAGGATTGATGAGTTCCTTAGGGTTATGTGCTTGAACCTGTTCTTGAACAACATTGTTCCTTGCATATACCTCGACATGATCGGTATTATCTGTAGCAAGCTTCCAAACGCGCACGTTGCGAAATGCACCGAGATGTTCGAGTAAGCGCTGCAACTCAACAACAGTTTCCTGCCAAAACCACATCGAAACACCACCATCAATAATAAGCTCAACATCAAACCAGCGTATAGCGGCAGGATCAAAAACAGGAAGCCACAAACGTGCTTGCATTTCAGCTATTCTTTGTGCTGTGGCTCTCTCATTAAAAACAACAGCATTTTTTGATAACACACGACGCATGAAAGGGTATAAGGCCCGTGCAAGTGCCAATGCATTTGGCAGTGCCGACGCTTCAGGGCTCCGAAAAGAAGCCCCAGGGACTGAAGGAATAGTATCATTGGTAAAATGGTATGGATAAATGGAAACATTATCTGATATTTCAGCATCAGAATATTTAAGCGGTAAAAAGAGAGAATTTCGATCTAATGGGGTCTCTTCTAGCATCTGAGAATTTGAAGTATGAGAGTCCTCCACACTATCTTCTTCCTCTTGCTGAGATATCATCTGGAGTGCAAGCCATAATGTATCAGCGATTTCTTCTGCTGTCATATAAAGACGAGCATCTTGGAGTACTGAAATAAGCTTTGAAAGCATATTTCTCCTATGATGAAAGATGCCTCAAAATAGCCTCATAAATATATCTTTTTTCACGCGTATCGAAACCGCGAGAGGCAAGATATATCGCGTTCAAAAGCTGATCTGTCGCCAAATCACCACGCTGTCTTTTATTCATAAAATCATCAATAATTTCTGTAGCCTTAGCGGCTACATCTGATCCAAGGTGAGCTTCTACAATAGAAACGAGCTCATCTTTTGTCGGCTCTTTCATCGTGAGACGAAGGCAACGCCTCAAAAAGGCAGGGGGGAATTCTCGCTCTCCGTTGCTCGTCATGATAATTAAAGGAAAAGCCAAACAACGCACGTGGCCTTCCTCTATCGAGATTTTTGCACTCTTGTTTTTCCCAAAATACACCTGCACAGTTTTATTGTGTTGGGCAAGACGTACCAACTCAGGAATATCAAATTCCCCCTCTTCAAAAATATGGAGAAGGTCATTTGGCAGGTCAATATCACTCTTGTCTATTTCATCAATCAACAGTACTTGTGGCCTTTCTACTGGAAGAAGAGCTGCCCCCAGCGGACCAAGACGAATATATTGACCAATATCAGGAAGCGCCTCATCTACCGACGTTCCTTTACCATAAGAAGTATCCTGTAAACGAGCAAGAGCATCATAGGAGTAAAGGCCATCTCCAAGAGAAGAACGTGTCGTTATCGACCAGCGCAACACAGGGCCAAGCTTCAATTCACGAGCAACAGCATAAGCGAGCGAAGATTTACCATATCCAGGCTTTCCACTCACAAGAAGAGGGCGTCTAAGATAAAGGGCGGCATTCACAAGTTCAATTACTTCTTCGCTGGCTTGAAATACTTCTCCACGAGCAAGCATACGTTTCATAAAATCATCATCTTCATCACGAGGTAGCACATCAATAATGCGACCAGTAAAAGTTCGCCAAGGAGGTGCAGCTGGGAGGCGTTGTATACCATCATGAGGTTTCCCATTCCCCGTGAAGATTCTCCATTGACCCATATCTATCTTCCTCTCCGTGGTGAAGGCATTCTCAGTTGTCTCGTTGCTTCAATAGGAGGAGGCAACCGATTTGGATCATCCCATAAGAGTGTCAAATGATGCCCTTGATGCCGCTGTTTATTCCCACTTGCAAGAGCATCATAACGTTGCTGTTTAACAAAAGCAGGAAGCTGAGACAACGAGCCTTGCGAGACTACATCAGTCAAGAGTTCATGAAAAGCTTTCGGATAATTTGTTTGCTCTCTTGGCCAGAAAGCAACAGGAACTCCCGCCTCCAAAACAGCCAGAAGAACTTCATCGTTCTGAAATGGAGGATTTGATGGCACAAATGTGAATGCAAGACAAGCAATAGAAGTCCCTCGTAACGTAGCATAGAACGCTTCGGGTCCCTTATAGTATTCTTTAGAATAAATGAACATCCCACTTTTGTCCTCAATTTGAAGCGGCATATCCTTCGCATCTTTCCGAAAAAGTTCCCACTTATGTTCCCATTGGTAAGATTTTTTTTGCATACGATCGAGCGATCTCACAACAATTGGGTGAGCAAGGCTAATGGGACGCTTTTTCTTGTGAATAGAAATTTCATAGTGATCAACAGGATAGGATAGTAATTCCAACGGAAGAGCAAATTCGATAATGAGATTATTCATTTCCTTTTGGAGATGTCCTTGACATTGTATCAGCACATTTTCAAGCAGCTCAGATACATCTGCAAGCGAACATGGCTCATCAGGCATATCAACAATTACATTTGGAATGAGACAATTCTGGTCATCAAAAAGCCAAAACTGAACATAAAAAGTAGACTCACTTGCAATATCGAGTGTCAGTAGAAGGTAGAAAGTCGAGTCGTATCGTTTCTTTTTGGCTTTTTCATTTAATGCTAAACGTTGATTCTCAGTTAAGCCGAGTTCATCTGATCGTTTCTTCACCCACGTACTTAACTTATCATGAAGTGCTCTATCCGATAGATCCAAAGCAAAGTCAGCAAGGCGCTGAACAAATTCAAGGATTGGAAAGGTATTATCATTTTGCATAGAAAACGAGGCGAGATGCTCAACAATTACATGGAGCTTATTAAGTACATTATAGTTGCAAGGCTCCCCCCAATGAGGAATACTTTCCAAGTATGCTCGACCTAAAAGGTAATCTAGCTTTTTCTTCGACTTCATTATACTGTACAGCTCTTGCAGTCTTGTATATGTCACAATTTTTTTATGACTATTACGCAGATAATTATCGAGCTCTAGCCATGGCTTCGAAGCATGTTCTATCTGATAAATTTCATATGCAAGTTTTTCAAATCCATCTTTATGAGAAGAACAGATACCCACAAAATCGGCCATATCTTGATGAAATATATTTATCTCCTGTTTCCATTCCCGAGAACGAGAAAGTCGGAGCAGTAACCTTTCTCGCAATGTCTTGCTATTCATGCAATAGCATTGCAAAAAATAATGCGTTACCTTTGTCAGAGTTTCAGTCTGATCAAATGAAAGCTCAAAAGGAAGTACAGGCCGTTCAATTCTGGTACGAACCTGCTCTACTACCTTCATCCATATATTCTCTCGTTCTGCTTTATTCATTCCTATAAGTGGCGCAAAATGAGATAATGGATTTACAGGTTGAAATTGAGCCAATCCAACATCGTCCAAATTACAAGGGCTAAGAATAACATTGATAAGGGTAATATTTTTTTGTAAAGCTTCCTTAATTATATAAGATTTGTAGGTGAGAAAATTTTCATAAGAAAAAAGATCTGCACTGCTAAGTACAATAACAACCTTGGCTGATTGAAGGGCTTGCTTTAGTTCATCCCACAATATTGAGCCAGAAGCAGCAATGGTCTCATCCCAGATATGCAGCTTAGCGTTATAAAAGTGTTTACGCAACTCTTGCATATATTGTTTATCTTTAGGACTAGAACAGATTAAAACATCTGTCTGAGATGGTAAAAAAAAAGGAGGAAAAATACCTGACATAATACTCAATCTCCGGTATTCTAACATTGTGAGAGTAATTCATCTGGAAAATATTTCCCACAGAAAGACAAAAATACATAAACATCCTTATATCTTTTGCTCAATCTGTTTTTGTAGTAACAAAGATTATATCATCTTCTAATACCCTTCACAAGCAGCTAAAAATATGAAATTTGGAGAAACAAAGATCCAATTCCAGCCAGTATCTCCCATGAGTATCCTAAGTTTCAATTCTCACTCCCTTCAGCGAATTGAAATATAGATATAGTATAGATGAAATGTTCTATATTGATATCTATTACTTTTTGGTGGTACAGCTCCCGCTATGTTGACAGTAAAATACGCGTACTCTACACTATAAAAACTTATTATATGCCTATCATGAGTCCTTTAACAGTATATTAGTATTCCCTGGTCAAAAGAAACAGGGGATGTGGAGTTCTTTTAGCTGTGCAACAAAAAGATACCTGTGACACTCTTTCCTCCTCTTATACCAAAGAAAATGAAAATGTTCGAGGATGTATTTTACGTTATCTTCTCTCCGGGCATACAAGCTTTGTTAGACTTCTAGAGTGGTCTCCGGATGGAAATATATTAGCTTCAGGATCGTTTGATCATACAATCCGTTTATGGAACCGACATACAGGCTCACTTATACATATATTCGGCGAACATCAAGATAGTATTCGACATTTAACCTGGTCTTCGAATGGGAAGCATATCGCATCATCGTCGGAAGATGGAGGAATATATATATGGAATGTTTGGACAAGAAAAGGAAAACGTCTTATTGCAGCTTATGATAAAAAAGAGACAGTAAAAACACTTGTATGGTCACCTAACGGAGATATGCTCGCGTATAGTTTTCTATTTGAGTCCATTACATTATGGAATTCAAAAACAGAACAGATACAGCATGTTTTTTTGTGCAAAGAATACGATACATTCAAATTAATAAATTGGTCACCTAATGGGGAATTCCTGGCTACGTGTTCCAGTGGCGGTTCAATATATGTTTGGGATGCGGAGACCGGATTACCTAAAGAATTGCCTTCCCGCCGTATTTCAAATGCAATTACGTCCCTGGTATGGTCACCTGATGGACACATGCTCGCAATTGGTACAAACGATGGATCTATTTATGTCTGGTATGTCAATACTGGTGTAATACGGTATACATTCTCTGGTCACGCATCTGCCGTGAAGAGCCTAGCTTGGTCTCCTAATGGATATGTATTAGCATCTGGATCTTATGATCGCACTATTCGCCTCTGGAATATTCAAACAGGTCAATTAACAAACATTTTAGAAGGGCATACCAATACAGTTGACGCACTCCAATTTTTTCCTAACGGATATTTTCTTGCGTCCTATTCCCCCTCAGGTGGTGGAAAAGATGTTCATATCTGGTATACAGATACTTGGGAGACGATCGCTGCGTTACATCTAACAGGAAATGCTCCCGTCGCAGTCCATCCAACGGAAGCAATGCTTGCCTTACCAGGAGCAAAGTACCCCGATGCCAGCATTTGGGAACTTGATCTGGCAAAGCTTCTTAGCACCTCCGCACTCAGAAACACAGTCCACTACTCAAATGCGAAAGTAGTACTGGTTGGAGATAGCGGTGTGGGTAAATCAGGTCTTGGTCTGGCGCTGAGTGGAGAGGTCTTTACTCCTACTGAATCCACTCATGGTCGGCGCGTCTGGACTTTTGATACAAGGGAAGTACATGACGAAGGGCGGCAGAAAGAAAGACGTGAAATTCTTTTATGGGATTTAGCTGGACAGCCAGGATACCGCCTTATTCATCAATTGCACTTAGATGAAGTAGCCGTTGCTCTGGTTGTTTTTGACGCTCATAGCGAAACAGATCCTTTTGCTGGTGTCCAACATTGGGATCGTGCGTTACGTCAAGCCAAAGTCATTCAGGGAGATGCCAGCCTCCCACTAAAGAAATTTTTAGTGGCTGCTCGAACAGACCGTGGAGGGATTGGCGTCAGTGCGGAGCGTATTGAATTACTAGTAAAAGATTTAAGCTTTGATGGCTACTTTGAAACAAGTGCGAAAGAGGGGAAACAGATTTCTGATGTTCAAAAGGTAATTCTTGAAAGTATCAATTGGAGACAATTACCAAAAGTTAGTTCTACATCTCTCTTTCAGGACATCAAAAATTTTCTTGTCGAACAAAAAAAAGCAGGACAGCTTCTCTCCACTGTTGAGTCTCTCTATCATCTCTTTCTAAACTCCAATAATGCTCCTGTTGAAACAGACAGATTAAAAGCTCAATTTGAAACCTGTATAGGACGTGTCGAATCAACTGGTTTCATTAAGCAATTAAGTTTTGGTAATCTTGTTCTGCTTCAGCCTGAACTGCTAGATGCCTATGCGTCGGCACTTATTAACGCAGTCAAAGGTGAACCTGATGGTCTGGGAACAATTGCAGAAGAGCAGGCCCGGATTGGCCATTTCGATTTGCCATCTGATGAGCGCATTCCAAATCGAAAGCAGGAAAAACTTTTGCTCATTGCGATGATCGAAGATCTGTTACGCCGCGAAATCGTACTACGCGAAGGTGAACTCCTCGTTTTTCCATCACAATCAACTCGAGAAAATCCTGAGCTCCTCAGTTCAGAAATGAGAACCGTCGTCTTTGAGTTTGAGGGACCAATTTTAAACATCTATACTACCCTGGTCGTCCGTCTCTCGCAGAGTGACATCTTCAAAAAAATCGATTTATGGAAAGATGCAGCTATGTACGCAGCAAATACTGGTGGAACATGCGGCGTAATCCTGTATAATAAAGGTGAAGGGCGTGGTGAGCTAGCTCTTCGCTTCGACGGCCAAGCAAATGAACAGACTCGTTTCCTTTTTGAAGAGCTAGTCTCTTTGCATCTCCAGCGTAAAGCACTTCCTCAAAGTATCCAGCGACGCCGCATATTTATCTGTGGGCATTGTGGCTATGTGGTCACGGAACAACATATTAGAATGATGAGATCACGAAACTATACATCTCTTTCATGCCCAATTCCGGACTGCCAACGCCCCATTTCACTGCTCGACCGGGAAGAGAGGCTCGAAGAGATACCAACATCACTCATTTCACAATCAGACCACGCATCTAACGAGCAAAGAGATCGTGAAACGACTAAATCAATCATACAGGGTAAAGAATTCACGGATGATTTTGATGTTCTTCTCTTTTATCATCCCGATGACATCGATGCAGTCAAATCTATAGCTGAACAATTGAAAGGGTATGGAATTTTACCATGGCTCGATCAATGGGAAGTTCCACCTGGACAGGCCAGGGCCTTGCATTTAGAACAGCAAAGAAACCAGGTAAAATCAGTAGCAGTCTTCTTAGGCAGCAAAGATATTAACTATTGGAAGCGACCAGAAATTGCCAGTACGCTGCAAGAATTTGTTCACAGAAAATGCTCAGTCATACCTGTATTTTTACCTGGCGCCTCAAAAAACCATAGTATTCCTTCTTTTTTAAAAGGAATAAAATACGTTGATTTTGAAGACAAGGATACAGATCCACTAAATCAATTAAGATGGGGGATTACAGGCATACGTATTGATCTATAAATGATGTTGTTCTAGAATACTAGCGATGACATCTGAATAAAATTTGTCAGGAATTCGTGTGGTGTTCCTCAATGCATGCTATTCACCAGAACAGGCTCAAGCCCTTGTCGAGACTGTGGACTGTGTGATTGGCATGAATAAGAGCAGTCATGATATAGCTGCCGCAGTTTTTTCCTCCTCCTTTTATCGTGCAATTGGTTTTGGGCATTCTCTTCAACAGGCATTTAATCAGGGCGCCGCATCGCTCTTGCTTGAAGGGATCCCTGAAGAGGAGAATCCTAAGTTGCTGATGAAAGAGCATATTGATCCCCATCAGGTCCTATTGATTGAACGTCGCCAGCCTCTTGTCGCATCTTCCACTCAAGATAGAGATGTTTTGAAGCAAACCACACGTATCTCTCATCAACAAAGGATAAATAAGGAAGGTACAGCACACATGGCCCTAATGGGAATATTTATTTCGTACGCACATAAAGATAGATTATCACGCGATCAAATTGCGACATGCCAACTGCTCTCGAAAGAACCTGCCACAGCAACGATAGGAAATTCTAGAACTTTAGATGACTCGGTGCTCAATCACCTCATCGGGCGTTTCCACCTGAGTCAGTTGATGACTGTTGTGGCCCAAGCTCTATATCCTGGACATGGCTTCCATAAACTGATGAGACAACACATCGATGCTCTCCATCAAAAAAATCTATATTGTTTATTGTCGTCGTACTACGCTATGCATCGCATGCTGATGCAGAACCAGGATTCTGGTACCAGTATAGTCTGAACCAGTTTTCGTTCTAGTGTTCCTTAAAACCAAATTCGAGGTAGGCTCACTAATTTTGTGAGATCAAGGACACATCGTCTCTAACTTCAAAAGCTTGAAATTTCATTTGTGAACGCGTAGAATATAATTGTACTATATAAATCTCAATTGCAAATTTGCAGGCTTTCTATTCAAAGTTTGTATCATGATTAGTTAAGGAGGGTTTATGAGACTAAGTGGCAGACGTAGATTCAAGGCACCTAACGAGCAGCTTTTTGATGCAATTTTAGATCCATCTATTTTAAGACAGTGTGTACCTAATTGCCAATCTATAGAATATCTAGATAATGATCATTTGAATGTACAGTTAACTACACCCTTGCCTGGGCTAAAGGGGCCGTATAGCATCATCATTCAGATTGAAAAACGGCAAAGGCCGAATCTAGTAGTTCTTGAGGAACATCGTAAGGGGACAGGCGGCTCTATAGATGGAGTAGTTCATATAAATGTCACCGAAGAAGCTGATGGCTCGTTATTAGCCTATAGTGTAACAGCAGATTTGGAGGGTCCCATTTCTATTGTTAGTAATCCTATTGGAGAGGGTATTGTGAAAAATTTACTCAACAGCTTTTTTAGGAAATTAGATACAGTTTTAGAATAACAACGATTAGTGGAGTTTTTCTCGTTGAAAAACTGTCTCAACTTTTTTAAATTTTTTAAGGAGATTTTTCGTTATGGGTTTAAGACGATTACAACACTATTCAAGCGTAAAAAAAATGGCACGACCTTCCACCTCTCATCTTGAGGATTCAAGCCATTGTTTGCGTATTCTCTCCCATAATGTAGGCCAAGATTTGCCCGATTATAGGAATCTTGATCAACTAATTCGTAGGGTTGATGCAGATATTGTACTCCTCCAAGAAATTACGTGTGACTATGTTGATAAACATTGGGCTAAATTGTCTTGTGACTACCAATATCTCTCTTACAGCCCCTTTGTGGAAGAAAAACAAGTTGCTTCAGGCATTTTAAGTAAGTATCCTATCTTGAAGGTTGATAACTTTAAGTTAGCTGAAACTGGAATTGTGCCACAACAGCATGCATTAATCAATATTGAGGACAAGATAATATCAATTTATAATATTCATCTAACATTTCCGTGGATTAACATTGGCCGTGATCCATTCTTTGCCTGTATTCCTTGGCCTACATATAATCACCAAGCTCGTAGCGACGAGATTGATAAACTTGTTAAATTACTCGTAGAAGATAATCATCCAACTGTAGCCGCTGGAGACTTCAATCTCACAAGCAAGTCTCTTGACTATAAAAAGCTAGTCCAAGTAGTAAAAGATGCATATCGTTCATCTGGAAAAAGGTTGGGCTTTAGCTGGCCTGCAAATCGCACTCCTTCACTATATATACCTTTTGCCATTCCCCTTATCAGGATCGATCACTTATTTCATTCTTCTCCTTTGAAAACTCTCGATGCTCAATTTTTGGCAAAGACAGGGTCAGATCATCTTCCCCTTCTAGTTGAAATTTCTTATGCAGTCTGACTTATCCTCAAGCTTCACATAGGCAAATGTGGGCAAGTACTTTGATATGGCTCATTGCTAAGATATAATTGCCATTCCTCTTCTGTAAGATTACGTGTTAGTCGTCTACATGCTTCTGCAATTAAGCTATTTGGCTGCCATCGCCAAATTCTTGCTGTACCATCTTTACTCGCCGTGGCTATATAAGTATCATCGTGGCTAAATACCACCCCATATACATACTCCTCATGAGTTAGACGTGCCAATTGTTGACCACTAGATACTTCCCAGACTCCAGCAGTATTATCATGACTTGCAGTTCCTACATAGCGGCCGTCGGAACTTATATCAACAGCATAAATCCTATCTTCATGGACGAATTGAACCATTTGACTACCATCGTTTATTTTCCATACCTTTGCTGTGTGATCGTCACTGGCTGTAACCAGATGGTGTCCATCATTACTGAAAACCACAGCGTTAACGGCGTCTTTATGCGATTGGATGGTAAGGAGACGGCCACTAGATGTCTCCCACACTTTCGCTGAACGATCTGTACTAGCTGTAGCTATATAGCATCCATCTGAACTGAAAGTGACAGCATTTACTCTATCCCCATGCTCTAGGTACTTTATTAAACGGCCACTAGGAAATTCCCAAATTCCTGCAGTGTGGTCCCAACTGGCTGTGGCTATATATCTTCCATCTGGACTTATGGCGATAGCGCACACGATCTCTTTATGAGATAGAGTTGTTATCTGTTGACCGGTCAGTACCTTCCAGATCCGTGCAGTATGATCCCAACTGGCTGTAGCTACATATTCCTCATCTGGACTTACAGCAACATCATACACGGGCTGTGTATGGCTCATCTGAGTAATTTGTGCACCGCTATTTACGTCCCATACCTTAGCAGTGCCATCGTGACTTGCTGTTACAATATAATGACCCGTTGGAAAAAAAACTACAGCGTTTATAACATCCTCATGGATTAGCTGTAGAAGTGGATGACCATGTGTTGTTCTCCAGACTCTTGCTGTCTTATCTTCACCGGCTGTAGCCAGGTAGTTACCATCATTGCTAAAAGTTACTACATGAACAAATCCTCCATGAGAAAATGGGGTATATTGACGATCAACCGATGTTTCCCAGACTCTTGCAGTGTGATCATTGCTCGCAGAGGCCAAATATATTCCGTCAGGGCTGAAACTAACAGCATTTACGCTTTTCTTATGAGCTAAGCGAGCAAACTGACGTCCGGTCATTACTTCCCATAACCCAACAGTATGGTCATCGCTCGCAGTAGCCAGACAGGCACCGTCAGGACTAAAGGTTAACGCATTTACACCAGCTTCATGAGTCATTCGACTAATGGAACGTCCAGTCATACCTTCCCATATTCCTATAGTTCGATCTAAGCTAGCGGTAGCTACGCAAGCACCATCAGGGCTAAAGGTTAGCATATTTACACTATTTTTGTGGGTTATGCAGGCAACAGAATGGCCACTCGCGACTTCCCAAACACAGGCGGTATGATCAAAACTTGCCGTGGCTATGCATGTGCCATCAGGGCTAAAAGCAACTGCTAGTACGCCGGCGTCATGGGTAAGGTTGGCAATTCGGCGGCCACTAGTAACTTCCCATATCCTAGCTGTTCCATCCCAACTGGCCGAGGCCAGAAAATCACCCTTCGGATTAAAAGTTACTGCATTCACTATGCCTTCGTGAGTCACATGTGTCACCAGGTTACCTGTGGCAGTTTCCCATATTTTGATGGTACCATCGTCACAACCAGCCGCTAGATAGTATCCATTCGGACTGAAGGCAAGGGCTTTTACACAATCCTCTAATGTAAAAAGGACTAGTTGGCGGCCACTCTTAATTTCCCATATTCTCGCTGTACAATCATCGCTCGCAGTTGCCAAATAATTTCCATCTGGACTAAAATGAACAGCTTTTACTGATTCATCATGTCGGAAGCTGATAATCGGATGTCCATTAGCGACGTCCCAAACCCTAGCGGTAAGATCTTCGCTCGCAGTGGCTATGTAACGCCCATCACGACTGAAAACAACGGCTTTTACAGCGTCTTCATGAGTCAGAAAGCTCAATGGGCGGCGTAGAAAGTTTAATCCCTGGCGAAGGGCATGGTCTGACTCTACAGAAGGAAGACGTTTTATTGCTTCTATCGCAAGTAATACGCTACGTTCAATTTGTGCAGGGTGCTGATCTCGCAAGGATTCTGCCCGCATCACTAATTGGCGAGCTAGTGCAACTTTACGCTGCCATTCAGCCTCTTGATGTTGCTGTTTTTCCTGCTCTTGGCGCTCTTGGCTCGCTCTCACCAATGATTGGAGATCCAGGCTAGAACCGATGTCTGCGGCACCAGAACTGGCTAACCAACTCTCTGCCTCAAGTAATTCAACGTTATATAGTAAAGCACCTTGGCCTCGACCCAGACGTATCCACTCCTTTGCTTTCACTTCCAAGCGTCTTCGCATTTGTTCCGCTTCTCTGCGCTCAACTAACCACTCTTGCAAAGTAGACCAACCAATAATTAGTGCCTCATGAGAGATATCTACATATTTATTAATGCTTTTTTCCTCACCGCTAAGAGTAAGCAATCGATTCTCAGTCAAATGTTGCAATGTCTCATTAAAAAGATTCGGATCTTCACCACTCGAACTTAACTCAGTAACTGACAGCCGGCGACGAGTATCAGCTCGCCCTTCACCAAACTGCACAAGGCGTAGGAAGATGCGACGGGCAATAGCTTTCTGATGTGGCTCAATTAGCTGAACAAGTGTTGCACTAGCTTTAGTAGAAAGTGCAACGGCAAGCCCACTTTTTTGGACAGTAAATTCACTTTTTTGCTTTTGGCCGATTTCTTCGTAATACTTTAAAGTAAGAAGACGCTGTTCCATTTTCTCCCAGAGAAGCATCATTGTCTCCTGAAGCAAGGGAAGAACTCCTGGTTCATCAGATGCGTCTATCATTAGACGTTCTAATAACTCTTCTTCAAGGTAAACACCAAGCTTTTCTGCGGGTTTAGCAATCGCGTCTCTAAGATTTTGTCCTCGTAGAGAAGTGATCTCTATCCTTTCATCCGAAGTCACTCTCCATAGAGAACTATTCATTAAATCGGAATAAAAATCTGCACGCATCAGCAGTATAAGTACACACTGTTTTATCTGGCGCAAAGCCTTAATGAGATTAATAAATCTTATTTGTTCATTTTTTGGTGATTGGGCAAACAATTCTTCGAATTGATCAATCACTATCATCAAGCTTTTTTTATGATCACTATACGTAAGAAGACATTCAACGATTTCTGTACAATTTTCAGGAGAAAGAGAGGTTTTAATCCCAAGGTTAGCGAATTCATCCATCATTGTCTGCATAGGACTAGTGCCAGGACGTATTGATATCACTAACCATTGATCAGATTGTCGCTTATATAGATGTGGAAGAAGTCCAGCAAAAATGAAGGAGGTTTTGCCAGAACCAGATGGGCCGATAACGAAGAAGTAATTTTGATGGCGCAACCGCATGTATAAAGACTCAATTTCGTTCTCACGCCCAAAGAAATAAGAGGCATCTTTTTGAGAAAAAGGGATCATTCCTAGATATGGGCAAAGAATATCGCCTCGTTTTGGTTCCTGCCAACCGAGCAAAGTTCTAAGGCGATCAATCTCCTGTCTCCAATTATTTTGATCAGTACAATCGAGACATACCCGAAAGTCAATTTGTAGAGGCAAAGGACAAAATTTCCTAAGCAAGGGGATCAAACGATCCTTCTGATGAGCAATGTTGGCAAAAGAGACGAGTTGTTCGCTAAAGACTGACCACTTATCAGCGAGATACGAAGGGCTAAATACGAGTACAGTGTAGCGGCTAGTAGTAATTGCACAATTAAACTCTTCTATTATTGAGGCTCCTGGACGAAATTCTTTTGGGGTAATTATTCTTCCTTCAGGCAAACCAAGTGCAGGTATTAGATAGCCTTCTACCCAACTTCGGTCATGCTCACTGGTTTGCGCATAAGAAATAAAAAGATCGTACTCTAATTCAATAGGCATATTTCTTTCCTCTCTACAAAATAGCCTAGACTGGTTAGGCTCGATATAATCGTATAAATGCAGTTGATCCATATCTTTAAATATTTGGCGATTCCCGTATTTCATATATTAATCGTTCGATATTCATCTCAAAATCTTCATCATCGGTCATATCTAACCACAAACGAGAACGTATACCTAAGCGAGGTACACATGTCTCACGCATAATGGTTAATAGACGACGCTGGCTCTGTTCTAATCCAAAATATTCAGCAAGTATATTCTCTAATTCAGTAAAGTTACTTGTTAGATATGTTGGAGATAGGACGGCGAGAGTATAGCGGCTCTGTTCAACGGCACGTTCTATTTCTTTGATAAGAGGAGCACCTAGTCTGAAGTTGTAGCAATCAATACACACACGTAAGCCACTTGCATTTAACCGAGACAACAACTTCTTACGAACCCACGTCTTATCAGGCTCCTGTTGGCGATAACTAATAAAAACATCGTACACAAAATGATCCATATTAACCATTGTGGAAGTTAATACTGGAACCTTGCCACCCAAGTAGAGTGCAATCGGAAAGTTCTCCTCCAACTCTGCTTTAAAAATGGGATGCTGATTAGGCTGCTCAGAAGTAACTTTGGACTGGATATAATGGAAGAGGTCAAAGATCCGAATAACCCCACCAGAACCAAGTACATCACCATACAATCCAGCAAGCAGATGCTGAGTAAAGAGGCTATTATTAGCTCCAGGCTGTATATAAGAAAACTCTGTACTTCGCGATGAAGCCAATATGACACGGCCCCTACCGGATTGTAAGATTTCATAGTAGTGTTCGGACAAGCCAGCTTTGAACATTTGTGTTTTTGCGGCTTTGGGCTGACCTATTCCACCAGAGTGGCAACAATCAAATATAACCACCACTTTACGAGCAGTAATGATACGCAATGCATTAGTGAATTCAGAGTCGGAGATTGTTGTCTGGGCAATTGTTTGTTCAGAATCATAGGATGCATCCACAGGCAACAAATACTCACCAGCATAAGGCCCGGCTTCAATACACCCCCCGTGGCTAGAAATATAAAAGAAGACAGTAGAGTCTTGATTGCAGTTCTTAGCTAAATCAATCAAGGCTTGACGAATAGCTGCTTGCGTTGCTTGACTATTAAGCAGCAAATGCACATTTTTTGATGAATAGCCACAGCGTTGCGGGTCAACCAACAGATCGTAAACGTTCTGTGCATCCTTAACCACAGTCTGCGGAAGTTTATTGATATGTAGATAATCTGCAATGCCAATGACCAAAGCATACAAATTCTCCCTTAGAAACATATTCTTCCTCCTGATACGACGAAGCTTGCATTTTTGCATCATCTCGTGCATCTCTATTATTAATAGCGAACCAGCGCGTCCCCACTAGATTAGCTACCAGAAAGAGCACGCTCACCTTCTCTCTCGTCTGTCTCTCATGACATGTCCACAAAACCACCGATGTCTCCATGGCGATCTTTCACGACACGAGACAATGAGCCGAAAAGGTACCAAAAGTGCATCAGTTATCATAATTATAGACAGTGGATAAAAGGATTTACTTATAAGACGTGTGAATACGAAGAAATTCACACATTCTTCCTACGAAATATCATCTCCTGCGCAATTGAAAGAAAGAGGTCGTTTAAAGCAACCTAATGTATCCTTTGTCAGGGGAACAGAAGCTCTCGCGGTTTTCCTGTTCTCCCCATCATGGTCCACGCCATCAATCTGCAAGGCACCCCCTTCGAACAACTCCAATGTCTTCCTCGCACTGGCCCCCCCTCGCGGAATCAAAAAGCCGTGAGCACGCCATGTACGCGATTGTCAAGGATATTCTGGCGCTGTTGACGACATCGTCTGCACCCTACAGCGCACACGAACGCAAACTACGAGCGTTCTGTGCCGATCATCAGGGCTTCATCAACGATCGCCGGGCAAGCTTTGTCGGACGCCAGCAGGAACTCTTCGACATCGAGCACCGCATCCGCATGACCATGCCCACCGGCGGATATATCACCATGACTGGACAGGCAGGGCAAGGCAAAAGTAGTCTCATGGCGACACTCGTCGAGCACGCGAAGGCACAGCAGCACACCAACTTGATCGCCTCGCATTTTATTCCTCTCACCCCTGGTCCCAATCATCAGGTCGGATTACTCCGCAACCTCATGGCCCGTCTCATCCTCAAATACGATCTGGCCGATCTCTCTGTCGCCAGTGAGAGTCGAGCCGCGCTGCGGGACTATTTCCCTCGTGTCTTACAGGATATTGCCGCGCTGGGCAAACAAGAAGTGATCTTTCTCGATGGTCTCGATCAGCTCGAAGAAGACCTCAATGGCGTGCGCGATCTCAGTTTCTTGCCTACCAATCCCCCGGCAGGCATAGTCTTTGTACTGGGGACCCGGCTCGATGATACGCTGCGCCCCCTCGAACTGCTCAAACCGCGCACCGAGTATCGGCTCCCCGATCTGAGTCGCGCTGATTTTGATCTCCTCCTTGCTCAGCGGCACGTCCATCTGGATGCTCAAGTGATCGATCACTGCTACACCGCCATGGGCCGTAATGCCCTCTTTCTTGATCTTCTCGCCCAGGAAATCGCCCTCACCGTCGGGAGCGATACCCAGATGTCTCCCCAGGAGGTCATCGCACGACTGGCTTGCAATCCACACCAGGTCTTCACCTTATCAATTAGGCGTCTCCAGCGCCGACGCCTCGTCTGGTGCGAAGTCCTCAAGCTGTTGCTGGGCGTCCTGTTGGTCGCACGGGAGCCCCTCGGACAACGACCACTGCGATCGCTGCTCCAAATCGATGAAGCGCAACTGCGTGATGCGCTTCATGCGCTGGGAGGCTTACTCACCGATACCGGACAACAGCACTATACCCTGTTCCATCTCAAATTGCATGAGCACCTGCGTCAGGATGCATACAACCCCAAGCAGGATTACGTCCTTGCCACTGATGAGGAAGAAGGCTGGCACGCGAAGCTTGCCGCCTGGTGAGCAGGGCGGTTTGAATGTGCTCTGGGATGAGACAACGGAGCCTAGGGAACATGCATGACGACACTACGCACGCCAGCATCTGATCGCTCACCACTATTATGCACAGCAGTGGGATCGCCTCTGTGCCATCCTGAATGCGGGAGACTATGGCCACGCCAAAATACGCCACGAGGTCAGTGCTCACGCCTATATCGACGACCTTGATTACGGACGTCGCGCCTCCCAATGGGCAGGTGGAAGATGGATACCAGACGAGGCATGCAAACACCTTCCACGACTTTGGCGCTATACACTCCTGCGTGGCAGTCTGAGAAGCCAGGCAGATCACTATCCTGACGCCCTCTTTCGTCTCCTCTTGCTCAGCGGACGCGAACAAGAGAAGCTCGGACAAGTCGAGGTCCTCACCGATCCCGCCAGAAAGGCCACCATCTTTCTGATGATCGCCGACTACCTCGCTACCCAACCCGGTCGTTCCACCGAAAGCCAGCAATACCTGAAGCGTATGGATGACATCATCTACCCGATCGTCATAAGTGGTCAGCACACCAGCACATATGAAACAATAGAGGCATTAGCAACAGCACTCATACACGCGCAACACTGGCAAAAAGCTGAAGACATCGCTCGCTCTATCCAAGACAGTGATCAAACTATAGGTCAAGAATTCGTGTTAAGTGCTCTCGCTGATGGGCTCACACACGCCTACCTCTGGCAACAAGCAACAGAGATCGCGCTCTCCATATCTGGAGGCCACGGCATTGAGTACCATCGCTGCTGCGCGCTCCCACACGCAGCAGTGGCACCAAGCCGAAGCCGCCTGGAAGTTTGCAGAAGAGATCGCCCATTCTCTCACTGATCCCAATCAGCGAGTCGAGGCATTGAGTGCCTTAGCGGAAGCACTCACACGAGCACACCGCTTCACACAGGCTGCGCCACTCTGGAAGCTCGCAGAAGACATGGCCCGTTCTCTCTCCGAGCGCACATCCCATACATTACTTCTCCTTACAAGAGCACTCGCACATGCTTGACGCTGGGAACAGGCCGAAGCCATGGCCCGTTCCATCCAGATGAGCGATCTTCAAGCGTATGCATTACGGGATATCGTAGCAGCACGAGCACACGCCCATCATTGGGTTCAGGCGAAAAAAGTGGCCCATTCCATCTCCCCACGTGATATACAAGCCAGTGCGTTGAGAACGATCATAGGAGCCCTAGCACATACGCACCAATGGCAACCAGTGGCTCGCTCCATCTCCGTACGCGATGTGCAAGCTAAAGCGTCTATGATAGGCGTCGCATCCGCCTAGGCACGATAGGCCGAATCACCTTATACACCACATCTTTCCCACAGACGCAGCAAGCGCTGTTCCAGATGCTGCTCTTGCAGGGACACCATCGCCAGATATTCCTGGAACGTGAAATGGGCAAAATGGTAGATCCCTGGCTCACGCTCCAACAGCAAGCCACGATTGATCATCTCCAATTGGTGGAAGAATCCCTCTGGCATCAGGGTGAGACTGACATCGTGTAGCGGCTGTTCCAGGAGCGCACGGCATCCTCATGCGCAACCACTCGTATCTTGCGCTCCATCATCCACAACGCCACTGGTTGAAGCGCCTACGACTGATGCTCATTGAACACGTGGAGCAGATCATCGGGGCGCACCGCCCAAGCCAACTAAAACACCAGGGCATCTCGATACGTCGGCACACGAACTTTTTGCTCGATCTCGCACCTCTCTTCATCAAGCGCCAGACAGGTCGTCATCGCTGGATTGACCGCCAAAAACAGTACTTTTACCGGTGCGCTCTCATCTCTGCCATGTAACATCTCCACTCTTTTGGTCTCTCTCAACAACGCTTCACCGTCCGGCCACCGCTGTCTCGACCTCTCACACTAAAACACGGCAACAGAGCCAGAACGGCACCACACTCTCATGATCCGCCATTATGCCAGACGGCGAACACAGGGAACTACTTATAAGACATGTGATAGACACAAATTTTACCACCAATGTTCAAAAAAGAAATGACCATGTCTAGGAGTGCATCTCTTGTGAGAAAACACTCTATCCAAGCCGTTACTGCTTAAAACTTAAGAGGTGAGTCTAGTGGATTATCAGGGACTTTCATCCGTGCTATACTAGAGTACAATAACTAACTCGGTGCTTAATGCCAATTAAATGCTAGAAGATGTATTCTTCTCGACTAACAAAACCTATGAAGCGAGGTGGAGTCTGTGCCTTTCATCAAAAAAGTTGATGAACATCAGAGAACTGCTAACAGCGATAAATTTTTCATTGGTCGTAATAGAGAAATACACTTCTTTATCGACAACATTCTTACCTCAGATGTTCCTTCGCACAATATCATTTCTATTGCCGGGCAGGGAGGTGTTGGCAAAAGTACTTTACTTACACATTTTATCAATGAAACCCGGTCTGTTAGTTTCAAGGATTACTGTCTTACTGCACTAGTGGATGAGCAACAGGTTACCCCTGCTAGAGTCATGGAGCATTTCGCAACACAGCTAAAAATAGATGGAGAATTCAAAAAGGTACTAAGTAGATATAAAGCAATTTTACTCAAATTTCAAAAAATACAAAAAGAGGTCCCTGCATATTTGCTTAAAGGAGTATCAGAGTTGGTAAGTACATCTATAAGGAACGTTCCAGTAACCGGTGAATTTTTGACCGAAAAAAATTTCCCTCAGCAACTCTTCGAAGAGATAAAGGGGCTGGATGACCCAATTCGAGATCTTACAAAGGCTTTTGTCGCTGAACTTAACACTTTAGCTGAACGCAAAGTTCTACTTAGCACTACAAATCACAACAAACGTAGCCGGCGAATTATCCTTTGCTTCGATACCTTTGAGATGCTAGCATCTACAATTGCTCCTTGGTTGCTTGATTATTTTCTAGAGGAGGATATCAGTATCAATGTTGTTCTCCTTGTTGTAGGACGAAACACAATTGAGCAATCAATTCCAAATGAACCGAAGAAATGGCTACCTTATCTAGATTCGGATAATATATTTTCAATGTTCTTAGAGAGCTTCTCTCAGAAGGAGACAGAGAAGTATTTGATAATGCGAGGGGTTACTGATCCAACTAAGATTGCCGAAATTTGGCAACGTTCACATGGCTTACCCATCTACTTGGCACTGCTGACCTCTTCACAAATTGAACTTGATCCAACAGCAAATATTGTGGAAAACTTCTTGCGTTGGCTTCCTAGTCAAGAGCAAGTCAAACGCAGTTTAGCCCTCGATGCAGCACTTTTTTCTAAGTCTTTTAATCTAGATGATTTGCAGGTGTTCACCTATCTGCCTCAGTCAGAGAATGAGCGATTTGCGCTCTATCGTTGGTTAATAGACCTTCCTTTTGTGAAAGTAAATATTCATGATGGCCACCATTATTATCATGAACTTGTACAAGCTCTTTTCATTAGATATCTTTACCAAATGTCTACAAATAACTACAACCAAACTCGCTTGGATCTTATTGAGCACTATAGACGAAAGATTAAAATGATCCAAACCGAAAAGGATCAAAAACTCTTACACCTTGATGAATGGGTGGATCTTGTGTTTGCCTTAGTAGAGCAGTTAATGTTCTTGCCGGGGGAGAAAAATCAGATTCAAGCTATAGAATGCATCCTTGATATCCATGAGAAAACAGAAGACTCAGCAGAAATTATTGGAAGATTACGCAATCTTATGCAAAGAGTTTTCGATCCTCAGATAACTTCTAATCAAAATACAAAAAGATTGATAGAGACACTCTTTGAATTTCTTGAAATGGACAATTTAGCATCTGAGTACGCTCTAGAAGTAACAGATAGATTTCTGGACGAATTTTCCCGATATCCGTTTTTTTCAGCAGCCTCGCTTGCTAGCATTCACTACAAGCGAAGCATTATTTACTATAACCTGAGTCATTATGAAGAAGCACTTGAAGATATTGACAAAGCTGTTTATCTTGACCCTAAAGTGGCTAACTATTACAATAATCGGGGAAATATTTATTACAGCCTTGAACAGTATTCACTTGCTATTGATAATTTCCAAAGGGCTATTGTACTCGATCCTGATACTGCCTCTGCATATAAGAGCCTGAACCTTGCCCAACAGAGGTTACAAAACCTTTCATGAACAAGAAAAAGCTTGTTGGAGAGAACATGAGGCTGTTTAGCTAATATGTGGGGAGATAATGACATTATGTCACTCATGAAGGGAACTAAGACGAGGGCGGCTCAAACCTTATGGATTGTCCGTTTTCGAGAACTAGCCGCCTTTGTGCAAGATATCCTCATACCTGAAGTCGTCAATTATAGAATTGTTTGGATTTCAGGAATCGGTGGTATTGGAAAATCGGTTTTCCTGGAACAATTGAGAGAAAGGTGTAGCGAGATTGCATACAAAAGTTACTGCTTAACGGCATTTATAGATGAGCGCAACCCGACACCAATCAATATGATGGCAGCATTTGCTGAACAACTTCGTAAATCAGATCACTCTTTAGCAAAATCGGAGAGTGGACTTGACCCGCTAGGATGGATATGGTAAACTTGGAGAAAGACTCCAAGAGGAGGGTCAAGAACATGGCAAAAATGATACGCACGTTTACGAAAGAATTCAAGCTGGAAGCAGTGCAGCTCTTGCAATCGAGCCAGAAATCGCAAGCGCAAATTGCCAGAGACCTGGGTATTGCAGACAGCACGCTCAGCAATTGGTGCAAACAGTTCATCGAACGAGGAGAACAAGCATTTCCTGGAAGTGGGCATCTTCCTCCATTAGAAGAGGAGAATCGACAACTCAAGCGAGAAGTTGATGTCCTTCGACAGGAGCGTGACATCTTAAAAAAAGCTATCGGCATCTTCTCACGACACCAGATCTGACGTATCAGTTTATTGCGGATCACCGTCAGGACTACTCTATTCGCGTGTTATGTCGAACATTGGACGTCTCAGAAAGTGGCTATTATGCCTGGGAAACCCGTCCGGCCAGCACGCACGAGCGAGAAGATGCCAAACTTTCCGCCTTGATTCAACAACTCTTTCTCGAGCATCGCCAGGTCTATGGGAGCCCACGTATTCATGCGCTGCTCGCCACACAGGGGATTCATTGTGGACGCAAACGGGTGGTGCGCTTGATGCAATCGTTGGGTCTTTCAGCCTTGCCTAAGCGGTCTCGTCGTCCCATGGGCACCGCGAGCGATCCAACGGCCCGCTTTGCACCCAATCTGTTGGATCGTGATTTCAATGCATCGGCACCCAATACGAAGTGGGTCACCGATTGCACCATGATCTCGACACAGGAAGGATGGCTCTATCTCGCGGTCGTCCTTGATCTGTTCGCACGTCGGGTTGTGGGCTGGGCGATGGCCGCTACTGAGGACGAGGCGCTGGTGACGATGGCACTCCGCATGGCCTTAGCTCGGCGGCAGCCTGAAAGTGACTGTTTTCCACTGTTACATCATTCAGATCGGGGCAGCGAATATACCAGCCTGGGCTATCAAGCGTGTTTGGCCGGGGAAGGAATTCAGGTGAGTATGAGTCGGACCGGGAACGCATGGGATAACGCTGCGATGGAGTCTTTCTTTGCAACACTGAAGAAAGAGTGTATCTACCGATCCTCTTTTCAAACACGGCGACAAGCACGTCAAGCGGTTTTTGAGTACTTAGAATGTTTTTACAACTCAATTCGGCTTCATTCTACGTTAGCCTATGTCAGTCCGATCTCGTTTGAGCAGGCAAACGATCAACCGATGAGCTAACCATCTTTTGTCTCTCTATCTTTGCGGGTCACTTCCAGTTTGATCCTCTCCCGCACTCGCATAGACTTTTCCATCTGGACTATATGCAACTGAACGCACTCCATGTGTTTGTGCTTCCCTTATATCTAATATGTCTGCCTCCATATTCTCTTTCAATTTCCATACCCTTAAATGTTGATCCTCTGAGCTACTCATGAATGTCTGATTCTCTGGATGAAAGGCTACCGACCACACACGGTTCGCATAACCACTTAGTATTTTCAGGCAAGTACCAGAGGATATTTCCCAGACACGAATTGCTTGATCATCGCCACCACTTACCAAAAGACTTCCATCTGCACTCATCGCAATAGCTCGTACACCACCAATATGCGCTTGCAAGATTCGCAAACAGAGACCATTACGACTATCCCACAGGCGAATGCTGTGATCCTCGCTACTACTTATAATCATGTGGTCAGTCGTATGAAAGGCTACCGACCACACACGATTTTGATGACCAACAAACGTCTGGAGGCAGCGACTCTCACTTACATCCCACAAACGAATGGTTCGATCGTCACTCCCGCTTATGAGAAAGTCCCCATTATGACTATACACGACAGACCGTATCCAGCCTGAATGGCCTTCTAATATGGTAGAACATGCTCTCGTCAGGATATTCCATAGACGAATGGTACCATCTGTGCTCCCCGTAGCTAATACCTGGCCATCGGGACTAAACGTAACAGACCAGACACGATCTACATGGCCTCGAAACGTCGCAATACATACACTACTATCAATATTCCATAGTTTCACCGTTCTATCGTCGCTACCACTCGCAAGGCATTTCTGATCTGGACTAAACACGACGGATCTCACTCTATCTGTATGACCAGACAGCACATTGATACATCGCCCTGTTTCAACATGCCACAAACGTATCGTTTGATCATCGCTACTACTTGCCAGGAGTGTGCAATCGGGACTATACGCTATCGACCAAACGCCATCGGTATGACCCGTATAGTGTGCAAGAGCTACACAACTGAGCGCATGATAAATCCATACATCACCAGTGGCAGTTCCCATAGCAAAACTGTTTTCTTGCGCATTATAAGCAATACACAGTATATTCCCAAAATTACTTTTAAAGGTTGATGAAACAAAATGTACCTGTGAAAAATTAGTCCCATGAAGAGAAACATCCTGAAAATATGCCTGCTTAAAAGCAAGCAATGAGAAATCCACACTTCTTAGATCCTCATGTAAATACATCAGCATCCTTAGCATATTATTCGCAAGGTAGTTTCTTTGCAAAGGAGCTTCATGCCGCTGGACCTGAAGCATTTCGCATATATGTTCTCGTACATTCTTCTTTCCTAACGTAGACAGGAGACGCTCAACAATTGGCACGAGAAGAAGACGCTCCTGACTAATCCGTATGAAGTCTTTACTATGTGCTTTCAACAGAACATAGTTTCTCCAGGGTTCATTATCCTTCGTGATAAAAGTATCCAGTAAAACTTCAATAAAATTGTTGGTAACATATTCCATAATAACCGGTTGTAATGTGAACTTCGCCATAGGACGTAGCTCAATAAAATTGCGCCTTCTTAAAGATTCCAAGGCCGTAAAGACATTTTTACGTGTTACTGTAGGGACTATATCATCGCAAATGGTTTCTATAGAGATGGGCTCGCGCTCAATAGCCAACCAATACAGGATAGTGTGTTCTTGTTGGGTTAAGAGATAAAATTGCTGGTCAATTAAATCTTCTAACAAATCAAAAGAAACTTCACCACTCTGAAGAAACGGTTCAATATCTCGATGAAAGATTTCTCTGATAGTATCTGACACGATTTTGAGCGCAAGTGGATTACCTGCATACAGATTGGTAAGCGTTTGCCAGTGATCCTGAGTCCCTATCAAGGCCTTTTCTTTCAACAATTCTTGCCCCTCACCAGAGGCAACTCCTTGCAAATGCAATACGTGAACAGGAAAAACGCTCCCTTCAGCAAGAGCAATTTCTTTTGGTTTCTCACGACTCGTCAAAAGCAGACAACTCTGATGTGACGTTTCGCTTATCATTTGAATAAGACGTCCATATCCACCAAATCCTGGATGGTATTGTCCATTAGAATGACCTTCCTGAATAATAGACTCAACATTATCTAGAACAAGCAAGCAGCGTGAACGCTTCAGGCAACGAAGCAAATGCAGCATTTGGTCATCAAAAGCTTCAGAGGCCTCAACAGGCTGACCATCAGACAGAAATCGGATACACTGGAGCATAAACTGCTCAATGGGTGGAGTATTTTGAAGAGAACGCCAAAATATATACTCAAAAGATTCTTGTACAGTAGAAGCAGCCTTCGCGCACAATGAGGTCTTTCCTATGCCTCCAAGTCCAACAATAGCTGCAACATGACACCTTCGCTCTACAATCCATTGCTGTAATTGATGAAGCTGTTGCACGCGCCCATAGAAATGGCCACCCAATGGTGCATCTCCCCAATCCTGTCGCTCAAAGGCGTAAGAAGAGACATCATCATTTTCAAGTAGGCCAAGTTCACCAGCAGTTTTCTGAAAAAGTTGGCACAGCGATTGACGTTGATAAGACTGCGGAAGGTTTTTCCCTTGTTCCCAACGGGAAATGGTTTTTGAATTGGTTTGGAGACGCTCAGCAAGGAACTCTTGAGACCATCCACGCTGTTCGCGTTCATATCGTAACAGCTCAGAGAAATTTTTACGTTGCTTCATTTAAGTACCGCCTAACATCCTCATAAAACAGACATGGAAGAACATGGTAAATGTCCCCAAACTGTCTGGCAAGTGTCCACCGTTTCTAGTTCCAGTGCAATGTAAACTACGGTAAGCTTATGAAAGAATTTTTATCAAACAGCGGAGGAACTCATACTTAATCAAAAAGTATGAAATGCTGATACTACTCTAGCAACAAGTGTAGCAGGTATAGCTAGTGTATTCAAGAAAAGAAAGCTATGCCACATCTAAAATAATAAGGAGATTTATACATTGAATGTACAGACTCATCTTAGCGCGGTCATTTTGACGGCTCTTCCTATTGAATATCAAGCTATACGTCATCATCTTGTCGAGCTAGAAGAAGAAGTTCATCCTGAGGGAACACTCTATGAACGTGGTGTTTTCCTGGCACAAAATAGACGATGGGAGATAGGTCTTGCAGAAACGCGGCAAGGGAGCGCAAATGCCGCATTTGAGGCCGGTCGAGCTATAGATTATTTTAAACCACAAGTAATCTTCTTCGTTGGCATTGCCGGAGGACTAAAAGATGTACAGATTGGGGATGTCGTTGCAGCGACAAAAGTATATGGGTATGAGTCAGGGAAAGCAAGCACTTCCTTTCTTCCTCGGCCAGAAATTGGTCAATCAACCTATCGAATGATACAAAGAGCTCAGAAGGAAGCTCGCGGGAATGAATGGCTCCAGAGATCAAGGCAAGCAAGCCTTACGCTACAACCTCGTGTCTTCGTCGATGCCATCGCAGCTGGAGAAAAAGTGATTAACTCTACGCGTTCTGCTACATATCAATTTCTCAAAAAAAATTACAGCAACGCCATTGCCGTTGAAATGGAAGGGCATGGTTTCTTACAGGCAACTCATGCCAATCAACACATTGAAGCGCTCATCATCAGAGGAATATCAGATCTCATTGACAATAAAAGTGTGACAGACCAAAACAATTCTCAAGAAATTGCCGCCGATTATGCCAGCGCATTTACTTTTGAGGTGCTCTCCAAGCTGACTCCCGATGAACTACAGGGCACACGTGGCAATAGCCCATCGAAACCAACACCACCACATCCAACAATTCCATACTCAATTCACCAACAAACAACATCTGGTAATATTATTTCACCTATTGGCGAGCACAATATCATTCATTACACTCAAAACACCACACAGCACAAAGATAAAGATGCGTAATCAGTGAGAGAGCGAGACTCGTACACATACGAGACACTCCGAGGAAATGAACCTAAAAATGCAGCAAGATATTGATGTGAATCAAGGTACAGAAGAAAACACAAATCCGGAAGATAGTGTGCACACAACGAACGAAGGTGTGCCCCAAACGGGAACACATAATGCCACTATTAGCCAGGAGACAAAGTCAGGCAATATCATCTCACCAATTGGTGATTACCAACATGTCGTGATTCATTATAATAATTATTATGGCATTATACGTGAAGCAAGTAAAATTGCAGAGCAAATAGATGATCATAATGAACCAGAAGATGACAAGGCAATACATGACCAAATAAAGTCGCTAGGTAACGATTTAGCGTTTGAGCAACAAACTCAAATTTCCTTTACCAATGCTTCCTCCACCGAGAATACCAACATAACACTGGTAACAGAAGAAGAAATGGCAACATGGTTTTATGCTTTGGATGAATACGAGCAACATTATGTGTTTACAACCGCAATTCTGCATAGTGCACCAGCAGATATTATCTCTAAGCAAGCAGAAAGTCTTTATAAAGAAATTAAAAAGCATGAAATAGAAAATTACTACATTTCTTCAACGCAAGTACCTGTTGACAACTTATCGGCATTTCCTCGGCAACACCATCAATTCAGACAAGATCTCCACGCTCATACCTATACGATGATGCGCCAATCAAAAGGAGTTGCATGCATCTATTGGATTGATGCCGATGACTACGGCTCATCACTATTTAGTGCACGTATCCTGACATTTCTCAGCAAAGAATTTATGAATAAAGGGAGCTACGGTGACTTCTTTTTCAAGAAAGCGAAAGAGTGGGCAAAAAATCGAGAATCTGGGTATGACTACTGGCTCGCTGCCAAGGCGCTCGGCTTCATTCTACGCATAAAAAACATACACCAGGTGCGAGCCCAGGCTGACGAATTCGTCAAACAGAACTCAACCATAAGCTATCGCCGTGCTTCATCCTTACTCGCCGGAGCATACGAATGCGAGCGACACGAACAATTTACTGAACAGCACAGCTTATCTGCTCTCGGGATTATTGATAAGTGGATACAGAAAATACGTAACGAGCAAAATAATCAGCCCCCGATAAAAACAAATGTTTTCTTAGGGCGTACGATTGGGTATTCATACAACTTTATTGGGAAAGAATTCCCCTTGATTGCATTATCCCAAATAGCAGATATACTGACAATGTTACCAATACACGACAAAGACTGCACGACCAGTCTTTCTTCTGCGTGTATCTCTACCTATGTCAGCCTCACCTGGTCCGGTCACTTACGCAAAGTACTACAAAGTCTATCCGATCTATGTGAGAACCTCATTGATACATGGTCCGTCACAAATGATCTCGCCACAGTAGCAAACAAACGACAGCAAAGAGACTTGTGTCTCCAATGCATAAATGATGCTTTCTTTCTTGTCATAGCTGCAACAATCCGCCCGGAAGGATATCCAATATACTCAGCAGTGTATGAACAACAACAATTGCCATCAGAACGAATTCACATTGTCAATCTCGACTATCACATTTTCATTGCAGCTATTGTGCAAAATGATCCACTTAAAGAGAGGTTAATAATGATGTTCCGATCAGCCATCATCACAACGCATGCCGATGTTTCAATGACATTTTTGAGAAACTGGGCTGAAACGGTGATCAATATACTCGCTCAAACACACGATCAGCATACACAACGTATTTATACTTCCTATGTCGATTTTATGGTCCAACTTGGTCACAAAATACAACAGTGGGAACAGCATCTCCAACAACAGAGAAAGCGATCAGCAGCAAGTAGCGCTATCTATCAGAGATATTTAAAACAATGGCAGAAAGAAGGAAAACTTCGTAATCCTTCACTGGAACGTATGGCATCCACAGTACTTGATGGTATATCGACGCACCAAACACGATCGGAGGTTCACGCATGAGCAATCTTGTCACAGATCAGCTAGGCATAGTACAAACAATAGGTATCTCTTGCCTGCCATTTATGACCAAAACTATAAAAGCGAAGGCTGATTACAGCATGCTTTTATTCCACAACGATATACCAGGAGAGTATATCAAGCCAGCACAAATAGCTCCAAATGATCAAATCAAAGCTCACGACGGCGATATAGTGATTGCAGTTGCCCACACAATTCAATATCGGCAACTGGCAGGCACAGTTACCACAAGCGACAATTATCAGTATCGCTATGAAATTCCCATAGCACTCACAGTAAAAGATCCACATCGAATAGCATACAATTATATTCAAAAATTAGATCCAGTAAGGGAAGTTATACGTAAACTACGTCAATTAATAACACAATACGCATCGACAACACATTCTGACAACTTACAACAAAATCCCTTACCTATAGAATACTGGAATGACGCGACACTGCACGTAGATGGATTCACTATCGCTCAGAACAATAGAGCAACCTTTTATCCTGTTAAAGGGCCAGACACAGAAGTATTAAAGATTCAGAGAGAGACAGAGCTACAACTTGAACGATTAGCAGCACAGTATAAAATTAAAAATTATGAAGCAGAGCAAAAACGTCTACATGAAATAAAGGAAAATGAGTTTAAACGCCAAGAGAGCACAAAGAGTCAGCTCTATGACATATGCCATGACATACGAGACAGAGTAGCCAAAGAAACGTTAGACGTGTTACAAGCCCGTATTCAGGAAGGCTTTGCTGGGGGAGACTCGCCAGACCAAATTTCCCATATGTACTTTACACAACTAGAAGTTTTCCAAGAAAAAAAACACATCGGCCTAGAAAATACCGTGATCGCTGCTGGCCTATCAGCTCAAGACAAAGAAGATATCGTGTCTTGATGCGAACAAGAATCAGCAAAGCATAAAAAACATTACCAATTATAATACATCGTTGCCTGAAAATAAGCCAATCGCGTTGTATCGGGACAAGTGGAATCGATCTGATAGAAGGTTTGATCAGGTTCCCCTTAGAGAAAGAGGTATTGGACATGTCTTCTCACCAATTACCCAATAAGCAGGCAGTTATTCTTACAACAACGCGTCTAGAATATCAGACGGTTCGAGACCAGCTCAGTAATTTACAAGAAAAGATTCACAAAGGAACTATCTATGAAGAGGGACATCTTCAGACCCCAAAACACATCTGGCTAGTCGGTATTACGCAAGTCGGTGCGGGAAATAATGCTGCCGCAGCTGCGGCAGCAGAAAGAGCGATTACCTATTTCAAACCATCTGTGGTTCTACATGTTGGTATGGCGAAAGGATTTACAGGTGTTCAAATTGGCGATGTGATAGCAGCCAACAAAGTATATAGTTACGAATCGGGTAAAGCCAGTACTCTATTTGAACCACTTCCAGAAATAGGGAAACCAACTCATGCACTGGAACAACGAGCTATGGCTGAAGCCAAAAAGGATGATTGGAGGCAACGCATCAAGGCATATACACACGAATATATTCCCCAGGTACACGTCGGACCGATAGCCGCTGGTGAAAAAGTTATCGCCTCACTCCACTCAGAAACAATCCACCTTCTCCGAGAGAACTATGGAGATACACTTGCGATCGAAATGGAAGGGTACGGTTTTATCAGAGCAATGTATGCAAATCAGCACATAGACACCCTTATTATTCGAGGAATCGCCTCTATCATTACAGATAAACCCAAAAATGAGAATACCATATACCAAATTCAGGCAGCTCAACATGCCAGCGCATTCGCTATGGAAGTTTTAGCCAAGTTTCAAACGGACGATAGCGTGTTATTGGCGCAGCCTATGGAGACAAAAGAGGTCGAGACAAATAAGATTCGTGTCCTGGCAATATTTGCAAATCCCATAGGGACGGGCCGATTACATCTCGATGTTGAGGAACGTACCATTCGCAACGCTATTAATCGAAGTAAGCACAATGAAAAATTTTTTTTACAGACACTTCCCGCTGCAACATTTAGCGATTTAAGCAGAGAGATGTTGAATGAGGACTTTCAAATTGTCCATATAGCAAGCTATGGAAATCAGCAAGGCCTCGTTTTAGCCAATGATCAAGGTGGACGTAAGCAAGTCGACCTAAAAACGCTGCAAAATTTGTTTCAAGAATATCACGCGACAATTCAATGTCTCATTCTCAATGCATGCCATTCATTGCTACAAGGATCTTTGATCTCGCAACATATCCCGTATACCATCGCGATAGATGACGCACTCGACGATCAAGTAGCAATAGAATTTTCGGATGGTTTCTATGATGCAATTGCGGCGGGGAAAGATATAGAGCATGCATACAGAGAAGGAAATCGACGCATAACAAATGCTTTTCCAAACACGTTACTGCGACCATTGTTAATCAAAAAAGGCGAACAACCGCCAGAACCGCTAGAGTTCCACGATCAAGAAACAGATGGAGAAGTTTCAGAACCCTTATATATTGAAAATATCAGGGTACTTTTTGGAATTGCACTTGATCTTTCAGCATCGATGAAAAAAAGTTTTCTCAATCATTCTGGTGATGAGACAAAACGGTTAACAAGCATTCAAAAGGCATTTAAAGAGCTTGTACAATCTGCCCATCAGGGTATACAAGACGGCTCAACCGATGATACTGCAACCGAAATCGATATGTTCATATATGCGTTCGGTTTGCAAGCGATGAATATCTGCGACCTATTGTCCCTCTGGAAAGCAAGTCAACAAATTCTTACACATGAGCTCGTAAATGCAAAGGTACAACAATACAAACAAGAAAGACAAGCGATAACTGATACGTATCAAGGGCTTGGGAAGCTCATACGCACTCTGGGTGCAAGAAATACAGCGGATCTTGCCGAGAAAATTGCACAACAAGCTGGACGACAAAAAATACGTAAACGTATCTGGCATGATATGCAGGAGAGTATTGAAAGCCGTGCAGTTGCCATTGGAGATACCACGCTTGCACTAGATGACATTATTCAATGGTGGAAAGAAAGTGAAGAGTTGCTAGACAATGCAGAAGATATCCTTTTTGGCAAAACGACACCAATTACTGATGTATTAACAAAAATTGTTGCTCGCTTTCAAAGAGAGTTGAAAATACGAAAAGAGGAAACGCAACCCATTCTTTTTATCATTTCTGATGGAAAGTTTACAACGTCTTCACCCCTTCACCTCACGGAAAAGTTAAAAGCAATGGGGATCACCATCCTCTGCTGCCTTATAACAGACAAAGATGAGGTAGATTCCCGCCAATTGCGCAATCAACCATTAACTGAGTGGAGTGACGAAGCACGATTGATGTTTGAAATGGCATCACCATTAAAAGAAAATACACCTGTTGAAACATTTCTTCTAAACAAGGGCTGGACCATCTATCCCCAATCCAAACTCTTTGTACAGGCAAACCATTCAGATGTCTTAAAAGAGTTCACACGCATTACATTAGGGCATTTAGAAGTGCCTAATAGCGACACGCAATTTAATGGCTAGCATTTTAACTCATCTACAACTCGGTCGAACGGAGGAGCACAGACCATGACGATTTCTACACAACCAGCCGCTATTCTTTTAGGAGTCATTCTCGATGTTTCCAGTTCTATGCAAAGTAACTGGAACAATCAAGACGGTCGAAAAATAGCGCAAATTGAGGTAATTCGAGATGTACTGAATAAACGCATATACACAATTTGGGATGCACTAGAAAACACAGAAAAGATAGATGATACGGAATTTTTCTGCCTGGGTATGGGATTTAAAACGTTGATGCATACAAATGGTAAAAATATCAGCTATCAAAAAGATCATGGAATGGATCACAATGTCAAAACACTACCTATAGACAATCTCGTTTGCGATCTGCTAGCACTAGCAGATACCGTACCAAATAAGGATAAGCTCAGTAAACTCCAAGAACAACTCAATCAGCGATGGCAAGGCTATGCAAAAGACATCATCGCACATTCAACTATCACCGAAGCGGTTGAAGAACAATTAAAATATTATGTACAGCAAGAAATGTATCAATCAGCCACTCGGAAGCTACGAAGGAGCTGGCAATTCAAACTATCACAAATAAAACAACAAAAACGATTACCCCACTGGCTCGCAAAATATGCACAAAATCATGTAACTAGTAGAGAGCAGAAAATAGCCAAAATTTCATTTCAGGATGCACAAAAATACGTTGATAATGTCATTGGCAGTGCAATAAGCAATTTTGAAAAAAACGCTGGTCGATACACAAACATCATTAAAAAGTGTGTAGAAAAATTTATCGAGAGCTATACATCTTCAACATTAAAAGCACTAACGCTTGGTTTTAACATTGCTGAGCTCGTTGATAACTTAGACAAAGAAAAAATATTGATACTTGTATCACAAGTACAATCAGAGCTAGAAATGGAGGTCAAGAACAGCATTCAGCTTATCATGACCAAGCATTTAGGGCTTTTAGAGATTTCCAAGTTAAGCATCGGAGCACATATCAACAATCAGAAAGTACGTGATCTTACAACACGCTGTATTGCAAAATTTGGATGGAATATTATTAGACCATTGATTGAAACGACAATCTACGGTATTTTCACAGAAAATTTTGAAATGCAGATACAACAGGAATTTCCGTATTGGATTAAACTCGCCTCCATGCGAGAAGTTACGCGACCAATACAGCAACTAACTAATATTCTTCCTCTTATCGAAAAAGAACATAGCACAGCAGAAAATATTATGTCAGATAATACACCTTTTGCTCAAGCCTTAGATAAAGCAGCTATCCGTTTTATTGATCCTCAATACCAAAAAAGAGAAAAAATATTGATCGTTATATCTGATGGAAAGTTTTTACAATCATCTTCTATAGTAGAAACAGCCAAACTGTTAAAAAAGAGAGGTGTCAAGATAATATCATGTGTAGTCGCAGATCATGATCTACGCACAAGATTCCTGAAGCAGTCACCTCACACCTGGCCCGATGGAGCCCGGCAGATGTTAGAGATAGCATCTAATCAGAATAAAGACAATCCTCTCGTGAAAACACAAGTCAAGCTCATTGATGAAAAACTGTGTATGCAAGCCAATCACTCTTCTGTCATAAATGACGTACTAGACTCAATCCTACCTTAGCATTTCAAAGCGTAGAAATGCTTATCGTTGTGCTTTAAGCACAGCCACTACTGTTGTCTGGCCACTTGTCCGTTCTCCAAATACGCTTGATTGGGGTGGTAAGGTGATTTGGCAGTATTCTTTTAGACCAGTCTCACACTCAAACAGGAAACATCATCATCCTTCGAGCTCACGATCAAACCTGGCTGGACTCCATATTTCTTCACAGAGACGTATATACAGTTTTTGGCGCAAATCGACATCGGCCTTTTTGAATTCCTGATGAGCTCGGAACGGCAGGCCACTTTGTTTGACATATGCCAGGAAGGATGGCTCGTTTTGATAGCCCTGTTCGCTGAGTGAGCGAGCAAGCAAATTTTGTTTGGCATAATCCTGGACTTTTTTCTCATAGGGCTTATCGCCTAAGCTTTGATTGTATCCCCTTGGAAGGAGAACCAGGCCACCAATGAGATTCCGGTAGGCGGCAAATTCTGCCTCAGAGTCAAATTCGTCCGTATGTCGTTGATATTGATTGGCCCAGATATGTTCGATTTCAAATGGCTTTTTTACCTCTCGCGAAACGTACATAGAAAAATTGGAATCATGTCCACTTTGCTCCTCCAGATAGCTCGTCATGCGCGCAAGAATATGCTGAATATAACGCTTGCTCCACATATTCAGATGAAAGCCACTGTAAAAAGTCTCATCCATTTTCTCAATTTTGTGTTTGAAGGTCGTAGCAAGTGTTGGAATGTCCATTTCTCTAATTTCCTTCATGAGATTGAACATCGTGTAAACAATGGATGAGTAATCAAGCGTACGATAGCTAAAGGCACGCCGAATAATGAAGATATCCAGATAGCCAGAGACCAGCCGTATTTTATGTAATGCGGTCTCAAAATCGTCTTCGACCTTCAGCGAAGCAAGGATCAGTGGATATTGCAACGTAAAATTATTATGTGCATTATAAAAGACATATTCTAAGCCATGTTTCTTGGCCGCATGAAGATCTTGCGATACCTCACGCAGGAGCAAGTAACAGTTGGAAAAATAGTTAAAATGATCCATCACAAAACGGCGGAAATCTTCGCTCTTCTTCAAGCCTAATTGATCTTTATGATCACGGGTCCATTTATGGAAAGCGGTGCCGATCATCTCAAAATCCCGTGGTTTGGATCCTTTTTTCCCTTCTCGTATCGAGTCGGCATATTTTGCACGAAGCCACGCTTTGAAAAAATCAGCTTCATCTTCTTTGTTCTGTACAATCAACTCAGCCAGACGCTTTTTCCAAAGATCGTTTGCAGTCGCCTTCTCCCTACTCTCTAGAATATTAGCCAGCAGATAACCTTTTAGCATATCAGTGGGACTCAGACTCAGTCCACGATCATTCATCGTTTCAAAGATGGTATACGCATCGTCATCACTAAACGCTGTAATCTCAACAAGCACCACATTTTCTTTGAGCCAATCAATGAAATACGGCAAAGCGTGTCCTTTGAGTCCCTTGGGGAAATGTTCTTCAATGTCAGCATAGCGTGATGCGATATTTCTGACAGATTCAGGTTGATTACTGATATCAAAGGTTCCGCCATTATAGAGTGCTTCCACACAGACCATACGTTCGGCAATATCAAGATTAAACGATTTTTTGCCGAACTTTTCAGAAAAAATGAGGTTGCGTATGCTGACAGACTCAAACGACTCTTTTTGGAAATTATGGAGATACATCAGGAGCAAAGTTAATGACGTGAGGCGCTGTTGCCCATCAATAATAAACTTTTGCCCATCGCGATTGCAGATAATAATGGAACCGAGGAAATAATGAGAGTAGTATTCGACCTGTGTACGTTCATGGGCTTCCTGATAATTATCAAGAAATTTTGCTTCAAGATCTTGCAGCAACTCAGTGATTTGTTTAGTTTCCCATTTATATTCGCGCTGATAATAGTCGATTGTATATTTCATACCATCTAACAGATTGCGCACAGACTTTGATCGTGCATCGATGTTGCTCATATGTTTCCTTACTTCCCAAATACGAGGCTCTCTTTTTATATAAAAGTAAACGGCAATACTCAAATAATTTTTTAAATTCTTCTTCTCATTAAACATGCAAACTCACATCTTTTATTCCATGAATACCAATCGATGCAATATATCCATATCATCAGATAGAGCTTATACGACCCCAGACAAGTTGCTGAGCGAAGCCAGTCCGTTCGCGCTGACCCTGATGCGCTCGCGCTTGCTGGATAAGCTGATCAAGCCGCAGTAGATCAACAGGCCGCAGAATCACGTAGGCGCTGCCTCGCTGATAAAGAGGAATACGTACCTCGATACGGGATTCACTGGCAACCGGTCCGATGGTTGGATAGAGAATGGTGGCACGATCACAGTCTGTCTGCCCGAGAGCATACATGATGAGCTGATAGAGCATGTGGGGCGGCAAGGACTTATCCCAGAGGTCGCGATATTTGGCATCCAGGATCGCAACGGCTTTACCTTTTTGTTTGACAACGTAATCCGGTCGGAGCTGTGGTGCCTGACGATGGCGCGGATTTTCGCTGTAGCTGATGATGTTATCGAGGACGTATTGCTCCTGGATCTGATAGTCGGGCAGGTTGTCGGAGAGGAAACGGTAGAGCAGATTTTGGAAGAAGAGGTTCATGTCAAACAGGAAACCTGGGAGTGGTATCCTTTGTGCTTGACCGGCGACGCTGATGCCGCTAGCGGCTAGTAATATTTCAATCAAGGTAATCGCTGGCGTATAGGATAGAGTCTGACGGGTCATCGCGTGGCGGACCTGCGTGAGGATCTGGGCATCCAGAGTGGTTGCCGTGATGTTTGACAGATGATAGCGTTCAAGGAGCTGCAAGTCTGCACGCAGTCGATGATTGGCAGTAAGCTGAGCAGCCAGACGCACACCTTGCTTGAGGACACGATTCAGTAATGTATCTTCCAGGCGCAGATAATGCGTACACGGGAGCGTGGATGTAACGATACCCCCCTGGTTGGCGAGGCTGGCAAACGAGATACGGCCTCTGGGGCTGCTCAAAGCTTCGTGACGTTGTACATAGTTCTTCTGAAGTCCATGTAACAATAGCTCATTGGTTTCGGCCAACAGTTGTTGGAGGATGAGTTCTTGAAACGAGCTCGTCTCTAGATCAAACGGGGTGGTGGAGAAAAGCTTGAGTGGATGCAAGCCATAGGCATATTGCATGAGCCGGACGAAAGGGAGTCCGGCAATTTTAGGCTGGATGGTGATCGAGATATCGCCCAACTGCATGCGTCCAATGTGAGAGGTGGTTTCGATCCGCAAACCATGCGGTTGCTGGATGATACTGAGTCGCTCTGAGACGGTCAATTCCTCGACGATATTCTGAGTCGTAGCATCCTGTGGTAAGACAATGCCCGCCAGTTGCGGATGAGTGGCTGGCGTGACCGTTTGCCACTCATGCAGATCAAGTACGATACTCATAGATTGTGACCATTATCTTCACGTAGAGTGGCATCGTCCTCATCGTCTTCGAGCTCATCCTCATCGCGAGCCGCCTGCTGTTCCTCGATGTCGATGGCCTGCGCCGAGGTGAGAATTTCAGGACACGGTGAAAGTAACGCCTGGACTAAATTAGGTTGCTGCGCCTGCTCAAAGAGATCATAGCGCACCTGCTGTGACTTGACATCAATCAAGCCCGAGCCCATAATCTGCTCCAGCCGCTGGTAGTCCTCATAGCAGTATTCCTCCAGCAGTGGCAGAATGTCATCCTGAATGATACGGGCAAACGTCGTGAGATCATTGATTGGGAGACCCTTTTCCATCAGGTAGGCATGACCAATTTGCAGATTGCGCGCATCACGACCAACATACTGGCAGATGCGACTATTAAGAGCATCTAACCAGAGTCCCAGCGGAATACCGCCCGCCTCAGCAAGCTTCAACGGCGTATAATCGGGCAACAACTCGATAAAGCCGAAGCGGCGTCGCAGAGCGGTATCGAGCAAGGCAATCGAGCGGTCAGCCGTATTCATCGTACCGAGCAGAAAGACATTGGGTGGAACCTCAAAATACTGCTGTGTCAGGGGCAGCAGGATAGATTTTCCACGCTTGTCTTTTTCCAGGACCAGCAGCAGTTCACCAAAAATCCTGGGGATGTCGCCACGATTGATTTCATCGACAATCAAATAAAAGTTCTCACGCGGCTCCCGGGCCGCATCATGGCACAACTGCTTAAAGATGCCATCGCGTGGCACAAACTGCATCAGTCCATGAGACGTATCAGGACGAAAGCCCTCCAGGAAATCTTCATAGCCATAAGCTGGATGAAAGCAACAGATACGCACACAGCCCGCACGCCCCTTGCCATCGCCAACAATTGTCAAAGCCTGCTCAGGAGTCAGATCTTCAAACGTCCTCTGATAACGAGAACGGGCCGCCAATTCACGAGCCGTATGCTCGGCCCAATACGTCTTGCCCGTCCCCGGAGGACCATACAAGATCAGCTGCCCTTTACGCTCCAGAGTCACCTGAATACGTCTCATCAAACCAGCCAGAGCAGCTAGTGGCTTCTGCAATACTGGCGGCTTTGGATCACTCTTACTAGGTAAATCATCATGTGGAATACTAAGTGTTATGTCGCCGTCCAGAACATGTCTTTCGACGTTGAGAAGATTATCTGTCTGCTTGATCTTATAGACGCTGGTCAGCTTGCCTTCAAAGCTACCGTTATTCACCTCCAATTTCCATTCATTGAATGAGAGCCATTTAACCGGCAACTGATGTTGATAGCGAGCGTCAGGATCATATTTGTACGTATCAGTGACACGGCCAATACCACGTATCGTTGCTCCATCGGCGGCAAGCACCAGGTCACCAATACCGATGCTCTGGCTAAAATCAAAGAGCTGATTGCGGAACTTCGTAATCACAGCAGACTTGCGATCAGGGAAAGCCTGCCTAAGCGTCTCTAACAATTTGCCCTCCTGCTTTTCATTCTTCGTCACCGTAGAAAGATCACCAACCTGTAACCACTCAGGAGCACCAAGGGCACAAAAATTTCCTGCTTGCATCGACAACCAATCATCTTGCAAACGATGAGCATCTTCATCATAGCGAGCAACCCCAATCCGCCAATAGCCATCAATCTTGCCAACCACACGTTTGTTCAACACAGTCGTGAGAGTATTCACTGGCATCTGCAAAGTGTGAGCCATATGCATAAAATAAGGGGCAGTGACATAACGCCCTTCTACTGTTGGCGGGGGTAGCAAAAGTTTGATCAAATGGTAACGAGCATAATTAGCATTGTGAAAATCATCAAGCTTATCAGGATAAAGCAAACTAAAATATTTATGACCCCATGCGGTTGCTGAAACAAAAGGAGCCACGCGTGACAGATCCAACTGTAATTGTTCATACGCTGCGAGACTCGAATCTACTGGCAAGTGATCCAGCAACTCACTGCCACGAACGAGCTCATCGCGATGCCTTCGTGCTTGCACAATAGCCTCTGTCACAGTAATTTCTTGATGAGCATGAGAAGTTCCACTCATCCATGCATCAGTCTCTTTCTTATAATAGAGACCATAATTATAGGCACTGCCTCCCGAAATGCCACCAAAGATCCCAGGGAACTCCTCATCATTCTTGAACTCCAGCCAATAGACGAGGCTATCCTTCGTGCCATAACTATGCATCGTCATTAAGAGAGCTTCACCATCCAACAAAGCTAACTGCTCTGGTCCAAACTTCTGACGAAAAGTCCGATAATATTCTGCCAGTTGCTGCCTGGATGGTAGTTTTCCAGCAGCCTCTAGCTCTTTATGACAACGCAGTATATCCTCAAGGAGGCGCGGATCTAACTCTACATTAAATGAATGACTATCGATTTCCTGTAAAACCATCTATTCCTCAATCCTACAAAATCAGCATACTATCTATCACTGAAATTTTACTTTATATATAGGAATACTAGATAACAACCATTCATTCTATCTTCCAATTGTATCTATGTTAAGAGGGAATGGACCTCAATATTTCTCCACGATATCGATAAAAAACAAGTTGACAGTGTTGTTACGTTTTCTCTCTACCTTCCTCTTCGTCATTTTCTAACATTTGTCTAAAATATAAAATTTCACCCTTTGCAAAACGTCGAACACGCAGATGGCTGTCTTGAAGCCAAGGAGACAAATCATATATACGTTTCTGATAAAAACTTCGGAAATCACTGAGAGCACTTGAGTTCGGTGTGCTAGCAATGACAGCCTTAATTGTATCTATCACAGATTCATTACCTGTCCGAATTATAATTTCACGAATTAAATCATAAAATGCTTGACCCTCGTTAAACATATATAATATTTGAGCCACAATTCCTTGTTTTTGAAGAATATCTGATTGGACCCATTCGATCAGAACATCATAAAGAGTTTCGTCAAGATGGCCAGCGACTAATTTTAACATCTGTGAAGCTGGACCATATAAAGCAGAAGTTTCATTGAGAGTCCAGTTGCATATACGTTGCAATACCTCACGGTATACTACACTTGATCGAATGCTTTCCATTGGAGTATTGAAACTAAAGGGAATTGCACGATAGTGTGTGTGACTATATCCAGTAAACTGGCTTTTATGCTCAAGACTATATTGAATACGCCTTTCAAAAAAGTCTATTACTAACATTGGGTCTAATTGTCCCAAGCGATCTAAAAGACCCTCCATTGTATAATCAAAATCCGATAATGATTCAAAATTTCGGATGATATCAACAAAATCTTGTTTATTAGTAATCTGAACTTTCCATTTTCTTTCACTTTTTATATCAGGTTCAGTAAGAATATCTGCGACTCGATGCAGTATGATTTGGTCGCCACGTTTTGCTATTGCTTTGAGTAAATCTATGGCTAGGTTTGGCTTATGAGGCCAAATATCTGGTATTAACGGCAAAATATTCACGTCAAGTTGAGGAGAACTTTCAGAGACAAATTGATAGAAAACATTCCATTCAGCTTCTTGCAGTTTATCCCATTTGATAAAACGATAGCCCCTTACAGCAATACTAGAGAGCAGCTCATCAGTGCTTGTAACCCACAAATTAATATACCTTATGGCTTTTTCAGGGTTGCTACGATACAGACCTGCTAATAGATATTCAAAGTGGATTTTCAGTGCAGAATTATCTGATAAGGCTTTCACGATTAGTTGATCAGCAAAAGCTGTATAATATTCTCCCAGCCTTTCCAGTAAAATACTCAACCAGTACACATCATTGTCTAAACTTGCCTCATGAGCTCGTTCTGCAATAAGTGTAAGATCGTCTAGCATCTGTGTTATTGTTGACTCAGAAGTTCTCTCTAGAAAAACCTTGATTTGTTGAACATGCCTTGATTCATTTGCACGCCAATCCAACCTCTCATCCTGGTTACTGTATCGAAAACGGCCAACAAGCAAACAATATAATTGATATTGGGAATGAGTATTTAAAATTTGTTGTATGTGTAGAAGTTCTTCTCCCTCGTACTTTCCCGAATACAAAGCACATGTGAGCCAATTTGCAATTGCATCTAAGACTGGTAATTCCATACTGGTACTCACCACGTTACCCAAGAAACAGGCTACTTCTATACAATCGGGCCGCAACCAGGTCTGGGTTTCCAGCGAAACTTCAATGTCTGACCCTGCACTAGGTATAGCTCCTTCTAGAGCTTTCACAATCTTCACACGTTCTGTAAGGTAAGTAGATAACTGATACATTTTGAGAAGCAAACTGATGGCTTGCTGACGTATTTCCAAAAGCATGTCACTATGGGAGAGCACCCCCCACTTTATTCTAATAACAGAAGGCTCGATTGGATCTTGCTCTGTAATTTCCCATCTCATACTAAGCATAGGTGAAATGAGGTCAACACTCAGGCTCCAATTTTCAGTAAAATCTTGCTCAATCCACGAGGAAATATATCGTAACAACGTTTTTTGGGTTACATAGGGTTTTCCTTCTATAAACCCAGCGATACCAATTAAAGCATGCTTTGCTTTATCCCGTATTGCCATATATGAGCGTTCCTTGAGCTCATATATCGTGAGTTTGTGAAGGCAAGTAATAGCATCGTCCAAGCTAAGTCCATGTATCGTGCTACCCAGAAGTTCTATGACTTGAGAAAGAACCATTTCATGACTAATTGCAAAGCTGCCCCATCCAGGATAATGAACAGTTTCGATCTCCAACACTGGTTTATCAATTATATCCATAACGATTGCTAATATATCGTCCGAGTGGAAATAAGCGACATCATTCAATAAAGTTAGTATTTCTAACTTACCAGCATTTCCTCTCGTTTTAATAAGTTGAGATAAGCCATCTAATAAATCTGCTAATAGTGATTCTGCCTCCTGCGAGTTACCTTTCAGTTCCACTTCAGCCAAACGCTTTAAGATATCTTTGGGCTTCACTGCGAAAAATGTTTCGATAATAGATTGACGATAATCGAGGCGTTTAGTTTGAGGATTAAAAAAGTGACGAAAAAGGATATAGTCAGCCAGGACTTCTGAGGCTATAGTCCATGTAGATCTATGCTTGCTCACTAAACCTGCCGTTTGAAGTTTCGTTAAAATACGGTCTCCTTCCTGCTGTGAGACTCCAATAAGCTGATGCACTGGCTTCATCAGAGCTTGATTGTGGATTTCAAGTGATCCTAACGCTGCAAGTACATCGAGATAGCTAATATAGTCTTCGTAGTAATTTTTATCAACATCATCTCTAGCCAGATCATGAATAATAGTATCAAGATGAGAAGTAAGTACTTGATCACGTGTGAGAGCTGATATAGGAGCGCCATTTTGAAAAACACGAGCCGCAATGGAGGCAAAAAGCGGATTCCCATCAGCAATATTTATTAAGGCATGTCGAACGTGTTCATGTGTGATTGTAAATGGCCGTTGTTGTAAAATTTGGTCTATATCTGCATTGGTAAGCGAGCCCACGTTCATAAAGCTCACGCGATCTCCCCGCAATGGTGATAGGCTATCAACCATCATATCTTTAAAATTGGGGCGTGTAACGAGAACGATTGTCACTTTTCCAGTAAAGCCTGGATTCATCAGAATTTCACGAACGTGTCTCAGGGGTTCAAAATGGTGCGCATCATCAATTACAATTACAAGGGAATGTTGCTGATCTAATACAGCGATAGCATGCTCAATAGACTCAGCCTCAGTACGAATAAACCAGATCGTGGTCTCCGGTTGAACGCACTCTTGCAAAGAGAATAATAAGCGCGTTTTTCCTACTCCTCCTGATCCATAAAGCACAAGCAACTGGATATCTCTCGTCAACTCACCTTTAATTTTTTCAAGAAGGAGTTCACGACCAACAAGCAACTGGTTATGTCCAACTAATGCTTCCTTTTCGGCTCGTTGAAAAAATTGTTCTGGTGTAAGTAAGGCTGGCAAAGCAAGGGATTTTTCAATGAGCCGCTTCATGATGGTAAGAGTATAACTGTCTAAATCCTTAATGATGTATACGATATTTCCATCACCCGTGACAATAACAGCATCATTAGCATTACCACCAATTGTTACAGAGCGATCTCCGATTTTAATAGAGTACTGACTATTTTGCAATGCGTTCTGCAATATTTCTTCATCAGTAGCATTAGCATTACCGTCTATAATTGGCTTCAAGGCTTCTAAGAGCTCATCCAAGGGTTTTTGATCAGGCATTTTATTAATGTTTCTTATTCTAGCGCACAATGTTCTGATCGCCGCTAATAATCGTAGCTCCTACAGCATTACCACTTATGTTAATATTGCGTTCGCCTGGTTGAAATTCGGATTGCTGACGGGTAGTCAATGTCAGAGTGTCCTCTGGAATAGATTCAACCAAAGCTCTAGCGTATGCTGCTGCTACGGCTGCCGCATACCCTTGCCATACATCGTTCTTATGCGCGTCACAATAATCACAAATTCCACGAATGAGAAGATATCCAGCTTTACCATTCATCCATGTGGCTGTGGCAATTCCAGAACCCTCCATCTCAATGGCACGAATTTTATGTTCGTCACGAAGACGGTCACGTAACAATGGTTCTTTCAGCAAAGTATTAGATGAACCAATCAAACCGTAGTGAAGTTTTGTTCTTCGAGAAGTTCGTGTTGAATCCCTGGGATGCTGAATGATTTTATTCGGATCGACAGAGTCATACAATACATCCTTCGTGTTTGAGGGCCTCGCAGCATTTTCAAGGAGAGTAGCACGGCGAATATATTGCTCCCAAGGATACTCGTTGCGTATCCTCCTCGCTTCTAAAAAGTGTACTGACTGCTGCAAACGAGCCGAAGGCGGCGGATCTGTGGCACGAATAGTGAAATGAGCATTGGGCGCTTCGCCTTCGTGAACAACCTGTTCACGTTTACCAAGATCAAACTGTATTACGCCACGATCCATAGAGACAACAATATCGCCAAGTCTAACATGGCTCTCTACGTTTTTTGGGTCTGGCACACCTCCTGCAATCCCAACCATGAGTACCTCAGTAACGTTAGGAAAGCTACGAAGAAGATTGCTAGCGATAGCAGAAGCAAGATTATTACCCATTCTAGGCAACAACGTTACTACAACTGGATGTGTACCAATCACACCAACCGTATAGCGTCCAGGATCATCAAGAAAGGCTATGTCACTATGATAATCAAGCATTGCTTCAACTGCAGCAAATTCTTTTGGAAGGGCAGTAACTATAGCGATCCTGTATTGTGCTACATCTACAGATGTTTTCTTCATCGCTTCCAATCCTTTAAGAGGTAAGGTACAATATAATTCTTTTTCTAGCTTAAACATTCTAACATAAAAGGTGATGAATATTAATCCTCAATACAATCACACAACTTTTCTGATATAGCTTTAATTGATAGATAGACTTTATACAGTACTCTCATAAAATACAGATAGGTATAGCTAACTATCTGCAACAGAAATAGAGCGCCAAGAACAGTTGCAGGAAAAAGTTTATGACTAGACTTCAATACTCGTCCGAGGCGCATGCGCGACCACTGGATCAGCTGGAGGAGGATCAAGCCTCGTCTGATATGGTTCTCCCGACTCAATTGCTCGCTGCATCTCATCGTAGATCTCCAAGATCACGCGCTTCGTGCGGTACTCGCCAATTTGCTTTTCCTCTTTTTCTCTCCATACCCGAAATGTATCCATAATGTAATCAGCATCATCACGCTTGATACCATAAAGATGGAAGTAGGCAGCATCAAGCTCGCAGCGCAACAAAGAGCGTCGTGCTTCATCCCAACGAAAGGGAGGGCCGTTATAGCCGCAATCTTTGGCAAAGGCTTCAAGATCCCATGCAGTGTAAGTAAGTTCAATAAAATGAAACCAAACCCAATCGCCTAACGACATAGTGCCATTCCAATCACAAAAATCATCATATTTACTAGGTGATAATATAGGTATCTGTTTCAACAAAAAAAACGCCATCTTGGATCCACCTAATTTTTTCCGTGTAACAAAATCAAATATAAATGAAGATGCGCAACTAGCTAAATATACTATTCTTCGAGGATTCTTTTGTTTAACCACAATAGCTGGAAGTTTATCATTGCAAAAAACTGGTGGTATTATACAAAAAATGGCGGTACGAAGAACCGAAGATGTTGTCACATCTCTAAATGCTAAAAGCGCATTCACGTCTTTGGATAATGCATTAGGTTTATGAGAAACATGAATCCAATAACGAGGCAAAGGAAATAATAAAGGATCTAAATGTTGTTGCTGATTAAATTCAGGCAATTTACCTTGATTTGCTTGAGCTTGTGTTTGGCCCACATAAGTTCCAAAACGATGATCCAGTTGCCATATCATTTTTCCTTCATACAAGGGAAAATAGCAATCATTATCCTTTTCGAACACATTACCGATTAAGCTCCAGCCTTCTTTTTCTAATTGTTCACGTGAACGAAAAAGATGCGAAGCATTGGCCATATCAAACATCCTATGAAATTTAATGTTCCATATATTTTCTTCTGGTGTTCCCTCTTTTATAAGAATTGGAATGCTCTTATAGATCTTGACAATAATTTCTTTATCACGCTTTGAATAAAAAATCGGACTAGTTTTTGTGTTTGGGTTAAGCAATGAAATTTCATTAGCAGACAGTGAAAAATGCCGATCATCCAGGTGTAGATCATCTGTGCGATATATGCCAAAAGCAAAATCGGATTTAGTCACTTGCCTTCGAACACCTGAAATAGTAAGCAAAGCAAAGCTTACACGATGATCTATACCTGGAAATAACTTGGCTTCATTGATAAAAGAGAAAAAACTTACAATTGTCATAGAGTCAACAAGATCACGAAAGAAGAATTGTGTTGTATTATCTGTCGCGATGCCAGTTGGAACAATACAACCAAGTTGGCCAGTCGATCCTATAATGTGTCGCATATCCTCAGCAAAAATTGCGTAGGTGTTGACATCACCCCGACCACATAAAGGATAGAGGCCACTATCACGAACGATATGACTCTCGCCAGTTGCCTGACGCTGATCTTCATAAAATGCTGTATATAACTCAGGATCGTCATATTGAAGTTGCGTAATCATACGCTTACGTTGTGCCGCATTAGCAGCCTCAGCAATCTCTGGTTTTCGTGAAGCAAACCATTCTTTTTCTTGTATCTTGATTCGTTCCCAGGGAGGATTGCCTAACACCACATCGAAACCACCAGACCACCCAACTTGCTCGTTCTCAGGAGTCTCGCCTTTCGAAGGAAGCCTGAAAACTTTAGGGAAGGCCAGATGCCAGTGAAAGAATTGGTACTGCTCAGCAAGACGCTTGATCTCGTCCTTCATCCAGCCAGCAATGTTATAGGGACTCTGTTCCAGCTGGCGAAAGATTTCCTGGGTGATCGGATAGGCAAATTCGCTATTCTTTTTCCAGACGAAGGCGGCACACCAGGCGTCGGCGAGCAGTTTACCGTTTTCGTAGTTTGTGGATGTGATGAGGTTGTTATATTCTTCTTCTTTGCGATGGATCGCCTCGACGGTATCATCATCCATCTCCTCCATCTGAGTCATGCTGGCAGCAAGATTTCCCAGACGATCCCAGGGCATTTCATTCTCTTCGTCGAAGAGCGTAAGCTGTCCAGATTCGCGATATTGCTTGTTGCGCTTTTTGAATTCGCTACAGATTTTTTTGTCGTCGCCTTCGATGGGATTGAAGGCGCTATCGGGGATGCCGCTCCGCAGGAGTGCGGGAGTACTGCCGAGCAGACTGTTGCCACACTGGATATGAGCATCGAGGAAGGAGAGCGGCTTGCCGGGTTCGATAGCTTCCATCCAGAGGTTGACTTTGCAGAGTTCGACGGCCATGGGATTGATATCGACGCCGTAGATACAGTGTCCGACGACGTCGCGCAGGGCGGCGCGGCGCGCTTGCGCGTCTGGCTCTTCGCTATCGGTGACGATGGCGGCGAGGCTGCGCGCGAGGCGATGAGCGGCGGCGATCAGGAAGTGTCCGCTGCCGCAGGCGGGGTCGCATACTTTGAGGTCGAGGATCGCTTTGATGGCTTCGGCCTTGGGCTTGTCCTTGCACGCCTCTTCGAGGACTGGATCAAGGGCGGAGTCGAGGAGGCAATCGATCAGGCTGGTCGGCGTATAGTAGCTGCCGCTGGTTTTGCGTTCGTTGCCGCTGGCAGTGGTCAAGGCGAAGGTGCGCGCTTCGATGTTCATTTCTGGATGCAGTTCGAGCAGCGATTCATAGACGCTCCCCAGTTCTTCGGAGCCGATATTTTTATAGTCGACGTGGCGCGGGACGTTGTTATCGAAGGTCAGCGAGAGCGAGCGGACGGCCTTTAAGAGGTCGAAATTGGTCAGCTGACAACCAACGAGGTCGCTGACTGACTGGGAGGAGAAAAGGAAGCCGTTGAGGGCGGGCAGGCCGAGTCCTGGACAGCCGAGCGAGCCTGTTTCTCCGCCGATCTGTTCCATGACCAGCCAGAGGATTTGATAGAGGTCGGAGTGGCGCGTGCCCAGACGCAATTCGGCGTGTCGGCGCAAGCGAGCGGTGGAGTAGTAGCGGGTATAGCGAGCTTTGGATAGCTCATCGGCTTCGGGCGCGAAGAGGACGTCGCGATCCTCGGCGACAAAGAGCACGATCATGCGATACACAAAGCGCAACACCTGTCGATAGTAATCCTGCGGCGACACAAGACCATCGCGTAGCTTCTGGCGTAGCTCCTGATTGGCTGGATGACCCAGATAGCCAGCTCCCAGCGTATTGATCGCCGTCTCGACGCCATCGCGCAACTTGTTGAGCAGACGCATCCCCTGATCCTGAGCCAGGCGCGACCACTTTTCCAGTCGACAATCGCTGGGACGTTCGGCTTCGAAGCGCGATTGATGGCAGAGCAGCCAGAGCAGCACAAAGTCAGCATAGAGCTCGCCACGCAGAATCGACTCCAGATTAAACTCGACATACGCCTGCCGTGTCAGGCTGACGTTTTTGCGCAGCAAGCGCAGGTGCAAGCCATTCGAGACGATGCCCCACAGATGGTCGGGCGAACGATTCAAGAGCTCCTGCACCAGACTCGATGGGCTACGCTTGAAGTTGCCGGAACCACCCGTCGCCAGCGCAGTCCCCCGACTCAACTGATCCAGACCGGTCCTGAAGCCAACCAGATGGATGGGCACATGTTGCCAGCCGTGTGAAATCGGATAGCTATTTTCGGCAACCTCTAGCGGCTTGATCGTAAATAAGCGTCCATAGCCCAGCTCCGAAAAGAGTGGCAACAACCACAGCTCGCGTGTCTGCGTGATGCCGCTCTGACTCTCTGCCAGGTCCGTGACCTGATGCTGGAACTTTTGCCAGGCTCGCAGAACTTTGGACCAGGAGCGGCTGATAACTTCATTGAGCTTCTCGCCCTCGTTATAATACTCCTCGGCGCTCATGCCGCCCAGTTCGGGATCGAAATTGGCGATGCGCTGCAAGACGTCGAGGGGCAACAGTGCCCCTTCGCTGCTCACGCTGGAAAACGTTGATTGCTGACGATTACGCATAAACGGACCGCATCCTCTCTCAAGTTGCTTTAGTTTCGTAGGGACATTAGCCTTGCATGGGCAGATAGACATAAGCGCCGAGGATATCGAGTGGCAATTGCGGCTCGACGGCGACGGTGCGGATACTTAAGGAGGACGCACGTCGGACACGCCGATGAGCATCCTTCAAGGCGGCAGCACGCTCGAATGCCAAATCCTGCAAATGGGGAGCCAGATGTTCCTGATAGCCACTCAGGACTTGCTGCAAGAAATGTTGGATTTGAACGCCGGGCAGGTTGGCCTCAGATGTCGCCGAGAGTAGATGCTCAACCGCCTGCTCATTCTCCAGCCAGCGAGCCGTCGCCGGAACACCCTCAAATGCGAAGATGTGACAATCCTCGGCCAGCAGCGGCTGCGCCTCACTCCCGACTCGCTGCGGCGTCGTAATGTGGAAGCGCATGCGTACCAGCAATAGCGTCGTGCGCGTTTTGACCTGACTCGTCTTGATGACTCCACTACGCCGGGCCAGCGCTGGATATCGCTCATCTGGCACACTGTCCAGCGATGTATCCATCACATAGCCGGCCAGACCCTCCACCAGCGGATGCGTGCGATTCAAATAGATGGTGCCGGGCAGTCCCGGACGGCTAAAGCTGACCAGCAGATGCTTCTCTTCTCCCTTGAGCTGATAGCGTTGCGCTCCGATCGCATCTTTGACTGGCAGCGACACATCCTTCAAGCGATAATCCACGATCTCGCCATTGGCGGTGCTGCTGACTGAGGCATGGTAGCCTTGCAAGACATCGCTGGTAAACGTCGCGACATCGGTGGCGATACCGATGGCGGAGCGGACCGCTTCCAATTCTTTGCGCACCTCTTCGGTCTTGATACTATGATGGGCAAAGAGGTTGCGCGAAACTTTCTCACGTTCCGCCTCAACATCCCAGCGCTTAAACAGCTCCTCGCGCTGCGTACGGATCGGATTATCAAAGCCCGGCAACTGTTGCTGCTCCGAGAGATCCTCATCATGGGTCAACACACTCTCGAAGAGCGCCTCCACCACCTGTTCGGTATTCAGTGGCACCGGCACCGAGATCCCCAGCGTACTGCGGATCTTGCGATGCTTATTGATCAGCACATCGAGCACAATACTATCCACAATATTATTCTTACCATAGTAGGTCACCACGCGCACCTTCGGATGAGCCTGTCCAAAGCGATCCACGCGCCCTTCGCGCTGCTCATGCCTCGTAGGATTCCATGATAGATCATAGTGTAAAACGGCGTTGAACGACTCTTGCAGATTGATACCTTCACTCAGGCAGTCGGTACAGACCAGGACGCGTTGTGCCGCGTGTGACAGTTGCTCTACGCGATCTTCGCGCTCGGCTGGTGGCAAGACGCCGGTAACGGCGGCGACTTCAACCGCATGAGGCAAATACTTCCGCAGCTCCTGCGCGACATACTCGGCGGTCGGGATAAAGCGGCAGAAGACAATCGGCTGATAGCCATCTTTGACCATCTGTGCGACCAGCACCATTGCCTGCTGCAACTTGGCATCCTTGGCTCCACGCAGCGACTCCGCCTCACGGGCCATTGCCAGCAGGCGCTGCCGGATCTTCTTCTCGCCACCCGACGCATCAGCCTCAGCTTCAAAATCGCTACCGGGAGTAATGTCGATCCCCTCAGTCGTATCGCTATCGGTCAGATCGAGCACCGTCCGCTGCCCAATCGCATTGATCTCCGCCTCCGACTCGATATCCGCGACCTGCGCACGATTGCGCAATGTGGTGGCCGCCGCTGCCGGGCTGGATGCCATCGAGCGCAGCAGCGCCAGGATCGACCACCAGCGCACCCGCTGATGTCCGCGTCCGCCGCTGGTATCGCGCACCGTCTCACGCGCATAGCTCATAATGCGATCAACCAGGCGGCGATACTCTGGCGTCAAAATATATTGCTTCTCCAGATCATCACGATCAGGGAACGGCGTCTCAAGCTGCGTCTCCTGCTTCAGAAACGCCTGGATATCACTGCGACGGCGCTGCACAAAATGTTCCGCCAACTGCTGGCGATAGCGCTCATTCTGCCGACCACTCAAATCTTCAGGCAAATCCTTAAAATCCGCATCGAGTAACGTCAATAGAGAGCGGAATGCTTGCTCGTCGCCACTATGCGGGGTCGCCGTGACCAGGATCAGATGGCGCTCCTTGCGCGTGGCCAGGCTCGCCAGCAATTGATACCGTTGATGACGTCCTCCACGTGCCTCGTGCGAAAAGGCACAGGTATGCGCCTCATCAACGATCACCAGATCAGGACACGCAGCCACAAAATCGGCGCGGCGCGTATCAGCCTTAATAAAATCGATCGAAATAATCACAAAGGGATAATGCTGAAAGAGCGACTCATCCTGACGGCAGTATTTTTCCAGTTGCGTTGCGGTACTCGAGAGCACCAGGACCGCATCGATATGAAACTTCTCCTGGAGTTCCGTCTGCCACTGCTCAGCCAGATGCGGAGGACACAGGACCGCCAGCCGATCCACTTCGCGCCGATCCAGCAACTCGCGAGCGATCAAGCCAGCCTCAATCGTCTTCCCAATGCCCACATCATCGGCGATCAGCAAGCGTACAGGATCTAAACGCAGAGCCATCAGCAACGGCGCCAACTGATAGGGGCGCGGCTCGACGGCGATATGCGCGAACGAGCGAAAAGGTCCAGAGCTTGACCGAAAGCCCAGGCGTACCGCATCGCGCAGCAAGCGACAAGAGCGATAATCGCCCCATTGCTTCGGATCAGGTAAAGCAAACTGAGCTGGCGCAACATCATGTCCCTCTAGCGGCAAAAAGATTCCGGAGACCTCATCATCCGTCCCGCCAAGCGGACGAACAATCAACATCTGCTCATCCGAATCTGGCAACACCACCCACTCGCGTCCCCGCGCCTTGACGAGCGAACCAACCGCATACGTCATGAATTCCTCCTGAAAAGATCCTCATACTCAGCAAACAGCGCATCCCATTGTGCACGTGCTCCAAAGCGCAACACCATATAGCCAGCATCCTCTAACTGCTCAACCGCAGCCGCATCACGCTCTACACGCTCAAGCGCATCGCCATCGACATAGATTGCCAGCGCCCGATTGTCTTGCGTATAGAGGAAATCGGGAGCCACCTCAGTGCCGGGCACCGCGCAATGATGCTGATCCGGTGGCACAAATAAGTGTGCCTCAGCCAGCCTCAACCACTCCTGCTCGACCTCAGCCAGCGTCTCATCCAATGCATCCACCGTATTCAGCTCGGTCGCCTGGATCGCCGGCGTACTTCCCAGCAAGCGTTGCAAATACGACTTCAGCGGCTGCCGATCCAGCCCAGGATGATCTTTCTGATTCGCATACGTCATCAGGCAGTGATAGCAGGCGGCCTCGCACGGATCGAGAGCATGCTCAGCTTTCAGGTGATCTTCACCCGTGTCAGGATCAAAATGGCACAATTCCAGCGCCGCCCGTGCCACTGCTGAGACTGCAAACGGGGTATCGATCAACTGACGCAAAACGCCAGCGCCGCCTTCAGATGCTTCATAGAACAAGATCATGCGCCGATCCTTCGCATCGGGCAAAGGTTCAGCAGCCAACTCATTATCCTCAAGTTGAAAGCGCACCTGAATCGCATTCTTCAACGCCGCCTGAAGCGAGGTCATCTGATAGCGCTGATATTTTTCCCGCTGCTTTTCATTCGTCGCAGATAATAACTGCTCGGCATTCAGAGGAATCAGCGGCTCAAACAGCAAACAATTACGGCTATCCTCGACATAGGGGATGACGCGCTTGCGACTTTCTGACATGGCATCACCGGGATCATCCATCGACTCATCATCCTTGCCCCAGTAGCCACGCTCCGTATCCAGCATAAAGCCCTGCGTCTCTTTATCTTTGCGCCGCGTCGGACCAAAGTTGATGCGCCACAGGGAAGCCGCCTGCCCATAGGTTAAGCGAGCAAGCGGCCCCCCCTGTACATCCTCAAGTAGCGCCTCAAAATACGAGGGCTTGCCATCACGGCGATTAGGGAAGCGGACGCCGGTCCGAATCTCATAGCCTTGGCGCAGACGCTCCTCCTCATCCGAATTGATTTTATCGCGCCGCCGCGTCGAGACATTTTGCAATTTATAGAGCGTCGTTAGCTCCCAGAACTGCTTATGATGACAGCGCACGCAGGTATCGATGGCGCGCGACGCATCCAGCGGATGCAGATAGCCACACTGCTTGCACTGCTTGATCGAGCTAGTCAGCACGCCAGAACGATCATCGCGCACCGAGAGAATCGAGCGATTAATGATGTAGCGTGAGCCTTCATGATAGACAATTGCACGGGGAGCAAACTCGGAGATCGCAAGAAAGCGCGGACGCGAAAGGTATTCGTCGCGCTGCTTTGCACGCCGCGCCGGAATATAGGCCGAAAGTGGTAAGCGCGGAAAGTTATAGCCCGGTAAAAAGCCTTCGCTGGCAAAGTAGCGATAACTGTAAAATTCGGAGAGCTCGGTACGTTCAGACGAACTACTGGCGGTGAGCAGTTCAATCTGAGCCTCGGCCTCCGAGCGCAAGCGCTTGGCTTTTTGTTTATCATCATCGCCGCGTGAAGCATCACGCACAATATCATTTTGCGTATCGCGTTGCGCCTGAGCCGCCCGATACAAGCCCCGCCAGCGCTCAGTTGCCGCCTCAAAACTCTGCTCAATCGTATCCAGCTGCATCTGTACCCACTCATCAGTAAACCAGGGAGCAGCCGCCTCAGTCAGATCACCAGCCAGCGTGCGCAGCACTTTCTGCGCATGGACCGTAGCTCGCTGACGTGAAGGGAGATCGCGTAGATGGTGGAGAATATGTGGCTGCAACGCCAGGGTTGGCTCATTGCCCTCGACATCCAAAAGTTCCTTCAGCGATTCCCCCAGGGAAAGCTGGGTCTCCGCCAGCCAGATGGCATAGACATGAGCGCGTAATAGATCTTCGTTGGTCAGATCAAGCCGGGGCGGGCTCACAGCTCCACTGACCATATTGCCTGGATGTTGAAAAAAATATTGATCATGCGAGCTACCAGTCGAACAATAGGAAAAAACCAGTGCCGGTTGTCCACTGCGTCCGGCGCGTCCACTGCGCTGGGCATAGTTCGCTGGCGTGGGAGGGACATTGCGCATATTGACCACATTCAGCTCAGCGATATCCACACCCAGTTCCATCGTTGGCGAGCAGTACAGGATAGGTAACTCATTGGCGCGGAAGGCATCTTCACGCTCCTCGCGCCGCTCCGCCGGTACTTGAGCTGTATGCTCAGCCGCTCGCAAGTCGCGTATCCGATAGAGTTCGTTGGCGTTCTCCTGATAAAACTGCACAAAAAATTGATTCACCCGTTGCTCCGGCAGATCGGGGAGATTCGGCGTGCGCAAAGGATCATGATACGGTTCGGTGCCATCGCCAGCATTCCAGATAATAGCGGATGCGGCCAGTTGGTAGCCTCCAACTGGGAGATCATCGGGATGGTCTCCTTCACCTTTGCCTCTCCCCCGACTACGTGCGGGCTGCACCTCGTCAACCAGTCCCACCATCGAAAGAGCCACCAGCAGATCACGAATAACTTTCTGGGTCTCGTCAGCCTTAATGACAATATCGTGGCTACGCAGAATCGTACGCACATAGCGACCATAGCTACTTAAACCGGAAAGATAGCGCTCGCTGCGATCATTGTCATTGCCACGCGAGCGAGGATATAAACGACTAGCAAAAATCGGCTCTTCATTTTCATCCATGCCCCACGGCTCGATCAGATGCTGGCTGCTTTGCTGCTTAAACTCTGCCAGTCGCGTCTCATCCAGATAATCAACCCGAATCGCCAGTTCCCGCCGCATGTGATCAAGCAACGTACGGCACAGCTTGTACAGATCATGCGCAGGAAGAGAGCGCAACACTTCATGATATTGCACCTCCTTCTCTTTGGCCTTATAGGTGCTTTGCCAGAAGTTCTGATCTGCACACACATCGCGCAGATCCTGATATTCAATGCGCAGCAAGCCACATTGCTCCAGATTCGGAGACGTGATGCGCCAGCCACGCCGCAAGTCCAGATAGAGACGATAACCAAGAATGTTCCGCAGCGCCTGCTCGGTCTTGACCCTGGCGCTATACTTCGCTTCTGGATTGACAGCATAAGCACTCGGACTCAAAGCCAGCGCCTCAAAGACCTGTTGCGCCAACGTATCGTGTTGAATTCCTGCGCTCCCCGCTTTCTTCACGGCACAATAGAGCGCAGACCGCAATTGACCAATCTCGACAAAATCGTTAAAGTGACCAGCTTGCAACGAAGCATCCTGTCGATTGTCGGTAAAGCTTAACATCTTGGCCGCCATCTGCAACGCATCGCCATGTTCCTGAGCCTCACGCAAATGCTGGATCGCAGACAAACTCAGAATCGTCGTCGCGGTACTACGCCCCTCAGAGCTCAACTCCGTCAACTTCTCAAAATCACTATCGATAAAAGTACTATAGGAAACGCCACAGTGCAGACAGAAACGAAATGGCGCTGGAATGAAATGACAGAGCAGTCCTTCTTCTTCAGCAGCATCCAGGACCTGTCCGGCAGGAGTGACATAATACGGTTGAGGGACATTCTTCCTCATCGAAGAAGAAATCAGACGCTCTTTATCCTTCCAGATCTCTTTCCACTCCCCTGGCACCTTCGCCAGGATCTCAGCCGCGTCCAGCGGCCATTGATCCTGGTCATCTTGAGCCACATAGAGAAAGCCAGGGACCCCAATCAGCGAATTTTTCTGGGTAAGCGGAACAGTTCCTTCACTGGTGTAACGTAATTGATCACGCACTTCGCGCTCAATGAACGAAGACTCATCCTGCCAGCGCACCACATAATATTCCTGGCCGCAGGCGCGACAAAAGACCAGTGGAAACAGGACGCGTTCACGCCCACCAGGCGCAAATTGTTGCCGCTGAAGCGTGACATGGCGCTCAGGATCGTGTTCTAGCGTGCTGTAGACAGTATCACCTTTACTGATAAATTGATGCAGGCGAAACGCGAACGGAGCGCGTCCAGTAAGAGGACTGCGAATCTTTTCATTGCCCGATAACAATCCCTGCGTGATGGCCTCGATGCATTGCTGCTCCGATTCTCCTGTGACCCGTTGGAGCATGGCAGCAGCACTCTCGGCCTCACCTGTCCCGGTAATACGTAGCGGTTTTCTGCGTCCCAGGCGTCCATCAGTTTGCCGTTGCACCCCAAAGGTGCTCTCAATCCAGATCGAGAGCGGATCATGCTGGAACTCGCGATAGGTTTGCGGCTGTGAGGCGTGATAGTTCGCCACGCGTTGCGCGAGTGCCGAGTGGAATGCAGGAGCATCTTCCTGCACTTCATCAGTCACACGCACCAGCGTCTCTCCGATCACATGATCATCTCGAACCTCACAGCCAAAGATACGCGAAGCCATCACCGAAACTTCCAGACGCTGCTGAGCGTAGGTACCAGCACCAGCCAACGTCGCCGAAGTCCCGATACACTGCAACTCTGCATCTCTCGCAGTCAGTCGATCACGGACACGACGGACCAATAGCGCCACATCGGCTCCCTGCCGACCTCGATAGGTATGTAATTCATCCAGCACCAGGAAACGCAACTGTGCATTTTGCATCAGTCGTCGCTCACGCAGTCTCGTCAAGACCAATTCCAGCATCACATAATTGGTCAGTAAAATATCGGGGGGATGATTAATAATCTCATCGCGCTCACTCTGGCGCTCCTGTCCAGTGTAACGCCTGTACGTGACCTGACGAGCAGAAGTGGGAAAATGCACCTGCATGTATTTATCTAATTCACCAAGCTGACTATTCGCCAGCGCATTCATCGGATAGACAACGATGGCTTTGATGCCCGGCTGGTCAGGATGGCGCAGGACATAATCAACAATGGGGATAATATAAGCGAGGCTTTTCCCTGAACCTGTCCCCGTCGTCAACACATAGCTCTGTCCCTCACGTGCAATGCGAATCGCTTCTTCCTGATGCGTATATAAGCGTAAAAGCTCACCTTGCGGATGCTCTGCATTCTTCCCACGACGAAAGATCTGCGCGCACGCTTGATGTAAGATATTTTCAGCCACCAATTCATCGATTGTCTGTCCAGGCTCAAAAACTGGATTCAACTGAATCAATGGATCAGGCCAGAGCATATTCTCCTCAAATAAGGTACTCTGGACATAGTCTCGTATGCGGGGAGTTCTGATTTGAATAAAGCTTTTAATATAAGAGGCATAGTCATCAATAAGGAAATGGCGTAGATCAAAAATATTCATCATAAAACCTCGATGAGGAAACACATCAACGTTCCTGCATTATAACCAGCAAATTCTCGACTGTCAATAAATACTCCTCCAACGAGAATACCACTTTCTCCTTGACTTTTCACTCTGATTGCAGTAGAGTGGCAAAGAAAGTTAAACCTATTTCTTTGTATTCTATATATTCAAATTAATAGAAAGCTGGAACATGAGTAAATCCTATCTCTTGTTTCTCTCCACCTCCTCCACACATAGGCGCATTACTGCGCATCAATCTCGCCTTATCTTAAATCAACCGGCCCCGCACTTACAGGTCGGCGACCAGATTCTGTTAGTGCAGCCTCAATCGGACAATTTCATCTATCCATTCGTTTATGCTGTTGAAGCATTAAATCGTAGCACAGGCTCACTGACACTCAAATTAATGGAGATTCAGCAACAGAACGTCGTGATGGATGATATTAAGACGCTCACTTCGCTACTCCGCAACCATATTCAAAGCGAGACGTTGCAATTAACAGAGAGTGATTTTACCTTTATCGTGACGACAAAGATGGGTGGTAGTAAGATGGAAGAGCGGGTATTACTTGATAAAATAGCTGCCTATATAGCGGATCGAGGTTATTACTTTGAGCGTGAAACACTCGATAATTACCATATCTGTTTGAAAACCAGGCCGTTTGCAATCCTGGCTGGACTCTCTGGCACGGGCAAATCCAAGCTCTCGCAGCTCTATGCCGAAGCATTGGGGTATAAAAAACAGTATTTACGCTTACCAGTCAATCCGAGTTGGTACAACGATCAGGCGCTGCTCGGCTATTTTGATACGATTAGTGGCCAATACATCACGGAGTCAGCAGCAGACTTCATCATGAAAGCCAATACAGATACAGCCAATCTCTATTTCCTCTGCCTGGATGAAATGAATTTGGCCCACGTTGAACACTATTTCTCACAATTTTTAAGCGCGATGGAGGAAGAGAATCCCGAAGAGCGCATCGTTCGTCTGATAGGCGAGAGTATGTATCAACGATTAGAGAACAAAGAGCAGATACAGCCTCTGCTCCAATTACCAATCAACCTCTTTTTTACTGGCACCATCAACGTCGATGAAACGACAAAATCAATCAGTGACAAAGTCATCGACCGCGCCAATACCATAGAATTCTTCAGTGTCGACCTGGAAAAAACTCCCCAGCCCGCAGAGCTACCACCTTCGCCTATTTCTCTTTCAGCCTACACATGGCACAGTTATGTCAGTACTCAGCGAGACAGCACCTTCCGGCCTCAAGTCATCGAGATCAGTCATATTCTCAATCGAGCAGATTTGGGACTGGGTTTCCGCATTTTGCATGACATCGAACGCTATATGGCAAACAGCCAGGCACTATTGGAGCCAAACATCGCCTTCGATCTCCAAGTCAAACAACGCATTCTGCCGCGCATACGTGGCACAGAAGTCATTAAGAAAACCATCGATGACTTGTCTACCTTTGCCCACAACAACATGCTCACACGTACCGAAAAACGTCTGGATGAAATGAAATATAGGTTACAGCGCGATGGATACACCAGTTTCTGGCGCTAACAGCTGGCTCTCAATCCAAGGGCGCTTGATCTTTTGTCGTCCCGACGATGAGAATCAGCAACTCGATCTTCATGAATACGGCGAATATACAATTAAGACAACACCATACGCTCCAGAAGAAGTCTCTCTTTTCATTGATGGGGAGAGAGTTGAAAGCGAGCATTATGGATTGTGGCTTTTTCATCCGAAACACTATGCAGGACTCTATACACTCACGGCGACTGCGCCTGGCCAGCAAGATCAAGAGGCTTGGATACGTGTTTTCCCTCACAAGTTCACACAAAAAGCCTATGAGCACATGAAAGATGAGCTCAGTCAAATCGCCATTGACCTGCTCTTTCATTTGAACTCACCAGCATTAGAACACGCCCACTACATACCACGCACCCAGCAGACATCGGCGCTCCAGGACTATAAGCAGCTTCGGAAAATCATCGCTGAAATGCGTGATATTATGCTCCGCATACGACGTGAGCCCCACACGATTCTTTATACAGAGCCCATCCGACAGAATATACCACAGATGACACGCTTCTCCCCAGAAATGATCCCGATCCCTGGTGACAGAGTACGCTTGCCTATACGCCAGACACCTGATCTGCATCCAATCCCTTCGACATCCTTACCCCGACAGTGGATCGTCCGGCAACCTCATCTGAGCTATGACAACAACGAGAACCGTTTGCTCAAATACTTTATCCAACAACAACTCATCCCCAAGCTCATAGCAATACAGAAACGAGCCAGACAAGAACAGGGTGCAGTCGACATCACCTACCGACGCTATCATAATCCAGAAGACAAACAGTTAAGCCACAAATTAAGCACCGTTATTCAAGAGTGTGACTGGATGAAACAGCGCTGCATCTACTGGATGAGTGAGGCATTTTTACAAGGAGTCAAACATGCAAATATCACTGGCTCCGCCAGCCAATTTCTCCAGAAAGATCCCGCCTATAGTCGCTTTTATCAACTCTACTTGCAGTTTCAGCAGCGCCTGCAAACAACGATCGAGACGAACACGTTCATTACGACCCTCTCCCTGAAAAAAGTGAGCGCCCTCTATGAGATGTGGAGTATTTTTGGAGTCACCCGCATCATCATAGCCATCCTGGAAGAGGCGGGCTATCAGATGATTGCCAATACAACCTTCGAAATCACCGAAAACCTCTTTCATTTTAACGTGAAAACGAACGTTGCCAGCATTATTCTGGAGAAAGATAGCACACGTGTAGAAATCAAATATGAACCCTACTATCCAAATCAAGCAAGAATAGATAGACGCACAGTGCTCGTCGCAACGACCTCAACCGGAGGACCTCTCACTCCCGACATGGCAGTAGAAGTGTATCATGAAGAAAAGCCACAAACCGTTTTAATCTTCGACGCCAAATATCGCTGGAGAGCCAATCGGTCTGGCACATTTATGCCTCATCCTGATGCCATCCAAGCCATGGATAACTACTATAACAACATCCATTACAAGCAGGAAGCAGCACCAACCAGCAGAACCCGAGGATCTCTTCCTCCACCATTCGTCAGCAGTGCCTACTGTATCTATCCTGGCAACAGATTATATACCCAGAGCAATGATCGCATTGGCGCGCTTCCATTTTTCCCCTATATCTCAGACCGCAGCAAGCATGATGTGCAAGAAAAACTGAAAGATCTCCTCTATTACGCCTATCTTATCGACTAGCTAGCTACCCAGAAAAAATGATAAAAGGCATACAATTGGCCAATCTTAATATAGAAATCTCGATATCGATTACAATTATTGCTTACAAAAAAACTCACATCTATACTCAAACTCTGATAGACTTCATACATATTTTTTCTATAGTTGATCTTTTAAGGCCTTGCTATACACCGCTTAAGGGTCTCAGCTACATGCTTTGTATATTATGTAGGATAATAGAACCTCCTTGTAGCAGATTTTGTTCATCAACTAAACCTCTTTCGAGGCAGAAAGGACCAGAGAAGCTATCAAAGGCAGTTCAAAATACTTTCAATGGAGATATTCTCCCCTACTGCCAAATTCGAGGTAGTGTTAGCCACTTCCAGCATATGCCTGACTCTTTCTTGCGCTCGTTGGAAATTACTCTGTTGCTGTGGATGCATATCAAAGGTATGTATCCAGGATGTGGCAGCTCCCAGGAGCATCATAGCGAGATCGTTCCTTCCTCTTTCCAGCATGATTTGAGCTAAACCGATCAGGCTACGGCCCACCTGCTTTTTATCACCAGGCTCTTTGTAGCCTTGCAGGACTGCGAGGTAGCAGTCCTCAGCATGTTTTTGGTTGCCAGCTGCCAGTTGGAGATCTCCCAGGATACATAATGAGCTCGTGGCTTCAGATTTGTCACCTTGTTTCTGGAGGAAATCCAGCGCCTTTTTGACCATGTTGGAAGTTTCTTCCGTGACATCTCCGAGCGCGAGCACCACTTCGGCTAATTTTATTTGCCTGCTGATAGCGGTTGAGATGTCTCCAAGTTGCTCAGCGATGCCAATGCGCTCTGTAAAGAGCTCTCCAGCCTGCAGGTAGTTTCCCTGGTGGAAGGCAACATCGCCGAGCACATCGAGAGTCAGAGCAATCAGTGGTTTGGTACCAAGTTCCAGAGCAAGCTCATGGCTCTCCTGTGCAAGCTCCATGGCGTGCTCGAGATTGTTTTGTGCTATTTCTATGTTGACTTGTGTTGTCAGTATTCTTGCCAGACTTTCTGCATCTTGCGCCCTACGGGCCGCTGCGATACTCTCTTCCAGGAGTAAGTGGGCTTCCGCGTTTTTTCCCTGGCTGCGCATGAAGCGTCCCCAACTTTCCAGCGCATTTGCCAGAACCCAATCGTTTTTAGATTGATAGGCCACCTGTACGCACTCCTGAAGTAGATTATTGGCCTCTTCGGGTTCGTTGTCTCGATACAAGACCCAGCTCAGCGAATTCAACGCACCTGCCAGATTTTCCAAGTCATGGATTTCACGAAAGTAGGCTGCACTCTGTTCAAGTTGCCAGCGTGCATTGACCAGGTCACGGAGACGATACGAGAGATGTCCTGCTCGTCGCAGTACTTTAGCGCGAATTGCCTGCGGTGCTCCTGGAAGCGCGGGAAGTTGTAGTGCCTCTGTGAGATAGCGCTCTTCCTCCTTCCAATATCCACGTAAGCCACAAAATTTACTAAAAGCTTCGGTAAAGCGTAAGGCTAACTCAGTCTCTTGTTGTTCAAGTAACCAGCGCAAAGCATTACGCAGATTATCCACTTCCAGATCTAACGTTGCCAGCCACCGCACTTGCTCAGCTCCTTTTAGTAATGGAGCTGCTTGCTCAACAAGATGAAGATAATACAAGGCGTATGCACGATACTGAGCCTCTAACTCACCGCTCCCACGTAGACAATCCTGTGCATACTGGCGAATCGTCTCAATCATTATAAAACGTGGTTCATTGTTTTCCTGTGGTTCGAGACGCTGAATCAACGTTTTGTTCAGGAGCAAATCGACTACATCAACCATGTCTTTGATCATGGATGATGGCTGCATGACAGCATTGAAACAGGCTTCAATCGTCTCAAGTTGCGCTCCACCAAGAAAGACGGAGAAGTGTTGAAAAAACCATTTTTCCTGTTCACTGAGCAGGTCATAGCTCCACTTGATCATATAATCGAGTGTATAGTGCCGTTCAGGGATAGAACGCTCGCTACTTTTCAGCATATGTTGATTCTGATTTAACTTTTTAAGGAGCGCCTGGGGAGTGAAGAGCTTAATGCGCACCGCTGCGAGCTCAATCGCGAGCGGTAATCCATCCAATCGGATACAGAGTTCGGCGACAGCGTTTGCGTTGGCCTCTGTGAGTGTGAAGGAGGGAAGATATTCTTGAGCTCGCTGTACAAAGAGCGTAACGGCATCGAACTGCATCATGTGATCAGCTGTGGGGAGATGGTCACGGTCTGGCTTGGAGAGGGCCGAGACCGCAAAAATATGTTCAGCTGCCAGTTGAAGTACCTCGCGACTTGTAACCAGCACCTTGATCTGTGGACAATCCTGGAGAAGCCCCTCAATTACTCCTGAAGCACTAATAAGGTGCTCAAAATTATCCATGAGGAGCAACATATGTTTATCTCGGAGGATGTTTTTGATCTGTTGAATGGGCGTGAGCGATGTACTATCCTGGAGGCCAAGTGCTGAGGCCAGCGTGGGAATGAGCATGCTTGGATCGACGATGGGGGCGAGCGATATATAGCACACACCATCGACAAAATACTCCTGTGCCTGTTCTGCAGCCACTATTGCCAGGCTTGTTTTCCCGATGCCTCCTGTTCCAAGCAGGGTGAGTAAGTGGACATCGGGACGTATGAGCATCTTATTTACATCGTTGACCTCTTGTTTACGTCCGATAAATGTTTTAAAGATGATGGGTAATCGAGAAAATGCCCCCATTTGTTTGACGTATTTTCTCGATTCATCCTCCTTGAAAGAGGATTTAAGCAGGCCTAGTTCCTCAAGGCTTTTGTCGAAAGCAAGACAAAGCCTCTGACAATAATAAGCAGAAGGAAAAGTAACACCACGTTCCCACCGACCCACAGTACGAAAATCAGGCAAGTCAATTAGATTCGCAACCTGCTTATAGGTCCAACTACGTAATTGCCGCTCTTGGCGTAACCGATTATTTGGTACTGCTTTTTTTTCAACAGAATCATTCGCCATCATGAGCCACGTTCCTCAAAAGGATATTTTGTATTTCTTCATTTTGAGTAAGATCGAAAGCGTTTTTGATCTGTGAAAATGAAATAAGCGCAAATTCATGGTTAGCTCCCTGTTGAAGCGGTTCCTTTGGAAAAAGCAGGTGATCGAGCATACGCATGCGAAAGCCTTGAGTCGTACAGGGATTAAGTAAAGCGGACACAATCTCAAACATGTCATGATCATGTTGTATTTGCTCAAGCATCATACGTCGTTTCTCCTCTGATAAGCTCAAAGAAGTTGACGCTGGTATTTGGGATGATAATGAGGATATAGGGTAATCCAGCGGTGAAATGTCTCTTTGATCCATAACAGGAACGTGTAAGAGTGAAAAAAAGGCAGCGTCCAAAGCTTTCTCTTCAGCAATCATTTGACTTTCAGCGATGACTGTATGAGTAATGTCATCTGACAGAAAAAATGGCTCAACCTGCCTATTCAGAAAAGCGCTCAGATCTCGCCAGTGTGCAGACGATGGTACCGAAATACCACGCTCCCACCGGGAAATCGTCACACGCGTAATTTTCATCTTCCTTGCTAGTTGTTCCTGAGACCAATGGCAACGCAAGCGCGTATCACGAAGAAGATGAGAAAAACTAGAAGAGGAAGCACCCATTATTTCCTCCTTTCATGAACCTGTTGATCATCTTCATCAACCTATTGGCCACGCGAATACGACAATCGACCATAGAAACTTGTCTTGCATAGATCGTCACAAATGCAGAATATGACGAATTTTGAAGAAAAACGGTATAGTTGCCTGGTTCAAGGACCGGAAAGAGCGCAAGAAATACCGATCTATTCCCAGATTCGTGTTCAGTAATATTTGCAGCAAAATCTGTTGTGGTTGATGTAGGAATAAATCCAACACAGAGGTGAATAGTTGCCCCAAGATCTTTTTTTCGTGCTTTAATAATAAGTGCCCCTTTTTGTTTATTCGCACCAAGAGATTTGGGGACGTTAAACAGGCCACTCTGAGACAACATAGATACCGATGGTATCTGCGCCGGTGCAACAGTGGAGGGGGAGGGCGTTTTCCATTGTAAAAATGCAAACACGACACCTAAAACAGTACAGAGCACACTTAAAACAGTCGCCCAGGGTCCAGTAACTATCACCTCCAGATTGAGTATCCATAGAAGTGTGGCACCAAAAAGCGCCAAGAAACACACCAGAATCACAAAAACGCGTTTCGGCAATGGATACAAATACCTCATTGTGTTTGGCCTCCTTGCCTTGAGAAGACAGAGCGCCAAGAAACAGCAAGGAAACACCATTGGAAATGGGGGATCAAATTCATCTTGCCCATACTATCTATTCTCTTTTCTCGTATTCGCAGGGCAAGGAAAAATGCAACTACAAAAGGAGTTATCAATCATGCCCTGTCACACCAGATTATCGCCGAGGCCGCACCTGCAAGTGGAACCAACAATAACCTTTTTATACTCTTTGAGAAAAAGTATAATTCGCCGGAAGATATTTTACAAGGAATTCTTGCGAAACTGAGGGAATAGGTCGTATCATCACAAAATGTATCTCTGTGTAACAAGGTTGTTACTCTATCAAATACGGGGCATGCTATCTTTCATCAAACGATAGCATGCCCCGTATTTGAGTTTTGTTAGTTCTTGCCCCCTTCTTGCCCACCTTATGCCTACTTCTATATCTAGTTTATTGTGTATACTCTAAATGAAAAAGCTAGACAGGCTGACTAACAACCCTGTCACACCAGATATCTCTTGTGGCCGCACCTGCAATTGAGGAAACATGAGCTATCATACTCTGGCAACATTGCTAGTCAGCTTCTGGCATCTCTTTTTATCTTGGCTGTAATACATAATAATACAGACTATTGACACCTATTTCATATTATACATGATGCAGGTAAACAAGGCGTGAGTTTGCAAGCCCGCAAGAGAGATAGTATTATGTTCCAGAGAACCCTTCAGATACTGTCGAAACAGCCAACAATCTTGGAGTCACTATTTACTCAAATATATATAATTACTACATCCGCAACACTTATTCAAGAATGATATGCCTATATTCCACCTTGGCAAATCGTATTTCCTCTCCATGTGAGTACTGCTTCAGCGCTCCTACCTACTCAGAAAGAATATCAACCAAAACCTATATGCCCATATGCTCATGCGTTTCTTCTTTTCTGGCTCTTCACAATCTGATACTCGCCTAGTTTCGTAATGCCTCACACAAATAGTGCGCATAAATATCAGAAGACACAATATATATTTTTAAAATGAATAGAAACTTATTTCATGCAGAAGAATTTATCCAGCAGTTGCTCTATCCCTTTTTGCCTGGTTTTCACATCATAAAAAGTACGAGTCGTGAGGAGTCTTAGATTCATTATATTCTATCCACAAGGACCCTTTTTCAGTTACCTCCATTTCACGACTAAACATTACACAATATCTCCTCAGGATTCTTTGTCCTCATCAAACACGTTGTTTATGGTTGTTCCAAAAAAGATTGACTTTTCTTTCTTTCCAATATATATTTGGAACAACCGTGAACAACCATTCAAGTTTTCTAAAATGAAAGTCAAATGGGTGCAATATGACCGAACAACTGTTCAAGGCAAGTTTAAGTCAGAGTCAAGGACGTCGTGCATGGTGTATAATTTTTCGTCACCCCCTCCGGAGAGATACTCAGGGACGCTTAGGCCTACGAGTACGGCGAGGACTTGGAAGTACAGATCGTGCTGAAGCTGAGCAACTTAAAAATCAAATGAATGATTTGCTCGCAGATAAAACATTGTGGAATCCGGCGAATCAAGTACGAGCTAAACGTCTTTATGATAGCCGTATAGTAAGTGCTTTTTATGATAATCTGACTCCAACTGAACAAAACTTCTGGGAGGTTCGAGAAAGTATCATTCCTCTCTCTACTCTACATGATTACACTCGTGTATTGCTCATTGGTACTACTGGCGCTGGAAAAACCACTATTGTTCGGCAACTTCTTGGAACTGATCCAAAAAGTGAACGTTTTCCTTCAACTTCAGCAGCAAAGACAACCATCTCTGATCTGGAGATTATGTTAGCAGAAGGTCCTTTCCGAGCGGTTGTCTCATTCCTGCCAAAAGATTGGGTACAAACATACATCGAGGAGTGCGTCGCTGCTGCGGTACTTGTTTATTTAGAAAACAGAGGGCTCAGGGAAGTTGAACGAAAATTACTTGAACATAACGAACAGCGTTTTCGTCTGAGCTATATTTTAGGTACGAGATCAACATTATCTAAGCAAGAAAAAGAAGATGAGCTCTCTGACGAAGATGAAGGTGAGGAAGAGGAGATAATCGATCAGGATATCATCTCTCCCGAAGAGCGTCGTCTATTGATTGAACGCCTTCATCACTACCTTCAATCAGTCCAATCTCTTGCTGATATCTCTCGCAATGAACTTGCAGCAAATCTAAAATTCTCCTGGGAAGATGCTAATAAAGATGATAGAGATGCTTTCCAAGAATTATTAGAAGATGAGCTCTATAATCAGGAAGCATTTCATAGGTTGGTTGATGACATTTTAGATGATGTTGAGGGACGGTTCGAAATACTACAAAAAGGTCAATTTATACGTGAAAAGGGTGAATGGCCATCACTTTGGACATATGAAACATCAAATCGTGAAGAATTCCTGAAGACGATTAACCAATTTTCTAGTAATTATGCGCCCAACTTTGGGCGGTTACTGACACCATTAGTGCAAGGAATTCGTGCAGTTGGACCATTTCAGCCAGCGTGGAAAGATGGTTCTATACCACATCTCATCCTCATGGATGGAGAAGGGCTTGGTCATACTCCTGATACAACTGAGAGTATCTCCACCAGAATTACAGATCTTTATGAGAAAGCAGATGCAATTCTCCTTGTTGATAGCTCATCACAGCCATTGCAAGCCGCTCCAAGCGCTGTTCTGAGAAGTATTGTATCGAGCGGCCATGTCTCAAAGTTGTTAATCTGTTTTACCCATTTTGACATGGTCAAAGGGGATAACCTTCCGAATCAAGAGACAAAGAAAAGCCATGTTCGTAACTCATTGGATAATACGATTATGGCAATCAGTAAAGATTTAGGACAACGTGCTAGTTTTGCTTTAAAAAGTTCTCTTGATAAGAATGAGCCTTTTTTTGTATCCAATATCCAGAATCAACTTCCTGAGAAAGCAAAACTAACGCGAACTGAATTAAACAGAATGTTAACCACCCTTGAAGAAATAAAGTCACCACCAGTAACAGCAGAAGTAAAACCTATCTACGATGATACATTTCTCCTCTTCTCCGTTCAAAAAGCAGTAAAGGCATTTCATGAACCTTGGCGTGGACGTTTAGGTCTGCTATCTCGTTCAGGGATTTCTCCCGAGCATTGGACTCGAATTAAGGCACTGTCACGACGTCCGGCACAGTGGGGAACGGATGAATATGATAATCTCAGGCCAGTAGCTGATTTAATCAGAGTATTGAGCGAACAAATTATGAGATTCCTAGAGAGTCCGATCAAATGGGAGCCCTCAAGCAAAGTCCAAGAAGAGAAGAAACAGATAGCAATAGATAGTATTGCTCGTGAGTTTTATTCACAACTGCGCAAGCTTGCCCGAAAGCGGTTAATCAACGATCATATACTCGACTGGGGAGCAGCATTTTCTCACCGTGGAACTGGATCAACAAGAGTTAGAGCAAGAGAGATAGCAGCAATTTACGATTTAGCTGTACCCATCAATGAGGAAACCGTAGATAGTAAAATGAATGAATTTATTGTGGATATAACAGAAATCGTAAGGGAAGCCATAAAGTCAGGTGGAGGTAAGCTCATGAGAAGAAATGAATAGATGCACTCATTCACCCGGATCTGTTAGAGATGCTTGAGAAGAAATGTAGCCCCAACATTATTTGTTTCTGCTCAAGGCAGGAGACAACGAACCTGACTGATGTCTGGTGGTAAGAATAGCGTATAGCTCTATCTTCGCCAGAACATACCGAGTGAGAGATTCGATATATCCGTGCCAACCCAGTACACAACGCGTTCATAAAAGCGCAGCCACCACTGGCTCAGGTCGGCATGTCCCGGTGTCAACGAATGGTAGTAGACCTACTAGAAGACAGACTCTTCGCCAGCTTACATGGTGTGGATCATGCCGCTACCACTCGCATCTGCCGTCCAACGCTGCGCATCTGTGGGGGCTACCTTTGCATCAACTACTCACAGCACATCGATGGCTGTTGTCTGTGATAGCTCATAGTTCTCATACGCAACCATTAGCCTCCGCATGAGCTGCGCGATGATATCATGCAGTCGATCTTTTGGGAGTATAGGCTCGGCAAGCCAAATTCCTAAACCGGTCAGCGAGGGCACATAGCGCAGGCGTGAAGAGGCGCGAGGATATTGAGATGTTTTCTTGATAAGAGAGAACGCTCGTGGGCACCCTGACGGATGCCCTCTGCGATGGGGTGCTCCACCACGCGCACGTCGCGGAGGAGCGCATCGTCGACGCTCTTCGCATTATTACATTGGTGGCAAATGTTTACTCTTGGCACGTCCCCAGGCACGCCACCCAGAACTCCATCGAATCAGCTAACCTCTCACCTTGCACATTTCTCCCACGATGTTACAAGGTAAAGTCATGAGACATACAATTCATTCACATGCATAAATATGATATACTCGTCGTAATAGGAGTCATTCGGTTTTTATATGGGGTTAATGGATGTGTACATCCAGTTGATACCATCTAACCCTTTGCTATAAACCATAGTAACCATACACCTTCTCTTTAAAGAGTGAACAGTACAAGTGTTGTGCTATCAAAATGCAGAAAGAAAAAGAAAAGGTATGGGCAAAATACTACCATTTCGTACTCAACATGAACAGCGTTGTTTAGAGGCTCGCTCATCAAACCAGTTTCTCGACAAAGTGCTTAGTTACCGATCGAATCTTCTTTTGGCAAACGGCGTAATCAGCAAAGTGAGTAAGCAGATAAAGAAAGAGGAAGTTATCAATCCTCATTTTTATTTCAAACTATTAGAACCTGTTCAGCAGACAGAATACATCACTCACATGTTATACAAATACTTCGATCGTTCACCTCATATTCCCTCATTAATTCGTCCTGCTCGTTATTCTTTGCTCTTACTTGTACATACAGTTGAATTACACGCTAAGGAGCTAGGACTCCTTCTCACCGAGGCACATCTCCAGGCACTCAACCATACTACACCATCCTTCCAAGATCTAAAACTGCGACAAGATATCCTTAATAAGATATATTATCTCTTACAAGGCAGCAATACTATTGCACGTCAAATTAATGGATTTATGCACCAACTACAAATAGAAGAAGAGCAAATTGCACCTTGATCACACAAATGCTCTACGTTATTTATAAATAAACTTATTATAATTTCGAAGGAGCAAATAAATCAAGAGCTGCATTTAAAAACGTTCGGCAATTTTTCAATGTATTATATGCTTGTGTCCTAATATCACTGTCAAATTTCTTACTTAAAATTTCCAAAGCATCTAAAGTCACATCAAGCTGTGTAATAGCCTCATCGATTCTAGTACAAAATTCATCTATTGCTCCGTTTTTTATACATTCTCGAGCTTGTGTTTTTTCCTTAACCTTCTTTACGCCCACAAGCATTTTACTCAGTTCATTTTTATAACTTGTTACAAGTACATCATCCTTCAAAATCATTCGCAAATCGTTTTCCGTGAGAAGTTGCTCATATATTCTCCGAAGATCATTTTGATAGTCTTGAAACCGTTGTTGTAGGTTACTTCTAACATTCCTTTTTTTCCAGGATTGAGATGAAGGTTGCTGGTCTGGCATCTTACCATCACGCAAGCTTTTTCGTTTTTCGCTACCATTCAATCTACTTCAGATATATAACTATTTTCTTTCTCTATTTTGCATCTTTATCCTTCTGGCGGAATAACAAGAGCTGTGACTAAAGAATACGCAATAAGCAAAAGCGAACCATATATAGTATTGTAAAACGCTAATGTCGCAAAAGGCCCTCCCAAAGCCATTACCCAAACGATAAAAGCTCCTACAGCAATAAGCGTCTGTGTACGAGCCGGTGTTTTTTTTGGTTCTGTGGTTTGTTTGAGTGTCCATAATGCTGTAAGAATTACACCTACCAGAAAAGCAAGCCAGAAGATCGTATCGTGAGTTATTTTTGACGTGCTATTGATCAAGCCAGTAGCAGCCGTCCAAGCAGCAATAATATCTGAAGGGATATATTTCACCACTCTATCAAAATACGTATCAACCTTGGGACTTGCATCTGAGGAGTGTGTGCTTGACCCGCTTTCATGGACAGTACAAATGGGTGGTTAGGTCATCGATTCTTCATACTGGAAAGGGCTCAGGTATCCTAAAGAAGAATGACGGCGTTGCCGATTGTAGAACGTTTCTACATACTCGAAGATGGCCGCTCGTGCGAGAGCATGAGTCGGAAAACGAGTGCGAGAGAGGCATTCCCACTTGATCGTGCTCCAAAAAGACTCTATAACGGCATTATCATAGCAATTGCCTGTTCGGCTCATACTCACGATCATGCCTTTCTGATCCAAAAGATTCCGATAGTGTGTACTGGTGTACTGTGAGCCACGATCCGAATGATGCAAAAGACCGGCGGATGGATGTCGATGCAGCACTGCCATCTGCAATGCCTTCTCAACCAGTACTGTGTCTTGCTGGGGAGCCAATGCCCAGCCCACCAGCGATCGTGAAAAGAGGTCAAGCACCCCGGCCAGAAACAACGGTCCCTCCTGCGTCTGGAACATGGTGACATCTACCACCCACTTTTGATTGGGAGCCTCTGCGTGAAAGTCCCGATCCAGTACATTTTCCGCCTTGGGATGCGTTGGATCTTGACGGGTCGTGTGGACATGACGGTGTTTTGTACGTGCAGAGAGGTTTTGCTCTCTCATGATCCTGGCCACACGCTTGCGCGAACAGCGAGACCCTTGAGCATGGAGTTCTGCATGCACGCGCGGACTTCCATATCGCTCCTTGCTCGCTTTGTAGACGCTTTCAACTGCCAATGTCAACTCGCCATCTTCTCGTGCATGCTGGCTCTGGGGACGTCGTTTCCATGCGTAGTACCCGACTTCCGGATACCTCAAGGATGTCACAAAGCCGGGTCACCGGATACTCAGACTGCGTCGCCTCGATGAATTGGTAGATCATCGTTCGGTTCGTGAAAAGATGGCAAGTGCTTTTTTTAAGATATCCCTTTCCTGCTTTAGAATCTCGTTTTCTCGTTTGAGCCGACGCATCTCTTCTTCTGGTGGCGTTTGATGTCCACTGCCGGGAAAGGCATCGGTCCCGTGTGCTCTCATCTGCTGCTTCCAGCCATGAAAAGTGTTGTCTGAGATACCCAGCTCGCGGGCGACCTGGGCCAGTGATTTTCCACTGAGTTCAACCAGATCCAACGCGTCTCGTTTGAACTCAGGAGTAAAGACTCTTTTTCCAGTTTTCATAGTGATCCTCTTTCCTGTCTAGTATACACGTGTTTCGATCCTCTATGAAAGTGGGTCAAGGTCAAATCGGTCCACATCGCTTTGGGTCCTTTCTTCTCGTTTGCACTCGTCCTTTCTTTTCTTATCGGCTGCTCTTGGTTCTTACGACACACTCTAAGGTCTTAATCTGCGGAAACTTTCATCAAGAGTTTGCCAAGGTTTTCGCCACGAAACAGTTTAAGAAATGTTTCTGGGAATGTTTCAAGGCCATCGACAATATCCTCACATGACTTCAGCTTACCAGCTTGCATCCAGCCAGCCATCTCGTATCCTGCTTCAACAAAGTGGTTGGCATATTCTGTAATTTGCAGACCCGTCATACTTGCGCGGCTGGCGTGGAGGCCCATATAATTGGCTGGCCCTTTGGGAGCAGTCGTGCTATTGTATTGTGAGATTGACCCACAAAGGACGACACGGGCATGGGGAGCAAGTTGCGTGAGAGCGGCATCGAGGATCTCGCCACCAACGTTATCAAAGTATACGTCGATCCCCTGTGGGCACTGCTTGAGAAGCTCCTGTTCCACATCTTGTGCGTGATAATCGATGGCTGCATCGAAGCCGAGTTTCTGAACAAGATACTCGCATTTTTGAGGTCCACCGGTAATACCAACCACGCGGCAGCCTTTTATTTTCGCAATCTGTCCCACCACCATACCAACTGATCCGGCAGCGGCTGAAACGACAACGGTTTCCCCCTCTTTGGGCTGACCAATAGTGAGCAGGCCAAAATAGGCCGTCAGACCAGGCATGCCCAAGGTGCTCAGATAGAGGGGCAAGGGAGCTCTCGTGGCATCCACTTTCGTGATGCCGCGCCCATCGGAATAGGCATATTCCTGTACCCCAAAGAGGCCAACCACGAACTCATCGACGGCGAAATTGGGATGGTTGGAGGCGACGATGCGGCCAACAGCAAGTGCACGCATTACGTCGCCGATGCCAACAGGAGGAATGTAGGATTTTTCCTCATTCATCCAGCCCCGCATCGCAGGGTCAATAGAGATATAGAGGTTTTTGACAAGGAACATGCCAGCCTCTGGTTCTGATACTCCTTCTTCTGTATACGTCCAGTTGCTCCGTTCTGGGAGACCGACGGGGCGAGCTGCGAGACGGAATTGATGATTCGTTGTCGTCATAATCTGTTTTCTCCTTGTATCTCTGCTGATGACGCTGGGGGAATTTCCGCAGCGCTTTCCTGTTTCTGGATATGTGGCATGAACATATCGGTGAAGAGGGTTGCCTGTTCTTGAAAAGGACTGATGGTTCCTTGAAGCATTCTTAGCATGAGTAAGCCATCAATCTGACAGTGTAACTTGAGTCTGCTCATCTCGGCGCGATACCAGGCATCCCCAGAGTAGTGTGAGTCGTGCCCTCTTCGATTATGAATACCTGTGCTCTTGTTCAACAGAACAAAAAACGTGTGTCTGTGAAAAAAGCGAACGCGGATCAGCCAGGCATGCGCGTCCGCTTCTTCTTTTCAGGGAGAAGAGAAGGCATCCCCGATTCAGGTAAGGCATGCCGACATGTCGACCTAAAGACAGGATGCCCTTATCTGATTTTTACTGGACGTTCCGGGTGATAACATCGGCATCCGTTGATCTGGCGAGTGCCTCCTGGGCATCCAGTGCGGTCAGGCGTGCCTGGAGTGCGGCTCGCACCCCCTGATATGCATCGCTTCCCAGCGCGAGACGCAGAGGAGCAGATGACTGGCTGGCAACGCTCACAATCGCCTCGGCCATCTTCGCCGGATCACCCGGAATAGTGTTGCCGGTCTGCTGAGACGCCCGACGACGTATCTGGCCGAGTGCGGTCTGGGCATAGGCGTTGAGGGGTGTGGCAAAGTCCATGCTTCTCCCTCTCCAGTCGGTGCGTATTCCACCAGGCTCGACGATCGTCACCTGGATACCCAGGGCTGCGACCTCTCCCGCCAGAGCCTCACAGAAGCCCTCAATCCCCCATTTGGTCGCGTGATAGAGACTCAAGCCAGGGAAGGTCACCTGCCCGCCCTGGCTCGAAATCTGGATGATGTGGCCTGACCCTTGTTCACGCAACAGCGGCAACACCGCCCGTGTGAGCTGGATCGACCCGATCAGATTGGTCTCGATCTGACGACGAAGTTGTGCATCCGTGACCTCTTCTGCGCCGCCGAACAGACCGTAGCCAGCATTATTGACCAGGACATCAATCCGTCCAAATGCCTCTCTTGCCTTCCTCACCACGGTCTCAATGTGCTCGGACTGGGTGACATCGAATTGGAGCATGCTGACGCGATCTGGAGCCCGCTCAACCAGATCCTGGTTCGCATCCGCTTGGCGGACGGTGCCAACGACCTTCTCACCGTGGGCAATGACTGCCTCTGCCAGGGCTCGACCCAGGCCAGTGGACGTTCCAGTAATGAACCATACTTTCTCTTGTGCCATACGTTCCCTTCTTTCTTCAACAAGAGGGAGACTCTTATTCGTCGCTCTCTCTCATGTCCCCATTGTAGGCCAGAAATTCTCATAGGTCCAACACTTATTTCGCACCTATTCACATGAAAACGATGTATAATAACTCGGGATCGGTTTGATCCACACCTGAGAGCGTACGACAGAAGGGAAGGGCATATGGAATTACGTCAACTGCGCTATTTTGTGGCTGTCGCAGAAGAATTGCATTTTGCGCGGGCGGCCTCGCGCTTACATCTTGCGCAACAACCTGTCAGCTTCCAGATCAAGCAACTGGAAGAGGAGTTAGGTGTCTGCCTCTTTCAGCGGACTACGCGTCAGGTCACCTTGACAGAAGCGGGACGTGCGCTGCTGGAAGAGGTCTACGTTGCCCTTGCCCATCTTGAGCGTGGGGTCAAAGAGGCAAGGCGTGCTCAGCAGGGAGAACGTGGGCAGTTGGTCATCGGCTATCTCAGTACGCTCCTCTACAATCTCTTGCCTGAAACGGTGCATCGCTTTCGCCAGCGCTTTCCAGATGTGGAGGTGGTCTTGAAGGAACTGGTCTCGCCCACCCCGGAGCAGCACGTCGTCTCTGGTGAGCTGGATGTCGCGCTGCTGATCTGGGAAGGACAAGAACGGCTCTTCCCAGAACTGGCAAACGAGCTGCTCTGCACAGAACCCGTCCTGGTGGCCCTTCCCAAAGCGCACCCCTTGTCAAGGTGCACTGCTGTGCCGTTACGCGATCTGGCAGGGGAACCGTGGGTAATGTATGGGCGCCGCCAGAAGCCACACACCTACGATCAGGCTATCGCATTGTGTCAGCGAACTGGTTTTAGTCCCACGATCGTGCAAGAAGCCGCCACGGAGCAAGCCGTCCTCGGTCTGGTGGCGGCAGGGGTGGGGGTCGCATTGGTGGCGGGTTGTCTGAGGGAGGTCCATGCGAACACGGTCACATATCGTCGGCTCATTGAGCCAGAAGTACAGGTTCAATTCGTCATGGCATGGAGACGAGAGCAGTCGTCGCCTCAGGTGCAAGCGCTGCTCGAAATTGCTCGCGAAGTCACAAGAGAGAGGGATTCACAATAAAGAAGAAGCCTTGCGTGACTGGTATGCCACTGCAACTGCGGAGACGGCAGCGGAGCAATTGGACCGATGGATCCAAGAGGTGCAAAATATTTACCTTCATCTTGTGTCATTGCCTCATCGAGAAAGGCATAAAATGTTTCATCATTGTGAAATTGATCCTTTGATGCCCAATGCTGGGTTTTTTCATCCACGTGGTTCTGTAATGGAAAGTCACCACTCGTTCTCCCATCTTGAAATGTAAGCTGATAGCAATCATATGTAGGATCTATGTTTGAGTCAAGTGTGCGAATTTTGCCTTTTAAATCACGGGTCCAATTGTTCCAGTTTGCTTCCGCATCTTTTGGAGAGAAGGCTTCATCCATGTCACGCGTTGAAAGCCTCTTTTTCCTTTTTTCACCGGTGGCTCGCTCCTTACCTTTACTGCTTTGGGAGGCGTTTTCATACAGGTCACGCGATGAATTCCCCCTTTCCTTTCGACCACCTGTGTCTCTTCCCTTGCTCTTATCGTTCCACTTAATCTCTCTTGGCGACATATTTTTCCTTTCCTCTTTCTTCTAGAAAACACTACCTGGAATGAGAGAGAGATAATGGAACAAAATGCTCTTTATACGATATAAGTATCGATAATATGTTTTGCTTCTCCTACTCTTTGTTAACTTTATGGTAATGTATTTCTCCTAACCTATGATGTACTCTATTCCTACGAAATCCAACGTGGCATTTACGAAGAGATTGTACGGTATGGAGTGGTACGTGCCTTCACACAAACGGGCTATTTCGAAGGGCCATTTGAAGGCACACCTCCCCTCCCGGCTTCTCGAAGACACGAGTATTGGAGCATAGATATGAGGTGTAAATCATTTCATTCTGCGGACCTGGCTCACTTTTGATACCGCTGGCGAAACCCCAAGCATCTGACGATAAAGAAAGGGAGAAGAAAAAAACGGAAGAAGAAACAGGTGAAATTTCACCTCAGGGAGAACGTCAATGTCGCTCAAAGCACACATGATTGGTCCAGTACCGTAAGAAACCGTCCGGGTAGTACGCGCTGCATACCCAAAAGGCTGCCTCTGTATGCGGATGCGCAATGTCTTGGGAAGTATCTACCTGGATACTGAGCTGAGGGGGAATCCCCACTCATACAAGCGACTTCGTGTCGCACCTTTGAACTCTTTTATGTAGATTTTTTGCACTTTGCCCATTGTTGATCCCTTTTTCAAGCTTGACTTAGTATATCTCAGCTTTAGGGACTCTTTTAAATTGGGTCAAGCTCATGGGTGAGATGTGCCATGGGTCAAGTCGTAGCAATCATGCGGAGCAAGGAGCAGCTTCTGGCAATGATCCGTGGATGGAAATGCTGGCATACAGTTGAGAGTGTGAAAATTTCAGAGTCATGGTTAGCTGGGGTGGTTCTACAGGCTCAATTCTGCAAAGAAGCGGGGATTCTTACGTAGTTCCCCGCTCAGTCTACGATGAACATTGGACCAGATCTCTTGGTTTGTCATCAGGGAGGTATGACAATGCTTCCCGACAGAGGTACTGTAACTCGTTTGCTTGGGAACACAAGCAGAACCGATATCAGAAACGGAAGCTGCGACTGATTAATCGTGTCCGTCACGCGGGCTTGTGGGATGGAACGATCGGGTGTAAATCCCAAGTTGTGGGAGGTGACGACAGAACTGACCCAGGCCAATCAGTTCTCACAATTGTCACTTATCGTAAACAGATGCGAAGATGTGGGAGTTCGACTGACCTCATCTGCATAGCATTCACCCCATTCCTTCATCAGGCACAAGATTGGTTCCAGGGTTCGGCCAAATGGAGTGAGCGAGTACTCGACCTTTGGAGGGACCTGTTTGTAGATCTCACGATGAATTATCCTATCTGCTTCTAACTCGCGAAGTTGGAGCGTAAGCATGCGCTGGGTTACATCGGGGATCAATCGATTGAGTTCTCCGAATCGTTGTGGACCAGAGATAAACAAGTAGTATAAGATCAATGGCTTCCACTTTCCTCCCGTAACGGCAATCGCAGTTAGCACGCCACATTTTTTTTCTGTTTCGTCGATCTCCTTTTGCATAAAACATTGCTTCCTTTCGGTGGTCTCAGTGTCTTTTGATACTATCATTAATGTCAGTATCGCACATTTTTGTACGTACTTGTGTCCAGCACATAGAATGGGTATACTCGACGAGGTAGAAATCGTGAACAGTTGACGCTGTACCGCATGACGACATGACGACTAGTAAGCCACTATTCATGCCTTCCAGTTATACATGTGTTACCAAAAATTAGATGAGCGAGTGATAGAGAGGAATAGGATGAGATATAGAACATTCGGAAGACAAACCGGGCTGCGTGTGGCGGAACTCGCCCTGGGAACGGCCAGCTTTGGAACACGACGGGGCTATGGAACAGAGCCAGATGAAGCCAGGAAGATCTTTGATTCTTATGTAAAGGCTGGCGGCAACTTTATTGATACCTCCGAAATATATCAATCAGGACAGTCAGAAGAGTTGCTGGGTGATTTTATCGCGGCTGATCGCGATCATTTTGTGCTGGCGTCAAAATACATGCTCGATGCCGAACAGATAGCGAGTGTTTCGCGCAATGGAAATAGTCGTAAGAGTATGGTCAGGGCAGTTGAGGGAAGTTTGAGACGCTTGAAAACCGACCGTATTGATCTTTACTGGGTACACGTGGATGATCGAGTGACGCCGATGGAAGAAATGTTACGTGGCCTGGATGATCTCGTTCGTTCCGGGAAAATTCTCTATGTGGGTTTTTCCAATTTTCCGGCGTGGCGCATCTCACGAGGTTCTGTGCTGGCTGAACTGCGTGGTTTTGCACCTATTGCAGGCATACAGTTCGAGTATAGCCTGGTGGAAAGAACTGCTGAGCGCGAGCTTTTACCGATGGCCGAAGCGCTGGGACTCGGAGTGGTGCTTTGGTCGCCGCTGAGAGGAGGCTTTTTGACGGGCAAGTATCGTCAAAGTGAGGAAGGAAGGCTCAAGGAATATGGGATACAGACGGAAAAGACCCCTCAGGAGACGGCTGTTCTTGACGCGGTGATTGACATTGCGAAAGAGCAGGGTGCGACACCTGGCCAGGTCTCAATTGCGTGGTTGCTGCACAAAGCGGAGGCATCAACAACGAGTATTATTCCGATCTTAGGAGCCCGCAAGCTCGAACAACTTGGAGAGGCTTTTGAGGCGATGAATCTGAGTCTCACGCAAGAGCAAGTGGAACGATTGGATGTGGTGAGCCAGGTGGTTCTGGGCAATCCCCATGACATCATTACTCAAAGTTCTGCTCAAATTGAAGGTGGAAAGCTGGGAGTGCTCAGGCATCCAAAAATACCGGTTGCCTGAAAAATCAAATCCTCCCTGTCTGAAGTGTAAATCCCAACAGGAAACTGGTCGTTTCGGTAGAATTATCCTGGTGGTCTATTTTCCTTTGAAGTGGCCTTCCAAGCCAAAACATAAAAATTATCTCCACCAGAAAATTATACTAGCGTGGCCAGTTTCCTATTGGAATTTACACCCATTTGAGAGAACCCAAAAACACGAGGTTGAGTGAACAAGAAAGTTCTCTTGTACTCATCACGAACGAGCAAGCATTGCACATGCGAAGACTCGCATCTCATGCTTTGCGGAACTCAAGGTTTCTTGAGCATGGTGGGCCATTAAGCAACAGTATCCATTCATACTCAAGCCCCTTTCTCTTTAGTTTGCATTTTAGCGCGAGGCCCGCAGGGGACGAAAGAATGCCCTCAGATCCTCGACCAACAGTTCTGGCTCCTCCAGCGCCGCAAAATGACCGCCTCGTGGCATGGGAGTCCAGCGCTCCACGCGCAGGCTCCGCTCCGCCCATTCGCGTGGAGGCAAGCTGATCTCCTTCGGGAAAAGGGCAACCCCTGCTGGGACTTCAATATGCTGCCCTGATTGAAGCGGCGACGATGCGTGAGCGTTCTCGTAGTAGATGCGAACCGAGGTAGGAATAGTTTCGGTCACCCAATACAGCATAATATTGGTGAGCAACTCATCTTTGCTGAAACGCCGCTCGATCTCACCATCACAGTCGCTCCATGTGCGGAATTTTTCAGTAATCCACGCTGCCAGGCCAACCGGTGAGTCATTCAAGCCATAGGCCAGCGTTTGCGGCTTTGTCGATTGGAGATGTGCATACGCACCCTCTTGCAGTGACCACTGCTGCAGAGCATGCAAATAGTGCTGCTCCGCTTCCGAGAGATCGGGCGGTTCAGGGTGCGTAGAGGGAGATCCGAGGTAGGTAAGATGGATGCCAACGAGCCGATCAGGATGTGCCAGAGCCAGACGTTGTGTGACTCCAGCACCAATATCTCCGCCAGCGGCGGCAAAGCGAACGTACCCGAGCACGTCCGTCATCAAGCGTGCCCACCACTCGGCGGTTTTCGTGGTCGTCACGCCGCGAGCAGTGGGACGGTCGGAGAATCCGAACCCTGGCAGTGATGGAACGATCACGTCGAACGAATCCGCAGGATCGCCGCCATGGCCGGCAGGATCGATCAGCAAAGGGATTACCTTGACCATCTCCAAGAACGAGCCAGGCCAGCCATGAGTGAGCAGGAGCGGCAGTGGTTTCGGTCCCAGTCCGCGTTCATGAATGAAGTGGATGCCGAAGCCGTCGATTTCAGCACGAAACTGTGCAAATTGATTGAGCCTTGCCTCCTGCGCTCTCCAGTCGAATTGATGGTGCCAGTACGCCACCAGGGCCTTGAGATACTCCAGGTTCGTCCCATAATCCCAGGCGGCTCCCTGAACCTCATCGGGCCATCGGGTACGTGCTAAGCGTTCGCGTAAGTCGTCAAGGGTACTTTGAGCAACCTGAATGGTGAATGGTTGGATATGTATGTCAGTTCTCCTCTCGCTCATTAGAAGTTTCATTTTTATGATAGCATATTTCACGTTGGCTGCCTCACGCCCCTGACAAACCGGCTCTAAGGAATGAGGATCTCGGTCCGGTATTGAGAGCTTTTGGGCGACATTGAAAAAAGAGTGCGCAGAGAATGGTATCTTTTCCAGCAGAGACGAAGCAAAAAAAGCAGTTTTTGAATACATAGAAGTCTACTATAACCGAAAAAGGAGGCATTCGTCTTTAGGATATCTCAGCCCAGTTTATTATGAAGAACAGAAGGCAGGAAAGAACGATGATTTTTCTTGACAGAAGCGATTTCACCAGGAAGCAGCGTTGCTTCCTGGTGAAATCGAGCATGTGAATCGGCCAATCGTCGAGAAACTGGCTCTCTGAAAGCCAAGCTATTTTGTGTGAGGTTGATAGCGAAGAAGAACGGTCCCTGAAGAAAATGATCTGGCTTCTACAAGTTTGAGGCTCATCTGCTCGCTGCCATCTCTAAAGAGACGCTTTCCGCTTCCTACGACAACGGGATAGATCACCAGCCGATATTCATCAATGAGGTTCTGTTGCTGAAAGGTATGGACAAGATCACCGCTTCCGAAGATCAACACATCGCGCTCACCCTCCTGCTTGATCCGACAGATTGCTTGAGCGAGATTATCCTTGATCAGGCTGGCATTCCACTCCACCTCGGAGAGGGTGGTGGAAACCACGTACTTGGGCAGGCTGTTCATACGGTCACCATACGCCCCCGCTCCAGATGTGGTAGGCCAGAAGGCTGCAAACTCTTGATAGGTTGCGCGTCCCAGTAGAAGCATATCGCAGGCGGAGAGTTCATCACTTTTAAACGCCTCCTGGTCTTTCCCCCTGCCCCATTGAAAGGAGGTCCACTGACCTGGGGCTTCTATAACGCCATCGAGCGTCACGAATGCTGAAACGATAATTTTTCTCATATTCTTTCTCCTTTTCTCATCAACGCCAATAGGAAGAGCAATCATACTGCAGTAACACTGAAATAAGCTCAAGCCGGGAACGTTCCTGCACCTCGCAAGGGCTGTTGTCGTCTTGCCCCTTCAACGTGGAGGAGTGGAGCAGACGAAACGTACCCGTTGCTGGGTGTTGACTATCATCAGGCGCGTATGCGGCTCAGACCGTGCTTGGGAAAGCAAAGAGTGGCTCAGGCTTGAGAGAGTTCGAACAGGTGTCCCCATCTCGTTACGCGCTCTTACGACCGGGGAACTGGTAGGTGAGAAGCAAGGTTCCCGTTCTGGTCGTTTTTGAAGAGGACAGTTTCAACCCCTTGAGCGCTTCTCCTTCCCGAAAGAGACGCCCTCCCTTGCCAGCAAGAACAGGATGGAGCCACAGATGCAGCTCATCCAGCAGGTTCTGCTGCATCAGCGATTGGACAAGGCTCGTACTGCCCCAGACGCCAATATCCTTTCCAGGTTGCTGCTTGAGCTTGTCGAGTTGCTCACTGAGATTTCCTTGGATCAGAGTCGCGTTCTTCCACTCCCCCCAAGAGACAGCCTGCAAGCTGTTGGATACAATGTATTTGGGCGACTGGTTAATGAAGCTGGCAAATGGTTCGAGGTCAGAGGTCGGCCAATACCGAAACCATTGCAGGTACGTCATCCGTCCCATGATTGCGGTATCCTGCAAGGCGACCTGGGTGGCCATGTCCTTTATCATGTCCTCGTCGAGATCTCCTTGCCAGACATTTGGGGCTTCGACAATCCCATCCAGGGAGGTGAACAAACATGAAACGACTTTTCTCATGTCCATATTCCTTCATCTTTTCTCTTGCAAAATGCTGCATAACAACAGTCTAATCCAGCAAGGAGGAAAAACCTAAAGCAGAGCGTATTTGGGGTCATCTATTATCCTCACAGCCAGGATTGGCAAACCATCCGTGACGAGGTTTGCCAGGTAACGTTGCAGCATGTGTCCCCACTCATATGAGCAAGTGTGTCACAGAGATGCATCCAAGTTGGTCAGATAGTGTTCGAGGTGATCCCAGTTCTCGGTGAACCCCTTAATGACTCCCATCGCCAGGACGGTCTGGAGATCTGCGGCTGATGCATAACGAATATAGGCGGTGAATTTCGTCTTGCCATTGTGTTCAGCAAATGTCAGCGTAATAAGTCGCTCTGGCAGATCGTCAACCAGATTGCCTTGCGCATCGGTAAAGCTCTCGGTGAAGACGATCCGTTCAGGATTGACGATTTCACGATAGACGGCTTTAACCCATGTCTCTTCCTGGCCTGTGGCTGATCGTAGGCAGAAATGCCATACTCCACCTGGGCGAAAGTCGAGGGTACAGGCAGCAAGCGCCCAATCCTTTGGTCCCCACCATCGGGCTAAGTGCTCAGGCGTTGTAAAGGCGGTGAAGACCAAATTACGCGGAACAGGAAATATGCGTGTAAAGAGAAGTTCCTGCTCTGTTTGCTCCACACGGGCCGTTTTCAAATCTTTCATTGTGTTTCTCCATTCTGCTCGGCTTGAGTGCGGTCTTGTGACTGAAGTTTCTGTAAGTAGTCATCCAGGCTGTCAAGGCTGTCATCCCAGAGCTGATGGTAGTACTCAACCCAATCGGAAACCTGTTTAATCGTGTAAGGTTCAAGTCGACAGGGACGCCACTGCGCCTTTCGTTCGCGTGTGATAAGCTTGGCACGTTCAAGTACTTTGATGTGCTTTGAAATCGCGGAAAGGCTCATATTGAAGGGTGCCGCAAGCTCATTGACTGTCGCCTCACCCAGGTTGAGTCGTGCAAGGATTGCGCGACGCGTAGGATCGGCAAGCGCAGCGAAGATTGCGCTTAGTGGGTCAGATGAACGGGTGGATGGCGTCGATGCTCCCAATGTATTTCCTCTATTCGCTAGTGCCATTGCCATCTCACTGATAGTGAAGATGATTTCGGCGATGTATTCTACCAACTGGTTAATTAACCAGTTGGTAGAATACATCGGAGTAGAACATTTGTCAAGCCTGAAAAATAGACGATCGTGGAATCTACCAGCCCGGTGACAAGCGTTTAGTCGCGTATATCGTGCCCAGTGCAGGGGAGCGGCTGGACCTGATTGTGAGCCTGCTGGCCGTCCTCAAAGCGGGAGGCGCCTATGTGCCGTCGGACCCGAGCACGCTGGCAAACCGTCTGGCGTATTCTATCCGTGATGCTCACATCGGGCTGATCCTGACGCAGGAGCAGATCCAGCCCATGTTTGCCCGCCTTTCCTGATGGCAACGATATCCCAGTAACAACATCTATCTAGATATTCATTGCATGGGAACGTTGTATACCAATCATAGCTTTTCTCTTCTTGGCATTAGGTATATTGACTGCTATACTGGTCATACGCCTCACAGAAAAAGGAGATGAACAGCAGTGTCATCTGAGACATCGCAACCGCAAGAGAAACGCTCATTCCATGCTTCCACTGAGCAGATGCAGGGGATTGTGGAGCGTGTCACCTATCACGCTGAAGAGTCAGGATATACGATTGCTCGCTTCAAGACGCCGGGCACGCGCGATCTTGTCACGATTGCAGGACATTTCCCCGCTATCGAGGCAGGGCAAACGCTCCGGCTTTCCGGCTCCTGGCGTGAGCATCCAAAGTATGGACCACAATTTCAGGTGACGCAGGCCCAGGAAATGAAGCCAGCGACATTGACAGGCATCGAGAAATATCTGGGAAGTGGTCTCATCAAAGGGATCGGCCCGGTGACCGCCAGACGCATTGTCGCTCATTTTGGCCTGGACACGCTTGATATTATTGAGACTCAGAGTGCTCGACTGATCGAGGTTCCTGGCCTGGCCCAAAAGCGTGTCGAGATGGTCACATCCGCATGGGCGGCTCAGAAGGCCATTAAAGAGGTGATGGTGTTTCTCCAGGGCCATGGTGTCTCGACGACTTATGCCGTGAAGATCTTTAAGCAGTATGGAAACAAGGCCATCGAGGTGGTGTCTACTAATCCCTACCAGCTCGCAACAGATATCTATGGCATTGGATTTATCACCGCTGACACGATTGCTCGCCACATGGGCGTGGCTCCAGATGCTCCTTTCCGCTATCAAGCGGGGATTACCCATGTGCTCAGTAGCGCCTCCGAGGATGGTCATTGCTTCTTGCCACACGACGAACTGGTGGAGCGCGTGGTGACCCAACTGGCTCTGCCAGAGCATCCCGTCGATCCTGAACGGATCATTGCCCTCATCGCCGAAATGGGTGCCTCAAAGCACCTCATGCTCCAGCTGGGCTATCGAGACCTCGAAGCGCAGCAGATCTGCTATACACCGGCGTTTTATCACACCGAGGGAGCTCTGGCCGCACGGCTCACGGCACTGGTTCAGACCCCGGTGGAGGTGGATATGCCACGTGTGCAGCGCTGGATCGATGGATACACGCAGAAAATGGGGATCACCCTATCGGAAGAGCAACGGCGTGCCGTCGAGATGGCTGCCTCCTCACGTGTGATGGTGTTAACAGGAGGACCTGGATGTGGCAAGACATTCACGACGAAAACCATCGCCGCACTTTGGAAGGCCATGGGCAAATCTCTGCTGCTAGCCGCTCCCACAGGACGTGCAGCACAACGACTTGCCGAGATGACGAAACGAGAAGCCACAACCATCCATCGTCTGCTCGCCTTTGATCCCAAAACCATGCACTTTCGCTTTGACGAGCAGCATCCTCTGGAGACCGAGGCGATGATCCTTGATGAAACCTCGATGCTTGATCTGTTCCTGGCACATGCGCTCGTGAAGGCTATTCCACCAGGAGCGCAGGTCCTTCTGGTCGGTGATATTGATCAATTGCCCAGCGTAGGACCTGGCATGGTGTTGCGTGACATCATTGCCTCCGAGCGCGTTCCTGTGATGCGATTAACTGAGGTCTTTCGACAGGCACAGGCAAGCCATATCATCACCAATGCCCATCGAATTAATACGGGCCAGTTTCCTCTATTGACACCGACGACGAAATTTGACGCGTCGGATTGTCTGTGGTTGGAGGCAGCAGAGCCTGCTCTTGGAGCCGAAGGGATTGTGCATCTGGTTCGTGACTACTTGCCTGCTCACGGGATACATCCCGTGAAACAGGTTCAGGTTCTCTGTCCTGGCACCCGTGGAGAGAGTGGAACACGAGCCCTCAATACCCGCCTCCAACAGGTGCTGAATCCACCAGCCACTGAAAAAGCAGAAGTGGTACGGGGAGGAAGCGTGTTACGCGTTGGAGATCGGGTGATCCAGCAGGTCAACGACTATACACGCGACGTTTTTAATGGAGATATTGGCACCATCGCAGCCATCAATGGAGAGGAACAGGAGATCATCGTCCAATTTTCCGAGCGTCTGATCACGTACGACTATGCCGATCTCGCTGAGTTATCGCTTGCCTGGGCGGTCACTGTCCATAAATCGCAAGGGAGTGAATATCCCGTGGTGATACTACCTCTTTTCATGCAACATTATCTGCTTCTCACCCGAAACTTGCTCTACACGGGACTCACACGTGCGAAACAACGTGCCATTCTGGTCGGGCCAACGAAAACGATTGGCTTTGCGGTCAAGCGTGTGATGGATCGGCAACGCTATACAGCGCTCGCTGACCGCTTGCAGAAAGCTCCTCAGTTCTCTTCAAACGAACATGCATAGCAAGTCAATGCATCACTATCCTTTTTCCTTTTCTTCTGAATTTTCAACATCCGTCCACTGTTTCCACCTTATCCAGGCGTTCTCTCCAAGCGTCGCAAAGCGCCTCTGTGTTCGTTCATGAGCAGATTCATAGGAGCGTAAGGAAAAGGCTGATCCAAAACAGTGAACATAGGAGTCGTAAATGATACGGCCTACGTCGTTTGGTGATTGCGCTTCTGGCATCTGCTGTAAAATGACGTCTACTTCCGGCTCATATTCATCATCTGGTGCTCCCATCGAGAGAAGACCCATTACGTCGTCCTCTGCAAGCAATTGGAGCAATGCTTTATACAGCCATCCATACGTCTGTTTGAGGCTGGAACGCGATGATTGCTCTGTCACTGTCCTTCTCCGTTTTTCATGATCAGCTATCTTTTTCAGTATGACTGATGAATGAGATGCTTCCTCTTCAATGACCGCCAGGGTAGCGTGAGCCAATCGAACCGAAAACACCTGTGCGTCATTATTACCTGCATAACACCACCAGACACGATGGACGCCGATTTTGGGTTGTAGGATCACCATCTTGTGCTCCATTCTGGGGATTCTCAGCCTGATGGGTCAGTCCTGTATACGATCGATGTTGTCCTTCTTTATCAGCATGAGAGATCTCAAGGATGCTGTCAAGGCCCCTATATCCATGGAACTCCTGCGGTTCCTTTTCTCTACTTCAGCTTGAGACGTCACGCTGCTCAACCAGCAGACCGGATAAAAAGGTTGAAATCCCCTTACCCTATGTGCTATGGAATCATATCGACGCAATGGAGGCGACCCTTTGCTTTGCTGCCTCCATTTCTAGAGCTGGCAGTGGAACCATGCCACTCTTGTATGATGGATGGAAACAACAGAAGCATCCCTCAATAGAATAACCTGATAGGCTTGATCTACGTTGTAAAGTTTCTGCTTATTTTGTATTGTGAACTTACTTGTAGCCTAGGCTGTTAAGAACAGGTGCTGAATGCGGGTTATAGGCCAAAATTTTGTTTTCCGCCAATAGTAATAAAATCTGCGCGAGAAATAACTTTTATATTGTGAGGATCATCCATTCTAAAACAAATACAGGGCATATTTTCTATGCCTTTTCCTACTACTACTTTTCTAAAGTAACCTACCTGCTCTCTTTTAACTGGCCCGTGTAACTCTAGATCAGAGAGATATCTCTCTAGATGTGCTGCCGGGATTCCATATCTATGCTTCTCAACATTCACTTCTTCTTGATTTTGTTTTAACAATGGAATAGTCCAAGACAAATCTGTGACTTTTTCAAGTGAAAGAGATAGTGTCAATAATTGTCCCGATTGACTAAGTCGCTCAGTATGAATCACTCCAACCTCGTATTCTTCAAGAGAGCCAATGGATTGAACTATCGTGTCCAAATGCAGGGATTTTTCTCCTCTATTACCATTGGAAACAGATGAGCTAATATCTGTTTTGAGTGAGCCATGAGTAGCAGATTTCCATACATAAAAAAAACGGAAAGCAATAGGATTGATAGAAATCCATGGAACACAAAAAGTAGAAGCAATTTCTTGTAAAGGCAGATAATACTGCTGAGCTTCCCACACCATAAGCATCACCAATGATTCCTCTCTTAGGCAAAATCTTTGTTCTATAACACATTTTCCCCAGAAGCTTTGATTGTATCTGATGCACAGAGACATGTCATACTATTAAATATAGCATAATATTACATTTGTCATTTTCTCTTTGTTTTTTTTCTTCATTTTCCAGAGTAACCTGGGACACTGTTGCTGGTTGCAGCTTTTAGCCAGGATTTCAGTGCGAATCCATTTTGCTGCCAGATCATCAGAGTGAAATCATGATATGTTGACTTTTCGCTTCATAGCATCATTCAAAGTGGGACAAGAACATGCGTTATAGCAACCCAATCGTGACAGGAATGAAAACTACTGGAGAGATTTTACGTACCTCTCCAGTACATAGAAAGAATGAGATGCGAACGTGTTATTTGAGTGGCAGAGAAAAGCCATGGGTGACCAGTCTCATCCCATTTCCATCAATCTCGACTGTATAGGCTGTTTGTGGTGGGCTTTGCACACGAAGAAATGTCCGAAAGGCTTCTTGTAAGAGCTTCCATACAGGCAACCACCCAAAAACATCGCCTGTCCAGCCATCTCCTGTCTGTTGGAAGCGCACAATGGATTGATGATCAGACACAATTACAAAGATATGCGGAATTCCATTGACTGGATGCTCTACAACAGAGCATGAAGGGATATTCCATTGTAGAAACCAGCGAAATGCATGATTTTGCAGGAGTATGTGTGGAAAGAGATCATCACGATCGACAAGGAAATGCTGTTGATGTGGCTCCAGTAATAATCGTTGAAAATGAGGATCAACGAAAATGGTTGGAATCTGCTCGCTCACTAGCGGCATAAAATGTAATGGTCGATTGAGAAAGTGGCCATGGCCACCGCTCTCATGCTCATTTTTTTTTAACATTAAAAAACCACTTTCAAGCGGACCTTGGAGATCCATAACCAGAATACCACCTGGAGACAGTTGCTCAATCCAGGGAGCCGGAATAGTTGGCGCACTGGCGGTTGCAATAATCCGGTCATAGGGAGCATCGGAAAGAACACCCTGGAAACCATCGCCGATGACGACATGAACGTGACCAACTATATCGGTCAGTGTTTGTTTCGCCGCATCTGACATTGCTTGTGCGTGTTCACAATCGATTGTGGTAATACCGGATGCATCGTGTGTTAGCAATGACAAAAGGGCTGCATTATATCCAGTTCCCGTTCCTATTTCAAGCACGGTATTTCCAACAGCCACATCAAGTGCCTCCAGCATCATCGCCATCACACTTGGCATCGAACTGGAGCTACACGGCCATCCTCGATGATCCACCTGCACAATCAATGGCGTATCCGTATAGATCTTCCGCATGTAGGCATCCTGGCCAATCGTCTGTGGGGAGACCGTCACCCATCCTTGATCTGCTGTCCGTTCGAGGAACGAGGGAACAAATCGTTCCCTCGGAATCTGGGAAAAGGCATGAATCACACTAGGGGAGTTCAGCCCCGCCGTTTCAATGATCTCCGCGACCATGGCTTCACGCAGCTTCGTACTCTCGCTGTCAAAATGTATCTTCATCATAACTGATACTCCTGGGGAAAACAAAGCAGGTCAGCCATTGCTTCAGCAAGATGGATGGCAGCATTCTTTTGCTCCAACCAATAGAACTGACCATTTGGATTTTCATCGAGAAAGTAATAGCGATCATCGGCAACCAGTAGCAGATCGATGGTGCTAAATTGCAATCCATAACCTTTGACAAATGCCAACAGTTTTGCCTCAACGTCGTGAGGAAGGGAATGTGGGATATAGGCATGTTTTCGATACTCGGTACGCCAATCGACATGTGACCGTGGCTCCGTGTAGATGATTTCTGTCGCAACGCAGCGGGTCCCAAAAATGGTGACACGAATATCACGACAATCGGTGAAGGCTTCCTGAAACAAATGTGCCGCCTCACGAATGCCTTCAAGATTTTTGAGATGCTCTGGCATGATGAGATTGGTGTAAATGAACCGGGGAGGAATGGTCGGATCATCCATCTCAATAGTGTTGCTGTAGATGGCTTTGCAGATGATATGGCCATGACATTCCTCGTAAAAGGCATGTACACGCATCGGATCATTGGTAATCAACGTGCGAGGAACACACAGACCATAACGCTGTGCTGTTACCAGATGCAGTGCTTTCATGGCAGCTCGTTGTATCGCGGCAGGAGAACTGACCACGCAAGTCATCTGACAACTTTCAAGGACTCCAACAAATGCGTAATACGCTTCTCGTTCGAGAAATACACGAATATCAGAAGAGAATGCCTGTGATGCTTGATAGAATTGTGGCCGTCGATACCAAAGCGATGTAGAAGCCTCAAGAGCGTGCGCAATCGACAGGTTTGATTTCCATGTCCCTGCCTCAAGATGAGCGGTAAAGCTCATCTTGAGAGGAAAGTCAGCAAGGTCAATACGCTCCACCGTAAAACCTCGCCGTATGATTTCCTTTTGGACAGGAGGGATATGGAAATCAGTCTCCTGGCTTATAACCATGACTGATTTCTTCTTCATACCATTTATCGTCCCCAGGAATGCATATGATGATCTGAGTCTTTCGCCGTATCGGTGACAGATGTTCCGTCCGTCCCCGTTTGACCAGAGGTGGATGCCTCTGTAGCAGCCAGGGGAGTTTTCTCTGGGGCTGTCGTTAAAAATTGTAAGATAAACGGTTGAATAGGGGCTTGAGGTTTCTCTTCGACAATTGCCATGGTGTATAACTCCTTTTTCCTTGCAACGACAGCATATTTCATCTGTCACAGAAACGCCGGACACGTCATTCGGCGGAGATGACAACCCCTAAACCAGGTATACCATGCACAGGGATACCGGTTCCGCCGACCTACCAGAAAGCATCTAGTAGGCCAGGACATATACATGAGTCAGAGAACCTCATCTATATGCCCTGGTCTGCTAGCAACCATTGGCTGCTGCTTCGTTCCGCTTTTTCCTTCTCATCCATTCTGTCTCGAAATAGACGTGCAGGATGGGGCTACCTCCATCCCCAGATCATTGGCTGCTTTTTTGTCCCACTTTTTCCAATCAAACCATCCATGGACAGCACATATTTACTTTCTTCAGGAGTATTCAGAACGAGCAGCTCTATTTTTCCAATCAATACCAGACGCCTCTCATCAGAAATAGGTCGGTTGGGTACATTTTGATGAAGAACGCTGATTCTATCGATTACTTCTAATCCGAATGGAACAGCGGGACTTCCCGTATGAAGTTGAGCATACAATGCCTTCAAATTGTCTTTGTACACATCATCAGTTTTGAGATGGGCAAGTAGTTCTTTTAATTGTGCCCTTGAGAGTTCTATATGAGTGGTTGTATCCACCAATTTTCTCCTTGTCCTTTTGTGAGAAGAGCAAAGGATGCCAATGTGCGCGGATACCAAGGCATCCCTTGTCCGTAACAGCACGAAACCACATACCATCAGTCATCACCAGAACGATTCCTACAAGCTGGAGATCCCTTGTAGGCCTGGAAGTACAAACATCGCTTACGCGTTCTCCATACTCCCGGGTCTCCAAGCAATATTTTCCTTACACAAAAGTCTGAGCAATCATCACAACACAGAAGCTCATTATTTAAGTAACATCATCATCTCGCTTGAATAATTATCTGGTACAACGAAAATAATACGAAGCATAAAGATCATATATCCTTTCAGATCTGCTGGACGGTTACAATTGTACTATTTTAGAAAAATAGTATGAAAAACAGGTAATGCTTTTTGAGCGGTTTCATTATCAATGTAACCGCCAAATTCTACGGTATAGATACTATGTACTAGGGACAAGCCTTCAAATTTGCCCCTTTATGATCAGTGATCATCCGAACGCCAACCATGATCACATTTAATCAAAATGACTCACAGGATCTTTCTGCCTCAAAAACTTTCGTAAGAACAGGAGCACGATGGTACATGCCCGTAGAAACAAGCAACCAATACTCTGATTGCAGATTATTTTGTAAGCTTGATTGGAAGAATAAAAATGGTTCATATGCTCATAGTTTTAGCACGGGTAATCTTGCAAGGAGATTCCCTTGCCCTTCTCCATGATAATTAGATGGACAGTTCAGACATATCTCATCAAGGTTAATGCTTTGATGTGTCAGAAAATTAAATGCATGCAACACCATTTGAGCAATATCACGATCGGTACATCTTCCCATTTCCACCAGATAGATATCATGTAGAGAAACTGAGCCATCCAGAGCTTGATACATATCCTCAACGGTTACAAGATACGCTTTTCTTATGCGATAGAGATATTCTTTTGCACAATATTCCATACTATCAAACTTTCCAAGTGATAATCAGATAATACGATCTATAATGGTCAGAAACTTCTATTCTAACTTCTAGAATAAATGGAATAGTCGCCACAAAAAAACTCCAAAACTTCTTTCCATATATGTTGCTCTTTCCCATGCTTTTAGCATACTAACAACTATACGAATGGAATGCGCAAACTCACTGGGAGACATCTGGACAGGCGCCTAATTGCTCGGCAATTAGTGCGATCGCGCGATCACCCACCAGATCATGCAGCTGTGTATGAATCTCGTTCATCTTTTCCATTTTCGCAGTAATAAATGCATGGCGTGAGGACCCACACGAGAGATCGGTCATCCCACGTTGTGCGGCTTCGTATTCAAGGGTGATTTGCGTCAGGAGGCGCGAGACATCGCTATGGTGGTGATTTGCTCCGAGCATCACGTATCCTTTTCCTCTCCATATCCATTCACTCTGCTCGCCAAACTTGCTCCTTATAAAAGGAGAAGAAACGGGGAACATAGGTGGATCTCTACAGAACACTACATAATTTGGCATATCTATCTGAGTAATAATGCACTGGCTACCTGAAACGCCACAAACGACATTTCAATTTCAATAGTAGCAAATCACCCTCCTACAAAACTCCTATTTCTCACATAACAGAGCGCTTTTCACTCCTACAAAACTCCTTTTATACCTAGAAAGAAATAGGGCAGAGGCAACTCATCTCGAAGAAAAGCAAATCGCAATGATTTTTCCTGTCCGGCATGAGTCAAAAGACATAGAATCGCATCCAAACAGAGGAAAGATAAGCTGAGAAGCCCCTTTCAAGAATCAAAGAAAAGATAGGTCAGAGGAGCTTCCGTGAAAACTGACAAAAAAAAATTATGCATTGGTGCCACTTGTCTGGGTCTGCGTCATCTTCCGTGCTAAGCTCATCCTTATAGTAGAAAGAATGCAAGCCGATCAGCTCCAGTAGCACATCTCCAAAAAGCGCTGACAAACAGTGCGTCTCACTACACGGAAGATGACGCAGACCCAAAAATCAGGGGAAGAGTGGGAGCTTAGTGGGAGTTATTCTGCTTATTTACTACGGAAAACAGGAGTTTTGTAGGAGCGTAACTTGCTATGATGAGAAGTGTCATGACGTGAGGCATGCACGCCCTTACAGAACAACATGCAATATTTGTGAATTTACATGTTCAATGACGGCACTGAGTCTTTTCAGCGCCCAAGCATCCATCCTTTTTCGCGACAACGAAAAGAGGATCTGCCTGTCTCTCATAAACAAGGCAAGGAAGGAGGAACGAAGACATGCTCAGAGAACATCAGTACCGTCTCCCACTTGAAGCCATTATTGAAGCGATGCAAGCATCGCCTAATCTGGTCTCGGTACAAGCCACCCTTCCAGCTCTCCCACGGCTGACCTCAGAGATCTGTCGGGCTGAACTGCTCATCGGGCCAGGAACCCAGTATCCCCTGCATTCTTGCGCGATTTTGACGCCAGATGATCATCTCCTCCTTCAGCAACAGGAGGCCTATAGCGTATTACTGCATCTCGGAGATATCACCTGGTATGTTCGCTCTGGGACCAGTCCAGACGCTCATATCGCACCAATCGAACACTGCTTTGAGCAGCAGCATACCCCGCCGCTCTTCAACATGCTTCTTGGCGTGCCTGTACGCTCAGTCGTATCCTTATCGCCCAGTCAAATGCAGTCGCTTACCCATCCCTACAAACGGGTATTTGCCTTAGCAGATGGGACGAAAACGATCGGACAGATCGCGCATCTCCTAATGAAATCGCCACAAGATATCCAACATATCGTGCAAATGATGCAAAAGATGCATATTATCAGGCTCTAACCTCTATGCTAGTCTTTTTTGAAACGGAGTAATTATCGTATGAAACGGAACCCTACGAAATCGATAGATCGAAACTCATGGGTCCACACGATCTTAGGAGATCAAAACTTTCAAGAACAACCAGGATTCTTTGCCTGGTGGTATCGACACACCTCACCGCCTGATGCCCCGCCGGAGGCAGACTTTCAGCAGCGGGACCGCATTCGTCGCAGCAGAATCGCTGCGGCATGTATGCTTTTTCTGGTGGCTATTTTGCTGCTCGTCGCCCTCATTGCCTACCTGGGTCCCAACAAGCAGATTGCCAACGTCATTTATACACTCTATCCTATTATTGCCATCTGCATCGTCCTGAACCGCAAAGGATATGTCAATCTCGTTGGCATACTCCTCACCCTCGGACTGGTGGGAGGAATGTGCCTGACCCTGTTTACAACGGCAGCACATGGAGGACTATCACCTAATGACAAAGACATTCTCTATCTCCTTTTTTTTGCCGAACTGTTTGTGGCCGCGATCCTACCGATCAATTACGTCTTTCTCGTGGCCGCAATCAATATTCTCCTGAGCATCTATATGCTGACGTTCGCACATCATACGCCAGCATTCGATGCGCTGCTGGTCACTGGCTACTTTTCTATACTCTTTCGCTTGATTCAAATCCATGTCATTGTCACCGCAGTGCTCTGGATTCTTGTGAATACCAATCGAGCAGCCATTAAGCGTGCAGACCGAGCGGAGGAGCTGGCACGACTCCATCACGATTTGGCAGCCCTTGCCAATCAGAAAGCCGCAGACAAAGCGGTCTTAGATCATAGTATTGCCGTCATTCTTGAGACACATGTACGCCTGGCCAATGGTGATCTGGATGCACGAGTCCCACTCCAGGGAGAAACGGCAACTGTTCTCTGGCATATTGGGGGACAACTCAACAACCTGCTAGGAAGGTATCAAAAAACAAGGCTCGAACTCCAGCAAAAAGAGGAACTCTTCCAGGTCTTTCAGCACCGCATGAACGTAGATCCGACCTTACGAGCAGCCATCGGCACCGAGCTTCAAAAGCACCATGCTGCTCAAAACGGCGGATTGCACCGGCAGCGCGTTTCTCCACCCATGCAATCAGTCTAATTCGTACGCATTTCGCACCAGAAAGGGAACTCAAACGTGACCGCACACACGCAAAAAATCCAGGATCCACGGCAGTGGCTTGGGTATATCCCCCAGACACTTCAGTCTTCACCGCTTTATACTCATCTGTATGCGGGAATCGAACAGGATCAAGAAATCTATGCACTTCTCGCGCACATCGACAAGGATCAACCGATGCTCATTTTGTTTTTTTCTGTCGTGAACTTTCTTGTCTTACGAGATAAGCAGCATCCATTTGCAGAGTTTTATCCATATCTCCATGCGATTCCACGACCAGCAGCACAAGCGTATCCGTTCTTCCGCGATTTCTGTCTCACACATCTGGATGAAATCTGCTCGTTGCTCACCGGCACACGACTCCAAACGAATGAGGTGACCCGGTGCGCGAACCTCTTACCTGCCTTTGAACTCGTCTCACAACGCAGCAGACGTCAACTACTGGCATGTATTGAACTGGGAGCCAGTGCGGGACTCAATCTCAACTGGAGCCGTTTTGGCTATCACTATGGAGCCATCACAACTGGAGAGCCGCATTCCTTTGTCCAAATTCACTGCACGCTCGAAGGAGAGCATCGCCCTCCCATTCCAGCGACGCTTCCACCGCTTGCGCAGTGTCAGGGCATTGAAGTGTTTCCGCTGAATATTCACCAGGAAAGGGATAGACGGTGGTTGCGTGCCTGTATTTGGCCGGAGGAAATGGAACGCTACCTTCTCTTAGATGCAGCCATCGCCGTAGCACAGGATGCGCCACCGACGCCCCTCATTGGCGATGCATCTGATCTCCTTCCTGCACTCTTGAGTACAGTTCCGCAAGATCAAAGTATCTGCCTCTGGCACAGTTTTGCGCTCAATCAAGGACCAATTGCTATCAAAGCACAGATCGAACAGGCCATTCTCCAGGCCTCTCTTGGACGGACAATCTATCGCATCTCGCTAGAAGCAGACCCAACGCACGCAGGCCAGCCACGTCTCGAACTCTTCACGTATCAGCGCGGCGTCTGTGAACAGCAGGAGTGGCTCGCCACATGCACAATTCACGGTGAACGGATGCATTGGTGTGCACCTGATTGTCCAGCGGAATAGCGCACGTAGAAATCCTTCTCAGGCAAGCAATATGTGTTTGCCTGAGATCATGAGCACTATCAAACAATCATAAACGTCGAGAATGTCCTTAACTCATCAGAAAGGGAAAAATATGACAAAAGAATCATCGTTCCCCCCACACCATCCAGAGAACAACACGCACACCGATCTTATCTCAACAGATATATTCCCTGAAACACGTAGAGAACCATACGGAGAAACATCAGGCCTCCTTACGTCTCCGTATGAAGGCAACGACTCATGCATACAGACCCCAATAGCGACCACGACCGAGCCAAAAAGTTGGATGTATACACTCTGTATGACACTTGCAACCATGGTTGGAGGTCTCTCAAGTGTGTGTATAAAACAACTGTTACTTCCTATTCAAGTCAGTCTTCTGGCACCGACCACCACCAACACCTCATTCACGCTGGTTGCATCCGTAGGAGCGTGTGCAGGTCTCATTGCTGCTCCATTTACCGGGGCTCTTTCTGATCGAACAAGCATGCGTTGGGGGCGTCGACGTCCATGGATTATCCTGGGAACCATTGCTACCGTGGCAGGGATGCTAATCATGGCTGGCGCAACCACACTTCCGGCCTTATTGGTGGGTGAAATCATTGCCCAGATCGGAGTGGATACCATCCTCACCACGGTAACAGCTCTTCTTCCTGATCAAATCCCACAGTCACAGCGGTCATTGCTATCCGCCCTGGTTGGACTGGCTCCCAATGTTGGTGGTGTACTTGGCTTAGTCCTGGTCACGCGTCTCACCAATACCTACATTGTCTCAGAAGGCTATATCTTGCTCGCAGCGATCTCTGTCGTATGTATTGTATTCTTTCTTGTCATCTTGCGCGAGCAACCAATCACACGTGATACACTCCCGCCCTTCCGTATGAAAGGTTTTCTCCTAGGGTTTGTTCAGCCATTAACATCTCCGGACTTCGTTTATGTCTATCTTTCCCGCTGTTTCGTCTATCTTTCCTTTACCATGCTGGGTGCCTATCTCTTATTCTATTTACGTAGTGTTCTTCACTTCTCAATTTCAGATGCGGCAGCCAGGGTCACCACCTTTCAACTGCTCTCAACAGGTTTTGTACTAGCTGTCGCGGTCGGTACAGGCATGCTTTCAAAACGTCTAAAGCAGCTCAAACCATTCGTGTTCCTCGGCGCAATCCTCATGGCCGTGAGTCTCTTTCTCATGGCGATGCTTCCGACCTGGTTCGCCCTGCTTGCAAGTGCAAGTATTTTTGGATGCGGCTTTGGACTCTATCTCGGTGTTGATATTGCATTGGCCGTGCGGGTCCTTCCCTCTGAGACACATCGAGGAAAAGATGTCGGCCTGATGTATACCGCCATCTTTCTCGCGCTCATTCTCAGTCCTATTATCGGAGGACTCGTCTTTCAGAGTTCGCCAAACAATTTCACCCTGTTCTTTACTCTGGCGGCAGCGTCGAGTCTTCTTGCCGCTGGGCTTATCCTCCCCATCAAATCTGTGCGATAATCTGCTACACTGCATCTGTTTTTCTGACATTTTCCTCAATCTCTTTTATTGGATCAGATACAGTGCAGCAGATATGGGCGGTATCTTACCTTTAAATGTTAATTTTAATTGTCGTAATGCATTTATTAAAAATACAGTAATTTGGTGAATTTTTTTACAAAAAAAGAGCTCCCTCCTGTTCTGAGAGGGAGCATTTATCTAAGAGATGGCCCAATTCTACTTTAGAGTCAGGGGGATTTTTAAATCTCGTCCTCATCTACATGACTATCTATAATGCAGAGCTGATCATCTATTATACACTTAGCCATATGCATGGGATAAGGAAGAACAATATTCCCACCTTCCCACGCAGGAGAGGTGCGCATGAAGTGAGGGATGTGACACCATGATTGTGGATCGTCATCTTTCTGTAAGAAAAACGGAACAAATTCAACCATTGTTTGATGCTTAAATGCAATTCCTCCTCCTTCATCTGTTTTGAATAGTCCTTGTTTCTGTTGTTGCCTCTTTGCAGTGACTGGTAATTTACCAATTGAGAGGTAGTGAAAAAATACGCTTTCGGCTTGGGTATCCACAAACCCAGTAAGGTAGTTGAAGTCTTTATCTTCTTCCAGCTGATCGTCTTCTGTTTCAGTTACAGTAAAGTATTGTGGCGTTTCTCCAGCTGTTCCTATCGTCCTTAAACGAATTATGCGTAGATTGGGCAAATCTTCTAAATTATAAAGATGCTCATATGTTTTTACATGCTTTAAATCAAGTTGATTCTTAATTCTATTTGTATTCGCAAATTGAGGTAAGACATTATAATTGCGCCAATCTTTAGCATTAAGCAAGACCAGTGTTGGTTTACTTCTTGTTTCTGTGAAAACTTGCGCGGCAAATTGTGCTTGCCTGTCTGGACTCAAAAGAATATCGGCCTCATTTGCCCTCATGAATATCTCGCCTATTAATTTTTTTGCCTCTAGGAATGGAAGCCATCGATAAGGATTATGTGGTAATAATGCCTGAAATGTACCGTCTGGACAGAGACGTATAGCCATTGGATAGTTCATCCTCGGCATGTTTTTGCGAAGCTTATAGAGAGCAATAACATGGAGTTGTTCTGCTTGTTCTTGTGGCAGGCCTGCCTTAATGTAGAGATCTACTGGAGCGTCATACACCAAACCTGTCTGACGATATAGGAGATCAGTAACGCTATTGCGTGCTCGTGACTGATTAGCTTTGCTTAATTCCCCTTCTTTATTTTGCTTGATTGGGAGATTCATTTGTGATGCTAAATTCAGCTTATTAGCCGCTCTGCGTACTGCCCCTTTAATGTTTTGTGATGGATGATAATTTTTAGTTTCTCGTAAAGTTTGTTTTTCTGGTTGAAACTCTCTGAGTCGACGTAGTTCAATCAACGCCAATCCAATTTCGTCACTGGCAGGCAATAAAGATTGTAGATATCTTTCCCATGCCTGTGTTTTATCTCTGAACGCCCTTTTCATTTGAGCCTTCCATTTTTGCTGAAAGTTTCGACGCTCAATCGGTAAAACATTTTTTTTGAAATGGTCCATTGGATTCAATAAACCTCCATCTAGAGGTTCTAGCAATTCATTAGGGATAGGTTCAGAAGGAATAACGAGCTTAATGCAGTCTGGCCATGCATCATTTGTATCTAGGAATAATGCTTGACGTATCTCCTGCTCCCAAGTTCTTTTTGTAATATCACTATGCCAGCAGAGGAGAAGAAAGATATTTTTATTTCCAGAAGCACGTTTTAATCCTTCAATGATGATCCTTTGTTGCTTAATTCTGTTTTGATGCTGACTATCTTCTTTGGTTTGGTCCCGCTGTTTCTTGATGAATTTTTTTGTCTGCATGTCTCCCATGTCATACATCATTAATGGAAGATGATTCAGATACAGTTGAGTTACTGATATATCTGAGGTAAGCGGTTGATGACATGAGAGCTCAAGCCCCAGTATTTTCTCTGCCGCATTGGCAACTTCTTGTAATTCAGCGAAATCGAAGCCTGTCTTGACATCGTGTTGAGGCCTAAAGCCTTCAGCGTGCACCACATAATATTCATCATAGCTTTGTGGACTCGCTTTGCGATAGCTTTGTGGTTGCTGTAGTACTTGCTCCGCTGGTATGAGATCTCGTGCCCGCATTGCAGATAAGAGCTGCGACAGATTGTCCTGCCAACGTGGATTTGAAGCTCCTCCTGCAACGGGGAGTGAAACCAGTGTTGGTGACCAACCCCAACCTGTTAAACGAGGACGATCGATACCAACACGAACGGTGACATCACGCTTCCAATTTGCATTTGTGAGTGAGGCATCTACATAACGAGTGCATCTTATGTACAAATGAATCCAGCGATGAGGACTACCTATCTGCGTTTGAAGACGAAATTCTAATTTGTAGGCAAATGTCCCCTCTTTTTCTTCCTTCGTGATAGGATCTTGATAACGAGAGGGAAATGGGTTGCTGACGACGCCAAGGCCATTATCACCATCTTGAGCCAGTCGCCAGCAGATTTCTTTCCCGTGAATAGTTGATTTTCTGCCAGCAAAAAGAGAAGCAAGTACACTGGGAATAGCTCTATATCCTAGCCCTGTTCCACTATCTAAATTGAGGAAAAGAGAGGCCGCATCAGTTTCAGACCAGCTTTGTATCGGGCATTGTAGTTTGTCGAGCAAGCGATTGTAGGCATCCCGACCGGTGTTTTTGATTGCTTGCTCAAATCGGCTTTGTCCCCATTGTTTTCCCCATTCGTATGTCAGGTCACTAATTTGTTCAGGATTTGGTCGTCGCTTAATATCAGTACCGACCACTAACATTTGTCGCTCGCTTTGCTTGGTTTCTGTATTCCATTGATACATAAATGGGTATGTCAACGTTGGTGCAAGCGCAGTCAATGCAGTATTGAGTCGACTATAGGGGGGATTTTCAATTTGATCGCGATTATGGATTTGCTTCATATTTTCCAAGAAGTCTCTACAATCTTGATCATACGCGAATGGTGAAGATGAGATTGCAAGATTACGTAGGTAGGTTTCATCCACACGAAAACGCATTGGCATAATAAGTGATTGTTGTCTCATAAATCCTCCACTTGCTACTTTATTTAATATCTGGAAAAAAGTTCTGAATATCTACCAGCGCATCGACGATTGATTCATAAAGCGCTTGCCCAATATCAGTCTGAGTATATTCCAGTAAAACTTCGATCATTGCAGTGAGCAGACTAGTTTTAGCTGCTTCCTTTATCGTTCCATCTAAAGCAGTTTTGGGTCCCCAAGCGGCATCAACAAAGTAGGCATGAAATGGCACGCCGCCACGTAACAGACGCCCACAAGCCTGGATAATCTGTCCTGCTGTTGTAGCAGCAAGATCAAAAAGTTCGCTATACGTCGTATCGTTATCGTCATGATCAAGCGTTGAGTAGTAGCTCCGTAATTCGGCTTTACGCCAGTACTCCCTGGCTTTTGTGCGTAGAGAGATAGCCTTTTTGAGCAATTCCTGTTCAGTCCAGGCCTCGAATTGTGTATCTTTACACCAGTCCAATGTACGACGATTCAACTCACGCGCTAGTGATTGTGTATCGGCAGGATAAGGCATTGGGCGTGTTAAAAAATAAATCGCTCCAAATGCTGCTTTTCCGTTCTGATTGAGAATGTTATAACCCCTCCCTATAGCTTGGAGTGGTGCAATAAGAATTTTTCCATTCGTCTGGGCAAAATCTTCAATATCACTGCGATAAATGATATCTTCTCGTAGTACTTCAGCTGCGCCTACCTCACTCCTGGACAGATAGCGAATTTCTCCTGGAGGGGCTGTTTGCCACTGGTTTATTGTCTGCAATTCTTTAAATGCCCATTCTGCTTGTTCATATGAATTCACTACCAAGAGTAAACGTTCTCTATCCTGCCAATACTGTGGTTCTTGCTGCCCCCATGTGTGTAACCATTCAAGCTCTTCCCCTAAGGCGCTTAAAGGTCGAGACTTGCTACTGGCCAACTCTCGTATGATATCTTTTATAGGCTGTAATTTATCGGGGGCACCAGAGACTCGAACAGGTACCAATGCATTGGTTTTATTTCTGACAAACTGGGGCTTATAAAAAAATTGGCTTTGTTTGATAGCTATTTGTGCTTCTAGGGCCGGGTCGAGTATACCCTGCGGCTGAATATCGATGTGCCAGCGTGAGGAATGAGGTAGCCATGAGGTTCCTGAAAGTGCTAATACATTGGGACCTCGCTTGCCATCGAGTTTGGTAAAGAGTTCGTGAAAGTGCAGAGTATACCAACGTCCAATATTGGGATAGGCGAAAACGGATAATCCTGAAGGGAGTGGGCGCTTTTTTTTCTCGCTCTGATCAATTTCCAGATCGTTGGAATAGTAGGTGCCAAAAATGCGACCAGTTGGGGGCACTGGTAAGATGTCTGCAAGATTACTTGGAGAACGTTCTAGCGAGTGCTCATTAAGGTCGGTAAGCATATTTTCGGGTTTATTGTACCATTCATAAAATACAATCCGAATATTGCGGTCCAGTATCATGACACTCAGCACGAATTCCAATCTTTGTGCAAGCGTGTCCAGGTCGTCTGGTGCCTCCTCTTTGAAGTTTTTTTCTATTTTTTGTCGTGCTAGCCAATCTACTTTTTTTTGTGCCAAAATTTGGAGTGTTTGCATAATCTTGGGCGTAAAATCTTGAATCCATGCCTGACACTCTTCTCGCACTGCAGTGTTATGAGCACTATCTCCGGCAGCAATGAGCATGCGCATAATCAGCGCTAGACGGTAAACTGGATCTTTTTGAACATTTTTTTGCGGTCTCCCCATAGTAATTGGATCGTACTGACTCAGTTTATCAAAGTAACGGACCATACTCTGAGCCTTTCGATTCGCATTGATACGATCCTGTCCTCGGCAATCATCAAAAGGAGGAAGATTGAGAAGACGCCAAGAGAGCTTGTAGGCAAGAGTCAGTGCAGTGAAGTAATTGCGTCCTATCCATTTGCGCAAAAGTACACCCTGCTCAATATCAGTCAAACCGCTAAGGATATTTGAGATGGATGTCAGAGATTGACGTTCTGCACCAACCCAGCGACGTGTCTGGGCCGGTTGAGTGCGCCGTGGAACCCATGCTTGAGCAGTCTCGACATCCTCAACGTCAAGTAGACCATCTATCCCATTTGTAAGCACAACCTCACCAGCAAAAAGATTATCAAACCATTCTTGTATAGTATCAACCTCGTCAAAGATAACGAGATCCGATTGCTCATAGGCAATATCACTCAAATGTCCCTTACGTTGTTCGATTTGAGTTGGCAGGCTGGAGTTGCCTAATGCGCCCGGCGTTGTAATCCAAATTCGTGCATTAGGGATATCTCTGTAAAGCTGCTTACTCGGACAAACGGCAAACAGTGGGCACGATTGATATGTTTTGCGTGAACCTGGTTTTTTCGGTTGTTTATAAAGTGTTTCACAAGGCTCTTTTCCCGGAAGTACAGAAACTGGTGGCTGGTCTGTAGCGAGCGCTTGCAGCGGACAAGCAGGATTTAGCCAACGCAAAGCCCAATGATCATCACGAAACTTACTAGAACGATAGAAGCGTTGAAGATGAATATCCCGTGTTGTGCGTCCAATTAAGGGGACGGCAACCGGTTTTTCTCCCCATGAGCAGAATAAAGTATTAATCTCATCAGCAAGATTAAGGGCGGACATAGTGTCCGCAACGATGAGAGTAACATGGAGATCTTTCTCTGGATGTAAGGCTGTATCAGCTATGATTATCTTTGAAAGATTTGATTTACCTGTTGCAACCGCACCTACAACATATGTGTATCCATTAAATTGTAACGGAATGGTGTTTTTAGGAGCGAGACTACCATCAGAAAGAATTGCACGATAGCTGATGAGATCAACGAGATCTATCCAACTTTTTCGGGAACCAAGAACTGTTTTTAATCCGCGTTGCTGGCGTATTTGTTCTAATTCAGCCGCGATAGCGAGTAGATCGTTATGTGAGTATTGTAAAGAGGTGCGAGCACGTGATTGAGTAAACCAGGGAATCGTTGTTACCGACAGATCTGCAATCTCTTCAGGAATCTCTATTTGAATAGTTTGTTTGCCCTGTCTTGTGATAGCATCAAAGTAAAAGACTTCGGCAGTTGCTGGCTTGATAGTTCTTTCTGCGAATGGTAATATCCCCTCAAGGGCAGTATCATAGACGATAAGGCGCTCATGATACCGTTGAGGATCAGGTCTATAGACCATTTGTTTCTCAAGATCATCTGGCTGCACCTGATAACAACGCCACGCTTGAATAATCGTTGCATATTCTCTCAGGGCATGTTCCCAATTGAAACGGCCAGAGAAGGGTAAAAGAATACGGGCGTTGGCAATTGCATGTTGTTGTTGTTCATCTAATGCCTCAAGTCTGGCATCTGGAATGGGTAAGTCACTGAGAAGCACCCAGAGCACCACAATGGGCTCATCAAGAAAGTCGAGTTTCTCAAGGAGCCTCAGTCCAAGTTCAACCATGAGAAGGAGCCGGTATTTCCCTTTGAGGGCACCATCTTCATCTTGATCTTTGAGCGTTTGCTCTAGTAGATGATACCATTTACTTCTATCGTACATGTCTCTCTCCCTGTACCTGCAATTTATTGAGACTCAACAAGTGATTTGAACTGCTTCTCACTAAGAATATGGACGTTGGGAGGTAATTGACCTGCGGCACGAAGTATACAGGCACGGTAGTCAGTCCGTTGCATTTCTCGATAAGATGGATAGACATAATACCACTGCTCCCACTTGAGTGCGTTCTCCGCAAGCTGTCGATTGTCCTGTGAAATGTGTCTTCCAAGTACAAAAGGATCTTTGTAGTCTTTGACATCCACGGCCCAATTGAAGTTTTGGAAGAGAAGTTGTAGATCGTAACGGTCCACACCAGGCCATAAAACGACATGCTGCAATTTTGGCATACTTGGTTGTACATCTTGTGTCAGCCATTGATAGAGTTGTATCTCTGTAAGCCCTGGAATATGAGTTCGAAGATGAATGCCTCTTTTTAAAACCAGAGGGACATTATTTGGATCGAGATCTTGCCATCCTTGCAGTCCTGGGCAACGCCCCTGGCAAGCATTCGGTTTGATACTTCCCAGTCGGTTATGACGCTGGTACAATGGACCACACAAAGGACAATTCCAATAGCGGAATTCCTTCATGCCCGATTTTTTATAAAGGAGTGCTGTATTCAGCGATCGGCTCTCCTGGTACAGAGCACCAATATCTTGGATTTTAATGGAGCGAAGATGACGGAAGTGCTGACGAATCTCTTCACTGCTTGTCCAGGGATGTGTGATTACAAACTGTCTGATGGAGGAGTACTCACTACATGCGGTGACCGGATCAGTTATATATGCACTTCTAGCAGCATTGAGGATATTGATCATAAGTTGATTGTCAAGAATTATTTGGATATCTTGCAGAGATGCTTCTCCAGGAAGCTTATATGCAAGCAAAAAATCTATGACTTGGTCGTCTAACTCACCTTCGTAAAGCAATTCGAATTGTGGATCAATTCCATCAGGTAAGGTGCCAGGCCACCATTGCTCAAGTGGTTTTTCAAAGAGGCTGAAAAGGTCTGTGATAGTACTAGGATACAATGTAAGCAGAGCGAGCGATAATTGATGTTGAGCATAGGTTAGCTCAGGTGGATAGGGATATTTTTGCTCACTTCCAGCATACTTTGCCAGACCGATCGCAAGGTAGGGGAAAACATTCTCCGGTAAAATTCTTACCATACGTAAAACATCCTTCTGTAATTTGATCTTGTGTTCCAGATATGGTACACTGTTTCATATCAGAAACACAAAGCAAGTATACATCATCTTTATTGATTGTGCAATACATGAAACGGCGTTTCTAAAATGAAGAGGCCCATTGTGAGGGAACGATGACAAAAGAATTAGATATACATTATCTGGCAGGTCTTATCAAGACCAAACGAAAAAATCGTGGGTTACGAGAGACTGCTCAGGAAATTGGAGGTGTGAGTCCATCAACATTGTCGCGCATTGAAAATGGAAAAGTGCCCGATATGGATACCTTTCTGCGCATCTGTGATTGGTTACAAGTTTCCTCTGAGGAATTTATTAAGGAGAAAGAGACAGATGAGCAGCAACAACAAGATACAATAAGTAATGTGGATCGTATTGAAGGCTATCTACGCGCCGATAGGGAGCTGGCTCCTGAGACCGCCGATGCATTGGCAAAGATAGTCAAGGCAGCTTATCAAGCTGCTACAGAGGGTAAATTAAGGAACGAATAAATGAAAGTTTTAGATAGAAAAACAATGGATTGGTGTGAAAATGAGAGTGTACGCGTGCGAAGGATGTTGAAATTATATGCTTATGATCCTTTACCTGCTCGGCGTCTAGCACAGCATTTAAAAATCCCAATCATAAGTCCAACAGATATTCCTAATGTCGACGAGGTAACCCTACAATCTTTGCTTGGAGAAGACTCTGGTTGGTCAGCAATCACTGTTCCAGTTGAAGAAAAAAAGCATTTAATTATTTATAATCCAACCCATGCGGCAACTCGTTATGAGTCAAATGTGATGCATGAACTAGCTCATTTATTATTGGGCCATGAGCCTATTCGGTTGCGTCAGCTTTCATCTGGTTTACCTACTCGTGAGTATCGTGTTGAGGATGAGAAAGGAGCTGAATATTTGGGTGGCTCTCTACAGATTTCTTCTCAGGGTCTTGACTGGGCCAGCCAGCGAGGTCTGACGTCTTTAGAGACGGCTCAACACTTTGGCGCGAGTCTGCAAATGGTGCGTTATCGCTGCAACATGACAGGAAGAAAGCTCCTTTAAGTAAATATTTTGTCTGTTCATTTTTTATTCCTCGATGTGTTGAAACTCATGTCGCCAAGTAGCAACCAAGGGATCCTGTGTCTCGGCAGGTAGAAGCAATAACGAATCCATATGTACGTCTATACACAGTTGCCAGGTGTGGCTGGCATTTTGCGATCCGAGAAGCGCTTGCCAAAGAGCTTTATAGTCAAGAGTAATCACGATACTGGGGCCGACAAGAGTACAATCGGTGCCAGGAAGCTCTACTTCTGATCGTATGCCGGATGCTTCCAACAAAAAGTGGATAGATGAAATCGCTCCTGGTGTGTCTAGACGTATATTGAGTATGGTTGGGCGATACTTCTTTTTATCTAGAACTATATACGGACCATATTTAGAGATGCTATTTTTTTGTTCCTCGTGCAGGCTATACCATTGTTGTTCTACTTGATGCAACGCTGCAATCAGTTGACTATGTTCCACTATGATAGACGATATAGGGCGTTTGGACGGTGAGAACAGCAACGGTATATTTGCCTGAGTGCCAATCAGAACAGGTGATTGCTTGGTGAATGTGCGATCTGGCTTGGATAGATATAATTGCGGCTGCTGGCCTTCTTTGTGATACAGAAGATTTAACTCTTGAGTTATAGCCTGGAATTGATGCCGCGAATATTGGATGCCCCATAATGCTGATAAAAGTTGTGCTATCTGCCGAAAATGGATACTTAGCGACCAGCTTTGTGTGGTATCCCTACTCTGTCCAGGCACAGTCGCTTGTGAAAGACGTTTGCCATCAGCCCAGTTGAGCTGGAGATACTGTGTAGTTGGCAGTGATATCCAACTTATTTTGAGGAAGAGAGTCTCTGTGGGACCAGGATCAGTCGTCCAATCATTAGTGCGTGGATATATCCAGGTGAGTGCTTGCCTGAATCGTTCTATTGAGATGGAATGAATAGTCTCGGCTGGCAAGATTGAAACTTGAGGAATATCAAAGAGTGAGGGAGCTTCTTCGACATGTTTCTTTTTTTTGCGAGCAGGCACAGGTTGCGAATATTGAAAAATGGTAGTTGATCCTGATAAGGATTTATTCTCAATCGGCGGAGTTAACTTTTTCACTGTATATCTTTTGCCAACTTTGGGAGCCTTCCCGACTTTCTTCTCAATTGCTTGGCGCTTTACTTGCGTTTCTTGCTCTAAAGCGACGGAGGCTATCTGTGTCTGGTGTACCCATTCAGCCATGGCGGTAAGTTGACTATCAGTAATCAGTTCAGCATATTCCCAGAGGGGTTGCCAATCTTGCTGGATCTTTTTAATCATATCTGGATGAGTGACAGCAAGTTCGTACTCAACATTTGTGTCCAGCCCTGATGGCGTTGCGTTGCCTGAACCAACGATAGCGACATGGTTATCAACGATCCAGATCTTTGCATGGACATTGTTGATACTACGGATTTCAGTATGACAATCCTTGATCTCGCGATTCCACTGATTGATGTGCTGGAGCGCTGCTATATCTGATGATCCGCTAATGAATTCCTCAGGCAGGCTTCTTGTGATGACATGAATTTCTAGTGGCAGAGACGAATCTCGCTGGAGAATCGCCTCATGTATCTGCTGGACAATGGCTTCTTTAATATATGGGCTGACGATAAAAAGTTTTTGCTGAACTTTCTTGAGTGCGGATACGAGTGTTTCACGCCAGGGAGATGAAATTGTTTCGATCCATGAGTATATCTCATCCATCTTTTTGCTTCTTTTCTATGCAGAATGATTTTAATGCGCTGCGAGCCACAAAAACGCGGCCTTCACGATGGCTTTTGCTAACGTGCGATTGAAATGACATCAGTTAGTTGGTGGAGTGTCTCTATAACCAGCTTTTTGTCCAGTAAGGTATGCTCGCGTTGGTTACGGTAGTTACGTAAACAGCGATAGCAGGAATCAACACACTCGCACTGTTCAAGGAGTTCGAGAGCTGCACCGGCTGCTTTCGGGAGCATACGTGAGAGTCGCTCCACATAGCCTGCTCCCCCTGGAACATCATCATACAGCACTATTTGACGCGCTGGCTGATTCTCGCGTGGCATACTGCGTGTGAAGCCTGCAATCTCACCCGCTTCGGTTTGTAGAGCGAGATTGGCCCCTAATGTCAGGGCATTCCGGAGGGTGATCAGATATTTGTCGGCTTCTGAGGAAGTATTCGTAGCGCCTGGAACATCTATTTCCAGTACATCTGTTTCTAACTTATAGGCCAGATGGAAGAAGCGCACGATGCCTGCACATTTCTTACGATGGCGTAGATCCCATCCTTCTTGATGCGAATCTCTCCACTGCCCACAGGTAGTGCAGATGCCAAAACCCATCGGTGATTTATCACCTCCGCGATAAAATCCAGTGTTGACAGCAAAGATAGTGGTATTGCGATGATAGGTGACATCAAAGCCGGCAGGACCAAGACTTCTTTTGCCTGATGCTCCTTCATTCAAGAGATATTCATGGGTATCGTAACCTTCACTGGCTCGTGATTCTTCGGCTGCGGTAATACTTCGGTTCTTGATGCCCATAAAGGAGCGAGCTTCTACAAATGAGTAGACTTCAAATTTTTTTCCACAGGTTTTACAGTATTGGTGGTCGGTGGGAATAAATGTGACACTACTACAGTGGGAACAAAAGCGATAGTGCATATCCTGATCGGGTGTATCGCTGCGTTGGAAATCGAGACCACGGATGACATAGACATTCCCATCGCAATAGACGAGATTCCCAGGTGCAAATTCAATCAGTCCCATATCTTATACGGCGATCCCTTTACTTGTCGCACTTGGCTATATTGAGGTTGATGCCTCAGACAAAACAAATATCTATACGATCCACCTGGCGCAGATCCAACGAGGTATCGACTATCCTCCAAAAGCATCGGAATTTCTGCTGACATTACACCAGTTGATTGACGACGGAAATACATCCGAGAAGTGGCGGAAATACTTCGGACGCCTGGCGGCAATGTTTCCGATAGATAGCGGAAATGCCACCGATTGCGAAATGATGCCTCTCACTGCCTGCGAAGAGGGGCGAAGGCCCTTTTTATCACAAGACAAGAGTAAAAAGAAGAAGAACGATCCTGGAAAGATACAAGGAGTAGCTAGACAGGCAGCAGAGATGCAAAAAAAAGCTATGGCGAACATTGCTGCTACTGCTCAACCATCATCAAAAAAAATCTCAAGAGATATTTCACCTCAGAAGCAATATAATTCTGAACAAGTAAGCGAAGTTCCACAACCGCCCGATGTTACCGAAGCGAGAACAGCACAAACCGTGCTCCGACTGATTGCATCTCTTCGCGGCCACACTTTTGGCGAATCAGAGCGCTTACAACAAACACGAGCAGCGGTAATTCTCATGAGCTTACAGCCAGAATTAAGTCTTCAAGACGTAAAGAATGCCTGGCTGCACGGTTCAGATGACTACTGGAGAAAGAAGTATGATCAATGTGGCATGACTGTCACTGATTTAGCCCATCATAATAGCCATGGGAAACGTCGTGTTATCGCGGCATTAGAACATAAACAACGTCAGGAACGAGTGTCCGCATATCAAGAATCCCATCCAGACATCAGGCGATATACCGAACATCCACCGTCTCCAGTGACCATTGAATATACAAGGCCCGAGCACACCATGACGGAGCAGGAGGCTCAGCAACTTGCCATCCAAGTAACAAGTGAAGGTCAAAAACATCAATACAACCTTATAGCATGCAGTGCCTGCGAACAGCATCGCTGGGTTGTAAAAGTGCATGTGGAGCACCATATCTTGACCATCCACAGTCCATCCGAGTGGCCGCAAACGTTTACAGGTATTCATGAAGTGCTGCAATTGAGAGAAAAGCTTCGCACGGGAAAGGGAGAGCTTGTATGCATCAAGTAGAGCTTCAGTTACAAGTGTGTCCCCAGTGCAAAGGTGCAGGCTATCTTCGCATCGATGTCCCCTATGGGCATGCACAATTTGGGAAGGCTGTTCCTTGTCAATGTAAGCGTGAACACATGAAGCAGCAACAGCTACAATATCTCATAAATGTATCAGGTTTACATACCTTGAAGCGTTTTCGTTCAGCCTCTTTTGACACATACAATCCTTTTGTCCAAGGCGTTCGTGATGCCTATATGGAGGCAATGGCGTTTGCTTGCCAACCAACAGGGTGGCTCGTGCTTATTGGCGAATATGGATGTGGCAAGACCCATCTTGCCGTGTCCATTGCCAAGAAGCAGCTTGAAGAGAGAAATCTAGTCTTATTTCTCGTTGTTCCTCGTTTACTCGACTATTTGCGTGCCGCATTTTCTCCTCGTTCAGAACAAGAATATGATGAACGATTTCAACAGCTGTGCGATGCGACTCTGCTGCTCTTAGATGATTTCGGAGCGCAAAACAATACACCCTGGGCAAACGACAAGCTTTTTCAATTATTAAATTACCGCTACAATGCCCATGCGCCAACAGTCATTACCATGAATACTGATAGTTGGGAAAAGATGGAGCCTCGCTTGTATTCGCGTTTCATGGATAAAAATCTTGTACATGTAATCAAAATGGATCACACGCAAGACTATCGTATTCATGGACAGTGATACGACAGTGGTAATGAATGTCGTCATACGTCAACAATATTTCCTGTAGATGAGCATTTGCCGAGAGGAAATTTTCGTGCTCTGTTTATTCATCCAGTCTCGGATCGAGAGCCTGACAAATTGAGCATGTTATTGGCTGCCGTTGCGAAGAAGCGTAGAGAGGTGCTTAAACGTAAGCAATCGTAATGTTTTTTGTATTGTACGAGCGAAAGTTATTATATGCACTGTTAAACGGAGAAACAAACCTATGGACCCACTACGTGAGGAAATCAAGGGACACATACCACGCGTAGAGACGGAACAACCCGCAGCATCATATGGATTATTGGTTATAACTACTGAGTATAATGAGGGGAAGATAACCCTACAGGAATGGATGACCTTGTCGCGGCAGTGGGCATTACAGATCATCAAACAATATGGGAAGGCTGAATAAGCCTTCCCTTTTTTTACTCCAACATGACAAGTATATAGACAAGATTTGCTATCGTCAATAGAGAGAAATAAATACTGGTAGGAGTCTAAATGTCAATGAAATAGATCGTAAGAGGATAACCCTTTTGCTTGTTCCTCATGTAGAAATGTGTCATTATATAGACATGTGTTTTATCTGATGAAAAGCTTGTTGAGCAAGTGTATTTGCTAGAGCAAATATATGATCGAATCTGTAGGTTTTTAGATAGCTTCTGTACGAGGAATTGCTATCATGCCCGATAGATCGAAAGCTGATCAAGGATCGGTGGTTTTTGCTGGACAACTTCGCACTACTCTTATATGTGCGCGTGTTTGCTATGCTGCTGTAAAGTCATTAGGAACCACTCTTGCGCATACACAAAAACGAATCAAAAGCGAGGGAGTAATATCTCCTCAGCTATGTATACCCATTATCGATGGCGTTGGCACAATACAAAAACCAGTACAAGAGCTTTATACCGTACTGGAAAAGCGTCCCCTTCTTCCAAAGCCACTGCTTGACAAACGTTTAGAGATAATGCGAATTTTGCATAATGTTAACCTTCAAGCAGAAAATATGAAAACAACCACTGAAACGTTCTACGAGAGCATTTTGCCAACAAAACAACCTGGTTTCATTCAAAAATCTGATATATTAAGAAAACTATCAGATTTTCTGAAATCGTTGGATACTCTTAAGCGTCTATTGAGAAAAGGATTTGGGAAAGAATTAGAAGGCGCAAAAAAAGAAAAGCCGTCTGTTTCTTCCCATGCCTAGAAGATTGTGGCTTCAACCGTCAGTACAAATGGAGGAATAAGAATGACATGGGATAACTTGCCATCAGATTACACACTTCATACGCCCTCTCAACCAAAACCGATAAAGAGCTCTGTAAAGGAACAGCTGGCGCACATTGTAATAAAGCACGCAACCTCTTCGCCAGGCGATCCCAATGACTTTTTCGATGATCTCGTCAAAAGAGCTGATATACCAGATTCTTGGAAATGGGAACGAGTTGGTAGCTGGAAAAAAAGTCCTGTATATAATGCTAGAGATTTAATTGACTGGTGTCTTACAAAGGGTACGAATCCTGAAAATCAACATCCACATTTTACTGTTTTTGGAAGTGTATTAACTCTTCTCTTGCAAGAAGTTGGAATCGACGAAGCGGCAATAATTGCGGGGCTGTTGGTAATATATCACCATTGTCTAGATCAATCTGAGAGGGAAAATTTGGCTATTCGTTACCAAATTCCTCTTTTGATGGAAACCCAAAGAGGATATATTGATGCATCTTTATCTCAACCGTGGCAAGGCCCTCCACCGATAGATGATGTGGTACTTCAAAGCTTTTTAAAACCTGATCCTCAACTGCTTGATGTAGGTTTTTTAATGCAAGCTGTTGCACGAGCATCGGCTGTATGTCGTATAGAGTTGCCAGGTCGTCAAGGAACAGGCTTTTTAATTACACAGAATTTATTGTTGACAAATTATCATATTTTTAAGAAAGCCGAGAACGACGATCTAGATGAGAACGTACGTGTAGCCAAATTCCGCTTTGGATGTATCACATCAAATAAAGGAGCAGAGAATAAATTTGAAGCCAAAGGAATTATCGATCAAAGCCCAATACATGAGCTGGATTACCTATTATTACAAATAGAAGATAAGGTTTTACAAACTCCAGGTATCACATTTGTTCCTTTCTCTTCTCGAACCGTCAATAAAGATACATGCATTCATATATTGCAACATCCCAAGGAAGAGACAATGAAGATTGCAATTAGTAGTAATGGCGTAACTGAAGTGTATCATGATAGTGGTTTTGTACAATATGTAACCAAGGCTGTTTCTGGATCAAGTGGTGCACCATGTTTTAATGATGAGTGGGAAGTGGTAGCGTTGCATCACGCTGAACGTTCCAAATCCTTTGGTAGTGTGAGGGAGGGAATACTCTTCAGCACCATCTACAAACGGATTGAACAATTGGACTTGACCCGCTAGGATGGATATGGTAAACTTGGAGAAAGACTCCAAGAGGAGGGTCAAGAACATGGCAAAAATGATACGCACGTTTACGAAAGAATTCAAGCTGGAAGCAGTGCAGCTCTTGCAATCGAGCCAGAAATCGCAAGCGCAAATTGCCAGAGACCTGGGTATTGCAGACAGCACGCTCAGCAATTGGTGCAAACAGTTCATCGAACGAGGAGAACAAGCATTTCCTGGAAGTGGGCATCTTCCTCCATTAGAAGAGGAGAATCGACAACTCAAGCGAGAAGTTGATGTCCTTCGACAGGAGCGTGACATCTTAAAAAAAGCTATCGGCATCTTCTCACGACACCAGATCTGACGTATCAGTTTATTGCGGATCACCGTCAGGACTACTCTATTCGCGTGTTATGTCGAACATTGGACGTCTCAGAAAGTGGCTATTATGCCTGGGAAACCCGTCCGGCCAGCACGCACGAGCGAGAAGATGCCAAACTTTCCGCCTTGATTCAACAACTCTTTCTCGAGCATCGCCAGGTCTATGGGAGCCCACGTATTCATGCGCTGCTCGCCACACAGGGGATTCATTGTGGACGCAAACGGGTGGTGCGCTTGATGCAATCGTTGGGTCTTTCAGCCTTGCCTAAGCGGTCTCGTCGTCCCATGGGCACCGCGAGCGATCCAACGGCCCGCTTTGCACCCAATCTGTTGGATCGTGATTTCAATGCATCGGCACCCAATACGAAGTGGGTCACCGATTGCACCATGATCTCGACACAGGAAGGATGGCTCTATCTCGCGGTCGTCCTTGATCTGTTCGCACGTCGGGTTGTGGGCTGGGCGATGGCCGCTACTGAGGACGAGGCGCTGGTGACGATGGCACTCCGCATGGCCTTAGCTCGGCGGCAGCCTGAAAGTGACTGTTTTCCACTGTTACATCATTCAGATCGGGGCAGCGAATATACCAGCCTGGGCTATCAAGCGTGTTTGGCCGGGGAAGGAATTCAGGTGAGTATGAGTCGGACCGGGAACGCATGGGATAACGCTGCGATGGAGTCTTTCTTTGCAACACTGAAGAAAGAGTGTATCTACCGATCCTCTTTTCAAACACGGCGACAAGCACGTCAAGCGGTTTTTGAGTACTTAGAATGTTTTTACAACTCAATTCGGCTTCATTCTACGTTAGCCTATGTCAGTCCGATCTCGTTTGAGCAGGCAAACGATCAACCGATGAGCTAACCATCTTTTGTCTCTCTATCTTTGCGGGTCACTTCCAGGTTCTTCATCGCGATGAAGAAAAATGGAAAAGGTAGGGGTATCGTCCACCAGTTCATGTGCTCATGATACTGGCTTTGTTTTATGCCTTTTCCTTGTGTCTCCAGAATAGCGTACAAATAAAAGAAAGAGGCAAGCATTCAACAAAATAAGCATAAAGTTCCAACAAATACCTGGCTTTGTCGACGGCTCCTACGGCCATTCCTGTATAAGTTATACGCATTACTATTCAATTTTTTAACACCGCTTTGCAAGCTGTGCGACGGTCAGGGAAGGTTGGACATCTTACTGGCGATGTAATGCCGTGATGGTCATATGGAGATATCTCCCTTTTTCCGCTCGATAAAGCGTCTGATCGGAAAGATCATGTAATCGCGAAGCAAAACGAAATCCCAACAAAGTAAACAAACCAAAACAAGATCCGTATAGCCTCCCGTATCCATATAATGCTCTTTAATTCCTAGTGCATCTTGGTAGAGCAATCCATCTAGAACGTAGGTCGCATCGCGCATAGTGCAATTGACAACATCTATCCAGTATTGCTCCCTTCGGTTGTTGACATGGTTATATAATGTCACTCCTCGACGCCTGCCAAAATAGCACGAATTATGGTGTGCGTTTAGATTAGAGGTTGCCATACTAAAGTGGATACCATCGGAAGAAGAGGTTTTCCTAACGCTGAAGAGAGCCGTGAGAGGAAGTGTTCTGTAGTAAGTAATGAGATGATGGATTGCTGTTCGTAAGGTTTCTTTTCGAAAACACCAATCTATTGAAACCTATAGAAGACACACTGGTTGCTCTCATTTTTCTTGCTAATACCATATAATAAGAGTTATATAGCACTAGACAAATATTATAAATTACAATATTTGTCTAGTGCTATTTTTGTGAAACATAGGAAAAGAATTTCGAGGACCATGTAGCATTCGGAAGGCCAAAATACCTCTCAGAACATCAGTAATGAAGAGAACGGCTATCATTACCAGTAGCCATCCACCAAAATCAGCCACTTCAAAAAGGAGGATCAGTGGGAACGTCTGAAACGAGAGATGCAAGAGGAGTGGAGGACCAAGAAAGAAGAGAAGCGGGACCAATAGCTCCCAGGCAGGGCACCCCCCAGGAGCAGCCATTGCCGCTAATTAATCTTATGCTTGATTTATTGCTTGCGCAGCATCTCTGCCAGTGGAAAAGTCTGAACAGTGGCTAGAGCACGATCAACGTCGCGATTATGATATCCGCGACCAGGTAAAAGGTTTTCATACTTGGCTTGAATCAAAAGAAGAACTCATACCTGAGAGAAACTGGATCATGCCTTGCTTGAGCATTTCCGAGGGATCAAAAGGGAGCGTATTGATGAACAGGTTATTGACGTCGAACAGCATGACCACGCCCCAGTGCTGTTGTGGTTGCATGAACGGGATGGAGTTGTATCCAATCGTCGTGCCACCATGCCAGATGCCTTGAATAACCCCGCTAGGGGTGTCGAGATACTCCCCAGTCGTCCAACCCATCCCATAACCCTCACGTTCCCTTTTGTCTCCCATGTGGATGGCTGGTGTCTGCATGGTGGTAAGGTCAGCCGAAGAGATGAGTATAAAATAGTAAAGAGATAAAACAGTTATAAGAAGTAAAAGCATTCCCTTTTTCTCTTCTTTTGTGTTACGTAGGCATAGTTTTCGTCTGCGTTAGTTTCTGATCAACAGCCTTAACAAATTTGACCAGCGTATCCTCTCGTAGCGAAAGCGTCATTTCGCTTAGAGGTTTGCTTAGAGGGTTTATAGACTGAAATATTTCTATCCCGCTACCTTCGAGCAGACAGGGTGAAACGATAATCGGGATGATTGCGGTACCTTCAGCCTCAGCGCGCGATAGAATCGTCGGTAGTTCATATTTGGTAACAAAGTCGGAGGCAAGAAAATCGGCACTCACTATCAAGACAGCTATGACAAATGACTGAAGTGCTGCTTGCAGTTCTTCTTTCCATTTTGTACCAGCTACGATTTGGGAAGCATCCCAGAGTTCTATGATGCCTCTTTGTTCGAGTGGCCTAAAGTGAACCCGCAATAGCTCCAGCCATCTCGTGTCCTGATGGCTGTACGCCACAAAAACTTTCGTGTGGGAAGGTCTAGTGACTTTTTCAACTCGCATATTCAATGCAGGCGTAGGCGTTCCTTTCACAGACTCAGTGACTTTTTCAACTTCTTTGTTTGCCGTAGGAACGTATGCCTTTTTCTCAGCTTTGGCATGAGAGCCAATAGCAAGGTTTTCTGCCTGAAATGTTCCGCCCGATATGTTGATATTATCCACCTAATTCCTCTATTCTTTCCTATTTCTTGACTCCCTATTACTGAGTTCAAGCTTCTCTCGCTGTATTAGCTTTTCCGACGGCACCGGCAATGTTCGAGACAAAAGCCTTTGCTCGCTCGCCGATAGCGATATTATCCCCTTTAAACTCTCCACCAGAAATCATGATACCATTGTTTATCACTTCCTGCCGCTTCTTGAGGTCGGTGGTATCAATATTTTTCTCATCCAGAAACTCAACAATACCATCTAGGATCTGATTTTGAAGAATTTGCACATACTTCTCTTTATCAAGTGTTTGGAAGTGTTGCTGGTAGTGTCTAGAACTGGCAACTTCACGTAGACTGCTGATGGCACCATAATCAAAAGCGGGATTTTCGTCAATTATACGTCTCATTCTCTTCCTCTTTTGTGCATGCTCTAATGTAGCAATCCCTCTTCCTAACAGCAGCAATGGAGAAAAAAGCCAAGAAAAAATTGCGGGTCCCAACGATTGCTGTGCTACTTGCAGGAATTTTCTCAGCGTGAAAGAGGTTTCAATATTATCTATCCGACGGTAGCCTTGAGGGACTGGAGTGAGAAGTAAGTAATCTGCTTCAGTGAAGAGATTTTTACCGGCTTTGGAAAATCTCAGAAAGATGGAAAGAATGAGTTCTCCATTCCATGATGTAACCTGAATACATTTATAATGACGAACGTTTTGCGTGGGATGCTCACTAATATCTTGCACTAGACGGGGATTTACTTGCGTGTAAGGACGTGTGTGGGGATTGGCAAGAAAACGCCTATCATTGCGAATATCCTGTCCGTTGACAAAAAGCTTGTCTTCAAGACTCAACCCTTCTATACTAAGAACTGATAGCTTACGGGTCAGGTAATCGTAAATCTCAATGAGCGTAAAATCTTCTGGGCAAACTCTCTCCTCTCTTTGCATCTTTCCATGGCTAATATTGACAGCAAAAGACCAAGCACCAATCTTCTCCCCAAATCCAACAAAGGGAGAATAGCCACTATAGACAACAACATTATTGTTTCTCGTGTTTGACAGCGATTTCAGCTTTTCCTCCAAATGCGAATCAAGAGGAAAATGAAGACTATTGGATCGAAACTTTTCCCTGGCTAATCCAGCAGCAGTGGCTCCGTAATACTGAGACCATAACTCATCCCCCACAATGATCCAGGCCATGAGAAAAAACAATAGGAAAAGGGGGAATAAAGGAACACCAGTAATCAAAAGAAAAAAGATAAATATTAGAATAGCTATAAGCAAAAGGTAAGATAATGAAATATCGCGCATAAATTTTCTGTTATTCGCTGCTAGACAATATTTGATGACTAATGTAAGATCAACATCGTTGGACACAACGATTGCTTTGTGTTCTTCATGAATGATATGCTCTATCACATATTTGCGAAAACTGGCATCAAGGTGTGCTCCAGCACAGAGGTAGCGGGTCGTTTCTGTGGCGGTAGTAGCAGATGCGGTAGGTGAGGATATGAAATCCTCTTGCGCATAGTTGCTATATTGTTTGCTCATATTCTAGTCCGTTCTAATATCTTGCGTTGAAAATTTTTCGCACATTAATAACATCGATAACTACTCCATTACTTAGCTGTGTATTTTGTCATTTCTCAATCTTCTCTGAATCGGACATCTTTACTACTTCCGTGCAATCTTCTTAAATTCTTGTTGCAAATTCTACTTCTTCCCTTGTATGCTAATCATCGTCGTATTCAAAGAGCCATAACCCATGAATTGCGCCAGCCGATGCAGAGGGACCAACTAGGCCATATGATCGCCAAAACGATGACGCAAATTATGGGGACTCGTATCACGGACCTTGGCTCTCTCCGCATACTTTTTGACAATATAGCCAAGCGCACGTTCTGAGAGAGCCGCTTTGGTTTTACCAGAAGGGAACAGAAGACTACTCTCCGAAGACAAGGTGGAAAGATACTCTTCCAAGGCTTTGTGCACCATAGCATTGAGTGGAACTTCGCGGTATTTGTTGCGTTTGCCGATAACTTCAAGTGTCCCGCTTCTTTTGCACATCTTTACCTGATCCTGTCGCAGTTGGCACATTTCTCTGGCTCGTAACCCTGTATGCAGAAGTAAGATAATGAGGACATACTCTCTGAGCGTCCCTTCATTGGTGATTGTTGCTACTAACGCATGTTCTTCAACTAGCTTCACTGGAATCGATGGATCATAAGAAATGAGTTGTTTCTGGATAGCCCAGCTACAATAGCGTTTTAAACTGATTAATGCTCTATTCACCGAATTTGGCTTTTGATGTAGGTCTTTTGGGAGGTATGTACGATAGCGGGTCAGTGCGGGCGTCGTGATGGCTTGTGGACGGAATTCAATTGGAGATGAAGCTGTCTCGCTTATCCTCCTGACGGAATTGGCTTCATGCCAAGCAGCAAAATGACGAAGATAACTGAGGTAGTTTCGCCGAGATGCATCTGCTAGATCTTCGTGTTCCCAAAGAACCTGCTGATATTGTGCCAGAGTTGCTTCCCCTGAAGAAGAAAGTGACGGATTGGCTAACCGCTTCATGAGTACCGCCTCTGTTCAAAGAACCTTAGCAAAAAGACGATTTAAGGGATATCTGCAACCTTAGCAGAAATAAGACTTGGTCAATTGCGCCATTTAATTCTGCAAAGTTATATTAGCATAAATCAATGGTTCTGTCTAGCAGATCGGGCAAAGAGAGAAAGAGATGTGATGTGTAGCGGTGACCGCGATTGAACGAACGGCTTATCCACGCTTTAAACGGATACTCTTGGCCAATGATCAGGAAGAGGTATATACTCCAACGCCTGCTGAGCGTTTCCTCGCACTCCGTTTGACAAAGGGCACAACGGCCGAGATCGGCTTTCTAGTTCTTCTCAAGACCCACCAGCGTCTAGGGCGTTTTATTCCACTCGGTAATGTGCCTTTCTCTATCATCAATCATATAACCAAACTCATTGATTCTAACTTGCATGTTTCAGATCTGAAAATCTACGATACTAGCGGAACGAGGCAGCGTCATATTCCTCTTATCCGATTGGTAATGTTAAAGTGTATTGCATCGATCAGGATTTGATTAGAGGTGGCTGAATGGAACTCCAGCGTCTTGTCAACCGTGAACAGTGCTTTGCGATGACTACCATAAAATTTCTTTACGAAGCCTTGATAGCGAATCTCTGTGATGAGTTCTGACTTGTTCACACTGCTCTAACAGCTTTGCTGGACAACTTTTTCGATTGAGAACGGCGCGTACCTGTACGCCGCCCTCAGCTGCATCTTTAGCATAGATGCTCGTTTGTACCACATCTGTCAGTATGTCGACCAGATGTTCAGTAATGGCCCGCTCTTCATGGCGGAGCCATTCGAGTTCCTGCTTCGCCTTCTCTGTAAGCTTGCTCATCCGTTTGAGAAACATCTGGACGATCTCGTCACGGGTAGAGACGACCGCCTGAACGATGAGGCATGCCAGTAGTGTGAATCGCTTGGGTTCTGCGAAGTCGGGGGTCTGAGGGATACAAACTCTGTGCCTCTTGTGACAGATAAGTGATCTTCGTAGGACGTAAATCTTCAATTAGGTGTCCCATCGCGTCTAGGGACTGAAGCCAGATGATCCGACTGAGCCATTCACCCAAATGGGCGAGTGTGGCACTCTTTGGGATCTTTGATCCTATTGAAGGCCGTAAATAGGAAACCTTCCTTCATTCTGTTCAAGCAGGCGCGCGAGGGCTCGTTTTTCTTCAGGCGTGAAGAGCATAAAAATACTTCTGGTAGATCCCAGCATGGGCGAGTGGTGGATTAGCGTGTCACACGATCCAAGGCACTAAAAGCAGGAAGCTCGCAGTGTTCCGACAGCAACGTTTGGGTAGCCGCATTGATGAGATTAGCTGGGCTCCCCATCACCTGGGCGATTGTATGCATACCACGAGCGGCAATGTGCCGTATTTCTTTCCCCGGGTTCTTGATTTCCAGGAGGGTGCGAATAAAAGAGTATTAGAGGTAGATAAATTAATAAGAAATATTAGACATAAATTATGCATTTTATTTTTTCGATTGATGTGGATAATAAACGCTCTAAGGATAATTGAGAGATCGAAAAAACTGCAACCGTTGATACACTTTGAACAAGATCATCAAGGAAATTTTTTGCACTGGTCCACGAGCGTGAGTCGTAACAAAGGCGATATCAGTAGGGTTGGGGTAAAGGCGATATCAGTAGGGTTGGGGTAAAGGTATTCCGCAAATCCTTCACCGAGGACGCGCAAGTAAAATGAGAGTAAGCAGTTTTTTCAATCGAAGTCATTGTTGACTACTCTTCTTTCTACACAAATACTCGTGTTTCCGCTTGCAAAGGAGCTACTATCATCCGTTCAGGCAAAGGTGATACCTACTGCGAAATACCCCTGAATACGGAAGTGCGCGAGGCACTTAAGATCTGGTTCAAGGAGCGGAGCAAACGTTTCTAACAAACATTTAATCAGGCAGTTTTTCTCAATCAGAAAGGGAATCGACTTTCAGCCCGCTCGATTGACCTCCTCATTGGCCATATCGGGGCTGATGTCCATCTGGAACTCTCAGCTCACATCTTGCGTCATACCTGCTTGACCAATCTCGTTCGCTGTGGAAACGATCTCGTGCTGATCGCTGAAATAGCGGGACATAAGCGCCTGGAAACCACGCGACGCTCTAGTTTGCCCTCCGTGGAGGATCGCCAGAACGCCATGGAACAATTGCGAGTCGATTTTAAGGATGAATGTGATGGCTGATCAAGATGCTCGATTGCAATCCGAAAATTTCCGTTTAATATGGAGGAGATAGCTATTTCCCTTATCTAAAGAGCTTCAACTATCCTTAAACAAACCATCGTTTTTTCAATTTATGTTCTCTGTAATCTCTTCATCTTATGGGTAATCGATTTTGCTTTTATCGATATTACCCAAAACTATCCTGTTGTAAATTACCTGTACAATGGGCTGAAGATTGCCTCTGTTCTCGTAATATCAGTTCATTTTTTGATAAGCTGTATCATCGAAATTAAAAAGGAGAAACAAAGGGCTCTCCAGTTGGAAAAGAAAGAGTGACGCAACAAATTCCAAATAATATTGCGCAAAATCACTAATGGAGTAAAAATCATGCAACCACCATCTCAGAACCCTAATCGTTATCCTGAAGAAGAGCATTTTTGTGTTGCGGCGACGCGGCAATCAGTCAACAGCGATCCGGCTATGTTTGGCAATACTTCTCATTTTTTGCGACATGCAACAAAAAATTGGCTTGCTTTAAGTCTTGAAATATTAGTCACAGCAGTTTGCTTCTTGCTGTTCAGCTTGATTGGACTGTCCAAGGACATAAGCGTAATCCTTACTTTTACAATCAGTATCATTGTCGTTGCTATTGGTATAACCATAACGTATAAAGGCAACCAACTTGCTCAAAAAAGAGTAAACAGATTGTGCCACTCGAACCAAATATTGCCCCTGACACTCGTGCTAACAACCTTTCCAATGGGTCAGGGAACATTTCTATCCCTACCCCTATGGCTGATGGCACGGTAGTGATAGACCATGGAGGACAGGTCGATTTTTACACTGGCAAATCAGATAATAATATATAACAGATAAATATTCAATCACGTTTCTCGAAAACAAGATTACCAAAGATTATGATTATCAATAAACAAAAGGATCATTTGTGCTTAGATATGCTCAGGAAGCACCTAAAGGCTCTAGAACCCCAACTAATCAATTTCTGGGATGATACTCAGATTTAACTTGGTACTAATTGGAGGCAGGCCATAACTGAGGCGATTAATTCCGCTGATATCGCGCTTCAGCTAGTTTGTGCGTACTTCATCGCCTCGGATTTTATCGTAGAAGATGAACTTCCCCAAATCCTGCATCATAGTTCTGAGGGTAAACTTACTATACTGCCATTGCTTATCTCACCCAATCTACTCAACGAAAGTCCTTTGATAAAATACCAAGCATTAAATCCCGATAGGCCTTGGAAAAGCTCTCTGCCTGGGAACAAGAGCGAACTTTAGTGGACATATCCCTACAGATCCAAGAAGTTTTACAGTAGTTTTTGATAACGAGTAGCCTGCTGCATTCCATCCGAATGAACGCTGAGCTACGAAGGTATGTTGTGTCCCTTCTAAAATATAATAAATTGCTTTGTGGTAGGATTTTACAGTCATCCTAGCCTACCTTTATATGTCTCATTATTAAATAATTGCCGACAGGATAGATACAGCAGGGAAAGATTGGCTTTTGCTCCCAGTGCAAACGCAATGCTCCGGATAAAGCTTTGCTTCTAAAATGTGAGCAGTGGTAAATGTTGCCGCTGTTTAGAGCTGCATCTGTTACACTTGGGCATGGTAAATCTAGAGGTAAACAGTAACAGAGCTTACTCACGAACCACATAAAACGAAATGTTGTAGAGATTGGATAAAGTAATATGATCTCAAAGCTATCTTTGCGTATTACTTGTAAGGAGAGTAAAATGAAAGAGGCGAATGAAGTTGGCTGAAACTACAGATGTTCTTATGAACTTGATCGAAGAAAACTGGAATCAAGTACGTCATTCTGAAGATCAACGAGCTACGGTTACTAATTTGATTGTAATTGTTGTTTCTATCATTCAAGGTATTCTGACGCAAACCGGATTTACAAAGAATGCCTTGCCACTGACGATCTTACTCATGCTTCTGGGGTCTTATGGTGTTATCATGACTGCAAAATTGCATGAACGGAGTCGTTTTCATATTAAACGCGCCAGAAAGTTCCGCGAGCGCCTTGATATGTTATGTCCGGATGCTCAGATTAAACTCCTACAATCGGAAGCTGATCAAGATCATCAAAGGCAATATCCAATCTTGTCAAAGAAGGTTCGTTTGAGTAACCTCTGGCTGGCCCTACATGGGCTCATCATACTTTTAGGCGTTATCTATACCATTGTTATTCTCTTCAAATAGTAGAGGACGTGTCTAAAACCCAAAATTACTCAGAATAGTGATCTTATCATCCATATCAATAGAAAGTGAGGAAATCTATGGTAAATAACGCTTCAGCTAATGAGGACACTCGCCGCTTAAAAGTTTTTCTCTGCCACGATTTACGTGATAAGCAAGATATTGTTATCCAATTGACAAAATGGCTTGAACGCCACAATGTAGAGGTGTGGAGATCTGACCTGATGTTGCGAGGGGGCGAAGAATGGTCATCAATTATTTACAAACATGCTATACCAGAAAGTGATATATTTCTGCTCTGTCTCACTAGGCACTTTATTGATATGACCGACGGAGAGCGACACCATGAGGTCCGCAAAGCTCTGGAAATTGATGAAAGGAAACATCCAGATCCAGATAATCCGTATATCATTCCGCTCCGTATAGATCATGTCTCTTATCCTGGTATTGAAGAAATACAATATATAAATTATTATAGATCACCAAATTTTAATATAATCCTGCCGGCTCTGCAAAAGAAAATGCAGTATCTTGGTATCTCTACTTCAATGAAGGCGCAATTGCTTGCCTCCCATTCAACTGATGCGAAATTTGAAGCTATTAACGACATACCCCTATCACACCCTGCTGGCAATAATCCTGAGCATCACTCGTATACGGAGCCATGTAACATAGCAGTTCAGTATCATCATCATAAAAAAACACATGGGTGTAAAGTCCAATTTCTGCTATCTCAAAAGCATGTACTTGAGTATCAATTTGAATGGCATGGTTTTCAAGGCGATAGATTTACATTAACGCTTGATGGGCATACATTTATTGATACTGGAAGGCAATTTTTGGGGATACCTTTCTTAGAAAAAAGTTTTGAAGTGGAAAACCTCCGTGGCACTTTCTCCCTTATTAATCAAAAAGATCGTACTAATCCTAAGAATCGCTTCAGGGTAACAATCACACTGGGTAATACTATTCTGTTTAAAAAAGAAGATGGGTGGAATAGTTAAATCGGCTAAATAAGTTCCTTGCCTTTTTAACACCAATTTGCAAAAATTAGTGTGATGGTATCAATTTTAAATTTTTTTCATCTCTTATGACTAAATATTTCCACTTGTGACCATTTTTTAATTCTAAAATTTACCCTTATTATGCCAAGATGGGTAGAGCTACATTAATTTGTGAAGTTCTGCTTATTCGAGCTCATTTTTGAGGTACCTTGGGAGCTTTTCATCGGATAATGTGATTCTACCCTAAAGTATCCGATTGATAAAATTGAAATTATGTTATACACTTCATATTGTATTTGGTGAAAAGCACATCTATCGATGTTCATTTCGCTGATTAAGACAAGAATAATTAATAAAGCTCGCTCATTATACCTTAGCTGTTACCCTTTTAGGAATATGAAACAACTTTTGCTATAAAATTAAGAGAAGGAAAAAATTACTAATGAACAGTCAAGCGCATTTTCTTATTAGCTATCAAAATTGCTTAGTGGGGTAGGCACGTGTTGCTGCCGAAGATCTGGGAATTATGCTTCGCCAGAGGATTCTCAGTATTGTCATTCAACTTGTGCTTGCATGTCACATGAAGGTGATTTTGTTAAGCAATACAGTAATATCATTGGCGATTTGTTTCTCTGGCTACTACGCAGAATAGATATCCTGTTAATACAAGTTGATGCCTGTATAGCTACATCGGAAACATACAAATAAACAAACGTACTTTAAGGAGGGAAAGCATATGAATTACAATAATGATGAGCCTTCAAGATACAGCAAGCTAAAGACCCAAAATTTCTGCCAGAAGTACCGTTGGATTATTATTGTGACAACCGTACTCGTATTTCTTGTAGTTATCTTTGCTTCTACAACTTTCTATCTTTTCGCAAAACAAAACAACATCCAACAAATACCGACACCAATTTCCACACTACCATCGGTGATAAAACCAACTGCCACAGCACTATCTGCGGCACCAACGCCAGTAGTGACGCCAACAATAGCTATTACTTCTGGCACAGTCTTGTGCCAATACAATACATCTACTGGATTTAACAATTGGACAGGTTCTCTAGAATGGAAACCAATTAATAATGGGACATATGGAGGAGATGGTACTGGAGATGGAAACGGAGCAAACGGGTATATCGCTTGGTCTGACTGCGAGCCGAAAACAGCGAACTACGCTGTGGAGTCTGAGATGCAATTCGTAAGAAGTACTAATGATCGGAACTCATTTGAGTTTGGTATTATGCTTCGTGGAGATGGAAATAAATCTGGTTATGAGGTAGGAGAAGGTTTTTCAAATAATTGTAATGCTACCTCATTAGAGAAAGTCATGGTTACGCTTGTTAGAGATGAGCAGCCCCTAAAAACTGGCTATTGCGAAGATTTCGTGTTATCACCTCTACCAGGTTCTTCTGCTAGCAAAGATTATCAACTGGATACCCAGATGCATCTCTTTCGAGCCGAAATCACAGGGAACACTATTCGCCTTTCTCTTGATAGGCATCCCCTCTTAGAAACTAGCGATAATACATATACTGATGCTAGGCAGATTGGTTTGAGAGATGTCTACGGGAGCATTAATGTTCAGAGTTTCAAGGTGATTGCTTTGTAGTACCTTATGCAACCAAAGTCAAGAAGTTATAGATTATTGGGTAGAACACAAGGAACTTGTAATACATGTTAAATTGGCTGTTATTACCCTTCTTGATGAAGAATATTATGCTTAGTTCAACGTTTCAAACCTAACATGCATCTCCATAGGCGATCGCTAACAGACGTTCGCTGCACCAAGCAATTCGCCAGTATGTGTCTGATGAGGCGGAGCAGCAGGAAATTGGAGCGATCTATCTGACGGATTTTCTCTGCGTAGCCTTGAAGCGGGCGTATACGGTGGTTGTTCATAGTTGGAACAGGTGTGAATCTTTCACGCGAAACTGTAGAAACATGGAGGATGCGTGGTAAAGTACTTTGATAACTGTATCTCTTCATTGTCTCCTAAGTGATTCAAGGAAACAAATCTATCTGGTAAATCCTAGCAAATAGGGCTCATTGGTTAATTCATGTATTAGAATATCTAAACAAGGCAATCATGGTTGAAATTGCCAGGCTCTTTCTGTTCTTCGAACAGCAAAACTATCCTGCAGAACGAATTGTTTTCACAGTTGAGCAGACAACAACAGTTGCTATGAACAATTGGCATCTCTTGATGACCACATGCCTTGTCGGAACGCCATTAGCATACACCCCTCCTACCTTCTCGTCTCTTGGAGCAATTGTGGGACGACTTCATGCTCTTACATCATCGCTTCCTTATACACCTCCCCAAGCGGGTATGCTTCCAGCAGGTGAACTTGCATTTGCACAGCAACAATTGGATTCAATTGCCTCTCGGATTCCACGTCCATATATTGCACACTATGATGTGCTGGAAAAAGCTCTTTTGTCAATTAATCGCGGCACGAATTTGCCAACCACGCTCATCCACAACGATTGTCATCCTGCAAATGCTCTCATGACTGGATCTGAACAGGTAATCCTCTTAGATTGGGAAGGAGCAGGTATGGGACCTGCCATCATTGATATTGGTTTCTTGCTTGTGAACTGTGATGGGAGGGCACCCTGGGACCCTTTATCAATTGGTGCTTTTCATCTAGAAAAAGAGCTTCTCCAAGCAGCCATTGAAGGATATTGTCACTACCACCAACCGACTACTGACGAACTTGATTATCTGCCGGACGCCATGCGTTTTCGTTCTCTCGTCTTTGGAGCCTGTAGCTTTGCAGCGGCGATTGTACAACAGAAACGTGCTGATTTTTCTCAATGGTGGTGGAAACGCTATGGTGCGTCTGAAGAGATTGCCGACCACGCAAGAACCTATTTTGAACACATTTTGCAGTAACAATACAAAGATCGAACAAATGAGCATACTTCGGCTTTGACATATAGCTTGGAACTCCGTTAGTTTTGGTAAATACTACTTGTCTGCTTGAAGCGAACAATGCTGATATACTCTCCTCAAAAAAGAACAAAAGCGAGGGAAACATGGACTCTGTCGAACCAGGGAGTTTTACCATCCGTCCGGCCACACACTTCGATGTGCCAACGATCTATCGCCTGCTCCAGTCTCATGAACGTGCGCTCTATGGCACGACAGACAAAATTCTGGCCTATGTCCAGGCGACGTATTCTCTGCCTGCGCTCGATTTCGCAGAAGATACCTGTCTGATCTTTGATCGCGTCGGGCAACTCGTCGGATCCATGCTCTTAGAACAGAGTGGGTCTGCCACCTTCGAGGTGGCGATCTGCGCCTTCCCTCCAATGCCAGGCTCGTATCTCTGCGACTATCTCTTGAACAGAGCGATGCTGAGAGCACGGACGAAAATGGCATTGTCTCAGCGAGCAGCGGAGGGAACGCTCTCCAGTTGGATCTCCTCGATTGACCAGGAGAGTCTGCAATCGTATGAAAGAGCAGGTTTTCAGGAAGTACGCCGCAACTGGCGGATGGAGATTGATCTCAATGAATTGCCTGCGCAACCTTCGTGGCCAGAGGGTGTAGAGCTGCGGCCCTTTGTCTCTGAGAGAGATGATCGCGCGGTCTTTGAGCTGCTCGAAAGGGCCTTTCAGGATCATTGGGGTGAGACCTCCGAAGATTTTACGCAGTGGCGGCATTGGGCCATCGAGCAGGCTGATTTTGATCCCTCGCTCTACTTTATTGCCTGGGCGGGCGATCAGCCGGTTGGTGGTACCCTGTGTCATGCTGGTCCGTCAGGTTGGATCAATAGCTTGGCCGTTGAGCGAGCGTTTCGAGGCAGAGGACTTGGCCTCGCTCTTCTGCAACACGCCTTTGGCGAATTGTATCGCCACGATCTGCATCGCGTTGGTCTTGCCGTTGATTCTCACAATCTTACAGGAGCAACCAGGCTCTATCAGCGTGCTGGGATGCGAAAAACACGAGAATATCTCAACGTGAAAAAGGATGTGAGTGTAGAGATGTGACAACCTCCGCGTCCCTGGCGAAGAAATCGCCTACGACGTACGCGGTTCCGAGCCTATGCTCTTGATGATCTCTGGCGGCAGCGGCAGTAGCAGCCAGAGATCACCATTATTTTTCTGTGGTCTCTTGTGACTGCTTTAATTTGGAAGACGTGCGTCCACGCTTCCGCTTTGGGCGTGGCCCATAGACACGTTCGGCGATAGCTTCCACCGCCTCCATCACCTCTTTGAGCACCGGCTTGTGCTGAAAGAAGAGCGCTTCGCTAGCCGTCTCTTGAAAGGCTTCTTCCGTGACATTGAGCCCCTTGTAGACGAGCAGCAGCATGTGCGCACAGTTGGCGGCACGCACCTTTTCGACTTTTCGTCGCAGGTACTGCGGATGCCAGAAGCCTACTAACTCAACAATCACGCGTCGCGTCGCATCCTGCTCATCCACGAAGGTAAAATCGGGAATCATGACGGTATCACCCAACAAGAGCACCTCACTCTCGCGCTCAAGGCGCCAATGTCCGCGCTGCTGGCCGATCTTCTGCTCGAACTCGCCGGCAAAGTCTGCCTCCAGGCGACTATCAAAGGGTCCCGAGCGCTGAAAGTGGGAGCGCAGCGCACTGGTATAGTCGAGCTGATAGATCATCTCTCCCCTGGCCTGCGGCGGTCGGACATGGGCCAGCAACTGCCAGCGCTCGCACAGCAGCAGCGCGGGCAGAAACGCCGCCATCTGCCTGCCGTAGCGCAGCGTTGAGGAGACGAAGGGAGAGATCGGTCCATCCAGCTCGATCTGATAGCCACCCTCCGGCTTCGCCTCCGCCCAGAACATCAGCTTGAAGAACTTGATATACCGCCAGAGATCCTTGTAATTGCTGAAGGCCTCGATGGTGATCCGCGAGGCCCAGTAGAGCACACCGCGTGCCAGTTCCAGATTGTAGCGGTGCAGGAGTTCTGAGGCGGTCCACCTGGGACCGGCATCGGTCAGACGATACAGTGCCGGTCGATCGGCAAAGAGCAGATCATCCATCTGCTCCGCATCGAGCGTCAAGGCGGTGGCCACCTGCTGGAACACCTCCTGTCGTGTCTGAGCATGAAAAATATCGGAGTGCCTGAACACAGGACCATATGCGAAGACCTGTTCTCGCAAGACGGCGAGTGGCAGTGGCGTCTCAAGAGGCGTAAAGGTCGCTGCATCCGTCAGCACCTTGGCCAGCCCACGCACAAAGACATAATCAACCCGATTCCCTTCGTACGTCTCCATGGCCTCTTCCCAGGCTTGCTGCGTCTTGCCCAGATGGCCTTGCAACAGAGCAATCAACTCCTCAGCGGTCTGTTGCAGCTCAGGATCGTGCTCGCTCACCATCTCTACAGAGAGCCTCGAGCCGGAGAAACGGAGCCGAGGTCGTATCAAGTCGCTCGTCAGCATCAGCGTTGCTCCCTGGGCACGTGCCGGCGTTGCACTTTCCCCTCTTCGACCGTCCCACGGACCAAAACTTCAAAGAGCATGGCCTCGCGCATCTCCTGCTTGCGTAAAATCCGTCCCAGGCGTTGGATATATTCCCGTTTACTCGAGCCTCCGCCCAGCACAATCGCCACCTTGGCCTCAGGGACGTCCACCCCCTCATTCAAAACTTTCGATGTTGTGATCACACGATAAGCGCCATTCTGAAAAGCGTCAAGAATATGTTTGCGTTCCGCCACGCCAGTCTCATGCGTGATGACAGGGATCAGCCATTCGCGTGCGATGCGATAGGCCACGGCGTTGCTTTCGGTGAAGACAAGGATACGTTCGCCGGAGTATTCACGCAACAGCGTATCAAGTACTGCAAACTTGCCTTCACAGCCCCAGATAATGTCGAGCAAGCGCTGACGAGCCAGAAAGGCGGCACGAGCTTGCATATCAAACGAGGAGAGTCGCATCAGCTCCCGTAGCCATCCTGGCCCATGACTCTGCCGCAGCCTGCGCTCACGTACAAATCCCATATAGATAGCGTGGGCCGCATCATAAGCCACCCGTTCATCGGACGTCAGGTTGACACGAATACGCTGAGTCCGATATTGAGCCAGTTGTTTTCCGAGCAGGTTCTCGATGCGCTGCGTATACACAATCGGCCCAAGCAGCTCATCCACGCGCCAGCGGCCATTCATCTGCTCATGCTCCTCGGGATAGGTCGCCGTCAATCCGAGCCGGAAAGGGGCCGGTGCCATCAGCGCAGTCTCGCCCCACGATCTGGCTGGTAAATGCTGAATCTCATCAAATAAGATCAACTGAAATGTATTGCCAGCTTCTGCGATCAGATCGCCAGCCGAGCTATACGTCGTCACAGTGATAGGCTGGATGTTTTTTTCGCCGCTGTAATAGACCCCTATCTCGATCTGGAAGGCGTTGACCAGCCGAGAGTACCACTGATGTACCAGAGAAATCGTCGGGACAATCACTACGGTCGAGGCATTGATGTCACTGATGGCCTGGATGGCCACGAAGGTCTTGCCAGCTCCCGTGGGTAACACGATGCTGCCTCGCTTCCCGGCTTGCTTCCAGGCAGCCAGGGCAGCCAGTTGATAATCATGCGGATCTCTCTTCTCATGCAATGTCAGAGCCAGACGTTTCCAGCGAGGAATATCGTTGCGGATCGCTTGCTCCCGCAGCCACGGAAGCACAGAGCTGTAATGATACGCTTCGCACCTCCATCGCTCTTTGATAAATTGAAATGGAGGAGGGATCTGCTCAGCGGCTTCGATATGCTGAAGAACCAGCGTACCACCCTGAAAAAATATCGATGATTTCATGGCATCATGATAGCAGAGACCAGCCATGTCAGTCTACAGTATCGACTCAAAGTCATGGGTAAAATGGAGCCAGCTTCTTTTGCAAATATGCCACAGCATTCTCATCCCAGTCCAACTTGAGCCGGGTGAACAACTGCGTTTTGGCCTCAGCGGATGTCAGCGCAAGGGATGCAATCTGATGATCTTCCATCCAATGCTCAGCCAGCATATAACAGGCGCCAAACCAACCACTGTTGCTTCCCTGATGATGGCTATTCTCAGCCATGTTAGAGATCACAACCTCAATAGTATTTTGCAAATCAATCAAGGCACGGTCAAAAGCATTTTTGTCAGTTTTGTCCTGCATGCCGGACAGTTTTCTGAGCGCTCTGACCTCGATGCCAGGATGCTGCTGAATGATCTCATAGAGTTTGACCGCTGGACGAGACAGCAAGCCATTCGCATAGCGTTCCGCCAGCGTTTGGGACGGAGTGAGCAGACATTTCACGAGCGGAAAAACTTCTCGCGAGATCAAAATAGGTCGAGATCCAATAAACCGACCATAGGCAGCGACCCCTTCCGACGCAAAGCGATAGCGCCATTGCCAGGGATCGGTATCGGCTCCTGTATGCCACGCGGCGGGCTCGGTGATTGCATCAAGAGAGGGATGATCAGGGATGGCGCCTGATAATGGCAAGATGCCCAGTTGTTCTAAGACACCACAGGCTTCTTCATACGTGTGCACGATAACTTGCGACATGGTGCAAGCTCCTTTTCTGGAAAATTTGTTTCAGAAGCATTATACGCAACCGCAAGATATTGTCAACACTAGTATCCAAAGAAGGAAGCGTCTCCCCAAAGAGATCAAGCGCGCTGCTAAGTCGGTGAGCGTTGACACCGTGGGAGAAAGGGATTTTATCCCTTTCCCCACAGTATTGGACGCAAGCAGACAACGCTACATTAGACGGATATCAAGCACTTCTCCAACGCGTTGGAAGCCGACACGCGCATAAATGCGAGCTTCAGCTTCATGAGCAGCCATCAGAAAGACGGTCGAGATCCCTGCGGACCAGGCCATCTGGGTCAGACGAGCGGTCAACGCGGCTGCGACTCCACGGCGGCGATACGGCATACGCACGCCAACCGATGTCAGCTCTGTTGTCTGGTTGAAAGGCACAGTACAATTCCCGCCACCGACAGCATCGCCGCTTACACGATCACGTGCCAGCAGAGCGATTCCGCCAGCCGCCATAAAAGCACGCTGCCGCTTGATATCCTCAAGTCCTGCTTCAGGAGCGGCCTCATTATATGCTTCGTTCTGAGCGACGATCAGAGCGCGTATCTCCGCATCCGTCGTAGGGACCACAAACTCAATCTCGGGAGGAAGCCCCGGATCATAAAAGCGCTCCAGTGTACAAATCATTAAAGGCATACGTTCTTCCACATGGAAGCCAGATGACATCAGGGCCGGTTCAACCGCAGGCGCAATTTGCGGGAGATATTCCAGACGTGGTAGACACTGCATTTGCTGGAAGAGCGTAATCAAAGAGGTAATCTCTTCAGATGAGGGAGAAGCTTCCTCATCAGGAATAGCATAATTTAAAAAGGGATTGGTGGTATGAGGCGTAAAGGTAACCATAAATGGGCCGATATGCTGAACATCGCGACCACGTGTGGCTGCGTTACGCAGGTAGGATTGAATCTGATTATGTTGCTCCATACGAGCGGACCTCCTGAAATGGTAGTATTGCAACAAAAAAGGAGGTGGCATGCTCGCGACCAGAGCAAAGTCCGCTATGAGAGAACGTCAGGAGGTGGAAATGTAATAGTTAGCCTGTTGTCATAGATCTGAAAAAGGCAAACAGACAAACACATCACTCAGCTTCACATCGCTGATGCATGCCACAGGTTACATATGAAGAGCGCGTGGACGCGCAAGTGTCCATTCCAGAGTCGGCCTCTTATTATAGAATTTGGTGACGTTCTCGTTGAAAACTTACCATACATATCTGTTCATGTCAATCACTTCTGCTGCTCCATACTACTTTTTGCGCCCCTTTAGCAAGAGGAAATCCGTGGCGAAACTGGTCAGATGTCCTGCATCGTCCTTGACCATCGCATAATACGCCTGAATGGATGGAGAACGAGATAACATATACGCTTCAAGCCGGCTTGTTTCCTCCACAGATAACTGTGAACGGGCGGTCCAATCTTTATAATTGTGCGTCCGACGAAAGGTCTCGACATGCTCGATCTCTAAATGAGCACGGTGAAAGAAAGCACGCCATTGTTCCTCGGTGTAAGAACGTATATGCGAGTTATCGCGCCACTTCTCGATCCCATTCACAAAGGCATCCAATTCTGGATCACCGGGAGCGCAGCTATCAATGAGAAGAAAGAGGCCATGCGGTTTGAGGACGCGGGCAATCTCGTTCACCGCTTGTGCGAGATTGGGAAAGTGATGAGGCGCGATGCGACAGGTGGCACGCTCAAACGAAGCATCATCGAAAGGGAGTTGCTCGGCATCGGCAATAGAATATTGAGCATTGGTCACTCCCTGTTCGATCAGAAAAGCCTTCGCCTGTTCCAGCATGGCTGGAGTGAGATCAGTAACAGTGATCTGGGCCACATACGGAGCCACAGCCAGAGCGGTATGTCCTCCCCCGGTGGCGATATCGATCGCGTGCAGAGAAGCATCCCATTCGCCAAGCTCGATGATGCGTTGCAGATCGCTCCCTGTGCGATGAGACACACTGGTGACGTAGTTGGCGGCTGTACGACTAAAATATGCCTGCACCTGTGCTTTTTTGAGATCGTTTGTATCAGATGAATCAGTTGTCATAAAAAGCCTCTTTTCTGTTGCATATTCCGCTGCCTGGAAAGTCTCCCGGCAGCGCTCTGACGCGTCACTCCAACAAGCGAGCGCGAGAACGATGATGCCTCAAGTATAGAGGAGAAAAGTTGATACGTCCAATCCCTATTTGATATAATGATGATCTCACGCTGAGATCAACTTGTGAAGGGGAGAGCTCTCTGATGGAATTCTACCAGCTCACCTATTTTCTGGCAGCGGCTCAGACACAAAATTTCCGCAAAGCCTCCGAATTGTGCCTTGTCGCGCAATCCGCCTTGAGCCGTCAGATCGCGTTACTGGAGGACGAGTTAGAGATCGCGCTCTTCACGCGCCAGAAGAAACGTGTCGTGCTGACACCGGAGGGTCAGGAATTTGCACGCTACGTCAGAAATGCCATGGAGCAGTTGCAGGAGGGACAGCAATGGCTGAGCGGATTGCAAGTCGGTCAACGTGGACTGATCCGTCTGGGCTGCATCGAATCGCTGGCAACTGCTTTTTTGCCCACTTTTTTTGCCTTATTTCACGAGCAATATCCACAAGTACAGTTAAAAGTGCGCGTGAATCATACCGATGAGTTGATCAGTCTGGTCGAACAGGGAGAGATCGAGCTTGGACTGGTCCTTGATCCACACCTGCAATCAGAGCTACTGATCATCAAGGAACTTTTTCGCCAGCCGCTACACTTGCTCGTCTCCTCACAGCATCCTCTGGCTCAGATGAACATTCCAGCAGTCACTCTGGAACGCGCCGTAAGTGAACCACTCCTTCTGCTTGACCAGACCTCCCGCATGGGACAGATCACTCAAAGGATATTCATCCAACGCGGCCTGCCGATACAGCCGCTGGTCGAGATCGAATCGATTGAAGGACTCAAGGAGATGGTCAGACAGGGCATCGGTGTGACCCTCACGCTACCCGCCTTAATACGACCATCTCAGATTAATCACGAGCTGACACTCCTCCCGATCATTGATCTGCCCGAAGAGTTCATCTTCGCGCTCGTCTATCGCCGTGTCGGATCAATTTCGCGAGCCGCCCGCGAGTTCATCAACGTCATTTCGCAGCAACTCATGAAGAATGGACAACGAACATAGCCCGCGCTTGCCAGATCATTCCTCGAGTTTATCAGGAGAACTTTCTTTACGCTTGCTATCTTTATGCGTAATGCTCAGGTAGACAATCAAGCCAAGGATCAAAAGCGCTAAGCCGATACTGACCTTGTCAGAGCCTACGCCAATTCCTCCCTGGCCATATGGCTTCCCCATCCAATCGGCAAACGACGCCCCCAATGGTCGCGTCACAATATACGCAAACCAGAAGGCAAAGATCTCATTGAAGCCCAGCAGCCAGTAGCCCAGAGCTGGTATCGCAATCAAGACCGCAAACAGGATACCCGAGGAGAGATAACCCAGGCGCAGCGTTGATGCCGTCAGATCGCCCACGGCAGTACCAAGAGCAAACGTCGTCACCACCGTCGCCCAGTAAAATAGCTCACGACGATAGGTATAAATGCTGTGGATAGATAACGTTTTCTCACAGACAGACCAGACCACAAAGATAATAGCCAGAGCCACGCTAAAGAAGAGAGTCGAGACCAGATAAGGAATCCCCAATCCAATATGCAATACATCAGCCGCCATTGTGCCAAAGACAGCCACCATCGTAACGGCGAACCAGTAAACCCAGACGATATAGCGCCGTACAGCAAATTGCAGGATAAGTGCGACTACCAACCCAATACTCCCGAGAGCCACCGCAATTACTGGATCGATATGCTGGACCAGATAGTCTGAGGTTGACTCCCCCATGGCAGTAGCTAATAACTTCATAATCCAGAAATAGACCGTCACCTCCGGAACCTTACTCAAGGCTCGTCGGGCGAGAGGTATCGATTGAGCAACGCCAGCGAGAGGATCAGAAGCCGCCTTCGTTTGGCGGCGCAAGAGAGACTTATTCATAGATATAATTTCTCCAGGTAGAGATATTTGTATCAGCTATTTAAATCCTTAGCCTCTCCGTACTGTAACGTGTCCACATGAAGCGAAGATGAATACTGCCCCATTTGGGGCCTTACGATGCTGTGTGATGCTATGAAGAGAGGAATTTTGGCAGATACTACGTTTGGGAGAGAGGCAAGGAGAAAAAGAACGTGGTGCCTTGTACACCATCGCTCTCCACCCAGATAGTTCCGTGGTGTCGCATGACGAATTCGGCCGCGATATAAAGTTCCAGGCCCAACCCTGGATAGTTGGCCCGAGCCTCTCCTTCGACGCGAAAAAAACGCTCAAAGAGGTGAGGCTGCATCTCTAGAGGGATACCAATCCCATCGTCGTGGACGGAGGTGATGATGCTCTCAGTTGTCCTGACTGTTTTTACTGTAATGCAATCGGTTTCGGGGGAATATTTGATGGCATTGGTGATCAGATTGGTCAGGACCTGTCCAACGCGATCTCGATCAGCAGAGATGGTCACGGGCGCGACAAGTTCCATCACAATCTGATGACGGGATGTCGTATGCTGCATCTCTTCGACGATTTCCCGGATCAGTTCATTAAAATCAAAGACGGAGGGATGAAGCAGGAGCTTGCCACTTTCTATCTTCGTGACATCAAGGAGATCGCCAATCAGAGCAGTCAATTTATCCAACTGCACGTCCATCTTCTGGAGCAGTACAGCCGAGCGTTCATCGCCAGACTGGCGGAAACGACGTTCCAGCAATTGCGCATATCCCTTCACACTGGTTACTGGAGTTTTAAGCTCATGGCTAGCAATGCCAATAAACTCATCCTTTTGCCGTGAAAGTTCTTCAATGCGTTGCCGTGCCTCTACCTGCTCGGTAACATCGATCCCATAAAAAAGAATCCCATCAATTTCTCCTCTGAGATTATAGGAGGGCTGATAGACAAAGTTAAAATATATATCTTTGAATGTTCCATCTCCTTGAGGATCAAAGCGAGCCAGAATCTCATTACCTACAAAGGGATTCCCTGTCTGATAGACTGTATCCAGCAACTCGTAGAAACCTTGCTCCGCGAGATCGGGGAAAGCATCGCGCACGGATTTCCCAACGATATCTCGATGCGCTCCAATAGTGCGCATATATGATGGATTGGCCAGCTCAAAGACATGCTCTGGCCCACGCAAGATCGCAATCAGAGCCGGCGCTTGTCTGAACAGATCACGCAATCGTTGCTGCTCAGCCTGGATGAGCACTTCCGCGTCTTTACGGATACGAGCCATTTCGAGATGTGCTCCTACGCGTGCCAGCAATTCCCGGGCACTAAATGGCTTCACCAGATAATCATCGGCCCTGGCTTCTATCCCTTCAATCTTCGCTTCTTCGCCAGCGCGCGCGGAAAGCAGAATCACCGGGATGTTCTGTGTGTGAGGATCGGCCCTCAGCGCTTGTAATAGCTCAAATCCATCCATGCCCGGCATCATCACATCTGTCAGGATCAGATCTGGTCGCGACACCTGCACAGCCGCGAGCGCCGCTTGCCCATCCGCAACAGTGCGCACGAGATATTTATGTTGGAGTATGCGACTGACATAATCGCGCATATCGGCATTATCATCGGCAAAGAGGACCTGCTCCGATGTCTCCTGCTTACGATCAAGACCTTCCGCTTCTCTCTGGCCTGCATAGCTCCCATCAGCGGTAGGGGGGATAGCGGAAAGCATATCAATTTCTTCCTCTTGCCCGGACAGTAATCGGAGCGTTTCATGCACATAGAGTCGCGTATGGACTGAAGAAGATGTCAGCGTATGTTGCGTAGCAATCCGATCTTGTGGCAGATGCGCTGATCCTCGTGGCAGCGAGACAGTAAATGCACTTCCGATACCGAGTGTACTTGTCACGCGGATCGTTCCCCCGTGGAGCCTGACCAACTCTTGCACGAAAGAGAGCCCAATGCCGGTCCCTTCAATTGTTCTTCCGCTTGTTCCCTTGATACGATGGAAGCGCTCAAACATATGAGGAAGTTCTTCGCTGGAAATACCGACGCCTGTATCTTTAACCGTCACCTCAACCGTGGTTTCATACTGCTGCAGCGTCACGGTAATTGCTCCCTTGAGGGTATATTTAAAGGCGTTGGAGAGAAGATTGAGGATAATTTTCTCCCACATCTCATGATCCACATACACCGGCTCATCGAGGATGGGGCAATCAACAATAAGGGCCATGCCTGCTTTTTCGATGACAGACCGAAAGCTACTGGCGAGATCAATCGTCAGAGTAGCCAGATCCATCGGCTCATACAGTGCCTGGACACGTCCTGCTTCAATGCGAGAGAAATCGAGCAACGTATTGACGAGTTTCAAGAGTCGCAACGCGTTACGATGCAGAATTTCAATACTCATGCGTTGCTCTGGCGTGAGCGCATCCTTTTCGACTAATATATCTTCAATCGGGCCTAGCATGAGTGTCAAAGGAGTACGAAATTCATGGGAAACGTTGCTAAAAAACATCGTTTTAGCACTATCGATCTCGGCCAAGGCTTCGGCACGCTTGCGTTCCTCTTCATACGCCTGCGCATTGGTCATACTGGCAGCAATCTGCCCTGAAATGTGTTGAATAAATTCTTGATATTTCTCGTCAAAGCGTCGGAATGGATTGAGACCAACGATCAACACACCCACTTTTCTCGTCTGGCCGGAGGACGCAATGGGAACCGCTACGGCGTGATAAGCTGGACGCGGCCACGCTCCCATAGGAAGTGTGGCGAACTGGTGATTTTCGTCAGAAACCATGCACATCTTCTGCTCACGCAGGACTTCGGCAAAAGGCCAGCAGGCAGGGGCATCAAGCGTCACCATTTCTGGCACGATCTGATGTCCCGTGGGGATACCAGAGGTTCCAACCAGAAAGACCGTGTTAGTTGCCTCATCAAACAGATAAATCATAGCGAAGGGCACATCATACGGATTCTGTGCCAGGTTGCTAGCACTGAGGCGACACGCATCCTCAACCGTACGAGCTTCAGTCGTGGCAGCGGCCAGGATGCTCAAGAGCTTCACTTGTCGCTCACTGATAATGCGTCCAGTATCGTCTGTATTCGCACAAATAATACCTTCCACCGTTCCCTGGTCGCCCGGAACTGGACTATAAGAAAACGTGTAGTAGGTCTCTTCAGGATATCCATAGCGTTCCATAATCAGCAGCAACGCTTCATCGTAGGTTCCCTCATTATTTTCTACGGCCGTGCGTAACCGGGGTCCAATGTCGTCCCAGATTTCTTGCCAGACGACAGAGGCTGGCTGCCCGAGAGCCTCTGGATGCTTTCCACCCACGATGGCTTTATATGGATCATTATAAAGCTTGATCAGCTCTGGTCCCCAACCAATCCAGATAGGTTGGCGCGAGGTCAGCATAATACGTACCACCGTCTTCAGGCTCTGTGGCCATGACTCAACCGGTCCCAACGATGTCTTTGACCAATCTTTGGCGCGTATACGCTGCCCCATCTCCCCACCGCCCGCAAAGATGTCAGCAGCGGCAGAAGACAAGAAAGATGGCGTACTTTTCTGAGAAACGGAATATGACGATTCTTCAGCGATAACGCCAGATATATCCTCATTTGTCGTCATCTTGTATACAATCTCTTTCGCAAAGCGCCTATCCTTATGTATTACGGAGCGCGGACTTCCCTCGCAGATAACTCCATTATTTTACCATAGGCACTTGGAACGTAACAACCCGCAGCACCGAAGCCACGACCTTCTCCATGAAGAGCCAGAGACAGGATGAGAAAGTTGAAGATCATATTATGCTCCCAACAGGATTTCTGACATACATCAGGCAACAGATAATTCTCCATCCACAAAGGTTGACAATGCGTGTAGATATTGGTATGATGATCATACGATGGACAGTATCATTATGCGGTAGTCAGGAACCTATTTGGATGCAGGCAAAGGATTCTTTGCACGTGGAGCTATAAAAGATGGTTGGAGTAAGTATTGTACAAACCAATACAATCAAGCAAGGTCTTTGAACGCATCGCGGAGCAGATAGAACAGCGTATTCTTAGTGGTGAGCTTCGTAGTGGCGATCGTTTACCAACCGAGCGTGAATTAGGCGAACAGTTTCAAGCCAGTCGCACGGCTGTGCGCGAGGCAATGAAAACGCTGGCACAAAAAGGTCTGGTGGATATGCGACCTGGACGCGGGACCATTGTCATAGATGCCACATCGCAAGCCATGCAGCACTCCTTGGGACTGATGATGAAGGTCGGCCAGAAGCCCAACCTGGAGCAGCTAACCGAAGTCCGCCACATTCTCGAACCTGAAATCGCTGCCCTGGCAGCTACAAGAGCCACGGAGAATGAGATTGCTACGCTACAGGCCGCGGTAGATACTATGGATCTCACGCTCCGAAATGCCGACGCTTTTATTACCGCCGATAATGACTTCCATCGTGCCATGGCGAAGGCTACACAAAATATACTCATTCTCGCCCTCGTCGACTCTATCGTCAGCTTATTAAGTGAGCAGCGAAAACTTATTTTCACCATTGCGGGAGGCCCGGAGCGCGGACAGATGCATCATAAGCGGCTCCTTCACGCTATTATCAATCATGATGCCGAGGCGGCTCATCAAGCTATGATCGCGCATTTACAACAAGTTCGTGAAGATACAGGGTCCGCACTCTAAAAGCGACTTCAGGAAAAGAGACGCATTTCCAGTAGCGTCGCACGCTACTTTTGTTTCGGTCGCAGTGACCGTTGGCCGAGCATTACGTTCCCGGGCAAGCATATGTGCTTGTACTTTAAGACACCATCATCGTGTGATCTGGTCATCATGTAGTCATGCCTTTTTTCTCATGTGCTCGTACGCCTCCTGCTCATGCATACGGTGTACACATGTTATCTGAGCAAAGGAACACGAAAGAAACCATGTTGCATTCCGAAGCATCCAACCCGGCAGATAGAGGAGTCTCTTCTGCCCATGAAGAGACGCTCACGGTAGAGCGAGAGCAATGGATTCATATGTATGAACAGATGCTCAAAATTCGTATTTTTGAAGAGCACGTGAATACTTTGTATACCAGCGCGAAGATGCCCGGTCTCGCTCACCTCTATAGCGGTGAAGAAGCCATTGCGGTTGGCATCTGCTCCGCTTTACGGCGCGATGACTATATTACGAGTACCCATCGTGGACATGGACATTGCCTCGCAAAGGGAGCTTCGGTACATCTGATGTTCGCCGAGCTGCTGGGTAAAGAGGCCGGCTATTGTAAAGGTAAGGGCGGCTCTATGCATATTGCCGACCCGAGTACAGGCAATCTGGGCGCAAACGCGATCGTGGCGGGCAGCGCAGGCATCGCCACGGGAGCGGCCTTCTCAAGCAAAATGCGCGACACGGATCAGGTCACCGTTTGCTTCTTTGGCGATGGTGCGCTTGGTCAGGGCCTCCTCTATGAAGTGATGAATATGGCTTCACTCTGGAAGCTCCCAGTGCTCTACGTCTGCGAAAATAACCTCTACAACGAATACACGCATTATTTAGAAACCACCGCCGGAGATATACGCACAAGAGCCGCTGCCTTTGGCATCCTGACCACAGAGGTCGATGGCCAGGATATTCGTGCCGTCTACACCACAGCACAACGCCTGATTGCCCGTGCTCGACAAGGCGCGGGACCAGCCTTTCTGCTCTGCAATACCTATCGTTACTATGGACACCATGTTGGTGACATTCAGCGCTCGTACTACCGTCCAAAGGAAGAAGAGGAACAATGGAAAACCGAACGTGATCCACTGCAATTGTCTTTAAAGTGGATGACCGAGCAACACATCCTCGATGCCGCCAGAGCTGAGCAGATCGCCCAACAGGTACGCGATGAAGTTGAAGCCGGTGTTGAATTCGCATTGAACGCTCCCTATCCAGAACTCAATGAGGTAGATCAAGATGTCTACGCCTAGTAGAGCCGTAAGCCACCACATTAATAAAGAGACACGTATCATTACACTTGGCCAGGCGATCCGCGAAGCCCTGGCCGAAGAGATGCGCCGCGATCCGTCCGTATTTATCATGGGAGAAGATGTAGCCGAAGCGGGGACAGCGTTCAAGGTGCTTTCCGGCCTGGTGGAAGAGTTTGGCACCGCTCGCGTCATCGATTCGCCAATCTCGGAAGCCGGCATTACAGGCATCGGCGTCGGCGGAGCGATGACAGGCCTGCGTCCGATTATCGATATCATGTTTGGTGATTTCCTTGGCATTGCCATGGATCAGCTCTTTAACCAGGCAGCCAAGGTACACTATATGTCCGGTGGCAAGCTCAAGGTTCCTATGCTCCTGCGTACGACGTTGGGAGCGACGCGACGCACCGCCGCCCAGCACAGTCAGAGCTTGCATGCCTGGGTCAGTCACATTCCCGGCTTAAAGGTTGTCCTTCCCTCGACTCCCTACGACGCCAAAGGTCTGTTGAAAACCGCGATCCGCGACGATAATCCCGTTGTCTTTTTTGAAGATAAGATGATGTATCAACTCAAGGGACCGGTGCCAGAAGAGGAGTACACGATTCCTCTGGGAGTGGCTGATATCAAGCGTCCCGGAAGCGATATTACGCTGGTGGCTACCAGTAGCATGGTGCAGATCGCCCTGGCCGCCGCGGATATCCTGGGGCCTCTCGGCATAAATGCCGAGGTCATTGATCCACGCACAACAGTGCCCCTCGATACCGCGACCTTGATTACATCGGCCAGGAAGACCAGTCACGCCATCGTGATAGACGAGGGCTATCAACAATATGGGGTCACGGCTGAAATCGCTTCGATCATCACAGATGGAGCTTTCTATTATCTTGATGCTCCAGTGAAACGCATGGGCGCAATGAACGTCCCGGTCCCTTTCTCTCCACCGCTAGAAGATCTAACGGTCCCTACGGCACTCTCTGTCGTAGAAGCAGCCAAAACACTATGTGGGCGCCTGTAGCCAGGTGAGCAACGAAAGGAAAAGATCATGACAACCAAGACGTATGGGCTGATGGGGGTGGATTGGGAGGAGCGTACCAATTTTGAGCGCCTGCGCACCGAACGCCTGACGCGTATCAAGCAGCTCCTCAAAACATCGAATATCGGTGCCTTGCTCTGCTTCGATATGAATAATATACGCTATATCACAGCGACCCATATCGGCACCTGGGGCATCGATAAACTGACGCGTTTTAGCCTCCTGCCGCAGGACGACGAGCCGATCCTCTGGGACTTCGGTTCGGCCGCCCGACACCATCAAATCTATTGTCCCTGGCTGGGAGAGCGTTCACGGGCCGGCATCTCTACGCAGCGGGGAGCGATGTCACCCGCATCCGGCCGGGCAGAGGATGTGGCCCGCAAAATCCGCATTGAGCTGGAAGAACGCGGCCTGCTAAACGAGCCTGTGGGCGTCGATGTGATTGAGCTTCCTGTCCTTTTTGCGTTACAGGCTGAGGGCATTAAGGTCGTCGATGGTCAACAATTAATGCAGTCAGCGCGTGTCATCAAGACCGTCGATGAAATCACCCTGCTCAATACCGCCTGCATGATGGTCGATGCCGCATACGACGAATTGTATCGTGCGATGAAACCCGGCTTCCGTGAGAATGAATGCGTCGGTCTGGTGAATAAAGTCCTGTACGACCTCGGCTCCGAGCACGTCGAAGGAGTCAACGCCATCTCTGGTGAGCGATGTAGCCCTCACCCACACGTCTACACCGACCGGGCACTGCGACCGGGCGATCCCGCATATTTTGATATCCTGCACAGCTATAACGGCTATCGCACCTGCTATTACCGCACGTTTGCCATTGGCAGCGCTTCACCTGCAATTGTAGATGCCTACAAACGCTGTCGAGATATTCTCGATCGAGCCATCAACGCGATCAAACCAGGTGTAACCACTGCCGATATCGTCAGATTGTGGCCGAAGGCTCAAGAGTTTGGTTTCCCCGACGAAGAGGCCGCTTTTGCACTCCAATACGGTCACGGCGTCGGACTCTCCATCTGGGAAAAACCCATCTTCAGCCGGCTCGTCTCGCTTGATCATCCCGAAGTGATTGAAGAAGGCATGGTCTTCGCCCTTGAGACCTTCTGGCCCTCAAGCGACGGCTGGTCGGCGGCCCGAATTGAGGAGCAGCTGGTCGTGACAAAGGATGGCTGCGAAGTAATCACACGTTTCCCCGCCGAGACATTACTCATCGCAGGTGTGCGCTACTACACCGCCACAGGTCCATTACCCACGATTCGTGAAGCGCAATCTCATCTCAATGCTGACCAGCAGCGTAGCGCGGTCTATGACAATTCAGCCATCCAGGCTTGAGTTTTTCTGGAACAACACATCAGGCATGGATGAACGATGTGACTGTATTCACATGAAAGGAGATCAGATCAATAATGCCGACCGAGGTCATTTTGCCTGCATTAGGCATGGCGCAGGAAACGGGAAAAGTGGTGCAATGGCTCAAGGCCAATGGCGAATATGTGACAAAGGGTCAGCCCATTGCTGAGATTGAGACCGATAAAGCGGTGATCGAACTCGAAGCTCCCGCCGATGGCATGCTGACAGGATTAAGCGCCGCTGTCGGTGAAGAAATTCCTGTCGGTCAGGTAATCGCGAGAATTCTGGCTCCCGCTGAAGCAGCGCAATCTCAACGACATGCAGCGACCATGCACGAAGCTCAGAGCCAACCCGTACGTTCTGAGAGTCACGAACAGCAGAGATCTCGCGTCGCTTCTAGCAGGCTCGCCTCGCGCATTGCGAACGATCACAAGCTCGATCTCAATCTGATCGAGCCCACGGGGAAGCGGATTCAGAAGGCGGATGTCCTGGCCTATCTCCAAAACCATCCAGAGGCATCCACAGATAGGCCGGCACAACAGATCATCATGGCATCACCCAAAGCGCGTCGTTTAGCGCAGGAGCAGGGAAAAGATCTCGCCACAATCCAGGGGACAGGTCCCGATGGCGCAGTCCTGGCGGCAAACGTACTGGCCGCACCATCTTTCAAAGCAGATGAAATTCCTACCGCAACACCTCCATCAGACCCGGTCCCCGACAGAGAGCCAATGGCGGCAAGCGCTCAAAGCATGACATTAAGCACTGTCTGGCGCGTGATGGCCGCGCATACAACGCAAAGTTGGACGCAGGTTCCGCACTTCTTTCTGGTGCGTGAGGTGCGAGCCAGGCGGCTGATTGCCTGGTACGAACACGCGCGACGACAGTCCTCTGACAAAGTTACCTATACCGACTTACTGGTCAAAATTGTCGCGGCGGCATTACGTACACATCCACGCCTGAACGCGACATGGAGCGGGGATACGATCTCCTTACAGCAGGAGATCAATGTAGGGTTGGCTGTCGCCAGCGAGGATGGTCTGCTCGTTCCGATCATCCATCAAGCGGACGCCTTAAGCCTGCATGCTATCGCGAAGCGACGCAACGATCTGGTCAAACGCGCCCAGAACGGAAAACTGCGTCCACAGGATCTCCAGGGAGGAACTTTTACCATCAGCAACCTGGGGATGTATGGAGTTGATGCCTTTAACGCCATCATTAATACCCCTCAGGCGGCTATTCTTGCGGTCGGACGCATTGCGGATCAGGTGATCCCTGTCGATGGTCAGCCAGCGGTACAGCCAGTCATGATGCTCACCCTCTCCTGCGATCATCGCGTCGTAGATGGAGCACGTGGCGCACAATTCCTGGCAACGATTGCCGAATTCATTGAAGAACCACTGGGGCTCGTAGGATGAATCATGCATGCTCTACTCCCCATGGCAACTTATTAGCTCGATTTGTTTGATTGTTTCCCGTGTAATGGTATTTTAGTAGCATCCAGATGGATCTGGAGAAGGAGAGAAGACGTGATACACCATTACGTCTCGCGACTTAGAGTGGCGCTCAGCTTTATGAGTATAATGATCCTGGTACTTATCATATCTACAGCTTGTGGGGGTTCTTCATCGGCACCCGCAGCTCAAAATAAAACGCCCATCAAAATCGGTATTTCTCTATCTTTATCGGGCGATTTTTCATCGGATGGGCAAGCGTTTAAACAAGGCTATCAACTCTGGGCGGACACGATCAATAAGCAGGGTGGTCTGCTTGGTCGCCAGGTACAACTGGATATTGTCTCGGATGCCAGTAGCCCCCAGCAGGTTGTGACGAATTATCAAAGGCTGATTACTGTTGATAAAGTTGACCTTGTCTTTGGGCCTTATTCAACCCTGCTGACCAAACCATCTTCACAGATAGCCAACCGTTATGGGTATGCGATGCTTGAAGGAGCGGGCGGCGGCCCATCGGTCTTCGACCAGAATTTACACAACGTATTTGACGTTTCCTTACCGATCGCCAACAATCTGACGGTCTTTACCAAATACATTCTTTCGCTCCCGGTAGCGCAACGACCAAAAACTGCCGCCTATGCAACCGAAGATGATCCTTTTACACAGCCACAGATCGATATTGCGAAGAAACTTTTAGAAGCCGGTGGTGTCAAGACCGTCTCCTATCAAGTCTATCCCGCCGAGACAACCGACTATGCACCAATCGCAGCCAAAGTAATCAATTCTGGCGCGCAGATCGACGTCCTTGGTACCTTCCTACCCGACATAACTGCTTTCATTCAAAAATTTAAGCAGCAGCATTATAATCCGCAAGCCATCGTAGCCACAGCCGGACCCGATGAGGGCGACCAGTTTACCAAGGCGGTCGGCATAGGCTCGGCCAATGGAATATTGATCCCCAACGGCTGGTATCCTGGTGCCAACAACCCTGGCAACGCCGATATGGTCAAGGCCTATCTGGCAAAATATGGCGGGACGGCCGATGGGGTCGGTGCCGATGTCGCCGAAGGCTATTCAGTGGGACAGGTGTTGGCGCAGGCGGCCACCAAGATCAAAAGCATTGACAATGCAGCTCTGATCAAAGAGATACACGCAGATACGTTTACCAGCGTGCAAGGTCCGGTCAAGTTCGATAGCACTGGACAAAACACGGCGGCAATCGCCGATCTGTTTCAATGGCAGCAGTCATCTTTCGTTCCTGTCTATCCTAAGGATGCGGCCACAGCCTCTCCATTATTCCCTAAACCCCAATGGCCTTAATCGTTCGAGTTACAAATGTGATGGGGGACGCTGTCCTCCATCACCATAGCGGTCAAAACGTGCGGCAGGCAGGCCGCACAAGGAAGGATGTGTTTTGATGGGAGGCATCTTTGAAGCAGCGATTACAGGGTTACTGACTGGAGCGATCTATGCGCTGATGGCATCAGGGCTGACCTTGATCTTCGGCGTCATGGATATCATCAATGTGGGTCAGGGTGCCCTTGTAATTCTGGGAGCCTACCTGAGTTATGCCTTATCAGCCTATCTCCACCTGGATCTCTTTTTAGGGCTGTTGATTACTATGCCAGTGATGTTTGGCCTGGGAGTCCTGATCGAATGGGCCTTCATTCGTCCACTCAAGGCTGACCGTACCACACTGTCAATCCTGGTCACGTTTGCGATTGCCTTGATCATCGAAGGAGTATTAAGCCAGATCTTTGGCAACGATATCATCCAACTCCACGAGTGGTATGTCGATGCCTCGGTGCAAATCGGAAGTTTCTATCTCGGTGATATCTATCTCTTTAGTTTTTTATTAAGCCTGATATTGCTCATTGCGCTCTATATCCTGCTCTACCTGACAAAATTCGGCCATAGTGTCCGTGCCTCTATGCAAAACCGGACGGCCGCTGCGTTGATTGGTATTCGTGTCGAGCGCGTATCGGCCATCACTTTTGGCATCGGGATGGCTCTGGCGGCGGCAGGTGGCATGGCTTTTGGAGCTACTACTCCCTTTAATCCTGGATCTCACTATGATCTGATCTCGCGCTTACTCGCTATTATCATTTTAGGCGGCATGGGCAGCCTGAGAGGTTCTTTGATCGCCTCATTAACCATGCTTGTGATCGAGGATGTCACTGCTTATATCTGGTCTCCAGTCTGGGCCAGCACTGTTTTCTTTGTCATGCTGGTAATCATCTTGTTGGTACGCCCCCAGGGCCTCTTTGGGCAGGCCGAAGGAAGGCAGCAATGAAGCGCTTTATAAAACCGATTTTTCTCAGTGTATTGCTGGCGATCTTTATGGCTTTTCCACTCGTCTTCTCCAATCCAGCCTTTACGAGCATTGCTGTCTTCGCACTCATCTTCGCTATCGCAGCCACCGGATGGAACATTTTTTCTGGCTATACAGGCTATATCGCCCTCGGGCACGCCGCCTATTTTGGGATCGGAGCCTACACGATCACGATACTTAGCCTGGATTGGCATCTCCCGGGTGGCTATCCACCCTTCTTGCTACTACCGCTCGCCGGTCTGATTGCCTCTATCTTTGCGTTACCTCTGGGCTGGATCGCGTTACGCACACGTCGTCATACCTTCGTGGTGATTACGGTGGCGACCTTCTTTATTTTGCAACTGCTCGCCTACAACCTGACGGGCCTGACCAATGGATCTACCGGACTTAGCTTACCCATTCCTGATTGGACGGGGGACGTCTTCAATCTCCCTTTCTATTATATTTCGCTGCTCTTATTATTGATTGCCCTCGGGGTCTCCTGGTGGATACGCAATTCAAAATATGGCCTGGGACTGCTCGCTATTCGCGATGATGAGGATCGAGCGTTGGGATTGGGGATCAAAACCGAGCCCTTTAAGCTGGTTGCATTTGTCATTTCAGCCTTCTTTGTCGGCATGGCTGGCGCGATGTATGCCTACTTTATCGGCTCTGTCTATCCGCCCTTCGCCTTTGATGCGCTCTTCGATCTCGCCATCGCCCTGATGGCATTTCTGGGAGGGCTAGGCACATTAGCGGGTCCCATTCTTGGAGCGCTAATTCTGGAATCGACCCAACAATACTTTGTCTTAGAATATGGCGTGAGTGGGTATTACCTGATCATTTACGGCGTATTATTCCTGGTCATCATTCTCCTCTTACCACAGGGCATCGTTCCCACGCTCAACAGGAGATGGCTGGCACGAGCAGAAGCACGAGCGTCCTCGCATGGAGGTGAGACAGAACGGATTGCAGACCCGTCCAACGAAGTTTTTGTCTCAGAGGGGCAGGAGGGATAACACGATGAGCATTCTGAAAACAGCACAGATCAGCAAAGCCTTTGGTGGCATTCAAGCCCTTGACACCTGCTCCATCAAAGTTGAAGAGGGTGAGATTATGGGACTGATCGGTCCCAATGGTTCGGGCAAAACCACACTCTTCAATGTGATTACCGGCTATATACCTCCCGATACAGGAGACGTACAGTTCAACGGAAAATCCATCACGCGCTCCCGGCCAGATCAAGTATTTAACCTTGGTCTCGGTCGCACCTTTCAAATCACACGCATCTTCCCACGACTCACCGTGCTTGAGAATATGCATGTCGCAGCACAGCGCAATCAGAAAAGAGCATTACTGAGACGTTGGAGTTCTCAACATGAACAACAAAAAGCGCTTGAGCTCCTGGACTTCGTGGGGATCACGCAATATAAAAATGCACTGGCGGGCAGCCTCTCCTATGGGCAGAAGAAGTTACTGGAGTTCGCCTTCATCCTGATCGCCGAGCCAAAAGTGATTCTGCTCGATGAGCCTGCCGGTGGCATTAATCCAACCTTGCTCAATCACTTGGCCGATCGTATTCGAGTTTTAAACAAGCGTGGTGTCACCTTTCTGCTGGTCGAGCACAACATGGAATTTGTCATGGGACTATGTGACCGCATCACGGTACTGAGTCGTGGCACAACCATCGCGGAAGGTCCCCCCGAGGAGGTACGCAACAATCCGCTCGTCCTTGACGCTTATTTAATGCAGTATCCTAATGACGCATTGAGAAAGGAACAGTCATGATACGGCCCCATTTCTATTCATGATACTTGTGACACCTAACACGTTTCATATTAACACATCAGGTGGATAACTGGAGAATCAGTCATGGTATTACAGATAAAAAATCTGGTCGCCGGATACGGCGGAGGAGACATCCTCAAAGGGGTTGACCTCACGGTCGAAAAGGGCTCGATTACCTGCATTGTGGGACCCAATGGAGCCGGGAAATCGACCATTATGCGTGCCATCAGCGGACTTCTAAAGCCGCGCCTGGGCGAGATTATCTTCGATGGACATCCTATCACCGGGATGAGCCCTTACAAAGTGCTCTCACGGGGCATTGTACAGGTGCCACAAAACCATAGCCTGTTTATCGACATGACCGTCAAAGAAAATGTCAGACTGGGCGCATTCCTGGTGAAGGATGCAGCGCTGGTCAATCAACGTTTGCACGAAGTCGAAGCCATGTTCCCGATCGTGAAAACGCGCGCCAATGACAAGGCAGGTAACCTTTCAGGCGGGCAACAACGCCTGGTCGAATTTGCGCGTTGCCTCATGCTTGATCCCACACTCATTTTGCTGGATGAGCCTTCAGTCGGACTCGATCCTTCGACGCTCAAACAGGTTTTTGAGAACATCACATTGATGCATCAGAAGGGTCGTACCATTCTCATGATCGAGCAAAATGTACGTGCCGGCCTGGGAGTAGCCACCAACGGAGTCGTCATGGAGAGCGGACGTGTACTCCTGACCGGCACGCACCAGGAGATCCTGGACAATCCAGAAATCGGACATTTATATCTGGGCGGGACGCTCTCAGCCAGGAAAGCCCAATAGCAAGTCACTAAAAAAATATCTTGAGACGAAGCTCTCGCACGCACAAAATTACAATCATTCAATCTGCAAGATGCCATGCCACGCATCACATCCCCGATCCTCGTAATCATGGGGCGGCGCGACAGGCTCTTTCCGCCAGAGGATTCCGAAAAAATGGTGGCGGAAGCCGCTGGCAGTGCGGATCTCTGGATGTTTGAAGACGGCAACCACGTCTGCAACAACATCCCTTATAAGTATCGGCCACAGCAGGCTGACTGGATGGGTGAAAAGCTGGCCCTACCGTAGTGTCACACGCTGGCGTATAATACTGTTTAAATAAGGTAGGTGGTATGGGTACTTCTCCCCATAGAAAGAGGTGACCTATGACTCTGGCAACAAAAGCCCTTTTGATGATTGCAGGAAGCTTTCTGATCAACGCGGTTTTTCTATTTTTGCCGGCGGGCACCATCGCCTGGCTTGCTGGTTGGATCTGGTTGATTCTGCTCTATGGCTGGCTTTTGATTGGTAGCGGGTTATTGCTCAAATACAATCCTGGCTTACTGCAAGAACGTCTGAGCGTCTCCCAGAGCAATCAAAAAGCCTGGGACAAGATATTTCTCTGGATCTTCGAGCTGTTTCTCTTTACCTGGCTGGTGCTGATAGCACTCGATGCTCAGAGATTTCACTGGTCACAGATGCCACGCGTACTCCAGGTGATCGGGGCAGCAATTATGGTAGGCTCATTCCTGATCATCTCCCTGACCTTTCGAGAAAACTCGTTCCTATCGCCAAAAGTACGTATCCAAACCGAGCGGGGACACACGACCATCACTACCGGACCCTATCACTACATTCGTCATCCGATGTATGCCGGTGGACTCCTCCTCTTTCTTGGTACTCCCCTGCTACTGGGTTCCTGGTACGGCATCTTGCTTTTCTTGTTCTTTGTTCCCTGGATGGGGGTCCGAGCCGTTCTGGAGGAACGCATGCTACGTGAGGAATTACCAGGCTACGCTATCTATATGACACAGGTTAAATATCGCCTCATTCCCTATATCTGGTGATAATCAGCGGTTCGCATCCAAAGAACGACCTGAATGAGCTATCTTGAAGAGCATTTTGCTGCTAGCCCATATAGATGAACGTATATGTTATAGATCCGGATCAAAATACGCTAAAAAGAGGTTAATATCTATGCCCTTTTTCTGTTCACTAGGGTTTCACAACTATGAGTGGGAATATCCCTCCGCAGCTGCTTGTGAACAAACAGGACACTGTAGTCGTCCTCACTGTAACAAAGCATCGATGCGCACACACCATCAATATGGAGCATGGCAGTACGTCTCAGCAACCGATTGTACTCAGCAACGCGTTTGTGGACGCAACGCAGAACATATTGAAAAGAAGCGGAAGCCATCACATATATGGGGCAAGCCGCACTATATCCACGATGGTGATTGTGAGCGCATAGCGACGTGCGAAAGAAATCCAGCCCATACAAAATCTTCGATCGACCATATATGGGGTCCCCCGGTGCGCGGAGCAAATTGCGTTATGAAGCGCTATTGTACACGCTGTCCCTCGGGCGTACATTTTATGGGCAGGCAGCATGAATACCTTCCCAGCGAACACATAGATGGTCGCAGAATCCGACGCTGTCGGTATTGCTCCCACATTGAGATTGTCTTACGCTAAGCGTTAACGCGTCCTATACGCATGAATGCCATATGGTTTCGTTCCTCCCCATACACTCACACATTGGTCATGCAGCAGCCATCTGCCCTGAAATGTAAATGGTGTACAAAAAGATCATTCCCTTTTGCTATGCTAAGATACGTACAAATATGTCACATCTTAGCATAGCAGCGATTTCTCGCCAAAATGGGTTACAATAAAAAAAGAATCTAAACATATCGAAGGGATGGTCCATTATGCAAGAAACAGTAAAGTCACTACTTAGCGACTGGGAAAACTTTTACGTCATCATCGGCACCGCAGCTGCCACTTTGACGGGACTGATGTTCGTGATGATTACGTTGATCGCCGGTACTCGAATGTCACGATCCGAAGGATCAATCGCGGCATTCGGCACACCAACGGTAGTACACTTTTGCGCCACCCTCCTGATTGCGGCCGCTCTCAGTGCCCCATGGACAGCACTCTGGCAAGCAGGACTTCTGCTCGGCATGCTTGGTCTCGCAGGAATGATCTATATCATTATCGTGGCACGACGAGCACGCAATCAGACCGACTATCAACCAGTGCTAGAAGACTGGCTGTGGCATACAATCTTTCCATTTATCTCATACACAGCACTCGTTGTCTCAGCCATAATACTCTCGAGTTATCCAAAGTCAGTACTCTTTGTTACCGGTGCCGCAAGTGTCCTTTTCGTCATTATAGGAATTCATAACGCATGGGATAGCGTTTCATTCCTCGTGATTGAGCAGGCACGAGAAAAGAGTGAAGAAAAGAACGAAACAAGCAACGGCCAGACAAATAGATCAGAAGCGCAATAAGCTAAAGAGAGAGGATATCTACATCCATCTCAGGGTCTCACGACTCCGAGATACTCCGCCATTACACCTTATGTGCTGGTTCGTTTTGCACCTGGATATAGTCTTGCTGAGCGATCCCATCATCGGCCTGGATGTTGCGCACCTCCCAGCGCGAGGCACTACCGTCGCGCCAGAAACGGATCGAGAGCAAGCAAGGACCAACACGCAGCCGCTGCAACTCGATATCGGGCAGCCAGTCGGGAAGAGTTGGCTGAACATACAGGCGTTTATGAGGCGCATCGGCCCGCAGGCCCAGGATCGTACGGAGCATATGAAAGATGCTGCCAGTGGCCCAGGCCTGCGGGATATTTGCTCCCGCAGGATAGAGAATGGGAAAATCGAAGTTACCATCGCGTTGTATGCCCGCAAAGAGCTCTGGCGGTCGATAGGCATCAAAGCGTTCGGTCGCATCGAAGATGGCCCGGATCACCTGATTGGCCTCGTCTGCCAGACCGTAACGCTTGAAACCAGCGGCGATAATCCCATTATCCTGAGGCCAGATGGAGCCGCGTTGATAAGCAAAGGGATCATAGGCGCTATTTTTGCTGGACAGTGTACGAATCCCCCAACCGCTCCACATATCTTCTTGCAAAAGCCTTCTGGCCGTACGCTCAGCCTTATCCTGATCAGCAATCCCGCTCCACAAACATTGTCCCGCGTTGGACGCAATCGAAGTAATCTGCTTTTTATCTGGATCAAGTCCATAGGCGAAACAGCCCTCATCATCCATCCAGAAGCGCTGATTAAAAGCACGCTTTAAATCCTCAGCTTGTTGGAGCAGTTCCCGGGCACGAGGCTGATCATCCAGAGCCTGAAAGACTTCGGCCAGACGGATCTTCGCATCGTAGACATAACCCTGAAGCTCACAAAGTCCCTTGGGCTGTTTCACCTGACTGCCATCGGCATAGACCACGGCATCGCCAGCATCCTTCCAGCCAATATTTTCGTAGTGATACTGCGAGAAGCTTTTATATTCCTGAAAGCCATCGCCATCCAGATCGCCGTAGTGATCGATCCAATCGAGGCACTTTTCGGCCGTCTCACGATACTCCTTGAGCAAAGCTACGTCGCCGGTCCAGCGATAGGCTTCCGAAAGCACGATTAGATAGAGCATTGTGGCATCGGCCGTGCCGTAGAAAGGTGTAAAGGGAGCTTTATGGAAGTGGGCCAATTCACCAAAGCGAATCTCATGCATAATCTTACCCGGCTGCGCCTCGCGCCAATCATCGCGTTCGGTCGCCTGATACTCTGCCAGACGCTTGAGAGCGCCACGGGCAAAGCCTGCCGAGACGGCCATATTCTGATAAGAGACCGTCAGACTATCGCGTCCAAAGAGCGTCACAAACCAGGGGACACCAGCAGCCGCGATCCAGGCCTCATCCGAGACATCCATATCATAGATGCGCAAAGCGCCCATATCCTCAACAGCCTGCCGATACATGCTGGCAATCATATGATTGGACGTCAAGACTCCCGTACAACGAGCCTGCCAACGAGCCTGACGCTGATCGAAGTCGCTGCGCGGCTCCTGTCCCTGCGAGGGTGTCGCGCCGGACGAGGCCGTCGCTGGCTTGTCCCGACGACACAGGCCAGAGGTAGGCTCTTTAATCTGCTCCCCATGTTCTAAAATCATCTCCCCACAACTATGCCAATGCTGATTGGGCTCCAACTCAATCTCAAAAAAGAGCCGTCCATTCGCGTAGCCAACGCCTCCCTCGTTGGTGATGCGATAGCTAAAAGCACGATGAAATTCTTTATTGTCATAGGTGGTACGCAGGCATTTCGCCTGAGCATCCCAGACGGTATCCTGCTTCCCACGCTGCACAATGTTTTTTGACTTGACCTCAAATAGATCCGCGAAATCGGAACGTATGCCTATCTCCAGCAGAAAAGCCACCGGCTTGCCCGTATAGTTGGCAATCTCAATATCCTCATGAATTCCCTCGCTCACGATGCGATCGATGGTAATGCGCAACGTTTGCTCAGCGATCGTCCCACCCTCGGTCTCAATTTGAGGATTCGTGAGGTGAAAGCGTGAGGCGTAGAAGCTGAGCTGGCTCGAATTGATCACCGCGAGACGCGAGCGATTGACATAGAGGCGATACGAACTCACGTAACGCGTATCTTGCGCATAGACGCCCTGGTCTGTGTTGGCCTGGATTTCTCCACTCTGCGTCGTGACGATAAAGGTGCGTCCCTGACTGGTCGTGATAGTCGGTGGGCCTACTTTGATTTCGATCGGCATCGCGTTACGCTCCTTGGTTGTAAAAAGAAATTAGTATACGGCTAATTCTTTATACGTTCCAAACGTCTCGCGAAATACATTCATAATCTCGCCCAATGTCGCGTATGCCTGGACCGCCTCGATCTGAGCGGGCATCGTATTGCCGGTTCCCTCAGCGACGCGGCGCAGATTATCCAGCGCCTTGCGCAGCGCCAACTGATCTCGCTCTCGACGCACACGCGAGAGCCGCTCAATCTGGGTACGAGCCCCCTCCTGATCGATATAGAGGGTCGGCACACGAATTTTCTCCGGTACGAGATACTCATTGACGCCAACGATGATACGTTGATGCATCTCAATCTCGTGTTGATAGCGATAGGCGGACTCAGAGATCTCGCGTTGAAAAAAGCCACTCTCGATACAGGCCAGCACGCCGCCAAGAGACTCAATCTGCTCGATACAGGCCAGAGCTGCGTGCTCCGTGCGATCGGTCAGGGCTTCAAGAAAGTATGATCCTCCCAGCGGATCAACAGTATTTGTCACGCCACTTTCGGCAGCGATAATCTGCTGAGTGCGCAGCGCGATCAGAGCGGCGCTCTCTGTAGGCAGGGCCAGAGCCTCATCCAGCGCATTCGTGTGCAGCGAATTCGCTCCTCCCAGCACAGCCGCTAACGCCTGGATGGTCGTACGCACCACATTATTATCTGGCTGCTGGGCCGTGAGTGAAACACCAGCTGTCTGAGCGTGGCAGCGCAACATCCAGGAGCGCGGATCTTGCGCGTGATAACGCTCGCGCATCAATCTGGCCCACAGACGACGTCCGGCGCGAAACTTGGCGATCTCTTCAAAAAAATCGTTGTGGACATCAAAGAAGAAAGACAGGCGTGGAGCGAACTCATCGATCTTCAGACCACGCTGGAGAGCAGCCTCAACATAGGCCAATCCATTGGCCAGCGTAAAGGCCAGCTCTTGCACCGCCGTCGCGCCCGCCTCGCGAATGTGATAGCCGCTGATGCTGATCGTATTCCAGCGTGGCATCTCATGGGTGCCAAACTCAATCGTATCGGTCACCAGCCGCAGTGACGCTTCTGGCGGAAAGATATACTCTTTCTGCGCAATGTATTCTTTGAGGATATCGTTCTGGAGCGTCCCTCCCAGTTTCGCACGCGGAAAGCCTCGCTTCTCCGCGTTCGCGATATACATCGCCCAGATAGCCGAGGCTGGACTATTGATCGTCATGGAGGTCGTAATCGTATCCAGGGGCAGATCCGCGAAGAGGATCTCCATGTCGGCCAGAGACGAAACAGCCACGCCGCATTTGCCAAATTCCCCGGCCGCCTGCGGATCATCGGTATCATAACCATAGAGCGTCGCCATATCAAAAGCGGTCGAGAGTCCAGTCTGTCCCTGCGAGAGCAGATATTTGAAACGCGCATTGGTATCTTCAGCGATCCCAAAGCCCGCGAACATCCGCATCGTCCACGGCTTCGCACGATACATGGTAGGCTGCACGCCACGCGTATAGGGATACGCACCAGGCAGGCCGAGATCGCTCTGATAGTCAAATGCAGGATTATCCTCAGGCGTGTAGAGGCGCTCGATCGGAACGCTGGAGGCTGTCCGCAGATATGGACGCTCTGGCATCCGACGCAGCGACGCTTGCAGGGTCGTCTCCTCCCACTTCTGGCGCTCGCTCTTCAAGGACTCAAGTACATCGGGCGCAAAGAGCGTCTGCTGAGCAGGCGTACGTGGCGATGCCGGCTCGCCGATGTTATCGTTTTCCTTCATGACCATCTTAAAAGCCTCCTTGTTTCCTTTGACGCTCCTGCTCACGCAACTCAACGCGCCGAATCTTGCCAGAAATGGTCTTCGGTAAAAGCTCCACAAATTCAATTTCGCGCGGATACTTATAAGGAGCGGTGACACGTTTGACATGCTCCTGAAGCTCTTTTGCCAGTTCAGGTGAGGCATCATAGCCAGGTGCAAGGATGATATACGCTTTGACAACCTCACCACGCATTTCATCGGGACTGGCGATCACCGCCGATTCGGCGACTGCCGGATGTTCTTTCAGGGCGCTTTCAACTTCGAATGGACCGATACGATATCCTGCACTGATAATCACATCATCGGCTCTACCAACAAACCAAAAATATCCCTCTTCATCTTTGTAGGCCCGATCGCCAGTGATATACCAATCTCCTCGAATACAATCGCTGGTCGCTTCAGGATTCTTCCAGTATTCGCGAAACATCCAGGTTGGACGGTGCGGCTTGATCTTGACCGCAATATCGCCTTCTTTGTGTGGAGGTAGTTCACCGCCATCGAAATCGATCACACTCACCTCGAAACCCGGCGCAGGTTTACCCATGGAGCCCGGCTTGACCCGTAATGGTGGAAAATTCCCGCACAACAATACCGTCTCAGTTTGACCATAGCCATCACGAATGGTCAAGCCAGTATTCTTCTCCCAGATTTTAATCACTTCAGGATTGAGCGGCTCGCCCGCTCCTACGCAGTGGCGCAACGCCTTTGGTGGATGCGCGTGGAGATACTCCATCGACTCAGCAAGGACAAGCATACGGTAGACTGTTGGCGGCGCACAAAATGTCGTGATAGGATATGTATGCAACATTTTCAGCGTCTCCAGCGCATCAAACTTGCCCCGCGCATCCTGAATAAACATTGCCGCCCCCATAATCCAGGGGCCAAAAAAATTGGACCACGCAGCTTTTGCCCAACCAAGTTCCCCGACGTTCCAGTGAAGATCATTTTCATCTAGGTCCAGCCAGTATTTCGCAGTAATGGTATGTCCAATAGGATAACTGGCATGTGTATGCAAGACCATCTTGGGATAACCCACCGTGCCTGAAGTAAAGTAGATCAGACAGGGATCAGCGCTACGCGTTTTCTCGCCCGTGAATTCGGATGAAGCATCTCGTAGCATGGCTTGATAGTTGAGCCATTGATCGCGCTCGACGCCCGCAGGAGTATGTTCTACCAGGACCGCTACGCGTACGCTGGGACACTGCTCACGGACCAGATCAAATTTGGCGGCGCCTTCGCTATCAGTAATCACAGCGCCAGGCTCAGCAATCTCCGAGCGAAACTGTAAATCGTTGGAGGTTAGCAGTGTTGTACAGGGGATAGGGATAGCTCCTAGTTTCATCAAGCCCAGGGCTGCCTCCCACCATTCACTAATACGCGGCAACATCAGGAGGACGCGTTCGCCTTTGACGATGCCTATACGAGTAAAAGCATTAGCGGCACGACTGGAGCGCTCAGCAAATCGAGCAAAGGTGATATGTTCTACTGCTTTACTTTGCCCGATCCAGAGCATCGCAAGCTTATCAGGATCTTGTGCCCACTTATCAATGATATCAAGAGCAAAATTAAAATATTCGGGGACATCCAGAGAAAAGTTACGACATTCAGCCTCGTAATCAGTCATATTGGGGATTTTAGAGGTGGTCATACACAGAGTTCCTCCTGGCTGATACCTTTGAGCAATACACAACAGCGTGAAAATGCAATCATTGCTTGTATCATATCATGTTCCATACTTCTTCGAACCACCTCATTTCATCGAAGAAGGCAGAAATATCGATCCTCCGGAAAGATTGGAAGATAGGTAATCGTGCGTGTGCTTGACGCACTCTCTGTGAAGATGCATCATAGAAGCAGACACGAAAGTGCCCTCTCAAATGGAAAGAGCATATGCTCTAAGCAGATTTATGGAGATACACTATTTATGAATAGGTTTACAGGCAAAGTTGCCCTGGTGACGGGAGCCGCTTCGCCGCGTGGGATTGGACGCGGCACGGCCCTGGCGCTCGCCAGAGAGGGCGCGTACGTTGTCATCACTGATATCGTACAGGAAAATGTACAGCGAGTCGTGTCTGAGCTCCAGGAGTTTAGTCAGGCGGCTGGGATGGTGGCTGACGTTCGCGATAAGGCGGCGATGATTCAGGTAGTCAAGCAGGCGACAGAGACGTTCGGAGGACTTGATATCCTCATCAATGTCGCCGGGCTGACGAGACCTACATCCTTCCTTGATATCTCCGAACAAGAATACGACCTCGTGCTCGATACAAATCTCAAAGGCACGTTTTTGACCACTCAGGCGGCTGTGCCCGCACTGATAGCGCGTGGAGGGGGAAGTATCGTCTCGCTCTCATCCGTGTCGGGACAACGCGGCGGTGGAGTCTTCGGCACCAGTGCCTACAGTGCCGCGAAAGCAGGTATCATGGGTTTAACCAAAGCACTTGCGCGTGAGCTCACCCCATCGGGTATCCGTGTCAACTGCGTCGCCCCTTCGATGGTAGATACAGATATTGCAGGCGATCTCCTGACCCCCCAAAAAAAAGAGGAGCTCGCCCGAGGTACGTTGGTTGGACGACTCGCGACAGTGGATGACGTAGTTAAAAGCATCCTCTTTCTGGCATCAGATGAAAGTCCCTATCTTACAGGCGTCACTTTAGATATTAACGGCGGGATGCATCTTCATTAGCCTTGCAGATTTTTTGAGCGAGAAAAAGAAGTTGAGCCAGCATCAGCAACGTTGTATGATAGCCTTATAAGACGATACTCAAGGAGGAAAATTTTGAAACTAGCAAGAATACTCCGTGATAGCCTGGACGGTGCGGTAAGCAGGTTGGCTGTTATTCAACCTGATGAGCGATCTGCCATCGATCTTGTCACAGCTGAACGCCTCAGGCTTGAGAGGCAGGGAGCAACCCATGATGCCGCTCTTCGCCTCGCAACGGCCCTCTTTCCATCCAGTATGGCTCAGGCAATCAGTCTGGGTGATACCTTCCTTACGGCCGCAGCACAGGCAGCCCAGAGCGCCAGTGACGAGGCCATCCTTCCCCTGACCAATGTGCGTTTACTACCTCCAATTGATCCCCCGCTCATGCGTGACTTCATGGCCTTCGAGGAGCATATACGCAACGCCTTCAGCCGCGGCGGACTGCCCTTCCCCGAAGAGACTCTCAAGCGACCGGTCTACTATAAAGGGAATGCTACAACCCTGATCGGCCATGAGCAGGAGGTCCCCTGGCCAAACTATACAAACTACATGGATTATGAACTGGAATTAGGCTTCATCATTGGAAAGGCAGGACGCAATCTGAGCCCGCAGGAAGCATTATCTCATCTCTTTGGTGTAACGATACTGAACGACTTCACGGCCCGCGACGTTCAAATGAAGGAAATGAGTGCCGGCCTGGGGCCTGCTAAAGGGAAAGACTTTGCGACCGCTCTCGGCCCCTGGATTATCACCCGCGACGAGCTTGATCTTACCAACCTGACTATGATGGCACGCATCAATGGAGAAGAGTGGACCCATAATTTCAGTTCAACCATGACCTGGAAGGTCGAGGAACTAATTGCCTATGCCTCCCAGGGAGAAGCACTTCTCCCTGGCGAATTGCTTGGGTCAGGCACGGTCGGTCTGGGCTGTGGTCTGGAGCAGGGCAAAAAGCTTCAGGCAGGCGATGTCATTGAGCTTGAGATTCCAGGTATTGGCATCTTGCGCAATAAAATCGGACAACCAGAGCCAAAAGGATGGGAGCCTCAGCCTCGCTCTTTGCAGGCTTAAACTATACAATATCGACTTGTACTGTAGCGTCGCACGCTCGCGTGCGATGTCCCACTCGACGTACGATCAGACAGGCCAGCGTAGCGCGCCAAGTTCTAACTGTCTCGTACGAGTCACTGGGACATCGCACGCGAGCGTGCGACGCTACGGTGTCCTCGCTTCGCTCGACACTGGTTATGCAGCATTGCCCTCCATGAGGTTTATCCAATGGGAAATAGTAATGCTAAGCTATGGCTATTATTTTCTTCTCTACTTGAGTAATGCTCCTCCTCATGATATAGTTGTGCTTGCATGTTTCTATTCATGGATATTGTTCTTTTCATATATTTATGGTGATCGCGATTATGACAGAAGATATGGATAAAGCTATTGCTGCATTACTTGAGGCGCTCAAATTCAGCCCTACTATTCGTTTACGCCGGCATGTAGCAGAACTGTTGATACAAGCTCAACGCTTTGAAGAGGCGATTACACATTGGCAGGAGATCTATCGACAGACAGAAGATCCTGAATGCCTGGTCCAGCTGGGTACAGCTTATTATCATAGCCAACGTTTTGCCGAGGCACAGCAAACACTATTAAAAGTTATCGCCCAACCGTCGGCCACAGCCGACAATTATTTGCTCCTGTCTCGCACGTGCTACGAGTTGGGAGACTACCAGATGGCGGGAAAGTATTACGAAGAGGCCATCGAGCGCGATGGGGGACTGGATGATCTGGAGTATAAGCGCTCATTGCTGTCCAAAGGGTCCCTGCTGCGTGCCAAAGCTCTGGTTGAGGACGATGGGGATAATGATTACGCTCCTCATGATATAGTGGAACGACCCAAAGTTACGTTTAAGGATGTCGGTGGCTTGGAGGCGCTGAAGGAGCAGATCAAGATGAATATCATCTATCCTTTCCAGCAGCCAGCCCTCTTCCAATCCTTCGGACGTAAGGTCGGTGGAGGATTGCTCCTCTATGGCCCTCCCGGATGCGGCAAAACGTTTCTGGCACGTGCAACCGCCGGAGAGTGCAAAGCGCAATTTATCAGCATCTCAATCCATGATGTGTTAGATATGTATATAGGAAATAGCGAGCGCAATCTCCATAATATTTTCGAGATGGCGCGACGCCAAAAGCCTGCGATTATCTTTATTGATGAACTGGATGCCCTCGGTGGTAGTCGTCAGCAAATGCAGAACCACCATGGACGTGTCCTGACCAATCAATTGCTCACCGAATTGGATGGTATCGATTCCGATAATAGTGAAATACTCGTCCTGGGAGCGACAAATAGTCCCTGGTTTGTGGACGCCTCCATGCGTCGTCCAGGCAGATTCGACCGCGTTCTTTTCGTGCCTCCGCCAGATCTGGAGGGACGCGTACAGGTTCTCCAACTGCATTTGCAGGACAAACCCATCGAGGCCATCGATTATGTACGTGTAGCCAAACAGATGGAAAAGTTCTCAGGAGCCGATATCCAGGCAGTCTGTCTGGCTGCGGCCGATGCGGTGATCGCTCAGGTGATGAAAACCGGGAAGATGCGTCCCATTCGTACAGAGGATCTCCTCCAGGCCTTGAAGAAAATCAAACCCTCGACCTTAGAATGGCTCTCCATTGCTAAAAATTATGCCACGTATAGCAATGCCTCCAATGCCTACGATGATATCTTGGACTATTTAAAGAAGAAGTAAGAAAGACTTTATATATATATATAGGAAATAAATTGTATGGGAAATCGTTTCGCCGATATGGCGCTGATTAAAGATGAAGTCGACAAAGCAGAGTACGCGATGAGTGTCAGAAAATATGATCTGGCTCTAAATATCATGCAACAAGCGCTCCAGGCTCATCCGGGCAACAGCATCGCCCTGGATATGATGGCGCGTATCTACCTGATCCAAAAGAATTATTCAGATGCTCAGGAAACAGCTCTGGAGGCGCTGCGGCAAGATCCAGAATTTCCAGGCGCGCATAACACCTATGGACTGATCACCCAGCAAACACAGTTCTATCAGCAAGCGGAAGAAGCTTTTCGTCGAGCGATCGAACTCAAACCCATCTATCACAACGCACATGCCAACTATAGCGAGTTTCTGCTCCTGATCCGTAAAAACATCACCAAAGCTAGAGAACATTGCCTCAAAGCGCTCGAATTGTCGCCGGAAACGGCCCGCTACTATCGATTGCTCGGGCGTATTGCCATCGCAGCAGAAGATTTTCAGCAGGCGGATGCGGCTTTTCGACAGGGGTTAAGCCTGGACCCTGAAAATATCTCGCTGCATAATAGCTATGGAAACTTTCTGATTAACAATCAGCGCAATCCAAAGGCCGCCTTTGAACATTTCCGCATTGCGCTGATGCGTGACCCGACGGATGAAATCGTGCGCAAAAATTTTTTTCTGGCATTAAAAACCAAAAATCGTTTTTACTGGCTCTTCTGGCAATACGCCGCCTTGCGCAGGAAATTAAAACAAAACTTCATCTATTTTGTCCTGTCAATCGGTATCGTGGTGAGCATCTTCTGGAGACTATCACATGAATACATGGCCTGGCTGCCATTCTCAACAGTGATCTTCTGTGCCTACATACTTTTTTTCACCTATATCCTGACAATCAATCCGCTCTTTACATTCCTGATCAAACGCGGCTGGCTTAAGTGAAGCAGCAGCGGCAGAGATTGAGTCTCTGCCGCTGCTGCAAGGCTATCTTTTCCGTGTCGACTCTTATGAAGCCGGAGTACTTACAACCTGCCAGTCTGTTCCGTCCCAATGTTCGGTCAGACCATTGCCGCCTACGAACCAGATATCCGCAGAAGAAATCGCGCTCACTCCATACGCTTCGACATAGCCAACGCCACCGTCTGGAGAGGTGATGACTGTCCACTGCTGACCATCCCAATGTTCGGTTAAAGGAACAGCGGCATGGTTCGCATCGATATGATAGCTACCAACCTCCCAGACATCTGTGGCGGAGAGCGCGGTCACGCTCAACAGGGTACTATTCACGCCGGGAGTTGGACTCTGAACCCTCTGCCAACTCGTTCCATTCCAATGAGCGGTAAACGCAAACGTATTGCTATTCGTAAAAGAATAACCAACCGCCCAGATGTTGGTGGAAGAAATAGCCACGGCACTCTGATAGACCTGCTGATAACCCTCAGGAGGATCGGGCGCGTTGACCGTGCTCCAGTTCGTTCCATTCCAATGCTCAATCAGAGGATGAAAACCGAAAAAGGTGGGACCTCCACTCAATGGATGAATACCGGTCGCAGTGCCGATCGTTGCATATCCCAGAGCAGTACCAACCGCCCAGATATTTGATGAGGAGATGGCAGTTATACCCAGCAATTCGTTCAGCGTAATGCTCTGATTTGGGCTGCTGACGATCTGCCAGCTTGTACCATCCCAGTGCTCGATAAGGCTCAACTCATTTTGGCCGTTCATGTAATTGCCGACCGCCCAGATATCGCTGTCGGAGAGGGCCGTGATAGCCTGCAAGCGTGTACTGCCTGTCTGATTTGGACTGGCGATCAGGCTCCAGGCAGTACCATCCCAATGTTCAACGACGCTCTGCTGGGCCGCCAGTCCACTGATGCTGGCAAAGCCGACCGCCCAGACATCTGAGGAGGAAAGGGCCGCCACTCCTGTCAATTCGGTATCAGTGGCTCCCAGAGGATCTGGACTGGCAATAATCTGCCAGCTTGTGCCATCCCAGTGCTCGGTAAGCGAGGAGTAGGCATTACTGGTACCCGTTGCGCCCACTGCCCAGACATCTGAGGAGGAGAGGCTGGCCACTGATGCCAGCTGATTATCCGTCGCACTGGCCGCGTCCAGGATACTATTGGGATGAGCCTGAATGCTTGTACTCTTCGTGAAAAATATACCAACGAGAAGCAGAAAGGTGAAAGGCAATACAAGCCATTTAAGTTTTTTCATCTAATTTCCTATTCTAAAGATGATCTTTTTCTGTGACACCAGAACATAGAAACTATAACATCTAAATAGATAAACATCAATATATTATAAAAGTAATGTTTCACAATTTATACAGAGGGGAGGGAGGCTTCTCTATCTTTACCCACAAGTTGCACAAAGAGATATAGTTCAACATAAAGGCAAGAGCGCAGATCACTTCCTTATGCCCAGTCTCCTCGTTCAGGTTTGCGCCTGGAAAGTGGCACTCCAGGAAGTTCAGGACAATCAGTGGTGGGCTGAGGATTTGAGTAAGATCGAAGAAGTTTTTTTCTTTCTCTGTTGATAGAATAGATCTACTTGCACATGGTCGTGGCATCCCTACTCACCATACGTCATCCCGAATGCAAGAGGAAGAAGAAAGAAGGAGATACCTATGCATACACCTGATCAGCACAATTTCGCCAGAGGCCTCGACACTTCTGCACTGCCCCCAGTGGTCGACCGAGCCACCTGGCAGGCAGAACTGGACAAGCTACTCGTGCGAGAAAAGGCGCACACTCGCGAAGGGGATGCGATCGCCGCAGCTCGCCGACGGCTGCCGATGGTGGAGGTAGACGCCTCCATCAAGCTGGTCGGCTCGCACGGACCGGTCCCGCTATTGGATATTTTTGAGGGCCGAACGCTTTTGATCGCCTATTATCACATGTGGCACGCCGGTCAGCCTGCCGAAGCTCAGTGCGAGGGCTGTACATTCTCCACTACCCACATCAACGAGCTATCCTACCTGCATTCCCGCGACGTCACCTACGCCACGTTCTGCGAAGGTCCGTACGAGGAAAGCTCACGCTATCACGATTTCATGGGCTGGACCGTTCCCTGGTACTCTGCACAAGATGCAGCCTCTGCCCTGCACGCCGAGTTCGGGATGCTGGTCTGCTATCTGCGGCACGGGGACCGTGTGTTCGAGACCTACTGGACCACCGGCCGTGGCAACGAAGTGATGGCACCGTCGTACGGACTTCTGGATCTGACCGTCTATGGGCGACAGGAGAAGTGGGAGGATTCACCAACTGGCTGGCCGCAACGCTGGGGAGCAAATACCAGCGAGCCCAATGCCTTCCGTCTCAATGGACGCCCCATCTCCCAATGGTCCCGGCTGGCTGCCGGACGCTCCGACGATCTTGGCACCGGGGCTAACACCGCTACTGACTCACACTGCTGCCACCACGAGCAGTGATACGCGAGAGAAAGCAACGAGCCAGTGCATCATCTCAATGACCCTCCTGCTCGTTGCTTTCTCTCGGATCTCACAGTAGGGATAGCGCTGCCCCGATGCCTAAAATGCCAGTCAAGCAACCGTGGTGACAGGTGACAAGCCAGCAATCACGATGCTCAAGACGCGCTGGGTCATCTCTTCAGCTGAAACTGTTTGATCTCCCCGACTCCATTGTGTGGCGGGACCCAAGATCGCCCAACTGATGACCTGCGCCATGGTTTCTCCTACCTCTTCTTGCAAAGGAACCTCCGATGGAACCTGCTTGAGCCATCTCAAGAGAAGGGTGTACAGTTCCTGTTGAAGCACATTCTCGAAGAGCGGCTCGTACTGCCTATCTGCTGGTTTGAGATAGGAACGAAAGAGCGCAAGCACATCGAACACCGATCGAATCAGTTGACGCAAGGTACTCAATTGCAAGGTAGAGGAGGCAGGAAATTGGCTGATGAGTCTCTGGTGGTACTTCTGATGCATCCAGCACTGTAACAATGCATATTTGTCTTCAAAGTGGGCGTAAAAGGTCGCACGGTTGACCGTAGCACGTTCCGCAACCTCTTGCACTGAAATCGAGTGAAGATTGTGCTGTTCTTCCACTAAGGCGATGAACGCTTGCAGCAATAGTTGACGGGTCCGTTTGACTCGTGGATCACGCGGATTAACAGATGTCATAGTGATTTATTCCCTCGGTACGCTCTCATATTCCCCTACGTGTAAGCAACAGTTTCACCTCTATGTTGTTTACACAACGCACCTACCTGTTTGCTGATTGCATTGCACTCAGACACATGGTATTTTTCCTACAGTGTAGTATACACGACACTGTTGTTGAAAGAACAGTAGTAGCGAAGCAAGATGGTTCTCTTTTTTGGAAAGAGGGCTGTTTACGAAGCTACATGTTTCATGAACTTCGTGCAGTTGATAGGAGAAGAAAACATGAGTACTAATCACGAAGAGTTGGCTCGGCTAGCCAAGACGCTTAATCCGCAGATTATTGACGAGTTTCACACACATGGAGGCAAGGTGAGAAATTTTCCAGGCCCAGAATTTCTCTTGCTTCACACACACGGTGCCAGGAGCAATCAACCACGTACCACTCCATTGCGCTACATCAAAGATGGTGACACGTACATCCTTGTTGCCGCAAATGGTGGTGCCTCCCGCAATCCCGACTGGTACTATAATATTCTCGCTCATCCAAATGATGTCACAATTGAAGTTGAGACCAAGCAATTGAACGTCCATGCGACCGTTGCGCCACCAGCCGAACGAGACCGTCTCTTCGCAGAAGTAGTAAGACAAGCACCCGACTTCGCTAAGGCTCAAAAAGGAACGTCTCGTATTATGCCAATAGTGCTCTTAGAATGTGTCACTGAGAAGGACTAGCAGACTTGTAATAGAAGCACATGGTTTCCTGACGCACAGGCGTGAGGTAGCACATACTGTCTCACGCCTGCACATTTTTGAAGATAGTTTGAATACTCTAGCATGTGCTCTTAGTTCTGGCGCCATCTAAATCAGGGCGTATGCTTGCTCATTGTATTGATACCTTCCTCACAATTATTCTCTTCATCGGTCACCAGACCCAGAGCAAAAGCCAGAAGTTTCTGTCTACACTTACACGCTTCCGACGAGGCTGTTTGTAGCTTCTCCTTCCCTATTCTTCTTCGCATGAGCGCAAATGGAAGTAGGGAATACCCCAGCAGAGGATTTATTATTTGGCATAGATATTGAAATTGCAGGTCGTCGAAGTGTCTTCGCCGAAAGGCGCGGCGACAACTCCGACGCTGCCGGAGCTATAGGCGCTATCCGAAATACTTACCACACTTTGCGAGTTAATCGAGATGGTAATCTGGCTCCCCACCGCAACGATGGTGACATGATTGGAGACGTTGTTTCCTGTCTTGATGGCCGGACTTGAACCTGTCGCGAGTATTTGTGAAGACGTCATGAAATTATAAGAGCCACTGGTCTGAACAACAAAACGATAGCCGGCAGTCGCATTGGCATTGCTACGAAAAGCGATGCCACCACCATTGCCATCGGTGGTGACATCGGCCTCGATTCTGACGGTGTCTACGGTGAGTTGAGGAATAAGGTTCGTTGAAGTCGCGCTGAGAAATCCAGCATGTGTGCTCAACTGGCCAGTAAAGAGGGGCATAACAGCGGTCGCGGTCGGCTTCGCCGGAGTCGCTTTCGGGGTTGGTTTTGGCGTCGCTTTCGGAGTGGGAGTGGCTGTCACAGTCGGAAGTGGGGTCTGCGTGGCGCTAGCCGTTGCGGTAGGAATAAGGGTTGGTGTGACATGGTGCAGTGGAGTGTATACACCTGTCGGTGATACATCGACCTGAGCATGTGCGTCGTTGTTGACAGGCGTGACGGATGCTGACGAGCTACGTGGCGCATAGACGACATAGACAATGAGCCCACAGATCAGTAAGAGCAGTGCCGCAGCAAGCCATAGTTTGTTCTTCCGCGCTGATTTTGTAGTCCGGGGCGCTTTTGATGCAGGCTGGACGGCCGCCTTATCATTGAGATCTGCGGCTATGTCGTTGACTTGAGGTGCCGGTGCTGCTATCTGCTCTCCTGAGACAACCAGCACAGTTGGCTGCGTGGCGGTAACGATAGGCAGAACCGGTTGAGAGGTTGTCTGAGCGACATCTCGGAGGGTTGACAGTAATTCCGACATCTGGGAATAACGTTGAGCGGGATCTTTCTCCAATCCTTTGAGGATCGCTTCGTTGACAGGATCAGGCAGATCAGCCACGATACTTGTCAGAGAGGCTGGCTTCAAATGCAGTAGCTGGTCTTTAAGTTCGACGACATCAGTGCTGGTAAAAGGTACCTGACCGGTAAACAATTCATAGGCAATGCAACAGAGCATATACTGATCACTCAATGGCGTAACAAGCATAGCATTGTTCGTTCCTCGACATTGCTCCGGGGAGAGATAACGCATATTACCAGCCAGCACCTCAGGTTTCACCGGCCAGAGCTGATCGGGGCTATAGATATCCGACAAAAATATCCGCTCTTGCTCATCAAAGAAAATATGCTTGGGTTTGAGATGTCCATGCACAATCTGCTGCGTATGCAGATAGTCTAAAGCCTGTCCAATATGGAGTATGATAGTTAAAGCCTCATCGAAAGGCAGGCGTTCCGGCGTGATCTTATCCAGACGAGCCCGCAACGAGCCTCCAGCCATATACTCGCTGACAACGTAGGAGCAGCGATTTTCAATGCCTCCGTCGATGATTGGGACAATATGTGGATGCTTGATATGAGTCAGTATGTCGAGCCGCTGCGAAAACGCTTCTCGCTTCTCCAGCCCTAACAGCGCAGGCTTCTGAAAGATCTTCAGGATAGCTTTTTTCTTCTGTTGATCACGGGTACTGACAAGATATGTTAAATTATCACGATGCTGCTCGAGTACCGTAATAATATCATAGCGACTAAATTGATACTGCACCTTTTTCTCCTATCAGAATTTTTACACTCATATGTATGCAAGAATCCAGATACATGGAGACATGCTTATCAACAGCGTACAAGCATTATTTGATGAGCAACTCCCTTGTTGGATGTATATCTAGTGAAAGAGGGAGAGATTTCTGTCCACTCTGTTTGCATCATAAACCGATAAATATGCATTCATTGTAACAGAGCAATAATGATTCCGTATAGTAATTAGGATAATTTTCTATATTAAATCTTAAAGATACAAAAAGTAGCGTCGCACGCTCGCGTGCGATGTCCCACTCGCCGTACGATCCAGTACCTCTGCGTGGCTCGCCGAGATCTTCCTGTCTCATACGTCGAGTGGGACATCGTGCCCGAGGGCACGACGCTACTTTTTGAGGCCGTGAGCAAGGGAGTTGATCAACGTACCGGAGGCATCATCGCCATCCAGGGACCAGACCATCGCGCCACCAAGTCCGAGCACTTTGATATAGTCCGTTTTGAGCGTTATCGCCGCAGAATCATCAAAGCTCCAAAAGTTCTTCCCGTCATAGTACCAGGCGGTCTGAGCTAGAGGGTCCCAGTAGCGGGTCATGTGCAATGGGGCGAGCTGGTTGTAGTTCGCAGTGCCGCCACCAAGTGTGGCTGGCTGCATCGTTGGACTACTTTGAAAAAGTCCGTGATTGACATTGGGGACATTTGTCCAGCCGTGCCCATAAAATGGGATGCCCAGCACTATTTTGTTGAGTGGAAAGCCCGCCTTGACATAATCGAAGACGGTATGGTTGATGCAGTAGCTGTTGGCTGGCTCTGGCGATGGATCACGAGGATCACAGAAGAGTGGAGCGTTAAAATCTGCCGGTCCTGTCGCATCCCATGCGCCATGCATATCGTAGGTCATCACATCGCCCCAATCCAGGGAGCGACCGATCTTGTTCAGCTGAAGATGAGTGTACTTATCCTGTCCAGCAGGCAGCGCGGCCGACAGCAGATAGTGCTTGCCGGTCTGTTTGCCAAGAGTATCGAGCTGGCTGCGGAACTCGGACAATAATCCGGTAAAATTGGCGGTGTCCTGTGGACCATAGACGTTGCCATTGCCGGGATTGTCTGGATATTCCCAGTCGATGTCGATGCCGTCAAAGATTCCTGCGGCAGAGCCGGGTCCGCCAGCGACATCTGATGGCAGCAGCGGCAGGTTGCCCTGGATATATTGAGCGATACAGGACTGCACAAAGGCTGCACGGTTCGCAGGCTCGGCAGCCTTGGAGAAGTTGGTAGACCATGACCATCCGCCAATCGAGATCATGATCTTGAGATTGGGATAGAGTTGCTTCAATTCGCGCAATTGCTGGAAATTACCTCGGAGATTCTGGCTCCATGTATCATCCTGTCCATTGACGCTCTCCGTGGCGGCAAACGGACGCTGATAATCAGCCCAGGCATCACCCTGGCTACATGTAAGATCAGAACTAATGTTGCTAAAGGCATAATCGATCGTCGTTAATTTGGCAGCGGTACCATTCGCCACCAGATTTTTCTCAAAGAAACCAGAATAGATGCTCCACTGAGTGAAGTAACCAACGACTTGCTTGCCATTGACCTTTGCGCTACTAGAGGTGGATGATGCAGCGGCTTTGACCACACCACTACTTTGTCCCAGGACACCACTGATACCGAGCAAGCAGCTTAAAATCATTACCATAGATAAATGAGTATAACGCTTCATGCAAGTTCCCTCTCGGACGTATAGATAAATTATAGAGAGGAGGGTTTTCCGTCTGGCTTATCCCTCCGGCAAGAGAAATTTCTCCTCAAAAGGGAGAGTACCTGCAACTGGTAGAAAAGTCAAGACATCTATACCACTGACACAAAAATTTAATATTTGTCAACTCATAGAGATCAGGCACGTACTCTAAAGAGAAAGACTTTATAAGGAGAAATGAAAATTGCCTATACATGTTGATGTGATCATTGTCGGGACAGGTACGGCGGCCCAGACCATCGCGTTTACCTGTCGCGAAGCGGGCTGGAATGTCGCAGTGCTCGATTCTCGTCCCTTCGGCGGAACATGCGAGCAGCGAGGATGCGAGCCCAAGAAGATCCTGGCGAGTGCCACCGAGCTGGTCGACTGGAGCCAACGTATGCAGAGCTCGGGGATCTCAGCCCCCGCTCTCTCGATCAACTGGCAGGATCTAATCCAGCTAAAGCGCTCATTCACCGAGCCTGTGCCCGCGACCATGGAAAAGGCATTTGCCAAAGCTGGCATCCAGACGTGGCATGGTCGGGGACACTTCATCAATGCCAACACACTACAAGTCGGCGACGAGACTCTGATTGGACGCTTTGTGGTGATCGCAGCAGGCGCACAGCATGCTCCATTGGGGATTCCTGGCGAAGAGTATCTGACTACCAGCACACAATTTCTAAGTCTGGAGGCTCTACCGCAGCGCATCGTATTCGTTGGCGGCGGCTATATCGCATTTGAATTTGCTCATATTGCGGCACGTGCAGGTGCCAACGTCTCGATCATCCATCGCGGCCCACGCGCGCTCGAAAAGTTTGATCCAGATCTGGTAGCACAACTCACACAGGCAACCCAGGCTTCAGGCGTTGACGTACAGCTCGCGACGGCTGTGACAGCTCTTGAGAAACAAGCCAATCATCTACTCGTCCATACCCAAAAAGGTGATCAGGAGCAGACAATCGAGGCAGATATTGTCGTACATGCCGCTGGTCGCGTGCCCGAGATTGATGACCTTCATCTCGATGCAGCAGGAATTGTGCGCGAGAAAAAAGGTATCACAGTCAACCACTATTTGCAATCCACCAGCAATCCAGCTGTCTATGCGGCCGGAGATTGCGCGGCCAGCGGAGATTTCCCATTGACTCCCGTTGCCACGATGGAAGCACGTATCGTCGCCAATAATCTGCTCCAGGGAAACGAGCAAACACCCAGCTATAAAGGCATCCCCAGCGTTGTCTTCACAACTCCGACGCTTGCCAGAGTAGGCCTCACCGAAGAGGAGGCGCATCAGCAGGGACGGCACTTCACCACCAAACACGAAGACACATCCAGCTGGTACACCTCGCGACGTATCAAACTAGCGCACACGGGATTTAAAGTGCTCATCGAAGACGGCACCAACCACATCCTGGGAGCACATCTGCTGGGACAAAACGCCGAAGAGGTCATCAATCTTTTCGCCCTGGCCATTCGCATGGACCTCCACGCGCACGACCTTAAAGAGATGATCTATTCCTATCCAACTAGCTCATCAGACGTAAACTACATGCTCTAAATGCCAAAGTACGCAAGCGCACTGTTCAAATAAGGAAACATCTCCGCCAGAGAGATCAGGCTCTCTCCGACGTATTGCACTGCCAAAGGTCATCGCGACGTTGCCCGGACAAGAGGGATGACCCCTTGAACGAGGCATCCACGTTTGCCGACGTAGCGCCGCGGCTGTCCTGAGCGCCATGAGCGAAAGCGCTACTCGTTGCGATACAATCTAAAAAAGAAAGGCTGCTCCACGCCTTTCAGATCCATCACGCCCAACAACGTATCGTGATTGATCAGACGAAATGTATCGTAGATAGGGAGATTGTCATAGATCATCGAGGCGCTAACTTTTCCTCGGTATTCCAACATGCGTACTCTGGCCTTTGTTTGACGCGTCTGCACAAAAAAACGCGTGGCGAGAAATATCTGGCGTGTCAGCTTACTCTGTGGTATGGGTACTTTGAGCGCCAGACCTAAAGGGAGTCGCTGCGGGTTGACCGAAAAGAGCTTCCCTTTGTTATTCACAAACAGGAGTGGACGCACATGATCACGATCGATAAATTCTTTCCCATACCAGCCAAATGTCTCTAACGCTCCACCGAGAGGATGTCCCGTTGAAATCTCGGTGCCGCGCCATTTGCCGATGATGGTCTCAATATCGACAACCGGCAGGGCGTCACACAATGCCAGCGCCTCTTCTGTACTCATTCTGTTTTTGTGTGCAAGATTACGTATCAGATCTGATGGATGTGCAGGATCTACCATACTTTTGCTCCTCTCGCAATATCTTCCCCCAAATCATCTATCCTTCCATAGAGTACGCGAAAAGAGCAGAAAGATCAATATCAACGGGAGAAATCCTCAGCGAGGCGCAATATAAGAGGCGTTTCCAATTGGCGTTGCCTGAGCATGCTTAATCATATCAGCAGCCTTCTCTGCGATCATAATGGTGGGAGCATTGGTATTTCCACTGATGATCGTTGGCATGATCGATGCATCGATGACCCGCAACCCCTTGACTCCATAGACGCGCAGCTGATCATCGACGACGGCCCCATCATCAGTAGCCGGACCCATCTTGCAGGTCCCCACAGGATGGTACAGCGTCTCCGCGTTCTCCCGGATTGAATCGATAATCTCTTCATCGCTCAGATCATTATCATCCATCACCGGCTCGCCGCGCCAATCATCGAAGGCGGTCGCATGAGCCAGATCAATGCTAAAGCGGACAGCTTGCGTCAAAAGGTTGAGGTCTTCTTCAGCGCTCAGATAATTTCCCTCGATCTGCACTGGCTCAAAGGGATCGTTGGAGCTCAGCAAGAGTTGCCCTACGCTCTGCGGATGCAGCAAAATGGGAGCAATTGTGAAGCCGTGGCCAGCCAGCGAGTTAATGCTATGACTCATAAAAAGCGCAGGTGTAAAAATAAATTGAATGTCGGGGACAGGAGAGTCCGCTTGCAGCGTGATAAATCCGCCGGCTTCAGCGATATTCGAGTGGAAAGGCAGCACGACAGGCTGGAGAGATTGATAGAGCACTCCCGCCGAGAGATGATCCTGTAAATTCTGCCCTACTCCTGGCAGGTCGACCAGGACAGGGATATCCAGAGATGCAAGATGCTCGGCTGATCCAATGCCGGAAAGCATCAGCAGTTGCGGCGTGTTGACCGCACCTCCACAGAGTAACACCTCACGCTGAGCCAGTTCGGTCTGGATGTCTTTCCCATCATGATACATCACACCGACGGCCCGATCCTGCTCAAATAGCACGCGCATCGCATGGGACTCGGTACGAATTGTCAAATTTGGTCGCTGTCGCGCAGGCACCAGATAGGCACTGGCAGTGCTCCAACGCGTCCCGTTTTTCTGCGTGACCTGATATATGCCTGCCCCCTCTTGCGCCTCTGCATTGAAATCAGGATTCTCTGTCAGACCACACTCGCGACAGGCCGCAACGAACGCCTGCGAGAGCGGATGCGGCGCACGCAGGTCTGCCACATTCAACGGGCCATCAACTCCATGATACTCCGATGCTCCCCGCTCCTGATGCTCCGCCTTTTTAAAGTAGGGCAAAATATCATCGTATCCCCATCCCTGATTGCCTGCCGCTTGCCAGAGGTCATAATCGGCACGGTTCCCACGAATGTAGATCATAGCGTTGATGGAACTACTCCCACCCAATACCTTGCCACGCGGCCAGTAGAGACTACGCATCGCCAGCATTGGCTCTTCCCCGGTCATATATCCCCAGTCACAGGCAGTATGGAACAGCGTCGGGAACGCTACCGGCATACGGATCTCTGGCTTCGTATCGGCTGCGCCCGCTTCCAGCAGCAGCACGGTCGTGTGTGGATCTTCGGTCAGACGATGAGCCAGCACACAACCTGCTGATCCTGCCCCAACGATAATGTAGTCATACATGAAAGAACACACCTCACTTCTCAAGAAATAACATCGCGCATAGCTTATCCCACCAGATAAAGCTAAAAAAAGATCGTCCGCTCTCAAATTGTATGGTCAAAGCAGAGCAAAATGCAATTTTTGTTCGAGATAGCATCCACGAATTTCAAGCTCTTCTGAGCTCAAATTGGCAGTCCGTCAGACCGTACTGAGGAAAGTTACATCCCAGGGTGAGAAGATTTCAACCCGCTGGTTTGTCTGACATTGCCGTGTGAAACAACTGTTATCTGGAGCTTTCCAGATATGACCAGAGAAAATAAACACCTCACCCACAGGTAATCGGTAAGGTAAAAGTAAAGCAACTGCCCTGTCCAACCTGGCTGTGCACCGTAACACGCCCTCCATGCGCGTGAACCAGTTGCTCGACGACGGCCAGACCGAGGCCGCTTCCCCCTGTTTCGCGTGTACGGGAGGTGTCAGCGCGATAAAAATGCGTGAAGATCAGGGGCACCTGCTCGGCTGCAATCCCCACTCCGTTATCACGTACTGAAACGCGCACTTCCTGTTGGTACACCTGGGCGCTAATGCTGATCCTGCCCTCCTCCGGCGTATATTTAATCGCATTCGTCAACAGGTTACGCAAAATTTGTCCCACCCTCTGGGCATCTGCATCCACCAGAGGCAAATTTGCCGGGAGATCGGCGGAGAGCGCGAGCTGTTTGCTCTCCGCCGAGAGAGAGACGGCCTGAACTGCCTGGATGATAGCATCTTCCAGTGCAATCGGCTCGCGGTGCAAGCGCAACTGGCCCGCTTCCGCCAGAGTGATATCCTGGAGGTCCGTGATCAGGCGATTCAAAAGTATCGCCTCTTCATAAATGGAAGAGATTATCGCAGGCTCTGGTTCGATTACCTGATCCTGCAACGCCTCGAGATAGCCCCGAAGGTTGGTCAGTGGAGTGCGCAACTCGTGGGCGACATCGTTCAAAAGCTGACGGCGTTGGCGTTCACCACGCTCCAAACTCTCCGCCATCGTGTCAAAGGCGTGCGCCAGCTCTCCCATTTCGTCCCGCCCTCGCGTCTGGACGCGCTGGCTGAGATCCCCCTGCTCTAAACGTCTGGCCGCGCGGGTTAACGCCCGCACAGGCTTGACAATGGTCCCCGATAAGGTGAGTGCCAGAACAAAGGCCACGCTTCCCGCGACCAGCACCGCGAAAGCGAGTGCGCGATTAATCGAGTTGATAAATTGGGTAGCGGGCGGCAGTTGCGAGCCGGCAGCGATAAGGCGACCATTCGTCGAAACGATACGCAACTCACTACCAGGAGCAAGCGACATGTCAGGTGGGGAGACGCCTCCCGTCAGCGCATTCTGATTGTTCTCCAGCGTCAAAAAGAGGGAAATGGTCAACGTCTGGCCAATGAGCGTGCTCATCGAATCGGCGACAATACGCTGGTCCGGGTCGATGACCAGTATTCTCATCTTCGTTTGAGCCGCACTCCGTGTGATAGAGGACTGAAGCTTCTGGCTGTCTTGAGGCCGGTGATATACCGCCTGAATTTGCGCGACCAGCTTCTGATTGTTGGTTCGCTCATTCTCCAAATAACCTTGAAAGCCCTCTTGAGCGATCTGGCTGGCAAAGACAGCAAGCGATCCTAATGTAACAATAATAACCAGCAAAAACATGAGGAGCAAGCGCACACGCAGGCTACGAATTCTCATCATCCAGCTCTTTTCTCAATTTGTAGCCAACTCCATAAACCGTCTGCAGGTAGAGTGGCTGGTCAGGACTGGGTTCGATCTTCTTGCGTAAGTTCATCATATGGACATCAATCGTACGCTCAAAGCCTTCGTAGTCAAAGCCAAAGACACGCGTCACCAATTCGGCGCGGCTGAAGGCGCGGCCAGGCTCTCTGGCCAGCGTCTCCAGAAGCTTGAACTCTTTGGGAGTCAGGCGAACAGGCATCTTGCCCAGCAAGGTTTCATGGGCGGCAAAATTAACAACGAGTTCACCCAGATAGAGCGTGGGCGAGTACTCTTTATCTTGTTTCTGATGAGCACGCCGAAGGATCACTCGTACACGGGCCACCAGTTCGCGTGGGCTGAATGGCTTGGTAAGGTAGTCATCTGCCCCCAGGTCCAATCCGAGCAACTTCTCATCTTCGGTTGAGCGGGCAGTCAGCATGATGATCGGAATATCACACTCAGTATGCAAAATGCGACAGACATGCAAACCGTCAATGCCTGGCAGCATCCAATCCAGGATGATCAGGTCCGGCTGCCTCTGCCTGGCCAGATCCAGCGCCGTCTGACCATCAAAGGCTGAGCAGACCTGGTAGCGCTCCTTCTCAAGATAAAGGCGGATCAGGTCCACCGTTTTTTTGTCGTCATCGACGATCAGGATCGTTTGCTGCATAATTCCAAGGTTTCTTCTATCACACATTATGGCTATACGAAACAGCAATAGTTTATTCATCGTTGCCAGGAGTATACTCCAAACATGTAAAGTTTTGATGAAGATGGTATTCCAGGATGCTACAAGCACTCTCTCTTGCCCATGTATCGGCCTGTCAGGGCCGCTCCCCCAACGAAAACACCTTACAAAAAATTGAAGACTTCTTCATCAGATCTTTATAGCGCTCCTGCTATACTCGGACCGAATGAGAAGGGGAAATCTAATCGCGGTTGCAGGCTCAACGAGGAGTGTCTATTCTCATTCACTGGCCTTCCCCGCAACTGCTTGTAGAAACGTATCCAGAGGCACAAAATGAAAGCACCTCCTGAAGTTAAGGATACAGCCCCTTACCTTACTGAGTCCTTTATGGACACACGAGCTCCGGCCGCATTGCGCGACCGTCCTGCGTGGTTCAGCATAGTACGGCAATTGACGCGCTTTGGAGTGGTTGGGAGCCTGAATACCCTGGTAGATTTGTTACTCTTGAATGCGCTGCTCTGGCTCTTTCCCACCCAGAATCCTGTGCTACTAGCTGCATGGAATTCACTGGCGTATGGCCTGGGCGCCATCAACAGTTTTGTACTGAACAAATACTGGACCTTCGGTCACAGGCAGCGCACAACATTTGCCGAGCTAGTTCGCTTTGCCCTTACTACCTGTTTTGGCATGCTGGTCAACGATATTTTTGTCTGGGGAATTGGAAAAATACTATTACCATTGATTACCAATCCCACACTCTGGACGAATGTTTCCAAGATTCTCGCCATCTCAGGTTCTACATTTATCTCCTACCTGGGAATGCATCTATGGGTGTTTACCAGGAAAACAGAAAGGCATGAAACGATGGATAGATCCTCTCTTCAAACCGCCCGTCATTCAGGCGAACCTGCACACACGAGCATTGCTGGTTCTTCCCAGAGTATCTCGATTGTGTTGCCGGCTCACAATGAAGAGCAGATTATCGCCAGCACTGTCACCTCGGTTCTGACTACATTGCAAGGCTGGCAACGGGATTTTGAAGTGATTGTCGTCAATGATGGCAGCACTGATAACACAGGCGAGCAGGTTGCCGCTCTGGGACAGACCCACCCGGAAGTACAGCTGATAACACATGAGGTCAACAGAGGATATGGCGCAGCTCTGGTCAGCGGCTTTGCCGCAGCCACAAAGGATCTGACATTCTTTATGGATTCTGATGGACAATTTACGATCAGTGATCTTGCCACATTTTTCCCTTTTATTGAGCAATACGATGCCGTCCTGGGCTATCGTCATAAACGCCAGGACTCATGGATACGCAAATGCAATGCCTGGGGATGGAAACAGGTGATTCGCTTGATGCTGGGCGTGCAGGTACGAGACATCGATTGTGCATTCAAGCTGTTCCATACCCAGATTCTGCGTGAGCATCCCCTGGAAACGGGAAGCGCACTGATCAACGCGGAACTCCTCTACAAACTGATGCGATCTGGCTATGCGTGGAAAGAAGTAGAAATCCATCATCTCCCTCGCCAGGGAGGAAAAGCCACAGGAGCGAATCCGAAAGTCATTCTGCGAGCCTTCCGCGATCTCTTCACCTATGCTCAACGCTGGAAACAAGAGGAATTCAAGAGCAAGCAGACCATATTGACACACTAAACCATAGACAGATGCGGTTGTATCCAGGCAAGTCCCTCGTCGCTGTATTGGCCACGCTGGATCATGAAGGATACAACCGTGAGAGTCAGGGATTAGACAGATCCAGCCATCATACATGTCTTCTGCCAGGCAGCAATAATATCCTGGAGCTGGCTGTGTACAGCCTGAGGAGCAGCACAGAAAGTGAAGGTCTGCTCCACTTTCGTGAATGGATGCATATAATCAACTGGCTGACCAAAGAAATCCGTGTAGAGAAATCCAGCTTCTTCAAGCACAATCTGCTGCGCCACGTTGTCCCAGATTTTATTCTGCTTATGCAGAAATCCTCCATAGACGCCCTTCACAAGCATCGCCGTGTCAAAGACACAATTGCTCGCAAGCACACTCCTACACGCCAGCGTAATTTCTGCGAAGAGTTCACATTCTTTTCTGGTTCTGTCCGGTTCCTCTGGATATCCATCGATGCCATAGGCAATCAAGCTTGAAAGCATTTGCTGATCATTTTTCACCTGCATGCGTTGCTGGTTGCAGTAAGCTCCCTGTCCCTTCTCGGCACTATAGATCTCGTGAAAAGCAGGCAGCGCGAAGCCGCCAGCGATCGCTTCATGCTCTCTCAGGAGCCCCACCATACAGCCATAGAGCGGACTTCCCTGCGCAAAATTGCTCGTTCCATCGATAGGATCAATCACCCAGGTGTAGGGCGATCGATTATCAATGATGCCTGCCTCCTCATCGATGATGTTATGCGTTGGATAGCTCTGATGGATTGCTTCAATAATGGCCGTTCCGATCTCCAGATCAGCCTCAGTCACCACCTGCTGATTGTCACCAGATTTTGTCGTTGAAGAGACCTTCCCAAAACGGTCTCGCGCTATGTGAGAGGCGCTTTCGAGCATCTCGATGATATGAACTCGATAATCCATGTGTCCCCTTTCCTCTGAAGAGATTGTGATACTCCATAGAACCCTCACGCGTAGCGTCCATCGCGAATCGCTCGTACTCGCTCGTACAATGCATTTGACTCAGTCTGCTTCCCCTGTACACGATAGATTCCCGCCAGCGCAGAAAGATTTCGAGCAATATCAAAATGTGATGGCCCCAATTTCTTTTCTTTCATAGCCACTACTCTCACGTACAATGACTCCGCTTCTGCATACTTCTCCTGGATCTTATAAAGCTCCGCCAGGTTATCCAGAGTGGTTTCCGTGCGGATATGGCTAGATCCCAACTCCTGCTCCTGGATGGCTAATGCTTGCTTATAGAACTCTTCCGCTTCCGCATACTTGCCTTGCATTTGAGACAAAATCGCCCGAATACCTGGATTGATGATGCTTGAGGAGTCCTCTGCACCGTCGCGGATGATCCGGGCTCGCTGCTGAAGCGCCTCCACAGCGCTATGCTTCTCCTGCAACGCATAAAGTTCCATCAGACTGTTCCGGCTGCTCGTTGTGCCAGGGTGTAACGATCCCAACTTCTCTTCGCGGATTGCTAACGCTCGCTTGTACAACTCCTCGGCTTGTGCATATTTCCCCTGCTTCTGATAGAGTTCTGCCAGATTATTCAGGTTGCTGGCTGTACTGGGATGCGATGCTCCCAGTTGCTGTTCGTGGATGGTTAACGCTCGCTGATAGAGTTTCTCTGCATCCGGATATTTTCTCTGTGTATGGTAAAGGACCGCCAGATTGTTCAGGCTGCTCGCCGTCTCAGGATGAGTGCTTCCCAATTCTTCTTCTCGCATCGCTAACGCTCGCTGATACAACTCCTCGGCTTGTGCATACTTCCCCTGCGTCTTATAGAGAACTGCCAGATTATTCAGGCTGCTCGCTGTCTCAGGATGCGATAGCCCTAATTTCAACTCTCGCATCTCGAGTGCCCGCTGATATAGATCCTCCGCCTCCGCATACTTGCCAAGCACCTTATATAGTAGCGCCAGATTATTCAGACTGCTCGCGGTATCTGGATGAAGGGGCCGTAGCTTCTCCGCTCGGATTTCAAGTGCTTGTTCATAGAGCAATTCTGCTTCCTCATACTTACCCTGTGCATAATAGAGGGCTGCTAGATTATTCAGGCTGCTTATTGTCTCAGGATGTGATATCCCTAGTTTAAATGCCCGCATCTCAAGCAATTGCTCGTAGAACGGCCCTGCCTCCCTGTACTTACCCTGCATATAATAGAAAAGCGCCACAGTGTTAAGCCTCCTGACAACATCTGGATGCAGGGATTGTTTCTGCTCATCTGCGATCATTAGCGTTAACTCCTGCAGGTACAACGGCTCCGCTTCCGCGTGCTTCTTCTGCTTCGAATAGATTTCCGCCAGATTATTCAAATAACCTCTTGTCTCGGAAGAGGCTGGCCCGGAATTATCTTCGCTGGCAGCAACCAGGCGCTTGTACAATGGCTCCGCTTCTACATACCTACCTTGTAATTTGTAGAGCTCTACCAGGTTGTTCAGACTACTAGAGAGTTCAGAATAATATGGATCCGATTTTTGGGTGCAGATAGATAGCGCCCTCTGATACAACAGTTCCGCTTCCCCATATTCGCCTTGCTTCAAATAGAGTTCTGCCATGCTATTCAATGTGCTGATAATAGAGTAATGAGTGGGTCCCAGCTCCTCTTCCTCGATTGCTAAGATACGCCGGTACAACTCCAGTGCATCCGTGTACCGGTTATCCTGGATAGCATAGAGATCCACGAGACCATTCAGGCTGCCTGCGATATCAGGGTGAGTGGGTCCCAACTTTTCTTCATAGATCGCAACAGCTCGTTCATACAACTCCTGCGCATCTGCATACTTATCTGAAGCATCGCCAAGCCATGCATACCACTCGTAGAAAGTAGCAAGAGAAACAAGACTGCTGGCAGTCTCGAGATGAGTTGGCCCCAACTCATCTTCTTGAATAGCTAGCATTCGAAGGTACAACGGCTCCGCCTCTGTATACTGATCACTATCGCAGTAAAATCTTGCCAGTGCTTTCAGGCCCCTTATCGTCTCGGGATGCAGGGGTCCTAAAACCTCTTCCCTAATCGCTAACGCTCGCTTGTATAAAGGTTCTGCCTTGTCGTAATCACACCGATCCCGATAAATTTTTGCCACATTATAAAGAATGTTGACATTCTCTAAATGAAACGTTCCCAATCTCTCTTCCTGGATGATTAACGTTTGCTCGTAGATCTCAAGTACGCGCTCGCACAATTTTTCAGACTCTACATGCTTCCCTTGTGATTCATAGAGTTCTGCCAGTGCATTTAAATGGGGAATGATTTCCGGATGGAAAGGTCCTAACTTTTCTTCCTGGCTCGCTAGCTCTCGCTCTTGAATCGCCAGTGCTCGTGCATACAACGGTTCTGCCTCATTATATTTACCCAGCCTGCTGTAAATTCCTGCCAATGCATTTAGACGACTGGCAATATCTGGATGGGAAGGTCCCAACTTCTCTTCGTAGATTGCGATGACCCACTCATATAGCAGTACTGCTTCTTCATACTTCCTCTCGTGACGATAGAGTTCCGCCAGTGCGCTCAAGCTGTTCAGGATATCTGGATGGGAAGGCCCCAACTTTTCTTTATAGATTGTGATGGATCGCTCATAGAACTGTATCGCATCTTTATATCGCCGCAGCCAGTTGTAGAGCCTCCCCAAATTATCCAGGCCGCTGGCTAAATCAAGATGGGTCGGTCCCAGATCCTCTTCCTGAATCGCCAGTGCTCGTTTGTACAACACTTCTGCTCTATAAAGCTTGTACTGCATCTCATAGAGTCCCGCCAGATTGTTCAAACCAGTAACAAGCTGTGGATGAAAAGGTCCCAGTTGCTCTTCCTGAAGAGCCAATGCTCGCTCATACAACGGTACTGCTTTCGCATACCTCTCACGCTCAGAGTAAAATCGCGCCAGATCATTAAGGCTACCGACAATATCCAGATGAGTCGGTCCTGACTCCTCTTCTCGCTGCGAGAGCGCTCGCAGATATGACATCTCCAACTGCTCTTCCTGGTTCACAGGAGATGAGGAAGCACTACTAGCATTGGGAACTCTCTCTTGTGCTAATAGATTTATATGTATCGATGATGATTGGGGGTCAGACGTGTCCATGTCATCCTTCTTCCTAGCACTGCTGAAGCGCTTTCAAGCGCACTCATATTCTACAATAATAACGCATTGAGCTCGCTTAATTCCCACGTCGCCGCATCATTTGATTCGATACATTTATGAATGACTGCAATTTTACAATTTGACAAATGTGGTAAAAAATGTCATAATGTTCTTATGTCAACACCAACAAAAAAAATAAACGATGCAGCGACCCGCCGGGCAAGCATTGTGCAAGCAGCTCGCTGGTGCTTTCTCCACTTCGGCTACGGGAAAACGTCGCTCGAAGATATCGCCAGGCGAGCCAATATCACGCGCACGCTCCTTTATCGCATGTTCGAGAATAAGGAGGCGATCTATCTTGGAGTCTTCGAGGACTGGTTGGAGACGCGTTATCCGGCAGCTACTCAGGTTGCAACTGGTCCAGGGAGCCAGGTCGAGCGCCTATCCAAACTCTGCGAGGTGATGCTGTTGGAACCATGGGCCGAAATCGAGGGAGCACCGATGGCGTATGAATTCCACGATGTGTGCGAACGTATTGAGCCTGAGATGGAGGCTCGCTATCAGGAAGTCATGCTCCAAAACGTGGAGGCGATCCTGGAGAGCAGGGAGTTGGCCGAAGTGTTCTTGCTTGCTCTCGATGGCGTCCAGGGAGATATGCCGACCGCTACCGTGCTGCGACGGCGCATTGCATTGCTCATTGATCGTTTTGCGCAGTCCACTGATCTATCCTCATCGGAAGCTGGATCAATCCCGGATCATACTACCGAACAATCATGAGAACAGCAACCTCTACAAGCGGTTGTCAAACATTGTGACAGCACTTTGCAAGATCACAAACCGAAAGGATATTATAGAATGAAGGCCGAACAAGATTTAATCGCTCAGCAACAGATTATCGCGACAACTATTACCATGGCCGCCTTGACTGATCGTAAGGAATGGGATGCATTACCAGCAGCCGTATTTACCGATGAAGTCACAGCGGACTATACTGCATTAATCGGAGGCGAACCATTTACTGCGGTACGAGCAACTGACCTTATAGCTGCCTGGAAAGGGGGAATGAGTGAATTTACCGCAACTCAGCATCTCGTCACGAATCACGAAGTCGTGATCGCCGGAGATAATGCAGAAGTACGAGCCTACTTTCAAGCCACTCATTGCAAGCCTGACCATACTTTATGGGTGGTGGGGGGACGCTATCAATACGCCTTCCAGAAAGTTGCTGATGAGTGGCGCATATCCGCTATAACATTGATCCCGATATGGACACGCGACGAGAAGAATACGTATGTTCATTGACACTGATGTGGTCTCCATGCTATCATCTCGCTGATGAATAAAAGATATCTATTCCCCTCCAGCGGTGTAAAACCGCTTTTGTCCGTGTAAGCCCGGCACTTTTGGCTTACACGGCTGTTTGTAAATAGCGCTCTCTGCTCACGCGCAACGCTGATCGCGTTGGTGCGCGGATGTGCGTTGCCTTCATCCTGCGATGTATCTCAGCCTCGTGTTGATTGGACCGCGCCCTGGCTGCCGGGCTCCTTTTCCTTCCCTTCTTGCTGAAATACGTTGAATGAAAGGATGTTTCATGTCCAACACGGACGTTATTCCATCACAAACCGTTTCCCTTTGGCGCAATCGCGACTATCTTTTGCTTTGGCTCGGCAACGCCGTCTCCTCGCTCGGCACGTCATGCACACAGTTCGCGTTTCCACTGCTCATTGTGGGACTGACACATTCGATTGCTGCTGCCGGACTGGCGTATAGCCTGGGACAGCTTCCCTACGTCCTGTTAAGTCTCCCTGCCGGGTCGCTGGTGGATCGCTGGCCGCGCAAACGCGTGATGGTGCTCTCTACCTTCGGCTTGATGGTATGCGTGGCGAGCATTCCCCTGGCGCTGAGTCTTTCCAGCGGACCACTGCGGCTGCTTCTCCTCTACGCCATCACCTTTGGCCTGGGAACCATTGCGCTTTTCTACGAGCTAGCCCAATTTGCAGCACTGGCATGGATCGTGCCAAAGAGCCAGCTCACCACGGCAATCGCACAGAACGAGGTGATAGTTGGCTCCAGCGCGCTTGTCGGACCCGCGTTAGGTAGCTTGCTCTTTAGCATCAGCAGGCTACTCCCGTTTGTCACCGACGCGCTTTCCTCTCTGATCTTGCTCTGCTCATTGCTCTCCATACGCTCGCCCATGCAAGGCGAACAGAGGACGGAGCGTCATCACCTGCTCTTAGAGATACGCGAGGGCTTCGTCTGGGTGTGGTCACAGAAGGTCATACGCTCGATCTTCCTGATTTCCAGCTATGTCAACCTCACCATTACGGCCAGCGTACTTCTCGTCCTGGACATTGTGCAACAGCAACATATCCCGTCGGTGCTCTACGGCCTGATCGTTGCAGCTGGCGGCATCGGAAACCTGCTTGGCGCTGTGCTCTGCCCGCCTTTGCAGCGGCGCATACGCTTTGGCCTCGCGTTAGGCGGTGCCCTGCTCGTGTTCGTGATGCTCTGGCCGCTCTATGCCTTCATCACAACGCCGCTGCTGTTAGGAATCGTCTTCGCGGGCATCGCTCTCTCTGACTCGATCCGCGCAGTCTTCATGGACAGCTATCGCATCGCTGTCATACCAGATACCTTGCAAGGCCGCGTCAGGAGCGTCTATCACGTGATCTTGTTCAGCGTCCTGACCATCGGCTCCTCCGCCCTCGGGCTGAGCCTGGAACATCTGGGCGTGTTGCCAACCGTAGGTATCATGTGGAGTGGCCTGCTTGTAATCACTGGATTTCTGTTTCTCTCACAGCACATGCGGCAAGCCACATTCCCACAAAAGTAAATCTCGTTTGCTGCTGATACTTAGAGTGAGACTTCTCTCCTGTAGTTCCCAGGATTAAAGGGGAGAGAATTAAGAAGGAGGTTTTAAAGAGGCTTTGAGGTATGAGCTTGCTTCCAACTACGAGAGCAGCTCATACCCAGAACAACAAATCTTATCTGGTCCCCACACCCAACAATAATTCTGCCGGAGCCACAAGGCCATGAGGTCCCTCAAACTGGCTCAATGCCTGTCTCATTTCAGCCAACAATTGCTGCTGCTCCTGGGAGCTGAGCTGCTCCATTACATCAGCGGTCAATCTACGTGCCGTCGATTGCAGGAAAGCATCGAGTGAGGCGTAATGGGACTGAAATGGGAGAGTACGCGTGCTGACCTTGTCAAAGCCAGCATCCGTGAGTTCACGTTCATAGACTAGCGGATCAGAGAGAGCAAAGGGACGCAGTCGATGAGCAGGTGCTTCTCGCGCATATTTTGACACAATGGCAAGCGGCAATGAAAAGAGAGGATTGTTTTCAGGTGCCGACCAGATCAGCGCGGCAAGTTTCCCGCCTGGTTTGAGGACTCTTTGTATCTCCTTCAACGCAGGTTGCAAGTTCGGTATGAGCATCAAAACAAGGCGGCTGATGACAGCATCGAAAGTATTGTCTGGTAGGTCAAGCTGTTGGGCATCCATGACGAGTGTCGTGATATTGGTCAGTCCCTCCTGCTGCGCGACACGCTCAGCGATGCCCAGCATTTCCGCAGAACTATCGGTTGCCAGAATAGAGCCGCCTGGTCCCACTATCCGTGCCGCAAATATACTCTGATCTCCGGTGCCTGCTCCAATGTCAAGGACGTGATCTCCCAACCTCAGTCCCGCTGCTTCTAGCATGCATTGCGTCGCTTCCGCCATATCTTGCCGACGCCGTTGGAGATCCTGCTGCCAATGTTCGGCTGTCTCAGATGAACTCCACAAGCTATGCTGCGACATTTGTCCCTTCTCCTTGTTTGACATGTATTTTTCCTCCTTATCTTATCAGTTCTCTGCAATTGACCTTGTAAGTGTTCAAGCTTTTCCTCAGATCGAAGGAGTTCCAAGCATGATAGTGAGATCCTCGGGCTCTGTAGGTTCACCGATCTTGTTGCTAATAAAGCCTTGGAGATCAGCAGCGTACGTGCAATATGTTTCCGCCAGCCAGTTCAAGCTATCCTGGCGACGCGATTAGTGAGAGAACGGCATAACGCTTCCAATCATTCCTTTCTGAGATTCTCAGGTTTTTCACTCTATTATACAGGCAGGAGGGCGTGACAGCCAAATTGAAAAGGAGGAATTGATGGAGGTAAACAAAGCATTTTCAGCTCTCTCCCACCGAAGGAGGCAAGCCAGCCAACGTAGCGGCGCGGCTCCGCCGTGCTGTCTGTGACTCGTATGATCCGGCCTGGGAGCGTCTCACAATGGAACGCGATGGGCAACGTGGTCGTGCGTGTAGTGACAGCACGGCGGAGCCGCGCCGCTACGTCGGTGAGCATTGACGCCTCGTGCAAGGGGTCATTCCGACGTTGCCATGAGGTTTGACGGTGTAGTAGCGGCGTCGGCCTGGCCACGCCGACGGGTGGGGCTCGTATGACATGCTCACCAGGGCACGTCGTCCAGTTCGGCGAGGCGAGCCGATGGCTAGCTTGATCGTACGGGAAGTGGTCGACGTGTCATCCCATAGCACCTCGAACACATCTTGGACACACATCTTTGATGCCTCATTTTGTCGCGTGGTACGTTCCGTTAATGTTGTTACTACTTGCTGGCGGCACTCACGACGCAGTGGCCTCATTAATAGCACGCAGCCCGTTCAGTGTGCGCGGATAGCCGATGAACGGCACTAGCTGTGTCAGAACATCGATCAGTTTCGCACGATCGTTGCCTACGTGGAGGTTTGCAGCAACGTGGCCCTTCACTTGAGGGTCGCATCCGCCGAGCGAGACGAGCATGCTCAAGGTAATGAGCTCACGTGTCGGTATGTCGATGCCAGCGCGGGTAAGATGGTCGCCGAAGCAGTTGGCCGATAAAAAGCGCTGGATGTGCTGCTGATCGGCAGGCGCAGAGGCGTACAGCTTCTCGACAGCTTCATCACCGACAATCTGCTTTTGGACCTTCAGGCCCTTCTGGGCACGGGTCTCAGGCGTGGTTGTGGACTGGCCCACCAGAGGCAGTGAGATACCGTGCTCAGTAAGTACCTCATTCGTGGCGTGGATGAAATCGAAGACCTTAGCCATGCCCACATAGGGCACAGCCTGATAGACAATCTCCTTAATCTCTTCTGGAGTCACCCCAACTGTGAGCGCGGCACCAACCATGACACGGTACACACGTAGCGCCTGGGAGGCGATCATTGCCGCCAGTTGGACCATCAGTCTGGTCCGCATATCCAGATCGCTATGACGCAATACCTCATCGAAAGCAAAGTTATCGAAGGTTTCAACGAGCTCCGGATCAGTTACTGCCAGGGTAGAGACGTGTCCCGGAAAAAGCTCGTTGTGGTTTTTTTGTGCTCGCTCGTTAGGTTTCATATTTGCATCCCTTCATGTTTTGCCAGTTTTTGAAAACAATGCCCTACACTAAGACCAATCCGCTCATGTTTTTCCGCTTTAGTAGCGGTCTCCCAGGACGGTGATTTTGGAGATGGCATTGTCGATCTCCCCCAGATCACTTTTGGTGAGCTCGACATTTACCGCACCGATGTTTTCCTCCAGGCGTTCGATCTTGCGGCTGCCCGGAATAGGAACGATCCACGGCTTCTGAGCGAGTAACCAGGCAAGTGCGACCTGCGCTGGCGTTGCTTGTTTCTGCTCTCCGAGCCGGGCCAGCAGGTCAATAACGGTCTGATTGGCTTTGATGGCCTCCGGTGTGAAACGCGGATTGCGGCTACGCAGGTCCGAGCTGTCGAAGGTGGTATTTGCGTCGATCTTGCCCGTCAGATATCCCCGACCAAGCGGGCTGTAAGGCACGAAGCCAATGCCAAGTTCCTCGCAGGTCGGCAGCACATCCTCTTCTGGACTCCGCCACCATAGCGAGTATTCACTCTGCACGGCCGTCACCGGCTGGATGGCGTGAGCACGCCGAATGGTCTCCGCAGGGGCCTCCGACAATCCGAAATGTTTCACCTTGCCTTCTGCAATCAGCTCCTTCACCGCGCCGGCCACATCCTCGATGGGAACGTTCGGATCAACTCGATGTTGATAAAAGAGGTCGATGGCATCCACCCTGAGGCGCTTAAGCGATTCCTCGGCAACCTGCCTGATGCGCTCCGGACGACTATTGAAACCTGTCCATCCGGGACTTCCATCGGCGTTCAGTTGAAAGCCAAACTTCGTGGCGATTACCACCTGCCCTCGAAAGGAGGCCAGGGCTTCTCCCACCAGTTCTTCATTGGTAAATGGTCCGTAGACCTCGGCCGAGTCGAAGAAGGTGATGCCACGGTCCACCGCCGCATGCAGAAAATTGATCATTTCCGGCTTATCGCCAATGGGTTTATCCCCAAAGGTCATACGCATGCAGCCAAGCCCGAGGGCAGAAACCTCCAGACCGCTCTTGCCAAGTATACGTTTTTGCATTGTTTTTTCTCCTCCGAATCAGCTCTGGATCTCATCCAGCTTTCATTAGTCAGAGCTCCAAACGCTCCAATAATATAATTCGTGTTCTCCTCTTTTACTATGGTCTTATTTTATGCCACATAAGATACCTATCGGTAGAACAATTCTCGAAGATGATTGGCTGATCCTGCAACATTCACGCTTGCGCAACGAGACCAAATAGAGATAATTTGGCAAGACCCATCGCAGATAGTGATCTCACATCCAGGCAAACAATTTTATTCCACTTATACACCATTTGGTCAGCCAGAAAGCGGTCATTCCCAGATACTCGCCTCCTGAAAAATCGCAGCCGCAAGATGCGAACAATACCAGGCCATCTCACCAGGAGAATAAGGCCTTCCTTGCTCAAGCCACCAGGTGATTGCATCGACAAACATCGAAGCCAGCAAAGTTGGCAAAAATCCATTCACAAATACGCGACGATCGGCTATGGGCTGCTTGTTTGGAACAAGCGAATGTTCCTTGATCAGTTCAGCCAAAGAGGCTCGCATCTTCAAGACAAACCAGGGACTCCCCTTCCCTCCAAGCAGCACGCGATAGAGCCGCTCGTATTCGACCACATGCTCGAAGAGGTTTACCCATTGGTGTGGAGGGCGTTCTGGACCCAGGTTGCCCAATGCGCTCTTTAAGACATGCATCTCATCCTCAAAGATCCGCTCAACCAGATCATACTTATCCTGGTAATTGCGATAAAACGCCGTCCGACTCACCATGGCCCGCTGGATAATCTCGCTGACAGTGAGTGCATCAAAGCCGCGCTCCTCGATCAGTTCAAGCAACGCCTCCCGCAAGAGTTTCTGCATACGTCTCACGCGTAAGTTACCTGTATTTTGGATCACTTTAGCCACCTTTGTTCCATTCAGAACATATTTTCTCGATTGTAACTTGTTTCTTCGTGCGTATCCGGCTATTCTTATGAAAAGACAGGTCATTCCACATAGAACAGAATATCCTTTATGGAACAGTATGTTCCGAATGGAATAAACTGTCAAGTATGCCAATCTGAACTATTCATGAAACGATGAGAGAGTAGCCTGGACAGTGCTATGCCAGGCTACAGATCACAAAAAAGAAAAAAGAAATTGGAGATAACGTATGCGTGTTGTTCAAGTGCGCCAATTTGGTCCCCCCGAAGTATTACGTATTCAAGAGAGCCAGGAGCCACAAGCTGGACCAGGACAGGTCGTGATTGAGGTAGAGGCGGCAGGCGTCTCTTTTGGAGACACATCCATCCGTGCGGGAAAGTACCCCTTCCCACTCCCCTTTGTGCCCGGATGGGCGGTAGGCGGTCAGATCAAGCAGGTCGGCCCAGACGGTGACCTGACGCTGGTGGGAAAGTCCGTGGTGGCGCTTACCAGGGCTGGTGGTGGCTATGGAGAGCAAGTGGTGACTGATGTGACTAATATTTTCTCTCTTCCAAAGGAACTGTCCATTGAACAAGCACTGGGTGTCTTCATGGCAGGAGGAACAGCCATCTCCATCCTGAAGACAGCACAGATCAAACCAGGAGAAACCGTTTTAATTACGGCGGCAGCGGGCAACACAGGCTCACAGTTAGTCCAACTGGCGAAAGCCGCAGGCGCGGGCACCGTGATTGGAGCTGCAGGTGGCAAGGAGAAGCTCGCGGTAGTTTCTCGGCTTGGAGCCGATGTGGTCGTTGATTATCTTGAGAATGACTGGATGGAGCAGGTGCAAAACGTCACAGGAGGCAAGGGAAGCGATGTGGTCATTGACGCAGTGGGAGGAACCATTGGGCATCAAGCCTTCGAGCTGACAGCGAACGGCCGTGGTCGATTGGTGGTATACGGATCTTCCTCCGGCACGGAGACAACAATTGGGATGCATGAACTGGCGCTGCGAGGCATCACGGTGATTGGTGCCCTGGGGATAGCGATGACCAGGACAGAGCAAGAAACGCACGCAAATATGGAGGCCGCATTGCACGAGGCCGCAGCCGGACGCTTGGTCGCCGTCATTGGGCAAAGATATCCACTGGAGCATGCTGCCGATGCCCATGCAGCTATTGAAGCACGGCAGGCAATCGGCATGACACAGCTCATCCTATGACGATCATCACGGGATGAATAGTAGAAGGCAGGCAGCGCTTATCCATCTCTTCACGCATAACATTCTTCCTTCCTTCCAAAAAGTAAGTTAGTTCAGTATTTAAAACTAGATAAGAAAATATTGCCTACTTCACATAATAATCTGCTTTTTTTATAATAGCAAGCAATTGGTGCATCGATGAGACGCACCCGAAATACAACATTATGTGAGGTGAATGTACTATGACGACGGACGCGATACCTGCTGGCCCTCCTTCTTTTTCAAAGCCTATGCTGATGATGACGAAAGGATTCAACGCCATCATTTCAGCAATCTTACGTTCTCCCTTGCATGGGAAGCTCAGCCAAAAATTCATACTTTTGTCATTCAAAGGGCGCAAGAGCGGAAAGAGCTATACGCTTGTGGTGGGATATCTGCGCGAGGGCGAGGTGCTAGAGATAATTTCTCCCCGGAGCTGGTGGAGGAACCTCCAGGGAGAAAATATTCAGGTCTCGGTCTTGCTTCAGAGACTCTGGTATGATGGCGTGGCGGAAGCGTTTTATGGAGATGAGACGGTTGCCACTGGCTATCTTCGTGCAATGAAGCACGCTCCCTCCTTGATCCGCATGTATCATGTGGAAGTGGACGACACCGGTCATCCAAAGCCGGAGAGTGTACGCGAGGCAACCAGAAAATGCGCCCTCGTGCGTATTCGACTCTTGCCCTAAAAAGAGCAGTCGCCAATTTTTCGACTGGGCGAGAATAAAGAAATGCTTCTCGCCTCAGTTTGCGATGACCTCAATCCCATTAATCTGGGCATTATCGCGAACCGTGACAAATTGGATTACGATAGTACCGTTACTATTTGGCTGGATCACAAATTGCTCCACGATCGCTTTATTGGCTGCTCCTGCGGCAGCAATAATATCAAAATTGGTCAGTACCTGTTGACCATCCAGCATCACATTAAAGACGCGCGCACCTGCGGCAGTCCAATACGTCTCGGCAAAATGTAAGCGCACCGTATAAGATGCTCCCGGCGTGACATTTGGAATAGTATAGATGGGGCTGGCAAAACGAAATGATTGATAAACGCTCTGCGGCGCTGGATTCATCACACCGCTGGTATCGATCACGGCATTGCTCACCGTGGTGGCCGTATAGGATGTCGTGGAATAATTTTGATCGGCCAGAAAAGCGCCTGCCGCGCCACCGCCGGCATTAATCTTGACAGAGCCAGTTCCTGGTGCTTGCAACGCGGGAGCAGTTCCCGCACGAGACGTAGATACTGGCCTGGGAGTAGGCAGAGGCACAGAGGTCGGTGTCTCTTTCTGCGCCGGTGGAGCAAACGCGGACACGGGCGGAGTGGCACTACTGATGGCCGTACTCTGCCCAATAGCACCTGGAGAAGCGCCTCTCTGGTTGCTAAAACGTCCTCCATTGATCAGAGCAGAGCTCAACACGCCAGTATTCACGAGATAGGGGACCAAAATGGCGAGCAGAAGCAGGGCGGCGACGAGCGTGCTGGCCCAGACAATCAGGCGCTTGCTCCTTCTTTTAAGAGGGGACTTGAATGGCCGAGCAGGTTGTGAGGATGGCACCGACACGTGCCTGACAGAGTCAGCTTTCTGAACCTCATCCACGGGTGTCGCAGACACACTAGCTGGTTCAGCAGCCCTCGACGATTCAGGCACACTCGCTGGCTCCGCAGTCTCCGACGATTCAGGCACGCTCGCTGGCTCAACAGGCTTTAATCCTCCGAAAAAAGGCGTGAACCCAAAGGGTTTTGTTACCCGTGCTCGTGGTATGCCATCGGCCTCAACCGGCAAGCCTGGTAAAAACGAGAGATCAGGTTCAGATGGTACAGGCGCTAAACCATGCTCAAGTGCCCGTAAAAAGGCCTCCATATCTTCGTAGCGATCCTGACTTTTCTTCGAGAGCGCTCGCATAATAGCCAGATCGATCGACATGGGGATGCCTGCTACACGAGAGGTGAGCGGGACCGCATAATAGTTGGTATGCCTCCTCCACAACGATGCCAACGTCTGTGCTTCAAAGGGCGTATGGCCAGTGATCAGCTCATACGCCAGACAGGCCAGCGCATATTGATCGCTGGCCATTGTCAATGTCCCATTAAACTGTTCAGGTGCCATATAACGCGTCGTACGCAGATCTGTATAATATCCGAGTCTGCCAGCATTCAGAAAAGGTGCGAGATGAAAATCCGCCAGTTGTACCACGTCACTGGTCTGAAAGAGGATATTATCTGGCTTGAGATTACCATGAACTATCCCATGACTATGAGCATAGCTCAGTGCCCGACCAAGCTGCAAGACAATCTCCAACGCCATGCGCCACTCCATATGCCCATGCGCGGCGTATCCGCGACGTCCCAGACGTTGACGCAGCGAACCTCGGGCTCGATATTCGCGTACCAGGTAGGGACTCCCCTGCTCCAGTCCAATATCGAGCACCGGCACAATATTCGGATGAGATAGGGATAGCAAGGTTTTTAGTTTCCCTGGATCCTTCTCTTGAGCGATGGCTTCTTGATCAAATATCTTGATGATGACTTTCTTTTGCGTCTCATCCAATGCATAGGCAAGATATGTGATGCTTAAGGTTTTCGTGGCTAATGTTTCAGCCAGGCGATAGTGAAGAAATGCTTCTCGCATTAGTTTGCGATAACCTCAATTCCATTAATCTAAGCGTTGTCATGGACCGTGACAAACTGAATACTGATGGTGCCGTCACTATTTGGCTGGACAACAAATTGCTCAACAACTGCCCTATCAGCTGCTCCAGCTTTGGCAACAATATCAAAATTAGTCAACACCTGTTGACCATTCAAAACGACATTAAATGTGCGCTGCCCCACAGAGTCCCAATACATTTCAGCAAAATGTAAACGCACCGTATAAGAATCTCCTGGCGTGACGTTGGCAATCGTGTAGGAGGAATCACCCACGCGATACGTCTGATAGACTGCCTGCGGCGCTGGATTCGTCACGCCACTGGTATCAACTGCATTATTGTTCTTCGACGTTCCTGTGTAATGCGCGGTTGAATAATCTTGATCGGCGACAAAAGAGCCAGCGGCATCTCCCCCGGCATCGATGCGTATAGAGCCTGTCCCTTTGGGTTTCGGCGTCGGCGTCGGCGTCGGGACAGGCGTCGGAACCTGGGCTGTGGAACCCGAACTACCAGATGTTGGCACAATCACAGGCACACCTGCTGTTGGCTTTGCCGTTGCTCTCACTTTCGGGGTGGAGGTGACACCCGGAGATGCTTTGGGTGTAATCGATAGAGCCGTGGATTGGGCAATAAGTGCCGTCGACGTACTATTGATATGCGCATGAGCGGTAGCAGTAACATCTGCGCTGCTGGGGGAATTTAATGATGCCTTCATTTGTGCAGGCAAGAGATTACTCAAAAAGTAGGGGATGAAGGTCACCAGCAAAATAAACGCGACCGAAGCAGCGAGACTTCTCCAGAGGGAGGAGCGTTTTCTCTTCTTACGAGGTGGCACGACTGGCTCCTGCAATTCGTCACCAGGCGCAAGCTGCGGCGTGCTGACTTGCTCTGTGGCAAATACCTCCTGAGGTTCCGTTACCCTGGCAGCAAAAGATAATTGCTGACTGGCGGCATTGGCAGACTCATCAGATCCAACAGGTAACACGATAGCAGTCGCTTGCGCGGACAGATCGTTACTGACTTCGTCCTCAACAGACTTATCCTCCAAAAATGGATTATTGGGAAACAGGCTGGCGGGAATTTCATCCTCAATGGATTCAGCCTCGGCAGATGCAGTTTCAATAGATTTACGCTCAACCAGTTTTTGCTGAATTTCAGCACCCTTTGTGAACTTATGCACACTTTTTTCACGCTCAGTCGATGGCAGTTGTGGAATTTCTTGCTCAATAGCAGCACTATCCTGAGGCTTCTGCAAAATTTCATCTTGCTCAAGCGGGTCGTTATCGAGAAATGGATTATCCAAAATGGTGCCATCAATATCATCTGCGATGGCTTTTTGTTCCACAAAAAAGAGTTTGTCGAAAAATTCGCTCTCTGGCATCTCATCATCGTCAGGCTCGTCTCCTAAGAAGGGATTATCGGGAAATTCTCGATCACTCAATATGCGATCAGGTGATTCGTTCTGCATTGTGCTAGACTGTGCATCGAAGTCATGACCGGTCCCGAGCCATTTGAGACGAGATAACGATGGTGGATCAACAGGCACGAGGTCGACTTGTGCGTCCGGCATATCAACATCCAAAGCGCCTGACCGATCCACATTCTCTGGCTGCCCAGCCAGAGGAGTAGACTTTGTAGCAACTGCATCTGTTGTTTCTTCAATCATCTCAGGCGGAACTGGCAAAAGGGGACTATCAGGCTCAGGTGCTTGCACGCTCAGGCCACGCTCAAGCGCGGCCAAAAACACGTTCATATCCTCATAGCGATCTGCGCTTTTTTCCGAGAGGGCGCGCAGAATGGCCTGATCAATCGACATCGGGATGGCTGGAACAGACAAGGCCAGAGAGGGCGCATGATTGGATGGGAGTGTTTCCCCTGTTGATGGAAAGTCCTGCTTCTCGAAAGGCACATGACCCGTGATCAGTTCATAGGCCAGACAGGCCAGTGCATATTGATCGCTAGCCTTTTCCACCTTTCCCAGCAGCTGTTCAGGAGCCATATATCTGGCAGCCTGTATATCAGTGCTATATCCCAGTTTCGTCACATCCACCAACGAAGCGAGCTGAAAATCCGTCAACTGCACCTCGCTACTACTACGATAAAAGATATTCTCTGGTTTGAGATTGCCGTGGATCACCTCATGAGCGTGTGCATAGCTCAGCGCCTGACCAATCTGTACGACCACGCTCAATGCCTCGGACCAATCCATCGGCTTCGAACTCTCCAGCCGTTGGCGCAACGAACCATGAGCACGATATTCACACACTATATAGGCTTTTCCTTCTTCCAGCCCCATATCGAGCACTGGCACAATATTGGCATGATCGAGGGACATCAATACATGTGATTGGATCGTAGGCAGTTGCGGACTCTGGCGCACGGATGCTTGATCAAATATCTTGATGACAACTTTTGTGTCCGTCTCCCACATCGGATGAGCAAGATACGTTACCCGTAATGTTTTCGCCGCCAACCGCTCAACGAGGCGATATTCTAAAAAAAGTTCTTGCATCTATACTATCCGTTCACACGAAGATGAGACTTTAAACTATACCTATCTAATCTCATAATTAATTTGCGATAACCTCAATTCCATTGATCTGAGCGTTGTCATGGACAGTGACAAATAAAATCGTGATAGTCCCATCACTGCCAGGAGTCGTGACAAATTGCTCAACGATCGCCTTGTTCATACTCCCTGCAGCCGCCACAATATCAAAGTTCGTCAACACCTGCTGGCCATTCAAAATCACGTTAAATGAGCGCGGACCTGCTGTGCTCCAATAGAGTTCGGCAAAGTGTAAACGTACAGTGTAAGATACGCCCGCGGTCACGTTCGGAATAGTATAGATGGAATTACCAACACGATACGTCTGATAGACTGCCTGTGGCGCTGGATTCGTTACTCCACTCGTATCGATCGCGACATTTTTCGCGGAGGTTCCTGAGTAGAGGGCCGTTGAATAATCTTGATCAGCCACAAAAGCGCCTGCGGCACCACCAGCTGCATTAATCTGCACCGAACCAGTCCCCTGTATTTTCGGCGTCGGCGTCGGCGTCGCAACAACTGCCGGTGCGATCGTGCCAGAGCTTTTCGGCGTTGAAACGGTAACCGGCACGCTGGTGGTCGGTGTCACACCAGGTTTGGCGACAACTCCTGCGGTTGGTGTCGAGTCAGGGATTGAAGTAGGCGTTCCCCTGGAGATCGTCGTAGCTTGTGACGTGGGTATTATAACCTTACCCACAGAGGTACCGTCAGGGATAGGGCCAACTGTCGCGGGAAGCTTCGTACTGATGGGATATTTGATCTCGCTCTGATCTGGATGAGGCACTGGATGATTCAAAAAAGCAGGAATGCCAATACCCAGCAAAATAATTGCCACTGAAATAACACTTATCCAGAAAACAAAGGCACGTCTCCCTTTACTGCTTTTAGCACCCTTACCACTCTTAGGCGAGCCAGGAGCTCCCATGGAGTGTGATGGTATCGATGGTAATACATCGTTTACCGGAGCCCGATCATCACTACTCGATGCAACAATAATTTTAGGCTGAGGTGCGGTTACGCGATTAGCAATATTGATTAAGCGACCATATACAGGAGTTGCATCATCAGGTTCTATCAGCGGCAATGGAGCCGTCGTTTGATCAAACTCACCGAGACGAGCTACCTCTGGCTGTACGACGACCGTTGCTTCCTCGCTATACAATCCGCTATCCGCTACTGGTGCGGAGTCGCCACCAAATGGCTGGATTCGCTCCTGGGAGGCAGGCTCTGCTGGTAGGCCTGCTATATTTGAGGTATGAGCCTGCTCTGGAACACCTGACATACTGACGTGATCAAATTCCTCTAATCCTCCCAAAAAAGGAGTAGATCCTACCGGTCTGGTCGTTAGCGTGTCCGGCATGCGATCCATCTTAGCAGGCAATAGTGGTAGAGAAGAAAGGTCTGGTTCAGATAATTTGGGTGATAAACCAAACTCAAGCGTGCTCAAAAAAGCATGCATGTTTTCATGGCGATCCTGACTTTTTTTCGCCAGTGCTCGCATGATTGCGATATCAACTGGTGCCGGGATCGTCGGGACAGCGGAGGAGAGCGGTGTCGCGTACTGATTCGTATGGCTTCCCCACATCGATGAGAAACTTTGTGCCTCAAAAGGAGCATGTCCCGTAATCAGTTCGTAAGCGAGACATGCCAGTGCATATTGGTCGCTAGCTTTTTCGGTTTTCCCTATAAACTGCTCAGGAGCCATATAACGCGTCGCATACAGATCCGTTTTGTATCCTAACCTGGTTGTGTCAATAAATGGCGACAGACTGAAATCAGCGAGTTGTATCTCTCCATTATCACTATAAAAAATATTTTCGGGCTTGAGATTACCATGGATAAACTCCTGATTGTGAGCATAGTCCAGCGCCTTACCAACCTGGATGACAATACTTAAAGCCTCAGGCCAATCCATATGCTTCAAGCCCTTCAGCCTCCCCAAACGCTGACGCAGCGAACCATGCATACGGTATTCGCTCACAACGTATGGCCGTCCCCGCTCCAGACCAATATCGAGCACGGGTACAATATTGGGATGATTGAAGGATGTCAATGCTTTCAGCCGCGAAACACTCTGCGCCTGATCAACACATGTACGATCAAATATCTTGATCACTACTTTTGCCGGCATCCCCACCCCTGGATGGGCAAGGTACGTTACTCTTAATGTTTTCGTCGCTAACTTCTCTACAAGACTATATTGAAGAAAAGACTCTTGCATCTATACTATCCGTTCCCGCAAATAGAGAATTTCTATATACATGATAGGACGAACTAAGTAGCACTCTTTACACTCTGACTGGGACCTGTAGCTATTCCGATAAACATACAGTGGACAATGGCAGCTTTATACCATAATCAGAATAACTTTCTGCCCACTACCTTTAGATCATTTGATGTCATTTCATATCATTTCATATCATTATCACAATTACGACAAATATACTATTCATTATAACATAGTGAATTTGATTTTAAAATTACTAGTATTTTATTCTTAGCAGGAATGTAACGATTAACAGTAATTACACAATTACTCGAAAGAATTCTTTTGCTCGTCTGACCTGCCAGAATGCCCCTTTGCACCCGGCGTCAATGCTCGCCCACGTAGCGGCGCGGCTCCGCCGTGCTGTCACTCGACGTACGATCACGTTCCCCACAAGGTTCCATTGAGAGACGCACACGAGCCGAATCATGCGAGCCCACGTAGCGGCGCGGCTCCGCCGTGCTGTCACTCGACGTACGATCACGTTCCCCACAAGGTTCCATTGAGAGACGCACACGAGCCGAATCATACGAGCCACTGACAGCACGGCGGAGCCGCGCCGCTACGTGGACGAGCGTTGACATCTGGAGCGAACTGGATTTCTGGGCGTAACAGAAAAAGTGTTTTGATGGTCTTTGAGCTCAATTTCGGGGGGAGTGGGGCTGTACTGATGAAAGTTACGACCCGAGTTGAGAAGATCTCAACTCGCTACCCGATAGTTCTTCACCCCTCTTTGCAAGTATAAATCAGAAAAGTCATCTGTGTCCGTTGACCGAGTTACGAAATCAAGTTGTGCAATTGCTGAACATTTGAGAGGTGTTATGAAGAGCATCCAGACGCCCTCCATCATGGAGGCAGTAGATACCCTGGTCCATCGTTTGCACCGGCGTGCACTAGAGCAGCCAGAACAAGTGGTCTATACGTTTTTGACCTATAGTGATGCGGGGAACGACAGTTTTACCTATAAAGAGCTGGATCTGCGTGCGCAAGCTATTAGTACCTATCTGCACCAGCAGGGGGCAACGGGCAAGCCAGTCTTACTCCTCTTCCCTCCCGGCCTGGAGTATATCGCGGCCTACTATGGCTGCCTCTACGCGGGAGCGATTGCTATTCCTGCCTATATACCTCACTCTGCCCGTGGGCTCCCACGCATCCAGAGCATTATCGATGATGCCGAAGCCGAGTTTGTACTCACGACAGCAGAGACACAAAGTAAGTTGATGCGCTGGATCGATCAAGTTCCATCGCTGCTCGAGTTGAATTGGATCGCTTCCGATACGCTGGCTCCGGCGGGCGACGACGCATGGTGGAAACAGGATCTTGATGCCGGGACACTCGCCTTTCTGCAATACACATCGGGCTCGACAGCGGCTCCCAAAGGAGTGATGGTCAGCCACGGCAACCTGATGCATAATCTGGCCATGCTTGAGACCTATTTCCACCTGGCGGAGATAAAAGATTCAGTCGGCGTCTCCTGGCTACCCATTTTTCACGATATGGGCTTAATCCTGGGCATTCTCATGCCGGTATTCGCCGGCTATCCAGTCTACATCATGGCACCAACGAGCTTTCTACAGCGTCCCCTGCGCTGGCTACAAGCGATTTCAGACTACAAAGGCACAATTAGCAGTGCACCCAACTTTGCCTTTGAGCTCTGTATGCGTCGCATCGCGGAAAAAGATCTGGAGAAGCTGGATCTGAGTTGCTGGATCAGCGCAGGCAATGGAGCTGAGCCGATACGTGCCAGCACGCTGGAACGCTTCTCCAGCTATTTTGCTCCCTGCGGCCTATCGCAAACACTTTTCATCACCGCCTACGGCATGGCCGAAGCAACATTAGTTGTCACCTCTATAGATGCGGGCGAGTCGCCTCTTGTACTGAGCATAGATAAGGATCGTTTAGAACAAAACATCCTGGAAGTCGCCAACGAGCAGACACAAAGCGTCTTGCGCCTGGTGAGTTGTGGCCGACCGGCTCCCGATCAGCACCTGCTAATCGTTGATCCCTCTACCTTGCGACCGTGCGCGGACAACGAAATTGGAGAAATCTGGGTCGCAGGTCCCAGCATCACCCAGGGCTATTGGAACCGTCCAGAGGTCACGGAAGAGATCTTCAATGCGCATACTACCACGGGCGAAGGACCATTCTTACGCACGGGCGATCTCGGAGTGCTCCAGCAGGATAATCTCTTTATGACAGGCCGACTCAAGGACCTGATTATCATCAGTGGCCGTAATCTCTATCCACAAGATATCGAGCTCACCACGGAACAGGCTCATCCGGCGGTCCGACCCGATGGCTGTATCGCCTTCTCGATCGATGAGGGTAAGCAAGAGTCTCTGATTGTACTGGCCGAGATCGATCATCGCTATCGCGCGGCCAACGCGGAGCCAACCGCCAGCGGATCAGGATATCTATCGGTGAACCTGCAAGAGATCAAAAAGAAAGTACAGGAAGCCATCTTTGAGCAGCACGGCGTCAAAGCCGAGCAAATTGTCCTCTTAAAAATTGGCGGAGTTTTGAAAACATCGAGCGGCAAGCCACAGCGCAGGAGATGTCGACAGGCTTTCCTACAGGGTGAATTAAAGGCCTGGAACGAGATGGGAGCTTAGGATGAGTGGATCTTATAACCACCACGATCCCAGTGAGGAGCCTGAGCACGCGAGTTTAAGCCGCACGGCCATCGAACGCTGGCTGCTCGCTAAGGTAGCTGAGTATCTTGATGTAGCTCCTGAAGAGATCAATATTCAGGAGCCACTCAAAAGCTATGGTCTCAGCTCAATAGACGCAGTAGGCCTCTCTGGTGAGCTTGAAGAATGGCTGGAGTGCCAGCTTTCGCCGACGCTTGTCTTTGATTATCCCAGCATTGCGCAGCTCGCTCTCCATCTGGCAGGCGAGGAGCCAGTCGCAGCGACGATGCCCCAGACGCCATCAGAGACGCCAACAACGTCAGCGACAGAGCCTATTGCGATCATTGGTATGGCGTGTCGCTTTCCAGGCGACGCCAATTCCCCAGCAGCATTCTGGGATCTGCTGCAACAGGGCAAAGATGCCAGTACAGAGATTCCCGCTGAGCGCTGGCAGGCCGACGATTTCTATGATCCGATGCCCGACACGCCGGGCAAGATGTATACGCGTCGTGCCTGCTTTATCAAGGATATTGATCAGTTCGATGCCCCCTTCTTTGGGATCTCGCCGCGAGAAGCGCTACGCATGGACCCACAGCAGCGCCTGTTGCTTGAGGTGGCCTGGGAGGCGCTCGAAAACGCGGGATTACCGGCACACGAGTTGGAGAACAGCCAGACTGGCGTGTTTATCGGCATGATGAACAATCAGGAATACGCCCAGTTACAACGACAGCAGTGTGATGATACTTATCTGGATGATCCTTACTTTGGCGTCGGCAGCTCGGCCAGCATTGCATCTGGACGCCTGCCCTATCTGCTGAATCTGCATGGACCCGCGTTAGTCGTCGACACAGCCTGCTCCTCATCGCTCGTGGCGCTGCATCTGGCGAGCCAGAGCCTGCGCAACAGCGAATGCCAGCTGGCATTGGTCGGTGGAGTCAACGCGGTCATCCTGCCCGAAAACATGGTCAGTGCGTGCAAAATGAGTATGCTCGCGCCAGATGGACAGTGTAAGACGTTCGATGAGTCCGCCGATGGCTTCGTGATGGGCGAGGGCTGTGGTCTGGTTGTTCTCAAACGACTCTCAGAGGCCCTCAATGATCACGATACTGTCCTGGCAGTGATTCGCGGCTCCGCCGTCAATCAAGATGGACGCAGCAACGGAATTACCGCACCCAATCGCATCGCGCAAGAGGCGGTCATTCGCGAAGCGCTCACTCATGCGGGCGTCGAACCGCATGCCGTCAGCTACGTTGAGGCGCATGGATCAGGTACCGCGCTCGGTGATCCGATCGAACTCGAAGCTCTGCATAACGTTTTAGGAGAAGGGAGAACGCCCGATAAAAATCTGCTCGTCGGCACGGTGAAAACAAATATCGGACATCTGGCCGGAGCCGCTGGTATCGCAGGATTGATCAAAACTGTACTGTCTCTCCGTCACAAGAAGATTCCAGCCCACCTGCATCTCACGACACCCAACCCACATGTTCCCTGGCAGAAACAGGCCATCACGATTCCGACCAGCACCGTTCCCTGGTCTGTGGAGAAGACTACGCGTATCGCCGGCATCAATTCCTTCGGCTGGTCCGGCACCAATGCCCATGTCATTCTTGAAGAAGCTCCAGCGCCACAGCAATCCGCTGCACCGCAGCAACTGCGACCCTGGCAGATCCTACCGATCTCGGCCAGATCAGAAACCGCGCTCGAACAGGCGCGGCAGCTGCTGGCAACGTATCTACAAGAGCGTCCTGAAACACCGCTCGCAGATATCGCCTTCACACTGCAACGTGGACGCAGTCGCTTTCATCGCCGTCGCTGGCTCGTCAGTCAGGATCGTGACGATGCTCTCGCTCAGCTCTCGCAGGCATCTCAGCTACCTGAGAAGCAGATCGACGCCGTCGCCTTCGCGTTTCCTGATCTGATTGAACCATTCAGCACATTTCCAGGCGAGCTCTACACGACAGAGCCAACATTCCGTCGCATCGTTGACGAGTGCTGCGCCCTGCTCAAAACGCTTACCGGACTCAATCTAGATTTGAGTCAGGCCCTCGTCGCACAAAAGTCGACAGAAACATGTAGCAGCGGGAAGTTCAGCGATTTCACCGCGTTCTTACCATCCAAAGGACAGAGCAATGGTCATAACGGCAACGGTCATAATGGTCACAGCAATGGACATGGCAATGGTCATAATAATCACGGCAATGGACACGGTAACGGCTCTAGCAACGGTCACGGCAAGAATGGGCACAGCAATGGGCTCACAGCCGTCCAGGAGAAGGTAACCGAAATCACGCTGGCTCAGCCGGCACTTTTTATCGTCGAATATGCGCTGGCTCAAATGTGGATCGAATGGGGCATTCGCCCTCAAGCGATGCTTAGCTACGGGCTGGGTGAATATGTCACAGCCTGTCTGGGAGGCGTTTTTTCGCTACAAGATGCTCTGCTACTGGTCACACAGCGCACACTGCTCATTCAGAGCCGGGCCAATGAAGGCAGCGAACCGTTTCATTCTAAATGGCTCGCGCCGCTGCAAAATAAATTAGCCATATTGATCCAAAATATCGCGCTCCACACATCTGCGATTCCTTATATATCCAATGTCACAGGAACCTGGATCACGAACGCGCAGGCCACAGATCCCACATATTGGACACAACATATAGAGCAGACCGTACGCTTTGTCGATGGCATGGGAGAGCTTTTGCGCTCTCAGGAGTACATCCTGCTCGAAGTCGGGCCTGGTCAAACCTTACAGGAACGCGTCAAACAGCACGATGCAGAGTATACACCCTTGATACTCTCCACCCTGCCCGAGACCCATTCACGCACATCGGCCAGTTTCACCATGCTGACCACGCTCGGCACGCTCTGGCAGATCGGACTGCCCGTCGACTGGAAAGGCTTTACCACTCACGAACAGCATCACCTGGTCAGTCTGCCCAACTATCCCTTCGAGCACCAGAGCTACTGGCCCGAGAAAGCTGAGAGTACACGACGCAACATCGTGACGCTGCTACCGACTCAATCCGAGAGCGGAAGAAAGCACGACATAGCCGACTGGTTCTATCAACCCATCTGGAAGCAGATAGCCAACACCCACGAGTCAGCCTGGACAGAGTTACAAGAGCAGCCAGAGTCCTGGCTACTCTTGACCAATGAGAGCCCTACGAGCCTCGCGCTGAGCGCACAACTGCGCCAGTACAAGCAACAGGTCATCACGGTCTCGGTCGGCGATAGTTTCAGCCAGGTAGATAAGACACACTATAGCCTGCGCCCAAATAGCTGCGCCGACTATGATGTTTTACTTAAAGATTTACGTGCCCACGGTGAAAACATCACCCGCATTATCCATCTGTGGACATTGACTCCGGACAGCGCCATCCTTGATGCCAGCAAGACTGAAGAGGCATGTCAACATGGCTTCTACAGCCTTCTCGCCCTGGCTCAAGCGCTGGGAAATCAAGGACAGGAACAATGTCACATCACAGTGATCACGAATAATCTGCTAGATATCACCGGTAGCGAGCAGATCTGTCCCGAGAAGGCAACCCTCATCGGTCCATGCCGGGTCATTCCACAAGAATATCCGGCGCTCAGTTGCCAGCTCATAGACATCAACCTCGCCGAAAGCAACGCTCATCCGGCCACATGGCTCAAGCAAGCGTTGCCAGTCCTGGCGACTCCCGGCGGAGCCGCGACGATAGCCTTGCGTGGCAAGCGTGCCTGGGAACCAACCTTTGAGGCTGTTCCGCAGCCAAAAGACAGCTCGCACTCAGTCCTGCGCGAAGGCGGAGTCTATCTGATCACGGGCGGCCTGGGCGGCATCGGGCTGGCTGTAGCCGAGCGTCTGGTGCGTACCGTGCATGCAAAATTGATCCTGGTCGGGCGCTCTGCCCTACCAGAGCGCAGCCAATGGGCATCACTACTCAAAAAGGAGAAAGCACAGAAATATACACATGCGATCCGCCAGATCATGGCTCTGGAAAAGTTAGGAGCCGAGATCCTGGTGATACAAGCAGACGTCGCCAACCCGGAACAGATGCAAAAGGTCGTCCAACGTGCCATCTGGCGCTTTGGAACTCTCCATGGCTGCTTCCACGCGGCCGGCACTCCTGGCAATGGATTGATTCAGCTCAAGACAGCTGAACAGGCGGCCCAGGTTTTGCATCCCAAAGTGCAAGGAACGCTGGTAGTAGAACGGGTCTTACGCGACATCCCACTCGACTTTCTCGCTCTTTTCTCTTCGACGACAGCGATCGTCGGCAGTCCTGGTCAGGTCGACTACTGCGCGGCCAACGCTTTTCTCGATGCGTACGCGCAAAGGAGTAGCAAGGATTCTGACCGGATCATCACGATCAATTGGGGAGAGTGGCAATGGAATGCCTGGGAAGAGAGTATGGCAGGGTATGGAGAGATGGCAAATTTCCTCAAGGAGAATCGTCGGCGCTATGGTCTGACCTTCTCTGAAGGAACCGAGGCTCTCTTCCGTGCGCTGAACAGCCGACAAGCGCAACTGATCGTTTCGACGCAGGAGCTCGACGAACTCATCAATCTCAGCAAAAAATTTACCGTCAAGAACTTGCTCCAGGAGAGGAGCAACGACCATCCACAGCAGAAACTACATCCGCGCCCGGAGATGGAGACAAGTTATGTCACTCCTGGCAACGAGTTGGAGCGTCAGATTACGCATATCTGGGAGCAGCTCTTAGTGATCGAGGGCGTAGGCGTACACGATAATTTCTTCGATCTCGGCGGCAACTCGCTGCTGGGAGTTGATCTTGTCAACCGCATGCGTAAAGCCCTCCAGATCGAAGACCTGCCGGCCTATATCCTCTTTGAAGCGCCATCGGTGAGTGCGATGGCACAGTATCTGACGCAAAAGCAGAAAGCCACAGACGATGAGGACGCCAGTCAACGTAGCGCGAAACGGAGCCGAAGTCTCAAGCAGCGCATGAGAGATTCCAGGAGGGTCAGCTAAAAAAGATGCTATATCGCTTTGATTCTTCATGCATCGATAGATACATGGCGTAGAGGCTTTGATGAGAGATATGAAAGATATGAATAATGACGTTTTATCCGTTCACCAGCAGCAAAACGCACATCAAATAAGTAAGAGGAGAGCTAACTAGAGTGGAAAATAATGTTTCGTACGATACCGCCCTGGCGATCGTTGGCATGTCTGGTCGTTTTCCAGGTGCAAATAACGTTGACGCGTTGTGGGAAAATTTACGCACTGGCGTCAAATCCATTCGTCAATTTTCGGAGCAGGAACTCTTAGCCGCAGGCGTCTCTCCCGAGATACTCAAGATGCCTAATTATGTCAGAGCGGGCACGATTCTCGAGGGCGCGGAATACTTTGACGCCAGCTTCTTTGGATACACACCACGCGAAGCTGAACTAACCGATCCACAGCATCGCATCTTCCTGGAATGCGCCTACGAAGCACTACAGGATGCCGCCTATGATCTTGAGACCTATCCAGGACTGGTAGGTGTCTTTGCTGGCTCAGCACTGAGTCCCTATTTCACGCGGGTATTGCAGACCGATGGACGTCCCGTCAAAGACGTCGATCCGGTACAGCTGGCCGTCGGGAACGAGCGCGACTCGCTTACGAGCGCACTGTCCTACAAACTCAACCTGCGTGGACCCAGTATGGCGATTCAGACCTTCTGCTCCACCTCGCTGGTAGCAGTCCACGTCGCCTGCCAGAGCCTGTTGAACTACGAATGCGACATGGCACTTTCCGGTGGCGTCGCCATCTCGATGCCGCAGGTCAACGGCTACTTCTATGAAGAGGGCAGCATCCTCTCACCCGACGGCGCCTGCCGCACCTTCGACGCCAATGGACGCGGAAGCGTCATGGGCAACGGCTCAGCGGTTGTCCTGATCAAGCGCCTGGAAGATGCAATCGCCGACGGCGACCAGATCTATTCCGTCATTCTCGCCACGCACGTCAACAACGATGGCAGCGTACGCGTCAGCTATACCGCCCCCGGTCTTGATGGACAGAGTTCGGTCATCGCCCAGGCTATCAGCAACTCAGGCGTCGATATCGAGAGCATCTCATACATCGAGGCACACGGGACCGCGACCATGCTGGGAGATCAGGTAGAGCTCGCCGCCCTGCAAAAAGCCTTCGCCAACCGCACACAAAAGAAGCAATTCTGCGCCATCGGCTCCCTCAAGCCCAATGTGGGACATCTTGACCGCGCTTCGGGCATCGCCGGGCTGATCAAAACGACGATGGCACTCAAGCATCAAGAGATGCCGCCCAGCTTGAATTTCGAGCGCACCAATAAAGATATTGATCTGGAGAAGACTCCTTTCTACGTCAACACACAGCTATCGCCCTGGCAGGCGAGCGCCGATCATCCACGCCGCGCAGGAGTCAACTCGTTCGGCCTGGGAGGCACTAATGCTCACGTGGTCTTAGAAGAAGCTCCTCAGTTGGAGCCATCCAAGCCGGCACAGCCGTGGCAATTGTATGTACTCTCAGCCAAGACAGCAACGGCGTTAGAAAATATCGAGGGGCAGCTGCTCGGCTATATGCAAAAGCAGCAGGAAGCCAATCAGGCAGACGTCGCCTATACCCTGCAAGTTGGACGCACAGCCTTCAATCATCGCCGTATCCTGATCGGTCGTGATCGCGCCGATGCTCTGGCGCAGCTTTCCGCCAAACAGCCTTTGCAGTCGTCATATCAGACATTTCGTAATCGCGCTCTGACACTGTTGTTCCCTTCGGGCGCACGCTTCAATCCTACAACCGCAAAAGAATTCTATCAAAACGAAAGTACGTTCCGCAGCACAGTTGACGAGTGCTATCAGCAAGTCAAACAGATCCCCGGTTGCGAGAAATACACCTTCATTTCACCATCCACAGGGGCAGAGACAGCCGTCGCTGCACTGATTTTCGCCTATGCCCAGGCACAGCAGATCCTACAATGGGGTATTCAGCCCCATGCGGTGACTGGCACTGAGTACGGTCTGGACGCTGCCGTCGCTGTCGCAGGGCTGCTCTCGATCGAGGACGCCACCAGGCTGACGATCAAACGCTCCGAGATCGAGGCGGGTACGGAGTCGGCCGATACACTGGAGAGTCTGGTACGACAACTCGACTGGCAGAAAGCTCAGATCCCTTACCTTTCAGTCGCCACCGGGACACATATTACTGAAGAGCAAGCGATCTCGCCCTCGTTCTGGTTCCAGGAATTTGAAAGCGCCGCCAGCCTGCCAGAGCAGCTCAATCAGATGCTCAAGAAGCAAGAAACAGCCATTTTAGTCCTCGGCACGAATCAGATAGTCGAGCAGATCAAAAGCTCCGCCAGCTATCAGGCCGAATACGGTGAGCGCATCATCACCCACCTGCCCACAGAGGCTCAGGAGAGTCGGCAGATCCTGCTCACGACGCTGGGTCGGCTCTGGCTCAACGGCGTCACGATCGCCTGGCAGAAGGGCTACGAGAATGAGCGCCGTCTGCGCCTCTCGCTCCCAACCTATCCCTTCGAGCGCAAGCGCTTCTGGCTCGAGGATGAGCAATTAGCCGCTCAACTCACCAGTAAAAAAGATCCAGATCTCGCGCACTGGTTCTACAAAACCACCTGGAAGCTTGAGCCATTAACCGCCCCTCAGCCAGTGAAGGCGAGCAACTGGTGGATCTTTGAAGATCAGGCGGGCCTGGGCAAAAATCTGGCGTTGCGCCTGGAAAAGGCCGGACAGAATGTCGTACGCATCCAGCAAGGCGAGAAGTACAGCAAGGTTAATACCAGGCTGTTCCAGATCCGTCCAGATAACTTCGCCGATTATAAGGCGCTATCGAAAGCACTTCAGGGCGAAAAGCTGATCCCGACCAACATCGTCCATCTGTGGAATGTGACCACGGATGAGCATCAGACTGGCGCGGATACTTTCCGCGAGCTACAGACGCCTGGCTTCAATAGCTTGATCGCCTTGATACAGGGACTCAATACCATTATTGACAATAATCCGGTGCAGATCTTCACGGTTGCCAATGGATTGCATGCTCTGACAGAGCAAGAGAAGCTCATTCCTGAGAAATCAACGCTGCTGGGAGCCACAAAAGTTATCCCTCAGGAGAACCTGGGCGTGACTTGCCGCACGATCGATATCGTCTTGCCAGCGGAGCCGATCTCCGAGAAGACGCTCCTGGTCGAGCAGCTGTTCCAGGAATGTCTCGCCGCTGAGGTAAGCGAGCCATTGATCGCCTATCGCGACGACGAGAGACGCGTCCAGATCTACGAAAAAATCTCAGTCGAAGCCGCGCCAGCCGAGCAGAATCCCTTCCGTCAGGGAGGCATCTATCTGGTCACGGGCGCTCTGGGAGCGGTTGGACCAATCATCGCGGAGCATCTGGGCAGAAATTATCAGGCCACCGTGATCCTCATGAGTCGCAGTGGACTCCCACCTCGCGAGCAGTGGCAGACGTGGCTGGACGAGCATGACGATCAGGATGATCTCAGCTTAAAGCTCAAGCGCTTGATCTCGCTTGAAGATGGCGGCGGACGCTTTGTCCTGATGCGCGGCGACGTCGGCGATCCCGAGCAGGTACGCCAGATCATCCAGCAGATCCACGCACAATTTGGCACCTTACACGGCGTCTTGCATGCTGCAGGCGTGACCAATGCTCAATCCTTTAATGCGACCCAGGATATCACAGCAGAACTCTACGACACGCAGATCCGGCCCAAGGTCTACGGACTCTATGCGCTGGAAGAAGCCTTGAAGGATTATCCATTAGACTTCTGCCTGCTCTTCTCATCGATCTCGGTGATCCTGGGCGGGATTACGTTCTCGGGCTACGTGGCCGGAAATGTCTTCCTCGATGCCTTTGCTCGCTCGCGTCAGCAGAGCTCCCACTTCCCCTGGCTGAGCGTCAACTGGGATACCTGGGAGATCAAGGCTCACGCACACGATGTGATTGGCGCGACGGTCGCCGAATACACGATGCAGCCAGCCGAGGGCTGCGAGATCCTGACACGCATCCTGGCGCATCGTATCCCCCACGTGGTACTCTCGACCGGCGATCTCCAGGCGCGTATCCGACAATGGATCGAGCTCGAATCGCTACTGACATCCGCGCAGGATCAGGACGACGATGAGCAGGACACAAAAGTCGGTAAAGGTGTTTCGCTCTCACATAAAGAATACGAGAAGGTAATTATCGGGGTCTGGCAAAGTATTCTGGGGGTGAATGAGATTGGACTATACGAAAACTTCTTTGATCTCGGTGGCAACTCGCTGACCGGACTCCAGGTCGTTTCCAAGCTCAAAAAAGCCTTTAATATGCCCATCCCGGCAGTTGCGCTGTTCGAAGCTCCGACCGTGAGCGCTCTGGCTCGCTATCTCTTGCCCGACGAAGGAGAAGAGGAGGCCGAAGAGGAGAAAGATCTGCTCAAAGAGCGTCGTAAGCAAGTGCGTCAATCAGCGGGACACGAGGATATCGCAATTATCGCTATCAATGGACGCTTCCCTGGCGCTCCCGATGTCGATACCTTCTGGGATAATTTGCGCAACGGCGTCGAGTCTGTCAGCTTCTTTACCGAAGAAGAGTTGATCGAGGCTGGCTGCGATCCACGCGAGGTACGCTCACCATCCTACGTGCCAGCCCGACCGATCCTGCCAGCGGAGGATGTCCAGAAGTTCGATGCTCTCTTCTTTGGCTACAGCCCACGTGAGGCGGAATTGACCGATCCACAACATCGGCTCTTCCTCGAATGCGCCTGGGAATCGCTGGAGTTAGCCGGCTACAATCCGACAGCCTACGAGGGACTGGTCGGCGTCTTTGGCGGCTCCAACATCAGCACCTACATGATGGGTATGCTCAACCATCCGGCAGTCATCCAAGGAGATGGATATCAGCTGGTCATCGGCAACGATAAAGACTCCCTGACTACCAACGTCTCATATAAGCTCAATCTCAAGGGACCAAGCTTCGCCGTCCAGACCTTCTGCTCGACCTCACTGGTCGCGGTGCACCTGGCCTGTCAGAGCCTCCTGAACGGAGAAAGCGACATGGCACTCGCAGGTGGCGTCTCAATCCGCGTCCCCGTGAAGGCCGGACATGTCTACGAGGAAGGCGGCATGGAGTCGCCCGATGGTCACTGCCGCACCTTCGACTCTCAGGCCAAGGGCAGCATGTTCGGCGATGGCGTCGGTATCGTCGTCCTGAAGCGTTTAAGCGAGGCCGTCGCCGACGGCGATCTGATCCACGCCGTCATCAAAGGCTCCGCCATCAACAACGACGGCTCACTCAAGGTCAGCTATACCGCCCCCAGCGTCGTCGGTCAATCAGAGGTCGTCATGAAGGCGCTCGAAGTAGCAGGCATCTCGCCCGAGAGCATCAGCTATATCGAAGCGCACGGCACAGCCACCGAGCTCGGAGATCCAATCGAGGTCGCATCGCTGACCAAGGCGTTCCGCACACAGACGGATCAGAGCGGCTACTGCGCCATCGGCTCGGTCAAAACGAACGTCGGACATCTCGACCGTGCAGCGGGCGTCAGTGGTCTGATCAAGACCGTCCAGGCCCTCAAGCACAAAGAGATCCCTGCCAACCTGCACTTCCAGGAGCCAAATCCCGAGATCGACTTCGAGCACAGTCCATTTTACGTCAACACCCAGCTGTCGCCCTGGACGACCAATGGTGAGACACCACGCCGCGCAGGTATCAACTCGCTCGGACTCGGTGGCACCAACGCGCACGTCATCGTCGAGGAAGCGCCCGAGCGAGGAGACTCTGGTCCCTCTCGTCCATGGCAGTTCCTGACGCTCTCAGCTCGGACCTCCAGCGCGCTGGCACAGAGCAAGCAGCGCCTGCATGATCATCTGGTAGCCAATCCCGATCAATCGCTGGCCGACGTCGCCTACACGCTCCACGTTGGTCGCAAGCTGATGGATCATCGCTTCACCTTCCTGTGCCGCACCGTTGAAGAAGCGATCAAAGCGCTCGAAGCGCCAACCGGCAAGCAGTCCCAGGGACTCGGAGGCGTTGAGCGACGCACAGATCAGCAGGTAGCCTTCCTCTTCCCAGGACTCGGCGAGCGCTACATCGATGTCGCCAAAGCGCTCTATCATCAGGAAGAGACGTTCCACAAAAGCATCGACGCCTGCCATACCTTCTTGAACAAAGAATACAATCTGGATCTGCACAGCATCTTGCAGCTCGACCAGCCATATGAGCAGCCTGATCCGGCGGCCGATGACAAAGCAGGCAAGCAAAGTCTATTCAATCGCAACGGACGCAGCAAAGGCGCGGAGCCGACACGCACAGCGCTGGCTCAGCCAACCGTCTTCGCGGTCGAATACGCCCTGGCACAATTGCTGCTGAGCTGGGGACTCAAGCCACAGGCCATGCTCGGCTATAGCCTGGGAGAATATGTCGCGGCCAGTATCGCAGGAGTGCTCACACTCAAAGACGCTCTCCGTCTGGTAGCGGGTCGCGCTCAATTGATCGACGAGATGGAACAGGGCTCGATGCTGGCGGTGATGTTATCGGAGGCTGAGGTCACACCGTACCTGGATGCACAGACCAATCTGGCGATTCAGAACAGCTCAACAGCCTGTGTGCTGGCGGGTCCGACCTCAGCGATCGAGCGCACCGAGAAGCGTCTGCTGGCCAACGATATCGCCTGCCGACGCGTCGAGACCACCCACGCCTTCCATTCGCAGATGCTTGATCCGCTGAGCGAAAAGGTCACGGAACTGGCTCAGAGCGTCAAATTGCATGCGCCACGCATCCCTTACCTATCCAACGTCACGGGGACCTGGATCACCGAGGAGGATGCACTTGATCCAGCATACTGGGCCAAGCACATGTGCCAGACGGTCCGCTTCGCCGACGGCGTTGGACATCTACTGGAAGAGACCGATTGCCTGTTGCTCGAAGTTGGCCCTGGACAGGCATTGAGCTTCTTCGCGAAGCAACATCCAGCCGGTCAGGGTACGCGACGTGATCTGATCATGCCGACGCTGCCAGCTCCGCACGGACAGCAAAAGCAAGATCCCTACTCCTTCCTGCTGAACACGCTCGGCAAAGCCTGGATCGCCGGAGTACCGCTCGATTGGAAGGGCTACTATGCTCATGAGACACGCCATCGCGTGATTCTACCTACGTATCCCTTTGAGCGTCAGCGCTACTGGATCGAGAGCACGCCACCACTGACAGGCGCTCAAGAGACAACCGAGCAGGGACCGAAAGAGGGAGAGACGGCACACGATGTGCTCGCCAGACTGAAAAAGGAAGAGCTTTCCGATTGGTTCTACCTACCCAGCTGGAAACACACTGCTCCTCAGCTACCGATACCGTTCGTAGCGGAAGCTGAAGTCACGCGCCGCTGGCTCATCTTCCTGGACAACCAGGGCGTCGGAGAGAAGCTCCAGCAGCAACTCAACGAGCGTCAGCACGAAGTGATCACGGTCATACCTGGCAAGAGCTTCATTCAGTATTCAGAGACATCGTTTGCGCTACGACCAGGCGAGAGAGCCGATTATACGCAACTTATCGCGAGCTTGCAGCAGCGCCAATGGCTACCGCAACAGGTCGTGCATTGCTGGACTGTGACTGACTCCTTGAACTACCTCACCGCCGAGCGTCGTCTGGAATCCATGCAGGAGCGAGGCTTCAATAGCCTGATGTTCCTGACACAGGCTCTGGGCGAGGTCGAGCTTGAAGAGACCTGCCATATGGTCATCGTCTCGAACGGCCTCCAGGATGTGACCGGTCAGGAGAGCATCTGTGAAGAGAAAGCGCTGGTGATTGGTCCGGCGCGTATCATCGCACAGGAATACATGTTGCTCACCTGCCGCAGCGTCGATGTGGTAGTCCCAACCCAGCCAGCGCAATGGCGTACGCTGATTGGACATCTGCTCGGAGAGCTGACCACTCCGACCAAAGAGCCGATGGTCGCGCTACGACGTACTGGTCGCTGGCTACTCACCTTCGAGCCACTCCATATCCCGGCCCAAAGCCTGGAGGAGACCCCCTTACGCCAGGGCGGAACGTACCTGATCACCGGCGGATTGGGAGGCATTGGCCTGGGTATGGCAACCTACCTGGCACGGACCCTGAAAGCCAACCTTGTCCTGACCTCGCGTAGTGGCGCACCTGAGCGATCTCAATGGGAACACATCATGCAAACGCAAGGACCTGATAATGGTGTGGGACGACAGGTCAACCAGATCCTGGCACTTGAAGCGCTCGGATCGAAGGTCTTACCGCTGGCGGCAGACGTTGCCAATAAAGACATCATGGAAGGAGTGATCCAGAAGACCATCGCCACCTTTGGCACGATCAACGGAGTGATCCACGCTGCTGGCTTACCGGCGGTAGGTCTGACCCAGAACAAGACGCTAGAACAGACCAACGAGGTGATGGCCTCTAAAATCCAGGGCACACTGGCGCTGGAATATGCGCTGCGCGATTGCTCACCGGACTTCCTGGTCCTCTTCTCATCTATCACCTCGGCGACCGGTGGAGGACCTGGTCAGATCGACTACTGCGCGGGCAATGCCTTCCTGGACGCTCACGCTATTCAGCAGCCAGAAGGGGCTCGCCGTACGATCTCCATCAATTGGGGTGAATGGCAATGGAACGCCTGGTCGGCTGGACTCTCGGGCTATGACGAGGAGACGCAGGCCTTCTTCAAAGCAAATCGCCAGAAGTTCGGTATCAGCTTTGAGGACGGTGCAGAAGCGCTGCAACGTATTCTGGCTCAACCCTTCTCCGAAGTCGTTGTCTCAACCCAGGATTTCCAGGTGATCTCGCAACTGAGCCGTCATCACAACGCGGCCACGGCACTTGAGCAGTTCAAGCAGGCGCGTCAAAGCCGCCAGCGACACGAGCGTCCACCGATGCGCAACGAGTATACGGCTCCCCAGACCGATCTGGAACGAGCAATCCTCGCAGTCTGGGAGGACATCCTTGGCATCGATGGTATTGGTATTCAGGACAATTTCTTCGATCTTGGTGGCAACTCGCTCATCGGCATCGAAGTGATCACACAAACGCGTAAGGCTCTCAAACTACAGACGCTTCCATCGTATGTGCTCTACGAGGCTCCCACCCCTGAGTCGATGGCCGCCTTCCTGAGCAAGGATGAGAAGCCGGTCCAGGAGGAGCAAGAGGTCCGTCAGGAGCGGAGCGATAAACGACGTGAGAACTTGAAGTTGCGTATGCGCGAGCGTGCTGCTAGATAGAGGGATAATATGACCAATAGCGATGCAATCTTACAAGACGACATGTATGATACAGCGCTGGCGATCGTTGGTATGTCGGGACGTTTTCCCGGCGCCAACGATGTGCCAGGGCTCTGGAAGAACCTGATTGAGGGAGTTATCTCAATCAAGACGTTTGCGGATCAGGAGCTACTGGATGCTGGTATCGATCCAGAGCTCATCAGCAACCCGCAATACGTCAAAGCAGGGACAGAGCTGGATGGGATCACGGACTTTGATGCCTCATTCTTTGGCTTCACGCCACGCGAGGCCCAATGCCTTGATCCGCAACATCGACTTTTCTTAGAGTGCTCCTGGGAAGCGCTCGAGCAGGCTGGCTATCCACCCGATAGCTACGCCGGCTTGATCGGAGTCTTCGCCGGATCACGACCATCCGAGTATCGAGATCAGAATCTGGTCTCCCAGAAAGACCAATTGGGGCATCTGGTCAACAAGCTACAGGTATCAATCGGCAACGACGCCGACGCGCTGGCCTCCACAGTTTCATATAAGATGAACCTGAAAGGTCCAGGCGTCTCGGTCCAGACCTATTGCTCGACCTCCCTGGTGGCCACACATCTGGCCTGTCAGAGCCTACTCACCTACGATTGTGACATCGCCCTGGCTGGTGGCGCGGCACTCACGCTGCCGCAGCCATCGGGCTACATCTACGAGGATGGAGGTATCCTCTCGCCCGACGGACAGTGTCATACCTTTGACGCGAAATCGCAAGGAAGCGTCATCGGAAGCGGAGTCGCCGTGGTTGTCATCAAGCGGCTCAAAGACGCTCTGGAAGCGCGGGATCATATCTACTCAGTGATCCGTGGCTCGGCCAGCAATAATGATGGCAGTATTCGCGTCGGCTATACCGCTCCCGGCGTCAATGGACAGAGCGCTGTGATCGCTAATGCGATCAGCCAGAGCGGCGTCTCTTTCGACAGTATCGGCTATATCGAGGCTCACGGCACAGGCACCAAGCTCGGCGATGCGATCGAGCTGGCCGCCCTGCTCAGAGCGTTCGGACCGGAGACCTCGGAGCGTCAATATTGCGCCCTCGGCTCTGTCAAGCCCAATATTGGACATCTGGATCGCGCTTCCGGCGTCACTGGCCTGATCAAAACGACGCTGGCGCTGTACAATCGACAGTTACCGCCAAGCCTGAACTTTGAGAAGACCAGCTCCGATATCGATTTAGAGCACAGTCCCTTTTTCGTCAATACCCGCCTACGAGCATGGGAACCCGGCAGCGCAGGCGTACGGCGAGCCGGAGTCAACTCATTTGGACTCGGTGGTACCAATGCCCATGTCGTACTGGAGGAGGCTCCGCATCAAGCGGCACTGCGTCCTGGACGCAATTGGAAAGTCTTACCATTAGCAGCCCGCAGCCCGGAGGCGCTGGAGCAGATGGCTGAGAGGCTCTCTGATTATCTGCTTGAGCACGATGAGTTTGATCTGCTGGATGTCGCCTATACGTTGCAGGTTGGTCGCACGCCATTCCATCATCGACAAACATTCGTGTGTCGCGATAGAACGGAAGCGATTGCATTGTTGAAGGCAGCGTCACAGCAGCCCTCGGTGCAGCAAAATAGCTCGCAGAGACGGGTCACGCTGCTCTTCCCTGACCTCCAGGATACATTTAGCGTCAGCGAGGACCTGCTGATCGAACCTCGTATCCGCGAAGCTCTGCAACATGGCTCGGCCTTTATCAAGCAGCAATTCCACTGCTCGGTCGAGGATCTGCTCAAGCAGACCAATAATCCCGTTCAGAGACTGGTCGGCTATGTGCTGTGGTCGTACGCGTTGACTCATACGCTGCAACATTGGGGGATCAAGACGGGCGCAGCGCTCGGACAGGGAGCAGGCTCCATCGTCGCCGCCATCGTCGCCGGGATTATCTCGCTGGAGGACGGTCTGAAGCTGGCCCAGGCGAGTACGACCGATGAGAAAACGCTCACGCATCTGCTGGAACAGTTTCAGCTCAATGCCCCACAGATCCCTACGGCGTCATCGTTGCAGAAGGGATGGTTGACCGACAAGCAGGCACAAAATGCCAATGAACTGGCGCAACATCTGTCGGCAGCGATCTCGTATCCAGAAGTGCTCCTGGACGATCACGAGAGCATTCTACTTACCATGGGCACCGGACAGCACTGGATCGAGCAACTCAAGACACAGAGCACGAACAATCCCAAACAGCCTCTACACCTCGTGAGCTTCGGGTCGTCAGATAGTCAGGATGAGGGCGGGCAAAAAGTCTTGTTGGCCACCCTTGGCAAACTCTGGGAGCACGGTGCTTCGATCAAGTGGGAGGAGTTCTCCGCCCAGGAGCAGCGCGGACGCGTACCGCTCCCGACCTATCCCTTCGAGCGCCAGCGCTTCTGGATTGAACTACGCTCAAGCAAGGCCAACAAATTAATCACAGCGCCATCCATCACGATCGATAGCAAGCGCTCCAGAGATGACTGGTTCTACAAGCCAACCTGGCAACAGGTTCCGCTCGGACAGCCCGATCGACCGGCTCTCGCGCAAGGCTATCTGGTGATGCTCGATGCGCACAATGTCGGCGAGCAGCTTGCCCGGAAGCTTGAACTGCGCGGAGCTCGCGTCACGCGTGTACAGCCACAGGTCCAGGGAGATGCTCCGCTGGAGAAGTTGGATGAGCGTACCTTTGCGATCGATGGGACGCAGAAAAAAGCCTATCAACAGCTCTTTGAGCAGCTATCCGAGCAGGGAACGCTCCCTGAGCACATTATCCATTGCTCGTCGCTGATCGTGCCCGGCGAGATCGCCGCTGGAGCCGCTGGCTTTCAAGCGATCCAGGAGCGCGGCCTGTACAATATGCTCTTCCTGCTGCAAACCTTTGAGCAGCAGACCGCTGGCGCATCGCTGCATATGACGGTTCTTACCAATAACGTCCAGGCAGTCACCGGACAAGAAGCGCTCTGGCCCGAAAAGAGTCCGCTACTGGGACTCTGCAAAGTGGCCTCGCAGGAAAATCCAGACGTGCTCTGCCGGAGTATCGATCTGGAGCAGCTACCGGAGTCCGAACAGGCTTTCGAGCAGCTTCTGCTTGAGATATTGTCCAAGGATGTCGAGCGCACCGTTGCCTATCGTCAGGAGCAGCGCTGGATCGAGACCTATAGCGCAAAAACGATTCTTGCTCCAGAGACTGTCCCCTTCCGAGAGAGAGGCATCTATCTGATCACTGGCGGCCTGGGAGGTGTCGGGCTACTCCTGGCAACTTATCTGGCGCAGCAAGTTCAGGCTCGCCTGGCTCTGGTGGGACGTTCGGCAATGCCCGCTCGCGAGGAGTGGTCAGACTGGCTGGCAAACCATGAAGCTGATGATGCGAACTATCGACGTATCAAGCAGATCCAGTTGATTGAGGAGCTCGGCAGCGAGGTCCTGATCTTGCAGGCCGACGTCGCGCATAGCGATCAGTTGAGCGCGGCCTTTGCACAGACTGAGGCAACCTTTGGTGCTCTGCATGGCGTGATTCATGCCGCTGGTATCTCCGATGACGGTGCCTTTAGCTCGGTGCAGGATCTTGAGCCGAGGCTCTGCGACTGGCATTTCGGCCCCAAAGTACAGGGGCTCTATGCTCTGGAGCAGGTGTTAAAAGATCGCCCGCTCGACTTCTGCATCCTCTTCTCGTCGCTCTCGACCATTCTGGGAGGACTGGGACTGTCGGCCTACACGGCGGCGAACCGTTTCATGGATGCCTTTGCAGCTCAATATAATCAGCAGGCGAAATATCCCTGGATCTGCATCAACTGGGATTCGTGGCAGGTCAAGGAGAACCCGCATGGCGATCTGGGAGCCACGATTGCCGTCTTTACGATGACTCCCGAAGAGGGCGGGGACGCCTTTACACGAGCACTCACCTCTGGTGAGACCCATCTGGTCAACTCGACCGGCGATCTCGATGCACGCCTCCGACAGTGGATCTATCTTGAATCGTTAGATGGAGATAGCTCACAGCAGGGCAAAAACGCTGGTCCAGCACCTGTCCCGGCCGACTACGAACGTATCCTGTCCGAGATCTGGCAGCAGACGCTGGGCGTTGAGCAGGTCGAGCGATCCGACAATTTCTTTGATCTGGGAGGCAATTCGCTGACGGCGCTTCAGCTCATCTCGCGTATTCGCAAGACGCTCCAGATCCAGCTGCCCGCGATTGCAATTTTTGAAGCTCCGACGATCAGCACGATGATACAGTATCTGCGTCCAGCGATCGAGGAAGAGGAGCCAGAGCAGAATATCCTGGCGGAACGACGTGCCCAGGCTCGTCAGGGATTACGCCAGTCGGACATCGCAATCATCGGTATGAGCGGACGCTTTCCTGGAGCCAGTTCGGTCGAAGCCTTCTGGCAGAATCTGCATGATGGTGTGGAGTCTCTTACCTTCTTCACCGAAGAGGAGCTGCTCGCCTCGGGACTTGATCCAGAGCTGATCAATGATCCAGCCTACGTCCGAGCGCGTCCGATCCTCAAGACCGAGGAGGTCGAGACCTTTGACGCCGCCTTCTTCGGCTACAGTCCACGTGAAGCCGAACTCACCGATCCACAGCAACGCCTGTTCCTGGAATGCACCTGGGAAGCATTGGAGCATGCTGGCTACGACGCGGAACGCTATCAGGGCCTGATCGGAATGTTTGGCGGCACCAATATCAGCAGCTACATGCTTGAGCTAGCCAAGCATCCAGAGGTGCTTGAGGGCCTGCTCGATTATCAGTTGGTGATCGGCAACGATAAGGATTCGCTGGCAACAAATATCGCCTACAAGATGAACCTCAGAGGTCCAAGCCTGACCGTGCAGACGTTCTGCTCGACATCGCTGGTTGCGACCCATCTGGCCTGCCAGAGCTTGATCAACGGCGAGACCGATATCGCCATGGCTGGCGGCGTCTCGATACGCCTCCCCAGCAAGGCAGGCTATCTGTACCAGGAAGGCGGCCAGGAGTCCGTCGATGGACACTGCTATACCTTCGATGCACGCGCCACCGGCAGCACCTTCGGCGATGGCTCGGCCGTCGTCGTCCTCAAGCGCCTGGCGGATGCCATCGCGGACGGCGACACCATCCATGCAGTCATCAAAGGATCGGCCATCAACAACGACGGATCATTGAAGGTCAGCTATACCGCTCCCAGCGTCAACGGACAGGCCGAGGTGGTTATGCGCGCCATGACGCATGCCGATATCTCTCCGGAGAGCATCAGCTACGTCGAGGCGCACGGGACCGCCACCGAGATGGGAGATCCTATCGAAGTGGCATCGCTGACCAAAGCCTATCGCAGCCAGACACAGCGCAACAACTTCTGTGCCATCGGCTCCGTCAAGACCAACGTCGGGCATATGGATCGTGCATCGGGCGTCTCGGGACTGATCAAAGTCGTCGAGTCGCTCAAGCATCGCGAGATTCCAGCCAGCCTGAACTTTAGCTCGCCCAACGATGCGATCGATTTCGCCAATAGTCCCTTTTATGTCAATACCAGCCTGGCTCCCTGGCCCAGATATAATGGACCTCGTCGCGCTGGCGTCAATTCTTTGGGCATGGGCGGCACCAACGTCCATGTGATCGTCGAGGAAGCGCCCGAGCCGATCCGCTCAGATCCATCGCGTCCGTACCAACTCCTGCTACTCTCAGCACGCACTTCGACAGCCCTGGAAGCCAGTGGTCGCAGGCTGAGCGAGTATCTGCAAAGCCACACCGATGTGCCTCTGGCCGATATCGCTCACACCTTGCAGGTCGGTCGCAAGCAGATGGAACAGCGTACCATGATCGTCAGTACGTCGCACGAAGACGCAATGACTCAGCTGGCCAATCCATTATTCATCCAGAACGAAAAGCGTACCGATCGTCCTGTCGCCTTCCTCTTCGCAGGGGTGGGAGAACAATATGCAGGCATGGCGGGTGATCTCTATGCGCAAGAGCCCGTGTTCCGCGAATATATCGACCGTTGCTGCACCTTTGTCCAGCAGCGTTTCCAGCTAGAATTGCTACCGATATTCACGAAAGCTCCTGAGCAGAAGGGCAAGAAGCAGGATCTGGATCTACGAGCCATGCTGGGACGCGATACCAGTTCCCAGGCGGCACGCATCACCGATCCAGTCCAGGCGCAGTGCAGCACCTTCATCCTGGAATATGCCCTGACACGCCTGCTCCATTCCTGGGGAGTACGTCCGCAAGCGCTCCTGGGCTATAGTCTGGGCGAATACATGGCCGCCACCATCGCCGGAGTCTTCACGCTTGAAGATGCGCTGAGCCTGGTTGTCCAACGCGCTCAACTGGTCGCCACACTGCCAGCGGCTGGCATGCTGGCCGTCTACGCAGCAGCCGAGCAGGTACAGCCATTACTCATCCCTGAGGATGGTGTTGAGGTCGCCATCTTAACCAGTCCGGGAGCATGTATCCTCTCGGGTCCCGAGGATGCTCTGGCTCAGGTGGCGCAGCGCCTGCAAGACAACGAGATCGTCAATCGACGCATCGCCAGCGATCACGCTTTCCACACCAGCGCCATGGAGCCGATCCGGGAGCAGTTGATCGAGTTGATCGAGGCTCTACCGCGTCGAATGCCGACCATTCCCTATCTCTCGAACGTCAGCGGAGAGTGGATCACTAGCGAGCAAGTACAGGATGCCAACTATTGGGGACAGCATCTCTGCCAGCCGGTACGCTTTAGCGACTGCGTCTCACAGCTCCTGGGCGAAAAGGAATGGCTGCTCCTCGAAGTCGGTGTCGGACAGATGCTCAGCGGAGCGGTAAAGCAGCATCAGATGAGCGAGCAGAAGCGTCTGGTGACAGTCATTGCCACCATGGCCTCGATCTACGAACATCGCTCGGCACAGGAGACGCTGCTGCGCTCGCTGGGACAGCTCTGGCTCAATGGAGCGCACATCGATTGGTCTGGATTTACAGCCCGCGAACATCGTCAGCGCATTCCATTGCCAACCTATCCCTTTGAGCGTCAACGCTACTGGCTCAGTGCCGGTACTGGCACGAGCAGCACAAAAAGTCCCGCCGTCTCAGCCGAACGCGCCATCGCTGGCGAAATGGCGAAGATCGAAGATCCGGCCGACTGGTTCTTCTCGCCTTCCTGGCAACAGGCACCCAGAGCGAAAAAATATGGAGAGGAGCAAGCCACTACAACCAATGACATCTGGCTGCTATTCATGGACAAGGCCGGAGTCGGTGAGCGTCTCGCCGCCGATCTGCAAGGACGCGGTTACAAAGTGGTCACGGTCACCAGCGGCACAAGTTATCAACAACGAGACGCGACATCTTTCCAGATTCGTCCCTCGGAGCGCGACGACTATCAGATACTGCTCCAGGCATTGAGCAGACAGGGAACCTTGCCAACGCGCATCGCCCATCTCTGGCTGGTCACCGCCGACGAGCAGGCGCTGGCAGATGAATACTTGAGCGAGCACGGCTTCTATAGTCTACTCGCCCTGGCTCAGGCGCTCGGCAGCAGAGGCTCAAGCCAGTTCCAGATCGACGTCGTTTCCAGCGACATGCAAGATGTCACCGGCAACGAAGATCTGGTGCCGACGAAAGCGCTGGCGATCGGTCCCTGTAAAGTCATCCAGCAGGAATACGGACACATTCGCTGCCGCAGCATCGACCTGGCGCAAAGCGAGCTATCGACGCGCCAGTCCGACGCGCTGCTGAAAGAGTTGCTAACCCCCTTAGATGATGCCTATATCGCCTTACGCGGTCGACATCGCTGGATACAAACATACGAGCCACTCAGACTTGAGCAGAGCCAGCCACAGGAGATCCCATTCCGCTCCGAGGGTGTCTATATGATTATCGGCGGACTGGGCGGCGTCGGATTAGCCCTGGCTGAGCATCTGGCCCGCGCCTATCAGGCGAAGCTGGTGCTGGTCGGGCGTTCTGGACTGCCACCACGCGACGAGTGGGATAAGCATCTCCAGACAGAAGGGAGCGAGGTAGGCAGGCGTATTCGTCAGATCCAGGTACTTGAGGAGTTGGGGACACAGATCCTCGTGGCGACGGCCGATGTCGCCAATGAGGAGCAGATGCGCTCCGTGATGCAACAAACGCAAGAAATCTTTGGAAGCTTGCATGGAGTGATCCACGCGGCGGCATTGCCACCAGGAGGTTTGATCCAACTAAAGACACCGGCACAGGCGGCGTCGGTACTGGCCCCGAAAGTCCAGGGGACGATGGTCCTTGAGAAGCTGCTAGCAGGACAGCAACTGGATTTCCTGATCTTCTTCTCATCCATGAGTTCCAGCACCGGAGGAGGTCCCGGACAGGTAGACTACTGCGCGGCCAATGCCTTCCTCGATGCCTTTGCGCATAAGCACAGCAGCGATTACGGCATGACCATCTCGATCGATTGGGGCGAGTGGCTCTGGGATGCCTGGGCCGCTGGCCTGGAGGGCTTCCCTCCAGAGGTGCGTCACTACTTTATCGAGAAGCGCCGCGACTATGGCATCTCCTTCGAGGAGGGCATGGAAGCGCTAGCGCGCATCATGGCTCGCCGCCTGACACATATCGTGGTCGCCACGCAAGATTTCCCGAGCATGGTCGAGGGCAGCAAAACCTTCTCCATCGACGCGATCATCGGCGCGGTCACGACGCTGCGCAAGATGCAATCGACCGCCTATCCGCGACCAGCTCTGAGCACGCCGTATGTGGCGCCCGAGACCGAACTTGAGGAAGGCATCATCGACATCTGGGGTGAGCTCCTCGGCATCGAGCAGATCGGCATCAATGACAACTTCTTCGAACTGGGAGGCCATTCGTTGATCGGAGCGCAACTTATCGCACGGCTCCGTCAAAGCTTCCAGGTCAACCTATCGCTGGAGATCATCTTTGAAGCCGTCAGCGTAGCCGAACTGGCCGCAGCCATCGAGCTGGCATATATCGAAGAGATCGAACAGAGAGATCTGACAATCGTTGGATAACCGTTAGCGACCGCATAGCCATACAGAGTTTCGACCTGTACGGCTATGCAGCCAGGGATTCACTCAGAGAAAGAGAAAGAAAGAAAATTATGAGCATCCATCCTGACCGAGATGGCATCAAGCTAGAGAATCTCAGCAAGACCTACAAAGGTTTCAAAAAGGCACCATTTACCGCCGTCGAAAATATGACTCTTTCCATCGGAGGCAAGCAGGTCTTCGGAGTCCTGGGCGCCAATGGAGCTGGCAAAACGACCACCATCAAAATGATCTGCGGCTTGATTATTCCAACCACGGGAACTATCAACGTAAACGGCTATGATGTCAGACATCAACGCAGCCAGGCCGCCACCCAGATCGGTGCAGTCCTGGAAGGAACGCGTAACGTATACTGGCGTCTGACCGCCTGGCAAAATCTATTGTACTTCGGAGCACTCAAGGGCTGCTCAGGACGCTCCTTGAAGGACCGCAGCCAGCGCCTGTTGGAGGAACTGGAGCTCTGGGACCGTCGCAACGAGCCTCTGCGCTTCTTCTCCCGAGGTATGCAACAAAAGGTTGCAGTGGCCTGCGCCCTGATCTCAGATCCGCCGATCGTGCTGCTGGATGAGCCCACGCTCGGCCTGGATATCCAGGCCGCCATCACGGTAAAAAATTGGATTGCTAACCTGGCCAAAGAAGAGGGCAAGACCGTCATTTTGACCACCCATCAACTCGATCTGGCCCAGGATCTGTGCGAAAACGTCGCGATTATGTATAAAGGCAAGATTCTCGCCAATCAGCCACTCAATGAGCTGCTCTATCTATTCGAGCGCAACCGCTATCAGCTCAAGGTGCGCGGGATCTTAACGCTACGGCAAGAAGACTACTTCAGAGATTGGACTAAAACATCTGAAAACGGCGAGACGCTCCTGGAGGGAGTACTCACCAGCCAGGAAGAGCTACACACGATCCTTACCAGATTACACGACTGGGATCTGCCAATTTTATCCGTCAGCCAGCAGGAGCCGGACCTCGAAAACGTTTTTGTCCGCGTCATTGAACAAGAGAAAGAAGAAAGAAATGCTCTACCAGACCTCGTTAATCATCGCTAATGAAATTCGCAAACGCATGATCGTCCTCTGGGCGTATAAATTCGATATTCTGATGCAGATTGTCACCGTCAGCTTAATTTTTATTGGAGTCAGCTATTTTATCGAAAATGGTCAACTTGATCCAGCGCCGCTCGCCTCGATTCTTCTGGGCTATCTGGTCTGGTTCTACGCCCGCATTGTGATCATGAGTAGTAGCGAGGATCTGATGGGCGAAGCTCAAGCCGGCACTCTGGAGCAGATGTATATGAGTCCGATGCCTGCCAGTATCCTGCTCATGGCTCGCATGATCGCCTTACTGATCTCGACAACAGTCATCGTCGTCGTTCCCATGACGCTCGTCGCCTTGCTGCTAGGAATACGCATCCCCTTGCACTGGGAGACGCTCGTCGCCCTGGCAATCACGCTGGCCGGACTCTTTGGCTTCACGCTGATCCTGAGCGGCATGGCCTTGATCTTCAAGCAGATCAGCTCGCTGGCCGATCTTGTCCAGAACCTGCTGCTCTTCCTGACCGGATCATTGTTGCCAGTCAGCCGTTTTCCAGGCTGGCTGACAGCTATCACACAGACCTTGCCCATCACGCAAGGCATCATCGTAGTGCGTCAGGTCACACTCGACCAATTATCGCTGGCGCAAGCCTGGGCCAAAGGGAGCCTCGTCCTACTCTGTATCAACTCGGTCTGCTATCTCCTGGTTGGTATCCTGATCTTTAAATGGGGCGAGCATCTCGCCAAAGTACAGGGCTCAATCGGGCATTATTAAAAGAGATCGCATTACCAAACAAGTCCAGGGGTGTAAAGTTTTTACGCCCCGGCGATAAGGAGATAAAAATGATCACGATGAATGCATGGGTCAAGGTTGTCCCCAGACCCGGGGTTCGTTTACGCCTCTTCTGCTTCCCACATTCGGGAGCAGGTGCCCTATCCTTTCGTAGCTGGCAGGATAGCTTTCCGTCCGAGATCGATATCTGTCCAATCCAGCTGCCCGGTCGCGAGAATCGTTTTCGCGAGAAGCCGTATGCGCAGATGGCTCCGCTCGTCAAGGCGGCAACCGATGCGTTGATACCTTATCTCGATCAACCCTTTGCGCTCTATGGACATAGTCTGGGCTCGCTGGTAGCGTTTGAAGTTGCCAGAAGATTACGCAGCCAGGGAGCACGACAGCCTGAGCATCTCTTTGTCTCTGGCTGTCACGCCCCCCAATTGCCGCCTGCAGCCGCACCCATCTCGCAATTGAACGATAAGGCATTCCTGGCCGAAGTCGAGCGCTTTGGCGGCATCTCAAAAGAATTATTACGCAATCCAGAATTCATCGAGATGGTCCTCCCGATTCTACGTGCGGACCTCTCTGTCTACGACACCTATTCCTATACGATAGCGCCACCCCTGGATCTACCTATCTCAGCATACGGAGGCTCTCAGGATGCTCGCGCACCCGAGACTTTGATGGCCTCCTGGCGGGAGCAGACTAACGCCTCTTTCTCTTTACACATGTTTCCCGGTGGTCACTTTTTCTTACAGACAGACCAGAAGCGTTTTCTGGCCACGCTAACCCGATCGCTCTTATTGTATCTCTAGCCATGAGGGCAGTCGCCCTCACATCTATCTATAACCTTGTTCTTGCACAGTAATTTACAAGGCCATTTGAAAGGAAAATCACATGCCAACAAGCAATCAGACCATCACCGAAGAATACAAAGTTGTCGTGAATCACGAAGAGCAGTATTCCATCTGGCCGAGTGCGCGTGCCAATGCCCTCGGTTGGTATGATGCAGGAAAAAGTGGCACCAAAGATGCTTGCCTGGAATACATCGAAGAAGTCTGGACCGATATGCGCCCCCTGAGTTTGCGCCGACACATGGAAGCGTCAAAGGCGCAACGCGCATAAGCCTGGACGCTTGCATACGATGTCCGGCCGGATATCGTATGCAAGCACCAAATGGGCGCACAAACCCTACGATACATGGTCTTCACGAACGCCCCGATGTGGCATTGGAGATATGCATCCCAATGGGCTGAGATGCCCACCAACGTAGCGGCGCGGCTCCGCCGTGCTGTCTGTGACTCGTACGATCACGCTCCTTATGCGGTTCCATTGGGACATCTTTCCCACCGTGGATCGTCTCGGCTACGTTACTTCCAGATGCACGTGGAACGGTTTCGTGCGTGGAGTGACAGCACGGCGGAGCCGCGCCGCTACGTTGGCTGGCTTGATCTCTTCGGGGAAAGGTGATTTTCATCTAAAATATAGCGTACGCAAGCGTACGATGTTAAAAATAGAGGAGGGACCCATCCATGGTTACTGAAATCACATCCGACAATGCTTCTTTGACGCAATTACAAAAAACGTCCATCGACTCGGTTTTGCAGGTCATCGACCAGGGATTAATTCATCTGCCGTCGTATCGGGAGCTGTACTATCGCTGGGAGCGGCAGCACTGGAAGGCTCAGGAGATCGACTTCAAGCCCGATATGCTGCAATGGCGACAAATGACGGAGGATGATCAATTAGATTTCATTAGAACGGCGGCCTCCTTTTTTCAGGGCGAGGCTTGCGTGACCGATGCGCTGGCTCCCTATGTAACGGCGATGCCCGATGAGGAGATGCGTTTCTACGTGACAACTCAACTTGTCGATGAGACACGCCATACGATCTTCTTCGATCGCTTCTTCAAAGAGGTCTTACAGATCGATGAAGGCAGTGTGGAGGAGACATTGCTTTTCTCACAGCAGTTTATGAATTCGTCGATGCGGACAATTCTGGTCGATATGCTGGCGGATATGGCTCAACGCCTGCGCAATGATCCCGAAGACAAGTCCCTGCTGGTCGAGGGAGTCACTCTTTACCACATCCTGGTCGAAGGCACCATGGCCCTGGCGGGTCAGCGCCAATTGCTGGAGCAGTGCCGCAAGAAGAACCTCTTTCCGGCCTTCCGGGGAGGCTTTACGGCGGTCGCCCGCGATGAATCCCGTCACGTCATCTTTGGAGTCAAGTTCCTGCGCGACATCATTCAAGAGGATCACAGCTACGCCCAGGTGGTCCAGCAGGCCATCGAGACCTATGCTCCCGTGGCCCTGGACGCTCTGGCTCCCGTGGACACCTTTGTCCCGATCCTCTTGCACAAGCACGAAGATCCCTGGGAAGCTCAACGCTATGGACAACGCTCATTACAGAAGAAGCTCAAGGTCATCGGCCTGAGCATCGACATGCCCAATCTGGCACTCCCAGCGGTGCCCGCCTTTTAAATGAATACAATATCCTGTGACTCGTACGAGACGGATCGCCAGCATCGAGTACTGCCAGGCAGCAATTTCTCGCAGTGAGACATGGCGTGCCCGAGATCGAGGGTTTCGTACGAGTTACTGGAGTGCAACAACGACTTTTTTAGCAGAGACGCCTTTCCTCTGAGCATCCATCCCAGCTTGAAGATATTCGAGTCCAGAGCCAAGCACATATGGTTCCGGCACTGCTACGTAGCGATTTTCTGCCAGAGCCTGAGGGAGAAAATCTTCGTAGATAACCTTACCAACCTCATTTTCCGCCAGCGTGCTGCCGAAAATGGATTTAGTACCAATGCCCCGGAAACGTGATTTCACTTGCAATGATGCGTTCGATGACAGAAACCGAAACATGAGCCCCGGAAGCTGCCCATTCCGCGTAAAGTTTTCGAACGAGATGGGTGGACTGGCCATCGAGACAAATTTGTTCCCATGACAGGCATGGATGATATCCACACAGTACGCGGCTGATCCTGTTCCGATGGCAAGGGCACCAGCACTCGTCTTGCCAGCAAAAGCAGCGATAATATCTTTGACGGCGGTCTTGCTATGATAGTCGAAGACCTGACTTGCTCCAAGCTTTTTAACGTAGTCGAAGTTGCGTGGGGACGCCGTTGTGATGACTTCGTAGCCGGCCGCGACGGCGAGCTGGATGGCATTGCTGCCGACGCTCGTTGAGCCTCCCCAGATGAGCAGGGTCTTACCCGTGGGCTTCGGGTTCACAGTGGGATACTGGAGCGCCAGCTGATCTTTCTGGAAGAGCCCACAGGAGGCTGTGGACAGGGCCAGAGGAATAACGGTCGCTTTCTCGTAAGACAACGTGTCAGGGATGGGTGCTGCCATATGAGCGAGCAGGATGGTGTATTCCTGAAAGGAACCTGCCGCCGCGCTATTGCGTTGCTTATCCGTTCCCAGTGCATGTCCAAGCACCCGATCACCGACCGAAAAACGCGTGACACCTTCTCCGACCTCGATGACCTCGCCAGCGAGATCTGAGCCGAGAATAAATGGATATTTTATCCAGGGGAACACAATATTCCCGGCAGCCTGTATAATCCAGTCGATAGGGTTGATGGATACGGCATAGTTCTTGACGACGATTTCTCCTGCACGTGGATGGGTGTATGGCGCAGACTTCACTTCAAGTTTCGCTCGTTTCGCTTCGATCCACGCAGCTGTATTCGTTGGCATGTGTGATTTATCCTTTTAATGTACTGTACTATATGAATTTGCTAGTATAAACTCGCCGCCGACGGCTTCGGCGAGTTCTGGCCCGAAGAGAGCACCAGGAGTGTACGATCCAGGCCGGCCTTCGCCCTTTAACAGTCTCCTTGCGACTTCCGCTGTGACTGCAGAGGTAAACTCTTCGGCATCGCCGAGACGCAGCCAGCCTTCCAGATGTGTCCCATCCGACCAGTGAATGGAGGCGTGTCCCCATGAGTGCTCTCGTGTACGTTCACGAGCGGAGATTTTCACACCAGCCAGCCGGCGCTTTGCGAAAGTGCGTAATGGCTTGATCTGTGATAGTATCCTTGCCAATGGAAAAATCGCACGGACAACCGGACCAGTAGGAATCTCGCTGGAGGCGGACAGTACGTTGGGAGCCCCACTGGCTCGCTGCGCGGCGATAAGTTCACCAAACGGAACGCTGGCGGCGGTGATACTTGAGCCGTCGGGAAGGGCTATGGCGGCCATGCTGCTGCCAACCTGATTCCGTACGAGGCGACCATTCCTGTAACACCGTCCGCCATAAGGCAAAGCATCAATGATAGTTGACGCCAGAGCTTCGCCCAGCACACCTTCCTCCATCGCAAGAGAGGGCAGCATATCAGTCCGCACGCGGTCAGGCGTTGGACGGTCCTGACACAACTTGATGACAACACTCTCAGTGGCCAGCACGCCAAAGCCCGCTCCTGTCACCAGCGTGCGGCCTGCGGCGACTGCTTCCTGATGCAGGTCATGCAGCGCCAATGAGGAGACGAAGTCATTGGATAGATCGATATAGTGACTGTGTGGGAGACAGGCACGAACGATGGGTAGCGTAGTTTCGGTGAAAGGGCCAACTGTGTTGATAACGAGTGCTGGTCGCTGCCGCCTGATCTCAGTCGCCATCTCCCCGTATGAACCAGCGACTACAGTCCGTAGCTCTTGATGAAGTCGTGTGGACAACTGACGCAAGCGTTCCCCATCACGTCCAACCAGCACAGGTGTGATGCCGCTCTCAATGAGATGAGCCGCCACTGCGCGTCCTACGCGCCCCGTGGCTCCCAAAATCCATACTGCGTTTGTTTCGTTATTTTGTGACATACTATCCCTCTTGATTTGCTCTTGATATTGTGTTGATCAATATATTTTTCTATCGACGCAACGGGTTGTTGCAAAGGCTTCGATCTGTTACACTACAGAGTGTAGCCTCGATGCAATGATTGAGCAAGCATCAATACTTGTCGTTTGTTACGTATGCAACAAAGAGGGGAAATATGTCGCACGAAGCACTGCTAGACTTACGCATCCGGCGTACCCATAAATTCTTGCAAGAAGCGATGATTGAACTGATCGTCGAGAAAGGGTTCGATGCCCTCACCGTGGGCGATATCGCCGAACGTGCCATGGTCAATCGAGCCACGTTCTACCGTCATTATCAGGATAAATACGATCTGGTGGCGAAGATCTTTGAGGAGACCGTCAATCAACTGGTGGAGAACTTGCAGCCTTTCAACAAAGACACTTATGAGAATAAGGAGACAAATCCACCAGAGATCTGGACACGATTATTTGAACATGTCGCTGAACATAACCGTCTGTACAGAGCGATGCTGGGAAAAAACGGGAGCCCATGGTTCGCTGATAGAATGCGTGAGTATATCATCACGCTCTTTCTTGAGGGGCAGAAACAACTCGAACAATATGAGAAAACCAGCAAACAGGTCTATTCAGCCATCCCCCAGGAGCTCTCTGCCCTGCAACTCGCGCATGTCCTGATCGGCACCATCATCTGGTGGCTGGAGAGCGAAATGAGCACTCCCCCCAGACAAATCGCGGCGTGGTTTCACCGCTTCGCGTTTTACGGATATGTCGCTGCACGCGGGTATGAAACTCCTAAGCCCTGGAAAGAATGGGTCTCATCCTAGTTCCGTTTTGCATTGAGAGTTCGAGCGGAGCCAGGACATTGGTTACATCTTTGGATGCGCAACCAGGGCGGCTCCTGCGACCAGAGCAGAAGGATCATCCTGATATCTCTGTAAACGTTGGAGCAATGCAGGTGTCCATTGTTCTATATGTTGGCCGTAGTTGGCCTGTTGCAACAATGCTGAGAGCGCAATACGTCGTAGTCTTTCATCTGCTTGATCGGCAAGGCCGACCTCAATTTTTCGAAGATCATCAAGTGGAGTGTGCGACCCATCCAAGAAGGATGATCTAACAGGCCGGTGGATATCTGCACAGATAGTCATGAGAGCCTCCGCATGTAATGTATCCGCTTGTGCCGTTTGTAGCAACAATGCTAAAAATTCTTGGACGGGAAGGATGCGCAAAGCAGCTTGTAAACGCTGCGTGATTGTAATTGGATCGGTTGCAAGTTCCGCCAGAACCGTGCGAACAATGCTCTGGACCTCTTTAATCCCCCTGCGGCTCTTTACAGGATATCTCCCTCGACGCTCTTGAGTCGAAAACGAGATCAATAAGGTCTCTATGAGGTGCATCCTCTGGGATTGAGATTTCTCTATGCGCAGTTGGTTGATTGCCTGTTGCATGAATACCGTATCATGGTCGGTACAAATTGCCTTTAATGCTTTGATAGCGAGTTGGTACTTAGCATTATCCTCTGAATGCATAAGCTGAATGAGAGTCGGAGTAAGTATCTGTCCTTCATCGCGCAGCGACATATCTGCCAAACGTTGGAGGAACGTTCGACACGTTTCGTTTGTGGAGTGATCAAGGATATTTTTGAAGAGTGTTAAGGCACGTCTTTTCTCTTGTGTGGTGAGGACCCCTAACGGGATTTTTCCAATTTGAGCGACCAGTTTGCCTGAAGGATCCTTAGAGGCCTGAGTAAGTATCTCCCAGGTCTCCTCCCGATCGAGATGGTGCCAGAGTGCCTGGATGATAGCGATATAAACGTCTGGGTGGATGTCTTTTGTTGCCGCCAATTTGAGGAGTTTTTGGTAGGCCGCTTCAAGGTGCAATACACCCAATATATGGATAGACTCTTTCTGGATCATGATGCGCTGTGAGGAAATGGATGTTATCAGGGTAAAAACACGCGTCTCCGGGAGGCGTTTCACGAGATTACGGAGGGCAAAAAACTCTTTGTAGGCATCCGGTCGCTGGAGCTGCTGGACAAAGGTATCAATATAATCGATGCCAGTGTCATGTTGGGAGAGCGCTTGCAATGCCACATGTCGGTAGAGACCTTCTTCAAGCTCTCCCATCTTGTGTGCATTCTCGATCAAGGTGACGAGGCGCATCGGTGGTATCGCCGGTAAAAGACCAAGTCTTCTGATAGCACGAACTTTTACCCGCGTATCGGCAGGGTCTAAGGATGGAAGCTCTTGCTCCAATCTGTGTGCAAACATTGCTTGCTGTTTATGCGTGAGGAGACGAAAGTTTCTCCGCATCGGCAAAATAAACTTTTTCTCCTCCAGACAAAATCTCCCCTTGATGGTTGTGCGCTCCAGGTAATCGCTCAACAGGTTTTGGCGGCGAAGCTGCATGTAAGATGTAACACTGGGTAAGAGTATCCAGCTCGCGTCTTGCTGTAGCAGTGCAGGAATGATGCGATCTATCTGTTGGCTGCTCCATTTTAAGAGCAAAAGGAGAATTTCTTCTGCTGTCTCGGCCTCCTGAACGTGCGTGAGAGCTTGTTCGAGGAGGCGCAGAAGTCCGGTAAAGGTGCTGATGTGCCTTCCAAATTCTTCGGCGCAAGCAATTAATTCAGCAAATTTCTGCTGTTCAATCCAATTTTCTAATACTGGTAAGAGGGTGAGAGCTAGTATCTGCACGTCCCTGGTTGTAAGATAGCGTTCTATTGTTGTGATGGTTGATTCATAGTAATCATCATCAAATTCGCGCAGCGTCTCGAAGAAACCATGTATCTTGATGGTCCCGACGATAAGTGGGCAGACAAATACTGGTTGTGCAGGCAGCAGGCGTATCAGCAGACTGAAAATGGTCGCAAGCGTGCTCTTAGAGGCATCTGTAGATGTAATGGCGGCCTTAATCAGTGGCTCAACTTCTATAAGATCGCGATCTTGCCACAGAGTTGGTGGCAGTTTCAAGAGTCCAGCAAACATCTTTGCGCGTACTGGATCTGGTTCGTTGAGATGAGAGGAGAAGATTGCGAGCAGTTCATGCAGATGATCACGATGATAGATGACCGTTTGTGCCAGGGTCTCTAATGCACGACCACGTCTGGAGATGTCACCCTGGTGGATATCTGCACTGAGATTGTTAACCGCCTCATGCCAGCTTAAAAATGGTGCGTAGTCGATGCGGCCTTCGAGATTATCCGCAGAAATATGGGATGATGACCAATAGGATTGGGCTTCCTGTTCTCTTTGTGCCTGTGGGAGAAACTTGATAATATTAACTGGCAAAGCGCCATCCTCTTCACGAAACGTATGCAGCACCGTCGTATAGAGTTCTAATCGTTGCGACGCAGGCAATCTGCGAAACCAGTATTTTATGCTGGAGAGCTTGATGTGCTGTCCTTGCAGGAGCATCTGGATATGCTCTAATGGAACACGTTGAACAATATCGGTAAGGTCTATCTCAAAATCATTCTCGCAGGCTAAATAAAGATCAATGATCTCAACAGGATACTTTATAAGCAGGGACTGGAGATCGAGTTGATGTAATGAAAGCCTGGCTGCAAGCGATTGTACCAATGTCAGAAGCTTATAAGCATCATGCTCGACCAGGATCGGCAGCATTATGTTAAGTCGGTTGATATACTCGGCATCAAGTTCGCTGGTTATCTCGCTCTGCCTTTGCATGACGTTGATCACCAGCCCGGACTGTAATTTGGCCAGTCGCTTCCACTGTTGTATCTGTAAGCGATCAATGACACGCGGAAGATAATGCTCGACAATTGCAGATGAGGCAAAAGGAAGTACCATTGGCAAACGGTAGTCGTCGTCATGCGCCAGTATCTGGATAAAATTATCGATGGCCTGCCGAAAGCCCGCTTTATAAACCCTCTTAACAAAAGCCATATAAATGTCAGAAGAGAGATCACGCAGGGCTCGCGTGATCTGTGTCTGGTCACAAATGAGAGGTACTATTTTTACAGCCTGCTGACGAATAATGGCCGAGGAGTCACTGAGGGCGACTAGAGCATAGCTACTATTGCGGTTGCCTAAACAAGCATGCAAACAAAGAGTACGCTCATAAAAATCTCCCTGCTCCATATCCCGCAAAGCATCCTGTAGCGAGGAATCAGTTAAGGAACGTTTACCAACTTCGATAATATATTGGATTCTTCGACTATAGGAAAGTGGTTCGATGTCCTGAAAAATTTGTTGGGTATTCATCAATAGAAAACCTCAATGACCGGGAATGACACAGATCTCTCCAGGATCAGTCCCATTTTCTGCGGCTTCGATCCACGCCAGCTTTTTTGCCAGCATCTCGGCGAGGGACGCCTGCATCTGATCCAGTTCTGCCCTTTTCCTCTCGATATCTTTCATCTTCTGACAAATCACCTCGATTTTTCGCTGGGGAGGCAATTCATTCTTCTCGTAGGCGCCGATGAACTCTTTAAGCTCCGCCAGAGTAAATCCTGCTGCCTGACCGGTTTTAAGCATCATGAGATAGCCGACCGTCTCCTCAGAATAATCCCGGTAGTTATTTTCTTTGCGACGGAATGAGCGCTCCTCAAGGAATCCCCGCTTCTCATAAAAACGAATGGTGTGACGTGTCAGACCAGTCCTCTCTTCCAATTCTTTGATGAACATGAAGACTCCTTTAAAAGACTTGACGATAGAGTTGAGCCTACAGTTTATACTTTGGACACGTAAGAAGCAAGAGCCTTTATCATCTCCTAACCATGTCCTGAGGAGCGTCCGATTTTAGTGGCTCTTCTTGAGAAATCTTCTCTTCTAGCGTCTCTGCTTCCTGCGTACGGCCCATTTCACGTAATAGGGTCATGAAGCGCTGGCGAGTCTTACCAGTATGCGGATGTTCCCTTCCAATCGTCTCCATTTGCACTTGAAGAGCTTGTTTGTAGAGCTCATAAGCTTCTTCGTTCTTTCCCTGTCCATACAGTAGAACAGCAAGGGCCAACTGTGTTTCAGCCAGATCTGGATGGGGAAAGGTCCAGATCACTTCACGGATGGAAAGAGCTCGGTGAAAGAGAGAGATCGCCTGGTTGACGTCGCCCTGATATTGATAGAGAAGGGCCAGCTCGTGCAAGACATCTGCCGTATAAAAGTTTTCCGATTTGACCTCGTGCTCCCAAATTTCTAATGCAGAGCGATAGAGCCTCTCTGCTCGTGCAGGCTGATTTTGAGCCATCAAAAGATCCGCAATGCCTTTCAGAAAGAAAGGGAGTTGCGCATAATAATCTGGTCTGAACTGCTCAGCCAGCGCCAGTACCCGCTGGTACAATGCTTCTACTTGTACGGACAGCTCCGCTGCTTCTGGTGAACCGCTCTCTCCAGTATTTGCACCCTCTTCTGAGTCCATTGTTGTGATCTTTGGGATCGCTAACGCTCGTTGATAGAGTGAATCTCTCTGCAACGATTCACTTTGTGCCCTTGCCAGGGTGCTCGCCTTTTCTGAAGAGCTCATGCTCAATAGAGGTTCCGATGTCACCTGCAACTCCCAGAGCATCAGGGCTTGCTGAAATAAGGATGCGGCGGCACGATAGCGCCTTTGACGCAAATAGAGGAGTGCCAGATTTTGTATACAGAGCACCGTCTTCTCGTATCCAGGAGCCAATTGCTGTTCAGCAACGAAAAGGGCATGTTGAGACAAGGGTTCCGCCTGCGGATAGTGTCCTTGTAACAAATAGAGGAGTGCCAAATTATGCAGGCTCTGGATGGTGTCTGGATGATGTGCACCAAAGAGTTGTTCTCGCAACGCCAATGCTTGTTGAAATAAGGGTTCAGCGGCGCTATAGCGTCCCTGGCGCAAATAGAGGAGCGCGAGATTATTGAGACTTTGAGGTCTATCGGGGTGATGGATATCGAAGATGTGCTCTCGAATCGCCAGAGCTTGCTGGAAGAATGGCTCAGCGACAGTGTAGGAGGCCCGCTCACTCAGGTAGGTAGCAGTCCGGTCGAGAAGCTCAGCGGCCTCAGGAAACCACAGATGGTAATGAGCAATGAGCGTCGCACACATCCGTGCCTGCTCGAGATAACGTGAACAACGAGGCCAGGTACTTACTTCATTTTTCGGATCGCGAGGGAAGATGGAATGCACCGCATAGACAACGCGTTCCGCCCACTGATGTTGCTCCTCCTCAGTCAATTGCTCTTGCTGAACGATCTGCACCAGGCGGTGAACACTCAACGTCTTATCTCTGCTGAAGCGCTTGATCAGGGAAAAGGCCAGAAGATCTTGAAGCAATCGATTGAAGGTGAACGCATCACTGACAGCTTGTTGGAGGATCGGCGGCCAATGGTGTGCCCCTTCGGTAAGGAGTTCCTCAGGAATGTGATCGGGTGCCAGAAAGGCACACAAGCAGAAGAGTTGCGCCGCTGCTGGATTCTCTTGAGCTATTTTTTGTAACGAGAGGGACCAGGTGGTTGCGACAGAGTCAGGATAGCGCGTGGCCTGAATGCCACGCCGAGCGAGGAGAGAGCGGCGATGATGCTGGTAGAGAGGTAAATAGTGAGAAAATGAGCATCTTGTTTCCTCGATGTAGGCGCCCGCTTGATCGAGAGCCAGCGAAAATTGTGCGAGAGCCAGGACAATCCGACGCGCCTCTGCGATCTCTTCAGAGGCGACATGCGCTCCTTGTTGTGACCGCTGTAGCAACAGCTGAATGCCTTCATCCACTGTCATATTGTCCACTTCAATGGAAGACATAAAGGCACCAACCGCACTGGCCCGTGTCGTCAGCAGGATGCATCCATTGCCTCGCTGAGGAAGAAGAGCGTGGACAAAGGACAAACCATCAGCACTCTCTACATCGTCCACAATCAGCAACCAGGGCTGTTCACACTGCTCAAACCACCTCCGAGTTGCTACGACTCGTCGTTGCTGATCCAACCCAGAAAGTTCTTGTGGGGTGAGCATCACCTCGGCAAGAGAGGCCAAGCCGCTCTGGATACTTTCTTCATTACTAGCGGTTATCCAAAAAACATGGGTAAAGCGTTTCTGTTCATATGCCAGGTAGGCGTACTCGAGCGCGATCTGTGTTTTGCCGATCCCTCCGAGCCCCGTGAGGGCCTGAGCCTGGGGAAACACGGTCGGCTGCTTCTCCATGGCTTGCCTGAAATGAGAAGGAACAAAACGCTCTTGCAGGGCATCGAGAATGGCAACGCGTCCAGTAAAGTTGGGGTTGCGTGCATAGGGAACCTGCCAGAGCCCCTGTTCTTGCGTTACACCGTCGAAGATGGGTGGCGTGGGGAGATCTTCATGGAGAGAGGCGATCTCTTCTAGAAGTCCCAGCTCCCGAGCGCTGAGGCTAAAGAGTTCGCAGAGTCGCGCACGGTAGTAGACGCTGGGATACTGACGCCCTTTTTCCCAGCGTTGGACCGTCGTTACCGTAATCCCTAAGTGGTCAGCAACATCCTGAAGGCGCCAGTTGCGTAACAGGCGCTGCTGATGTAAGCGCTCATTTGGATGAAAGTCCTTCCCCATCTCTTGTTCTCCTGGAAAATGTGTCCTATGATTTTGAAGAGAGACACGCTGAGAAGCCATGCCATTAATCTTTCCATAAGGACGTTTTTGTCTCCCTATTGTAACTCATGTCTTCTATTTCGCTCGAGAGAGGAGGACTATGTAGGCAGAGGTACTATAGAAACGCCCTGATGCCAAAATTGACAATATCCAATAGAGCAGCCAGACGATAAGCAGCCGACAGGTCAACGATCAATGGACGATCTAACAAAGGAAAGATGTGAAAGATATACTTCCTATGTGATCTGGCTCCTCTTTTTTTGAATTGTGAGCAAGGCAGCTGAGCGCTCTCAATCGTTGCTTGCACTTGCAAAAAAGAGCCCAGGAAAATAGTAAAGCAAAGAGAGAAAGTATGGTATATCAACAACAGGGTTTCGTTCCTTCTTCAACTCCTTCACCTGAAGAGGGAAAAGCATTCTGGTTTCTCGGTGGATTGGCCATTATTCTTTTAACGAGTGAACAGACGCACAACGCCTTTGGGCTTCAATTGCTCACTCACCCTATAGGGACGGAACCACCCCCACACATTCATCATGGGCAAGATGAAATCTTCCGTGTTCTTGAAGGTGAAGCCACGATTACCTGTGGTGATCAGGTCTGGAGCGCCTCCCCTGGCGATTACGTCTTCTTGCCACGCGGAATCCTTCATTCCTTCAAGATCATAGGGGAAACGCCCTTAAAGTTAGAAGTGATCACCTCTCCAGGTGGCCCATTGGGATTTGAACATCTCGTAGAAGTGCTGGGTGAACCTGCCAGTTCTCTCACACCACCTCCTCCCGGACCAATCGACTTGCAGAAGGTGATAACTCTCGCTGCAAAATATGGGATTGAGGTTGCTTTGTAACAGGTTACCTGTGGCTTCCATGCAACGAAAGCCCTTTGCATCGGCACGCGAACAGTGTTTTCGCGGTTGAAAATGCTGAGAGATTGGGCCAAAGGCAGAGAGGAAGCATTGAACCTACTGTTTCAACAAGATGGAGAGAGAGCCAACCTTTCCAGAGGGTTTCCCCCTGGCTCTCCATCTCCCTGCTTCGCTCGACACTGGTCATGGGGATGCTGCATCCAACAGCGCGCCGATTACAAAAAATGAATCACACCACAGAGCTTGAGCAGCATTGGCTTCTCTGTTATACTCCCCACTAGACGTGTTGGGGAATTACGCATATGATGAGACAGGAGCCTATGCCAAAGGGAGCAGCGTATACTATTACCTGGTCTGCGGAGCAGGATTGCTATGAAATGCACGCCTCAGGAGATTACCAGACATGGACGCAGGAGGATGAGCGCTGGTTCTCCTGGCTGGAGCAGTGTCCCTCCTTCGCTTTTCAAGGTCGATCAGACCATAATATTACACTCCTCAAGGAGCGGCGACGCTATGGGGAGGGCTACTGGTATGCCTATCGTACCTGGCAGCGACACACCAGAAAAAAATACGCCGGGCGCTCAGAGCATCTGACGTTCGCACATTTAGAGACGCTCGCCTCCACTCTCGGGAACGACGTCTTCTCCCTCCCTCAAACAGAGGGACAGTTCACTGAAGCGGCGCAGCCAGACAATTCCTTCCTCACCCCAAAAATCCAGGTGCCGCGCCTGCACGGTGCTCATATCGCACGTGAGCACCTGCTGATGCAGATGAACGAGGGACTTGCACGCCAACTCACGCTGCTCTGCGCTCCTGCTGGCTCGGGCAAGACTACCCTGCTGAGCCAGTGGCTTGCCGCCCGTGCTACCTCTATCGACGCCGACGCGGCGGAGTCTGTGGCCTGGCTCACCCTGGACGCAAATGATAACGATCCCACACGCTTCTGGAGCTATCTTATCGCCGCCTGCCGGATCGCCCGGACAGATTTCGGTCAGGCGGCGCTGACTCAACTGCAAAAACGCTGGCAACCATCGGTTGAGCCAGCCTCCCTTGAGGGCGTCGTGACAGCTTTTGTCAATGAACTGGCCGGCAGCCGTCAGTCACATATCCTGATTCTAGAAGACTATCATCTGATCACAGCGACCAGGATTCACGAAACGCTCAGCTTTTTACTCGATCATCAGCCGGCCACCCTCCACCTGATTATCAGCGCACGCAGCGAGCCTGCGCTGCCTCTGCCCAGATTGCGCGCACGCAATGAATTGAGTGAGATCCGCGCAGCAGATCTGCGCTTCTCCCTGCAAGAGACGCAAGAATTCCTGAGTCTGGCCCGTACGCCGCACCTTTCCGCAGAACGTCTGCTCGACCTTGATGCCCGCTTGCAGGGATGGGCTGCTAGCCTGCGTCTGGCCGCTCTCACTCTACAAAAATACACGTCCGAACAGGAGATCGAGCAGTTTCTGGCGACGTTCACGGGTAGCCATCGACCGGTGCTGGACTATTTTCTGGCAGAGGTCTTTGAGGCACAGCCTCCCGCTCTTCAGCATTTTCTGCTCCAGACGAGCGGACTTAAGCAATTGACGGCCTCTCTCTGCAATGCCGTGATGGACAGAAGCGATAGTGAACGTGTGCTACATACCCTGGAACAGGCAAACCTTTTTCTTGAAACGTCTGGTGGAGGCGAACGCTGGTACCGTTATCATCCACTCTTTGCCGAGGCACTCCAATACGAGGCGCGTCAACGCCTGGGAGAAAAGGAGATGTGGTCCGTGCTGCGTCGAGCCAGCCAGTGGTATGAGCAGCAGGGACAGTGGTCGGAGGCCGTCGAAACAGCGTTGCAGGCACAGGATAGCTCGCAAGCGGCGCAACTGCTTGAACAGATCGGAGAACGCTCCTCAGTACCACCCACCGGCGATATGTCTCTCATGACACATTGGTTTGAGCAATTACCTGCCACCATGTTCCAGCAACGCCCGCATCTCTGCCTCGATTACGCCGCTGTCCTGTTGTATTCCCAGAACGGCGCTCTCTTGTCGCCATCTCTGCTGGTTCAGATCGAACGACTGCTCCTGCTGGCAGAAGAGGGTCTGGGTGAGACGGGCGAGGGACGCGAACGAGGACGACTCTTTGCCATGCGTGGACTGGCGTCCTGGCGTCAGCAGAACGCCAGGGAGGCACGAATATTTTCCGAACGAGCGCTGGCCTGCCTGGAAGAAGGTGATGCCTGGCATAGCATCAGCGCGAATGTGATTGGGCAGATCGAATTTATGATCGGCAATCTGGACGCCGCACGCCAGTGCTTCCTCACAGTGCTGGTGCGTTGCGCAGATAGCAGCAATCAGACACTCAAGCGGGCAATGATGGGACGGTTGAGCATGATCAGTGCCGAGCAGGGCGATCTGCACCAGGCCGCATCCTCTCTGCACCAGATGCTGGCTGAGGCCAGGCAACAGAAGGATCTGGACGATATGTGTCTGGTATACCTGGGATTGGCATGGCTCTCCTACCTCTGGAATGAACTGCCGAAGGCGGAACAACAGGCTCAGGAGGCGCTTCGCCTCGGCGAGCAACTATTCCTGCTCTCACACAGCATCGGCGCACAAATGCTGCTGCTGTTCATCCAGCACGCCCAGGGTCAATCCAACATCGCGCAACAGTGTGACGCGCTCATCCAACAGCTTCAGGAGCACGAAACACCTCAGCTTTATCGAGAAATCGCTTTCTGTCAGGCCTTCCTGTGTTTCCTGGACGGCGACCTCTCCGCTGTCCAACGTTGGAACAATCTTCGTGCACAGCGCCTGGCAACGCCATCGCTCGCCCTGCGCGAACGGGAGGAATTACTTCTGGCTCGCTTCCTGCTGGCCAGTGACAGACAGATCGAGGCGCTAGCTCTCCTGGAGTCCCTGCTCAAAGATGCCCGAGCAGCAAAGCGCATACAGAGCATGATGGAGCTTCAAATCATCCTGGCCTGCGCTCGTGCTCGTGCGGAGCAGATACACGAGGCACAGGATACCCTGCGAGAGGCTTTGGAACTGGGACGCACAGGAAACTATATCCGTCCATTCCTGAATGAAGGTGAAATCATGGCACGCCTGCTACGTGTTGCCTTCACCCAGGTCCGAGAAAAGTCTCTCCAGACCTATCTTCAGACCCTGCTAAGCGCATTCTCCCAGGAACCGTCAGCCTCTCGCATCCAGGCCAACACGCTACCTGATGAACCTCTCACCACCAGAGAGCGCCAGGTCTTACGCCTGCTGGCCTCTGGATACTCCAATCCCGCCATTGCCCAGGAACTCGTTGTCTCTGTTCACACCGTTCGTACCCAGGTCCAGAGCATTTATAGTAAGCTCAATGTACATAATCGCCTTCAGGCAAGCGAGCTTGCGCGCCTGTTACATCTCCTGTAAAAATCATCCACCGTCTCATGCAGTTGAGCGATGTGCCTATCCTGTGCCATGCACTACACTCCTTATAGCGATCTTTACGGGCGCCGTAAACGGTAGCCCTACCTGGGTACAGGCCATAAATGGCCTCTTCTGACGAAGAGACATGATCTTCTTGAGAAGTTCCAAAGACGAAAGGAAGTTTCTTTCTATGATTTCACCTGACAAAAGCAATCTGACACAGGAAATGGATACAGATGTTATCGTCGTGGGAGCAGGTCCCGTTGGGCTGTTCCTCGCGAATGAACTGGGCCTGGCTGGCGTGCGCGTAGTGGTTCTGGAAAAACTGCCCACACGCAGCGGACAGTCAAAGGCCACCGGAGTACAGCCTCGCACGGCGGAGGTTCTGGACCTGCGCGGCCTGCTCGCAGAGCTTCAAGAGCAGGCACTGCCCCGCGATGCGGTTGGTGGTCACTTCGCCGGATTGCCGGTCCCACTGGATTATCTTCCCTGGAAGACACGCTATCCTTACCCGCTATCAATTCCCCAATGGCGGGTAGAAACGTTTCTCGAAGAGAAGCTGGCCCGGTACGCCATCCCTCTCTTACGAGGACGGGCAATCGTTGGCCTGGAACAGGACGAGTCGAGTGTGACGGCCCTCGTTAGTGGTCCAACCGGCGAGACGCACCTGCGAGCACGCTATCTGGTTGCCTGTGATGGCGGTCATAGCACGGTGCGTAAGCTCGTCGGCGTTAATTTCCCTGGTCAAGATGGTAAGTTGTCCATGGTGGTGGCCGATGTACGGCTCACCGGGGAAGCAGGCAAAGTACCCACGCGCAGCAGGCACTTCAGTGAACATATTCACCACAAAGGCAATGCAGTCGGCGTTCTTGCCCCACTCGGCGAGGGCGTCAGCCGCCTGATCTTTGGCGGCTCCGAACAGCAGAAAATGGCGCGCGATACGCCGATTACTGAAGCAGAGGTGCGTGCCGCTTTACAGGCTTCGTATGGTTCCGATGTCGAGTTGCAAGAAATCCTGTGGGCATCGCGTTTCAGCGACGCCTCACGCCAGGTTGAGCACTATCAGGTAGGCCGAGTCTTCTTCGCAGGGGATGCAGCTCATATTCACCTTCCAGCCGGTGGTCAGGGTCTCAACACGGGCATCCAGGACGCCTTCAATCTGGGCTGGAAGCTGGCCGCACAGGTGCAAGGCCACGCCCCCGCAGGGCTCCTGGAGAGCTATCACACAGAGCGCCATCCCGTAGGCGCACGTGTGCTCCAGAACACGCGTGCGCAGGGGCTGTTGATGATGCTCCAGAGCGACGAGGAGGGGGATGGGGCCGCTCTACGCGAGCTGTTCATTGATCTGATGCGCCTCCCGGACACGAATCGCTACCTTTCGGGCATGATCTCCGCTCTTGATGTACAGTATGCTATGCCGGGCGCGGACTCTTCGGAGCTGATTGGCCGCCGTATGCTTGATCTGGATCTGGATTCTTCAGCAGGTCAGACGCGTGTCAGCGAGTTATTGCATGCCGGTCGCGGTCTGCTCCTCGACCTGGGTCACCACGACGATCTGACTACCGTCGCGGTCAGATGGTCAGCGCACGTAGACTATATCCAGGCCAGTACGCCCGCTGATTTTGCTGCCAGTGCTGTCCTGATCCGCCCCGATGGCTACATCTGTTGGACCGCAGAAAACGCCAGCCTCGACGTCGAATCCGCGTTGCGCACCTGGTTTGGTTCACGCTAACTCCAAACGCATGTCTTGTCTAGGCAGGAAGAAGGCGATGCATCTGGGCGTATTTGACGGCCTGGATGCGATTATGTACGTTGATTTTCGTATAGATGTTATTCACGTGCCTTTTGACAGTTCCGACCGTGAGAATCAGCGCCTCGGCGATCTCCTGATTCGATAGGCCAGCCGCGATGTACGCTAACACTTCCAGCTCTCGCTTGCTCAAGGGATCAAGCGAGCTGGAATATTCGGTCGGACTCTCCTGCCAGGCGGCAATCTGATTGGGGTCCATTTTGGTCACAACGATGCGTGCCAGATGATAAAAGGTCTCCTCAGGCAAGCATTCAATCCAATCCATCAGTTGGCCGCCGTGCCTGGGAAAAGTAGGGGCTTCAGAATGCGTGTCATATCTGGACGTACGCGAAAATTGCTCATCAAGTGAGGAGGACTCAAGCAAGGCAGTCTGTCCCTGCATCAGCTCCTGAGGGCGGCCACTCTTCATCATATATGCCATAATTTGAAACTTCCACCATTCCTATGCATGTACGCAAATACGTATGCTCTTGCCGATAACACGATATTGTCTTGCCTTGTTTATAACAGTAGCGCGGGTTGAAGAACAATCGACTGCCAGGATGAAATTACGTCACCTTCCCGTGGATAGTTCTTCATCCATGGCTCTACCTGAGCTACACGCCAGCCTGCATGCTCTACAGGACCCCTCATATGTAGTTATTTTTAAGTATGGATAGGCCCTCAAAAAATACGTAATTATAAGTATTGCCATTTCCCAATCTTCTCAGTATTATGGGATGTAGTCAGGATGGGTTTGTAGTTCAAAAGGCGAAAAGCCGCCTTAGAAACGAGTGGATGTGAGGGGGTAGCGGTGGTGGAAATAACTCATCAGCTTCTTACATCCTCAGGCATCGCCCTTCCTTTTTCTGCCAGATCAGATCGCTCCAGACATGCCGGGCCTCTGCTTGCGCTATGCTTCTGCTGCCCGCTTTGATGCTTCTCCAGCGCTCGCCAGATCGATCCATCGACCGCTATGACATCAGCAAGCAACACGCGATCTGTGATGATGCAGCTCTCTTCGATAACACGGACATGGTCAGCTGACAGAGATGTCCGTAGATAGCCTCAACGCTCTTCAGAGCAGATACGATAGGAGGTCAGCCAATGAGCGCATGCCTTACCGCCGCACACGTGACAGACATACTGGGTCCAGATTCCCCACTGGAGCTGGCCTGGAAGAATTACTTCGGATGGGAACTGCTTTCCGATGGGATGATGATCCTCCCCTTTGCGATTGAAAAATACTATCCCGATACCCAGGCGACCGATTGGGAGCTGGCGATACTCCGTGCCGTCGTGTACAGTAGCCCCCTGAAGAACGGTCCCGTCGCTTGCTTCGATCCCAACCTGCTGCTGGGACGCTTCAAATTGAGTATGCGTCAGATCCGCCGCAAGCTCAAGGCGATGGCCGAGAAGGGACTGATCATCATCACGCCCTGCTACGACGAGCGCGGAAAAAAGACGAAACTCAAATCGTTCGACTGCAATCCCTTCCTCGACAAAATTTTCGCGTGCAGTTGTGCGCACGAAGAGTGGAAGCGCCAGCATCCCGAGATCGTGGCCAATGAGGGCCAAGAGAAAGAAGGCTTTGATGATCTGGATATGCTGGCGTATCTTGATCCCCCAGAGACATCCATGTCCTCACCTGATGAGCAATACTCGGGGACATCCATGTCCTCATCCGATGAGCAGTACTCGGGAACATCCATGTCCTCATCCGATGAGCAGTACTCGGGGACATCCATGTCCTTACCCGCAAAAAAACACCTGGGGACATCCATGTCCTCAGTCGCGGAAATGGTCGCAGGGACATCCATGTCCTCACCTGCAAAAAAACACCTGGGGACATTGGTGTCCACATCCTCCGTCTTCTCTCCTGATCAGATGCACGCGCATGCGCACACGCCCGCGCACGTTTCGAATTCGAGTAATATTATAAATAATATTACGTTACTTTCTTCGAGTTCGAACTCGAACTCGAAGAATACAAATCAAAATATAAAAATTTTAGATACGTCGAACTCGAATTCGAAACAGACACCCACGCAATTTTTTCATGGAGAGAATGATCATGCCTATATGGCTGCTACCGCTCTGGATCTGTCTCACTTGGATGAGGATAGATGTCCCTCTGACGAGGACGAGGCTTCTATACAAGCAAGCAATCAACAAGTGAGCACTCAAAATGCGGATGATGCTCGCTTTGAGCGCTGGATCGTGAGTGCTCTCGAGCAAGTAAACGAAGCAGACGAGCAGGAAGAAAAAGCATACAGAGATGGGTCCGATCTGCTGGATGATCCCGTTGATCCGGCTGAGGCTGTCCCGATGGTGGCCGTCAATGATCCAGAACTGCCGGTCATCCTCCAGAAGAGGTCCAGAGCGGCACTGCATCATATCTCCAACGACCTGCATGACGCACAGCCCAACTCATCGCGCACGCGTGCCCGCACGCTCTACAACCGACTGCTGAACATCAATCAGGTCAATGACGAGTACACCATGAACGATCCCGACCTGTACTTCTCCGATCTGATGTTCACCGTACGCGATCATATCCGCCACAAAAAATTCCGCAGCCGCGATAGCTATGGACAGCCCAATGGGATGCCGCTCTTCTTCCATGAGCTCCAGAAGCGCGTCGACGATCAGATCTCGACCATCGCGGATATGCGCCAGGATGGCAATTATCAGCGCATGTACCACGAGCGGCGCTCTGACACCGCTCAGCAGCAACGCGAGCCGGAGGAGGAGCACGTCGATGGCGCCGTCGCAGAGCTCTACTACGAGATGCACATCCGCCGCGAGATCGCGGAACGGTCGTTTACCGACGCCGAGCTGATCGCCGAGGCCCCGCGCCTGCACGTCGTGCTGTCAGACGAGGAGGCGCAGGCCCTGCTCGATGGCTCCGCCGACGAGCGACTACGCGAGTCGATCACGACCTGGGTCCGCCAGGGACTCTACTACGAGATCCTCGATGCCTACAAAAAACACTAAACGCCAGGAGATATACCGGGACCATTTCGCACTTTCCCGCAAAAAAACGATCCCCTGAAGAGAGCAAGCAAGCATACGTAGTGCTCTGTCAAAACACAGAAGGACGTTGCGTGGCAAAGGAGGATGGCCCCTTGAACCAGGCGCTCAGGCTCGCCGACGTAGCGGCGCGGCTCCGCCGTGCTGTCACTTCCCGCACGAACACGTCCCATGCGCATCTGAATGCAACGCAGACGAGACGATCCACGGTGGGAAGATCACGCAATGGAACCCCATGGGGAGCGTGGTCGGACGAGTCACAGACAGCACGAACACGTCCCATGCGCATCTGAATGCAACGCAGACGAGACGATCCACGGTGGGAAGATCACGCAATGGAACCCCATGGGGAGCGTGGTCGGACGAGTCACAGACAGCACGGCGGAGCCGCGCCGCTACGTCGGTGAGCCTCTCACCCCATCGCCTTCTGGAGCTGTTTTGGACACACATCACCAATACCGCATCGGCGCGATGACTTTTGACAGAGTACTTACTACCTCTCCGGGGGTACGCATATAAAAATGTACCCAAAGATACATGTAATATCGCGGTGGCATCGGTACACTATGACCATATCAACGCTCTGGACAATCTGGTCCGGGAGAGCCACACGCGACACTTGCGAGCAAAGGTTCTTGCGAAAACGAAGTGAGAGCAAAGAGTTCCTTTTTCCAGGAGAACTACATCGAGACCAAATAGAGAATGAAAGAAGGGTTATCTTGTGATAAGCGATACACAACATAGTGCAGTGCATCTTTCTACCGGAAAGAAAGAACTCTTGCGAAGACTGAAGAAGCAGGAGGGTATTGTCTCTGCCGAGGTGAGCACCAGCTTAAAGCCGATCGTCAAAAAGGAGGGGGAACTTTTCGCCCTCTCATTCGCTCAGCAGCGACTCTGGCTCTTAGACCAGCTCGATCCGGGAGCAGCTATCTACAACATTCCGCTGGCACTGCACTTGCGTGGGAAGGTTGATACCGATGCTCTCATGCAGGCTCTGACCGAGATTGTGCGTCGCCATGAGGTTTTTCGTACCGCCTTCGTCGCGATCGATGGCGTCCCCTGGCAAAGCATCGTGGCTCCGACACCTTTCCAGCTGCCGATCGTGAGCCTGGTTCATCTGGACGCCGAGCAGCGACAGGTGCAGGCTTTGCAGATGGTCACTGCGGAGGCGGAGCTTCCCTTTGATCTGACGGCGGGAGAGCTGCTACATGGTCAGCTGCTCAAGCTGGATGAGGAAGAGTATATCCTGAACCTGTCGATGCATCACATCGCATCGGACGCGTGGTCGGTTGAAATCTTCTGCAAAGAGCTGCTCACCCTGTATCAAGATTTCGCCGCCGGAAAAGCATCTTCGCTGCCAGAACTGCCACTACAATATATCGATTATGCCATCTGGCAGCGTCAATGGCTCCAGGGCAAGACGCTTGAGCGGCAGATCGGTTACTGGAAAAATCAATTGCAGGGCTCACCGGCTTTATTGCAGCTACCAACCGATCAGGCCCGCCCAGCGCATCAGACCTTTCGCGGCGCGACGACGTCATTCCAGATCTCGCCACGCCTGACCGCAGAGCTCAAAGAGCTCAGTCAACGTGAAGGGGTGACGCTCTTCATGACCCTGCTCGCGGCCTTCAAGGTCTGGCTATCCCATCACACACAGCAAGATGATATCCCCGTTGGCACGCCGATTGCCAATCGTCAGCGCACCGAGCTTGAGCAGTTGATTGGTTTCTTCATCAATACGCTGGTGCTGCGGACAAATCTGTCCGGGAATCCGAGCTTCCGCGAAGTTTTGCAGCGCGTCCGCGACGTTACGCTGGACGGATTTAGTCATCGCGAGGTGCCGTTTGAGATGGTGGTCGATGCGCTCCAGGTTGAACGCAATTTAAGCTACTCGCCACTGTTCCAGGTCCTCTTTACGCTCCAGACCGAGATGCCTTCTGCGCTGCAACCCGAGAGTCTCGCCGTGTCACAGATAGATGAGGAGAACAAGGTCGCCAAGTTTGATCTGCTCTTAGCCCTGGTTGATGAAGAAAAAAATGGGGAAGCCATTATCACCGGAAACTTTGAGTATAACTGCGACCTCTTCAACGCGGACACAATTGACCGCTTCATTCAACGCTTTCAGACACTCCTGGAGACATTGGTCGCGCAACCTGAACTCTCGCTCTCCGAACTGGCCTGGTTCGCCGCCGCCGAGCGCGAGCAGGTAGTCAGCCGTTGGAACACGCATCAGCTGGATGCTCTACAGGACAAACTTGTCCATCGATTTTTTGAAGAGCAAGCCGCACGCACGCCCGGACAATTGGCCTTGAGCGCCAATGGAGTGGAACTAAGCTACTCCCAGATAGAGCAGCAGGCGAATCAGCTGGCTCACGCCTTACGCAAGCGTGGAGTTGGTCCCGAAGTGATTGTCGGCCTCAGTTTGCCCCGTAGCGCGGATCTGATCGTCGCCATGCTTGGTATCCTCAAGGCGGGCGGAGCCTATCTCCCACTCGACCCCAACTATCCGGCGGAGCGCCTGCACTTTCAGTATCAGGACACGCAAGCCAGCCTCCTCATCACCAATACGCAGCAGGCCAGCCTGTGGGAAGGAATTATCCAGCCAGAGAGCACGCTCTTTCTCGATCAGGAACGCGCCAGTCTGGCTCAGGAAGAGACGACATGCGTTGAAGGGATCGCCGCAAACCCGGAGCAGTTAGCTTACATCATCTATACATCTGGCTCGACCGGCAAGCCGAAGGGCGTCTGCATCACGCATCGCAACGCCGAGGCATTGATCTCCTGGGGCAAGCAGGAATACTCGTCCACCGACTTACAGGGCGTCCTGGCCGGCACATCGATATGCTTCGATCTATCGGTCTTTGAGATCTTCGTCCCACTCAGCACCGGAGGCACAATCTATCTGGTCGAGAACGCGCTTCATCTGCCGACCGGAGCAGCTCGCGAGCGGATCACACTGCTCAACACGGTCCCATCTGTCATGCGCCAGTTGATGCAGAGTGAGAGCATTCCACAATCCATACGCGTCATCAATCTGGCAGGAGAGCCTCTACCGCAGGCACTGGTGCAGGATCTGTATCAGTTGCCCAACGTCGAGCGCATCTATAACCTGTACGGCCCAACCGAGGATACCACATACTCGACCGGCGAGCTGATCAGCAAAGACAATGCAGGCGAACCTTCCATCGGACGTCCGTTAGGACATCGACAGACATATCTGCTGGATGAGCATGGCTCGCCAGTTCCGGTCGGGGTGATCGGCGAGATCTACCTGGGAGGTGCAGGCGTGACGCGAGGCTATCTGGGACGTCCCAGACTGACCGCCGAGCGCTACATTCCCAATCCCTTTAGCGAACAGCCTGGCGCTCGTCTCTATCGGACCGGCGATCTGGCGCGTTGGACAGCCGCTGGAAAACTAATCTATCTGGGTCGCCAGGATAATCAGATCAAGCTACGCGGCTTCCGCATTGAGCTCGGAGAGATCGAGCATAGCCTGTCGCAGCATGCGGACATACAACTCAGTGCCGTCATCGTGCGGAAAGATCTGACCGGAGCCGAGCAGGTCCTGGTAGCATATATCGCTCCACGCGAAGGAGCAGAGCTGTCAGCCATAAAGCTCCGCACATTTTTACAGCAAACGCTTCCGGATCATATGCTTCCAACCTTCTTCGTCTTTCTGCCGACGCTGCCACAAACGACCAGCGGCAAGATCGATCGACAGGCCCTGCTGGCGACCAGACTGAGCGTAGAGACTGACTCCGAAGAGATACTGTTCCCACGCGATAGCGTTGAGGAGGCAATCGCTGAGATCTGGAGCCAGGTGCTCGGTCGCGAGGCGATCGGGATACGCGATAATTTCTTTGAGCATGGTGGACATTCTCTACTCGGAGCGCAAGTCATTTCGCGCCTGCGGACAATCATGGGAGTTGAGCTTCCGTTACGCCGTCTGTTTGAGGCGCCGACGATTGAGGGATTAGCAGAAGCTGTAGTGCAAGCGCGTCAGGAAGAGCATCACCTGCTCCAGCCGCCGATCACACGCGTACCTCGTGACTGGTCAAAATCGCCATCGATCCCGCTCTCGTACGCGCAGCAGCGCCTCTGGATACTCGATCGCCTTGATCCAAACATGACCACTTATAATATGCCCTTTGCCTGGAACATCGTTGGACAGCTCAATCGTGAAGCGCTGGAACTCAGCCTCAACGAGATCGTGAAGCGCCATGCGATACTGCGCACCGCCTTTCCAATTAAAGGTGACATTCCTGTCCAGGCGATCACGCGCCCGGGGACATTTATGTCCCTCCCATTCACGGACCTGAGCGATCTACCAGTTGCAGAACGTGCGCCCGAAGCAGCACGCCTGCTCACCGAGGAGGCTGAACAGCCCTTTCATCTCGCCACCGGCCCATTATGGCGCACCCATCTGATCCGCATCGACGACAGCACGCACGTCCTGTTCATCTGCATGCATCATATTATCTCCGACGGCTGGTCGCTCAACGTCATCAGACGAGAGCTGGCAACGCTCTATGCGGCGTTCTCGGAGGGACAGGACTCACCATTAGCGCCGCTGCATTTGCAGTATCTGGACTATACCATCTGGCAGCGCAACTGGTTACAGGGGGACATTTTGGACCGCCAGCTGAGCTACTGGAAAAAGCAGCTCTCCGGTGCGCCTGACCTGCTCTCCTTGCCGACAGATCGACCTCGCGGAGCGGTACAAAACTTCCGTGGAGCGAACTATCAATTTGAGATCTCGCCAGAGGTCACCGATGGCCTGAAGGCGCTCGGCTATCGTGCCGGAACCACGCTCTTCATGACCTTATTCTCGGCCTTCCAGGTCTTCCTCAATCGCTATAGCGGTCAGGATGATATCGTGGTGGGGACACCGATCGCCAATCGCACGCAAGCCGAGACCGAAGGTCTGATCGGCTTCTTCGTCAACACGCTGGCATTGCGGACAGATCTGTCCAACGACCCATCATTCCTGGACGTGCTCCATCGTGTGCGCCAGACGGTCCTGGACGCCTTTGCCTATCAGGATCTGCCATTCGAGCAAGTGATCGAAGCGATCCAGCCCGGGCGCGATCTGGGGGGACGCTCACCACTGATCCAGGTCATGTTTGTCATTCAGATGGACGGAGCTCAGGATCAAGAGATGATAGATCTTGCGCCTCTGGAGGTCACGCAGCTTCCCATTAATCAGGATACGGCCAAATTTGACCTGACTCTGGCGGTCAATCGCAATGGGCAGGGTCTCACCGCCGAGTTCGAATACAATACCGATCTGTTTGATCAGGACACAATTGTCCGCATGGGGACGCATTTCCAAACCTTAATCACAGGCATCATTGATAATCCGGCACAGACGATCGCGCATCTGCCATTGCTGACACACGAGGAGCGCCTGCTCCTGCAACAGTGGAATGCGACTGAGAAAGTCTACTCCACCAGGCAACTGGTCTTTGAACTGGTCGAGGAGCAAGCCAGACTCAATCCCGAAGCGCCCGCGCTCTGGGATCAGGGCAGAGTCATCACCTATGCGCGACTCAACCAGCAGGCCAATCAGCTGGCGCGCGTCCTCCAGGAGCAGGGAGTTGAGCCCGGTCGCTACGTAGGTATGTATGTCCAGCGCAGCATCGAGATGATAGTGGGCCTCTTAGCCATCTTCAAAGCGGGAGCAGCCTACTTACCAATCGATCCATCGACCCCGCCAGCCCGCGCATCCTTGATGCTCACCGAAGCAGATGTGGCGCTCGTGCTGACCCACAAAGCAACGCTGTCTCGTCTGGCGAAGTGTGCGGTCCCCAAACTCACACTCGAGCAAGCCTGGGAGCAGCTGGGATCACAGCCAACGGCGAACCTGCCGCGCACCATCACAGCGGATTATCCGGCCTATGTGATCTATACATCCGGCTCGACAGGCGCACCGAAAGGCGTCATTATCAGCCATCGAGCGCTACTCAACCTGATCTTCTGGCATCAGGAAGCTTATGAAATCACGGCCGCCGACAGAGCCACGCAGCTTGCCAATCTCGGCTTTGACGCCACCGTAGCGGAGATCTGGCCCTATCTGACCATTGGAGCACATCTCTATCTGGTTGACGAGAAATCGCGACTCTCTCCGAACATCCTGATCCCCTGGCTGGCCAAGCACGAAATCAGCGTCGCATTCCTGCCAACGGCACTGGTAGAGATGGCTTTACATCTGAAATGGCCTGCCTCGACACGCCTGCGCTTACTACTCACAGGTGGAGATCAACTCCATCGCACGCCGTCCGAGGATATGCCATTCACGCTGGTTAATCAATACGGCCCCACGGAAAATACCGTGGCTGCATCCTGGATACCGATTTCAGCGCAGCCGCAGGAGAATCGCTTACCAACGATTGGACGTCCGATCACCAACACGCAGCTGTACGTACTCAATCGCGTCGGCGAGATGCAGCCCATCGGCGTGCCCGGAGAGCTCTTTATCGGAGGAAAGAGCGTGGCGCAAGGCTATCTCGGCAAGCCGGCCCAGACCGCAGCGCGTTTCGTAAACGATCCTTTTAGCGGACAGCCTGGCGCTCGTCTCTATCAGACCGGCGATATGGCTCGCTACCTTCCCGATGGCACAATCGAGTTCCTGGGTCGCCGCGATCAGCAGATCAAGATCCGAGGATTTCGCATCGAGCTGGGCGAGATCGAGATGCTGCTACTCAGTTATCCTGGAGTGCGTGAAGCGGTCGTTGTGCTCAGCGAGAGCCTCTCCGGCGAGAAGCGCCTGATGGCCTATGTGGTGCCACAGGATAACGTCACGCTGACCAAAGATAAGCTGCGTACCTATCTCAAAGAGCAGTTGCCGGATTATATGTTACCTGCCTCTTTCTCTTTGATAGACGAGCTACCTCTGACAGCGCATGGAAAAGTCGATCGCCAGACGCTCTCTCAGCGCCGTGCGTTAAACGCATCCACGCCCGAGCAATATATTGCTCCACGGGATGCCATCGAATTGCAACTGGCTTCGATCTGGGAGCGCTTATTAGGGGTAAGTCCGATTGGGATCACAGACAACTTCTTTCAGCTCGGTGGGCATTCGCTGCTCGGAGTGCGACTGCTCTCCCAGATCCAGCGCCTGTTCCAGATAGATCTTCCGCTATCCACGCTCTTTGAGGGAGCCACGATTGCTCAGCTCAGCGAGATCATGCGGCAGCAGGGAGAGCAGACAACTTCACGCTCACTGGTTGAGATCCAATCAACCGGGCAGAAGTCACCTCTGTTCTGTATTCATGCCGTCGGTGGAGAAGTGCTCAGCTACATGCAGCTGGCGCATCATCTCGGAACCGATCAACCAGTCTATGGACTGCAATCCTTCGCCGTGCATGCGCTCCAGGAGAGAGCACCCTCGATCGAAGAGATGGCAGCTCATTATATAGAAGCCATACGCACGCAGCAACCGGAGGGTCCATATCAGCTGTGCGGCTGGTCAATAGGAGGGATTATCGCCTTTGAGCTGGCGCGACAACTTCAGGCCAGCGGCCAACAGGTCTCATTCCTGGGCATCATCGACAGCTACCTGCCCGATGCCGATGAGGATGAGAGCGAACGCACACTACTGGCCCAATTTATTAGCGATCTAGTGAAAGGAGCGGATACCACATTCATCCAGAGCGCCATCGAGATACCCGACGTGTCAGCGGAGACACAGCTAGAATATCTCTTATTAGAGGTTCAACGAGCCAACATCCTGCCCTCTGGAGTCGATCTCGCCTACATCACACGCCTGTTCACGACCTTCAAAAAGAATAGAATAGCCTTCTCTCAGTACAAGCTGCAAGAGTATGCAGGTCCAGTCGACCTCTTCCAGGCCAGCGCCTTCTCGCAGAATGGTGCAGACGAGCTCACGCACGGCTGGAACCAATTTGCGACCCAGATCATCGAGACCCACACCTTACCAGGTGATCACTATACCATTCTCCAGGACCCGCACGCCGAAGTTCTGGCGAGACAGATCCAGGGCCGTCTCCAGGGATAAGATCAAGCTGATCTCATCCCTGATAGGCGCACGACATTTCGTTGGTTGAGTAAAAATTTCACGTCAAAGAATTCATGCTAAAGAAGGAGCAATCACATCATGGAAAGCAACAAAACTCTGATCAAGACCTTTCTCGCTCGCTACATCCAGAACTACGATCTGCAAGATGACCAGGATATCTTCGCACTGGGCTTCGTAAACTCGCTGTTTGCGATGCAGCTGGTACTGTTCGTCGAGAAGGACTTCGGCATCGAGGTCAGCAACGACGATCTGGATATCGACAATTTCCGCACCGTCAACGCCATTGCAGCTCTGATTGAGAAGAAGACGACATCAGAAGTAGCATCCGTCAATTAGCCAATGCCAGTTATGGAGCAATGTATGCGTATAGAACTGACGCCACAACAGCAAGAGAGTCAGGATAGCTTTCGAGCCTTTGTGCAAGCAGAGATACAGCCCAATGCCGACCGCTACGATCGCGAGGAGCGCGTGCCCCTGGAGATCATTCAGCGCATGGCGCAGCAAGGATATCTCGGTGCCATTATCTCTCCGGAGTATGGTGGCACCGGCATGGATATGATCACCTTTGGACTGCTCAATGAAGCGCTCGGCCGGGGATGCTCGTCTTTGCGCAGCCTGCTCACTGTCCATAGCATGGTCAGCTACGCCATCTCGCGCTGGGGAAGCAAAGCGCAGAAAGCCTACTGGCTCCCGCGCCTGGCTTCGGGCCAGACGATCGCGGCCTTTGGACTGAGTGAGCCCGAAGTCGGAAGCGACGCCAAAAGTATCCAGACGACGGCCACGTCCAACGAGCAGGGATACAGCTTGCAGGGCCATAAAAAATGGATGACCTATGGTCAGATCGCCGATCTTTTCTTAATCTTCGCACGCAACGGATCAAGCGTCTCAGCCTTTCTGGTCGAGCGTGACACGCCCGGCTTCTCGACAAGTCCGATCACAGGCATCCTGGGGACACGCGCCTCGATGGTCGCCGAGCTATTCCTGAACGATTGCCAGATCCCGGCCCAGAATCAGCTGGGAGGACGCGGCTTCGGCCTGGCCTCCATCGCCAGCTCGGCCCTCGATGTCGGACGCTACTGCGTCGCCTGGGGATCGGTCGGCATCCAGCGAGCCTGCCTGGAGGACTCTCTGAGCTACAGCAGTCAGCGCAAGCAATTCGGAGTCTATCTCAAAGAGCACCAGTTGATACAGCAGATGCTTACCGAGATGATCACCAATCTGAGTGCGGCCCGGCTACTCTGCCTGCAAGCAGGCTACTCCAAAGAGCAGGGAGATCCCAATACCGTGATGCAAACCTGGATAGCCAAGTATTTTGCATCCGTCAAAGCCAGCCAATCGGCCAACGACGCCGTCCAGCTGCACGGAGCCAACGGCTGTAGCAGCGATTACTCGGTGCAGCGCTATCTGCGCGATTCCCGCGTGATGGAGATTATCGAGGGCAGCACGCAGATTCAGCAGATCACCATCGCCAGCGGCGGATACCAGTAGCGTCGTATGCAAGCATCCAAAACAGATCCGCAAAGCCGTGAGGTGATAGGCCAGCAGACGTAGCGCCGTGGTCTTGCGCCCGGCGGCCACGTGACGTATGATCCGCTCGTTTTTGCCACCCAATGCGGCAAGATAAGACGAAATATCGTCGATGGGGGACGTTTCCGTACGTGAACTGGCCGCCGGGTACGTCGCGATCAAGCGAATTACAAGACCACGGCGCTACGTGGGTGAGCGTCTCATCCCATCGCCTTTCGGGCATGTTTGGGAGACGCGTCTCCGATGCGACAGAGACGCGATGACAGTTGATAAAGCATTACGTTTGAAAACATGACCAGGTAAAATTATGGAAAGGGCCAACATCAGGATGATACAGCAAGCACCCGCCAAAAAGGCACAGGCAGTCGGCACCATCAAGTGCGTTATCTGGGATCTGGATAACACGTTGTGGGATGGTACTCTACTTGAGGATCAACAGGTACAGTTGCGCACGCATGTGATCGAGATCATCAAGACGCTGGATCAGCGCGGCATCCTGCACTCGATCGCCAGCAAAAACGATCACGACACGACGATGCAGAAGTTGAAGGAGTTGGGCATCCAGCAGTACTTCCTCTATCCACAGATCGGCTGGAACGCCAAATCGAGCGCCATCGAGACCATCGCCAAATCGATCAACATAGGCAAGGACACGCTGATCTTCGTCGACGACCAGGGCTTTGAGCGTGAGGAAGTCGCGCATGTGCATCCGCAGGTCCTCTGCCTCGACATCGCAGGCATCGAGCAGATCCTGGACTTCCCGGGGACCAATCCACGCTTTATCACCGAGGATTCGGCAAAGCGTCGCCAGATGTATCAGAGCGACGTCGAGCGCAATCAGGCCGAACAGGAATACGTTGGCCCGACCGAGGAGTTCCTGGCTACTCTGGATATGGTTTTCACCATCACGACCGCCGAGGAGAAAGATCTGCAACGAGCGGAAGAATTAACCGTCCGCACGCATCAATTAAACACGACAGGCTATACCTACTCATATGACGAACTGAACGCCTTCCGCATCTCAGAGGATCATCAACTCCTCATCGCCGGACTGGAAGACAAGTATGGCTCCTACGGCAAGATCGGAGTAGCTCTGATCAAGTGCGAGCCCGAATACTGGACACTCAAGCTACTACTGATGTCCTGCCGCGTCATGTCGCGTGGAGTCGGCAACACCTTGATCAGTCATATCATGCGCCAGGCCAAAGCCGCTGGCGTGCGACTGCGCGCCGAGTTTGTGCCCAACGAGAAGAATCGCATGATGCTGATCACGTATAAGTTAGGAGGTTTTCGGGAGGTCGCCAATCACGACGGCATGCTGGTCTTTGAACATGACCTGACCACCATTGCCCCCGTTCCTCCTTATGTAAAACTCCACTTGCAAGAACAATCTTAATATTGCTTGCAAGTCAAACGCAGTAGCGCCGTGATCTTGTGCTCCAGATAGTGATACGTCTCCACTGAAGAGATCAAGCCAGCAGACGTAGCGCCGTGGTCTTGCGCCCGGCGGACTCGTGACGTACGTAACGCCCAATTTTGTCACACAATGCCGAAGAAGAGAAAGATCATGCTACGAATATCGTTTTACCGATCATCCTTGCTCAAAGCGACTGGCAATTGTGCATGCAGATCCTTATAGCAAGATTTTTCGTGCGTGAACTGGTCGCCAGGTACGTCGCGATCAAGCGAATTACAAGACCACGGCGCTACGTCGGCAAGCATTTACGCCTAGTGCAAAGGGGCATTCTGCCTAGCGCGATGACCTTTGACAAAGCACATATGAATTGAGGGAGAAAGAAGCTATGTCACTGCAACAAGAATTAGCGAAACGCCGAGCGGCTCTGACACCTGAGCAGATGGCTCTTTTAAAGAGCCGGATGCGCAACGAAACCATATCCACGCAGCCCATCTTGACGATTCCACCGCGTCCAGAGCGAGAGATGGCACCGGTTTCTCTGACGCAGCAGCGCGTCTGGTTTCTTGAACAATTGGAGCCTGGAAGCGGCGCTTATCACATTCCGCTGGCGCTCCGTGTGCGCGGAGCCATCAGTCAGCAGATATTGCAGGCGTGCCTGGATGAGATTGTCCGTCGCCATGAGGCGCTGCGGACAACCTTTGAGCAGCGCGATGGACAACCTGTACAGCGTATTTCTCCTACTCAATCGATTGAAATCGCTGGCTCTGAGCTGGCCGAGGATGCCGCACAGGATCTCGCTGCCCACGTGGAAAACTTTGTCCAGAGCGAGACGCAGCGACCATTTGATCTCGCCACGGGACCTCTGTTACGTGTCAGCATGTTACACATTTCGGAGCAAGAACATATCCTGGTCATGGTACTGCACCATATTATCGCCGACTTCTGGTCTGTAAATATCTTCTTTGAAGAACTGATAACGTTATATAAAGCCTATAGTCTGGGATTAGCATCTCCATTAGAGCCGCTACCTGTCCAATATCCCGATTACGCCTACTGGCAGCGCAACCTGCTCCCGGAAGAGGCTCTAGAAAAGTCGCTTGAGTACTGGCGCGAGCAGTTGGAGGAGGCTCCGACAGCGGTCAGCCTGCCACCTGATCGAACGGGGCCAATCACATCCAGTTATCGAGGCGCAACCCACTTCTTTACGCTGCCCGCCTCGTTCAAGGAGAATCTACGGGCCGCCTGTCAGCGCGAGGCAGTGACAAATTTTATGGCGCTCCTGGCAGCGCTTCAGGTCACGCTGGCACGGTATAACGGCGTCACCGACGTGATCGTTGGCTCCTCGGGAGCCAATCGTAGCGTGCCCGAAGTGGAAAAGCTGATCGGCTTCTTTGCCAACACGCTCGTTTTTCGCAGCGAATTAGCGGATAATCCAACCATCCACGAGCTGCTACAGCGCACGCGCAAGATCACCCTGGATGGTCAGAAACATCAGAATGTGCCCTTCGAGCGCACGCTTCCGGCGGACAGAGACCTCCAGCATAATCCGCTCTTCCAGGTCATGCTGGTACTGCAAAATAGCGCGATGACGACCGCTAGCTTCGAAGGAGTTACCTTCGAGGGCATCGAGATCGAGCGTGAGGATGCCAAGTTCGATCTCCTGCTCAACGTGCAGGAGCTGCCACAGGAATTAGTCTGCTATATCGAATATAACGCCGACCTCTTCTCAGCCGAATTTATCACACAATTTCAAAGGCACTACATAACGGTCCTCGACTGCTTCTGCGAGAATCCGGAGATCACAATTCAGGACATCGTTATTTTGACGCCCGAGGAACGTGCGCAACAGATCCAGAGCTGGAACCAGACCGAGCAGGACTATCCGACGACACGTCTGCTGCACGATCTGTTTACCGAACAAGCGGCTCGCACACCAAACTCGATTGCGCTCCAGGATGATCAGAGGAAGCTCACGTATCAAGAACTGGATCAGTTGACCAATCAGATCGCGCACAGCTTGCAGCGTCGGGGAGTAGGTCCGGAGGTGCTGGTCGGACTCTGTCTGGAGCGCTCGCTTGAGCAGATGGTTGGTCTCCTGGCGATCTTGAAGGCTGGCGGCACCTATGTTCCATTGGACCCAACTATGCCAGCGGAACGCATCGAAGCGATCCTGCTCGACGCGCAGATAGAACTGGTCTTGAGCAAGCAGAAGGAGTTGGAGCATCTGGAGCAGGTAGGCCGGACCTGGCTGGACCTGGAAGAGTCGGCATGGTGGGAAGATGAAAGTCAGCTCACGCCAGTCAATCAGGATCATGCCAAGCAGCTAGCCTATGTCATCTTCACCTCAGGCTCAACTGGACGACCAAAGGGTGTACTGATTACGCATAGCAACGTGATTAACCATTGCTCAGCCATCATGCAGCGCTACGACATCACGGCGGAAGACCACATCCTGCAATTCAGCTCTTTGAGCTTTGATGCCGCCGTGGAAGAGATCTTTCCCGCCTGGCTCAGCGGAGCGACACTCATCTTGCGTCCCAACGAGCTGCCCACATCGTTCGAGCAATTTCACGCCTGGCTGGAAGAGCACCAGATCAGCATCGTCGACCTACCGACAGCTTACTGGCACGTGTGGGCGCAGGAACTGGCCCGACATCCACTACCGTTACCGCCGACATTACGCCTGGTCATCATTGGCGGAGAAAAAGCCGATGGTGAGCGCTGGCGTCAATGGGAGGAGCAGGTAGGCAATCAAGTCGTCTTGAGCAATACCTATGGTCCCACCGAGACAACCGTGACCGCGCTCGCTTACGATGTCCCAACGACACTTTCACCTGCCGAAAAAATCGGCGCCTTTCCTATCGGCAATCCGCTCTCCAACGTCATCAGCTATGTCCTGGACGAGCGACAGGAACTCGTGCCATTGGGCGTGCGCGGAGAATTATATGTCGGCGGAGCCGGAGTCAGTCGAGGCTATCTGGGACAGGCAAGGAGTACGGGAGAACGCTTTGTTCCTGATCCATTCAGCGGAGAAGAGGGCAGGCGCATGTATCGGACTGGCGATCGCGTCTATCGGAGGCGAGACGGCGAGATCGTCTATGTCGAGCGCCTGGATCAGCAAGTCAAGCTGCGCGGTTTCCGCATCGAGTTGGGAGAGATCGAGCAAGCCCTGCGCAGTCAGCCAGAGATTCAGGAAACGGTCGTGCTGCTACGCGAAGATCTTCCCGGACATCCTCAGCTCGTCGCCTATCTCTTGCCGCAGAGCGACAGCACGTTCAACCTACCAGAGGTACAGGAGCGATTGAGAAATGTCTTGCCCGAGTACATGCTTCCTTCGGCCTATGTGATCATCGACGCTTTCCCATTAACCGTCAGCGGAAAGATCAATCGCAAAGCGCTCCCGGCAGTCGAACTGAATCCGCTCGCAGAGATAGAAGACTATGTGGCACCAACCACCGAACTTGAAGAAGTGCTCACAGACATATGGCGCGGAGTGCTCAATCAGGAGCGCATCGGCGTCCATCATAACTTCTTCACCCTGGGTGGACACTCCTTGCTGGCAACACAATTATTGGCTCGCGTCTACGAAACATTTGAGGTTGAACTCCTCCTACGCCCATTTTTTGACAAACCAACAATCGCCGGGATTGCCGAGATGCTATTGCAAGATGAAGAGACACGCGAAAGTGTTGAAACGACTGCACATCTACTATTATCGATTGCCAATCTTTCAGAAGATGAAGTCGATGCAATGCTGCAAGAATAATTACATCTTGAGTTAAAAAAACACCTATCAATCCAGTCATAAAAGGATGCACATCGACGCAGAAAATACTGCCAATTATCATGCACAGGGAGTTGTTGAGACGCATGAAATCAAAAGGAACAGGCATATGAGTACGACCTATCGAAGATCCATAGATCTTAGTGACAAAAAGAAAATGCTCTTAAAACAGCTCCTCCAGAAAGAGGCGGCAGCCAGCCAGTCTCAACAGCGCAAGACGTCTGAGGACACACGGCCGATTGTATTGGCACGTCCCGACCGCTCAAGTTATCCGCTCTCGCGCTCGCAGGAGCAATCCTGGTGGCGAGAACAAATCCAGCCAGCGCAACCATTGACGGCTGTGCTCGGCTTCAAGGAGGAGCTACAGCTAGATCTGCTGCAACAGAGCTTACAAACGCTGGTCGAGCGTCATGAAATCTTGCGAGCGACCTTTCCCACACAGCACGACCAGCCAGTGCAGATCATTCAATCCGATCTTTCAGCGACACTTTCGATCGTCGAGGAGGAGAAATCCTCAACGCTCATCGGACTACTCAGAACCCATCAACCATCTAGCTTTGATGTCGCGCATGAACCCTTGCTCAAAGCCAGCCTGGTACGACTTAACCAGCACGAACAGATCTTGCTGCTCTCGCTGCATCCGCTGCTGGCCGATCGCTACAGCCTGGATCTCTGCTGTCAGGAACTGATCACGCTGTATCAAGCAGCCGTCACCGGTCAGCAGACAGCGCAACCAGCAGATTCCCTGACTTATGCTGACTTTGCAGACTGGCAGCAGCACTATCTTCAAGCGGCGGTACTCAAAGAACAGCAGAGCTACTGGAAGCAACAGCTTACCGGCGCAACGCTGACGCTGAATCTGCCCTACGATCATGCCCGCGCTGCACAGACACTGATCCAACCAGCGCAAACGACGCTGGAATTACCATCATCCTTGATACAGGCGGCACGTGTTTTTTGTAAACAGCAAAAGCTGCCACTGGATCACCTGCTATTTACCATCTTTGGGCTGCTCCTGCACCGCTACAGCAGCCAAACAGATATCGTCGCGGGCTTCCTCGATGAGCATCGCAGCCCCGAACTGACAGCCATCATCGGCAACTTTGCCACGCAGATACCGATCCGCGTGCAGCTGTCGGAGGGCTTGACCGCCAGTGAGGTCGCGCAGCAGGTACATAGCACACTCAACGCGGCGCATCGACACGCTGAGATCCCTTTGGAGCAGATCGTCGAGGCGATTGATCCACAGCATGATCTGACGCGTATCCCATTTTTTCAGGCCTCATTTACATTTCATCAGCATCCAGCGTTGACCGGGACTTCCGCCTATATCTATCCATCGCTGCCGGAGCCGTCCCTACAGGATCTCGCCTTTATTTTTCATGCGCATGATCAGCAGCTGGCGCTCTCGGTTGCTTATAATAGCGATCTCTTCGACAAAGCCAGTATCGAGCGCTTACAAGCACACTATCGCCAATTACTACAGTCATTCTTGCAGGAACCAGAGCAAAGCTTTTCCGCATTGTCCTGTCTGACCGAGGAAGAACGAGAAGCGATCTTACATACCTGGAACGAAGCGTATCTGACCGAGCCGCTGACACTCACGGAAGGTATCCACCATCTCTTCGAGCGACAGGTGCGGCGCACGCCTCAGGCCATCGCACTCAGCGACGGTCAGCAGCAGTTGACGTATCAGCAGCTCAACCAGCGAGCCAATCAATTGGCGCATCTTCTACAGCGTCAGGGTGTCGAACCAGAACAGATCGTGGGACTTTGTCATACGCGTACGCTCGACCTGGTTGTCAGCGTATTCGCCATCCTTAAAGTCGGAGCGGCCTACCTGCCGCTCGATCCGACCTATCCGAGCGATCGCCTCGCGTACACCATCCAGGATGCCCAGCCAGTCCTGATCCTGACGCAGCAGGAGCTGCTTGGACGCATGCCATTCTCATCCGAGCAAGCTCTCTGCCTGGATACGCCGGGGCTCTTCACTCAGGAGAGCACGGATAACTTGCAGTGCGAGATGCATAATGAGCAGCTTGCCTATATCATCTACACCTCCGGCTCAACGGGCCGACCGAAAGGAGTCTGTATCAGTCACAGAAGTGCGCAGGCGTTCCTGCACTGGTCGCGCCAGCAGTTTTCAGATGATGAGCTAGCAGGAGTTCTCTTCGGAACCTCAATCTGTTTTGACCTCTCGATTTTTGAAATCTTCGCGCCTCTGAGCTGGGGCGGAAAGACGATCCTGGCAGTCTCCGTCCTCGACCTGCCACAGTTGGCACAGCAAGAACATATTACGCTGCTTAACACCGTCCCATCAGCCGCCACCGCCTTACTCAACGCAAACGAGCTACCGGATTCGTTGCGGACAGTAAATCTGGCAGGCGAGGCGCTCACGCGAGATCTCGTGCAAGCGCTCTACGAGCAGACCAGCGTGCGGCGCGTCTGCAACCTGTACGGTCCCACCGAAGATACAACCTATTCGACCGAGACCACACTCGATCCGAAGGAAGCGGGAGCCGTCTCGATTGGTCGTCCACTGGCGAATACGCAGGCGTATATTCTCGATGCGCAGATGCAGCCGGTACCGATCGGGATTATTGGAGAGCTCTACCTCGGCGGCGATGGACAGGCTCATGGTTATCTCAATCATCCCAAACTCACCGCCGAGCGCTTCGTTTCTGATCCATTCAGCCGCATCTCCGGTCGCCGCCTGTACAAAACGGGCGATCTGGTACGCTATCGTCCCGATGGGAATATCGACTATCTCGGGCGCATAGATCATCAGGTAAAGATACGCGGCTTCCGCATCGAGCTCGGCGAGATCGAATCCCAATTGCGCCAGCATCCGACCATCGCGGACGTCGTCGTCGTTGCCATCGAGGAGGTTCCAGGCAACAAGCAATTGGTCGCCTATCTGGTCGCTCAGCCACAGTCTGATTACGATACGACACAGATCCGCCAGTACCTCCAGGATCGTCTGCCAGCATACATGGTTCCGAGCTTCTTGATCCAACTCGAGCGCCTGCCACAGACTCTCAACGGCAAAGTCGATCGCAAAGCGTTGCCAAGTCCCAGTGATGCCCGCTTCCGTCTGAGCGCAGCGCCACATACGCTCTCACAGAGCAAGCAGGAACAATGGTTAGCCAATCTCTGGCAAGAGATCCTGCTTGTGCCTACGATTGGACGTCACGACAACTTTTTCTCGCTCGGAGGCAATTCGTTACATGCATTCCGCCTGCTGGCGCGTATCAAACGCGATTTCCAACAGTCGCTCGCTGTAGAAGATCTTTTTGCCAACCCGACCATTGCGCAGATAGCCGAAAAGCTCCAGCACACAGCGGTACACACAGCGCTGGAGCCGATCGCCTCTGTGCATGATCGCGTGCTTGCGCCGGATACGCCACTACCGCTGTCCTTTGCCCAGCAACGCATCTGGTTTGATGATCAGCTTGAGCATGCGAATGCTATGTTCAACGTCCCACTTGTTTTCACCCTGAGCGGCTCACTTGATCGTCTGGCGCTCTATCAAGCGTTACGCGAGATTATCCGCCGTCACGAGACACTCCGTAGCACGGTCCGCATCAACAATGGAAATCCTTTTCAGTTTATCGATGACCACATCACGCCGCCATTTACCTTTGTCGATCTAAGCACGCGGGAAGAAGCAGGCGAACAGCAGTCGGCACAAAACATACATATGGCCCCTTATGTGCTGCGCGAAATCCAGCAGGAAGTTCAGCGTCCCTTCGACATCGCCCTTGGACCATTGCTACGCATCCGCCTGCTCCAGCTCCAGACCAGCCAACATGTGCTGCTCATCACCATGCATCATATTATCGCCGATGGCTGGTCGCTCTCAGTCATCGGCGCAGAGCTCGGTCAGCTCTACAACGCCTTCAGACCTGGCCGTCCTTCGCCGCTACCAGAGCTACCGATCCGCTACACAGATTTTGTCATCTGGCAGCGCGTTCATCGAGCTCCACATTTCGCGGCGGACCTTGCTTACTGGAAAGCATGCTTTACCCCATTGCCTCCCACGCTGGCCCTGCCGACAGATTATCCACGACCCCTCATCCAGACGTTTGCGGCGAGTGCTCTGAACTTCCAGCTCTCGCAACAACTGACACAGCAGCTCCTCAAGGTCAGCCAGGAAGAAGAAGTGACGCTGTTCATCACCTTGCTCACCGCCTTCTTTGTCCTGCTGGCACGCTACAGTGGACAGGAAGATCTCGTGGTTGGCACATCGGTTGCCAATCGCCTCCATCCAGAATTAGAAATGCTGGTAGGCTTATTCGTCAATGATCTGGCTCTGCGTGCTGATCTTTCGGGCAATCCAGCGCTGAACCAATTGCTGCATCACGTCGCCACGCTGGCTCTCGACGCTTACCGTCATCATGAAGTCCCATTCGAGCAAGTCGTGGAAGCGGCACAGCCTCCACGAGATCCCACGCGCTTGCCCCTGCGCCAGGTCCATTTTCTCCTGCAAAACACGCCGACCTACACGCCAGAGCTAGATGATCTGCACGTCCAATACGTCGATGTGACGCCGCCGGCGACGCAATTCGACCTCGCCTTTGTGATGCGCGAACATCCTGATGGTCTGCAATTGACCATCAAATACAATACACAATTATTCACTGCGGCCACGATCGAGCGCCTTCAGCGCCACTATCACATGCTCCTATGCGCCTTCGTCGAGCAGCCCGAGATGCATATTCAAGAGATCTCCTTGCTCACAGACAGGGAGCGTCAACAACTGGTGCAGGACTGGCAGCATACGCCCGGCCCTTATCCTATCAAGCGACTGCTGCACGAACTCTTTAGTGAGCAAGCGACACGGACACCAAACGCCATCGCCCTGCAAGACGGCACACAGAAGCTCACGTACCGTGAACTGGATCAGCGCACGAATCAGATTGCACACAGCTTGCAGCGCCAAGGGATTGATGTTGATGTCCTGGTCGGACTGTGTCTGGAGAGCTCACTGGAGCAAATGATCGGCTTGTTAGCGATCCTGAAAGCCGGCGGAGCCTATGTACTGCTGAATCCACAGCTCTCGCAGGAGCAGTTGGACGCTATCGTCACGGATGCTCATCTCACGTTAGTGCTTACGCAACAAAAATATGATGCGCTCCTGCAAGCAACCAACAGCGCACGGCTTTATCTGGCGGAGGCGGAAACATGGTGGCTGGAGGAGAGCAAAGATGCCCTGATTACTGAGCAAAATCCCCAGCAGCTCGCCTATGTCATCTATACAGCCGACTCGCCGGGACGCCCCAGAGGAGTGCTGGTGACACATCAGAACGTAGTCAACCATAGCAGCGCCATCGCACACCACTATCATCTGACCGCCGGGGATCGGGTATTGCAATTCAATTCCTTGAGCGTTGACAAAGCCGTGGAGGAGATCTTTCCAACCTGGCTCGTCGGAGCGGCGCTGATACTTCATCCCACGCAACGCCTCTCCATCGAACAGTTCCATGATTATCTGGAGGCTGCCAGGATCAGTGTCGTTGATCTGCCAACCTCCTACTGGTATAAGTGGATACATGAGCTGGATCGCTCTCCACGTCCACTTCCTACGGGCTTACGTCTGGTCATGATCGGAGGGGAGAAAGTAGAGGTCGAACTCTGGCGGCAGTGGCAAGAGCTGGTAGACAATCGCATCAAGCTCAGCAATACCTACGGTTCAGCCGAGACGACGGTCACCGCAACACTTTACGACGTTCCCGCCGCGTTATCGCCTCAGGAGATCAATGGAGATCTGGCGATAGGCAAGCCGCTCCCCAACGTCCGGGGCTATATTCTGGACGACTTGCAGCAGCCGGTGCCACCGGGACTGCGCGGAGAATTATATCTGGCGGGCGAAGGGATTAGCAGAGGATATATGGGACAGCCCGGCCTGACCGCAGAACACTTTGTGCCCGATCCATTGTCCGAGGAAGAGGGGAGGCGTATGTACCGCACAGGCGACCGGGTCTACCAGAGGATCGATGGACAGCTTGTCTATGTGGACAGGCTGGATCAGCAGGCGAACCGACGAACGATCCACCTGGAACTGGGCGAGATCGAGCAGGTCCTACGAGGCCAACCATCTATCCACCAGGTGGTCGTCCTTGCAAGCGAGAGTCAAAAAGGTCTCTCACAGCTAATTGCATACGTACAGCCGCAGGCCGATTGTATCCTGGATGTCGCACTTTTGCGACTCACGCTCAAAAGACAGCTTCCTGCGGCCTTGCTGCCCACGGCGATCATCGTCATCACAGAATTTCCGCTCACGCCCGGCGGAGAGATCGATCGTCAAAAGCTGGGATCACTGGAGCAGCAGCGCGTAGCAGAGGATGTCAGCGCAAACGTGCCACAGGGGACACTTGAAGAGTTGCTGGCGCACATCTGGAAAAAGATCCTCAAGCTGCCGACGCTCGAACGCGACGACAATTTCTTCGAGATTGGTGGACATTCCTTGCTGGCAATGCAGATGCTCGCCGCTCTTCAGGAAGAGCTTCATGTAACCATCACCATTCGTCAGTTCTTTGCCGCCTCGACCATCGCCGAGCTAGCCAGCGTCATTGAACAAGCCCGGGCCAGCCAACAGCCAGAAACGCAGATGCATAATATTCCTGCTCTGGTACCGATTGCACATACGGAAGAGTATCCACTTTCCTTTGCGCAGCAACGCCTCTGGTTCCTGGATCAGTTAGAAGGGAGTAGCGCTACTTATAATATTCCGATTGTCTTACATTTTACCGGCAACTTGAAACTGGATGTCTTGCAACAATGTATGAGTGAGATCATACGCCGTCACGAAGTATTGCGCACGATCTTTCCGAAGAAGCATCTGACGCCGGTCCAGCGCATTCAGCTCTTAGGGCAGGCAGCGCTAGAAATCATCGACTTCCCGGATGGCGATTTACCAGAAAGGCAGGCGCTTCTTTTAGAGGAGATTCACCGTCATGTCCAGCACCCATTCGATCTGGCACAGGGACCGCTCCTGCGTACCCACATACTACGTCTCGGTCCGCGCAAGCATATCGTGATCTTCGTCATGCATCACATCATCAGCGATGGCTGGTCGCTTGGCGTACTGGCGCAAGAGTTAAACGCTCTTTATAATGCCTTCCTGACAGGCAAACCTTCGCCGCTGCCCGAACTCGCCATCCAGTACGTCGACTTCGTCGCCTGGCAGCGACAATATCTGCAAGGACCGCTGCTGGCTGCTCATCTCGGCTACTGGAAGCGACAACTCAGTGACGCACCCATCTTGCACCTACCGGCTGATCATCCACGCATCGTCACACAATCCGTACCGGGAGATCATTGTTCTGTACACTGGCCCTTATCACTGGCCCAGCAGCTTCAGGTGTTCAGTCAGCACGAAGGTGTAACCATCTTTATGACTCTGCTGACAGGCTTCCTGATCCTGCTCGCCCAGGAGAGCCAACAAGAGGATATTACAGTAGGCTCTCCGATAGCCAATCGTTCGCACACCGCCCTGGAGCCACTCGTCGGCTTCTTCGTGAACACTCTGGCGCTCCGTACCAATCTCGCGGGCAATCCGACGGGCCGCGAGCTCCTGCACCGCGTGCGCGATGTGACTCTGGGAGCTTATGACCATCAAGATGTGCCCTTTGAACAGATCGTCGAAGCCGTGCATCCTGTGCGGCAACCGGGCATCTCTCCACTGTTTCAAGTACTGTTTGTGCTCCAGAATAACGCGACCGTTGATCTGGCGCTGCCCAATCTGGAGGTGAAGGGACTGGATATGCACACCTCCACGGCTAAATTTGATCTCACGGTGGCGCTGGACATCGCCCGGGAGAGCATGAATATGAGCATCGAATATAATACTCAGCTCTTTGAACGCGCCACGATTCAACGCATCCAGGCTCGCTATCGACTCATACTCGATCAGCTCAGCGCACATCCAGAATACACACGAGCAGACTTTGCTCAACTTTTATCCAATGCACCCACATCAGAAAGGACAGATGAATTATGAGACCTTTGGAATCAGTAGCACAACAGTATGAAGGATATCGCGAAGGTCAGTATCAAGGCTGGCAAGCAGCAGGCAAATTGCAACCTGAGGCCCGAGGAAGCCTTACCGCCAGTCAACGTCTGATCCTGGAGATCATTTCGGTCGTCACGATTGGCATTTTTTCGATGGTTATACTTACGTCTGTACAAAATAGTTATATTAGTTTATGCGGCATTGGCATGATGTGTCTGACTATTTTCCTGGTCAATGCCATCTTTTCCTGGAAATGATTATTAGAGAAAGAGGCCGTCCGAGTCCGGGCATAAACGTCGGGCTATTGCACTGACAATTGCTTGACCTGTGGCGGCTGAAACCAGCCATATTTCTGAATCAACCGGGCGGCCTCTTCACGATTTGAGACCTCAAGCTTCTGAAAGATGTGATAGATATGCGTTTTGATCGTACTTGAGCTCACATAGAGGCGCAGGCTCATGTCTTTATAGGAGATATCCTGCAAAAGAAGCTCCATAATCTCTTGCTCACGCGGAGAGAACGTTGCCAGAGTCATCCAATTATCCTGTGCCGCCAGCAAGAGACTCTGCAAGCAGTTCGTGAGCGCCTGACGGTCGGCGTCCAGATGGTAGAGGGCATGGATGGCTGCATGGATCTCCTGATGAAATTCCTCGGTGCGTACGCCCATAGCGCGGAACGGATGCTCAAGCGCATTGGCGATCTGAGGCGCGAGCAAGCCAAGATGATCTTCCATGCGTGGCAACTCTCGGCGCGGTGGTTCGCTGTCGATGTGAAAGGCCGTCTCCATTCTGCGTTGCTTGAGGAGTCGTTTGCGTTGTTGATAGGCCCAGGAGGGAATATAACGCATATGTTGTCGAAACAGAATCTGAAGCGTCGCAGTAAAAATGATCAGGATACCCCAGAGCAGAGCAATTATCCACCATGATGGCTGTGCGATCGGGGCGATATGCAGTAGACCTGATAATATCGTGGCGGCGGCGAACGTCACAAAGACAAAGGCTGCGCCAGTCACCCCATAAAATAAGCTCGATCTTGTATTACGTTTCTCATTGAGAATCATTTTGATAGTCATCCTTCCTGATGTCGCTAGATACACGTATGTCAGAGATAGAGGAAACAATAGTCATGCAGCGGGAACGTTCCGCAAGGCGCTATAACGGTTCATCGGCGGCGAGTTTTTCCGTCAATAGCTGACTGAGTTCCACAAGTGTATCTGCTTTGATATTCTGTAGAGCTTCTCTTTCCTTATCAGTCAGGTCAAAGCCAAACTCCTGGATGGTGGAGAGTGGATGAGCCAGTAGCTCGCTGGCAAAGTCTGTGTCGACCATTGCTAGTCCCACAATATGGTTAATCGTCTGCCATGACATATGGGGCTTCACTCCTCTAAATATATATGCGCTCTTAGCCGTTCCATGGATCAACGGTACAGAACAAATGCGTAATGGAAACTCTCTCGGAGATACCAGATGTCAGGGCCGACACAACAGCCAGCAGGCCTAACACGACAGTGACGATTACCAAAAAATGAATGCAGGAAGCCATTACGTAGTAGCCATTCAGCAGCAGATCCATGGTTTCGACTCCTTTGAATAAAAGGTTGATTCATATTTCATCTAACTGCCTACAGTATATTGAGCGACTGTTGGAAAAGTGTCATTATAGAAGAAGCAGAAAAGTCAGCAGTGAGTCAGCACTCAGATTACTCGCTACATAGTGCAATAATCTCTTGCTATACCATCTGAAAAATGTTAAAAATAGAGAGAAGGCTGTTAGAGGTGATTTATCTGATCAATTCACTTTTGCTTCTATCGGCCACCAGGTCCCAATTGATATTTTTACATGCCTTTCCTAAAAGAATTCCTATCCATTGAGAATTCTTTTCTATTTCCATTTTCTTATTAGCATTACCAGGCGAGCCCTCTAGTATCTATAAGTTGAAACCCTTCAACAAGGAGACAGCTGTCAATGGATCTTGCCCAACGATCAGATAAATTCGAAGTGCCAACCCTCCCTTCTACCATGCTCCACCGCGAAGGGCTTGTGCAAGCACTCACCGAAGCCATTGAATCTCACAGCGCCAGTCAATCGTCTCATTATAAATTAGTGCTGTTATGTGCTCCAGCCGGTTACGGCAAAACAACACTACTCGTTGACACAGCCAGCCAACTCTCATCTGCCTGTTGTTGGTATGTTTTAGACCCCACCGACGCCGATCCAGCACTGTTTCTGAACAACCTGCTGGTCAGCATTCGGCATAGCCTGTTAGCATTCGGCATCAACTTTGCGCCCTGGCTAGAACAAAGCTACGCCGAGACCAGCGGAGATGGCAGTGACACATCCAGACTACTTGCGCACAACGACCTGCTCATAGACGCACTCAACCAGGAAGCGTCAATACCCTTCGCCCTTATCTTTTGCAATTATCATGAAGTACAGCAGAACGCCATCATCAATCAAATGATCGACCATCTGATCGCCAACTTGCCTCCACGAGGAGTGGTCGTGATTGAGAGTCGGGCCATGCCTGATCTTACACTTGTGACCCTGATCGCTCGCCGTCAGATGTTCGGCCTGGGGAGCCAGAAATTACGCTTCTCTCCTCAGGAAATTTATGATCTGGGACACCTTCAGGGACTCACAACGCTCTCGCAGCACGAGTCAGAAGAGATTGCTCAGAGGTCAGAAGGTTGGATCGCTGGCATCTTATTGAGTTCGCGCCTTGGACACTCCTCCATTCACAACAGCGCGCCCGTCCAGGCGGAAAGTTGGGAGGAGCCCGAGGAGAGCAGCGAGGACGCACAGATCCTGAGTTATATCACCGATGAAGTTTTCAAACATGAAACAAGCACCTATCAATTTCTGGAACAAACATCCATTCTGACCCAACTCACTCCCGAGCACTGCAACGCGCTCCTCGCGATCAACGATGCGACAGAACGACTTTCATACGCCGAACAGCGAGGGTTATTTGTTGTGCGCAATAAACGCAAAAGTGAGTTGGGTCAAGCCAAGCTCTATACCTGCCATCCATTATTGCGACACCTTTTAGTCGAACATCTACAGCAATACGCCCTGACGCGCTATCGAGCGCTCCAGAACCATGCGGCTCACATTCTACTGGCTGACCATCAACATGAGCAAGCGCTGATGCATGCATGTCAGGCCCGCGAATACGATTTTGCGGCCAGCATCATTTTAGAGATGGCCTCGACGTTTATTTATGAGGAACAAAGCGAGATGATGCTGAGTTGGCTGAAGATGCTCCCAGAAACTATTTTTAAACAACATGCCCAACTCCTCTTGATGGCATCCAACATCTATCTACGGCTCGGTGACTTCTCCCAGGCCGCGCCGCTGCTGGACACCGCTGAGATCCTACTTCACACAGATCCCTCGCTTCAGGATCAGCTTCAGCTGACCATGCTTCAGGCAGATCTCACGATTGCTCGCGCTCACCTGATGTTCTTTCAGGGAGAGTTTCAATCCACGCAGGAACTTTGTCGGCAAGCGCTGACATTGCTCCCTCCCGACGAGCGGAAGCTCCATATTAGAGCCTATCAATACCTCGGCATTGCACTGATTGTCGGAGCTGGACAGATCCAGGAAGGCATTACTCAGCTCCAATTTGCTCTGCAAATGAGCCGAGCCCAAAAGAACGAACGTCAGACGGCGACCTTACATCGACTGGTGGCCAACGCCTATAGCTGGATCGGCAATCATGCTCTGGCCGAATACCATCAGACGCGCTCCTTACAGATCTGGGACAAACTCAACAATTCGCAGGGAATTATCTTCTGCCTGACCAGCATGGGCTTGCTAAAAATGCGCCAGGGATTGTACTCGCAAGCGGAAGAGATCCTTAATCGAGCCCTACAACAAACGCGTGCCACGTCCCAGTTTAAGAATAATGAGGCCTATGTCTTACTTGCTTTTGGAGATTTCCATAATAGTCAGGGCCAATATACCCAGGCGCTCTACGATCTGGAGGATAGTCTGAACCTGGCTCGTGACAGCGATGATCACTATCTTACCTGTTGTATCCTCTGCAATATGGCTCTGGCATATATATTTATGGGTGATACCCCCACTGCTCAATTATTTCTCGATCAAATTTCATTTAAGACAGATGCACAGGGTGGCTACGAGAAAGGACTGTTTCTGCTCACACGCGGGACCGTCTATCTTGCGCAGCAAATTTTTGAGCAGGCCGAAACCACCCTGGAAGAGGCCACCAGCCTCGTCAAGCAGACCAACATCCAGATTCTTTACATTAGCTCGCTCTTGCGTCTGGCCGTCTGCTATCTCAGAGAGGATAAAAAACGTCTCGCGCAGCGCACCAGCCAGCAGATCATAGACCTCAACCAAAAAGGAGATTTCGATTCTTTTATTCAGGTCGAATTGGATCGTTACCCCGAGCTGCGATCCCTGTTGGATCAAGGAGTTGTGACAAACCCAGATCCGGACCCTCCCTTAGAGATTGCAGTCGAGCAGCTGATGCAAGAGCTTCCTGTACAGGCAGAAGTACAGCCACTGCTGGAGCCCGCTCAAGACGAAATCAGCCCGATACAAATCATGGCTCTGGGCGAGCCAAAAGTGCTGCTGAATGGTATACCTGTCACACGTTGGCGCATGGCCCGGGCCATGGAACTTTTCTTTTTGCTCCTGGAAAATGGTCGTCCGATGCGTAAAGAGCAGATCATCACGATCCTCTGGCCCGATCACGACAGCGATCAAATCAATTCGACGGTTCGTACCACCATCTACTACTTGCGCAAGGCCTTTGGAGAGAATAGTATCCTCTTCCAATCAGGTCTCTACAGCTTAAACCTCTCAGCCATCGGCGGCACAAAAATCTGGTATGACGTGGAAGTTTTCAATGAACAATATAAGCAAGCTAAAAAAGCGTTGGGAAATAAACAAGATGATGCCGCCTTTACCGCCTTCACTCACATGATCAATCTCTACAGCGGCGACTACTTACAGGCTTTCTACAGTGACTGGTGTAGCGTGCGCCGGGATAAGTTACGCCAGATGTATATAGATGCCCATCATCAGCTGGCGCAGATCGCCTGGAGAAAGGAGGATTGGAAAGATAGCTTGCAACACTGGCAACATCTTCTAACGCTCGATTCCTGCGACGAGCGAGCTCATTACGGCATCATGCATTGCTATTTACAGCAGAACAAAAGAGAGATGGCATTACGACAGTTTCAGCGCTGCAGCCAGAATCTCCAGGAAGAGTTGCAAACGACTCCTGGTCCAGCCCTGCAAAAGCTTTACCGCAGCATTGCCGAATAATCCATCCGGAGATCAAAAAAGTGAGGATGAGATAAAATCAACCTGAAAATGAAGCCGAGCATGAAATAAAATCAGCCCTAAAGGACAAGATATGCATTGTAAAACATAGACAGTCGATGATATAATTGCCACAAGAACAGCAAGCGAACAATTATTCATGCGAATACGGGATATACTCCACATCCGAATTTTTAGCAAGTGTTACCGTATTTCTCATGGCTCATTTCGACATGTGAGTATTTCACGAAGAGCAGTCAAATTTCATATTTCTGACTAGTATAATTGGAGGTCATGCTATGAGCAAACGAACAGTTGGCGTTGTCGGAGCAGGCGTGATGGGCGTCGGGGTTGCACAGAACCTCATTCAGACGGGGCATCGTGTAATCCTGTTGGATACAAGCGAAGAGATTCTCAAACAGGCGCGTGAGAGCATCACGAACAATATCCGCCTCCAGAGGATGTTCAATCGAAATGCGGCCGGTCAGGAAAGTATCCCCGAGTTGATCGAGCGCATCACCTTTACAACGGAGTACGCCCCTTTTAGCGAAGCCGATTTTGTCATCGAGAATGTGACAGAAAAATGGCCCATTAAAAAGCCTGTCTATGAACAATTAGAAGCTGTCTGTCCCGAGCATTGTGTGTTTGCAGCCAACACTTCAGCCATCTCGATCACGCGTATCGGTTCCGCGACCAAGCGTCCAAAGCAAGTACTGGGCATGCATTTCATGAATCCCGTGCCAATGAAATCGACGGTCGAAGTCATTCGCGGCTATCACACTACCGACGAGACCATCGCCACAGCCAAAGACCTCCTCAAGGAGATGGGGAAAGAGGGAGTCGTCGTCAACGACGTCCCCGGCTTCGTCTCCAACCGCGTCCTGATGCTGACCGTCAACGAAGCAGTCTTCCTGGTCCAGGATCAGGTTGCCAGCGTCGAAGACATCGACAAGATCTTCAAAGAGTGCTTTGGTCACACCATGGGACCGCTCGAAACAGCCGACCTGATCGGACTGGATACGATCCTGTACTCGATCGAAGTGCTCTACGAGAGCTTTAGCGATAGCAAATATCGCCCCTGCCCACTACTCGTCAAGATGGTTGACGCCGGCCTGTACGGTCGCAAAAACGGCCAGGGCTTTTACAAATACTAGTAGCGTCGTGCCCTCGGGCACGATGTCCCACTCGACGTACGATCAAGCAGGTCAGCGTGGCTCGCCGAGATCTTGCTGTCTCGTACGTCGAGTGGGACATCGTACACGAGTGTACGACGCTACTTTTGGGGGTTGACAGGGATTTTGTTTACCAGGGGGATAAGTTCATTGGCGAGCAATTCAAAGGTTGCGGGATCATCTGGATAACGCACCATTACTTCGTCAACGCCAAGCTCGGCCAGAGCTCCCATGGCATCGAGCGCCTCCTGACTCAGGCGGCCATTTTGCACAAAGGGAACGGTAAAAAACGTTGTCTTCTCAATCTGCTCATAAGGGCGATTTATTTTCTCACAATGATCACGAATACTATCGAATTTCTTGCTCAGGTCATCAAGATCGCGGCCAAAGCCAACATTGACGACATCAGCGTAACGAGCCATCAAGCGCAGCATCTTATTGCCGCTGCCCGCAATCAAAATGGGCGGGTGCGGCCGCTGGATAAATAATTGTGTGCCAATCGTGCTCGTAAGTTGATAATATTTACCCTCAAACGGTTTATCCTCGCCTGACCAGAGCTGTAGAGCCATCTGGAGAACCTCTTCGAAGCGTGCAACCCGCTCACCCGCTGGCGGAAACGGCAGGCCCATCCTTTGATGCTCATCGGCACCAAAATCCGGGCTCGCACCGACACCCAGGTAGGCTCGCCCATTCGAGAGAGCGTCGAGTGTATCCACCGTCTTCACCAGGACAGCCGGATAGCGCATCGTGACCCCGGAGACCAGCGTACTCAGTCTGATACGCGTGGTGCGGGCCGCGATAAAGGCCAGCGAGCTCCAGGCCTCAAAGAAATCGGTGACCGCTGGTAGCGGGGTATCGCTATTCTCCCTCCTGATAAAGGGCGTACTCTCTGGACGCAGCGAAAAGTGATCGGGCATCACCAGCGAGGCAAAGCCCGCCTGATCAGCCTGCTCCGCCACGCGAATGAGATATTCTCCAAGGGGCTTCGGTTGCTCGTTCGTCAAACCTATCTGTAATCCAATACGCATGTTTTCTCCAATGAACAAAGTAGCATATTCTCTAACGAGAATGACTCAAGCGTGCTCAGAAGCGTCGCGCTAATAGAGCACATCTTACAGCTACCATTATATGAGTTCATGACAGAACTTCGCTAGTTGTAACTTGAGGTCTTTCCCGCCGAAGAGAGTAGCACAGGGGTTTTACGCCCATAGGTGCGAACGTAAGCGGACAGAGGGTCTTCCGATCATGAAATCGACCTCATCTTGGGTCCAATGGGACCCAAATGGGCGATGAGTTCGGATTCGTGATGGGGACGATCCTCTTGCGGGTGATACCGCAACAGTCGGTCCATGCGTGGCATGGATGCCTCCATCTGAGACCACGTCCAGCAGCCAAGGATCATCGAGCGAAAACTTTGAACGAGGACAGCACACAATGCCCACGTGCTCACGGGTTGCCCTGTCCGTTTCCCTTTCTCTTTCAAGGTCGCACGCCAGCGTGTCGCTTTCTGTTCCATCAAGATCCAGCCAACGAGCATGGTCTCCTCGTACCTGTGGCCGTATCATGGCGAAGCACCGAGCCCTCTATGGGTGGGACAAGCCCAAAGGCCCGACCAAGCCCAAGAAAGAGATGCCCTTTAAAGCCTCTCGGAGGCACGAGTATTGGAGCATAGATATCAGGTATATCGAGCATCAACAGCTTCAAAATATCAAAGGTTCATTATATGTTATTAGCATTCTTGAGAACTTTTCAAGAATGCTGCTTGCTTCTGCCATCTCGGAAAGACAGGACACTGCCGCATATTTGCAGGTACTCGCCCGTGCCCTGCGCAACTATGGTGCTCCAGAGGCCATTGTGACGGATAGTGGTGGGGTCTTCTATTCAAAGCGTGCAATAGCAATCTACGAAGCTCTGGACATTCGCAAAGATCGGATTGACCCTCGGCAGCGCTTCACGCCGGGGTACTTTCTCCGAGCAAGAAGGCCAGATACTCCTTTTTGTGCTGTTGCATATCCTCCTCTGGAAAGACTGGCGCTTTCCCTAAAAGGGCAGCTTTGAACTCTTTGACCAAGGCATCACGTAGCGGCGTCCCACTAAAGCCTAGGCGGAGCTTTTTGCCTTCCGGTAAGATGATCCCTTCTCGCTTGAGCAGGTACCAGGCAAAGGCCAGCTCAGGCGTCTGCCCATCGACTAATGAGACTCCGATTTGCTTGAACAGTTCGTCTGAGACCAAGATAGGAGCTTCCAGAAGCAGAGCCAGCCCAATGGCATCGCCTGCTCGCATGTGCTTTGTTTGCTCTTGCACCATCTCGCCAGAGCGCCAATGGAGTTTGCACTCACACAGATGATAGAGTGGAGGAAGCATTGAGTAACTTTCTATGCATACTGCTTCCAGCTTATGGTGAAGCAACGTGAGTGTCTCAGCCATCAGATGGATGATCCCTGGGCGTGAGAGAGTCAAATGATTTAAGGCTGCAACAATGGGCAAGGCTTCGTGGCGCTCAATACCGAACACCAGGAGATACTGGCCTGTTTCGTCGATCAAGGAAACGCTGTACAGTAAGGGACTGCCAATCGTAAAATTTCTTCTGACACCCTCTACCTTTACAGAAATCATGAATACCCTCCATTTATTCTCTCTCCAGAATATACCTCATCTCCCTGAGACTTCGCCAGGCTTTTGCTCACTTTGCACTGACCACATACGTCAGCATCATACGGCGAGGTGTCCCACTGCTCGCTGGAGAGCGAGGTGAGTACCAGTAACCAATCGGCGACCTGAATGGTCAGATCCCGACTGGTGCGCCCATTCTTGCTCGCTTTGGCTTTGCGCTTCTTCTGTGCTCGTGTGGAGGCCGCTTCGCTCAAACGGACAGCGACCAGGCGCATGGGAACCACACGAGAGCGTACGGCTCCTTTCATGAGGACAGTGATCTCTCCGGAGGCGGCCTCATCGCTGGATGCATGCGCATCCAATCCCGTGAGCCAGTTCGATAAGTTAAACGGGGTGATCCCATCGAGGTGCAGCAACGGAGCACTGACCCAATGAAGACGAACCAGCACATCAACGCCGGCATCCACCTGATCAATGAGAGCCTGGCGACGACAATAGGCACAGTCTCCCACCACAATATCGCCCGGCTGGAAGCAGAAGTGACGCAGCCCTTCTCCCACATGGTGATCGGTTAGCGTCACCTGTTCGAGTCGTTTGCCAAAGAGATCATAGCTACAGTGGAGACGACGCGTTTCCAGGTACACAGATGAGTCGCATCCACCAGATGAACCCGTCCCTGGAACCCGTGTGGCCGTTGCACGTGTTCGGAGTGATCCGAGACAATCAAGAGGGTCTCAATGAGCCAGAGAAGCCAATCGGCAGCTTGTCTGGTGCGTTTGGCCCAGGAGCGTTCTCCATTCATACTCAGTCCGGTACTCAGTGCCCATGCTCCCACTTCCCGGAAGGAGTTCATGCAAAAGACGTAGGAAATCATGCCACGAAGCAGATCAAGCGGATCGTGGAGCCCGTTGGCCCGAAGAAAGGCTTTGCAGGTTCGTGCTTGTGCGATCGTCTCGGCTGGTAAGAGATCGACGATTTCTCGCCAGGCGGCATCATCAATCTGGCTCAGGGCTTGCTCTTGGTGCAAAAGTTGCGTATGATAGCTCAGATGTGACATGGTTCTTCTCCTTTGGTGACTGACGGTTGAATTTCTGTCACCATAGCGGAGAAGGACCTGTCTTGTCTCTTTTTTTGGCCATTTCAAGTACTTTTTGCTTCTGTTCTTCTTTTGAGAGATCACCTTCTTCTTTTTCCTCTCTTCTCTTCTTTGGGATGAGCTTGGAAGAGCATGTGATCGCTTACGTTCGCACCTATGGGTATGAATTCTCACGGGATGCGCATCTTACGAGCCGAGATGCACGCTACTACTGGCTTGAGAGGAGATAATGGGCGACGGCCAGACTTGCGGCATCGCCGGTCTGCTCATCGAGGCCAGCGGGGACAATCTTGCACACGGCAAGTGCCTGAGGTAGCGCCTCCGTTTGCAAAACCTGTAGTGTCAATGACTCCAGCAGTGCTCGCTGCCGCACGTAGATACTCCCGAGTATAATGCGTTCGGGATTAAGCAGATCAACCAGCATAGCCAATCCCTGTCCGAGGCGTCGAGCGACGGTCTCCCACACCTGCAAGGCGGTAGGATCTCCTACCTGCGCGGCCTCGCCCACGCGTGCGGCTGTCACCAAATCTAGCTCGGCCAGTGTCGCACAATAATCAACGGACTCACCGGCTTCCAGGTGCTCACGCGCCAGTTGCCGCGCAAGATGAGCGATCCCTCCGCCACTACAAAAGCCCTCAAACGATCCCGCTTTGCCATAGCCCCATGGACCAGCGGACGCCAGACGCAGATGACCCACTTCGCCTGCCAGATCGTTGGCTCCGGCATAGAGGGAGCCATTGAGGATCAGGCCAGCGCCCATACCTGTCCCAAAGGTCAAAAAGATCAGATTTTGACATCCTTGTCCGGCTCCCCACTGCCATTCGGCCAGCGCACCAGCGTTGGCATCGTTTTGGAGGCCGACTGGAACACCAAAGCGCTCGCGCAAAGGCGTCACAATATCGATATCATCCCAGCCCGGTAAATTGGGAGGAGAATAAATCATGCCGCGCCGACTATCCAGAGGGCCGCCACAACTCACACCAATGGCCGCTATCTCATGCTCTCCTCTGACAGCCGTAACCGCCGCCACGATCTGTGCCAGAGTCTGCGCGGGAGTGGCTGGCGTAGGAAAGGCCTGTCGCTCCAGAATATGGATAGTGGTCTCAGAAGCCTGACCCAGACAGACAGCACATTTTGTCCCACCGATATCAATGCCGATCAAGATTGGCTTCATGAAAAAATTTCTCCTCAAGGTACGCACAGATGACATGGTAGATCGGTAGATGTCGCTCCTGGATCGCTGTCACGCTATAGGCGGGCACACGGATGGTGACATCGCATAATGGCAGCATATGCCCTTCATTAGCTCCCATTAAGCCGATGGTCTGCATGCCAAATGCCCGTGCCACCTGGAGTGCCCGGCAGATATTCTGTGAATTCCCAGACGTGCTAATACCCATCACCACATCGTCCTTCGCGCCATAGCCATACACCTGTTGCGCAAAAACCATATCGGCCGCCACATCATTGGCCGTGGCCGTCAGCAGCACAGATTGGCTGGTCAGAGAAATCGCCGGCAACGCTCCCTGTAAATGCGTCGTTAAATAATCATGGTCGGCCGGAAAGGTCTCCGTGAGCGTCTGACGTGCCGCTGCTGACAGCGGTCGCTTGAGTAGAAATCCCTTCATCAACTCGCCCACGATATGCTCGCTATCGGCCGCGCTTCCCCCGTTGCCACAGACCAGCAACTTGCCTCCACGCTGGAAAGCCATCTCCAGCAGCGACAGAGCCCGTTGAATATCCTCCAGGCACGCAGCCATGTCAGGATAGCGATCACGAAACTCCTCAAGTAATGGATGCATCATTCCTCCCAAAGTCCACGGCAAAGTGGAACTCAGTCAACATTCGTAATGCTCTGTCAATGATCATCGCGCCGATCTCTCATCTGAGATATGCACCTCATGGGGTGAGACGCCTACCGACGTAGCGGCGCGGCTCCGCCGCGCTGTCTGTGACTCGTCCGACCATGCTCCTCATGAGGTTCCATTGCACAATCTTCCCACCGTGGAGCGTCTTGTTGGCGTTGCTTCCATCGGCACGTGGGACGGTGTCGTGCGGGAAGTGACAGCACGGCGGAGCCGCGCCGCTACGTCGGTGGGCGTCTCACCCCACGACTTCACGGATCTGTTTTGGGAACATATCTCCTCTGAGACAGAGGCGTGATGATCTTTGGCAGAGTAGTAGCAGAGCGGCAATTCGCATGATCGCGTCGTCAGCCTGGTATTACCAGGTAGTAATTATGGTATATACTACAAACAAATATTTGTCAACCCGAGGGTGATTTTTCGTTATGGTTGAATTATTTGCAAAGAGAGAGTATAGTTATGTGAGAGGAAGTGCTCAAGAAAGAGCATTTTTATACAGAAGAGGGGCAAATGATTAAACAGGTGAGCCATCTCTATTCAGACCAACGGCCAATTCTAGTATATACCACAAGATGATATTATGAGCTACAAAGATGCTAGCGACCTGGCAGCGCTAGACGGATTGAGAGGAATGATTGCTCACGTTCGACAAAGGTGAAGATGCTCATGCGCTTCACGTACAATTCACACAGCATTTACGACAGCGTATTCTGGAGAAGCAGTATCCAGCCGGGGGACGTCTTCCCTCGGAGCTGGCGCTGGCGGAAGAATATCATATCAGCCGGGGGACCGTACGGCTGGCCCTGGATGTCCTGGAACGCGAGGGATTAATCGAACGCACACATCGACGTGGCACGTTTGTACGTCAGGCTTCGCCCGTGCAATCTGCTGGAGAGCCGGTGGCTCAAAAACGCATTGCCCTTGTCTATTCGCCATCGCTGCCACCTATCCAGCCGGGCAAGCCAGCCGTTGGCCTGCCAGAAGATATGAATATGGATCTGTTGCTGGGCGTTGAGCAGGCGGCCAAATCACACAATTATCAGCTCAGCTTTGTATTCTCAGAGCCTTCTCCGCAGCAGCTGGCCTTTGATATCCAACGTTTGCTGCTGGATAAGGTGGCCGGATTGGTGATCTATCCGCTCGGCAATACGACCTATATCGAGGCGATCTGGCAACTGAAAGCGGCGGGAGTGCCTCTGGTGCTCGTCGACCGCTACTATCCCGATCTTGAAGCCGACTATGTCGGCATCGATAATCATAGCGGTGGATATCGAGCGACCGAGCATTTACTGATCCTGGGACAGCGGCGCATTGGCTTTGTCTACACCTCAGCCGAGGACATGCGTACCACTTCTACTCGTGGACGCTGGGAGGGATATCGTCAGGCATTGCAGGACTATGGGATCGCTTACGACGAAACGCTGGTCTATCCACCCATCGATCAGACATCAAATGACGCCCCCGATGACTATAGCCGCTTCCTGGCGCGGCCGGATCGTCCCGGTGCACTCTTTGTTTCCAGCGATGGCACCGCATTGAAGATTATGCAGCTCGCACAGCGTCAGGGACTGCGCATCCCTGAAGATCTCGCTCTGGTGGGATTTGACAATCGCTCCTTCTCGGCTCATACCAGTCCTCCACTGACAACCATCGCGCAATCATTTACTGATATGGGCCGACAGGCTGGCGACCTGCTGATCAGCCGTATCAACGGACAGATCGGACCAGCCAAGTACATTGAACTCCCGACCAGCCTTGTTGTGCGCGATTCGTGCGGCGCACGCTTACGGGTACAGCAGGACTCAAATATATCGATAGGCAAGTAACAGAAAGACACAGAAGGGTCATATTTAATGGTTTCATCAACATCGCAAGCAGTACACATGGTGGGTAATGCTCATATCGACCCCGTCTGGCAATGGCGCTGGACCGAAGGCTGTGCCGAAGCTATCGGCACCTGCTGGGCCGCCATCGATCGCCTGGAGGAAGATCCCGACTTTATCTTCACACGCGGCGAGGCGATTATTTATCACTGGATCGAACAGCTTGAACCAGTCTTATTTGAACGCATCCAGCATTTTGTGCGTCAGGGTCGCTGGGTCATCGTCAACGGTTGGTGGCTCCAGCCCGACTGCAATCTCCCGGATGGCGAGGCATTTATTCGCCAGGGACTCTATGGCAAGAGCTATTTCCGTCAGAAATTCGATGTCGATGTCCGCATTGGATATAATGTCGACTCATTCGGTCATGCGGGCACACTACCAACATTGCTACGCCATACTGGCTTTGAGCAGTATGTCTTTATGCGTCCAGGCAAACACGAAAAGACCTTACCAGCCGCACTCTTTGATTGGGTCTCACCCGATGGCTCATCTGTGAGCACGTTTCGCCTGACCGATGAATATCAGACATCCGGCCGCTCACTCAGCGACAAGATTGAGCGGGCTGAAGCCTATGCCGTACAGTCCGCACAGCCTCTGATGACGTTTTATGGCGTGGGCAATCATGGAGGAGGACCAACACGCGAGAACCTGGAGCTTATCCATCAAGTACAGAGCGAAGGGCGTGCGGTAATCTTCAGCGATCCAGCGCGCTTTTTTGCAGCGGTGAACGCTCTGGATCGTCCACAGGTACGCGACGAGCTTCAGATGCATGCGATTGGCTGCTATTCGGCGGTCTCAAGCATCAAGTCACTCAATCGCCGTGCGGAGGCCAGTCTGGCTCAGGCCGAGGCGGCCAGCGCCCTTGCAGCACGCACAGCTCACGCCAGCTATCCACACAACTCATTACGCCAGCTCTGGAAAAAGCTCCTGTTCAACCAATTCCATGACATCCTGGGCGGAGCCTGTATCGCCAGCGCAATGCGCGATGCGTTCGAAACGCTCGGAGGGATCATACAGGGAGCCGATGAGATACTCAATACGGCGGTACGTCAACTGGCTGCAATTGTCGCTCCTGGTCCCGATCCGCAGGCCGCCTCATTTCTGGTCTTCAACCTCACCGGCAGCGCACAGCAGATGCCCATAGAGTACGAGCCGTGGTTGGAGCGCCGACATCATCCAGTGCGTCTACTTGATCATACAGGCAAAGAGGTCATGTATCAAGAATTGCCTCCCGAAGGCTTTGTCCCTGGGATGGGAATCCGTCGCCTGCTCTTTGCGTCCTCGCTGGCACCATTTAGTTATCAGCTCTACACGGTCGCAGCAGGAGAGCCAGGCATTCAGACATCAACCTCGCTGCATACAGCATCATCTACGCGCATCGAGAACGCCGCCTGGAGCCTCGAAATAGATACCACAACCGGCGGGATTGCCCATCTGATTGCAAAAGCGAGCGGACACGATGTCTTTGCAGGAACCGCCCATCAGTCATTGCTGGTCGAGGATCTCTCTGATACCTGGAGTCACAACCTGGAAGGGTTTGGCTTGACAGGACCATCCGCCAGCTTTGAGCGCAGCGAAGTCATCGAGCAGGGTCCACTCCGTACCAGTATCCGCGTCTGGACACGCATCGGCGCTTCATCGATCGTGAGCACCTATGCGCTCTACGACGATCCCGCCCTCCCTTTGGAGATCCATGTGCGGATCGACTGGCACGAAAAGAATAAGCTGCTGCGCTTACGCTATCCACTGGCATTCTCTGCTCCTACCTTCCGTTACGAGGTCCCCGCCGGCTCCATGCTGCGTCCAGCCGATGGGAGAGAATATCCAGCTCAGCGCTGGGTGCTGGTGTCAGATCAAAATGGACAGGGCTTCGCGCTCGCCAATGATGCCAAATATTCTTATACTGCCCTCGATAACGCGCTCTACATCACAGCACTACGCTCGCCAGTCTACGCGCATCACGACCCATACGTGCTCCAGCCCGAAAACGACTATCTCTATACCGATCAGGGCGAGCAAGAATTTACGCTACGTATGCACAGCGGGAACGATATCGATATGCTGGCGGCTTACCGTTTGGCGGACGAGCTTTTACGGCCTCCGGTCGTGACGCCACATGTCTCCCGTGGCGGTCACGCCTCCCATAGCGGAAATTTGCTCCCGGTTACAGCCAGATCCAGCCTCGTCACGTGGCTCAAAGGAGCCGAAGATGAGCGGGGTCTGGTGATGCGCCTACTGGAGGTTGAGGGACAATCCGATACAATTACGCTCGATACAGAGCAGGAAACACACGCGATCAAGCCCTATGGACTCCTGACTCTGCGCAATGATGGGACGAATCTGTGGAAAATAACAAACGGCCTTGAAGAAGATCTATTAAGCTGAATCCTGACTAAATAAATATCCTCTTGACAATATCTCAAATTAGCCCTACGATAGAAGTGAACATGTTCACTTCTATCGTAGGGCTAATTACTTTATAGTGCATTGAGCATTTCTAGGAAGAACGAGGATACTTATGGATACCGATACTGGTCATGAGAATGAAAAGATAGCACCTTTAGCCCGGCCTGATATACAAGTCAGCACGAATGAGCATGAACAACAACTCCCTATAGCGATTAAAAGTTGGCGTCGCTACTGGCTTATCCCCATAGGTGGGCTAGCAGTACTACTTTCAGCGGGCTTTTTTGGGTTCACAATATTGACGCAAGATAGCAGCCACACGCTAACACTGCGACCCTCAGAGACCTGGCACTCATTTCTCTTGCTGGCGGCAGGACCAACACTGAGCGCCGTTGGCTGCTGGCATCTGATTGTTAGTAAAGCGGCGCATCCCACCTGGAAAAATGGACTAGTAGCAGCAATACTGGCAGAAATATTGGCTTATCCTTTTACAGCGCTCATCATCTTGATGAATCTAGAATTCTTATTCTCACGCGCAAATCCCTCAGGAATCTTTTGGGCAATTTTGTATTTCATACCGTTATCGATACTGGTAACTATTGTAAGTTTTGCATACCTTATATCCTTCCTGGGCCTCTATACGACGTTAGCTGCTTTGATATTGGGGCCGCTAATGGGCTTCATAGAAGGCCACTACGAAGAAAGGAAACGATCTTCTCTCCCTAAAGAGGCCAATTAATCATACATCTGCTTCTCCACCGATCATCTCTGATGAAGAAGCAGATACCATATCACGTTTCTAAGAGAGGTTGGTAGTCCTCTGGATGATCGAAGCCAGCAATCCAGGCAGCGGCTTGCTGGCAACTCGTCATATCAGGAGGAACGCGCAGCAGGTAGGAGCGCGTTGTCGAGGGGTCGCGAACCGCCAGCACAACGAGATCTTCGTCGTCCGGTAGCGAGACACGCAAGAGTTGGCGTGGACCTCCGGGGTCCTGATCCTCATCGAGAACGTCGGCCGCACTCAGTTGTATGAACCTTTGATACCCCATGCGTTCAATCAGCACGCGCCGCAGTTCGACATTCGGCTCGGCGAGGATCTCTGCCACAGTAATCGATTCTGGCGCAAAGGCGAGACGCGCTGTAATTGGTATCCCATACCAGCGTAACTCAAGAGACGCGAGGTGTGCGGGTAAGGAACGTAACGAGGCGCCGCCAAGATCGAGCCAGGAACGAATGTGCAATGTCTCTGGAATCTCTGTGATCAAGGGACAATCACGAATATCCAGTTCCTCAATATCCCATAAGCGGGGAGGTAAGCCGTGGAGATGGAAGTGGTGACAGCCACGGAGCGTAAGAAATCGGACGGAGGGAAAATCCCTGGCTACAGGGAGCTGGTGCGGCGTCAAAGATGCGTGGCTCTTGGTCTCTTCACTCGTGAGGTCATCAGATGAGCCAGAAACTGACAGATAAGGCAGGGAATATATCTGCTCCAACAGAGGGCAATCGCTGGCGTTGAGCTCGATTAAGGGAGGCAAGTGCTGTGAGAGATAAAGATTCGTCAAGTGAGAGCAATCCCTCACATTGAGAGTGGTCAAGGCGGGCAGGCTCTGTGGGAGATGCAGATCCGTCAAGTGAGAGCAGTTTTTCAGGCTAAGGTAGCTCAAGGCTGGCAAGCTCTGTGGGAGATGCAGATCCGTCAAATGAGAGCAATTTTCCAGTATGAGGGAGTCCAAGACGGGCATGTTCTGTGGGAAATGCAGATCCGTCAAGTGATGGCAATTGTTCATAACGAGAGAGGTCAAGGAGGGCCAGTTTTCTTTCATGATCACATCAGTCAACATCTCGCAGTCATTCAGGGAAAGGTAAGCGAGAGCGGGTATGTTTTCCAATCCGCTGATATCCATTAAGCGAGGACAGTTTTTCAGGGAGAGAGAGGTCAGGGCTGGCATGTTTTCTACTCCACTGACATCGGTTAAGCGAGGGTAGTCATCCAGGGAGAGAGAGACGAGAGCAGGGAGGTGTGTTGGCAGTGCGAGGTTGGTTTGCTGGCTGTCGCCATACAACGTAAGGAGGGTCAGGGCTGGCATGTTGAGTGGAAGAGGGAAATGCGTCAAGTGAGGGCAGCCACTTATGTAGAGTTGATCCAAAACAGGCATGTCTGGCGCAAGGTGCAGATCTGTCAAGCGATCACAATCAAATATGTGGAGGCTAGTTAAGGCCAGCAATTCAGGCGGAAAATGCAGATGCCTCAAGCGATCACAATCAAATATGACGAAGTCGGTCAAGGCCGGCAATTCAAATGGGAAATGCAGATCCGCCAACTGAGGGCATCCGCTTATATGAAGGTCGGTCAAAGCCAGCAAGGCAGGCGGGAGATGCAGATCCACTAACTGAGGGCAGAATGTCAATTTGAAAGAGGTCAGGACCGGCACATTTGCTAATCCACTCACGTCTGTTAACTGGCTAAAGTTATACAACTCGAGAGTCGTCAGGGCTGGCAAGTGATCAGGTAGCTTGAGATCAGTCAACTGATTGAAGTCGCACAACGTGAGAGTTGTCAGAGCAGGCAAATCTGGGAAAAAATGCAGATCCATCAATTGATTGCAACCCATTATGCTGATTTCGGTCAAGGCTGGCATAGCCGGCGAAAAATGTACTTCCTTCAATCGATGGAGGTCATGCAAAGCGAGGAAAGTCAAGGCTGCCAGGGTTGGTGGAACATGCAGCTCCGTCAATTGAGCACAACCGATGATACTGAGTGCAGTCAAGGCCGACAAACCAGAAGGAAGACGCAGGTCGGTCAATTGATCGCAGAAAGTTAAATCAAGAAACGTCAGCTTGTCCAGGTGAGCCAGGAAACTCACATCAGTCAAAAGCTCGAGGTTGTCCAAAGTGAGGGAAGTCAAGGCGGGCAAGTGAGCCAGGGGGCTAAGATCACTCAAAGCTGGAACGTTAGTAAGAGTCAGTGTCGTGAGGGTGGAGAGGTGCACGAGGGGACCCAGATCCGTCAATTGATCACTGTCACATATTTCTAAAGAGGCCAGAGATGAAAGAAATTGGACATCAGGGTGTTCTAACGAGATGATATTGGTCAGGGTTTGTGAAACAATATCCTGGTCATCGTCGTTGCTCTCAATCATGCCACCATTTTCCCTTTTTATGGAGGATCTATCTGATCCCTCTTCGTTTTCCTTCTTTTCTCTTCTTTTTGTCTGTCATCAACCCGGTCATGAATAGTTACATCAGATATCTACTTCTTAAAGGAATAGGAATCATCACCCCCAAAGAGAGCAAGCTCACCGACGTAGCGGCGCGGCTCCGCCGTGCTGTCACTGCACGCACGATAACGTCCCATGTGCATCTGAAAGCAACGCAGACGAGACGATCCACGGTGGGAAGATCACGCAATGGAACCCCATGGGGAGCGTGATCGTACGAGTCACAGACAGCACGGCGGAGCCGCGCCGCTACGTCGGTGAGCCTCTCACCCCATCGCCTTCCGGAGCTGTTTTGGACACACATCACCGATACCGCATCGGCGTGATGACTTTTGACAGAGTACTACGTCGGTGAGCATTGGCGCCAGGAGCATAAGGAAGCGCTCAGGAGCCCCACACCTCGTGAGCGACGCGGGAGACAAGCTCCAGCTTCTGTCGCTGGTCGTCAAAGGTGAGATGATTGCCTTCCATTGTGGATGCAAAGCCACACTGAGGACTCAATCCAAGCCGTTCCAGCGGGAAGAAACGAGCAGCCTCCTCGATACGTCGATGCAATTCCTCGGCGGTCTCCAGCCGTGGCTTCTTGGTTGTCACCAGGCCAAGGACCACAAAGCGATCCTCCGGCACATGTCGCAGGGGTTCAAATCCGCCTGAACGAACATCATCGTATTCGAGCAGGAAGCGCTGGAAGAGCGTGTTTGTAAAGAGGCGAGCGATTGGCTCATAGTCGCCGCTGGCATAGAATTTACTCTGATTGTTGCCGCGACAGACATGAATGCCAAAGGTGATGCCAGGATGGTCACGGATAATCGCATTATCCATTTCGATACAGGTATCGATGATCTTATCGGGATCATTGCCGCGCTGGCGATATCCCTCGCGCATCTTGGGATCGAGTAGAGCTGCATATTGAGGAGCATCGATTTGAATATACGTGCAGCCAAGCCGTACCAGTTCATCTACCTCACGGCGCGAAAAATCCACGATATCGGCCAGATAGGCATCACGGGATGGGTACGTCGCCTTTGATTTTTCGGGATCATAGTACGCGGCGGCCTGCTGAGCACTGATCAGCGTGACTTTGCCGGCATGAGCGGTGCGGGAGCGTAGATAGACCCATTCTTCCGCGCACATACTGCGTTTCCACTGCAGCTTCTCTACCACGACGGGACGCTTGAGCACCAACTCTTCTCCGCTCTCATCGCGAAAAGGAATGGCCCAGCCGCCATATTTGTCGAACCCGGAGAGGGCATCGATCAGATGTCCATAGAAAGCGTAACGACGCAACTCTCCATCAGTAAGCACCTCGATACCGGCATCTTCCTGCAAAGCAATCGCTTCTCTCACCGCCCGATCCTCTACCACCTTGAACGCCGCCGCAGTCAACTGTCCAAGCTCAAACTGCTGCCGCGCTTCTACCAGATATGTAGGTCTGAGCAAACTTCCTACCACTTCGCTGTGTGAAGCCATTTTTGTTCTCCCTCTTTGAGATTAAGGTTCCAACTATCTTTATGACAACCGTATTATAAAACATGAGCGCTTCAAGCTTCCCTCAAATACGTCTAGCGGGATAGATGATCCATCAGCGCCTATGGATTATCCTTGCAACGCGCTGGCAGAAATGGCCAGCGAACAAATATCTTCTAATGGGAGAGCTTGACCCTCGGCCCACCAGCCCTCCCAGGTGACACGATCAACCTGCGACTGTATCCTGCCCAGCGTGGACTGATACAGCGGACGATAGGCGACTGGCACAGAGGTGTTCATGCTTTTATAGAGCGCTTCTGCGGCACTGCATAAATACGCGGTATAGGAAGGTCCCTGCGTGCGTCCGAGCATGCAGCCAAAAACCAGCAGATCAGTCGCCAGCATGTAGCGATTGCCCGTTTGCTGCGCAAGAGAGAGTCCCTCACTCAAATAGGAGCGACTGGGTTTCAGATCATTCTGGAGAAACGTGAGGATGCCCAGATAAATCAGTGTCATAGTCAGCAAGCCAGGCTCAGTCGATTCGCGCAAGAAATGGATAGCTTCATCCAGCCAGGCACGTGCTTGCTGCACATCGCCGCGCAGCGTTGCCAGAGCGCCCAATCTACTCAGAGTAAAGGCGTAACTACGCCAGTCCTCCTGAGCCTTGAGGAGTTGTAAGCATTCTTCCAGATACATGCTCGACTGAGCATAATCGCCCTGGATATGCCAGGTATCGCCGATCTGGAACAGAGCCCAGACCTTGCCGACGTGATCCCCCGTAGCATCATAGATTGCCAGAGCTTCCTGAGCCAGTTCGCGTGAACGCTCGTAGCCAATCTCCCAGAGAGCGAGGCGTGCAGCACCCATCAGCAATTGGGCTCGAATAGCTAACGATGTATCCGCCTGCATTTTAAACACGGCATCGATCCAACGATGAGCTTCACGGAACTGCATCCGTATCTCCCAGAAGCGTCCCAGGGCACTACTCATGCGTAAAGCGACCTCGGCCTCGTCATGAGCCATCGCCCAGGTCAACGCCGCACGCAGATTCCCTTGTTCGCGCACGAGGAGCGCTATCGCGGCCGGCTGCTCTGCCACGGAGGAATAAGACTCGATGCGTTCGACAAGTGCCAGATAATAATAAGCATGACGTCGCTCCACGGCGGCTCGCTCGCCAGCTGCATTCAGTTGTCCCAAAGCATACTCGCGAATCGTCTCCAGGAGATAAAAACGCGGCTCCACATGCTCATCCCAGGATAGATCCTCAGAAGGCATCCGTTTCACCAGGCTCTGATTGATCAGAAACTCCATCTGCTCAAAAACGTCATCGATGCCTACCTCCTGATCGTCGCATCTGACAACGGCCTGCGCCGCATCCAGGGTCCATCCGCCGACAAAGACGCTGTAGCTACGGAAGATAGCCTGCGACTGTGGGCTCAGCAGTTCATAGCTCCAATTCAGGGTGGCCTGTAACGTCTGATGACGTGGGAGCACATCATAGGCCGTGGTGCGCAGAAGCGTCTGACTGGTGCCACTCATCAGCAACTGTAAAATTTTGGGTAGCGGTAACACCTTGGTACGAGCGGCGGCTAATTCGATGGCAAGTGGCAATCCATCCAGACGGGTACAGATACGCGAGATAGTCTCTGCATTGTGCGGCGTGAGACAGAACGTAGGATCGATCGCCTGTGCTCGCTCAAGAAAGAGACGAATAGCGCCAAACTGTTCGCAGGTGTCGAGGTTAAAGATATCTTCCGGAGGACATACGGGCAGCGGTGGCACATCGAATTCGGATTCCCCATACAGATGCAATACGATCCGACTTGTCACCATAATTTTTAGAGCGTGCGTATGCTGCAACAAAGAGCTGATAAACGTGGCGATCCCTGGAATTTGTTCCACATTATCAAATACCAGCAGGATATGTTTGTCGCGGCAAAATTTTTGGAGCACATCCTGATGCGAAAAGGTGCTCTGCCCATCGATATCGCCCTCTTCTCTAGGCTCCACAAGGTGCAACGTCTGTACAAGCAGAGCGGGAAGCAGAGCCACATCACGCAACGCAGCTAACGAGACAAAAAAAACACCATCGGAAAAATCCTGCTGCACCGCATCGGCCACCTCCAGGGCCAGACGCGTCTTTCCCACACCCCCCATCCCACACAGCGTCAGCAGGCGCACAGACGCGTGTCGGAGCCGGTCCAGCAGCAATTGGACATGATATTCACGTCCAACCAGCGAGGTAATGGGATTAGGCAGCGAGGAGAAGGTGTGCTGAGAAGGTGGAGGCGGAGGAACAGCGGCAGATACATGCGGAGGAGATCCCTTTTCAAGTCGATTCAAAGGTGCTGACCTCCACTCCTCTGGCGAGAAACTATCTTTTTTGAGACCCATCAACGCCAGAAGATGCCAGACCTCATCTTGAGTCGTCAGCGCGTCCCACTCCGCCAGGAGTCGAATGATCTGCTTCACTTCGGCATGTGTGAGAAAAGACTTCCTCGTCCCATGGAGCTTGCGACTCAGCACCTGAGCATCAATACCGAGAGCATCGGCCAGCTCCTTTTGTAAATGTCCTGTCCCACGGCGGGCAGATGTAATCATCTCACGGAAAGCCGTAAGCGCATCTAAAGAATGCGCATCATCTCTCTTTAGCATAGACATCGTTTCTTCTTTATACATTGACATATACATTGACATCAGCATGCTCGTTATGTGCCAGTGGATCGTTTATCACCTTGATTTTATCACATGAGAGGAGCAAAACTTAGCAAAGGCCATGCCAGAAGCAACGGAGAGACTATGCATCAATCTGAGAAGATGCAGAAGAGGTATGTCAAGTATGCAATTGTGCGTTTCTGAGATAGGATCAGAGCGGCGGCAATTTGTTGGTCGAGAGATTTAAATCGGCAACCATGGTGATGAGACCGGGATACGTCTCTATCTGACGATCTTGAAATCCACATTGTTCGTACAGCGAGCGCGCCAGACCTGGCGAAACCACCCCGAGACTGAGTGCCTTATATCCTTCTCGATAGGCCACATATTTCAACGCTCGCAGCAACGATCCACCGATGCCCCGATGACGAGCAGCGGGCTCGACAGCAAGCGCCAGCACAGGCACATCGCTTTGATAGAAACCCGGCACAAAGTCATGGAGCGCCGGAAAAAGACGGCACCAGACTGCCCCCAGGCGTTTCTGGGTCCTGGAATCTATCGCCAGCAGAGCGATATCGCCAGGAACTCCCCATTCGCTACGCCAGGGAGAGATTTGAGGTAAACGTGGAATAACTCTTTCATCTCCACGCGGAAATGGATAGCGCCGCATCGGGAAGACGGAGACGTAACACATCGAGGTAAGATACCGTTGATCCTCTTCAGTAAAGGTCGCTGGTCGCACAAACCAGGCAGCGCTCTCTGTATGCGTCCGCTGGATAACGCCAGGATTCATCAGTTTCACGGAAGCCATTACATTCATTCTTTCTTTTTTCAGAGAAATAGATTGATTTCTTCTAGTTGTCAGTATAAGGTAAGCAAGAGAGACTGGAACAGCAAAAAATTGCTCCAAAGTTGCTCAAGAGTTGATCCAAAATCGCGAGAAAAACTCTTTAAGGACAATCGGAGTATATATAAGTAAATAACTATCAATATAGAGCAAGGAGCAGCCAGTATATGCCAAGCACTATCTTTCTTGAGACAGAAGCGCCCCGCTTTGAAATCCCCACGTCTACAGCGACCGGGACGATCTCGTACACCGTGAGTGATCGCAATGGAACGCTGATCACGCAGGGACAGGTCGACGTGAAGGAGAACCGCACTATTTTGTCGTTGCCGTCCTTCCCGGTCGATTACTATGTTCTCAAGATACAGGAGCATGCCGAGACCGACTCTCCACCCCAGACGATCCCGTTCACCGTCATCTCGCCTTTTACCCCACCCATGGATGGAACCTTCGGCGTCAGTACGCATTTCTCCGGGATCAACCCACTCGGTGCGACGCGGGAGCTGGCCTTGATGGGAGCCAGCCAGGTGCGGGATGATGCTCTCTGGGCCAATGTTGAGACCACCAGGGGCGAATATCATTTTGAGCCGATTGATACATTTATGAATGCATTTCAAAGCAGCAGCCTCAATCCGCTGCTGATTATAGACTACAATAATCCTTTCTATGACGATGGCCTGACACCTCATGACGAGGTTGGTTTTACCGCCTACGCCAACTATGCCAGAGAGCTTGTTGCCCACTATGGTCAGCAGTTGAAGGCCGTCGAGATATACAATGAATACAACAAAGGACATTTTTCGACTGGACCAGGTGCTCATGATCCAAAAAATTATGCTCAGATGCTGCGCGCCGCCCATCAAGCGATTAAATCGATCCGCCCGGATGTAACTGTCGTGGTGGGAGCAACCTTTGGAGTTGATCTCGACTGGTTTAAAGCTCTCTTTGAGGCCGGAGCACTCCCCTATAGCGACGTAATCTCCGTTCATCCCTACTCGCTACTCTCTGTCGATACACCCGAGTTCCGTGGCCTGACACACAGCCTCCAATCCCTACAAGATCTGATACGCGCCCACAATAATGGGCAAGCGAAACCCATCTGGCTGACGGAATTGGGATGGTCGGACGTCTTTAACATCACCAATGAGTTTGAGCAGGCACATTATCTGGTGAGAAGCATTGTACTTAGCCTCTCAGTCGGGGTACAGAAGTATTTCTGGTACGACTATATCAATGACGGAACGAATTCCATGGAGTTGGAACAGAATTTTGGTCTGCTGAGAATGCCCGATGCCACCGGATATTACACGCCCAAGCCTTCATATACGGCCTACGCGGTCCTGATCCGCCTGCTGGCCGGACGATCGTTTCTGGCCAAAGAGGAGGCTGAAGGTGATGTCTATCATATGCGTTTTAGCCATAACTTACACATATTCTGGTCAACGCCCGGACATCAAAAAATTGCCATAGCCAGCGCCGATCCCATCACCTCCATCAGCTTTACAGGCAAGCGGCAGGCGCTACAACCAGTAGATGGAGAGGTGACGCTACAGATCACCTCAGAACCGATATATATTCTCACGGAGACCGAACACCTGCCTCTACGCTTCCTGGAGGATGATCCCAAGTAGCGTCGCACGCTCGCGTGCGATGTCCAGTTTCTCGTACGAGACAGCTGGATTTCGGTGTGCGACGCTGGCCAGACTCATCGTACGTCAAGTGGGACATCGCACGCGAGCGTGCGACGCTACTCGGGGTCGATGATGGAGAATAAGCCCGTTTGGTACGCGGCCAATAAGGCATCGTTCTCACAATGCACACCTAACTGCTCATAAATATGCTGCCGATGTTTTCCGACGGTCGCAGGCGCGATACATAGTAAATTGGCGATCGACTCCTGATCATGCCCGCGACACATCAGCATGAGCACCTGTCGTTCGCGTTTCGTCAGTGGTCCACTCACATGATAATCCAGGCTGCGGCATTGCCCGCGCAAAAAAGAGGACTGCTCCAACGTATAGAGCAACCAGCCGCAAATTTGCCCGAGCAGCTGTGCCGCTGGCACAGGGATCGAGGGGCGCTCTTTGCAGAGTGGATCACTGGTAATAGCCAACGTACCATAGACGATATGACTAAATTGAATCGGCAATGTCAGGCTCAATGAGAGCGTAGGGCTCTCCTTACGCTGGCGACGCGTATGACCCAGCGATAAATACGCTCGATCTTGCGAGAGGCGTTTCACCTCATCACATAAAGATGAGACATCTCCTTGGGCCTGCTCGCAGAGCTGTTGCCCTGTCTGCAATAATTGCATAGCCATTTGCATGTCTTCAATAGTTTTGAGACGCATAGACTCATCCTGTAAGTCATAATGTGGAATATTATTCATTATCATGGGATAGTGAGTGTACATGTGCAACAGACCTCCGCAAATAATTTTCTACAATATACTGATTTCTTACATATTCTTATTCCTATGAACTTATAATAAGATATCCAGTGCACCCATCTGGTATGCATTTCAGTGCATTTCTGCGAATTTTTAAAAATTGATCCATTTCACGGGGGAAATAGTCCAGCGTTGGCTCGCAGACTGAAGAATCAAGCAACCTAACGTAGCGCCGTGGCACGTCGCGATCAACGTCTCAAAGCGAGCAACAAACGTTGAGCCAGTGGAGTACGACATGTTGGAAGAGGTGGCTGCGACCGTGAACCCGTATGTGTGGCACTCAGCGCAGTAACCACCTGCTCTATCTCCTGACAGGTCGTCTGGAGGACATGATAGTCCTGGGTTTGCTGCTGCACACGCATCAGTAAAAAATTGAGGGCATGTCCCAGCTGCCACAGTTCATGATCTTCATGCACCGGCGCGCGTGCCGCCAGATTGCCTGATGCTATCTGTCGATGCGTCTCCAGAATAGAAGTAATCCCCTCTTCCAGACGTCGCTTCTGTGTCTCCGTGACCAGGGCTTGCTCGCTTAACGCGGCACGTGCGGCCGCCAGTTCTTCCGCCTGACTGGCCCGCACCAGCGCTCGTTCAACGCTCCATGCATTTAACCAGGCCAGCGTCGTGCCGACCACGTGCAGGACAATCGTCGCCGTCAGAGCCACATAGGCATTCCCAGCCAGATTAATCAGCGCAGTCAAAGTCGCATCGTGCGGACGCAGGAAGAAGATCAAGCAGATAAGCAGGATTTGCAGGATACCAGTCAACGGTATCAGTGCTCTCGGAAGAATGACTCCACCGACCAGAACGGTGACGATAAAGAGATCAAAAGCTGTCATGTTCGTACTATTCAGAGCAGACATGGGCTTGAATAAGAGAAAGCCAGTCAGCGCAACATCTATCAGCAAGACATAGCAGATCGAGCTGATTGTCGTATATCCGGCTCGATTGAAGAGCGTGATGATTATGCCACCAAGCGATAAAATAATGATGGGTATCCATAGTGAGGACGAGGATGGATAGACGCTGAACAAAAGCAAGATCACCACGAAAACGATCAGTATCAACAAAGCACTCAACAAATGAGCACGGCGCAAGCGTTCCTGAGCAAAGATATTCTTCTCGAAAGACTCCTTACGTGGTCCCGTGAATGTAGACCACCAATTCCATAGCGACCGGAAGAGATTCCCTCCGGCCGGAGGCGGTTCCGGAGCCTGAGAGGGACGACGTGGTGGGTTCGATTGTCTTATAGAATCAGATACGGGAAAGCTATCCATGCGCTCAATACTCCTTATGCTGCCACTTATACACATACTATCTATGCTTATAAAAATTCAGGATCGAGAGATGTAGATATAAAATGGAGAAAGCTACTTCATTTTCTAATCGTGTATCAATACTTTTGAATTGCTACAACCATCAAAGGCTCTCAGATATAAACGCTACTCCCGGGTTCTATTTTTACATGCATCTCGCTCCCTCAACACCTCCTCAGCATAAATACCATCCCCAAAAGCACCCCTGGCAGGAGAAAAGCGCGCAAACGATGTGGAAACGATGAGAAAACGATGTGGAAAGACTGTGTCCGCATCGTCCATTCTGCTCCATACTGCTAATAGGACAAAGCCGCAAGACGCTTGCAGCGATCCAGCAAATATATACCATCCCTTCTCCAGTATGATGAGAAAGAAAAAAAAGAAAGAAAGAGAAAAAGACTATGTCAAACAAATCTTTACGTTTATCCTTACTATGGTCCTGGCTTTTCTGTATGATGCTACTTTTATCAGCCTGCAGCTCTTTTACAACGCTGAATGGGGCAACAGGCGCAACAGGCACAGTACATACGCCAACTCTTCCTATACACACATCAACCAGTTGTCCCGCCCCCGGAACTGGACGAGCCGCCCAGCTGCCACCACTCACGACCAGACAAAGCCAGACGGTCGTATACCTATCACAGCATAATGCCAACAAGGTGATATATAAGTATGATACAAGAACAGGAAAAACCACAAACCTATTCACATTTGCTGATCCCAACTACAGTATAGAGGCCAGTATATCCCCCAATGGTCAGTGGATTACGCTTACCTTACAGCGAGCAGACGGAACAAATGAGATCCAACTGGTGCGCATAGATGGTAAGTACGCTCAAACCATATATTGCGCACAGGGAACAGATTTCCTTGAGGGGGCTCTGCTATCACCGGATCTGCGACACCTGGTCTTTAATGAGAGGACTCATGATATAGCCACAAATACTTTGAACCTGCTGGATACCTCGACAGGAAAAATACAGATTGAGCTTTCAAAGCAACAGCCAGGCTATCCCACTACGCTCCGGCAGGGATCAACCAACCAGGCAGTAGCACAGGTAGATGACCTGAGTTCTCAGGCTCGGATGCTGAACTATTCAAGCAAGCATCTACCACAATCGGGCATGCCCACCGATACATTTGTACCGATCAGGTGGGCAAACAACAACAGTCTCTACTTATTAGCCACCCCTGGCGTTGCAAACAGCGGTCCAGTACCGCATCAGATCTACCAATTGCTCGATATCCGCAAACAAGTGGATCAACAGAGCACAAATCTGAAATCCATCACGACGCCACTGAAGCAAGATGGCTGCCTGAGTTACGATATCACATCTGATAGGACGCAGTTGATTTGTAGCAGCGAACCAACTACGCGCATTGATCCAACGGTACCCAGCATCAGTATCGAACCCATTACAGGCGGACCATTACAACTAATCTTTCAAGCCCCAGTCAACAGCCAGATCCTCGCACGGGCAGCGCAAGGGAAGACACTACTGTTTGAGGTAAATAATGAGGCCTCCGGTTCCCAACTCTACCGCATCCAGACAAATGGAACCGGTCTTAAACTGCTGGCAAGTACAAAACTTTCTGCCTATCCTATGTGGAGCCTGGCCGCCAAATTTCTCCCCTGGACAAATGCTTCCTTCGATGGACAGAAATATGCGTTGGAGAGCACTAATACTGATGGAGAAAACTCGCTGATCATCGGCAACATGAATGGAGGGAAAAACACAATTATCGCCACCCATATCAAAATGCTGATCGGGTGGGCAACCGCATAAATTACACCATAAAATCTTTTATATAAATACACCTCTAATACAGCACAGGGATTTTGCATCCCTGTGCTGCACTTATGCATAAAACATACAATAAATATTTTTAATGATAGCGCATTTGAGCTTTTCGAAAAAATAGCATACAGTAGAGAGAGCATCTTCCTCCCACATTCAGAAAGGCAAAGAAACATGTCTGAAGCAAACAGCTCAATAGCCATCGATTGGAACGCGATAGATAAAGAAGTTCTCAGCTATCTGCGCGACATTTTGCGCTTAGACACACGCAATCCTCCCGGCAACGAGATCAAAGCGGCCGAATACCTGCGCACCATCCTCGAAAAAGAGGGCTTCGAATGCGTGATCGTCGGTCCCAGTCCCGATCGAGCCACGCTGGTGACGCGTCTAAAAGGAGATGGTTCCGAACCTCCCTTATTACTCATGTCGCATACAGACGTGGTGGCGGTCGAGCCAGAAAAGTGGAGTCATGGACCGTTCAGCGGCGATAGCGCTGACGGATATATCTATGGACGCGGTGCGCTCGACATGAAAAATATGGTTACGATGGAATTGATGACGATGCTACTGCTCAAACGGACTGGTATTCCTCTCAAGCGCGATGTAATCTACATGGCCGAAGCCGATGAGGAGACCGGTGGTCAGCAGGGAGCAAAATGGATCGTCGATCATCATCCAGAGCTCATCCGGGCCGCATACGGCCTGAACGAGGGAGGCGGCGACGGCTTCAAGATCAATGACCAACTCTACTACACCGTAGAAACGGCGGAAAAAGGTACGGCACGCTTTAAAATTCGGACACATGGGGACCCCGGTCACGGCTCGATACCGCATCAGAAGAACGCCATTCTCCGACTGGCGGCACTGCTCAGCAAAGAGCCCAATCAGCCACCTGTCCACTTCACAGCCACCCTGCGTGGTTACATCGAAGGGATTGCCAGCGCCCAGACACCCGAGATTGCAGCAGCATTCATGAAAATCCTTGTTGATGAGAAGGATGCCAGTGAAGCCATCGACCAATTATCCATCGACGAAGTGCTCAAAAACGAACTGCATGCCATGTCGAGAAACACCATCTCGCCCACCATGCTCAAAGCCGGCTCCCAGATCAACGTCATCCCCTCGGAAGCCGAGATGTATGCCGATGGACGCATTCTGCCAGGTCAGACGCTAGAGAGCTATCTAGAGGAGCTCTACGCCATCTTCGGGGCCGATAGCGAGATCGAGTTCATCAATCCATCGGAGCCACTGGAGGCCGATCCGGCCTCGCCGCTCTTCGAAGTCATCAAAGATGTCATGCACGCCCACGAGCCAGAAGCAACAATCATACCCACCATGCTCACCGGAGCAACTGATGCCAAACATGTCAGTCGATTGGGCACCAAAGTCTATGGCTTCTCTCCCACACGCTACATCGATGATAGTGGCTGGGGCGGCATCCATGGCCACGATGAGCGGATCAACATTCGCGCACTGCAATGGGGCACACGCGTACTCTATGAGGTCGTGGAGAAGTTTTCACGAGCAGATTTGCCCCATCGGACCTGACCATGAAACAAAACAACAAGGAGATACCATATCGTCGTATGGCGCTTCTTCTTCCTCACCAGCAGATAGGGGCACTATACCGAAAGGAGCAGCCTGGAAAGGTCGTCGGGAGCGGAAAAGAACGGCGAGTGACTCGTCTCCAGAGAGAAAACGTTCCGGCAGGGCCATGCACCTGACATCTTCCTTTGAAAAGCGGGACTAATCACTTTATCCTGAAGACATTCAATATAGACTCTGGGTATCCGACCGAAGCGCTCAGCTGTTACGTGAAGGGGGATGCTTCCCGGCTGCATGGACTGGGGAACCGTCAGTTGCTTGGCACGCTCAATATCCTCTTGAGAGCAGTCTGCGTAAAAGAACTCTTGCAGTTTCTCTGGTGGATAAGAGAAAGCGGTTCCAGTCTCATCGACGACGGCATGAGAAAACGCCTGGGCATTGGTATCTCGTTGAGCCGCTTGTAACACGGTCTCGCCATCTTCTAAAAGGTAGGCTGTGAGATATACTAATTGCTGGATTGTTGTTGGGTAAAGTTCGGCTATTTGGGAGAGAAGTATTCCAGCCAGGCTATGCCCTACCAGAATCACTGGCTCTTCTTGTGCCGTAAGCACTTCAGCCGTACGCTGGAGATACCGTTCGAAAGTGACTTCTGCAACAGGGGTTTTGTCCTGCCCATGTCCTGGAAGATCAAAAACAATAGCCTGGTGCCCTGCCTGGCGAAGTCTAGGTGCGACTTTGTCCCAACACCATGCTCCGGTCCCTGCTCCGTGAATAAGTATATATGTGCTCATCTCTTTCCTTTCTGGGGTTCTGAGCTGCCCCACTGGGTAACGCGTTTTTGAAGGACATCAAATGATGCTCGTTTGAACATCGTCTCATGCAAGTATGCTTAGGTCCAGATTGACCTTTCCTCCGTAAGCTGGGTCTGATACCAACACGATTAGCGCGTAGCAACTTCTATCTGACTGATACGAGCATGCTCTTCCCCCGTCAGACGCCACCCCAACGCTCCGGCATTCTCGTTTACCTGTCGCACGTTTTTGGCCCCCGGAATAGGTATAACGCACGTATCCTTGCTCATCAGCCAGTTGAGCGCTACCTGAGCCATCGTCTTCTTGTGGACCTGAGCAATTTCTTCCAGCACGCTAAACAACGGCTCCAATTTTTGAGGCCGCATGTCACGAGCGCCGTAGAGCAAGCGCCGAAATGTTGATACTGATCCCCTGGTCTGCCCATAGAGATCGAGTCTTGGATACAAATGTCGACCAAGCGACCTCGACCCTCCAGTGCGAAATTTGCCACTCAGAATACCCTGCTCCAAAGGAGCATAGGCAATCAGCGCCACATTCAACGCACGACAGGTATCCAGCACACCGTTGGTTTCCGGGAAGCGATGCAAGAGGCTGTAGTGAACCTGATTAGAAGCCAGTGGAATATTGTAACGTGCCAGGCGTGCATGCGCTTCACGCATCAAATCCGCACTATAGTTACTGACACCCACAGCACGTATCTTGTTTGCCTGTACTGCCTCCGCCAACACGTCCATGAGCGCATCCACCTTAAGCACAGGAGACGCCCAGTGGATTTGATAGAGGTCAATCTGCTCGACTCCCAGACGTTGCAGGCTGTCATCCAATGCGTCCAATAGGCTACGGGCTGAAGTACGTTTCCGCGAAAAACGGGTAAACGGCGGCGCAAATTTGCTGGCTATCACGATAGGACGCTCATCCTGCTTACGACACTCACCAAGCAAGCGCTCCGATGCGCCATCGCCATAGATCTCAGCCGTATCAAAGAAATTCAGACCATTATCCAGGCAAGCGTGATACGCCTGCAATACGTCATCGCGTGTGAATGACTGACCATATCCCCAGAAGTTTTTATCACCCCAACTCCAGATACCAACCCCCATCGCCGGGACAACGAGTCCCGACGTGCCTAACGTACATTGATCATCGACTTGCACCAGAATCACACTTTCCTTTACATATGCGATAAACGGTTTAGCGAAGCAGAGTATGTTATCCCTGATTAAGTTGCTTGTTGCTGCTTTTTGCCAAGCCGGATGGCAGAGAAGAGGAATTGCCAGCTTCCCATCAGAGCATATCCTGCCACGCTGCCCGGGCCAAAGGTAGGTTGTCCAGCGAGGACGATAAAGGTAGTACCAGCAATGACTGAGAGGGCACCGCCAAAGAGCAAGACGGCCTGACCTTTATGGGTGCGCCAGCGTCGTAATGCGAGAATAAATTCCAGGGCTCCAGTGATGATGGCCCAGACACCGAAGACACGAAGGATGGCCGGGACCCCCATCTGTAAAGCAATAAGAACAGCGATGACAGTGAGCAGGCTAATGATCACGTTGAGTATCTGGGCCATAATGGCGTGTGTTGCCCGATGAATATAGCCATCATAAGCGGCAGAGACTGCGTCAAAAGCTGGATAGATGATAAGAAGGACAATAGTCACCGTTGGGAAACTTTTTTGTACGCTAAAGAGAAGAAGTGCCCAGAGAAAGGCAAAAATGGCGCGTATAAAGTAGAGCAGGCGTAGCTGGCGTGCTGTCTGTATAGCCGATGCCTGGACAGAGAGGCCAGATGTATTTTGTTCCATAGTAGACATTCCTTTTCGTCTTTTATTTAATCTATGCCTGACTATACAAGTTTGGAGAAGATAAGCCTATCTACTAAAAGGTAGAACGCGGGTGGAGAAATGTGGGCGTCTCCTTCTGACCATCTCCAGGCCTTATGGTAGAATACAGAGAGAAATTTTCGGAGAGAGAGATGCGCGACAGGCTAGTGCTCTCCCTGGCACACGAAAGTAGGTAAAATGATGCAGACAGGACCACATAGTCAGACGGAAGCGGTGGATGGAGCGGGTGTCGGTCTTCTGAAGGGCAACAGTCGGCCCCTTCTTTTAGCGGCGAAGCTCTATATTCCTCGGCCTGTCCCTACGCTTGTTGCCCGCCCAGCGCTTCTGAAACTTCTCAATGATATAATCCATTACAAACTCGGCCTGCTTACTGCTCCTGCGGGTGCTGGAAAAACGACCCTGCTGAGTGCCTGGGTGGCGCAAACAGCCTCTCCTTGTGCTTGGCTTACGTTAGATGAGCGGGATAACGATGGGGTACGCTTTTTGACGTACCTCATTGCCGCGTTGCAGCGCTTGGATGCAATGCTGGGCAGAACTACGATGGAGCTTTTTCATACTGCTGGACCACTGAACCTGGAAGATGCGCTGATTCCTCTGATGAACGATCTGGGATCGCTTGAGCACGATATGCTTTTGGTACTGGATGATTATCACGTGATTACCGATGAGACCGTGCATATCATATTACAGTTTTTCCTGAGTCATCAGCCTGAGCGTTTTCATCTGGTCATTGCGAGTCGCCGTGATCTTCCCCTCTCCCTTGCCCGGTTGCGTGCCGCCAACCACCTGTTGGAGGTGCAAGAGCGCGATTTCCGTTTCACGTTCACAGAGGCCGCGCAACTCTTCACAACGTTTCTGGAGCGACGACCAGAAGATAGCGAGATTCACGAACTGATGATACGTACCGAAGGCTGGGTCACAGGACTCCAATTGGCGGCGTTCTATTTGCGTAATCATCATAGCTATCGAGAGGCTATTGCGCAGTTTAAGGGAAATCATCGCTTAGTCGCTGATTATCTTGCAGAGGAAGTTTTTGACCGGCAGCCCGAACAGGTTCAACATTTCCTGCTCAAGACAGCGTTGTTGCAGCGCTTCAATGCTGCGCTCTGTACAGCCCTGGATAGTATCGGATTGCCGCATGTTGTGTCATCAGACGATAGCGTAGAGATGTTAAGGATACTGGAAAGCCAGCAGGTCTTTCTCGTTCCACTTGACGAGGAGCGTCAGTGGTATCGTTATCATCACTTATTTGCCCAATTTTTACGTGAACGGTTGCAACGGCAGTATCCTGAATGGGGAGCGATGATTCATCGTCAGGCCTGCCATTGGTATCGGCAGCATGGCTTTTTTGAGGATGCAATAGAGCATGCCCTGGCAGCTGAAGAGCATGCTCAGGCGGTTGAGATGATTGAGCTGGCCACTCCTATCCTGTTGCTGCGAGGGGAAGTTGGCATGTTGCGCCATTGGCTAGAGTCATTGCCTGCCACGCTTCTCCAGCAGCATCTGACGCTGGCTGTTGCATTGTTGTGGACCTTTACTCTTCTGGGGCAATTTGAGAAGGTCGATAGCCAGATTGGGGAGATTACCCAGCTTTTGGAGCGTCAGAGACAAGAGGGTGGGGAGACGCAAGCCACATTGGAGCTTCAAGGGGAAATTGCTGCCATCTCGGCCGTGTTGGCCTTAGTGAAAAGAGATTTTATTCAGGCCGTTCAGCAGGGAAAGGTGGCGGTGGCGTTGATTGCCAAAGATCATCTCTTTGCACGTTGTGTGGCAACGCTCGCATTGGGCTCTGCTTCGCGTGCCAGAGGCGACATTGTACTGGCTCGTGATGCCTTCACAGAAGCGATTGTCTATGGGCAGATGCGCGAAAGTGCTTCGCTGGTGATCTTTGCCAGCCATCAACTGGGACAACTCTGTTTGGAACAGGGGCAGCTCCAACAAGCCGCTCAAGTATATCGCAAGGTACTTCAATTAGTCCATGAAGAGAAGGGGAAGCATCTTCCTGTGACTGCGTTTGCCTGCATCGAGTTTGCCGGGATTCTTCGCGAGTGGAATCAACTTGCAGAGGCAGAGGCTCTGATTGAGGAGAGTCTGCAGATAGGTGCGTGGGCGGATGTGCCCGAAGTGATCCTGACAGGTCTACTGGCTTCATTGCGATTAAAGCTTTCCCAGGGTGATCTGGTAGCCGCCTGGCAGATATTGGAGCGTGCTGAGAGTCGTGTGTCAGAGACGCGCAACCCCAATTTTCAAGTTGAGCTGACAGCCGCACGCATCGACCTGTGGTTGAGGCAAGGGAAGGTCGCAGCTGCAACTGCCTGGTTTGGTCAGACGTTGGGGAAAGCGCTCCCAGAGAAGGCATTCAGGCATATCATCCACTTCACGCAGATTCGCCTCCTCCTTGCCGATCAGCGGTGGGAAGAAGCCCGGCAACAGCTCGACACGTGCCAGGTCGAGGGTCAGGTTTTTCCGAGAGTCCCAGGAGAGTCGTTTATTGTTGCTAGACTATACGCAAAGATTGATACTATGCAGGGTAAGATGGAGAGTGCGCTTGAGCGGGTGGCAGATCTTCTCGGCCAAACCGAGGCAGAGGGATATATACGCTTGTTCCTTGATGAGGGCGAGTGGATGCTAACCCTCTTGCGCCGCCTCCTGGCGCAAGGAAGGCATACACGTTACATTCATCTCTTGTTAGGGGGGATTGCCGAAAGGAGTGGTGAGCCTGTTGTGACTGTTGCAAGCGCTGATATGTCCAGAGGACAGCTTCTGAGCGCCCGTGAGTATGAGATCCTCCAGCTCATTGCGCGTGGTTATACGAATCAACAGATGGCAGAGCAGCTTGTGGTCTCTGTGGGTACTGTGAAGACTCATATCAATAATATGTTCCGCAAGCTAGCTGTAGAGAGCCGCACCCAGGCGCTTGCACGTGCAAGGGAACTGGGGATGGCGTTACATTAGCATTGCTTACCCGATCTCTAGCGGTTCCATGTAGGGGTGGGGCTCGTTTTTTGCCATCGGTATCCTTGCTTCGCTCGACATTTATGTAGAGGGTGCTTCACGCACGCAAACCGATGTACGTCCAATGATAGCACGTTCCTTAGCGGCGTGGTAGCCTACCAGGGAAGGGACGAAGCAAAGATCCGACTCCATTTCTGATCAGCAAAAGGATAGCAAAGGCTAATCTTTCTCCTCCAGCGGCACCAGGCGCTGTTGCAGCGCATAGATTGCGGCCTGGGTGCGATCGGCCAGATGGAGCTTCGAGAGGATATTGGAGACGTGCGTTTTAACTGTCTGGTCGCCGATCGAGAGATCCAGCGCGATTTCGTGATTGGAGCGGCCACGAGCGATGCGCATCAGGACCTCTAATTCGCGTGGTGTCAGCTCATTAAGCGGATTTTGGGCTTGCTGCTTCATTTCGCGCAGGACACGGGCGGCAACCATGGGATGCAAAATACTTTCGCCTCGTGCTGCGGCCCGTACGGCGGCGATCAGGTCAGGAGGAGTGGTATCCTTGAGCAGATAGGAGAGCGCTCCAGATTTAATCACTCCAAAGATCTGATCGTCTTCGTAGTACGAGGTCAGTACAATGATCTGCGTGGCTGGCGTGATACGTTTAATCTCTCGCACAGCGGTCACACCATCCATTTCGGGCATCAGCAGATCGAGCAGAATCACATCGGGCAGGAGTTCGGTGGCCAGCTTGATAGCCTCAGCGCCATTGCTACCCTCGCCGATCACGGTCATGTCGGCTTGTTGCTCTAACAGGAAACGAAGACCTTGCCTTACGACAGCGTGGTCATCAACAATTAAGACTTGAATCACCTGCTTGCTCCTGTGCTAAATAAACGCGTATACATGTACCCTGTCCGGGTGTGCTCTCAAGCGTGAATGTACCATCCAATTCCTGGATACGTTCCTGCATAAGATGCAGTCCCAGGCCATGCTGAGTTCGACCCTCGTCGGCTTCAAAGCCAGAACCATTGTCACAGATACTCAGCATGACCTGCTGTTCCAGTGGGACAAGCGTGAGGATAATCTCAGTGGCATGCGCATGACGCACGGCGTTTGTCAGCGCCTCCTGGCTGATGCGCAACAGCGTATGTGCCGCCTTCGCACTCACCTCTACGGCAGTGATTTCTGTCTGAATAGAGATACCCAGACGCGTATTATAGCTTGTCGCCAGTTCCTGGAGTCCGTCGGCCAGACCAAGATCTTCAAGCGATAACGGACGTAATTCAAGCAACAATGCACGCATCTCACGAATAGTATTTGTCGCCGTTGAGCTTAAAGTTGTGAGTTGCGTTTGCAAAGGCGAATCAGAAGGCAACGCTATCTGTAGGCCGCCTGCTAACATACTCAATGAGAAGAGATCTTGCGAGATGGCGTCATGGAGTTCACGCGAGATACGCGACCGTTCCGACAAGCGCGCATTTTGTTCTGCCAGCTTCTGGCGCTGTATGATGCTCTCACGCAACTGTTCCGCCATCCGATTGAATTGTTCCTCCAACTGACCAACCTCATCTTTGCGTGTCACGGCGACGCGCTGCCCATAATCGCCATCGGCGAACAGCGTCGTAGCGGATACCAGACGGAGTAAACGCTTGACCAGACTACGTGTCGTGACCAGGCCAAATAGGCCACCAATTGGGGCAATCACAAGCACTGCTACAATGGTGCTAAAAAGCATGATCCAGCCCACAATTCCTAAAATATTCCATGTATTTTCAGATGGATCAGCATAAAAAGCAGGAACTTCTACATACACTGCACCGACAACAGTATGTTTGTACAAAATTGGCGCTGCGGCACCTATCACCTGTGTATCAGTCGCTGTCCTGTAGGTGACACCCTTATCGGACCCTCCAGTGAGCGCTTTAGTAATACCTGGCATGGCATAAGGTAGCAGTGGCACGGCAGAATGTTTGACAGCAAAACGACCCGGATACGAGCTCACCGCGATGTTTTTATCAGGGGTGATAAGCAGAGCAAAGGCAACAGATTCCGAGGCGGGATAGCTCTGTTTGACATATGGAATCGCATAACTGGTATCATTTATACTCCTGCCCGTAAGATCAGTAACCTGAGGGTCGCCAAGTTTCAAATCGGTAAGCTTCGTCGTCGTAAGTTGAGCCGTAAATTTATTGGCATCGATCTGCGCTGTCTGCTCAACCGCAGTTAAAGAAATCCCAACACTGCGATCTAACATCAAAACCACCACGAACGCAATCGCGAGCACCAGCATAAGCACAATAATCTCAAGAAAGATCACACACACAACCGTAATCCAGACATAAGAAAATGTCATACGCGCCTGGAGTCCTGACCATCTGAGACGAGGATGGAACGCTAGCGATTGCGTTGGTAGCTTAGTAACACCCTTCTGCTTCATATTCCTCCCGATAGACACCATTTATACATAATTATACTTCACTTTACCACTTGTTGAATATTTGCCCTCTCGTCCGACGCTACTACCCTGCCAAAGGCCATCGCACCTCTGTCGCATGGGAAACGTGTCTCCAAAACATCTCCAGAAGGCGATGGGGTGAGAGGCTCACCGACGTAGCGGCGCGGCTCCGCCGTGCTGTCTGTGACTCGTACGACCACGCTCCCCATGGGGTTCCATTGCGTGATCTTCCCACCGTGGATCGTCTCGTCTGCGTTGCTTTCAGATGCACATGGGACGTGTTCGTGCGGGAAGTGACAGCACGGCGGAGCCGCGCCGCTACGTCGGCGAGCCTGAGCGCCTGGTTCAAGGGACCATCCTCCTTTGCCACGCAACGTCCTTCTGTGTTTTGACAGAGCAGTAGCGGCGCGGCTCCGCCGTGCTGTCTGTGACTCGTCTGACCACGCTCCTCATGAGGTTCCATTGAGCAATCTTCCCACCATGGATCGTTTCGTCGGCGTTGCTTCCATCGGCACATGGGACGTTTTCGTGCGGGAAGTGACAGCACGGCGGAGCCGCTACGTTGGGTTGCAGATCTCTTCGGGGGAAGAGATCTGCAACCTGATGAAATCTAATGTGTAAGGGTGTAAGAGATTACTAGCAGCCATATATTATTGGGTAACATCACGTCGAATGGTGAGCCAGCACGACAGACCAATGAAGATGATCAGGTAAACAGCGAGCACGATGAGCGCATGTGCGTCCTGTGACGAAAATGACGTCTGGGATTCCAATAACGTGGCGGCATTCGTGCTGATCAGGTATTCTGGGATGGCGTGCAAAACGTTGCCAATGCTACCGCCAACGTTTCCGGAGACAACGTTCAATATAGTACTCAGAATGGGCTCGGCGAAAAGCCAGAGGATGCCACCGACGATGGCCGCCGTTGTGGAACGTCCAAGCGTGCCAAAGAAGAGCGTGACCATCGCATAGACGAACCAGACAAAAGTTGCAGTGAGTAGCAATAATAACGCCTGTCCAAGCCATTGAACGGTCAAGAAGTGAAAGTCAGGTGTTACACCTGAGATGGGATTGAGTATATAGCCAAGGAGGATACCTAGCAGTGTGATTATCAGTACTCCCAGAGCCACACAGATGAGTGCCGTGATTAATTTTGCCAGCAAGAATTGGATACGGGTTGGACCACGTGTAAAGATCAAGCGCACGGTGCCAAGACTATATTCTCCTCCAACCATCGACCCGGTCAGAATGATAATTAGAGGTGTCAGCAGGCCATAGGTGACAGCAGCTATGATAATCACAACAACGGAGTCAGGTAGACGAAGAGGAGTCGAGAGATCACGAACCTCCTTCTGCTTATATCCTGCCAACTCAGCCTGACTTGGTTTGTGCGTCAGGCATCCCTCAACCTTGGATTGGGAACAGGGGAGTGGCGCAAAAGTGCTGGCGTCTGCATTTGCAGCGATGCCAACGATAAGTGCATAAAAGAGCATTCCTAAAACAACCGCTGCAATACCACAGGCCAATAACATTTTGGATAGCAAACGCCGTCGCAACTTATAGAGTTCCATGGCAACCAGACGAAACAGAACGCTGATATAGTCAGTTCTCCCCATCGCAATTGATGATGTGCCTGCTGGCACGGGAGAAGTTGATGGAAGTGTGGTACTCATTATCTGACTCACTTTCAATTATTTATTCATACTCATTGGTGCTGTTAAAACAGGAGTGCCCAGATCAGCCATGGTTGGACGAGGATCTCTGGGAGCTTGCGTGGTGATATCCAGATAGAACTCCTCCAGGCTGACACGTCGGCGATACATTTCAGACACAAAAATGTTATTTTTAGCCAGAAGCTTCGAAAGCTCCGAAGTATAGACAGAAGTACCATGCAGACGTAATGCAACCATATTCTCTGCTTCAGTAGCTTTCCTGACATCGGCGACCCATGGACTCTCTTCACTCATTTTCTGGAGGAGATGCAAGGCTATCACGGTCTCTTCGGGTGTATCCAGATTGATGATGAGCTGCTCTCCCTCGCTCAAGAGTTCTTCCACACTCCCCTGCTTGATCAGATTGCCTTTTTGCAGAATGGCCACCCGGTTACACACCTGTTGCACCTCGGAGAGGATATGGCTGGAGATAAACACGGTCTTGCCCAGTGTTGACAGGCGTAAGATTAATTGTCGGATCTCGTGTACTCCCTCGGGATCAAGACCGTTCGTGGGCTCATCGAGCAATACCAACTCCGGATCGGCCAGCAGAGCTGCCGCGATACCCAATCGCTGCTTCATTCCCAGAGAATATTTACGGTACGCATCATTGGCACGCGCTCGCAGATCAACAATCTCGAGGACTTCATCAAGACGGCCCTGGTTGACACGACCCAGCTGCATGTTAGAGCTGGCGGCTATCGTCCGTAGATTATCCATGCCCGACAGGTAGGGATAGAAGACAGGCGTTTCAACAATCGCCCCGATACGCGGCTGGACAGCCGCACGATGGGTCGCAGCATCCTGCCCAAAAAGCTGGATCCGTCCGCTGGTTGGTCGAATCAGGCCCAGTAACATACGAATCGTCGTCGTTTTTCCTGATCCATTGGGACCCAGGAAACCAAAGACATCGCCACGCATCACCTGAAGCTGAAGATCGTTGACTGCACACATCTTGCCAAACGATTTTGTTAGTCGGGACGTACTGATAATACATTCTTTTTCAGACTGAGGAGACTGATCTTCCATAATGGTAACTCCTTTTTAATCGTCATGATTTATACATTTCAATCTTGCACTTTTAACATCAATTCATCATTGATGAGAAATATTCATATTTCTAAAGCAAAGAACGGTGCAACAACTTTGTATGCGCAGTGTAACATGAGGAAGCATGCTATGAGATCACATAAGAGGGTGATTCATTCTCATACTTTTGAGGGAGGCAATACCCATACATCAGTATGGGCCAGCAAACATTGACATACGCAACCCACACAACGGCATAATACAATTAACCCCCTGCCTGCTTCTCTACACCACAAATTATTTGTGATCAGAGCACAGGCGTCAGTAAGCATGTTCAGCGCTAAAAAGGAAGGACGAACTTCGATGAACAAGGCATTGATAAATGAAACCATCCGTCAGGTGGTTGCCAGCGGTCCATTCGAGAACAACTGGGAATCGCTCCAGACCTATCAGGTGCCTGCCTGGTATAAAAATGCCAAATTTGGTATTTTCATCCATTGGGGTGTCTATGCGGTCCCCGCTTTTGGGAGCGAGTGGTACTCACGCAATATGTACCAGCAGGATCAGCCTGATTTTCAGCATCATCGAGAGACGTACGGCTCGCAAGATACATTTGGCTATAAGGATTTCATCCCCTCATTCAAGGGTGAGCATTTTGATCCAGTAGCCTGGGCCACCCTCTTTCAGCAGGCCGGGGCCAGATACATAGTACCAGTCGCAGAACATCACGACGGCTTCGCCATGTACCGCAGCTCTTTCTCGCCGTGGAACGCGGTTCAGATGGGTCCACAACGCGATGTGATCGGTGAGCTGGCGACAGCGGTACGTGAACAAGGACTCACCTTTGGCTGCTCCTATCATCGCGCAGAGCACTGGTGGTTTTTCGATGGGGGTTTGAAGTTTCCTTCTGATGTACAGAGTGCGAGCTCCGCTGATTTCTATGGTCCTCCCCATCCCAAAGATGAAGAGCCAGATGAGGCTTTCCTGGCAGACTGGCTGAAGCGGCTCTGTGAACTGGTTGATCTCTATCAACCGCAGCAGATCTATTTCGATTGGTGGATCGAGGAGCCGGTCTTTCAGCCCTATCTACAAACCTTCGCGGCCTATTACTATAACCGCGCCGCACAATGGCAAAAAGAAGTAGTTATCAACTACAAACAGGTCGATCGTCCTGAACGCTCCTTTGCCGAAGGAGCCGCGGTCTTCGATATCGAACGTGGACAGACCACCGGCATCGCGCCGCGCTTCTGGCAGAGCGACACAGCCATCGCCTACAACTCCTGGGGATACATCAAAGGATTGCAGTATAAAAGCGTCTCCTCGCTCATAGGTGATCTGGTCGACGTCGTCAGCAAAAACGGCACACTGCTCTTGAACGTCAGTCCGCGTGCCGATGGGACCTTCCCTGAAGAGGACCAGGAGATTCTGCGATCATTGGGACGCTGGTTAGCCATCAACGGCGAAGCCATCTATGAGACACATCCCTGGAAAACCTTCGGCGAGGGACCAACTCAGATCGCGGAAGGGAATTTCGGTGATCAAAAACAAGCAGCCTTCACCAGTCAGGATATCCGCTTCACCGTCAAGGATGAAAACCTCTATGCCATCTTTCTGGCGTGGCCGGAACAGCACTACGTTGTGATAAAGACGCTCGCCAGCGACAGCGAATTGTATCCGCAAGCGATTACCAGCGTAGAGCTCCTTGGTTCAGCAGAAGCGCTTACCTGGACACGTGATACCAACGGATTACATATTCAACTTCCCAGACAGAAACCAGGCGATTACGCAGGCACTTTAAGGATTTATTAATTCAAAGCAAAATTGCTCTGCAACAGCTATAACTGTAACCACCTGGCGTAGTAATAGGTGATAGCGATAAGAAAGCCATGAGAAACCTATCAGATAGATATTTTTTATCTCTGTAATTGATAGAATTTTCTCATTATTACGCAAGAAGAGGTTATAGAGATGAAAAGCATGACCCAATCCTACGTTGCTGACAATGATGGCCCACTGGATGGAGGTATTATCGTCCTAACCATCCTGACGGCCATCGTCCATCTACTGCTCGCATTCGGCCATGGCATGCCCACAGGCAAGTTTCCATTACTGTTTTTATGCAATGGCATTGGCTACCTTGTCTTATTAGGAGTACTCTACCTGCCATCATTTGTGCGCATCCAGCCCATCGTACGCTGGGTGCTCATCGCCTACACTGCGCTGACAGTCGTCGTATGGATCGTCGTCACTCACGCAGAATATGATCCCTTTGACTACATCGACAAATTGATTGAGATCTCTCTGATTGTGCTTCTCCTGATTGTTGCACTACGTCCCCAGGCGTCAAGAAGGGCATAGACTGAAGCATTGTTTTTCCCGTTCAGAAAAAATCCTGGAATAGAGGACCATTTCTAACCTGCAATCAGGATATACTGCCAGAGATCTCAATCCATCGTGCGCGTCTCGGCGCAGTCAAGCAACTGAAGGGAAATGCATATGACCACAATCTATCTGGAAGTGGGCACAAAAAAGATCGCCGCCTGTTCGTTAGAATGGCCTGGTTGGTGCCGTTTCGGTAAATCAGAGCAAGAGGCGATGCAGGCCTTGACCGACACCATACCACGCTACCGGATCATCGCCCAACGGGCCGGATTGGACTTCGAGCCAGATAATCTGATCATCGTCGAGCGCGTACCCGGCAATACTACGACCGATTTTGGAGCGCCATCGATCATCGTCGCGACCGATACAGATCCTATCGATGCCGCAGCGGCCAGGCGAGGAGTCTCTCTCCTACAAGCGGCGTGGAAAATCATGGACGAGGTAGTGGCAACCTCACCCAACGATCTGCGCAAAGGACCACGCGGCGGCGGTCGAGAACGTGACGAAGTCGCCCGCCACGTGATCGAGGCCGAACGAGCCTACGCTCGCAAGATTGGAGTCCGCCACAAGCCATTCCCTCCTCAGGACCAGATTGCTCTGGATGCACTCCGCCAGGAGATCGCCGACGTCCTGAGCAAGCCCTCCGACGGCTCACCATTGACAGCCAGAGGCTGGCCGACTACCTACGCGATTCGACGCATCACCTGGCACGTCACCGATCACATCTGGGAGATAGAAGATCGTCGCACCTGAATGGCCATGAGTAGCGTCGCACGCTCGCGTGCGATGTCCCTGTGACTCGTATGAGCCAGCAGAATCTCGGCGCACCACACTAGCCTGCCTGCTCGTACGTCGAGTGGGACATCGCACGCTCGCGTGCGACGCTACGGGGTCTTCGCTTCGCTCGACCTCTTACGGACTACTTATGCCATAGAGCAGCCACGCGAGCGGCCTCGTGCTGGCTCTGTTCGCGCCCCAGATTGGTAGCGATGCCTCGCAAGGTGGGATCAAGCGCATTGCCTCCAACAGCTGCCAATGCAGCCTTCATCGCTTCGTCGGGCGTGATGACTTCGATCTGTGCTCCCTCGCGCCGCAAGCGCTCGATTTGTTCCTCCAGGCTTTCCAACACTGCAACCGGAGGAATCTCGGGCTGGAGCACAAGGATCTTGTCAAAGCCAGCGGCCAGATCCAGATTGGCCAGCGAATAGCATCCGCCATCGATATAGCGACTCTGATTGATTGTCGCTGGCGGCCAGCCATAAGGTAATGCGCTACTCGCCATCACCGCGTCGACGAGCTCAACGCCGGACTCCCGTGTGAAAACAGTCCGCTCGCCACTGAAGACATCGACAGCGACGATTTCTAAGCGGCTTTGAGGCCAGCTATGCACTGGCAGGCGCGAGCCAATCACCTCCCGACGCTGGGCCTCCCCGAATGTGGTAGGAGCAGCGAGCGCGAGAGCACCCACACGTTGCATAATCTCAGCATGAGTCCCTCCCTGCGCGAAGGCACGTGCGAAATCAGCTAACATCTGCACGAAATCGAGCTGAGGTGCCAATTCTTGGGCCTGTAACGCTGGATCAATCTGTCGCTGAAAGAGTTCGTCCAACGACAGGCCGCTGGTGATCTGCGCTGCGACATTAGAACCTGCCGAAGTTCCGATAAAGAGATCGGCATCACGAACATCTATCCCAGCATGACCCAGTCCGGCAAGTATGCCAGTCTCCCAGGAAATTCCCACAACTCCCCCTCCACCGAGTACCAGTGCTTTTGTTGGTTGTTGTTTTGTCTCTGTCATCTGCTCATCTCACCTCTATAAAAATTTTACCCGAAACTGTAGGAGAAAAGTAGCGTCCTACACCTGGTAGATCATACTACAAGCATGGTGACAACCCTATGTCACCTTTGAGTATAGTGATGAGCAATCTCGTTCGCTTCCTGCTGAACACGCTGGCGCAACGCTTCTGGTTCAAGTACCGTCGCGTCGGTACCAAGGCTCAACAACACACGTACTAACCACTCGTACTCCTCAGGATGCAAATGCGTGATGAGCTGCCCTTCTCCTTTTTCAGTATGTTGAAGGAGGTGCATTAGATGAGGTTCGCTCTCCAGTCGCAGGACACCACGAGCGGTCAGATGGATATGGACCAGCGGGAATGAGGGATGAAAATGAATCACAGTTGATGCAGGATGCTCCAGCGGTGGAGGCGACAGGGCTGCACTGACTTCCAGAAAACGATCGATACGATACACACGCATGGCTTTCCGCTCGAAGGAATACGCCTCACAATACCAGAGACCCAAATTGGTATAGACGCGTGTCGGAAGGATCGTTTGCTGCGAAACGCCCTTCTCAGAACGATAGGTCACAGTCATCCACTGTTTGACAAGCACGCTTTCCAGAAGAGGATCGAGAAACGGCGTCGGATAGGGTCGTGAGGGAACGACGAGAGAAAGCGCTTCTGTAAATTGGTCAAGTGCCTTGCTCTCACGGCGGGGCAACAGGGTCTCCACTTTGTCCAGCAGCGACTCACGCTCCCGTTTGAAGGGGGTCTCGCTGAGTTGTGAGAGCCCCTGGAGCGCCAGACGTAATAAGAGAGCTTCATGTAACGTCAGGGCGAGCGGTGGCAAGGAATAATCTGGTGGTAAGTGATAGCCACCCGAGGGTCCCAGATCGGCTGCAATGGGGAGGCCCATCTCGCAAAGAGCCTGAATATCACGCAGAATAGTGCGCCTGGAGACTTCAAAACGATGGGAGATCTCTCCAGCAGTGCGTTTTCCTCCTTGTAAAAAGAAGAGAATGGCAGTCAGACGATCAATACGATTCATGCGGGGGTCCTCTCCATCGGCTCCCTCTGAGGGGGCTCATCGTTCAAATCGGCTTGTGGAGCGCCCTCATTCCAGAAAGCCTGGAAACAATTGGTAATGGTCATGGGGGAGTATATCAGATGTGAAACAGTTTTTCCAGTCCGGATGAAACCGCCGCTATTAGGACAACTTCTTTCCGCATTGTATGATAGCCTATAAGAAACACTGCAAAAGGAGATCCAATCCATGGCTGAAGATCAACTCACGCTTACAACATTCTACACCTCCTGGAAAGAGTACCAGGATCACATCAAAGAGGCGCTCGCCCCGCTCACCTCCGAGCAACTCGGACTACGCCCTGCGCCCCACCTGCGCTCTATTGGCGAAAATGCCCTGCACATCATTGGTTGTCGAGCCTACTGGTTCATCGCGTTCCTGGGCGAAAATTGCGGCGAGGAGATGAGGCCATATATAGAGTGGAATGAGCTTGCACTCAAGCGTGGAGCACCTATTCCCAGCGCCAACAAGCTGGCTCAGGGCATCGACCGCACGGGACAATTTATGACGGATTGCCTGGCACGCTGGAGTCCTGCCGACATGCATCAGATTTTCCACGACGAGCCCGTTGATGTATCGCGTGCCTGGGTCGTCTGGCACGTGATGGAGCATGACCTGCATCACGGCGGCGAGCTCTCGCTCACCCTCGGCATACACAACATCCCGGCAGATTTCCCCGGCTAGATTTCCTCTCACGTGTCTATGAGAGGTCCTCACCCCAGGCGCAAACGCTCGCCAACGTAGCGGCGTCTGCTTGCCACGCCGACCAGTGACTCGTACGAGACGCTCCCCAGCGCACTTCATACGGCTTGATCGTACGTCGAGTGGTCAGCGTGGCCAAGCAGACGCCGCTACGTGGATGCGCATCCATTGAGAAGTATTCTCCTCTTGATACCTGCTCTATCTTTATGCTATGCTATTACTTAACCAGGCTAAGTATTTACCTGATTAAAAGAAAATGCTATTAACTATTTATCTGGTAAAACAAAAGAGGTTGGCCAATTGTCTTATCTATGAGGATTGTTAGATTGAGCGAGTATATGCAACAGGATAACCTGAATACGGCAGATCTGGCGGCAGATCTCCTCGATAAGTTCAGCCGCGTCCTCTCACGGGTGCGCAAAGATCTTTCCACAAGTGGAACTATTTTCGCTTCAGAGAGTAATGATCAGCAGGAAGTAGTATCTCCTCTGGCAACGCCGGTTCAGTTCAAGCTGTTACGCATCCTGCTGACACAGAACCGAAGCACGATGCAAGCGCTGGCAACGCATCTGGAGGTGACACCGCCAACGGTGACTGGTCTCGTCAAGCGCTTGCTTGCCCATGAGTATGTGCAACGCATCCATGATGATGCGGACTGGAGAAATATCTGGATAGAGATTACTCCTCAGGGGCGACAGGCAATCATTGCATATGATCGGCAGCGTGTCGCGCTATTACAGCGTCGCATTGAACACCTAAGTCCCGAAGAACAGTCACAGCTCCAGGCGATCCTGCCTGTTTTTTCGCATTTGTTGGAGGATTGATATGATGAGTGCAACTCCAAACGCCATTGAGGTGAAAAACCTGATCAAGCGTTACGCCAAAGCCACCTTTAACTCGGTCGATGACGTCTCATTCTCGGTACAACAGGGTGAGGTCTTTGGCCTGCTCGGTCCCAATGGCGCGGGCAAGACAACAACCATCGGCGTCCTGACCACCAGTGTGCGTCCGACGGGTGGTTCCGCTCAGATTATTGGTATTGATGTCATGGGAGATCCAGTGAGCGTCAAAGAGCATATCGCCGTCGTCCCACAGATGAGCAATCTGGACCGTAGCCTGCAAGTGCGCGAAATATTAACCTTCCACGCTCGCTACCATCTGATCCCGCGAGCGGAGCGGGAGGCGCGAGCAGATGAACTTCTCACAGAGTTCGGTCTGGAGAAGCGCAAAAACGATATCCTGGGACGCTTCTCAGGCGGTATGGCGCAGCGGGTGATGCTGGCACGCGCTTTGATGCATACGCCCGAGGTGCTCTTCCTCGATGAACCAACCAATAACCTCGATCCTCAGGCTCGCCTCTTCCTCTGGGAGCGTATTCGCCAATTGCATAGCCAGGGCACGACGATTGTATTGACAACTCACGATATGGAGGAGGCCGATCAGCTCTGCGATCGCATCGCGATCATGGATCATGGACGCATCCTGGCACTTGCGACGCCGGCAGAGCTTAAGAAAATGATCCCTGGAGGCAGCATGCTGGAACTACGCCTGACACTTCCGAAGCAGGTATCCACAGCGAGGTCCTCACTGGCAGTACAAACAGCTCCAGCTGAAGCGGCGCTTGCGGCCCTGCGTGCCCTGCCAGGAGTCTCCAAAGTCGAGGATACGCCACTCCCGGCAAGCGAGGGTGTCACTCTTTACCGCGTCTACGCTGAGGATGTCCAGATCCTCGTCGGGCAGGCCGCACGTGCACTGATAGAAATAGGTGTCGATCTCCAGGACTTGCATCTCGTCAAGCCCAGCTTAGAAGATGTGTTCATTTATCTCACCGGAAGGAATCTACGCTCATGAAGACGGTCACAAGTCCGCACACTCCATCCATAGAAGCCACAGCACAGCCAGCAGGACGCAAAAGACGTCTACGTTCGATCAGCATGGTCTTTCTGGGCATCCTCTCCCGCGACCTCCTGGTCACCCGGCGTCAACTCGCGGCCTTTTTAACGCAGTTCTTATTGCAGCCTCTTTTCTTTCTCTTCGTCTTTGGAGTTATCTTGCCCGGAGTCGGGATCGCCAGGCACGGCTACGGCGCACTCCTTCTGCCAGGCATCGTAGCACTGACAGTCGTCACCACGTCGCTGCAAGGAGTCGCGCAGCCGCTTGTCCTGGATCTGGGCATTGGGCGCGAGATCGATGATCGTCTCTTATCGCCCCTCCCGACCAGTCTGGTGGCCATCGAAAAAGTTGTCTTCGGAGCCATTCGCGGACTCATCGCTGGAGCCGTTATTTTTCCTCTGGCTTACTTTATCCTGGGCAGCGAATTTGTCGTACGCAATGACGCCATCGGCGTGATTGTAGCCGTCATGATCCTGACAGCCTTAGCCGCTGGCTGCATCGGTCTCACACTGGGCACATTGGTAGAGCCGGGACAGATCGGACTGGCCTTTGCGCTCATCCTGACGCCATTGATGTTTACCGGATGCGTCCAATATCCGTGGGGAACGCTTAGCACACTACGCTGGTTTCAAATCGTCACACTGATCAATCCGCTCACCTACGCCTCGGAGGGACTGCGCTACGCGATGATGCCACTGGTGAATGGACAACGACAGGCAACGCTCGGACTCCCCTGGGTCTTCCTGGGGCTGATCGTCTCATGTCTGGTCTTTCTCTTGCTTGGCCTGACCACATTTCAGCGACGCGTAAAGAATTAATCTCTGCATAGGCCATTCACCCCATAGCAAGCTATATGCATATGCATTACAATGCATATAGCAAAAGGTCTAAAAGGAAGCATGCTTCAATCATGGGGTTACCTGTAAAAGCACAGCAGCTCGGCAAACAATTGCGATATTTCCGTTCGACGCATCTGTATCACTACCACAACGTGACCGGTATTGCATGGAAATATCTCATCAGCGGTCAGCACAATCAGGATACGTTACTCCTGCTCCCTGGCGCCCCCGGTCTCGGCGAGCTCGCCTTTCAACATATCATAAGTTTCGAAAGCAAGTATCGCGTCATCTCGCCCGACTATCCAGCGGGAGTGACGACCATGGCCTCCCTGGTAGAGGGACTGGTCTCTATCCTGGAACATGAAAACGTTGATACAGCCTTTGTGCTCGGAGGCTCTTATAGCGGAATGGTGGCACAGTGTCTGGTACGGCGTTATCCACACAAAGTGAGCAAACTCATCCTGGATCATACCAGCCCTCCAGGGAGAGAGCGAATCGGCATCCATACAATCTATCAACGACTCCTGACCTGGCTGCCGCTTGCATGGATACGCCTCCTGCTCAGAAGTGGGACATACCTCTCAACGAGGTGGGGAGCAGCTGAATTGCGCTTCTGGGGTCGCTATTTCGATCGCTACGTGATTGGGACTCTGACAAAAGAGGATTATGTCAGCCGCATTCAAGCGTGTCTTGATTATTATCGCCACTATACGTTCGGGGATGAAGATCTCAATAGCTGGGCTGGCAGTATACTGATTATCGAGGCCGATAACGATAACTATGTACCGGCTAGAGCCAGAGCCACACTTAAAAATCTCTATCCCACGGCTCGCATACATACCTTTCATCGCACAGGCCATGCGGCCTGGGCGACCAATACAGAGATCTTTTTTTCCATCATTGCGCAATTTTTAGAGGAGAAGGAATGACCCACCGATCCCACACTCCCCAGGATTGGCTCTCTTGCATCTTACTGACATTCCTGGCGCTCGATCGTATGACAAAGTTAGCCACCATCATACACTTTTTCAAGCGAACACCGCCGCCCGAGCCTGGAGATTGGCCCTCTGTCACACTGTTGCAGCCGCTTACCCGTGGCGTCAGTGGGCTCACCAAAAGCCTGCGTTCCCGAGCCAGACTGGACTATCCAGGAACCATACAGCATCTCTTCGTTTGCGATACGAAAGATGTAGAGATTCAGCAGGAGGTAGCAGCACTGCTCGCAGGATATCCTCACTTGCAGGCACAGATCTTTCTGGCCGAGGCCCGGAATGGAGAGGTCGCCACGAAAGTAGAAAAACTGATGCTGGCACTTCCTCAAGCCACGGGTGAAATCCTCTGCTTCATCGATGATGATGTGGCGCTACGACCTCAAGCATTGCACCAATTGCTCCCTTATCTATTCCAATCAGGCGTCGGAGCAGCCTTTGGCCTGGCCTGCTATACCAACTGGAGCACGCTCTGGTCAAGCCTGATGAGTACCTTCGTGAATATCAATGCGCTCATCAGCTACATCCCGCTCAGCTATCTCACGGAGCCATACACGATCACCGGTCACTGCTTCGCGCTCTCGCGTGCCACCTTTGAGCAAGTGGGAGGACTTACTCAGCTCGAACGGCGCGTCGACGATGATCATGAGATCGCTCGTCGTGTCCGCAAAGCCGGTCTGCACATCGTCCAGACCCCTATGATCTACGATGTGGATAACTACTTCGGCTCATTCAAAGCTTATAGCAAGCAGATGAAGCGCTGGTTTACCTTCCCACGTCAAACCATGCTCCCATTTATGACATCTAAAGAGCAAGGTATTTCGCTCCTCGCGAGCAGCGGACAACTCTTGCCAGCCCTGCTGGTCGTAGTAGCTGTCCTGACACTGAAACGTTCCGCCTGGCAAGCGCTCATAGCCGGTCTGGGCATCATTGGGACAGGCCATATCGTATGCGAGCTCTACTATTTAAAACGGTCGACGCCACTCAAAAACTGGCTCCTTGTACCACTTATCGCCATTCTCGGTCCGCTTCAGGTGCTCGGAGTGCTACTATCAAATGACGACGTTGAATGGCGTGGACAACGCCTGCGCATTCATCTCGGAGGAAAAATGGAGATACTACCTTGAATAAGCTACAAAAAATGGGTTGGGGACTCGCGGCCTTCATGCTCGGCGAGCGCCTCTGGAAACAATGGCTGGTGACGCGTTTCTTTCAGCGTCCATTACCAGTCACGCAGCATACGCCTGCGCTCGTAAGCATCATTCAGCCCATATTGAGTGGTGATCCAACCATGACAACCTGCCTGGAGAACAGTCTCAAATTAAAAAGTGCGAGCAGCTTAGAATTTATCTGGCTACTCGATCAGGAGGATAAAGAAGGCATCCGCATCTGCCAGCAGCTCATCGCTCGCTATCCAGACCGCCAGACCCAGCTGATCCTCGTCCCGCAGACGCCCGATAATATCAGTCCCAAGACGTTTAAGCTCATCGAGGGCCGTAAAGTAGCGCACGGCGATGTTATCTGCGTGCTCGATGACGATACCATGCTTCCCATCGATGGATTGGATAGCGCACTCGCTTTTCTCGATCAGCCTAACGTCGGACTGGCATTCGGACTCCCTTATTATGTCAACTTTTCAAATGCCTGGTCGAGCATGGTAGCAGCCTTCGTCAACAGCAACAGCCTGCTCACCTACATCCCCTATCTGGCGCTCACCAAGCCCTTTACGATCAATGGTATGTTTTATGTCATGCGCAGCACGGTGCTCGATGGCATGGGCGGCTTTGAGGCGATGAGCCAGATATTTGCCGATGATTTTGCGATTGCACACCTCTGCCGCACCCATGGATATACGTTGGCACAAACACCACTGCGCCATGGCATCAGTACACACGTACGCGATGCCGCGCACTATGCCAGCCTGATCCAGCGCTGGTTTATCTTCCCACGCGAATCGATCCTTCGTCACGTCTCCAAATTTGATCAGGCCGTCCTGTATTGCATCGGAGTGCTACCGACGCTCTTTCCGGCACTGCTACTCCTCTCGCTACTCATACGCCCAGGCTGGCTAAAACTCATGTACACACTTCTCTACTTCGGCTGTAGCCTCAGCATCATCGAGCGCCTGAACCAGATGTATCTTTATCAGGCAACTCCACCAGGCAAGCGCTGGTGGATACCTGTGATGACTATACTGATCCCATTTCAAATCCTGATCGCATTGTTTTCGCCACAACGCGTCAACTGGCGAGGGCATATCGTGCAAGTCAAGCGTGGCGGAAGTTTCCAATACATCCAAAAACGCACCAGATAGATATAAAGTCAGGATATTACTAAAAATGTACAGTAAATAATCGTTTTTGAACGGCTTACGTGGGGCCGCTGAGACTGCATTGTGAGGTAAAAAAAGCCGACCGCTCGAGCTCCTCACCATCTTTTATACCACTAAAACCTTTTGTCCTTCTTTCCCCCTATATTCAAAAGGGGCAATGAGATATATTTTTGGCATTATCCTCTCGACTAAATAGTATAAAGCGACAGGCTCATTACCAGCCATTGATATCACACATGGAATGTGTCCAAGCATATCGTTTTTGTAAAAAGAAAGGAGGACGAGCAATTTATTTATGTGATATTGCTCGATAATTATATGCCAAAAAAATCACTTCTATCTGAAGGATTAAAAAAATCCGATGCATCACGTGCACAGCAACCAAGGGAGGGTGAGATGCCCTCTTACGACTTACTTAGATCACAAGGAGAGGCTTTAAGGAGATCTCATAACGATTTTTTACGTCAGGGTCCGTCTATAACTCCCGCTGAAGGGTGGGGGGTCAGCCAAGTTCATGTCGACCGTGACACTCCAAGCACATATTCAGGAGACAGTGCTAGAACTTCCTTGCAAAATCTTATGGGTGAGCAAACTGATCATCGTCGTCATAACGACAACAGTGGGCCGAGTAGAAAAGAGCTACTCAAACAACCATTCGATAATATGAATGACCTACGCAACCATGCTATTCAAATGGCAGGAAGCGATAGATTAGAGCCCCAGGTTAGAGACGCAGTACATAATCTCAACCAAAAGGGGTATGAAACTGATGCATCGGGATTTACCTCAGACTTGAGTCAGCAATATATAGGAGGGCCGTTTGTTCTTAGTAAAAAAACCAAAAGGGAACTAAGAGCTGCGGGATATGAGGTTGCTCATAACTCGAAAGAATTCGATTTTATGCGCAACGGTAATATAGCAAGCTATAGTGATTACACGGTTATTCGCTTTGCAACAGACAAAGACAATTTAAGAGATATACAAAAAGAGTGGGCGAGAGTGACAAAACAAATACCGAGTCTTGAATGATAAGTTCACACATTGGTGAATTCCTATAATGCTTGTATTAATTCCAATTGAAATCCTTATCGCATTGTTTCCGTCACAACGCGTCAATTAGCAAAAGCAGCGAACGTGATGAAACCACGATCTCCAACGTTTTGAGGGGGGGTTTCAATGGATGTGAAATGCTCTTCCAAATTGCCTCTTATACATGTCTAGGATAAACGGACGCGATAAAGCCGGTAAATACCTTGGCACGCCATAAATGGCAAAAATAGGATTATTCACCTTTCTTGACACTATTGCACATTTTTCGCATCCACGAGATGCGCAACGACACGGTCAAAGACCATTGCGCCTCTCTCATATGGGAGATGTGTCTCCCAAACAGATCCGTGAAGCCGTGGAGTGACAGGCCAGTCGCTTCGACGACGTTGCCATGACCTTTGACAGAGCACTACGTTGGCCGGTCGGGACGGCCGAGGGAGAAATGGGTCATCTCGTTGCTCATCCCGTGGGCGTAAAAAAATGTGTAATACAGAGCAAAACAAGATACATGAATGTGGGCAATAGTACCAGAAAAAGGTGATTAATCAGCTTTTAGCCATTCTCCTGAAAATAAATTTTCATAGATAGTGGTGCTCCAGCGGAGTATGCGTTATTTATGGCGTGTCAAGGTAGAGACCGGCTTTAGCGCGTCTGGTTACCCTAGGCATGTATAAACGGCAATTCGGAAGATCTCTCACGTCGGATCGACTGGTCTACTTGTCTAGACCTATTTCGCCAACAGCATCCTTTAGCTCGTCCGGACAACATCCACATGTCTGAACGGCATCTCGGAAGACCGCTTCCCATCCATTTGAAATATCCGCCCAACCGCTGGGGAGCGTCGCCTCAGCACACCTGCTGCCTCGCTTCATGATCAGGCTTGCCGGAAGATTGATCCTGCTCCCAAACACGTCCTCTTGTTGCAGGCAGTGCTTGCAACCCACCCATCTCTCCCTGTGAATGATAGCGATCAATGGCTTTCGACGCTGTTCGTTCTAAAGATATATATAAATATACATTACATCGAGAAAGAACAGGCAGATGAATCAAGAACATGAAACAGAAGTCTTTCTAGAAGAAGATCCTACGACTGAGCAGCGCTGGCAAGCGCTACGCCTCAACGTCCAGGCCTGCTACGAACGCCTGTCAACGGCTGAAGGTAAAAGCGAGCTTATACGCGAGGGGGAGATTTTGGGCACGTACGAGCACCTTACACTCCCCTCAGAGGACGCCATCCAGGACGACCAGCTACTCGATCGCATTCTGAACTGGTATCGAGGTCAGCGACCTTTGCATGGAGCGGTCTGCTGGTATCTACACCCGACGGCGCCTGTGAGCCTCGAATCACGTCTCTTTGCTCGCGGAGTTGAGCCGAACTGGCGTCCGCACTGGATGTGGTGTGAGCTGCGTCAGATTCAGAGCAATCGTCCTCACGCTTCTACCTTTGAGATCCAGATTACAGGAGAAGATGAGCTTCCTTATACCAGGAACAAAGCTACTCGGATACGTGTCGCGCTGGCTCGCATCAAGCCACGTCGCATCTGGTATCTGGTAGCATTCCAGCACGATCGAGAAGTCGGACGGTGTATGCTGAATGTAACGACCGGCGTTTGGGGCGTGGGTGGATTATTTGATATGGAGGTTAAGTCCCGAGCACGTAATCAGGGCATTGGGACCGCACTGGTACAGGCCGCATGCGAGTTAGCCCAGAAGCTTGGCTGCCATCACGTGGTGCTCAATGCCACCGAGATGGGTCGCCCTGTCTACCAACGCGTAGGCTTTCAGTCTATGGGTTACGGCTACACATGGTTTTTGAGCAAGCACATACTCGCAGCACCCGCGCCCACTGCCAGCGAAATAACGTTTCTAGAGGCAATCGGACGCGGCGATACGACAATGCTCGATGAGGCATTCAACCGCCTTAACGAGAAGATACTCGACCAGCCCACGCTCAATGGTCTGACACCGCTGGACATCGCTGTGCGCTGCCAGCAACCAGCATCAGCGACATGGCTTGTCGAGCACGGAGCTGCTCTGGATCTTCTCTCGGCCTGGGATCTGGGATGGAAAGAGCAGCTTCCCATCTTGCTCGAGAAACATCCAGAGCTGGTACATCTCCAACGGGGTAAATGGCAGACGACTCCACTGCATGTTGCGATCGATCGTGACGATATCGCGTTAGTAAAACTTCTACTCACAGTCCCTAATGATCTGGAAATCAAGGACGCTGTATTTCAATCCACGGCAATAGGATGGGCCACCCATTTCCACCGCGCAGAGATCATTGCCCTCCTTGAGGATCATCGCGCTGGCGGCTGAGCAGCGATTGGACACGGCGGCGCTTGATATCAGATGCCTGCATGGGTAATCCTGCTTCAATCTGGATCTGTGCGGGCCGACAGGCATAGTGCGCGATAGTGCTCTCGACGCTTGTCCGCACCGCCTGGCTGACGGCCGCAAATGTCGTGGGATCAGTCACAGACAAATGGATGCGTAACTGACTTTGCTGCTCCTGTAGCACGCGATAGTCCAGGATCTGAGGGCTGGCGAGCAAGATCATGCGTCGGATCGTATCAGGAAAAAACGGTCGGATCTCGCCGTTATCGGCTTCAAAATAGCAGAGATCATCGCAGCGTCCCTCAATCGAGCGGATCACTTGAAACGTGGAGCCGCAGGTGCAGGGACCGGGCTCAAGTTCGAGGATGTCGTTCAGCCGATAACGGATGATCGGCTGCGTCTGACGCCATAAGTCGGTGATGATCGGCATGACGCGTGCGCCATTACTCCCGGGGACAACCTCAAACTGAAGCGCGACCAGATCCTCCTGAATGTGCAGCGCGCCTTTGACACAGCTCGTAGCCAGAAAGCCCTCCGTGCACTGGTAGATCTGATGGACCGGAATCCCAAACGTCTTTTGCAGCCGATCACGATCATGAGGCTCCAACACCTCGGCCACCGAGATCAACCGCTCGGGATGCATGTGCAGTTGGCCTTCACCTCGCGCATCGGCGAGCAAGCCCAACAGCGAGGGAGGTCCAATCACAATCTGAGGCCGAAAGCTATTCAGAGCTTGCACGGCCTCCCGTAGGGGTGTCATCAGATCGAAATAGCGAAACTGGATCAGTCCCTGCCCGATCTCTTCGTACAGATTGCTGTTCGAGCGCAGGAAGAACGCCACCTTGAGCCGCTTGAGCTTTAGATTATGCAGTGTGCGCGCCAGGATGGTTCCCGCCCATGATGCCTGTTCCTGCGGGCTGACCAGAAATAAGCCTCGATGGCCAGAGGTACCCGACGATAAACCAACCGTTAAATCAGCGATCTGAGGCTGAAAATCGCGGCTCTGCTCGGCCTGGAGCGCCACCTGCATCGCATCATCGCGCTTCACGCCGCGCGTATTGAAGGTATCGAAATGTTGCATCATCAACTGCTTATCGACAACAGGAAGCGAACGCCAATCGTGTAGATCATGGCCGGCCCAATGCTCACGATAGAAGGGAGCATGCTGCTGAGCATACTTCACGATCCGCTGCGCTCGCGCTTCTTGATAGTGTTGCAATGACCCTCCATGGAGACGCTTTTCATACCAGCGAGCGCGGACAAAATGACCTGCGGTGAGTGCCAGACTGGATGGTTTCATCTTATTTTTCCACTTCTTGCTCGTACGCTTCCGGACAATGGCTGGGGACAATTGTGATATCTTGATAAACCTGCGCGAAATCAGCGAGATTATTGATAGTGCGACTGACAGAACGAGCATCATCGACAAAGAGATGCGTCAGACGTGATGGCGCACGACGTTCTTCAATTGACTTGCGCAGCCAACATCCATCGGCAGCGAAGAGTATCCTGCCGCGCTCCGTATTGGCGAGCATCCCTATTTGTCCATGAGCGTGTCCGGGTAACGGGACCAGTAAGAGCGATTGGTCTCCGAAGAGGTCATGCGTCGCTCCGAGCGCCGGCAGCGCTTGATCGGTAAAGTTTGACAGCAAGCGAGCGCGTTTAATGAAATCCTGCGGCAGCAATTCGGGAATAAAGGCTCGCTTGAGCGCCTGGAAGCCACGGCGCTCCGCCACATCAGCATAAGCCATTTCTGAGGCGATCAGCTCGGCCTGTGGAAAATCGCGCAGGCCCGCAATATGATCGGCATGAAAATGCGAGATAATCACGTGCTGGATATCTCCCGCACGCAGTTGCCAGCGTCCAAGCTGCGCGACGACGCTCAGTTCTGGATCAAGATGCAACGGTGTCGCTCGTCGATAGAGCGAAAATGGCAACTGACGTGTCACGTCAAGCATGCGTGGCGCATAACCGGTATCCCACAAGATCCATCCGTGGTCTGGATGGCGCAGCAGCGCCACCAGCGAATGACAGGCAATCTGTTTATGCGCTCCGCCACGCATGAGATGATCTTCCCAGGCGGTACAGTAGCCAGTATCAAGAATCGTACATTGAAGTTTGGGCACGTTTTGAATCATTTTTCTACTTTCACTGCTGCTAGCGTACGCCTGATCCCCTCCGCTACCGATATCTGCGGTACATAGCACAGGTCGCGCTTCGCACCACTGATATCATAGGTCTGTGTACATCCCAGGATCGCCGCCGAGTACCGGGTGAGCAGAGGCTCCTTGCCCATGATGGTTGCCTGTGCCTCCATCAACGTAGCGGCCACAAGCATCACGGGGAGAGGAATCTGGCGCAAATGCGTGTCAAGATCCAGTTCGCCTAAGACCTGGCGAATCGTTCTCCACAGAAGGATATGTTCATCGTTCGTGATCGTATACGTCTGACCAACAGCCGCACGCGCATCCATAGCCAACACGAGAGCCTGTACGACATTCTCAACATAGGTCAGATCGACCAGATTCTCGCCATTGCCAATCTGCGGCAGACGCTTACGACGTGCGGCCGCGATCAATTGCGGGAAGAGCGTACGATCTCCGGGTCCAAAAATGGCCTTGGGACGCAGGATGACCGTCTCCAGGCTGTGCCCGGCAGCATTGACCAGATCCTCTCCGAGCTTTTTTGTCAGCGCATAGACCGATGTAAAATGCTGTGGATAAGGAAGATCATCGGTCGCATGATAGATATCTCTGCCTCTAAATACAACGCTCGGCGACGAGACATAGATCAGCCGCCGCACGCGATGTTCCTGACATCCTGCGATGACAGCCTGTGTGCCTCCCACGTTGATAGCATGGAAGTCCACTTTTTTGCCCCAGGCCGCCGATAAAGCTCCGACATGGAAGACGACCTCCATCCCCACACAGGCCCGACGGATAACAGCATCATTGCGCAGATCGGCCACAATTGGTCGTGCGCCAGTCGCGCAGAGCGCTGCTACCTGAGTAAAATCACGGCCAGCCATAGAGACATCATGATTAGCCAGCAGCAAACGTCTGACGAGATGCTGTCCCAGGAACCCCGTCCCGCCAGTCACAAGAACCTTCATAGATATCCCCTCATGACTAAAATGTCAGGGCAACCGCGCCCAGAGTGAGTCCAGCGCCCGTGCCCACGAGTAGAAGACGCATACCGCGCTGGATGCGTCCCTGCTCGACCGCTTCCGCCAGCGCCAGTGGAATCGAAGCCGAAACACAGTTCCCTCTCAAGGCAAGATCATTCACTACCTTCTCACGTTGAAAACCGAGTTTGCGCGACAGGAGTTCAAGCGCATGGCGACTGGCCTGATGAGGTACCACCACATCCACCTGCTGCCGCTCCCAGCCAAGCGCCGTGAAAAATTGCGTCAAAAAGGGATCAATCAGCGGAAGCGCTTGCTTGAAGATGGCTGGACCCTCCATGTGAAAGAGATTCATCTCTGGCGTCGTGCTGGCGGCGTTGGGATGATGGAGTGTTCCGCCACCAAGAATCTGCGTCAGATCGGCTCCGCTACTGTGCGTCTCAAATTGAGCATGCCAGAGACAACTCTGCTCATCGCTCTGACTCTTCGTAATAATCGCAGCGGCGGCAGCATCCCCAAATAGAACAGCGCTCTCGCGCTCAGCCGGATTAATGGAAAGCGAGGCCGGTTCGCTACTACAGATCAGCACATTCCTATATACCCCCGAGGCCACAAGATGAGACACCGTCTGCAAAGCAAATAAAAAACTCAGGCAGGTAGCATTGATATCAAAGCAAGCACTTTTTCCATCTGGAGCGTTGATCTCGCGCTGTATAAACACCGCTGTGCATGGAATGACCTGCTGCGGTGCCGACGATGCAAAGACAATTGCGTCCAGATCATGAACAGTCAAGCCAGCCTGAGTCAGCGCTCGCCTGGCCGCAATAGCAGCCATACTGACCGTTGTCTCAGATGTAACATAGCGTCGCTCCTTCACTCCAGTAGCACGCACAATCCAATCGGCGTGCATACCGTATTGCTGCTCTAAGTCATCATTAGTCACACGCCGTTCTGGTAAATACCATCCCAGGCCCGCAATTTTCGCTAGAAGCATGCATTCCACCTTTTATATTATTGGCCAGAAAAACAAAAAAGCACAGACAAACCGTCATTTTACCCGCTCAAATTACACCTATGACCATGAGCAGCGCATAGGGCAAATGACCTATTATTTACCTTCTGGCTATCTCAAAATAAAATCTGATCAGACAAATATTATATCTCTTTGCACGTGCATACGCATAAAGTTTGCCCTGCAATGAAAAGAAGCGACTCCCGTTCTGTTATCTGAAGTAACAGAACGGGAGTCGCTTCTTTTCAAGTGACGTTTAGAACAAGGTCAAGCTGGCTGATTTTTATCGAAACTAAGCATCCAATTGACGCCAAACTTATCGGTCAGATCGCCAAATATAGCACCCCAGAATTCTTCTTTCAAGGGATGTTCAACTTTTCCATCGACCGAAAGATCGGCAAAAAGCGTTCGTATTTCCTGTTCGCTACCGCAACTGATACAGAGAGAAATGGTATTGCCTGTAATCATATCCGATGGGTCCATCATATCGGAGGCCATGAACGTAAAGCGCTCAGCCGTCAGGCTGGAGTGCATGATGCTTTTATGGGATGCGGGAGGCATCTGACTGGCCATTGATGATTCCCCAACGGTTTGCAGATTAAGTTCTCCTCCCAGGCATTTCTGATAGAACGTCATCGCTTCGCGGCAGTTGCCGCTGAAAAATAAGTATGCATTAATCTGTGTCATGATAATTTCACCTTCCATAAAACTATTGTTTTTTTATAGCATGCTCTTGAATAGTCTGTGAATACTCTTTGTAGAGGGTGGGGTAATGTCATCATCATAGCAGAGAAAAAAGCAAAAAACTTCTCCAATCCGATCATTTTGAACAAATGTTCGCTGCCTCCATCACAACAGAGGTAAGCCCATCACGAGTGGCGGATCGCCCAGACGCGGAGGATGCAACACAAGATTGGGATCGCCAGATATCTGTCCGCGATGAACGATCAGCGGACCCGGGTTGTTGCCAAGCAGCATCTTATCGCCGGGCAGCAGCGATGATTGGACGTCTGAAGCGCTGGGAAAAGCGGCCGCTCGAAGATAATAGACGCCATCAGTCATGCCATCCAATCGATACATTCCTGACGCGTTGAGTCGGGTACAACGCACAGGCGCCCCTTGCGGAATGGGGCTGCGGAACAGGCCAACATAGATCGTTCCCCGAAAGCTCTCAGGAGTCTTAATCCAGCCCAGCAGCGTATTGTTTATCTGGATGCCAGACGCTGGCATGAGATAAAGCTCAGCCGGTACAACTGGCGGCGGTTCAAACCTATGAGCGCGTTGACGCAGCATGCGCGGAGAGAGTCCTACCCGCTGCGTAAAGCGCGTAGTGAAAGAGCCCATGCTTGTGTATCCCACCTCAAAGCAAATATCGGTCACGCTCAGCTGAGTCGTCAAGAGCAGACGCCGCGCCGCTTGAAAGCGCAACGCGGCCAGGAACTCGCCAGGAGGTATGCCTATCAGACGGCGAAAGACACGCGTAAAATGCGAGGGACTGAGACAGGCGACCGAAGCCAGATCTTCAAGCGTCAGCAGTTCTTGTAGATGCGTGTGCATGGCTTGAAGAGCGAGTTCCACCGCCAGTGTCTGAGCAACATAGGTTACGTCAGACACCGGATCTGCATCGAAAACGTGGGTGGCTGTTTGCATAGTATTCTTCCTTCTCAAACAGAAGTTTCTTCACAGACCTGTTCTTTTCCGCCCAACCATAAACGGAAAAGAACAGGCCAGCTTGAGCAGAATGCGATCGTTACAGGCGTCATAATTCGCTTGATCACAACGGGGACGTGGCCCAATGCGCATCAACGCTTAGGTTGATGGCGTATTAGACCAGTATTCGCACCTCCGCCTACCCTCCACATGTGATACAGGCTATTCAGAAGAGATCTCATGTGTATTCATGGGCAATTCGGTTGTGCTGGCCAGCATAATGTTATAAGATGAAGCTGTTCTGATACTTCGACGTATCTCAGAAAGGACATTTTCATGGTATCGCCACAGACATCCGCCGATCAGAGAAGGTTCTCTGTTTCAACCTGGAGCCTGCATCGCACGCTAGGAGATCCAGCTATTTATGGCGCGGCACAGGGATTTCAGATTCCACTTGAGACGCACAATCGAGGACAAGTCACGCTTTTGGAACTGCCAGAGCGCCTGGCAGCATTTGGCATCACGACGTTAGAGATCTGCCATTTTCATCTCCCGAACCTCGATACGGGTTATCTCGCAGAGCTACGCTCGGCGTTACAGTCGGCAAAGATTGAGCTCTTCTCGCTCCTGATCGACGAGGGCGACGTGACGCATCCTGAGCACGCCGAACGCGATCTGGCCTGGATCGAGCGCTGGCTGGAGATTGCTGGACACCTGGGTGCCCGACGCGCTCGTGTGATTGCGGGCAAAACCACCTCTGGTGACGCTCTACACAGAAGCGGCCAGGCACTCAATCATCTAGTGCCCAGAGCAGAAGAGAACGGCCTGCGCCTGATGACCGAGAACTGGTTCGGACTCCTCTCCAATGCAGAGACCGTGCACACTTTGTTTGAGCAGTTAGAGGGCTACGTTGGCCTCTGCCTGGACTTCGGCAACTGGAAGGGAGCTGACAAATACACGCAGCTCGCATCTATCGCCCGTTACGCGGAATCCTGCCACACAAAAGCGCATTTTCCGACCCCCGATCACATGGATCAGTCAGATTATGTCCATTGCCTGGACATCACACGTGAAGCTCATTTCGTCGGACCGTATACGCTTATCTACGATGGTCCCAGCGATGACGAGTGGAGGGGATTAGCGCAGGAACGAGCGATTGTACAGCCCTATCTTTAAAGCACGGTAATTGTAGTCACGGACGATATATATTGCCAGGGAAGGCAATATATACCTGAAAATCTGCGTAAAAATACCACGTGCAGACTACTCGATAAGAAGACTTATGCGTAAGAAGTTTTCGACCAACGTCTGCGCATGCAGCGCATAGGTCGGATAGAGATCAATCGCTTCTCGCTCCACCTTCTCATATTGCTCGATCCCATACGCAGCAATGAATTCCTGTTTTAATGCAGGATCATGCAACCATACATCCAACATCTCTTCCGTGAGCTCGATATGATACTGCAAACCGTAGGCGAATTCGAGATAACGAAATGCCTGATTGGCACCGTTCTCATGATGGGCTAACGAGACCGCACCTAACGGTACATCAAAGCAATCTTCATGCCATTGAAACGCCTGCTGATAGCCCGGGAGTCCGCGATACAGGGGATCATTTTGACCGGCTTCAGTAAAGTCTATGCGCAAAAAACCGATATGCTCCTTTGGTAACCGGCGTATGGGAGCCTTGAATGTGTTCGCGAGCAATTGCCCACCCAGACACATCCCCAGATAAGGAACTCTATCCTTAATCGCCTTAGAAATGTAGATTTCTTCGTGCACGGTGTAAGGATACTTGCCTCTATTATAGAGATGCTGCGTGCCACCCAGCACAATAATAGCACCATATGTAGCAGGATCAGGCAAGGAGTCCAGACCGACATGAATCAAATCATAAGGAATTGCATGAGCATCAAGCAGATTTCCGACACGCCCTGGTGGATTCTCATGAAAATGTTGCAGCACAAGTGCATGTTTCTTGTCAGCCATATCTTTTTCCTTTAGAGAGTTTCTTTGGCCTTACATACCTACACATTACACATAAGATAATTCTATCATTTTTTCACAGTCATCCTCTAAAATCTTATTCAGAGTAATACGACTTGACAGGAAACAATTTTACGGTTATAGTTTGAGTGTGAAACCGGTTTCACATAATTTCCTTTCATCCAATAAGTGCAAAGAAGCAGGAAGATTTATGCAAGGAAAGCTCACTGTTCAAGGTAGGTACTGTACTACCAGAACCTTCTTTCAGAAAATGGTTCGGACAACCTGTTGCCCACTTGCCACTCATGGCGTCCAATATGCTTTTCAGCGGGTTGTAGGAAACACTTTTCACCTCAAAAGCCCCAGGCGCTTAACCTCTGGCATATGCAGTCCCCCTATTCCAGTTGCTGTTTTCTCTGCGTACTTGCTAGATTGGTACATCGTCGGAGTTCGTCGTCCAGATGGATTCTTAAGAGCCGTATTTACTCATTTCCTTAATTCGTTAGTACCTCAACCAGCACTACCCTTTTAGGCGAGCGATTAAAACGAGAGAAAATCAGGCACCAAGTACCCTATGTGTCAATAATTCTTTCATCCTATCATCAAGTCGTCATGTTTTTTCAAAGGAGGTATTTCACACAGATGAGAAACGTCTCTCTTCGAGACAGAAATTACAAACAACGTTGTTTGTAACGCCTCAGCCACAAAGTTGAAAGCACGTCTGTTTTTCTGCCCACGTGCGGCAGCATAGATCGGAAGGAGCATGTCATGCGAATATTCAAGCATGCAGACAACAGGGATGTCAGGTCTACTAATCAACCCAAACGCTCACTTTCTCATAAGATAGTCATACTGGGTATCTGCGTTGCATTTATTATCGGTTCAGGGGTACTGGCCTTCGCCAATCTAGTCACGACGCCAAGTGCTCATGCGGCCACCTGGACACAAATTTTCAATGAAGATTTTAATGGGAGCGGAGGCACGGGACTTAATACCTCCAATTGGAAATATGACACCGGTACCGGTTGGGGCACAGGCGAAATCGAGAACATGTCGAGCAGCACAGCCAACGTCCAGCAAGATGGTAGTGGTCATTTGAAAATCACAGCGCTCCGCGACGGTAGCGGCAACTGGACCTCTGGACGTATCGAGACGCAGCGCTCCGATTTCGCGGCTCCTGTTGGCGGACAATTAGAGATGACAGCCACCATTCAGCAGCCCAACGTCTCTGGTGCCGCCGCCGCTGGCTACTGGCCGGCCTTCTGGATGCTCGGTGCGCAATTCAGAGTCGATGGCAACTGGCCCAACGATGGCGAGATTGATGCCATGGAAGATATCAATGGACTGAGCTCGGTCTTCGGAACACTGCATTGCGGTGTTGGTTCAGGAGGTCCTTGCAACGAGACCACCGGTATCGGTAGCGGACAGCATGCCTGCTCAGGTTGTCAGACAAGCTACCACACCTATTCAGTCATCGTTGATAGAAGCGTCTCACCTGAACAGATACGCTGGTATCTGGATGGTGCTAACTACTTCAGCGTCAACGCCAATCAGGTTCCTGCGGCCACCTGGACTGCGGCCGTCGATCACGGCTTCTTCATCATCTTTGACCTCGCCATGGGCGGTGGTTTCCCCGACGCCTTCGGTGGTGGTCCAACCGCCTCGACTCAATCGGGAGCCTCCATGCTGGTCGATAACGTCCAGGTATTCACATCCGGCGGCTCCACAGGAGGAGTCACTCCTACGACGACAGTGCCTACCCCCACTCCCACCGCCTCATCCGGTAGCGGCTTTACGCAGGGAGTAAGTAGCACCAGTTCCAGTCAGGCTCAGTTCTGGTTCCAACCGAGCGGCTGGACAGCCGGTTATGCCATCCTGCATTATACGGTGAACGGCGGGAATCAACAAAATCTGAATATGACCTACAACAGCAGCACCTCTCGCTGGGAGTACACTGCCGGTGGGCTCAGTACGGGAAATGCCATCTCCTACTCCTTCACCTATCAGCAAAATGGGCTGCAATACGACTCAGGGACGTATAGCTATACCTTTGGAGCAGTCAATCCTACTCCGACACCTATTCCTAATGGCAGCTTTGGTGTAGGAGCAAGCAGTACCAGTTCCAGTCAGGCTCAAATCTGGTTCCAGCCGAGCGGTTGGACCGCTGGTTATGTGATCCTGCATTATACGGTGAACGGTGCCAATCAACAAAACCTGAATATGACCTACAACAGCGGCTCTTCTCGTTGGGAGTTTACCGCTGGTGGTATAAATTCTGGTAACACCGTGACATACTCATTCACCTATCAAAAAGGTGGCCTCCAGTATGACACCGGTTCGTACTCATGGACACATCCATAGCATAATGCTCTATCGAGATTGCCTACGACCAGTGCCTGCTTCACTCTTCGCATCCACTGGCTGTAGGCAAGCCAGATAGCACTACTTTTTTCGCTCAGGAAAGGGAGTTCCTATCTATGAATAAACATGATGTACGCACCACCTCACATTCGCGCAAGTTTTCCTGGCGCAAACGCATCGTCCTGCTCGCCTGCTCCGCTCTGCTAGCTTTGTGCTCTGTACTGGCATTTTTCTCACCGGGATTGAGTCAGGAAGCGCACGCAGCAACCAGCACATTTACACAGGGAGCCAGTGCAACCAGCTCTACGCAGGCTCAAATCTGGTTCCAGCCCGGCGGCTGGACCGCTGGCTACGTGATCCTGCATTATACGGTGAACGGTGCCAATCAACAAAACCTGAATATGACCTACAACAGCGGCACGGCCCGTTGGGAGTATACTATCGGTGGCCTGAGTACAGGCAACGTGATCGCTTACTCATTCACATACCAGCAAAGTGGACTACAATACGACACCGGATCATATAGCTACTCCTTTGGAGCGTCCTCTCCCACACCGACTCCTACATCTACCGGTGGTGGAAACACCGGTGGTGCTGGCACATTCCCTCTCATCTTACAAAATAACACCGGTGGAACGTGGACCAATAGCCAGATTTATATCATGGTTTTAGGACAGGTGACACCTGGTCAGTGGTCATATCTACTGCCCAACGGCACATTCACCCACATCAACCACTTAGACGCAAACGCATCGAATCATCTCACCAAAAACGGTGTCAACTACGCCAACATGGCCTTCACCATGGCGCAAGTAAGCACTATCACCATGCCCACAGTCTTCTCAGGAGCCCGCATGTACATCTCTCTCGGAGCACCGATGTATATCCCGATCGCATCTGACAACAGTGGCTGGGGCGGACCAGATATCAACAATGCCAGCGATCCCAACGCCAGCACGTACTTCGATTGGTACGAGCTTACCTATCAATACGGTGTCACCGCGTTTGGAGGCAATCCAACGCAGGTCGATATGTTTGGATTTCCGATGACGGCACGCCTGCAGCAGACCTCTAGCGGATACGATCAGACGGTTGGCATCACGCTCTCCAGAGCACAGGTCTACTCAAGGTACGCCACAGCCGTCGGTTCAGCCTTCACCCCGCTCTCCTCCACCTATCGCATCCTGGCGCCGAAGTCATCGTCAATCTTCGCCCCTGGTGGGAGTCAGGCTAATTACATGCAGTCATATATCGACCAGACATGGAGCTACTACACGACCAATACCTTTAATCTGACAACTGGAGGTTCAACCTTCGCCGGAAAAGTAGTCAATGGACAACTACAGTTCACCGTCAATGGCTCCGGCTCCTATGTCCTGAACAAACCCACCAGTAGCGACGTACTGGGATGTGTCAATTCTCTGGCATGGCCAGGCATGACCTCCCAGGAATTACAACTCGGCTCCAATCTCTGCGCCGCCTTTAACCGAGGAGTCGCTCAAAACACCGCCACCTGGGGCACACCCTCCGCCTACTACACAAATTCTGTACACAATGATTATGCGATGTTCTGGCATCAAGTCAGCATCAATAGCAAAGCCTACGGCTTCCCTTACGACGACGTCAATAATCAGAGCTCGGTTGAAATTCTGCCGAACGCCAATCCGCCCACCAGCCTGACCATCGGCATCGGCTGGTAAAATCCCCTCCTCAAGCCACCTGAGAACTTGCCAACGTCTGTTGGCAAGTTCTCATTCTCAAAGCAGCGTCGTACGCTGGCGTCCAATACTGTTTAAATAAGGAATCATCACCCCCAAAGAGATCAAGCTCCCGACGTAGCGGCGCGGCTCCGCCGTGCTGTCTGTGACTCGTACGACCACGTTGCCCATGGGGTCCCATTGATAGACGCATCCCAGCCGCATCATACGAGTCACAGACAGCACGGCGGAGCCGCGCCGCTACGTCGGTGAGCATTGACGCCTGGAGCATTTTGAGGCTATATTTATAAATGGCCTGATTATTTTTAGCTAATTTTTAGAAATATGAGCGCTTTTTTGACATAATTTTTAGAAATATGCTACACTGTTGATCAGTAAAACTCCCTTTCGAGCCGATATCACTGTAATGTTCGTTGCGATGGAGGAACGACGTGCCTCCATAACGAGGAGTTTGTATGAAACAGATAGCGTCCACGCGCGACGTGTCCTTGCCTGCTCAAAGTCATGAGCATGGAAAAGTCAGCCTTGGCCCACTGCTCTGCTGGGCAGTTGTCTTTGCCGATATTGGCTCATCCATTTATTATGTGCCGGGTATCCTCTACAGCTCGGTTGGTGCTCTTGCTGGTTTTTTTGTGCTCCTGACCATGATCGTCTTCGTGCTGCTGACGCTCAAGTACGCGGAGGTCAGTCAGCGCTTCCCTGAAGGTGGCGGTGTGGTCTCGGTAGCCGCTCAGGCGATCAGTTCGTGGGCTGGCGCACTCGGAGGCATGCTGATCCTCGTAAGTTACTTTCTGACGGCTGCGATCAGTTGCCTCTCGGCGATCCAGTACTTCGGAGTCGTCGTGCCAGCAGTCCTGCCGTCGGTCCTCTGGATTACGATTGGGGTCTTGATCCTGCTCGGCTTTTTGAACTGGATCGGCATTAGCGAGAGTGCTAAAGTGAGCATGATTGGCGCACTGATCGCCTTCGCCAGCGATCTGGCCATTCTCTGGACCGTCTTTACGCACATCTCGTTCGCCGATGTCATCTCCCTCTTCCTGACATCCTTCCGGCACGCAACCTTAACACCAACCTCGCTCCTGATTGGCTTCGCCGGAGCTTTCCTGGCCTTTTCGGGTCTGGAGAGCATTTCACAGCTTTCTCCTGTGATGAAGAAGCCGCGAAAAAAGGTCATCAGTGTAGCGCTCTTGCTGGTTGTACTCACAATTGGAGCAACGAGCCCTCTCCTCACCTTACTTTCGACCCTCTTGCAACCGACGCAGGCCGCTGATACAGAGCTCTCGACCCAACTCATCTCATCGCTGGGTGGTCACTGGGGAAACGCAATTTTGCAGACCGAAGTAGCAGTCAGTGCCAGCCTCATTCTGGTCTTCGCCAGCAATACCGCTATTATTGGAGCGTATCACGTTTTTATAGCGCTCTCGCGCATGGATTTTTTCCCTTCTTTTATCCTTAAAAGAAACCATTTCCGTGATACCCCTCACTGGTCGATCGCCCTGGCCACCGGAATCCCTATCGCGATCCTCCTGCTTGTCAACGGTCAGATCAACGAGCTCGGAAATCTCTACGCCTTTGGGCTGCTCGGCGCCTTCACGATTACCTGTCTGGGATTAGATATTATTCGCCAGCGAGAACGATCCCGCTCGAAAAAAATGCAGGTATCAGCGATCGTCGCCAAAAATAATCTTGACGTTTTTGCAAGTGCCGTGCCCGCATCGCTCTTGATCGGTGAGGAGATACCGGCCACCAATGTACATAAGACGAATGGAACCCCAGCAGCCAACAAACGCACCCTTTCCTCTACCTCACGCCACATCGTCCACGCGTTATGGACCAGGCTCGACTTCTGGTTAGGGATACTTACCACGGCATTGGTCGCGCTGGCCTGGCTGATCAGCCTGGTATCCAAACCGCAATCGGCCCTCTTTGGCGGGACGGTTGCTCTGATCGGTATGGGTATCGCATCCGTGAACTATATGCGTCGTGGACGTCCACCACTGGCTGCCTTTCAGCTTGGAGATTTTGCGCCCGATTCTTTGCTCGCGCTGCTTACTCCTGGTGATCCCATGAACGTGAAGGTCATCGAGACGGCGATCAACAGCACCCATGGGAGACCAGTCATCTTCCTGTATCTGGGAAATTATCACGCAAGTCACGCGCCACAACAATTTGAGATCGTTGATCCCTATCTCAATGATGTCTCGGCACGAGAAACCTTTGGCAAGGCCGAACGCCTCGCCCGAGCCGCCAAAATTTCGCGCAGCTTCGTCTATCGACAGCGCGAGAACACCGAGACCTCTGGTGTGTGGAAGATGCTCCAGCCCAGTGATGTGATCCTCTCAGCTGCCACGGCGAGTCAGATCGGCGACATTAATCCGGACCGGATTCGCTACGAAAGTACTGCTGGCGGCAAGGTCGCTCATTTCCTCAAACATTGGTGAGCAGGAGCGTTTTGAGAGTGAAAAAGATCTGATTAACTGAAAAGGAGATCGGTAGACCTCTGATAATAGCCGGGAGATAGCTATGCGCTACTTTTTACTACCGTTTACACATGGGATTGATGGGGCAGCCATCACGAATGCGCTATCCCTGGCTCATCATAGCCAGGCCACATTGATCCTGCTATCGCTACTTTGTCCGCGTGGGAGATCAGAGAAGCGCACGATACGCTGGGAAGATATTCAACAATCGACCGATTTTCTGGAGTTTACACAAAACAAAGCCGATCGTATGGGTATACCTATCAACCGCGTGGAACTACATACCACGCATCCAGTACGTAGTATCCGCGCCTTTGCGCAAGAGATGGAATGTCTCGGCATTTTCCTCTTTGTACGCAATGGATCAGGAGTTCTGCTTGACACCAAAGAAGTCAAACAACTGCTTGAAGATCTGCGTTTCCCCATCTATGTGACAAATTTACCCGTCCATCCATTCTGGCTCAGCTTAAAAAAGAGCGCTCAAAAGTTGACGCGCTGGAGCACCATCACGTGATCAGGTAGCACACCACACGCGATAATAAAGCTCAAATCATTCAATTCTTCTCTTTAAGCTATTGACAGCGCACACTCCTATCTTTTATGCTAAGCATCTCAGAGGTAGCTTTAGAGAAGACGAAGAGGGGAAATGAGCCAGACAGAACCGTTACGCATGCGCAAACCGAAAGAGAGCGCCGCCTGGAAATGGTATCTCCTTGATTGCTTATTAGCCCTGGGGAGTATTTTCCTCCTGTCGGGAGCCATCTGGCTTTTTCAACTCTACCAAAGAATCCCCGACAGCTTCCTGCTCTATCTGCTGGCCATTCTCTCGCTCGCCAGCCTGCGTGGACTGGCCGCAGCACTGCTGGCATCTTTTATAGCTTTCTTCTCATTCGACTTTTTCTTTGTACCACCTCTCTACACGTTAAACGTAGACAAATTTGAAGATGTCCTGACTTTGATTGTCTTCCTGGTCACCGCCATCATCACCAGCCAATTTGCGTCAATGCTGCGTCAACGGGCCGAGACAGCCAATCGTCGTGAACGTGAAACGCATATCCTCTACGATCTGGTGCGAGCCACCAACCGCGAAGAAGATCTGGAGCGACAGCTCACCATCCTGGCGCAAGCTATCATCAAGATCTTTTCTCCCTGGGGGATACAAGACTGTCGGCTGCTCCTCCCCAACGAGGCGGGCGAATTTCAGTTCAGCGAAAGGGAGATGCTCTCCTCTGAAGAACGCGAGGCAGCAGCCCAACTGCTGCAACAGCCGAAGATCGTGGATATTCCAGAGAGGACTCAGCTCGACGAGCACGTAAGCGATCATGGGGACAATACAGAGCAAAACCTGAAACATGGATCTCCAGCCAGACGCTATGTACGTCTGGTACCGCTCAAAACAGAGTTTCAGGTCCTGGGAGTGCTGCGTCTCCAGATCGAGCCGGGCGAGCAAGGAGCGACCATCGACGAGATCCTGAGCCTTGAGCCCAATCATCCCACGCCAGATGCAGTATTTTTCTCAACCTTCCTCGAACAAGCGGTCGCAGTCATCGAGCGCGGACATCTCAGACAACAAAGCATTCGCGTCAACGTCCTCAAGCAGACCGATGCGCTCCGTTCAGCGCTCCTCTCTTCCGTCTCCCATGACCTGCGCACGCCGCTTTCGACGATCAAGACGGCGGCAACGAGCCTGCTTGAGGAGGATGTTCCCTGGGATGAGGAGACGCGGCGCGGCTTTATGACGGCCATCGAGCGCGAAGCCGATCGGCTCAATGCGCTGGTAGAGAATCTATTGGATATGTCGCGTATCGAAGCTGGCTCGCTCCATCCAGAAAAAGAATGGTATCCACTGGATGCCCTGGTACGTGACGTACTGGATCAGATGCAGCCGCTGCTCGCAGGACGAGAAGTACAGACGATTCTACCCGAGCAGTTGCCACCGGTAGAATTAGATGCTGTTCTGATCGAACAGGTGGTCACAAACCTGCTCACAAACGCGATTTACCACACACCAGCAGGCTCGCCCATCGATGTCAGTATCCAGATACGGAATCTCCCATCGACTGGTGCCGGTCGCAATCCTCACGACAATAGAGCCGATCACAACGGAGATAAAGAGAAGGAAACCGTGCTGGTCAGCATTGCGGATCGAGGTCCAGGCATCGCACCAGAAGAGCGGGAGCATGTCTTTGACAAATTTTATCGCGTACTCGGACAGACACAGACGTCTGACAAGAAGCAAGGCTCAGGACTGGGTTTAGCCATCTGCCGTGGGCTGATTGAAGCTCATGGAGGTCGCATATGGATCGAATCACGCGCAGGTGGAGGTACTATCCTCAGCTTTACGCTCCCCCTGGGCAACACAGATGAATTGGAGTTGGGATGAAACGAAAAGTGCGTGTACTGGTTGTCGACGATGAGATAGAGATTGTGCGTGCCTTGCAACGCAGTCTGACCGGTCATGGCTATGACGTTCAGGTTGCCGAGAGAGGAGAGCAAGCCTTAGAGGCCATTGAGCAGAGCACTCCCGATCTGATGTTGCTTGATCTGGCCTTGCCTGGCATGAGTGGGCTGGAGGTCTGTCGACGTGTGAGAGAACAATCGGATTTTCCCATTATCGTGATCTCCGTCAAGAATAAGGAACGTGATAAAGTCCATGCGCTCGACCTTGGTGCCGATGATTATATCTCCAAGCCCTTTGGCATCCATGAGGTGCTCGCACGGATCAGAGTTGCCCTGCGCCACTCGGCGCGCATGCAGCCAAGGACGGAGCCGGCAATGACAATTGGACCATTATATATCGATTTTGCCCAACAACTGGTCAAAGTCAACCATCAAGAGGTCAAATTGACGCCGACTGAATATGATCTACTCAAAGTATTTGTGCTGAATAGTGGAAAAATCATGACGCAACATATGCTATTGACTCAGGTATGGGGCACCCGCCACGACGAAAAATCTCATTATCTCCACGTCTATATCGGCCATCTGCGACGCAAGATTGAGCCTGATCCGGCGCATCCTCGCTTCCTCATCACAATCTCGGGCGTGGGCTATCGCTTTAACGACGACGAGGGCTAATCTTTCCACTGACTGGCAATTTGTATCTATTTGCGACGCTGAAGAGTATACATAGAAGAGACGTTAAATTACAGAAAAACAACAAATATACCGTACAATCTCACATAAAAAAGGAGTAGTATACTATGACTTACGAAGATAAAGATCTTGGCACACAAGGCAAAGAAGACACGTTAAAAGGCAAATTTGATCAGGCACTGGGCAAGGGACAGGAAAAAGCCGGCCAGTTCAGCAACGATCCTGATCTAGAGGCTCGTGGAGATGTCAATCAGGCGAGCGGCGCAACGCAGGCCACATATGGTAACGCAGAACAAAAAGTTGACCATACCCTGGATAACAAAAGCGCGAATTTAGGCGCCCACGGCCACGAACATGAAGCCAAAGGTGGCCTGAACAAGATCGTCGGAAAAATCGAGGAGAAGATCGGCGAGATTACCGATAATCCTAAGCTTGAGGCCAAAGGTAAGGCCAAACAGTTCGGCGGCACCGTCGAGTCAAAATTTGGCGAAGCCGAACAGAAGGTTGGCGGCGCTCTGGATACAGATAAGTAAGCCCCCTTCTCACAAAGCGCCTGGATCAATCATCGTATTGATCCAGGCGCTTTTTAATAACGTAACTACTCTGTCAAAAGTCATCGCGCCGATGCGGTATTGGTGATGTGTGTCCAAAATAGCTCTAGAAGGCGATAGGGTGTGATGCCCACCGACGTAGCGGCGCGGCTCCGCCGTGCTGTCTGTGACTCGTACGACCACGCTCCCCATGGGGTTCCATTGCGGGATCTTCCCACCGTGGATCGTCTCGTCTGCGTTGCTTTCAGATGCACATGGGACGTATTCGTGCGGGAAGTGACAGCACGGCGGAGCCGCGCCGCTACGTCGGTGAGCGTCTCACCCCATCGCCTTCCGGAGCTGTTTTGGACGCACACTACCGATAACCCCATCGGTGCGATGACCATTGATAGAGTAGTAGCATTGGATGGCAGTCGCGTTCGTGTCATCGCTCTGTCGCAACTCTGTCGCAGCTCAAGAAAAGCGGCCAGAACGTTGCCTTTTGGAGGAGAATACGCTAGAGTTCAAGGGACAGGAGGGACGGTGTGATGAAAACAACCACTATCTTATTAGTAGAGGATGCCCTTGAACTTGCCCAGGTGATTATCCGCGAACTGCGCGCCAACCAGTATCAGGTGCTGCACGCCACGGATGGCTTAGCGGCTTTGCAGCTCCAGCAGCAGGAGCGGCCAGATATCATGATCCTCGATTGGATGCTGCCCGAGTTGGATGGCCTGGAGGTGCTACGGCGCCTGCGACAGAATTCGGCGATGCCCGTTTTGATGCTCACAGCCAGAGGCGATGAGTTTGATCGCGTGCTGGGATTAGAGCTGGGAGCCGATGATTATCTGACCAAACCATTTAGCCTGCGCGAGTTGATTGCACGCATCCATGTCTTGCAGCGACGTCTTGAATACATCCGGGGCATAGTGGAGAACGATAGCCGCGAAGCAACGGATATTGTCAGCTATGGGTCGATCACGCTCGACGCGCAGGCACATATGGCGAGCCTTGAGGGACTCCCACTCGATTTGAGCCGGACAGAATTTGAGGTCCTGCACTTGCTGCTACGCAGCCCGGGGCGCACATTTAGCCGTGCGTATCTACAACAAACGATCTGGCATGAGGCGCATCTTGACGGTGATCGCTCGGTTGATAATACGATCCTACGCCTGCGCAAAAAGATCGGCGCGGCCGGTGAGCAGATTGAGACTGTGCGAGGCATTGGCTACCGTCTGCGTCGTGAGAGGAGCTAGCAACGTGAAACGCCGCACTGCCATCTGGTTCTCACTAACCTGGCCTCAAGCCCTACGTGAAGCATTTCTCATAGGAGTTATCCTCTGGATCGCCAGCTACAGCTTCCAGATGCTCACACATCCCTCCCACAACTATGACGCACAACTGCTATGGATGCTTAACTACACCATTAATCCACTCTGCCTCCTCTTGTTTGTCCTGCGTGTACAACCAACCCGGCGCTGGAGAAAGAAACAAACCATCCTGCAAATCGGCGGTGCCACGCTTCTCATGCTGCTCCTTGAGGTCATTTTTTTTGTACCCTATTACATTCCATTCATTGCCATCCCCAGGAGATACGATACTCCGCCAGTGAGTTCGTTTACCATATTGGCAATCGTCAATGGCGGTTGGATCTTTTGTATCAGTTGGATGGTGCGTTTATTTCGCTACTGGCATCGGCGTAAGCAACAATCGCTGGCCTGGAATATCACCTATGCACATATCTTAATCATCGCAGCAATCCTGGCAGTCTGTGTGTGCAGTGTGGAAGCATGGGGTGTCACGACCCAGCAGGCCTGGGGATTTCTCAACTTGATCCCTACTTTGTTCTTCATGAGTGGCTTAACCACATTGATTCTATTGATATTCGCACCACCGCTGATCCTCTTTTCCCAGCTCGTGACGCGTCGCACGATCAAGCAGCTCACTGATCTGGTCGCCGCCACCACCGATCTGAGTCAAGGAAAGTATGCCAGCCGCATTCCTGTCGTTGGACAGGATGAAGTGGCACAACTACAAACCAACTTTAATCTCATGGCCGACGACTTGCAGCAAAAAATTGAAGATCTACAATACGAACGCGACCGCGTGGCCTCGCTCCTCAAAGAGCGACGTGAACTCTTCGCCAACGTCTCGCATGAGTTGCGCACGCCGATCGCCACGTTGTTAGGCTATCTGGAAAGCAATCTGAACAACGAGCAGATGATTTCTCCGCCCGCCGTCGTGCAGGACCTCAAAGTGATGGAGCGCGAAGTTCGACAGCTACAGCAGCGCACCGAGGACTTATTTGTCCTGGCCAAAGCGGAAGTAAAACGGCTGCCACTCCGTATCAGTGCCTGCGACATTCATCCCTTACTCCAGACCATGATCAAAAACGAAGCGCCACTCGCGTGGCGTGCTAGCCTCGTTGAAATCACCCTCAACCTTCCCGACAGTTTACCCAGCGTCAACGCAGATCTGCAACGTCTGGAGCAAGCGGTCAGAAACATCATTCGCAACGCCCTGGGGCACACCTCGCCCGGAGGAGTGATTATTGTCAGCGCCGAGACGCGAGCAGAACAGGTTGCCGTCAGCATCGAGGATACCGGAGAGGGGATTGCTCCAGATCAATTAGGACATATCTGGGAGCGCTTCTATCAAACCTCAGAGTATCAAACGCATGGAGGAGCCGGTCTGGGCCTGGCCATGGTCAAAGAGTGGATCGAGGCCATGGGAGGGCATGTCACGGTCTCCAGCATACTTGGTGAGGGTAGCGTGTTTACTATCTTTTTAACGGTAGCGCAAACAACGGACCACATGGAACGATCTCCTTGCACAGCCTGACAGGCCAGGAAGTAGATCATTCCTGACCTGTTAGGATATGTGACAGCACGTTGATACCTTAACTTAAAGGTTTAAGGACAACTTTCGTCCAGCCATCATCACGAGCATCAAAATGCTTGTAAGCATCGGGAGCACTTTTCAATGGCAGGTTGTGCGAGACAATAAACGATGGTTTCACCTTACCAATGTGAATGAGCTCACAGAGTTGGCGGTTATAGGCTTTGACATTGGCCTGACCTGTACCCATCGACTGTCCTTTGATAAAGAAGGTGCCATAGTCAAACGTGATCTCGCCATGTTGGCTTTCTTTATCGGGACCACCCGGATCTTGTGGCGCAAAAACGCCGACGACACCGATCGTTCCGGTCGCCTTCACTGACTGCACGAGGTTGTTGAGCGTCATATTAGGATGCTCATGGCCTTGCGTATCATGTGCCTGGAAACCGACGCATTCGCAACCCTTATCGGCCCCTTTCCCATTGGTCAGCGCCAATACCTGTTCAACGGGTGATCCTTTTGAGTCGTCAATCGCAATCGCACCGATAGATTCCGCCAGCTTTAAGCGATCATGAAGACGATCCACAACCATGATTCTGCTGGCACCCTTGATGCTGGCAGAATAAGCTGCCATCAACCCCACCGGCCCCGCCCCATAAATGACCACGCTATCGCCTGGCTTAACCTTAGCAAGTTCGGTGGCATGCCAACCAGTCGGCAAGATATCGGCCAGCATGACATAATCGTTCTCCTTCTCCCTGGCATCATCGGGGAGCACCAGACAGTTGAAATCTGCATATGGCACCCGTAGATACTCTGACTGCCCACCACTATATGGTCCCATATCAGCAAAGCCGTAGGCAGCGCCAGCCATCTTAGGATCGGGATTGGTGGTCAGACAAAAACCGGTCAATCCTCTCTCACAGTTCTGACAGAAGCCGCAGCCAATGTTAAAAGGAAGACAGACCATATCGCCAACTTTGACCCGATCCACCGCATTGCCGACCTCAATTACCTCGCCGAGGTTTTCGTGCCCAATCACTCTCCCTTTTTCCAGATCGGTCCGACCTTCATACATATGCAGATCAGAGCCGCAGATGTTTGTGCTTGTAATCCTCACCACAGCGTCGGTAGGTCGCTCAATTTTTGAATCGGGAACATCTTGCACGCTCACATCACGAGGACCATTATATACAAGTGCCTTCATACCATCATTCTCCTTTATCTATCTAAATGTTCGATCTTCTTTTTCTACCCAGACTCCCCCTCAGAGAGATACAAGCCTCTCATCACGCTCAACAACGGCAGAGATAGAGAGGAGATCGTCATCGGTGAGAGCATCCTTTTACGCCAGAAACACAGGGCGCATCACCTCTACCTGTCTTCAAAAAAGGGAGGCAGGCAGTGGCTACCAGACAACACGAACAGCGGTATGAAAAAGTGTCAGAGGCTTTCTAGCAGGAGTCAAGCAATCAGGGGAGGAGAAAGCGCAAGAGAATAGGATGCGAACACCCTATTCTCTCACGCCAGGAAACCGTATCAATTAATCTCGTAATCCTTTAAAATCGACCGGGAGATGGCGAGGACCACGTAGAGCAGCGTTATCTCTATAAGGTGGTGGATCGAGCGCCAGTTGAGGATCAATAAGACGTCGACTCATCTCACCGAGCGCGATATGTGCTTCAATACGGGCCAGAGGAGCCCCTACGCAATAGTGGATACCACTCCCAAAGCCCAGATGCTCGTTCCCTTGACGATCCGCAATAAACTCCTCTGAACGCTCGAAGCGTCGAGCATCATGGCTCCCAGAAGCCAGCACCAGAATGATCGTTGCGCCCCTGGGAATCGTCGTACCAGCGATCTCAATGTCGGCCAACGCTGTCCGCGTCCGAAAGTGGACTGGTGGATCATAGCGGAGTAGCTCCTCAACATAGGAAATCACCAGTTCAGGGTCCTGACGTAGTTGCTCCAGTAGCTCAGGCGAACGCAACATCGCCAGGGTTCCATTGGTGATCAGGTTGACGGTCGTCTCGTGTCCAGCAACCAACAGCAGAACAGCCGTTCCTACCAGCTCATGAGGCGACATGGGACCATCGACATCGTTAGCGGTCATCATCCCTGAGAGCAGTCCATCATCTGGATGAGCCTGCAACTTCTGGAGCAGCTGCTCCATATACTCTTGCATCTGCCGACCGGCTTCCATGATTTGCTTCTGCTGCTCTTCCGTCTGGATCTGTCCTGGATCAAGCGCACTCGCCAGAGGCTCTGCCCAGGCATGGAAACGCGCTTCATCTTCACGCGGCACGCCCAGCAATTGACAGATAACCGTCACCGGCAGTGGATAGGCCAGATCATCCACAATATCGATCTGTCCGCCCTGGGTATGCTGATCCAGATGCTCTTTGACGATCTGCTGGATCCGCGTATCCATGCTATTGATACGCTCCGGCGTGAACTGGCTCATCACGATCCGGCGCAGGCGATCATGATCCGGGGGATCTTGAAAGATGAAGGAAGGCATCCACTCTTCCTCTTCCGCGACAGATTGGCCCTCGGCGATCAACTGTTCTCGTTCCTGCTCTGCCTGCTGCCACATCTGCTGAAAAGCATTGGACTTACTCATATCTGAACTGATACGCGGATCATGCAGCAGAGAAACGATCTCATTATACGTACTGACGAGATAACTACCATCTTCCTGCAACGCTACTGGAGTCTCACGGAATTCGGCGTACAGTGGATAGGGATTATCGATGTGCGAATGATCCAGAATTTGCTTGAAATCTATCTTTGACTTTTGGGTCATGATTTATTATCCTTTCATCAATCTACACGTCACATTCAAGCCGGCTATGCCAGAACGCGGAAGCCCGGTGCTTGTGACTGCATATCCTCCGGTTGATCAGCGGCCGCCAGCTGTGGCGGATACGCGGCTCGACTCTCGATCAGCGCGTTATAAGCCTCCAGCCAGCGTCCCTGATCAAAAGACACGGCCGCAATCACACGTCCCTGACGTCCATAGGCGGCCACAAAGCGATAGCGTTCGATCGACCCCTGCGTAACGATAACTTCATCACCCAGATTGGGAAGGCCAACCGATTTAATATTAATACCAAATTGACTGGACCAGAAGGATGGTATGTGTTTATAGGCACGATAGCTATGCGCTGCGCTCAACATGTTATATGCCGCATTCTCAGCTTGATCGACCGCGTTCCCCCAGTGTTCAACCGCGATGAGATCGTCATCATAGAGATGCTGCGGCCAGCGAGCCACATCGCCTGCGGCAAAGATGCCTTCAACCACCTGGCCCTGGACATCCAGGACACGGCAATAGGTATCACAGACAACGCCACGCTCATCGGCCACCAAACCCGAACCTTGCAGCCACTCGGTATTATGCAAGGCACCCAGAGCCACTACAGCCACATCGACATCCAGCTGACTACCATCGGACAAAATGGCGCGGCGCAAGCGTCCAGCTTCATCGCCCTCAAAGGCCGCGACCGTCATCATGGTACGGAGATCGACCCCATGTTCCACCTGTAAGCGAGCCACAATACTGCCCATACGGCTCCCGATTGCGCCATACAACGGTGTGGGTCCTCGCTCGACCAGCGTTACCGCCAGATCCAATTCACGACAGACGCTGGCCACCTCGCACCCGATAAAGCCTCCACCGGCAATCAAAACCCGCTCAGGATTGTTAATCAAACGTTCGCGCAAGCGCTGCGCATCATCCCGATCCCGAATCAGAAAGACACCATCCAGATTGCCTCCCAGCGCCTTAGGCCAGGGTCTGGCGCGTGTCCCCGTGGCGATCAACAACTGATCGAATGCCAACTGCTCACCAGTGCTCAAGGAGATGTGATGCCGCTCCACATCTAGAGCGAGAGCGGCTACTCCAAGTATCCATGTCGCCTGCACATCCTCAAGCATAGCCAGCGGTGTATGCTCGACCGGCAGGCGACCAGCCAGAACCTGCTTCGACAGCGGGGGACGATCATAGGGCAGATATTTCTCATCGCCCACAATCGTCAGCGTCCCTGCAAAGCCGTCACGGCGCAACGCTTCGGCTGCCCGCAGGCCTGCGAGAGATGCGCCCACGATGACAATACGTTCATCTTGTCGCCTCCCAAGCGTATGACCATTACGCATGAGCATCCAGCCTCTCTTTTTGCTCTTCATAGGACTCACCAATATGAATGGCCTGCACAGGACACGCGTTCGCCGCCCTGATAACATGCAGACGGCGTTCGTCGCCTGGAGCGGGATCGAACTCCAGGGCTTCTTCTCCATGGAACTGAAATACGCTTGGGTCGGCGAAACAGCATTGCCCATACCCCTGACAACGGTTAAGGTCGACAGAAATTCTCATCTTGCGGTATCCTTTCCTGGATAGTCTGACTCAATTGGCACTAAACAATAGGTAAAACATGAGCGATTCGCTCACATTGACATGTTTATATACGATCCTTCCTGCCATTTTGATGCAAAAAAAGGAGGGCAATCTGGAAACTTATGCTATACTTTATCTGGTATCTTGCGTTCAGGATAAGACGAGACGTAAGAAGGAGAGTCAAATTTATGGATCAGGTTCAGGCACAAGAGAGAGAGCAGACTACCCCGGAGGCACTTTTACGCCGCCAACCGCAACAAACGCGTGGACAACAACGTGTGACGATGATTCTGGATGCCGCCGAACAGCTCTTTGCCGAGATCGGCTATCAGGCCACAAGTACGAACGCCATTGCGACACATGCACACACCTCGATAGGCTCACTCTACCAATTTTTCCCACACAAAAAAGCCATCCTGCAAGCCGTGATTGCCCGTTATCACCAGCAGTACCGTGACATGATCCAGACTATCCTGACAGACGACTTCTTTTTTCAGCCGCTCGCCCAATCATTCGACAGCCTGATTTATGCGCTCATCAGCTTACACGAAGCCCACGGCGGAGTCAAAGCATTCTTCACAGGAGGCAGCGCCTCCAGCGAATTCGCCACCGAGGCCCAACAGATCCATCAAGAGTTGCTCACGCGTCTGGAAGAACTGTTCGCCAGCCGTGTCCCCCACCTCACTAGCCACGAGCGCTCCCTCACCCTGCGCATCCTCTACAACGTCACCCAGACCCTCCTCGAACTATCCCAGAGCGTTCCGGCCGACGAACAAACAATCGTCCTTACCGCACTTAAAACCATGGTCATAGCCTACCTTACCCCGCTTTTTGCCGCCGAACAAGCATAAAATATTTACCTTGATAATGACACGAAATATGCTTATTTCTCGTATCTACTAAAGGAAAACAATCGTCTAGAACCTATCCAGGTACACATTGGATGTATTGCACCTTTACTCGAACCAAAAATGAAACGGAGATTATGAAGTATGAAGCGCGATATCGTGGTCATTGGAGCCTCTGCTGGTGGTGTGGAAGCCTTGAAAGAACTTGTCAGCCATCTCCCCTCAGATTTTCCCGCCGCAGTCTTTATTGTCCTGCACATCCCGGTAAAAACTCCGAGCCTGTTACCACAGATCCTCAAGCGTAACAGCCAACTCGACGTAATCCAACCTGAGGATCAGACACCGATTGAACATCGACATATTTACATCGCGCCGCCAGATCATCATATGCTTTTAGAACAGGACTCTATTCGTATCGTGCGAGGTCCCAAAGAAAATCGGCACCGTCCAGCCATCGATCCACTCTTTCGCTCAGCCGCCCTGATTTATGGTCCACGAGTTATTGGAGTTATCCTGACTGGCGCACTCGATGATGGTGCCGCTGGTTTGCTTGCTATCAAACGCCAGCAAGGACTGGCGATCGTCCAGGACCCCAAAGATGCACTGTATCCAGGCATGCCAGAAAGTGCTCTCAAATATCTACAGGCCGATTATTGCGCTCCTCTCGCTAACATAGGAACGTTCCTGAGCAAGATAGGACAAGAAGATATTTCAGATTCACAGATCCGTTCAGCAGATCCTATCCTGAACCATGAGATTGGAATGGCAAAATTGGATCGCTCAACTTTCCATACGAACCAACCGGCAGGTTCTCCTTCAGCTTTTTCTTGTCCAGAATGTGGCGGGGTCCTGTGGGAATTTCAGGACAATACCTTGATGCAATATCGCTGCCGCATTGGACACGCCTTTTCACCACAAAGTATGCAAGTCGCGCAGGCAGAAAAGATCGAAGAGGCTCTGTGGACCGCCCTCAAGACGCTTCAGGAAAAAGCCAGCCTCACCAGGTATATGCAACAACGGGCACAGAAAAACAATCAGCACAGTTGGAGTAAAGCATTATCTAAACGTATCCAGGAGATTGAGCAAAATACGGATGTTCTTACCGATGTATTGCGGAGTGGCATTTTTTCAGAGATAACTGATCCCTCACATGGTGAAACTCATCTGGGACCTCATATCGACCAACAACAATAAAAATTCATTCTCTCTCACCTGGAAGGCTATTCCTATGCCATCATTAGCAATGAGTAGCACGCACGGATGATTCTGCTCAGTGCGGTTGAGAGAATGAACTTTTTCTACTGTATGCAGGCAAGCTTCTTCAACTCGCCTCGCTACTAACACGAAAAAAGCCAAAAAAAGCTTCACTTTTCGTGAAGCCTTTTTTATAGTACATAGCAAAACCAGGAGATCCGTACGCTCTTAGCCTCTGATCAGCGAAGACGCTCCATCGATCCAGATCTCGGTGCCCGTAATGTAGCTTGCGGCATCCGAAGTCAGGAACAGGACTATTTCTCCCACCTGCTCAGAGGTCGCGGGTTTTCCTTCACCCAGAGGAATCTGACCTTTCGGGTACTCAACTGGAAACTTGATCTCATCGACGTTCTGCTGCTGCGTATTGTCATTAATCTCGGTATCGGTAGCTCCAGGACAGACAACGTTCACACGAATATTGTGCGGTGCCAGCTCAACGGCCAGCATCTTCGTCATCGCCACCTGAGCCGCTTTCGTCGCCGAGTAGGCCGTCGCGCCAGTGTTGCTAAAGATACGTGTCCCATTCACCGAAGCCGTCACTACAATGGAGCCTCCCTGCTTCTTCAGATAGGGGACGGTGTGCTTGATCGTCAAAAAGGTACCCGTCAGGTTCGTATCGATAGTTTTAGACCAATCCGCCAGCGAGAGCTCATCGATAGCGGTCCAGACTCCATTGATACCAGCGTTGGCAAAAACAATATCAATACGCCCCCACTTATCGATGGTCTGCTGAACCGCCTTCTGCACCTGATCTTCCTGCGATACATCGGCCGTGAGCGCCAGCGCCTCCTGCCCAGATTGAGTAATCTCGGAGGCCGCCGCAGATATCTCATCGGCGGTATGACTGATGATAGCTACACGAGCCCCCTGTTGCGCCAGAAGCATCGCCGTCGCTTTGCCGATGCCCGATCCAGCCCCCGTAATCAAGGCAACTTTACCTGTCAGATCCATAACAGACTTCCTTTCCTTACTACATTCCCAAAAAAAATAAGTACCGTTTCGTCTCATCTCTCTTTTTGGCACGGAGGAGCACTAAAATAGTTTCAAGATCCCTATTGATGAGTTAAGCGTTTCTCTCCCTTCTATCGTTTTTGTCATTAAGAATACCAGGTAGTAATTCGAGAGGTAGAGCAGTTGACTCAACATTCATTCTCTGCTATATTGTCTTAAAATTCTTCCGGCCCTTTCCTAAAAAGGATAGAGAGCCTACACGAGGTCCACTTCATTGGCACAGACGACACAGCAACAGATAGCTCATCTATGGGCGGCGCGAGCACAACGCATCTGCGATATCCGACAGATCGCCCATAGCCGTGCTGTGCCCTTTTTTAGTTGGTATCGACGCTAGAAAAACCAGTCAATGCGCAACACGAAAGCCGTGGACGATCTGTCAATCAGTCTCCTGCGGCTTTTTTGTTTTCCCAAATCTCTGTCTGATAGGAGTGTTTTGGTATGCGCTTTTTCTTGCGTCTACTGCCCGCACACGATCTGCTGGCACTACCAACCGTGCGCTGGCTCGTCCTGTCGCGCTTTTGCGCAAATATCTTTTTCTACTCGACGACGATTGTCCTTTTTCAGCAGCAGCGTGGACTCAATTTCACGGCGATGTTCCTCATGGAGTCCTTTCTTTCGGGCGCAATCTGGATCGCTGACGTCCCGACGAGCATCTGGGCGGATCGCTTTAGCTATCGCCAGATGATTATCCTTGGCTGTATCTTTAATCTGGTTGGGCTGCTATGCTTTACCTTGTTCTATGGCTTTTGGATCTTCGCCTTTGCCAATGTCTTGAGCGGCTTTGCGATCGCCTGCACATCGGGGAGTGAAAGTGCTCTCCTCTATAGCAGTCTCAGCGCAGAATGGCGCGAGAAGCAGGGCAACGCAGCCTTTGCGCTGCTCAGCGCAGCCTCGACTGGAGGATTCTTTTTGGGGCTGACGACCGGAAGCTTTATCGGGGCGTATAGTCCAACGCTGGCGGTGGCCATGAGCATTGGACCTCTGATCTGCTCGCTGCTGGCGGCGTGGTGTATTCCCAGACAGCAGATCTCGCAGGCCGTTGTCGCCAGTCAGGAGCACACAAAGATCAGGGAGATTGTATGGATCGCGTGGCAATCCATACACCATCAGCCGCGCCTGATTGGATTAGGGGTCTTCAACTCGGCGGCCTTTACTTTGATTAATGCTATCTTCTGGTACAACCAGATCTATTTTGTGCGTGCAAATATTCCGGTGGTTTTGTTTGGACCGATCATGGCACTCGCGGTAGGGCTCCAATTTCTCCTGATCGCACGCATGGACAAGTTTCTCCGCCACCTCGGGGTAAAGATGATGCTACTTCTTTCCTGCCTTTTGCCAGCATGCGCCTATCTTCTTTTGATGCAGACGATACAGCCATGCTTGACAGGAGCACTTGTCATATCCATTGTGGCATGCTCATCCTGGCGCGATCCCCTGATTAATGACCAGCTCAACCTGGCTCTCCCGGATAAGTCTCGGGCCACAGCCCTTTCAGCCCTCTCGCTGATTGGCTCATGTACGGGCATCGTCCTGAATCCGTGGATTGGCTCGCTTGGAGATCAGGGAGGGATGGCAACTGGCCTCGGCATGGGGATATGCCTGCTCCTGCTCTGTGGCCTGATCCCCTGGATGATGAAAAAGCCATCGCAGCATTCATAAATACGAAGGTACATCTGAATGCTGATTGCTGATTGCTGATTGCATAAACGTGCATGCTTCTCATGAATTTCATGTCTATTCACTATGTTCTATATAATGATCCATCACACATGAAATTCCAGTGAATTTGATAGCTTTTGCCGCAAGAAGAAGCTATAATGAAATAGTTCTCAAGAAGACACTCTTCCTTCTATAATTGAGAAAGGAATATCCGGATTTATGCTTATGCTATCGCAGGATATGTTGCCGTTACCAGTGCAGCAAGCAGTGAACGCTCAGCCCCTTGGGACATGTATCAAAGTCTACAAAGCCAGGATTATTAAATCTTTCATCGAAGCGGCCATCATCTTCATCATAGGAGTTGTATTTCTTTTAATAACATACACGTTCTTCTCCGATATGGCACTTGTGCTGAGAATTGTGCTGTTCGGAGTATCCCTTGCGCTTTTTGGCTTTGCCATCTTTAAGGTATATCAAACCATACGGATGCTTCATCACCGTGTGTACCTTTTTCAGCGCGGAATTGTTGTCGACACCGGAGAGCAGATACAGGTATTCCCCTGGCAACAGGTAGCCGAAGTCTGGGAGAGCATCGTTCGACACAGCGGAGATGAGCGGAGTGGCGGCAGGTACACTTACACGTACACATTGCGTCATAGAGATGGCGATCAAACCAGATTAGATGACTTGACGAAAGATATCACCGAGTTGGGGAGGGCCATTGTTCAGGGCGTGACGCGAGAACAGCTTCCTGACGCTTTGGATACTATCCGAGCGGGACAAACTCTGGCCTTTGGACCGTTCAGCGTCAACCAGCAGGGTATCAGCGATATGCGCAAATTTATCCCCTGGTCGCAGGTGCGCAAGATCGAGGTCACCCAATATGTGCTCATCTCGGTGAGTGGCAAGATGCTGAACGTGGGGACTATCCCGATCGGAAAGGTCCCCAATTTAGCTATCCTGGTAGGCATTTCCGAAGAGATGATACGGCTGGCTCGTGGAAGATAGACAGATCCATATCTACTCCATTCTCCAGAGCATCAATCTCAGCCAGGATCATGCCTGCCCATAGATGCCCCGCAGGCCATACATGCCGAGCGCAAAGGAAAGTTCTCCACCATGATGGATCTCATGTTCGAGCACATGCCAGATAATCCATCGTCGCGTGGGTGTGCCAAAGATGACTTTCTCCTCTTCGCTCAGGCGTGATGGGCTGGGTAAAGCATACTCAAGATCAGCAGGAGTCCAACGAGCAAGCGCATCGGCGATCATAAGCCAGGTGGCTTCAAGCCCGGCAACCAGTTCGGCTGGACTGAGTGCAGCCTGCTCCACCACATCCGCCGGGTCCCAGTGCGCAATAGGAGCAAGCTCAGGGCTCCCTTCGCCCATCCACACCTGGAACCACCACACACGGTTCCCAATCACATGCTGCGCGATCTCCCCTATCGTCCAGTGATGCGGTGAGGGCTTCAGAGCAAGTTGCTCGACGGTAAGTGGCGCGATCATGGCGACCAGGTTTTTCTGGTAGGAAGCCCAACCGCCATAGAACGAGGCGAGTGAAAGAGTCTGTTCTATCATATTTGTCTCCTCCTTACTTATAATACCGTGCCGCCAACCAGGAAATATGTTAATCCTTTGGATAGTGGCACAGGTATCATAACATGAGGAACTGACACAAAACTTCTTCAATCTTACCTGAATCGTCACGCATCCCGTAGCGTCGAACACTTGCGTGCGATGTCCCACTCAACGTACGAGAGAGCTGGTTGCGGGCCTGATCGTGCGAGCTTCTGGGACATCGCACGCAAGCGTTCGACGCTACACTGTCATCGCTTCGCTTGACAGCTTCAGGATTGTCTTGCTGCAAAAAATGAAGCGCACCCTACAGTACGTGTTACTCGCCCTGGAGGCGTCTTGCTGCCGAGACAGCATATGCCTGCGTGCGGAAGAGAAGCACAGGATCGTCTGAGAGCTCGATGCCTGCCGGGATGCGCGTGGGATCAAATACTTCGCGCTCCAGAGCATCGGCATCGGGTGCTGGGGCGGTAATTTCAAGGTGTCCGGCAACGATGAGCGGACGCTCTTCCGGCCAGACGCTGGAGGGATCGTTGGTCGGATCGCCCGGCTCAGCCATTTGAAACACCAGCGTAAATCCAATTGGTCCGGAGGCTAAGCGCTGATCGATTTCCGGCAGCCAGAAATGTGCATCTCGTTGCGCGGCCTCTTCAGGAGTCAGATCAATTTCGCCGAGATCCGGGATCAGTCGATAGCGATAGGGATGGCGCACACCGTTCGGATCGACTAAGAGGTAGGCATGCAAACCATTATAGCGTGTCGTTGCGGCGCTGGCAGATGGACGACTCTTATCGAGGCGTTGAAATAAGGGGATGCTTTCTGGATAGCGCTGCATATACGCTCCAAGCTTTGCCTGCACCTGCTGAGGACCATACTTTCCGCTTCCCACCTCGGATAACAAACTGATAAGTTCAATAAATCCCTCCGCGTTGTGACTGGGAAACGCGGGAGTACTTGCAGCCACCAGATCGGCATCCGCATGTCCATCGACGAGAAAGCGAACCGCCATACCGCGTATCCCCGATCTGGTATCATTATCATCGGGATTGCCTGCGCCGTTTGAAAATCGCACCAGGATAGGTGTCACGGCATCGGTAAGATAGCGGGCCGTGGTCAGATGGCTGACCTGACCACTCGCCGTAAACGTTCCTTGATACACTCCGCCGCGAGCATGCAGACGTCGATAGCCAGCGTGTCGACCAGTCACCTTTTCAATTGTATTGATAGCATCGGTAGCCGACATTTCATCCACTGGACGTTGAGAGCTCTCACCTGCGCTATATTCCGACATATATTTCTCCTGTTCTACATTCTACAATATCGTATGCCTTTATTCATGATACTACAAATCGAGATCCTCCTATCGGCTCTGTGCTTACACACGCTTATCTTTGTGCTTTAAGCCATAAACGATGGCAATCCCGAAGAGGATAATAATGATGCCTAAAGCCAGCCACATATATTCCAGATAACGCAGAGCATCAGCATGACTATAGATGGAAAAAAGGGTTCCATGATAGGTATCGATATTACCGAAAAGCTGATCATTGAAAATCTTGTCGCTGTGCAGACCAGCCGATGATCCCAGAGCGGCCATGGCCCAGCGGATCGGGAAGAGGAGCGCTGGATATTGCAGGTACCAGGCGGTCAGAGGAAAGATGGTCCCCGAAAATACAACTTGCGGGATCAGTATCAGGGGGAGAAAGCTCATGGCGCGATCGTTATTAGAGACAAACGCCGACACCGTGAGACCCATCATCAGGCCTGCCAGAGATGTCAGAGCGATGGTGATATATATTTCTAGAAAGGGATAGAGAAAGATGCTCTGCCCAAAGGGATCAAAAATCGTGACACAGAGCATCAGGATAAAGCTTTGAAACAGACATAAGACACCGAGTACAGCAATCTTCGAGGCCATATACGGGAAAATACCCAGATTCACAGCCCGCTCGCGCCGATAGATCGGCACCTCTTTGACGATCTCGCGGATAGAATTAATGCTCCCAAACATGACGGCCGAAAACGCCATGATAAAAAGGATGGTTGGTGCATACCCTGGACCAACCACGACAAAATCCTGCAAGGCGCTGATAGCACCGCCTCGCTTGTGCGCGTACGCCTGACCGGTTCGCGTATACAGCAAGAAATTCTCTATCCTCTGACAGCTGTGCGAAATGATAGGATTGGTTGGCGTCGGGACATCGGGAAAGCCGGCCGTCGCCACAATGGCGACTGTAGATGTACATTGCACGACCGCCGTGGGATTAAAACCATCGGGACCGATACCTCGAATAAAGACCAGTAGCAATATTCCGATCACTGGCGCCTGGAGCAGCAAGATGGCAAGGTTGCCACGATCATTCTTCAAGAGTTCAATGTATCGCATCGAGAGCAATAGAAATTGCCTCCATGCGATCAAACGCTGTGAAGCCGGTTCGGATCTCGGTCGCAGATAAGCCGCTGACTTGTGAACGCCCTTCGGCCTTAAATTCAGTGGCTCGCCGATATATTTCTGGTAGGTTGCCGAGCGCTGAAATTGTGCGACAACCTCCAATGGAGCAGCATCCACGTTATCGTTAGGCTCCAGGGCGCTATAAATTTCGGGGAAGTCGCCCTTGTCAAAATACGTTTTTGCTTGCTCGGGAGGGCCAAAGTACGCCAGATGTCCACCGGGAGCCAGAAAACAGACATAGTCACAGACGTTGATATTATTGGTCGCGTGCGTGACCAGCACGACGGTATGACCTTTATCCGCGAGCTTGCGCAGCAAGACCATCATTTTGCGATCGAGACCGGGATCGAGTCCTGAAGTAGGCTCATCCAGAAAGAACACGCTCGGTTTCGCCAGTAACTCCAGAGCGATAGAAACGCGCTTGCGCTGTCCTCCCGACAATTGGCGCACGAGCAACTGACGGCGATGCTGCATCTCAACATCATCCAGCACCTCATCGATCCGCCGCGAGATCTGCTCCGCAGTAAAATCCTTTGGCAGCCGCAGCCTGGCGGTATAATGCAGGACACGCTCCACTGTGATGTCGCGATGAATAATCTCATCCTGAGGTACATAGCCAATCTGCGTCCGAAAAGCAGCCAGGTTCTGATAATAATCCTGTCCATTGTAGAAGACGGCTCCCTGCTGGGCCGGACGCAGGCCGTTGAGAGCATCCAGCAACATCGATTTCCCTGCACCGGATGCTCCGACCAGCGCCACAAACGAACGAGGAGGAATACTCAGCGAGATGTTGTCCAGCAGGACCGTCTGATTCTGACTGACCTGCCTGAGACCAAGCGCATCAATACGAATCCCACCACTTTCGTCATAGAGAGTCAGCTGCACGCCGTCAAAGACAAGTTTATAGGGACCGATACGGATCTCATCGGCGCATTGCAGTTGCTGATAACTGACCTGCAATCCGTTCACGTAGATATGATTCGTACTTCCTACATCGATAATCGCATAGCGGTTATCCACTCTGACCAGGCGAGCGTGATGACCTGATACCTGCGGATGATCCAGCACGACGCTGTTGTCCGCGCTGCGACCAAAAGTGATCTCAGCGTTCACCAGGGCAATGTGCTGCATCCGCAATGATGATGCCTGTACCACATCGCGACCGTCGTGAAAGATCAAAGTGATCAGCGTGCCCTCAAGAGTATCCAGGCGAAAGGTATCCCCTTCAATCAGCAGCTTGCGAAAAGATTGATTGCCCTGGATCTTGCGTCCCGCGTAGAGGAAGCCGGCGCGTGAGTCATGGCGCAGAGGATGAGGGTGCAATAACAGCCAATTTTTCTCCTGCTGAACAATTTGCATATGAAAATCGGCGATGCCCGGCTCCCCGATCACAATCGTGTTCGTGGGATCGCTACCGATATCGAGCGTTTTTTTGGCGAGCACATACTGCGTCCGGGTACCCGCGTGCGTGTTGATCACTTCAAGCGATGGCATACCCGAAGCCGCAGGAGAGACAACTACCGTGCCAAAATCCTGGTCAACCGCTTCCGCCACATCCGGTAAAGCCTGATCAACCGGCTCTGCCATACCGGGCACAGGGGATAAAGGCGCTGCTACGGTCTCTAAAGCCTGATCATCTGTCTCAGCGGGCAAAAATGCGACAGGTACAGTCGTAAACTCCTCAGGAGCTTTTGCAGCCTCGGTGTCGGCCGCAGAGCCTGAGGGAGGTGGCAGACAGAAACAGAAAGAAACATTTTTGCCCAGGCTCACGGTACTATTCTGCACCAGCAACTCTCGCTCAATACTGCATTGATTGACATGCACAAAGCTCGTCTGTGAAAGTTTTTCAATCTGCCACCCTCCCTGCCGATACGTCAGGTGAGCGTGAAAGCGCGAGACTTCTGGATCATGCAAGACAATATCATTTGTGGAATGACGACCCAGTGTCACCTCCAACTGCGTTACAGGAACCGTGATGCCCGCCAGGGGTCCTGTCAGAAAGAAGAGATATGCCAAAGCCGAGCGCGGGAATGTGACATCCATAGAACCTGTTTCTCTCTTTTGTCCAATACCAGGATACTTAAGTTAAGCCAAATTCATCTCAGTTAAAATGATAGATAACCAGAAAATATGTATCCCTTTCGCTTCTTGCTCTGAAATTTTACTGCCGCCATATAAAAAACGCCGGGCGATGAGTAGAAGAAACAAATATGATCTGCATACTTTTTACTTGTTGGAGCCCGACAGCAAAATATATAAAACACGAGCATCTATTACTTTTGCCGTGTGCAGCTCTTATTTGCTTGCTAGATGAGGTTACATTTGCTATATTATTTTTCTATGACCTTAATCCTTAGGACTGGGATCGTCAGCGTTTTCCACTCAGCAAGAGTTTCCGGGAAGCTGCCACCTGGCACTGAGCATCTCGAAGTGACAATTCCGATACAGAAACTTGTTATATCTATCCCCAACCAAGAAAATGAAGTGGAAACTGATGGGTAGCGCAGAGGAAGCCGCACACCTCAGGAATGAGAGGTTCTATGTCAAGAAATGATCTTTTACGTCAATATCGTATCCAGCGCAACTGGCGCCAGCAAGATATTGCGAACCAGTTAAATATCGCGCGGATCACCGTGCAGCGCTGGGAGCGTGGCACGCAACAGCCCAGCGCCTATTATCGCGCCAAGCTCTGCACTATCTTTGGTCTCAGTGCTCAGGAACTGGGATTGGTCGAGGCCGCCACATCATCTGAAGCACGTTCCTCCTCAGAGGGCGAGAAGCTATCAGAGGCCATTCCCGTTCAAGAAACAGTCCTCTGGACGATTCCTTATCTGCGCAATCCGCATTTTACCGGACGCGAGGAATTGCTCTCTCAGCTTGAACAACAGTTTACCCGCGCTACAGGCGACGCTTCACACCAGATCCAGCAGATCGCCCTGACACAATCGCAGGTCATCAAGGGTCTGGGAGGCATCGGCAAAACGCAGGTCGCCGTCGAGTATGCCTATCGCTCTCAAACGCGCTACCGACATACTCTCTGGATCTCAGCAGTCAGCGCAGAAAGCATCCTGACCAGCTTTGCCATGCTGGCTTCCCTCTTACCAACTATATCTGCTCAAGAAGAGACGGATCAGCATAAAATTGCGGCGAAGGTGCTACGCTGGTTAGAGCAGACCCCCTCTTCCTGGCTGCTGATCCTGGACAATGCCGATGATCTCTCGCTGGCCCACAGCTATCTTCCGCGCCATGGCAACGGGGATATTCTCCTCACGACACGAGCCAATGCGGTTGGCTCGCAGGTCTCCTCCTATGAGGTCGATACGATGGGGATCATCGAGAGCACAATGCTCTTGCTACGTCGAGCGCATCGCTTCGCGCACGCCTCCGACGAGGATATGAATGAGGCCAGCAATATCGTGGTGGCGCTGGGGCAGTTCCCTCTGGCGCTTGATCAAGCTGGCGCATACATCGAAGAGACCGGATGTACATTGAGTACGTATCGACAATTGTATCAAGCCTACCGCTCTACGCTGCTGGCACGACGTGGCAAGCAGAGCATGGGATATCCTGACTCCGTGGCGACCACCTGGTCCCTCTCATTTCAACAGGTCGAACAGACTAATCCAGCCGCCTCCGAACTCTTACAGCTCGGCGCCTTGCTCTCGCCGGACGATATCCCGGAAGAGCTCCTGATCGAGGGAGGACAGTATTGGCCGCCAGCGCTGCGCGAGGCGGTGAGTAATCCCTTACTCTTTAATCAAATGTTGGAAACTTTGCTGACCTTTTCCCTGGTGAAACGCTTAGCTCAGGACCGCCGCATCAGCATCCACCGCCTGGTGCAGGCCGTGCAGATGGATCGCATGTCCTTACACGAACAACGACAGTGGGCCGAGCGTCTGGTACGGGCGCTACATCATATCTTTCCCCGTGACCTGACATCTGCAACATGGGAGCTCTGTCAACGCTATCTGGAACAGGTACAGGCCACTGATCTCCTGATTCAAGAGCATCAGATCCTCCTCGTGGATGCAGCAGAGCTGCTTTATCGCGCCGCCACATACCTCAAAAATCGCATCTTATATGTGCTCGCGACTCCCCTCTACCAGCGAGCCGTCTCTATCTGGGAACAACAAGAGAACCCGGACACATTCAAAATAGCCGAGTGCCTGGAGAGGTTAGCCTATATCCATGCGCAACAGGGAAAGTTTGTCGAGGCCGAAGCATACTACCAGCAAGCGACAGGCATCTGGAAGGCTCAAAAAGACCCGGATTATTCCTTGATGATCCTGGCATTAAATGGACAGGCCAACCTCTACAATATCCGAGGCAAGTATAAGGAAGCGGAATCCTTCTATCAGCAAGCCCTGCAAGTCAGGAAGGAATCTGGATTAGCGCATGCATTCGAAGACAAAATGCTCAATGGGCTCGCCTGGGTGTATATCCAGCAGGAGAAATATGCCGAAGCGGAGGTTCTCTACCAACGGTCATTGGATATTTTGACGCGACAATGGGGACCGGAACATCTTGATTTAACGTATGCGCTGCTTGGCCTGGCCTATCTCTGTGCCCATGCGGAACGTTATGCGGAAGCCGAGAGTTTTTATCAGCGGGCGTTACACCTCCGAGAGCACCATCTGGGACCTGAGCATCCTTTAGTCGCCTTTTCTTTGCATGAGATGGCTAATTTCTATATGCGACAACAAAAATATGACGAAGCTGAGCCGCTCTATCAACGAGCAATATATATCCGAGAACTGCATTTTGGACCTGAGAACTTCCATGCCAGCGACCCGATTCGCGGGCTGGCTAATCTCTATATGCGACAACAAAAATATGACAAAGCTGAGCCGCTCTATCAACAGGCATTGCGTATTCGCGAGCAGCAATTGGGACCTGAGCATCCCGACACACTTATCTCGCTGCAAGACTATGCAAGCTTTCTGCAAACTCAGGATAAGACGCATGAAGCTATCTCCCTCTATCAACGCGTCTATACCATTCACGCGCAGCTCTTTGGCATCAATCACCGCACCACCATCGCCAGTCGCCAACCATTGATCGACCTGTTGCAAAGGACAGGCCGCATAGAGGAAGCAACTCTTCTCCTTGAAGTTCACTGATGGGAGATGAGACTACTTTGGGAGACCAGCAAAAAGCTGTCAAGCGAAGCGAAGACAGTGTAGCGTTGCACGCTCGCGTGCAATGTCCCAGTTTCTCGTAAGATCAGGCCCGCCAGCGTGCTACGGTGTCCTTGCTTCGCTTGACATTTAGTATCAATATAAAGTATGGTAACAATCGCTTATGCATCAGCATAATGCGCGTTGCGAATAGAAAGTAGCCAATAACGGCTTTATGACACAAGATTGGAGAACGATTATCATGCGGCAATATAACAACATTCAAGAGGAGATGTATATGCAAGAAAACAAGAGGATTTTAATCCATGCCAATAACGAATATAGGGATTGTCGCACACGTAGATGCCGGCAAGACAAGCCTGACCGAGCGCATATTATATGAGACACATGTCATTGAGGAAATTGGTCGCGTAGATCAAGGAAATACCCAGACCGATTCGATGGATCTGGAAAAGAGAAGAGGGATCACGATCAAAGCATCGGTTGTCTCTTTCTTTGTACAGGATCTTAAAGTTAACCTGATCGATACTCCCGGACACGCCGACTTCATGGCAGAGGTGGAGCGATCCTTCAGTGTCCTCGACGGAGCCATTCTCGTCATATCAGCGGTAGAAGGAATTCAAGCGCAGACAAAAATTTTAATGAAAATTCTGATGCAGCTTGGGATTCCCACCATCCTCTTCATAAATAAGATAGATCGCAGTGGAGCACAGTCCCAGACGCTCGTCGAGAGCATCAAAGCCAGGCTCGCAGAGCATGTGCTACCCCTCTATCGTGTCGAAAAAATCGGCACCAGACAAGCATCTATCCTTGAAAACAGCCTCAATCGCGACGGAGATCGCGCTTTTCTAGAGGACTGTATCGAACTCGTCGCGCTACACGATGAAGCCTTCCTGGAAGCTTATGTCAGCGGAGCAGCGATTGCCGAGGATCAGCTAAAAAAGGCGTTACAGCATCTCATCCGAGAAGCGAAAGTATATCCCATCTTTTTTGGCTCGGCCATCACAGGAGTTGGCATCACTGAGTTGCTGGCCAATCTTGCCACGATGTTTCCCACCAATGATTGTCTGGAGGACGCTCCCTTATCTGGAGTGGTCTTCAAAATTGAAAAAGCGGCAGCAGGAGAAAAAATCGCCTATGTAAGAGTGTTTTCAGGCAGTATACGCACACGAGAATACATCCACGTCAGCAGAAAGAATCATGATAGTAGCCTCGAGACCTATACAGATAAGATTAAAAAACTGCACATATTTTCCGCCGGGAAAACGATCCAGGTGCAAAGGGTGGAAGCAGGCGAGTTTTGTAAAGTCTGGGGTCTCAAAGACGTCAAAATTGGCGACGTGCCAGGTGTATGGTCTGACAAAATTAAAGCCATCCACTTTGCCGCCCCGCAGATGGAAACGCGTGTCGAGGCCCGACAACCTGAGCAGAAGCACCGACTCTACCGAGCACTTGTCGCACTGGCGGAAGAAGATCCGCTCATCCAGGTTCTCAAGGACGATTTCCATCATGAAATCTATCTGCGACTCTTCGGAGAAGTGCAAAAAGAGGTGATAGAGACGATCCTCAAGGAAAACTATGGCCTGGACATTGTTTTCTCAGAGACCAGAATAGTCTGTGTTGAAAAGCCAAAAGCCAGCGGAGAAGCCGCTGAGATCATCGGCACGGCGGATAATCCCTTTCCCGCCACCGTCGGCTTCAGGATCGAGCCGGGACCCTCAGGCAGCGGCGTGACGTACAGATTAGAAGTGAAGCTGGGTTCATTGCCTCTTCCCTTTCACCGCGCCATCGAGCATACCGTCTTCGAGACGCTGAAACAGGGTCTGTACGGCTGGGAAGTCACTGATAGTATCGTTATCCTCACCCACACCGGCTATTCCAGTCCCGTGACAACCGCCGGAGATTTCAGAAAGCTTGTGCCGCTTGTCTTAATGGCAGCACTCTCGCACGCCGGCACCGAGGTCTACGAACCAGTCAACCAATTCGAATTGACCATTCCCGCACAAACGATCAGCAAAACGATCCTCAAATTATCGGCCTCAAAAGCCGTATTTGAGATACCTGAGATGCATAACGAGACATTTCTCATCAGCGGAACTTTACCCGTAGCCACAACCGAGACCTTCAAACAAGAGATGCGCTCTTTTACAGAGGGAGAAGGCGTTTTCATCTCCAAGCCATCTGGATTTATCAAAATAGAAAGCGCCTTCCCAATCCGCAAAAGGGTCGATTTTAATCCACTCAACAGAAAGGACTACTTGCTGCATATTCTTCACACGTATTAATCCGTAATAGGTAGGCGAACCTGGAAGCGGGTATCGCCTACCCGCGACTCGCATTTCATCGAGCCGCGATGCTGCTGGACAATGATCCGATAGCTGATATCGAGTCCCAGGCCGGTGCCTTCGCCGGCCTTTTTGGTTGTGAAGAAGGGATCAAAGATCTGCTTCTGAATCTCGATGGGGATACCTGATCCATTATCCTGGATTTCTACCAACACTTGATCTTGATCTCTGCTGGTCCTGATCTGGATGCGGCGATCGGATACAGGCACCGCACTGAGGGCATCGATGGCATTATCAAGCAAGTTTGTCCAGACCTGATTGAGCTGGCTTCCATAGGCGGTGATCTTCGGCAGATCGCGGTCGTAGTGACGCTCAACGGTGATGCTCTGCTTTTTGAGCTTGTAGCTCAGGATGGCCAGGGTATTATCCAGGCCCGCATGAATGTCGACATCCTGAACGGGCATCTGATCCATGTAGGTATAATCCTTGATAGCTTTGACCAGATCCGAGATCCGCGCCGATCCCGTCTCAAGCGTGGCCGTGACACGGATGACAGAAAAGGTGGCACACAGCCAGTCAAGGGCTAGCGGCAGCGCTTCCTCTGAAAATTGAGGAGCTAAAGCCTCAAGATCCTGAAGGCTGATATTCACATCGACAAAGGTCGGCGCGAGATTCCAGCTTTCACTCACATCATGCTCGTCCAGCCAATTCTGCAACTCATCTTCCAGATCGCTCCGCGCCAATGCATCCAGGCGCGGAGCGCTGTCCAGTCCCTTGAGGATGGTACGACGAAATGCGGTGAGGACGTCTCGACTCTTGTCATCGAGCAATTGCCCAAGCTTCAAGGTACGCTCCTCCTGCTCGCCAATCACCTCGCGCAACTGTTCCGCTCCACGCCGAATGGCTGCCGCCGGATTGTTCAGCTCGTGTGCCAGTCCTGCCGATAATTTACCGAGGGCCGCCAGCTTATCTTGCTGCCGAATCATCGATTCGAAATTATGCGCACCGCCGTAGAGGCCCGCCAGCAGATGATTTATCACCGGGAAGCCCTGATTCAGCATGCTTTGGACGTTCTCTTTCGAGATGCGCACGATGCGACAACGCCGCATCGTATGGATGGCATAGGCATTTTGTGTCAGGAGATCACCAATGGTCGGTAACCATCCTCCCCAGATGCCCGGACGGTCGGTATCTTCCGTGACGATATCACGTCCGTTGTATTTGCGCGTAAACTGTAGCCGGCCAACAAGCAGGATCAAAAGCGCGTTAGCCGGCTCATCATCGCCTAAAATCCTCAAGCCCGCTTCGAATACGACCACCTCTGAGTGCTCACATACCCACTGCAATTGTTCCTCGGTACATTTTTCAAAGAAGAATGTCGTCTGTAGCTCTGCGACGGTCGGTTTTTCCATCTACGTGCTCTTTCTGATTGAAACTCAAGGGCCTACACTTTAAGGATCTAGACTTTACTAAGATATTGATGCACAAATTGGACCGCACTCGATCCATCTCCGACGCTTGCAGCCACACGCTTGATCGAGTGCAGGCGGACATCTCCTGCCACGAAGATACCTGGGATATTTGTCTCTAACAAATATGGATCACGTTCGAGCGCCCAGCCCTTTGGACGCTTCCCAGCCTGGAAAAGATCAGGCCCCGCTAAGATAAATCCCTGTCCATCGCATTCAAGCTGGCCGTCCAGCCACTCTGTACGCGGCATGGCTCCGATAAAGATAAACAACGCGGTCGTCGGCAAGACTTCTCGCGCTCCTGTCTCACTACTGGCAACAATAATCCGCTCAAGATTATGTTCGCCTTCGACCCCAACGACCTGCGTGTTGATGCGAACCGTAATATTTTTCTGCAAGCCGATCTCATCAATGAGATATTGTGACATGCTTTTGGTGAGCGATGTCCCACGTATCAGTATCGTAACCGAGCGCGCATAGCGAGCAAAGTAGAGCGCGGCCTGTCCGGCTGAGTTAGCTCCTCCTACGATATAGACGTCTTCTCCCTGATGCGCGAGCGCTTCGCTGATCGCCGCTCCGTAATAGACGCCGATGCCATTAAAACGCTCGATATCGGGCACATCCAGGGTCCTATAAGAAACGCCAGTAGCGATAATCAGCGCATGGCAGGTGATCTCAGTGCCATCGGCCAGCGTGATATAGCGATAAGGATCTTCAATGCGCAGCTTGACCACCTCCTGAGGAGCCAGCATCTCAACGCCAAAACGCAGCGCCTGCGAGACCGCTCGCCTTGAGAGATCCGCTCCGGAGAGGCCCGTTGGAAATCCCAGATAGTTCTCGATGCGTGAACTCGTCCCCGCCTGACCGCCAGGAGCCTCGCGCTCGACCATGACCGTCGAGAGTCCTTCGGAGGCTCCATAGACAGCCGCCGCCAGTCCGGCAGGCCCTCCACCAATAATCACAAGATCGTAGAATGAGCTCCCCGCCTGCGTGCGCAAGCCGACGCGCTCGGCAATCTCCGCAGGAGAAGGATTCTGAAACACTTCGCCATCGGGAAAGATGACCAGCGGCAACGTGGGTGTGGTCATCTGCATGACCTGGAGCAGATGTTGTCCCTCAGCGTTTTCGAGATCGATCCACTGATAGGGCACGCCGTTACGACCCAGAAACTCTTTGATCAGATGCGACGAGGATGACCAATGTTGACCAAGCACCCGAATACCCTCAAAGGGCGAACGATTCGTGCCTTGCCAATCGCCGAGCAGATCATCAACCACCGGATAGAGATGCTGATCCGGCGGGTCCCAGGGCTTCATCAGATAATAATCCAAGCGAATATCGTTAATGGCCTGAATAGCAGCCGTAGAATCAGCATACGCCGTTAGCAGGACCCGTTTTGCCAGAGGAAAGACACTAAATGCTTCTTTCAAAAATTCTATTCCATTCATCTGCGGCATGCGATGATCGGTGAGAAGCAAGGCTACTTGCTCGTTACGCACCGCGACACGCCGGAGAATAGATAATCCTTCGTGACCTGAGATCGCCTTCATGACACGGTATTCTTTGCCATACTTACGCCGTATATCCCGTTCAACCGCCTGTAATACTTCAGGCTCATCATCAATCAACAGAATAATGGGTCTGGGCATCGTGAAAACTCCTTACTAATACTTCGAAAGCATTTGCAAACATAGACAATATAACACAATGAGCAGAGAAGGCGGCATCAAAGCCAGCCGGCGTAGCGCCGTGGTCTTGCGCCCGGCGGCCTCGTGACGTACGTAACGCTCGCTTTTGTTACTCAATGCGGCAAAGCGACAAGGAACATTTTCGTGCGTGAACTGGTCGCCGGGCACAAGACCACGGCGCTACTACTCTGTCAAAAGTCATCACGCCGATGCGGTATCGGTGATGTGTGTCCAAAACAGCTCCGGAAGGCGATGGGGTGAGAGGCTCACCTCATTGGGATGCTCGTCTCCAATGCGACATTGGTGCGATGGCCTTTGGCAGCGTAATAGGCATCTGGGTATCTGGCTCAATCGATGCTTTCAGGCATCATCTCTTCCCTGCCAGCTCGCTCGTTAGCCTGGAGCAGGTCTAACAGCGCCTGGTGCAGTTGTCCAATGGCGGGACGGAAAATAAAAAGACCTTCCAAAAGCAAGACCAGGAGTGTAAGGAAAAATAACGCCAACTCAACCAATTTTAGCTGCAAAATATGCTCTTGCGCCTCTTGCTGATACTGTGCCACAATCTGGCCTATGCCCACCAGGAACTTCGTCTGGGCGCTGAGAATCTCGCGGATAGGAGGTAAAAAAGCTGTTGATGATACCGCTGGTGTTCGCGTTGGCTCGGCAAGAGCAAGGAGTATGTTGGAGGCTTGTAACATGGATTCATATGAGGGTTCAATGCTGGCAAATAAGTGCTGGATCTCCAGACTATTCTGGCCGGGAAGACCCATGGTCGCATCCCCATGTTGGAGACCTTCCTGACTGCTCTTCCATAACGTCACAACGTCGCGCAATTCTTGCGCATTCCGCTGACGATCCTGAGCACCCGTGAAAACTTCGAGTGTCAGGGCCGCCTTACTCAAACGCTGGCTTAACATGCCCTGACGACCGGCAGTGTTGATTACCAGGGCGTCACTCGCTTGCTGCTTCGACGCTGACTGGAGCACGATCTGACCGAGCAGGGCCAGCACAGCAATGCTGCTCAGCGCAATGGTATAAAGTATCGATAAACGATGCGCGGGAGGTCTGGATTGTGATTTTATTGTATACATATACGATTACACTCCATAATTAATAAAATATCATATCTGGCGCAAAAGCGCGCCGCGCTTACTCGATCAATGGTCATTGTCCCTCATCCAGGGATACTCTTTGAAAAGTATTGTATTCAAGGATACCACGCAACTCAAGTGGCCTACACAGTTGCTTTTTTCGCTCAGGTCCTCTACACTTGAGCTGTATTTAATACCCACGCCCCAATATTTTATATAAATTGTGAGAAATGAAGATGCAACAGAGCGCTGACCATAGTGGTCAACTTCTAGGTAACTATCGCCTCATACGACGTCTGGGACAGGGAGGCTTCGCGGAAGTCTATCTCGGAGAACATGTTCATCTCAAGACGCAGGTCGCCATCAAAGTACTCCTGACCCATCTGACGCAGGAGGCGATCGATACGTTCAGGCATGAGGCACAAACAATTGCCCATCTGCGACATCCCTCGATTGTGCAGGTCTACGACTTCGGCCTCCAGGACAATATCGCCTATCTGATTATGGATTATGCTCCCCACGGCACCTTACGTGATCGCCATCCCAAAGGCAGTATACTCCCATTGAACACCATCGTCGTGTACGTCAGACAGATCGCTGAAGCGTTGCAGTACGCGCACGATCAAAGACTCATCCACCGCGACGTGAAGCCTGAAAATATGCTGCTCGGCGAGCAAGATCAGTTGCTACTCAGCGATTTTGGGATCGCCCTGACATCACACGGCACAATTTCTCAAAGCACGCAGAACATCGCCGGAACGGTCGTCTACATGGCTCCCGAGCAGATCCAGGGATATCCACGACCGGCAAGCGACCAATACTCACTGGCAGTCGTCGTCTATGAATGGCTCTGTGGCAATCGCCCTTTTCAGGGAACATTCACACAGATTGCCCTTCAACAAAGCATCACACCACCGCCACCTCTCCGCCAATATCTGCCGACGCTCCCGCTAGAAATTGAGCAGGTCGTGATGATTGCCTTGAACAAAGATCCTCAGCAGCGCTTCCCTTCGATTCGCGCCTTCGCGCAGGCATTGGAGCAGGTCAGCAGCCAGCAGCCCATACCCGGAGGCAGCGGAAACTTCTTTATGCCCTCACCTTATCAAACCAAGCCCGCTCCGCTCACGACCAATCCACCTGTTTCTACGCAGGCTGGACCAAAACAGCCAGCACAGATATCACGTCGAACGGCGCTGATCGGAGTATGTGGACTGGTCGCCATTGCCAGTAGTGGGCTCACATGGGTTGTCCTCTCGCAGAGAACGTCAGGAGGAACCGTGACACAGTCTCATGGTACGCCCACCGAGACACAGGCAGTACTTACCCCGGCCACAGCCGCGCTACTCACGTACAAAAAGCATACCGACGATGTCGCAGGCATCGACTGGTCTCCCGATGGGAAGTCGATCGTCACGGTAGCTGAGGACGGCACAGCACAGGTCTGGACGGCCGAGACCGGCGATCGCCTGTTCTCCTACAGCAGTCAGATCCAGCCCGCCGAGTCAAATGATACTGCCCTCGCCGTACGCTGGCTGGCTGATAGCAAACGCTTTGTGGTCGGTTTCGATGACGGAACGACTCAGGGAGTCGATACGAGCACGCAAAAACAATTCGCCAGCTACGGCGACACATCGGTAGGTATCAACGGAGTCGCGTGCTCGCCCGACGAAAAATATCTGGCCGCCGGCGGCGAGGACGGTAAAGTTCGGGTCTACGAATTGGCCACGCAGAAACTAATGACAACGTTTACAGGGCATGCTAATATAGTGCAAACCTTGGCCTGGTCACATGATGGTCACAAGATCGCATCGGGTAGCTACGATAATACGGTACAGGTCTGGAATGCAACCACCGGACAAGCACTGCTCAACTTCAACGAGCATCAGCGTGAGGTCACCTCTGTCGCCTGGTCGGCAGATGACAGCCGCCTGGTGTCCTGTAGCATGGATAATACGGCCCAGATCTGGGATGCAAAATCAGGGCATGTCTATCTAAGCTATAAGAAACATAAGGGCGGCTGGCTCAACGCCGTTGCCTGGTCTCCCAACGGCAAATATATCGCGTCGGCCGGCGAGGTAGGTACCGTAACTGGCAATGTCTTTATCGGGACGCGTGGTACTAAAGAGGTGAATATGCATGTTTGGGATGCAAAGACAGGTGTGACGCATGCCACATATCAGTCATTGCCCATCAATGGCATTGCCTGGTCCTCAGACAGCACACGCATTGGGACCGCCTGTACAAACAGTATCTCCCAGATCTGGCGTGTGCTCTAAGGACAGAACATATGATATGATCACGGCTGCGTCACAATGCGATCAACGTCGGGAGCGGGTCCGTTGGGATTTGACAGCCGGATGTTATTATTCCCCGCTTGCAACGTGATCGTGATGCTCCCGACATAAGGAGCATAATCACAACAATTCCCCGTTGCGACTTGTAGACCTACTTCGATATTGCCGCCGCCATTGACGCTCACGAAGAGTTGTGTCACGCGATTGGGGACCGAATTATAGTAGTAAACGAGCAACGTATAGCTGCGCGTATGAGCGGAAGTAACGCCATTGAAGATCAGCGTATCACTACCATAGATCCAGCCAATCCTATTCCCACTCGAACAATAGGGGCAGCTGAATTCTTTGAGATTGGCCGCCCGCGTGTTCTGAGAAGATTCTGCTTCGTATGATGCGCTTACATCCACGATCGGCTTCGGCGTTGGCGTCGGATGCACGACGACAACCGGCGCTTTGGTTGGCGTCGGGACCCGCACCGGCACGGATGTGGGCGCTAAAGCTGGTATGAAAACTGGTGGAGTCGTCGGCTTTGCTGTCGGCTTGGACACTGGCTTTGCTGTCGGCTTCGGTTTTGGTTTTGACGTCGGCTTTGGCTTCGGCTTCGGAGTTGGAGTAGCTGTCAACCAGGTAATCACGATCGAGGTCGGACTTAATAAAGGCGCCTGCGACGGTAACAGGCTCTTAGGAGCTCCTGAAGCTGCCAGTACTGGATCACGATTAATAGCCTTGATCACGCCAGCATCAAACACCTGTCCAAGCATGGCAAAAATGAGCACCACTATCACAGCCATCACGAGCAAGCGCCACGTTCGTTGTTTGGGCAATACGACCGCACTCTGGCCTGCCACCTGAGCGTGAGCCTCGCTACGCCTGGCCTGAGCACGTGCGGATAAGACAATACCAGGAATAAGCAGTGGTGCCGAGATGCTTGAAGCAGGCTCTACCTCCGAGACCTCAGGAACTGTATCAACTTCTGCCAGATCTTTATCGGCCAATTCCTCACCCAAAGGAGCTGATGAGCTTACAAGCGGATCTGGTCTGGTCGGCCGTAAGGAAAAATCTTCCTCAGCCGAGACAGGTACAAGCACTTCCGTCGGGAGATCTTCCTCAGCCGAGGTAGGTAAAAAAACTTCCGTCGGGAGATCTTCCTGAGTGGGAACGCTCATCTCACCAGCCAGAGCATTATCCTCAATCGGCTCAACCACCGCTTCTGGCTTAACGACCATCTCCAGCTCAACGACCACCTCCGGCTCATCTGCCTTCACTGGCTCAGGACTGAGGGAAGCTGCTACTTTTTCTTCAGCCGGGGCACGCTCCTCAAACATCTCGGGAGACATCTGGAGAGGAGCTGTTTCCTGCGAGTTCACAGGACGAAAGCCTCGACGCCGAGGGGCAGCCGTCAGATGCGCAAATGGAAAGGCTGGCAGCTCTGGCTGAGAGGCTGCTTTCAAGGCGGTCAGAAATGTGGGGAGATCGCTGTAACGCCTGTGTGGCTTCAACTCTATGGCCCGCAGCATCACCGTTTCGACCATGTAGGATAACGCCGGGACAAGCGTCGTGGGTGCGAGCGGTGCCGCCAGATCTGAGAGTTGCGCTGGCAGAGATTGACCATCCAACTTAAAAGGTAGCGTGCCCGTCACCAGCTCATAGAGCAGACATCCCAGAGCATATTGATCACTGGCAGGATCTACCTCGCCCGCCAATTGCTCCGGCGCCAGATAGCAGGTCACGTTCTCATCAGACATATCCTCAATCTGCGTCTCATCGATGATGGTCCCCAGACTAAAGTCTGTCAGCAGCACTTCTCCCCGCTCGTTGAGCATGATGTTTTCTGGCCTGATATGCAGATGTACAATCGATTGGCTATGAGCAAAGGACACTGCTTGTCCTATCCGCAACACAAGCTTGATCGCCTCATCAATGCTCAAGCGCTCAGTGGAGCGTTGCTGCAAATGCTGACGTAGCGAGCCCGCCGACAGGTAGTCACTGACAAAATACGGCTTCCCCTCTTCTATTCCCACCTCCCGCACCGCAACGATACCCGGATGACTCAAAAGCTGCAAGTGCTGGGTCATCTGTCGAGCATCTTGCTGGCTCACAGATGGCAGGAGGCATCTGGCATCAAATATTTTGAGCAAGACTTTCTGCTCTGGCTCGTCGGAGGGGGAGGCAAGATAGATATCACGTCCAGCTTTGTAAGCGATATGAGAGGCAAGATAATAATGATGAAATGTAGACAATGATTTATACCTTTAAACGATACATGCTTCCATACACTTTTCTCGATACATCCTAAGCGTCGGACATAGTGAATATAGACTCTATTCCATATATCAGCTCAACTCATTCCCTTAAAATTGCTTAGATAAGAGGATGGAGAGCAGCAATAAGAGATTGTCTTATCCATAAAAAAAGCAAAATCTCCTGTTGAAAGAAAATGCAGATGAATGCGTTAACTATTATATTATGGAAGCCTTGCAGGAGACAAGTCAAATTGTTATCATGAAATAGTAAAAAAGGTTCCTAATCTATGGAGACAGGAGGTTTGGTATCCGGAAAGAGATCCTGGATGCCTGGTTTGCGACTCCTTATGCAGATGATGATTGGAATCGCTTGCAGATACAACGCATCAGCCAGTTTGAGGCACACGAGAAAAAAGAAGCATAAATAATCTTTTCTGCTTTATTCAAAGAGACTGCATCTGCAAATGCGTCTTCAAGATCGCATGAGCACGCTGGAGAGCCTTGAATTTCGCTTCGTCACCGCCGGTATCGGGATGATATTGCTTTACCAATTGTCGATACTGTCGTTTCACATCCTCATCCGTCGCCGTACGGTCCAGATGGAAAAAGTTCAAGGCCTCATCGACGGCTGAATGCGAGCCACGATATGGTTCCTGAAAGCTCTGCTGCTGCCATTGAGCACGGATGGTGGCTTCCAGCAGGAGTCGTTCAAGTGGGCCAGAAAATTCTAGCCAGGATGCAAACTGCACCAGCAACTGTTTATGCAAACACCAGTTATTGCCTTTGACGCTGTAGCGCCAATCGGTACGATAGATCGTGGCATACTCAGGGAGCAGACGATAGGCATTCATGGCTTTTCGCAGCGCAGAAAACGCATCTTTCACGGAACGTCGCAGAGCTCCATCGCGCGAATTGACGCCGCGATTCTCGATCTGAATGATGTAGTAGTCATCCCCTACATCATAGATATTGGTTACCCGTAACTTATACATGGACAATTCTTATCCCTGAGCCTTTTACTCTTTTCCATCAACTCTATCAAATTAACTTCCATTTGGCAACACAATCTTTCTGGCAGACAAAATATTGCACAGCTCAGACAAATTTGTCACTTCTTACGATCTCTATCCGTTTTTATTTACAAGCACAACTATTACAATTTATATAGCAGAATATTACCTTTCACTACTCCCATTTACACTGTTTTGTCGGAGGAAAGATACCTACTTTTCACATCTCACATACGGTTCGTGCAACACTCCTCCTGGCAAATATATTCGTAAAATACTTTTAAAAAGGATATATGTTATGACAACCATCTTGCTCTACTGCCAGATATGTCACACAGAGAACCCGGCTCATGCGACCTTCTGCATCGCGTGCGGCGAGCCATTAGTCAATAATATCACCGGCACAAGCCACCTGACGGGTCGACTCTCTCCTCATCAGATCCTTAAAGAGCGCTATCATATCCTAACACCCATCGGACGAGGAGGCTTCGCCGCTGTCTATCAGGCCCAGGATACGCAACTGCACAATCGTCGCGTCGCGATCAAAGAGATGAGGCAGCGCGGCCTGAGCGCTCAGGAGTTGGGTGAAGCAGTTAAAGCCTTTGAGCATGAAGCGCAGTTGCTAGCCAGCCTCCTCCATCCCAATCTACCACGCATCTATGATCACTTCAGCGAGCAAGGACGCTGGTACCTCATCCTGGATTTTATCGAGGGCGAGACGTTAGAAGAAACCTTGCTACGTCAAAACGATCAGCGCCTCTCGCTTCAAGAAACGTTAGATATCGGAATCCAGCTCTGCTCCGTGCTTGACTACCTTCATACGCGTCGTCCATCGATCATATTCCGCGACCTCAAACCGGCCAACATTATGAGCACATCATCGAAACATCTCTACCTGATAGACTTTGGCATCGCACGCCACTTCAAGCTCGGCCAAGTCAAGGATACAATCGCGTTTGGCTCTCCAGGATTTGCCCCGCCTGAGCAATATGGGAAAGCTCAGACCACGCCACAGAGCGACATCTACAGCCTGGGAGTACTCTTTCATCATCTTCTATCAGGATTAGATCCAGCGGATAAACCCTTTCAACTTCCTCCACTACCCCTGTACGGCTCCGGCATGCCAGAAATGGAACAGTTGATTACGCGCATGACGGCTCTGGATACCGGACAGCGACCCACAAGTGCCGCCGCAGTGCAAGCTGAATTGCAGATGATAGTAGCTCTAAGCACGGGTGAGCATGCTAGTCCGAGCGAAGTCCAGACGCAAAGACAGTTCAACACAGAGACAAACACGCCTCCACGCACTGCTGAACGAGAACGCTCATCCGAGAGACAGCAGGAACAGATACAAGAGCAGAGACAGGAGGAGTCTCCACCCATCGATCCTCTACGGCGCAAGCTGATCATTGGAGGCGTCCTGACTGGCCTCGCGCTGACAGCCGCAGCAGGAGGAGTCCTGAGCTTTTACGCTCCATCAGCGGTGAAGTCTCAAGCCAGACCTAAACCTGTAGCTCCACGCCCAACGGCCCCTCCTCCAGCAAGTCACTTTGCCCCGGACGTGATGTTTGGTTTTGATGCACAGCACACAAACTTCAACACCTCTGAAACAATACTGAACCCCAGCAACGTCTCTCATCTAAAGACCGCGTGGCACACTGAACCGCTTGGACAAATTGGCTTTTCTTCACCCATAGTCAGCGGAGACTCTGTTTATCTCGTTACAGAAGATGGCCGCCTTTGGGCTTTCAATGCGGCCTCTGGTCAGACACGCTGGGTCACCAATGGACCTCAAAGCAGCGTAGCAGGATTAACGGGCACCTCATCCACGGTGGCAATCGCCAAAGGGATAGCCTATTTCTGTTTACAAGATCGCAATCTGTATGCCTTCGATGCAATCACGGGTCAGCCTCGTTGGATCTCCTCTACCCCAAGCGCATACTACTCACCTACTGTGGTCGACGGCATCGTCTACTCAACTAATGACGCGAGCTTGTCCGCTTTTGATGCCGTGACAGGTCACCTCCGATGGACATCTTCCGCTCCACTAACAATTGGTTCACCGGTAGCAGTTGCACATCAAATAATCTATACCGTCCAATCAGACAATAGTCCATATCAAGGTCGCATCTATGCACTCAATGCGGCAATAGGCCAGACACATTGGATCTCTGACCTGATCACACATGGCATCGATACCAACTCCTCACCCACGGTAGCAAATGGAATGGTCTATGTCGGTTCGGGCGATGGAGGGGTGGTCGCCTTTGACGCCACTACGGGTCACACGCGCTGGATCTCTGCTCCTTCCGCAGGCAGTAGCGGGTCTTCGCCAGCAGTCGCGAACGGCATCGTCTATCATTCGCAGGAGCAAGTCACCGCTTTTGATGCCATGACAGGCCAAACGCTCTGGGTCTCTGACGACGTTGGAGCATTCAGCGCCGATTCAACGCTTGTCGCCAACGGAGTCGTCTATGTGTGTTCGGCCGCAAGCAACAATGTCTATGCACTCGATGCTAAGACCGGGAAAACGTTATGGATATCCCCACCAGCCAACGATCAAGTATTCACGACACCAGCTGTCGCAAATGGGATGGTCTACCTCGCCTCGGGGTCCAGAGGAGGTCCACTCTATGCGTTCCGCCTGTAGAGGCTGTACCATAAGTCAAGCAGCAATGTAATTCCATTATTGTGACACGGAAAACTGCTGAAGGGCCTGTTTAATCCTGGCAAAGGCAGCATCTGTCTTGCTGCCCAGCCATCCAAAGCTGATAAAACCATGGGGCATGCCTGGATAACAGACAAGGTCGACTGCGTTTCCAGACGCTTGGAGACGATCCGCATAGGCTTTGCCTTCGTCACTTAAAGGATCATATTCGCCAGTCAGAATGAGAGCCGGCGGAAGATTGGTCAGGTCATCTGCCAGGAGTGGCGAGACATAGGGATCTCTGAGATCGGCGGGTTGCTGAATATACAAATTGAGAAAGTAATCCATTGCTTGACGAGGGAGCACTGGCGTATCGTCATAGCGCCGCTTAGAAGGAAAGGTATCCCCCATATCCACCGCTGGATAAATCAGTACCTGGAATGCGATCGGCGGACTGGCCGATTCACGTGCCATTAGGCTAACGACCGCTGCCAGGTTGCCTCCTGCACTATCTCCCATAACGATTAATTTGCTCGGGGACGCACCCAGTTCATCTGCATGTTCCGCCACCCAACATGTAGCATCATACGCATCTTCCACCGCCGCCGGATATGGATACTCCGGTGCCAGACGATAATCTACTGAGACGACCAGTGCTCCGTTCTCTACGGCGACACGTCGGCAGATGGCGTCATGACCGTCAAGTCCACCCAATACCCAACCACCACCATGAAAAAAGACGACGACTGGTAGGTTCGCTACTCGTAGGGGACGATATATCCGTACGGGGATAGAGGCGTGTCGACCGGGGATTGAGCGATCTGTGATGTCGGCAATGCGTATGTGCTGGAACAATATGTTGGATAGCATCTTGGAGTTCGAACCTGCTTGCATTTTTTTCAGATCGCTCTCGGCTATTGATGGGCTATGACTCATCAGCCAGAAAAGCACTTTCGTCTTCCAGTCAAGCGTATATTTCTGCATAGATGAAATTACCCTTCCCCGTGTACTATCATCATGAGGACTTCATGTACTTATTTCCTTCCACTTTACCAGATCGACCTTCTTCTTGCAATACAGTAACTCATTTGGGTGCGGCGTTCCCATGACCAGTGTCAAGCGAAGCGAGGACACCGTAGCGTCGCACGCTGGCGTGCGATGTCCCAGAAGCTCGTACGATCAGGCCCGCCAGCGTGGTGCACCAAGAGCCTGCTTTCTCGTACGTCGCGTGGGACATCGCACGCCAGCGTGCGACGCTACACTGTCTTCGCTTCGCTTGACAGCTTTATCCAGGGCAAGAGGCAATTTAGAACTTTAGCGGCAACGCACGTAATCCCAGCATGGTTGCTCCTGGACGCCAGGTCAGCGTGGTAGGATCGACGTTGAGATCCAGATTGGGGAGGCGCGCAAGCAGTGTATTAATGGCTATCTGCCCTTCCATACGCGCCAACGGCGCGCCCAGGCAGTAGTGAATGCCTTTACCAAAGGCGAGATGACGATTCTCTGCGCGTGTGATATCCAGATCATCGGCTCCTTTAAAGACAGTGCCATCACGATTCGCAGAAGCAAGAGAAATCAGCATATAATCGCCGCGATGAATCTGCATGCCATGCAATTCGAGATCTTCTCGAGCCCAGCGCTGTGTCGCCACCGCCAGAGGTCCCTGATAGCGCAGAAATTCCTCAATGGCGGTTTTGATCAAAGATGGATCTTGCTGGAGCTTCTCCTTCTGATCTGGATGCGTCAGGAGGGCCAGCATGCCATTACTGATCAGGTTGACCGTCGTTTCGTGACCGGCCACCAGGAGCAGAAAGACCATCCCAATCAATTCATCTTCGCTTAATTTATCGCCTTCCATCTCGGCCTGCACAAGCCTGGTAAGGAGATCATCGCCATGCTGGTCGCGCCGTGCATGGATCATATCGCGCAGATACGTACGAAATTCCTGCATCGCCCCATAGGACTTCTTCACGGCCTCTGGATTGCCCGTCGCTTCGATAGCCGCATTTGACCATCTACGAAACTTCGAGTGATCCTCGGGAGGAATGCCCAGCATCTCAGTAATCACCGTAATCGGCAGAGGAAAGGCAACATCGCTAATCAGCTCCATCGCCCCGTTCGGCTCGACCGCATCGATCAGCTCGTTCGTAATCTTCTGGATACGCTCACGCCATTGCTCCACCAGGCGAGGCGTAAACGATAGATTGACCAGTGCTCGCAGCCGCGTATGATCCGGCGGGTCCGTGTTAAGCATATGATGATTCATCGATGGATCAGAGTTCGCCGCCTGCTCTTCCTCAGGACGTACCAGCCAGCTATACAATTCGGCAATCTTGGCCGGCGACATGGCATGATAGACATCCTTGATGAAGCGCTGGTCTTTTAAGATCACCTCAGCATCTTCGTAACGTGTCACCAGCCAGCCTTCCCGATTACCGGGTAATGCAAGTTTGTGAAAGGGATCCTCTGACCTCAGCTGAGCAAGGATAGGATATTGCTCTAATTTAAAGTCAGGAGAAGCGAGATTTATATCCAATGAACAATCTCCCAGGTATTGGCGCTGAAGATCTTACTACTGCTTTTCATCTACACAGCGCTATATTTCAATTTACTCCCTATACCATACCGTAAGAACAGGATTATTTCAAGCAAAATCAATTCTTAATAGAGGGACAGATTATTGGTGCCCCAAATGCCACTCACTATCATTAAAGCTAATTGTAGATCACAGGCAGCAGCAGCATAGTGAGCCGTATCTTGTATCAGTGCGAGAAAAGCTTGAGCTGCCTGCTTCTCCGTAGGAAAAATGACCATATCCTGGTTCGTTGAATGCCACTCACGAAAGTTTAAATCCACATAAATTTTCTCATCTTTTGATCGTTTGATGAATATGATACAGTTGCATGGCTCATCGGGTAAATAGAGCATTATCTACTATCCTTCGTAGCACTATATAGAGCAGGTAATGAATGCATTTTATACTCATTTTTTCACTACATACATATCATCTCTATCATCTCTATTATCATGGACATGCAATCTTGAGAAAAAGGCAGATAAGGCCGCTCGTCTCCGAGCAGTATTGAATGCTCACTCAACTATGAAAATGTTCACCATCTCTTTCGCACAAGAATGTCAAATTTTTATGTGAATAGATCAGTTATGGTACAGTAGTTCCATTAAGCACAAAAAGCCTTTAAAGAAGGGGGAAAACTTGGTCAACTCATATCCAAATTCACATCCTATAGATACGCAGCTTGTCGAAACAGCTGTACGGCAGATCTTTCCATCAGTTTCAATACAAATCACGCGCGTAACAGAAGGCGTTTCCACTATAGTCTATCGCATTATCTTCTCTGACAAAATCTTTTACCTGCGTATTCTTCCAAAGGAGCAGGAGCACGAAAGTTTTGCGCCAGAGGCGGCTATTCATACACAGCTCCGACGCCTTCAAGTCAAGGTACCAGAAGTGATCTACTTTGAACATTGTAATGAGTTGTTGCAACGCTCAATTATGGTCACCACCGAAATCAAAGGGATGCCGCTAAGTCAATCCCCCTCACTCAGCAAAGAAGAGCTACATGCAATTCTCATCGAAGCTGGTCGAGACCTGGCTCACATCAACAACATTCCCGTACAAGGGTTTGGCTGGATTGAACGTGACCGACCAGAGGAAGCGCCTCTCAGAGCCCAATGGTCAACGCATCGAGCATTTGCCCTCGAATATTGGGATGACGACCTTGCTTTTTTAGCCCAAAATATCCTTACAGCCTCCGATGCCGCACAGATTGAACAGATCCATTCTCGCTACAACTCATGGCTCGACGTTAAACAGGGACAACTGGCTCATGGAGATTTCGATACTACTCATATTTATCAGGAGAAGGGACACTATACGGGGATCATAGATTTCGGTGAGGTCCGCGGAACAAATGCCTGGTATGATCTGGGACACTTCCATATGCGCGAAGAAGACGTATTTCCCAAACAGCTTCTACCCTCTCTTTTGCATGGATACCAAGAGATCAACTCACTTCCTCCAAATTATGAGCCATTTATTCGCTTTGAAGCCTTTCTGATCACTATTCGAACGCTGGCTCGTGTTCTACAAAAGCGTCCTCACACACCCTATCAATTACATGGGCTGCGCCGGGATCTGGCTTTTCTTCAAGACTCGCTGACGTAACGATGAAATAGGGACAGCGCTTCAATACAGACCCAGCTCAGATGTGCCAACTCCTCGCGTCGCCTCTCAACGGCGGCGATGGCTTTCTCCGGCCGTCCGGCCGTCAGTTCGCTCAACACGGGCAGGATAACTTTGAAGTCATAACCTGCCTCTCTGAGCAGGACAATCACACGCAGGCGATACATTTGTTGTTCGTCGTAGAGGCGATAATGGCTGTACTTATCGCGTGTCGGATGTAAGAGACCTTGCTGCTCCCAGAAATGAAGGGCCGAGACACGCACGTCCACTTGCTTTGCGGCCTCTCCCACACGCAGTGGTCGTGAGTGGTAGATGTTAGTCGGAGGAGTAGGCCCGGCCGACAATATGCTTAAGGCTGACAGAGTCTGTTCGGCCTGGAGACGTTTGTTGGCAAGCTCGGCATGCCGCTCGTCGATCAAAGCCAGTGCGACTGAAAGCTTATCCTGATAAACCGCCTGCATAATTGCACGTGTTCGCAGCCAGCCATAGCCACCAGCCAGGCTGCGAGCAGTCTTGAGGGCGTCCAGATGTTTCTGTGTGTAGAGACGATAACCACTCGCGCTGCGCTCAGCTGGTGGTATCAAACCACTGGCCTCATAGTTGCGCACCTGCTGAACACTCATCTCACCCGACCGAGCCAGATCAACCGTACGCAAGTAACCAGAAAGTGTCATGTAAAAACCTCATGTGCTTTTAGAGACTATCCAAACATGCAGCTCTCTTTATACCATAGAACGGCCAAGAAATGAAGCTCAAATAGAGCTCTGGTATATGCGCATGCGAGATTATATTCCGCCCAACCCTCTAATAGGGCATCACTGTTGTAAGGTAGATTTGTGAGCCAGGTAAAAACCTGATGCGCTCGGATCACTGGTTGTGTTGAAAAAATTCCAATGAGTTGAAAGGGATTTTCTGTTCTATGATGACTGCCTCTAAAAATTTCCTACGTTTTGCACGCGCACTGAAATCGCGACCGTACGCGATGATCTGGATCGGGCAGAGTCTCTCTGGACTGGGTGATAGTATCTTTTACATCGCTCTGGCCTGGCAAGTACTTCTGATGACTGGATCAGGAACGGCGATGGGTCTTGTCCTGATCGCCTCGACCATCCCGCGCCTGATCTTTATGCTTATCGGTGGTGTGGCAGCTGATCGTTTGCCACGTCGACTGATTATTCTCTGGTCCGATGGCGGCCGTGGAGTAGTTGTGCTGCTCATCAGCATCCTGGGTTTTACGGGTCGGCTACAATTCTGGCATCTTGTGCTTCAGGCGCTGATCTTTGGCCTGGTGGATGGTTTCTTTACGCCGGCAATTATGGCGATCACCCCTGATCTGGTAGAGCAGGATGACCTGCCTTCCGCCAATGCCCTGACTTCTTTCAGCCAAACATTGATGCAGTTAATCGGCCCGGTCCTGGGAGCCGCTCTGATCGCCTTGATCAGCTCGATCGGCGTCTTTGCTCTGGATAGTTTGAGCTTCTTGCTATCTGTGGGCTTCCTGCTATCCGTGCAGATTTCCGAACGACATGTGCAATTCGTCGGTTCGCGACAGCGTGGTCCAGCCAGCGTTATCGCAGACGTACAGGAAGGACTCATCTATATCAAGAGCTCACGCTGGCTCTGGATAAGTATCCTATGTCTTTCGATAGGCAGCCTGGGGATGGCTGGTCCACTTACGGTCGCAGCGCCCAAGCTGATTCATGACGTTTATGGACAGGGGGCATGGTTACTTGGACTAATTAGCTCTGCGGTGGCTATTGGCTCGCTGGCAGGCTTGCTGCTCGTCGGTCAGACAAAACGCTTAAAGAGGCGCGGCTTCATCTCGTATCTTTCTCTCATCCCGGCTGGATTGGGCCTGATTCTATTTGGGCTCCCCTGGTCGCAGACAGCTTTTTTTGTGGTCGGACCTCTGGCGAGCGCCATGTTTGGTTTTAGTGGCGCGTTCTTCAATACCAACTGGTTTACCATGTTACAGGAACTCATTCCAGCCGACAAACTGGGACGCGTCATTAGCCTGAGTATGCTCGGATCGTTTCTCTCGATCCCCATCTCTCAAGCCCTCGGCGGCGTACTCACAGATCAACTGGGACCGGCGCGAGTCTTTATTCTGGGTGGCTTGCTGGCCCTCTCTGCCAACTCCCTCCCACTCCTCGTACGGGAGGTGCGAAAAATGGCATAATACTAATGTAGGAGGTCTGCTTTGTTTATTATTCCTGATAACTTTGCCGCATTTATGCTTGAGCTCTCTGGTGAAGAGGGACGTGCCTGGCTCGATCGTTTGCCAGCGATTCTCAGTACCTGTGAGCAGCGCTGGGATCTCACCATCGGTGCACCCTTTGCTAACCTATCATTCAACTACGTCGCGCCAGCGGTTCGCGCCGATGGCACCCATGTGATTATAAAAACGGGGCTGACCGATGAGTTCCCTTCTCAGCCGGAGGCGCTGAAGCATTTTGCCGGACATGGTATGGTACAGATGCTGGAATATGATGCGCACAATGCTGCGATGCTCTTAGAGCGTTTGCAGCCGGGTAGCTCGCTGCGTACTGTTGAGGATGATGAAGTCGCGATCTCGATCGCGATCGAGCTGATGCGTCAACTCTGGCATCCTCTCCCGCAGCAGCATTATCCCTTTCCGACGATCAATGATTGGGGAAAAGGCTTCGCACGCATACGTACTTTATATGCAGGCGGGACAGGTCCCATCCCGCCCGCGCTCTTCGATAGAGGAGCGAAACTTTACGCCGAACTGAGTACATCCACGGCCGAAGCAGTATTGCTGCATGGCGATCTCCATCAGGATAATATCCTGTCGGCCGAGCGTGAGCCATGGCTGGCGGTCGATCCCAAAGGAGTGATCGGTGAACCTGCGTACGAAACAGGCTCCATCTTGCGCAACTTCTGGCCGGATATTCTATCGGTTGCCAATCCCAAAGCGCTCATGAGACGCCGCATCGACCAGTTCGCGGCCGAATTAGGCTTTGAGCGCGAACGCATCCATGGCTGGGGACTCTCACAAGCCATACTGTCTGTACTGTGGACGATCGAAGACACAGGAAAAATCGATCAGGATAGCTTGTACTTCGTCGATCTATTAAAGTAGAGCATTGCACTCAATCATACAATGCTCTACTTTATTTCTACGACTATCGGCTCAGAGAGCGCTCACCAGGGAATGTTTCCGTCTTCATCCTGAAAGCTTCCTGTTGGACCATCTTCGTCCAGTGTCGCCAGGTATACGATGACCGTTGCTGCCTGCTCCACAGTTCGATAGCCAGTGTTATTATTCAGATCCGTGGCGGTATAGCCAGGATCAGCAGCATTGACCTTGATCGGTGTCTGTGACAACTCTTTGGCAAATTCTACGGTTATTGCATTGACTGCTGCTTTCGAGGATTGGTATGGCATATCCTTAACCTGGAAAAACATGTGATTTCTATCACTGGCCTGAGTAATCGAACCTAATCCACTCGAAACATTCACAACCCGGCCAGCCGGGGATTTGCGTAGCAATGGCAACATCGCTTTGGTAACAGTCACCACGCCAAACACATTGGTGTCATAGATGGCTCTCATGTTCTCCAGGTTCGTCTCATCTGGTGGGCTCACTTTCCCTCCAGCTATTCCTGCATTATTGATCAGGATATCCAGATGTCCAAACATTTCGTTAATAGTTTGAGCAGCTCGTGTAACGCTCTCCTCGTCCGTCACATCGATTTGTATAAAGGTGGCCTGAACAGCGAGATCGGCCAGATTTTGGACTGCCTCTTCACCTCTCGCTGTATCGCGAGCCCCTACGACAACATGGATCCCCTGTTTTCCTAGCTGCCTGGCTGTCTCAAAGCCAATGCCCTTATTCGCGCCAGTAATTAAAGCAAGTGTCTTATCGGACATGTACCTATCTCCTTGATGTCTATTGTTTCTTACTTGTCGACTGCCTCTATGATACAAGAAAACAAGGAGTGGCGTCTGGCGTATTCTTGCTCCTATTTGTTCTAAACGTGCTGATGGCGATACTGCGCAGGAGTGATGCCTCGTCTCTGTTTGAAAACTTTAGAGAAGTGGCTCTGGTTTGGAAACCCAACCGCCAAGGCGATCTGGGCCAGGGGCAGATCAGCGGTTTTTAGTAACTGTTGGGCCGCCTCAATACGTTTGTTCAGCACAAATTGGTGCGGACTTTCGCTAGTGGTCTCTCGAAAAAGGCGTGCAAAGTGATAGGGGCTGAACCCAAGCTGCTGAGCAAGGGCATTGAGGGAGAGATCCTGGTCGAGATAGGTAACAATATACTCAACGATCTGCTTGAGTTGCTGGCGAGAGAGCCTGTGAGAAGTATCTGTAATAGAGAGATTGGTGGTCAGATAGTGCCGCAACAGGTGAACCGCAAACATCTGCGCGGCAGTTTCAGCATAGAGTTTGCCTACCGAACTTGGAACAAGTAGTTCCCGTTGTAGTGCAAGCCCGATCTGGGTCAGTAGAGGGTCCTGAAAACCCCCGCTCTCCGTCAGTTCGATGCGGGCGGGAAGATGATCAGCAAGCTGTTGTGCTGCATGGTGAAGCAAGCTGGTATCCATATAGAGGTTAAGAATGTGTGGATCTTCCACCGAAGTCTTGTGCCAGCGTAGTTCGTAAGGCGCTCCGCCCCCAGGTGTTAAAAACCAGTCCCCTGCATCCACATGCAGGCCTTCCCAGTCCTCTCCAAGATATCTGCTTTCAAACCACAAAGATCCTTGCGTGATCATTACCAGTGAGACATCGGGAACGGCAGGAACAATCATACTCTCCATCTGCCCCGGGCTGCGATACGTTCGCGCTACCACCCCTTCCCATCCTGCCTGAATACTTGAATAAAACGGAGGAAGAGTCTGGATATAAGGATCAAGTTCATAAGCTGATACAGAAGAAGGAATGCGATGTTGCTCAGGCATATATATCCACGCTTTCTTATCGAGAGGACCGAAGATTGCAGCTCATCCAGCTCTTTTTGTGTCTCCTTTTTCCTTGCCCCAGTATATCACAATCCCATAAGTCTCTAAATTATTTCGATATGTTATATTTATAACAGCACATCTCAATACTATTATCACAAGCTGAGCAAGAGCTCGCCTATTTCGTTATCAGCGGATATACTTATTTGCTATTACATTTCATAAAGAGAACGAATTTCTCAAAATGTTAGATGCTAATCAGATGCCAGAGCAATGTGCATGCTGCGGAGCCATGCTTCCAGAAAAGAGAACCTGCCAAACGATGCATGAAGAGCTCTTGAATTTCGAACTCCTCAATGCTATCCCTCATTCACTGCACTTTTTTCATGTAACCTGCTTTCTGATCCAGCATGAGCGCTACAGCGATGAGGCTCTTCGGTGGGCACACTCACTGTTGCGTGCTCACCTTGATGAAGACCTGACAGAGCAGCAACATCTGCATATACTCCGCACAGCAGGGAAAGAGAATGCATCTGGTCCCCGCACGTGGAAATTTCATCGTGCAATCGATGCACCACCATTGCCAAAGATCTCCTGGTCGGTCACCATTGTTGATGTATTTCATGGACTGGACAACGCCCAATTTTACGCAGACAACGTGAAGCAATGGGCTCGTACAACGTCACAAGAAATGACTGCTCTGCTAGATTCCTGGTAACTGATCCGCAATAGACTCTTATACAAGCAAATATTCGTCATTGTTTTTCGCCATTATCCTCTGACGAGAACAGCTTCACAATACTGAACGTAACGCCAGAACTGTGATAAGTCCCGCAAACATGGCAAGCAGGACACGATGGGTTTTCACTGCGATGATGAGTGTGAGAAGCGCCGCACAGGCATTGGCAAAGCTGACGGTAAATACTTCTGGTGCTACCAGAGCAACAAGGATAGTTGCTGGTAGCGTCTGCATACAATTTTTTAGCCATTGAGATAGATGGATGTACTTCATCAACCACATGCCACCGATACGTGTGAAGTAGGTCACGATACCCATTCCCAGAATAGTTAAAAATGAGACCAGGCTAATCTGCATGGCGCATCCCTCCTACAATACTTCCAGCCACTGCTCCCAGCAAGATGTACCACGTTCCGGGAAGCAGGCGTGCTGATACGATCGCAACGATCGCAGCGATTATCCAGGGCCAGAAATCTGCCTTACTTTTCCAGAAACCAGAGAGCAGGGCAATAAAGATGGCCGTGGTCAAAAAATCGAGGCCCCAACGTGCGGGATCAGTGATCTCATTTCCCAGTACACGACCCAGGGCTGTCGAAGCAACCCACGAAACAAGCATCATCAAACCACAGCCAACCAGAAAAGCAGCGTCACGCCTCCCCTGAGTAAACTCGTTTATTGTCAGCGCCCAACTTTCATCGTCCATGAGATAGAGCGCAGGATATAAAAGGAGGGGATGAAGGCGCTTTAACCACGGACTCAGCGTCATTCCCATTAAGAGATGACGAGAATTCACCAGGAAGGTGGTGAAAATAATTGGCACGACTGCCAGAGGTATTCCCCACATGCTCAGCACAATAAATTGCGCCGAACCTGCACTGACGAGCAAACTCGTTAAGATCACTTCAAGAAGGCTCAAGTGTGTCTGCCCTGCCAGTACTCCATAGACAAAGCCGAAGGGAATTCCTCCTGTAGCCAGTGGCAGAGACTTCTTTATTCCATCCAGGAAACCAGCCAGACCAAAGGTCACCTGTTCCGCTTCAAGCATCTCTTCAGACATATGTCTATTCCTCTCTGTTCTTTGTCCTTTATGTAATGCCATCGATTGCCATGATACCATTACATGCGCTACAATAGCAAGCAGAGATGGATATGCACACAGCAGTAGAAAGAGGGTGCTATGGAGATGTATTGGGAAACCCTTATCAACACAGATTGGCATGATTATCGTGGCATTGGACCAGATGAGGATCGGCTTCTACGCCTTCTCAAGCCAGGCTGGAACCTTCTTCTACGCGAGTGGTGGGATATCGAGGAGAAAGAACAGCCGTCACCAGAGGTGGTCGTACAACTACAGGAGTTACGTGCGCTTCTCCAGCAGGCGATTGAGATGATCATGGATGGTGATCAGCCGGATGAGCAGCAGATTATCGCACTGAATGCATATCTGAAGCCAGCACTCTCGCATCTTCAGCTGACACACAACGAGGAGGGCTTTCACCTTCAGCGGATCAATGCGACATCTCACTGGCCATGGCTGCTGGGAAAGATCGCCGCCTCGTTTGCAACCTTGCTTGCTGAGCACGATATCAGGCGCATCAAGCAATGCTCGAATCCAGATTGTCGCTGGATATATTATGATGAAAGTAATAGCAAGAGCCGTCGCTGGTGCGACGATGAGTGTGCCAATATCATGCGCGTGCGTCGTTTTCGCGTACGACATCAGCACACATAAGTACTCAGACGCCGCTACTTTTCTATATCGACAAAGTCGCCGGGCTTGCTCATGTGCTGAAATTTGATGCCGATGGAAGAGAAGTGTCGTTCGTAATTGGCATAGCGTTGCGCCAGGAAGAAGTCTTTGGCGTAGCCATCATGGACCGGGATGATGATATCGGGAGCCATGGTTTGGGCAAATTCAGCAATCGCGACTTCGCTGGTCCAGGGAGCCATACTCGGCACGGCCAGTGTGTGGATGCCTTTTAACGTCGCCAGTTCTGGTGCAAAAGAGTCGCCGGGATTGAGAAAGCTATCGTTCAAAATGTACGCGGTATGCTGTGGCAGCGTGGGAGCTAAGATCGCGGCATGCTCTACGCCGAGGGCACGAATGGTGAAGTTTTTCGTCTGATAGCTTCCTGCTTCGAGCACTTTCACTTCAATCCCTTCTTTCGCCAGCACATCTCGACCCTCCGTATTGGCCACCACCGTTGCCTGACTCCGCTCCAGAATACGCTTGAGCGCCGCAACGTCTACATGATCGGGATGCTGATGCGTGAGAATGATCGTGGAGACATCCTGAAATGTTTCGGGATGAACCTTTCCTTCGATGAACGAAAAAATTCCAGGATCAAACAGAATCTTCTCATCCCCTTCTTCAACTACAAGACACGAATGGATGTATTTGTAAATACGCATAATCTTTTTCTCCAATCTCTGGGTCACTAAAATATTTTCGCTATCTCCAACACGGTGCATTTGCATGAACTGTTTCAGCATTCCTTTTCTATTATATATTTTAGCGAAGCTATGCATCTTGTTCAACTTGATGGCCGACGAGGGTCGCATAGAAGCCTTGCATCCTCATAAGTTCCTGATGGCTACCACGTTCGACGATGCATCCTTTATCCAGCACGATGATCATGTCGGCGTTGCGCACAGTGCTCAGGCGATGCGCGATGATGATCTGAGTGCAGGCCAGGTGTGTCAGGTTCTGCTCGACGATGCGCTCGGTAACAACGTCGAGGGAGCTGGTGGCCTCATCCATGAATAGAATGCGCGGATTGTGGACCAGCGCACGCGCCAGCGCCAGACGTTGTCTCTGTCCGCCTGAGAGAGCGTTTCCACCTTCGGCGACAAAGGTTTCATAGTGCATCGGCATAGCCTCAATGTCCTCGTCGATACAGGCCAGATGAGCCGCCTCGATAACCTGAGGCATGGTAGCATCGGCATGGGCAAAGGCGATATTTTGCCGAATAGAGCCACTAAAAACGCCGGCCTCCTGGATAACAACACCGATCTGCTCTCGCACGGCCTGATAGTTCATCGTTTGCAACGAAATGTTGTCATAGAGGATCTGGCCTGAGGTCGGAGCATGGAGACCAAGCAATAATTTACCCAGCGTACTCTTCCCTGATCCTGTCTGTCCGACAATAGCGATCTTCTGTCCAGACCTGATATCCAGCGAGAGATCTGTCAGAACGTTCGGCAGTTGAGAATTATATTGAAAACTCACATGCTCTATCCGGATATGTCCCGTTAAAACGGGTGGAGTTGCTACCAGATGAAGATCCTGCTCAACCTCCGTTTCGTAGACATCGCCGATACGATCGATATGCGTACGCGCAATCTGGAGTTGCATCATGCTTGCCACTAATGATGTCAGCGGGACCAGAAATATCAGCGCCAGAGAGTTTAATGCCAGCATGGTCCCCAACGCTAAGGTGCCATTGAGCACCTGCAATGCTCCTAGCCAGAGCAGAAAGAGGGGCGCAAGGATGCCTAATAACAACATGACGGTGTTGATCAGAGCTGAAAAGGTGTTTCTCCGATTAGAGATATGCAGCTGCTTATAGAAAAAACCTGACCAATGCTGGAAGGCCTGCGTCTCATAGCCAGACGACTTGACGGTCTCAATGGCAGTAAGCAGTTCGGTGACATATCCCTGCGCCTTTCCTGTGGCCTCAAGCTCAAGTCGGGAGTAACGACGCATGGTGCTATTTGATCCGAGCATCAGAAGAATGCGCAGGCAGGCGATGACCAGAACTAATAATCCGAATGACCAGGATTGCCAGAAGAGGATGATGATATAGACGATCACGGTTCCACCGTCGAGGAGATTTGAGACAAGTTGGGTGCTGATAATCTGACGCACGGTGCTATTGCTGGAGATACGCGTGAGGATGTCACCACTCGACCGTTGCTGAAAAAAGCTCAGTGGCAGATGCAGCAGATGTTCGAAAAAGTTGGGTATCATCTGGGTATCGATGCGATTCTGAAGATAGATCACCAGCAGGGCACGCAAGAGTAAGATCAGGCTTTCGGCGGCGACAAGGACGATCATGCCAAGACCCAATATCGGCATGACACTGGTCAAATGGGCGGGCAAGATCTGATCCACAATCACTGCTGTCAGCAATGGAACGGCGAGTCCCATGATCTGGAGCAGGAGCGACGCCAGGAGGATCTGTACCAGGATACCCGGCACGCGGCGCACATATTGTACTCCATAGGAGCGAAGCGTAAAGGTGCGTTTCTCCGCCTGACGTGAAAAATCTGCCTCAGGTTTCAGCATCAGCAGCACACCAGTAAAGCCATCATCGAACTCCTGCGTTGTCAGGCGCTTGCGCCCAACCGCAGGATCAAGCACATCGGCATAGTGAGAAGTCCACTCCTCCAGCACAACAAAGTGATTGAAATCCCAATGGATAATGGCCGGTAAATGGACCTGACTAAAATCATTCTGCCGCAGAGAAATTGCTCGCACACGCAAACCGTAATCCCGCGCCGCCTGGACAATACTCCGCGCCGACAGGCCATCGCGACCAATATTGTAGCGCCTCCGAATTTCTGCCACCTCGGTCGGACGTCCATAATAGCTCAGCACCATAGCCAGACAGGCCGCACCACACTCAACGCCATTCATCTGTGTCACCAGCGGAACTCTTTTGCGACGGGCACGCCTGACTTTCGTCTTCTGTAGCATCAAGCACCGTATCCTCTCGCCGAATTAATCAAGAAACAGCCGAGCCCCTCCCACCGAAGAGGTCAAGCAAACCGACGTAGCGGCGCGGCTCCGCCGTGCTGTCTGTGACTCGTACGACCATCTTGCCCATAGGGTCCCATTGCGAGACGCTCCCAAGCCGAATCATACGAGTCACAGACAGCACGGCGGAGCCGCGCCGCTACGTCGGTGAGCGTTAACACCTTGAGTAAATGATGTCTCATGTGTAAGAAATATATTAAGAGCCTCCCGTGATGCTATGAAAAAAGGGTAGCAGATCTAGAACACGTTGTGAGCCGGTCTGAATTTGTACTTGCAGAGGGGTTCCATTGGCCACCGCTGTGTCTGGCGGCACCTTGACCAGCATGTTGACCGCTATCGATGGAACCGACACATCTTGTACGGCGTTACAACTCAGATGATATTGTTGCTGGATGCTTCCCGGACTCAGCACAAGGGGGGTAACTTTCGTGATGACACCATCAAAATAGTGTTGCGATGTATCAAACTGTGCCCCGACGTGCATCCCGACGTGCACCTGCGTGCTGTTCCCGGCCGGGACAAATACGACCACATGCTCATCGCTTTGCTGAGGATGGAACGACTGATCACTTGCCATCGCCACCCCCGAACTGGTAATAAACACAGGAATACGCTCCATCCAGGCAAGCAGGCCGCTGAGCAGAATCAGGGCACAAAAAATCCAGCTAAGCAAAAAAATTGGGGGCGAGACTATGTCTGGTAGGAGAGTATCGTCGTTCTTATCCATATAATGCTGTAAAGCATGCTCACGAAACAGTGGGCGATTTTGTTGTTGCGTCATATCAACATCAATTCTAGAGATCCTGGAAAGAAAGAGCATTGTCATCTCTCTTTCCAAGATATCTTCATCGTTCTAACACGGAGCGATGAAAGCTTTCCTGATCACTCTAATCATTATTGCAATGATGATGATGACTGCTGTGATTGTCACAATCATCGTTCCAATCGTCGTTATCACAATTATCATCGTTATCATCATTGTTATCGTTGTTAGAGCATCCACCGGTAATCATTGTCAACTCTTCATCGGTCAGGTCGATCATTACCAATGTATCGTTTTTGTTTATAGGATGGCTTGTTGTGTTCATGTATTTTCTCCTCTTTCTTCAATAGTTTTAACTCATGTTGATTGCATATCAATGTACTGCCGAACAATCAACAGTGAATTATTATCATAAACAAAAATAACTGTCAAGCTCATCTTACATTTATTACAGCAAAGCGCTGAGCTTTGCTGGCACATATTCAATCAATCTACATTCGACAAAACTCAAACGTTCATATTCGACAAAACTCAAACGAAAAGCGTGATAGGCTCAAAAAAAGCTGTAAACGAGCCGTATTTTCCTTGACACGCGTTCGTTTCTGAGGTATAGTATGTCTGTACGGTAAATATCGAACGCGAAAGAATACGAATGATGAGCGATGCAGAGAAAAATAGTACCACCCAGAGACGCCAGGCTGCGCATGCGATGCCGGCAGTTGAGCTTGAAATGGGCATGGCTTATGAGTTTGTCGTAAGCCTGCTGATTTATTTCGAGCATGAATGGTCAGAGAATACGAATGAATACGAAGTAGGGGATAGCTGGTTCGACAATATCCGAACGTCCAATACGAAAGATCTTTTGGAGGGTTTAGAGCGCTTTACCTTGCAATCCAGTCTGGTCAATAGCTGGTCGCATCTACTGGGTCTCGTATATGACGCGCCGCTCCCCAGGGATGTTCCTACGTTCATGAATTATCTAGAGTTACTTGATCCATTGGAACTCTGGCTGTATTGGCTCGGCTATTATCAGCGCGGCCTGCGCAAGATAACGCCGCTGGATATCATTCTCCAGACGGCTGAGAACGACGAGGATGCGCTTCAGCAATTTTTCAAAACAGCCGTACCTGATAATCCAGTTGCCCAGGATCGTATTCGTAAGCTGGTCGCATCTGATGCAAACGAGATGAAGGAGATGCTGATCCAGCTCTTATGGAGATGGTATGAGCATGTATTTCGTCCGCAGGAAGCTGCTATCCAGGAGATGCTTGAGCGTGATCTCGAGGCGAAACACAAGTTGCAAGCCACACTTAGCCCTGAAAAGCTGATAGAGATAGCGACCAACGGCCTGGTTTATGGCCCAGAGGCAGGAGTGCGCAAGATTGTGCTCGTGCCCGCCTACCTGGGCCGACCCTGGAACGAGTCTCCAAACCAACAAGACGTTAAGCTGATGATCTATCCAATCGCCGACGAGGCGGTCATGCCAGATCGCTCAGCGCCGCCCGTACAACTGGTCAGACTTTATCAGGCCCTGGCGGACGAACGTCGGCTACGGATTCTTAAGCTGCTCAAAACGCGCAGTTACTCGTTGCAGGAGATCTCCGATGAGTTCGGCGTAGCAAAATCGACCATGCATCATCACTTAGGACTACTGCGTTCCGCCGGTTTGATCAGGATACGCTCCGACGAAAAACAATATAGTTTACGCCCGGAGATGCTCGCCAGAGTTTCTACACTCCTGGAAGAGTTTCTCAGCGGCTCATAATAGATCATCATTTATCTGATTTTATCAGTACTATAAGAAGTACGAGCACTTATTAAATTATCAAACATTGATACAGGAACGAGGAGAACATCATGTACCCATTCAGTCAATCACTGGCACAGCAACGTCAGAACACTCTCTTACAAGAGGCCGCACATGAGCGCATGGCCAAACATAGCCATCGTCAGACAGCGCTAGAGCCTACACCAGCTGCCACCGTAGCACAAACATCGTTGTCCGACCGCGATTTTGCAGCCATCAGACGCGATCTACGTTCCACACTCTCTGAGTGGTATCCGGAGGTCGGCACAACCAACAGCGAGATGGCAATAGATACCTTTATGCAGCATTTGGAGCAACGTCTGGGAAGCAACGGCGCAAAGATCAAAAGTGCGACCCATTAAAGAGTCTTCTCTTTGAGAGAATGTATCATTTATTACATTTCTCGCACGAAAAACCGCAAATGTAGCACAGGGGTTTTACGCCCCTGTGAGGTGCCATAGCGTCAAAGATCCTCTATTGATCATATTGCCAGGGAGGCGCTGGGAGCTGAACATGGCACATGAGTGGCATGGGCACCTCACAGGGGCGTAAAACCCCTGTGCTACATTTTTATACAAAAGATGTAATTAATGTGTGAATTCGGATGCCAGCCTTCCTCGTGTCAGATGCTCTTGATAGTCTCTGGCGAACTGCATAAATGAGCGCGGGTTCTGACCTGTCAGACGCTTGACTTCTTCGGTGACATCGATGGCATGTCCAGATGAGATGACGGAATATTGCGCAAATATGGCATTAATGCGCCACTCTTCCAATCCTGCCTTTTGGAGATTTTTCCGCATGTCGTCAATCGAGATCGGAACGTCTCGTACCTCGTAGCCCAGGCCCTCTGATAGCCTGGACGCAATCTCCTTAACGGATAACGCTTCAGGTCCTGTGAGATAATAGGTAGCGTTCACATGGTTATCCTCTGTCAATACTGCGGCAGCTACTGCAGCAATATCACGGGCATCGATATAGCTTACGCGTCCATCGCCAGTAACATAGGTAATAAATCCTTTTGAAATCGTGTGAGCAGCTTCTAAGAAATTTTGCATGAAGCCCGAAGGACGCAGAATAGTCCAGTCAATCTTCTTGCTTCTTAAATAGTGATCACCTTCCGTGTTGGCCTTTGCCCATGGCACTTCTGATCCCAGATTGGAATCGGCGGTCGAGATTTTGACAATGTGGCGGATGTGTGTTTCTACCGCTGTATCGATGGCTAGCTTTAGATGCTGCGTTTGCCTGGGTCCAGGCGCGGCTAATAAGAATAATTTTTCACAGCCTTTCATGGCTTGTCTCAGCCTCTCAGGATCTTCAAAATCACCGAGAACCGCATCCAGCCCCATATCAGTGAATTGCTTCAATTGTTCTGTTCTGCGGCACATGGCTCTTGCCTGTACATCTGACTGTCCCAGGTGCTGGCAGAGTTCCTGCCCAATGCCTCCCGTAGCTCCAGTGATAAGAATCATGTACATTGCTCCTTTATTATTCACGCATATACATTAATGTGTGAATCAAATGGGCAGATGCTGACGAAACTGTGGGATAAAAGAAGGTAAAATGGGGAGAAAGACACAAGTAGGACGCGCAATCATAACCATTTGGGCCTCCACAGTTTTTAGACAGAGTACTGCCTTGTTTCTGCTGTGGGTCCCTTCGCTTGCGCGTTGACAGTGGCACTCATCAAGAGATGAGAGTTGGCCGGGCTAACCGAACCGGCCTGCCTTTTTCAGCTATTTTTAGCATAGCATGGTCACAAAAGATCTGTCAAAAGAACGGGACGCAATGACTATTTTTGCGCGGCTAAAAGTGCCGCCATGAGCCCTTGCACAAATTGTACCTCGTCCTGATTGACCGTATGTCCCATGTTAGGATACAAACGTGCAGTGACATTCCCGCCTAACTTTTGCAAGACATCCGCCGAGAATTCAACGCGTGGCCTGGGAATATGGAAATCTCGATCGCTACAGCCAAGAAAGACTGGTGTCTCTGCCAGCGATCCGGGATAATCACGCGGAGTGCCATCGGGACCGATCAGGGCTCCGCTCAAGCCCACCACACCTCCATAACGTCGAGCATTGCGGGCCGCGAACTCCAGCGACAGACAGGCGCCTTGCGAAAAACCGCAGATGACCGTCTGTTCGGCAGCGATGCCAGCGGCGGCCAGTTGATCCAGTAAGCTCGCAATAACGGCTAAACCAGACGACAGGCCAGGCTCATTACTGTCCATTGGAAAAAGGAAGCTGTTTGGATACCATGTATGTCCCGCCGCCTGCGGGGCCAGATAGGTAAAGCCAGGTTGATGAAACTCTCCAGCCAGACCCAACATATCCTCGGCCGACGAGCCACGGCCATGGATCATGATCATAGCCGCCTTCGCACTTTCAATAGGCTCTCCGGCCGCCAGCACAGGCTGTCCTTGATGAGGTCCTTGCACATTGTCCGCTCGATAAAGATTTCCCATACCACTCTCCAAGATACTGTATCGTACCAATGCTATGAATTACTATGCCCTGCATTATTCTCCTCCGGCACCTGGATTGGCAGCAAGACCTCCTCGATCTGTGCACGCTGCGGCTCCAACGTCGGTGGCAGCTTGAGATGCGTCCCCAACTGCTCGACAGACTCGTCGACAGAAAAACCGGGAGGCTCGGTCGCGATCTCAAAAAGGACGCCTCCTGGCTCGTGAAAGTAGATCGAGTGAAAGTATTGCCGATCCAGTACGGGAGTGACGTCGCTGCCGTTGCTGAGCAGATACTGCCGCCAGTCGAGCTGATGCGCATCGTCCTCCGTGCGCCAGGCCACATGATGCACGGTGCCTACTGCTATCCTACCACGCGGCTGATCCGGTTGACTCAAAACATCGACACGCGCACCGAGACCACCTGCACCTGTCTCATATCTAAAACGGTTGCCTTCCTGCTTCACAAGCTGAAAACCAAGCACATCGACCAGCATCGCAGTCGTGCGCTCGTATTGATTCTCCGCCATTGTCACGCTGGCGATGCCTCGAATAGCATACTCCGCCGGGATAGGTCCAGACGTCCAGCCACTACGCGTATCCTCATCCTCGGATGCAATCAGTTCCAACGAGAGTCCATGGGGATCAAGGAATGAAAGCACCTGCTCGTTAAAGCGTGAGATTGGACCGGTAAACTCAACGCCGTATTCGGAGAGACGATCGCTCCAATAAATCAGAGAGGTCGCAGGAACGGAGAAGGAGATATCGACAACTTGTCCAGTTCCCCGACGCCCCTGCGGCGCATTTGGCCAGGGAAAGAATGTGACGATCGTGCCGGGCGTCCCCACCTCGTCGCCGTAGTAGAGATGATAGGTGCCAGGGTCATCGAAGTTGACGGTCTGCTTGACCAATCGCTGCCCCAGCACCTGCGTATAAAATTGAATATTCTCCTGTGGATCTCCTACAATAGCGGTCAGATGATGAAAACCTGCGAGAGTATTGTGGCTCATATATGCCTCCTGGACAATCTCTTCTATCTCAAGTATTTTTCACGCACTCAACATACTGATAGGATATCCACAAGTCACAAAAAAATCAAATCAAAATCGTGCAACTCTTATGAGATAAACTCTTGCGCAAAGCGACGTATCGCAGCCAGATCGGTTGGATCGGCAAAGCGCAGCAGCAGTTCCTGCACGCCGGCCTCCTCAAAAGCCGCAAGACGCTTGCGCAGCGTGTCGGGAGTACCGATCAGCGCCTCATCGCCAGCGAATCTGGCTCTCATCACAGCAGGAATTTTCGCCAGAGCCTGCTCATCGGTATCGCCAATCGAGCAGGTTGTCAGAGTCGTACGACGAATGCTATTGTAATCACGCCCGATCGCTTCGCAGTGCTGCTTGATCACGTCAAACTTATGCCGCAGCGTGGCAAGATCGCCAGTTACGTTACAGGCATCGCCGTATTGCGCCACCAGCTTGAGCGTAACCTTCTCGCCGCCTCCACCGATCAGGAGTGGAATATGCGGCTTCTGCACGCCTTTGGGCTGATTAATGGCACCACGTACCTGATAATATTTCCCCTCAAATTGCGCCTCCTCCTGCGTCCACATTGCCCGGATCACCTGGACGGCCTCGCGCAGCTGCCGGAGCCGCTCTGGAGCATCGGGATACTCATAGCCATAAGCGCGATATTCGTGCTCATACCAGCCGGCTCCGATGCCAAAGTTGAGCCGCCCATGCGAGAGCACATCAACGGTCGAAGCCATCTTCGCCAGCAGCGCGGAATTGCGATAGCCATTACATGAGACCATCTGCCCGATACGAATGTTCTTCGTATCACGTGCCAGAGCCGCCGTCGTGGTCCAGCACTCAAACGTAACTTCCTGCGATGGCTGCGGGATAGTATGAAAATGATCCACGAGCCATGCCGACGTAAAACCTGCCTCGTCCGCAGTTTGCGCCACACTTGTCATCGTCTCATACGCTTCCACTGGATCTTTGATATGAGCCAGATCCATCACCCAGCCTTGAGGAAGCGAAATACCATATTTCATCGCCATAAATGTAAACCCCTTTTTATAACAACGTTCCTACTAAATTCTATCAGATCAGACGAGGGTCGTGTTTTTTGCCCGGTAAGCTTCCCTGTTACAGAAGCTTGGTGGGTCTCTTTGCTCTGGCTCCTCTTGCTATAGAAAAAACCTCATATTTATATGAACACGTCTCTGGTCCTATACAAAACACGCCTCTGGTCCCACTACACATATGCGCTCCTCGATTATCCTATGAATACATTGTTGATGCAGCAATATAACAAACAAAAAACGAAGGGCTATTTTTTTTATGGAACACATAGATTACACGACAAACTCATCTATCATTGAGGCAGAGCCAGCACCGGTTCCCCGTGGTGCCATTGGGGCAGCACTCCAAAATTCTAAATGGGCCATTGCCGGGGAAATCGTCTTCATTGCATTTGTAGTAGGGATGATCATCCACATCGCCTTCAACTCTTCAACGCCGTCAATCAATCTGGGCAATGTGCTTATTCTGCCTATCGTCACACTTGTCGAAGTTCCGCTCATTTTGCTTTCCTTGTGGTTACGTGGTCAGGACTTGCGTACGATCGGCTTGAAACGCCCGGCACGCTGGTGGCTTGTCATCCTGCTAGGGATATTAGTCGGGGTTGCCATGTTGCTTGAGCCGTTCTCGTCCTTGATACTTGATCTGCTCAAACCGCTGCTCGGTACACTTCCACCGGAGAATCTTAGCGTGCTCTCCAACCTCAAGGGTCACAACATACCAGCCTTGCTTGGTTGGCTCACTGTTACCTGGACGGTTGCCGCTTTCGGCGAGGAGATAAGTAATCGTGGATACTTGATGACGCGTCTCACCGATATAATTGGCAAATCACGGCTGGGTTGGGTACTCAGTTTGCTCATTACTGCGGTCATCTTCGCATTTGGTCATGCGTATCAAGGACCAAAGGGAATGATTGAGACGGGCATCTCTGGTCTGTTCTTTGGGGTGGTGTATCTCAGCGCACGCCGTAATCTGTGGACTGGTATCATTGCGCATGGCGTCCTTGATACATGTGGCATCATTCTCACCTACCTGACCCTCAATTAGACAAGCGGCGATCACACATTGATGTCGCAGGATCATCGGTCCTTCTCTATAAGTGCGATTTACAGACGGCCAGAAAAAGCCTATACTGGCGATAGGGGCCGATGTCCTCTCATCTTGAAAAAATGGTAACGCGGGCAAGGTGCGGAACCACCACGTTGGCAGGCATCTTTACCGCACAGCTGGGAGGCTATTATGGACCGCTTTGTTGGCTGGTTTCGCCGCTTTCAACGGCTCCGGTGGAAACTGACCTTTTCTTATACGCTAACCACTGTCTGCGTTCTTCTCTTTATGGAAGTAATGGTTCTGGGCATTGGCTATATATTCATCCTGCTGAGCCTACCACACTGGCTACTGAATGATGTGGAACAGAAAGCCAACGCGTTACGCCCTTATGTAACCACTACATCCATAGATGGTAATATGGCAAACAAAATCTTGCAAGATCAGACTCCATCTACCACGAAAGGCATCATCGTACAAAATGACTCGAATACCATTGAGGTCACTGATGAGGGGTTTCTCGTTGTCGTAGATAGCAATGAAACGGTCATTGCATCACACGAGCATGGAGCACCAGCCCCACGTCCTGGCACGAAGCTGCAAACACAACTACCAGAGCAAACGGCAAAGAGCCTCAAAAACATCATCACGAGCAGACAAGAACCATCTGCCACTATCATGAACGATCAAGGTGTGTTTTACTTGATCGCTCCTATTGTCGGCCGCGATAATCGTGTGCATGGTGCGATTCTAATGAAGGCAGATCATTTGCAGCCACCCCAGAATGCGGTCTTGCTGATCTTTTTGGGCGTGACCCTTGTCAGTTTTATCGTATATCTTCTGTGCGCCAGCATCATTGGAACGCTCTTCGGCTTCATGACGGCTCGTGGCTTTACACGCCGCTTTTCCCACTTATCACTGGCGGTCGATCAATGGAGCCAGGGGAACTTCACACCAGTGGTACGCGATACTTCCGGCGACGAATTGGGCCAACTCGGCCGCCAACTTAATCGCATGGCCGAGCACCTGCAAGAGCTGCTGCAAACGCGTCAGAAGCTCGCGACCTTAGAGGAACGCAATCGTCTGGCACGCGACTTGCACGATAGCGTAAAACAGGAGGTTTTCGCCGTTTCCATGCAGATCAGTACAGCGAAAGAGCTGCTTACTCATGATGCAACGGCGGCACGCGAGCGGCTGAACGAAGCTGAACGCCTGATTCGTCAGTCGCAGCAGGAACTCACATCGCTCATTCACGAGCTGCGCCCGGTTGCGTTGGAGGGCAAAGGATTGCTCGGTGCCTTGCGAGATCTGGTCAACGATTGGCAGCATCAAACGGGGATACCCGTGACTTTTGAACAGAGAGGAGAGGCGCAGATGCCTTTCGTGGCCGAAGAAGCGCTGTTCCGTATCACGCAAGAAGCGCTCTCTAATGTGGTCCGCCATAGCCACGCCAGTGCTGTCCATCTCGATCTGGACAGTGAGCACGATGAGATTCGGCTGGCCATTGCCGATGATGGATATGGCTTTGATCACCTACGTTCACATGGTCGTGGCATTGGCCTGCTTTCTATGCAAGAACGCCTCGTAGAACTTGGTGGGACGTTAGAAATCGTTAGCGCCAGAAATAAAGGTACAAAAATTATTGCACATTATAGCTATTGTGAGGACTGAGAAAGAGCAGTGAACGATGACCGAACCCATAAGCATTATGATTGTGGATGACCACGCGATTGTCAGACAGGGAGTGCGAGCCTTCCTGGAAATACAGCCAGATTTTGTCGTGGTTGCCGAGGCAGGATCGGGTGAAGAGGCTGTACGCCTGGTTGCCGAGCATGTTCCTGATGTGCTGCTTATTGATCTGGTGATGCCTGGCATGGACGGAGTGGAGGCGACGCGACGCATCAAAAACGAGAGCCTGCATACCCAGGTTATTGTGTTAACCTCTTACCATGAAGATGAATATATCTTCCCGGCCCTGCGTGCAGGCGCGCTCTCCTATGTCCTCAAAGATGCAAGTCCGACTGAGCTGGCGGAGACCGTACGGAAAGCCGCTCTTGGTGAGTCCGTTTTACATCCTCGCGTTGCGGCCCGTGTCGTCAAGGAGATCCGTCATCCCAATAGAGCTGTGTTTAATCCATTTCTTGATCTAAGTGAGCGTGAAATAGAGGTTCTGCGCCTGATTGCTGACGGCCGCTCCAATGCGTTGATTGCCGAGCAACTTGTAATCAGCGAAAAGACTGTCAAGGGCCACGTTAGCAATATCCTGAGCAAGTTACATATGCTGGATCGTACCCAGGCCGCCGTCTTTGCCTGGCAGCAAGGACTTGTCCACCGAAAACAATCATGATCCCGACTGGCAAGTTGTAACATCCAGAAGGTAAGCCACAGCTTGTGCGAGATACCTCCTGGATGGTCACTTTGCTAACAGCTACTTGAGTACTTCAATGCCATTGACCTGGGCATTATCTACCACAGTAGTAAACTGGATCGTAATCTTACCTGTGCTATCGGCAGTTACAGTGAATTGTTTGACGACCGCCTTGTTCGCCGCCCCGGCGGCGCTGAAGATGTCGAAGGCGCTCAGCACCGACGTCCCATTGATACTGACATTGAAGGTTCGACTACCGGCCTGCGTCCAATAGGTCTCGGCAAAATGCAGTCGTACTGTATAGGAGGCGTTCGCCGTCAGATTGGGAATCGTGTAGCTGAAGTTGCCATAGCGGTTCGTTTGATAGACACTCTGTGGCGCGGGATTCGTCACAGCACTGGTATCAACCGTATTCGTGGAGGTCACAGCCGTCCCGCCCGTAAAGTCCGTGTCGGCCACATAGGGAGCCGCCGCGCTTCCACCTGAATTGATCTGCACTCCATTACCTGTGGGTGGAGGTGTTGGCGTGACGACAGGTGTCGGCGTCGGATTAGCAACGGTTGTCGGTGTGGGCGTTGGCGTACCTGTGCCGACGCTGGCCCCAATGACCTCGATACCGCTCACTTCCGCATTGTCGGTCACGCTGATAAATTGCAACGTGATCGCGCCGCTGGCATTGGAAGTGGCAGTAACTTGTTTCGAGACCGCTTTATTCGCTCCACCGGCCGCCGCAACAATGTCAAAGTTGCTCAGCACCGACGTCCCATTGGCCGTAACGTTAAAGACTCTCTGTCCCGCCTGCGTCCAGTATGTTTCGGCAAAGTGCAGACGGATCTGATAGGCGGTGTTCGGTGTCAGATTGGCAAAGGCATAGCTGAAGTTGCCATAGCGGTTCGATTGATACACATATTGAGGGGCTGGATTGCTCGCAGCACTCGTATTAATCGCGACGGTCGAGTTTGCCGTCGCTCCGCCAGTGAAATCCATATCGGCCACGAATGGATAATCCTCGCCACCACCGGCATTGATATCGAGTCCAGTTGCGGGCGGCAATGTGCGTGCATTCACGACGGTACCGTTCACTGACGTCTTGCCTGCGGGCACCGAGAACGATGTCCCATCGGAGAAGGTGACGGTAATGGCGGCTGTGCCTACATTAGAGGCAACGTGATTGATCGTGCCGCTATGATTAAAGACCGCATAGAGTGGAGTATTGGCGGTCACAGCCGCATCCACCACGCCAAGCGTCTGCATATCGTAGAGCATCGAATAGGTATAGGCCTTTGACTCGGAAGCACCTGGCGTATAGTTGGGCTGCGCATTGAAGAGCTGGATCGCTCCAGGAGCATCGATAAAAGCCTGATACTCCCAGAAAGTATCTTGCCAGGTATTCCAGGTCGACGAACCATTCTCGGCCGCCATGGCATTCAGAAATTCTCGTTCATAACTGGTATTATCGGCCAGATACATCGATGCCGATGTGATTGGCAGAATGTTGATGCCGCGAATATCCTGTGGATCTGCGGAGAAGTAGGTACCATCCCAGATCTGACCACCCCACACCTGCGCGGTATAGTCGTAGCCGTAGCCAGCGGGGAAGTTATCATGATCAACATTAAACCAGTACTGCTCGACCGCCTGGGTCTCTGTCGTGTAGAGATAGATACCGAGATCGCGGATCTGCGTATTTCCGGTCGCGGTTCCCCATTCAATCAGGCCCGCCCAGGCGTTGATCGCTTCCGAGGAGGATTCCTGGTTGTTTCCCCAGGAGGCCAGCTCACTTCCCGAAGCCCAGGAATGTCCCTCATAGGGTGAGAAGTTGCGCAGGAACGGGAACTGCGTGTCGGTACGACTGGGATCGGCGATATCATTGATCAGCAGTTTAACCATGCCACCATATTTGGTCGCCCAGGCCGGATCGACGCGAGCAACTTCGGCCGCCGCAGTGATCCAGTAGCCGTAGTGGAAGTGATGATCATTAAGATCGCTATCAGATCCATACGAGGCAGGATAGCCAATCAAAGTGCCCCAATCGGTATCGTAGTAAAAGAGATTAGTGGTTTTCGCGTTGCCAGACGCATCGGTCGCGGAAAAGTGATCGTCCAGCTGGGCTTCCAGCCAGGTTAACAGCTTATTCGAAGCCGATGTCAATCCTGTCTGCTGCGCCAGGGGGAGCAGATTCGCCGCTTGCAGCAAAGCTTTTCCGCCCCAATAGGTATCACCAACTGTATTGCTGACACTGGATGCGGTCGCTTGCTCAACATCATCGATCATCGTACTCTGATTGTATTGACCGACATCCGGGAAGCTCGGCAGGATACCATGATACGTTAGCGTCGTCGTGAAGGATGAGCCAGCCATGGTTTTCATCGTCCCACGGATGCTGTGATACGTGTACGATAGCGGCGTAAAGCTATTGGCGACCTTCCACTGATTCGGGAAGAGCGCCATAATAGTTCCGGTCTGTGTCCCTTCTTTAGCCTGCGTCGTGAAGGTGTAGGTTGTCCCCACCTGGCTGCTATTCTGATTGTATGACCAGCTAACTTGAGTACCGGTCACAAAAGAATAGGCATACTTTTGGAAAGCCTGAAGGGTGGCCGCAGTATTATCAGGTAACGCAGCCAGCGAGAAATACTGCTTGCCAGCGGCATTATTCGTGAACTTTGTAGTGCCAATACCCGACCAGGTCGAACCGCTTGCGCCAAAGAGCGCATAATTATGTCCATTGATAGTGATGCCCAGGACGCTTGTCGTGGCGCTCCCAGACCAGACGGTCGGGACGCTGGGAAAGGTCAGCTGTGGATTCTCATTGGCATAGGTGGCATAGAGATAAGGGATACCCTGTCCGGCGGTCACCCGCATCGTGCTCCCCGCGCCATTATTCCAGAGCATCGACACGGTCCAATCAGAATAGCCATCCACCAGCGGATTGGGCGAGGCAAAGGTCCCCGTCGAAGCACCGAGCGTCAGGTCGTTCGCGTATCCCGCGTGGACTGCAGTCGTCTCGGCTTGCAGGTCTGGATAGTTTACACCGATGCCCGCAGTGCTTGTCTGCAAGGCCAGGGGCAAGGGATAAATAGGAAATGCGGGTTGTGCCCACGCCACCGATGTCCACCAATCGCTGGTAGGCATCGGGCCGGTGACGTTGGCGGTACGATAAATTGTCGACGGAGGAGTCGTGACGCCCGCCGGGGCGGCCGTGGTGTAACTCCCAGATCCAACCGGGACAATCGCTTGCGCCTGCGAGCGCTGGATGGGGGCCGCGATGACGCTCACGACAAGCGTTGCCATCACAATTGCGAGCACAACAAGCACTCGGCTGCGTTTTGAAAACCGACTCAGCTTTTGCTGCATTTTGTTTTCCTTTCACATTCCATTTCTATGCTAAAATCTCGATTCCATTCACCTGAGCATTATCTTTCACCGTCACAAACTGGATCGTGATCTTGCCTGAACTATCAGCGGTTGTAGTAAATTGCCTGACAATCGCTTTATTGGCCGCCCCAGCGGCCCCAATAATATCAAAGGCGCTCAGTACAGCCTGCCCGTTGATACTGACATTGAAGGTCCGACTACCAGCCTGCGTCCAATACGTCTCGGCAAAATGTAGCCGCACCGTATAGGAAGCATTAGGGGTTAGATTAGGGATCGTGTAGGTGAAGCTTCCATAGCGGTTCGACTGATAGACACTCTGTGGCGCGGGACTCGTGACGCCACTGCTATCAATCGTATTATTTGAGGTTGTAGTCGATCCTCCAGTGAAATCCGCGTCAACCACAAAAGGTGTTGCCGCGCTACCACCTGAATTGATCTTTAGTCCACTCCCTCCAGGTGTCGGCGTAGAGGTGGGCGTCGGCGTTGGGGGTGTTGAGCTGGTACCAAGCACCTCGATCCCACTCACCTCGGCATTATCTTTGACGGTCGTAAACTGGATCGTGATCTTGCCTGAGCTATCAGCGGTCGCGCTGAATTGTTTGACGATCGCTTTATTCGCCGCTCCCGCAGATGCAAGGATGTCAAACGCGCTCAGCACCGACGCTCCATTGATACTGACATTGAAGGTCCGACTCCCGGCCTGCGTCCAGTACGTCTCCGCGAAATGCAGCCGTACCGTATAGCTGCTACCAGGCGTCAGGTTCGGGATCGTATAGGTAAAGTTTCCATAGCGGTTCGTCTGATAAACACTCTGCGGAGCGGGACTCGTCACAGCACTGCTATCGATCGTACTCGTGGAGTTCGCGGTCGAGCCTCCGGTGAAATCCGTATCAGCCACAAAATTCAGAGCCGCATCGCCGCCCGCATCGATACGTATCCCGCCTCCAACCGGTGTTGGGATCGGCGTCGGCAAAGGCGTCGGAGTAGGAGTCGGTATCGGATTGGAGACCGATCCACTGACACTGAAAGTTCCTTGCAAGCGAATGTCACGCGACGAGCTGCCAACCATGACCTGAAAGGTACCATTCGGAACCGTCCAGTTATTGGCGCTCGTGTCCCAGAAGGACATCGCCTGCGGATTGATGGTAAAGGTGATATGTTGCGTCTGGTTGGGTTGCAACATCACTTTCTGGAAGCCTTTGAGCTGCTTCGGCGGCTCCGCAACATTCGTCGCCGGAATACCCAGATAAAGTTGAGCCACCTCGGCTCCCGCACGCGTCCCGGTATTAGTCACATCAAAGCCTACCGACACAGTACCGGTCGAAGACGCAGAGCTCGGCGTGACAGACAAATTACTATACGAAAACGTAGTGTAGGACAGCCCCTGGCCAAAGGGGAAAAGCGGCGTGATAGCGTTCTTGTCGTAGTAGCGATAGCCAACAAAGACGCCTTCCGAGTACTGCTCCTGATCGTTGATACCCGGATATTGAGCGGGTGTATTCGCAGGCACATCGCTGGCGCTGGCAGGAAAAGTCATCGGCAACTTTCCCGACGGATTGACGTCTCCGAAGAGAAGTGCCGCCGCCGCTGTGCCATCTTCCTGGCCCGGATACCAGGATTCCAGGATACCCTGCACCTGATTTACCCACGGCATGAGGACTGGCGCTCCTGTATTCAGCACAACAATCGTGTGTGCATTTGCCTGAGCCACGGCCTGAATAAGCTGATCCTGCGCGCCTGGCAGTTCCAGGCTGGCCCGATCGGTAGCTTCCGCCTCGCGATCATTGACGAAAACAACGGCGACATTCGCAGCTTGAGCCGCCTGCGTGGCCTGATTAAACATCGTGCTTTGTCCGGGAATATTCCATCCCAGAGTGGCATTACTACCCCCTCCATTCTGATAATACTCAGCTTTGATGTTATAGGTTTGTCCAGCCGTCAACTGCATCGAGTACCCTGCGGCGGTCGATTGCTGATCATACCAGTTGTTGATAACCAGCTGATTGTTGATGTACAGGCGACTTCCATCATCGCTGGTAATCGTAAAGGTATAGGTACCGGTAGCAGGAGCAGTGAGTGTTCCGGTCCAGCGCGCCGACCACTGCGTCGAGTTGACACCGGTGCCGGGTGAACCTCCATTCCAATTAAAGTCCAGATTGGGATCGGTCCGGGTCAAAACAGGATTGCCGGAAAGTGTCATATTGTTGAAAAATTGTGCCTGCAATCCATTCCCGCTCCCGCTGGGAGGCGTAAGATATTGCGTTGTCAGCACCGGCAGATCGCCAGCGGCATCGAGTCCCTGCGCATACTGAACAGTTGTGGTACTGCCCGCTCGCTGCGTGATTCCCTGCAACGGCGTAACGACGTGAGGCGTATTCACTCCCGCGCTTCCACCTCCGACAACTTGAGGCGCAACCGAGGCATCCGCCCCAATCACGGCAATCGAATGCACCTGCGATGTATTCCAGGGCAGGGCGTTCTGATTGTTCTTCAGAAGCACACTTCCCTGCTCATCCTCCTGCAAAGCCAGCTGTGCGTCAGCGGTAGAGGCCACATTATTTCCGGGAGCTCCCGTGGTTGGATGATCAAACAGGCCAACGGCAAACATCGTGCGCAGAATACGATGCACATGATCGTTCAAGGTATCCATGCTGACCTGACCGTTCTGGACTGCATTGGTGAGTGCTGTCCCATAATAGGAAGCACCTGGCATCTCCATATCGAGTCCAGCATTCGCAGAAGCGACAGTGCTGTGCGTTGCCCCCCAGTCAGACATTACAAAACCGGGAAAGCCCCAGCCTTGCTTGAGAACCTGATTGAGCAATTCCGCCTGTTCACAGGCGTAGATGGCGTTGACGAGATTGTAAGAACACATTACAGAGCCAGCCTGTCCCTGCTTGACAGCTGCCTCAAAAGCTGGCAGATAGATCTCATGCAGCGTACGCTCATCGATATTCGCGTTCACCGTCCCGCGATCGTATTCCTGATTGTTGGCTGCATAGTGCTTGACCGTGGCAATGGCATACTGACTCTGAATACCATTGATGTCAGCTACTGCGATCTGTCCATTGAGATAGGGATCTTCACCAAAGCTCTCGAAGCTGCGTCCCCAGTTCGGATTGCGCAAAATATTGACGGTCGGTCCCAAAACGACATTCGTCCCTTTACCCATCTGCTCGCTACCTAAAGCCTGTCCATACTGCTGCATCAGAGCAGTATCCCAGCTGGCAGCTCCGGCGATAGGAGCAGGAAAAGCCGTCACCTGAGTCATCCCATCCCCGACACCGGCAGGACCATCCTGCAAGTTGAGCGCCGGGATGCCCAGACGCGTATTCGCTGGCACGTTACCCACATACGAACCGTTGGCACCATGCATGAGAGCAATCTTCTCATCCAGAGTCATCTGGGCCAACAATTGATCGGCGCGTTGATCGGGAGTCAGCGCCGTACTCATCCAGCTGCGCGTTACAAGAGACTCGTGCGCTAAAACAGAGGGAACTAGCTGCACACCAACAAGGAACAGGCTAAGCGAGAGGACAAAGATACATAGTATCCTCCGACGCATGCGCATCTGGTGCATATTACCTCCTTGTGTTGCAATATTCCTCAGCGGAGAGGAATCCATACAGGTGAATCATTCACCCACCGTAACAATGTCGAATTGCATCCAATACGCTCAAGAGATCAAGCCAGCCGACGTAGCGGCGCGGCTCCGCCGTGCTGTCTGTGACTCGTACGACCACGCTCCCCATAGCGTTCCATTGAGACCTCTTTCCTTGAGAGCCGCACCCGAGCAGCTTCATACGAGCTACTGACAGCACGGCGGAGCCGCGCCACTACGTCGGTGAGCATTAGCCCCTAGGGCGAATGGGAGCGGCTCCTTCACTTGAGCGTATTGGACGCTACTTTTTATTGGTACACACGGACATAATCCACGATCATCTGCTGCGGGAATACGGTTGTGCTATCGGGATTCCCAGGCCAGTCGCCGCCGACCGCATTGTTGAGAATGATAAAGAATGGATGATCATAGACCCATGGGCCATTCGTGCTTTCGATCGTGCTCTTCTCAAGGGTCAGGAACGCGCCACCGTCAACGGAGAAGGTCATGTGCGTGCTATCCCAATCGAGGGCGAAGACGTGGAAAGCGCTGGCAAAATCAGCAGAGTTGGCCAGCGTGTCGGGACCGCCGATGCCGCCAGCTCCATTGTAGGCCGGTGCGTGAATGGTCGAGTGCACCGTACTCGGCTCCTTGCCGATGTGTTCCATGATATCGATCTCGCCGCAGTTGGGCCACGGCGTATTGCTATCAAAGTAGTTGCTGCCAAGTAGCCAGAAGGCAGGCCAGAGTCCTTGCGTGCCCGAGACTTTGATGCGTGCTTCAACGTGTCCATAGGTAAAGCTGTAGTGCCCGTGCGTGTTGATGCGTGCCGAGGTATATTGACAGGTAGTGCTGCCCGTGAGTGGATCAGTGGGACAACTTGATCCTGCAGTCACCTCTTTACGGGCGGTCATCACCAGATCACCATTGCCATCCATCTGAGCATTTTTGTTGTTCGTATAATATTCCAACTCATTGTTGGGACCAGGACCAGTCTCGGCCGTCCACTTGGACGCATCGGGAGTAGTACCAGCCGCTCCATTAAACTCGTCGCTCCAGACGAGCTGCTCGGGATTGCGCGGATTGGGTGGTGCCGCTGGCGGTGTGGTCGGATTTCCTCCTGTGCCATAGACCTTGAATTCCCATAGTGAGTATCCATAGGCGGTTGAGCGTGCGGTGCCATACATGCGAACGTAGCGACCGCTACCAGACACGTTCAAAGTCTCCAGGAATCCTTTGCCTGTAGTTGTCGAGTAGATCGTCGTCCAATTGGTGGCGTCGCCCGACACCTGAATCTGATAGGCTGTCGCATAGGCGTACTGCCATTGCAACACGACCTGCGAGATGTTCGCCGTCGCCCCCAGATCGACATAGATCCAGCCTGGATCTACCCAACCAGTTGTATCGCTGGTTGCCCAGCGCGTCGCGGGGTCCTGATCGAACGCTTTGGCCGGCGTACATCCAGAACAATTGGCGTCGTCCTGGGACGATGAGGCCACGGCTGGCTTGTTATAGGATAATAAGACGCTCCCCGAGACTGGCGTTGATGTAGCCGTTGGTGTCGGTGTCGGTGCTTTGGTTGGGGTTGGCGTCGGTGTAGAAGTACCGCCACTACTCGTAAAGACCTCAAATTCCCACAGCGAATATCCATACGCCGTCGCACGGGTAGTCCCGTAGAAACGAATATAGCGGCCGCTGCCTGAAGCATAAATGAGCTCGGTACCACCGGGACCAGTGGTCGTGGAATAGATCGTCGTCCAATTGGTGGCATCATTCGAGACCTGGATCTGATACGCCTTCGCGTAGGCAGCCTCCCATTGCAGCGCGACTTCGCAGATCGATTGCTGCGAGCCCAGATCAACTTGCAGCCATTGTGGATCACTGGCGGCACTCGACCAGCGCGTCCCCGAATTGCCATCGACCGCACTGGCCGGGACGAAGACGTTGCCAGCCTCGACCGATGAAGCTGTCGCGGTCTTATTAAGGGCGCTATTGGTCGTCCCACAGGCCGTTCCAGTCGAGGTGCTGCCATAGACCTGGAACTCCCACAACGAATATCCATAGGCCGTCGCACGTGCCGTACCGTAGAAACGGACATAGCGACCGGTACCGGTCACATTCAAGGTCTCGGTACCGCCGGCTCCGGTGGTTGTGGAGTAGATATTGCTCCAATTGGTAGCATCATTTGAAACCTGGATCTGATACGCTGTCGCGTAAGCAGATTCCCAGTGCAAGATAACCTGGGTGATAGAGTCGCTGGCCCCAAGATCAACTTGTAGCCATTGTGGATCGCTAAAGGCGCTTGACCAACGCGTGCCCAGATCTCCATCGACGGCAGAGGAGGCCGGTGTACCAGCCGCTTCAACTGAAGAGGCTGTCGCGGTCTTCCCCTGCGATAACAATGATGCGGCCGCGTTGGCTACTGGAGGATGAGAAAATAAGGGATACACCAGTAGCGATCCGACCAATGTACAAAGCATCACAAAGCCAATCAAAAGACGTTGTATTCTTTTCCAACGCATCTTAGCGCCCGAAGAAACTGCATCCATAGCATCTCCTTCTCAATCTCTTGAAGTAACATCTCTGCACTCAAAACAAATAAGACAAAATAGCACTGATATCCCGCTGGCGCCGAGGGAGTCCAGCAGATTGCTCTGGCGTAATCTGCTGGACGCTCTCTAGCCACGGTGTTAGCGTGTATAAATTCCAAACTCCCAGAGGGAATATCCATAGGTAGTAGCGCGCTGGGTCCCATACAGACGCACGTATCGACCCGAGCCTGTCACATCAAAATCCTCAAAGCCGCCACCGCCGTTACTGGTTGAATAGATCGTGGTCCAGGTGCTGCCGTCATTGGAGACCTGAATCTGATACGCCTTCGCGTAGGCAGATTCCCAGGCCAGCTGGATATGACTGATCGTGGTCACCTGACCCAGATCAACCTGCACCCACTGCGGATCACTCCAGTCGCTGGCCCAGCGTGTCGCAAAGTTTCCGTCGGTCGTGTTCGATGCCGGATACGGTGCGCCCGTCCCGGTGGCCTGAAACGATGATGCAGTCGTCGTTTTTCCGCTGGCTACATTCGTGCCAGTCACCGGCGGTGGGACCACCTTAAAGGATTTCGTTTCGATGCCGACGTTGCCCTGACCATCGTAAGCGTACACGTAGACCTTCCACGTACCCAACGTCGAGGGAGCCGTCACCGCAAACGAGGTAGTTCCGGTCTGAGTAAAGGTTGCATTCTGCAATCCCGTTCCCGTATCGACATACTTGCTTGTAAACATCACATGGTAGCGCAGCGGATCGTTATTCGGATCGCTCACGTTGATGTTGACCGTGAATTGACTCTTCGCTGCAACGCTGTTCGCGCTGAGCGCAATGCTTGAGATGACTGGTGGCGTGTTAGCGGATGTCTGTCCGGTAAAGAGCTGCTTCACCGCATAGTAGGCAAGCCTATTCCAATGTCCGGTAATCAGATTGAACCATACGCCGCCGAAATCGTTCTCGATGCCATAGTTGAAGAGCGTTGCTCCCAGAGCGACGCCGGTATGACCCGTGATACAATTCCAGGCCGTTACATAGCCCTGACTCTTCTGCACATCGGTCGGCTCAGTTGGCACGCCATTGGCATCATTGGGCACCTCCCACTCACCAGCGGGACCCGATTCGGTGACAATGTAGGGCTTCGTGTATCCGCCATTGATCCAGTCCTGTTTGAGGGCACAAGATGAACCATAGGCGTTGACCGCATACAGATCGAGATGGGGGGAATTTGCTTTATAGTAAGGCCAGGCGCCGGTCCAGGCATCCGTCGAGGTCACCGGATGATAGGGATCGATCGTGTGGATCGCCTGCGCAACCTGATCAATATACTGCGCGTACGCATTGCGCTCTTGCTCCAATTGCGTTCCTGAATACGTGTTCTGCAAGCTGAGGAGCACCTCATTCCCGACATCCCACATCAGGACGCCCGGATTGTTCTTATACGTCGTGACCCAGTTCTTGATAGTCGTGAGAGTCGTCGACTTATAGTTGGCATCATTGAGATAATCATTCCCCTGCCCCAACCAGAAGCCATTGATGACCTTGATGCCGTGCGCCGCCGCCGAATTGAGTAGCGGGAGGGTCGTATCATCGGTGCCCCAGGTGCGTACGGTATTGACTCCCATCGATTGAAGATCGGTCATATACGCTTCGGAGGCTGCCACTGGAGGTCCAAAAGTAACACCTTTGATCTGATAAGGTGATCCATTTACGGTCAGCTGCCAGTTGCCCTGAGTCCCCGTGACCGAGACAACGCTCGACGTCGTTGGAGTCGGAGGGGTTGTCAGCGGGGTGGGAGGAGTACCGGTCGTCTGGTAGACACCGACTGAGCCAATGCTCAAGGTACCGCCAGAAGAGGTCGCACTGGTCGGCGAGGTACAGCCACAGACGCCGTTAGGGAATGCTCCACCGATTGCCAGGTCAAAGATGATGAAGAAGCCATGATCAATCGCCGCCTGCCACGTGCTGACGCCAACTTGGCTCTCATGGACAATCCAGATCTGCTGATTATCCAGATACCAGCGCACCTCTTCGTTCGACTTGGTCCGGTCGACAACCACCGCATAGGTGTGGTATCCGGTCTGGCAACCTGAGCAGGTAGCTAATCCGCTCCCCAGGCCGTTCGGTTCGTTACATGGACCAGCTGGATCTGTCCCACAATGGAGCGTGGCAGCCGCTTCGTTACGGGCATTCACATCCTCCATAATATCCAGCTCGCCAACGCCCGGCCACGCCTGACCGCTGGTGCGATTGCCGCTTCCTAATGTCCAGAAGGCAGGCCAGTAACCCAGGCCGTTGGTTGGATTTGGCTGCTTGAGGGAGGCAGTGATCTCCATCATGCCACCAGCGGGTGCCGCAAAGTCACTGCGCTGCGATTCGATCCGCCCGGAGGTCCACGTTCCGTTGGTGTTGAGCGCGGTAATGTTCAGATGGTTATTCCCATCCACAGAAACGTTCGCGGTCGAGTTGCTCATCGTCTCGACCTCACCGGTGCCCCAGTTGGCGGGACCACCAGCGGAACTGGTTCCGGTATCCTCGATCCAGTTGCTCGCCGAGGGAGCGGTGCCTGACGCACCCGCAAAATTATCGCTCCAGACCGGCGTCCAGTTGGTTGTGGGCGTCGATGTGGCAGTGGGAGTAACTACCGGTGTTGTCCCGGTACTCGTGCCAGCAAATGCCTGCAATTCGTAGAGCGAATAGCCATATTGAGTCGCACGCTTTGTGCCGGTCAGGCGGAGATAGCGACCACTACCGGAGATAGTCAGTGTTTCCGTGTGACCTGCACCTGTGGTCGTGGAATAGATAGTGGTCCAGTTTGTCGCGTCCGGGGAGAGTTGGAGCTGATAGGCCGTCGCGTAGGCAGTCTCCCATTGAATGACAACCTGGCAGATAGTCTGGGTACTTCCAAGATCGATCTGGAGCCATTGTGGATCGCTGGCGGCACTGGACCAGCGTGTCGTCGTATTGCCATCGACAGCATAGGAAGCAGGGGTAGCAACATTCTCAGTCGACGAGGCAGTGACAGGTCGATTGAGGGCAACATTTGTCGTGCCGCAACTGCTGGCAGCCGGATTGAGAACTACGCGCGTTCCAGCTGCATACGTGGGAGTGAGGATAGGATACGCTAAGATTCCAACCATGGTACAAAATAGCATGAGTACTGCGATCAACCGTTGAACTTTTTTTCGGTGCCTCATAGTACCGACAGGATGTGCATCCATGACATCTCCTTGTTAGCCTTTTACATAAATATGTGAGGACGTGTTCCTTTCCAAGTGCTACATCAGAGAAAATAAAGCGAGGCATCGGTGCCTCTTTTCGATATTTTACGAAATCAATATCGGAGCAATAGTATAAATATAGTGATTATTTTATTGCTTGTCAAGTAGCGAGCGGCTACCAGGAACGAATTCTCCTCGCTGCAATTCGACCAGATAAAAAGATAAAGCTCCTTTTAGGCTCCTTTTCAACGACAGCCAAAAACAACTTGACAACCCATCTATAAATAAGTATATTTAAACTATAGTTCGCCGATGATTTTTCGAAAACTATCGATATGGGGATGTTAAGGAAGGCATCAACAGAGAGAAAGGAGTAGCAGCGGCAACGAAGAACAACAGCATCATCCTATCCATCTTCTGATGCGTCCCGACTAAAGCAGTCATCTCTCATCAACGCCATCGCCTCTCCTATGGAAGGAGAACCGAGCGCCCTGATGACACGGGAATCCGGCATCTTGTACTCATCCAGCCAACAGTTGGGTTGGCCACACCACCAGCAAAAACGGTTATTTTTTGGGTATCCACGTGAAACAAGCAATGAAGCATATAAATAGATCAATGCATGATTTATTTTTATGAGGAGGTATCCCTATGTCTCCCGACACTTTTTCTTTGCCTCGCCAAGCGAAGAAGCATACAAAGACGGTTGCCCTTTCGTTTCTGACACTTCTGATCATCATATTAGCCGCGTGCGGTCAAAGCAGTCCAACCAAAACGTCCACAACCAATTCCGTTCTGACCATAGTCCCCAGCCCAAAGGGCGACTTCACGAACGGCTTCAGCCCTTATTCTTCCACACCCAACAACGGTGCACAGGGCTTGATCTATGAGACGTTACTTTTCTTTAATCGCATGGATGGCACCACCAAGCCCTGGCTGGCACAGAGCTATCAGATCTCTTCCGATGCGAAAACGATTACATTCAATCTGCGTAAGGACGTTAAGTGGAGCGATGGCACTACCTTTAGCGCCGATGATGTTGTTTTCACGCTACAAATGCTGAAACAGTATCCTGCGGCAGACACCAATAGCCTCTGGCAGACCATCAACACCGTCACGAATCCAGACAGCAGCACCGTTGTCGTCACGTTAAAAACCGCCTTCTCGCCTATTTTGTGGTATCTGGCCGGACAGACATGGATCGTCTCCAAACAACACTGGTCGAACGTGGGAGATCCAACGAAATATGCTGATACCAGCCCGATCGGCACCGGACCATACAAACTCAAATCCTTTAGCCCGCAACTGATCGACCTCACCAAAAACACCAACTACTGGCAGCCAGGCAAACCAGCAGTCAACGAACTGCGCTACCCCTCGTTTAACTCGAACACGAGCGCAGAATTGCTCCTGGCGCATAAAGATGTGGACTGGACCGGACTCTTTACGCCCAACATCGAGCAAACCTTCGTTTCGAAAGACTCGGCCCATAACCATTACTGGTTCCCCAGCCGCAACGTCGTTATGCTCTACTTGAACACCGGCAAAGCTCCATTTAACCAGCTGGCCTTCCGTCAGGCCATCAGCAGCGCCATCGATCGTAACCAGATCTATAAAGTTGCTGAAAGCAACTATGAGCCAGTTGCGAACCCGACCGGCCTGGTTCTCCCGGCCAATAAAAGCTTTTTAGATCCCACCTACGCCAACGCCGCCTTCACCCTGGATACCGCAAAATCCACGCAATTGCTGACCGGCGCTGGCTTCACCAAAGGATCTGATGGCATCTACGTTGATCAAAACGGGAAAAAGCTCTCATTCAACATCAATGTCGTCACCGGCTGGACCGACTGGGTAACCGCCACACAGATCATGGCCAGTAACCTCAAAGCCATCGGTATTGATGCCAGAGTCAACTCCCTTTCCTATAACGCTTACTTCAGCGCCTTGCAGACAGGTAGCTATGACATGGCCATCTCCTGGACCAATCCAGGTTCAACGCCCTTCTACCTCTACAACTCATTGCTCAACAGTAACAACACGGCCCCAATCGGCAAAGTAGCTTCTTCCAATTTCGAGCGCTGGAACGATCCCGCCACCGATCAGTACTTGAAAGATTACGCCACCACAGCAGATAAGAGCGTCCAACAAAAAGCGCTCTACGGCCTGCAAAAGGTGATGGTCGAGCAATTGCCCAGCATTCCACTCGTCTTTGGTGCAACCTGGAATGAATATAGCACGTCCAATTTCGTTGGTTGGCCCACCGCCGACAATCCATACGCGTCACCGGCCCCATTCGACTTCCCTGACGCCGAAATTGTGATCTTAAATCTCAAACCGGCTGCCTGATCTTTGTCTGATCTGACCTCAGAGAACTGCTCACCGGCACTCTCTTGAGGTCAGATCGCGTAAAGTGACGCCTCCTGTGCGCGGTATATTCCCGGCATATCATCCATTCTCCTGACCTGTTTCTGTGTAAGAAGCAGCGTCAGGAAAATATATATGCGTAATGTAAAGGAACATACAGGTGAAGCATTTATTACGCCGTATCGGCTTTTACCTCGTGGCTCTCTGGGCCTCGATTACGATCAACTTCTTTATTCCACGCCTGATTCCGGGAGATCCGGCCAGCATCCTGCTGGCACGCTTCCAGGGCAGAATGAATCCGAACGCGATTCATGCCTTACAATTACAATTCGGGATCAGCAATGATCCGCTCTGGCTCCAATATATTCATTATTTAGGAGACCTGTTACATAGCAACCTGGGCACCTCGTTCACCTACTTCCCTACTCCTGTGGCGACCGTGATCGGCGAGGAGATTCCCTGGACGCTCACGCTGGTCGGAACTTCCGTCATCATCAGCTTTGCGCTGGGGACGCTGCTGGGGATCGTGACCGCCTGGAGACGCGGCTCCTTTCTCGATGGTATCTTCCCACCCATTCTGACTTTCTTCTCGTCCATCCCTTATTTCTGGCTGGCGCTGATCATTCTCTACATTTTTGGCTATCTGCTCAACCTGTTCCCTCTCAATGGAGGATACGATATTGGCGTGACGGTGGGATGGAATTCCGATTTTATCCTGAGTGCGATCCAGCATGGTATCTTGCCGGCGATTACGATTGTGCTCGCCTCTATCGCCGGCTGGATGCTGGGAATGCGCAATACGATGCTCACGACGCTGACCGAGGATTATGTCCTGCTGGCTGAGGCCAAGGGCTTAAGCGAACGACGCGTGATGTACGCCTATGCCGCACGCAATGCCATTCTGCCCAATGTGACAGCATTCGCGCTCTCGCTCGGCTTCGTGGTTGGCGGCTCACTACTAACAGAAGTCGTCTTTTCTTATCCGGGCATTGGCTTCGCGCTCCTGCAAGCAGCCCAAAACTCCGACTATCCACTGCTGCAAGGCATATTTCTGTTTATCGCGATCGCCGTGATCGGCGCAAACTTTATTGCCGATCTGGTCTACACGCTCCTTGATCCCAGGGTTCGCTAGAGAAGGATAGAGCATCATGAAAGATTCCCAGGCGTTTCCCGACGCTTCCAACGATCAGCCAGAACCAGCTTTGATCTCACAGCAAGCAGATGCCGTCTCAGAAAAGTCTATCACCGAATATCCAGGTATGTCCTTTCCCTTAATGACGCGTTTGAGCGACGGCTGGAGGTTCGTATCGACCAATCCCAAGGCCGCCGCTGGCGCCATTATCATTCTCGTGTTTGTACTGATCGCGATCCTGGGTAGCATATTTATCCACAGCGATCCCAACGCCTTTTCCATCGACGTGCTGAAAGCTCCCTCATCAACACACTGGCTAGGCACCACCCAGACCGGACAGGATGTGCTCGTGCAGGTCGTGGTAGGAACACGCGTCTCTCTCCTATGGGGCTTCTTGACCGGCTTGATCGTGACGGCACTTTCGGTGACGATCGGTCTGGTGGCAGGATATACAGGGGGGGTCGTCGATGATATACTCACCTTTCTGATCAACGTTTTCCTGGTCCTGCCAGGCTTTCCACTGGCCGTATTACTCGCCGCCTACATTCCCATCAAAGGACCTTTCACCGTCGCTCTGGTAATTGCCGCAACCAGCTGGGCCTATCAGGCTCGCGTCTTGCGTGCTCAGACCCTTTCGATGCGGCATCGCGATTTTGTCGAAGCCTCAAAGTCCAGTGGTGAAAAGACCTGGCGTGTCATTTTTGTGGAAATTTTCCCCAACGAAATCGCCATTGTCGCCGCCGGTTTCATCGGAACAACCATCTATGTTATTCTGGCTGCCGCCGGACTGGAATTTCTTGGATTGGGAGATCCAAACGTTGTAGACTGGGGAACGATGTTCTATTGGGCTCAAAATAATGACGCCCTTCTACTTGGTGCCTGGTGGTGGTATCTCGCGCCCGGTCTGTGTATTGCCGTGCTGGGTTCGGGATTAGCGCTGCTCAACTTTGGTATCGACGAGATTGCCAATCCTCGCCTGCGCGTCGAGAGATCGCTGGGCAAGAAGATCCTGAGGAGCCTGCGCGTACCAGTGGCATCTTCAGCGCAATAAAAGGAAAAACATGAGCATAATTTACAAGGGACAGAAACTAAGCCTCGCCGATACAGAGCTGGCGAAAAGGTTCCCCACAGACTTTCTATGGGGAGCCGCGACAGCTGCGTATCAAGTGGAGGGAGCAGCCTCCGAAGATGGACGAGGCACCTCTATCTGGGACGACTTTTCCGCGACTCCAGGTAAGACGCATCAGGGAGAGACCGGTCTGGTGGCAGCCGATCATTATCATCGCGTCGAAGAAGATACAGACCTGATGGTTCAACTGGGCCTGGATGCCTATCGCTTTTCGCTTGCATGGCCGCGCATTGTGCCCCAGGGGCGCGGTGAGGTGAATACTGCTGGCCTCGATTTCTATGATCGGCTGGTAGATACGCTTCTCCGCAAAGGTATTCGTCCCTTTGCCACCCTGTATCATTGGGATCTCCCCTCGCCGTTACAGCAGCAAGGCGGCTGGATGAAGCGCGATACCGCCTTCGCATTTGCCGATTATGCTGATCTGGTCACGCGTCGCCTGGGAGATCGTGTAGCGGGATGGATCACGCTCAACGAGCCATGGTGCAGCGCCTATCTAGGCTACGGCATCGGAGTGCATGCTCCTGGCCTGCAAGATCGCCAGGGCATGGTCGACGCGGCCCATCATCTGCTGCTGGGACACGGATTAGCAGTCCCACGCATCAAAGCCAATATCGCACCAGAGGCTCAGGTAGGCGTTACCCTGCTCCTCTCCCCCGCTTATCCGGCCGATGATCGTCCTGAGACGCTGCGCGACGTGCAACTCTCAAATGATTTCTCTAATGGCTGGTTCCTTGATCCGATCCTACGTGGTCACTATCCCGACAAGCTCTTCGACAATCTTAGTGTCTCTGAGCCTCCCATTCAAGACGGCGACCTGCAAACGATCGCAGCGCCGCTCGATTTTCTGGGGATCAATAACTACTCCCGTGTACTCATCCGAGGAGCAGCAACTCAGCCTCTGGCCGATGGCTGCCAGACCATTTCACCCGTACCCGAAGCCTCCTATACGGATATGGCCTGGGAGATCTATCCCAACGGACTGAGAGATCTCCTGCTACGCCTGCATCAGGATTATACGGTCCCCAACATCTACGTCACCGAGAATGGCGCCGCCTTCAAAGATGTAGTCGAGGACGATGGACAGATTCACGATCCTCGCCGCACAGATTATCTGCGTACCTATCTGACAGGCCTCGCCGAAGCCATCGAGCAGGGCGTCCCCTTGAAGGGATACTTTGCCTGGTCCTTCATCGACAATTTCGAATGGGCTGAAGGCTATAGCAAACGCTTTGGGCTCGTCTATGTGGACTATCCAACACAGCGACGCCTGATCAAAGACAGCGGGCATTGGTATACAGCGTTGCTGGCAGCATCGCACGATGCCCCCGAAGAGGAATAAGAGGTCAGCCGTAGCGGTATCGGTGATGTGTGTCCAAAACAGCTCCAGAAGGCGATGGGGTGAGAGGCTCACCGACGTAGCGGCGCGGCTCCGCCGTGCTGTCTGTGACTCGTACGACCACGCTCCCCATGGGATTCCATTGTGGGATCTTCCCACCGTGGATCGTCTCGTCTGCGTTGCTTTCAGATGCACATGGGACGTGTTCGTGCGTCCAGTGACAGCACGGCGGAGCCGCGCCGCTACGTCGGCGAGCCTGAGCGCCTGGTTCAAGGGGCCATCCTCCTTTGCCACGCAACGTCCTTCTGTGTTTTGACAGAGCACTACGTCTTCGCTTCGCTCGACACGTATAGCATTACGGTGACAGCATGGCTCATCTCGTGGTATAATAGCTCATAAAATGGATGATACGCGGTCGCCACTACAGTTATAGTAAATATATCACTCAATCCCTCTCGGCACAGTAGGCAGCGGGACGAAGACACACTTCAACGAGGAAGATAGACAGATTACCCAACACCCGCAACAATAATCTCTCATCTGGAGTTGAAGATGGCAAAAAGACATAAAACAGATACACGTCCCACGATCTCGCAAATCGCTACCGCTGCCGGAGTATCGATCCCCACGGTTTCAAAAGTGCTCAATGGACGCCTGGACGTCTCATCGGCCACGCGCGAGCATATCGAGCAGATCATTGAGGAATACGGCTTTGTACGCAACCGGGCGGCACGTGCGTTACGCAACGGCAAAACCGGACTCGTCGACATCGTCCTGCCGCGTCTCGATGATGATTATTTTCTCCCCATCTTGCAGGGAGCCGAACAGGTTCTCAAAGAGGCTGGTGTGCGCCTGATTCTGACCTCAACCCACTACGAGCCAGATCAGGAGATTCAATGGATCGACGCGGTTACCGATCGTTCCACCGACGGCATCTTGCTGGTCCTGCCATCAGACGAAGCGCTACAACGACTCTCACAGCAGGATACACCATTTGTCGTGATCCACAATCAGAGCACCAACATCCCCTCGGTCACCATTACCAGTTGGGAAGGCGGCTTCGTCGCGACCAATCATCTTATCTCGCTGGGACATCGGCGCATCGCCTACATTGGTAAAAATGGTAAAGCCATGGACGCCATCAAACGCTTTGCCGGCTATCGCACCGCGCTGGAGGTGGCCTCGATTCCACTTGATCCAGAGTTACAACGCGAAGGCGATTTCACGACCGAGGCGGGCTACGTGGAGGCAAAAGCGCTCATGGCTCTCAAAGAACCACCGACAGCGATCTTCGCCGGCAACGATCATCACGCCATCGGCGTCTATCGAGCGTTGTACGAGCTCGGCCTTGCAATCCCCCAGCAGGTCAGCGTGATTGGTTTCGACAATCTGGCCTACACCGAGGTGATGAATCCCGCCCTGACCACCGTCAACATTCCACGGCTGGAACTGGGACGCACAGCGGTCACCATGCTCCTGAAAATGATCGCGGGCGAACAGCTCGATGCCAATCTGGTCGTGCTCCCAACGCGACTGATTGAGCGTCAATCATGCGCCCCCTACCGCAGAAATTAGCTTGAAATGATACCCTCCTGCCAGGATCGGAACCGTATCGTCCCGACATTGACAAACGGAAATCTGCATGTCATGATTGTTAAGACAGTGCTTGTCATAAACAGCCGTTCCGACCTGGATGTCTCAACGGCCACACGGGAATCCACAGGAGACCACCATGAAGGGATATCGTTGGTACTTCTTACTACTCATCCCGCTCCTCACCGGGATTGTCTTCCTCAGTAACAGCCATCCGGCAGCCGCCTTTACCTCGTCCGATGCAGATAGTGCGATGACCGCGTATATCAACACCTTTTATGATGCCTCGGCGCACTACTTTTACGCCGATACTACTCATGCCAGCTACAATGACTTCTGGAAGGAGGCTCAGAGCTGGGATATCGTGATGGATGCCTATCAACGTACGCAGTCCGCAACCTATCGCCAGATGATCGATGATGTCTACAATGGCTTTATGGCTCGCAATAGTGATATGGCAACCGCCTGTAACACCTCGAACAGCTTCACACTTACCAATAACTACAATGACGATATTGGATGGTGGGCGAAAGCCAGTATCCGTGCGTACCAGATCACGGGCGAGTCGCGCTACGAGAATTGCGCGAAACGTCTTTTTGACTCCATCTACGCATACTGGAATACATCGACATTGGGCGGCGGCATCTGGTGGACGCGCAACAATCCCACGCAGAAGAATATCGCTACGAACGCCCCGGCAGTCATCACAGCCACCAACCTTGCCAGCGCCTTATCCGATAGTAGTTATCGCACCAAAGCGCAGACGATCTACAACTGGGTCAAAGCAACCCTGACCAATCAGGCTGGAACCGTCTACGATGATTACAACTCCGGCACGCTATCGACAGCACAGATTAGCTACAATTACGGAACATTCATTGGAGCTGCCATAGCGCTCTATCAAGCCACGGGAACTGCCTCCTATCTAGCGGACGCTTCAGCAGCAGCCAGCGTCTCTCTGACCAAACTCGCCACTAATAACATCCTGAGAGACGAGGGGACCGGCGATGGAGGTGGCTTCAAAGGCATCTATGTGCGCTATCTGGAGCAATACGCGAAGGTCGCCAATGCGAGTCAGTACACAACGTTCTTGCAGAAAAACGCCAGCGTCGCCTGGAGCAATCGGCGCAGCAACGATAATCTGATTGGCACAAACTGGGCCGTTGAAGCGCCATCCGGCACCATCGACGTCCATACCTTCGGCTCCGCCGTCGCTCTCTTACAGGACACTCCTACCGATGGCATCACGTCTCTACAAGCTGAAAACGGTACATTGCATAGCCTCAGCACAGAAGCCTCAAACGCTGGCTATCATGGCAGCGGCTACGTGGCCGGCTGGAACGCAAATGGACAATGGGTCGACCTGTCCGCAACCGTCGCGAGCGCCGGGTCCTATCGACTCGTCATTCGCTTCGCGACCGGAGCCGGTGCCGCCTCCCGCTACCTCTATGTCAATGGAAGCGGAGTCGTGAACAATCTCGCGTTTCCCAGTACCGGCAGTTGGAGCTCGTATTCAACGGTGATTGTCAATAACGTCTCGCTGAATGCCGGCAGCAATACCATTTCACTTATCTACAACAACTCTTTAGGTAGTAGTAATTATCTCAATTTGGATGAAATCACAGTCATCAGTCAGTAGCCAGAGCAATCTCAGCTTTTCCCCTTTCTCCTCTCTGAGCATTGGCAAGCCCTGTCTTTACACCTCAGAGGGGAGGCCAGAAACTGTCCTTATATCCATCTTGTATCAATTTCCACATTTATTAAAATGGGCGTGAATACATTCTCTACAACAAAAAAGGTAAACTTATGCTCTTTATTTTCTAGAGCACCTGAGTAGTTACATAATACAAACACTATCACTTTGAAAGGAGTCATGTAGTGACTCATTCTCATACCGAGCAGGTAACAGCCGTTCAGAAGCTGGTCCAGCAGGCGAAAGAACTACGAAAAGTCTTCGCAGCTACGTCAGCACAGATAGATGCACGTGGAAAACATCCTACAGAGAATCTTCTACAGATCGGACAAGCAGGATTATATCGTTTGAGTATACCTGAGGAATATGGAGGTCTCTGGAATGGGAAGGTAAGCACTGGAAGTGAGGCATTCGTTGAGATAGCGAGTCAACTCAGCGCCGGTGAAAGTAATACGGGTATGATCTTTGTGATCTCCATCGGCGTCTTATCTATGATTTTTAGTGAGCAAAGCGAAGCACCCGCAGCAACTCGCCAGCAACTAGCGCAAGAAGTGCTCGAAGAGCATATTACCATCGTTGGGTCTCATGCGGAGACGGGCACAGGGGGACATGTCATAGCGCGCAAGGTAGATGGCGGCATCATCATCAATGGAAAAAAATCCTTCAATACCGGGAGCGGAGGAGCACGTTATGCCCATGTCTTGCATATGCTCGAAGGTGAAAAAGATGTCCACGCTGCACTGGTTCGCCTGGACGCTCCAGGAGTGATACAGCATCACGATTGGGATAACATGGGACAGCGCGCGACGGAGAGCCAGACGATTACCTATCAGGATGTGTTCGTCTCTGACGATTGGCACTGGCGCTTTAAAGTTCATCCGCTGATTTTTTCATTAGCAATCGTGGCGAATGCAGCAGCAACGCTGGGCATCGGAGAGGGTGGATTTGATGCGATGCTTGACTATATTCGTACCTCGAATCGCATCCTTACTCCCGGCTGGACCGATAAAAACACCGATCCCTTGATACGCCTGCACATCGGAGAGCTTTCATCTCGACTTGCTGCAGCTCATGCACTCCTGCTCGAAGTGAGCCGTAAGATAGAGTCGTTTGAAGAGGGAGATGATCTTGGCTCGTTACAGGCAGCTGCGATGCGTGCTCATGCGATCTGTGCGCACGAAGCCGTCACAGCGGCAAGCGAGATATTTGACCTCACTGGCGCACGCAGCACCGCAAATACGTATCGCCTCGACCGTTTCTGGCGCAATGCACGCACGTACTCGGTACATGATCCGTTAGACACAAAGCTCTATAAGGTTGGTGGCTACGAACTCAACGGTGAATTGGGTTGATGATATCAGTTCCACCTCTCAGACTCTGGGCTTGCTTCACAACAGGCCAAGTTCTCTAGCTTTCAGCGCAGCCTGTGTCCGATCGCGCACGCCCAGCTTGCCCAGAATGTTGCTGAGGTGATTCTTGACGGTGCCACCGGCGATGTAGAGGGTCTCGCTGATCTCGCGATTGGAAGCGCCGCCCGCAAGTAAGGTCAAGATCTCCCGCTCACGCTCGGTCAGCTGTGCGGGTACGCTCACGCCGACGAACGCAGGAGCAACAGGAGCTGGCACAGCAGGTTCACTGGAGGCCGCTGAGAAGGAGGCAATGACTTTACTTGCAACGTCTGGATGTAAAAGAACCTGACCCTGTGCGACGACGCGAACTGTTGTAGCAAGTTGCTCGGCAGTGATGTCTTTGAGCACATACCCCCACGCTCCAGCTTGCAAGCCAGCCTGGATCAGTTCTCGATCATCAAAGGTTGTCAGGATGACAATGCGAATCGCGGGCCAGCGTTCTTTGAAGATGCGGGTCGCGGCAATGCCATCCAGACGTGGCATACGCACATCCATCAACACGACATCGGGGGCCGTTTGCTCGGCCGAGAGATGTTCGACCATCGTCAAAGCTTCTGTGCCATCCCCCGCCATCCCCACCACCTCCAGGTTCGGCTCCAGCTCAATCAGCTTGCGAAATCCCTCGCACAGCAAACGCTGATCATCTACAATCATCACACGGATATGCTCTGCCATGACTAGACCTTCTCCCTGCTTTCATGCGCTCTCGTGGCGCTAATCTGCACTTGCTCCCGAACTTTAAGCGGGAGCAGCACTTCGATGCGCCAGCCACGTTTGGAATCAGGACCAACCCACAGTGTTCCATCCAGGAGCGCGACGCGCTCGCGCATACCGCGTAGGCCAAAACCAGACGCGAAAGGCTCATGTACAGACGCGTCCCCCTGACCATTATCAAGCACAGTTAGTTCCACTTGCCCCTCCTGTCCGTCTCGCGTCGAGAGGCGTAGTAGCACCTTCGTTGCACGCGCGTGCTTGCGGATATTTGTCAATGCCTCCTGCGCACAGCGATAAAGCGTCTGAGACAGTTCTGAATGCAAGGAATGGGTTACCTCTTCCAGGTCGAGCGTAACGCTAGTCTCGCGGCAGGTCGCTTCAAATTCCGTCACTAATCTCCGCAGTTGTTCCTGCAACGAGTCGACAGAGGCTTCGTCGGGCCGGAGTGCCTCGACAGAGTGGCGTACTTCCGTCAGGCATACTTTGGCCACACGTCGGGCCTCCAGGAGTTCTTCATGCAGGCGGGGATCGCCACGTACCTCAAGCTGCATCGCCGTCTCAAGCTGGACCGTCAGTAATGTCAGCGCGTGACCAAGTGTGTCGTGAATATCACGGGCAATGCGGTTGCGCTCGCGGATAGCTGAGAACTCCTCCACCTGCGTACTATATGCTTGCAGTTGCGTATGAGCCGTTGCTAGTTCAGCATTGGAACTTTCCAGTGCCGCGTGCGCCACCGAAATTTCGCGAATCATTGTCACAAAGCCAAAGGTGAAGATAAACGAGATCAGGAGTGTCGCCTGGCTACTGATATCCCAGTCCTGCCCCAAGAAGCCAAACGAGAGGCTAGAACTCAACCAGAGCAGGCCCGCCCCAAGCAGACCAAGCAGATGTGGCCGGATGATAGTCATCAGGCTCGCCGTGAGCGTCGGGAGCAGCGGTAACCAATACAGATTCGTGCCTGGCAAGGGGATAAACTGAGAGGCACAGGCCAGACATAACAAAGCTAACAAGCGATAGGACTGGGTTTGCCCCCTGAACCACGTCCAATAGATCACGAGCCAGGTACCATAGATTATGGTGAGCAAGAACAAGCTGAGCAAGCTAAGGTGTGGCGTAGTGAAAACACCGGAAAGATAACCACCACAGGCAAATATATAGGAGAGCCAACGTCCCCAACGCAGAAACCAGATAATTGATGGTAATGATTGCGTTTGCATCATCTGTATATGCTTACTTGCCATAAATATCCACCTACTAAAAGAGATGATCTTGTTTCTCGCAGTATATCTTACTAATCGTCTCGTGCGCCAGTGTCTGTCGTCATGGGTATGTCGAGAGGCCTATGACCATAGTCACGGGTATCCAAAATCAAAATAGGGTCCTGATTCGTGACTGCCGGGACATGTGTGATCCTGCTGATGCCACTATACTCAGCATCAAGGAATAAAACTTTTCATGCCTCGAAAGGATGGATCTATCATGTCATCTCTACCAGAACAGACAACGCCCGAGAGCGTTTATGGCAATACAAACTCAGTTCAGCCGCTTGCACAGGCCACGAGCCGCATACGCCTCTTCTTTCTCGATCATCTGCGGGCCGCTTTAACGATTCTGGTGGTGCTCCACCATATAGCAGTGATGTATGGGGATGTCGCACCCTTCTACTATATGGAGTTTCCTGGTCCCAATGACCAACTGGCGTCTCTGCTACTCTCGATCTTTGTACTCGTCAACCAATCATACTTCATGGGCTGCTTCTTTTTGATCTCGGGATACTTCACACCCGGCTCCTTCGATCGCAAAGGACCCGGCGCCTTTTACAAAGATCGACTGTTCCGTCTGGGCATCCCGCTAGTTATCTTTGTACTTGTGCTCAGTCCCATTTCTTACCTCGGCTTGTGGCAGATGCCAGTCAGTCTTACGCACCTTACTACTCCGATCACCTGGCAAGAGGTTCTCAGTTCTTTTGGAGTCGGTCCGCTCTGGTTTGCAGAGATGCTCTTGTTCTTCTGCCTGGGCTATCTGATCTGGAGGAAAGTGGTTCACCCCAGATTTCAGTCGGCCGGGCAGGTAGTGAGTCCACCTAGCTATCTGGCTGTGGGCCTGTTTATCCTGGTGCTGGCAGTGGCAAGCTACCTGATGCGCATCATTGTACCTTTAGGCACGGAGATCCCCATCTTTGGCTTCCCGACCCTGGCATACTTCCCACAATACCTGAGTTTCTTCGTGCTTGGCATCATGGCCTTTCGTCGGAACTGGTTTCAGACCATTCCCAGTTTAATGGGGAAAATCGGGTTCGTGGTCGCGATCGTGGCAACTGTTGTGCTCGCTGGCCCAGCATTCTCTGGAGGCGCAGCCTGGCTGGGCCATGGAACCTTTCAGTCGGCGGCCTATGCACTCTGGGATAGCATTTTCTCCGTGGGATTCTGTCTGGCCCTGATCACCTTTTTCCGCCATTTCTTGAATCGCCAGAGTCGCTTCGGTAGCTTCTTGTCACAACAGGCCTTTGTCGTCTATATTATCCATATTCCGGTCATTGTCCTGGTGGGGATCGCGTTGCGTGAGGTCCATTTAGAAACTCTGCTCAAATTTGCTCTGGCCGCCCTGATCGCGGTTCCACTCTGCTTCCTGCTTGCCTTCCTGGTTCGCAAGATCCCACTTGCGTCCAGGATTCTCTAAGGTCTGGCGTGCATTGGATTATGCACAAGTGAAGGGTGTGGAGATAAGACGTTCATACATTATAGTCAAGGAAATCATACATAATATTAGCATGTGGAATGGTGAATTCACCATGCTAATATTATGTATGATTTTATCAGACAAGCAATCTCGGTGATATAAAGCTCAGCCTCTCTCGCAAGATGATCTATGTCTGCCAGAGACGCATTTGATTTTTACGCATGGCTTGTATCAAAAAGGAAAGAACTGAGAAATTAAGCATATCCATCAATCTTATATTTTTATGGGTTTCTCTCCATATATTTTTTTGCATTATTAATCAAATCAGCATTACTAATATGTATCAATTCGGGTTTATTTCTTCTAGCCTCTTCAATAATTTCTGCAGCGTTTTTACTCCCACCACTTCCTGTCTCACGATTTTTTCCGATTCCTCTAACCCCCTCTTCGACAAACAGATATTCTCTAAGTCCATTCCAACGATCTTTACTCTCTATTGTACTAATGTCTCGATCTTTTGTCCCTGGTTTCTCTAATTGCTTTTTCCTATGTATTGCATCTCTATATAATATACTTGCCTCTCTCATCTCTTTATTTACAACAATACCTTGCGTATAATACTGATGCCCCAAACGTGTATTATTTATAATACTATCCAAATTATTTATCTTATCTTGATAAGATCCTTGCCCTTCCAGTATTGTGTCACGCTGTATGTCGCTGGAACGAGATTGCTGAAGTGTCTCATTCAAGCGAGAACCAGACAATCCATCCCTCAAAGGAACTCGAGAGGTACTTGCGTCTGGACGACTACCACCAAATAGTGAATCTGAATAGCGCTGACGTTGTGTCAATAACCCGTCTCTAGTAGAATTTCTGCGTTTATCTCCAGTACGAATAGCTCCAACCTCAGAAGCACGAAGAGCATGATCTGAAGAGGTGCCTGCACCTGAAGTGCCAGGCTCTCTAGTATAACGAGTCAAATCATAGTTACGCTGATGTTGTGTTACAGAGCGTGACAAATCTTCGTTTCCAACTGAAGTTCTACTAACCTCACTGGTATGCATAGACGGCGTACGTAAAGTTTGAAGAGGTGGAAGATCCTGATGACTTTCAATAGGGGGGAGAGCATGATGATCCTCAATAGGAGGAAGATGATCCTGATGCCCACTAAGCTTATCAATAGAAGGAAGGCCTTGATAATATCTAGGTACTGGAAGGTTCAGATTCTCTCCAGAGGTACCTCCTCCTACAGGCTCCGAGATATACGCTGTTTCGGGGCGAAACTTAGTGTTTGTAGAAGTAGTGCCCAACTGACGATCACTGGTGAATGACTCCCGTTGCCTGAGCACATTGTTAAAGGAATCATTGCCTGAATCTTGAGTCGATTTTGGTGGCAGTTTATCGCCTCGCCGCACTCCGTCACCTTTGCTGGATCCTCCCCTTAGTCCTGGTCTTTTTTGCATGGAGTTCTTTCCTTGTCGCTTACTAAGACAGATTCATCTTATACATTCAATTTCGAGGATGGGTTGCTGATATTATAAGAGAAGTGTACTCAATACAAAAGGCGGTTTTAGGAGAACTGAGGGACAATTTTCCCGTAGCACACAAAGCTAGCAAACGGTATAAAGAGATCAGAGAAAAGCGAGAACGGCAAAAGCCCTTGACAAAGTTCATGTGAGCAAGTTACGATTGAGTAACTCTAGAATCATCAAAGGCTCTTTTTTATGCCTGGAGTTGAAACGTTTCAATCGCACGCTTGATTTTTATCAAGCGTGCATGGGCTGGTCGCTATGGAGCGCGAACTTTTAATACTTTTGCACAGAGTTGAGCAAAGGAATGCTTTATGATGAAACATGCTTTGATCAGGATGATCGTCCTCATTAGTTTAGGCATCTCATATGTCACCTACTTATCTTTGATCCCTACGCCCCATACTGTTATGGCGGCGAGTCCCTGGGACGCTTTTAATCAGTCCCCAACGTCACGGACACTTGCTCCGACCTCTATTTACAGGACAACTGGGACTGTCAGCAACGCCACCAATCTACTCTCAGGTAGTGCGACGCGCGTGAGCGGAAATAGCTCCTCGGTAACCGTCGATTTCGGAAAAGAGGTCGGGGGACTCATCACGCTCTCCTTTGCGGGCTCAAGCGACGCCAGTCAGAGCATTGGTCTGGCCTTTACCGAGTCGTCAAGTTATGTGGGCAATACGAGTGATGCCTCCAACGGCGGCGGCGGCGCTGATGGAGCTATCTATGCAGCGGTGATTGGCGCGAGCAGCTATACGATGCCTGCCGATAAGCTACGCGGCGGCTTTCGGTATCTGACCCTGTTCCTGAATTCTGCCGGCTGGGTCGATCTCAATGGTGTCTCGCTCAATTTCACGGCTGCGCCGAATATGAGCAATCCATCTGCGTACCCCAACTATTTTTATTCCAACGACGCCTTATTAAACCGCATCTGGTACGATGGAGCCTATACGGTCCAGTTGAACACGATCAGTCCGACGCAGGGTCGCGTCTGGGGTCCACCGTCGACCGGATGGGAGAACAACGGTACAGTCGGTGTGGGGACTGAGGTGCTGGTCGATGGTGCCAAACGCGATCGTACAATCTGGCCCGGTGATATGGGGATCTCCACGGCGACCGCCTATGTGAGCACCAATGATACCTTAGCCACGAAGAATGCCCTCACAACACTCTATCAGCATCAGCTAAGCACGGGCGAGCTCCCCTGGGCCGGACCGCAGGTCAATTTCTACGGCTCCGATACCTATCACATGTGGACCTTGATCGGAACATCTAATTACTATCTCTACAGCGCCGACAAGAGCTGGCTGGATGGTATCTGGTCCCAGTATCAGAGCGGTGTGAGCTTTGTGACCAATAAGATCGATAGCAATGGCCTCCTGAACGTCACCGGCACCCAGGATTGGGCACGCGGCGATCAAGGCGGCGAGAATATCGCGGGCAACGCCCTACTATATGAAGTCCTGACCACCGCAGCAACGTTGGCGCAGGTCGAAGGCAACAGCTCGCTATCCAGCAGCTATAGTAATCGAGCGGCCAGCCTCAAAACACAGATCAACGCACGCCTCTGGGATGCCTCTGCCGGAGCATACAAAGATAATGCCTCCAATAGCGGTCTGCATCCACAGGATGGCAACTCGCTGGCAGTCTGGTACAACGTCACCGACACAGCGGCAAAGTCACAGAGTATCCTCAGCAATCTCCACAACAACTGGAATAGTTTCGGCTCGGAAACGCCTGAGTGGAATAACAACATTTCTCCCTTTCCAGGCTCGATGGAGGTGATGGCTCGCTTTCAGGCCAACGACGATCAAAATGCTCTGGCGCTGATCCGCAACGAGTGGGGCTATATGATCGATGATCCTCGCGGCACCGGCGATACGATGTGGGAGGGCTATACGTCCGGTGGAGCGCTGGCCTACAATAGTTCGGCGAGCAGTGATGGCTCTTATACGAGCCTGGCGCATGGCTGGTCGACAGGGCCAACCTCGGCTCTGACCAATTATGTACTGGGAGTTGCTCCCGATACGGCTGCCGGTCAGACGTATCATGTCATCCCCCATCCAGGCAACCTGACGCACGTAGAGGGAAAGCTCACGGTCAGCACCAATAAAAGCATCTCCGTCTCATATGACACCAATACCTGTAGCGGGCTCTCGATGACCGTCAATAGCAGCTCAAATAGCGGCTCAACCGGAGTGATTGGCGTGCCCAAACTGGGACAGAACCGCGTCATCCAGATCAATGGCGTGAGCGCCTGGAATGGCAGTACCTACCAGAGCGTCTCTGGCATCAGCGGTGCCGATCAGGACAGCAATTATGTCTACTTCCGAGGCGTACAGCCCGGGACGTATACTCTGACCTATAGCAGCAATAGTTGCAATACGTATGAGGCTGAGGCCAGCGCGAACACATTGAGTGGTCAGGCCGCGATCGCCCAATGTTCCAATTGCTCGGGCGGTGCGCGCGTCGGCTGGCTCGGCAATGGCAGCAGCAATACATTACAATTCAATAACGTCAACGTCGCCAGTGCCGGAACCTATAAGCTATCCATAGTCTACACCAACGGCGATACCATCACCCGCTCGGCCTCCTTGAGTATCAATGGAGGTAGTGCGACCACCATCAATGGCTTTACGCCCACCGCCAATGCCAGCACCATCAACACGCTGACGATCGCCGTCGCCTTGCAGGCAGGCAACAATACGTTACTCTTCGGCAATAGCTCCTACTGGGCGCCCGATTTCGATCGCCTCATCGTCGCTCCGGCCTCCTATGAGGCTGAAGATGCAAGTAACGCCCTCAGCGGAGGAGTCCGAGTCATCGGATGCGTCAATTGCTCAGGCGATGAACGCGTCGGCTGGCTCGGCAATGGCAGCGGCAATACGTTGCAATTCAACACGCTCAACGTTGCCGCCGCCGGCAGCTACAACCTGTCTATCGCCTATACCAATGGCAGCGGCAGCACACGCTCCGCCTCACTGAGCGTCAACGGTAGCAGCGCAACAACTTTGAGCAATTTCACCGCCACAGCCACTTCTGACACAGTCAACACCATCACGGTCACCGTCACGCTACAAGCAGGCAACAATAGCATCCTGTTCGCAAACAGTACGGCGTGGGGACCAGATTTTGATCGCGTGACTCTTACAAAGTTGTAATGATAAGGAGTTTCCATGGAAGGATATAGCAGACGTACAGTCATACTCACCGGGCTGCGTCTCATGGGAGTATCGATGCTCAACCTGCCGATCGTCAAGGCAGTTACAAACACAATTATGGCACCGTTATTCAAACTAGCGCCGACAGTCAACTGGAGCGCACACTGGATCTGGTCGGCGACGAGTAGCGCGAATACCTGGGTGGCTTTTCGCAAGACCGTGACACTGAGCGCCGTGCCGAGCTCAGTGATCGCCGATATCGCGACGGACACCAAATACTGGCTGTTTATCAATGGCACGCTTGTCACCTTCGAAGGAGGTCTCAAGCGTGGCCCCAATCCCAACGATACCTACTACGACGAAAAAGATATCGCCAGCTATTTACAGAGTGGCAACAACACGATTGCGCTCCTGGTCTGGTACTTCGGCAAAAATGGCTTCTCGCATAAGGATAGCGGAAAAGGTGGATTGCTCTTTCAGTCAAGCATTGCAAACAGCGATACGAGCTGGAAAGTGATCCAGCATCCAGGCTACGGACAGGATACGGGATCAGCGCAACCCAACTATCGTCTGGCCGAGTCGAATATTTACTACGATGCTCGCAATGCTTCAGCACTCCAGAACTGGCAGGCGAGCACCTATAGCGATAGCTCCTGGGCGAACGCCACCGATCTGGGAGCCAGCGGCTCGGTACCGTGGAACAATCTGGCTCCGCGCCCCATCCCATTCTTCCGCTACACCGCGCTGCAAAACTATACCAACGCGTCCTCCCTCCCCACGCAGGGGAATGGATCTACCGCCATCACGGCAACCTTGCCCTCAAATCTCCAGATCACTCCCTACTTGAAGGTCAACGCGGCCGCAGGAGCAGTGATCACTATCCAGACGGATCACTATACCGATGGCGGCGAAAATAATGTGCGTGCAACCTACATTACAACCAGCGGCGTACAGGAATTTGAGTCGCTCGGCTGGATGTCCGGGACAGCGGTCCAATACACTATTCCTACGAACGTCCAGATTTTGAGCTTGCAGTATCGCGAGAGCGGGTACAGCACGTCATTTGTGGGCAGCTTCACCTGCAACGATACGTTTTTGAATACGCTCTGGCAGAAATCTGTGCGTACGGTCTATCTCAATATGCGCGACAATTATATGGACTGTCCCACTCGAGAGCGGGCGCAGTGGTGGGGAGACATCGTAAACGATCAACTTATCTCCGCTTATGTCTTCGATACCAATGTCAACGCGCTCACCAAAAAAGCCATCAATGAGCTCATTGCCTGGCAGCGCTCGGATGGTTCGCTGTACTCGCCCGTGCCGAGCGGCAACTGGAATCAGGAGTTACCGGTCCAGATGCTTGCCTCGATCTGGTCGATCGGCAACTACTACCTCTATACCGGAGATAGCAGTATCAGCAGCACGTACAATGCCGTCAAGACCTATATGAAGCTCTGGACCTTTGATGCGCAGGGCTTGATCAATCATCGCGCCGGCAACTGGGATTGGGAAGATTGGGGCTCAAATATTGATAGCCGTGTGCTCGATAACGCGTGGTACTACATGGCTCTACAGAGTACCATCACGCTGGCTCGCCTGAGCAACAACACGGCCGATATAGCCAGCTGGCTCAGCAGTGCCAATAGTATCGCCACTCACTTCGATGCGGTACTCTGGAACGGTACCAATCAGGAGTATCGCTCGCCTGCCTACACCAGCGATACCGACGATCGTGCCAACGCTCTGGCTGTCGTGGCGGGTCTGGCGCAGCCTGGCCACTACGCCAGCATCATCAAAGTACTGCAAAGCCACTACAACGCCAGTCCCTGGACGGAACTGTATATTCAGCAGGCTCTCTACAAGATGGGAGTGCCGCTGGTCGCCGAGGCTCGCATGAAGCAGCGCTACACATCCGAGGTCAATGACGCCGGCTATACAGTCTGGGAGTTGTGGGCAAAGGGAGGAAGCGGCACCGACAATCACGGTTGGGCCGCTGGATCTGCCTATAATCTCTCAGCCTATGCGGCAGGAGTGCGACCGCTCCAACCCGGCTATAGCAGCTATATTGTGCAGCCCAATATAGGATATCTGACATCCATCAACACAACTGTGCCAACGATCAAGGGCAACATAACGATCGCGATCAATCGTCAGAGCAGCACGCAATTGAGCATGAATGTCGTTGCGCCCGCCAGTACCAGCGGATCAATTGCCGCTCCTTTAAATGGGATGACCTCTGTCAGTATCACCGCTAACGGCACCAGCGTCTATCAAAATGGCAGCGCGAGTGGCAGCGTCGCCGGACTCAGCTACAACCATAGCGACATCAACTTCATCTACTTTACTGTCCAGCCCGGCAATTGGACATTCAATGTCACGGGTCAGGCCGCAAATGCCTATGAAGCGGAGGCCAGCAACAATACCTTTAGCGGCACGGTCGCCGCGACCAGTTCCTCGAATTGCTCGGGCGGACAGCGCGTCGGCTGGATCGGCAATGGAGCTGCCAATACGCTCCAATTCAACAACGTCAGTGTCCCGGCAGCGGGCACCTACACACTGGTCATCGATTATACCAACGGCGACACAAGCACACGCTCGGCCACGCTCAGCATCAATGGAGGAACCGCCAGCACCATCAACGGATTCGTGCCGACCATAGACGTCAATACCGTCAACAGCGTCAACACCACAGTGCAATTGAACGCCGGAACAAACACGCTGCTCTTCGGCAATAGCTCCGCCTACGCTCCCGACTTCGATCGGATTGTCCTGACGCCAGGCTCAGCCAATCTGGCATCCGGACGCACCGCAACCTCGAACAATTCTCTGGAGAACGGCGATTGGAGTGTCTCGCATCTGACCGATAACGTCGAGATAAGCCTCTCAGGAGCCAAAGGCTATACCGGCAATACCTATGGACAGGCCGACATCAGCAGTACGCCCATCTGGGTCGCCATCGACCTCGGCAGCAGTCAGCGCATCGACGAGATCAAGCTCTTTCCACGCACCGACACCATCGCCACAGACGGCGGAACGCCCGATTTCCCCGTCGACTTCAGCATCCAGACTTCATCCGATGGCACCACCTATACAACCATCCAGACAATCGTAGGGCAAGCGAATCCCCTGGGAAGCGTCCAGAGCTACAGCTTCGCCACCACCAGCGCTCGCTATGTGCGCCTCATGGTCACAAAGCTCGGTACTCCCGCATATGACGAAGGGGCCGCCAACTCTTATCGCCTGCAACTCGCAGAACTGGAGGTGTATAACGCCTGACAACCACACGCAATGCTGCGAAGAGACCCGGCGCTACGTCGGCTAGCTCGGACGCCTTGCACGTCGCGATCAAGCGAATTGCAAGGCGTCATCCTTCTTCTCAGGCAACCGTCGTCATGACCTTTGACTGAGCACTATGTCAGGCACGATGAAACCCAGCCGCAGCTCCGGCTGGGATCGCTTGTTCAATCCGCGCCAGTTCATCCTCCGTCAACGCGAATTGGAGCGTCGCCAGGGACTCGGTAAGTTGGGAACGTCGACGTGCTCCAATCAGTGGCACGATATCCTGACCACGAGATAACACCCAGGCAATCGCAATCTGAGTAACCGTTGTTCCCTTTGCATCCGCAATAGCATGGAGTGTCTCAACAAGTGAGAGATTATGCTCCAAATTCTCTCCATGAAGGCTCGCCAAAACACCACGAGAGTCTCCAGGTGTTGTGGCATAGTGACCGCTGAGGAGACCACGTGCAAGAACTCCATATGCGGTAATACCAATCCCCAATGCGCGGCACGTGGGAAGAATATCATCCTCGATGATACGTGAAAGCAATGAGTACTCGACTTGTAGATCCGCAATAGGATGAACGGCCTGGGCACGACGTATAGTCTCCGAACCGACATCTGAGAGGCCAATATACCGTACATATCCAGCCTTAACCATATCCCCGATAGCACCAATGGTCTCCTCGATGGGCACGTGAGGATCAAGACGTGCTGGACGATAAACATCGACATAGTCGGTACCAAGTCGGCGCAGTGTATAGGCGAGAAAATTCTTGAGAGCCTCTGGGCGTGCATCTATACCTGACCAGTTGCCAGCAGGATCGCGCAGTGCCCCAAACTTGACACTTATCACAACCTGTTCACGCACCCGCCCTTGTAGCGCCTCCTGGAGCAATAACTCATTATGACCCATGCCATAAAAATCGCCAGTATCAAGAAATGTCATGCCAGCGTCAAGCGCAGCATGGATCGTGGCAATACTCTCGCTTCGATCCGCTGGACCGTAGAACTCAGACATCCCCAGACATCCCAGTCCCAGTGTGGACACTTCAGGCCCCATTGAGCCAAGTAAGTGATGTATCATGGATAGAAACTCCTTTTGATAGTTAAGGCGGCATTACTCTTGCGAGGCCTCTTATACAGTGCCTTTTTTCATCGTACATCGCCGACAAGCCGGAAAGGTACATATTATCAGGAACCAGTTTCAAATTATTACATAGACCAGTCTATATAATACAGGCAAAAAAATTTATCGTCAGAGTAGAAAGGGGCAAGAGCAACCAGCTAATTTCTGGGATAACTGGTAAGCAGATGCCCAAGCATTTCCGCAACATTCCTGAGCGGGTCTCCGCTGTGGTTTGTCCGGCTCAAGATAATCCCTCCTTCAATGGAAGAGGTGATGAATGTGGCGAGTTGCGATGCTCGCACTTCTATAAAACCACTCACAATCAATTGATCGTAGTAGGCTTGTTGCAGCAGGCGATAGGCTTCCCTGCAAGCGAGATTCAAGCGTTCACTGGAGGTAGCCGTCTCCATAGCGACCATCATGAGCGGACCACCAGCACCAAACCCTGAAGCTTCTACACGCTGAGCCAGGACAAGCACAAACGATCGTATGGCTTCGCTCGGTTCTGCAATCTTGCTCAACTCGCTCTTGATACTCTGGGCAACATGTAGCCCCATCCTTTCAATCGCTTGAGCAGTCAGCTCCTCTTTCCCCTCCGGGAAATAGTAGTACAGTGAACCTTTGGGCGTTCTACTCTTTGCCAGTATCTGATTTAACCCGGTCGCATGGTATCCGTATGTCTCCAGTAATTCACAGGTTGTCTGGATGATTTGCTCACGCGTCGTATTCATACGTTGCCTCCTTCCATTAGTATAGTGACTGGTCTATATATTGTCAAGTTTTTTCAGTCTATAAAGAAGGAGTATTCTGACTATTCTTCGTGCGTGGAGGTTCGCGTTACCAGCGGTGGTAATGTATGGATGCCTTCATGTCCCACCGCCCGATGAGATGAGGGACTGGGCGTCATAATGAGAAGCATCATCGCATCGGTCTGCGCACTCACACTATGTACAATCCCGGCCTCGACCTGAAGCACCATCCCTGCACGCAGATCGACATTGTGATCGGCAAGACTACAAGTAATGCGGCCACGCAACGCCTGTATCAGGATCTGGCTGGAGGTGCGATGATCATTGAGATGTTGTCCTGCTTTGAAGGTAAATAAGACCACGCGTGCACTCCCAATATCTGAGAGCACCTGGATCGCCGGACCATCAGGGCGAAAATGCATCAACGTACGCATATCGAAGAGAACAAAATCATCAGAGGCTGACAGTTTCTCCTCACTGATTGAATCAGTAGAAGCATCTGGAGATGGGTTCATAACAATAAGTCCTCGCAGAGATCTATGAAATAGAGCTTAAACTACAAATCGACAACGATAAGCACATTCATTAGCACAAAAATAGTTATATATATTATACGCGCCGCAATTCCTGCACACCACAACCTTACAGATCAGCAAAGAGATAACATCCACAGCGAACCAGTGCCGGACCCTTTCACACGTGGAAAAGCTCAGCTTGATTGATCGCCACCAGTCGCGTTACGGAGAGAGCGAAAGGACATTCCCTCAAGATAGATACGCCGTACACCTTGGAGGATCTGTTCTGGAGTGTACCCTCGTTTGTGGCGCTGAAAGAGATAGAGGGCCGGATCGAATGCTGCCAGGAGGACATCGGCAGTGTACGTGGTATCCAACGGGGAAAGTTCATCCTGGGCGATGGCCTCGTCGAGCAAGCTGGCAACAATAGTATGGACGGTACGATAGTAGAGCGTGCCAAACTTCATCTCTCGCCTCTCATCAGACAACGTATCCATGATTGCCGCCAGAAATTTTCCCTGCTCTTCGATGAAAGCAACACATCCCTGGAGAACGCTATCTATGCGTTGTAATACAGATCCCGCATCCAGATCCTGAGACAAATCCTGCATCTCATCCAAGAAAATCTTCACGCTCTCTTCGAGTAGATCGAGGATTAATTCACCCTTATGCGCATAGCGACGATAAAGCGTCCCCTGACCCACGCCTGCTTCCTGAGCAATCTGATGCATGCTCACCCCCTCCACACCTCGCTCAGTAAAAAGCTGATGAGCCACCTGTCGAATCCGTTGATCAAAATCGGCAGCCTGACGCCGTTCTGGTCTCCGACGCTGCGATACGACGATAGCCGGCTTTTGCGGCTCTTCTTGTCCCATAATACTCCTCCTCGTTCGAGGGTGCGTTTCATTTTTTTCAGCAAAAGGTCAAGCGAAGCGAAGACACTGATTCTGGGAACCCTCGTTGGTCTCCTATTGACAACAGGACAATTGTCCTTTACACTATTACCATTCAGGACAGCTGTCCCTTCATGATTGTAACGCACACCTCGGTACGCGTCAAGCTCAGAAGAAAGAAAAATCATTATGAATAATACAGATAAGACTGTACCAGATACTACAGCTTTCAGCCTGTTTAGCAGTGATAGCGGCACAATTGCAGAGAACCCTTTCCCATCCTTAGCACAGTTGCGCTCTCTGGGACCCGTTGTTTCGATCCCATTCTCGCGCGAAGGCATGAATAATCAAGCCTGGGCGATCACACGCATGGAAGAGGTAGTACAGGTTCTCAAAGATCATACGCATTTTACTGTGGATCCCAGTGCTATCGGGTCCAAAAGCCTCCTGTCCTACCATGCCTCCGAGACCACCGACACGCCTACCTTCTTTACGGATAAAACGATGCTTACGGTTGATGAGCCCGATCATCGACGCTTACGCCTGCTGGTGTCCAGAGCCTTCACGCCCAAGTATATCGAAAGCTTACGTCCAAGCGTGCAGAAAATTGCCGACGAGTTGCTCGATCGCGTACAGGATCAGGGGCAGATGGATCTCGTTGAGGACTATGCCTTTGTCTTGCCCATCAATGTCATTTCCGATATGCTGGGAGTACCTCACGCCGATCGGAACCAGCTCCGCATCTGGTCAGAGGCGCTGGCAAGAGGTCTGAACCTGGGGAAACGCGATGAGGGAGTTGCAGCTCACATGCGGGCCTTTGGGGAATACACGGCGCGTCTGGTAGCCGAGAAACGCCAGCATCCAGCGGACGACCTGATCAGCCAGTTAATCGTTATCGAAGAGGCAGGAGATCGACTCAGTGAAGCGGAAATGCGCTCACTGATCACGCTGCTGATCTTCGCCGGCCATGAAACCACCTCCAACCTGATCGCCACCGGGACCCTGGCATTGCTGGATCATCCCGCTCAGTTTGAGAAGCTCAAAGCCGATCATAGCCTGGTGCCTGCCGCCGTCGAAGAGCTACTGCGCTTCAAAGGGCCAGCTACCACAGCGGGACCGCGCTACGCCACTGAGGATCTCACACTGGGAGGTCAGCAGATCAAAAAAGGAGACATCATCTTCCCCGTCCTGATCTCGGCCAATCACGATGAGACCCAGTTCACTCAGCCAGATGAGGTGGATCTTGCTCGCACACTCAGTCGACATGTGGGCTTTGGACAGGGCATCCATATCTGCCTGGGAGCTCCACTGGCTCGCCTGGAAGGTGATATTGCCTTCAGCACGCTCTTGAGACGTATGCCTGATCTGCACCTGAGCGTCCCCCGTGAGAGCATCACCTGGCATGTCAATCTGAACTCGTGGAGCTTGACTGCTCTGCCGCTGGCTTTTTAGCCCTCCCACCGAAAAGGGCAAGTCAGCCAACGCCGCTACTACACGGTCAAAGGCCATCGCGCCTCTATCATATGGGAGATTGTCTCCAAAAAAGATCCGTGAAGCCGTGGGGTGACAGGCCAGCCGACGTAGCGGCGCGGCTCCGCCGTGCTGTCTGTGCCTCGTACGACCACGTTGCCCATAGCGTTCCATTGCGAGACGCTCCCAAGGCCGAATCAGACGAGGCACAGACAGCACGGCGGAGCCGCGCCGCTACGTCGGTGAGCGTTGACGCCTAGTGCAAGGGATCATCTGAGTCGCTTAGACGACGTTGCCATGACCTTTGACAGAGCACTACGTCGGCATACATTTGCACCTAGTCGCGTGAAATCTGTCGCAGGCCCGCTTCGGCGTAGCGCGATCCGACGGGCTTGCCGATCGCTTCCAGTTGAGCAATCTCCTCTGCATCCAGATGAATACGGGTGGCCGCCACGTTTTCTTCAAGATACTTCAGGCGCTTGGTGCCTGGAATGGGAACGATGTCGTCACCCTTCTGATGCAGCCATGCTAGAGCTATCTGCCCCGGTGTGGCTTCCTTTTTGCTGGCAATCTGCTTGACCTGTCCGACCAGGGCACTATTCCTGGCAAAGTTCTCTCCCTGGAAGCGGGGATCGCTACGACGGAAATCGGTCTCATCCAGATCCTGGACACTTTTAATTTCTCCGGTCAGAAAGCCGCGTCCCAACGGACTATAGGCCACAAAACCAATGCCCAATTCACGCAGAGTTGGGATAATCTCGGCCTCAGGACCACGCTCCCACAGAGAGTATTCCGTTTGCAGAGCGGTGATCGGATGGACGGCATGAGAACGTCGAATGGTCTGCGGTCCTACCTCGGAGAGCCCAATATGACGAATCTTCCCCTGCTTGATTAAATCGGCCAGGGTACCAATGGTATCCTCGATCGGCACCTGCGGATCACGGCGATGCTGGTAATAGAGATCGATATAGTCTGTGTCCAGACGCTGCAACGACTCCTCGACGACCTGCCGAATGTGCTCCGGACGACCATTGAGCACACGCTCGCCTGTCGATGTCCATTCCCAGGCAAACTTGGTCGCTACAATTACCGCATCACGCTTCCCTTTCAAGGCGCGTCCAACCAATTTCTCATTCGTGTATGGTCCATACGCCTCGGCGGTATCGAAAAAAGTCACCCCCAGATCGATGGTCCTGTGGATCAAATGAATCGCCTCATTTTCGTCGGCAGGTGCGCCATAGAAGCTCGTTAAGCCCATACAACCAAATCCTTGCTCCGAGACAGTCAGTTTCGCCTTACCCAGCGTACGTTGTTGCATATTCTCTCACCTTTCCAATTATGAAACTGCATCATCTTACTTCTGCCTCGCAGTCTACACTTTAGAGCGCGCTCTAAGTCAAGCATGCACAGCGCTACTTGGCATCATGTTGGCGTGCGGGGATGAGAGCGGTCGCCCACCAGAGTAATTCAGTCATCATTCCATTATAGGCTCGGTCGAGAAATGCTCCACTTGGCGAATCGGCCTGATCGGATATATTGGGTACTACGCCGGGCACGAGTGAGATACCAATCTGCTCACGGATCGGTACCATTTTTACCTCGATCAAGATCTGGCGCAGTTGCTCAGCCGCTCGATACCCTGCGGCAAAGCCACCATAGTTGACGATAGCAGCGGGCTTGTGTATCCATTGCGGATAAAGGTGATCGATCGCGTTCTTGAGCACAGCTGGATAACCATGATTGTATTCAGGCGTGATAAAAATAAAGCCATCGGCTCGATCAACCTGCTCAGCCCAGCCTTCAGCTTCAGGGATGATGTGTCCATGAGCTGGCGATGCGGGAGTATCAAAGAATGGAAGAGTGACGTCGCGCAGATCAACCAGCTCAAAGGTAGCATCGGTACGCTTAGCCAGACGCTCCATGAGCCAGTGTGTCACAACTTCGCCTCTACGACCCTGACGTGTACTTCCGAAAATCACCAGAATATGTGGATTAGCCATTATTTATCTCCTTCATTTCTGTCTTAAATAGCATCTTGCATCTTTTCCAAAAAATATCTTCATCAAAGCAGATTTTTAAACAGAATAGCATGATTATGCAAGATGATTTTCCTCCTTCTACGGTACCATAAGCAGCACAATATTGCTAATAGAGATGCTCCAAGGCTAGATACATGCACGATACTTCCCGCCATCCACAGACGAAATGTGAGGTTCTAAAAATGCGTTCTCTTGACATAAACAGTAATCATTGGGTATAAATAAGTCATACGTATGACTAACAAGAAAATTTTTCAGATAGTAGCATGAAAGCCTGATGAAAAAAGAAGCGTCAAATATTCCTGCGACTAGCATTGATGTGGCGCGTCGCGCCGGAGTTTCGCAGTCAGCGGTCTCGCTGGTGTTCGGAGGTAAGGGGAGCGGACGCGTCGGCAAAAAAACGCAAGAAGCCATCCTCCATGCGGCTCAGGAGCTCGGCTATCATCCCAATAGCGCAGCGCAGACACTGCGCCTGGGGAGATCTCATCGTATCGCGCTAGCAGTGCCAGATGTAAGCAATCCCTACTTTGCGGCCGTACTACAGGGAGCGGAGCAAGTGGCGCGTCAGTATGGCTATACGGTCATGCTGGCGAGTATCCGCGATGAGCAGGATTGGCAGGCGGTGGTGCTTGATGCACTCACGTCACAGGCGGTCGATGGTTTTCTCTTCTGTACCTTGCAGCCGCCGACGCTCAAGGAGCAGGCAGCTTTGCGGGGCAGAGCGCTCCTGGTAGATGCCTCCAGCCCGGGACTGCCATCGCTCCAGTTGGACATCGAGACAGGTATGCATACCGCGATGACGCACCTGCTCCAGCTAGGACACACGAGGATCGCTCATCTAGCCGCTTCCGTGGATGCCGAGAGCTTTTATATGCGCCATCGGGCTTATCTCGACTCTTTAGATAAGGCTGGAATTCCTATCGTGGAAGCCTATCAGACACGTGCACCATTCACGATCGCCGCCGCGCGCCAGGCTGCGCAGCGCGTACTGACGTGTTCTGATCCGCCATCGGCCTTTGTCTGTGACAGCGATGTGCTAGCCGTCGGCACATACAAAGCGGCGCGAGATCTCCAACTCACCATTCCAGATAATCTATCTGTGGTCAGTTTTGATGATAGCGTGATTGCACACATTCTTGATCCAGAATTAACTACGGTCGCCATTCCAGCACGAGCTATCGGAGAGCAAGCATCCAAGCTCATGCTAGAGATGCTGGAAAAGAATGAAATGCCCACACAGGTCATCGTTCCGCTTGAATTGATGATTCGGGCCTCCACCTCGCAGATCCAGGCGAGTAAACGAGAGAAGATATAACAAAGGCTCTCTGCGACAGGATGGGAGCATGGGAAAGGATAAGCTATGAGGTATCACCTCTTGATCGATGCTGATGACACGCTTTGGGAGAACAATGTCTATTTTGAGCGAGCGATCCATGCCTTTATTACATTTCTCAACCACTCCCGGCTCACGCCGGTCGAGGTACGCGCCGTTCTCGACGATGTCGAGCGCCTGATGGGCTATGGATCAATCAATTTCACCAGAAGCCTGATTGAAACCTATCGCCGCCTGGCCGAAAAGGATCTGCGCGATGAGGATATTCAGCAGGTGAGCCAATTCGGAGAACAGATTCGTACACATCCATTGCAGCTCATTGCGGGAGTCAGGGAGACGCTGGACTACTTATCGCCGCGCCACAATCTTGTCCTGCTCACCAAAGGAGACGTCGAAGAGCAGAAGCTCAAGGTCGAACGCTCTGGCATCGAAGAGATGTTTCAGCAGATCATGATCGTCCCAGAAAAAGATACTAACACATATCATCGTGTCGTCACAGAGTTGCAGGCCGATCCGCAACAGACGTGGATGATTGGTAACTCTCCACGCTCCGACATTAATCCGGCCCTGGCCGCTGGCCTCAACGCGATCTATATCCCCCATCCTGATACCTGGAGCCTGGAACACGAAGAGGTCGAGCAGAGCAACACAGAACGGCTCATGACATTGTCCGCCTTTACGGATCTACGTATCCATTTCTAGTAGCAGAAAAGAGAAACACATCCATGGCTAATTTACCCGCACATGCAACACTCCCAGAACTACAACACTATCTTGATGCCGTCTGCAAAGAACGCGGCTGGACAAAGGATACGTATGCCGAAAAGTTCCTGCTCTTCACGGAAGAAGTTGGAGAACTCGCCAAGGCGATCCGCAACACACAGGGACTCTATCAGGAAACGGCCAAACACAAAAAATTTGAGCTCGAAGAAGAGTTCGCCGACGTCTTGAGCTATCTTCTGGATCTGGCGAACTTCTTTGAAGTCGATCTAGAAAAAGCCTTTCGCGAGAAAGAAAACATCAATGCTCAAAGAACATGGCAGTAGCTCGACTTCGCCGAACGTTATTCTAACAAGCTTGCACGCGGCGCGATACTCCTCTAAACAATATTACATACAAGCCGACAGCGCTATTGAACGATAACAGCAAGGCTCATGCCTTGATGAATGGTACAGTAAAGTTCATATGTTCCAGCTTGTGGAAAAGGTCCAATGGTCATGGAGCTGTTGCCAGCAACCGCGACATTGTCAATCCTGGGAGCGCCCGACTCGCGAGCAGCAGCGGGCGTCCCATTTTTCCATGTGCCATTGGAGATCGTGTGCGCAATAAATGTGTCAGAGGTCAGTGTGATACTCTCCCCTTTTTTGATGGTAATCGATGTTTGTACAAAGTCGGTGTCGTTCATATGGACCTGATTACTGGCCGAATTAGCATCTGTTGCACTTGCATTACAAGCAACGATAAATAACGTTGCCATGATACATAGGGCGCACACTATATATAATCTTTTCATATTCAATTTCTCTTCTTGCAGACTACTTAAGTTCTGGCAACAGTAGAACTCATCATCGTCCGTTTAGCTGTGGCGTAGCGAGCACTCATCAGGCCAGTCAGGATGAGCGCACCGATACCTACAAGCAGATGAAGCGTCTGGATCAGCCAGTGCAGGCTACCAATCAGTATGTTGGATTGTGTCATGCCAAAGATTGGCAAGATCAGCGCATAGACAACTCCTACGATGCCCCATATTCTCATGCCTCTGGTGCTCAGTGCAATAATACTCATAGTCAACAAAGTAAGAGCGACAATCAGACCGAAAAGCATATGCAGATTAATCAAGTTAATCTGGGCGATCCAAAATGCTAATCCAAGCAGCAAAGCACCCAAACCTGCAATGCCTAAGATTATCTGTATAATTCGTGTCAGCATAACGAGTAAAGAACCTCCTGAATATCTCTATCATATAGTTTATTGCTCCTTGCATTCATGACCTCAGTGTAGCCAGTTTAGATGACATAAACATGAACTTTTCTCATCTTTTTTGTCATCAATTTGTCATCTTGCTGTGCGATAATCAGAGAAAAAGATGCTGCCGATGAAATGTAGATTGAGCTGACCTATAGATACATGGGAAGAGGACTTACCTATGCGCATCCTTGTGATCGAAGATAACCATCGTCTCAACCATTCGCTGCAACTAAATCTGTCGCATGAGGGTTACAGCGTCGATTGCGCCTACGATGGACAGGAGGGCCAGGATATGGCGGAGTTAGCACCATATGATCTGATTATCCTCGATATCCTCTTACCAGAAAAAGATGGATTAGAGGTGTGCCAGGCGCTACGCCAGCGTCGTATCCAGACACCGATCCTGCTGCTGACAGCCCGCGACAGCGTGAGCGATCGCGTACAGGGTCTGGATTGCGGGGCCGATGATTATCTGGTCAAGCCATTTGCCATGAGCGAATTGTTGGCGCGGTTGCGTGCTCTGCTGAGGCGCAATCATCCTTTCACTAATGGGCGATTAGAGATGGGCGATCTCCGCGTTGATCCGATTGCCCATGACGCTGAGCGGCAAGGATCTTCTCTCGATTTGACTCCAAAAGAGTTTGCGTTGCTGGAGTATTTTATGTACCATGCCAATCAGGTCGTGACGCGTGAGATGATCGAGCAGCATATCTGGAACTATGATTTTGAGTGCAGCTCGAATGTGATTGATGTCTATGTCCGTCGTCTGCGCAGGAAAATCGACGATCCATTTGAAGTCAAGCTGCTGGCGACGATTCGCGGGATTGGCTATCGGCTGGCCTTGCCCCCAAAGAAGCAGGTGCCGTCATGAAGTTGCATGTATCTCATCCCTTCAAAGCCAGCGTCCGAGCACGCCTGACGATGTGGAATCTGGCCATCATCGCCCTCATCATGATCTTATTCAGTGGTGGCCTCTACGCCACACAGACATTCCTCAATACCGGAGCCTCGGATAGCCGATTGGAGACACAGTTATATCAGGAAGCGCAGCAGCTAAGTCCTGACTATAGGCAGGCTCTCCTGACCGGTCAACATCCAACCAGCCAGGCAGAAAAGCTCTCCTCAACCGAGTTTGTCCTGTTGATACGTCCCGATACCTCTATTCTGGACAAGCGTGGTCCACTCCCAGACAGCGTTGTGCAACAATTGCAGATCAGAGCGGGGAACAGCCAACCAACATTTGATCTCGCCATCCCACAAACGCACGCTAATGGCTGGCACGGTCTGGATCAGAATTATCGCGTGCTGATCACGCCGATCTTCAACAAGGATGCACGCATTGCCATCTTAATCATTGGTCTACAAAAAGAATTCGTCGTCTCTGTGCTGCTGATCTGGCTCTTTCATGGCATCATGGGATTGCTGCTGGCAGCTCTCTGCGGCTATTGGCTGGCTGGCAAGACACTGCGTCCGGTCATGATGATCACGCGAACGGCAAAAGAGATCAATGCGACCGATCTGCGCCGCCGTTTAAATCTGAAGCGCCAGGATGAGTTTGGTGAGTTGGCCACCACCTTCGATCAGATGCTCGATCGCCTCGACGCTGCCTTCAAGCGACAGACACAATTCACAGCCGACGCCAGCCACGAATTACGCACACCACTGACAATCATCGAGCTAGAGATCAATCGAGCCATCACCCAACTCAGCACTGTTGAAGAGTATCAACAAGTCCTGGACGTAGTGCAGACGGAAAACAAGCAGATGGCTACTATCATTAATAGCCTGCTGCTGCTGGCACGCGCCGATACCGGACAGCTCACGCTATGTCATGAAGAGGTCGACTTGAGCGATATTACGCTTGCCAGCGTCGAGCGCCTGCTGCGATTAGCCAGACAAAACGACATTATACTTTCAACGGGCGAGCTACCAGAGCTCCTGATCGATGGCGATCGACGTTATCTAGATCGGATGATTATGAATCTGGTCGAAAACGCGATTAAATATACGCGTGGCGTCGGCACCCGCGTGCATATCGAGCTGGCAAAGCAGCCGGATGCATGGGGCGTGATTCGTATCCAGGACGATGGTCCTGGCATCGCAGCAGAACATCTTCCCTATCTCTTCGATCGCTTCTATCGCGTAGACAAAGCGCGTTCACACAATGAGCAGGAGCACGCTCATGAAATGGCAAGTACGCAGGAGCCTGGAGGCACTGGACTGGGTCTCTCGATTGTGCAATGGATTGTACAAGCGCACGCTGGTGAAATCGACGTGAAAAGTAAGCTACATGAGGGCTCAAGCTTTGAAATACGCTTTCCTCTCAAGCATAATAGTGCACGCCCGACCTCCAGTGCAGCGTCCTACCGACGGATTGTGCAAGAAGTTCTCTAGACTTTGCCCCTCCTTGCAAGAACTCAACCTCATAGGTCCTGGTGGCAAAACGCTAGGAATATTGTACCTGCATGCATACAAAGCCCTACGGTTCAATTCATCTCTATGTTAGAATCAGTGCAGGTCCGGAAAAATGAGTTTCACAAGGATAATACATGTCAGTAGCAAAAGACAAAACCGCATGGATTGCTGAAGGCAATGCTTCTAGTGAACAGCAGCAATACGAAGCAGCCCTCGTAGCATATCAACACGCGCTTCAGTTAGATCCAGATTACGCATCAGCCTATCAGAATATAGGCAATGTCCTCGATGAGCTTCAGCGCTATGATGAGGCCCTTGAAGCTTACCAGCACGCGATTCGCCTCGATCCCAATGATCCTTTTTGTTATTATAATATGAGCGTCATGCTCAATAATCTGGAGCGCTACGATGAGGCTCTTGACGCTTGCCAGCAGGCTCTCCACCTCGAATCCAGCAGTGCGCGCCTCTACCAGCACAGAGGAAACATCCTCAACCACTTACAATGCTACGACGAGGCTCTCGATGCCTATCGTCAGGCCATTCAGCTCGATCACGATGATGCTTTTGTTTACCTTAATATGGGGGGGATATTGTATAACCTCCAGCGCTATGATGAGGCCCTCGACGCTTACAGGCACGCTCTTCAAATCGATGCAACGATCACTGAAGCCTACCAGAATATCGGCGATGTCTTTAACGCCCTCCAGCGCTATGATGAAGCCCTCGACATCTATCAACAGGCGCTACGCATCGACCCCGCAGACGCTACTATCCACCATGCGATCGGCATCGTACTTTATCACTTGAAGCGCTATGACGAAGCCCTCGACGCCTATCAAAAGACCATTCAGATCGACCCAAACATAGCCCAGGCGTACCAAAATATCGGCAATGCCCTCGATGATCTCGGACGCCATAACGAGGCTCTCGACGCCTATCGGCATTCCCTTGAACTTGACTCTCAAAATGCCAATTTCTACTATAATCTGGCCATCGCCCTGAGTAATCTGGAACGCTATGACGAAGCACTCGACGCCTATCGACAGACGCTTCAGCTTGATCCCAACTACTCTTTAGCCTATCAGAACATGAGTATCATTTTAGATGATCTCCAACGCTACGACGAAGCTCTCGACGCCTGCCAGCAATCAATCCGTCTCGATCCTGACAGCGCCGGAGCTTACCATAAAATGGGACTCATCCTCAGTAACCTTCAGCGCCATGACGAGGCCCTCGACGCTTACAAGCACGCGCTCAAGCTCGATCCCGCTTATCCCACCGCCTACCGCAACATGGGCATCACTTTAGCAAATCTTGGACGCCATAACGAAGCTCTCGATGCCTGCAAGCAGGCCATCAAGCTCGATCCCGACAACGCCACAGCCTACTATAATATGGGCATCATCCTATCCAACCTCCAACGCTACAACGAAGCACTCGGCGCTTATCAACGGGCCGCACTGATTGATCCCAATGACGCCGATACCTATCAGAATATGGGCGGAGTACTCAACAATCTGGAACGCTTCGACGAGGCCCTCAACGCATACAAACAAGCTCTCCAGCTCAATCCCAAAGATGCCACAGCCTATTATAATATGAGCATCACGCTCAAGAACCTTCAGCGCTATAATCAGGCACTTGCAGCCTATCAAAAAGCGTGCAAACTCGGCTACGTCTGAGCAGCAAGAGGTCGAGCGAAGCAAGGACACCGTAACGTCGCACGCTTGACCTCTTGCTGCAAAAAATGAAGCGCACCCAAGCAGCGAAGTACTCTTGACAGGCAGGAAACCACAAGGTACACTGCCTGATACTGCTTCCATATTTTAGGATAAAAGACTGGAAACAGAGCTTCTCTATTTATCCCCCCGCCAGTAGCATGGAAAGCAGCACCTGTTCAGTTCAAGAAGAATCCCATCCGGGAAAGCAAAGGAGCTAGTGATGACTGATCAGCATGTTATAAGTCTCGTGCGCCAGGCACTGGAGACCGGTGAAGGCATTGTGCGTCTGATGCCGAACTGGGTACCGCGTGCTTTCTGTGTGCCTGGACGGCGTCTTCGCCTCCATCCCCAGGATCTTTACGCCTTTGGCGGCCAGCGAGGAGGCATCGACGAGCGCTGGTTTGCCTCGACGGTGAAAGCGGACAATGGTCCCTTAACACGCGACGATGAGGGCTTGAGCTATGTGTATGTCGCCGGGCAAAAAGTGACATTGCTCGATGCAATCGGCTTAATGGGCAAAGAATTTCTTGGCAAGGAGGCGATTGAGCGCTATGGCGGCTGGGTGATGTATAGTAAATTCTTTGATAATATGTATCCCCTCCCCCATCATATGCATCAAAGCGACGAGTACGCCGCAAAAGTTGGACGCATCGGTAAGCCTGAAGCCTATTATTTTCCGCCTCAATATAATTTTGCCCTCGATACCTATCCCTATACGTTCTTTGGCCTGGAGCCCGGTACGACGCAGGAGCAGGTGATCGATTGTCTGAAGAACTGGGATAAAGGCGACAACGGCATTTTAGCGCTCTCGAAGGCGTATCGCCTGACGCCCGGTACCGGCTGGAATGTGCCTCCCGGCATCCTCCATGCGCCAGGGACATTTTGTACCTACGAGCCGCAACGCGCCAGCGATGTGCTCTCTATGTGGCAATCACTGATTGCCGATTATCAAGTGATCGATCGCGCCCTGCTGGTCAAAGATGTCCCCCGAGACAAGTGGGATGACTATGAGTATCTGGTAAGTATGCTGGATTGGGAAGCAAATGTTGATCCAGAATTCAAAAAACACTATTACACAGAGCCCATTCCAGCACATCCAGCCGCTGAAATGTCTGCCGCAGGCTATCATGAAAACTGGATCACCTATGGAAGTGACGATTTCAGCGCCAAAGAATTAACAATCTATCCTGGCTCGACGGTCACGATCAAAGACGCCGCCGCCTATGGCCTGATCTGTGTCCAGGGATATGGATCGTTCGGCAGCTACCATATTTCATCACCATCGCTGCTGCGCTTCCACGAGATGAGCGAGGATGAGTTCTTTGTGACTCTGGATGCTGCCTCCAGGGGCGTAAAGATTACCAATCACAGCACCTGTGAGCCACTGGTGATCCTCAAGCACTTTAATCCAGGCAATCCAGAAAAGCCATCATACGACAAGCCGGCCTATTCTCACAAATAGGCAGAGAAGAGTGAAGAGAGCAGATAGCTATGCAGATTCGCTTTGAACAAAAACGGGCTCTGGTAACCGGAGCAGGCAAAGGTATCGGACGCGAAATCGCTCGCGCCTTAGCACAGTATGGAGCAACCGTCGTGGCACTTAGCCGCTCCAAGGCCGATCTGAGCAGTCTGGCTCAGGAGATCGCATGCGAGACGATTGTGGCCGATCTGGCCGATGCGGAGGCCGCACGCGAGGCTGCTCTGCGTGCGGGCGAGATTCATCTGCTGGTGAATAATGCCGGCATCTCGATCCCCCAATCGTTCCTGGATACCACCGTCGAGGCGTTCGACGCCACGATGGCAGTCAACGTCCGTGCCGCATTGATCATCTCTCAGGTAATCGCTCGCGGTATGATACGTCGAGGAGAAGGCGGCGCAATTGTCAATGTCTCGTCGCAATCGTCAATGGTAGGACTCGTCGATCATGCCGCGTATTGCGCCTCCAAAGGAGGCATCGATCAGTTGACACGCGTGATGGCGCTTGAGCTTGGACCTCATCAGATCCGCGTCAACGCAGTCAACCCGACCGTCACGATGACTCCCATGGGCGAGATGGCATGGAGCGATCCAAAAAAGAGCGCTCCAATGCAGGCTCGGATTCCTCTCGGTCACTTCGCTCAGCCGCTGGATATCGCTCATGCCGTCGCCTATCTCCTGAGCGCAGAGGCCGCTATGATCAATGGCGTCATGCTCCCCATCGATGGCGGCTTCCTGGCGAATTAAATCCTGCCAGCTCATGAGTTGGGAAGCAAGACTAATTTCCCCTGCACCTGTCCATGCTCGAGCAACTCATGAGCTGTTACAACCTCTTGAAGGGGCAAACGCTTCCCAATAATAGGAGCGATTTTGCCTTGTGAGAGCAGATCAAGAAGCACACCCAGATCTTCTCGTATCCACACTGAATACTTCTTGATCTTGACCCCGTAGAGACTTACCCGCTTCCCATTCGGCAAAACCGACAACAGGGTAATACGCAGCACATGCGGAACCATAAAGCGGACAAGCGCTCCAATAGGAGTGGCATCAGCAGGAATTGAGGATAGCCCATACGAGACGAGTCGTCCCCCTCTGCGCAGAGCTTGAGATGACTGGGTAAGGTGAGCACCACCAATACCATCAAAAACCGCATCCACACCACCTCCTGTCAACGCACGTACCCGTGCAACCACATCCTCTTTCGTATAATCGAGCGCAGTTGCCCCTAGCTCCGTGAGAAGTCTCTGCTTTGAGGTAGAAGCGGTGCCATAAACCTGGAGTCCGGCGAGCCTGCCTAATTGAAGCAGGGCCGTTCCAACCCCACCAGCGGCCCCATAGACGAGAATGCGCTCTCCCGGCTTGACGTTCGCTACGCGATGGAGGAGCTGATAGGCAGTGAGATAATTCAGGGGCAAACAGCTTGCTTCGACTGGATCAACGCCTTGCGGAACGCCCACAAGATCCCTGGCTGAGAGACAGATGTATTGACTATAACTTCCAACAGTGGTAAGTGCAGCCACTATCTGCCCCGGTGAAAACGCTTTTACTCCTGGTCCCATGGCATCAATTATGCCGACCATATCATAGCCTGGGGTGAACGGGAGTCGAGGCTTTTCAGGATTGACTCCGCAGCGCATCATTATGTCAGCATAGGCAACGCCCGTGGCCAAAATTTTGACTCTCACCTGGCCTTCACCGGGCTCAGGAAGATCGTCTTCCACCATCTGAAATGCATCGGCAGGTTCCCCAAAACGTGTAACTAGCACATGACTATATTTCATTGTCTGTCTCCCTTTCAATATTCTTCAAACGCTGTTCTCTGCTCTGCTGCCAAAGGATATTCCACCTCATGCCAAACGTCACAGAAAAAGAAAGGGCTGAGACAGCCTTTTCAAGGCGGACACGGACGTGCTATACTTGCTGACAGAGCAGTCACTAATGAACATTTTGTTCACTTTATATGACTGCCCTAGTGTACAATACAGAGATAGTTGAAGCAAGCGAAAATGAACGTGCTGAAGTTGTCGAACACAAGTACACTAAGTGTTCACTATTGAACATGAACAGAAAATAGCATTACATTCACTTGATCCCGATCCGGACGCGGTAACTTACGTACCAGGGGATAGATTCAGACCCAAAAGTTTGGTGCACGACGCTGCGGAGGAGATCAAGGCCAAGCTCCTGATCGGTGAACTGAAATTGACCGCTGAACGCATTACTTTGCATCATCTCAAAGAACCGCGTCGCATCTCCCTGCTCGATATGATGAAGCAATACCTCACGGGTGAAGCGGAAGTGAGCGCTCCCGCGCATGCGGTCAAGATGCCTGTCCTTCGGCCAGATATTTATATCCTGAGTAGCCATCCCACGCTCCCCGACAAGCGCCACTAAGCGCCGACCGACCTCCTGGGCAGCCAGATCAAGTTCCCAATGGATGGTAGGAGGCCAATCATAATCATAGGCGGCAAAGAGTCCGCCGGGACGTAGAATCCGAGCAATCTCGGCCAGGGTCGCCGTCGGCTCCATCCAGTGGAAGGATTGGGCAGCAGTGACGATATCGGCGCATCCGTCGGGCAGGCTCGTCTGCTGAGCTACTCCCTCTCGATAGTCGATATGTGCTGCGTAGGGATATCCCTCCATTTTATGGATGGCCTCTTTGCGCATGTCGTCATTGGGCTCAATCCCGATCACCTGCTGTGCCCGCTCCCCCCAGAGCGCGGTGGATAGTCCGGTTCCGCTCCCCAGGTCTACTACGAGAGCTGGATGCGGTTGGTGAATCAACTGCGTCAGCAGGTCGAGCAAAGCCGGGGGCGGCGTCGGGCGTGCCCGATCGTAGCTGGTGGCTTTGCCAGTCCAAAATTCACTGGTCTCTGGCATGTTGTTTTCTCCTTCCTTTTCCTGACGCATGTCCAGACAAAGCTGGATGAAAGCGTCATCTTTGCTTCGTTTTAAGTAAATAAAGAGCTAACCAAGAAGCTCAAAAATCTGAGCGCGTACCTTTCCCAAAACCCCAAGCGTGTCGAGAATATCCGCACCGACTCCACCGCCATCGCGTACAATGCCCAGGAGGATATGCTCGGTACGCACATAAGCACTTCCCTGCCGCTCCGCCTCATCCAGCGCCAGTGAGAGCACTTTGCGCGCTCGCGGCACGTAGTCTATCTCCTCCTGAGCAGGTTGGTCGCTACGCCCAATTTTCTCTTCAATAGCAGCCCTGACAGGATCAAGTGCTACGCCCAATTTTTCTAGAGCCAGAGATGCAAGGCCCTCCTGTTCGCGCAATAAACCGGCTAGTAGATGCTCGGTCCCGATGTATTGATGATTGAAGGACTGCGCCTCCTCGCGGGCAAGCGTGAGAACATGCTGGGCACGCCCATTAAAGCGACCAAGATGTTTGCTGGGTATCCATGTCGGCTGATAGTCCTTTAAAGCTTGAAACAGCAGTTGCGTGAGGACACTTGTAACTGTGCGATCCTCCGTCTCGGCGATCTTCGCCACCTGCTCGTAGAAATAGACTGGAACTTCGATACGCTGACGATCTTTGCTGGATGGCATAAAAATGTACCTTTCTCAGTCTCCTCTTTTCCGAACAAAAAGTGTGGTATTTACGGTGGTAATCTGCTCTCTAGCTTACCACCGTAAATACCACACTGTCAAGAAGGCATCTTCTTTTGATCAGTTCTTTAGGAGCCTGAGTGCGCGGTGGAGGTAGAGTTAGCGTGAGAGCCACTGCGCGACCCTAAGACAACAGCGATAGTGACGGCTTGCCCAACCAGAGTTTGAACACCTACAACATATGGTTTGATCTCGCCACCGGTCCGCTGTGATACCCAGGAGGCTGCACCATTCGCAAGGTATGAAGCAGCGAAACCTCCTCCGAAGCCTGACCAGAGCCATTCTTTGGCGATAGCTGAAGCAAGAGTATTATTTACAGCTGCTACACCAAGATTAAAGACGACGTCACCGGCTCCGGTCTGCGATGCTCTTCGAACCGCACGCTCTATTGAGCGAAGCGTATTAACCCAGGTTTTTTCTTGAGCTTCAGGCGGTTGCGTACGAAGATCATTCATCCCTTTTTGCAAGATCTTATCCACATCTGTAAGACATTGATGCATCTTTTGATCCTCCGAGTACTCCGGATGTGAAAAAGCCCACCTCCCTGCTGCGGCAACGTTTTCCATCACAGTGCGGTTTCGCCATGTCTTTGCTTCGGGCAAATCAACATAGCCTAGTGATTCTCCCACCAAATTATGTAATTGCTCAACCCGCTCATATGGTGTTTTTGCAGACGTACTGGCTGTGGGGAGTTCGGTAGTGCTCGATAGGTCCAAACGTGGGCGATCAAGTGAGCGACGAGAGGTAGAGGGCTCTATGCCATAGAGATCCAGAGCAGACTGGCCACCATATAACGCCTTCCGGTTTATTGCCTGCCGTCTTACTCTAGGTGAAATTCGTTCTTCTCTCCTTAATGCCTCTTGAACGCTTCCCTGGCCAGCCTCGGATCTGGACGTTTCGGGCGTACCTCCACTCCATTCACTCATGCCACTTGTCTGGTGGAGAGGACTATAGGTCGTTCGCATCTCATTTTGTGTAGAAGCTAATGTCACACGCTGACGTTCAGATCCAACCTCGGGCCTCCTCGACGAACCCTGCCGAACAATTTCTGGTGGGGTAGGGGAACTGCTTCGGAAATTGGGTCCAAATTCGGCATCAGTCGACAACGATCTCATCGGGATCACATCCGGGTTGAAAGTGGACCCGCTTGGGAGACTGCGTCCTACATCGGGCGTCCTCATCCAGCTGTCCCGGAGAACGTCTAGTCGGGGAGTGGAACCACTTTGACGACCACGTCCGAGTTCGGGATTGGACCCGCCTGAGAGGCTGCGTCCTACATCGGGCACCCTCGACGGCCCCTGCAGGACAATTTCTGGTCGGGTAGGAGAACTGCTGTGGGCATCATCACTACCCGATGTAATCGGGGCCACATCTAGCCTGGAAGTAGAATTGCTTGGGTGACCGCGTCTGAGTTCGGGAGTAGACCTGCCTGGGTGACCGCGTTCAACATCGCGTATACTCAGTTGGTCATCCCGAAGAACATCTAGTCGGGAAGTGGAATTGCTTTGAAGACCTCGTCCTACATCGGACCCCCTCAACGAACCCTGCCGAACAATTTCTGATGAGGCATGGGAAATGCGTTCGGCATCCTCGCCGCCCGATCTCATCCGGATCACATCCAGACTGGGAGTGGGACTGCTTTGAGGACCACCGTGTCCGAGTTCGGTGGCAGACCCACCTTGTTGACTGCGTCTGAGTTCGGGATTGGACCTGTTGTTCCTAAGATTGAGTCCGGCAGCGGACTTCTCACCATTCTGCATAGAATTGTTTCCTCTCCTCTATTACATTTTCTTCTGACCCTTGCGCCTAAAAGGTGCACAACAGTGAATACCCAGGTTTTTCACAAGGACAGACCAACCACGCAGGATTATTTTCCTGCCACAAACTTCCGGCTCACGTCGAAAAAAACTCATGAGGAAGAACTACGTGTCAAACCGGGAGTGGGGTTGATGCAAAATAGACCACATCTTAGAGAAAAGAAATGGATACGATAAATGAAAACAATAGATATTTTCATACTATGAAAATCCTTTCTCAACATCGAGATCAATCCCTCTTATATCAAAATGAACGACTATTCCTTTGTATGGTTATGATGAAATGCTTTTTGATACAATAGCAGTAAAAATTATACTACTCATAGGTAATTTTTACGCAATACCATGCATTATCGGAATAACACATACAGGCACACAAATCAATTGTCTCGCTTAAAGAATATCCTCTCAAGAAATACAAGAGCGAACTCAACTTATCGAGTTAATTCCTCGGTGATCGATCTCTAAGATAGCTTACATTAATAGAGACATCAAAATAGACACAAATCTGACAGAAACGGTGCAATGCGCTGTCATTTCATTATTTGCTGACATGATGTAGACGCACATAGAGAAACTCCAGCACATCTTTGAAGATATAACCCAAAAGATAGGCACGTAACATCAGGTGGAGGAAAATCATGAGAACGATAACCAATATCATGTATTATGAGAGGGATCTTTCCAAACTCGTCGAGGTGGATAGTTAAGAGGAAGCCTGATCTCTGTCAGTAGCGTCCCACTCAGGATAAGTGCACATCCAATCAGGCCTCGTACGCCCAGGCTATGTCCATTCCAGATATAGTCGGCCAGGGCAGCAAAGATAGGCTCTGTGGCAAAAATAAGCGCTACTCTCGTCGGGGTACTGTAGCGCTGAATGTGGGTCTGTGCGATGAAAGCGAAGGCTGTAGCGACCACGGCGGTTACAAGCAGTGCCAGCAAGACAGGCGGCCGTAAGAGCAGATCGCTGGTAAATATATGTTGCCAGGGCTCGAAGATCAAGCCTGCCAGGACGCTCAGACAGGCAACGGTGGCTAGCTGGATCACGACCAGGTCGTTGAGCGAAGTACGATCTGAAAATTTGTCGGTATAGATGATCTGTAAAGCAAAGGCAATCGAGCAGAAAAAGGCCAGCACATCGCCCGGATTAATCTGGCTAAAATTCACGAAGGCCAGTAGATAGAGTCCGATAGTCGCGACACCCACTCCACACAGCGAGGCTACATTGGGACGCGTACGAAGAATCAGCCACGCCAAAAGTGGTATCAGCGTGACGGATAAGCCCGTCAAGAAGCCTGATTTACCTGAGGTGGTATACAACAGACTAAAGGTTTGTAGTCCATAGCCTGCGAAAAGGATACAGCCTAAGATGATGCCACGACCCAGGGTACGCAATGGAATCATCCGAGTATCAGTTTTGCGCGTACTGGTAGCAAAGATAAAAAGGAGCAGTGCAGCCAGCCCAAAACGTAACGCCAGAAAGGTTAGAGGGGGGAGCAAAACGATCGCATCCTGGACCAGCACAAAAGTTAGTCCCCAGCTACAGGCAATACTCAGCAAGATCAGGTCGAAAAGCCATCGTTTCGTGTGTGGCATAGATATCCCCTCATACTGGCGGCGTTACATTCACATCCATAAATATGCCCTCCCATCATAGATCATCTCAATCACAATGACAACCAGCTCAAATCCTCTCATTCAGACCAGCAAGCCACTTTCTGAGAAGTGTTTACAAAGGAAAAGGTTCCCTATAGCCAGAGTGGGTTATTTCCTCTTTTCATTCTCTATGGTAGAGTGCAGTCAGGTTTCTCCTGCTTTCAGGAGGAACCCTTCTAGCAAAACGAACATGAGACACAGGAGATATGAAACGTGGATACAATGCATAATGAGTTGACAGGTGATCAAAGCAAAGAGGCAATGCATAAAATCGAGACAATGGCCGATGGTATTATCGCATCGTCAACTGGCCTCAGCGGACTCAATGGGCTCGGCCTGTTTGCAGGAAATGTGAAGGCCGTATCGCTGCTATTTGCAGTGATTTATACCCTTCCAATTCTTTTTCTAGGCATCGCAGTCCTGTACGCCTTATGGGTCAAATATCCCCATGAACTCACGCCATCTCCGTCCTCAAGCATGCTGCGAAGAAAGCACAAAAGTTGCCAGCGTGCGGCCGTCTTTCTCGCCATTGGAGTATTTATGCTGTTCGCCGCCTCACTTATCTATGCAGCACGCACGCTTATATAGTAGATCGCATACATATCCAGCTTGAAGCCTGTGATGCTTGAAATTCAAATTTTATCGATAGCATTTACGCATCCCATCAGATAAACAGATCATCAATGGAGACGATTTGTGTTATCATATCATCTAGAAGTATAGTCTACTTTGATCATCCATCCCGTCGCCACTTATGCCAGCGCAGGCAGCAGCACTTTCTACCTGACAAGTAGCAAGTTAAAGGGATTACAGGTCACTCTATTCCTTTTAGAGGATCATTTTTGTTTATCACGACAAGGAGGTCACCCACGATGAAACGTCGTACCATGATCGGTCTGATGGGTAGCACATTTGTAAGCATTGCCAGCTTACCCGCTCTCACGGCATATGCCAGCGAAAACAATCAAGCACGAGCGAGCGCATCCTATACAGCGATGCAGAAATATTTTTATGAGCCCGACGGCTCTCACTTGTATCATGAGCAGTATCCTGTCGCAACAGGAGATAATACTTACTCCTATGAATGGCCCTTCTCGCAGGCCCACATTGCCACCATTGATCTCGCCAATCTCCCGGGCATCCAGGGACGCTTCTATCTGAATGCGCTCAAAGATCGCGGTCTGGGACAGGAGCGCTACTGGAATACGACGGGCGCAACCGGATTGCCTGGCTACGATTCGTATGCGCGTCCTCCCTACGGCACAGGCGGCGACAAATTCTATGATGACAATGAATGGGTCGGTCTGGCAACCATCCAGTTGTATAAAATGGACGGCAACAGAGCGCATTTGGAGCGGGCCAAACAAATTTTCGCGCTGGTAGTCTCGGGTTGGGATACCGATACAACGCATGCGGCTCCCGGTGGAGTATTCTGGACACAGGCATCATGGAGTCAGGATCGCAATACGGTCTCAAATATGCCCGGAGCCGCGTTGGGACTGCATCTCTATCAATTGACCGGCAACCAGTATTATTTTACCTGGGCCAAAAAGATGTATGACTGGACAAATACCTATCTGCTCGCACCAAATAATCTCTACTGGGATCACATCAATCTGACCGGGACAATCGAGAAAACGCAATGGAGCTATAATCAAGGAGTGCCGGTCGGCGTCAATGTGCTTTTCTATCAGATCACACATAACCCGCTCTACCTGCGGCGAGCGCAGACCATCGCCAATGCAGCCCTGGATTTTTATGGAGTCGATGATAGCCTCTATCAACAGCCTGCCTATTTCAACTCGATCTTCTTTAAGAATCTGCTCCTGCTGCAAGCGGCGAACCATGATCCGCGCTACCTCAAAGCCATGCAAGCGTATGCCGATCGGGTCTGGAACACCTATCGCGATCCAGCGACAGGGCTCTTCCACTTTAATGGATCATCAGAAACACAGCTGCTTGAGCAAGCCGCGATGACACAGATTTATGCGGTCCTCGCCTCAAATCCAGCACATTATTACTTTTAATCCGCCCGAGGCAATGTAACGGCATCGGCTCTGTCAAAGGACATCGTGCCTCGGTTGCATCGGAGGCGTACATCCAAAGCCCCGACAGCCACGCGATGCCTTTTGGCAGAGTAGTAAGTGAGCCATTCTACTCATGAGACGACTAGGAGCGTCAGAGCTGTGATCCTTTCTTCTCCTCCGCGTCAATCCCAAACTACGGGTAAAGCATCCAGACTCCGTGAATTCAAGCTAAAATTCCAGGTGATGTTTTCACGTGGAATTGAGAGGCGCAGATTGGGCATACGCTTGAGCAGGGTAGTAAAAGCAATATCTCCTTCCAGGCGGGCCAGCGGTGCCCCCAAACAGATATGGATGCCCTGCCCAAAGGCAAGATGACGATTGAGCGTCCGCGCAATCTCCAGTTCCTCTGGCTGGGTAAACTGGCACTCATCTCGATTCGCAGAACCCAGGATAGGAAAGAGGATATCCCCTCGCTTGATCTGCTGCCCGCCGAGTTCCATATCTTCGGTAGCATAGCGAGGTCCCGCGATAGTGGCAGGGCCATTAAAGCGCAGCAATTCCTCGACCGCTGCAGGCATCAAGCTCAGGTCCGCTTTAAGCTGCTCTAGTTGAGCGGGATAATCCAGGAGCATCAAGGTGCCGGTAGCGATCAAGTTGGAGGTAGTCTCATGGCCAGCAAAAATCAGTAACGTGATCGTCGAGAGTAGTTCGTTTTCGCTCAACTGCTCCCCTTCCTCTTCGATAGCAATCAGTTGGCTGATCAAGTCGTCTGCCGGATGCTGGCGTTTCTCAGCCACCAGGCGCGCTGTGTATGCTCCAAAGGCTCGCATGTGCTCCTCGACTCCCGGATCGCGCCCACCCACACTCAGCCCTTGAGCCAGCGCTTCCGACCAGAGGCGAATCTGGTCCCAGTCGTCTTGAGGAATCCCAAGCATCCCAGCAATGACATTGATCGGTAGAGGAAAGGCATAGTCTTTCACAAGTTCCATCTGGCCTTGAGCCTGTACCCGGTCAAGCAGCCCGTCAGCGATTTCCTGCACACGCGGACGCAAGCTTTCGATATAGCGAGGCGTGAAAGCTTTCGACACCAGCTTGCGCAAGCGTCGATGATCAGGTTCATCGACCGTGAGCATCGTTTTTTCAGTAAAGAAGGTTGATGTATCCGTCGCCTCAGAGCCGTTTCGCCCCATCAAGCTATCGATCCCAATGGAGCCGGGGTCCACGGTAAAGTGAGCCTGATCTTTGAGCACTTGCACAACCTCTTCCATGCGCGTGACTGCCCAAACCTGGTTATCCTTTCCCGCCAGAGGGAGCGGGAGTGGCACCACAGAACCTACAGCTCGTATCTGCGCAAACAAGGCAAACGGATTCGCCACAATTTCGGGGTTATCACCGATGAAAAGGCTAAACATCGCTGTATCTGATACAGGCTGATCTTGAGTATTCATCTTAATCTTCCTTTCACTCGTGTTTTCTTCCTCAAAAGCACCAATCAACGCGTACATGCACTATCCCCAATGAGCATGTTTACCTTTCTGCCCTATCAGTACATAATGGATAAAAAGAGGAGTATCATCACAACGTTTTCGGTTCGACATTCCCTGTCAACATGGTCAACAGGGAATGGGCGAGTCGCGCAGCTAGCTCATCAAGCGAATGAGATGTTTCGAGCAGATCCATAATACTGTAAAACGTACCCATAATGATGACTGAGGATATGTTTTGATCAAGATCCTGACGAAAAATGCCCGCTTGCACGCCCTGCACAAGTAGATCTTTAGGAATCTCTAAGAACCGCATACGTACCTGTGACACATAGGAAGGGTCCATAAGTTTGATCAAGCGGGGATCGTGAAGTACACTGCTGAGCGATCGATACTGGTCTTGCATGCGTACTCCGATCGAAACAAGCGCCAGCAGAGCCGCACGAGGATCATCAGGATGAGAGGTATGCGCAACGCGGAATTGCTCCAAAGCATCCTCAATCACACTTTGCAGAATCGCACGCAGAAGATCCTCACGATTGGCAAAATGTCCATACAAGGTGCCCACCCCAAGATGAGCCAGAGCGGCAACTTCGTTCATTTCGAGTTCCAACCCGCGCTCGGCAAAAACGGTCAGGGCTGCTTGCAGAATTCGCGCACGATTAGTCACTGCATCACTACGTTTCGTCGATCCCATATACTTAATCTCCCCTTGAAAAAAGGACAATCTTATAAAGTGACGATGAGCAATAAATCGAAGTCGAATTCATATTCGAGATTATAGAGCAGCAAAAGATTTTTGTCAAGAATATTTTCTTTCGCTCGCGGCAATTCGCTTGATCGCGGGGTGAGCTAAGCGTGCGACTCCACTTTAGTCGAGTGGCACGACCTGCTTCTGCTCATGCGACTCCAGAGCCGCAGTGAAAAGCAGGTGGCTCTGATAGGTTTCCTCAGGCGTGACGCAATACAAGGGCTGTTTCATATTTGTGCGATGGACCAGTTCATCACAGAAGGCAGCCCACATTTGCAGGATCGAGTCCGAGAAGCCAAATTCGAAAATGTCGCCCGTGATACTCGGATACGCTGAACTGTAGGGCATGTCGATACTCTGCCAAACCTGCTCGTCTCCTGGAGTGTAGGAGAGCCAACGCAATGCCTTTGGGTCCCGGGTACTAAACTCAACCGAGAGTGAGGTGCCCATCACACGTAAAAACCAGGTATTGGCGTGTCCAGGAGCGATACGTTTCGTCGAGAGCGTCATTGGGAAAGCCTGCGTCTCGGTGACCACATCACAGGCCAAAATCGCGTTATCCCACGTCTCGCAGGGAACCATCTCGCCCTGAGCGTTGGGACGCTCCGGCACGATGTTGGAGAGAAAGGCACGTACGTTGCGCGGCTTCCAGCCGAAACGCAAGGGGAGATGCAAGACATGCATGCCAAGATCTCCCATGCAGCCGTACTCGCCGTTCATCTTGACAAGCCGCTTCCAGTTGATCGGCTTGAGCGGGTTGAGATCGCTGCTATGCCAGAATCCCGCCTCGACCTCAATGATAGTGCCCAGACGTCCCTCACGCACCCATTGAGCCAGTCGATAGGCACCCGGGAAGAACGGCATCTCAGAAGAACTGCGCACCAGCAGTTCTGGATGCTCTTTGAGCGCTTCAAGGATGGATTTGTTGGCTTCGAGATCAATACCAAAAGGCTTCTCTCCCAGCAGATGCTTACCAACCTGAATGATGTCTCGATAGACCTGAGCGTGCAAATTATGCGGGAGCGCACAGTAGATAGCATCAACTTCTGAGCTTTCCAGCAGTTGATGATAATCGTTGGTGACAAGGAGCAGGTCAGGGATGGCACGTTCGAACCATGCAACGGCTTGCGGATTGACATCACAGACAGCCACAATCTTCGGCTGCACATCCATATCGAGCAAGTGACACCAACGAGCCGCCGCACTGGCAAACTCACGCCCCATCAATCCGCAACCAATAATCCCAAAGCGTATTTCTTGCATGCTCACGGAACCATTCCTCTCTCCAGACAGACATATCCGACAGCATCTTGCCATAGTTTACATAGCTGATCAATGCTGATTAAATTTGATCATTTTGCAAATATAGTTTCTTTTGAGACACCTGTCAATGGCACTCTCTGTGATTTTGCAGCATACCTGGCTTGCCCAGGTGCAGGAGAGTGACCTTCCTGAACTTCTGAGCTGCTCATAGGGTGGAACACCTGATCCTTGCTCTCACGCGTACAAAAGCGCTAAAATGGGGGAAAGGAGGTGTTACGTTGTCAACGCAAGATAACAAAGCCATTGCTCGTCGGCTGTATGAAGAGGCATTGAATACGGGAAATCTCGCAGTGGTTGACGAGCTGGTAGCTCCCACCATGGTGCTGCATTACGACTATCCGACAGACAATCCTGGGGCTACGGAAACCCAGTCTGGTCCCGAAGCAATCAAACATTTCGTCTCCCTCGTGCGCATGACCTTTCCCGACTATCATTTTACGGTGGAGCTCCAGGTCGCCGAAGGGGATCTGGTGGTGACTCGGGGAACGGCGCGGGGGACGCACCAGGGACAGTATTGGGACAGCACGTGGCAGGACATCTCTCCCACGGCCAAGCAGGTACGTTGGACGGAGACCGCCATTGATCGAATCGTGGAGGGCAAGATCGTGGAAAACTGGATCAACGAAGATGCCCTCGGCAGATTACAACAGCTCGGTGCTTTCCCCACCCCTGGGCAATCCAGCTAGTTCCTTCATGTGTATCAGGCCAATGAGGAGCAAATGACCACTCAGCATGTTGGAGAGATGATATGGATGGGCTTATCCCAAAGCTGTGTCAGAGCCTCACAATGTGCCTGAGTGATAATCCCACCTTCCTACCTATGTGGTTACACTATTGAAGTCTTCTAAACTGGCGAGAGGCGTGTAGTCCCCCCATAAAGATGAGAACTCCAGCTCCGATATGAAGCAGGTTGATCGCATTCAGTTCGCCTATGGGCAGAAGGACGACGACCCCTTGCAGCAGCGTACTGCTCACATAACCGCTGAGGAACGTGGCAAGCAATGAACTCAAGGTCGTAATAGTTCCCACTGAAGAGGTATCCCTGCCACAAAGGAACCAACGGAAAGGCAAAAGAAAACAAACATGCAGGAGACATGTTTGTTTTCTTTTGCGGTGGTCGGCGGGGATCTTAGATCACCGAACGAATCGTGCCGCCATCGACGCGGATCGTTGCGCCACTTACATACTCAGCGACCGGGCTGGCCAGATATGCGACTGCCGCGGCGATCTCCTCTGGCCGAGCGAAGCGACCTACATCGTTGGGAGCCATGTGCTGTATCGCGGTACGTTCGATCTCGTCCCACGTCTCGCCCCAACCATACGCTGAGCCCATGCTGGTGAGCGCCTCCCGAACCGACTCCACCAGGACCGCGCCGGGAGACACGACGTTGGATGTCACGCCAGTGTCCTTCAGTTCACGTGCGAGGGAGACCGCCAGGTTGTGACGCGCTGCCAGTGTCGCATTGTAGTTCGGTCCACCAGCTCCTGGCTGCTGCGATAGGCCACCACCAATCTGAATCACCCGCCCCCAGTGTCGCTCACGCATCTGCGGCACCAGGCGCTGGATCATTCGCACACTGGAGATAACGTTGGTGTTGTATGACTGCGCCCAGATCTCGGCCGTCGCCTCTGCCCAAGAGAGAAAGCTCATCGCGCCTTTGTCCACAACAACTCCAGCATTATTGACCAGAATATCAAGAGGACCACCATCAAGCACTGTAGCGGCCACAGCATCAGCGCCCGCATCGGTGCCGAGGTCACCAAGAGCGACCTCGGCACCCCCTCCGGCGGCACGGATCGCTGCGGCGACGGCGCTAGCTCGGCCTTCGTCACGACCATGCACCACGACCACAACGCCCTCGCTGGCGAGCTGCTTCGCGATCGCCTCACCTATCCCGGAACTCGATCCTGTCACCAGAGCCCTCTTCCCCGTTAATCTTAAATCCATTATCTCATACCTTGCCTTTCAATTGACTTTTTGCAGGCACTTCGCGCCCGCGTTTCTATGGTATACTGATAGAGATCCTAGAACAAGATGAGCAATGATCATAGGAATGTTACTCCTCTGTTTCAAGAGATGCTCTTTTTCAGATACAGGATGAGAGGCTAGCATGGTCAGTCAGCGGCACTCGCAAGAATATCGTTTACAGGAACTGGGAGATTTTCTGCGTACGCGCAGAGCAAGGCTTGCGCCTGAAGATGTGGGACTGCCGCGAGGAAGTCGACGCAAAACGCCTGGACTCAGACGAGCGGAGGTGGCACAGATGGTGGGTGTTAGCGTGGATTGGTATACCTGGTTAGAGCAGGGACGTCCGATTACTCCTTCCACGCAGGTTTTAGAGCGTCTGGTACAGACGCTACGCCTGGATGCAAATGAAAGAAACCATCTCTTCTTCTTAGCTCAGCAACAGGCACCTCCGGCGCTGTTACAGGAAACCGAGATCGTGAGTCCAGCGTTACAACATTTTCTTGATCAGTTCGACACTCGTCCAGCCTTTGTGACAGGAAGACGCTGGGATACCCTGGCCTGGAATGATGCCGGATGCGCGGTCTTTGGCGATTTTCGCCAGAGGACCGAACGCGAACGTAATACAGTCTGGGGCATCTTCACCAATCCCTTATCTCGGCAATTTGTTGTCAACTGGGAAGATGATGCGCGACACATCTTAGCACAATTCCGGAGCAATTGTGGTCGTTATCCTGGAGACATCCAATTGACCGAGTTAATCAATGATCTCATGCTAGCTAGCCCGGAATTTCGCGCTTGGTGGCCTGATCACGAGGTACAAAGTGGTCAGGAAGGGCGCAAAACACTCAACCATCCACAAGTGGGATATCTCATGTTTGAACGTCTCACCTTTCAGGTCTTTGATACGCCAGATCTCAAAGTCACGGTGTATACTCCATTGGAGGAAGCAGAAACCCCTCGCAAGCTGGAGTTGTTGCTGGAGCAGTGGCATCAAGAGAAATCTGATACCCCTCACAAACTGGAGATGTTACTGGAGCAGCAGTATCAACAAGAAGGACGGAGACCTCATACTCCCGAAGTGGTCCACCATCTTCCACAGATACAGCGATCAGCACAAGATACGGTTGAATTATGGCTGGCTGAATGCTGCAAAAGAGTGACAGGAGCCTGGGTGGCAAACAGCGACGTCATGAGCTCCTATACTCATTGGTGCGAGGCACATGGATACGTACCAAAAAAGGCCAAAGGCTTATCGCAATCGTTAGCCGCACACGGCCTGGAAGTCAGTGTGCGACAATGGATCTATACAGATGCGGGGATACGCACAAAAACACGAGGCGTTCTAGGTCTACGCGTGCAAGATTGCTAGCAAACAGCGGATACAAGTGGGGACAGATTATTGTGGATACTCATCTGTCCCCACATCTGTGCAAGCGAGCTTCCTCCTGCACAGTCAAAGTTCATCACACTGTGGTCCAGCCGGCCAAGATGACCCCTTGCGCCAGGCATCCAGGCCAGCCGACGTAGCGGCGCGGCTCCGCCGTGCTGTCACTCCACGCACGACAACGTCCCACCGTGGGGAGGTTATCTCGATGGAACCCCATGTGGAGCGTAGTCGTACGAGTCACAGACAGCACGGCGGAGCCGCGCCGCTACGTCGGTGAGCGTTTACACCGTGAGCGAAAGGATATCCTATCCTCTCTGATTTTTACTGACAATATTGTCGATTTATCTGGCCCCATCTGTCCCCAGATGGCTAAATAAAGAGAGAGTCTCTTTCAGCAAGCAGTGCAGTTGGGACTCCTCTCCTGCACATTCCGCGCTCGAAAATCCAAAGCCCACTCTTTCGCTTGCACTAACCGATCCATATCCTCGCGGTAGCCACCTTTACCATCGCTGGCCTCTCTGACACGCCCTCGAAAGGCCTGCCAGATCTGCTCGGAGGTTGCCTCCAGCGAAAGACCAAGTAGCTCAAAGGCGTGCAAAAAATGATCGGAGACCGAAAACTGATCCCGCACTGAGTCATCTTCCCATTCATCCCTACCGTCAGCTTCTCTGCTCCAACGAGCCTCCAATGTTTCTTCCAGGGGAATGTTCAGGCGATGATAGAAATTAACTGCGTACGACGTATTCGCGGCCGCAACTACTTGCTCAAAGGAAACTCCCAGGCACTGCGCGAGGATGCTTACTTCATGACGCGTCAAGCTAAGCTGTCGTTCCCCTCGCAGGAGTGCCAGAGTCTCATAGATATCTTTCTGCAACGCCTGCGAGACGTCCCAAACGGCCTTGCCACTCAAACAGCGCAAACCTTCAAGCGTTGTTAACATAGCCCACTCCATCGAAATAGGATAAAGCCTCATCTGTCCTCGGTCGTCATACGCAAGAGGACAGAGGTTATGCGCAACAGTGTAACATGAGATTGACTTTTATTCAATATAGTATCATCGCACTGAGAGATCAAACCAGCAAAAGTAGCGCCGTGTTCTTGTAATTCGCTTGATCGCGACGTACCATTAAATCTAACTTATTCGGGAGCCAAATCTTCATAAGCTCTGCCGTTAAAGTAACTCATAGAGTAAAAACTCATCCATTACCGAGCCTTCCGCGATACAGCTACTTTCCAATATCTTTTCTATGATTTATCAAATGTACTCATCTTATTTCTCTTGGCATAAAAACAGTAGAATTTCCAAAATTCTGTTTCATACATTGACATCCTTGATTTCTCTTGTGTATACTTTCTGGACTAGAGAATAAAATGCCTCTCGATCAGCATTTTTATACTTTATCTAGATCAATATTAATGAATAACATGATGAAGTCATTTTATCTTCTAGTCCACTATTTTTCTAGTCCACTATTTGCACTATGATCTATAGGAGCAGATCTCTATTTATGCACGTGCCGACCTTATCATAAGGTGATCAGTCGTTATCAAGGACGGACCGTGAGAATTTTTGATAGAAGGTGCAATTTCTATGCGTAATAAAGCACTGATAATAACTACAGCTGTTTTAATCTGCCTACTTGTCCTTGTTGTTATCGTGGCAGCCTGGATGAAACAAAAATTATCCTCTCAAGCACTTGTTATTTTTGTGATCGTACTTATTGTGATCACAGTGACGGTTGTTATTGTTAGGATTTTTTATAATCCCAACAATGAAAAGATGTAGAGTTTAAATAAAACAATAAAGAAATCTCTTTTTTAGTTATTAGGGGCTGAACTCTTGAAGGGAAATATATCTCATAAATGATTAACAAATTCATAATCTAATAAGTGAAAGGTTTAAAAACATGGAAGGTTTACTTTGGGCATTATTCACAATTCTTTTGTTTCTCATTTTTTTCCCTGTAGCTATATTTGTTCTAAGTAAGTGGTTACATTTATCTGTCAAAGTAACGAGAGAGCTCTATCTAAGTACTTTTGTTATTTTCGTTGGAGATATCCTACATATTCTTTTTTCTTCTATCACATTTTTCATCTTTATTGGCATGGCTGTAGTTATTATTTTAGGTACTATATGTTTATCTCTCTTGAAAGAACAGAAATAGTATCCTCTCAATAATCTGGGAGAGCAGAATAATGCTCTCTAAATGAAAGTTTGTGTTTGTCTATTTGCATTGACGCGTTCTTTCCGCTTTAAAGTCGAGTGAGAGGCATCTAGCTGTGGCACCAATGGGAACTTCGATCCTAAGGTACAGGCGCGTTAGTAGCAAGCTATGGGTATAATCCCTTCGGAGGTCTGGACGGGGGGGAATAGTCCAAAGTGGATTAATAGTATGTGGCAGACCTTTACTAGAGCCACTAAATAAGGCATATTCTCTTTTTACTCTCAACTACCCTCAACTACCCTATTTCAAGCGCCTCTCGGTCTTTTGGTATTGCCCCAGGCGAGAAAGCGACGTTTTCTTGTCGATTAAAAATTGTAAAAAGGAAAATGAAAAAATAATGTACCATACATTTTTCATCGACGTTTTCATTGGCTTTGTTATTGGTCTTATCGTGATTGTTGGTATGACACTTCTTGGACGTCAAATATTAATGAAGTTTGTGAATGTAGCTAGAAGATATGAAAGACTCAAGCAGGATGGAACAAGGGTAAGTGCAACAGTAACGCAAATCGAGCCGATCCCTTACCAGAGGCGTTTTAGGGCTGCTCCAACTGAAGAGAATCCCTACGCAAGTGAGGAAATCGGGGTAAATGAAACTCATTTTAAGCTCACTGCGACGTGGCAGAATACACAAACAGGTAAAAAATATACATTTCAGATACCTATTCTTTATCCAGAAGAATTTCCACAAGGAAGTCCAATTGTCTTTTTTGTTGACCTCCAACATCCTAGATATTATATTCCTGAATCTCTGCATGAAGAGGATGGAGTATGGAAAGGAGAAAATCAGTGAATCTTTTTTTACAATTGCTCAGTATTCTCCTTGGTATGCTCCTAGCAGGTGCATTTTTATTCATTAGTATGGTTTGCTATGGTTATGGAAGACTGCTTATATGGGGCAAACAAGCCTCTGCTGTTGTAAAGAAAAAACACATAATAGGAGAAACAACGCTTATCGACGTGGAATGGTACCATCCGAGAGTAAAAAATGCGGTAACATTTAGAATCCGGACACAAAATGGAAATATATATATGGTTGGACAAACAATCTCTCTTTTCATTGATCCCTCCAAACCTTCCTGGCGTCTTGTCGGATGGCGTGAGGAATTCCGGCGCTCCTTTTTACGTGTTCATCGAGCTATGATGTAGATAGGTTAGAACAGACGTTTTGTTCTTAAAATGTAATGATGAGACTTTGAGTTGTAACAACGACGCCAATTCGTTGGCGTCGGCGTGCAACATGGAAAATGGAAACCGGGGCACGGCAGCGCCACCTCCAGCTATGACAGTAAGTGAGATAATATCATGTTAAAAACGAGATTGCCTTTAATTATTTTTGACATTATTGTTCTAATTGCAGGTGTATTGTCACTCGTAAGAGCACTAAATGGAGGAGGAAATACTCAATATCTTATTGCAACCATTATGTTTGCAGGTTTTTTATTCTTTACCTTTTTGTTGCTGGTAATAAAAGACTAATGTCACTAATGGCACCTCGAGCCCAAAGCCATTGAGTCTGGCACAGACGTACACGTATAAGATGCCCTAATTCAGAGAACCTCAAGCAGCATATAAGGAAGGTCTTTATGCCTGGAGTAAACGAGAAAAACGGATCATCGAGTTCAGAAAAAGCAATTCTTCAATGCAAGAAAGAAAATGAAAAAATGACTTTTTGGTCTTAACCTGTTCGCTCTAGGAACTAGCCAACGTCTTTCGTGAGCCAGAGAATAAGGTCGTGGTCGACCGTGATAGTCTCTCCCTGCTTGATTGGACGCTGTCCCTGACAGACTCCGCGTCCATCGGGCACATAGCCACGTTTGGCGTACAATTGCTGAGCCGGTCCATAGACATCGAAGAGGCCCACAGTGATTCCTGCTTGTCTGGCGCGTGTCGCGATCAATTGCTCGGCCGCATCCATCAGTTGGGAGGCAATACCTTGTCGCTGAAATTGTGGGAAGACCGCCAGGTGATGGATCAGTGGGATGTTGTGCCGACGAAATGCAGGGTTGTTCGATTGCCAGCGAATGGTAAGATAGCCCGCCAGTTCGCTGGCAACTGAGGCCAGAAAGGTATCGGCTTGCCCCTCGGCATGTCCAGCAAAATGGTGTCGAGCCTCCTCTGGCTGGTCAGGATAAACTTGCTCGGTAAAGCATTGGATGACTTCGTCCAGGGCCGTCGTGGTTACTCGTTCGATATGGATTGCGGTCATGACGTTTCCTTTCACTATGATATCTGCCAAACCCTCCATTATAGTACAGCTAAATGGACGACTAACCTCCATCAAAGACCAAAATGGTCTATACTGTGTCCAGACGAGCAAAAGCAACCAAGCAATTTATCATCCAGGGACGGAAACAAGACAAGGGGATGCAAAATGACTGGTGCTCTCTTAACAAAAGTTGATACGTGGTTTAGTCACCGTTTCCTGGTCGCCTGCTGGAGTCCCGTGTGTATCATCTCTCTGATCACGGCGGCTTTGTTTCTGGCGTTCATTGGTGATCTCTTCGCCTTTGGCCGATGGTTGGACGAACGCACCGGCACCGAGCAGATTCTCATGGGCGCGGGGGTCTTTATGCTGACCATTGTCGGCGCGTATATTATGGAAACGCTGACCATTCCTTTGTTCCATCTGTATCAAGGAGAATGGGTTCACGGCAAGTTGGCACACTGGAGTTGCCAGCGACAAAGATCACATAAGACAAAAAGCGCACATCTAGCTCACAATCGCTTTTTCCCGAAACAGACAGAACGTATCAAGCCAACCCGGCTGGGGAATATCGTAGCCGCGAACGAGGAACAGATACAGCAACTCTATCAGATTGACATAAACACCTGGCTTCCTCACCTCTTAGCAGTTCTCCCAGCACCCTTCCGAGCACAAATAGATACCGCACTGACGCCAGTATTGGCCATGTTCAATTCCAGCTTTCTCTTGACGCTTGTCGCCCTTGAAAGCATTATCATTGTCCTCATCGCCCCTGTCCACTGGCTGGAGGCGCTACTCGTTTTGTGTGCAGGATTGTTATTAGCACGTATGGCCTATAAAACGGCTGTGCGCCAGATGCTGATCTGCAACAATGTGATTCGGATCGGCTTCGATCTGTATCGTCAGGATATCCTCACGCACCTGCACGTTCCCTTACCAGATAATCTCTTCGACGAGCAGCAACTCTGGAAGGTGCTCAACGCCTGGATGGCAACACAACAACCTCCCTGGGAGGCTGATCACGCCAGGCCGGTCTCGTCTCCTGACGATCCTTTCTACAATGATAGCCATCAGCCAGCCGCTCCTCCTGACATCCCCAAAGCATCATAGCTAGTTGTGCTCTGCTTATTCGGTCGTGACAGGAGCTTGCAATTTCGACTTCAGGCACGCAAAGAATTGTCCGGTCAGTTTCTCAGCGGTGCTGCTCATCAAGCGTGCTCCGACGCTGGCGATGGTGCCGCCGACGACGACGTTGGCCTGCCAATCCATCTGTGTCTCGTTGGGACTGGGGGCACTGAGATGCATGGTTCCGGATAGTTCGACGGCACTGCCAGGTGCTTTCCCGCGTCCTTTAACCACCATCAATTCGGGCTCGCGCATCTCCGGACGCGTAACGTCCAAAGTGAACTTGGCCTTGACCGGACCTACTCCGACGGCGACAACCGCCTTCCAATGCTCATCTTCCAACGTCTCCAGACTTTGAAAGCCGGGAGCACACTCGGCGACTTTATTGACGTCGAGCAGGTATGTCCATACCTGCTCAATGGGGACCGCGATGGTTTGGATACCTGAGAATTCCATATTCGTCGATTACCTTTCGTTGATAACAAGATAGCGCTGTGGCTCACGTTCAAATTGTTTCTTACAGGAGGGACAACAGAAATAGAATTCTCGTCCGTCGTGGCTGCTATGATGACGAGCTTGCGCTATTTCTACGGTCATGCCACAGATAGGGTCGATGGCGGTGGATGGTGGATCAGGTGGCGTGATCTTCTCCACAACCGACAGCGGTTCTTGCCCGCCAGGATTCACTGTGGCATGTGCCAGCGTCTTACGACGTTGCAGTTGTATCAATTCAGCGATAATGCTGGCCGCGATCTCTTCGGGTGTCACCGCGCCAATATCCAATCCAGCTGGCGCTTTCAGCCGCGCCAGATACTGCTCCTCCATGCCCGACTCGCGCAGAGAGCTCCGACAGCTTTCCGCTCTCCGTGGACTACTGACCATCCCGACATACGCGGCCGAGCTGCGTAGTACCTGTTCGAGCACATCTTCATCATACTGTCCATGCGTGGCAACCAGGATATAGCTTCGTTCATGGATCTGCACCCGGCTGATATCAGAGCTATCCAGCTGCGTGACGTGGAAATCGAGGAGCGGCGCAAGCTGGAGCAGAGCGCTGATGATGGGCGATTCTCCGATGAGAAGCAGTTCTGGCACCGGTAGATGCGGCTCGATGTAGATATCGAGTACGCCTTTGCTGGCGCACGCCATCGGGAAGACGCGCACGCCGTTTTGCGTATTAGAAAAGCTTTCGGCGTCCGATGAGCCAAGGCGTAGCAGAAAAGGCTCGCTGCCCTCCTGCAAGACACGCTTGGACTCTCGCTTCACAATCGGGAGAGCACAACTTCCGCCGATCCATCCGACGACCTGTCCGTTATCCTGGATGATTGCCTGCGAGCCCGGTTTCGCGGAGGTGGGATTTTCACAACGCACCACGGTTGCCAGTACAAATGGTTTTCCGGTTTGTTTGAGTTGAAAAGCCAGCTCAAGCAGAGAGTGAGACATAACATCCTCCAGCGGATGAACTTACGCGTGAGTCGTTGTCTCCATAGACAGCGACTCACGTACACATGCTTAATCGGTCGCCAGGCCCTTTTCTTTGAGCAGGTTCCAGACTTTCCAGGGAGCAATCGGCATATCGATGTGACGCACGCCCACGTGTGATAGAGCGTCGACAACAGCATTGACAATCGCCTGTGGTGCTCCCACGGTGGGAGATTCTCCGATCCCCTTGGCTCCAATCGGATGATGCGGCGATGGCGTGACAGTCTTATCCGTCTCCCAATGAGGCGTCTCCATCGACGTGGGAATGAGATAATCCTGGAAGGTGCCATTCAGGATATTGCCGTTCTCGTCGTAGGCCAGCTCTTCATACATCGCTGGAGCCAATCCCTGCGTCAGGCCGCCATGCACCTGTCCCTCGACGACCATCGGGTTGATAATCGTGCCACAATCGTCCACCGCCATGAAGCGACGAATATGGACCTGTCCGGTGCCGCGGTCGATGTCGACGACGCAGATGTAACTCCCAAAAGGATAGGTCAGGTTGGGCGGATCGTAGTAGTTGACCGCTTCCAATCCCGGCTCTAAGAACGGCGGACAGTTTGTGTAGGCGGCAAAGGCGAGTTCCTGGATGGTCTTCCCTTTCGCCGGAGCTCCTTTGACAAAGAAGCGTCCAGGCTCCCACTCAAGATCCTCTTCGCCAACTTCCAGCAGATAGGCGGCGATCTTCTTGGCTTTGTCGCGGACCTTGCGTGCAGCGAGCGCGGTGGCTGCTCCACCGACCGGCGTGCTTCGACTGGCATAGGTGCCCAGGCCATAGGGAGCAGTATCGGTATCGCCATGCTCGACATCGACGTCGTCCGGCGAGAGACCTAGCTCGGCAGCGATGATCTGCGCAAACGTCGTCTCGTGTCCCTGTCCCTGCGTCTGCACGCCGATGCGGGCGATGGCTTTGCCGGTTGGATGGACACGAATCTCGCAGCTATCAAACATCTGGATGCCTGCGATATCAAAGTGGCGACCTGGACCAGCTCCGACGATCTCGGTAAATGATGAGATACCGATCCCCATCAGGATACCTTGAGCGCGTTTTTCGGCCTGTTCGCGCCTCAAGCCCTCGTAATCGATGTTCTTCATCGCCAGCCTGAGCGCTCCCTCATAGTTCCCGCTATCATAGGTCCAGTCGAGCGCGGAGCGATAGGGGAAAGCTTCGGGCTGGATGAAGTTCTGGATGCGCAGGTCGGCCGGATCTTTTTTCACTTCGTAGGCGAGCGTGTCCATGATGCGCTCAATCAGATATGAGGCTTCAGTCACGCGGAACGAGCATCGATACGCCACGCCGCCGGGTGCCTTGTTGGTATGCATGGCATCGACTTCGACAAAGGCGTGCTTGAAATCGTACGATCCTGTACAGACGTGGAAGAGTCCCGCCGGAAACTTCGTCGGCTGAGCAACCGCATCAAAGGCTCCATGATCGGCCAACGTGTAGACACGCAACGCCTGCACTGTGCCTCCCTTATCGGCGGCGACCTCGGCGTGGATGTGATAATCACGGGCGAAGCCGGTACTGCCCAGATTTTCCGAGCGATCCTCGATCCACTTGACAGGTTTGCCCAGCTTGAGTGACGCAACTACGGCACAGACATAGCCCGGATAAATCGGCACTTTATTGCCAAAGCCCCCACCGACGTCTGGAGAAATAACGCGAATACGATGCTCTGGCAGGCCCGAGACAAGCGCTAAGAGTGTGCGATGCGCGTGCGGCGCTTGCGAGGTCACCCACAGGGTCAGCTTTCCTGTCGCTGGATGATAGTCAGCAACGCAGCCGCAGGTCTCAATCGGCGCGGGATGAATACGCGGCACATACATATCCTGCTTGACCACGACGCCATTCGCCTCGGCTTCCGCAAAAGCCTGATCGGTCGCGGCCTTATCTCCTGTCTCCCAGTGATAGATCTGGTTGGTTGGCTGCTTGTCCTTCTTATCGGGACGCAGCAAGGGCGCGTCGGGAGCCAGCGCTTTTTTGGGATCGATCACGACCGGGAGCGGATCGTAATCGACGTCGACGGCAGCGGCTCCGTCGGCGGCGGCGTAGCGGCTGGTGGCGACGACGAACGCTACTTCTTGCATCTGGAAATGCACGCGATCGAGTGCCAGGACGGCCTGCATATCGTTGGAGAGAGTCGGCATCCAGGCGAGTCCGGCGGCATCCAGATCGCGACCTGTGATCACGGCCACGACGCCCGGAATCTTCATGGCCTCACTGATGTCGATGTTGGTAATCATCGCGTGGGCATAGGGACTACGTACAACATCGCCGTACAGCATGCCTGGCAGCTGCACGTCATCGACATAGTTGCCCTGTCCGCGAATAAAACGAGCGTCTTCTTTGCGCTTAAATGATTCTCCCAGACCATGGGTAAATGGAACTTCGATAGCCATGATTTATACGCCTCCCTCTCCAGAGCCGACAGCACTCTTTTCGGTCTCCTGCAATTTCTCGGCCGCATACTGGATCGCTTTGACGATATTGACATATCCTGTGCAGCGACAGAGATTGCCCGAGATCCCGATCCGGATCTCTTCTTCAGTCGGATGTGGATTGCGCTGGAGTAATGCGATGCCGGCCATCATCATGCCAGGAGTACAGTAACCGCATTGCAGAGCATGTTCCTCATGGAAGCCAGTCTGCATCGGATGCAGGTGACTGTTCTGCTCTAATCCCTCAACGGTCATAATCTGACGCTCATCGCTCTGCACAGCGAACATCGTACATGATTTTGTGGCTTTACCATCGACAAGAACGGTGCAGGCTCCGCAAGCAGTTGAGTCGCAACCGATGTGGGTCCCAGTCAGATGAAGTCCGTCGCGCAGCCAGTGTACCAGGAGAGTTCGTGAGTCAACCGTATCCTCATAGACAGTACCATTAATCGTCGTATGAATTGTATGCTTACTCATCTAGCTATACTCCTCCTTGTGCACGAGAGAGCGCTATGTGTAGCGCACGCGAACAGAGCGTATGGACCATCGCACGTTTGTATTCCGCAGGACCACGGGTATCGCTGCTCGGCTGAGCAGCCGCCGCTGCAAGATCTGCTGCCAGCTTGATAGCGGCATCATCTGGCACCTTGCCCAACAACGATTGCTCGGCGTCACGGGCCTTAATAGGGCAGGGACCGACATTCGTCAGACCAATTCCCGCCTGCTTCACCTGTCCCTGTGCATCCAGACTGAGAAAAGCCGCCGCACCCGCAATGGCATAATCGCCGACCTTACGTTCAAGCTTGCAGTACGCGCCTCCGCTGCCAGGGGTAGAGGCCGGGATGCGGATCTCTGTGAAGATTTCGTTGGGTTGTAATGTGGTCTCAAAAGCGGAATCGGTAAAAAATTCGGAGGCGGGGATAATGCGTTGGCCCGCCGGACCCTCTACGACAAAGCTGGCTCCGATGGCGAGCATTGTCGCGGGATGATCATTGGCTGGATCGGCATGCACCAGATTGCCACCGACCGTGGCCCAATTACGTACAATAGGGTCCGCAACGCTGGTTGAGGTGTCATGCAAAATGGGATAACGCGCCTGGATCAGCGGATTGTGATCTAATTCGGCTTCACGGGTCAGAGCACCGATGTGCAGGATGCCGTCTACTTCTTGAATATACTCTAGATCATTGATACGATTGATGTCAATAAGGATCGATGGGCTCGCCAGTCGGTAACGCAACACAGGGATAAGACTATGTCCACCGGCCAGGATTTTGGCTTCATCGCCATGCTGCTCCAATAAAGCAATTGCCTCTGGAACAGTCTTCGCTACGACGTAGTCGAAGGTACCCGGAATCAAAGTATCACCTCCAGCACTATAAAGCACGTCCATGCAAAAAGTCTGATCGTGTCTCTGCAAGCAGTATAGTGTGAAAGCGCTAGCACGATGTACCTCCTTTCGTAGGGAATCGTGCCTACGAAAGGAGGGTAACTTATCATCCAATCAGAGCCATCCCTGTTTAACCGCAACCATAACCGCCTCGGTCCGGTTCTTGACCCCCAGCTTATGCAGCATCTCCTGCACATATCCCTTAACGGTATTTTCGCTCAAGTAGAGCTGTGTGGCGATCTCCCGGCTCGATAATCCCTGAGCAATCAAGCGTAGCATCACGAGTTGCTGAGCGCTCAACGGGTCCAGAGCGACGGTCGCCTTTGGAATATCCGGCGCGTGATTATGGCGGATCTGCGCGAAGACCGAGACGGCGACTTTGGTATCAATCGCAGCTTCGCCGCGTGCCACGGCACGAATCGAGCGTTTGAGGTCGAAGCGCTCGATGTCTTTGACGATGAAGCCACGCGCTCCCGCCTGGATACATTGGCTGACCAGGTTTTCTTCGGTGAAGGTGGTGAGGATGATCACGGCGGTGGCTGAATATCGCTCGGTTATCATGCGACAGAGATCGATGCCATTAATGCCCGGCAGACGAATATCCAGTAAGGCAATGTCTGGCTGCTGCTCCTTGATGAGTACAAGCGCCTGTTCAGCGTCAGCGGCATCCCCGACGATACGAAAATCCGACTCTGCTGCGAGCATAGCTTTGAGTCCCTCGCGCACCATTTCATGATCGTCGATGATCAATAAAGTAATCACAGTGGAATCATCACCTTTACAATTAATCCGCCATCCTCGCCATTCACCAGCAGAAATTGACCATGCAGATCCTCGATGCGGCGCTGCATGCCCTTCAGTCCCAGATGGACACTGCTGTGGTTATAGTTTTGCAGCGCCTGTTCTGGTAAGCCAATTCCATTATCCTGCACCACCAACATGCACTGCTGATACGTCACGCGCACGGTGACGATTACGATAGTGGCATGGGCATGGCGCTGGACATTTAAAAGGGCTTCCTGCGCTACGGTCAGAAGCGTCTGCTCGATAGGAGGCGACAGGGCCGCCGTCCATTCGGCAATCACCAGATCAGCTTCGATGATCGCGGTCTCGCGCAGATCGCTGACCAACGATTGCAGCATTTTTACCAGGCCACCTTCGGCAAGTTCGGCGGATGCAAGAGCAAAGATGGCGTCTCGTACCTGTGCTGTTCCCAGTGAGGCCAGTTGTTGGATCGTATTCAATGCGGGTAAGAGAGGTGAACTTTTTGCGAGCTGATCTTTCATCCAATCGGCCTTCAGGCCAATCGTGAAGAGAGTCTGTTGGACACGGTCATGCAGTTCCTGAGCAATGCGGCTACGCTCCTCGATCAACATGCGCTGCTTCTGCGTCTCGGTGAGCTCATTGTGCAGGCGCTCCAGATCGGCGGCGAAGCGGCTGAGCTCAGCGTTGCGATGCTCCAATTCGGCGGTACGTTCGCGTACCTCACTCTCCAACTGGGCCGCATAAGCCTCCATCGCCCTTCTCTCGCGCTCCACCAGTTGCGCGTTGTGAATCGCAACGGCCGCTTGTGCCCCCAGAGCTTCAACCAGCTCGAAGTGACGCGTCGTAAAGCGACCCGCTTTCGTATCGCCGATCAAAAAGGCACCAAGTGAGGTACCATCGCGGGTACGCAGGCGTACGCCCAGGAAACTGCGGACAGGAATGTGGCCTCTGGGTATTCCTACATAGCGCGTGTCAGTTAAGACATCGTCGACGAGCATCGAGGTATCTCCCCAGAAGACTGGATGAAGAAGTCCAATACCTTCAACGGGTCCCAAAGTACGGAAGTGCTCAACGATATGAGTAGTGGCACCTGAGATGGCTGCCAGCGTGAACACCACTTTGTTAGCAGGCAGTTCGACGCCGGTGATCTCTGGTACCAGAAAAAAGGCAGCATATTCCGCTGAGGTCAATTTGCGGGCCGCATCAGTCATCATCTGGAGCAGGCGCTGCAAATCAAACTCAGAAGTTAAGGCCATCGCGATCTTATCCAACTGTGCAAGCTCTTCTGCCTGTCGTTGCAGATGCGCAATAAGCTGTGCACGACCATCGTCGATACTTTGAGCCATATGCTTAAGCGTTTCACACTGAACAGTTGAGACACGTTAATCGATACTCACTATAGTACCATATGCAGATGAAATCTGTTGGCTACGATTTCGTCAGCAAAAAGGTTCCGCTGGCCGTATCAACGCCCGGATAGGACCAGATGCCATGCCAACTATTATCTGGATAAAGTACAGCATCATACTGGCAGTTTAAGATAACTGCATTCCCTTGCAAGGCGGTCGGATCAGTAAACGCCAGAAAAATTCCCTTACCATTTCCATAGGCCGCAGTGACTAGTTGGAGGCGCTTCTGATCAGCAGGCGAGAAATGATCCAGCGTATTTTCGGTGCCGGTCACGCCCACCACGCTATTGTAATCTAATTCGGCAAGAGTACCTTCAATAGATCCATTGCCCTGAGGATTCAGGCTTAAGACACCACGAAAACTTCCGCCTATACTATAGGTAAACTGCCCACTCCACGCTCCTCCAAGGGCAACAAATGGCGTCGCAGTGGGTGTAGGTACAAGTGTAGGTGTGGGAACCACGGCGGTGGGTGTAGGTACGACATCTTTCTGGGTGAGTTTGTAGATACCAAATGAGCCCCCTATCAACAGGATCAGGGCTCCTACTGCCACGGCAACGATCCACCAGGGAAACGGTTTGGGTGCCGGAGGCGGGGCCGCGACGCTGAACTGAATGGTGGGGCCTTCACTAAAATCGTCATCAGGATTGGCCTGGTTGACGACATTCAAGCGAAAAGTGTAGTCGCCCGCCGGAGCCGTCGATGGAGCAGCAATCAGGACGGTATACTGTTGGCTGCCAGAGGCGGCGATATCGCGCTCGGCTTCTCCTTGCAGGGTCAACCAGGAGATAATGCTCTCCGGCTGAGAGACGAGATGAGCTCGGCTGTGAATGGTCTTCGCAGTCGTATTTGAGACTGTAAAGGCATCTTGTCCCTGTCGACGATCGTCGAGTGTGATGCTATTGGTGGCCGCAGTAATCGCAAATGGACCCGACATGATGAATTTCCCCCTCTAAAAAAATAGCGTCGTAACTCTTTGCACCAGGCGCAAACGCCAGCCAACGTAGCGCCGTGGTCTTGCGCCCGGCGACCAGTTCACGCACGAATACGTCCAATAAAAGACTCTGTATACGCAATTGTCTGTCTTTTCGAGCAAGGATGACAGGCAAAATGATATTTATAGTTACGTACGTCACGAGCCCGCCGGGCACAAGACCACGGCGCTACGTTGGCTGGCCTGTCACCTCACGGCTTCACGGATCTGTTCGGGAGGCACATCTCCTCTGCGACCGAGGCGTGATGACCATTGGCAGAGCATTACGAAGTTGTGAATGTAAAGGTAAAGGTGCCACTGATCGCCTTGGAACCAGGCGCAAACCAGACGCCGTGTAAACTGTTATCTGCATCAAGAACCGCATAATATTGATAATTCAATTGGGTAGCATTCCCCTGTATGACCGTTGTTTCGGTGAAGGTCAGAAATACACCCTGGCCTTTGCCATAGGCTGCGATAGCAATCTGTAAGCGCTGCTGATCAACAGCGGAAAATTGGCTCAAGACGTCTTCACGTCCAGTCACATTTACGATGCGCGTGTATTTGAGTACGAAGGAAGGGCGCTGAGAGAGTGTTCCATCAACCGTGTCGCCATGCATGACATCCAGGCTTAAGAGGCCGCTAAAGCCTCCAGTGCTATTCGTAACCTGACCAGTCCACGTTCCCAGCACGGGATCAAATGGAGTCGGTACCGCCGCTATCGGTGTGGGAACAATGTCTTTCTGGGTGAGTCTGTAGATGCCAAATGAGCCTCCGATCAGCAAAATGAGGACTCCAATCACTACGGCAACGATCCACCACGGAAAGGCTTTTGGTACGGGGGCCGGCGCAGCAACCGAGAATTTAACGGTTGGACCTTGACTAAAATTGTCATCGGGATTGGCCTGATCCACGACATCCAGGCGAAAGGTGTAGTCGCCCGCCGGAGCAGTAGGAGGGGCGGCGATCAGAACCGTATATTGCTGGCTACCAGAAGCGTCAATATCGCGCTCGCTTTCCCCCTTGAGCGTCAACCAGGCGTTGATACTTTCCACCTGGGCGACTATGTGAGCTCGACTATGAATAGTCTGCGCGGTCGTATTGGAGACCGTAAAGGCATCTTGTCCCTGTCGACCATTATCCAGGGTGACGGTGTTCGTGGACGCCGTGATTGCAAATGGACTCGACATATGGATTCCTCTCTTCTGAGATCCTTGATCCTTGGCGATTTACTTCGGCGCGAAGATACAGGCAGCGGCTCCGCCTGCGTTGAGACATTGGATGCTGAGCACTCCATGAGCTTTGCCTGAAAAAATTTTCAGGTCCGCATTGGTCAGTGCTCCCACGCCGGACAACGTTTGCTGCACGGGCAGGATGTCTTCCTGCCTTGTCAGCATCACGGTGGCCGAGGCTCCCTGGGACAGACGTAACGAGACGACGCGTTGACTATATGATGATGCCTGGATCGCGAATGTACATGTAGCACCGGCCGGCACGACAATCGTCCCTTTCTGAAGACAACTTGCCGTTGCAGGAGTGAGGTCCGTCAACTTTAATGGCTGCGGCTGAGTGAGCGTGTTTCCAAAACCAGTCAGCCAACCTGGCACCTGGAACGTCCGATCATCTGAGTGTCCCGCCCCGAGATAGATCGCTACGATGAAGAGCAGGCCGCATAAAAATAGAATACCGAGAAAAATTTTCGCTCTCCTCATACCCATGTCCTCCTTTCTAAAAATAGAATTTCAATGCGTTTGTTAATGCAATTTTTGGGTTGGCTCTAGCTCGTCTTGCACTTGAAGTTCATAGGTATCATAGGCAGGCTTCTCCGACTCGATAATACGTTCAATCAAGGGGCGGTAGATCACGGCACTCTGCGGGATACGAATCCGAAAGTGAAACGGCATGGGTAGATTATCAGGTCCAACGACCTGCTCATCCAGGACAAAACCCTGGATGCCCGTCGCTGTCTCCAGGATACGGAGCAGCCCTTTGGCCGTACCGCGCCACTGCGCTAAAAATGGAGCGGCGGCCACCAGTTCGCGCAACCGTCCCATGCCACTCGGAAGGGGCGGAGGCGAAAAGTTTTTGACCCCCTCGGGACGCTCCGACAAGAGGCGATCCAGATCAATCCAGCTCGCCAGGAATGGTACGAAGGCATCCGGCGTGCGATACGGATCGAAAAAGGCATCAATCGTATCCAGGATAGCCTCGTCAGGCGCGGGCAACGCCTCCATGACCTCCAGCAGCGCAAATAGAGGAGTACCCTCCTGAAGCGTGCGCTGGAAGACTCCAGGAAGAAGCTGCTCAATTTCAGTCCGCTTCATCTTCGCTCTCCACCGTGATATCGTGTGCTCCGGAGACAAACAACCAGGTTACAGGCAAAGTGACTTTATCCAGAAACTCCTTTTGAGAGATCGATACATAATTGACTCCCCCATTCGTGCTGCGTAAAACGCCTTTGCTTCCACCAGCCAAAAGCTGCTGCGCTCCGGGATCGGTCGCCAGCGTGAGCACCGGAAGAAAGCGTCCCTGATCGCGCAGCGGCAGGCCGCAGCCGACGTCCAGCTTCTGCCAGGCGGCATCGCGGGAATGGAGATCAAGGCGCAGCACGCCGGAACGATGGGAGGCCACAAGCACCTGTCCTCCAGCAAAAGTGATCGCGTGACAGCTCCCACCATCCCAATTTTTACCAAAGGCCTGCCACTTATCCGGTGGATCTTCTGATCCAAGCAACTCCCAGACAAAGCAGCCTTTGCCAGGATCATCACCACTCTGCGCCGCCAGACCCGCCCATAGAAACGAGCGTGGACCATCGATCTGCACCACCAGCTCACGCACATCCATCCCTTTGAGTCCGATCGAGCGAAAACCATTGGTGGTCCCGCTGGAGGTCGAAAGATAGATACCCGCAGTGTTCTGAGCCGCCACCGCAATATTGATACTCCCACGAATATCCATACTGGCAACGACCGCATAAAAGCCAAGCGTTTGATTCGACTTGTCGACGACTATCTGGACCGGGCTGCTGCTGGGCTGGATCGCCAGTTCATACAACCCAACATTGGTCGCCAGCAGCAAAAGAGGCTCACCGTTACGCAGGTACCAGGCCAGATCCTGCACCTGAAAGGCAAGCGAGTAGACAGTGGGATTCCAGGTCTCGGCACAATCGCGCGAGACGTAGATACGCGAACCTGTGTTGTTGGGAAGGAGTGTCACCACAGCCACCAGTCCGGCCCGGCCCGGATGCGTCTTGATGACGCTGATCTCCTCGCCGCTAAAACTACCGGCAGGTTCCCAGCCATCGCCATCGTTAAACGAGCGGAAGAGCGTGCTTCCGCTGCCCGCATACCAGACATGCGGCTGAGTTGCATCGGCAGTAATCACAGAGACATTACTCTCTGGAACCTCGTCCACCAGGAGCCTGACCTGCTCGACCCAGCGCACTCCAGGCTCAGCCAGAGCCACATCGTAAACATGCGAGGCGCGTAAAGCCTGACCGAAGGGCCAGCCAGTTGAACTGTATTGGGTTGGCAGCGGATTAATCGTCTGATAGAGGCGCTCGATCACACGTTGCTTGACGGCTTGAAGATCCTCTTCACGACGAACAGCAATCTTCGCCGAGACACGTACCGTCTTGTAGTGAGCCCAGTGTACGACACAGGTTGTACCAAGAGGACGACGCTCATCCAGGGTCTGCTGGACATGGTTCAGGGCGTCCATTGTCTGATGATCCTGAAGCGCCGCCACCGTGACCTGGCCACCTCGACGCATCTCGTCCGGGAGAAAAGGCACCAGCAGGACCTCGACCGTGCCCGGTAAGGCATAAGTCCACAAGGATGCCTGCGTTAAGGCTTTAGTCCGTGCCACAGCCTGCGAGTTATAGAAAGCTACCAGTTCAAAATCACGAGCCGTCACCGCACGTTGCAGCGAATGCAATTGCTGCGGACCCCGCACCATCGCATTATCCAGCGTCTCGGGGGCACGGCCTCCCAGAGCGGGAGCGGGATTCGTCACCTGAAGGCCATTGATAACATCCTTCAGCTTGATCAGGGTATTCGCTTCAACGTTGCCCTCTGGACCTCCGCCGCGTCGATACCACAGGCGGATCTCTCGGCCGATAGCTGGGATAGCCGCCAACGCTTCAGGGACCGCTGCTAACTGTCCATCTTTTTGCTCCAGGCGAGCAGCGGGCGCGAAGATAATCATCCCTGACATGCGATCGACGAGATAGACGTACGTATCATCGCCCACATTGGCATCCGTGAAATTTTCGACTTCACGCCAGATGCGATATGTTTTACCGGCATACTCGATCGCGGGAATACGCTCACCTAATTCGTTCGCTTGCGCCTCGACACCGACCACCAGATCCAGAGCGTCGCCCGTGGCGGCCACAATCGGCGGGCGCTGCGCATTGATAACCAGGCCCGGGAGACCAGTCCCTACACCCGCCAGTTCCCCTTCAATCAGATCGCAATGGTGCGCCAGTACTTCAATCTGAGTCTCGCCCGCCGGAATCGTCGCATGTTCAGCCGTCGTAAAAATAAGGGCGTCCCCAGAGCTATCCGAGCGCGAGAGCGTGACACGCGTGCCGCGTGGAATCTGAAGCGGTTGCTCGTCTGCTCGCGAGCGCGTAAAGAGGAGCGTCACGCTCGCCGCCGCCGACGGCTGAAGATGTGTCCCGATCAGGCGCAGAAACTCGATGTACATCTTCTCCGGCACGCGATTGAGTCGATAGATCATCGTTTCGGTGAGATAGGCGAAAAGCTCCAGCAGCATCAGGCCAGGATCACCCGGTGAAAGATCAGTCCAGCTCGGGCAGGATTGGCTGATGCGACGACGCGCTTCTTCCATTAATTGGCGAAAGTCGCGATCGTCCAGATTAGGTGATACAAGTGGCATTAGCGATCTCCTCCTGCAAGATTGAAGGAATAGGTGGTTGTATCGAGCTGCTGCGTCGCAATCACTCGATATTCAAGGCTGATGATGAGTTGCTCCGGCGTCTCTGCATTGTACTCGGCGTCCAGATGCAACACCTCAACACGCGGCTCCCACAGATCAATGGCCTGACGGACATAATGAATAGCCAGTCCAGCCGTCGTCTGATCGTTCGGAGAGAAAACGAGACGATGCAGTTGACAGCCATAACTCGGTCGCATGACACGCTCGCCCGGGATGGTGGAGAGCAGCAGCAAGATAGCCTGACGCACCGATGCTCTATCATCGACCAGCGCAATGCTGCCCTGAGGAGAAAGCTTGAGTCCCGGCGCTCCTTCTGCCGTGTCCAGGTCGGGATGGATAAATTTCCAGGCCCGATAACGTGGTGTAATCATGCATCCCCCGTCACTAACTCCTGGCCGGGAGCCTGCACCGTGTATTTCACAACTCCTGGCGGCGTGCCATCGGTGAGCCCGGTCACGGTATCGAGACAGATGCGCAGGCCATCGATGCGCATAAAATCTGAATAGCCCGCATTGACCTTTTGCGTCAGCGTGCACGGTTTGATGGTCGCTCCGATATTGGGACAGCCGACAATCAGCTTCAATTCTGGATCATGTTCCACCAGCACGTTGCGCCGTCCAATCGTCACCAGACTCTGCTGGACAGGAATAATCTTGACAACCCCTAGCTCGTGCTGACAAATAAGAACCGCATCCTCAGTGAGCCACTTCATACGCGTTATCCCCTCTCAAAATCGATGTTTTTGCCACGAATCACGACTCTTTGTCCCGGAGCCTCGATCTCCAGATCGGTGGCAGCGTGGACGCGTACTTTCTGGGGCGAGAGTTCGTAGAAACTGCCCACGCTATTCTCCAGACGCAGCGTCTGTTGTCCATCATCCAGGCGGATGCGCTGGCCGCCTGGAGTAAGCAGCGTAAAACGGCGCACCTCACCACCGTCGATGCCCGTATCAGGTGGCTCATGCGTCCCATAGAGGCCGCCCAGGACAATCCCCTGCGCTGGATCTTCATGCGCAAAGAGAATCAGCACGTGATCACCGATATCGGGCAGAGCCATCAAACCCTTCCCAACACCTGCTCCAGCGCTGAGGACACCCATCCAATCCGTCTCGACATCGCCATAGGTCGAGAGCGAAACGCGCACACGTCCCAACTTCTCGGGATCATCGATCTGCGTCACCACGCCAAACGTGGCTACACTGCCACGCGCACGAACCCTCGGCTGTGGAGGCACGCTGGAAATTTCAGAGATAAAGCCGTTCTGCGCATCGATCGTATGGATAACTTTGGAGAGGATATAGCGTCCGGCCAGCGTATCGGCCACTCCTGCCACGACGACGGGCGTGCCCGGATGCAGCCGAGGATCTCCTTCTGCGATGCCCCAAAGCGTCACTTCACGCGCTACCCGCTGATCTAAATCCGCCTGAGCCAGGCCGGCTGCATGCTCATCATTGATGGCTCCCTCGTTCACAAGCGCACGCTGATCGCTCGCCTTCACGCTGGCAGGCTCAATCCTGGCACTCACCTCACGTCCGACACGCGCCTGCGAGACCAGACTCTCATGCTTCTCGATCCGAGAAGTATCCCAGCCGGTCGCGCTGACAGAGCGGCAGAGCACATCAGTGTTTATCTCAAGACGAGCCTGCAAAAGCGTCTCACCCAGCGCGAGCGGTAGAGACTCACCGATCCCTTGCAGCGTCAGGAGGTGTAAGATGTTACCTCGCACCGCCAAATAAAGTCCACAGCGCTCGGTGACCTCCTGAAGCAGCTCCAGATCCGTCTGCCGATGCTGGATAAGCCAGGGCCATAATGGTCCAGGCTCGACAGCCTGCACAGTCAGTCCCACATCCGCCACCAGTTCCTGCGCCAGATCACGGGCTGTCACCTGGACACGCGCCCGTACCGACTGTCGCTTGCGCAGTTGGTGCAGGACATCGTAGCCACGTACACGCAACTCGTGCCGACGCGTCGGTCCGTAAAAATGCTCGACGGCGGTCACCTGACCAACAAATAAAGGCTCACGGCTCTCCTCAATCGCTATCCGCAGCATGTTTCCCGGGACAAGATGAGAGACTCCCATGAGTGAGCCGGGCGGATCTGCGAAGGTGAGCTCACAGAGCGTCGGAAGCGATAGCTGCTGCTGCACCCGTACCTCTTGCAGCGCTTGCAGATCTTGAGCAGGAATGGAGACTCCATCCGCTTCTACCAGGACAGCTGGCAGGGAGTGTACATGATTCATATCGTCCCTCCCAGCACCGAGAGCGGCGGTATACGCAGTATAGAGCCTGCCGGAATGTGCAGAGGGTCCTGAATCGTATTGAATGAGGCAAGGAGTCGCCAGAGTGCAGGCACATCAGCCGCAGAAACGTTGGGATAATATTGCGCGGCGATGGCGTCAAGGCGCTCGCCCTGACTCACAACATGGACACGCACGCGATCCTCTGCCGCGCTCGTGGCCGGGATCTCCATGTCCTGAGGCGTCAACGGCTGCGTGGATACAAGCGAGGGGTCGCTCGCGGTGGTTCCCTTTAAGGGCTCGTTGACGCGCCAGAGCCGCAGGCTCAACCACGAGCGCTGCGGCGCTCCGTTCGCGTTAAATTGTTCGAGATATTCGGCCACGGCAACGACGATGCCCGGGATATTCCACGATTTTCCCCAGACAAAACGGATCAGCGGCGGTCGCTGGGATGCGCCAGTGCCACGTGTATTTTCGGCCAGATTCCAGAGCGGCATCGTGAGGTCACGGACATCATCGGTCTGAATCGAGGAGCCTGCCAGAGAGACGTCAAAGAGCAGGTTTAAATCCAATTCGGTCTTGCCTCCGCCAGTATAGAGCAGCGGATCGTCACGCAATCCGGCTCCCGTGAGCGATCCGCCGGACGCTCGACGCGACGCCACTCCTGCTTCGCGACGCATCACCAGACTGTTGGGGTTCAGCAGACAGCCTAGCCGCTCATTAGTCTCTTCCAATAAGAATGCTACCCGCTCCATGACACACCTCGCTGCTCCTCATCGAGACGCTGCTGCCGCGACCAGAGACGTCGCATCGCTTCCCAATCCTGAACATCTCCCGCTTCGACTTCAGGGAGCGACGGCCAACGTAGCGTCAGGTCTTGGGCCTGATATCCACTCGACGTACGACCGAAGGCAGGTGGCAGGTGCCGCTGCACGTGTGCCGACCTGTTCGGTTGGGGTTCGAACTCTTCCTCCTGTGGTGCGAAAAGATCGCCGTTGGACGTGGGCGTGGCGCTTGCCAGCTGCCGTTCCGGTCGTGCGTCGAGTGGGACATCAGGCCCAAGACCTGACGCTACGTGATTGAACGTGACTCTTCGACGCGTAAGATGCGCAACGAGATGGCCTATTTTCGTTGCGTATCTCGTGGGGTTCCATTGAGAGATCGTCTCGTCTGCGTTGCTTCCAGTGATGCGTGGAATATTGTCGTACGAGATGCTGACAGCACGGCGGAGCCGCGCCGCTACGTCGGTGGGCTTTGCAGGCTGCGATTGTGCTGTTCCGGATGAGAACGGGAGAGGCTGCGGTTGGGCGATCTCGTACGATGAACTGGACATCGGACGCGAGCGTCCGACGCTACTTTTGGGGTGGGGGCGTGCAGGTTGTAAGAGGTCGGGGGCATCTTTTTGGACGCGCTCTAGCCAGTGCGCGGGCGGCTGATCGGTGTCCAGATAGGTGATCTGGGATGCTGGTTGGTTATTAGCATCCCGTTTTGCACGTTCGCTTTGTAAGGCGCGGGCAGCTAGTGGCTCTTCGCCAATGCTTATGAGCATGCTATCAGCTAGCCTGTATAATGAATGTGCGAAGGCGCGTACGACGGTGGTCTTTAATGCTTGCTTCTTCATCTCAGGCTCGCTGGAGCGTCTCATATACTAATGTCAGCGTTTCGATGGCGACTTCGCGGCTCAAAGCGTCCAGAGGCGCGCCGCGCCACTCGCTTGGCCAGGCGTTGATCAGGTCCCAGCGCATCACTTCGCTTACGCCATCGCTATCCAGGATCAGGATCGAGACGTTTTTGCGTACGACTTTGCCGGCGACGGCATCCAAAAGCCAATCCCAGATCTCGTGCGAGGCGGTCAGGCCATAGCGTAGCGTGATGTCGGCGTATTCTACCGGTCCTGGGATACAGTGGACGATCTGGCTCGTCCCTCCTTCGCGATATTTAATCACCTGCACTTTGATGCCCAGTCCACTGCACGCCGTGAAGTGTCCCTCGGTCACGCCCTGAATCACCAGCTTGAAATTGTAGGCACGATAGGGATCGTTGAATACACCGGGTTGTGCACCCGACTGCCCTGCATCTGGTGCAGCGCTACCAGCATCAGCCATTGGAACCTCCTACCGTCTCGGTCTCAATACCACTCTCATACTGACTAATGCGGAAAACAATAAATTCCGCCGGTTTGACTGGCGCAATTCCAATCAGCGTGATCACTGAGCCAGCGTCAATCACGTCGGGGGGATTCGTCTCCTCGTCGCATTTGACGAAGAACGCTTCTTGCGGCGTGCGTCCCATGAGGGCTCCATCACGCCAGAGACGCGTCAAGAAGGCGGAGATATCTCGGCGAATCGACTTCCATAAGGTACGATCGTTCGGCTCGAAGACAATCCAGCGCGTACTGGTCGCAATCGATTCTTCGATCATATTGAACAGACGGCGCACGTTCAGATAGCGCCATTCGCTACTGCCATCGGCGACCGTACGTGCTCCCCAGACGCGAATCCCTTCACGCGCAAACGAGCGAATACAGTTGACTCCATGCTGATTCAACAATCCTTGTTCTTCGCGTGTGAGCTGATAGCTCAGATTGAGGGCTCCTCGCACAGCCTCGTTCGCTGGCGCTTTGTGCACTCCACGTGTGGCATCCGTGCGAGCCCAGATGCCCGCAATATGACCCGAGGGTGGCACGTCGACAAGGGTACCGGCAGCCAGTGGGTCAGAGATAGTAATCCAGGGGAAATAGAAGGCTCCAAAGCCGCTATCCGACTGGCGCGGACGCAGACCAGTAGCGGCATCTTTGGGAGCGTCGGTTTTATCGCTCGCTTTGGCTGAAGATGTCGCCGTGGCAACTTGCGTTAACAGGGAGATATTCGTGACTCCGTCAGGAGCATCCAGGATGGCGACACGGTCGCCCAGCTTTTCGCAGTGCGCCAGGACAGCCTCGTAGGATGCCGCATCAGTGTAACCAGGAGCGGCCACGATAGCAATTTCATCAACTTGTTCAAAGACATCCAGGCCCGTGCGGGTACGCCCTCCACCGGTAATTGCTCCGCCTTTCCCGACATTCACTACGAAGCAGCGACTTCCACCATTCTGAAAAAAACCGTAGACGGCCTGGGAGAGCGCTGTGCTTTTGCTTCCTTCCGCGATAAAAAAGCGTACGAATTGTGACCAGTTATTGATAGCTACTGCCTCGTTGACGGATCTGGTGGGATCTGGTGCCTCGCCAACGAAACCTGCCGTACTGGTACCGACCGCTTGAATCGGTCGTGCACCGCCAGAGACTTCCTCAATGTAGATGTCTGGTGCTGAATACGTTGCCATATGTATTGATCACCTCACCTCAAAATAAATCAAAACGTATCTCCAGGGGCTCCTGGTCTGAAACAGGAAGATCAATCAGGACTGTCTGGATGCGCCCTCGCGCTTTCGCGACCAGTTGGATAGCATGTGGCTCGCTCGGAACAGTTGAGAAGTGAAACTGTCCTCGCGCATTGGTATAGTCAGTCAGTTGAAGAGCAGGTATTTCCACGCTGGCCCCCGAGAGCGGAACGTTGCCAGGTCCCAGAACCGTTCCGCGGAGGCTAACAATGGGAGCACCACGCACCTCCAGAGGTCCCCGCACCAGCTTCACTACCGGGGCCGGACGCTGAACATAGAAGGGGACACGTAGCATCAAGGCGGGGCGCGGAGCAATGCCAAAAGCGGTCCAGAGCGTGATAGGCAGTTCAGTCAGATTCAGTTCATATTCACGCTTCTCCAGACAGGCCAGAGCAAGCTTTCCCAGCGCCTGATGAGCCTTCTCATCATCATCAGACCAGCTGGTGACCAGATACTGAAGCGCAATCGGCGTCGCGGATACGCGATTCATCCATGCTGGCGGCGGATCGACTAACGAGAAAAGATACAGACTGATCCCTTGCTTCCCATCCAGCTGATGCGGTGGACAGAGCAGAACATCTACATCGGTGATCACGCCCTTCGCCCAATCACGCAGGTCCCTATCCGCTTGATCAATCAACGCAAACCTCTCTTAGCAAACGGAGAACTCGATATCTCCTTTTTGTCGTCCAGCTATAATTAAGAACGTCCCACCGCCCAGGTTTTTACATATCAATTTCCCCGTAAATACTTCTCAGCAGATTCATACTCAACCTTACCGGCTACTCTCATAGCACCATAAAAGCTACACTTTACTTGACCAGCCATATAATAGTCAGCTATACTAATTACAACCTATCTGCTTAAATAGTATCATAATTAATACCTTCCCTAAAAGCAAGGCATAAAAGTATAAATAGTAGAAAGGCGCTTTTCAATGAGAAATATTTTGCCAATTGTCTTACTTTTTCTGGGTCTCTTGATGTTTGTAAACCTTACTCTTATATATCCCTTATCAGGAAGCAGATTCATAATATTCACTTTACTATTTCTTTTTTTAGGATTTACAGGCAGTGGTATTACTATAATTATTGCTAACAAGAGATATAAACAATAGAGCTTTGACACTCATGTCTTAATCAGGTAGAAACCCGAGAAAGTGGGCAATAGCCGATGGATCGCTTACGTAGTCCGTTCTTGATTATAGCTATCGTACTAGCGCTTATAGCCGTATGTATGGAGACCGGAACAGCACTACCAGGCATCCTGAGAAGTACTCCTGTTCCGGTGCAGAGTTTTCAGTTACCTGCACAGATCAGTTCAGCTACGGCCAAACTCAGCAGTGATCAGCAAAGTGTCGTCGATCAGGTGAGCAAGCAGGAGCGCCCTCCGGGACAAAGTGCGCCCGCTCTGGCTCTGATCGACATCATTGTACTTTTCACGATCGCTTTGATGGGCAGTGCTCTGCTCATTCCGCAACGCTTATTAGGGAGAGTGCAAGGCATCGCCACGTTGATCTTCTCGATCTTACTTATCCTGGCAGCCATACGACAGATATTCATCACGCTGGCCCTGCTGCTGCTGATGATCTCGCTTCTCCTGGCCGTGCCCTTTGGCACCATTATCTATCTGATCATTTATGGATCATTCAATCGGGGGGGCGTGGATATCGTGTTGGGGCTGCTGATGCTGCTGAAGTTCGGGATCGCTATCTGTCTCTTTCTGTCACAGCAGCGTAACCTGGAAAATATTGGGCTGATCCTGATCATACTCACGTCGCTGCTGAGCAATATTATTGTCAGCTTCCTCATCGGACTCGTGCCCAGCTTCCTGGTGAGTATCACAGATGCCCTGGGGGCAATTATCCTGGGGATAATTGCCATTATCTGGGCAGTTATCCTGCTCATCGGAGCCATCATCGCGATCATTAAAATTCTACGGCTCGGACATCCACTCAAAATGAGCAGAGGGAACAACGCTTGACAAACAAAAACGTCTTGTGATACGATCGCTACGTCTTTTCAAAAAGCAAACAGTAAATATTTCGATGAAGCAAGGATGGAATGTTGACACCCCCTCCAATGAACATCTATTGTCAGCATGCTTGCTCATCGTGCGAATATGTTCGCGCCGCATGCGGCGCACAGCGAGAATGAAGAGCAGAGACATGCTCTCTTCTTCTCTGCCAATATATTCGTAAACAGGTGTGCAGCGTATCATCACGCGAGACAGCTCAAACTTGTTTGAAAAGGTTCATGCTACTACTCCGCCTGGAAGTAGTAGGATAAACTTTTTTGCAAAGGTAGAGCTTCTCTATGAACAAATCAGCAGGTCCTACGACCTTGCACACATCGGTAGGACGCACGTCTTTCGTGCTTCTTCTCGTTATCGCCCTTCTGAACACCATGGGGATGACGATCATTGTCCCTCTTGTTCCGTTTCTCACATTACAGTACCTGTCTCAGCCAACGAATCTGGCAGCCATCGTGGGATGGCTCACTGCCTCCTATGGTCTCTGTCAGCTAATCGCCGCGCCAGTTTTGGGTGCCCTGAGCGATCGTTTCGGACGACGTCCAATTCTTTTCATCTGTCTCCTCGGTTCCGCGTGCGGCTATCTCATCTTCGGTCTTGGAGGTGCGCTCTGGCTGCTCTTCCTTGGACGCATCATCGATGGCCTGACAGGCGGCAATATCAGCGTCTTGTTCGGCTACATCGCTGACATTACCGAACCAGATGAGCGTGGCAAGTACTTCGGTCAGCTGGGTGCCGCGGCTGGAGTCGGTTCTCTCATTGGCCCGGCTCTTGGTGGACTGCTGGCAACGATCAACTATCGCGTCCCCTTTCTTGTCTCTGCGAGCCTTCTCCTGCTGACGCTCATCTGGGGATACTTCTGGCTCCCAGAAAGTCTGGACAAAGAGCACCGCATCACCTCCATTTCGGTGAGCGAGCTCAATCCATTGAAACAACTGGCGTCCGCATTTCGTTGGACAAACGTGCGCTGGATCTTGCTAGCCTGGTTCCTGTATGCGCTCCCGGTTAGCATGTTGCAGACAACGCTCACGGTCCTGATGAAGGATAGTCTTGGCTTCAATGCAACGCAGGCCGGTCTTGTTGTGACTCTGGTCGGAGCAGTAGACATTCTCGTACAGGGAGTGCTGGTCGGCTGGTTCCTCGCGCTCTTAGGTAAGATCAGGCTCGGTCTCATCGCCCTGGTGCTGGTCGGTATCAGCTATATCGTGCTTGGTTCCATCGCGTTACTTGCCATACCGCTCCTCTTGTTTATCGGTCTCATCCTTTTCGCAGGTTCGGGGAGCCTCGTCGAAAACGCTGTACGAGGACTCCTCTCTGAAATGGTGGGACAGCAAGAACAAGGTCGTGTGAGTGGAGTCACACAAGCGTTGCAATCGCTTGGATGGGTGGTCGGACCACTGGTTGGCGGTTTCGTGTACACCACCTGGGGACCTTTTCAAGCCTATGCTTCAGCTTCGTTTCTGACAGTCCTCGCCATCCTCTGCCTCTGGATAGCTTTCCCGCTTCTCCAAAGACGGCATGAACAAGAATCAAGCATAAAAAGCAGTTAATACTGCTTGCTTACATGATGCGATTTGTTAACACCTGAAAAGTTACATTGGGAAATATGAATGGTCTTCTTTTTAGTGCCCGGAAGGGATTCCCGGGATTAAGCGCAATGAGAACATGAGCTCTCGAAATCGACGCGGTGGGGCTTTATGCCCCATCACCGTTTAGTGATATTGTTGGCGAGATCAAAAACCGAGCTTATATTGGAGAACTTGATGTCTTTGGTTTAAGCCAACAATATCTCAGAGAGCCCTACTTAAAAAGCAGGCAGGGTTCTACCAATCACCTGTTCAGGCTTGAGCACAATGTCCACGCGAGCAGACCGCTCAATGGTCTGCATCCCCACAATGAATTGCTCACGCCTTCCTATGGGCACATATTTATCCCCGAGCGCGTCCCAAAGCTCAGGATAACGCTCCGGCTCAACAAACTCAGCTCGTCCATAGGCGGTCACATAGCTATGTGTAACAGGATCATTGATGATCAAAGAGATATTGGGATCACGCGTGATATTGGCATATTTGGCGCTCCCTTTCTGCGTGGAAATGAGGAACGACTCACCATCCCATATAAACCAGACTGGCACGAGTTGAGGTCCTTTCCCCACCCGATTTGTCGCAATGATCGCTTCATGAGGTTGTGTAAAAAACGCCTGTAATGCTTCTGCATCCATGATAAAGTATCTCCTTGTTTTATAGATATTCATAAAAGAGCTATATCACCCGACACGGATGTCCTTTTTACAGGGAACTCTCATGAACGGATGTCCATAACTAATCATGAAAACCTCTTTTCAGAGAGGTCTGACCAGAGTGTTGTGTAAACCACATATTCGTGTATACTACACTGCAATAAGGATAAGGCGTACCCACCCGCTTGAGCAATCAGCAAAACATGCAAATCGTCGCATAGACAACAGTCAGGGGAACATGTCGGGTTTTCTCAGAGCGTGCCTGCTTTGCAGCATCTGTAAGCTGATGCCTGCTCCATCAAGAGTGGAAACCACGCGAAGTAAACATGCGCTCAGAAGCATGCAGACTGAAGAGTGAGTGAAACAAACGAGTGCAAAGAATGATCACAAGAGGCAAGAAAATGTCCAGAGTCGTCAATACCAAAGACCCGCGCGTGCAGCGAACGCGCCAGTTGCTGCTTCAAGCGTTCACTACCCTGCTCCGGGAGAAACGCACGATCCACTCGATCTCCATACAGGAGATTGCCACCTGTGCCGCCGTCAACCGAGCCACATTTTATGCTCACTTCGAGGACAAACATGCACTGGTGACGGGCTGGTCACGCGAGAAGTTTCAACGCTCCCTCGCCAGCAAGCTTCCCCCCTCTGCCATCTTACAGAGAGAGACCTTGCACCGCATGATCCTGGCCGTCTTCGACTTTATGGTCCTGACACGTCAGAATTGCAGGCTATCCAACAGGCAGTTTGAGCCATTCTATGAGATGGCGATCCAGCAGGAGCTCCATGATCTCCTTCTGCACTGGCTCCAGCAGGTTCCAGCAACATCTACCCTGACAGAAGAGACCATAGCAATCACAGCGCAGACCCTCAGCTGGGCCATCTTCGGTCCCGCCGCACAATGGAGTCGTGGCGATCAGTGTATCTCAAAAGAGGTGATGGCCCAGCAAGTCTTACAAGTCGTCGTTGCTGGCCTGTCACCTCTCATCATCGTTCCTTGAAAGCTTCGGAGGCAACATAACTATTGCTGGAATCGCGATAACCTATATACTCTGTTAAGAAAGCAGAATAATCTCAGTGGCGAGAATTTCCGCAAGTGGTACAAGCTCTCCATGGACACGTAGTGGTGTCAGCACCAAGTGCCCTTCAACACAGACCATATCACCTTTTTGGAGTGAATGCACATACCGCTCAACTAATAAAAGATCGCGGCTGATAATGAGAAATGTATCATCACCTCTTGGCCAATCACGAAGACGCAAATCATAATGGAGCCCCCAATAAGTGGGTGGAGCATCAGGAGGAGGGGAAACATTGAGCGAAAAATACATGGATCTATGGGCATCAGTATCATACATATCCTGAGGGTGATCGACAAGTGTGCCGATCAACGTAATTTTGTTATACATAATACAGCCTCATCTAGAAACGATCTATTATCAATTTTTATTTATTCTAGTATAGAAACATCTATAAAATCACTCTAAATATACAAGATAGTTCGTATTTTTAGAGCAAATATTCTGATTGAGGTACAGTAGATGAGGGGAATCGATTGATACATTTTCTCATCTAGTAAGTAAGGAAAGTTGATCTTGAATACTCCTGATGTTAATAAACTCAGCTTCTTTGAGCCATTCGCCGTCACCTATCCTGGTCATGGTACTCTTCTCCGAGGATATTTGCTACTTCCCGAAGGGTCAGGACCGTTCCCAGCAGTCATTTTTCAGCATGGCAGTTCAGGATTGCTGCCCTCAAACAGAGCAGGAGTTGAGGCCCTGAAGCGCATGGGATATGCTGTCTTTGTCGCGTTGCGCCGTGGTCACAATGGAAATCCAGGTTCTCACTGGCTTTCCCTTATCACCGCTCCCTGGGGAAGCTCACAAATGGGCAAGCAACTCATGAAGGCTCTTGATAGTGAGACAGAGGATGTTTTAGCTGCCCTCGACTGGCTACACTCACAGCCTCAGATCGATCCTGAGCGTATTGCCATCGTTGGTCATTCCTTCGGTGGAGCTGTAACAGTTCTTGCAGCAAGGCATACTAATCGTTTCCAGGCAGGAATCAGCTTTGCAGGACCTTCGCAGACATGGCCTGACGCTCCTGCTCTTCAAGAAGCCATGTTCACGGCAATCCAGTCTACAACGATTCCCTTCTTTCTCATCCAGGCTCAAAATGATCATAGCCTGATGCCCACTTATACGCTTGGAATGGAGCTAGCTCGACTAAATAAACCTCACGAGACACGTATTTATCCACCACTTGGAACAACTCCAATGGAGGGACATGGTCTCTTTGGAGGAGGGGTGGAGTGGTGGTACACAGACGTGGAACGTTTTTTGAAACACTGGCTCTAATGCATGGGAAAGGTCCGTTCTCAAGCATCGCGGCGAAGGATAAACTCCTCGATTTCCGTGCCACGGGCGTTGGCGTAGCCTCGTCCTTCGCCGCAGACAGTGAAGCCGCATTTCTCCAGGATGCGGCGCGAGGCCAGGTTATCCTTTGCTGTACGGCCAAAGATGGGGCGCGCTTGCACAATATCCAGCAAGGCTCTGAGCGCCTGGGTGGCGATGCCCTGTCCCCAGTAGGACTTGCCAAGCCAGTAGGTGACCTCCGGTCCCTCCAGCTCTTCATCTCGATAGCTTGAGACGCTTCCTGCCACCTGTTCCCCAAAAATAATCGTCTTATTCGTGGTGCTCTCATCATTGAGAATCTTCTGCCAATGATGCATAAAGGCTGCGCGGTCAGTTGGATCTTTGGCTGTAAAGGCCGCCATATAGTTGGCCTCAGGATCGAGACACTGCTCGTAAAAAATAGGCAGGTCGTCTGCGACCACGTCTCGCAGGAGAATTTGCGGAGGAATGGAATTTGGGATGTGCTTGCTCATTTTATTGATACCTTCCTTTCGTCGCTTCTCCTTAGCTATTCTGCTTCGCATGAGCGAAAACGGAAGTCGGGAATACCTCAGTCCTCTCCACGCAAGAAAGGATCTGGGCCAATTATATGGTACATCGTATCTTTTCGTCAGAAAAAACGATCAACGATGTTTAGGCTATGTGAATCATCGTTTGAAGTAGTGATCTCGATCGAGATCCTCCAGAAGGGAAGGTTGGACAGGATGCCATCCCAACCACTTTTGGGTCAGCATACTTGATGTTGGACCGTCCATCGAGAAAAAGTTTCCGAGGATGAGGCCGAAGTGTTCTCCTGCTTTCTCGGCAGGTAGAGCCACGACCGGAACGTCCAGGCGGCGACCGATAACTCCTGCGATATCACGTACAGGTACCCCTTCATCAGCAATCGCATGCAACACTGAGCCCGCTTTTGCGTTTTCCAGAGCCAACCGGAACAGATGTGCTGCGTCGAGTCGATGCACGGCGGGCCAGCGATTCGATCCATCCCCTGGATACGCTGACACTCCCCGTTTGCGAGCAATGTCGATCAGGTCCGGGACAAAACCACGGTCGCCCTCACCATGCACCGACGGTGGAAGTCGCACGGCCGATACGCGTACATCACGGGTGGAAAGCTCCAATGCCGCCTCTGGGTTACGCGGGACAGACTTCACCGCAGCCGAACTGGTATCTCGTGTATCCTCCTCCGTCAAAAAACGACCAGATGTGGGAGGGTGTCCAACCGATGTTACGACAAACGGACGACCGGACCCAACAAGGACCGCGCCAATCGCTTCGATGGCACGCTGCTCTACCTGTGCTGCCTCCGCAAACGCGGAAGGACCACCAGCGAAAGACTCGCTCATAAAGGCCGTGTGAATCACACCATCCGTTGCCGCTGCTCCGCTGCTTAGACTATCGAGATCAACAAGTGTGCCACGATGCACTTGTGCACCCACAGTTGTGAGCCACTCGGCAGCAGCATCGGTGCGTGCGAGGCCAAGGACCTGATGGCCTGCCTCGATCAACTCACGAACGATGGCCGAGCCAATAAAACCGGTTGCGCCGGTAACAAAAACTTTCATAGCAAATTCTCCATCATTCTGTTTCCTCTTGCCTTTATGTGTGCTATCATAAATATGTGAGCAACCACTCACATATTTGAATTATATGAGCTATTACTCACATATGTCAAGAGGAAACAGAAAAGATGCCCGAAAAAACCAGGATGCGCCGCCAACCCAAGCAGACGCGGAGCCAACAGCGGGTCGATCACCTGCTGGATGTAGCCGCGCTGATATTTGAGGAGGTCGGCTATGCAACAGCCACAACCAACACCATCGCAGCCCACGCCGGAGTATCGATTGGCTCGTTGTACCAATTTTTCCCCAATAAAGAAGCCATCATGGATGCCCTCGTCGAGCGCTACCTGGATGAGCTTCAGCAAGTGGTGTTCGTGATGGAGAAGAATCTGCCAATTACGAGTCTCCTGGACCAGTTTCTTGACCAACTGGACAGCTTTCACGAGTCTCATGCCGGATTTCGCTTCTTATTCCTTGATGTGAACGTTGAACACCGTATCCACGACGTGATTATCCAGTTGATCAATACAATCATCGGAGGATGTTTCCCAGCGCTGAATGCGGATCTATGCTGGCAGACGGCGCTGGTTTGGCTGGGGATCAACAGAGGTATCATGCAGCTCACCGAGCCACCATATAAAGTGCCATCTTCTCTGGCACGATCTGAGATCAAACTGGCATTGTTAAGCTATTTGCGTGCGGTGCTGGTGCGAGCAGGAGAAACACTACCGGAGGATTTAGCATAGTGAGAAGATTGACATCCAATTCTTTCCCGAAATGTGAAATAATTCACATTTTTTTGATAATCAGTGAATTATAATATATGTATATGGAAGTCATTTTGTATTGCTACTTAAATTTTGGTTTATATCCAACTTTTTATGCCTCTCAATTTTATGTTTACATGTTTATATGAAAAAGGATTTAAAAATATGCAATCGGACGTTTCTACGGGTAGCATATCACGTCGCACTGCTCTTTTGAGTATTGTCAGCACAGCAGGACTTATCGCTGTTGGCGGTAGTACAACCTATGCTTCTGGTAATCAGGCGAAGCCTGCGAGTGTCTTGTCAGCACGGCCAGGCACAACATTCACGATATATAAAGGACATACTTCTACGGTTATTGCCGCGGTCTGGTCTCCTGATAGCAAATTTATTGCATCCAGTGGATATACAGGAGCGGTTCATGTCTGGGAAGCTTCGACCGGGAAGTTGAAATTCAAGCTGCCAATCGCACCCACAGCAGGTTTTTTGTCTGGTTTAGTCTGGTCTACAAACGGAAGATATATTGCTGCGGCCGTTGATTCACGCATATTCATCTGGGATGCTTATCACGGTACCCTCATGCGCAAAATTCAAGCGCAATCAGCAGGCGTGAGGGCACTGGCATTTTCTCCTGGTAGCCAGCGTATAGCAACAGGTTCCTATGATAAAACGGTACAGATTTGGTCCACCACCACTGGTGCACATCTCCTGACCTATAATGGACACAATATTGTAAATGGCATATCTGTGGCCTCTCTTTCCTGGTCACCCGATGGAAGGCATATGGTTTCCAGTGTCAGCTTTCTTGGAGGGGCTGGGCTTAATACGCTGACGGGCACCAAAGTCTGGGATACCACCACAGGCAAAGATACCTATGTTCTGACCCCAAAACGGCAGGCGAATTCGGTTGCCTGGTCACCGAATGGAAAATTTATCGCTTCTGAAGAGTACGTCAATGGCAAAGAGGAGGTACACATCTGGACCCCTCAAAATGGTCATGGTCATGCTTTCGCCATACAAAGAGATGAGGTTGAGAAAATTGTCTGGTCGCCCAATAACAAATATGTTGCACTCGCGATTGGTAGCTATCAGGCGTTGATTCCTACCTCTCGTGTTGAAGTGTATTCCGCTAGCAACGGTTCCTCTTACAAACTGACCTATACGGGTCATCAGCCAAACGTTCGTAACGTCTCCTGGTCACCCAATGGCTCACGCATCGCGTCATGCTCGGATGATAAGACTGTCCGTGTGTGGCAAGCTCCTATGTAAGTGCACTTCATTAAGCTGCCAGACCGTGTAGCGTCGCACGCTTGCGTGCGATGTCCCACTCGACGTACGAGATTGCTGGCTCTCGGGGCACCACGCTGGCCGGCCTGATCGTACGAGTTCCTGGGACATCGCACGCGAGCGTGCGACGCTACGGTGTCCTCGCTTCGCTTGACACTGGTCTTGGGAGCGCTAGGCCACATCGTTCAACGCGGTTAGATCGTTGTCAGAAAGGATCAGCGATCCAGCGGCAACGTTGTCGCGCAGATGCTCGATGGATGAGGTCCCCGGGATGAGCAGGATGTTCGGTGAGCGCTGGAGCAGCCACGCCAACGAGACTGCCAGCGGTGAAGTTCCCAGGCGAGTTGCGACGGCGTTCAGTTTGTCGGACTGAAGCGGGGAGAAGCCACCTATCGGGAAGTAGGGAACGTAGGCAATATTCTGCGCGGCAAGCGAGTCGATCAGATCGTCATCGTCCCGGTTGGCGAGGTTGTAGAAGTTCTGCACACACACGATCGGCGCTATGGATTGGGCCTCGGCGATCTGCTCGGCGTTGACGGTGCTCAGGCCGAGGTGCTTGATCAGCCCTTCTTGCTGGAGTTGCGCGAGCGCGGTGAACGGTTCGGCAAGCGAGCCAGGAGTAGGGCGGTCGATTCCTCCAACACGCAGATTGACAACGTCAAGGACATCGAGTCCGAGGTTTCTGAGGTTATCAGAGACAGCCTGACACAGGTGCTCCGGAGAGTATCCACGCACCAGACCGCCGTTGGCGTCTCGCAATGCACCAACTTTGGTAACAAAGTGCAAAGAGTCAGGATAGGGGTGCAGGGCTTCTTTAATCATCTGGTTGGCGAGATATGGGCCATAGCCGTAGAAGTCGGCAGTGTCGATGTGCGTGATCCCCAGTTCCACCACCTCGCGCACAAGCGCAAAAGCGGCGTCGAGTTCGGCTGGTTGCGGGTCCATCTGCTTCACGGCTGCGAAAGATGCGCGACCGGTCGGCATGCCTGACCGGTGCGGACGAGCCAGTTGCATTGCACCGTATCCCATCCGCGTGACCATCAGATCTTCAGCCATGGTAAACGTTCCGGCGGCTGCCGCCGGGAGATTTCTCTGTCCATCCGTTGCATACGATACCATAGAAATATCCTTTCCTTATCTAGGAAAAATGATGAAGGTCATGAATCCATGATTATCTACTTGTCAATCTGGGAGTTGTCTCTCTTTTCAAATTCTTTGAGAATGTGCCGGGGTAAAGGTCGTTCGAGATCGGACTGAGCCTCGGTGACCAGCGCCCCTAATCCCTGGACGATCGCCTGAAGGTCGCTGGTGCTGAGCCGACCGAACCAGGTCGGAAACCGATCGTGTTCTGCCTTCTCCTGATAGAGACGGGTAACCAATTCCACGCCTGCCTCGCTGAGACGAATCACCATACGCCGCCGATCCTCCGGGTCCTCCGTGCGTTCAACGAGTCCATCCTGGACCAGGCGATCGACCAGCAAGCTCCCCGCCGAAGGGCTAATATCGAGCATCTCGGCGAAGTTGCGAATCGTCGATTGATTCAAGGAGGCAAGAGCAAGCACTCCCTTCAATTGAGCCATGCTGATGTGGATTTCTCGCCAGGAGGGCAGGACCACTTCCTGAAAGACCAGCCACCTGACCAACTTGTGCAGGCGTTGCGCTTCTCCAAGAAGCTCTTCATGATCATCGCTACTCATTCATCGTCCTCCTTTTCATTACATAAGCATAACTCACTTATTTACTTTTGTAAATATAATGAGTTATGCTTATGTAATTCATAAAAAAGGATTGTCTCTATGGCATCCATGAGCAGATGTAGTCTGCGATGCGCTGGATAGCAAGTCGTGCCTCAGGTAAGATGTCGCCGGTTAACTGCCAGACATGCCACATGCCGGGCCAGACCTCAAGATCCACCTCCACGCCAGCAGAGCGCAACTTGTCAGCCAGGCGCGTAGTATCGCTGAGCAAAACCTCCTGCGTACCTACCTGCAATAGTGTGGGAGGCAATCTCGCCAGCGAAGCAAATAATGGGGAGACAAGCGGATCGTGAACGTCGATGACGCCGTGGTTGGTGTAAGCTTCAAAGGCATTTTTCGCCAGTCCGTTGGCAAGGAAAGGATCAGCCTGCGCGTGAGAGCGATATGTCTCGCCTTCCATCGTCAGATCGGTTGCCGCCGAGAGCGCCACTAAAGCGACCGGTAAAACATCTCCGCTCTCGCGCAAAGAGAGCACGGTGGACAGAGCCAGATTACCTCCAGCGGAATCGCCAGCCAGCACAATCTGGACATCTGCGGCCCCCTGATCGCGCAGCCAGCGATAAGCAGTCACGCAGTCTTGCAGGCCCGCCGGGAAAGGATGATCAGGTGTCAGGCAGTATTCAGGCAAGAGGACGCAGGCTCCGGTGGCAAGTGAGAGCTTTGCAGCTAACAGGCGGTAGGCATTGGTGAGCGGGAGAGTAAAGGCTCCTCCGTGAATGTACAGGATCATGCGATTTCGCGCCGCGCCCTCAGCGCAGATGAGTTGCGCAGGAACGCCTGAGGCATCTACGTTTTCCAGCGTGACTCCAGCAGGTAAGCTCACTGCTTTTTCAGGTGGCTGCATGTGGAGTTGCTCCAGAGTATTGATCGGATGAATTTTGAGAAAGATGCGCATCAGCAGATATAAGCATCTTCCTTGCAAGCTCGGCTTCACTGGCACCACACGATGTTCAGTAACAGAAAAGGCCATGACTATTCCTTTCAGGGCTCCCTGCTCATTCCTCGCTGGCGCTGAGCGCAGATGGATGTGTGATGACAAGCATCCTCAATCCCATCACGACGTACCAGGAGAAGCTCTCCATGATCAAGATTCTTTCGACAAAGCCTGCGGTCGCAGGGAAGTTGCCTACAATCACAAAAAGGGCCAGAATCATAAAGATCGTAAAGAGACCGGCAAGCAATGTATAGAGACCATATCCACGCCAGCCAACCTGTTTGCGCAGCTTTGAGCCAATCACTATGCAGGCCACGCTCACCGACAAGAACATGGTCATGGCACTGATCGCATGACCGATACCACTGGCATAGGTTGTTGGATCTCCGCTCACAGCTTCGGCAAAAATGCCCGTACTTATCGCAGCAACGCCCGTGAGAACGAGAAAGATAGTTCCAGTCATCACGCTCGCCCGACTGAGCAGGGTCGACAGGAACTGCGAAAAGCCCCAGGCGAAGATGATCAGCAAAAGACCGAAGATAATCAGATCCAGCGTGAGAATCCAAGGACGCTCTCCCCTGCCAAGGTCGCTGACGACCTGATGAAAGGCGGAATAGCCGGGACGGAGAAAGCCGTCAATTGTATACACAATCACAAAAAAGAATGGTGCAATCACGCCCGCCAGAGCAGACAGCCATTGCCGCTGAGCCACTCTCCCCGTGGGCCGGGAAAGATAGTGAGACATCCATTGTTGCTTCATCATGATAAAAATCCCTTCTTATGTTTTGCTCTCCAGATGAAAAGCCTGCCTCAACTCGATGCACGGGCGATCAGATAGGGAACAAGCGGACGCGTCAGTTCTTCTGGTAATGCCAGCCCCTGATCCAGAAGGAAAAACATCTCGACCGCTCGCTTGCCAATATCCAGAGAATCGAAGCTGATCGAGGTCAGAGACGGCCAGACGTATTCACACAACGCCAGATTATCGGTCCCAACCAGAGCGACATCTTGAGGCACGCGTATGCCAAGGCGCATCAGAGCGCTCAGCAGGACCAAGGCATGCTCATCATTAAAGGCGTAGATCCCCAGCGGATGTCCCAGGCCAGCACAGGTGGACTCGGCCAGTGCATAGGCAGCGGCGGTATTGAGAGGTAGAGGTAAAATGTCCAAAGGGAGATCAGTTCCGTCAGAGACCTCTGCAAAAGCCGCTCTCATCCCTTCCAAGCGTTGCAAGAAGCCCGGTTGATGGATCTCCTCTCCCGGCTCCACGAGAGCCAGATGCCGATAACCTCGGGCCAGCAGATGCTGTGCCGCCAGATAACCAAGATCCCGACTGGGAAAAATAATCGAATACGTCTGCTCGATTGGCTCTGGATAGAGGCCGAAAAAAATGATCCGATGGCCTCCCATCTGCTGCGACTGCGCAATATCTTCAGGTGTGAATGTCATTGGACTGGCAAAGATACCAACTGGATGCCGGGCAAAAATCGTCTGATATAGCTCACTCTTCTGCTCCCTTGAAAAGCCTCGCGTGAGATACCAGACCGGCGTATAACCACGCCTGAGTGCCTGCTCCTGAAAAGAGGCAGTCATCTCCATCGCCAGATTGGTAAATTCCAGATCCATGATCATCACAAGCTCCTGGCTGCGTCCCTTGCTGAGCGCTTGCGCCAGCACGTGCGGGCGAAAGTTCGTCTCCTGGAGCGCCTGCAAGACTTTCGCTCGCGTCTCTTCACTGACATGCTTGTTCGGTTGCCCTTGTTCGTTGAGGACATACGATACTGCGGTGCGCGAGACTCCTGCCTTCAGTGCGATATCATCGAGGGTCAGCGAGGAACGCGCTGGTCGCTTCCGTTTCTTTTCAGTCATCTTCTTTCCTCTGCGAAAAGGGGATGGTTCCACCTCTTCATCTATGCACTCATCTGTCATCTGAATGTGATCTTCCTATGTGAACCGCTTCACTTGACAGGAGTATACCCATCATGGCATACTTTGTCAAACAGTGTGAACCGCTTCACATTGCACCCGCCCAATAATCCTGTTGAGGCTTCTCGTCAGGATAGTTTATAGATTGAAGATTATCTTCGTTGTTTCCCAGGAGAGGCAACAGGAAGAAGAACATCATGGCAGATCAACCATTCTCTCTTGTGGATGCCGCGTCAGCGACCACATCCGCAACTGACAGCCAGGACGCGCTTCCAGAGGCATTGCAAGCTCCAGACAAGCGTGTCAGCCTGCGTTTCATTATCGGACTGGCACTGGCAACGGCGGCCATCTTTTTCAGCGTCGCTCCCATCCCATCGATCCTGATGCCGCTGCAAATTCAGGAGCTGGATGCAGCCAACAAAATCGCTCTGCTGGGCTTGATCTCGGGACTAAGTGCGCTGGTCGCAGTCATCACCAATCCAATCGTAGGAGCGCTGTCAGATCGCACGACGTCGCGTTTCGGTCGCAGACGTCCCTGGCTCCTGGCGGGAGCCATCTTTGCGCCAACGTCGATGCTACTGATGATGACAGCGCACAACATCATAGTCCTCCTCATCGGTGCGCTCGGATTGCAGATTTTCGCCAACTTCGCCTTCTCAACGCTGGCCGCCATTCTTCCAGATCAGGTTCCGGCCGCGCAGCTTGGACTGGTCAGTGCCGTCATAGGTCTTGTCGTACCACTCGTCTCGCTCACAGGCTCGATCGTGATCGGCACGCTGCTGCAAGATATGACGATCCGCTATCTTACCGTCATCCTCGTCGTACCAGCCATCCTCATTCCATACGCGCTACTCGTACCAGACAAGCAACTACCCACAGGCTATCTACCACCCTTTCACGCCGGCAACTTCTTCAAAAGCTTCTGGATCAGTCCGCGCCGACATCCAGACTTCGGACTCGTCTGGCTGGCACGCTTCGGCACGTTTCTCGGCTATAACATCGCCATTGGCTATCTCCTGTATTACCTCCAGGATAGTCTCCACTATAGCAAACTTTTCCCAGGACAATCCGTGACGCAAGGTGTCGCCACGTTGACAATCTGCTCAACCATCGCGATCCTGATCGCCACCCCGATCGGCGGCATCCTTTCCGATCGCTTCAAACGACGCAAACCGTTTGTCATCACCGCCAGTGCCGTCTCCGCGCTCGGCCTGTTCCTGCTAGCCCTCTTTCCAAGCTGGATTGGCGCTATCCTAGCCCTGATCCTGGTCGGACTCGGCGTCGGCGTCTACCTGTCCGTGGATCAAGCACTGGCCATCGAAGTACTGCCCAACGCCTCCGATCGCGCCAAGGATATGGGGATCATCGGGATCGCAAACACGCTGCCTGGATCGCTCGGACCAGTGATCGCAGCTCCGATTCTGCTCCACACGCACAGCTATCTGCTGCTCTTCATCCTGGGAGGTTGCGTCACACTCGTCGGCTCTTTTGTGATACAGGCGGTCAAAAGTGTCCGCTAGGAGCACCGTGGCCTTATGCCCAACACCTCTGAGAGAGATACTTCTCCACCGAAGTGGTCAAGCAACCAGACGTAGCGGCGCGGCTCCGCCGTGCTGTCACTTCCCGCACGAATACGTCCTATGTGCATCTGAAAGCAACGCAGACGAGACGATCCACGGTGGGAAGATCACGCAATGGAACCCCATAGGGAGCGTGGTCGGACGAGTCACAGACAGCACGGCGGAGCCGCGCCGCTACGTCGGTGGGCATCACACCCCATCGCCCTGAGAGAGATACTTCTCCACCGAAGTGGTCAAGCAACCAGACGTAGCGGCGCGGCTCCGCCGTGCTGTCTGTGGCTCGTATGATTCGGCTCGGGTGTGTCTCTCAAAGGAACCTCCATGGGGAGCATTGTCGGACGAGTCACAGACAGCACGGCGGAGCCGCGCCGCTACATTGGCGAGCGTTTACACCGTGAGCGAAATCCTCCTTTCGCTCTCAAAGAAAGGATACAAGCATGTCAATAGACAAAGATCAAGTGGCGTTTTTCCAGAGTGGGGCGCTGCATGCCTGGCCTATCGGCTGGCGGGGTGCTTTGATCTGGGCGGGAGAGCCGCCGGTCCCGACTCCATTGGTGACGTTCTCCAACAATGGTGTACCTACTCAGGCGTGGAATCGCTATTGCTATCTGCGCAAGACGCTGACGCTCCAGAGCGTGCCAGCTCAGGCGCGGGCACGTCTGACGGCTGATTCACGTTTTATTCTCTATGTTAATGGGGTCGAGGTGACAAGAGGGCCGGCCCGCTCGGTTCCTGAGCGTCTGGCGTATCTGGAGGTCGATCTGACTCCCTACCTGCATCAGGGGGAGAATGTGATTGCGGCTCTGGTCGGCTACTATGGGCGTCCGATGCCGTGGTGGATTCCGGCGGCGCTGGATTATCAGATGGGCTACGGGTCCTTTATTTTCGAGGCTCCGGCACTCGATGTCTTCTCGGATGATTCCTGGAAGGGACGTTCTGCCCCGTTCTGTACACTTATCCCCAATGAGGCCAATGCCGCACGCGAGATTGCAGGTCCGCCGGAAATCATCGATGGTCGCGGTCTCGCAGAGGGATGGAATAGTCCCGATTTCGATGATACGTCCTGGGAGCAGGCAACGATATTAAAGGCGGGTCCTCTCTCGCGGTTCACATCACACCTACCAACGTCAGCGTACGCGACGCCAGAACTCATCGACATTGCTCCCCTGACCGCGCTTCCGATAGAGCTCAAGCACTTGAGCACCTACGCCATCTCAGATGTTGAGAACGATGATCCGGTCACGCTTTATGAGCAAACAATCCGCGTCGATGACACTCACACGACATCCACGGTAGCTGTTTATGATGCCGGTCAGATGGTCCTGGCAACTCCGTGGCTCAAGCTGCAGGGCAGCACGGGTACGGTGGTCGATCTCTATGTCGGTGAAGATCTACGCTCGGATGGCATGGTCGAGGTTGAGCCGCGCTTTTATGCCTTGCGCTGCCTTCTGGATGGGTCAGATGGCAATCATGAAGCGCACTTCGAGGGATTTCATGCAGTCGGCTTTCGCTATGTCGCGGTAGCAATACGTGGTCAGGCACAGATCACAGCGCTTGGAGCGGTCGAGCGTCGCTATCCACGCAACAGTATGGCGACATTCTCCTGCGACGATGAAAAACTCAATCGGATCTGGCAGGTTGGGGCGCGGACGCTTGATCTATGTTCGGCCGATGCGTTCCTGGATTGTCCCGGCCGTGAGCAGCGGGCCTGGGTCGGGGATGCATACATGCATGCGCTCCTGAGCTACACGACAGCCACCGATTGGCGTCTGGTACGGCATCACCTCCAACTGTGCGTGCAGTCCCGCCGGAACGACGGGCTCCTATCAATGGTGGCCGCTGGCGACGCTTCGCTGGCCGCCATCACCATCCCCGACTACTCGCTGCACTGGATACGCGCACTCGCCCGCTATCTACAATATGCTGGCGACTTTCGATCCGTGCGTCAGATGCTACCTGCGGCGATGGATATTATCGCCGCCTTTGAGCGTTATCGTGGCGACGATGGACTATTGCACAGTGTTCCCAACTGGATCTTCATAGATTGGGCGATGATGGAGCGCGGAGAGGTGATTGCGGCTCTGGATGCTCTTTATGCGGCGACGTTAGCTGATTATGCATGGCTATTAGAAACGGTGCTGACCGATACACGTGGAGCTACCATGGCGCGTGGTCAGATGGAGCGTACCCGCATAGCTTTTGAGGCTCTCTGGGACGAGGAGCGCGGAGTCTATGTCGATGCCGCCGATGCGCAAGGACCACGGCGACGGATCAGCCAGCAGACCAATGCCATGGCGATCATTGCCGGCTGCGCACCACCAGAGCGTCACGAACGCATCCTCGCCTATATCCTGGATGAGCAACGCGTGACGTATCTCTCGACGCTGGGAGATATCGCGCCACTCGCCCAGGGCATCGATCCTATCCAGGGGACCACATTTGATCCTGAAACGCAGGTGATTGGGGCACAGCCTTTCTTCTCGCATTTCGTACATCAGGCAGTGGCGCAGGCAGGCAGGCATGACTTACTGACAAAGCTTTGCTTGCGCTGGGACGCTCAAATTGAGCGCGGGAACACGTCGATTGAGGAGTTCTGGGATGCTCCTGTGGGGAAAGCCAGTCGCGCTCATGCCTGGTCAGCCACACCGACCTATGATCTCACGACGCACCTGCTCGGCGTGCAGCCACGCACACCTGGCTTCACGCAGACAACGATACGTCCCTACTTTGGCTCGCTACATCGTCTGGCGGGACAGGTACCCACTCCCTACGGCTTTATCAAGCTCGACCTGACACGCGAGGGAGGCTTCATCATTATTCCATCAGGCATAGTAGCGCAACTGGAATTTGTCGACTGTCAGCTTCCCCGAGGCGAAATCGATGGGGGCCATTATGTACTTAACATCCACGTCATCAGAAAACGCGCTAAAGGGAGGATTTAAGCGGGCTTAAGCGATACTAGCTTCATAGATTATTCATGCCAGGTATGCTATACTCTCCCTCAGTTCAACCAATATCCAGAGCACAAAATCTTGTTTTTGTGCTCAATCTCAGTAAGGTTCGAAGAAGGTAGGGTGTTTTCATGGATGATAAGGCTATTGTTGCTGCTATAGCTGCTACGATTGGGAAAAAGATCAGGAGCGCAGTATACGACAATCAAGGGAGGCTGATCAAGCTAGGTCTGTCAGAGTTACAACTTACCGAGCTTCCAGCCGAGCTAAGTCAATTATCCAGCCTGAGACAACTCTCCTTAAGCAAAAATCGGCTTACGCGTATCCCGCCCGAGATTGGGACTTTATCCAATCTGCAGTCGCTCTCGTTGCATAACAATCAACTCACTACCCTGCCTCCTGAGATTGGACAGCTAGCCAATTTGCATCGAATTAGTCTGTATAGCAATCAGTTCGTAGAATTTCCATCCGCACTGCTACCATTAACCAGGCTGAAATGGCTTGATATCAATAGTAATCAACTTGCTCATATCCCTGCTGAAATACAGCAATTAGCCAGCCTAACACGCTTCGATCTCAGTAATAACCAACTATCCGATGTGGCCGCCGAGATCGGACAGTTATCCGATCTGACACGGCTCGATCTGCAAAATAATTACCTTACGCACTTGCCTCCTGAGATCGGACAGCTATCCAACCTGATCCGACTCGATCTGTATAATAATCAGCTGGTCGACATTCCGGCTGAGCTTGGACAATTATCCAGCCTGCACCATTTATTTCTGTATAACAATCACATCTCACAGATCCCCGCCGAGCTGGGACACTTAAGCGAACTCGTCGTGCTTTTTCTCAGCAACAATGCATTCTCGCAGATTCCACCTGAGTTGGGACAATTATCAAAGCTGGAAGTCCTTTATCTACGCAATAATCGCGTCTCCAATCTGCCTCCTGAGCTGGGACAATTGGCAAACTTGCTTGAACTGGACATCAGCTACAACAACCTCACATGCGTTCCGGTTGAATTGGGAAAACTTTCCAGGCTACAGAAACTGGTAGTACGTAGCAATGAAATCACGCAGATTACTCCTGAGCTGGGACACTTATCTGAGCTTGTCGAGTTGGATCTACGCAACAATAAGATTGCAGAAATACCCTCTGAGATTGGACGCTTGACGAAGCTGGAGGCCCTCTTTCTACCAGAAAATCAGCTCAAACAGATCCCGGCCGAGCTCGGACAACTCGACAAATTACGCATCCTCTTTTTACGCCACAATCGACTTTCCCACCTCCCTCCTGAGATTGGACACCTGTCTCAACTACAAAACCTCGCCCTGGATAACAATCAACTCGTGCAGCTTCCGACTGAATTGGGACAATTATCCTCCTTGCTCAGCCTGTCACTCGACCGCAATCAACTCACCTCCATACCGGCCGAGCTCGGACAGTTGGTGAAACTGAGTCGCCTCAGCCTCAGCCACAATCAACTCACGCAGCTACCAGCCGCATTGGGGCAGATATCCGGACTCAAACGACTCGATCTCAGTTCTAATCGGCTCAAATACATCCCACCGGAAATTGGACAGTTGTCTCAACTGATCCAGTTCGACCTGCAAGAGAATCCCGATCTGCTGACGCCTCCACCCGAGATTGTGATGCAAGGTCGCCAGGAGACGTTGTCTTTCCTGCGCGATTTACAGCGTTCCAGCGTGATACGCTATGAGGCCAAGTTACTACTCGTCGGCCAGGGAGGGACAGGAAAATCCTCGCTACTACGATCATTACATCATCTCAATCTGGATAATCAGCTCACCACGACACACGGCATCCAGATTGGGCATCTGCACCTGGATCATCCAGAGTTGCCGGGACAATCCCTGACGCTCCACACCTGGGACTTCGGCGGTCAGGATATCTATCACGCCACGCATCAATTCTTTCTCACCAGGCGGTCGCTCTATCTGGTCGTATGGAATGCGCGTACAGGCTCGATCGACGGCAAACTTGACTACTGGCTCGAAACAATTCGCATCCTTGCTCCGAATGCACCCGTTATCTTGATATCCACGCATATCGATCAGCGGGCACCAGATCTCAACATCCAGCAATATCGCGAGACGTATACACAGATCGTCGACGTGGTCGCGATCAGCAACAAAACGGGCGAGGGGATTGAGGGGCTGAAGTCGCTCCTCGCAACGCATGCGACTGCTCTCCCTCTGATGGGACAACCCTGGCCGACCTCCTGGGTTGAGGTAGAAGAAGAGTTATTAACTCGTCCCGATCACCATATCAGTAATCAAGAATATATAGACCTGTGTATAAGCAAAGGTGTGCAGGCAGAGATGGCTCAAGGGACACTGGGGAGTTATCTGCATGACCTGGGTAAGATCCTATATTTCCGCGATGATCACATCTTGAGCAACATTGTCATCCTCAAACCGAACTGGGTCACCAAAGCCATCAGCCTCGTACTCGAAGATGAAGTAACCAGAAAAGCCAATGGCATCCTGACACATGATGATCTGGCCCTGATCTGGTCCGTGGATGAGGAGGGAAATCCCTATGATCGCTCGCTCTATCCACTTTTCTTGCGCCTGATGGAGCGCTTCGATTTGAGCTATCAGATCGAGCCTCCTATTGCAGGATCATATCCAACGCACAGCCTCATCCCACAACTGCTCCCCTACGACGAACCCCTCCAGGCGCAACAGATCAGCATTCCCACAGCTTCCCAATCCGATGTGATGCATGTCGAGATGGTCTATCGCTTCGACTTTGTCCCCTCGGGCATTATGAGCTGGTTCATTGTACGCACGCATCGCTATACCCAGAATATCCATTGGCGCGATGGAGCTCTCCTCACCTACGAAGGACATACCGCACGCATCGAACTGATCCCGATGAAGCGCGAGCTCCGCATTGTTGTGTGGGGTGTGCAGCCATACACATTTTTTGTCATCCTTAAAGAAACGCTCGATCTGATCCTCAACCGCTTCAAAGGCTTGCAGGTCAGGCGCGAAGTTCCCTGCATTTGTCAGCGACAGACACACGCGACTCAGCCGTGTCACGAGATGTATCGCTACGAGGAAGATCTGGTACGCCGCTACCAGCATAACAAACGTTCCATTGAATGTCCGGCGAGCTTTGAAAGCGTCTCCGTGCTTGAACTGCTCTACGGCATCCACATCGACACAGCTCCGCAGGTACAGGCAACCGTCGTAGAATATCAGGAAATCTTGCGCCGCCTGGCTATCTTGCAGCAGAAAGATGATCTCATGCTGCAAAGAATCGGACAGCTCACCGAGTGGAATATACGCAACTTCACGCGCCTGTGGAACCTGGAGATGAGTAAGATGGAGGCCGAGTGCCCCAATACCTTCTTCCTGATTCCCGATCGCCGTACGCCATTTCATCCCAGACAGTGGATCAATCACACCTACCGGCTCTTCTTAGTCTGTCAGCATCCATCCGGCCCCCACCTCGTCGATCAGCAGCGAGGCTATGAGCTCAAGGTGGCCAAAGATTGGTGGATTAGTATGGCTCCCTGGCTCAAATACATCATCATGTTCCTCAAATTCGGCGTCCCCTTCGGAGAAGCCCTCGGGCCTATCGTCGACGAGATCGACTTCAAAAACATTGAAAACCAGATCAAGCTCCTGGAACAGATCACAGAAAACTTGCCAGAAATCGAGGTCGAAAGCGATGCATTGAGCCCTGCTGACAATAGTCAGTATACGCAGGAACAATTGGTAGGACCTGCGTTGCGCGGCCTGCATAGCTTTCTCGAAACCGTCGATAAACAACATCATTGGGGCGGCTTGCAGCGCGTGGTGACGCCCGATGGCAATATCCTCTGGCTCTGCGCCAAACATGCGCTTACCTATGAGGTACGACCGCTACAGATCAAGTGATCAACGCCTCATAGACAAAAAATCTGGCATCCCTTTGTCTCTTTTCATAGTACTGGAACGTTTTTCTGGCTATCTAGTACTATCGAAAGGACAGAAGATGAAGAGCCAATCTATTACTTTTTTGCTTGCACTCATTGTGGCATCCATCTTGATTGTGGTGCCCGTGACAGGAGCCGTTCGTGCTCATAATTATGGAAATGCAGGCTATTCACACAAGAGCTCTCACCTGGGAGAAGATCCCTATACGAGCGGATGCAGTCAGAATTCGTATGTTGTCAGGAACAGCAATGTGTATGATGAACATGGAAACGTGTTAGCGACGGTCCAGATGTGGTATTCAAGTAGCTGCGTGACCAACTGGAGCCTCATCAAGTGGGATAGCGGATCTGCACTCGGAACGCAAGTCGACGTGTGGGAATATGCCGATGCCACAAATCGAAAATGTTATCCCACAGATTGCTCCACCAGTAGCTGGTACATCGGAGGCTTATCTCCCTCCTGGACAGATATGGTCGATGGACAAAATATCACGTGCGCTTTCGGAGCCGTAATCAAAGCAGGAGCAGTCTATGCCGGCTCAAGCGGCCTGTGCGCCTAAAGTAGCGTCGCACGCTTGCGTGCGATGTCCCAGTACCTCGTACGAGACAGCTCAATCGCGGCGAGCTACGCTGGCGTGCCTGATCGTACGTCGAGTGGGACATCGTGCCCGAGGGCACGACGCTACTTTGAGCAATGAGGCTGCATTTTATTGTAAGATAAAGGTCCAGGGAGATATTCATCCTCCGCGCACCCGCGCACATTTTCATGAGGAAGAGCACATTGCCCATTGTTATCACTCAATGGGTTTTTGGCATGTTTTTTTATCTCTCAGAAGGGCCTATGAAAAGATTTCTTATCATTCTCAAGCTTAATGACATGATTGGAATTAGTAGAAGAGAGGAAGAATACGATGGAATATAGGCAACTAGGCGGTTCTGGTCTGAAAGTTTCTGCGCTCAGCTTTGGGACGGCAACCTTCGGTGGTGGCAACGATTTCTTTAAGGCGTGGGGGAATACCGATATCGCCGGGGCGAGTCGACTGGTCGATATTTGTCTGGAAGCGGGTATCAATCTGTTCGATACGGCGGATGCCTACTCCAGAGGCTTATCGGAGGAGGTGCTTGGCAAGGCGATCGCTGGTAGGCGCGATCAGTTGCTGATTTCAACCAAGACAAATTTCCGCATGGGCGATGGTCCCAACGACCTGGGCTCCTCACGCTATCATCTGATCAAGGCTTGCGAGGATAGTCTGCGCAGGCTGAATACAGATCATATCGATATCTATACGATGCATGGCTTCGACGCGCTCACACCGGTCGAAGAGGTGATGCGTACACTCGATACGCTGGTACAAAGCGGCAAAGTCCGCTATATCGCCTGCTCAAACTTCTCGGGCTGGCATCTGATGAAGTCGCTGGCAACCGCGCAGAGCTATGGCTGGACACGTTATGTGGCCCATCAGGCGTTTTATTCGCTGGTCGGACGCGAGTACGAGTGGGAACTGATGCCACTCGCCCTCGATCAGAAGGTCGGCACAATCGTCTGGAGTCCTCTGGCCGCAGGCGTGCTTTCGGGCAAGGTGCGTCGCAATCAGCCGGCCCCCGATGGCAGTCGCGTGGGACAGATCGGCTCCGAGGGATTGCATATTCCGTACGAGAAGGTCTACGAAATCGTGGATGCGATCGATGCGATCGCCGAAGAGACTGGCAAGTCGGTCGCTCAGATCTCCTTGAACTGGCTGCTGCAACGTCCAACAGTGTCCAGCGTCATCGTTGGCGCACGCGACGAGGAGCAACTCAAACACAATCTCGGCGCGGTCGATTGGAATCTTACCGCCGAGCAGGTCGAGAAGCTCGATCGAGCCAGCGAGATCCCAACCATTTATCCATACTGGCATCAGCGCCCCTACGCCGAGCGCAATCCTCTAGCCGTCCCCACATACGAATAGAGATCAATAAACAATCCAGATTATCTGTCACTATGGAAGATCCCAGAGCGTGAACGCTTTGGGATCTTCCGTTTTCGTTAAAAATGTTAGAGTGAAAAGATGATCAGATTTCAACCTCTCATTCATGCACGACATTTCAAAAATTGGGCGACGAATCTCTTGACCTAGAGCACTCTAGGTATGGAATAATATCTCTATGTTACAAGATAATTTAAAAACCACCCTCCACTTCACGCTTCAGGAAGTGGTAGAGAGAAGTGGTCTGAGCGAACACACGCTTCGCTACTATGAACGTATCGGCCTGATCGACAAAGTCGATCGCGACAGAAGCAGTAGCCATCGCAGGTATAGCGCTGAAGATGTCTTCATGATTGAGACACTGGCTTGTTTGAGGACAACCGGTATGTCGATCGATGATATGCGGAAATATTTAGCGAATGCTAAAAATGGCGTGGCCGCTGCTGATCAACAGCTTGAGCTCTTCGAAGCTCACAGGCAAGCACTGGAGCAAGAACTGGCCAGGAAGCAAGAACATCTACGCTACCTTGAGCAGAAGGTGGCATTTTGGAAGGCTGTACAGAAGGGTGATGAAAACCAGGCAAAGGAATTGGGCAAGATCGCTCAGGGCATGGCCAAGCACATTATAAAGTTAAACGAATAAGGTATTCTTGAAAGGATTTGTCATGACAGTTGCAATTATCACTGGCGGGAGCCGTGGACTGGGAAAATCAATGGCGCTTAACATCGCCGCCAAAGGCACTGACGTTATTCTAACCTATCATTCTAAAAAGAGAGAAGCCGAAGAGGTGGTTGCATCGATCGAGAAAAGTGGTCGCAAAGCAGTCGCGCTACAACTTGATACATCTGACATAAAGTCCTTTCCGGCCTTTGTGACAACCATTAAAGAGACACTCAAGCAGACATGGAATAGAGATAATTTTGACTTCCTCGTCAATAACGCTGGCACCAGTATGCATGTAGCAATCACCGAGACAACTGAAGAGCAATTTGACCACGTGGTAAATACCAATTTCAAGGGAGTCTTCTTCCTGACACAAGCTCTTCTTCCGCTCATAGTAGATGGTGGGCACATTATCAATATCTCGTCAGGACTGGCACGCTTCTCAGCTCCGGGCTCTAGTGTTTATGGTGCGTTAAAGGGAGCCATAGATGTACTCACACGTTATATGGCACTTGAGCTCGGTCAACGACACATTACAGTCAATGCCGTCGCTCCCGGAGCCATCGCCACAGACTTCAGTGGAGGCATGGTTCGTGATAACCCACAAGTAAACCAGACGATTGCCTCGCAGACAGCACTTGGTCGCGTCGGTCAGGCAGAAGATATTGGTGGTGTCGTGGCTTCCTTACTATCCGATGAGATGCACTGGGTTAACGGACAGAGAATCGAAGTTTCAGGCGGTATCGGTCTGTAACGTCATGCCCGTTGATATAGATAAAGTAGCGTCGTACACTGAGCGTACGACGCTACTTTATCGTCACGTCTTTTGGCTGGCCATATAATTAATGCTTCTTACAAGGCAAACGTTCCTACATAAAAACAAGCCCGTGACACTACTTCTTCAATTTTAAAACCAATTCTCTGTAACATTTTTTCGAGCAATAATAGGCCACACAACTTTATGCTGTATTACTCAGATAAAGGACCTCGATCCGAAAAGGTGTGCTCAGTAGCAGGGAAAAGATCACCTTGAGTGAATGTAAGTGTCTTACAATCTTTATTATAATTATGAGCCAGGCGCAATTTGCTTTGCATCGTACCAAAAACTGCGTAATGCTCAAATTCATGGGTGCCTGCTTTAAGTGTACGAGAATCAGCATCCCCAAGTGCCTCATTTATTTTTTCATGTGTCGGTGGATGGAAAATTTCCCTGCCTACGTACCGTTTCAGGTCAAATTCGGGGATAGTGTGATCTTTTAATTCCGGCATCTTAGAAGCTTTCTCGCTAATCTTTGCTCGGGACGTTTCAATCTGGCCATAGAGAACTTTGGAAAGATGGAGAGGACTGGTGCCCGCAACAAAACAATTCGCATCAGAATCTCTATAGTTGTTACATCCTACAAATGTTCCAGATTCTGGAACAATCTCATTCTTATAAGGCTTATTTTGCTGTGATCCATCCTTTACGACACTCTCCAACTGCCAATGAGTATGCCCATTCTCATCTTTTCTGAGAAAGTTTACCTCTGTCGTATAGCGCGCATCATATTCTGTAAGAATTGCGGCATTGGTACTGATTCTTTCATGCTCAGTTCTAGGACGTTCTTTCTCGATTTCTCGCATTTTTTGAGTGATTGCTTCTGGTGACTCTTCCCGATGAGAAACCCTATCACCTTGGTTTAAGGTACCATATATCTCTCGATGCAAAGAAGAGTCCGATTCCCTACGCTCTACCCTTTTAGACCCTCGATTGCTGTTTATTTCTTGATCCGCACGACGTTTTTCCACAAAAGGTCCGCTTTCTTTGTCAACAATTTGAATCCATCTTAAATCTCAAGTAGACAGAAACGTAAAACTCACCACAGCTATACAACACACAAAGATGAAGATGTACAACCTGATGCCAAAATCTATCAGTATGGGCGTTCCTGTTTCTACAATCAAAATATTCATAGATTTCATATCATAGTGAATAATCCCTGTCAAGTTCCATTGGAAATGTCATCCTTTTGGTTTACCTAAAATGTCAGTCAGGTGGAGTAAATTGTCGAGGGATTTTCACGCTGTCGCTGCACATAACGCTCATGATGTTTGGTCCAGCGATCCAGCGGCCAGTGAGGCCAGTCAACAGCCTGTCCATCGAGAGCTTCCGCCAGAAAGTCAAGATGGATGTGCCAGCCAGCCAGCGAGAGCAGTATGTAACGGTTGGGAGCAGGAAATGTACTACTGAAAGTCAGCAGGCAGCCAGAAGCTTCCTCGCTCAACTCCCAACGAAGAGTTCCATGAATGTCGCCTACGTATTCCAGCAGCCGAGGTGGATCAATTTGTGTGATAAGCGCATTCATAGTGGCGCCATTCCCATCGGCGTCAGTATTGAGCCAGTGTAACCGCACGCGTCCCCCCATACGGAGATCGATCTCGGCTTCGGCCAGCCAGGTGACGAGCTGCTCTGGCTCGGTGAGCGCCGCCCAGACGCGTTCGATGGGATGAGCAAGATGGCGCTCGAAACGCAGAACATAAGAGTCAGCATGTTTTTCGACAGTGCCATCGGCGGAACTATCATCGGTTGGTTGTGCTTGGTACGGTGTGGACATCAAAGCTACTCCTTCTCTTCGTCCTTTTCGCTCTTTTCGTTCAAGTGACGCTCCAGGGCATCCAGGCGCTCTCCCCAGAGCTGGCGATAAGGCTCCAGCCAGCTGTCGATCTCGACAAGCGGCTCGGAACGCAGTTCATACCAGTGCCGCTGCGCATCCTGACGCACTTTAACCAGCCCCACCTCGCGCAACACACGTAGATGCTTCGAGATACCTGGCTGGCTCATGTCAAGTAATACGACCAGTTCGCCAACCAGACGGGGACGCTCGCGTAGCAAATCCAGGATACGCCGACGCAGCGGCTCGGCTAAGGCATCAAAGGTTGTCATCATAATAATGAATATACCATATAAGTTATATAACCGTCAAGGCATATAACTATTAAATCCCCAACGCGTCGTCTGGCTAAAGCTTCAGCAGGCAAATGAAAATGTGTGGTGTCATGGCAGATATTCTTCTACTGCCAGCGAAGATATGCTACTACCTGGATTGAAAATACAAGTCAGTTGCTACCGATTTTTAATAAATTGAGAGGATAGGTGTCAATATATCAGTAGAAACATATAAAGGAGGGATTTTACATGAGGAGCTCTTTACTCTGGCTATTGGCTTCAATGATAGCACTACCAGTATTACTTGTGTTCAGTGTATATTTTCAAACTCTAGCCTTTGTGTTAATAGTTGTCGACATCTTTGGTTTTCTTACAGCACTCTCCTTTTATGTTACCGAATCGGCCCATGCCTACAGATATACACCCCATACAAGTGTCAGTTCGCCGTCACTGGCGATGCCCCGTGGGGAGAATTTGCCTGCGATACCACGCTCGGTGCCAGAAATCCTGGCGACGCAAGATCCAACAGAGTTTGAACTTTTTACGGCGGCCGTCATTATGGGGCTTGGTCTGGGGCATCGCTTTTTACGGCGCTGTGGAGGTACAAACGATCAAGGTACAGATGTTCTTTTGCTCAACGAACGGAATCAGAGAGTTGTCGTGCAATGTAAACGGTATACCAACAATCCAGTTGGATCCGAAGAAGTTCGCGACTTCTGGTCCTCTATACGCATCTACAATGCCGCTTACGGCTATTTTGTCACCACATCGACGTTCTCTCGCGAGGCTGAACGTGTGCTTGCACATGCGAATTGGCAAATTCGTCCCATCGATGGAAATCGCCTTGGGACCTATGTGCGGTTGCGCTATCGTGAGATTGCACTGGCCTGGGTTGAGGTACAGGCCAACAAAGAGAATGATGTCCTCTTCATACCTGATCGATTAAGCAAGTCACAATGAGCGCAACAGGTTGGTGAGCACGGTGGCAAACGATCTAAAGGGTAAATGAATATAGGAAGCCACGATGGCGTGATTGGCAAAGCCTTCTTCAGTGTATCCTTGCTCGTCCTGGACCTCATAGATGCTGTGCTCGGTAAGCAAGGGCTCCTGGATATAGGACCAGTGGAATTCGTGTCCACGCAAGCGCAGATTGGCTGGTCCTAACAACGTTTTGCGTCGCGTCACAACCTCGCGATATCCAAGCTGCGCACGCTGCTTGCCCATGCGGAATTCATAGGGCACGACTCCCAGTAGCGGATGCGATCTTCCTTCCTGATCAATACACGCCTGGCCTAAATACATATAGCCGCCACACTCTCCATAGATGCGTGTACCATTAGCAATCATCGAGCGCAAGCCAGTCAGCATCCCTGCGTTGGCGGATAGCTGGGCCGCGAATAGCTCTGGGAATCCTCCTCCCAGATAGCAAACGTCGATATCCTTGGGAGGAGCATCGTCTTCTAAAGGACTAAAAGGGATAACTTCAATCCCTCGCGCAGTGAAGTGCTCCAGGACTTCGGGATAATAAAAGGAAAATGCGCGGTCTAAAGCCAGTCCAAGCCGATATGGACGATCCTTGCGCACGAGAGGATGAAGCGGTTCCACTATCTCTTCTGCCATGACGTTTATAGGCGCTCGCTGGCTGGCGATCTGGTGGGCCATGGTCAAAAGCAGATCTATCTGGATCGTGCGCTCAATGGCACTGCCTAGCTGCTTAAGATCAAGTTGATGCTCAGAGTTGGGTACCAGTCCAAGATGTCTTTCAGGCAAGGATGGCATCTCGCCTCGACGGATTACTCCGACTACTGGCACATTGGTCCATGCGGCGATCGCGTGGCGTAGCGTGTTTTCGTGGCTCTCGCTGGCGACCTGATTCAAGATTACGCCTGCAAGGCGCACACGAGGGTCGAGCGTTTGGTAACCATGGATCACTGCCGCCACACTTTGCCCCATCCGAGAAGCATCAACGACCAGAAAAACAGGCACATCCAGCAGACGAGCCATCTCGGCGGTACTGGACTCGTCGCGGGTCTGCTTACGACCATCGAAGAGACCCATTACTCCCTCAACGATCGCCACATCAGCAGCGTGCATAGCGGACGCGAAGCAGCGCAGAACATCCTCCGACCCATTCAGCCAGGTGTCCAGATTATAAGATGGGCGTCCGGTGGCATGACGATGATGCGTCGGATCGATATAATCGGGACCGACCTTAAATCCCTGGACACGCAATCCTCGCGCCACCAGAGCATACATCAGGCCGGTAGCGACGGTTGTCTTGCCAACACCACTGGACACTCCTGCAATCATAATACATAGTTGATCTGTTCTCATGATGCTCTCGCTGCTCACTTTCGCCATTACTCGGCACGCGGCAAAACAACGATCGAGAGATCACTGAACTCCTGCGTCGTCGCCGCCAGTTCTCCGACCGTCGTATGCAGGGCAGACTCTCCCGCCAGGGTCAGTTTTTGATAAACGATCACTGGACGCTGCTCCGCGACACCTCCATGCAGGAACATAGCTCCCATAGCGGCAGGCATAAACGACCAGGGCAGCGGCAAAACGATCAGATTGCGCTTATTCTCAAGCGCCGCAGAGACAATCTCTACCTGAGAAGCCTCAATGCCACCGCGAGCATGCAGGGTAAAAAATAAGGTTTCCTCCATCGCCAGACCCGCACGCGCACTGGCAACCTGGACAGAGCTGATACCCGGGATGCGCTCACCCTTTCCACAATGCCTCTCAACACGCGTGATCAATTCTTGCGCCGAAAAATTGAGATCTCCATAACAACACACCACACAACGCTTGCCGGCTGCATACGCTTTGCCCACTTCAGCCAGTTGCTCTTCCTGATTGCGATAGGTGAGCACGACACGTTCACCCTTGATATGTTGATCGACGACAGCCAGCACGGTCGCAAAGCCAGCGACCACATCGGCCTCCGCGATCTCGCGGGCGACACGCGCCGTGACATACTCCGGATCTCCTGGGCCAACGCCAACCAATATAACGGGACGCGCTCTCTCTTGCAATGTCATTTTATACATACCTTTTCATTTATCGTAAATCTTCCAATGCATTCCGCACGGTACGCTCGATCGATGTTCCTTCGAGCTCGGATAGCTCGATGTATGTTCCATTGAGTTCTTCGGACATGGTCTGAGCCAATCCGGTACGCACTACTCCCTCTTCGGTGCCGATCACCAATGCGCTAATGCCAGCGTCACGCAACAGGTGCGCGACTTCGATCGCATCCTGGACGGGACTGTGCTCTGGCGAAGCGCGACGGTCGGGATCGTGGACATTCGCTCGGCCGTCGGTTACCAGCACGAGCATCGGTTGTAAGCCAGGATCTCGGCGTTGAGAGATCTGGAAGGTACGCAACGCCAGGCGCAGACCCGATGCCAGCGGAGTCCGTCCGCCGGTCGGGAGATGCGTCAGGAGCTGTGCAGCCAGACTGGTGCTGTTGGTGGGCGGCAGCAAGAGTGTCGCTTGCGGGCCTCGAAATTGCACGAAGCCGATCCGATCGCGTTCCTGATAGGCTCGCTGGAGGAGCACCAGGACGGCACTTTTTGCGCTCGCCATCCGCTGGCGGGCGGACATCGATCCGCTGGCGTCGACGACAAAGAGGATGAGGGCACTCTTCTTTTGCTGTCGCACAACTTCAAAGATATCCCAACGCTCCAGCCAGAGACGCTTCTCCTTGCCCAGTGACGATCCTGCCCGAACCGCTCTCTGCTTGCGCTGCCTCTGATAAGGGGCGGCGGCATGGATCGTGGCAGAGAGCGCCAGCGCCTGTGTATGAAGCGATCCTCGTCGTGTCCCGACGCGACAGCCTCTGAGTTGCAGTGTCTGCGAGGCTCGCCGCATGGCACGTGAGGCAAGCGGCATCCACTGTTTCGAGGAGGTTTTCTGCCTCGGCACTCGTACGGATTGCTGCGGATCAAGCGTCGCAAGAGCAGTCGGGCGGCCTGGAGGGATCATCTCTTCTTTTTCCTGAGGCTGGCCGCCTGCGCTTTGCGGCGGCGGTGAGTTATGCAGTCTCTCTGTCTCGGAGCCGTCGTTATTATCTGGTAGTTCATCAGTTGGGCCAGCCGTCGATGGCCGCTCTGAGGATGTCTGAGCCGGTTCATTTTGAGGCGGCACTACCTGCGGAGGCTGATACTCGTGCATGACTTGTTCCAACTCTTGTCGATCCAGTCCGGGCTGCTCAAATGGTTGCCGCCTGCGCCGATGCGGGAGCACAAGCATCGCCACACGCCTGACATCATCTTCGGTGACGATCAGGCGCTGCTCCAGAGCCGCCAGGGCCGCCGCCGCCTTGTAGATGGTTATGTCCGCACGCAGTCCATCGATGTCGAGCGACGCGCAGATATGTGTAATCAATCCCAGTATGGCTTCCGAGATTGTCACGTCGGTGAGGAGCTGACGCGCTTGCACGATCTGGACGCGCAGCGCGGCGCCGGCCTCACTCCATTGCGCAGCAAAACGAGCGGGATCAGCTTCAAAAGCGATGTTGCGACGCACAATCTCGGCTCGCAAGGCTGGATCTTTCATCCCCTGTATCTCTACCGACAAACCAAAACGATCCAGTAGCTGCGGACGCAGGTCTCCTTCCTCCGGATTCATGGTTCCGATCAGGATAAAATCGGCCGGATGCGCAAATGAGATGCCTTCACGCTCGATCACGTTGACACGCGATGCTGCCACGTCGAGGAGCGCATCGACCAGATGGTCGGGCAGCAGGTTGACTTCGTCGATGTAGAGGATGCCTCGATGCGCCGCCGCTAACAGGCCGGGCTCAAAATGACGCTCACCATCCTTGATGGCACGCTCTAGATCAAGCGTCCCCAGTAAGCGATCTTCGGTCGCTCCCAGCGGCAACTCGACCAGGCGGACAGGACGCCGCTGGATCGTATGGGTATCTCGTGCAGCGCAGGCATCACACATCTGCTCGGGCTGCTCCGGATCACAGGCAAAAGGACAGCCCTCGACAACGGCGATATCCGGCAGCAGATGTTGTAGCGCACGTACCGCCGTCGATTTAGCTGTCCCTTTCTCTCCACGGATAAGGACTCCCGAAATATGCGGCGAGACCGCGTTAAGCAGTAGCGCCAGCCGCATTTCATCCTGACCGACCAGAGCACTAAATGGGTAGATCGCACGCAGCCCATGCTTCTGCGACGCAAATGATGCCATGATTTGTTCCTCTCGCTCCTGGATTACTCTCTCTGACAACTATTCAACTTCTGGAAAGAAGCGCGTAATCTCTTCCACATGCGCAGTGTGACAAAAGGCCAGGACGGTATCGAACCAGCCAGTGTCCAGACTCAGCGCAGTCACGCCCCGAGGCAATAACAGACGCTCGATGATCGTGCAAAATGCTCCCATCCAGCGATTCTGATTGAGATATTGCCAGTCACAACGCTCCTGCTGCTCGCCTAACTGTATGCGTAGATAGCGTGGCGTAGCAGCTTCATCGGTCTCTGCCTCGACCACAATCTGTAGCTCAATCCCAAAGCGCTCGCACAACGCCTGACGACTCCAGGCGATGAACTCCTGCACATTTTGCTGCTGCCAATCCCAGCGGAGCGCGGCCGTAGCCGCTTGTCCGGGCAGGGCAGTCAGTAGATACGGAGGCGGCAGATTGCTCCAGGCTTTGCGCTTCTGATACCAATCCTGCAAGGCGGACTCAATCTCTTGAGAGGTCATGATGCCAGCGTTGATCACGCTCTGCCGCAGCTCGTCCAATGGATCAGCGGGCTGATGGTGATGATGTTCGTGTCCGGCTCCATGATCATGGCTGTGACTGTGCTCGTCGTGCGTGTGGTGATGCTCATGATCGTGCGTATGCTCGTCATGAGAGGTATCCATGCCGCGCAGTCCGTGCGACTGATCCGACATCTGGGGCATGCCGACCCGCGATTGACGTCCAAAGAGCGCCACACGATATTGGCAGAGGTCGCAGTTCATTGGGGCCTTGCCGATCTGGGTCTGCTGGATCATACGTTGCGCTAATACTTCCAGGCGCGGATCAAGTCCAAGGTGAGGCGCAACTCGAAAGTTGATCTCTGGATGGGCCGCTGCAAATGTCTCGACCACGCTGGAGATGCGATCCACCAGGATGCCTGGATAAAGATAATATGGCACGACCAAAACGTGGCGGGCGTTATATTTCAAACAGCGCTCGATGCCTTCTTCGACTGTGGGATGCGTCACGCCTGAAAATCCAACCTCGACCGTGCTGAAGTTTCTCCCCTCCCACAAAAAGCGCGCCACACGATAGACGTCCGCGTTCGCCTGTGGATCACTACTGCCACGCTGGATCAAGAGTACGGCGGTATCTGGAGATCCCATGCCACGGTTTGGATCAATGGCTGCAAGCCGATCTCCAAGCACATCCAGGATCTCTGACTGGAGCTCAATTGGAGTCCCATAGCGTATCGTTACCTCTGGATGACGCTGTCTGGCCCAGTCCAACGCCACTGGCATATCATTCTTGGCGTGGCCAGCACTGAGCAGCAGCCAGGGCAGCGCAATAATGGTTCTGGCTCCGCCTGCGACAGCGTCATCGATCGCCCGGGCCAGCGGAGGATCGGCCAGTTCCAGAAAGCCCGGATAGACGGGACAGCCCAGACGGGAGGAGAGGCGTTGCGCGAAGGCAAGAAATTCTTCAGCTCCCTTCTTATCACGGGAACCATGTCCCATCAGGACAATGGCCTCATCCTCAGGTATCTTCAATAACGGCGCTACGCTGGTGATGTGTATCTGATCTCTCAATGCGTCCTCCTTTTTATCACACCGTAGCGTTGCACGCTCGCGTGCGATGTCCCACTCGACGTACGATCAGGCAGGTCAGCGTAGTGCGCCGAAATCCTGCCGTCTCGTACGAGTCACTGGGACATCGCACGCGAGCGTGCGACGCTACGGTGTCCTCGCTGCGCTCGACACTTATGCAATGGTAAAAATGAATTACACTCCATAACCACGCGGGGTGATCATGAGATTATGGCGCAGGCTGGTCTGCGAGTTGCCGATGATGACGGTGGTAAACATGTCGACCTCGTATGTGAGCGCGTGCTCTAGCGTTGTTCTGATCACGGTCTGCTCTGGTCGATAGGCGTTGCGTACAAATCCGACCGGCGTCTGGGGCGAGCGCTGCTCTCCGATGAGTTGAAAGGCGGCTGGCAGTTGCCAGTTCCTTTTGCGGCTGGTTGGATTGTAGATCACGATGACGAAGTCCGCCGCCGCTGCTGCGGCGAGGCGTCGAGTGATGGTCTCCCAGGGCGTGAGCAGGTCGCTCAGGCTGATCACTGCGAAATCGTGCATTAACGGCGCTCCCAGCAAGGCGGCGGCAGCGTTGAGTGCAGAGATCCCAGGGATGATCCTGATGTCTGGTTCAATGCGCACAGCATCAGAAGTTGTAGCCATCTGCTCGATGCTCTGCGTAAATATGTCAAGGACCAGGCCCGCCATGGCATAGATACCCGCATCTCCACTGGAGATCATGCAGACGGTAGCACCTTGCCAGGCCAGATCGACCGCTTGCCTGGCCCGTTCAACTTCCTGCGATAACTCCGAGGTGTGGATCTCCTGTCCATTTAAGAGATCTTGAATCTGCTCGATGTAGTAGCGATATCCAATCACGATGTCGCTGGTCTGGAGCGCCTGGAGCGCCATCGGTGCCAGCAGCTCATGATCTCCTGGTCCCAGACCAACAATGATTAGCGTGCCTGCCCGGGCATCAGTCTTCATTTTTCTCACGATCCTTCCCTGAGTGATCCGCTACGCCACTGCGACGAGCGATGGCAATAGTCATTCCCACTCCCTTCTGCTTACACACCAGCAGTTCTCCATCGGCAGAGGAGAGCAATGCCGAGGCTTCGCTGACACTCGCGGTTCCAATCAGATGCCGGACACGCTCCGATGGCGATGGAATGTCTTTTACGGCGCTTAGTTCCTCAACTGTATGTGTCTCTAGCGTCCAACCGTAACGCTGAATTAGCTCCAGGATTGCTGGCTCGTCCCCCTTGATATCGGCGGTAGCCAGCGTGGCCACGCTCTCGATGGACAATCTATGTTCCACTAAGGCCGTCCGCACAAACGCTGCAAGCTCGGCAAAAGCGACTCCCCGCCGACATCCTATGCCTAGCACCAGTGTCGCAGGGCGATAGAGGACGGTAGGTATGTCCGAGAGATCCAGATCTTCGGTCAGACGATCGGTGATGAGCACCTGAGCGGCGAAAGCTCCTTGACTACGATGAGCCTGTCGGTCTTCGCTATAGAAAAGATGAGCTTTTCGCCCTGCATATTGCATCCACCAATCTCGAGCTCCCGCCTCCTGGAGGATCGCAACCGGCTCGTCATTGACGATCGCGGCGGCCACGCGGGTCAGATCAGACACCGGATCAAGCCTCCAGTGCTGCTCAATTCCCAATAGATCTATCGCCAGCGTGGCGTGAACATCTGAAGCCGTGGTAACCACCGGGATAGCGTCCAAAATGCGAGCCGCAGAGTATGTCAGTGCGTTGGCTCCTCCAGCATGTCCTGACAGAAGACTGATCACAAATGTAGCGGCATCGTCAATCACCACGACGCCGGGATCATGATGCTTGTCCCGCAAGAACGGCGCAATCAAACGCACCACCGCCCCTAAAGCCAGACAGAAAATCAGCTGCTCGCTGGTATCCCAACCACGATGCAGCGCTTCGGCTACATTCTTGACTATATGCAAATCAGCAGTGCTATCCTGCTCGGCAAGCCGCTGTGCAACCCGCTCGCATACATAAATATCCATTGACATGGGCAGCACCATACGCAGGCGCAAGGCAATATCCAGGCCCGCATGCGTGATGACAATACAGCCGATCTTTCCCGCTCCTGGCACTGACATTTCCTCAACCTCTCATGCTGGCGGCGCTTTTTGAGCATCCGAGACACCACCCCGGAAGAGGTGCTTGTAATCGGGAGAGTAGAGATGCGAGCGATGCATAATCTCGGCATCCTGTACGTCTGCAGAAGAGGCTAATGCTCGCCCGACGATGATCAATGCCTGACGCGAGATACGCGCTTGTTTGACTGCCTGGACCAGGGTCGCCAGGGGCGCACGAATAATCTGCTGCTCCGGCCAGGTCGCACGATAGACCACCATTGCGGGCGTATCTTCCGTATAGCCACCCGCCAGCAGGTCCTCGACTACCTGGCGCACACGCGTGATACTCATAAAGATAGCCAGTGTGGTTCCATGACTGGCAAAGGCTCGGAGCGTCTCCTTTTCCGGCATCTCGACTCGTCCCTCGCGGCGCGTAAGAATCAGCGATTGCGCCACATCGGGAACGGTCAACTCTACTCCCGCGACGGCGGCGGCGGCAAAGACTGATGAGACTCCCGGCACGATGATATAACTCACACCGGCTTGATCCAGGATACGTCGTTGCTCGTGCATGGCGCCATAGATGCCTGGATCTCCACTCTGCAAACGCACCACAAATTGGTTTTGTGCGGCAGCGTTGAGCATCAGCTCCATCATCGCTTCCAGCGTCAGCGTGGAGCTGCCGTGGATCTGCGCTCCCGCTTTGGCGTACTGACAAACTTCAGGATTGACTAACGAGTCAGCGTAGATAATACAATCTGCGCGACCGATGAGCCTCATCGCTTTGATGGTCAGTAAGTCTGGATCTCCTGGGCCAGCTCCGATAAAGGCGACCTGCGCGGAGGCTTCATCTGTGATAAATGGCATGCGTCTTCCTCACAATCAACAGCGAGAAGTAGTCCAGGGTCTGACCACGTAGGCGCTGAATGTCAAAAATAACCTCTTCCTGATCTGTACTACAGCGACGCACAAAGACCGCGTGCTGCACTAACTCCAGCTCTTCCAGCAGATCAAGCAGAGGATCAAAAACTTTGTTTATCTTGAGCAGTACGACAGTGTCAAAGAGTTGAAAAATACTGCGCAAAGGATTCTCTACAGCGAAGCTGCTCTGCTCCAATACGTGAAAGGCGGGCAGGACCGCCAGACGCTCATCCCAGGCCGCCAGAGGTAGTCGCGCCGAGGCGGCAGCCGCAGTGATCGATGTGATGCCCGGTATCACTTCAATCGGGATCTCCTGCTCACTTTGCCTGATAGCTTCAAGTACGTAGCCAAAGGTGCTGTAGAGCAATGGATCACCCTCGGTGACAAAGGCCACATCGCGACCGGCCTGCAAATAGCCGAGTAAGGTTGTAACCGCTGCGTTACGCGCTGGCACTGCCTGCTCCCAGACGTTTTGCATCGGAAATTTTACCGAGATAATCTCCTGCCGGTCAGGATCTATACAGGCATCAATGATCGTCCCTGCATAGCTACGACGTCCTATACTGGCAGGCAGGCAGATAACCTGAGCTTGCTTCAAGATACGCTCCGCTCGCAGCGTCAACAGATCAGGGGCACCTGGACCAACACCGATCCCGTACAACGTTCCATGACGCTGCTGCGGCACTGCATCTGACATCATAACGATGCCTCTTCTCCCGATATCAAAGGTCGTCGAGCCATGATCACAAAGACAGGATTGAGTGCGGCAAAACGCGTCAGGTCCAGCAATTCTTTGGAGCGGGCAATGCTCACCAGCGTGCAAGCAGTGATCCATTGTGCTTGCTGCAAAATACGCATGGCTTCGGTCAGATGCTCCAGGCTGGCCAGATTGATCACGATACGTCCATCTGGTCGTAAGCGCGTCATGGTGTGATGCAGGATCTGAACCAGCTCGCCTCCACTGCCTCCAATGAAGACCGCATCAGGATCAGGCAGCAGCGACAAAGCATCGGGAGCACGCTGTGCCACGATCGTGACGTTGTATGCTGCGAAGCGCTGGCAGTTCTGCTCAAGCGCCTGAAGAGACCGACTATCATCCTCGATAGCAAAGACCTGACCCTCGCGGGCGAGACGAGCCGCTTCAATCGCTACCGATCCCGTGCCGCTACCAACGTCCCAGAGCACGCTGTCATAATGCAGCCCGAGTTGGGAGAGCGAGATGGCTCTCACCTCGCTTTTCGTGATCACCTGACGCCCTTCACGACAAGGAACAAACTCCTCATCGGGTATACCCAGAACCAGACCGGCTGGCTCAGACGATGCATGTAGTTCCTTCAATTGATATCTCTTTCACCCGCATAACCGAGAAAACTGCCATCAAAATCGCACATCAGGACATCCACCTCGGCTTTATGCTGGATATATGCTGCTGACACCTGACGCGCACGCTCGCAGATGGTGGGAAAGACACTCAGCAGGTGATGTTCCATCATCAGCTCCTGAAAATGACGGGCCGTATTGGCGTGCAGGACCTGATCAACAACGGTGGCGTCTCCTCCACAGGACTGCGCGACGGCGGCCAGGCTACGCAGATTGACTTCGGCTCCGGCGACGTGCGTTTGCATGCGTCCATCGCCGATCTTCGAAAGCTTGCCGATCATGCCCACCAGCGTAATCTCCTCCACACCTTTGCTCACGCAATCCTTCAAGCCGTGTCCCGTAAACTCGCCCATCTGGATGTACGCCTCTTCGGCCAGGCTGATATAGCGACGCGCAAACTTCTCGCTCCGACTCCCGGTCGTGAGCACGATATGCCGGGCATGTCCGCAAGCTACAGCGACGTCGACCGCCTTACTGATACTGGCCTTATAAGCGGCCGTCGAGTACGGTTTGACGATCCCGGTTGTCCCCAGAATAGAAATCCCGCCAATCACACCCAGACGCGCATTCAGCGTCTTACGAGAACGCTCCAGTCCATCAGGGACCGCGATAAGGATGTGTACTCCTCGTGTCTCGCCGTGCTCACTGAGAAGCTCACGAGCCACGCCTTCGATCATCAAGCGTGGGACGGCATTGATCGCGGCCGTCCCCACGTCCAGACCTAAGCCGGGCTTTGTAACACGTCCAACGCCCACTCCGCCATCGATCTCAATCCCCGGCCGCTCGCTCCAGCGGACGGTCGCACAGATCTGCGCTCCATGCGTCACATCGGGATCATCGCCAGCATCTTTGATCACGCTGGCCGAGCTGCTGCCATCAGCGTGATATTCCTGATGATGCACCTCAAAGGTCGCCTGCTCCCCAATCGGCAAAGAGATCGTCACATGCTCAGGTCTCGGCTCGCCAAGCAGGCATAAGAGAGCGATGCGGGTAGCCGCAGTCGCACAGCTCCCGGTCGTATATCCAGTGCGCATACCGCGCTTACGCCCACGTAGCGCCATCATGCTCTGGCCTGATGCATCTGGTTCTCTGCTCATGACGATACCTCTATCCACGTGAAATCATCAATCGCCGACCGAGACGTGAGCCTCTGCCTGCTTCCTGACAAGTGCCAGTAAGGCGTTGATGGTGGCCGCCGCCGCCGGACTGCCTCCGCGTGTCCCGTCGATCGTGATCGCTGGATACGATCGTTGCCAGAGCGCTTCTTTTGCTTCTCTGGTCGCAATAAATCCCACGGGCATGCCAATAATCAAAGCAGGAGGTTCACAACGACCCTCGTCCAGCGCGTCGAGCAGGGCCAGCAGGGCAGTCGGAGCGTTGCCAATCACGATGATGTTCCCGCCCAGAAGCGGTAGCGCCGCCAGCACAGCCGCCGCCGAGCGCGTCATCTGCTGTGTCGCTGCCTGCTTGTCCAGTCCTGGCTGATCGAGCAGGCTCTCGATAGCACATTGATGGAAGTGCACCAGCGCTTTGTTGATGCCTGCCGCAACCATCGAGACATCGGTAAAAATTCTGGCATGAGCGGCGATAGCAGCCATCCCTTGAGCAATCGCATCCGTTTTGAAAAGCACGTGCTCGGATAGCTGCACATCGCCGGTCGCATGAACGATGCGCGTGACGATTGCTCGTTCGGCAGGAGACCAGCTATCTTTGGGAAGCAGAGCATCGACGGTAGCAAAGCTACGCCGATAAATCTCGTCGGGCAGCAGAGCATATTGTTGCATCAGGCTCATTGCGCCGAGCTTTCTGTCGTCAATAGATGTGAGAACATTGGATGCATACAAAACCATTTCTAGCTGGTGCTATGGTCTTGTCGAGTTAAAGGGGCAGAAACCGAAGACAGATTGTCGCAATAGGGTAAAGTGCACATGCATATTTTCGGCGCTTGTTCCTCTGACGCGAAGGACCATAAGCAATATCGACCAGGCAGGTCTCCTGACTTCCAGCGACAAAGATTGTTTTCTCTGGCCTTCCCATCCCTGACAGACAGTGGCATGCGATTAATGCAATGAGAAACAATAACACTGGTTACAGTAGCGCGACTGCGTTGGATTTTCACCAACTTCCCTATTCTGCTCTTCGATAAGAGCCACCTGGCAATCATATGATCTATAAGATCATTTCCTCAGTCAAGTATAACCAGCAGGTTTTTTTTTGTCAACTCAAGAAAAGTAGTAAATATTGACTAGTCAGAAACTAAATTCTTGTGTTTATGGATAAGCTCTTATATAGTCATGAAAAATAAAGATCAAGCAATCAGCATAGTCTGATCTCCATCCTGATAGATGTGAGGGATAAAAGCGGATAGACAAGATTTCGCAGCATTGCTATAAAATAGATCAGATCTGTTTATGACAAGTAACTAGCAGAATACCACGACAGACAACTAAAGAAAGCATAGAGATACAATGGACAGAAGACTTCCTATTCCTCCCGTCGACAAAGGCAAAGGCCGCGCTGACCCAAATAATGGAAACTCAACAGATATAACAGCAAGAGAATCTTCTCGTGAACGTCCTCAACGTTACATGTATGATGCGTTGCAAGAAAGACTCGATCAGTTGGAGATGTCACAAAGAACAACTGCCTCTAGAGAAGATGCTACGGCGTTGCCATCTGCCAATCACACAACAGAGCAATCCCAAACATTCCCCAATGCTGCAACACACGTGGAGCATACAGCACCCCATGTCCCAACACAAATTACTTCAAGCGAAACCACACGACCTTCACGGCGTCTCCCGGATCTACCTAGAACACATTCGCAAAACACTGATACCTCTGTTCACCCACAACGTGCAAACACCACTGAGACACATTCTCACCGCCTCCCAATTCCAGCTATCGATAACCCCTATTCTCCTTCTCCCCCTCTGATCGATTCCTTACCCAGACGAGCCAACACGACACCAAATCCAGAAATACCCAGGGATCTCACCGACCTCTCTGCTTCCACGCAACCTGTTCCACGTACAAACGCCGATGGGCGACAACCATTGCGTCGTCTTCCAAGACCACCAATAGTGGACGGGAAGGCAAGTCTTTCCCCACCCGAATCACGTATTCCCCACACAACAGAGCCATCTCAAATACTCCCACCAGAACTTCCGGTTCACCCAGTGGTCTCTCCACACAAAAACAGAGAGCAGACACGCCGTCTCCCGCTCCCACCAGAACAAGGAAGCCCACCACGGGGTGAGACTGAACGGGCTTCACTGAGTAAATTCTTAGACCAACTCTCCTCAAACACTATTCCTGATCAGATCATCAAGCGGGGAGATCAGGCTCGGCAGCATCGACGTGGCGGAATCGCACCGTTAAAGGTATCTGGAGATAGTACAACAGCAGGAGCAAGATTATCTCATTCCGAACGATTAGAAAGACGCAACACCTTAGCAGAACGACTTAATCTTTCGAAAGAGGAAGTCAACGCTCAAATGCGGGCCTTTGACTCTTATCAAAGAAGTAGACAATCTGGCACAACAGAGGAACTCACACAATTAGCAAAGCAGTTAGGCCTTTCGGACGAGGAGGTTGCGGCTCAACGACAAGCCTTTGGAGCTCTTACCGAAACGAGAAATGATGCGAGAAGATTTACAATCCCAGAGGATTTTAAAGAACATACCGCACAAGAACAAAGTGCGTTTGTTCTTGACGCTAAAAGAAAAAATGATGATATAGTAGCTGGCGCACAACGACAAATAAATGTCCAGATAGAGAAATATATCCCACTCAACACACTTGTTTCCGAAAGTAGAGCCACCAAAGCAAATCGCAGAGTAGATGAAGTGGTCCAAAGAAATGGAAATGAGATAAATGAGGCGACAACACAAGCAGCCCATAGAATAATAACTTCTGAATTTTTTGCGGAAGATAGCGTGCATAACGATAATAATCCTAATGCTTCAAGTCGTCGAAACCATCTAGAGATACTAAGTGGAGCAGAGGAGAGAGCAAGAACTGTGATAGGAAATAGCGACAGAATAGATGACTGGATAGCCGGAGTAAATTTGTCTTCAACACAAAATGAACTACGACACTTACAAACCGCTCACAACGATGCTCATACAGAACTAGTAAAGAGGCAAGCAAGGGCAAATAGCACAATAGATGCCGCAGCGGGTATCAATGAACCACCCAGTTATTCTTAACTGGAATTCAGGGTATTTATATTCCATGCAAGCCGACAATAAGCCCAGCCAGGAGGTTGACAACCATAGCGATAGCGGTTAAGGTAGCATCTATGACCACCTTTCACCTGTAAGAGGTCTGAGGCCAGGGCTCAAGTCAGCTTAGATAAATTTTCTTACGAAAAAGAGGCATGAATGAAAGCAGCGTTGTATTCCTGGAAGGGAAAAATACAACACCATCCCATTCTGAGCGTAGGGATTGCACTCATCAGCGTGTTCGGCATTGCACTGATTGTGGTAATTATCTTAGGTTACTGGTTCGACTGGACCTGGACGGGTTTCGGGGCCTATACTCCGCCACCGGATCAAGCCAACCTGCAACCTGGGAAAACGCTATGGGATTGGCTCCAGCTACTCATTGTGCCGATTATGATTGCGCTCGGAGGCATCTGGTTCAATCAAATTCAAAAGAACAGAGAGCAGCGCAAAGCTCAGCTCCAGGCGGAGCTCGAACACGAACTGGCGGAGGATAATCAGCAAGAGGCGTTGTTACAAACCTACATCGATAAAATGTCCGACCTGCTGCTGGACGAAAATTTGCGTATCTCACGGCCAGAGGAAGAGGTGCGTAAAATCGCACGCGTGCGCACCTTGATGATCCTCACACGCCTGAATGGTACACGTAAAGGTAGCGTCCTACGCTTTTTGCACGAATCGGGTCTGATAGAAGGGGCACAACCAGTTATTCGTTTAAGCGGAGCCGATTTATCCCAGATCGACTTACGCGATGCAGATCTGCATCAAGCCAACCTGCGTGATGCCAACCTACGCCAGGCTATCCTGCCTGGATCTGACATGCGAGGAGCTATCCTCAGCAAAGTAAATCTGCAGGATGCAAACCTGCACGGGACCATCCTGAAGGGAGCCGACCTCAGCGCTGCCGACCTCCAGGGAGCCGATCTCAGTGTCGCCGATCTGCAAGGAGCTATCCTGCTTGGAACCGACCTGAGAAGAGCCATCGTATCTTCAGCTCAACTTGCCAGCGTCAAAACCTCCCAGGCCGTCATCACCGCGTAGGGTCCGACGCGGCAGATGGCAAAAAACGAAACACACTCGCAGCATATACATCTCTGGCAGTATCTACTTTAAGAGTATATAATAGGATAGGCACGTTTGATTTCAACTTTTATGATTGATCTCGTGCCTGGAGAAAATCCTATGAGCAGTGATTTCCCTACCTCTTTTGGTGCACTACTCCAGACATTTCGCAAACATCAGAAGATGAGCCAACAGCTACTGGCGGATAAGCTCAGTATGCAGAGTACGACGATCAGAGCCTGGGAACGTGGCGACCGCCTTCCAGATACGAAGGAGGTTGTGCTGGCTCTGGCACAGCACCTGCGCCTGGATAGCTATGATACGCGTCTGCTTATCGAAACGAGTTCGACAGGATTGGCTCCCTATTGGTATGTTCCCTATCCGCGCAATCCCTTTTTTACAGGACGCGTCGAAGAACTCGAGAACGTCTACTATCATCTTCATCACACCAGCGCAGTGGCAGGATGTCAATCGTATGTCATCAGTGGCCTGGGCGGTGTGGGCAAAACGCAATTGGCACTGGAATATGCTTATCGCTATGAGCTCAAATATCGCGCCATCTTTTGGATTGCGGCCGAGACCGCTGAGACCATTGATGGGAGCATTACAAATATCGCGGAACAATTGCATCTCCCCGAACGAGAAGAACATGATCGTCAAAAATTGATCCAGGCGGTCCTGCGCTGGCTGACCACCTATGGAGATTGGTTGCTCATCTGTGACAACGTAGAAGATCTTTTTCTGATCCAATCGCTCCTGACGCATGCGCGGCACGGCGCTATCTTGATGACTACACGCCTACATGCCGTCAACAACGTCGCACATACGCTTCAGCTACCGCCGCTCACCCACGAAGAAGGTATCCTTTTTCTGCTCCACCGGGCCAAACTATGGGATACCACCGCTCAGGGAGACATCCTCGCTCCTGAACTCCAGGTCCTGGCGGGGACGCTGGTTACGATGATGGGAGGATTACCACTGGCACTCGATCAAGCTGGAGCCTATATCGAGATCACACGCTGCCGCATCTCCGATTATATTTCGATGTACCAGAACCACCAGTTACAACTGCTCAATGATCGCTCGGAAATGATGAATCATCCACACTCGGTCGCCACCACGATCCTGTTCTCATTCCAGAAATTAATGGAGGCCAATCCAGAGGCTGCGGATATCCTGCGCATCTGCGCTTTTCTGGCTTCCGAGGCGATTCCAGAGGATCTCTTTACCCATGGAGCCTCCTTTCTGGGCTCCGTCCTCGAAAAAACTACCACCGATATCTATCGCTTCAATCGAGCGCTTGGCGAAGCCTTACAGTCGTCCCTGCTACATCGACAACCACAACAAGCGACCCTCTCAATCCATCGCCTTGTCCAGGTAATCCTCAAAGCCACAATGGACGAGCCCACGCGAGCGCTCTGGGCCGCACGAGCAGCCTGGGCGGTGGCTGCTAGCGTCTCTGCGTTGCAATATACCTTCAGGATCGATATCGATGATCGATACCTGCCGCACGCGCATGCGATACTCTACGTCGATCAGCCGCCCAGGACGCTGGAGGAGCAGGCTCCTCTCATACCCATCTGGCACTACCTTGGAGTCCAGGCCGAGCAATACAATCAATTTCCTGAAGCCAGACACGCCTTTGAACAGGGACTTGCAATGGCTTCGCGTGCACAGCATCCGCTCGAAGCTTCTTTCCTGGTGCGCCTGGGGCATGTCGTGAGCGATCTCAACGATAATGTACAGGGACTGGCTTATCTGGAACAAGGAACAACCATCGCCAGACATTCACACAACGAAAACATCCTGAGTATTGCCCTGCTGCATCAAGGTCAGATTCACGATGACCTTGGTCACTATCAACAGGCAGAAAACTTTTATAAGGAGGGCGTTGCGATCACACAACGCACCCAGGATTGGGGTATGGCAAGCGCTTTTTTACAGGATTTAGGGCTACAGATGCTACGTCGTGGTTATTATGAGCAAGCAGACTCATATTATCAACAGGGTCTGGCATACGCCAAACAAAGCCAGCAACAGTTTCGTCAAAGTGCTCTCCTCATGAATATCGGCATGCTCGCCATCCATCAACATCAATATGAGCAGGCCCTGACATTATCATTGGAAAGTCTCGCTATTGCTCAGCGTATACACGACCGCGCGCGCATCTGCTCCGTCACCCAAAATCTAGGCATCATCTATCGCTTACTTGAGCAACCACAACAAGCACAAGCCTACCTGGACAAAAGCCTGAGCCTGGCTCATGAGATACAAAATACCTGGCTCATCACCGAAGGACAAGGTGAGTATGGCCGCTTTTTTCTATCACAAACACGGATTGAAGAGGCAAAAAAACAATTTGAGCTCATGCTTGCAGGCGCAAGGCAGTTAAAAGCCCCCGAGCTGATAGCACATGCACTCTTTGGTCTGGCACAGGTAGCTGCCAGGCAAAACAATTGGGACGACGCCAGAGAGATAGCCAACGAGAGCCACATGCTTTTTTTGCGTCTCGACAATGTCGAACATCAGAATGTCACCGACTGGTTCGCACGAACATTTCCCGAATCCCAAACGACCACAAGAATCGACTCGTTTTCGTAACTCGTACGAGCCAGCAGGATCTCGGCGCACCACGCTGGCCTGCCTGATCATACGTGGAGTGGGACATCGTACGCAAGCGTCCGACGCTACGAGGTCTTTGCTTCGCTCGACCTCTTAAGGCCATTTTTTCCACTATTATATGCGAAGAAGACCTGCGTTCTCTTGTCATAAAGATTTTTCGGTGCTATACTCTTAATAGATATATGACTTGAAGTTATATAATATGAGAACACTTCTCCTCGGATGTAGTGAGAACCTTTTTCGCGAGGCAGAGCAAAGAGGAAAAATGATGGGACAGATCACAGTTAAAACGGAAGCAGTACTTCACGCACAACCAGAAGATGTTTACGCGACGATCGCGGACTATCATCAAGGACATCCCAACATTATCCCGCCAGGAAATATCTATGATTTGCAGGTTGAGCAGGGCGGTTATGGTGCGGGGACGATTATCCGTTTCAAATCGCGCCTTTTTGGCGTAGAACAATCCTTTCATCATCTCGTAAGTGAGCCAGAGCCAGGCAGGGTGTTGCGGGAAGATGAGATTGACGCCGCGCAGAAAGAGAGCAATCTTTTTACTGTGACTCCTCTGGAAGATGGACAGAAGTCGCGCGTCGAGATTGCTGTGATGATGGATGCCAGCCCCGGCCTCAAAGGCTTTGTCGAACGTATTCTCGTTCCAATGGGCATGCCAGGTGTGCTGCGCAAGGAACTCAAGCTCCTGGAAGCTGTTGCGCGGCAGAGAGCCAGCAGACAATAGTAGGTCACTTTTTGATACGTTCGTACAAAACCATCCGACTTTGCCACAAGGATACATTATCAAGGCAAAACCGGACTTGACTTTTTGCGCGTAATTCCATAGGATTAAACATAATATATACTGTCAGGGATACATGAGGGAAGCCCGGTGGAAATCCGGCACTGTCGCGCAACTGTAAATATGCTCCAGAGAGTGTAAAGTCAGGTCGCTCATGATCCTTGTTGGGCCAGGAACCTTCGCGTAAAAGGATACCAGACCAGCCTACACCCATCGATACAGATCGTACACCTGGTATAAACGCGGATTGAAGACTTGTCGATCTTTCTTTATCTCAGGAGGTACGTCTTGCCGCGCAATATTGTGCATCGCCCCGATGGCAAACTTGTTAACGTTGTACGTAAGCAGGGTCATCTCTTCGTCTGCGTCACCGGCTGCTGCTGCGGAGATACCAGTCGGAAATACGCTCCGGTGCCCCGGGATCTCTATCATAACGAGTGGGAGAGGCGCAAGCTTCGTAACAAAGTCCACATGACCAATAGCGGCTGCCTCGGTCCCTGTCCGCTCGCTAACGTCGCACTGTTGATCTTCGACGCACATCACATCTGGTTTCACTCGATCAATAGCGAGGCGCAAGTAGTAGCAATCTACGATTATATCGACCAGATGCTGGAACTCAATTCATATCTCCCCCCTCCACCAGAGCTGGTCGCCTACACATTCACGGCCTTTACCTGGGATGGTCATCAACAAAGCTCGGAACAGACACAGCAGCGCCTACCAACCGCAGCTACCGCATCCACACAGGACGCTCGACCAGCGATCCTCTTTCTCTCGCACGCCGATACTGATCTGCTCACCCTGCGCACAGTCACAGCTCAACTCCCCGAGGAGTATCCAGAGATACGGATCGCCAATCCGGCAGCGCTACAAACGCAGGAGGACGTTGATACCTTCCTGCATTTTATGCTGCCACAGGTGGAGATCGTGATCGTGCGCCTGCTGGGAGGTCGCTCCAGCTTCGCCTATGGCATGGAGCGCTTGATGGATTGGGCGCAAAAAGAGGAGAAATGGCTTGTCTGCCTGCCTGGCACCGAGACACTTGATCCCGAGCTGATGGCGACTTCGACGGTTGGCGTACCTGTCGCTCACGAAGTGCTGGCCTATCTCCAATCTGGCGGAGCCGTCAACTATGAGAACTGCCTGAACTTTCTCTGCGACCATCTACTCACTACCGGCTTTGGCTTTCACCCACCGTTGCCGCAGCCCGGCCATGGCGTCTATTATCCGGGCTGGCAGGATGTGACGCCGGAGAAGCTCCACGCCAGGCGTCAGCCACAACGTCCCACGATTGGTATCCTCTTTTATCGGGCGCACTATCTCTCTGGCAACACCGAGTTCGTCGACACGATGGTCCAGGAGATCGAGGCCGCTGGCGCGAATGCCCTCCCGGTCTTTACCAACTCGCTCAAAGAGACGGCTCATGCCGATACGTCATTTCCGCTGGCCCTGACCTATTTTGTCGATCAGGATCATACAACGCAGGTAGATGCCGTTATCACGACGATGAGTTTCTCTCTGGGGCAGACCACCGGAGACGATCATACCAATTGGGACGCATCAAGCTTCTCCACGCTCAACGTGCCAGTGCTCCAGGCCATCGCCGCCAGCAATAGCCGTGGACAGTGGGAGATCTCGTCGCGTGGCATGACTCCTCTGGATACCGCGATGAATGTGGCCTTGCCCGAATTTGATGGTCGCATTATAACGGTTCCGGTCTCCTTTAAAGAGGCCATTGAAGAGGAGCTTCCTATCGCCAAACAGCGTGGACAAAAAGCGGCACTCCCTCTATCACGGGTGACGCGCTATCGCGCCGATACCGAACGCGTCCAGCGCGTGATCGGACAGGCTCTGCGCCTGGCAAATCTGCGCCGAAAATCCAATGCGGAGAAACGGATCGCCATCGTCCTCACCAACTCACCAGCCAAAGCGGCCCGCATTGGGAACGCGGTCGGCCTGGACGCACCCGCCTCCCTGATCCACCTGCTGCACGCGCTCCGCCTGGATGGTTACTTGGTTGAGGATATTCCAGAGCACGGCGATGACCTGATCCACGCCCTGATTGATCGCTGCTCCTACGATACTGAGCTCCTGACAGAAGAACAATTGGCGCAGGCGGAGGGGAGCATCTCGGCTGAGGCTTACGGACAAGCTTTCGGGTCGATTCCACAGAAAGATCAAGCTGAGATCCAGGAGCGTTGGGGGAAGGCACCCGGCGAGGCGTATGTCCACAACGATGCGATCGCCTTCGCTGGCCTGACCTTCGGCAACGTCTTCGTCGCGCTCCAGCCGCCGCGTGGCTATGGCATGGACCCGAATGCCATCTATCACACTCCAGATCTCCCGCCAACGCATCATTACTACGCCTTCTATCACTGGCTACGCGCCGAGAGTGGATGGCATACCGATGCGATCGTACATCTGGGCAAGCATGGCACAATCGAGTGGCTTCCCGGCAAAAGCGTTGGACTCTCCCAGAGCTGCTATCCAGATCTGCTCCTCGACAACATCCCGGTAATCTATCCCTTCATCATCAACAATCCAGGAGAAGGAGCACAGGCCAAACGTCGCGCACACGCCGTGATTATTGATCATCTGATCCCGCCGATGACCAGCGCCGGCGCCTACGGCGCACTGGCGGAGCTGGCAATGATGGTCGATGAATATTATCAGCTTGAGGGACTTGATCCCAGCAAGCTGCCTGCGCTCCAACGGCAGATATGGGAGAAGATTCTTTCGGCTCATCTGGATGAGGATCTGAAGACGATGATGCAGATAGATCATGGCGACCATATCCACGAATGGGATGAGCAGGTCAACGAGGATGGCACTCCGGCAACCCTGAGCGAGATGCGCGGCAAAGATTTCGCGCATCTACTGGAAGATATCGATGGCTACCTCTGCGAATTGACTGGCGCTCAGATTCGCAATGGCTTGCATATCCTGGGCAACCTGCCGAACGACGAGAAACTTACAGATCTGCTATTCAGCCTCTGCCGCCTGCCCAATATCGAGATACCAGGCATCCGCGACGCTCTGGCGCAAGCCAGCGGGATACGTCTCTCAAGCCTGCTGGACACTCCTGGACGACATCTGACTCAGGGCGAGCAGACACTTTTATCCTGGCTGCTCCCTTTCCACGATCAGAAGGAGAACTTCGGCGGGACGTTTATCAGCGCCGCAGACGCGCTGGCCGCGCTGGAAAACTGCTGCCGCCATCTATTATCCGAGATCCAGGCACAGCAATACGAACAGCAATGCGTGGCAGCATGCATCACCACCCTGAACTGTCCCGGCGATACCGCCGCCATCGCGCAGGTACTCTCTTTTATCTGCGAGCAAGTCATTCCACGCTTACAGCAAGTCGATCACGAGATCACGCACATACTCAAAGCCCTCAGAGGTGAATATATCCCGGCCGGTCCCAGCGGCTCGCCAACGCGAGGCATGGTCCATATCCTGCCCACAGGACGCAATTTTTATGGCTTAGATCCACGCGCCATTCCCAGTCAGGCCGCCTGGGAGGTGGGTGTCCAGCTGGCCGACGCGTTAATCGCTCGTCAGCTTAAAGAGACAGGACACTATCCAGCCAGCGTCGGGATCAGCGTCTGGGGCACCAGCGCGCTACGCACTCAGGGCGATGATATCGCACAGATATTCGCTCTGATGGGAGTACGTCCACTGTGGCACGCCGAAAATCGACGCATCGCCGGCATCGAAGTGATCCCACTGCACGAGTTGGGTCGACCACGCATCGACGTCGTCTCACGCATCTCCGGCTTCTTTCGCGATGCCTTCCCACACATCATCAATCTGCTCGATGAAGCCGTCCATCTCGTCGCCGACCTGGATGAGCCTCTGGAGCAAAATTATGTTAAGCAGCATATTCAGGCCGACATCGAGCACTCCCGCGCCGCCGGTCATGATGAACAGCTCAGTCAGGAAACGGCTCACTATCGCATCTTCGGCTCCAAACCCGGCGCCTATGGAGCCGGGATCTTACCTCTGATCGACGAGCGCAACTGGCACGATGCCACCGATTTTGCCGAGGCCTATGTCAATTGGGGCGGCTATGCATATACGCGTCAGTCCTTTGGTCAGGATGCTCGTCCGGCATTCCGCACCACGCTGGCACGTGTCACCGTGGCGACTAAAAATCAGGATAATCGCGAGCACGACATCTTTGACTCGGATGACTATCTGCAATTTCATGGCGGCATGATTGCGACGATCCAGGCACTGACAGGCAAGCATCCGACGCGCTACATCGGGGATACGGCTGATCCACAGCATATCCGTGTCCGCGACCTCCAGGAAGAAGCCTTGCGCGCCTTCCGCTCACGCGTCGTCAATCCCAAATGGCTGGCCTCGATGCGCGAACATGGCTATAAAGGTGGCCTGGAGTTGTCCGCGACGATGGATTATCTCTTTGGCTACGACGCCACATCCGATATCGTCACCGATTGGATGTACGAACGGGTCGCGCAGACGTATGTCCTGGAGTCAGAAACGCAGGATTTTTTACGCGCCAGCAATCCCTGGGCCTTACGCGATATTACGACGCGCCTCTTTGAAGCTAATCAACGCGGCCTCTGGAAAGAAGCTGATGCCAATACCCTCGCAGCCCTGCGCGATGTACTCCTGCAGGCCGAAGCCGATATCGAGCAGCGCAACGAGTGAGGTCTGATTGGCTAGAGTTTCCAGACCATAGCATTACTGGCTTCGACCTCAGTAGCGGCCACGAAGATGCCAAGCTGTCCCTGACTATAGGCGCTATTATTTGTGGCTGCCACCGGCTTATGATTGATGTAGAGATTGATTGTACTGCCTTTGGCTGTCACCGCAATGATGTTCGTTTGATTGAGACCAGTCTTGATGGCAGTACTCGATCCACCCAGTATTTGTGAGGCATTATTGCCTTGTATCGTGTTAAAGACATATGCAGACTTCTGCGTATCGATAAAGAATGTATAGCCTGCTGCATTCGTTTGATTAAATCTGAACGCAATTCCTTCTATGCTCCCCTGGACATTTTTCACACTGATGGAATAGGTAAAGTCGCTGAGGAAGAGATTCTTTGCCTCAGGATTGCAGATAATACCTCCTGTAGCTGTCGCCTTGACATCGTAAGCTCCTGCCGCGAAGCCACAACTCCCGGTACTTAAGGTCGTGACGTCCCACTGCGCCCCTTTACTATTGTCCTTCAGGGGATCATTTAATAGCGTTGTTCCCAGATACGGCGGATAAGGATTTGATACGGCGGCAGCTGTGACCATCACAGAATTGGTACTGGTAGAACTTCCTGTAGATGATGAAACACTTTCACATCCACTAAGGATGCACAAGAGAATGACAGCCATAAGCATAAGAAAAGTGTTGCCTTGATTGCCGGTAAGACGCATGTTTTTTTCTCACTTTCTCGCACTGCCTGATCTTATGGACTACTTCACAACCGAAACATCATCCAGCGCGGGGCCGCAGGTGGATGATGTCAGGCTCAGAAAACTTAAATGGGTAGTCGTGCCTGTGGCGCGAACGCGATAACTATGATATTGCCAGGCCATGGAGTACATATCATGACCGGCAGTATCAAATGATAGGCTGGCAATTGGATTTGCATTCCACCATACCTGCATCTTTGTAACCACGGCCGGCTGGCAGAATGGGTTGCCCGAGATGGCAAAGGAAAGTGTATAGTCAATTCCGGCCCGGGTGGATAGGCTCTGATCAATCGCTCCTGGATCAGGACCGCTGAGGAGCAGCGATTGAGCATCGTGGGCAGGCACCCAGAAGGTTCCAACCAGAGAAACGCTGCCCGTAGCCACGGTCCAATTGCCGATGGATCGCCCACTATTGAATTGATCAATCGCATCCAGCACGATCACAGGCGTCTCAAAATCACCATCATCGACAAGATTTGTGGCACTCTGGCTGCGATCGCCTACGACCAACTGCGTGAGCGTCGGCAGCAGGATAAGTATCCCGACGAGAAGCACACATAAGGCTGTGATCAGGAGACGGCGAGTCCATTGAAGCGGAACGGTGAGCCTGAATATCTGCCAGGATGAAGTTTTGATCTGGAAGAGGGCACGCACCAGTTCTATCAAAAAGGCCACAGCTAATATGCAGACGATCCCCCAATTCATGTCAAATACGAGCGCGGTCCTGAACTTATAATCACTGATCACCATGCTACCGACGATCATTACGCATCCTGCGATAAACGCCCCAAAGAGTCCATCCACCATTCTTGCCGGGCGCGGGGGCAGGATGATAATGGTGGCAATCACAACTTGTACCAGTGCCGCGAGCAGAAATGGATTGGTTCCGACGGTGAACAGTAATGGACCAACCAGGATGGCATCACCACCTTCACCAACAGCGGTCGACGCTTCAAAGGGTCTCAGATGGATGAGGAGCAAGAATCCACAAAAGAGCACGCTCCCAATAAGCGCAATCAGCGCCGCAAAGCGTAGATGGAATGGACGAGATATCTCTGTTTCATCCACGTGATCAAAGCTTGCCCATTGAAATCTTCTTTTCTTCAAGCCTTTTTTATACCAGAAGCAGGAGAGGAGAGGTAAGGTCCACAGGCTGGCAAAGGCGAGGAAAATGTAATACCTCTGTAGATAGAGAATGGCAAAATTTTGAATGGTTTGACGCCAGAACCAATAAAAGCTAGTCGCAGTAGGAGCCTGGAGCACGGGATTCGATAGATCAGCCAGGGTAAACCCATACAATTGCAGAAACCCTTCCGTCTGGAGCAGTATCTGCGAGAAAAGCGTGAGACAAACAGCCAGGAACAGGCCAGCCCCGACCAGATACAACGTCATAACGCATTTTACCCACTTTTCATTGACGACTTCAAACCATAGAGCGGCAGATAGAGCCAGCCATTTACAAAAATAGCATAAACCGATAAGCAAAAGCAGCGCACAGGGCGCAAAATAAAAAACGATCAGACGCCAATCGCTGATAAGAAACGATGCGGCCACAGGCGTAAAGTAGAGCGAAATAACAAATCCTACGATGATGCCTGTCGCCAGGAAGAGACCAAATCTGCCCGCCGCAGGTTCTTTCTGATGGCGTATACCCGCGATGAGGACAGCTCTCCAGAGCATCTGCCCAACCAGGAACGCAAGAAGGACACAAACAATGATAGTGCCAGGATCGGGATATGTAGCCTGATCAACGGCATCGATCCGCCAGCTTGAAAGCAGCTCATTAATCCTGGCAAATATATCGTAAATAATAGGAAAGGCGATCCCAAAGACAATACCTATGGCAAATGCATCCCACCATTTCAGCGCGAAGATCTGCCCCGGGTCTTCAACATTGAGCCTTCTTTCTTCATGGGTAGGATAGCTAGCAAGGATGCCTTTCCGTGGCCCGGTCTCAGCTATCAGCTCCTGTAGGAGTTCAGCGTCTTCTCCTTCAGGCGCCTCTCCCCATTCTGCCGCCTGAGCATCGGCCGATAATTCACGCGAACGCAACACCGAGGCGCGAATGAGATAAACCAGTAGTGCCATGACGGCAACGCGCCAGATACCGTTCACAGCAAAATCGGAGCCTCCCCCAGGTGACTGCCAGCAGATAATGATCAAGAAAAAGACATAGGGAAGCAGAGCAACACAGCAGAAAACATACCATACGAAGCGAGTAAAGTAGGTTTTATTGATATCTCTGTTATAGAGATGCGACAATTCATGTCGTATGGCAACTCGAAATTTTTTTAGCCTCCTCTCTTTTATCAGAGGCGTATCGGTGGCGTTATATTGAAGCATGTGCACATACTTTTCAGGGATAAAAAGGGAGTATCTTCTCAACCGACCAAAGATGAACGGGTTGTCCTGTATCATGACATTCCAGACATAGAGCAAGTGGCTCTCAGGTAAACCGGGCAAAAGCTGTCTACGCAGGTCGGCTAATATACTAATGATTTCGGGATCTGTGTCGTCTGGTAAGGGCTTGAGGTGTTCACTACGGCATCTCCACCAGGGCCAAAACCAGTAGATGAGAAAGGTCACTCCAAACAGCACTATTTCTCCAAGCAGTAGGATTTGGAACATCTGAAGATATGGTGCGCTGCATTGAGCTGCCAGTTTCTGCGTGTCATTGATGTTTGCCGTAAAACCTGAGATGAAACTATTCACACAATTTAAATAGCCAGCATTAAAAGGCCAACTGACAATGATGGCACGAAAAATGTACAGGCTAGAACCGCTGATCGCAAAGATAAGCAAGGTAAAACGATGATCAACATCCGTTGTAAATGCCCTTAGTTTGGGTCGAGGAGAAGGTGTTAACAGCTCTGATGGTAGATTCATAGCTCTTGTTCCTCTTCCGTCTCTTCCGTTTTGCCAGTGCCCAATATTTTTTCAAGTACATCAGCGATCTGATGCGCCTTTTCATCATTGACCAGATGAGCTCTGGCAGTTGTATAGGCGTCCTGATGTATTTTTGACAACCTGGATGGTGACACATCGGTGTCAGATACAGGAACTTGTCCGCGTATACTCCTTTTCAAGCGGTGCCAGAGCGAGTTTGAATTCCGCTCACGGGCATCAATAGCCAGTTGCCTTTGCGCTTTTTCTGCGATCAGAAAGATAATCGGGGTCAGCAGTTCAGGCTCTTTTTTCGGTCCAAGGCCCATCAATCTGCTATTGCCGGTCCGCATCTGATGCACACTCTTAGGGTTTTCCTTGTACTCTTCCTCGAAATTGCCAAATTGGAAACGTTCCTTTGGGACTACTTCTGTCGCGATCTTACGCGCAAGACTCTCCACCGACTCGAACTCTTGTGTGCTTTCAGTATCGCCCGCTCGACGGAAAGAGCTCCCTTGTCCGGATGAGGTAGAAGCAGTATCAAATCCTGTATCTTTTGTATGTCGCTTTTCTCTTGCCATTTTTCTCTATCCGCCTAATTATATACGCCTAGTCATATAATCATGAAAATCTGAGATGATATGATAGTATGATGATGCAATGATCTTTTAACGATAGTCTGAATGCGTAAATATACTACCATAAATATATAGAAACACGCAGATCTAAACTATTATCTATAGAAGAGACGAAGATACTCACAAAATTGCAGAATGCAAGAGATATAGAACCAAATATCAATGACAATAAGGTCTCATTCAATGTATACTCTTCACGTAACTCTGTGCTAAGCGATAAAGAGAACGTATGTCCATTCATGCAGGAGGCATTTCCGGTGCTTGAGGTCTTTATTTCGTTTGCTCACGAAGATATATCCACTTATCGCAGGCTTGATAAGCATTTAAGTAATCTCAAGCAGCAGAAACGCATTCACCGCTGGTCTTCAGCCGAGCTCGCACCAGGAGCGAATGCCAATAATGAGCGGCTTGAACGTCTCAATACAGCACAGATTATTCTTCTGCTCATCAGCGCTGATTTTATGGCCTCGCCTTTATGCTACAGTATCGAGATGAAGCAAGCAGTAGCGAAGCATGAAGCCCGGCAAGCTTGCGTCATCCCACTGCTGGTACGTCCCATAGATTATGAAGATGCTCCATTTGCCAGACTTGCACCTCTTCCAACTAACGGGAAAGCCGTGAAGCTGTGGAGGTCGATGGATAGTGCACTGGATGACGTTGTCAAGGGCATCAAGCGAGCTATCACCGAGTTTGAGAAAAGCAGAGATTCCAGTTTTACTCATGCAGACACGCTCACATCTTTGCAATCATCCGCAGCATCAGCAGAGCCAGAGGCCGTATTCTCGCTACCATTTCCTGCGAATCCTTATTTTACGGGTCGCGAGAAAATGCTGAGCATACTACACGACAATTTTTCTGCGACACAAAAATCACACCACCCACAGGCTCTGCGTGGTCTGGGCGGCATGGGAAAAACACAGATTGCGCTAGAATATGCCTATCGTTTTCGTGAGGATTATCGCTTCGTCTTCTGGATCAGGGCAGAGAAGCAGGATCTATTGCTGTCTGATATTGCTAACCTGGCTCATCTCCTCCATTGCTTGCCCGCCAATCAGGAGCACAACAACCAGAAACTTGCGACCTCACTGGTCAGGCAATGGCTTCAGAGACATGAGCGCTGGCTCTTAATCCTGGATAATGTTGAAGATATTGAGAGCGTCATGCGCTTCCTCCCGGCAGACTTATCTGGTCATATCCTGATCACCACGCGTACACCTGTTTCCGGTACATCTATTTTGGAGCACGAGCTCACGGGTTTGGGGCCAGCTGATTGCGTATATTTTCTGCTGCGACGAGCAAGAGTTCTTAATGCGGAACAAAATATCTCTGCTATCCATGAGATTGAGCGACAAAGGGCTGCTGATCTGTCAGAACTGCTGGGATATCTTCCCCTGGCGCTTGCACAGGCTGTTTCATACATTGAAAAGACACGCTGTGGTCTGGGAGGTTATCTCAAACGCTATCAGCAACGCCGTATGCTTTTGCTGCAAGCTTCAGGAGGATTAGGACCCGATCATCCTGAGCCAGTAGCAACCACCTGGTCTCTCTCATTTGAAAAGGTCGAGGCCGCCAATCCACTCGCAGCAGACCTACTACGCTTCTGTGCTTTTCTTTATCCCGATGAGATCCCCGAAACATTGCTCCGGGATGGCGCTCCTGACATGGGAGACCTGCTACCAGCCATAAAAGATGATATCTTTCTGCTGGATGATGCAATTGTGGAGCTTTTTAAATATTCTCTGATCCGTCGTTCCATTAGCGGGCAAGAGCTTACGCTTAGCATTCATCGTCTGGTGCAAGATGTGCTGAAGGATAGTATGGATGAGATAACACAAAGGCGATGGGCAGAGCGTACGGTACGGGCGATTTGCAGAGCATTACGCAGAGTAACTAACACAACAACGCAGCGTTATCAACTCTATGTCACGCAGATAAAAGTTGGTGCTGCCTTGATTGAGCAATGGAAGATGGATCTACCAGAAGCTCTACAATTACTCAGTACAGCGGGACACTATCTCCAGATGGCTGGAGCGTATCAAGATGCTGAACTACTTCAGCAACAGTTGCTCAAACTTCAGGAACATCTTCAGGGAGAAAACACACTCGACGTCGCATCGACACTCAATACGTTAGGAGAGCTTGCTCGCTTGCAGGGTCATTATCAACGCTCCAAGGGATTCTATGAACGAGCGTTAGCGATTCGAAAACGGCGATTAGGTCTTGAAGACACTCAAGTCGCCATCTCATTGAATAATTTAGCCCGTTACTATCATCATTTTGCTCTCTACAAGCAAGCTGAGATCTTCTATAAGCAGGCGCTAACAATCTTTGAACATATAGGAGAGGAACATCTGGCACTCGCCCACACATTAAATGATCTGGCGACGCTGTATAGCGATCAGAAGCAATATATGGAAGCGGAAGAGCTCTATCAGCGATCACTGGCTATTCGGAAGCGAGAGCTCGGATCTGAGCATCCTGATACGGCCAAAGTATTAAATAATCTGGCGAGCCTCTACGAAGAACAGGAGCAATATGAAGCCGCAGAAACACTTTATATACGCTCACTGGCAATCTGCGAGCAGGTCCTCGGTCCAGAGCATCCAATTACAGCCGCAAACCTGAACAATCTCGCCAATCTCTACAACAAACGCAAGAAAGATCCTGAAGCGGAAGCACTATATATCCGAGCATTAACTATCCGTGAGCAAATGCTCGGAACGGGCCATCCAGATACGGCCATAAGCCTGAATAATCTGGGAGTCTCCTACTACCAGCAAGGCCGATACAGAGAAGCAAGAGAATTAATCAAGCGGGCGCTGGCAATCAGAGAGAAAGTCCTCGGGCACGATCACCCGGACACGTTAGAAAGCCAGACCAACTTAGAGATCATTACTCGTGAAACAGATGAGAGTTGATTTCCATGACGTCGGCATTCAGCAGATCAAGCTCGACAACCTCTATCTCTCCGGTCGCTGAAAGGGTCTCAATCCCTTGCCCATCGACAAATAGGACTGGCTCGCGCATGCCAAATACGATGCGCTTGATGCCGTGCGCTACAATCAGGGCGCAGCAGGGTTGCTTGCCAGATTTACGGATACTACACGGCTCAAGCGATGAGTATAATGTGCATTCTGCCAGATCGCTGCCTTTACGTTGGGCTTTCTCGATGGCCACGGCTTCCGCGTGCCAGTCATTACCCAGTTCACGACTATAGCCGGTAGACACAAGAGAACGATCACGATCGACAATCACACAACCTACCGAGAAGGCCGTCATCACCAGGGGAGCCGAGCGTGAAATTTCTACAGATTGCTTCAGATACGCGACATCTGTCGCATCAAAATTGTTCTGGTTCATTTATAAAATCCATCACTGTCATGTCGCCTAAACGCCGACACTGTACTAACTGCAAACGATGATCCTTATCATGACTGAAAGCGGCATCCCCCACAAAACGAGGAGCCTGCGCATCCCCCACAAAGAAAGGGGCCACGGCTACCCTTAAACGATGAAAAGTCCCCGTACTGATAAATGCCGTGAGGACCGACGTGCCGCCTTCAATAAATATCTTTCGAATGCCCTGGCTTTGCAGTGCTGCTATTATAGCAGCAGGTGTAACGCTCTGAACAGCGATAATTTCTGCCACATGTCCGAGACGCTCACGAACCGCCTCCTCTATGGGGGTGGGACATAAAACTATCTTTTTTGTATCTCCCAACGTAAAAAATCTGAGCGTTGGATCGAGATTGCCAGTATTCGTAAGCGTCACCTTGATCAGCTCTGGTGATAACCCACGGCTCATCCTCTGCGCAATCAGATCTTGACGTTTTAAGAGTAAGGACGGATTGTCTTTACGCACCGTACTGGCACCAATTAAAATCGCATCACACGTGGCTCTCAATGCATACATATCTTCAAAGTCTTCGGGGCCAGACAAGATCAGCCTCTCAGAAGTTCTGTCATCAATGCATCCATCCAGTGATACCGCAACAGATACCTGTATCAAATCCATAGCATGTACCTTATAAGCATATTTTGCTAGCCCCTATCTTTGTTAATAGTATCCAAGACTATACGAATAATCAATAAAAAAGGTAGATAGATCCTTCGCGCATGCTAGATATGTTTTTATTTTATCATAGTATTTGATGCTCATAGCACAAAAATAGCCGGGATTTTTACTATCTCTTACCTACGCCTTTCCAGGGCAGCTGAACAGAAATGCAAGTCATGGAGCAAATCCTTTTACATTTTTTATGTAAAATTAACGCAAATGTAGCACAGGGGTTTTACGCCCCTGTGAGGTACTATTGGCTCTGAGGGCATTTATCATGTAAACGCTCATAATTGGACTTGAGCGCAATAGTACCTCACAGGGGCGTAAAACCCCTGTGCTACATTTGCATACTTACAGGTAAAAAAGTCTCAGGCTTTTTCCAGTTTCTTGTTCGCCAGGCTTTGCAGGAGGATAACTATCAGCAGAAAGGCCCCACGCACCACGTCCTGCCAGAAGGGATTGAGCGTGACGCCCGCGCCGCTCAGGAAGTTGAGGACGTTGAGGATAAAGCCAAGGAGTAAGACTCCTACCAGGGTGCCAAAAACTGATCCTTCACCACCGGAGATAAGCGTCCCACCTACAACGACGGCGGCGATGGCCGATAGTTCATAGCCGTTCGCCAGATTGCCCGAGCCGGTATACGTCTGGATGGCGATAAAGACGCCGGCCAGCCCGGCCAGCCCACCGCTCAGCATATACGCTCCGAGCAGCGTGGCATTGACGCGGATACCCAGCAGACGAGCGGCCTCCTCATTCCCTCCAATGGCCAGCAGATGACGCGCAAAGCGCGAGTAGTTGAGTACCAGGATGCCTATGATGAAGGCGATGATCAATACAATCACAGGATTGGGAATGCCAAAGATATCTCCGTTCCCAAAGTTCAGTAGATCACTACTGGTAACGGTGACGTTATGTTCGTTTGAGAAATAGAGCGCCAGGCCTCGCACGCCGAGCAGCGTAGCAAGGGTCGCCACAAAGGGTGGGACGTGCATCTGTGTAATCACGATGCCATTAAAGAGTCCAACCGCCAGGCCGGTCAGGATGGCTGCGCCGAGCGCAAACCACATACCGTGTGAGCTGCTCAAGGCAACAACGACCGATGAGAGCGCAATGGTAGAGCCAACAGACAGATCGATGCCGCCTGTAATAATCACAAACGTCATGCCCAGCGCTATAAGTCCGATAGGGACATTCGCAACCAGAACATTATCCAGAACATTATATGACGTCAGGAAGCCGTCGAAGCTGATCGAGCTGATCACGACGACTAGAATCAACGCAATTAACGCACCTTGCCGCCGGAGCAGCGTGATCGCTGTCGTCCAACTTCTGTTCGTTGACAACGCTGACCGATTCCTGGGTGTAGCAATTTGTGTCATCTGTAAATCCTCTCAGAGGAGACTAAAATTATGCGGCTTTGCGTTGCGTCTGCAAGTAGACGGCGACGATGATAAGCAGCGCTTCTACGACCTTGGAGATGTCAGCAGATACGTTGTTCGCCGTCAGAGAAAAAGTGAGCAACTGGATAAAGACCGCTCCCACAAATGTTCCGATGATATTGGCCTGTCCACCCAACAGCGATGAGCCTCCCACCGCCACCGCTGCGATAGCATTCAACTCCATGCCGAGGCCGATGCCGCCAGGATCAGCCGATGAGTTATTCGAGATGTAGAATACTCCCGCGATGCCCGCTAAGATACCCATGATGATGTAAACAGCCAGCTTGACCCGCGCCACCGGGATGCCAGCTAGGCGTGCGGCAGATTCATTGCCACCCGTCGCCACTACCTGACGGCCAAAAATGGTCCCACGCACCAACCAGACGAAAAAGAGCGCCACAATCAACATCACCAGAACCTGGAATGGGATACCCAGCACCGATCCGCCACCGATGAACTGAAAGGTGGGATTTGAGAAGTCAACGACGCCATTCACGAGCACTTCCGCGATACCGCGTCCGGCGATATATAAAATCAGGGTAGCGACAATGGGCTGGATGCGAAAGATGGTGATCAGGATGCCATTGAAGAGACCACAAAATGCCGCGATCAGCAGAGCAACTGCAATGGCAATCACATAGGAGATGGGACCACTCAGGGAGAAGATGCGACCGACAAAGATCAGTGCGGTAATCGAGCCCGCAATCGACATCACGGAGCCAATCGAGAGATCAATGCCACCGGTGGCGATCACCAGCGTCATTCCCATCGCCAGAATCACCGTCTCGGCGACCTGATACAGGTTTGTGCTGAGCGTCTGAGTCGAGAGAAAATGCGGGGTCACCAGCATGTTAAAGATGATGAGCAGGATTAAAGCTCCAAAGGTTCCATACGTCTGCCCATACTCGCGCAAGCGCTTCAGCGAAAAGACATCGCGCCGGATCACTGCGGGGATCGAGGTCGTAGGAGGTGGAGTTACCACAGTATCGTTCAGCTTTTTCATTTGGACACCTCGTCAGAGCTATCTACCTGGATAGATGGTGCTACGTCTTCATTCTTTTGCGCATCAATCTGGGGCTCCTCGTCAGCACCTTGAGATGGTTCCTCGGCGACCAGTATGTGAGATGCCACTTCATCATCAGTGCCTTGAGCCATAGCCACCATGATCGCGTCCTGACTGATCTGCTCGTGCGTCAATTCAGAGACCGTCATGCCATCGCGCAGCACCACGATACGATCGCTTCCCTCGGTCAATTCCTCCAGATCGGACGAAATCATCAGGACGCCAACGCCATTTTCTGCGAGTTCATCAATGATGACCTGGATTTCAGCACGTGCGCCTACATCGATGCCGCGCGTAGGCTCGTCCAGGATCAAGACCTGGGGATTCAGGCAGAGCCAGCGCGCCAGCAGCACTTTCTGCTGATTCCCACCCGAGAGCTCGCGGATTTTCTGCTCCGGTCCCGATGTCTTGATGCCCAGCCGGCGGATAAATTGATCGACGATCTGACGCTGTTTCTTATGCGAAACAACACCGTAGCGCGAGAAGAGTGGAAGCGCCGCCAGCGTGAGATTATCGCGTACGGAGAGATAGGGGATGATGCCTTCCGCCTTGCGATCTTCTGAGCAGAAACCGATCTGCGCACGGATGGCGTCGCGTGGCGAGCTAAAATGCGTCGGTTTATCGGCCACGGCCACCGTACCACCTTCCAGCTTCTCAGCGCCAAAGAGTGCGCGAGCCAGCTCGCTGCGGCCAGATCCAAGCAGGCCCGCCAGACCAACGATCTCGCCAGCCTGTAATGTCAGGCTGGCGCCGCGCAGCTTGTGGCCATAACGCAGATCGTGCGCCTCAACTAACGTTTTCTCCTCCGTGCTATGCTTGCTTGCATCGAAGTTCGTCTCGCCACCACGCTGCACTTCACCCAGCTCCTTACCAAGCATCGTCGCCACCAGTTCCACACGTGTGATTTTATCCATCGCATTCTCGCCAACCGTGCGGCCATCGCGCATAATCGTCACGCGATCGCAGATCTCAAACAGCTCGTCGAGGCGATGTCCGACGAACATGACCGAGACCCCATCGGTTTTCAACTGGCGAATAATTGAGAAGAGTACCTGAACCTCTTGCTCATTCAGCGATGAGGTAGGCTCATCCATCACGACCAGCTTACTCTCGAAGGAGATGGCCCGAGCGATCGCCACCATCTGCTGAATAGCGATATTATACGTCATCAAGGGCTTGCGCACATCGATGGAGATGGAGATACGTTCAAGCAGCTTACTACTCTCAGCGTGCATCCTGGGCCAGTCGATAAAGCCAAAGCGGCGCGGCTCACGCGCCAGGAAGATATTTTCGGCCACCGAGCGAAATGGGATCAGATTGATTTCCTGATAGATCGTGCTGATGCCGTTCCGCTGCGCCTGCTGTGGAGATTTAAAGTCGATTGAGTTGCCCGCAAAGAGAATATTTCCGCTATCACGATGATAGGCACCGGTGAGAATCTTGATCAGCGTGGATTTGCCCGCTCCATTTTGTCCGACCAGGGCATGAACCTCGTCCGACTGAATGGTGAGATTCGCGTCGATCAGCGCCTGGACGCCGGGAAAGCTTTTTTGTACATGCTCGATCTGGAGCAAGGGAGATTTTTGAGACATCCAGAACCCCTTTCTACATAACTAAGCGATCAGAAGCACTTTTCAGCACTTCTGATCACTGTAGACCAGGCTTCGCAGCGCGAAGGGCGTCTTTTAGAAACCATTCACCAGGTTTGCCTGCGCATTATCCTTCGTATACACCTGATCCTGCATCACGACCCAGCCAGCCACTTTCTTGCCGCTAGCGTAGTCTTTAATCGCTTGATAGGTGAGTGCTCCAAGGCGGGGATTAGATGTGACCGAGACCAGTTGCTGTCCGGCGATGATCGACTGAAGTCCAGCGGTCTCACCATCAATGGAGCCGACAAGCACGTCTTTACCGGGAACCTTACCGGCCGCCTTCACGGCAGCAATCGCACCCTGAGCCTCTTCGTCGTTGGCACAGTAGACAGCGGTGACATCTGGATGGGCCTGAAGCAGCGTCTGCATCTTCTGACGAGCAGTATCACGATCGAAGTTGGCATCCTGAGAGGCAACAATCTGCATACCAGGATGGCTCTTGATTTCGTTGTCGAAGCCCTGTTTGCGCAGGATGGCAGGAGTAGCACCCGAGGTACCTTCCAGCTCGATGATCTTGGCTTTACCGTTGGTCGCTTTGATCATGGCATCAGCCACAAGCTGCGCCTGTTTGACAAAATCAGAACCAACAAAGGTCACATAATCCTGACCAGGCTTGGCCAGCGTATGATCGGCATCGCGGTCAACCAGGAAGACGGGGATACAGGCTTTTTTCGCCGCCATGATGGCAGAGACTTCACCCGATTCGGTGAGAGGAGCTATGATAAGGACATTCACTTTCTGGGAGATGAGGGATTGAATATCAGAGACTTGTTTAGCATCCTGACCACCAGCATCGGTCGTCACATAGGTATCGCCAGCGGCCTTTGCTCCATCACTCATACTCTTGTTTTCAGCCAGACGCCAGGGGCTGTTGCTGATATTTTGTGAGAAGCCGATTTTGAGTCCAGTGCTTTTCGTCAGCGTGGGAGGATTGCCACAGCTCGTCACACTCGTGGAACCGCCGCCTCCCGTTGTGCTAGAACTTCCACCGCAGCCAGCCAGAAAAACACCACCCAGCAAAACGCCAAGCATGAATGTAAAGCTAAAATAGAGAGATTTATTACGCCTCATAGCAGAATGTCCTCCTTCAGACACAGTACGGAAAATATACGCGTAGATACGGCCAAACGCTGCGACAATGCAGCGCTTTTACTACTCCAGCAAAAATGGCAAAACGCTCCTAGGAACTTGATTCGGATGAATAAACAAAAGAGTCCAGCAATAAGTCAATACATCGTATAAATCAAGTTCAGTTCGATTTTATCCTAATTGAATAAGTACAGTGTAAACTCAAAAAACTTGATTGTCAAGACCGGTACATATCTAAATTAATTACCTGTACCGGTCCGGTTTGATGCCAATTCCAGAAGAATTCATAAGTACCTTTAGCCTGAAAGTAACAAGTTTCTCTGGTAAATGCGTTTTACAAGCATAAAGTCGTCTAAAAGCTCTCTATTTTGATCACGAAGATACGCTTTAACGTATATAATTAAGGAAGTGATGTTTGCAACCAGCGAGAGCAGATCTCAGCCATTGACATCACAATGACTATACTTTATACTAATCCGTAACAATTAGCCATATAGCGAATTAAAGGGAGATGGAATAGAAGATGGTATGTATATTGATGGAATCTCTCATTGAATACAGAGCGGTGCTATGATGCAAGGAAAAGTGTTGTTTTTAGATCTTACAAATGATAATACGACATCGCTCAGATTATTAAAAGCGCTTGGCTCTGATACCCGACTGGCAATCCTGGCTTATTTAGGCGATCGCACAATCAATGTCAATGAGATTGCGGAAGCATTGCAGATCGCCCCCTCTTCCGCGACGACCCATATCCAGATCCTCGAAAAAGCCGATCTGATACGCACCAAGGTCATACCAGCCACGCATGGCTTGCAGAAGCTCTGTGCTCGTACTTACGATGATATACATATTCGCATAGAACACACTGAAAAGAATACCAGCGATTCCTTCAGTATCACGATGCCCGTCGGACAATTTTATGACTTCGAGGTCTATCCAACCTGCGGGCTGGCCAGTTCAACCAGCTTGATTGGATTGTTAGATCATCCCGCCAGCTTCTATGAGCCAGATCACGTCCACGCCCAGTTGCTCTGGTTTGGCAGAGGATACGTTACCTATCGCTTTCCCAATCATCTCCCCATCGGCGCCAACGCCCTGCAACTCGATCTCAGCGCCGAGATCTGCTCGGAAGCCCCGCTCCATCATCTGAACTGGCCCTCCGATATCACGCTGTGGATCAACGATGTGGAGATCGGCAGCTGGACCAGTCCAGCCGACTTCGGAGGGAAGCGCGGTCTGCTTACTCCACAATGGTGGGGCTCGAAAGATAGCCAGTATGGGATGCTCAAGATCTGGTCGGTCACCGAGGATAGCAGCTATATCGATGGCAAACTGATCAGCTCCGTGAGTATCGACGACCTGCACATTAGCAAGAAGCCTTTTATTGATGTACGCCTGGGCATTAAACCCGATGCCTTAAATGTGGGAGGGCTCAACATCTTCGGCGAGCAATTTGGCAATTATCCACAGCCAATTGTGCTCAACGTCAATTATGTCCAGCCAAAAGCAAACGGCAACACAAAGTAGCGTCGTGCCCTCGGGCACGATGTCCCACTTGACGTACGATCAGGCACCCCAGCGTGGCTCGCCGAGATCTTGCCGTCTCGTACGTCGAGTGGGACATCGCACGCGAGCGTGCGACGCTACTAGTGGCCGCTCTTGATACGCGCCAGGATGGCGAAGAGGCCACCGATTACCGGGCGAGCCTGAAAGCCACTCTGTGCATCGGAAATGGTGTCATACCAATCGGTGAAAGGTATACGCTGCGCCGATGTATTGGCAAAGGTGTAGACAGCGTCGATAAAGAACTGACGCAGCTGCGCGTTGTCGGTCGAGGCAGCCGTCCAGATCTCCCAGTCGGCCTTGGTATACGTATGACGCGTGTCAAGCGGCACGCCATAGGTGTTCTTCTTCTGGAGATACCAGGCTGCCTCCTCCTGCAAGACAGAGGCAGGCACCAGATTGAGTCCCAGAGTACGATCGGGGAAGGCGTTATACTTGAGGCTATAGGTACCGGCTCCCGTGCCAGAGTCCGTATCCGATTCCGTATAGGCGATGTCGAGATGCGCCTGCGAGGCGTCCTGACCAAGCGAGGCCCATTGGGTGATCAGATTTGACGCAACACCAGCGTAGAAGGTCTGATCCGATGTCTTCCCGGCAGCTTTGGCGATCAAACCCATGGCTCCAATTCCCAAAATGCCTTTGAGGGCCAGATTAGTACTGTGAGCAATCAGGCCAGTAAAATCGTCGGTCTGGTTCTGTAACAGCGGATCAAGCGCGTTGGCTCGGCTGGGATTCCCTCCGTTGGGAGCGTTCAGATAGTCGGCCCATTGCTTGAAAATAGTGTAGTGGGCGTTGCTATACGTGGAGGCATCACCGGCGCTCAACTGCGTGATGTACGCTGCGGCGATGACTAACATGTTAGCTGTCTCCTCAACCTGCATGTTTTCGCCACCGCCATCGTTATGTCCGTTGGCGTTCGGATATGATGAACCAATATCATGGACACAGTATTTCTGAGGCCAGAGTCCACTTTCGACGTAGTGGAGAATGGGTGCCATAATCAGGTTCAGCAGATTCGGATTCAGGTAGTAGAGGATGGGGAACATCGGATAAATCACGTCGACCGTTGAGATGTTGCCGTCACTACTGATCTCTTTGAGGAAGAGCCAGGGGGCACTCGAGGTGTTGACGAGCTCGACGCCTCCAAAGGCTTGGCGAGCCGCCAGCGCACAGAGAGCAGCATAATGAGCACCGCCTGCAGAGACAGCGGCCTGAGCAATCGAGGCATCGAGCGTGTTCGCCCGACTGAGAAGCGTCAGAGCAGTCGCATCGTTATAGGCCGCTCCAAGCATCGCCGACCAGCTGGACCAGTAGGATTGCCACAGTGGCGCGATCTGACCTCCCTGATAACTGACGGCTGGTTGACGCACATGTCCAAGCACAAATACTAGTGGCGCGTTCGGCGTGCCACCCAGGGAGCCCAGGTTAAAGTTGAAACCAAAGACGGGCCAGGAGTTATTGATGGCTCGTGGCATGTTGGTATCCATGGTGTTGCTGAGGCTTCCCGACGAGACCGCCTGCGAGCGTACCACCGTATCTGCACCACTCTGATAGGTAAAGCCGGGACCGTTCGTCGCCCAGATGGCTGAACCCCAGGATGGATAATCATTGGTCTCCGCCAGGACGGTGGGCGCGTTGGGCGTCACAGAGAAGGCGTTGACGTTTTGTGTGCCCGTGTTGATGGTCTGATAAGCCCAGTTGATAGGCGTCGTGTTGGTTCCATGCGCCCATTCACCCGAGATATCCATATAGACACTGACGGTATGCGCGGCGCCGTCGGTGCTATGCGCCTGGACGTAGATATAGCCAAAGGGGACCGATAAGAGTTGGAGATTGGTGGCTTCAATCGGTGAGACAAAGTTGACGTAGAGATTCACGGCTCCCGCTTGAAAGACGAAGCGCGATTGCGTCGCCGTGACTTCCAGTTGGATCTGCGTCGCATTCTGAACTGTCCCAATACCGCCGGGCGCACCAAAGAAAACATACGAGGTGCCATCCACGCGTACGATGCCGGTTATCGCCTTCACATTTCCGTTCCAGAAGCTCGACCAGGTCCCGGGGGCGGTGCTTGAATTGTGCCAGGTGCTGACATACGGGTTGCGGACAATCAAAGGGATCGATGGCGGTCGCACAGGAGATAGAGCTGGTGCGGTCTTATACAGCGTCAGAACGTCTGAGGCGGCAAGTGCCTGATTGGAGACCTGCACATCGTCGATTAAGCCCGGCCAGTAGTCCACATTGCCACCAAATTTGGCACGCCCAATCACCGTCTCGCCAGTCGCATTCCAGTTCGAAGCGACCGTCTGAGTGCTCTGCAATGCTCCATTGACGTACAGATGGCTCTGATGATTTGCGGCATCATATACGCCAACAACATGATACCAGGTGTTGGCGAGCGGCGTAAATGTTGAGGTGGCCCGCACGGTCGTACCTGTCGTCGCATCCGCGTTGATCAGGCTAAAAGCAAACTTACTGGCATCGGTACCAGCCGATGGGCTGGTGTATTGCAGATAGAAGCCACTCACATTGGAGCCATCCTGACTCACGATCGTAGCCCAGTTACTTAAAGAGGCTAATTGAACCCAGGCGGCAACCGAGAAGCTGTTACTCGTGTTGACGACACTGTAGTTGATGTCAACGGTGGTACTGCTTCCATTGAAACTGAGTGCAGTGCCGCTCTTGCCGGTTGTCCAGGCAGGGCCGCCGTTTAACACTCCATTATGATTTCCACCGGAGGTATCCGTCGCGCTCGTGCCGCTCCCATTATCCAGGGGCCAATAACCCGCAAGACCAGGGGTCGCCGCATGGACGGCTTGCGGGGAGAAGAACATACTATCTAAGGCGGCCGCTGAGAGACCAAGGGCGGCTCCCATCTTCAGAAAGTTACGGCGACTCACACTCCCCATCATTGGAAAGTTCGCTAAGCTTTTCTGCTCATCCATGACAAGAAACTCCTTTGCATCATTGCATACGCACGCTTATAGAGAGCAAATGGCCTGCCCCCCATAAATAGTAAAAACTACAATTTGATTCGTTTTTTCACGAATTAAACCGGTACTTTTGACCTTCTGTCGCTGGCATCATGCCAGGTAACAGGATTTAAACACCAGGGAGCGATAGAAGAAGCATTGAAGAGAGCTTACATTGGTTTTGAATTACATAATCCCTAATCAATTAAGAGTAGTATAAATGAGACTGAAGAAAAAAGTCAAGTATTTTTTGTAAAAAAAGCATCGACCTATTAACTTACCTCCATCTATTGACAATACTATCCGCTTAGCATATGCTAGTATTAATTGATTAGCAATAGTACGATTAAAAGTAGTCAGATTTCTGCTACCGATCTTCTTTTAGCGCTATTACAGCCGTTCTATTCGTCTTTACCTTATTTAATTTGTGCTTTTAAAAAGCAAACCGGGTCGTCACAAGAAAATAGTAGCCATAGAGAGTCGTGAAAGCAGTGTCCATGAGGGGCATTGCGTAGAGGACATGGAGGTTCTTAACGATGCGAGTATACTTCTCTATACCCGACCTGTGGACGCTCTCTCCATGTCAGTACCAGGATTGATCATGGAGGAAAAAGATTATGCCGATGGAACGCCGCGAGTTTCTCAAGAGAAGCCTCCTCACCGCCGGAGGATTAGCCTTGATTGGTCACGAAATCACGTTTAGCCGTGTTGTCCATGCAGCCTCTGGAGGCTTCTATAGTCCCAACCTAGCGCCCTTACAGCCTGCCTCCTTTTATCGCTTGCCCCCGGGAAGCGTCAAGGCGCAAGGCTGGCTGGCCAATCAACTCCAACTTCAACTCAATGGCCTCAACGGACAGATGACACAGGTGTCTCACTTCCTGCAATATAATAATACCGGCTGGATCACGCCCAGCCTTACTGGCTGGGAAGAGGTGCCTTACTGGCTGCGCGGCTATGGCGACCTGGCCTACGTGACTGGCGATGCAACTGCGCTCGCCACCACCAAACAATGGATCAATGGTATCCTGGCAACGCAACAGGCGGATGGCTTTTTCGGTCCAAGCTCGCTGCGCACATCTCTCAATGGAGGTCCAGATTTCTGGCCTCATATGCCGATCCTCCAGGCGCTGCGCTCGTTTCAGGAATACACCAATGATGCACGCATCGTCCCCTTCCTGACCAGCTACTTCCAATTTCAGAATGCGCAGGCAACCTCAGTATTTTCACAGGGCTGGGGTGAATATCGTTGGGCCGACAATATCGATAGCATCTACTGGCTCTACAACCGCACAGGAGCTTCATGGCTCCTTGATCTGGTCAGGAAAATCCATCAATACTCATCCAACTATATGAATAACCTGCCCACGCTACACAATGTCAATCTGGCTCAGGGATTCCGCGAGCCCGCCGAGTATGGGATGCTGGCTGGCGGTTCTCAGTATACGTCGGCAACGTACAGTGACTATACGACAATCATGAACACGTACGGACAATTTCCTGGCGGCGGCTTCGCTGGCGATGAGAATGCTCGACCAGGCTTCAGCGATCCACGCCAGGGATTTGAGACCTGCGGGATTGTCGAGTTCATGCAGAGCCATGAGATGCTCACACGTATCACGGGAGATCCAGTCTGGGCCGACCGCACTGAAAATCTGGCCTTTAACTCACTGCCAGCAGCACTTGATCCTCAGCAGAAAGCCACCCACTATATCACCAGCGCCAACAGCATCCAGTTGGATAACGTGCCCAAAAGTGCAGCGCAGTTCGATAATCCCTTTGCGATGCAAGCTTATATGCTCGGCATCGATCAGTATCGCTGCTGCCCGCATAACTATGGACAGGGATGGCCCTTCTTTACAGAGGAACTCTGGCTGGCAACGCCCGATAATGGTCTCTGCGCTTCGCTCTATGCGGCCAGCACTGTGACGGCCAAAGTCGGCACTGGCGCCAGCGTGACATTTGTCGAGACAACAGACTATCCCTTCTCCGACACGATCAATCTGAAGCTCAGCACGCCGACCGCACAGACCTTCCCACTCTATCTGCGCATCCCCGGCTGGTGCTCAAGTCCGATCTTGAAAGTCAATGGACAAAGCATCGCCGCCAAAGCAGGTCCGACATATGTCACGATCAATCGTACGTGGGCCAACGGCGATACGGTCACGCTCCAATTGCCGATGCAGACGACCGTGCAGACCTGGACTAATAATCACAATGCGGTCTCGGTCAACTATGGTCCGCTAACCTTCTCGCTACAAATTGGCGAGAACTTCAGTCGCTTCAATAACAGTACGGATCAGTGGCCCGAGTATCAAGTCTATCCCACCACGCCCTGGAACTATGGACTTGTCCTCAACGCCAGCAATCCAGCACAATCGTTTACCGTCACCAAAAGCGCAGCCGCGCTGGCCGCAAATCCGTTTACGCAGCAGACGGTACCTATCACGATGCAGGTACAGGCTCAGCAGATTACGAACTGGCAGGCGGACAATCAAAACGTCATCACGCCCTTGCAAGACAGTCCAACGCTCTCCAGTGCGTCCGCGCAGACGGTAACGCTGATCCCAATGGGAGCGGCACGGCTACGTATCACCTCCATTCCCACCATCGGCACCGGAGCAGGAGCGCATGCATGGATTAAAATAGGAACATCCTTCCGTATCCAGAATCAGAATAGCGGAAAAGTCCTCGGAGTAGACGGCATGTCGCTCGCCGATAGCGCCCACGTGGTCCAGTTCTCCGACAACGGTACCGCCGACCATCTCTGGAGCCTGATCGATAATGGAAACGGTTACTTCCGGATTCAGAACGCGAACAGCGGCAAAGTCCTTGGCGTCGACGGCATGTCGACCGCCGACAGCGCTCAAGTCGTCCAGTTCTCCGATAACGGCACCAGCGACCATCTCTGGAGATTAATCGATAACGGCGACGGATATGTACGCATTCAGAACCTGAATAGTGGCAAGATGCTTGGTGTCTCTAACATGTCGACCGCCGATAGCGCTCAAGTCGTCCAGTTCTCCGACAACGGCACCAGCGATCATCTCTGGCGCTTCTTCCCAAATGGATATGTGCGCATCCAGAACAAGAATAGTGGCAAGGTACTTGGTGTCTCCAACATGTCGACCGCCGATAGCGCTCAAGTCGTCCAATTCTCCGATAACGGCACCGCCGACCATCTCTGGGAGTTCGTCGCCGATGCCAATGGGTACTTCCGGATTCAGAATCAGAATAGCGGCAAAGTGCTTGGCGTCTCCAATATGTCGACCGCCGACAGCGCTCAAATCGTCCAGTTCTCCGACAACGGCACCAGTGATCATCTCTGGCGCCTGCGCTATGACAGTGGCAACTACTTCCGCATCCAGAATCTGAACAGTGGCAAGGTGCTGGCCGTCAGCAACGCGTCCACCGCCGATAGCGCCCTGGCCACTCAATTTGCAGACAATGGCACCTCCGATCACCTGTGGTGCTTCATGTAGATATATATAATTTTTGCTGCTTATAATTACAAATGTAGCACAGGGGTTTTACGCCCCTGTGAGCTGCCCATGCCACTCATGCAACATTTTCGGCTCCCAGCGCCTCCCTGGCAATATGATCCATGGGTGATCTTTGACGCTATGGATCCTCACAGGGGCGTAAAACCGAGCTGCCCATGCCACTCATGCAACATTTTTGGCTCCCAGCGCCTCCCTGGCAATATGATCCATGGGTGATCTTTGACGCTATGGGTCCTCACAGGGGCGTAAAACCGAGCTGCCCATGCCACTCATGCAACATTTTCGGCTCCCAGCACCTCCCTGGCAATATGATCCATGGGTGATCTTTGACGCTATGGGTCCTCACAGGGGCGTAAAACCCCTGTGCTACATTTGCGGTATTTTACACATAAGTGTACTTATCTGCGTAAGATGTCTCTTGGGGAGCGATCGTTGATGATATCCTCCATGCGCATTTGGACGGCCACGCGGGTTGTCGGATGCGTGATAATGTAAAACTTCTCATTACGGATCGCTTCAAAGACGGCCTCGGCCACCTGAGCTGGCTTCAGGCCAGCTTTTAAGACTTGTGCCAGAGCTTGCAAGCCAGGACCCGTGGATGAGTCATTCTGCAAGGAAGCCGGGCGGTTGCGCTCCGCCTCCGCGATGCGCGTGTCGACCCATTCGGGACAGAGCACCGATACTTTGATATCGGCAGTGCGCTCCGCCAACTCCAGTGCCAGCGTCTCAGAAAGTGTCACCACACCATGCTTGCTAACTTTATAGACCCCAAGGCCCGTGCTAGCAACCAGTCCGGCTGACGAGGCGGTGTTGACGATGTGACAGGGCTCATTTTGCGCCAGCATGCGGGGGACAAAATAATGGACACCGTGAATAACTCCCCACAAGTTCACACCTAAGACCCATTGCCAATCTTCCAGGCTACTCTCCCAGACCGTCGATCCGGCCCCCACGCCCGCATTGTTGAAGAGCAGATGGACAGCTCCGTACTTCTCAAATACATCTTGAGCCAACGCCTCGACCGATGACGCGCTGGAGACATCGGTCTGCACTGGACGTATCTCACCACCCAGCTCACGCAGATCGTCAGCCGCCTGACGTAACGCTTGCTCTTCCACATCAGCCAGCACAACAATCATCCCCTCCTGCACACACTTCTCAGCCAGAGCGCGTCCGATGCCGCTGGCACCTCCCGTAACAACCGCAACCTTCTTCTGGAAATCTTTCATTGGTATATCCTTTCATTTGGACAACTCTGTACAAGTAACCTCTGATATGCTCAAGAAAAAATTCGCGACAATGCCGCCTCGCTGTGCTTATCGACTCGCCCTAGAGCCACGTCATCGGCAGCAGCGTATGATTGAACCTCATGTTCATGGTGGGAGCAATAGCTCGCGCCCGCTGCTTGGCCTCTTCCGCCACAGGACCCTCAAAATGCTTATCCACTTCGGCCGCAAAGAGAGCCAGCCAGCGTCCAAAATGCTCCTCTTCGATATTCTTCTTGTTATTGAGTTGAATATGCTTATACATCATACCACCATGATAGGCTCCTGTATGAAATAAAAGGTTTTCCCAGAAATCCTCCATGATCGGCAGGTGCTCCTCAAGATTGAGTTCCGCCACCTGCGTAAAAAAGGGTCCAATTAACTCATCCTGCATCGCGTGCGTGTAGAATGAGCGAATCAAAAAGGCTATATCGTCACGATCTCTAATATCTGTCTTTGTCTGCATCGAGAATATCCTTCTTATCACCAGCGCACATAATGGCATCCCCAGGATACCAAGAACATATATACTCAAACATTCTATGATATTTTGTGCCTATTTGTCAGAAAAATGCTGCTCAACATACCTCCAGACACATAGTATGCAACTAAAATAAAAGGAAATATAGCATATTAAATTGAAGAGGAAGAGTTCAACTAAAGATTCATACTAGAAGTCACAAATTCGCATTTTAATACTTGTATTTTAAGTTAAAGTTATTGTATTCTTATTTCATCAAGAACAACAAAAATGAAAAGATCAGAGCACCAAACATCACTTTTCTTAACTGATTATCAGATTATAAAGATTGTTTTCCTGATGCAAAATCCCAACTGAACGTCAGGAAGGGGACAGATCTATGGCTATTAAAAATAATAACGCTGGTAATGATGGCTATCGGAAAAACATAAATGATATAAGAAAAAGGCCGATAACTAAAAATTTGCCACTCAAGAGCTTTGACGCGCTACGAATGCAATCAGAAAAAGAGCAAAGAGAAGCTACTGCGAATGTAGTAGAGTATAAAATGCCCAAGAAAGAGTTCACTCTTACTTCTGAAGGATTGCCACCTGGTGCCGCTCGTCCTACCATCCATGATCATTTTCTCAAATACCTTACGACGGAGGAACCAGATACTAGTTTCAGCTTAGGTGACAGCCGTGGTAGGAGTTCTGGACCTCAAAAGCCTCTCCTGGAGAATCTTAGACTGCCTGAAGAAAGATTAACTCGAAGTTCTGAGGGATTGCCCCCCGGTGCCGCTCCTGCCCAGAGTTACCCTAGCCCCGATCAATTTATCGACGCTCTTCCTACTGCGGCTGACAGACAGGATACGCGTTCTCGCTCTGTAGACAGACAGGATACGCGTTCTCGCTCTGTAGACAGACAGGATACACGTTCTCGCTCTGTAGACAGACAGGATACACGTTCTCGCTCACTAAGACAACTTTTGGAGAGCAGAAGAAAGCAATCAGATGAGAGCAAAGAAAGCCATGAGACCAAACAAGCACAGACAGAGCCAATACAGTTTCTACCTTATGTGCATCGCACGGATAAAGGGACACTTATTCTAGGAAGAACCTGGGATGTGACATGGCTAACTAAAGAACAGAGAGATGCGGGCAATAAAGGGGATAGATATGCAGATCCTGTAAAAGAAAAGAAGAGATGGAAGGATATTTTTAAAGATAAAATAACGGAAAAATCCGATCCTCATCCAGATTATAATTGCCATAGCTATACATTTACAAATGGAAAAGGAGGATGGCTAACTTCTCAGGATGTCCAGACTATCCTAAAAGACCACGATTTTAGGCCAATCGCATCAGCTTATCATTGGGCAAAAAAACCCGCTGCTGGAGATGTCATTGTCTATAAAACACAATCTTCAATGAGTCATGAACATATAACGCATACGGGTGTTGTTCGTCGTGTAGAAGGAAGAGAGATATATATTGAAAGTAAATGGGGGCAACTCGGAAGATGGGAGCATCTAGTTTCCGCTGTACCAGATGGTTATGGAAAAGAATGGACAATCTATCGTACAAACCGAGAAAAGGGTCGACTTATTCAACGAATTGACTAGGTTCATTCCAAGCAACAGTTAAAAACACGGAGATGAATATGCAGCCAGCTGATCTCACAAAACTGATAAACGCTCTTGAAGACCCAGATTTTATCCAACCAACGTATATTGCAAGTGATCATTTTCTGGTTGCTACAATTATTTTAGATGCAGCACCCGTTCAAAATCTTTCCAAGTATCAAAGCACGAGCACACCACTACTATTCGCTCGTTATTTTGAAACAAAAGAAATAATGACTGGAGAGACTCGTCTGATTTATTTTATTCTTTTTCGTATCTTCCAAAGTACTGCGATCATTCCCGAACTCGTCTCTTACCTTCTGTATAATCTTGCCGCCCCTCCTACAGAAAAAGCCACATTTTTTTCTCCCTGGCATCCTTTTTTCTATGCAGTAGAAACTCTCTCTATTTTGACAAACGATCGTTTTCCGCCTCTGTCCTTTGAAAAGTTTGAAGAGCAAGAAGCATTATATGCAGATGGCATAAGAGAGTGGTATACACAAAAATACGGTACTCTTAACATTATAACTAGAGATCACCAATGAGCTTTTCTTGCAAGAAGTACGCCATTTCCTCATCTTCGCTCCAAAGATAAGAGAATCAGCCTGCCATCTTTGTTTGGTTATCTCCTGGCTTCTTCAGCCAGCTAAAAGAAGATTAAAAGTACAATACCGCAATCCCCTTGACTGAGAGCGCACTCAAAGGTATACACTGCTCGTAAGAGAAACCTACGTATCTTCTCTCATAGCAATGAAAGGATCATTTTGTGCCTCAATCAGCATTTGGAGCTCGCTCTACCGCCAGTGAAGTCGTCGCCGGTCATGATTTGAGCGGGAAAACGATCTTGATTACCGGAGCAAGCGCGGGCATCGGATACGCGACCGCTCAGGCTTTGCTTTCAGCCCATGCCGATGTGATTGTTGCGGCTCGTGACCAGATGAAAGGAGCACAGGCAGTAGAGACGCTCCAGGAAACATATCCTGACAGCCGCGTTCATTTTCTCCCACTTGATCTTGGCTCGCTGGCCTCCGTGCGCCAGGCAGCCGCTCTCTTCTCTGATCGTTGGGATAAGCTGGATGTACTTATTAACAACGCTGGTATCATGGCAACGCCTCAGGGCTATACGGTAGATGGGTTTGAGCAGCAGTTTGCAACCAACTTTCTGGGACATTTTCTTCTGGCCCGGCTGCTACAGCCAGCCTTATCCAAAGCCGCGCCCGCCAGGATTGTCTCACTGACATCGAGCGCCCACCGCATGTCAGATGTCCACTTCGACGATATTCAGTATCGACACCGTCCGTACGATAAATGGGAAGCCTACGGCCAATCTAAGACAGCCGACGCTCTGCTGGCGGTCGCTCTGACCCGGCATATGAGCGAGCAAGGCATCACGGCCAATGCGGTCAATCCCGGCGGGGTACGTACCGACCTCCAGCAACATTTATCCTATGAGGATATGCGCGCACGTGGATACTATGACGCGGAAGGGAATCTCAATCCAAACTTCGGCACACCCGATCAAGGAGCGGCTACGAGCGTCTGGGCCAGCATCGCACCAGAGCTGCAAGGGATCGGTGGCCTCTATCTGGAAGGCTGCCAGCAAGCGGCTCCATATAATCCCGAGATTTCAGCCCTCGCTGGCTATCTGCCTTACGTTCTGGACGCCGATCATGCCGAACAGCTCTGGACCATCGCCGAGCAGCTCGTCGAGCTATAAAGATCACCAAAGACTACTTGTTGGACAGCAAGATGGAGAGCAAAACAGGCAGAAGAGAGAAAGCATTGGGGAACCTCCAGGAAAAGAGGTGTACGCTCTCCAATCGGAGAAGCCCGCTTGTCCGATTGGAGACACCCTTGGCCCCCGTGCCCTGGTCCGGTTGATAACGAGGATCGCACACTGACGATCCACTGATGAGATCACTGCCGCCTGGGCGGCAGCGTGAACACCCACCAGCGCAGTCATCACACGCCCGTTGCGAGGAGCTAGTTACCCCTGCGCAGTGGGGCGGATAACAATCTCGTTCACATCAATATCGGCTGGCTGCTCAATTGCAAACACAATAGCGCGGGCAATCGCATCTGGCGGCATTGCGAACGCAGCGTAGGTAGCGATTTGAGCTCTGACCACCGCACTTTGCACGGTATCTGCGAAGTTCGACTCTGTGGCACCTGGAGAAACGATGGTGACGCGCAACTTAGCGCCAGCTTCCTGACGCAACCCCTCGGAGATGGCGCGCACGGCGAACTTTGTGCCGGAATAGACCGACTGGTTTGATACCGTCTTATGTCCTGATGTAGAAGCGATATTGACGAAATGCCCGAAACCCTGCTGACGGAAAACCGGCAACGCTGCCGCGATGCCATACAGAACGCCTTTGAGGTTAACATCGATCATCTCATCCCAATCATCGACACGCAGTTCGTCAAGGGGGGAAATCGGTCCAACGCCGGCATTGTTGACGAGAACATCAAGCTTGCCGTACCGCTCGCATGCCAATCGGACGAGATTGGAGAGATTGTCGCGCCGTCTCACATCAGTGCGTGCATAGGCAGCTTCACCACCAGCATCCGTGATGCGGGTTGCCAGAGCCTCAAGGCGATCTGATCGGCGCGCCCCAAGGACGACTTTCACGCCGTGCTCAGCGAGCAGAAGCGCAGTCGCCTCGCCAATTCCGCTGCTTGCACCCGTAATACCAACAACTTTTCCTGCAATGTTTGACATATCCTACCTCCTGTTTCTCTTGTTAATTCTTTTGTATCACCGAAGGTGCCCCTTTCTCTGGTCACATATCCCTTCGATGGACCACTCACCTCACCTATCTGTAGTGTATAATGAGGGGCATGTTTTAACGAGATAGGTGTTTATTCTAGAACTAGCACTCCTAGTTTTCTGTCACACGATTGATACTGTTGCTAAGTTCAATTTTCGTAGGGATGTTTTACTTTTTCTCAGCACAAAGGATAGTCGGAATTCCCCATTGAGAAGGTAAAATATACTATTTGGGCTGCACCTTTCCCCACTTTTTGAATTTAGCAACCATATCCACTATTGAGCGGAGAATGTTGCGTGCCTATAAACCAATTGAAGATGGATCGTCGTCACGAATTAGCTGAATTCTTACGGAGCCGCCGTGCTCGCTTATCGCCAGAACAAGTGGGATTACCCAGAGGGACCCGAAGGCATACCCCAGGCTTACGACGTGGAGAAGTTGCCCTGCTTGCCGGAGTAAGCCTGGAGTGGTATACCTGGCTTGAGCAGGGACGGGATATCAACGTCTCGGTACAAGTTTTGGAAAGTCTCGTGCGAGCTCTGCAACTGGACGCCAACGAACGCACCCATTTATTTTTGCTGGCACTCAGACAACCTCCTCCAATCGAGACAGCTTCACAAACGACAATCAGCCCGGCCTTTCAACGGTTTCTCGATCAGCTTGGGACAATCCCCGCGTGCGTCGTTGATGTTCGTTTAAATGCCGTTGCGTGGAATAAAACTTTTTGTGCTGTTTTTGGCAACTGTGAAACGAAGTCCGAGCGAGAGCGAAACTTGATCTGGAAATTATTCATGTCACCTTCTTCCAACGAAGAGTGGGAGGAGCATGCGCGAGTGTATCTAGCGCAATTTCGTGCTGGATACGATCATTTCATCGAAGATCCCTGGTGGGCACAACAGATCGCAGAACTCTCCCGTTTCAGCTCGAAGTTTCGGGAATTATGGGCACGTCACGAGATGCTCAACGTTCCAGAAGGACGAAAATCGATGCATCATCCGCTCGTAGGAGATTTGGCTTTTGAGTTTCTTTTGTTCCAGACAGCTGATTCGGAGCATCTTCGGCTTCTGATTCACACTCCGCGTCCCAACTCTGGGACTGCCGACAAAATCGCGCGGCTTCTGGCCTTTGAGTAGGAAAGGAGGCATACCGTCTCAAAGGCCCATGACCAGGCCAACACCGCTACGGCACCCAATGGCCTCTTAAGCACATTTTGACTGGATAATATGCATGATCGGTCCTGCTACTGATAATAGCAGTTTTGGCCAGGGCCAGATGTCGCAGCACCAAAAGCGTTGTCATTGCAGGATGTCTGATTGGTAAAGGTGCTGTAAAAGTATTGTCCGTTAGTCCCGTAGGCGACTTCATGGGTGCCAGAGAAGGTACAGATACCATTCTCGGCGGCACAGATTTTCCAGGTAACCGTCGTGGAGGGTGGAGCAATCACGTAACAAGCTTTGACGGTATCGGGGACCGGATCACCACCAAAGACAGAGGTGCCACAGACAGCACTATTACTCAGGGTCGTATAGTTGAACTTACCATCCACTCCGAAAGCCACCGTCATCGTCCCCTCAAGCGAGCAGGTCGCGTTCTCGGCCGCGCATTGAGACCAGACATGGGTCGCTAATGGAACGGGCTCGATATAGCAAACTTTAGGCGTTTCCTCGATCGGATCGTCCCCGAAGGAGTCGACGTTGCAATCAATACTTGTATCTGCAGTCAGATACCTGAAGTGACCATTGGCACCAAAGGCCACCGTCATTGTGCCGCTAAAAGTGCAGGTCGTGTTTTCTGCGGCGCACAGCGTCCACATGCCCGGCAGCGATGGGAAAGATTCGTTGGTTACCTGATTGCTGCTTTTCGTCGGATTGCTGGTTACCTGATTGCTGCTTTGCGCCGAATTAGTGGAAGCATGCGATACAGGCTGCCCTGTTCGGACGTAGATGTAGGCAACGCCGCCAACGATGATGAGCATAAGCGCTAGCGATAGCATAAGAATAATGGGGATACCACGACTGCGCTTCCGCGCTACTGCGGCCTTCTCGACAGGCGCGGGAAGCGGACTGGGTGACTCATATGGGTTGGATGGGATTGGCGGATCATAAGGTGAATTATTTTGCCAATGCATCTGTGTTTGTCCATCAAAAAAAGAGGGGTCGTACGCTTGCCCCGTATGATACGTTTGGTTTGTATGATGCGTTTGGTCTGTATTAGATGTATGTGGAATATCCCGAATAGGTTGCCATCTGGGATCCTGATTCATGTGATTATCTCCTCAATACTCATTTATATGTATATAAACGCTATGATCTCATACATATAGAGCACAGCCATCGCGATGTTGTAGTAAAAGGATCCACGCCGATGGCTTCTTATTGCATAACTCAGAAATTAAAACAAAGATCGTTTCATGTCTATGCGCGAAGATTTTTTTTGTGATACCTGTATAGTGAAAGAGCTGCTCATAGCTTCATTGTGTACTGTATTTTAGCACAGCTATACATTACTCTATATAAAGCGTTAGTACTTTAGAACTTGTTGATTTTTATATCCTTGAGCACATAGAGCGGCATGAAATGCAAAGGTCATCGCTCCCCGACGTAGCGTTTGGTCGCGATGACCTTTGACTGATCACTCGTACTGCTCGGTATCGCTACTGATAATAACAGGTCTTCACCGTGTTCTGGGCTGGATCGCCGAAGACGGTGTTCGTACAAGGAGTTTGATTGGTAAAGGTACCATAGGAGTAGTTTCCATTAGCCCCGTAGGCGACTTCGCGGGTGCCCGAGAAGGTGCAGGTGCCATTTTCAGCGGCACAAACTCCCCATGTTGCCGTTGTCGATGGCGGTGCGATCACGTAACAGGCTTTGACCGTGTTGGGAAGCGGATCGTTGCCAAAGGCGGCATTGCTGCAAATCGTGCTATCGCTCAAGGTTGCATAATTGAACTTGCCATTGGCACCATAGGCCACCGTCATCGTTCCTTCCAGAGAGCAGGTCGCGTTCTCGACGGCACACTGCGACCAGACAGATGTGGCCGGCGGGGCTGGCTCGGTATAGCAAGTTTTGGCAGTGTTGGCAATCGGATCACCTCCAAACGCGGTGCTCGTGCAGGCGATGCTGGAACTAGCAGTCGCATACTTGAACTTGCCATTGGCACCATAGGCCACCGTCATCGTGCCATTAAAAGAGCAGGTAGCATTCTCAACGGCACACTGCGTCCACATGCCCGGTAGTTGCGAGACGGTAGTGTTCGTCGACGGATAACTGAAGGTATAAGAACCAGCCTGTACTCCTCTAAAGTAGATATAGCTGGAGTCAGAGTCGGCACTGGCAATACCACTGGCTCCCGTAAAGGATGTGCCGTTCCAGGCACTGGCACCGTTGATGGTCACGACACGACTCTGTCCGAAGGTGGGGACGGCGATAACACCCGTTGAGCCACTATTAGTAGAAGCATCAACCGTCATGTTAAAGCTTCCATTTAAACTATGATCATAGCTCACATGCAGCTTTTTTGCAGAGGCGACGGTGAGCGTTCCCTCAACATGCGTTAAGTTGGCTGCATGCGGGATAACTTGATAGGTCACACCGGCTGCACTGGTGGGTGAAACTCCAAGCACATACTGTGTTAAAGCGCCCGTGGGTCCAGTAGACCATCCATGAGATAGACTGGAGAACGAACCACCATTGGCAAAGCCTCCGGTGGAGGTCATACCCTCCCAGAAAGTGCTGTGCGTGCCTGCGTTCGAGCTGAGCATATAGCCCCACTCGCGCTTCATCAAGTTGAGCGCATCGGCATCATTACTGGCGGCGAAGCGCGCATATAACTCCATCGAGCTGGCAAACGGCGAGATATTGTTGCTCCACTCCGGCGACTGCGAGCCGATAGTGTTCCAGTTGCCGTGTAAGACGTTGACGATACTTGTGGCTTGCGCCGATGTAGAAACGACGTTGTACCAGACCGCCAGCGAATTACCATCCTGCGGATACAACGTGCTGCTGGGATTATCTTTGTAGGCTCCCTTTGCTGCATCCCATAAACGTGCATTGATCTGCGTTTTCAGGTTGGCAGCCTGTGTGCTATAGGTGTTTGCCAGTGAGGTGTTCCCTTCAGCCTTTGCCAGTGTAGATCCTGTGGTCAGCACTTCATAGAGCATGGAGTTGGCTTCAATATTCTCTCCCCCCTGGCTACCACGTGCCCAGTCACTGGTGTTCGTGACATTGAGTAGACCATTGCTATCAATTTTGCCCGTACTGTAACTGACACCATGCTGATATTGCGCCCAGATACCATCCAGCCAGCTTTTATCGGCCGTATAGAGATAGTAGTTATAGGTACCAATCAGTGTCCACATATGATAGGTATCGGAATCGGGGAAGCTGTACTGCGGTCCAGAATAGGGCAGTTCGCCAGTCGTGGTGTTCTGAGCCTGATAGAGCGTCGCCAATGAGTTCTTCGTGGCAAGCATGTCATCGGTACTGACATACTCGGTCGCCGATGAGATCCCCATGTCGCCCGGCCAGACAGTACGATCGCGCTTGGCTCCATCGGAGAGCACCTCGGTACCCACGCCGACGGTCGCATTGTTCTCCCAACCACCTCCCGACGGATCAGGCCAGACACGCCCCTGCGTCGAGCCGATCGTGGACAGCTGGACCGTGTACGCTCCCGCATACCAGATCTGATTGAGCAGGGTGTCGTTCGAGTAGAAATAGTTGGGGTAGGCCGCTGGATTACTCATGGCTGGCTCAGCCGTGAAGTTGAGTGAGACTCCACTGATATCGACCCATCCCGAGGAGTGCAGAAAAAGCGTCAGGTAGCGGAAGCCGCCGCGTAGCTTATCGGCAGGCATCGTATACGTACCAGCACCTGAAACGGCAGCGTAGATAGCTCCATCATTACCATCATTGGTAGAAGCATCACTGCTGGTACCAACGTAGAGCGGCGATTCGGTAAAGGCTAATCCGACACTCTGGCTGGCATCGCTTGAGCCTGCAAACGTGAGCGTCACGATACCGCCGACCTCTTTACCGAAATCAACCGTAACATAGGAACCATTGCCGGTCAGGCGCGTAGCCTGTCCAGAGAGCAGATTGGTTGGATTGCTGACGGTGCCGGAGGTGATATAGATGGCACCAGGCGCAATCGTTCGTGTAGTGGGCGAATAATTATAGGCATCTCCTGGCGTGGAGGCAGATGCAACGGTGGGCGCTGCATGCGCAACAGGGACTGCACCAGCAGTAAGTAGTACTCCGCCATATAGGCAGAGATTCAAAATCACTGCGATGAAAAACAGACGTTTCATTGATTGCGACTCCTTGCTCGGCTTTGTGCAAAAGGACACGCTTGATAATAACGTTTTATGAGGTGAGAGCTGAGGCAAATATCAGCATGTGTTCTTGTCTGGACCTACGGATTTGTTGCTGATACGAAGCGCCATGCTGGTGGCAAGAACACCGATGTGCATAGAAACAAACCTCCTTCTTCCTTGATAAGAAATTTGCCGGTGATATGGCTCACATCATGCGAGCAGAAATGGATACGTGAGGGATACATCTTCTACAAAATAACGCATATGCAGAATTGAAACGTTTCATATCCATAAAAGCAATGATACTCAACGTTTTTTTATTTGTCAACTGCACATTTCAGATTGGGTGTGATTCATTTTTTGCCATCAGAACGCTTCGAGATACAAGGTTCCCGGCATCCGTGCCGAGCGAAGCCCCAACAATTGAGAGAAGAGTCGAAGATGATAGCTCAACTTCAGCATGCATGGGAACAGTTGCTCCAGCAATTTACATATGATCAGGAGCGTGTTCAAGGCACATTTATGGCACTCGTTGAAGCCTACAGCGGTCCAGAACGGGTCTATCACACGCTTGAGCATATTGAGGCGATGCTGCAATGGATCGAAAAGCTGCGTAGCCAGATCCTCAATCTGCCAACGATTCAGCTGGCAGTCTGGTTTCATGATAGTGTCTACGATCCCCGCGCCAACGATAACGAAGAGCAGAGCGCTATCTATGCACAAAACATGCTAACTGACCTGACAGTCCCCTCTGAAACAATTCAAGCCGTCGCGCAGATGATTCTGAGCACTAAAACCCATCAAGCCATAGCCAACATGCCAGATTGCCAGATCCTCCTGGACACTGATCTGACAATCCTCGGCACTCCGGCCTCGCGCTACGACGCCTACGCTCAAGCGATCCGGCAGGAGTATAGCTGGGTGCCAGAGGCATCCTATCGGACCGGCAGAGCACAGGTTCTACAAAGCTTCCTGCAACGTCCACGAATTTATAGAACAGAGCCCCTCTATACAATCCTGGAAGTGCAGGCCAGAGAGAATATCTACCGCGAGATGACGTTATTGTAGAATTCTATCTACATCCTCTGGGGATGGTACACTAGATAGAATCCCACAACCGTTCCTCAATGATTGAGAAGGAGATGATTTGCTATGAAAGCAGTCTTATGTACAGCGTATGGTCCGCCAGAAGGGCTTGAGCTGGCGGAGCTGGACGCTCCGATGCCGGGCAAAGATCAAGTAATTGTGCGTGTGAAAGCGAGCGGTATCAATTTCCCTGATACGTTGATCATTCAGGGAAAATATCAATTCAAGCCTCCATTGCCATTCATTCCGGGCAGCGATGTGGCCGGGATTGTCACGGCAGTAGGCGAGAACATCAAGCATGTTCAGATAGGCAGCAGCGTGATCGGCACGACCAATATCGGCGGCTTCGCTGAAGAGGTTGCAGTCGATAGCCACATGCTGATTCCTCTCCCGGAGGGCGTCGACTTTGCCGCCGCCGCAGGATTAGTCATGCCCTACGGTACCTCATATCATGCGCTCAAGGATCGTGCCCAGATCAGGGCGGGAGAGACGCTACTGGTATTGGGCGCCGCTGGTGGCGTCGGATTGGCCGCCATCGAGTTGGCGAAGATCATGGGAGCTCGTGTCATCGCGGCTGCATCGAGCGATGAGAAACTAGCAGTCTGCAAGGAGCATGGTGCAGATGAGTGTATCAATTACAGCACAGAGGATCTCAGGACACGTCTTAAGACTCTGACTGGCGGCAAGGGCGTCGATGTGGTCTACGATCCAGTCGGCGGTCCCTATACCGAGCCGGCCCTGCGCAGTATGGCCTGGAACGGACGCTATCTCGTGATCGGCTTCGCCGCTGGCGACATCCCTCGCATCCCCCTCAATCTCCCTTTGCTCAAAGGCTGCTCGATTGTCGGCGTCTTTTGGGGCAACTTCGCCATGTATGAAAGCCAGCGCAATCAGCAGAATCTACAGGAACTGTTGGCCTGGTTCGTCTCAGGCAAGATCAAGCCACACATCTCCAAAACCTATCCCCTCAAAGAGGTTGCGCAGGCACTCAATGACATCATGGAACGTCGCGCCACTGGCAAGGTAGTATTGCTGCCGACAGATATCAAACCATCGGGACAGGATTCCTTCCCAACAGCTTAGAGCAGTAATCAAACAACTAGCCTCACAGGAGATGATATGGCTACAATCTCCTGTGAGTTCAGTTTAACCCAGGACATGTCAACGAGCTGAAATCGGCTCATGCGCTTCATATTCTCGCGAAAAGGATCTGAATTGGAAGGCGCGAATAATTAGCAGTATGCCAAACACAAAGGCATATACAGCAAGTAGCCAGATCAAACTTAAGAGCCCAGTCCCGGGCCGAATAACCAACAGCACCCCAAACACGACCGAGATAATCCCGGCAATAGCAAGAGTCCATTCGAGGGCTCCATGCGATTGCCTCAGTGAGAAGGCGGCAGCAATCTCGAAAAGTCCAGTTGAGATCGCCCACAGGGCCACAAGATAGAGTAAGATCAGAGCGGTGATCGCCGGCCACGCGAAAGTCAACAGGCCGAAAGCAATACCCAGGATACCTTCGATGAGAAGTATCCACCACTGAGGCGCACTTTTACGCTCCTGGAGCGAAACAAGTACCGCCACCACGCCATCCACCAGAGCGTACGTCCCAAAGAAAAAGATTAATATGAAGAGTGTTAATCCCGGCCAGAGGAATGTCGCAAAGCCAAAAAGTACAGCTAAAATTCCACGTATTAAGATACTCCACCAATAGTGACGCGAGACCTGCCTGTTTGGATTCATAGTAAACTGCATGATGTTTCTCCTGCTTCCAGCATAGCTATTCTTACCAGCATTCATAGAAAGATGTACAGAACGACTTTAGCCTCACAAAAAGTTGAAACAACCGCATCTCTGGCTCGCTATTGATGCAACCAGCACCAAATCTCGCTAGCCTACCAATACATAAAAGTATACGTTGGCAAATATGGCTTGTCAAGTATTTATATTATCTCATCTATCATTTATAGATATTGTCTATTATTTATGCGCTGCTGCACATTATTTGTACGATACATAAGCACTGTTATGATTCTACCGGCAACTTCCATAGCGATAAATGATGCGACACATCACATTTTTAGAAGATAGGTAAGAGCATATGACTTTGGCATTTCAAATAAAAAGCTCGTCTGAAAATCAGCGATAGAATAACAACACCGATGGGAAAATGTGGGAAAATAGCTTATACATATTGACATATATAAATATGTATGGTAAACATGTTTATAAGGCTTAAGAAATAATTTTCAATGGAGTGTTACATCGATCGTACTCCACTTAATCAACTATGATAAATTATAGGTCCTTGTTTGATATTCACCTGGCATAGCAGCCATACCCTGCGGGCAGTGCCAAATATATCTGTTTTTTCCTCCTCAGGCATCGACGCCACTGGATTTCGCAATCCCAGCACACTTTGATCAGGCTCCTTCTGGCATTGTTGCCATCTTATCCTGAGATGCACCTATGATGTATTAACTTAATTACCTAAAAAACTGTTGCCGTTTTTAGAACAATTTGCATGTGAATATTTTCTGCCAGCCAATGATGATAGAGCTCTGTGCTAATACCTGGAAAATATTCATATCTCATGTGTTCTTTCATATTGTATACAAAGGGCCTTATAGATGATGAATAAACCCACATCAGCACCATCCCATTCTATCAAGGGTGTTGATACGAGTTACGCACGCATGCATATCAAAGAGCATCACGACCACGCTTCCTCCACCCATGATGCGGCGGCTTCCGCGCATCCAACCACGCACGAGAGCGATAACGATACCGAACTCACCCAAAAGCGCGAGGTTGTCAAAAGTTCAGCCTTACCCGCTACATCCAAAAAGAACAAGCAAGCGCATGGAGACATCCCTACATCAGATACGTTAGAAACAACGCTGCGCTTCCCAAAACCCGGCTCCGACAAGAGTACACCGCTAGCCAGCGATGGTAGCAAGCCACGCATCACAGCCGTCTTACCTGATCCCATCACAGGCAGTCTGAGATACTCCACGTCAGATCTCTATGACCTGACCGTCGTCACGCCTACCCGTAACGAGCGCGATAACGTCCTCCCTCTCCTGAAGATACTCAAGCAAGCGCTGAGTGGTGTCAAGGTCGAGGTGATTTTTGTCGATGATAGCGATGATGATACGCCGGAGATCATTACCACGGCGGCCGAGCATCTTGAGTCGTCATTCTTCTCGATTCGCTTAGAACACCGTCCCAAAGGTCCCGAGCGGGCCGGTGGATTGGCTACGGCGGTCGATCTTGGTTTACATGTTGCACAAGCAGAATATGTCGCCGTGATTGACGCCGATCTGCAACATCCGCCGGAGCAGCTACGCGTCTTCTACGATGAGGCGATTAAGCAGGATGTCGATCTTGTCCTGGCGAGCCGTTATATCAAGGGCGGTAGCTACGGTGGCCTGGATGGTGTCAGTCGTCTAATGTTCTCAGTGGGACTCAAGTGGACAGCAAAAATCTTGTTCCCAACCCAATTAGGACGTGTCTCCGATCCACTCGGCGGCTTTTTCCTCTTCAGGCGCTCAATCCTGAACAACGTCACGCTCCGTCCGATTGGCTATAAGATTCTCCTGGAGATCTTAATCCGCTGTCCCTGGGAGGATCTGGTTGAAGTCCCCTATCATTTTCAGCAGCGAGAACATGGCCAGAGTAAGGCCAATATGCAGCAAGGGCTGATGGCGCTCCAGCATATGGGCAGATTGTTCCGCGAGGTCCCTGCCGCTGGACGGATCTGGAAGTTTGGCGCGCTGGCTGTGCTGAATATCCTCTGTGCCGCTCTGCTGATTTTTTTTGCTAACGCATTTCCGAGTATCTGGCAATCGTTTAACGTGGTAGTATTTGCGCTGCTAGCCGCACTCGACTATCTGTTGGTCAGCCGCTTCATCTTTCCGCCAGCCCCTGTAGCTGAACGTATCCAGGCATCGCCCGTGCAAGATGCGTTTACCGAGCTGGTCGAGGCTCCTTCCACAGTAGGATCAGTCAAAGATAAGTCGCTAAAAAGCCGTGTACTCACGACGCTCTCAATTGTGGTCATCATTTTCGCCATCGGCTGGATCAGCTTTACACTTCCGGGTGCCTGGATAGTGATCGGCGCTCTGTTTGTTGGCTTTAGCATCCTGACCTACAAAAATGTGGCGGATCAGCGTATGATGTCGATGCTGCTGGGCATGCTGGTAGGCATTGCCAGCATCGATTATCTCAGCTGGCGCTTCGTGGTGACGAACTGGGGTGGCTGGTGGATTGCGATCCCGCTCCTGCTAGCAGAGACGTTAGGAGCGATCCACACGCTCGGCTTCCAATATACCTTGTGGCCGTGGAAGCGTCCTTTCTTACGCCTGACGGAAGATCATTCACAGTATCCCATCTACATTTTTATCCCCACCGTCAACGAAGGCTCAGCCATCGTCGAACCGAGTGTCCGAGGAGCTCAGCAGGCACGTGAGCGCTATCTGGAAAACTATCCACACGCACAGGTGACCATCGTGATTTGTAACGATGGCTATGTCGCCAATAATCCAGACTGGCAGGAGATGGAAGATCTGGCACAACGTCTCGGCGTGACCTGCATCACGCGTAAAGTTGGAGGCGGTGCCAAGGCGGGCAATATCGAGCACGCTCGTCAGCAACTGAAGGCCACCGACGATGCTTTATTGGTCATCTTCGATGCAGATCAGATTGCCAAGCCTGAATTCTTATTGAAGACGACACGAGCGTTTGGTGATCCCACCGTTGGATGGGTCCAGACGGGTCAATATTACAGCAATCTGGACAATCCAGTCGCACGCTGGGCCGACGATCAGCAATCGATGTTTTATAATCTGCTCTGCCCTGGAAAAGCGGCACTCAATTCCGCCTTCATCTGCGGCACCAACGTAGTCATCCGCGCCAAGGCCCTGGATCAGATCGGCGGGCTTCCTCAGGATTCGGTGACCGAGGACTTCTCAGCCTCGATCGAGCTGCATTCCTTCTGGCGTAGCGTCTTTTTGACCGATATCCTCGCCACTGGCATGGGACCACTGGATCTGCCTTCGTATCTCAAGCAACAGCGCCGCTGGGCCATTGGGACCCTGGGAGTCCTGCGCACGCACTGGCGTCAGATCTTTTTGCCGCAAAAGCATGGATTAAGTCTGCCACAGCGTATCCAGTATTTCCTGGCGTGTACACACTATATCAGTGGCTTACGCGACCTGATCTACCTGATCAGTCCGATGCTCTTTATCATCACCGCAGTGCCAGCGGTACACGGTTCCACCCTGGACGCTTTCCTCTGGCATTTCCTGCCCTACTGGCTGGTCAGTATCGCCGCACTCTGGTACACTGGACGCGGACTCACAGGACTGCGCGGAATTATCATCGGCTTCGGAAGCTTCCCTGTCCTGATCGAAAGCCTGCTCTCGGTGATCCTCCAGCGTAAAGTCGGCTTCAGCGTCACCTCCAAGCAGAAAAGCAGTCAGCAGTCGTACAACCATCTGTTTGTCTACGTCTTCTTTATGCTGGCTGGACTGTTCTGTATTGCTCTGGCTTTGCTCTCACATGGACGCGAACAAGCTTCTGGCTTTATCAGTGAGATGTGGGTAATCTATTCGCTCTGTATGCTTGCCAGTGTGCTCTGGCTGGGAATACAGGATATCCGCTTCCAGAAAAAATCTCAGGGCGTGGCGGTGGCTACACAGCAGACGTATCCCGCTCGCCTGAGCGAAAGAGAGACCAGTTTACGCCCACTCTGGAACCTGGCGCTGGCAGCCTTGCTCGCCTGTGTCATCTTCGCGAGTGCCAATTTTCATCTCGACAATTCACAGGCCGCTCCTTTTACCATCACGCCTTCCGCCACAGCGCAGCCATTGCTGGGCGTATCGCTACCAGTGCAATTGTTGCAGAACAAGCCAGCCGAGCTGGAGCAAACGCTTGATACACATTTTGCCATCGTGGGTCGGACACAGGATATTGGAGATCAATTTCAGGTTCAATGGGCCGATCAGCTGGCAAGCCAGCATGCACGTCCCTGGATCACATTAGAATTCGGCACGCCAACGGCCAGTGGAGCTCCTCCTGCAAATGCCAGCCTGACAGCGATCGCCAATGGCTTGCACGATGCCGAGCTGACACGCTGGGCCACAAGCTTCCGCAACTATGAGAAGCCAGTCTATCTGACCGTACTCTTACACGTCGACCGCAACTGGGCCATCTCATCGGCAGTTGCCAACGGAGGCATCCCCCAGGACGCACCCAGAGCCTGGAAGCATATACAGGCTGTCTTTAAGGCTGCCGGAGCAGACAATGTTGCCTGGGTCTGGGCACCAGCCGATCCAGCTCATGATCAGGCATACGCGCCACCAGCCAACACCATCAACGCCGTGCTGCTGAGCATGATCAGTTATCCACATACAAAATGGGTTGATCCAGCCACAGCCCTGCAAGCCGTCACGACCCGTTATCCTGACAAGCCAGTGTTTGTCGAGATCAGTGCCGCGGGCAGCAGCACACAAAAAGCCGCCTGGCTGACCAGAGTCGGCAGCGCGATCAATCACGTACAGCATATCTACGCTCTGATCTACCATGAAGGAGCGCCCGATATCAATCCCACGGTCGCCGAAAATAGACAGTGGTCAATGTTATCCGACCAACCATCGAAGCATGCATTAGAAAATGTCATTGCAGACCTGACGCACGCACAATACACGTCACATGCTTCGACCACAAAACAGAGTAGCGGAAATTAAAGGATGATACTGTGATAGAAACTCTCCCGGTGGCGGATAAGATTGTTCCCAAAAAGATCACGAAACGGCATCTCTACTCACAAATAGCCGAATCTAAATGGTCGCTTCCAGCCATTTTGTGTCTGCAAGCATTGATATCGTTATGCACGTTACGCAATACCGCCTTTCAAGATGAAGCTCTCTACCTGTATGCAGGCTCACAAATTGTTCATCATTGGCTGGGCGGTCCGCCCGTGCTTGATCCCTACGCGCAATACTTTTCTGGCTACCCGAACTTTTATCCGGTGATCGGGGGCGCACTGGATATCCTCGGTGGCCTGGAGGCGGCACGCGCTTTCAGTCTGCTTTGCATGCTGATGATTACCGTCTGCGCCTACTACATCACCCGGAAGCTCCTGGGACGCGATTACGCGATCTGGGCGGCCATTCTCCTGGCCTTTCAGGCTCCCGTCCTCTTCCTGGGACGACTGGCAACGTACGATGCTCTCTGCTTGCTCTGCCTGACCACCGCGATGGCTCTCTCGATGCGGGTAGGCTCGGCACGCTCGCCGTGGTGGGCATTGGCAATTGGACCATTATTGTTTCTGGCCGTGGTCGCGAAATATGCCGGTCTCCTTTTCGTGCCATCGGTCTTCGCCCTGCTCGCGCTGTTTACGTTGGAGAAACTAGGCTGGCGAGCGATGTTTATACGTGTGGGACTGGCTTTGCTGACGTTTCTGCTGGTTGGTGGTGCGGCGCTCTTTTCGCTGAGCAAAGACGTGCTGACAGGTATCACCAGCACCACAACCAATCGTGTGGCCGCCATCGCTAATCCGCCCTCGATTCTGCTCACGCACATCGTGGAGTTTAGCGGCATCGCATTGCTGCTGGGCCTCTTCGGCCTGATACTCCTCGGGTGGAAGCATAAACTGATCCCACTTCTCTTGTTTGGCTCTGCACTACTGGCACCAGCGTATCATCTTTATAAAGGGGAGCTGGTCTCGCTCGATAAGCATCTGGCCTTTGGCATGGTGTTTGTCGCACCTCTGATGGGCTACGCGGTTGCCTCTATTGCTCGCTATCAGAAGCGGATCTTCTCCAGCTATTACTGGATGTCGGGCGTGGCTATCTTCCTGATCATTTTCTCGTTAGGTATCCAGCAATCCGAGTATCTCTATAGCGTGTGGATCACCAGTTCAAACATGAACTATATGCTGGAAACACAGATACGTCCCGGTAGCGGTCATTATCTGGCGGAAGACTATGATGTCGATCGCTATTATCAGCAGCAGATCACTTCTTCATGGCAATGGAATAGCCTGGACTATTTCGCCTATACGGATAAGTCTCATCAACAGCTGAGCGGCAGGCCCGCCTATAGCGCAGCACTCAAAGATGGCTACTTTAACGTTGTCGAACTGAGCTTTGGCTACAACGCGGCGCTCGCTCAGTATATTCGTTCCGAGATAGCCACAGATCATAATTACGATCTGGTGGCAAAGGTTCCCTATAAGGATGCTTACGGCACTGGCTATATCTGGATATGGCGTAAACATATATCCTCATAAATGTCCATTGAGCAGCAAAATACCTGGCAGGCACATCCTGTCAGGCATTTTGCTGCCGTGCACCAATCAGCACAGAAAAGCATGTGCAGCACCTGATTGCTAAGGAGCTCTGTTTTCAAATAGTCGCTTCTCTAGTACTATCAGGGTATTTTTATAGTACGAATGCGTTCAAAGTAGTGGATTTCTCCTTTGCCATTATACGCTATTGTTAATTGAAGTGTAGTGATGAGATAGATTCGTAGATATTTTTACAAAGAAATCACCATTATTTTTTTTGTACGGTGATTTCTTTGTTTGTGAAGTGAGGCAATAGTGCATGAAGATATTCCGTCAGCCGCGTTTTTTAGGCTTTGTCGCTGTAATACTGGTGCTGATTATTTCTACCAGTATTTTATTAGTTACCCCTCTACATACCACATTGGCCGAGATCTTAAATCCTCAGCCACCACGCTCGCTGGGAGTCGCTGTCGATGGCTTCCCGGGACAGGCTCCAGCTCTGCTCGACGCCTACTCGAAACAGGTGGGAGGAACTCCTGCAGCCGCTGAATGGTATGTTTCGATGACGGACCCCTTCAATACACAACAGATGAATGCCTTCAGTAGTCGTGGTGTCGTCCCCTTGATCTCATCGGGTAACCCATCGCAGTATACCGACGCTCAGATCGCCAATGGCGCAATTGATCCCTCGCTACATGCATTCGCCCGCGCCGCCGCAGCCTGGGGGAAACCGTTCTTCTATCGCATGGATTGGGAGATGAATGGCGACTGGATGGGCTTTGGTCCCGGCCAAAATGGCAATACGAACGAGTCCTTTATCGCGATGTGGCGGCACGTTGTCACGCTGATGCGGCAGGATGGCATGAAGAATGGCTGGTTCGTCTTTTCGCCCAATACGATCTGCGCCGGCGCCTGTCGAGATTTTACGCCAATGTATCCCGGCAACAACTATGTCGATTGGGTCGGCCTGGATGGCTATAACTGGGGCACCGTCCACTCGTACTCGCGCTGGGACTCCTTCGATACAACCTTCAAGGATTCCTATGACAAGCTGGTTGCGCTGGCCTCCGGCAAGCCGGTGATGGTCGCTGAGACTGGCTCGACCGAGCAAGGCGGCAATAAGGCCGATTGGATTCAGCAAGCTTTCTTTCAAGAGATCCCTGATCACTACTCGCAGCTCAAGCTCATCGTCTGGTTCGATTTCAACAAAGAGACCGACTGGCGTGTCGATTCCTCTTCCGCCTCACTGCAAGCCTATCGTCAGGTCGTCGCCTCATCAAATTATAAAGGAGCTCTCGTTGATCCAACCACGTTGACAGGAACAGCAAACACAAGCACACCTACCGTAGCTCCCACCCTGGCTCCTACGGCAACACCGACCACCGGTGGAGTCTCAACCACCCCGAAACCAACCTCCACCACGACCAGCACGCCAACGGCACATCCGACGGTCACTCCAACCCCAACACTGACTACAGGGAAACCGGGCACAGTCTCCACTCCAATCAAGGGAGCCTATTCCGCTTCCTTTGAGGATGGTACACTCGATGATTGGGGCGGCTACGATACAAGCGTGAGCTTGATGAATAGTACGAAGTTTGCTTATGTTGGTAAGCATGCGCTACAGGTCTCTTATCACAACCTCACAAAGGCCGGCTACCATCAGACCGATATCGCCGGAGGAACGCAGGGTAAGCCCAGTCCGCTACCAGGTCAGACCTTAACAGCGTATGTGTATGTGCCCGCCAACTCGGCAGCAGTATCGGCGCACATCTATATCGAGGACACATATCACGAATGGCATGCGGACTCCATGGTCGCCCTTGCTGCAGGCAAATGGACCAAATTGACGTATGTCGTTCCAGCTAACGTGCCTACTCCAACCTTCCATATGGGCATCCAGTTTGTCAATACAGGCGGTCAGAACTACTCTGGCACCATCTACATCGACAATATCGTCTGGAAATAACATCGAGCGTTTGCGCCATAGGTGAAGAGGGGGAGAAATCCCTCTTCACCTACGGCGCAAACGCTCATCAACGTAGCGGCGCGGCTCCGCCGTGCTGTCTGTGAATCGTATGATTCGGCCTGGGGGCGTCTCTCAATGGAACCCCATGGGCAACATTATCGTACGTGTTACAGACAGCACGGCGGAGCCGCGCCGCTACGTCGGCTGGCTTAATCTCTTTGGGGGTGATGATTCCTTCACGTAACAGTATTGGGCACAAGCGTCCGACACGGCTTTTGGTTTGGAGGCTCTCGTATACTGGTGAGGGGAGGGCTATGCGATGCAACAAAAACCGTACCAGGAGATTAGCATCCATCTTGAGACTATCTCTGAGCTATTTACCATCCCCACACCTGATCCATTTTCGCCACGCGTGCGCTTTGTGCCGGGCATTCTATCCATCCAAACAGCGCTCAGGCCAAGCATCCTTCATCGTGCCAGCAAGACCAGGGTCACGATTTTCTTGCCCGGCGACCAGATTGAGCCCACTGTGGCAACACGCATCAAAGAGGCAATACGGCGCTATACTCTTTTTAAAGCGGAACAAGATCGCCGTGCCAGCATGCAACTCCACCGCGAAGCATTTCAGGCATTACTGGTAGGCATCCTATTTCTTTCCGGCGGACTCTTCCTCCCCACCTCGATTGAGAAAGCACTGGCGCTCCCTACATTTTTCAGCGCGCTGTTCAGCGAGGGATTTACGCTCGCCTTCTGGGTCATCCTGTGGCGTCCGATCGACTTTTTTCTCTTCGATGCATCCTCCACGCGGAAAGAGAAGCGCATCAACAAATGCCTGCTGGAGATAGAAGTAGTGGTCGTAGCGGCATCAGACAACGAACAAAGCAGATCCCCAGCCATAGATATCCATCAAGCAGGCCCGAAGCAGGCATAGTTGATGGATATCCATCATAACATCATTTGAGTTGATGGTTATCGATCCACTTGTGGCCTGTCATCAAGTGTCGCTTAAACGAGCGCGAAAAAATCGTCTGATAGCCACAATTACAGCGGAATGGGGTGGTAATACGCCGGATTACCCAGAGGATAAGCAAAAGTGTTCCGGTTGTCGTTACAATAACATAATCGATCATCGCAATCCTCCTTCAACACATATCATGACTCCTATATAATAGACGTATCAGAAGTACTCTCTATCTAATTAATTGGCATCTATATCGGCTAAAATCTATTAACATAGCCTTACCAATCTATATGAACAAACTATCAGTCAATCCAGAAAAAATGGCACCGATCTTCTTTTCGCTCAAAACATTGAGCTCAAAAAACCTCTCTCCTTGCTTTTCCGGAGATCTTTTGCTACACTGATTTACATCAAAGCAAATTGATGCAAACCAGATTGGAGGATAGAGAGATGGAACATGTACTGGCAACGCCGCCTGAGATACTCAAACTCGTAGGACATTCCGTACGCTGGAACCTCCTGACACGTCTGGCTCGCTCAGACTATCGTGTCCAGGAACTGGTCGCCTATCTCAACCTACCCCAAAATCTTGTCTCGTACCATCTGCGACAGCTCCGAGGAGGAAATCTGGTAACCGAGCGCAAGAGTAATGCCGATGAACGCTCAATCTACTACAGTCTGGATCTGGAACAGTTTCGCTCACTTTATCTGCAAGCAGGAGAGCAACTTCATCCCACGCTCTCCCCCAGGTGGGCCAATCGAGACGACAGGGACCCATTAGATAGTCCATCGCAAGCACGGCTCCGCGTACTATTTCTCTGTACCGAGAATAGCGCTCGCTCGCAAATGGCGGAGGCGCTCCTGCGCTCGATTGGTCATGGGAAGGTTGAAACATGGAGTGCTGGAAGTCATCCAGCAGCAAAGGTCCATCCGCTGGCGCGGCGTGCCATGGAGCAGGTAGGGATCGAGATGAGTCAGGCACGGCCAAAGCATTTTGATGCATTCCTGGGACAACATTTCGATGCCATCATTACAGTCTGTGATCGTGTACGCGAGGTCTGTCCGGCCTTCCCCGACGACCCTGAACGGATTCACTGGAGCTTCTCCGATCCCGCTCTAATCGAAGGATCTGAGGATGTACGCTACCATTCCTTTGAACAAACAGCTCTTCAACTTGCAACGCGCATTCGCGTCTTGCTGACACTCTTAGAGCGCGAACACAATCACCCACTCTAAAAGAGAGGCCAATACATCCAATGAGCTATTCACTTATAACGGATCATCCTACAGAACGTGTTGAGCACACCGAGCCAATCCCACTCTGGTCCTGTGCACTGGCTGAGGGGATTGGCACCTTTGGTCTGGTCTTTGCGGGCTGCGGAGCCATCATGATTGATACGCAAAGCCACGGACAGATCACGCATGTAGGGATTAGTCTTGTCTTTGGCCTGATCATCACTGTCATGATCTACACCTTCGGCCATATCAGTGGAGCCCATTTCAATCCAGCGGTCACGCTCGCATTTGTGCTGGCGCGTCACTTCTCGATGCGACGCCTCTGGATCTACTGGGGTGCACAATTGGTAGGCGCCTCGTTGGCAGCTCTTTGCTTGCGCCTCCTCCTGGGTGAGAGCAACCATCTTGGCACGACACTCCCCACCGGAGGTGGCAGAGAGTGGCAAGCATTCTTCTTCGAAACTGTGCTTACTTTCTTTTTAATGGTAGTGATCATGGCGATGGCAACCGATACACGTGCGGTCGGACAATCTGCGGCCCTGGCAATTGGAGCCACAGTCGCACTTGAAGCCCTCTTTGCGGGACCAATCTCTGGAGCCTCAATGAATCCAGCTCGCTCCCTTGGTCCCGCACTGATCAGTGGCACCTGGGATGCACAATGGATCTATCTCAGCGCCCCATTCCTGGGAGCAATCGCTGGAGCACTTGTATACCGCTGGCTACGTGAGGCAAAGCAGGAGATCGTTATCACACATGCAGAGGAGCAAATATCATGACCGAGATACCAAAAATCCCACAAAGCCCCTGGCGTATCTTATTTTTATGCACGCACAATTCTTCTCGTTCTCAGATGGCCGAAGGATTACTACGAGCACGCGGAGGCGCTACTTACACTGTTTTTAGCGCGGGCACGGAGCCCGGGATCGTCCATCCACTTGCCATCGAGGTTATGGAGGAGGTCGGGATTGATATCAGTGGACACCGCTCCAAAGGCATGGACGAGTTTCGCGCACAGCCTCCTATGGATCTGGTGGTGACGGTGTGTGACGAAGCAGCTGAAGCCTGTCCATTTTTTCCCAACGCTCGGCGACAAGTACATTGGGGCTTCAGCGATCCAAGTCGCGTCGAGGGCAGTAAAACTGAACGTCTCGCGGCGTTTCGACGGGCACGTGATCTGATTGATGCTCGTATCCATCAATTCTTAAAGCTCCAGCCGATCACATTACTGGACCAGTTGTATGCCGCAGCCAAAGCTCAGGAATAATCTCGTGCGTCCTTTTGGTGATGCGTCCGTCTTTCCAGAGAGAAACATGATGCGGTACGAGGAGAAAAGATGATAACGACAACTGAACAAGTATGGAAAGACTTCCACCAGCCTTTATATCGATTCATTCGTCGACGCATTGCCGACGAGGTCACCGCGGAGGATCTCCTCCAGGACGTCTTTCTCAAGATTCATCAGCGCATCGAGGCGCTACAAGATGTCAAGCGGCTGGAAAGCTGGATCTATCAGATCACGCGGAACACGATCATCGACTACTATCGCGGCACCAGGCCAGAGCTGACGCTTGATGCCGCACACGCGCTCGATCTCGCCGATGAGCTCCCGGATGATGATGTGGTCACCGAGTTGTTGCCTTGCGTACGCGCAATGGTAAAAAATCTTCCGGAGCAAGATCGTCAAGCACTCGTGCTGACAGAATATCAGGGACTCACCCAGAAAGAGCTGGGCGAGCGCCTGGGACTTTCCTTTTCAGGTGCAAAATCAAGAGTACAAAGGGCACGCGAAAAGCTGAAACAGCAACTCCTCGATTGCTGCCACTTTGAGCTGGATCGCCGAGGTCATATCCTGAACTATCAGCCGCGCTGCCAATGCTGCGCGGAAGCGACCTGTCATCCCGAACAAAACGCGTGTACCAGACGACAAGAGCCTTTAGCAGCAGCTACAGACATGCATCCTTTTGGAAGCAGATACGTCTCTCCAAGTACAGAAATTTGAGAGGTAGCAGAGTGCTCTCCTCCGCGTATTTCTGGAAAGGAAAGATGTCATGAATATAGTTCCTCAAACCGATGAGCAGCCGCAAGAGGTACCTTGTTGTGAGCCAGACTGCTGTGGTCCAGATTGTTGTGGTCCAATCTGCTGTACTCCCCGGGAGACCCAGCCCGTTGACGTAGTGATCTAACCCGCCAGGATGACGCCTTGCTACCGCACTTCTACGATAAGTTCGATCTCTACTGGTGCACCGCCAGGCAATTCGGCGAGGCCAAGAGCTGCTCGTGCGTGCTTGCCGGCCTCGCCAAATATCTCTTCCAGGAGCAGGGAGGCTCCATTGATGACCTGTGGCTGTCCACCGAAGCCTTCGGCTGAGGCGACTGAGCCGTTCAATTTGACGATACGCGTGATTTCGTCAAGGCTGCCGGCCACGCTGCGGATCGCAGATAAGCAATTGAGTAAGGCGATACGTGAAGCCTGTTGTCCCTCTTCGATAGTGACGTCACGACCGAGTTTCCCCTGGATCGTGAGTTTGCCGTCGACGATGGGTGTCTGTCCGGATGCAAAGATCAGTTTGCCGCTCTTGACGGCTGGCACGTAGTTGGCGGCCGGTTTCGGGGTGGGGGGAATTGTTAAGCCTAATTCCTGGATACGTCCTTCAAAAGACATGTTCGATTGATCCTTTCGTTGCTGCTACTGTCGTCGGCCACGTGCCGCGACAGGCCATACCTCTTTTACCATACCACCCTGCACAACTATCAGTTCGTCGGAAAGGTTGACCGAGGTACAGACGTGATTGGGAAAAAAGAGCAGTTTATCGCCAATGGCGGGTGAAAAGCCTGGGGCCAGACGTACAATGCCATGCTCCTCGCTCATGCGTTCGACGATACCACGTCGCCCATCGACGGTCACTCCATAGCCGTCCAGGCCAGCGTTCGCGGGAATGATGTCGCCACAGAAGGTTTTTGAGCCCGCATCAATGACGGCGCTATCCTCTGAGGGACGACTTACGACGGTCGCCAGCACCGACAAAGCTATCTCAACCGGCGTACTGATACCGGCACGCGTGGTCATGCGATCGAAAAAAACGTATGTTCCGGGCCGCACTTCGGTCACGCCGGGGACGTGGGCCGCTGCGGTCGATGTAGGAGTCGAACCAACACTGATAGCTTCAATGGGAATGCCAGCCGCACGCAGATGCTCGGCCTGCTCAACCATCCACATCCCCTCCATGAGACCTAATTCGTTGGCATCTTTGGACGGAGCACCCGGAAAAGAGGTGCCACGGAAAGTAAAGATACCATCCAGGCGCAAGCCCGGCGCAGCCAGCACTTGACGACATAACGCTTCGGCAGCCTCGGGCAACACGCCAGTACGCTTGAGTCCCGAGTCGAGCTCAAGACGCACATCTAATGTGACACCGGCCGCGCTGGCAGCCTCCGACAAGTGTTGGATGCCGATGGCACTTTCAACTCCAACGATTAAGCGACAACGACTGGCCAGTTGGGCCGCATGGCGAGCCTTCTCACGTCCGATCACAGGATAGGCAACAAAGATGTCTCTCACACCATTTTCTACATAGATATCAGCTTCGCTCAATTTAGCACATGTCAGACCAACCGCACCGCCCTCAAGCTGCATGCGAGCAATCTCACGCGTTTTGTGCGTCTTGATGTGTGGACGTAGCTTCACGCCCGCGTTCTTGGCGATAGTAGCAAAGCGTGCAATATTGGCATCCAGGCGAGCAAAATCTACCAACAGAGCCGGTGTATCGATCTCCTCCACACGGCTATTAATCAAGGACATTTCTTACTCCTTACACACAAACATATCTGCATGATAATCAATCCTGTGCCACATCCCGACGACCGGTCGCAAGCAGATGGCCAGGATACTCTGCCTGAAGCTGATTGGTAAGTACAACCGCTCTGCCCGCCACGATCACGGCGGAGATACCTTCTGGATAGCTCTGCGGCTCGCTGTAGGTGGCACGATCACCAATAGTCTCTGGATCAAAGATCACCAGATCAGCAAGCTTGCCCTCCTGGATCAGGCCATGATCGGCCATGCCAAAACGCTCAGCCGGGAAGGCGGTGATTTTATGGATAGCTTCTGCTAATGTCAGACTTTTGAGCTCGCGCACATAACGCCGCAGGTAGCGCGGAAAGGTACCGTAGAGACGCGGATGTGGACGTCCCGAGCGTAATGGCAGACCATCAGAGCCGATCATGGCAAAAGATGATTGGATCACCTGATCCACATCGTGCTCATGCATGGAGAAAACAACGATCGTAATCCGCCCCTCCTCCTCTAACAGGAGACGAAAAAGCGCCTCTTCGGGCGTAAGGCCAAGTTGCGTGGCGGCCTCGGCGATAGTTAATCCCTCCAGAGCGCGATTAGCCTCGTGCTGCATACTCGCCAGCACGATACGCTCCCATCCCAGCATCTCCACTTGATTCTCCCAGCCGGGCAGGCCATGTACAAAATCCTGACAGACACGACGGCGCACGGCAGGGTCCTGCAAACTGCGCAGCGTCTGCTCCAGACCACCCTCCAGCAGCCAGGGAGGCAGGATCTGCGTGATCGTCGTTGAGCCAGCGGTGTAGGGATACATGTCAACGGTGATAGAAATCCCGCGTGCTCTCGCCTCCGCAATACGGTCTAGAGCCCGACTGATGCTTCCCCAGTTGCGACGTCCAATGATCTTCAGGTGACTGATATGAATTGCAACGTTGGCCTGTTCCGCCAGAGCAATCATTTCCTCTAAGGAGGAGAGCATCTGATCTCCCTCGCCACGCATATGCGAGGTGATCACTCCTCCATAACGACTCACAATCCGAGCGAGACGCAGCAGTTCGGTCCTGGGAGCATACATACCAGGCACATACATCAATCCCAGCGAGAGTCCCGCCGCTCCCGCTTGCATCGCTTCGGCGACCAGCGCCTCCTGAGCCAGCATCTCCTGCTCGCTCGCCGCACGTGCATCAAAACCCATCACAGCCACGCGCACAGCTGTATGTCCAAGCAACACACGCACATGCTGGCCCAGCGGTTGAGCATCTAATGCCTGCATGAATGCCCCCATCGTCGGCCAGTCCCAGGGCTGATCATCGGTACCAAGCACAGCCGAGGCGTAGAGTTGCATTGCTTGCATGTGTCGCGGGACGGTCGGTGCCATACTGAAGCCGCAGTTGCCGATCACCAGCGTAGTAATCCCCTGATGAACCTTCGGCAGCGCGATATGCTCCCTCATCACTACTCGATCATCATGCGTATGAGCATCAACAAATCCAGGCGACACAACTTGATTATCCACCACAAGGATACGCTGCGCCTCTCCCTCTAGAGAGGCTCCTACCGCCACAATACGCTCACCAACCACGCCAACATCACCCACAAAGGCGGCTTTTCCACTGCCGTCCACGATACGAGCGGCACGAATCAGCAGATCATACATGACAAGCACGCTCCTTTCACAGGATTTCTCTGCCATTAGTATACTACTTATTCGCTACCGGTCATCAGACAACGCTATTTCACATTTTGCCAGATCCAGCGGGGCAACATCCAATTAGCGTACTTAGGTCAAGCGAACCAAAGCGGCAACGAGGACAAACACACTTGCACGAGACAAAATACGGCCCTCTTGACATACCTACTTTTCTGTAGTAACTTTAGATATATATCTAAAGTTACTACGGGAGGTCCGCTATGTCACAGTTCAGTCATGATGCTTATTCCTTGCGCCCCATGCCAGTGATCGAACTTGAGGGCGAGGTCCCACTGTCCCTCGATTCCTCGCCTCTCTATGATCTGCTTGAAAGTTTGCGTGTTCTAGCAAGGCCTTCTCAGAAGGGGCGCTGGCACGAATGGAGAGGAGAAACGATCGCCTGGCTTCAGAGCAAGCAACCGGATCTGCTCCCGGAGATACGCCGCTGGTTTGCCGATCCCTTCTCGCTTGGCATGGCGAGTATGGCACTCATCCCGCTGCTCCAGCAGATGAACAGCGCTGAAGCGTTTCTGACAGTGCTGGCACACCTTCCCATTCTCGACTTCCTGCGTCTCGCCATCGTTAACGGACCCACTGATCCCGAGACTCCTCTCGACGCTGCGACATTGCTTGCTCTCCAGCAAAACCCAGTGTTGGCACGTACTTTTGCAGATCGCTACCTACGCTTTACCGGCAGACAACGTATGCTCCTGCTTCAAGCCTTACAGGATACTGAAAGCACACGTTCCAAGCTGCTGAGTATGCTACGTCGCTACTACGAACAGGTCTATGCCCCCCTCGAAGGACAGATTCAAGAAGAGCGAGAACAGGCTGTGCGCCGCCTGCAAGCAGAACTCAGCACAGAGTCGCCACTACGTGCAAAAATCATCGGGAGATTCAACCTGAGTGATTTCACTCCGATCATCATTGCTCCATCGGTTTTCCTGGAGCGCACCGTCACCTCATACGTCCATGAAATCACTCGCCCGTTGCTTGGCAACAGCACTTATGAACCATGCATTCTGCTCATTGGCTCTCAGCGTGTACTTACCCCACAGCGCAAGCCCGGACGTGACCTCACCACACTCGGGACCGGGAGCGGAACCCCCGAACAGTGGGCCACGCTCTTCTCTCTGCTCGCCGATCCTTCCCGTTTGCGTCTGCTCCACCTGCTGGCTGAGCGCCCCTACTACCAGCAAGAACTGGCCGCGGCGCTGAATCTCAGCGGAGCCACCGTCTCGCATCATCTGGCTCCGCTCCTCCACGCGGGGCTCATCCGTATGGAGCGCCAAGCCCATCGGACCCATCTCATACTCCAACGGGAGGAATTGTCGAGGCAACTGCAAGCGAGTCAGCACTTTCTGCTCCCACCGTCCAAGACAGCATTTTAGCTTCGATTCAATAACATAATTTTTCTTCTGTTCTAGTTGAGCTCTTGAGGTCTTTGAATCATAAAATGTCCAGCGTCCATTTGAACCATATCGTGTCCAATTAGTCAAGATTGATGGCAAATCACAATGACGATGAAAGTTCTGATCACCACCTCTTTCCGCTTTGCACGCGCCTTCCAATCGCGCTCGTTTACCTTGCTCTGGATCGGACAGACCGTCTCACGCCTGGGCGACTTTGCCTTCACGACAGCGCTTGCCTGGCAGGTCCTGCTCCTCACGCATTCGGGTACGGCGATGGGCCTTGTGCTCATCGCATCCAGTGTTCCCCAACTCCTCTTTCTGCTGATTGGGGGCGTGGTTGCTGATCGCCTCCCAAAGCTGCTCGTGTTACTCTGCTCAGATACCGGGCGTGCCATCGCAGTGTTGAGTATCGCTCTGTTGAGCTGGTTGCACCTACTCCAGTTCTGGCATCTCATGGTCCTGGCACTTATCTTCGGCATCGCTCAGGGATTTTTCTTCCCTGCCTACCAAGCTCTTCCTCCACAACTGGTAGAGACCAAAGATCTCTCCTCAGCCAATGCCCTCACTGGCCTGAGTCGGCAATTGGGCACCCTGTTTGGCCCCTTGCTTGGCGCAGTCTTTATCGCGAGCTCCGGTCCTACATTCGCGTTCGCTTTCGATGGCATCACCTTCATGATCTCCGCCCTTTGTCTCTTGTTGATGGGCTCACGCTTGCGCATGTTTTCAGCCTCTCTGAAAAAAACTGATCAGCCTGAGGCTGCACCACAACGTGGACTTCAAAAAGCACTGTTCGATATGCGCGAAGGACTAGGCTACGTTGTGCGTTCACCGTGGCTCTGGGTGACGATCCTGATTGCCTCACTGGGTAACGTTGTCCTCGGAGGCACTATCCAGGTCGCCTTCCCACTTCTGATTAAGGAGGTCTATCATGCCGGTGTCTGGCTGCTAGGAGTGCTTGGGGTGGCGGCAGCTGGTGGCTCTCTTCTTGGAACACTCCTCGTCGGTACGCTTGCTCGTCTGCGCCGTCGTGGCCTGATAGGCTACCTGGGCCTGATGGTTGGGAGCATTGGCATCGTTCTCATAGGCTTACCATTGCCACAGGGCAGCGAACTATGGATGGTGATCGGTGGAGGAGTACTCTTTGGCGCAGGATTGAGCGTCTTCGATGTGATCTGGGTCACCGTGCTCCAAGAAATGGTGCCGCTGGAGAAACAGGGACGTGTCTTCAGCATCGATGCACTCGGTTCCTTCGGACTCCTGCCCATTGGCTATGCACTACTTGGCATCTCGACAGACGCCTTTGGCCCTGCCAGAATCTTCCTTGTTGGTGGCATCCTCAACATACTCCTGTGCCTGCTTGGTCTCTGTGTGCGGAGCGTGCGAGAGATTGAGTAGCGTGCGATGAACGTAATGAAGTGGGTTAGAGCACTACAGTAGTTCGCGTGCGGTGGTCAAGAAGGCTTGGACAGGGGAAGATGTTTCGTGCTTTCTCCATATCAGAGATGTCTCAAAGGCCATATCGGCATTAGCGTGATCAAATGGGCAGATGACTATTCCCGGGTGCTGCAAGAGCATGGTTGAAGTGGGAAAGAGGGCGATGCCGAAATTGGCCGCTACGAGTCCAAGCACCATAGAGACATCAGCAACTTCCTGGGCAATATGAGGAATAAAGCCACATAGCTGAATGATGTGATCATGGAAGGCACCTGTTACTTCGCGTGAGCAACAGACGAATGGTTCGTTGGCTAGCTCCTGGAGTGTGACGGATGACTGCGACGCGAAGCGATGTTGTGGTGCACATATCGTGACAATCGGGAGCCGCTGCACAACTTCTGATGCAAAATCCTCTGGAACGCGCTGGCTCTTCATATTGATCGTAAATCCTAGCTGGATCTGTTGCTTATGCAGTAGTGTATTTTGTTCGTGTAGCTGTATCTCTCTCAGACTGACGTTGACGCCAGGATAGCGCTGACGGTAGAGGGCAATCACATCAGGCAGAAATGTATCGGCACCAGGAGCATGACGAATATAGCCAATAGAAAGCTTCCCAACCAATCCTTGCTGTGCTCTTTGCGCGCTGATGAGGGCGTAATCTACCTGCTCCAGGATGGGGAGAACTTCTTGTAGAAATACTTGTCCGGCATTCGTCAATGTCACCGTATGATGATTGCGCTCGAAGAGAGGGGCACCAACTATCTGCTCTAATTGACGGATTTGTTGGCTTAAAGGTGGTTGAGCGATATGCAGTTTCCTGGCGGCACGACTAAAATGAAGCTCCTGGGCGACTACGACAAAATAGCGCAAGTGGCGCAACTCTATTCTCTGGTCATACATAAAACATCTGACCTGCATATCGAATATATATTGGACATATCAACAGTATATTGCTATAGTCAAGAGGTGAAAAAACAGAAGAATTACTTCCTTAAAAAGGAGAAAAATATGTCATCGTTACTGGATACTACGAAAGAGCGAGATGCACACATCGAGCAGCGCTTACTCAATGACCAGGTCATCTGGCTCATCACGGTTCGACCCGATGGTCGTCCTCATGCGGCTACCGTCGGTTTTGTATGGAATGGTGACGCTGTCCTGATTCTCACCCTACCCACGACACAAAAGGTACGTAATCTACGTCACAGCCCTCATGTAGTACTCGCACTGAACACTAACGACAATGGTGATGATCAGATTACGATTGAAGGGACAGCAACCCTTCCATCTATTGACGAGCTAAACACAATCTTACCTGCCTTCGTTGAGAAATACACCTATAGACTCGAAGGAACCGACAATACCAGTGAACAACTAATACAAGCGCGCCAGGCCATTCTCATTACCCCTACACGCATTATAGCCTGATCGTACGTCGAGTGGGACATCGCACGCAAGCGTGCGACGCTACGGTGTCCTCGCTTCGCTCGACACTGGTCATGGGTACGCTGTATCCGATGAACAAAGAATTGTATATCCCATAAAAAGGAGAAAAAAGAGCTATGTCAAATGAAGAACAAGCCCCACCAGAACAGCGCTTCTGGGAGGACAAACAAGTGGCAGCACGTTGGTCTCAACAGGCTCAGGCGCGTCATGGCATTTTTAGTGCAGCAACTCAGCTGATGCTGGAGGCCGCGGGATTGAGTTCAGGAGACCATGTGCTTGACGTTGCTGCTGGAACGGGCGAGCAAAGTCTGTTGGCAGCACGAAAAGTCGGGCCGACAGGGACGGTGCTCGCAACCGATATTTCTGCGGAGATGCTTAAAGAGGCAGCACGCATCGCTGAACGCGAGGGATTAACGACGATAACGACACGGGTCATGAACGCTGAACAGCTGGATCTGGCTGAACAGTCATTCGATGCAGTTATCTCTCGTCTTGGCCTGATGGCCCTTGTTCATCCGCAAAAAGCGTTCCAGGGTATCTGGAGGGTACTCAAACCTGGACGAAAACTGGCGGCTTTGGTCTGGTCCACGTCTGAGAGCCATCCACTTTTCTCGATACCACAGAAGATTGTGGCGAAGTATGTCTCAGATCCAACTCTCAAGCTTAACCCTTTTATTCTTGGTGGGCCAGGCGTGTTTGAGCAAGCATTTAAGGATGCAAATTTTCGTGCAATTGACGTTCAGACGATCCCACTTCAGTTCACTTTTCCCTCGATAGAAGATTATTGGCAACAAGTTGTTCATAATCCGACGATAGGGGAGTTGAACCAACTCAGCCAGTCGGAACAACAACGCGCACATGAAGAAATCAAGCAAGCAGTGAGCCAGTTCGAAAGGCCAGAGGGTCTGGTCTTTCCGTCAGAATTGCTGCTGGGAGTCGGAACTCGTTAAGGATACTTTTCAGCCAGCGGATATCTCTCAAGCTACTTGTAAGAAATCCTCCACATACTGAAGCTTTCTCAACCAGGAAAGCTATGAGAGAAGCTCTCCCATGCCAAATAAGTGACGAGTAAGTGACGAAATGCATTCTTGTTTCTCTCTGTTTTGCCTTTTATACTTGCTAGAGATAGCCAAAATGGCCTTCTCTAGCAAGTATGTCATTTTCCTTCAGTACACCCAAAGGGGGGATGGAATGCGCGATACTCTTCGTCGTATGACAGGACAGAGACTGCGAAGTCTGATCCTACTGGCAAGCGCCGTAGTCCTGATCGGCAGTAGCTTTTTCATAAGTACGCAGGTCACCCATGCAGCCTCATACTGCCAGGTGACGTACGCGATAACCAATCAGTGGACGGGCGGCTTCGGTGCCAATATCACGATCCAGAACACCGGCACGACGGCGTGGTCGAGTTGGAGTCTGGCCTTCTCTTTTCCCGCCAGCGGTCAGACGGTCACACAGGGATGGAACGGCACCTTCACGCAGAGTAGTCAAAATGTGAGTGTGAAAAATCTCAGTTACAACGGGAGCGTGGCCGCGAATGGATCTATTGTTCCCGGCTTCAATGGTGCCTGGACAGGCAGCAATCCCATACCAACCAGTTTTACTGTTAATGGGAACGCGTGTAATGGATCAAGCGGTGCTACTCCAACGCCGGGCATCACACCGACACCCACATCTGGCGTAACGCCAACATCGACACCCACCTCTGGAACCACTCCGACACCAACGCCAACGCCAACCGGTGATACGCATACAGGCAACGCAACATGGTTTTCCGGCATCGGCGGGAGCTCCTACGGCGGTTGCGGCGTGCCGCAGGCTTATCTGGACTCGCAGAACTTTGTCGCCCTCAACGTCCAGAATACGCCCGGCGATTACAGCACATTTCTCTCGCGTCCCATCGCGGCACAATATGCCAGTAAGATTGGCATGTTTAACAATGGTCTCAATTGTGGACGCTGGGTGCAGGTGACGATCAGCAATTATTGTACCGGCATCAATGATGGCGCGCAGAATCAGCCCTTCTGTCGCAATGGGAGCTGGGTCACCGATAAGTATAATGGCGCGACCCTCAATATGATTGTGGCCGATAGCTGTCAGGATGGCAATGCCTGGTGTCGTGACGATCCTTATCATCTCGACCTCTCGCATAGCTCGCTGAATCTATTTATGCTCAATGGACAACCAGTCGGCGATATGGACCCCAATTCCTGGAATAATCGGCAGATCAATTGGAAGTTTATCGCAGCACCTGGCTATAGCGGCGATATCCAGATTGGCTTTTTGCAGGGAGCAAATCCCTATTGGTCAGCGATCTCCCTGACACATCTGGCCAACGGTCTGCATGGAGTCGAGTACTATCAGAACGGTGCCTGGATCAAGGCGACGATGGATAGCGATATGGGAGATGATTATGTGATCCTGCCGACAGTGGCCGGCGGCAGTAGTTATCAGATACGCGCCTATGATGCCTCCGACCAGCTCATCAATAACGGACGCGTCTATAGCTTCTCCTATCCGAGTAGCTGCGGCACATCATGTCCCAATCCCTACCTGTCAATTCCCTACACCACAAATCAGTAGCGGCGAAAAAAAGAGCATGTACATCGGGGCGGCTGATGCCCTGATGCACATGCTCTCACGCTTGCTCTCGTAGATAAATCTACTTGATAGAGATATTATCAACCCAGACGGAGCCGGTACCTTGACCCATGTTGAAATCAAACTCAGCATCAGGAATACCTGTGTCGAGCGTAAAGGTGTAGGTATATTGCTTCCAGGCCGTCGTCATGGCAAAATCCTTCGATAGATACTCAGTCCACGGCGGCGAGCTGACCTGGACGCAAATTTGTCCAGTAGTCGCCTTGGAGGCTTTCGCGGAGAATGTGATCGTGTACTGGTGCCCTTGCACCAGCTTGAGATTACTCTGTCCCAACTGCACGAACCAGGCATCTTCGCTGGAGGTACCACCCGAAGTTATATCGATGCGAGCCGATGCACTCCCATCCGCTGCAGTAGAGGTATCTATATGTTCGGTCCCTTGCGCACTATCCGTGAGGTAGAAATACCAGGGATCGGCTGTACTACCTTCGAAAGAGGGGTTCTGAATGAGGTTGGTGGCAGTAACAGGCGGAGCCGTGGCTGCGCTGGTTGGAGTCGGGGGGATAGGTGTGGGCGTGGGTGTAGGGGTCGGCGTCGGCGTCGGCGTTGCAGTTGGTTTCGGCGTCGGCGTCGCAGTTGGTTTCGGCGTTGGGGTAGCGGTTGCCTTGGGAGTCGGCGTTGCTTGCGCAGTTGGTGAGGGATGAGATGGTGTTGTGGTTGGGAATGCTACCGACGCGACTCCCGGAGGAGTAAAACGCACCCAATCAACCAGCAGATATCTGGTAGTTCCAACTGTCGCCAGGCCGCCAAACTCACTACTATCTGTGCCCCATTGATTAATCTCAACCGGAGCCGAAATGGAGGGGACGTGGGTGTGATGGTCCGCAACCATAACTTCATCCACATAATAGCTCACCTCAGTAGAGGTCCAGATCAGTTTATAGGTGTGAAAGCTGTTCGCCATGTTCGGTATCGTGGCCACACTCGCGATCTGATCGCCCCGGGCAGGATCGGTGGCGGGATGAGTGTTTTGCCAGGTAGTCATTTCTGCCAGATTGGGATACTGTCCCTCAATCTCAAAATCTAATTCTGTCTGAGAGTTATTGGTATAAGTAAAACCCGACGAGATCTGGCCACTGACAACTTTTCCTGTGCCATCGGTTGGAGATGACGCCGTTGAGCTTGTCCTCATTCTCCACTCATAAGTGCCGTAGCTATAGGCACTTTTCGTGGCGATCTCAGCACCTCTGGAGATAACCCCGTTGGCATTCGTGCCAACCTTCCCTTTTTCCTGGGTCAACTTCTCGGTCAGATACCCACCGCCGACACTCACGCGATCGGACTGAAAATATCCCTGATGTTGATCAACAATGGAACCCTGGGTATAGGCATAATTGGAGACAGACCAGAAATTTTGATTGAGGCTGGTGCCGTCAAAATTTTCCATCCAGCTTGTCGCCACGGTAGACGCATAAGAAGATTGTATACGATTAACCAATACTGCACACAAGCCAAATACCACGAGCAGGACAACACAAATACCCGCAATGACCCTGATTCCCCCACGTCGCTTGTGCTCCAAAAATTTTATATCCATACAAAAACCGCCCTCCGGAAAAATATAGGTCGGCTACACTACTCAATTAAAAATAGCGAAATTATAGCGCCACAAGTAAAAACCCAAACAAATCACTATATCCTCATCTTATAAATAAGTATAAAATAACCTCACATGCATTGCAATCTTTTGATACAAAGTACTACAAAAGTGTCAGAAACAATGAGGCACTGCGAGCGAGCGGCAGGCGAATTTCAACCAACTCATCATTGTGAGTGACACCGTCGCGCTCGCAGCCAAAGTTTTTCCGATCTGGTCAAGAGTGCTTATTGCTACTTAGCCGTACGGTGAACAAAATTCCGCAGTATCAACCTTTACTTGTGGCACTCCTTGAATAGACACACCTCCACAACCAAACCGTTGAACTCAGGACTTGTCGACAAATAGGAGAATGTCTCAATCCGCAAGCTATCTGGTTTCGCACCAGAGGGTGGTGGGGTTGCTGCATCCAAGCCGCATCCGCTACACAGTAACAGTAAAATCATCAAAAAGAGTGACGAAATGGCGATTTTTTTCTTTGCTAACATCTCTGCTTGCCTCCTCTCTTGTCTACCTCAAGAAAAAAGATTTTCTCTACATAGTCAGTCGCGAAAGAAGCATGTTTCGTTGCCAATTGAAATATCAATGAATTTTGCTTTATAATTTGATTTAGCTTGTCTCAATGCGTTACCATATATTAAGACATATTTGTTGTTTTTATTGATGAGCAAGGAGTGCTATTCATGTTGAATAAAACTATGTCTTACAAAACCTTTCTGCGCTTGATTGGAGGATACCTCCTGCTGTACGGACTATACATTATCGTGCTAGCTCTCACCGCTCAAATCACTGTCAGCGGAAGCATCACTTATGATGGCCCATTGATTGTTTGGAATCCCGATAGCGTCATAGGCTACATCTTCTGTGGTGGCTTTTTGATGGGAAATACTCTTTTACCTTTACCACTTCTCTTTGGAGGCCTGATCCGGTTGCCGCTTTTCCTGATGCCAGGTCCTTGCTTGTGGGTAAGCCTGGGAATTGTCTGCCTGGCAATGACCTCCAGACATGCAAATGTATCCTATGCCTGTTTACAGATCGCACTCTGGTTAATCAGCTTATCTCTCTGGTTCCCATTCTCTTTCCTCTTTCACATCGCAAATAATGATCCTACAAACTTTGTCCCCTTTGGGCTTGTTATTATGGCCCTCTCACTTGCTCTCGCGGTTGCCTATAAGCCGACAATACACCTCTTGAGAAGACTTTCTGGATCAGACAGCATCGAGGCAATGGTCAGTGCTTGAGCGATCCAAAGGCGAGATGTTGCCAAACAGTACTTACCAGCTATAAATTGGTCAACACTGTGCCAGTGTTTCGCTTGCAATAAACCGATTTATAATATGTAAGATTTCTATGATAGATGTAAATTTTTCCTTACAAATACTACAAGATGCGTAAAAGCCATTGACAAATTAAAAGGAGACATTATATCATTAAAAAAATACCGACCATATTACGATGATGTTCCCACAACGAACATGGTCTCACAGATGATCTTCCCATTAAAGAAGATCATCTCACGAAGGATTTTGTCATGTCTCAAGCAACGCGCACATTCTCAGATCAGGCTCTGGACGGCTTAGCCAGAGAAGCGTTCCCCGTATTTCAAGATTATCCCAACATTATCTACTTCGATTCTGGCGCCACAACGCAAAAGCCCACGGTCGTCCTACAAGCCGTAAACGACTATCACAGAAAATCAGTCAACATTGGTCGAGGCAATTATAGCTGGTCGGCCGATGCCTATGAGCAAGTACAGAATATACGTCAGAATATCGGGCGCTTTATCAATGCCAATTCCCCGGCCGAAGTGGTCTTTACAACAGGCGCAACGGCGGGCTTTAACATCATCTGCTCCTCATGGGGGCTGGCAAACCTGCAGTCAGGGGATGAGATTCTCGTCTGTGGAGTCGATCATAAATCATCCACGCTCCCCTGGGTGAGCTTAAAACATCTGCTTCAGCAATTCGGGATCTCAATCAAGATCCTTTTTTATGGCGTCGATGAGACCGGTAAAATCGATATGTACGAATTACTCTCTAACATCACACCGCGAACCCGCCTGATAGGACTGACTCACATTAATAATGTCTATGGTAACCTGAACGATATTGCTGCGATCAGGGCACAGGTGCCGAGCTCGGTGCTGCTTGCTCTGGATGCTTCACAGAGCATCGGCCATGTCGATGTCGATGTGCAAAAGCTCGGGGTGGATTTTCTTGCCTATTCCGGCCATAAAATGTTTGCTTCAACCGGTGTCGGCGTGCTCTGGATCAATCAGAAATTGCACGGCCAGCTCCGCCCGTCGGCTGTGGGTGGAGGAAATGGCTCGGGTTCCCTTCAACAGACAAGCGCTGAACTTAATTCGGTGGAGATGCCCGATCTGCTTGAGGCTGGCACACAGAATATCGCCGGGATTCTGTCGCTGGGAGCTGCCACAGCATTTGTTCAATCGATAGATGTCGAAGCAATTCACACCTATCTTGCCAACTTAACCATCTACCTTGTCGAGCAGCTTCAGACGATCAAGCATATCGAGTTTGTCCCGGGCACGCGCTTCCAGCATCCGGACGAGGCCTACGGGATTGTCTCTATGCGTTTTCGCGGATTCTCTTCAAGCGAAGTGGGAAGCATCCTGGAACAATCCAACATCTTCGTACGCACAGGCGATCATTGTATGTCGAGCATTGGACCCAGCGACTCTTCCTTGCGCGTAAGCTTGCAGATCTATAATACCAGGAACGAGGTCGATCGCTTGATCGACGTGCTGCGCAATCTACTCGGTACAAAATAATAGTGGCCATCTGCCAACAAAATCAAAGGCGTTCCCGTATCCAGCGGGCGATAGCGTGACTGGTCTCTTGAATGGAGGAGCGACTACTATCGTAGAGCGTGATGGGAGGATCGGTTGTATCAGCGTGCTCTTTGAGCCAACGATTAAATTGGATCATGCGTGTAACGACGTCATCCGAACCCGATCCACGCCATTGCGGACGCTGTTCCAGGCGTGCCCGTAGCAGGTCATCATCGCAAACAATGGCAAGATAGTAGATCGTTGCAAAGTAGCGGCGTTCAGGACATATTTCGAGTTGGGAAGGCAGGGATGTTCCGCAGAGGACTACGGGACGACCAGCCTGACCAATGTTCTTCGCGACCCGCAGCCACAGATTATGATAATCCTGATAACCATGCTCCGGGGTAGATGCTGCTAAGCCCCAAAGAATATCTGCTTCCATGACCACGCACTCATGCATGCGCGGGATTAATTCGAGGCAGATGGTCGTTTTCCCAGCACCGCTCGGACCTGTGATGATGAAGAGAGGCTGCTGCAAAAATGGATGGGCATGTTGACAAAATGGGCAGATGGCATACGGGCCAGAGGGATCAATTGTTTTCTCAACCGCATATTGACCACAGGCGGGACAGACGTTAAACACAAAAAGTCTCCTTTGTGCACACGAAGCGAGCACTTTTGACGCTCCGCTTTTAGCTTTCCTCGGTGATGAAGCTTACGGCTTCAGCAACCACAGATGGCTCATGCAGGATACGTCGATGCCCTGGACCTGAAACGCTGCGTAGTTGTGCTCCAGGCCAGGAAGCTGCAATAGCCTGCCCATTGGAGAATGGAATTTCGCGATCGTCGATATCATGGAAAATAAGTACGGGAGGACGTTCTGGCAGCTTCGAGGAGAGCAGATCAAGGTCTTTCAGTGGGACGCCTGTACGCTCTTCCACTGCGGCCAGAAAGGCCGGCAGCAACTGTGGATCAAGCCCCGTGGCATGAGCGAAACGCCTGAGGACGCTTTCTAATGAGGAGGGGCCAGCAATCAATACCAGACGGCGCACAGACAATCCATGCTTCAAAGCAATCACAGCAGAGGCGGCTCCCATAGAATGAGCAATCACAGCATCGAAAGGTCCCAATTCATCTTGCGCAGCCAGCAGGGCCTGCGCGAAGCTCCAGGGATTGGCCTCCGTCCCAGGAGAGTCTCCATGAGCCGGGCCGTCCAGAGCTACTACACGTCGCCCTGCCTCTACCAGTGGATCAACAAATGAGCGCAGTTGCGTGCCGCGTCCCTCCCAACCATGGAAGAGAAGCACCAGCGGTCCATGACCCCATACAGTTGCCGCCAGATGAGAGCGCAGCTTGAGTGGTGATCCTTTGCGCAGACTCTCTTGTTCGCGTGCGTTACGCTCATACGCATGGGGAGTGAAAAATTGTTGCAGTGCCCGCTGTACAGCGTCTTCCTGCCCCTGGGATACACGTCCCAAGTTATCTGGCTGACCAGTTTCCCGTTGAAGATCAGTCAATGGATGGTGCCTCCACTTTAGCTAGTTGATCACTACTGCGATGTACGCAACGGCACGCCATAAGGTGCAATATACATATTAGTCATCAATATACTGATCATAGTATCACACAGTCAATGCTCATTGCACCTCAAGCCAAATATGCCGATATTCATGCTTTGCATCGACATTAAGCAACACGAATTGAGATAGCTACGCTTTAGAGCAGATTTTCTAAGCTAACCTGATTTGATCGGCTTAGATAGAGAAAGAGTACCAGAATACAGCTCGATCAGCGCGTTCTTCACAGACTAACGCTATAATAAACATAAATCGATATCGATAAATATTTCAAGGACGAATATTTTTCGCGCCACTTTACAATCCCATCTGAGGCTGCCTTGAGACTTGTATCTCTTGGAATTATTTAACGTACTCTATTAAGAGGCGATCACTACATGAACATGATACAGAAGATCCGGCCATACACACGTATACCCGCCAGCCAGCATAGGAACGCGACAACCTGGTGGACCGGATTCATTTTTACACTCAGCTTTCTTTTAGTCATATGCTCATCCTGTTCCGGTATATTCGGAAGCAGCAGCCCCATCCAAATCGTATCGAGCGAAGCGGGAGCACCCGATCCTCTGCTGGCAGCGAAGACGAAAGTGGCCAAAATCATGGCTGGCATGTCATTGGACGAGAAGCTCGGACAACTGATCATCGTGGAATACACGGGAAACAGTTATCAGGAGAGCGGCCTACAGAATATGATAGCGCAGCAATATGTCGGTGGAGTGCTTTATCAGGAGAGCAATGGAAATTTCGATGCCCCAGATAATACCATTGATGCGATGAGCGCCTTCTCCCAACAGGCGCAACAGGATGCCAAGATCCCGCTCCTCCTGGGCACCGATCAGGAGGGAGGACAGGTCAATCGTCTCTACGATTTCCACGGGCAGCTTCCTTCAGCAGCCGACATGGCCGCCACCGGAGATCCAACCTCTGTCTACAACCAGGGCAAGCAGGCCGCACAATGGATGCTCCAGTTAGGCATGAATGTTGATCTGGCTCCGGTCGTAGATGTCCATACCGTCGATCCGCCCATCCTGGAGGACAGAATGTTTGGCAGCACCCCCGAGGATGTCGTCAAGTATGCGGGAGCCTATCTGAATGGATTACAACAGAACGGCGTCGCTGGCTGCCTGAAGCATTTTCCGGGCTTAGGAGCAGTCACATCAGATCCTCATGCGGGCCTGCCCACCATCGATCGCAGCCTGAGCGATCTGGAACAGATAGATCTCGCGCCGTATAAAACGATGATCAGTAAGAACAATCCAGCGATGATCATGGCAACTGATGTTATCATGCCAGCTATCGATCCTGACCTGCCAGCGGAACTCTCTCCCAAAGCTGTCAACGACCTGCTGCGCAAGCAAATGGGATATAACGGCGTCGTCATCACCGATGGACTCTACATGGGAGGTATCAGCGCCAACTGGACGCTCAGTCAGGCCGCCACATTATCGATCATTGCGGGCAACGACCTGGTCGAAGGTCCCGGTTCCGTCGCAGACGTAGCCGCCGTCGTGACCGGGCTCACAGCAGCCCTCGAGGACGGTCAACTGACACAAAAACGCATTGACCAATCAGTTGAGCGCGTCCTCCTCATGAAAGTAGAAAACAAAATCATCAAGTAGCGTCTTGTGAAACAGTTTCCCTGCGTGCGAGCGCGAACGTTTCGTACGTCGAGTGGAACATCGTACGCAAGCGTACAATACGGTAAAGTGAAGGAATCATCTCCCCCAAAGAGATCAAGCAAGCAGACGTAGCGGCGCGGCTCCGCCGTGCTGTCTGTGACTCGTACGGCAACGTTGCCTATGGCGTTCCATTGAGAGACGCTCCCAGGCCGAATCAGACGAGCCACAGACAGCACGGCGGAGCCGCGCCGCTACTGGGGTTCGATGAGAAGATAGGCCCTTGACTCTGTTCGTCGTCGCAATGAGCTGGCGATGTCGCGAACCAGATAGAGTACCCGTCGCTGTATACCATATTTTTTGGCGAGAGAGGCTTCAGCTTGCGCGATTTCCTGAGGGTCACTGAGGATGCGTGCTGTAGCCTCAATTGTATCGCCAGTCACTTTCCCGCTGCCGCTACATGGGGCCAGCGTGACATGGCTGCTATGACGAATACGTTTGACTTTTCCAGAAGTAGATCCTGTATTGATATAGATTTTGTTCTCTTCTCCAGCAAACCACATCGCCGTCGCGACGGCGACCCCGCTCTTGCGGAAGGTCGTTAAGCTGACATAGTTTTCAGTAAATAGTGGAGCAAATGGAGATGTCTGAGTGCTCATCTGGCCTCTCTTTCGGAAAAGAATGGTCTCTCGATTACCACAATAATGATACGTTGATTCCGTGATGACTATTGTACAACACAATGCCTGGACTCTACCATTACGAAGATCGACGATCCCCACGCAGCTCAGCTACCTTTTTTTATCCATCTTTTTTCAATTAGTGAAAGAATTGCAATCCCGCCACGAGGAATACACAATTCCTCATGTCTCGACAATCATACGTCGCTCCTCCCCAGAACAAAAATACGGGAAGAAACAGAGAAAGCATGCTGATACCAGGTACATACAATTTGCATCTTTTCCATCTGATATAATATCCAAAGAGGACAATGGTGTCATCACATTGATACATATCGCTACTTCCACAGATCAGATCAATGAGGACAAGTGGGAATTATGGTTAAGAAGGAAAACAAATACGATGGCAACATATGTCTTTTTCAACATCCCTGCCTACGGACATATAAATCCGACACTACCAGTAGCTCAAGAGCTGGTACGGCGAGGACACAAAGTAAGCTACTATCTGACTGAAGAATTCCGTGGAGAAGTGGAAACGACCGGAGCAACCTTTCATCCCTACGAATCGAGGCGCAAGCCTGACACAACGGCTCTTCCCCCTTTGGATGAGACAAAAGATGCTCCGCGCATGAATCTGCTCTTTCTCCTTGATGATAAAGAGGCTATTCCACCTCAGATTATAGATAGTGTGCGTGCAGAACAACCCGACGTGATCATCTATGATTTTATGTGCCTCTGGGCTCGATCCATCATTAATGAGCTTCACGTACCCGGTGTGATCACGAAACCGACCTACGCCTCCAACGAGCACTTCAATCTGGTGGAGCAGATGAGAAGTGGGATGCAAAAGATGTCCTCAGAAAACGCGATGCAGCAGAGAATTAAAGAAATGATGGCCGCCCGAGGGACATCGGCTGAACATCCTTTAAAAGAGCTTTTCAGCTCTTTTTCCTATGAGGAACAACTCAACATTATCTTCATCACCAAAGAATTTCAGCCGGAGGGTGAAAGCTTTGATGAGCGCTATCTCTTCGTCGGCCCATCTATTTCGCCGCGTCAGGAGGCGTCTGATTTTCCCTTTGACCAACTTAACAGTGACTTACCACTCCTGTACATCTCTCTGGGAAGTATCTTTAATAACCAGCCTGAATTTTACAAGCAGTGTTTTGAAGCCTTTGGGGAACAGCCCTGGCAGGTCGTCATGTCCATCGGAAAGAAAAGTGATCCGAGCAGCTTTGGTCCAGTCCCTGACAACTTCATACTTGCGCCCTACGTGCCTCAACTTGATATCCTCCCACACACGCGCCTCTTCATCACACACGCAGGCACAAATAGCGTCATGGAGAGTATGTACTTTGGTGTGCCGATGGTTCTGATTCCCCAGCAACCAGAGCAACAGTTGCACGCGCAACGCGTCGCCGACCTGGGATTGGGTATCGTGCTGGACAAGGATCAGGTAAACGCCAATACGCTGCGCGAGACAGTTGAACGTGTCTCTCACGATGATGCCTATCAAAAACGAGCGCGAGATTTACAACCATCGCTACGCCTCTCCGGAGGCTATCAACGCGCCGCTGACGCCCTGATAGCCCTCGTCCAGTAGTATCAAAATCTTACAAGTTCCTGTTTACATCAATGATTGTTGATGTAGATGTTGGCCCAGGCAAAGGGTGGGATGAGATCTCCTGCGTTGTACGAATACCCCTGTACGTATGGCTTCAAAACGCGGGAGGTCAATTGCTGATAGGTCGGAAGCCAGGCCACATCAGTGATGAGCTTCTGTTCAGCATCGTCATACATAGCCAGACGCTTCGTGGGGTCCTTCTCGGTATCGGCGGCAGTCAATTCATCCTGCACCTTCACCTGATCGGCCGCATCAGCCGCGTGATTCTGACCATAGTTGGTGGAATTGTTCGGTGAGCCCTTGGAGAATTGAAGGGTTGTGAAGTCCTGCGGATCAGGATAATCATCGATCCAGCCGGTCTGAAACATTGGCAGGTTGCCGTTACCAACAGTTTTTGGCTCTTCGGCCGTCAGAGTCTCAAAGTCGGTTGGATTCGCCTGGACTTTTACGCCTAAAACATCATTCCATTCCTGGACGACAATCGAAATCTCTTTCGCAAAGTCTGCATTTCCACTATCATAAGGGAACTGCAACTTTGGCAAAGCGGAGACACTCGCATAGCCATCTTCCTGCAATCCCTCAGCAAACAATGTCTTCGCCAGCGTGGGATTGCCACTGGTGTTGTTGGTACCGTCTGGCCCCTTGAGATTGGGATTATAGCCCGGCATCCCATCAGGGATGATATGGTTGGTGGCAACGACGGAATTTTTGTAGACCACATTGGCAATCTGGGTCTTGTTGATAGCCAGTGCGAAGGCCTGACGAATTTTTATGTTGTCAAATGGCTTGGATAAGAAGTTCAAGGCATAATAGAAGATCGCCAATGTTGGATTCGAATGATATTCACTGGTCCCCTGGACCTGCTTCAGGTTGGCGGTCGGGACATCGGCACGGTCAAGCTGACCATTACGATACGCTTGAAAGGCGGTATTGGTATCCTTATAGAAGATCCAATTGACCGTCACAATTGGTTTCGCTTTAACATAGTTGGGATTGGGAACGAGGGTGATAATTTTTCCATGCGTATATGTTTTCACCTTAAAGGGGCCAGAACCACCACCTTCATTCAAATGGTCAGTGAACTTGGTGTTGCCATATTTCGTGATCAAACTTTTCTCGACCACAAAAGCGGTTGGATACGTCAAAGTGGCCACAAAATAAGAGACCGGTTTGATGATCTTGATCACAACGGTATTTGGATCGGGAGCGATCAAACTATCTCCAATGATAGTGCTAATCTTGCCGGCCAGACGCTTGTCCGAATCTTTAATCAGATTTAAATAGCTGGGGGCAACAGGCGAACCAAGAGCAGGATCCAGAGCGCGATCAATACTATACACAACATCCTGCGATGTCAGAGGGGTTCCATCGCTAAATTTTAAATCGGGTTTCAGCTTAAAGGTATAGGTCAGACCATCACTTGAGATCGTCCACGAGTCTGCCAATTCTGGCACAACTTTTTGACTGTTATCCAGCGATACCAGCCCGGTAAACACCATACTTATCGGTGCTGCCGATGTGGTCGTGGCCGCCATAGCTGGATCAAAGGTCTTAATATCCGCAATACCACCACCCGGGAACGTCTGGTTGAGAATCTGCTTATCCGCAGGAGCTTTCCCTGTCGTGGGCGGCGCAGTACCTCCACAGGCACTCAGTACGATTGTCAGCAAGACCAGTAGAGTGATCATCATCCTTACATTTAACTTATTTGTCACTCGCATAAAAAATGTCTCCTTGTTCTGCTCAAATCTGAAAATAATTGATGACGAGAACTTTTATTCCTTTTAATAGACCTCCTCGTAACTTAAAGCGCCAGCAATCTCGTACAAAATGACTTCCCTCGATTGATGCAGAGAAAATCCGCTCGTTCCGAAGCAATTTTCCTCTGCATCAATCGATAGATACAGGCGAATCGGCGCTTATATTTAAAAATACGCCGCCAAGCTGATAAAACTCACGCACATCCATTTCTTTTATTTATATTTACACATCTTTTACCGCTTGCTTGATCGCAAAAAAGAGACGCAAAGCTAGCTGCTCTCGACAAGAGCAGCCAGCTTTTTAGACGTTTTAAGTGAGATGATTGGGCGACTACGATGTTTGGCGCATCAGGATAGCAAGCTTTCCCTGGTCTTGCTGAATCTGCATGCAGAGGATGCGTCCATTTTTCAACCAGAAAGGAGAGATAAGGTCGGTGCTCGTGCTGGCAATAGATGCCGTCTGACCTGCAACGGTGCGAATAGAGAGGATTCCAGCATCGCTATAAACAATGGCGTGGCTATCTGGAGCCCAGCTCCATCCCTGCAATTTGTGCTGCGGCAGGATAGTAAAGTGCTGGTCTGGTTGCCGGATATTGACACTCTCTAATTGCACACGTTGATCACTCTGGACCAGTTCGTAACTGAGATACTCACTATCAGGGGACCAGGCAACGCTTCCAATATTAAAAGCACGAGGATCAACTATCTGTTTGACAGTTCCACTGCGAGCATCCATCACATAGACAGCACGACCTTTTTGCTCCTCGGCCGGTTGAGCAATATTGGTGCCTGTCCCACTGAGGGTTGCCGACCCGGTGACGAAAGCCAGATAGTGTCCATCGGGCGACCAGTACATGTGTCGGATTGGAAGTGAATTGACTAACGTGGTCCGAAGCTGTGGAGTCTTTCCAGTGATATCAGTCTGCCACAATTGGATATGCCCAAAGCTCTGCGTGGCATAGATAATCTCATGTGGTGCGCTGGGTGACCAACTGGCAGCCAGCGCATCCTCTCCGAGCAGGTGCATATAGTGTCCAACCGGCACAAGTGCCAGCGCGGTCACATCCGATCCTTTGACGGTTACCGTGGCGACCAGGGCCGTACCATCTTTTGACCAGGCCATATCTTGTGCATGATCCATAACATGGATACTCGTGTGCGCAGGATCTGCGATAGTGGCGGTATAAAGTACACCCGCCTGATTGGCTGGCTGATAGATAATGAGTTGATCGGTAGGATCAACAGATAATAGACTTCCACCCTTGGCCAGTGCTGGAGCGACGCTACTGCTCTGGCTGATCCGATAATTGAGCGTGGTAATGCTCGGTTGCTGGCCAACCTGGATAGAGGCATATATGGCAATGGATGCAAAGAGCACCACGGCGATGACTGCCAGTGTGGGTATGATCAAGCGTTGCTGCTTGCTATGTTTTTCGCGCCCCTGCGTGCGCTGAATAATCTGTTGCCGTAACTCCGGCGTCAAGCGGACCTGATTCGCTTTGACTTGAAGGGCACTGGTGATCAATTGATTGAGATGGTGGTCTGTGCTCAGTGAACGACGCGCTTGTTCCTGCTCATCCTCAAAAGGTCCGTTCATGAGACATCCCCTTTATTCACATCGAGTTGTGAACGAAAATAACTTGTGGTTACATCAGCATCAGCTGTTTGCCCATCTTCAGCCTGGACCGAGAGAACACGATTCAATTTTCCGAGAGCCGATTGCAAGCGCTTCCGTAGCGTGTTCTCGGCTACACCCAGGCTCTGTGAGACCTCAGCCATGCTCATACGATGATAATAGACCAGGACAATCAGGACACGCTGGTTGGTCGGCAAAAGCTCGATCGCCATGGCCATATCCAGTGTCTCCTCAACCTGTCCACGCTGAAAGTCCGAGAGCGTAATTGAGGTATTGATCCACGATTGCGTCACTATCTCTCGGATGGCTTTTGTACGTCGCACAACCTGTCGCTTAAAGCTCATGGCTTCGTTCACCACAATCTTCAAGAGCCAGGCACGCAGAAAAGCCGGTTCGCGAAGCGTAGACAACTTTTTCCAGGCCAGGATAAATGTATCCTGCACGACATCTTTAGCGGTCTCCTCATCATTCACAATCAAGTAGGCAGTGCGCAGCAGCAGATTGCCGTAGCGCTCAACAATCTGAGCAAAAGCATGCTCATCCCCGTTCAGCATCTGTTGCACCAACGCCGCCTGCCAACGTCCATCATCAAGAGGAAGATCACCGTCCTCACGGGCCTCTATAGACTCAAAATATCGTTGCAGTGCTCGCCCGATCCAGGACATCGGTGGCCTCACAAAAACGAGGCCGGTCGCGAAATGGGTATGTCTTCCCAGGCTGATATATTTCATAACAATCGGTCATCTCTTCTTTCCTGCTACAATGCGGAAATCCTATCCAGGAGGAAACTTAGTTTCTCAAGCGAGAATACACACCTTATGTTCAGACGATAGACAACTTCCAAATAGGTCAGTCCATTCTCAGAATATAGGATAATTTGCGTTGCCCATCCAATCATTTTATTGATTGCGGACAGATAGCGGAGATGCAAGAAATATTTGACCAGGGTTACATAAATGTCCCATTTCTGCAAAAAGAAACATCTTTATTATGTTACGACAAAAGTGTGGATAGTATTGTTACCCTTCTTCAAGCTTTCTCGGCTCGATACAGTAGAAGATCAATTAACTGACGTTCTATTGTTCCGACGTCATGTTGTTCTTAAGTCTGTAGCTATCTGGATACAAGAACAGGTGAAAGCAGAAGAAGATAGCTTTTCCAAAACGGAAGCGAGAAAAATTATGATGAAACGAGAACGAGCCTGGTACGTATTGGCGAGTCGAGGAGCTATGCTGCTTGGTCTCTGTCTGGCAATGTTGCTCTCAGCCTCGGGAGCTCTGGCCGCCCCTGCTGATAGCGCTTATGTGCGGGTCGTGCACGCATCTCCTGCTGCGGGTACGGTGGATGTCTTCGTGGATGGGTCAAAGCTATTGTCTGATTTCACCTTTGGAAGCGTGACAGGGTATGTCTCAGTTCCAGCAGGATCTCACACCATCAAGGTGGCTCCCGCAGGCAAGGGGATTGATGCAGCAGTGATCAATCAGACGGTCTCGGTCGAAGCGGGTGTACCGTACACAGTAGCAGCTATCGGGACAAAAGACTCGGGCTTTGGTCTCCAGGCTTTCGCAGATGATAATCTGCTCTCAGGCGGAATGGCGAAAGTGCGTGTCTATCACCTCTCCCCCAATGCTGGCCCGGTCGACGTCGCGGCTGGAGGCAAGACAGTCATCACAGGTCTGACATATAAAAGTGCCAGCGATTATCTCTCGGTGCCACCGGCCTCCTACACATTCAACGTCACAGCCACACAGGCAAATGCCACAGTACCAGTGAACGCAGATGTGCAGGCCAACACGGTCAATAGCGTCTTCGCAGTAGGACTCTATCAGGGAGATCCAGCACTGAAGTTTGTGCTAGGCACAGTTACAGGAGTCCCCGGAATGCCTCAGACCGGAAGTAATCCCAATGTCACACAGAGCAGCAGCAGTAATCCCGCACTCATCTGGCTGATCGGCGCATGCGCGTTGATCGTGGCAGGATCAGCGGGCTATGCCGTCCGCTTTGCACGCACACGTGCACAAAAATAGGCTCTCATTGACATGCTAGCAGAGAATGTCCATCAAGGCTCCCGCGTTGATGGACATCTCCCATTTGCAGGAGTTGATAGATCGTGCGAACTGTTTATACGTGGATCAGCATACCAGGCCTGTGCCTGTGCCTCTTCCTCTTGAGCGGCTGCGGCTCAGCCGACCAGACACAACGGAGCCAGCCAACTCCTCTAGCAACCATCATCCCAACGCCGTCAGCAACTGCGACGCCCGTGCCGACTCCGACACCTGTGCCCCATGTCGATCCCCCCATCCATATCAGTATTCCAGCAATTGGCGTTAATGCAGAGATTGAACCCGTAGGTGTACTCGCCAGCGGCAATCTAGATACACCACAGGTGAATCCCTGGGATGCCACAGGATGGTATGAGAGTGGTACACGCCCCGGAGCTCGCGGTAGCTCGGTGATCGATGGGCATGTCGATAGACCTGGAGGCGGTCCAGCCGTTTTTTGGAATCTCCAACGCATGAAGCCGGGCGATATCGTCACGATCACCACCAGCTCGGGAGCTCAATATCACTTCCGCACCACCAAACGCCAGAACTATCCGCCCAGCCAGGCACCGCTCCAGGGGATCTTTGGTGACAGTAGTGGGACCTATCTCAACTTGATCACGTGTGCTGGCGATTGGATTCCAAGCGAAAATCAGACCTCCCTGCGTACCATTGTCTTCACGCAACTCATATAGAGCCGCACGCTCCATCAGGTCTGGAGAAGCAGGAAGCGTCCTCGCTCCTGAGCTGAGCGGGTAAGCTGTTGAATCGTTTGACGCAACCAACCACTTCCATGCATATTCCAGGCGTCGGGGGTCAGCTGCTCCACAAATTGATAGATGGTCTCGCTGCTGCGAATTAAGGTCAGATCGAAGGCGAGGAGCTGAGTTAAGAGTGCCTGCTCTTGTCGAAAGCGCCACCAGATACGATCCTGCGTGGGCACCGACATGCCACGGATATGCGACTCCAGGCTGGAGATGGCTTGTTGGACGGATTCGATTTCACGCATCTGGGTCATCGCTTCGGCCGGCGGATAGGGATTATCACGGGTCGGCGTCGGAATAAAGCGCGTGAAGTATTCGCTGCGCAGCCGGGCCAACTGTTCAGCCGCGTGCGCGAGAAAATATGAGGCGCGTTCGCGGACGAGCAGATCGTCAGCGCGGGCCTGATTTGTCTGGTTGTAAAAGTTGTAGCCATAGCCTGTCAGCATGAGCTGTAGCTGCTGGATGAGTATATCATCGGTGGGTCCGGATGTCATGTGCTTGCTTCCCCTCTGTCCAGGATACGGGCAAGGATAGCGATCCGTGTCCGTATCTCCGTATGTCATGTTAGCGCAGATGTGGCGGCGGAGGCGGAGGCGGAGGTGTATTTCCTGGGCGCGTTGGCCTCTGGGTGTAGACATCAGCGTTGGTGGTGGGCTGTACTCCATTGATCGTGAAGGGCACTCCCAGCGCCATATTGGGAGCCGATACGACTCCATGTTCTGCCAGCACAATGGCTGTATAGTAACGCACGGCGTCGAGCTCGCTCAGGCCAAAGGCTTTCAGCGAGATCAGCTGCTTCATACGCTCATCGCGTGGGAAGACCAGCACTTTGACGGTGTCGAGGGCGATACCATAAATAGCCAGGAATTGTTGCAGGTGTTGGAAGACAATCTGTGAAAGATCATGGATTTTTTCGTTCACAACCTCTAGCGGGGTTATCTGCACAAGCTGGTTGACCGCCTGCTCAATCACGGGTCCTGCATAGCTATTAATATCAGTTGTCGTTAACGCATGACCGCGATAGGGCATGTGTTGTACGAGTTGTACCGCCGCCTCACGCGTCTCGACATGCACGTAGTAGTCGACGCTGTATGCCATCTCGGCCATTTCACGCGAGAGCGCCAGGCCACCTGTCTTGAGCAGCAGCTTGGCACGATTGATGTAGAGTGCTTCATATTGCCATGGGCTCTGTCCACCATAGAAGGCCTGCTGGATTGAGCCAAAAAGTGGACGATCAGGCGTCTGTACCGCGTATTGGCCCGTTTCGTAGACGTTCAGGATAGCTCCTCGCGATTTGAGAACACAAAAATGATTGCTTTCAACCGTGAGCAGTGAGCCGTTGAGGATATCATTATGTGGATAGTGCCAGAGCATAATCTCTGGTCCCATCACCTCTTCACCATTGTCCGCCAGGGTCGAGATAACATTACGTATTCCAGGCATAGTAAAAAACTCCCGTATCAATACATTTAAAAATTCATCTAGCAATTGAACGCTTGAAGCAGCCAGAATTCATCGATGGAATTTGTCTACTGCTCCCTTTCTCGCTGGCAGGTATACCATGAAAAGCGTAACGTCAGATGGATCAGAAGAGTATGAAGGGAGATAATCAAGCAGAAAAATCGCGCCAGGCCAGCTGATGATCTTGCAACCAGTGAGCTTGCACGTCGTTTAAGCCTGCCTCATGTACACTCAAGTAGCTATAATTTTTCTCTTTGCGGGCCGGAAACCAGGATTCTCCTTCCAGGAGCGGAAATCCTGTCAGTATCTTTTCGGGAGGCGGCTTTCCGATGCTACTCACTTGCAGAAGACGCGTCTCCTCTACTTCGAATGAGCGGATGGTATGGCTTCTTAAAGCCTGTGTCAAAATGGGTAAATGATGATCGATGTGCTGCTCATCAGCAAGTTGTACCACATAAAGAACTTCCTCGGTCGTTTCATAGGTTCGCTTGCCAAGCAAACCATCTCCATACAGTCCACACTGTTGCTCAAGAAAGCTCTCAATATCCGGTGCATTCTGTGCGGCCAGGCCAATATAGATCAAAAATGTCATACAATTTCCCTCTTTCATCAATAAAGAACCTTATCTATCCTCTACAAGGATAACACATCATGCAATATCTATACCATAAACATGAGCTTATTTCACTAGGTGCAGAACAAAATGGCAAAAGCTCCTGATCGCAATGCTGCACTTGACTTCGAGTGCGCTCTAAGGTGTATGATTTATGTATGAGATATTGCATGAGATAATTTATCGGAAGGTGCCAGGATGGTTGGCAAGAAAGGCTCAATGATGGAAAAGGTCATGGAAAAAGTACCGGTGATGGAACCAGTACTGACGATCCAGCAGGTGGCGGAGACGACGGGATTGAGTGCTCATACATTACGTTACTATGAGCGGGCCGGCTTGATGCAGCAGCATGTTGACCGCAATGATACCAGCGGCTATCGATCTTACACACAGCAACATGTCTCCTGGATTGAATTCATCAAGCGCCTGCGCTCCACCGGGATGCCGATTCGCGATATCCAGCGCTACACCGAACTTCTGCGCCAGGGCGATCAGACAATTCCCGAGCGTATGCAATTGTTGCAAGATCATCAGCACCATGTTGAGGAACATCTCAGAGAAGTTGAGCAGCATCTCTCGGCCATCACAAAAAAAATTGCACATTACGAACAACAGTTTGCAAAAAATCAGGCACTGGAATGCGGTGAGGATTATCTACGTAAGTAAAATGAACGACACGCCCATCTCCTGTGATACGCACAGAAAGATGGGCGCGAGCTTCGCAAACATGTGTTCCGGAAGGGGTCGGATGATGACCTTCCGTCGATCAATAGAACCCTTAACCTCCGAAAGAACTCGGGGATGTTACATAGCTACCACGCTGCACCTCCTGCCATGATTTTCCACCATCAATCGTTTTATAAAGTATTGATGTATACTTCTTATCACCTGTTTTATGATCAACCAGGGCATCCTGGACACTTAAAATCCAGCCAATTTTCCCGTTAATAAAATCAACATTGAAACTATTGTTGCCTTGAATCAGCGTCTTGTGCTGTGGTTGCCATTGCCCAGCCACAAGCGCATACGTAATCACATCTCCTTTTTCGGCAAGGAGAAAATGGGTAGCATCAATGATCGTAACCATAACCGGAGTTTCTGTAATAGCAGGCACAGTAATCGTCATTTTGTTCCCGAGTAATTGCCAGGTTTGTCCACCATCACTGGTACTATACATGTAGAGGTGCAGTGGACCCTGATCTTTAACATAGACATAAAGGTTTCCGTGTTCGGTGTCAAAGAATCTGGGTTGGGAGATAGTCGCGACGATGTTGGCGCTATTACTATCTGGAGCAGGCATGATCTCACCTGATTGTGGCAATGACTGTAATTGCCAACTTTGGCCACCATCCTGCGTAATGTAGAGCGCTTTGTATACGGACCCCTGATTTGCAACGATTACGCTGCCACGCACAAACCAGCCAGTCTGCTGATTAAGAAATGTTCCTTGTCCAACCTGTCCACTAGGAAATGGTCCAGGTAGTGTATCAGTATTGCCAGCCTGTGCTACACTTATTTGTTCCCAGGTCTTGCCACCATCGGATGTATGAAAAACGCTTAGCTCCTGATTCATAGCAGCATCAGGTCCTGGTTGCACCACGTCCATAGCCCAACCATGTTGCTTATCCACAAAGGAAAGTTCAGTAGTCTCACCAGGTATTGTAAATTGTTCCCAGGATTTGCCACCGTCCACCGTACGTAGCAGTGGTGTTCCTGCCGTAGAGAGACTCGATCCAGGAATAACCCAGGCCGTATTTTCATCCAGGAAGAAAGACCGGATGAACGTTGTATATGTCCCAGGTAGGGGGACTTCGCTCCAGGTTTTACCACCATCAGTGGTGCGCACAATCCTATTTGGCAGGACACTGCCATCAACAAATATTCCTTCCCCCCAACCCGCTGTGGCACTTTCCATTGTAAATCGTGTAAGATCTGGCTGTTTCTTCAATGGTGTAACGGGCGTTTTTTGGGGTTGTGCAGTAGGTGTCTTAACCCGAAACGGCAAAACCTGTCCGACAAGGGGAAACCTATCAGGCTGAAGAGAAATCAGCGTGCCCGCTGAGAGCAGAATCAGAATCAGTGCAACCAATAATCCCAGGCGCCAATATACTCTGGTACGGCGACGTGGGCGCGGTGGCTGGACAAATTGTCCGGCATGAAGGTTCTTCTGCTCCTCATCCAGTTGGTTACTCATACGAGCCTGTTGGATACGTATCCGAATGCGTTGCAAAGATTGTTGGTCAGCTTGATCGATTGGGTAGTTATCTTGTAGTTGCTTTGTGAGATCGGGATACATCTGTTCATCTTGCGTCAGATCGTTATGCTCTAGCATTCTCTAGCCTCCTTTGTATCCTGATTGCGATAGGCAGTCCGCAGCATCGTCCGGGTCCGCGTCAGCATCTGACAGATCGCTGCCTCGCTCTTATTCATGAGCACGCCAATCTCGGAACATCTGAGATTATGCACGTAGCGTAAGTAGAGGAGCTGCTGCTGGAGCGATGGAAGTTGCTGGATATAGGAGCGAAGTTGATTATGCGTCTCGTTCTGAACCAGAATATGCTCTGGCTCAGCATTGTCATACAAAATTTCAGCAAAGAGATCAATGTTGACCGTGATATGGCGATTCAATCTGCGATAATTATCAATAAGCTTATTACGCGTAACTTTTTTTAGCCAGGCAAGTTGCTCGTCAGGTCCCAAATAGTTCAGATCATTTTGCATCAGCGCGGCAGTAAAGACCTCCGATGTGATATCCTCTGCGTCCTCACGTGTGCGCGCATATTTACGTATATAAATAAAGATAATATGGCCGTAGCGCTCAAAAAGCGGGATATCAGCAGGAGCATTCTGCGCAAATTGAGGCGGTTGTGATTGTTGCATAGCTGTCCTTTCATAGAATTTTTAGCATCACCCTCAATATCGCTACCAGAGCCAAAATATGACATGCGCTTCAATCTATCCCGATGGTCCATAGGACCTTTCACACATACATATGCGATATCCTTCGCTCCAGCCCCCAAGCTCGCCGAGTTTCACACCTCTTCGGCGTGAGAGATATAATGCCAGAGTTGATGTATCTTTCATTTTGATCATGGAGAGAGGCATATGTTTACGATAGAGCAGCGCGAACAGGTACGTACTCGCGTTCTAGAGATAGCGAGAAGCGATCCACGAGTTACGGGAGGTGCGCTCACCGGCTCGATGGCGCTTGGCGGCGGGGATCACTGGTCCGATATCGATGTGGCTTTCGGGATTGCGGATGGTCATGCGCTCGCAGAGGTCCTCGATGAGTGGATGGCGCTGATCGATCGGGAGTTCGGCGTGCTGGATCATTTTGATCTCCCTTCCGGAGCAAGCATTTATCGCGTGCTGCTCCTGCCCGATGGTCTGGAGATCGATATAGCGGTGTCACCAGAAAAGGAGTTCGGCGCACGTGGTCCGAACTTCCATCCACTCTTTGGCACCTATCAGCAAGTGGAGACTCCACCGCCTCCGGACGCCAGATATTTGATTGGCTGGAGCTGGCATCATATCTTGCACGCCCGCTCATGCATCGAGCGCCACAAGCCCTGGCAGGCCGAGTACTGGATCAGTGAGATCCGCAATCATACGCTGGCGATTGCGTGTATGCGTCTGGGAGAGAGTCCTGTCCACGCATGCGGCATCGATCGTCTGCCCACGGCGGTGACCGCTCCGCTCGCAGAGACACTTGTGCGCTCGCTCGATGACGCGGAGCTTCGTCGAGCTCTTTCGGCAATGACTCTGTGCTTCCTCACAGAACTGGAACGATGGGATCTCGAACTTTGCACACGGCTCAAACCAATCCTGCAAGAATTCGGGATAGCGTCGATGTAATTATCAAAAGTGTCAAGTAGCGTCGCACGCTTGCGTCCGATGTCCCACTCGACGTACGAGAGAGCTGGCTCCTGCTGGCGGGCCTGATCGTACGAGTTCCTGGGACATCGCACGCAAGCGTGCGATGCTACGGTGTCTTCGCTTCGCTTGACAGCTTTCTGCTGGTCTCCCATGGCATGATTGTCTGTCCGATGGGCTGCAAATGTCCGCCGATAACGCCAAGGTATACGTGCTGAAGATCATATTTTTGTTCTGGCAGGGCGTGCAATGTGATGGTGAGGCTGGCCAGTGTGTTCTCAAAGAGTAAATTATGCCGCGTATCTACTTGAGCATTCTGCACCTGAAGCGGGAGTACACTGGTGGCGATGCCTCCATAGCTGCCCTTCTGGATGAATGATTGTCCCTGGATCATGCGTCTCTCGTTGGGTTTGAGGAAGTTCTGGATGGGCGTCGAGACGAATTGATAGAGTCTGGATGTTTGTCCTTGCTCGCGCGGCTCTGATGCTGGCTCCCCTTCGATAGCATAGGAGAAATGGACGTCGCCGGCCAGCACGACGACATCGCCCGTCTGCTGCGTTACATCCTTGATCAGATCATGCCAGCTGGTGTTGTAGATAGGCCAGTGCTCAAAGCCCGCACGATCGGCAACGATGCGTTGAAAGCGTGCGAGTTGTTGTCCCAGCCAGCGCAAGGGCGGGATAGCTTCGGCCCAGAGTCTGGCTCCGGCGAGATATTCGGCGCGTCCAATAACGGGTGGCAGCAGTACGGGTACAGAGGATACGATCAATGAAATCCCTGTGCGCTGCGCCAGCAACCAGTTATGCAGCTCGCCTGTCTGCTGGACGCCGATGATGTGTTTGGGATCACTATGCTCCTCGGCGGCACGCGAAAAGGTACTTGAGCGATTGGTGCGCGTGTCGGTGACAAAGATAGGCGGCGTGGTGGGGATCGTGTAATGCCAGTGCAGATCGCTGTCCGCATAGACAGCCTGCTTGATACAGGATCGTAATGCCTCTAGAACATCCTCACCAGTGCGTTCGCCCTCCTGCATGATCGCCAGCAAGGGATGATCGCTACTCTCGCTCGGGTCGAGATTTCCCCATCCCTGATAGATCCAGTAAGCGACCATGCCATCGAGGAGCATCTGCTCCTGTCCACTCTGGAGCATGCGCTTACGCCAGGTGGGAGTGCTGTTCCAGCCGTTGGTGATTTCATGGTCGTCAAAGATCATATAGGTTGGCAGACAGGCTAAGACTTGCCTCACCTGAGCGGTATTGGTCCAGGCATAGCTGTATTGATGCATGAAATCTTCAAGCGTGACAGCTCCTGCTTGCATGGCTGGACGCTCCTCGATCAGGCGCTCGGGAGGAGTATCCGCATAGATCTGATCACCTATCAGCAGCAAGATGTGCGGCCAGCTCTGCTCACGCTGCTCGTTGTGCTCCAGGAGCCATGGTCCCAGAGCCTCAAGAGCATCCTGCGCCGGCTGCTTGGATTGACGACATGATCCATAGAAGACGCGCAACGGCTGCTCTGTGATGTTCTCCGACTCTTCCAGTGTGCGAAAGCATTGCAGCGCTGGTGTCGTCTCAGCAAGCGCCGCAGGAAGTTGATCCTGATCTACATCTGATGCGGTCAACGGAGTGATCTCAAGCTGATAGCGATACCAACTCGCGGGACGCAATCCACGCAACTGCGACGCCACATAATGATGGCCTGCAATCAGGATCGTTCGCGCCTCGACACGCAAGGTTTCCTGCTCAGGAGAGCTTTCCGCTGTGGCGCTGATGACGACCGTCGAGGCGCTGGCGCATTCGGCCCAGATCACTACGCTCTGTGCGGAGATCGCTCGCACAAGTGGACCAACACAAATTTGCTGCATAAATAATTTCTAATCCTTTAGCGGCTTGATCATCGCTGTATGCGATGGGGATAGCGCGCAGATTTTCAAACATCAGACATCCCAGTGAGCTTCGACCTGACTCCATTCTTGCTCGCCAGGCCAGGGTGGCATGGTCACGATGATAATGCGGAGCGGCTCAGCACCAGTATTACGAAACTGAAAACGGGTCTGGCGCGGAATAGTGACGCACACGCCAGCAGAGAGCTCTACCTCGCCCGCCTGCTCATCGTTCTGCCGCCAGATCTGCCCCTGGCCTTCCAGGCAGTACCAGATCTCTTCGACCGTCTGATGGATGCCGGCCAGCGATACTTGATGCGGCTGAAGTGTGCAGTGGACCATGCCGCCGCCCGTTACGTTGAGGAGGAGCCTGATCTCCGAGTTATCGGGTGCCAGGATATCTGTATCTTCAGGAACCCGTACGGTCCCGCCATAGCGATAGTGAGGAGATGCCATCGTTCAATCATATCCTTTCGACAAAGCAGCATGCCATCGATGCTGAACAGAATATATCATATCCCTGTGCTATTTCCAAGCCAACCGGCCCCCGTAGCGTCGCACGCTCGCGTGCGATGTCCCAGTGGCTCGTATGATCAGGTACGCCAGCGTGGTGCACCGAGAGCCAGCAATCTCGTACGTCGAGTGGGACATCGCACGCGAGCGTGCGACGCTACGTCTTCGCTGCGCTTGACAGCCTCCAGGCAGGGTGCAGGTGGCAATATATGCACGTTTTGTGGCTCAATAATCCTGGAGAGATCGTAACAAATAGAGTTGGAGAGGATTTCGCTTTTATGGATATTTCTGTGGTTGAGACACGTTCGGGTAAGGTGCGCGGCAGGCAAGAGGATCAGATGCAGATTTTTCAAGGCATCCCCTTTGCGCAGCCTCCGGTGGGACCGCTACGCTTTCACGCTCCAGTGCCGTCGACTGCGTGGGATGGCATTCGCGACGCAACAGCATTTAGTGCCAGTCCCATACAACCACCGGCTCCCTATCTGGCAGCTCTGGCCGAGGATTGTCTCTATCTGAACGTCTGGACTCCTCAGGCTGATGAGAGAAAACGCCCGGTTCTCTTCTATATCTATGGCGGTGGCTTCATAATGGGCAGCGCCGAGACCTATCTGCCCAACGATCTGATACACAATGGCGATATCGTTGTGGTGACCTTCAATTATCGCGTTGGAGCTCTGGGGTTCTTATATCTGGGTGAGCTACTCGGCGAGGAATATGCAACATCCGGCAATCACGGTCTGCTGGACTGCTTGATGGCTCTGCGCTGGGTGCGCGACAATATTGCGGCGTTCGGTGGCGATCCCGAGCAGGTCACGATCATGGGACAGTCGGCGGGCGCGAAGTGTGTCGCCACACTCCTGGCAATGCCGGACGCTCAGGGACTATTCCACCGCGCTGTGCTTCAGAGCGGTACAGGACAATCCGCCCGCGATCAAACGACGGCGACGATGATTACGCAGCGCTTGCTTGCTGATCTGGGATTACACGATGATGAGGCACATAAGCTCCTCGACCTGCCGGCGGAACAGATCATGGAGGCGCAGATAAAACGCCTCACAAATATCCACTGCTTTGGTCCGGTCATCGACGGCATCGTGCTCCCTCAGCGTCCGCTGGAAGCCATCCGTCAGGGGACGAGCGCCCAGGTCCCGACGTTGATCGGCACGACGCTAGCTGAGGCCCAAACCTATGTCGCAAGCGATCCTCAGATCAGGAATCCCAACCGGGAAGGACTTATCACTTTCTTCGAAGATAATAGCGCTGCGGTCTATGACGCTTACACGCAGGCGCTTGCGTCCCTGGCGCCAAAGGATGCATGGCGAGGTGTGCTCACAGACTATATCTATGGGTTAGCCGCAACGTATCATGCCGAACAGCAAGCGACGCACAGTGCTCCGCTCTGGATGTATCGCTTCGATTGGGACAAGGGTATGTTAGGAGCCGGTCATGGTGTGGATGGCTCTTTCTTCTGGCAGACACTCCCTGCCGTGTTCGCAGCATTTGCGCCTCCCAAGAATGCGGAAACGATCGCCATTGGAAAAGTGCTGCAAACCAGCTTTCTCAACTTCATCCGTAGCGGCGATCCAAACGGCGTCGGGATTCCTGTCTGGCCGCCCTACGACAGAGAGAAGCACGCAACAATGCTCTTCAATACCGACTCCCATGTTGAAGGGGTCGCACCGAAACCTATCATCGAAGGCTTCCCGATCCAACAGGTATATCGCATTCGTGCGAAAAAGTAGCGACTGCATACTATGTTCCTGACTCGATTTTTGATATACTAGGGCTATGGATTATCAGATTTTGTTGTACTACAAATATATCGAGATTGCTGATCCCCAGGCGGTCAAGCTCTGGCAGAAAGCTCTCTGCCAACTGCTCTCACTGAAGGGCCGCATTATCGTGGCCGCCGAGGGGATCAATGGCACCGTTGAGGGGACGACGCAAGCCATCAAGCAATACACGCGTGCCATGAACGATTATCCAGCCTTCACAGACATCACCTATAAGAGAAGCGAGGGCACAGGAGATGCCTTCCCAGGTCTATCGGTCAAGGTGCGCAAGGATATCATCAGCGACAGCGTGGCCCACTGGAACATCAAGCCCACAGAAACGACCGGCGCTTACCTGACAGCCGACGAGTTGCATCAGTGGTACGAAAGCGGCAAAAAATTTCATCTTGTCGACCTGCGCAATACCTACGAGCATGCCGGTGGGCACTTCGAGCAAGCAATCTTACCTCCCATGGATAATTTTCGCGAGCTCCCCAACGTCCTGCCCGTCTTACAGCAACTCAATGATGCCCCAATCGTCACCGTCTGCACCGGAGGCGTGCGCTGCGAGAAGGCTACTGGCTTCTTGATGCAAAATGGCGTGCAAAATGTCTATCAATTGCAGGATGGGATTGTCTCCTACGTCGAGAAATATCCCAACCAGCACTTCAAGGGGCAGGTCTACGTCTTCGACAACCGCATCCTGATGGAGAACAATAGCGTCCTGGGAGAACATGTGATCGTTGGCGAATGCGTGATGTGCCATCAGCCATCCGAGCACTACGTCAACTGCACCAACGACGAATGCCATCGACATCTCATCTGCTGCGAAGACTGCCTCGCCAGCGTCGAGACCTTCACCTGCCCTCAGGGATGTCGCGCATAAAGTTCTGCTTGCTCGCTCTCTGCGGTAGCTTCGCGATTGACATGTGTGCTATCTTAATTTAAAAGATTAAAAGAGGATTTTGGTATGACTGTACTGACAATTAAGCTCATTGAAGCACGATCCATACGTGTTCGTGGGCTACTGGGTGTACGTATCGAGGCGTTTCCCGTCGCCCAGGGTCGTACTGTGTCCTTTTTTGGAGCAGATGATGGCGCAAAGCTAGCCATATGATAGCATAACGCCAGTTTCGATAAGCCGTGGGTGATCATCAACGATCTCGCCCACGGCTTTTTGTTGTCCGCAAAAGAATGGAGTCTTTTCTATAATGTCCGATAATCTTAAAAATAATGATATTGACACGAAATCACCGCCTCTCTGGCGTAATCATAACTACCTGCTCTTGCAGGGAGGACAGATAGTCTCCTTGCTAGGAAATCAGCAGCAGTTCATTGCGCTGCCACTGCTCGTGCTGGCGGTTACTGGATCGGCTATCCAGGCGGGAATCGCCGTGAGCTTGAATACGATCGCCGTACTGGTGATCAGTCCGCTGGCCGGCGCTCTGTCGGATCGCTGGGATCGCAAGCGGACGATGTTGCTCTGCGATGCCGGACGGATGCTGCTGACCTTGACGATCCCTCTGGCCTTCTGGTTCCATGTCCTGAGCATGTTACTCATCTATATTGTCGTAACGGCTACCGGTATATTGAGTACACTCTTCAGTGTGGCAAATACGTCCGCGCTGCCCAATGTGGTGACGAATGAACAGCTACCCGATGCTCTGGCCCAAACGCAAACAGCCAACACCAGCGTGCGCACGATTGGATCGCTCATCGGAGGCGCACTCTATAGCATTAATTTTGTCTTTCCATTTCTCGTCAACGCCATCTCTTTTGGAGTATCGGTGCTCTCGCTGGGCTTCATGCGCGGAAAGTTTCAGGCCGCTCAGGATGGTCCGCACGCTCCGCTGCATAAGACAATCACCGCTGGCTTCGTCTGGCTCTGGAGGCAGCCGCTGCTCAGATTTTTGACGCTCGTGAATGGGGCCGATAGCTTGCGCTATGGAGCTGGCTATCTCGTGATCCTGATCATCGCACAAGAGCTGCATACGTCTGCGAGCGGCATCGGAGCTATCTTTACAGCCGCCGCCATCGGATCGATCATCGGTAACATCGCCAGCAAATGGACACGTCAGCGCTTCCGCTTTGGCACCATCGCCATCAGCATGCTCTGGCTCGAAGCACTGATGTTTCCTCTCTACGCCATCGCGCCCAATGCCCTCATTATGTGCTTCATCGCCGCCGGAGAAGAGCTGGTAAGTCCGATCTATAATATCTCGCTCGACACCTATCGACTGATGGCAACTCCCGACTCTATGCGTGGACGCATGAGCAGCACCGTCCAGATGATCGTGCAGGGTGCGCAGTCGCTCGGAGCAATCGCGGGAGGGATCTTGATTCAATATGTCGGCGCAAAAAAGAGCGCTCTTGTCCTGGCGATCTGGTTATTGATGCTGGCAATCATCACCACGCTGAACAAGCGCGTCCGGCAGGCATCGATGGCGCGCTAATGGTGCTTCATCGCCTGATTCATTCCCCAACATGATACAAAGTTAAGCTTAGAATAGTCGGTCAATATCATGTAAGCAAACGTACATACTGCGTTAACGAGGGCATAAACCTTATGAATAAAGAGCTTGATACACGTCCTTTTTCTCAAAAATTTGCTCCCATTAGTTCAAGCAAGTCGCTGGCGTGGCGAGGCATTGAAGTCGAACAATTTATCGTTCCTCCCGGTCAAGTAGAGGGTCAAAAAGGACTTGACGCTCATCTCCTTCTTCTTTATCTGGGACAACCACGATTGCTTGTTCAGACCGGCGCTCGACCCATCACAACGAATCGGCTGATCAATAAAGGCGACCACGCCCTCATCACTGCCGAGAGCTCACCCAGTGGCTGTTGGCCCATGGATGTAGATGTGCTATTCCTGAGGTTCGACCCGGCATTTATGCGTAGTATTCTTGACGCCAGCGACATTGATGGGAGTCGTATTCAATTCATATCACACTCCTTCTCTGCCGACACAACCGTTGAGCTTTTTGGCTTGACGCTCCTGGGTGAACTCCAATCAGCAGACTTCCATACAAGGCTCTATTCAGAATCGCTTGGGACCTCCCTCGCGATCCATGTATTACGGCACTATAGTACGATCAATGCGCAGAAACTGGAAGCGCCCGACGATCTCAGTGGAATACGACTTCGTCAGGTACTTGACTACATCCATGACTTCCACATGCAAGACATTTCAGTCGTAGAACTGGCACGGATTGCCAATGTGAGTCCCTCACACTTTGCGCAACTCTTCAAACGCACCATGGGGCAGGCTCCACATGAATACCTCATTACCTGTCGTCTCGAACATGCCAAGCGACTCCTTACAACCAAAGATCTCTCCATTCATGAGATCGCGTCACAGTGTGGCTTTGCTGATCAAAGCCATTTGACACGCCACTTTCGCCGACTGCTGGGAGTAACGCCTGGCGTCTTACGAAAAGAGCGTAGAAACGTTCTATGATTCCAGAGAAATATTCAAGACTGAGAAGAGACAGATAACCTATACTACGCACGAGCCGCCTGGTTGATCAGCTTCACAGACATTCTCAAGCGCATATACTAACGCAGGAAACAAACGGCAGCAGCATATTTTTAAGAACAGAGGCAGTCAGCACGCAAGTAGCGCGATGCTAAGAAAAGGAAAATATTATGAAATATACCGGAACAACCATACTCAATATTCCCATCGAGGGTATACACCTTGCGAAATGGCTTTTCACATTGTCTGATGCTGAGTACCAGGCCTCTGAACAAGGCCACCGCGCCGCTGGCACGTTCTTCGACGAAAAAGGGCGGGGAATGATCAACGTAGAGTCGGTGGGTGCAGCCCTGCTCATCCAGCATTATCGCGAGGTCCAAGCAGAAGCCGCATATGTGGAACTGTATTCTCACCGAAGCCGAGCCTATTTCCTCCACCTGGTGCCGATCACCGTTCCAGTTCGCTGGACGATGCAGGTGACAGCCCAAACGGCTCAATCGGCGAACTTCTCCTGTACCGTTGAGGTGGCACTACACCCCTTGCTCCACCTTCTCTCTATGACCACGGCTCTTGGCTACTTTCTCAAAAGGCATGTCCTGGCAGAGACGGAAGGATTTGCAGCAGATATCAGCAAAAAGCCTTGCGGGCGTCAGCCAATTCCAATTGATTAATTTCCTCGCGTTTGTTAGAATATACATGTATTCAATTATTTTCCTGGAGGTTCTCACATCTATGCCAGCTAACCGCTAACTCCATCCAGTTTCATGAAGTAAAAAACAAAAGATACCCTCTTCTTGCTCACTATGTAATCCGTCTCATAACAAAAGTGATGGTACATAGCAGCACGGGCATTTCATGATCTTTAGAGGTATGGAGTAGCGGGCACTATGCAGGTATTGGCATGGATCTCTGGTAAGTAATTTATCCTACATTACATTAAATCAAGCTATCATCATGCAGATAGTCTCCTCACCTCTCATGTCCTCTTTCAGACTCATGTAATTCTTCTATAAATGGTACATATTAAAAATCTGAAGAGAAAGAGACAACTAGCATGAGAATACATATTCTGGGAGCTGCAGGTAGCGGCAAGTCGACGTTAGCACAGGAAATATCTTCGCGCTTGCACATTCCTCACTATGAGCTTGATCGGGTAAATTGGGAGCCCGAAGAGATCATTGCCAACGCAGAACAGCCATCATGGGTCGCCGAAGGGATCTATCTTGTCTGGACGGAGCCGCTCTTGTATCACGCCGACTACATCGTACTGCTTGAGGTCTCCTGGCCGCTGGCTGCGTGGCGGATGATTCGTCGTCACGTCCTGAACAGCCTGCGGGGCACTAATTTGTATCCTGGAATAAATGGTGTCAAAGCGCTTATCAAGCTTGTTAAAGATACCCATCGTTATATTCTCAATCAAGATCCTGATCATAAATCATCAGGAGAAGTTCTCCAGGCCTGTCTGGCAGCGCAGCGAGACCTGTCCACACCGCCAACCGCAGATTTCTGGAGGACATATATCGAGACGTATCAGGAGTTTTCAATACCGCCTACAGATAAGGTGGTCCGCATGTATCTTGAGCAATATCAGGAAAAATTGGTGCTTGTCAAAACCAGAGTTGATCGAGAACGCTTATTTACATTCCTCGCTCAATTGTGACTGTGGTTTGGCTGATGTGCTATCCTTAATAAGGATAAGAATAATTTATGGAACAAATCTATTCACAATTGAGTGTTCACGTCGGCTAGCAGGCTGACTGTGGATAAGAAGGAAAAATAATGACACAGAACGTTAATAATGGCTATGGCAAGATCGATTGGCAGGGGCAGATGGATTGGAATCGTCAAATTGTGGAGGAATTCCGTGCCAACGGTGGAAAAGTCAGTGGACCATTCGCAGGTGCATCTCTGCTTCTGCTCAATACGACCGGAGCCAAAAGTGGGCAGCCGCGTACGCATCCATTAGTGTATTATAGCGAGAATGGACGCACATTTATCTTCGCAACCAAGGCGGGCGCCCCCACAAATCCAGACTGGTATCATAACATTGTTGCGCATCCTGATGTCACCTTCGAGATTGGCAATGAGAAGTTTTCTGCTACAGGCGTCGTGCTAGGAGAAGAGGAGCGCGCACAGATATACACCAAGCAGGCGGCATCCTCCGCACGCTTTGCCGAGTACGAGAAGACTACGACACGCAAGATCCCGGTTGTCGAGCTGGTGAAAAAATAACCAATGAGATAACTATCTTCCGGGCAGCGAAAGCACTAACGCCAGGTTAGCGCTTCGCTCCCCAGCCACCACCACCGGGAGAGGCTATCGTTAAGCGATCGCCTGGTGCAGCTCGAAAGCGAACTTTCCCCGGCAAGGCGCTTTCCTGCCCATCGTGATACAGATGATTTTCTCCTCGCAGGCCATCCTCGCCTCCTGATAAGCCATAGGGGGCCAGACGGCGTCGCTCGGTCAGCAAAGTAACATCGGTCGGAACCTCGAAAGTGATCTCGCGCAAAAGGCCATCCCCGCCACGATTTGCGCCGCTCCCACCCGAGTCATCGCGCAACTGATAACGGGTGATACGCAGCGGATAAGCGTATTCAAGGGCCTCAATGGGTGTATTGAGCGTATTGCTCATATGCGTGTGTACGCCCGAGAGACCATCAAGACCGGGACGAGCTCCCATCCCACCGCCCATGGTCTCATAATAGGCAAACGGCTGCTGCGTGCGCGGATCGATGCCTCCCGCCGTTATGTTGTTCATGGTGCCCTGACTGGCCGCCGGGATGCGCTCCGGCAGAGCCTGCGCGAGCGCTCCAAAGATGACATCGGTGATACGCTGCGATGTCTCAACGTTCCCTTGCGCAACTCCGGCAGGCGGTCGCGCATTGACGACTGTTCCTACGGGAGCGATCACGGTCACGGGAGCAAACGTGCCGTGATTCATGGGAGCGTCGTCGGGCATCAGGCAGCGGATAGCGTAGTAGGAGGCCGATCTGGCCACGGAGGCAACGGTGTTGATGTTCCCTCTCACCTGCTCGCTGCTGCCTGTAAAGTCCATACTGACCTGATCTCCCTGCACGGTGACTGCTACACGGATCGCCACATGCTCAGCGGTGATGCCATCGTCATCCAGAGCGTCACCGAATTCGTAGCGACCATCTGGGATGGCGGTAATGGTAGCCTGCGTGATCCGTTGAGCATAGTCGATCAGAGCCTGGAAATGCTCCTCCAGAGAAGCGAAGCCCCAGCGATCCACGACCTCCTGCATGCGCCGCGCTGCCGTGCGATTTGCGGCCATCTGTGCGGAGAGATCTCCCCGACGCTCGTGTGGCGTGCGGACGTTGCGCAGCACAAGCGCGAGCAGCGCCTGGTTCGGCTGATGGTTCTCCCACAGCTTGATCGGCGGGATAATCAATCCTTCCTGATAGATCTCGGTGGCCAGCGGCATCGATCCGGGGGACATGCCCCCAATGTCGGAGTGATGCGCCCGATTAGCGGCAAAGCCGAGCAGTTGTGAGCTACCTTCGCTCTGCACAAAGATCGGCGTGATGATGGTGATGTCAGGCAGGTGTGAGCCTCCGAAAAAAGGATCGTTTAAGGCGATACTATCACCGGGAGCAAAATGCTCAAAGGAATCCAGAGCGGCCTTGACGGAGTCCGGCATCGAGCCTAGATGTACAGGAATATGCGCAGCTTGAGCGATCAAGCGACCATTTTTGTCGAAGAGAGCACAGGAGAAATCCCGCCGCTCCTTGATGTTAGGGGAGTAGCTACTATAGGTCAGCACGGCACCCATCTCTTCGGCGATGGCGGTTAGCGTACTGCGAAAGATCTCTAAATCAACGGGATTGACCACAGGCATTTCCTTTATTCAAAACGCTACATTTCGATGATGAGGTTTCCAGGTGCATCGACCTGGACGCGCCATCCAGGAGGCACCACGGTAGTGGTGTCGTACTGCGTGATGATTGCTGGTCCCAGCAGCTTACAGCCGGGCTTGAGATGAGAACGCTCAAAGACTGGTGTGTCATGTTTCACGGGACCTTGCGCGCCTGCAAAGACGACTGGACGCGTCATGAGCGGCTCAACGACGTTGTCCGGCTCTGCTGCCTGCTGCTCAAGCGCGGGAGCGGTCGTGACTCCCCGCGCCTTGAGTCGGACGTTGACGACCTGGATGTGCTCACCGGGATCAGCATAGCCAAAGCGTCGCTCATGTTCGGCATGGAAATCATGGATGGAACGTCCAAGATCGTTCTCAAAAGGGATCGTTAGCTCGTAGGATTGTCCAACGTAGCGCAGATCCAGCGAGCGTTCGAGGGCGATGCTGTCTGCCGGGATGCCTTCGGCGAGCAGGTCGCGGCTTCCCTGCTCGACTAACGCGGATAACGTGGAGGTGATCGTATCCAGGGAATCCTCGATCGGGAGCATGATAGTCCGCACATAGTCTTTGAGCGTGTCGGCGATCAGCATGCCGAGCGCTGAGAGCACTCCAGGCGTGGCGGGCACCAGGACACGTGGGATGCGCAAGGCGGTGGCAAGATCACAGGCATGCAGAGGTCCGGCTCCGCCAAAGGCGACCAGCGTGTATTGACGCGGATCTCCTCCCCGTTCGACTGAGATGAGGCGAATAGCGGCTTCCATGTTGGCGTTGGCGATACGGATGATACCCAATGCGGCCTCTTCCAATGAAAAATCCATCTGCCGGGCGATGGTCGAGATGGCTTCAGCGGCACGTTCAGGGCTGAGTTGCATAGAGCCTCCCAGGAAAGCATCCGGGATCAGGCGTCCAAGCAGCACATGCGCATCGGTCAGAGTCGCCTCCAAGCCTCCGCGATCGTAGGCCGCCGGGCCTGGATCAGCTCCCACGGAGGCTGGTCCCACGCGTAACGCTCCCCCGACATCAAACCAGGCGATACTTCCTCCTCCGGAACCGATCGTGTGGATGTCGAGCAGCGGCAGCTTGATCGGATAGCCACCAATCTTGCCACTCGTCGTCTCGACCGCAGCGCCATCGACAACAGCCACGTCGGTCGACGTCCCTCCGATATCCAGCGTGATGATGCGTTCAATACCAGATGTGCGCGCCACAAATGCGGCTCCAACCACGCCCGCGGCCGGTCCAGATAGCAACGTGCGAGCCGCCTCACGTCGGGCCATGGCGCTTGAGATAGATCCTCCATTGGACTGCATAATGCGTAGGAGCGATCTCTCAGGCAGCGCCACCTCAAGCCGCTCCAGATAGCGATCGATCAGCGGACCCACGTAGGCATTCAGGACCACGGTACTGGTACGCTCATATTCGCGAAACTCCGGCACGATATCGCAGGACGCCGAGACATAGACCCCTAAAGCTCGCGCCGCCTCGGCTACCCGCCGCTCATGTTCGGGATTGGTAAAGCTGAACAGCAATGAGATGGCGATGGCTTCTACGCCCGACACCCTCAACAGCTCCAGAGCGTCATGCACGGAAGTCTCATCCAGCGAGGTCAGGACATTGCCACGCTCATCGAGTCGCTCAAGCACCTCCACGCGCAACTGACGCGGCACCAGCGGCGGGACAGCCTCCACCCGCAGATTGTAAAGACTCGGTCGCGTTTGACGTCCAATCTCCAGAACATCGCGGAAGCCAGCCGTCGTAATCAAGCCAGTCACCACACCCTTACGCTCAAGCACCGCATTCGTCGCCACCGTCGAGCCGTGTACCAGCACATCGAGATTGTCCAACACATCCAGATGCCTCAGACCAACCAGGATCGCACGCGAGGGATCATCGGGCGTCGAGAGCACTTTGTGCACACGTAGAGCACCATCCTGCACCAGCACCAGATCCGTAAATGTGCCTCCAGTATCGACACCAACCAGCACCGTGGTCATATCTTATCCCTTCATACCTAGATATTCCATCTCTACTATCATTATAAGCAATCAACATCGCCAGCGACAATGTGTCTTCGCCGCGCTTGACAGATTTCTGCTTGCATTCTTTCAATGCATATGCTATAATCGTACCGTACAGTACGATACGATAAAGGTGAACAATGACAGAGATACAAGCAAAGACACGCACAGAAAAAACACGTGAGCGCATCCTTGCCTCGGCGCAGCAGCTCTTTACGCAGTATGGCTTCGCTGCCACAAGCACGGACGCGATCATGAAAAGCGCCGGCATCGCCTCCAAGGAGACACTCTATCGCTATTATGCCAGCAAGGAAGAGCTGTTTGTGGCGGTGCTACGGCATCTGACGCTGGAGCATCCTCAGCATGCGCGAGTATTGCAAACGCTGCCGGAGGCGAAGAGCCGTGAGGAGCTCCATGCCATCCTGATGACGTCTGCGCATACGCTGCTCACAATCATGATGCAGCCAGAGTATATAGCATTTTTACGCATGTTGCTGACCGAGATGCCACGCTTCTCTCATCTTTTCCAGACGACTGAGACATCTATGTCAGGAGCAGAAGCCGGCGAGGCATCGTTGGGAGCAATTTTTCGCTCAACGGTCCCGCAACGAGGAATACAGTTTCTGACAACCATCCTTGAGCGGGCTCAGCAGGCAGGACTGGTCGACATCCCCGATACGGAGGCCATGGTGCGGATGTTTATCGGTTCACTGCTCACATACGCGCTCCTCGACGGCCTGTTACAGCCTGATAAAGAGGCATCTTTACCTCCTCCTGAGCGACTTGAAGCGATTGTAGCTATCATCATGAAAGCCAGCGAATGAGCACACAGAAACGATGGAATTTTAGCAGATCGAGCAAACACGCCGATCTGGCCAACCCACAGACAGGAGAATGGCATGAACACATCATCTCAAACACCTCTATACGATGTTCTGATTACAGGAGCTGGTCCAGTCGGTATGGCTCTGGCAAGTGAGCTGCAACGACGAGGTATCCGCTTCCGCATCATCGACAAATCGCTACAGATCGCACAGACAACCAAAGCATTAGGTATCCAGGCACGCACCCTCGAACTGCTAGAAAAAATGGGCATTGCGGCACAGATCCAGGCCCAGGGCAGGCCGGTCACGAACTTCACGCTCCACAGCAACAGGCAGCGGCTCGCGCAGATCCACTTCTCAGTCGTTGACAGCCCCTATCCCTACATCCTGATGATCCCTCAGAACAAGACGGAAGCAGTCTTGAACGAACATCTACTGGAGCAAGGGGTCACGATCGAGCGCGGGATAGAGTTGCTCAACCTGACACAGACAGACGATCAGGTACAGGTAACGCTCCGCAACCTCGATGGCACCGAGGAACAGGTCTCAACACGCTGGCTGCTCGCCTGCGATGGAGCTCATAGCACAGTCCGCCATCTACTGGACATAAAATTCGAGGGCACAGCCTTCGAAGAAAGCTTTGTCCTGGCCGATCTCTCCGTGGAGGGCAAACTTCCCACTGATGGAGGTCTGGTCTATCTCCACGACGGCGATGCGCTGGCCTTTTTCCCGATGCTCAATCAGCAATATCGCATCTTTATCGCCTACAAGCCACCCACAGATCCAAAAGGAGATATCACGCTCGCCGAGATACAGCAGGCCATCGACACCTTTGGTCCACCAGACGTGCGCGTATACAATCCAACGTGGTCGTCGCGCTTCCACATTAACCAGCGCAAAATCAAAAACTATAGGAAGGATCGCATCTTTCTGCTCGGTGATGCCGCCCATATCCATTCACCTGTTGGCGCGCAAGGAATGAATACTGGTATACAGGATGCTTTTAATCTCGCCTGGAAGTTAGCTATGGTCGTCTCGGAACAAGCTCCAGCATCTCTGCTCGATAGCTATAATGCCGAGCGGGAGCCGGTTGGTGCCGCACTCTTACGCTCCACCAAGCAACTCTCACGCCTCATCTGGTCGCACAATGCACTCGTCACTACCTTAAGGGATCACATCATGCCAATCGCCGCCCCCATCAGACCAATCCAACGACGCATCATGAACGCCATCTCGGAGACCGACATAAACTATCGCCACAGCCCCCTCATCGCCGGACAAAATGGAGATCATAGCCACCTCCGTGCTGGCGATCGCGCCCTCGACGCTCCCATCCAGGCCACAGAGGACACCTCGACCCGGCAACTTTTCGAGCTTCTGCACGATACCAGACACGTCCTGCTCATCTTCTCGGACGGACAGGCAGCCAGCGTCTCGAACATCAAGACATTGAAGGACCGGATCGCCTCTGATTATCCGCAGATCATCAGCGCCTACCAGATCGATCACGGCATCGACAATAACGATCCCAACGCAGCACTGCGCCAACGCTATGGCATTAATGGCCCAGAATTGATCCTTATCCGACCCGACGGCTATCTCGCCTTGCGTACGGCATCACTCACGCCCAACGCTCTTGAGGATTATCTCACCCAACATTATCATATCCAGTCGGCAAAAATACCTGTCTAAACCAGGAAAAACTTGCTGGTTGGACTGCACTGTGACCAAAAGTAGCATGAGACGTTTGTATCCTGCCATGCATTGAATCCAACCCATGTGGAAGAAGTTTCACATGGGTTGGATTCAATGCATGGCAGGATATAAAAACTCACAATTTGTCGCTATCCTACCTCTCTGGCAATGAAATGTAAACCAAATCTTCATAAGCTCTGCCGTTAAAGTAGCTCATAGGAAAAAAACTCATCCATTCCCGAGCCTTCCGCGATACAGCTACTTTCCAATATCTTTTCCATAATGTATCAAATGTATTCATTATGTTTCTTTTGGCATAACAATATTAGAATTTTGTAAATTCTGTTTCATGCATTGACATTCTTGATTTCTCTTGTATATACTTTCTAAACTAAAGTAGAAAATGCCGCTCGGTCAACAATTCTATATATTATCTAGATCGATGTTCATCACGAACACTATTCATCCATTTTCACCTCTTTTCTACTGTTTTCATCTATGCTCATATGAACGGACCTCTATTTATGCACACGTCAAGCTTATCGCAGGACGACCAGTCAGCAAAGGGAGATTCGCAATATGCTGGTTAGGATCTGCCACGACAGACTCCAAAAGGACACGCCAGTGATCAACCATGCGTTGCATCGTCTTGAGGCTCTATAGATCAGTATTGTATCTTAACTGAGCTTGAAAGCCATCAGTGTGATCATCAAGTGACAAGACAAAATCAAAAGGAGTATAGCCAGTTTCAACTGCTATGCCAGTGGCTATATCGACAAGACCACGGGACTCATCAAGTTCGGGATACGCTACTATGATGCGACCATTGGACGCTGGACGCAGGCGACGCCGATTGGGGGCAGTTTGCAGGAGGCCACCAAGGCGAATCCGTATATCTACGCTGATAATAATCCCATCAATGAGACAGATACAAGTGGTGCGGGCTGTGCCTGTCGATACGTTATTGTAAACAAAGTCTGGAAGGACAAAAGAGTGATTGATTTTTTGGGATATCAAAAAGTATTTATGCTATTTTTACTAGTATTTATGATACTTGCTAGTATTTTATTTGGAGTTCTGACAAAACGCAGGCCCTCATCTGCAAAATTAGCATTTCTTATCTTCCTTTATACTTTAGATGGCTTCTTGCTTTTTATTAGTTGTTTAATCCTCTTTTCAATAAAGGCCCTCCCATATTTAGTTCTTCTTATTTTCATAGGTACTGTAGTTATACTTGTGCTCATTTTTTATGTAAAAAATAAAAACAGAGCTTGATGGAGACCTTGTTCATAGAGTGTCAGGACTTGTTGATACCGGATCTGCTACCTGCCACGAGCAATACAGGCAATGCGGAAGAGCGCTTCACCTCCATTTGAAACGTCCTCCGAACGAGTTGGTTGTAATGACGCTGCTACTTGCAATGGATCTGGAGGACGCAATCGATACATTCGTCGAGATCGGAGCAGTTACAATGCAGACCTTGCTGTAACATACGACGCATGCTGCGTGCACGCAACATGAGCGTATCAACTTCGACCAGCTTCTGCTGTGCGAGGTTCTGCCAGCGCGTGGAGAGTGGAGCTGCGCCATCCAGTTCCTGGAAGAGTGTCTTCATATCAGCAACGCTGAAGCCGACAGATTGAGCGGATTGAATGAATGCTAATCGACGCAGTATGCTAGCCTGATAGCGTCTCTGACCACTAACACGCACTGGCTGCGGCAGGAGTCCCACGCTCTCATAGTAACGAATGGCCGAGGCGCGGATACCCGCTTGCCGAGCAACTTCGCTGATAGTGAGTTCTGTCATAAATATTTGACCTTTTTATGCTTGACTTCAAGTGCACTTTAACTTTTATACTCATTGTAGCCGATAAAAACGTTATCGACTACAGTTTTTTAGCAGATATGTCGAGAGGAAAGAAAAAATGACTTTGACAGAAAATCATCCCAACCTGTTCATGATAACAGATCAGGACTTTGATGAGCGTGTGCTTAATGCTACGCTCCCGGTGATCGTCGATTTTACAGCGGATTGGTGTCCGCCGTGCCGCGCCCTGGCTCCGGTCTATGCGCGTCTGAGCGATAGCTATCAGGGCAAGTTGATCTTTACCAAGATAGATGTCGATGAAAATGCACAGGCCGCGACCCGTTTTGGCGTTCAGGGCTTTCCGACGCTTATCCTATTTGCGGGCGGGAAGCCGATTGGAAGTCTGGTCGGACCGCATCCTGGACGCTTGCAGCAAAGCATCGAGCGTCTACTGGCGGAGATAACTATCGGCGCGGCAAGCAAGTAATCCGCTCAATCATCCCATAAAGAAGAGGTTACCATTTTGGTGGTAACCTCTTTGATTGTGTGGCGTGCTGCCCTGGCTAGTCGATAACGACGGCGGCGGTAGCCTCAGCGGCATCCTCAGGAGCCTAGACGGCTGCCTCTTTCGCTTTGCTACCAAGCAGTGGGATCTCCTTCAAGAAGAAGATGGCAAAGAAGCCGATGATCATGATGATCATGCTGAAGACGAAGACGTTATGCACACCTTCAGTCAAGCCAACTTTGACGGCCTGCATCAACTGCGTATAGAGGGTGTGTCCGGCTGGACCGTAGGCCGCTAGCTTGGCCTGGAATTGCTCCTGGATGCCAGGTGCGAGCAGTACATTTGGATCATCGAATGTGCTGATGGCGCTGGCTGGCAGGACCGCTTTCAGCGATGCTGGCAGTGCGTTGTGAAAAGCTGGAATGTAGCTTGAGTTCAAAACCGATCCCATCGCCGCGACAGCAATCGTACCACCAATCGAGCGGAAGAAAGTCAGACCCGATGTCGCCTGTCCAAGCTTGTTGGGCAAAGCGTTCTGCACAATCAGGGTATACAGGGACATACTGAAGCCGAGTCCAGCTCCCAGCACGATCATGTCGCGGATCAACTCCAGGTTCGTCGAGTTGATGTTCAACTGCACGAGCAAGAACGATCCAGCGATCGTGATGGCCATGCCGGTGAAAGCGATCCATTTGTATTTACCGAAGCGCGAGACCAGCAGGCCAGCGATAATGCTACTGAAGATCAAGCCTCCCATCAGAGGAACAAGGCGCAGACCGCTCTCTGTGGCGGAGAAGCCAAGGACTCCCTGTGCGAACAGAGGCAGGAAGATGGCACTTCCGAACATGCCCATGCTGGTGATCATGGTGATCAACACTGAGACGCTGAAGATACGATTTTTAAACATACTCGGATCGATAATCGGCTGCCGATCATGTCTCTCGCGCCACGCTTCGTAGACGATGAAGATGGCAATGATAACGAGTGATCCGCCAAAGATGCCCAGCGTCTGAGCGGAGAGCCAGGGATACTTCGAACCAGCCCAGGTGAAGCCGAGCAGCAGCGGGACAGTACCAGCCGCCAGCAGGATCGCTCCTGGATAGTCGATGATGGCTTTTCCAACACGTTTGCTTCTGAGCGTTGGCATCAAGAAGATCAGCACGAGCAGCGCGATAATGCCGACAGGCAGGTTGACGTAGAAGACCCAGCGCCATGAGGCATGGTCTGTGATCCAACCACCCAGGGTCGGACCAACAACGGCTGAGAGGCCGAAGACGCTACCTGTGACACCTTGCCATTTGCCGCGCTCGCGAGCGGTGAAGAGATCTCCAACCACGGCGATGGCGATTGGCATCAGAGCAGCAGCTCCCAGGCCCTGGAAGGCACGGAAGGCCACAAGCTGTACCATTGTCTGAGAGGCACCCGAGAGGGCTGATCCTGTCAGGAAGAGTACAACGCCAATCAAGAAGATTGGCTTACGTCCGAAGATGTCGGAGAGCTTCCCGTAGATCGGGACCATCACGGTCGATGAGAGTAGATACGCGGTGGTGACCCATGTATAGAGATCAAATCCATGCAGATCTGTAATAATATGAGGCATCGCTGTGTCAACGATGGTCTGGTCAAGTGAGGCAAGCAACATGACCAGCAGGACTCCGGCCATCGTTGAATAAATTTCGCGCTTGGAGTAGCGCGGCCTCTCAAACGTCTCAACAGGTTGAGCGTTGATTGAATCGTTACGCAAAGCGAGATCGCCCGTCATCGATTCACTGTGTGTGGTTGCCATGACTACAATACCTTCCTGCCTACCTGAACTATGTTTGCCTGGTCCATAATGTGGGCTTTAACCAGTTGTGATTGGTGTGTTTTCAATTGAAGTTCCATTTATAATGCCGTTAAAGTAAATCTGCTGGAGATATGTCACCAGTTCCGCGTGCGTGAGATCACTATCCAAGAAGTAGTGCTCGTACGCCTGGGGCGAAATGTTACAAAGAAATGAATAGACCATCGCGCTCGTTGGGATGTTCGGATTAAATTCCCCCGCTTGCTTTCCTGCCTCCAGTAATTCTGTGACGCGGACTACCATGCGGCTCCACATCTCATGAATACAGCCCCCCTGCTTCATCAGGAGGCGCTTGAGATCAATGCCGTTGTACATAGATGTCATCAAGTGCGCACGCTTGCTAAAAATGCCTGTGTAGATATATTCCATAATAGATTCAAGCGCCGCTCGGGCTGTCGGACCGTCGAAGGCTTCAATTTGACGAAGATCTTTCTGCATATCGCGTGTGAAAATGGCCAGCACCAGCTCTTCCTTCCCTGGAAAATGTGTGTAGATCGTAGCCTTAGCAATCCCTACTCGATTGGCGATCTCATCCATCGATGCATCATAATATCCCTTTTCGAGCAGGACATCTTCTGCGGCCTGAATAATAAGCTCTACACGCTCCTGGCGTTGCTTCTCCTTTAATGATATCGTTGAGATATGCTTTGTTTGCATTGTTAAGCCTCTTTGCTCACAGCTTTTGAGTGATAATGTTCATTGAAGAGTCTCGACTAGCTCTCTATATCTTGACTTCTAAGTACTATTGCTGACATCCAAGTAATTCATTGACTGTCTGGTCATAATATTACTACAAGGTCTTTGCGATGTCAAGGTCTATTGTGATGAGTTCGTGACGACATTCCTCTGGCATAAGAATGTCTCGTGATATCTGCTTGTTATACTGATAAAAGTCAGGACATTATTGGCTCAACGCGGCTAATCGTGGAGCATTATAAGAGTAAAGAGGTTGTATATGTTTCAGCATATTCTCGTTCCTTTAGACGGATCTTGTCGTGCAGAGGAGGCGCTGCCTGTAGCGGCGCGGATCGCACGTTCCACAGGAGGTTCCCTGCTCCTAATACGGGTAGTCAGTTCTCCTCTTGACTATAATGGAGGATGGGCTACGGCTCCTGTCGTGAGCCAGCAGCTGGTCGATGAAGAGATAAAAAGTGCGACCATGTATCTGCAAGCGTTAGCCATATCCCCGGAACTGGCGGGACTCACAATCCGCACAGAAATATTGTTTGGTCAGCCAGTTCAACATCTGCTGACATTTACGGAAACGCCTGGAGTCGATCTTGTCGTGCTCTGTAGCCATGGGAGAACGGGTCTGACACGCTGGGTGCTGGGAAGTGTCGCACGTGCACTCGTGCATCAATGCACACGCCCAATCCTCGTGCTCCGCCATCACGACACGCCTGTCTCTCTCACGCCAATGGATGCAAGCGGCTCGTTCCGTACCCTCATCCCCCTGGATGGCTCACAATTGGCTGAGGCCGCACTTTTACCAGCAGCACAGATAACCTCCGCCCTGGCAGCGACCGGACAGGGAACACTCCACCTGAGCCAGATTGTCAAGCAGTATACGATGCCAACCAGGGCGGATGAGGGATTTGTCAACGAACTGAATACAGAGGCTTCTCAACGTGCCATAAGCTATCTGAGCCAGACGGAGGAGCATTTTTCGTCCTCTACAGGCAAAGACCTGCGACTTTCACTCAACCACTCGGTTGAGTCAGCACCCGATGTTGCCAGCGCTTTGCTCGATCTTGCAGAACATGGAAGTGCCACAAACAGAGCGGATGAGACGCAGGAGAGCAAGCCCTACGATCTGATTGCTATCTCCACCCACGGACGGGCAGGATTGGAGCGCTGGGTGATGGGGAGTGTCACCGAGCGACTGCTCAGTACGACAAAGCTGCCAATGTTGATTGTGCGGCCATCCAAAGATGCATAATGAGCGAAAGGTATCTCCTCCTGGAAGATGGCATACTGCATGGATGCAGTTACAGTGCGGTGTGGCACGGTCTGTGATATGAATGTGATGCACCTCCCACCCACTGTGACGAGATTATGACGCACCTCCATCATACTATAGACATGAAGCAAACATGGTCCATGCAAATGTGTTGCTGATATTCTACCTGACACTTCGCCATTCACCGTGTTCTTCCTGAGGAGGATAAGATGTCAATTGTCGACCAGACCAAAGTACCTACTGTCGATCAAGCCCGTCTTGATCTTATGCATCGCTATTGGAATGCTGCCAACTATTTAACGATCGGACAGATCTATTTGCAGGAAAATCCCTTGCTGAGAGAGCCTCTGCAAGCCAAACATATCAAGCCGCGTTTGCTCGGACACTGGGGCACCTCCCCGGGGCTGAGCTTCATCTATGTGCATGTCAATCGACTGATCAAGGATCATGATGTCAACGCCATCTATCTGGCTGGGCCTGGACATGGTGGCCCGGCATTGCTCGCCAACGTTTATCTGGAAGGAACGTACACGGAGATCTATCCACAGATCACACAGGATACCGCCGGCATGCGCCGCCTCTTCCGCCAATTCTCGACCCCCGGTGGCGTCCCAAGCCACGTCAGCGTTCCAACACCAGGATCTATCCACGAAGGTGGCGAACTTGGCTATGTCCTCTCGCACGCCTTTGGAGCAGTCTTTGATAATCCAGACCTGATCGCCATCGCGGTCGTCGGAGACGGCGAGGCTGAGACAGCTCCACTCGAAGGAGCCTGGAAGAGTATCAAATTTTTGAATCCGGCACGCGATGGGGCAGTCCTGCCGATCCTGCACCTGAATGGCTATAAGATAGCCGGACCCACGGTGCTGGGACGCGAGAACGATGAGGATATTCGCAAGCATCTTGAAGGGTATGGCTACGACGTACATTTTGTCGAGGGCGATGATCCCATGACGATGCATAAAGCCTTCGCCGAGACGCTGGAGACGTGCTATACACAGATCCATGAGGTGCAGGAAGATGCGCGGAGCAATGGATTCAGCGAGACTCCACACTGGCCAGTGATTGTGCTGCGCACGCCCAAAGGCTGGACAGGACCCAAAGAAGTCGATGGGCTCGTCGTTGAAGGCACGTTCCGATCACATCAGGTGCCAGTGGCAGATGTCAAAAATAATGTGGAGCATCTGAACATTCTTGAGAGCTGGTTGCGTAGCTATCATCCAGAAGAGCTCTTCGACGAGCAAGGACAACTCCTGCCCGAGCTGGCCGAACTCGCCCCGCTCGGAGATCGCCGCATGGGAGCCAATCCGAATGCGAATGGAGGCAAGCTGCTGGTAGATCTGGATCTGCCTGCCTTCACCGACTATGCCATCGACGTGCAAAAGCCAGGCACAGAGCGGTACGAGTCAACACGCCAGTTTGGCATGATGTTACGCGACATCTTTACACGCAATGCTCAGCAGCAGAACTTCCGGCTTTTTTGTCCTGACGAGACCAACTCGAACCGCCTCGGCAATGTGTTTGAAGTCGAGAACCGTTGCTCGACCGGGACCATCATCCCCGGCGACGATCATCTCTCGCCCGACGGACGCGTCATGGAGGTGCTCAGCGAACATCTCTGTCAGGGATGGCTTGAAGGCTATCTGCTCACCGGACGCCATGGTATCTTCCCAACCTATGAAGCCTTTGCGATGGTCTCCGATTCTATGACCATCCAGCACTCCAAGTGGCTACAGGAGGGCGCAAAGCGAGCCTGGCGTAAGCCCATTGCATCGCTCAACTTCCTGCTGACATCGACCTGCTGGCGCAACGACCACAACGGCTTTAGCCATCAAGGCCCTGGCTTGATCGACGTCGTCCTGTCGAGTAAGGGAACTGTCGCACGTATCTACTTACCGCCCGATGCCAACTGCTTGCTATCCGTCGCCGACCACTGCTTACGCAGTCGCAACTATGTCAACCTGATCGTGATCGATAAGCAGCCTCAGCTCCAATGGCTCAACATGGAGGACGCAATCGCTCACTGCGCACGTGGCTTCTCCACCTGGAAATGGGCCAGCAATGATAATCTGGTCGAGCCAGATGTCGTGTTGGCTTGCGCCGGGGATGTTCCTACACTGGAGACAGTGGCGGCCGCCTGGTGGCTACGCCAGCATATCCCTGAGTTAAAGGTACGTGTCGTCAACGTCGTCGACCTGATGACGCTCTATCCATCCTACCTGCACCCGCATGGCATGGACAACGCCACCTTCATCGAACACTTTACCGCAGATAAACCCGTCGTGTTTGCCTTCCATGGCTATCCACGAGCGGTCCATGAGCTGATCCATGGACGTCCGAACGCCGAACGCATCCACGTCCGTGGCTTCAACGCCGAAGGCACAACCACGACTCCGTTTGATATGGTTGTCCTCAACGGCATGAGTCGCTATCAGCTCTGTATTGAAGCCATGCGCCGCGCCACACGCTTGCAAGCCCTGACGCCACCGCTCATCGCCGAATGCAACGACATCCTGAGCAAGCACCACAATTACGTCAGGGAGAACTTTGAAGATCTGCCCGAGGTGCGTGATTGGGTCTGGTCCGATTAGCCTGCACGTACACCAGAGTCACGCCGCTACTGCTCTGTCAACGGTCATCACGCCGATGTTGCATTGGAGATGCACATTCACAATGGGGTGAGACGCTCACCCACGTAGCGGCGCGGCTCCGCCGTGCTGTCTGTGACTCGTACGACCACGCTCCTCATGAGGTGCTATTGAGCGATCTCCCCACGGTGGGACGTGTTCGTGCGTCAAGTGACAGCACGGCGGAGCCGCGCCGCTACGTCTGCTGGCCTGGACGCCTCGTGCAAGGGATCAACCATCGTTCCGAAGAGATAAGAGGTATAATATGAGCGATGACATAACGCAAGCACAATTATCCAGACGCTTAGATATCTATCTCAGAGAATATACAGAAAATAATCTCAGAAGGGATGCTCTCTCCACGTGCGAGTGGAATAAGGCGTGGAATAGCGCAGCTCTCGCTCTTACCCAGAACGCATTGACGACCGAATTAGTTAATGATGTCTGGCAAGCGTTAAAGCGACTCGAAGTGAATACAAGACTGCCCCAATTAACACTCTTCCCATAGCTCAGAGGGCGTGAATCATAGGCAGACAGGCACTGTTGGTGCCAGAAAGAAAGTGAGGATAGCATGGAATCATTAACGAAAAAGCCCCACATTTTGGCGACCGAGGTCACGCCAGAAGAGCAGCAATTCATCATACAGGCATTTGGCGATGCGTTTGCCGTGCGGACCATTCCTGGTCCGCTCTCCGATGCAACACCCGAAGAGATAGCGAATGTCGAAATACTTATCCCCTTTATTCACTCGATGGTAGGACGCGTCGAGATGGATAATATGCCCCGACTGCGGCTGATTGCGACGCGCTCAACTGGCTATGATCACATCGATCTGGCGCGAGCAAGAGAGCGCGAGATCGCGGTGGCAAATGTGCCCGGCTATGGCGAAAACGCGGTGGCTGAATTCACTTTTGCCCTGATGCTCTCACTTACGCGTAAGGTTAACACTGGATCGATAAGGACACAGCATGGCGATTATACACTGGAGGGCCTTAGAGGCATCGATCTCTTTGGCAAGACGCTTGGGGTGGTCGGGACAGGAGCCATTGGTATCCATGTGATCCACATCGCGAAGGGCTTCGGGATGAATGTGCTGGCCTATGACGTCTTTCCACAGCGCCACTACTCGGAAGTCCTGGACTTTAACTATGTTGGCCTGGAGGAGCTCCTTGCGCAATCCGACATTGTCACGCTACACGCGCCCGCAACGCCAGCGACGTTCCACATGCTCAATCGAGAAACGTTGTCTCTGATGAAACATGGATCATTCCTGATCAATACGGCTCGCGGCTCGCTGGTAGATGCTCGAGCGATGGCATGGGCGTTAGATACGGGAATTCTGGCCGGCGTGGGACTGGATACACTGGAAGGTGAAGAGTTCTTACAGCATGAAGAAGAGCTGTTGCATGAGTCTGGGGCCGAAGAAAAGCTCAAACTCCTCATACAGCATCAGGCACTTCAGAAACGCAGCAACGTCATAATCACACCACACATCGCGTTCAACACTGAGGAGGCATTACAGCGTATACTGGATACAACCATTGAGAACGTTCAGACTTTTTCTCAGGGTCATCCACAGAACCTCGTCGGCAGCAAATCATCATAGAGGTTGCAGCGGTTGGCAAAAAGGTTCTAAGTAAAATATTGGGAGTGCTTTTATGCAAGAAGGCTCAACCGTCTCACAGACAACCATCGCAGATGGGGATGAAGGGAAAGTGGTCGCTCACACCCTCCCATTAAAACAGTTGTTCGAGCAGCTCGCGTGTAGCGAGCAGGGACTTACAAGCGCGGAGGCACACCGGCGACAGGTTACGTACGGTCCAAACGATACCACTGGAGTGAAGCGCAGCTCAACAGTTGTGCAGTTTTTGCGCCTGTTCTTGAATCCGCTGGTCGCCATTCTGCTCTTTGCGGCCATCGTCTCAGCGATCCTGGGAGACAGGATCAATGCCAGCATCATCATTGCGATTGTGGTACTCAGCAATATTTTGAACTTTGTCCAGACCTATCAATCACAAAACGCGGTCGAGCAACTGCGAGCAAACGTCTCTCCGACGGCGGAGGTGCTACGTGATGGCTCCTGGATCGAGCTCGCACGCCGCGATCTCGTACCAGGAGATATTATCCGGCTCGCCGCTGGAGATCTGGTGCCAGCCGATGCCCGCCTGATCCAATCAACCGACCTGCATATCCAGCAGGCCGCGCTGACCGGCGAATCCCTGCCCGTCGACAAGCACGCCGATGATATCGATGTGCCAGGCGAAACTTCAGCTGAAGTCCATAACTGCGTCTTTCTCGGCACCTCGGTCGTGAGCGGCAGCGGCACTGCACTGACGGTCGCCACCGGACGCTCGACAGCCTTTGGCGATATCGCCGTACGCCTGGCTGGTCGAGCGCCCGAGACCGAGTTCCAGCGCGGCATCAAAGGCTTCGGTCATCTCATCATGCAGACCGTGTTCTTCCTGATACTGTTTATTCTCCTGATCGGCGTCCTTGGACATCATCCCCCCTTCGAAACCATGCTCTTCGCCATCTCGCTCGCCGTGGGACTCACTCCCGAGTTCTTACCGATGATCACGACCGTTACTCTGGGACGCGGCGCTCTGCGCATGGCGAAGCAGAAAGTGATCGTCAAGCACCTGGAATCGATCCAGAACTTCGGCAGCATCGATACGCTCTGCAGCGACAAAACGGGCACACTCACCAGCGGCGAGACAAAGCTCGAAGGATATCTCGATCTCAAAGGACAAACCTCTGAGCGCATTCTGCTCCTTGGCTATCTGAATAGTACCTATGAGACCGGCATCAAGAGTCCGCTCGACGCGGCTCTTTTACAGCACGGCGCGGTCGATGTGAGTGCCTACAGCAAAGTCGGCGAGGTCCCATTCGATTTTGAGCGGCGTTGCCTCTCCGTCGTCGTAAAACATGAGAACGAAATCCAGTTGATCACCAAAGGAGCACCTGAAAGCATCCTGAAAAATTGCGCCTCCTACGAGATCGACGGCGAACGCCGACCAATGGCGGGCGTGAGTGACGAGATGCGCGAAAAATATGCGCAGATGTATCGCGATTTAAGCACACAGGGATACCGTGTCCTTGCGGTCGCCTATCGCACACTGCCCCAACAAGATAGCTATCACAAAAACGATGAGCACGATCTGGTCCTCTGTGGCTTCCTGACCTTCGCCGATGCTCCCAAAGCCGATGTGGCTCAGGTGCTCCAGGCGCTCAAAGACGATGGCGTGCAGGTCAAGATCGTCACCGGTGACAACGAATTGGTCACGCGCCATGTCTGCCAGCAGGTGGGGTTGATGAGCAGCCGGATCGTGCTGGGCAGCGAGATGGAGCATATGACCGATACCGCGCTGGCCCAGGTCGTCGAGGAGGTCAATATCTTTGCTCGCGTCTCCCCGGCACAAAAGAACCGCATCATCCTCGCGCTCAAGAGTCGCAAGCACGTCGTCGGCTATATCGGCGATGGCATCAACGACGCCCCCTCACTGCACGCCGCAGACGTCGGCATCTCGGTCTCCACCGGCGTCGACGTCGCCAAGGATGCCGCCAGCATTATCCTGCTCGAACAGGATCTGCATGTCCTGCACAATGGTATCCTCGAAGGGCGCAAAGCCTTCGGCAACGTGATCAAATATCTGCTGATGGGCACCAGCTCAAACTTCGGCAACATGTTCAGCATGGCTGGAGCCTATGTCTTCCTACCATTCCTCCCTATGCTGCCAACACAGATCTTACTTAACAACTTTCTCTACGATCTGTCCCAGATCACTATCCCCACCGATAATGTGGATGCCAGCTACGTCAAAAGGCCGCAGCATTGGGATATCAGCCTGTTCCGCAACTTCATGCTCATCATTGGGCCGATCAGCTCGCTGTTTGACTTCTTAACCTTCTTTATTCTGCTCCGCGTCTTCAATGCCGGCGATGTGCTTTTCCATACCGGCTGGTTCGTGGAGTCGCTCGCCACACAGACACTTGTCCTGTTTATTATTCGCACCGCCGGGAATCCGCTGCGCAGCCGTCCCAGCCGCCCGCTGATGATCACAACATGCCTGATCGTAGTCATCGGCCTCGTACTCCCGTACACGCCGCTCGCGGGTCCACTCGGCTTCGTGCCCTTGCCGCCGCTCTACTTCATCTTCTTGATCGCTATGACGGCGCTTTATCTGCTGCTCGTCGAGGTGGTCAAGCGCCGCCTGATGCGCCGCTATACGTGATAAAGTAACAAGGGAATAAAAAGGTATACGTTAGATACACACGCAAAATTGGATGTTTCGACAAAAATATTCTCTTAGCATAATGCGAGCTTTACAGGCGCTGTAAACGGTGGCCGCTCCCTCGCTCCTTAACGTAACAGTATTGGACGCTACGATTCGGCGAGGATTGCTACGCTATAGCCGGCGAGTGTGAATGATTGATGTTCACAAATATACCACTCAAGCGTGTATCGATGGTATCAAAATAGACCCGTCCTGTTCGTGATGCCAGGCATGGTGTACGTTTTCATTGATGATAATTTTTGACACCGCTGTCTGTCCCTGAAGAACAATCAAGCGTACAGACAGGTCGCTCCTGGCACCGTCGATGAGCAGTCGTAGCTGATCGTTGACGAGTTCGGCGAAGATACGCGTCCGGCCATCGGTATCGTGCAGCTCAAAGCTGCCTTTGTCGAGCAGATAGGCGTCGACGGTGATATGCTCAAAGGGTTCTTCGCTGATAACCTGCATCGGCTCGCTGGTCGGAATGAGTGCATCGGCTTTCACATAGATGGGCAAGGTTGTCAGTTCCGGCTGGACGTGGATCGAGCGCGAACCTATCAGGACTTCGTGCGTCCAGAAATCGATCCAGCGTCCCTCAGGCAGGTAGATCGTTCGCTCAGCGCTGACGTTGTAGATGGGAGCGATCAGCAATTCAGATCCAAACATATATTGCAAATCCATGGTGAAGGTCGCGGGATCGTCGGGATACTCGAGAACCATCGGTCGCAGAAGCGGCAGGCTGGTCTGCGAAGCAATTGAGGCGTAGGTATAAATATAAGGGAGCAGGCGATAACGCAGGCGAGCGTACTGACGAAAATTGTCGAGCGCATCCGCACCAAATTCCCAGGGGAGGCGGGTGGTATTGCCATGCGCTCGGGTGAGCGGCGAGAGCAGGCCGAATTGGGTCCAGCGCATGAACAGCTCGTGAGTTGGATGTCCGGTAAAGCCTCCAATATCATGACTCCAGAAAGCATGTCCGCACATCGCCATACTCAGGCCGCCGCGCAGCGTAGCCGCCAGCGCCACAAAGGTACAATTGGCATCACCACCCCATTGGGCCGCATGACGCTGTCCGCCAGCGTAGGTCGAGCGAGCCCAGACAATGCCCGCGTGTCCGGTGACCTCGGTCGTCACCTCCGCGACGAGATCGTTATAGAGCAAGGCGTAGAGGTTGTGCAGATGATCTCCCGGAATGCCGCTATAACAAACAGCATCGTGCGGGATACCTTCACCGAAGTCGGTCTTATAGACATCGACTCCGTTGCGCAGAGGCTCGCGCAGCATCTCTTTAAACCACTCGATAGCCTCCGGATGCGTGACGTCGATGACTCCAACCGGCGGATGGAAGCCGCCCCACATGTCAACAACATACGTCTCGCCCTGCTCATTCTTGAGAAAGTATCCTTTTGCGCTGCCCTCGGTGAAGCGCTCGCTCTCGATGCCGATGTAGGGATTGCTCCACAGACAAACTTTGAAGCCCAGAGATTTTAACTCGGCCAGGAGTCCGGCTGGATCAGGAAACAGCTCCTCATCCCACAACAGTTCCGACCAGCGTCCAAAGCGCTGCCAGTAGCAGTCGAGATGCAGGACGTTGCAAGGGATCTCGTGTTCGCGGATCAGGCGAGCGCGCTTGAGCACTTCGGCGGCGCTATCGCGCTGGAAGCCGGACGAGATCCACGTGCCCAGCGACCACTTCGGCGGCAGGATGGGAAAGCTGACCAGCGATGCGTATCTGGTGATAATCGTTTTGAGGTCTGGACCTGCCAGCACATAGTAATCGAGGGCGCTGTCGGGAGTGATCAGGCTGAATGTTCCCGTATTGCTCGCCACCATGTCAAAGTCCACAGCCGACAGGCTATCGACGAAGATGCCATACTTGCGCGTGCTCATCACAAAGGGCACATTCTTATAGGAACGCTCACTAAAAGCCCCACCACAATCCAGATTCCAGGTCGTGATACGCTGCCCACGTTTATCGAAATCGGTAAACTTCTCGCCCAGACCAAAGAAATGCTCATCGGGCTCAGCCGTAAAGGTATCATGGAAGGCGACGCGCTTCCCATCAACCCGGCTGACTCCATAGGGCAATACGGTCAGCTTCATGCGAATATTGGTCACTTCCGTATAGTTTTGAGAAAGTAACAGCTTCTGATCGGCTCCATAGTAGCTGATATGCAAAGGTTGCAAATCGATCACGATCGTGAGCGCTGCGCTGCACAGGCAGACTCTCTGCCCGGTGCGCTCGATACTGATGGGATGTGCCAGCGGGAGGAAGTCATGGGCCAGACGGATACGGGCCGGGTTGCGCACCTCATCCTCCAGACAGACACGAGCAATCCCCTCGGCAACCAGCGTCACGGCGATCGACATCAGCGCCCCAGAAACCGTTCTCCCCTGCAAAACCACTCCTTGCGCATGCAGATCCGTCACCTGCGCCTCGACAATGAAATCCGGACCACCCTCATCCCCAGCCTGACGTACCGGCAGAGGCGCAGCCTCCGACATGTAAACATTATATGGGAGCAATGGAACCTGATCAGCCATGAAGCCATCCCTTCTTCAACGTTGAAAATGAAATTTGTAGCCGTAGGATAGTTAGCTCATCTCTCTACCTCTGGGCAGGTAAGAAAATCCTCTTGACAGTAGAGGTTACAATCAAGTAATCTCGTTGATAACAACACAATGAGAGCGATCCCACAGACTATTATTGTACCTAACCATACCTCAAAAGTAAACGTCTGGTCACTCTCTACATGCAAAGGGGTCTCGATGTCGCACTTAACGATAGAAGATATCGCCAGATTATCTGGAGTTTCTCGTTCAACGGTCTCACGGGTTCTCAATGGACAGCCGAGTGTCCGCCCATCGGTCAGGGATCACGTTCAGGAAGTAATCAGTAGTCATGGATATGCCCCACAAGCGGCGGCGCGTCACCTGGTCACACAGCGCACACGCACCATCGGGCTAATTCTCCCCGACAACGTTTACAACCTGTTTGGCAATCCCATCTTCGCACTGATGGGGCAGGGAGTCAGTCAGGTCTGCTCACAGCAGGGCTACAACTCGATGCTCTTTATGGGCCGCCAGGATCTGGGCGACGAAAAATTATTCACGCTTCTGCGCGGACGTCATTTCGACGGCATCGTCTTTATCAGCGACGAAGGAGATCAGACGTGTCCAGCCATGCTCAGAGAGATCAACATTCCCTACGTCCGCATCGGACATGATCCAGAGCACGAAGACACCAGGTACGTTGACGTTGACAACGTCGAAGCCGCCGATAGCGCTGTCAGCCACCTGATCAAACTGGGACATCAACGCATCGCCATGATCAAGGGATTAGAAAAAGACATCTGCACAGGAGCACGCCTGCAAGGCTACAAGAACGCCCTCAGCCGGGCCGGACTACCGATCGATCCCGCACTGATCGCCGACGGAGATTGGTCGACCGCCTGCGGATATCATGCCGCACAACAATTTTTGCAGCTAGCCAATCCTCCCACCGCCCTCTTCTCCTCCAATGACATGATGGTCGCCGGAGTCATACGAGCAGCGCAGGAGCGTGGTCTGGCCGTCCCCAACGACCTCGCTATCGTCGGCTTCGACGACCTGCCTCAAACCACCATGATCTTTCCCGAACTGACAACGATCCGCCAACCTTGCATCGAAATGGGCATCCGAGCCACCGAGATGCTCATCGACCAGCTAGAGAACGGTAACGACGCAGTGGAACATATTATTCTGCCAACCGAGCTCATCATTCGAGAATCCTGCGGCTTCAGCCAGCGCACCCTGCAAGCTGGAGACGCGTAATACCACACTCGAGGTTTTCAGCAGGTTGATTTTTCATACATTCTCTTTTATACTTAATCATTGAATATACAATCATTGAGTAATCGATCTGGCTCGAATGAGGAATATCTTTTGAAGTTGGCACAAGCGGTCGAAGCGAGTCAGGAGCAAGGTGCCTATCGCGTGGTTGGTGCGTTGCGCATCCTGATCGAATCCAGGCAGCAGAGTATGCGTGTACTGGTGCAATATCAACATCGGCATCGCTGGATGCTGACCGCTGCAAGCGGTGGCGTTCGCTATCTGAATGGCGTGCGGCGAGACACTGATGGGTCCTGGATCATCGATGGTTCTGACGTTACACTATTGAGTAATGTGGTGGACTGCTTTCCTGCAATGTATCAGCATCTGCTCACCCCTAATAGCGACGACTGGCAAATTCTGCCCCCTTCCTTAAGCAAGCAGCGGTAACGCTATCTAAGCGCTGTTACCAAAAGGAGAGTAGCAGCTATCTCCACAATACAGCAGCATCAGACCAAGCCATGCGGTGGCTGAGTACACAGCTCCCGCCAGGGAACGGCCCATGCTCATGGAGAGAGATTTCAGCATCTTTACCTCCGCATGCTTTATAGAACGCCACTGATGCTGCATTCTGATCAATTACCCAAAGACAGAACCGTGTATCGGTCGGTCGGCGTCGTGTCAACTCACATGCTGCTGCCGTCAGCAAACGGCGACCAATCCCACATCGCTTGAGCCGGTAGGTCACGTGTAAGTTGTCCAAGAATGCCCCCCACTCTGGATCCTCATCCAGAATCATGTGTACGAAACCAACCACCTCACCATTGTTGTCAGCGACAAGAGTAAAGGAATTCGCGTTGGTGGCAGTTAGCCGTTCGCTCCAGATCATTCTGCGCTCAACAACCACTTCACCATCAAGAAATGCATCACTGAATGCGCCCCGATAGTGCCGGCGCCAGCTATCAGCATGGAGGGAGGCAATAGCCTCAATATCATTGGAGGAGGCATTTCGCAGTATAATATCCTGTTGTAAAAAATCCTGAGTTGTATCGTTTTCTACCATGCTCACGCGTGACTCCATTCTTCTACTTCAATCAGATCTTGTAGCCCTGACGTTCTTTTTTCATCTTTCTCTTTCTCCAGCGCGTCGCTTAAACAGCAGCGAAGGGTCTACACCCTTTAGAGAAAACAAAAGAAGCCGTTAATGGCACTAGTCTTCTTCATCGGGCAATTCGTAGGTCAGGCCCAGATGCTGTGCCGCTTCACGCCGACTAAACCCATACTCCTCATCGCGCCCACCGCTGCGATAAAGCATGGGGATAAGCAGTATGCCCGCATCGTCAAGTGACTTCATTAGCCATGCAGGCGTTGATAGGACACGCTCACGCCCCAGATGATCAACTATTTCTGGCCCAAACAGATTAATACTATATAGCCAGGTAATATCAAGCTGACGTACCTCCTCTAGCGAGGTTACATCGCCCGTAGGATCATCTTGATAACCATAGAGAGGATGCCAAATTGTATAAACGAGTTGTAGTATATCCAGATAATGCAGAAGATCCTCAACACCATCTGTATCATCAACCATAGTCACATCTATTTGGCTATCCCGGGCATAGAAAGTAAGTGAACATTTAAACAGGTAAAACGAATCATCCTTTGGAACGGAGCGAACCAACACAGACAGTTCATCAATACTTCGCTGCTTGGTAAACTTTTCCACATCTTGCCACAACGCTGGCATAACAGTAGGTACAAAGAGACTCTGAGAATCAATAACGGCCTCACGATCAGATCCAGCAAGATAATGCCCTTGTTCAGAAAGACGCGTCAAAAAAGCATGCAACAGCTCAACATTATAGATATCATCGCCAGTACGCATATAGAAACTAACTGTGATCAAATCAGGCATTATTTTCTCCTTTTGTCTCACTTCTTCTATTAATACGTAGTCCCATCAGGGAAGCCTTTAATGATAATATCAGGATCAGCCTCTCTTAATGCCTTAACAACTTCTTCAGGTACCGGACCACCATCTGAGTCAAAGATATACTCAATCTGAGCGCCCGGAAATTTCTTCAGATATGTCTCTTTTATTTGCTGAGCAAACTCTTTGCCTTTTTTACTAGCGTACGAAGAACTTTTCCCCCACCAATTATACGACTTCACATCTACCACAATCGTGCCATTTTTTAATCTAGCATCGGCCGCCTTTTTAAATCTGCCATCAGCCGGATCTAATATCATTACCTCTAACTCATCCAGATCTGGTTTGACAGAAAAGCCCCACTTAAGTTGGTATAACGATCCCTTATAAACTTCCAGCACCCCATTAGCCATATCTCTTAGAACACGATCTACACCAGGAATATCCTGCAATTGAGCATACAGCATCGTGATATAACCAATATCATTTGAATGCTCTTTTAAAAAAGTGCGTATCTGACTCTCGCTCAACGAGTTCACCCAGCGAGCCGCAATCAAGCGACTCAAGAAGTTCGGATCGACGTCCGGGAACTCCTGAAGGAGCTTATTATATAACGCCTGCTCAGCCGCAGTCATCTGAGCGGGTGTGATTGGCTTCGCCGTATAGTGTGCTAAGATGTCTTTGAGCACCTCAGCCGGGAAATGGCCCTTGATCATCAAGGCCACGATAAATTCTGGCGGCACATTGGGATACTGTTTACGCAACTGACGGAAGCTATCGAGCCAGGCACGTATCTGCGCCTCGGTCAGGCCCTTCTTACGCAGAACCCATTCGATATATTCGATGGGGACATCTGGATACTCGTTGGCCCACTTCTGCACCTCGGGACTGAGATTGTTGGCCATCGGCGGGACTGGCTGAGGATCTTTTGGCAGGCTGGGCTGAGCGGTACCTGCGATCGAATTCATCACCTCTTTCCAGGTCAGCCAGGCGAAGAAGATTGCGGCCGCCAACTGGATCAGAATCACCAGCAGCGTTCCAAGATCTATCAGCGCAACGCCTGCGGTCAGCAGGTCCTCAGGGATATCGACGCCGCCCTGAGCAATATCCGTCACAACCAGGACTTCTGTGGCGTCCATGAGGGGTCCCGCGTCGGATACTTCAGAAGCCGCCGCATAGGAGGCTTCTATGATACTGTTGAAGGCCGCTTCACACGCTTCAGAGGATTCAAGCAGGGGGCCAGCCAGTTCTCCAACACTCCCCGAGAGAGAAAACTCGGAAAGGGTATAGTCTTCGCCCAGAGTCGTCACGGTATCCGCCCCTGGTCCGCTAAAAGCATCGTCTCCTTCAGTTAGCTCACGCAGTAGATCATCAAAGGTGCTCACCGATGATTGATGATTGGTCGCCAGTAACTGCGTCGTTGAGCGAAAACCACTTAAGGGTTCTGTAATCGGGGCGACCCATTCTTTTAAGACAGAAACAGGATCCATCCAACATTCACCTTCTCAACTAGCGTACTCACTTATCATATCCATCGAAGTACTGAGCGATATCTTTATCAGTATTCTCCATCTCACTGGCCGACTGAGCCAACGTCTTCGCAAAATCCATCTGCCACTGGAAAGAAGCCCGCAGGCGACTCTCATAGGGACGCAGAACCGCCCAGACTGGCTCTTGCATAAAGCCTGGAAAACTTTCGACAAAACCACTGATCCTTGACCAATGGGCCTCATGTTGAGTCAGGGCAGTATTGGCATTGGCTATCATCTTCCCCGCTGTGGTCCGCATACGCTCTGTAGGATAATTTATCTTACCACTATTCGATGTTCCACCCGGATCGTCAGGTCGCATAGACATTCCTCCTTAACATCAGCCATTCATGCTTCCACAATATAGACGTATCCAAATATGCATTTTAACATGTATTATCCGATGAGAATTTACTTTGATTTTCAAACCCGTTACGCTATTATTCTTTTTGGACAGCAAAAAAGCAGAGCATATCCTCTCCTCAGGCAGAGGAGAGGATATGCTCTGTGCATTATGAGCATAAAATCCCTGTACTAATCGATCATTTAAGCAAGCAGTCACTTATAAAACGAATTTTTTGATTTCTTGTATTATATCCACACTTTCACGAGGGAGAAAAGAAATCAGAGCTAATTTTATTGCTTTTTTTTAATATTACGATTAGAATAACGTTATATATTAAATGTAAGATCTTTGAAACGGCATAGGTACCTGGATTTATTCTTTCATCTGCATATATATACGTTCGAGGGTACTTATTTTGACCTTTAGCTTTGAAAACCATAAGTATCAATCTTATTAGCATAAGGAGAAACCCAATGCCATGTAAGTTCTGTGGATCAATTTTGCCCCTGGATGCTCGTGCCTGTCCAACCTGTGGGAACATGGTCGATGCGAGTGCACAGGGATACAATGAGCCCACTCAGTATGCCAGCACGACTGATATCAATCCAGCTCAGGCATCGTATGCCAGTCCCACGGAAGCGATACCACCACCGCCAACGTATGGAACGCCACCACCGTATCAACAGTCGTCATCATCGCCTTATAATCAGTCCTATCCGGCGCAAGGAGTACCTCCTTACAATCAGCCTTACCAGCAGTCATATGGAGCCCCGATGAACAGTCAGCCGGGAGTCCCATACGGTGCTAATGCTCCCTACCCGGGGCAGATAACAGGATATGCTCCGCCAACGCAAAAGCCCAAATCGCGTGTTGGACTGATCATCGGAATTATCGCCATCGCACTGGTCGTCTTATGTATTGGAACATCAGTACTCGCGTATATTGGATCACAGGCAGGCACGAAGACAGACAACAACAACAACAAGTCAACAGCAACCGCCGTCAATGTAACACCAACAACAGCAACGGTAAGCACGCCCTCGGGCACGCCCATCGATCCTCAAGCGGCTGCGATTATCATTAATCCACAGACAGCCACGGCCATCGATAAAGAAACGTTAGCGCCAGTCAAGGGAAAGACCAGCACGACATTCAAGACATACTCATCGATCTATGTCACGTTTGATCTCAATCCCAAAAATTTTGATGCGTCAAAAGAGGCAGATTATATCAATGTACGCTTCTATATTGGTTCGAAGAGCGTACTGAAGGATGATCCTCTGAAAATTGGCAGCGATAACTTTAATGGCTACTTTAGCGCCGATTACTATAAGCCTACCGATGTTGGTGCTGCCGAGCTGTATTGGTGTCATACATCGACTTGTAGTGACGGTAAGCTCGCTCAAGTCGTACACTTCACTGTCACAGATTAGCGTATTCACATGCAGGCAGGGCAGTTTCATAGCAAACTGCTCTGCCATTAGTATACAAAGAATCGCATAGTTAAAGAAAATCGTGTATACTTAGCTCGAGGAAGAGCTATACATCCCCAAAGCTGAGGACGAAGAGGAAAGCCCCTTCCCTGACAAGTCCATGGCGCACTTCTACTCACATTTTTACCCTATATACCTGATATATCCGATATATCCCAAAAGCAGGCACTCTTATACTATCTTTTACAATGTATAAGCGCATGGAAGCATTATATCTTTTGACTATAAAAAAGAGACTTTAAAAGGATTTATCATGGAGGCACGCATCACAAGGGAAAACACTCTATAAGATAGCACCTATAATCTATCGCTGCCAGTTTTCCATCCATCTGTAGCTTGTACCGCCTCAAGCACTCATTTTACTGATAACCATAGTGTCATGCTTCAATGCCATAGACATCTAAATCTACATATATCTATATGAAGGGGACGCAGGATGCAATTACGTGTGCGCAAGCGAGATAAATCAGCACCCACAAAGCATTTCTCAGTATTGATCGGTCAACGACTCACAAAAACCTCTCGCATTTATTCGCTGCTTGGTATCTTCATGCTTCTTATGACGAGCGGCGGAACACTCCTATTTCAACTCATCTCGCACTCAAGCAGTGCGCTGGCGATGGCCGCAGCGGCCGCACCAGCCAACACAGCCGTTTTGACCTTCAAAAATGATCAGCAGCGTACAGGACTCAATGCCCACGAGACGATTCTCAATACCAGCAATGTCAACGCTTCGACTTTTGGCAAACGCGTCACCTATCCGGTGCAGGGGCAAGTCTACGCTCAACCATTATACGTGCCCAATCTTGTCATCAACGGAGTCAGCCACAACGTCGTCATCGTCGCCACCGAGCATGATCAAGTCTACGCCTTCGATGCAGACTCGAAAACAACGCTTGATCCGCTCTGGGAGACAAATTATCTAACCAATGGCGCGACAAGTGTGGCGTATACGGATGTCGGATGTAGCGATATGATTCCTGAAGTAGGTATCACCGGCACACCGTATATCGATCTCGGCACCAATACGATGTATCTGGTCGCCTTCACCAACGAAGGCGGCGATCTGATTTACCGCCTGCACGCTGTCGACATCACCACCGGCAAGGACAAACAAGGCAGTCCCACCGTGATTAGTGGCTCAACACCTGGTGTCGGCGATGGATCAGTTAATGGAGTCGTTAATTTCCTGCCCGTCCATCAACGTCAACGAGCCGCGCTCACCGTCGTGAATGGACAGATCTACATCCCCTTCGGCTCGTTCTGTGACAACGGTCCTTATCATGGCTGGATGTTTGGCTATACATACAATAGCACCACATTACAGCAGCAAGAGATCTATAACGATTCACCAAACGGCACCGGCAACGGTATCTGGGGGGCGGGCGGATCGGTAGCTGCCGATCTGCAAGGCAACCTCTATGTCTCAACCGGCAACGGCGACGCCGACCTCGATACAGGTGGAGCTGATGCCGGTGACTCGGTGATTAAGCTCAATGCTCAGTTGCAACTCACCGATTACTTCACACCGTTCAATGCCTCCTGTTTGGAGTATCGGGACGCCGATCTCAGTTCCGGCGGACCTTTGATCTTGCCATCCTACAATGAACTCTTTACGGGTGGTAAAGAGGGACGTTTCTATGTGCTGAACACCAATAATCTTGGCAAATATACGGCCGATCCCAATTTGAACTGCGATACCACCGAGCCAAATCGCAACGATATCGACAAAGTGGTGCAGGAATTTTTGCCAGGCACCGTTGGCGGCATCTATGGCAATCCCGGCTACTATCATGGTCCCAATGGCGAATACGTCTACTTTCCCGGTGCGGGCAGCTCGACCAAGGCCTTTAAATTGCAGGCAAACGGGACACTCTCGACTACAGCCACCTCTCAGACAACCACAAGCTTCGGCTTTACAGGTGGAAATCCGAGTACCTCTGCAAACGGCACTCAGGCTGGCACCGGTATCGTCTGGATTATCGATCCAACCGGCGTCCTGCGTGCCTATGATGCCAATAATCTCGCCACCGAGCTCTACAATAGCAATGAGAATGCCGCGCGTGATGCATTGGATAGCTATGTAAAGTTCTCAACGGCGACCATTGCCAATGGACAGGTTTTTGTCGGCACATCCGATACCCTGACCATCTTTGGGCTGGATCCAACCGATCCTCCGATAACGACAGGGACACAGACAGCGACGCCAACACCTGTGACCTTCAACAATCGAGGCGTGAGTAGCGACTCAGCTCCAGAAACGGGTAATTTCGATGGCTTAAACGCCAGTTACTCACTTCAGGCACTGCAAAATGTCGGTATCAATCCTGGCGATAACGCCTTCTACAATGGCAATAAGATGGTCTTTACCTGGCCAAATGTTTTGCCTGGTTTCAACAACAACTACGTCGCCAACGGTCAAACGATCCCGGTGACTCCGATGGACAATGCAAACCTGCTGGGCTTCCTGGGAGCAGCCAGCAACGGACCCTCCTCCGGCGTCGCCACCATCAACTATACCGACGGTAGTAAACAATACTTTACGCTAGGATTCACTGACTGGCTACGCAATAGAAATAACTCGGCACTCTATCCAGGCAACGCCATTCAATCGCAGATGACCTACTATAACTCAGGAGGTGGTACCAATTATGCCAACACCTACCTGTACTATACAGATGTGGCACTACAATCCAGCAAGCAGGTAGAAAGTGTCACCTTGCCGTCCTCGGTCAATCAGGGACAGCTACACGTCTTCGCAGTCTCGACTCTGAATGTCCCACAGCCCGCTGTCTACAACAATATTGGCACGACCGATGATACAGCCCCTGTCAATGGTAACTTTGATGGCACCAATAGCTACTCCGCACAGGCTTTAAGCACGGTGGGAATTACACCAGGACACACTTTTACGTACAACGGCGTTAATTTCACCTGGCCCGGTGCCGCATCCGCCACCAATAATAACTATATCGCCAATGGACAGCTCTTACCGATCACACCTGTCACCAACGCTACCAAGCTCGCCTTTCTGGGTGCCGCCACTGGCGGACCGGCAAGTGGCAGCGCCAAGATCACCTATACCGACGGCTCCACGCAAAGCTTCATTCTGGGCATGAGTGATTGGACGCGCGGCGGGAGCGGCAATGATGCTCCCTCCTTTGGCAATCAGATCGCGGCCACGACCGCGTATCGCAATACACCGAACGGGCAGCAAGCGACAGTCCAACCATCCATCTTTTATGCTGAGATCGCCTTGCAGGCGGGAAAAACGATCAAAAGCGTCACCTTGCCCGTGGTGATTACAGGTGGACAGCTGCACATTTTCACGGTCGCCACCAGTGGAGGTACAGTCGTAACGCCGACTCCAACACCGACGCCAACCACCAATCCAACACCGACGCCGACACCCAATCCGCCAGCCGTACAGTACAACAACATCGCCATCAGCGATGACGGCAATCCATCTGCTGGCAACTTTGACGGAGCCAATAGCTATTCAGCTCAATCCCTGGCGACGCTCAACATCACGCCTGGAGCCATCGTGACGTTCAATGGCATCAATTTCACCTGGCCCAACGTCGCGGCCGGCTCCAACAATAACTATGTCGTCAATGGACAGGTCTTCCCCATCACGCCTGTCGCCAATGCTACCACGCTCGCCTTTCTGGGAGCGGCCGCCGGTGGACCCGCCAGCGGGAACGCTACGATCACCTATACCGACGGATCCACGCAGACCTTTACCCTGGGCATGAGCGATTGGACACGCGGCGATGGAACCGATGCTCCTTCCTTTAGCAATCAAATTGTCGCCACAACGACCTATCGCAACACACCCACGGGAAAACAAACGACGAGCAAGCCATCCATCTTTTACGCCTCGGTCACCTTGCAGGCAGGAAAGACGATCAAAAGTGTCACCCTGCCCGCCACGACCACAGGTGGACAGCTGCACGTCTTTACAATAGCAACCGGTACGGGAACGACCGTCACACCGACACCCACTCCGACGCCGATCCCTACCGCAACACCAACCACGACCGTACAGTACAATAATGTCGGAGCCAGTGACGATAGCAATACCGCTCCTGGTAACTTCGACGGCGTGAATAGCTACTCGGCGCAAGCTCTGACAAAAACGAATATCACGCCTGGAGCAACCGTCACATTCAACGGCGTCAATTTCATCTGGCCCAACGTCGCCGTAGGATCGGCCAATAACTATGCCGCCAAGGGACAGGTCATCTCACTTACACCTGTCAGCGGCGCTACAACATTGGCCTTCCTGGGAGCCGCTATCAATGGCAATAGCAGCGGGACCGCGCTGATCACCTATACCGATGGCTCAACCCAGAGCTTTACGCTGGGATTCAGCGACTGGACATTGGGTGGAGGAGGCAATAGTCCGTCCTTTGGCAATCAAATTGTGGCCGCCACATCCTATCGCAACACGCCGTCGGGTAAGGATGCGAACAATGCTCCAGACGTCTTCTATTCCGATGTAACGCTCTCCAACGCCACGAAAACGGTCCAGAGCGTCACCTTACCAACGACGATGACCGGTGGACAGATGCATATCTTTGCCATCTCCACCAAAAGCACGACTACCAATCCCGCCGCTCCCTACACCAACGTCGGAACCAGCGATGATGCCAATCCATCTGCAGGCAGCTTTGATGGGGCCAATAGCTATTCCAGGCAGGCCCTGAGCCAGATCGGCATCACACCTGGAGGCATTGTCAGCGTCAATAGCATCAACTTTACCTGGCCCGGAGCAACCGCCGGGAATCCCAATAACTACGTCGCCAACGGACAAGTCTTGCCTATCCGCCAGCAAAACGGTACCAGCACCACAACGATCGGTTTCCTCGGCGCATCCACTGGAGGCTCCGCCAGCGGAACAGCGACCATCACTTACACCGATGGCACGAAGCAGACCTTTACGTTAGGCATGAGCGACTGGACGCTGGGAGGCGATGGCACCGATCCACCATCTTTTGGCAACACAACCATTGGGGTATCCCCCTATCGCAACACACCAGCAGGAGCTCAAGCAGCACATAAACCGGCGATCTTCTATGCACAGGTCACCATCATCGCCGGCAAAACCGTACAAAGTGTCAGCTTACCCACCACCGTGACCGGCGGACAGATGCACATCTTCTCCGTCGCCACCAAGTAGCGTCATTGAATCCGACTCATGCGGGAGAGCGCCTCACGTTCGTGAGACACTCTCCCGCATTGATATATTCTCGATAATTCTTCCAACCCACCATCGATTATGTTCCGAGTATTCTACTACGCCAGCCATCTACTCCACACCAGAAACAAGGAAATCACCCGCAAAAAAATGAAGTCAGAAACGTTGAGTATGTAATGAATATCTCACAATAACAATATATTCATTTAATTTCATATTCATATATGAAATCATCTATATATGATATAAAAAATATTATAGCTACCGTCAAAAAAGAGCTAAATGCTCAATAGAGCATACAAATAAACAGGACGCGAAAGGAAGAATCTATGTCTCAACCTCCCTACAAAGCATGCGGACAGTGCGGGACATCGCTCCCGGCGAATCAGAGATTTTGTTCAAATTGTGGTGCCGATCAAGGAGCAAATCCTACTCCCAATATCGATGGCACCATGCCAGCCTCGGGATATGCTCAGCCACCACGTCAGAATATCTCGGGCGCCGAGCAGTATGGAAATCCACCCTATCAGCAAGGCGGCCCTCCTCCCACGCCGCAAGGCGGGCCACGACCTTATGGACAGGGCGGGCAGGGACCCTATCAGCAAGGCGGTTATCAGCAACCGTATCAACAGATCCCCTCATATGCACAGGCACCACAAAATGCTAACGACAACAGCGTAGGAATTATCGGAGCAATCTTAGGTTTCATGTTGTTGAGAAGAGCGGAGCGCCGAGCGGGAAGCTGGATCGCCGGATGCTTTGTCTGGATTATCATTATCGCCGCTGTAATTATCTGTTTTGTGGTAAGTCAAGCGTCATCCAACCATCAGATCAGCAACTCGATCAACAACATCACCCACCAGAGCACGCCGGTCAGCAACATCAAAAAGTCCAGCGATCCAATCCATGCAACCATTGTGTACTCAGGAATAACCATCAACGTCTTAGATGCGCAGCAAGCTCCCTCCTTCACCGATGATGACGAACCAGACAGCGAGGGACTACTCCGACTGGACCTGAAAGAACAGACAGGCGAGCTCAATGGTACCAGTGTTGACTATTCAACTGCCTTTCAACTGGTCGCCCCCAATGGTACAACCATTAGCCCCTCCCAGATGCAACATGGCTATAATCCAGACGCCTCGACAACGCGTAACAACTGGATCGATTTCCCGATCGCAAAAAATATACAGGTCAACCAGTACACATTAAAAATCGGGACGGTCAAAGAAGCACAGATGGCCATACCGCTCACTGGCAAAGCCGATCTAAGCCAATATGCATCCAGAAAAGCGAGTCCCAACAAGCAATTCACCTATGGAGGAGTCGATTTCATCATCAAGGATGCCACATCCTCGCTCAGCAATAATGGACCTCAGGCGGACAAAGGCACCATGTATGTCACCATCAACATGATTATCAACAATAACTCATCACATGCATTTTACGGTAGCCTCACAAGTATCCGCCTAAAAACTGGCACCACCACTACGCCGCCAGCCGACTTCATCGCGAACGCTTCAAGCGGACAGACAAATGTTGCCACTACTTTAACCTTTGTCATGCCGCAGGGCAGCAAAGACTTTACACTCGTCTTCCTGCCATCCAACGACAACGATGCACCAAATCAGGCATCAACTGACTTCCAGATCCCATAACGTAGTGCTCTGTCAATGATCATCGCATCGATCTCTCATCTGAGATATGCACCTCATGGGGTGAGACGCCCACCGACGTAGCGGCGCGGCTCCGCCGCGCTGTCTGTGACTCGTCCGACCATGCTCCTCATGAGGTTCCATTGCATAATCTTCCCACCGTGGAGCGTCTTGTTGGCGTTGCTTCCATCGGCACGTGGGACGGTGTCGTGCGGGAAGTGACAGCACGGCGGAGCCGCGCCGCTACGTCGGTGGGCGTCTCACCCCACGACTTCACGGATCTGTTTTGGGAACATATCTCCTCTGAGACAGAGGCGTGATGATCTTTGGCAGAGTAGTAGCGTCGCACGCTTGCGTGCAATGTCCCAGTAGCTCGTACGAGACAGTAGAATCTCGACGAGCTACGCTGGCCTGCTTGATCGTACATCAAGTGGGACATCGTGCCCGAGGGCGGGATGCGTTTGATGGCTTCGAAAGGAGGAGTGGGTTACGCTGCGAAAACTGGGAGAAATATTTCATCGACCCACAATGTGAGTCTGTTCGCGTCAATAGGGCCTTTGCCCTGGAAATATTCCGCCCGAACCAGATTAAAAGGCAGGGTCAGTGTCGTATTACTGACCTCCTTTATTTTTTCACCTCTGGCCTTTGCGAACCCCAGTAATTTCTGCATGATCAAAATATTCGCGGTTTCTGCGTTCGGCTCAATCTTCAAAAGCTTTTCATTGTTCTGACCTAGTTCAAATAAGAACGCATTCATGATCTCCGGGCCAACTTCCACGTAAGCGCCTTGATAGAGGGTCAACAAATGCAACAAGTCTCCGCGGAGACTTCCTGTATCCTCTATTCTATCGATCAGTGCACCACCCAGTGCACCTGTCCATTTATAGAGCATAATTTCGCGAATCAGGTCAAATGGCGTTTCCCAGTGGCGATACATGACGGTGCGGCTCGTTTTTGCGGCACGAGCAATTTGTTGAAACGTGAGATTAGCATAGCCAACTTCTTTCATCACTTCTTCCGTAGCGTCATAGATGCTCTCTGTCAGCACGTCTCCGCGTCTGCGTGTATTCCGGCTCGCTTTGTTCAATTCCACCATCATCTTTCTGCTGCTACGGTTGAAAACGCAAGTCTCTCAAGCGTACATATCTCCTGTTATGAATTTTTGGAATATTATAGCACAATTTCAAAAGAAATTAAGCTACATACTTGCTACCCGAACGAGCAACGGGCGGCAAGTATGGTGGAGTTATTCCAGCGATTAGTCCACTGAGGCGCGGGCTATCTGATTGAGTTCAGCGTAGTCAACTCCTGTCAGTTCAATTGATTTCTCCCAGAGGCGTGTAGCGACCGATTGATCATACTCCTTTTGGGCCTTTGTCTCGATGCGTGGATAGCCACGCATTCCACCAGGGGCACCAGGACCAATCAGTTCTCCACCATGGACATCAGAGGCTGTTCCGGCATAGAGCTCCGGCAACGCTCCCATCGCCTGTGACTGCGCCACGATTGGCATGAAGAGCTTGTAACCAATCGTCTCGACAACAGCCTTCGAGGTGGTCGCGCTTGTGGATTGCAGATTCGTGCGGGCAAATCCCGGATGCGCGGCCACGCTGATTGTACTCGCATCCGCTGAGGCGAGCAGATGCTGCAACTCAAAGGCGAAAAGCAGATCGGCGAGCTTGCTCTGCCCATAAGCCTCCCAACGCGAATAGGAATACTGCCGATTCAAGTCATTGAAATCGATCTTACCTAACCGGCGCACAACACTCGATAAGGTGACGATCCGACTTTGAGGTGTGGCAAGCAGGATGGGCAACAACAGACCGGTGAGCGCAAAGTGTGACAGATAGTTAACGGCAAACTGCATCTCAAATCCATCCTGGCTCTCAAAGCGCGGGATCGCCATCACGCCCGCGTTATTAAAGAGGATGTTCAGGTGGTTATGAGAGCGTTTGAAGCTCGTGGCAAATTGCCGTACAGCACCCAGCGAGGCCAGGTCAAGCTGGACCAGTTCAAGCGAGGCATCAGCGTCACCGGCAACAATCTCCTCCAGAGCTTTGCGCCCTTTATCCAGATTGCGACAGGCCATGACAACATGCGCACCCTTGGCCGCCAGCGCTCGCGTTGCCTCAAAACCCAGGCCACTATTGGCACCTGTGACGATAGCGACACGTCCATGTAGATCGGGAATATCGTTAGATGTCCATTTACTCATTAGCAGGTTCCCCTCACAATAAAAATATAGTTCCTACATGAAACAATATCATATCGAAGAGGTTGACTGCTTACTTGTCTGCTATCGTATTGTGCACCGCGTCCTTTTAGAGCGAGAAGTCCACGCTTGCGCTCGGCTGCTTTCTCTCCTCCTCCCCTTCCTCCTCAAGCAGGAGAGAGGCATCCTCAGCTCGCTGCTGCTTCTCCATCTGCGCGAACCACTGGATCAATACAATGCTGGCCATCACGATCAGATAAAGTCCACCCGGAATCCACATGATCAGTCCGCCGAGCTGCTGATCAAGCGTCGGAGACCATCCAAGCATGTGTGCGGTGGCCGCGTACATGGGATAGAGCGGTGGCGTAAACGTGAGTCCAGCGCCCAACAGGACCATTGGCATGTCGCTGAGCAAGATGTAGATCAACTTGCCAGCAGCATTGAGCGAAAAGAGTCCCTCCACCTGAGCACCAAAGAGCGGTGTCCAGAAGAGGAGTCCTGTGACCAGATAGAGCACCAACGAGAGGTAATGTGCCCATTCATTCATCATCACATTCATGACGGAGGGGGCATGCCAGATCCACATGTTGGCATTGAAGAGGAGCGCGGCAATAAAAGGCATCGTCGCCCAGCGCCAGACGAAAAGAAGCAGGCGCGGGCGCAGATAGAAGCGCGCTAGCCAGTCAGGGATACCTACTACGAGCAGCGGAGCCGCTCCAAGAGCCAGCAGCATGTGCTGGACCATATGGCCGGTGAAGAGGATATGGGCGATCGCCTGAAGTGGCGTGATCACACAGAGCACAATCACCACCACTCCGAGCAAGAAGGCCGCCACGCGTCCACGAGGCACCGTGTCTGACAGCTGATACTTGCGCCGCAGCGGTCCAATACTATAAAAATAAGCTCCCACAAAGAGGATTAAGAGAATAAGAGCAACGGGATTCCAGTTCCATTGTGAGAGCCATCCCTGAGCTTCCTGGACACTTGTCGGCATAAAAAAGTACCTTCCTTCAAAAGCATCCCACGATCTGCATCCGTGGGAGAATTATCTTTGCATGACTTATATTGTAGGACAGGTACAGAATAATTGCCATCGGGCGAAGACCTGATTAAATTAACCGGTGTAACCCTCGTGCTGGAGCAGCCACTGCTTACGAGCCAATCCTCCAGCATAGCCTGTGAGCGCCGCGTTTGCCCCTATGACACGATGGCAGGGCAGCACGATCGCCACTGGATTGAGAGCATTTGTCGCCCCAACTGCTCGGTAGGCCGTCGGTTTGCCGACCTGAGCCGCCAGAGCTCCATAGGTCAGCGTCGTCCCGGAAGGGATCGAGCGCAAAGCCATCCAGACCTGTTGCTGGAACGCGGTACCACCAGTCTGGACAGGTATAGCATCAAGAGCCGCCAGATCGCCCGCGAAGTAAGCACGCACACGCCGACTTATTCCGCCTGGATCGCTGGTCCGCGTGAAATGGACGGGACCATAGCGACGTTCGAGCAACATCATCATACGCGTCTCATAGTCGGAGTAGTCAAGCGAACAGAGCTTATCATCATCCACCACAATCAAAACGGTACCGATAGGAGAGTCAATAGAGTCAAGGAGAAGTTCTTTCATTCTGTGTTCCTCATGAATGCTATCAAACAACACAGTCGCTATATGCGCTTGTCATGTCTGTATCATAGACCATCAGGAGAGGAGAGACTGGCGGTTTTCAGACATTGTGATGGAGCAGACAACGTCACTCACGCCATCAGGATCGACGGCAATGTCCGAAAACCGCTAGTGAATGGAGAAGATTTCGTGTACGATACTGTCATGGAAACAAGATACATTCATTCAGATTTTGATCTCTGCTACCGGGCTCTATGCAGTCGCGATGCTCGCTTCGATGGACGCTTCTTTACGGCGGTCACCTCGACAGGCATCTATTGCCGACCGATCTGCCCGGCGCGGACGCCACAGGCGCAGCATGTACGCTTTTATTCATGCGCGGCGGCCGCCGAGGCGGCAGGATTTCGAGCCTGTCGTCGTTGCCATCCCGAAGCCAGCCCCGGCTCGCCAGATTGGAACGTTCGTGCCGATATAGTGGCACGTGCGCTCCGCTTGATTGCCGATGGAACTGTCGATACCGATGGAGTCGCTGGTCTGGCACAGCGATTGGCTGTCAGCGAGCGCCATCTGCATCGTGAACTGACTGCCGAGATAGGTGTTGGACCCCTGGCGCTGGCACGGAGTCGACGTGCTCAGACAGCGCGCTTATTGATTGATCAGACAAATCTATCATTGACCACCATCGCCTTCGCAGCAGGATTTTCCAGTATTCGTCAATTCAACGACTCCATGCAGGAAGCGTTCGGCTGTGCGCCATCGGAGCTGCGCAGACACGTGCCATCTGGACGACCCTCCGACGGACGTCTCACGCTCCGCCTGCAATATCGTCCACCATTCAACGCCGCAGAGCTCCTCGCCTATCTCAGCAAGCGTGCCATCCCAGGAATCGAGGAGGTCGTCGACGGACGCTATCGACGCACGCTGGCCTTTCCCAGATCAAAAGGGATAGTGGAGATTGAGCCGTTACAGGAGGTTCACGCGCTCGCAGTGCATCTCAGCCTCGATGATCTCAGCGACCTCAGCCAGATTGTCCAGCGCTGTCGCAACCTGTTCGATCTCGACGCCGATCCGGCCGCCATCGCCGCCATCCTGGGAGCCGATCCGATCATAGCGCCGCTCGTAGAAAAGCGTCCAGGACTCAGGATTCCTGGCACCATCAACGGCTTCGAGCTCGCCATCAGAGCGATCCTCGGACAGCAGGTCTCGATCGCCGGAGCCAGAACGCTCGCCGGGCGTCTGGTCGCCTCCCATGGAGAGCGTCTGGCCGAGCCGCAGGGAGCTCTGACACACTATTTCCCGACACCGGAACAGATCCTGCAAGCTGATCCGGCCACGTTGGGAATCCCACGCACCCGAGCAGCGGCCCTACAAGCGCTTGCGCGTGCCGTAACCGCAGGAGGTCTGATCCTCGATCGCGATGCAGATCGGGAACAAACCATCGATCAGTTGCTCAAGCTTCCGGGCATCGGACCGTGGACAACATCGTACATCGCCATGCGTGCGCTCGGCGATCCTGATGCCTTCCCCGGCACCGATCTGGTGATCCAAAAAGCCCTCAAGCTGCATGGCATCACCACCAATCCAAAGGAATTGGCCAGACATGCGGAAGCCTGGCGTCCCTGGCGTGCCTATGTCACCTACCATCTCTGGGCCAGCCACGCCGATCTGGTCGCCCAGGCTCCTCGCACAACATGAGGAGCCTGGCTCGCAAGAGTATGGAGCAGTCTATGGTTGATAACCCGCACGAATACGCTGCTCCAACTGAGCCTTCAAAGTATCGGGGATAAAAGCAAACTCTAAGGCGTTGAGATTGCTCTGCAGAAAATCGTTTGGCATCCAGCCAAAGGTGGTATGCAGACGCTCATATTCCTTGCTCATCGTTACATCGGTAATCGTATAACTATCAGTATTAATGCTCAACGAGACGCCATCTTTGTAGAGTTGATCAACAGGATGATTCGCATAGGTGGCACAGAGATTGGTCTGCACGTTGGAGCTCGGACAGATCTCCAGATGGATATGCTGCTCCTTGAGACACGCAACCAGGCGAGGATCTTCAATGCTACGCGCCCCATGCCCAATCCGGCGCGGACGAACATATTCCAACGTCTCCCAAACACTCTGCGGACCACTGGCCTCGCCCGCATGCGCCGTATAGTGGAGTCCCTTCTCCCTGGCGTAGCGATAGGCCGGAATATGAGGAGCTAGCGGACGACCAGCCTCATCACCCGCCAGATCGAAACCGACCACATTCGTTCCCTGAAACTGCTCCACCAGCTTCACCGTCTGCAAGCTCTCCTCCTCAGAATAGTGGCGCAGCGTACAAAGGATGATACGTCCCTCAATTCCCCACTCGCTTCGAGCCTCGGAAGTCGCATCGTTCACAGCCGAAACCACATCCTCCGGCGATAACCCTCGCTGTGTATGGAGCAAAGGCGCAAAGCGAATTTCCGCATAAACGGTATGCTGTCGATGCAATTGTTCAAGTACATCCAGCGTCACCAGCCGCAACTGCTCAGGAGTCTGCATCAGAGCAAAATGATGCGGAGAATAGCGCAAGAAATCTACCAGATCCAGACACTTTGCAGGAGCGACAAAATCGCGCTGAAAATCCGCCAGCGTAATCGCAGGATCAAGACGCTGCACAACCGCATAGCTCAAGGAACAATCCAGATGATGATGCAGTTCAACCTTGGGAAACCTTTGAAAATCCATACAAACCATCCTTCCACTACCACACCCACCATAGCTATCAGTGAAAGAGATAAGCTCTTGCGTCAGGCAGTAGCATTACATTTTACCATACATCCAGGCCGGATACACATCAACATGGAGAACCCAAAAGTAGTAGGGCGGCAGGAACTTCTGTGGGGTTTGTCCAATGTAATAGAGCACATCCTATAACTACCAATCCTGTCATCAACCCAGGCTTTTCCACCCTCTCTGGTCCCCACCCATGAAAAGCCCTCGCTTTTAGGGGCAAAAACTTCTAGAGATTCTTTCAAAATACAAAATATATCGCAAAAAATCTGGAATGACTCGTACCAAGCTAACTAGAAGTGTTGAGAAATACCACCTTTTTACAGGAAATATTAAATATATCACAATTGACTTGCAAGGATTGAAACTCCTACATTTACTATTGACACGTCAAATTATTCTCGTGTATTATTATATCAGTTCATGGTAAAATTCTCGACAAACAACAGTTGCTTTAGATTTCTTTAAGCAACGATAATTTTAATCACATAACTATTACATAAATATGATGATTTGTCTCTTTATGTGATTCATACTCTTTATGTGATTCATAAAGGAGGTAAAAGAAAGAAACAAGCTCCATCATAACATAGGAATATCAAACAACATTCATGTCACTAACAACACAATTTGATCGCAAAAATCTTTTCTCGGATTCCAAGTCAATCATTTTAAGCTCAAATATTCTTTTTTGTTACAAGGTATCAGTTAGCTGAAAATACAAATTTAACTGATAAATTATTGCCAGGCTTCTAATATGTTCACAGTAGTTAACTACTGTGAGATATACGTTCAAGAAAGATTTTTGAGTATAAAAACGAAAAATCCCTATATTGATAACAGATATCAAATTGTTTGTTACCACACTTTAATCATTAGAAAGGACTCTAATCATGAAAGTGCCCTTCACATATAGCAAAAGCTATAATTTATCAGACCGTAAAAAATTCGGGATGACTCATAGGTGGCTTGCATCTGGTTTCTTTATAGCACTTTTAGTTATCCTGCCAAGTTATTCATTACCAGCTCATGCAAGTAGTACTTCTAGTAATCCTAATGTTCTTGTTGTTACTGACACAACTCCAGAATCAAACTGTTCACGTACCATGACCTACAAAACAGATACAGGAGTACAAATAACAAAGACAAAACCTTGCCCCAATGGTTCGGTTTGGCAAGCAAAAATCATTTCACGTTCCCAAGCACTGGCACTCAATAAGACCTATGCAATACTGCCCACGACTCCTTCACATACAGAAATAACCAAACTTGCAACTCAGCTAAAAAATCAGCAAACAGCCCTAAAGCTTCAATCCGATGGCGCTCAAGTCGTTTCGCCTTTTACGGCAGCCTGTGATAGTACGCCAACATACACTCAAACCTGGAGTTTGACTGACAGTTCAAATTGGGCTACCGCAAACCTCACTTCCAGAGTTACGTTTTACGTTCTACCAAATCCAAATTGTAATACAATAGCTATTGAATCTGCTGGTCTACATGTTAATTCCTTCAAATATATATTAGGTGATTCAGGTAATGATGATTGGATTTGGGATCAATACGCTAGCGCTACATATAATGTACCAGGGGGTACTTTTTACTTCAACAAAGCAGGGCAAGATTACTATCATGGTATAAATGTAGATACTCAGCCAAAGGGGTATTACTATGAAGAATGGATATCGGATATAACGAGTTCAACCGAATTTCATTGGTGCAATATCCTTTTGAACTAGTTTTAGTATAATTTAGTACAGAGTATATTTTGCTCACTGAATTCATTCCATGAATCTATTGTCGTCTATTTTGTCTCTGTACCTTTAATACAGAGACAAGTAATTAGCAAGGAAGTTTGGTGCTGATTCACATGAACAAAACAGTTCATAAGATGCCGTTATTGATTACCTTGTGCTTTATTGTCTTCGCTGTTTTAGAAACTAGTCTGAGTACAAAAATTGCTCATGCAACAGGTATCACTAATGATCCCCTTGTTATTATTGCTACTGACCAGACATCTCCTACATGTAGGATAACAAGAACAGTGAAATCACATACAACACATATTATGCTATCAAAGACAACAACACACTGCCCTGCAGGTACATATATACAGACAGAAACCATACCCCTTTCTATTGCAAGGGCTCAGCATGAGGAATATATTCCATTGTTCACCGCTGATGCATCACTTAGCGCCGAGGTCAAGTGGTCAAGTCAGGTACAACAGTTAGTCAATGCAAAAAAACATGCACTTGAAACACCATCGCTACAAAAGTTCCAGCCCTCTGCTACGTGTGGTTATGATGCAGAGACAAGCTCAGGCGATGTTTTTTATGGAACACACGTAGTTTTTGCAGTAGACTACCATGTATCAACAAATTGTGCACAGGTAATTACTACCTCTGAAGAAGTGACAGGTTTCAATCCAGTAGTTACAGCGGCATATTGGGATGGAGTAGGAATTGAGAATGGTACTACAGTAACATGTCCTTTAGGTCCAAACGTAAACGATTTAGTAGCAAACAATGATCTACATGCTTATGTAGCTATATCAACTAAAGCACAATCAATATTTTTTTGGCGACTTGGAACAGGCAGTATTTCTTGCATCATAGGTGGAAGTAGCACTGCTGATCAAAGTTTCTATTCAGCCCCAATGTGGTAAAAAAGAAGTTCTATTACAGAACTAATTACGAGGAAAATCGCAGGATCTTACTTGAGATTTTCCTCGTATGACACAAGCTATTTCAATGCCATATGAAAAACATGACCCTTACCGGATTTTTGTATGGCAAGATATCATTGTAATGCACGCATTGATGCAAAGGAGTACTTTCTTATGCTCACCGGATCCGTTTCCTATAAGTCGGCTCTGCGTTTTGTGGGAGGATTAATTCTTCTCTATGGGCTGTATTTTGTTTTTCGCGCCCTTACAGCACAATTTAGGTCCTCTGACTATAGCGGCCCATTAATTTTTGGAGATTCAAGGCAACTGTTAATCTCTATCTTCTTTGGAGGATTATTACCTGCAAATCCCATCTTGCCCGGCAATGATTTACTCACAATGTTTCTACCTGGAGCTTTTTTGCCAGGTCCGCTATTGTATGTAAGCATCGGAGCTTTTCTTATTGCCCTTACTTCTGAGCGTGTTCGTCTGATCTATTGGTGCTTGCAAGCAACACTATGGTGCATAAGTGCTTCATTCTGGTTTCCACTCGATGTTCTTCGCAATAATGGTATGTCAACACCCGGGGATTTTCTCCCATATATACTCATTACGTTAGTTCTCTCACTTACCCTTTTCGCACTATACAAACCAGTGACCCACGCTTTGAAAAAACTCCTTGTGCCTGAAGGAAGCACAATGGAACACTATGGTGAAAGTCTTCATGCATGAAATGATCTCCAGGCACAATTCGCTTAATCGCAACATGAGACTCTGGCGCTAGAAGTTGTGTCATAAGGCCTTAGAGGCTGGCTCGTGCCAACCTCTGGGTCATTAAATGGATCATAGAGACATAGATCCAATTTTCGCTACTTTGAGGTAAGAACTCATAATCACGATATAATCGACGATTAAAGGTGAAACATGCAAAGGTTCGTTCCACCACCCCTCGGCGGGGAAGGGCACCACGCCACCCCGTCCGCTGAGGTGGGATGCAGTGCCACTCAAAACGCAGGTTCGCGATATCATTGATGATCTCCAATCGGAACCCATTCTCCACGTGCCTTTGTGATATGCTTTACTATCTCCACACTCCAAGGAAGATGTTCTTCGATCCATCGCTTTCCCGACCCATTGTACCCCTGATCAACCCAGATATGAGAGACGCGTGGAAAGCGTTCATCCATCCCTTCTAAGACCAATGGAACAGCGGCACGATCTTGCAGATCGGCCGGATGGACGATCACTCGTACAATCAAACCCAGCGTATCTGTTACAATATACCGTTTCCGTCCATTGATTTTCTTCCCACTGTCATATCCACGAGCCCCCCTTTGCGCTTGTTTTCATCGATTGGCTATCGATGATGACTGCGCTTGGGGTGGCTTCTCGTCCAAGTGAGCTTCTCAAGCGCTCTCGGAGATCCGTATGCATCTTTTCCCAGAGGCCTGCCTTACGCCATACGCGAAAATAATGCCATACTGTCGACCAAGGAGGATATTCATGCGGAATCATCCGCCACTGACAACCCGTACGGAGAACATACCAAATGGCATTGATCACTTCACGCATATCTGTTGTTCTGGGTCGCCCACCTCGCTGTTCTGGAGGAATATATGGTGCAATGATATTCCATTCTTCATCACTGATATCACTTGGATAGGATCGTCGTTTCATACACTGCTTCTTTTCGACACAACGATCCCTGCCGCATGTTTTTCTTCCTTGTTTTTCTCTCTTTTACCATTTTTCTCCGATGTCTCGTGGCTTATGACATAGCCTCTACGTTGACTCGCTTTGGTACCTAGAGGGTGTCCGAAAAGGCTTGGAGAACCGATGGAGAACTTTATGCAAGAAAAAAGGTGGATATGATAGAATAAGAGAGAAAAGATGTGGAAAGGGTATACTATTTGCAAGAAAGGTTGGGACGCTCATGGAAATCTATCCTTCTGATCTGACCGATGCGGAATGGACGATTCTGGAACCGCTTATTCCGCCAGGAAAGCCAGGTGGACGACCACGAGAGGTTGAGATGCGGGCCGTCCTCAATGGGATCTTTTATGTACTGCGTAGCGGTTGTGCTTGGCGCATGCTGCCGCGCGAGTATCCGCCACGCTCAACGGTGTACGGCTACTTCGCGCTTTTTCGCGATGTGGGTGTGTGGGAGCACATGATGACCACGTTACGAGAACGCTGCCGTGTTCAGGCCGGACGCGAAGCGACTCCAAGTGCCGGGATCATCGACAGCCAATCCGTAAAAACGACGGAACGAGGCGGGCCACATGGTTTTGATGGAGGCAAAAAAGTCAATGGCCGCAAAAGGCATCTTCTCGTTGATACGACGGGACTCGTGCTCAAAGCCGTGGTTCATAAGGCCAGTATCCAAGATCGAGAAGGCGTGCCGTTGCTGCTTTCACCAATCAAAGGGACGTTTCCTCGCTTGAAGAAGGTGTGGGTGGATCAAGGCTATACTGGCAAGGGAAGAGAATGGATCAAAGAGCAGATGGGATGGGACGTTGAGATTGTCCGCCATTCCTGGTCTGGTCTTCGAGGCGTGTGGGCTCCAAAGGATGCGGTGATCAACTGGGATGAGATCATTCCTCCGGGCTTTCACGTACTTCCCCGCCGATGGGTGGTGGAGAGAACCTTTGGCTGGATTGGACGGTATCGAAGAATGAGTAAGGATTATGAATACTTGACGAGTAGCAGCGAGAGCATGATCTCTCTGACGATGATTCGGCTGATGGTGAGACGGCTTGCCAAAGTGGCTGAAACACGGGCTCGACACCCTCAAGCAGCCTGAGAAACCTTTTCGGACACCCTCAGTGCATCCTCAACTCACCTTTTCTGGAAGAAATAAATGATCCTCGTACAAACAATGGTAATAGACACAGATCCTCTGAGCCAATTGCTGAGCAGAGAGCAATCCATCTGGCTCGACTACAGCTCGTTTGCCATGAACCCACTTTGGTTCAATGGGATTGAGCCAGGGGCTTTGTGTTGGGAGCCGAAAAGGGAAAAGACGAACGCCTTTTCCTGTCACTTTGACCTGCTGATTGTGCTCACGAATCCACGTGCGCACGATCTTGCTGATATGCCATGAAGCGTTGCCCCAAATGAGCAACCATGCTGTTTTGCCTTGCGCCTGGAGTTGCGCACAACACCACTCCAGAAATTGTGTGGTGATGTCACTGACTGGACGTCCCGAGACAAAACGCAGCGACATCTGATCGCGAATGGGCTTATGGGCCGAACCTCGTTGCCACAGCACCCCATAACAGGCCAGTGCTCTCGCATCAGGATCGTCCTTTTGCCAGGATTGTTCTTCGAAGTGAACGGGATCATCGTGGCCTTGCCGGGCATGCGCTGATGGCAAAGCAAACCTGCTCCACCAGACTTCATCGAGAAAGCCAATTGCCCAAGAGCATTGCTGGCTCGCCCATGCTATCAACCGGTCACGGGCGTTTTTTTTACTTGATAGTGGGTGTCGGGGCTGTTGATCCAGTGTTTGGCACGTTTCCAATTGATGCCCAGACGTTTGAGAATTTTGCGGATGCCTTCGATGGTGAGCACCCTGCTGGTGAGTCCCTGCTCGAAACTTACGTGGGCCACGAGTTCTAAACTCCAGAGGCTTTGGTCTTTGCCAAAGTCGCGAGGTGAATGGTGTAAGAGTGCTGGAAGTTGGGCGATAGCTTGAGTACTCATCTCTGTGCGCAGTCGATGCGGACGCGAGGAACCCGCTTGCAACACCGTCAGACCGGTGGCGTTGAACGCTTTGATCACATGACGCACTGTTTGGTCGTTGCAGCCCAATTGGTTTGCAATACCGATGGCATGTTCGCCTCGTGCGCTAGCCAAAAGGATCTGGCAACGGCGTAAGACAAAGGCTTCTGATGAACGTAATCCGATCTGGATCTGTTTTCGTTCGTCCTCGCTCAAGGGACGGATAAAGATAGGTTTCATAGATACTATCATATTACATTCAGACTACCTTTGTTGAGAATGCACTAGGGCGAAGAGAGATTTCTCTCTGCCTTCACCGTGTTCGACACAAGAGCACAGCGCTACGTCAATGGGCAAATACAGGCACATAACTGGAAGCTAAAACACACCAAACAGTTTGCAGACCACAACAGTCACGCCGACGGCCAGGACAGTTCCAGCAACCGCCTGTAAGATACTATGGGCACGCACTTGCCAGCGCGCCCAACCAACCACAATCACAAGCGGAGCCAGCCAGTAGAAGAGGGGTCCAACAATTAAACCGAGCGAAGTCACAGCGCCAGCCATGCCGACAAGATGTAAGCTAATTTTCCAATATTGCGTCACGACGACCGCAATGCTGCAGACCAGGATGAGCGCGACCAGTACCGCCAGCAGCGGGCGTGAGGCGTGAAGCAGGAGGAGCAAGACAAAGACAATCAAGATGCATGCGAGTCCAAACAAAAGTGGCACCAGGCGCTGCTCACGCCGGCTGACATGGTGATCACTATAGTGACCACGACGCACACCACGCCAGATAAATAAAAGAGGGGCAAACGAAACTCCAACTACCATCACAAACCACCAGAGCAAGGCGCTTCCTATATCGGACGCTGTATATATGACTATAAGCAGAGTCGTCGGGAGGAAAAGAAATAAGGGGTTGGTTATATTAGAGATAATATGCGCGATCCTCGTAGCAGTTCCATCCTGGGATGAGGATGTGGTCAACACATTATTGTCTTCAGCTTGTTCTTCCATACGTTCCTTCGCAAACATTCTTAACAACAATCAGCAGCAATCAAATTTATCCACTTATTATATAGTGCTGTGTATGGACAGAACAAGCACCAAAAGTAGCATCGAGCCTTGCATTATTGACTCCAACTACATTCTTTTATAGTGGCCCATTTAGATACATCTTGTACTTTATTTCAAAATCAGGTATACTTATCCCGAATAAGATACATTTTGTACCGTAAAGAGAGCGCTCATGCTCGGAGAAAAGAAAGTCAAACAAACATTTTTTGTCTCAACGAACGATCACTGAAAAAAGAGGAAAGAAGATCATGGAGAAAAAATCGAGTATCGATGTGTTAATTATCGGGGCCGGGCCGGTTGGTTTGACCCTGGCAAATAGTCTTGCCCGCTGCGGTGTTACTGTGCGCATTATCGAGCAGGGTGCCGCTATGCAGATCGAAGTGCGTGCGAAAGGGCTGAAGCCGCGTACGGAGGAGATCTTCGAGGACCTGGGTGTACTGGATCAGATTCATGTACGCGGTCAGCGGAACATACAAATGCGCTTCTATCAGCGAGAGCGACTCGTGCGTGAGGTTGATCGCGCATCCGAGGCAGTGAATCAACCAACTGTTGATATACCTTATCGTGGTAGTTTTATGATCGGGCAAAATAGTACTCAGGCCGTGTTAGAAGAGAGTTTGGCTCAGAAGAATGTGCTGGTAGAGTTCGATAGTCATCTGCTAACTCTGACACAGCAAGATCACTGCGTACTGGCGCAGGTTGTCCATGCCGGTGAGATGGAAACGATCCAAGCCCGTTATCTGGTGGGCTGCGACGGGGGACACAGCACCGTGCGTCACCTCGGTAAGTTCTCGTTTCTGGGCGAGACGTTGGAAGGGGAGTGGTTTCTCAACGCCGGCGTCGATGTAGAGGGATTGGACCCTCACTATGGACACTATTGGATGGATGCACCGGAAGGATTAATAGGTTTTACACACATGCGCTATGACCATCAGTGGGTGCTTCAGGCGCGTCTGAGCTCGGATACATACGATCTTTCATTGGAAACTTGCCAGCGCATTTTCGACGAACGTGCAGGACTACCAAATGTCCATATCAGCCATCTGCACTGGGCCTCTCTCTGGCGACCAAACGTCCGTATGGTTGAGCAGTATCGCCATGGCCGTATCTTTATTGCCGGAGATGCAGCCCATGTCCACTCTGGTGCGGGTGGCCAGGGTATGAACACCGGCATTGGCGATGCCTACAACCTTGGCTGGAAACTGGCTGCCGTGCTGCATGGTGCTCCTGAGGACTTATTGGATAGCTACCATGCTGAACGTTTTCCTGTGGCCCAGGGCGTGCTGGCTTCTACAACGATTTCTCATGAGAAATTGGCTCGTCCCAATTCTGATAATACGCAAAAATTTATCGATGTCTCGTTCAGTAGAGATACTGATCTCTCGCAACTTGACATTAGCTATCGAGGTGGTCCCCTGGCTTGCGATCTTGATGACGCGACCGCCATTCGCGCAGGAGATCGCGCTCCCGAGGCACCCTTCATCTTTTCCTCAGATGGGCGGCAAGGCCGACTCTTCGAGCTGTTTCGTGGGACACATTTCACCTTGCTGACGTTTGCAGATCAGGCCGCGCCACAACTATCGGATCGTTACAAAGATATTGTGCATGCGTATACCATCACGCGTGGAGGCACCATCCTGGTTCCCTCCGATCATGCGTTGCTTGACATCGATGGCTACGCCTACCATTTCTATGGTATCCGGCGAGATGCGGTGATTCTGGTTCGCCCTGATGGGTATATCGGCCTGACCACCGGCGGCTTTGATGTGCAGCCGATCAACGATTATCTGCACAGGGTAACCGGTCGATAAAAGTGACATCGCGTTCGCAACAGGAGATACCTCAATAACGTCGCGCTCAAGCGAATTGCAAGGCCCTACACTACTGCTTTACACTGTCAAAGGCTACAAGCAGATGCTGCGGGCCACGCAGTACGGTGTTTTGTCGATATGGAGGGGGATCAACCACAAGGCGCGGATTTTCCAGGCGACGGAAAAGTTCGGTCAGGGCTGTCTGAGCCTCCAGACGGGCGAGCGGTGCTCCGAAGCAGTTATGAATGCCGCTATTAAAGCCGAGATGCTGGTTGTCTTTGCGATCGGGATCAAAGATGTCAGGATCTGAGAAGCGTTGTGGATCGCGGTTGCCTGAGGCCAGCACCAGTGTCAGCGGGACGCCTTTGGGGATGGTCACTCCGGCAATGGAGATATCCTCCAGAGGTGTGCGCTGCGGCACTAGCTGCACAGGCGGTTCATAGCGCAGCAATTCTTCTACGACGCCGACGATAAGTCCCGGCTCGCGTTTCAATCTGGCAAGCACTGCGGGATAGCGTAGCAGCGTGAGCACTCCATTGGAGATCAGATTGACAGTCGTCTCATGTCCGGCGATCAGTAAGAGGATCGCCGTCGATATCAGCTCACCCATAGACAACTTCCCCTCAGGGCCATCATCGGTCACCAGGCCGGAGAGCATGTCGTTACCGGGATGCGCTCGATGTGACTCGATCAGTTGCGCCATATAGCGGCCCAGATCCTTACGCGCCTGGAGACCTTGCGCCCAGGCCGCCTCTCCGTCCTCCACACCGGCCACATTGATCGAGCCAACTATCGCATCGGCCCAGCCATGGAACAACGCTTCATCCTGGCGCGGCACGCCAAGCAGTTCACAAATCACCGTCACGGGAAACGGATACGAAAAGTTCTCGACGATATCGATCTGATGCTGTCCCTGAAAGGCGTCAATCAGGCTATTAACCATTTTCACGAGGTCAGGACGCATGCTATTGACCCGATCAGGGCTGTGCGGTGGACCAAACTGGCGCATCACCAGACGGCGCACGCGATCATGCTCAGGTGGATCGAGCAGGAGAAAGCTGGGAGGGAGCATTTTATCCATATCAGGTGACATGGCCCCGACGGCTTTTTGTGGATCTGTAGATGCATCCGTCGCGGCAGCAGGTGTGCGCTTCGTCAGGTCCGAGCTGATGCGCGGATCGTGCAGCAGCGCCACAATCTCTCGATAGGTGCTCACAGCGTACGTACCGTCATCCTGCCGAGAGATCGGCGTCTGGCGCAGTTGAGCATAAAGTGGATAGGGATTAGCACGGCTTTCATACTGAAAAATCTGCTTGAGCAAAGTCCCTTGAGATATCGTCATCGTCATCATCGATCTCCTTCACACTTTGATCTGGTGAATTATGTGCGCGGCGAGATAAAAGTTGCCCGCCACTGGTTAGGCGCATAGCCGGTCAACATGATCTGAGCATCGTGCGTGGCCACTCCCGGATGCGGGAATGCTGCGGGCACCGACTGCTCAGGTGTGCGATCCTCAACGGTGAGCATATCGGGCGGAAATGGGGCGGCCGACTCTATCAACTCACGATAGAACTGCAACCATTTGGCATGATTGAAGGAGACCGCCGCTACCATACGACCCTTGTGTCCGTAGGCGGCGATAAAGCTACGCTCTCGGACCGATCCCTGCACAATCGCCACCGCATCGGCAAAGCCGGGTACGCCCACGGATTTGATGTTGTTGCCAAATTGGGAGGACCAGAAGGCTGGCACCGATATGTGAGGACAGCGATCAGCTTCAGGGCTGATCATGTTATGGGCTGCAATCTCCGCCTGCGTGACGGCATTTCCCCAGTGTTCAAGCGCAATCAACTGGTAATTGTAGAGTGGATGCGGAAAACGTGCCACATCACCGGCCACGAAAATGTCGTCGGTCACAATCCCATTCAGATCAAAGGCCCGGCAACCGGCATCACAGGCCACTCCCAGAGGGCCAGCAGCCAGCCCAGAGCCATTCAGCCATTCGGTATTACGTACAGCTCCCAGAGCCACTACCGCCAGATCAACCTCAAGCGTACTCTCATCTGAGAAACGCACGCCACTTAAACGTCCCTGAGCATCCCCCATCAGCTCGCTCACCGTGGTTTGACAGCGGAGATCAACTCCGTGCTGGCGCTGCATATCTGCCGCCACAGCTCCAATTACTCCACCGAGCGCACTTACAAGAGGAAACTCTCCACGCTCAGCTACAGTGACTGGCAAGTCAAGTTCTCGACAAGCCGATGCGACCTCTGAACCCGTGAAGCCTGCTCCAATGATGAGCACATGCTTCGGTTTGGCCGCCAGCCTCTCGCGTAACCGACTGGCATCATCACGCGTGCGCAGCATAAACATCCCATCGAGAGCGGCCTCCTTCTCGTTGGGCCAGAGCCTGGCACGCGTGCCGGTCGCAATCAGCAAGCGATCAAAGCCGATCTCCTGACCGTCGGCCAGATAAACAGTTTTGGTCATAAGATCTAATTTGACCGCCGCCACTCCCAGCTTCCAATCGGCATTCAATTTGATCTGATGCGGCAAAGCGGTATGCTCAGCCGAAGCCCATCCGAGCAGGACTTGCTTGGAAAGCGGAGGACGATCATACGGCTCGTACGGCTCATCCCCGATCAGCGTCAATTTTCCACCAAAGCCCTCGCTGCGCAACTGCTCCGCAGCGCGCAGGCCAGCCAGTGAAGCTCCCACGATCACGATACGAGCATCGTCGGATAGTAACGCCATGCGGCCATATTGTGGCATTGCTTTCATCTCATCCCCCGGGCATCGAACTGCTCAACAATAATCGCTTGCACAGGACAGGCAGCCGCCGCTCGTAAGATCTCATCACGCCTGGCCTCATCTGGCTCGGGATTGTAGACAAGCGCCTCCTCGCCATGCAGTTGGAACACCTCCGGCGCGAGGAAGCAGCATTGCGCGTACGCCTGGCAGCGATTCAGATCGACAACAATACGCATGCGACCTGCCCGCGAGCCGTCATCATCGCCCTCATTTTGAGCCGATGGCGTTTCTTTCACTGGCGATGATGTTCGATATAGTTGATCCATAGAGTTCCCCTCTTTGCTTTCATCCATCCATCCATCAAGCGCACAGCGCACTTGTATCCCTGCCACGAATTGACGCAGCCAAATGTGACATCTTAACCACTTCCAACGAGACATCAAAGGAAGTAAGAAACTCCTCATGTGTTTATGAGGAGTTTCTTACTTCCTTGAGCTTCCTACCGATGGTCACTTCTGATCACTCTGAAAGATGCATCCCACAGACACGCAAAGCAGGCATTCACAATTGACCAATAAGTTCGGCCAGTCGAATTCCTTCTCGGGCGGCATCAGAGACCGGGATATGCCCAATTGTCAGCTCATCGATCTCTGTTCCGAGCAGTTCAAGCAAGCGATCTTTGATCTGGCGTTCATTCCCAAAAACGAGTACGCTTTCAAGCAGGCGATCTGAGACCGCTGTAATCTCTTGTTCCGAAAAGCCTGCCGCAAGAAACATTTTGCGATAGTTCGGGAGAGAAGCAGGAAAGCTCATCGCTTGCCGTCCAACCTGGAATGCGATCTCGCGGTCCTCAGTCAGGACGACCGGCACATGGGCCACAAGCTGTGGGCGGGCGCGTCCAACTGCTGCGGCTCCCGCGCTGAGTGCAGGAAGAGCGGTCTTGAGCAAGTAAGGGATTGGACACCAGGCTGGCAGAGCACCATCAGCAATTTCGCCAGCAAGGCGGAACGCCACTGGTCCAAGGGCTGCAATGAACAGGGGAACTTGCGATGATCCTTGCAGAGAAGCATCAACCGTAAAGTAACGCCCCTGGTGATGGACCTCTCCCTGTTGGAGCAGAGGGCGCAGTACCTGAACATATTCGCGCAAATAGGCCAGTGGAGACTCCATCTCTACTCCATAGACAAGTTTGGCAAACACTGGCGATGAAGTGCCGAGACCGAGCCGCAGCCGGCCTTTGGCCAGGGAGTTAAAGCTAGCAACCTGCTGAGCCAGGAACACTGGATGACGCGAAAAAATTTGCACAATTCCTGTTCCCAATATAAGATGCGTTGTGCGCATGGCTGCAGCTGTCAGCGTCGTGAGCAGATCTGGATTCCAGGCTGGACCGCCCACCCAGATGTGATCAACACCTGCCCCATCAATCTCGACCAGAGTCGCAACCAGCGTGGCTGGATCTGTTGGCGCAACTGAGAGGCCAACACGTTCTCGTAAAGAACGGACTTCTTGCTTTTGTTCCATACATGCATTCCTTTCTATCTTCTCTTTCGAGAACATTCTTCATAAATTTACACATCGTAGCGTTGTTTAGTCAACGTCCTGTTGCAAAACCAGCCTAACAGGAGATAGAATAAGGGTCAATCAGCAAAAAAACTGAAATTGTTGCATATCCAACATAGGAGGAGAAATTGACGCAAAAGTCAGATGCCAGCGAGGATATACGTGTCCGTCGCACCCGCAAACTGCTCCAGCAGGCTTTCATCGAGCTCACAGCAGAGAAGGGATTTGCATCGCTGACAGTAGGCGACATTACCGAACGAGCTATGGTCAACCGATCAACCTTTTATCGCCATTACCTGGACAAATATGACCTGCTCGAACAATATCTGAACGAGATCTACGAGTTAACCGCCAGCCAGGATGCACCAGGTCCGCTTAACTTGCTGAAACATATCCAGCAACGTGCCGACTTCTACCGTGTGATGCTCGGTCCACAAGGAGATCCTCTCTTCACGCAACGCTTCCGCCAGAATACAGAAAAGCGCTTCCGCTCTGCTTCCGCCCAGCAGCCCACAATGCAAGGAACTGATGAGTCTCCTGTCGATCTGAGACTCAGTTGTCTTGCTTACGCTGGTCTTGGTGCCGTAGCCTGGTGGCTGGAGCAGGAACAGCCCTGTTCACCTGAGCAGCTCGCCGACTGGCTAGTCCAGATCAGCATTGCCATGGCTGGCCCCTCAATCAAACCCAAAAAATAAGTTTTGATGCACGTTTTTATCAGCAAGAAAAAGAAGATAAACATGTCAGATTCTATATATCTACACAACCTATCTGCAATTATGTATAGTTGGAGGACGGAAAAAAGTGATCGCGATCTACAATCGGCGGACATCATTGGAGAAGCTTCAGAGCCTTCATCCACAGGCCAGCATTTTTGACGTGACGTCACGCGGCGCTGAACCATGGGTACGCTTTAGTCCTTTTTATCCACATGAAGCCATCCCGGTGCCATTTTCGGAGGGCTGGATCAGTCACAGCGTGGAGGGCATCTGGCAGGGGCTGAAGGTGTTCGAGCAGGCCGATGTCGATACAAGGAAGTTTGGCATTACGACGATGAAAAGTATCAAGCGCTCAGTGCGATCAAATGGCAGGGTGCTTGGACATCGCAAGGGGGTGGCGGGGGAGCAATTACTATCTTATCTGGATGCACGCCATCTTATCTATCTGCCCAGCTATCGCTGGATACTTGAGCAGTATCTACAAGATCAACTTGCCGAGCTGAAGCAGATTGAGCACGATAAAATGATTATTTTGCTCGATTATGAGACGAATTGCGATATCAATGTGCTCACAAAGCCACTTTCGCATGCCGGGCTGATTAAATTGTATCTCGAAGGAAATTGGCCTCAATAAAGTTTTTATGCAGTAAAAACAAGCTGATCCACTACAAGCTTCATACACTCGTAATGGATCAGCATCTAAATTGTTCTTACGCGTCCGTCTACTCAAGCAACAGGATCGCTAAGCCTTGTGAAGGCCATTGATAGTTGGCTATGCCTGTACCAGACTCCACAATTGATTCGCCTGACCACTGACCTCGGCCCATTGCTGGATCACGGCTCCATTGGCGGTCGACTGTCCAGTCACATCGAGCACCAGGCCGCTGTAGCGATTGAGGATATAGTAGTATCCCCCACCGCCCGAGACAAGTTGCCATTCTTGATCGGTCTGGCCTGTGACATTGCTCCATTGCTGGATCGGGTTTCCGTTTGAGGTCGACCAGCTCGTGTCGTCGAGGACTAATCCACTATAGCGATTTTTGATATAGTAATAGCCTGTATCCGCAGGGACAAAGGTCCATTGCTGATCAGTCTGACCAGCGACTTTGCTCCACTGCTGCATGACAGTGCCGTTGGAGGTCGACCAGCTGGTATCATCGATGACGCTACCGCTGTTCTTGTTGGTGATGTAGTAGTAACTACCCACAACTGGTCCCGTCCCGGTAGACGTCGGCGTCGCGGTCGGCGCGGTGGCCGTTGGAGTGGTCGCGGTCGTGCTGCCGGACCATTTGAAGGTCACTGCTGCTCCCGCTGGCAGCGTGTAGGAGAAGGCTTCGTTGTTCCACTTGACCTGGAACGTATTACTACCCGAGCCGCCGTTGTACGCTACAAGCACTTTCGAGCCATCAGTATTCTTGAAGGCGACATCTTCAAGGTTGCCAGAGCCAAAGGAGTTTGAGTCGATACGCGAGGCTCCGGGAGTGACAAATTTGCTGGCCTGACCCAATCCATAATAATCCGAATTGTAGGTAACGTTACCGGTGCTCTGATCAATTGTGACTACTCCCCGACAGGTTGAGCAGGCATCCGGTGTATTGACATAAGGGCCGTTATTGGTATCGAGCGCCATGCTCCAACGGACCACACTCTTATTCCAGTTACGCGTCGAATTGATCAAGAGCTCGATAGTATTCTGGAAGCCGGTAGGCCAGTTCGCGCCGATCCAGGTTCCATCGGAGCACTCAGTCTCATAGATGTCTTTGCTCGGATACGAGTTATGAAAGGTCGTCATCGCGCTCGCATCGCCACCGTAACAGTGCCAGGCGGTACCCGGAGTGTAGCTATTGGCAGTCGAGTTGCTCATAATCGTAGTCGGATAACTGGGCACATCCCAGTTGTGATCCCAGCCCAGGATGCTGGTTGAGAGTCCATTTGCTGCCAGCGCCGGTCCCAGATTGTTGGCAATAAAAGTCGTCTCACTGCCAGCGGGGAAGCTCATGGTGGGCATGTTGTTCGTGTTGAGAGGTTCGTTCTGAGGAGAAAGGAAGGTAATCGGAATGCCCTGCGCCTGATACGCCTTGATGAAATCAACCAGATACTGGGCATAGACCGAGTAGTCGCTTGAATTGAGTGTGCCACCACTATTGATCGAATTATTCGATTTCATCCAGGCGGGAGCGGTCCATGGCGTGCCCATGACGCTGATATTGGGGTTGATCTGAAGCGCCTGCTTGAGAACCGGGATGATGTACGAGTTATCGTGCGCGATCGAAAATTTGGATAAGCTTGTGTCGGTTCCCGAGGAGAGATCGTCATAGGTATACTCGCTCAAGGACATATCCGAAGCGCCGATCGGCTGGCGCAGAAAATCGAGTCCGATGCCGCTGGAGGCGTTGAAAAGATTATTCATCAAGGTTGTGCGCTGTGCCGTACTCATCTTGTCATAGATAAGATAGGCCGCGGCGTCAGTCATCGAGGCACCAAAGCCGGTCATTTTCTGATAGGTGGTGCCTTCGTTCACGGTAATCGTGGTCGCATTCGAACTAACCGTGTTAGAAAAGGTCTGATTACCCTGGGAGGCGAGGAGATGGGCCTGATCAGGCGTGGTCAACCATACGGAGACGACTTCACCGCTGGCATGCGCACCGGTCATATTTTGGAAAATTGAGAAGACCAGTGCAATAATCAGGAGAGCACAGGCACATGCATAAATACCAATGCGAGATTTCAATCTCTGAGTCATATATCCTCCTTGATATGTTTACGAAAAGCTTCAAACTTCTTAAGATGATGCAATCCACGACATCTTTTCCCTACCATAGGGAAGTTCTCAGCACGCCCCTTTCCCGGATGTCGGTTCAACGGGACATCCATTTGTTAAGTTGTCTAGATAACCACCATCACAAAGAAACCATTAAGTACGCTTCTCAGCTGGCTCATAATGATGGGAAAGTAGATGATACGCGACAGGATATTTTCCCTTATCCAACGCGCTCCTTCGATACAGGGAAAAGAGTCTCAGGCGAAGGGACGTCTTTGCCACCTCCGACAGTCTCAATAAAATCCTCCAGACAGAGAATAGCCGATCCAATACTCACGCCATCCCTTCCCAGAGTGCTCAAGCTCATCGTTGCAATCTCCAGTGCGGGCGAGATAGCGTAACGTTTGACGACTTGATGTAATGCGGGAAAGATGAAATCTCCTAATTGCAGCCCCAACCATCCCCCGATAGTGATGCGTTGCGGATTAAAGAGGTTGATCAGATTGGCGATACCAACACCCAGATATTGGAGTGTATCGTTGATAACTTGCGTGGCAACGGGATCGCCAGCGCGAGCCATCTCGATCAGAGCCAGGAGCGTGCCGATCTCATTGCGATCGCTACCGGATAGCAATGGATGCTGTGCATCGATTTCACTGAGATGATATAAGATTCCTGGCGCACCTATGTAGGCTTCCAGGCAGCCTTGATGTCCACAACGACAGCTACGCCCGTCCAGAGCCACAATCGTATGACCCCATTCGCCAGCGCTATTTGTCGCCCCTCGATAGAGCTTCCCTTCATAGAAAATACCGATACCGACACCGGTACCAAGATGGACTGCAGCCATCGTCTCGCGTGGAAGCCCGGGATTCAGACGCATCTCAGCAATTGCCATGGCCTTCGCCCCATTTTCGATATACAAGGGAAATGAAAAATACTGTTGCAACATTGACTTCAAAGGCACCGGTTCCCAGTTCCAGGCGGGAGCGGAGACCAATTCCTTCTCCGTATGTTCTACGATGCCAGGTAAGCCCAGTCCCAGACCTAAGATCTTCTCCGCCGAAATTTGAGTTTCCTGTAATAAGAATTTCACGCCGTCAACGACGTAACGGATCACTTGAGCCGGATGGTTATCTTCTAACGGCAAGGGATAGCGTACTGATTGAAGCTTCTGCAATGTGATATCAAAAAGCTCAACGGCCACATCCGTCTCCCCGATCTCGCCACCCAGAAAGTAGCCATACTCGCGATTCAGCGTCAGTACCGTCCGCCGCCGTCCGCCCTGGGACGCCTCAAATCCTGATTCCTGGATAATGCCTTCCGCTAACAGTTCCGCGACCACGTTTGTCACGGTTCCAGTACTCAGACCCGAGCGCTGACTCAACTCAAGCCGACTAATGACCCCATCAGAGAACATCGCTTGCAGGACCGTACGACGGTTCATCCGCCTGAGATCACGCGCGGTGAGATTAAGCCCCATAGAGGTAAAGATTCCTCTCCAACCATTGATTCAATCTACGCAACAACTTTATTTAAGAGTTATTTTAACTACTCTCTAAAAACAAGTATAATCATAGACATGTGTCATGTCAATCCTTTACATCTCAAATAGTATGATTCGGGATGCACAGACATCAGCAAAGAGAGAAGAGTAGCTCTCCATGAAAGGCTGCGGGGGTTCAATTGAGCAGGTCAGTATACTCATTTTATCAAGGTGGGTGTAGAAGTTTCCAGGCTCTCACCCTGGACCTTGCTTTTTCGCGTTGAAGCTGTTTGTTCAGCCCAGAGTGCCTCATTGAGCATGGCTAGCGCTTCGATAATGTCCGCTCGTTTTTCTGAGGGTAGACGTTCGTAGAGGTTGTGGTATTTTCCAGCGCTTGCTTCCAGTACTTGATCTTGAATGGCACGTCCAGCATCAGTCAAAGTAATATGAATTTCCCGGCGATTGTCTTGATTGATAGTACGGACAATCCATTCAAGATTAACCAATTGCGTCACCAGACGGCTAGCGGTACTTTTATCCAGATTGAGTTGCATAGCCAGAGCTTGCAGCGTCATTTTTTCGTTTTTCGTGAGCACCTGGAGCACATGAGCTTGTGAAGGCGAGATGGGATAATTACAAGGCGTGACATCCTGGGCCAGTAGTCCAAAGCGGCGCGTAAATTCTTGAATTTGTTGCTGCAATAATTTTTCCTGGATAGTCACGAGCGAGTACTCTCCCTTTCCCGATGAGTATAGTATTTAGCATAGTATACCATATGATTGTTGTTCTATTCAACAATTCATCATACAAAAGATGCGATTCAGTAGCGTCGCACGCTCGCGTGCGATGTCCCTGTGACTCGTACGAGCCAACAGGATCTCGGCGCGCCACGCTGGGGCCTGATCGTACGTCGAGTGGGACATCGCACGCGAGCGTGCGACGCTACTGATTTAAGACGCTACTGATTTAATAGGTAGGCATCTGAGGATCAATTTCCTGTGCCCAACGCAAAATCCCTCCATCCAGGCTGCGCACGTGCGGGAAGCCAGCCTCTTTTAAGAGCTTCATGGCTTTGGCGGAACGTACACCGCTGCGACAATAGACAACTATATCTTCATCCTGACGAAGTTTGTGTAAGTGAGCGGGAAGCGTATGCTGCGGAATAAGCTGAGCAGCGGGTAAATGACAGATATCCCACTCATGAGCTTCGCGGACATCGAGCAAAGTGATTGGTTGTCCGAGCTGCATGGCTTGCTGGAGAGCCTGCGGCGTAATGTTTTCATGCAGAGAAGGGGGTTCAGAAGGCGTATCGATCTGACAAAAAGCGTCATAATCGATCAGCGTGGTGATACTGGGATGAGCGCTACAGACAGGACAGGTAGAGCTCTTCTGAATTTTCATTTCGCTGAAACGCATCTGAAGTGCATCGAAAAAGAGCAGGCGTCCCGCCATTGATTTTCCCTGTCCAAGCACGAGCTTGATGGCTTCGGTTGCCTGAAGTAATCCCACGATACCTGGGAGAATACCCAGTACTCCTCCTTCAGCACACGAGGGCATGAGTCCGGGTGGAGGAGGCTCAGGATAAAGACAGCGATAACAAGGGCCATCCGGCAAGCCAAAGAGAGCAATCTGGCCTTCAAAGCGGAAGATTGAGCCATAGATGTTCGGTTTGTGCAGCAAGACACATGCATCATTGGTGAGATAGCGCGTTTGAAAATTATCAGTACCATCAATGATGATGTCGTAAGGGGAGAGAATCTCTAGCGCGTTTTCCGCACAAAGATGCGTCTCATACGTGTCAATCTGGATAAAAGGGTTCAGTTTCGTCAGGCGATCACGCGCTGCCTGCGATTTTTTCTGTCCCACCATGTCAGTGGAATAAAGAATCTGCCGCTGCAAGTTACTCTCATCGACCACATCGCTATCGATCAGGCCCAGACGGCCAACACCGGCTGCCGCCAGGTAGAGAGCCAGGGAAGAGCCCAGTCCTCCCAGGCCGATTAAAAGCATGCTCGCTCGCTTTAATTTTAATTGGCCTGCCATACCAACCTCCGGCAGGAGGAGATGGCGACTGTATCGAGCAATTTCGCTCGTGCTCATGCTCATCTGTATTAAGCTATCCATGATTATCTGGAGTACTCCTTATCGCGCTATATACAGCGGAATAGCAAAATCACAGCATACAAAATGAGATACATGTATCATGTTCCAAACTGTCTCAACAGAAAAGATGCAATCTATGAGAGATGGATAACTGAAAGTAAGCACTTTCAATCAGGGTGAGCAGGATGCGGGTGTGAGGAAGGGATCACCCCCCAGCGATAGCGGGGATAATTTGTACTTCGTCGTGATCCTTCAAAGGCGTTGATAGTGCCTGGAGATCGCGAATCGATTGACCGTTCACAAAGACAGCTATGTAAGGATTAATCTGGCCTTTTTGATCATATAAACGCGCACTGAGTCCTGGACAGCGATGCTCCAGTTGCTCAAAGAGCTGCATAATAGTCTCACCTGTCGATTGCAACATCGGTTGACCGTCGGTTAATTCACGCATTGAGCTCGGTATGAGTATGTTAATCATAAGGATCTCCCTTCCTGATAATCAAGCATCACTACTCGCATAAGCATGGCAATTAATGAGTATATAACAATGAAAACAAGCATTACTGTATGGAAAACGGCTTATTGGCTTGGAACAAGGGAAATAGGTAATTTCATACCTGCCTTATACTGTCCAGGTAAGTGGCTGGCGAATTCAAATCCACGCATATCCATACCTGTACTGTAACGCATTACATCACTATGAGTAAAAGTAAAATCGAGCGTTTTTGTCTCTCCACTGGCAATAGAGCGTACGCTCGCGAGAGCAAGAGTATACAGATGTTCCTCAGGCGTCTGCTGAGTATGACTGGGAGGAGGCATAATGAGAAATTCACTACTCGTTTTCCCTTTATTGGTCACGGTGAATCTATAGGCCGTATTGACATCAAATGTATCCAGTGAAGACTGGATGGCTTTCCCGGTCAGCGTGATAGTTACATCCTGATACGAGGGCGATTGGCCGATACAAGCAGTTAAGCCAATCAAGCCAAACAGCATCAGAACAATACTCCACCTCAACAAATGTAGCTGCTTCACTTGCATAAACCTCTCCTTAGTTTAGCGAGAGCAAGGCTATTTTATGCTTCTACACATCTATAAAAGACAAAATGCTACTAGATATATTGACATATAATAACTGACACAAATGCGAGGGGTTAGTTTTTGGGATCGCTTAGTATTTCTACTTAGGACTGTATCCTAATGGTCAAAGATTTATACCTGGAAGTGTACTCTAGTTTTTTGTGAAAATCAATAGTTTATTGGTATGTTTATCTATTACCTGTGTAATCAGTACAAATGGTAGTGCTCATTTTTCCTTACTTTAGGAGAGAAAGCTGAAATAGAAATCTATAGATTATACTCTGGATCTTTATTTCTCTCCCCAAACAATTGCATGACGCAACTATTGATTTTTGCAACAATCATATGGTACAATAAAAAAAGCGTTGCTGTACCAAACAGGTATGAACTGACCTGGCATGGAAATTTCGTAAGATATTCTGGCTTCAAGAAAGGCTGTATTTCATGATGGCGCTCTCAGAAAGGGTAGTTGCTCATCCATGTTTGCGCTCCGATCTGATTATCGAGAAGCAGCAAGACGGGGATACCCTTCGCTACCTGATCAAGGATCCCGCGCTCGAACGCTACTGGCAATGCGGAGCGTCGTTATATGCACTCCTCTGCCTCTGCGATGGACAGCATACGACAAACGATCTGCTAGTGCAGTACGCTCAGGAGACACACATTGCTTTGCGTCCGGAGCAGTTGGAGGCAGCGCTACATCGCTTCGCCAGACAGGGCTTTTTTCAGAGCAGTATAGAGATAACTACCGATCCTGGAGCCAGCAAGATTTCTCGCCTTGCAGATCTGATCGCGCCAAAGCGTTTTACCAGACGCTGGCGGCTTTTCCCGACGGAACCTCTCTTGAAACCACTCACAAATTCCGCATCCTGGTTATTTTCGCCGTTGGCTCTGGCCGGATATTGTCTGCTAGGACTGCTGGCAAGCTGGATGCTGTGGCAGGGTGGATGGAATCAAGGGGTCATGATGGAGGTCATGCAACTCTATGCAGAAGTTTCTCTGGTCACCTGGGGACAATTTTTGCTGATGCTTTTCTTTACCATGATTCTACATGAAACAGCTCATGGACTGACGCTCCAGCATTTCGGACGCCAGCCTGGCTATTTTGGCGTGGCCGTTTGCCCCTGGGCAGGCATTTTTTGCTATGTCGAGATCGGCGAGGTATGGCGTTTAAGTTCCCGCTGGGCACGGGTCGCAGTCAGTCTGGCTGGCCCACTGGCCTCTTTTTTATGCGGCTCACTGGGAACAATCCTGTGGCAAGTGCTTCCCCCAGGAGATGCCCTGAAGCCATGGGCGGCCGCATTGATGGTGGCTGGTATACTCACCGCACTCTATAATCTGTTTCCAATTTTCCGCACAGATGGCTACTTTGCTTTCTCTGATTGGTTACGTATTCCCAATCTTGATCGCAAAGCCTATCAGTATCTCTGGCACACATTCTCTCGCCTGTTCTCGGGCAGACCACCAGAGCAGTCAGCATGGCATCAACAGTTTATTCTGGCCACGTACGGCGCATTAAATGTCTTGCTCACACTCTGGATCTGTTTTGTGGCAGGCGAATTTCTTTTTAAAGTTGTCGTTTTTGTTCTGTCTCGATTTTTCTGAGGCAGCAGTTATGAACACTCAAGGAGGTGTTTTATGCATCCAACGAATGAGCGCACAGTAGATGTGCATGAGGAGTCTTCACGTTTCGATACGACCAGCGCGAAGGATTTTACCTTTGATCTGGAAGAGCTCGATGGCAATCGCGCCATGATGCTCGTCAGCCCCAGTTTACTTGCAGTAGTCTCTCCGGCATGTGCCAGCTGCACGTCCCAGGCATAGAGACGACCGCATCGTTTGAACGTTTCTTGAAAAGCTTAAAGCATATAAACGCTGTTGCGTTTATATGTGAAACAAGTACCTTGCTGTAAAGACTGATAGTGGGAGGGAGATGCCCGGTCATGCTCTCGTGTCAGGCATCTCCTCTGCATATGTGCAAGTAAGGAGTATCCATTACATTGATACATGCATATGGGGCAGACGTTGAAAAAAAATTGCCAGATCTAACTGCTTTTGAATACCAACTCTATGAGCGACAGCTATCTCTACCAGGTTTTAATGCTAAGAGTCAGGCGCGTCTCAAAAATACTTCTGTTTTGATATCACGTGCAGGTGGCCTGGGTGGAACGGTAGCACTGGAACTGGCACGCGCTGGGATTGGTCGCCTGGTGCTCGCCCATGATGGAATCGTGGAACCTGAAAATTTGAATCGGATGCTACTCACATTTCGCCAGGATATCGGCCGTCCCAGAGTAGAAGCATTCCGTGACATGCTCCAACGTGTCAATCCCGACGTTGACGTTATCATTGAAACTGAAAACATTGATGCCTCAAACTCTGCGCGTCTGGTAAACGAGGCAGATATTGTGGTGGACGCGTCACCTGCTTTTGAAGAACGCTATCAGATGAATCTGGAGGCGGTACAACAAAAGAAGCCACTTATTATGGCGGCGATGTTCGGCCTCGAATGCTACCTTACGACAATCTTTCCCGGCCAGACACCATGCCTGGCGTGCCTGTATCCCAAGCCCCCCTCCTCCTGGCAGATCAAGGGATTCCCTGTGATCATTCCAAGCGCGGCATTTGTCGGCACGTTGGCAACGATGGAGGTTATTAAGATAGTCACCGATTGCGGCCAACTCCTGACAAATCAGCTTTTTTATGGCGACCTCACAACCAATACGTTTCGCAAGATGCAGATCACACGTCGCAGCGATTGCTCAGTCTGTAGCCATCTTGTCGCAACACCCCGGCAGGGAGTCGAATAGACATGAGAGATCTTTCTTTGGTCGATATCAGTTCCTTCGAACTTGAGCGCTATGCACGTCAAATCCGCATTCCCGGCTTTGGCCTACAAGGACAGCAACTCCTGAAGCAGAAGCGCGTTCTGATATCAAGAGTGGGAGGCGTTGGTGGTACGGTAGCTATGCGCCTGGCTCACGCCGGGATTGGTCAACTTGTGCTTGCTCACGGCGGATCAATCGTTCCAGAATATCTCAATCGCTGGCCATTGATCATGCAAGCCGACATCGGCCGTCCCTGTATGGATGTTTTTCTCGAACGGCTACAAGCTATGAATTCTGAGCTCAAGTTGACCGGCCTGGCGGATAATATCAATGAACGCAATGTCGTTGCTCTGGTGGAGCAGGCAGACCTGATTGTGGATGCGGCACCACTTTTTGAGGAACGCTATTTGCTAAATCGAGAGGCGATTCGCCAGAATAAACCGCTCGTCATGGCTGCCATGTACAGCACCGAGGGATATGTCACGACAATTATTCCTGGTGAAACCCCCTGTCTGGCTTGTATCTATCCCGAAAAACCGAGTAACTGGAACTCGATCCAGGCTTTTCCCGTCTTTGGTCCCTGCTCGGATATGATCGGTGCCGTTGCCGCCATGGAGGCGATCAAGATCGCCAGCAACTTTGGAACTCCCTTAAAAGATGTGCTCTGGTTTCTTGACCTCCAAAATAATATGACACGCCATCTTCAAATTAAACGTCGCTTCGATTGTCCCGTTTGTAGTGAACGCTAATGTGCTGAATATCAAAGAGGCAAGACGCTTTTTGTCGCAGGAGGATACGATCATGTGGGAAGAATCGAGTCTCATGTATCGCTTAAAACAGGTGTTCGTGGTTTTTCTCTACATCGGTCTGATAGGTTTTGGCGGGGGACTCGGTTCGTTGAGCCTGATGAGAGAAACTTGCGTCTACCGACGGAAGTTTCTAACGTTAGCATCGTTCAAAGATGGTCTTGTTCTGGCAAATATGTTGCCTGGCGCAATGGCAATGCAGATGGCTGTCTACATTGGTTATGTCTATATCGGCCCGCTAGGCGGTTTGCTCAGTGGACTCTGCTTTCTCCTACCGGGCTTTCTCCTCATGCTCGCTCTCTCATGGGCTTACTTTCAGTATGGAATTTCCACCACACTCGCAACCGGTTTTCTCTGGGTTTCTCCAGTAATTATTGCGATTATCTTGAATACACTCTTCGATATCAGCAAAGATGCGCGCAAGAGCGTCATTGGCTGGATCATCGCGCTCGCGGCCTTTTTACTGATGCAGGCCGCTATCTTTCCCTATGAATTTAACTTAGTCATCATTATCCTGGGTGCAGGCTCTCTCGGGATCATTCTCTATGGGAAGCAGACTCCACTCCCTCCAGCACCAGCAGTCAAGCCTTCCACGCCATCAGTCACATTGCACAGCATGTTTCTTCCTCTCCTACTCCCTCTCCAAATATTGTTTGATGGTTTTTCAAGTGCCATGCTGCTGTTCGTGGAATTTTTAAAGATTGGCTTTTTAATCTTTGGATGTGGCTTCATTATGATTCCTTTCTTACAACAGGAGTTGGTTAATGGTCTGCACTGGCTCAGCATTCAACAACTTCTCGATGGTGTGGCTTTGGGACAGCTTACTCCCGGACCGTTTTTATTGATTGCGACTTTTGTTGGCTATCGTCAGGCAGCTTTCCCCGGAGCCTTCCTGGCGACCGCAGGCGTATTTATTCCTTCGTTTCTCTTGATGTCGACGCTGACCCCCATCCTGATCAAGTATCGGCACTCGCCAAAGGTGCATGGATTTTTGAAGGGCGTAACACCCGCCGTCATTGGTCTGCTAATTGCCACAACACTTATGCTTGGACAGACAGCCATCACCGACATATGGACCTTCTCTATCGCGGCGATAAGTCTGATTCTATTACTTCAGTCACGCTGGAAAATTCATCCCGCGTTTTTAATTCTCAGCGCCCTTGGCCTGGGAATGCTGCACTTCTTTCTGTTCTTGCATAGCTAGCAAGCGCAAAAAGACTCTATTCCAGTCGAAACTATGTATCAGGCAGAAAATAACTACTCCCCATAACATAGGAGTAGTTATTGATGAAAAAAGGCACGATACCAACCAGGGATTTGAGCGCGGCTAGCTATTCGCGATCCGCAACGATCGAGCCAACGCGTTCGCCAAGATCAGGATCTCGACGCGTCAGGATAAACGCGTAGATGAGCCCTACCAGGACCACGCCCAGGCTGATCCAGGGAAAGAGATTAAATGGGATTGGCTGTCCAGGCTCAACCAGTCCCCACAGCGGGAAGCCGATGGCGATGATGCCCAGCACGGGCAAGATGAGATGCTTGACGAGCGAAAACTGGTCGGGATGATAACGCCGATAGTAAAATGGCAAGGCAATATTTGTCACCAGATAGGTCAGAGCAATCAAGATCGTCCCCAGCGTACTGATCTCGCCAAAGAATGTCACAGGGAGCACCGTCCAGCCGAAGATATAGACAATCCCCAGGCTGATCACAAAGAAGAGCAAGAAGCTCACCCATGGAGTGTGTGTCCGAGGAGTCAGGCGGGCTAAGATGGCTGGCAACATCCCTTCGCGAGCCGCGTTAAAGATCAGGCGAGCCTGTGAGTTTGAACCTGCAATCATGGCACTCATGGTCGAGGTGAAGCCCGCGATGTACGCCAGGATGGCCAGGATAGCCGAGATCTTCTCTGCCGCAGTCACAAACGGTACCTCGGCAGACGTCAGGGCATCAACATTGTAATTAAAAGCCACAACGATGGCGTAAGTAAAGAGGATATAGCTCAGAGCCATCAGCAGCACACTGGCAAAGATAGCACGCGGCACGTTGCGCCGAGGATCGCTCGTCTCCTCAGCCAGTGAAGCCGAGTTCTCCCAGCCGACAAACATATAGACAGCGATCGGAAAGCCCAGGCCAAGTCCCTGCAATCCGCCCTTCATATTCACCGGATTAAAAGGAGCCAGCGACAGATGCGTGATGTTCGTCGCCAGGATGATGATTGAGACAAGCAGCAGGACAGCAAATTCGAGCACAAAGAAGTAGCCCGCCCAACGCGTTGACAGATGCACTCCTCGGACCATCAATAAAAAGACCAGGATTACAAAGAGCAAGGACAACAACTGCCACGGGATATCGATCCCGACATAACGCTGAAAAATAATTTGTGTCCAACCGCCCGAGATCACGACCACCGAAGACATCGCCACAATGTACCCGATGCCAATCACGATCGTCGTGGTGACAGCCATCACTGGACCAAACGTCTTGCCAATGAAGGTAATAAAGGAACCAGTTGAAGGAATTGAGCGCGAAAATTCGGCCAGCGTATTCCCCAGCAGAGCAATCGCCAGCGCCGCCAGCACGATAGTAAGCGGCGAAGCGATACCAGCAGCGGACACGATCAGTGCCGAGCTGAAAAAAAAGCTCATAGCTGGAGCAATATTAGCCATCGTCGAGGTAGCGATATCGACCAGCTTCAATACTCCCTGCTCAAGGCGTATGGAGCCATCCGAAACAGTCTTCTTTTCGTCATCCGAGGGGATAGGGAAGAATTTCTCATGCGTATCCATGCCACTCCTCGTTTCTGCTTATCCTGCATCTCATCCAGAACAAGCGCCGACTACAAAACAAATAAAATCCCTCTTACCGACCTGACACATCTCAATTAAGACGATGCATTTTCAATCACGTGCCGACAATACCAGTACAGTACATCATGATCTATTGCAAAATAGTATAAATCAATAGTGCCACAAGAGCTCATCCTTATGCAAATAATTCCAGAAATATCCAATCATGCAGCCTGGAATGCAGTAAAAATGCTTGCAGCACTGCTATATCTGACATAAAAACAATTCAAATCATCCTTTTATCAATGCATATGCGCTTTTATACTTTTTTTATATAAAATAATATGCTCAAGACCTTATATTTTTATTTATCCGTTTTTATCTTGACAAACAAAACTATGATGCGTTACTTTATCAGCATACAAAATGATTATTCTTAGTAGTCCGATAACTTCGTTCTACTAATCTAGTACTTCACGGTTGGAGCATAACTACAATGGACGACATCACATTATTAAAAAAAATCGATGAAACTTGTTCCAGCGTAGGACTGGAGACCTATCTCGATGGATTAATCTGGCCTCTATCACTACCTGGCGTGAAAGCTCGCATATCTACCACCCAGAGCCCTATCACAAATATGGTTGGGATGGCTACGTTCACTGAGGCAAATGTAGATGACGGAATTCAGAATGTGATTGCACGATATCGACAGGAGGGAAAGGTATTTGGGTGGTTGGTGGGACCAACGAGTCAGCCCACCGATCTAGGAAACCATCTTGTCTCCGCAGGATTCACCCACGTCAAAGAGCAAGCTATGTGGGGGATGGTATTGCGTGATTTAAATATTCCGATAGCAGTTAATCCGGAAATTCGCATAGAGCAGGTAACGCCCGCTGATTGGGATGCAAATGTTTCTATGGTAGTACGCGCATACGGATCCACTATCACAGAAGAGGTCGCCAGTCTCTTAGGCTCCTTACATAGGGCTCTTGGAGCACAGATCAAAATCTATTTTGCCTACGCACCAGAGCGCAATGAGCCAATTGCATTTTCTCTCTCCCTCCTGGATAACGATAAAAGTGTGATCACATTGGGGGGAGCCGCTACCATTGCAGATCATCGAGGAAAAGGTATCTACTCCACCATGGTAGCAAAGCGGTTAGAAGATGCACGCTCCCTGGGAGCGACAAGCGCCATCATCCATGCAGTCAAGACAACATCTGCACCTATATGTGCCAAATTGGGATTTGAGATTGTCTGCCCAATCGATCTTTACGCTTATTTATTCAAAGAAGCATAAAAGTCACATGCAGCTGTCATCAGAAAAGTAACCATTGAAAAGACATCTGAGTCCCTCAACGGATCAAATACATACAAAAATAAAGTCCTTGCGTGACGATATTGTCGGGCAAGGACTTTATTTTTTCTATTGACGCTAACTAACCGCTTATGTCAGTTAAAGTTACACACGAGTTCTGGAGCCAGAGATCGCACGCAGGATGGCGATGAAGACACAGGCACCGATAAAGGCAACAATGATCTCACCGATCATGCCAGAAGCGCCAAGTCCAAGCAAGCTGGCCAGGAAGCCACCCACTAATGCACCAACCAGTCCAACGACGATGTCACCGACAATACCGTAACCGCCGCCACGCATCACCAGGCTGGCCAGAGCACCAGCGATCAGACCAACGATCAACCACCAGACGATATCACCAAGAGTCAAAGCGCCGAGAGCAAGTGTTGTTGTAGCTAACATAATGATTATCTCCTTTAAGTATCGAAAAACTATTATATCAATTTGGTTAATGATTATCTCAATTTGGAGAAGTTTGTTGTTTTCTCCGTTCTGAGTAGTATACGATTCTAATAATGAAGAGAGATACAGAATTGGCAGGGGCTGCAAAAACCTTAATTGTTCTCTAAAGGAGCTTTAATTTTTCTAAGCTAAAGAGGTCGAAAGCTTATTTTTTCCTGAGGCTGAGTTTAACTATAAAGAAATATTAGACCGGTACTTATCTTACAGAAAATCCCAATGGATATACCGCTCGTATGGATATATCCATTGAGAAAGCAATCATTGCCTGATTTTACTTACGAGAGGGAGATCCGAGCGACAACCGCCGTAATATTATCGGGTCCGCCGTGCTCGTTCGCGAGGACGATGAGCTTGCCGACACATTCTTCGGGGGTCGATTGGATAACGGTAGTGAGTATCTCTTGCTCGGAGACCTCCCATGATAGTCCATCGGTACAGAGGACGAGAGTATCGCCATCGAAGACCTGTTCGGTGAATATATCGACTTCGACTTCGGGTTTGGTGCCGATACAGCGCGTAATCACGTTGCGCTTTGGATGGGTTAAGACTTCCTCAGGCGTGATTTTTCCAGCGCTCAGTTGCTCCGCGACGAACGAATGGTCCCGCGAGATCTGCTTGATGGTTGCCTGATGGACGATGTATGCTCGACTATCGCCGACATTAGCTATATAAGCGTTATCATTATGAAGCACGGCCGCGATACAGGTTGTCCCCATAGACTCATGGGTATCATCTTTGCTTGTCTGGTAATCATACAAGATGGTGTTAGCTTGCTTGACGGCGTTGCGTAGAGCAGTCTCGATAGGGTTGGTTAGATCGGCATAATAGAGTTTTTTGACTTCATTGACGACCATATTGCTGGCGACTTCACCTTTACTATGCCCGCCCATACCGTCGGCAACGATGAATAAGGCTCCGCGTTGCTGCATCACCTGGGGATCTGCGGGAAGCTCTGAGATCATCGTATCTTCGTTATTGGCGCGCTTGAGGCCGATATCGGTCTGTGATCCAAAGTCGAGATGGAGGATAGGAGAGACCATGATTGACTCCTTTTCTAGTCCCATAAACATTTTTATTGTCTGCATACATGATCGATAGTTTTCAATACACGTTGTTATCAATAGATCTGAGAGGACAATACTCCACATATGTAGCAGGCCAGGCTTGCCCGCTTGTTTCATCGTAGCGTGAGCATAATCACGAAAGGTGCAGATCATCTCCCGCTGATAGGTGCGCCGAAAATCTTTCGGATAGAGCAGAAGTAAGCTGCTATACAGACGCTCAGAGATGCTCAGTAGCCATGAGTTTGGATGTGTCTCCAACTTAAAAACCTCCTACGATCTCTGGACCACCCAGCAGTTTCTTGCTCTGTGCAACTGAGACAAGTTGTGCCAGACGCGCTGCCTCAGCACGCACGACACGTTGCCCAAAACCAGTCAGCCGATAATAGCGACGACGTTCGTTATCCAGGGTCGCATCTGAACGCTCACCAGCAGCCTCGATCAAACCATCGGCCAGCATACGCTTGATCGAGCCATACAACGTCCCGGGTCCCATATGCACCTTCCCATCGGTGCGCTGCTCAATCTCCTGCATGATGCCATAGCCATGCCGCTCCTGATCAGAGAGCGCCAGCAGGATGTGAAAGACCGCCGGTGTTAATGGGAGCAATGTATCTGGATTACGTTCTGTCTGTGCCATAGCTTCTCCCTCTATACAATCGAACTCCGTATATCCGCTACGGATATATCTGCTGTGGATATATTAACCGAAAATTAGGTGCTTGTCAAGGCTTGTGAAAGGTCTGCTTCACAACTCTTTTGAGATCATTTTCACAAAAGAGCGATTGACAGCGGCGAGCGTGGGACAGCCAGCCAGCTTCATGGCGCGTTCCAGTTCGCCCTGCAAGATCTCCAGGACCTGCTGGACGCCATCAGCGCCAGCGACGGCCAATCCCCAGAGAGCGGGACGCCCGATCAGTACGGCGCGAGCACCCAGAGCCAGAGCTTTGAGGATATCGGTACCACGACGAATACCGCCGTCCAGATAGACTTCGCAGCGACCATCCACGGCTGCGACGATCTCCGGCAGCGCCTCGATGCTGGTGACGACACCATCCAGCTGGCGGCCTCCATGGTTGGAGACGATGATGCCTGCGATGCCATGATCGAGTGCCAGCAGGGCGTCTTCGGCGGTCAGGATGCCTTTGAGCAGGATCGGCAAGGATGTAATGGAGCGTAGCCACGCAACTGTCTTCCAGGTTACGGAGATCCGATCCTGACTATCCACGGCGAGGCCGGCAAAATTAGCTTCCATCATGGGAAAGATCGGAAGGGGCTGATTATGTCGCTTACTGCTCTCGCGGTTCCCCAGGACAGGAACATCGACGGTCAATACAATGGCTCGATAACCTGAAGCTTCAGCGCGTCGTACCAGTCCCAGTGCGATGTCAAGCGACTGATAAATGTACAGTTGGAACCAGAGAGGATTACTGCTGGTTTGAGCAATCTCTTCGAGCGAGCGTGTCGACTTGGTACTGGCGATCAACAGAGAGCCAGCGGCGGCGGCTCCCCGAGCAGTGGCGCACTCCCCTTCCGGATGTGCAAGACAATGCAAGGAGGTGGGAGCAATCAGCACAGGCAGCCGTATAGGTAAGCCCAGGACAGTGGTCTCGGTGGTGCATTGAGAGACATCGACCAGCACGCGTGGACGCAAGCGAATCTGTGTGAAATCATCCCGATTGGCTCGCAGAGTGACCTCATCATCACTGCCATTTGCATAAAAGTCCCAATGGATTGGATCCATGCGCTCCCTGGCCAGCAGTTCGTAATCAAAAAGATTGATTGCCTCCATCACGCTCCTCCGTCTGAAGTGAGATATTTCGTAACAATTATCTATGGACAATTGGATTATACAAAATCCAACGACACAAAAAGGAACCTATCAGCCCGGACTCTTCGTCGTTCGCATCCCCGGCTCCATGATGGTATACTACAATCCAGGTTTCTTCCAGGTTTCTGGAAGTCTATACAAAAGGAGAAAAAGAACTTGGTCGCTAATACAGAAGCGGAAAAAGAGGGCTTACGACGAGCGAATCAAGCGACAGCACAGCTCTTACAAAACCTCGCAACACTGGCTCGTCCAGGGGTGACAACAAGTGAGCTGAATGACTACGCGATGGACTACATCGCGCAACTGGGGGCAACACCTGTCTTTGCAACAGAAGAGGGGTTCCCAGGCTGTATCAACACTTCGGTAAATGATGTCGCGGTTCATGGAGTACCGGGCAAGCAGAAATTGAAGATAGGCGATGTGTTGAGTATTGATGCAGGAATGCTTTTGGATGGCTATGCTGGCGATTCGACGATCACCGTTGCGGTTGGGAAAGTCGCTCCAAAACATCAGTATCTCATCGAGACAACACGCGAGGCCATGATGGCAGGTATCCAGGCAGCGCGCCCTGGAAATCGCATCGGCGACATTGGATACGCCATTCAGCGCGTAGCTCGATCGCGAGGTTTCGACGTTGTGCGTGAGTATATCGGACACGGCTTAGGTCATGTCATGCACGAGGGGCCAGATGTGCCAAGTGTTGGTCGTCCCGGAACTGGTCCTGTGATTCCAGAGGGGCTCGTAATCACCATTGAACCGATCCTGGTCGAGCAATCGGCACGCATGAGAGTCGATCCAGATGGATGGAGCGTCCGCACGAGAGACGGTGGATGGGCAGCGCAGTTTGAACATACTGTGATCGTCACACGACATGGAGCAGAGATTTTGAGTAGCCTCTAAGACAGGCCCCACTTCTTGATAAAGTGGGGTCTGTACAATTACAATCATAAAAGAGCTGCAATTTTATTGGGGGTAAGAGATAAAGACGCTCTTGATCTCGCTGAACTCCTCAACCGCTTTACGTCCCAACTCGCGATGACCGTTGCCACTTGTCTTCATGCCTCCAAACGGCATATGGATCTCTGATTCAGTTGACGCGTTATTGAACATAATTAGCCCCGTTTCGATATCGCGGATAGCCCGAAAAGTCAGGCGAGCATCGTTGGTAAAGATCGAGGTTGAGAGTCCATATTCGGTGTCGTTGGCGATCTGGATCGCCTCCTCGTACGTGGAGACGGGCAGAATCGAGATAAATGGTCCAAAGATCTCTTCGCGAGCGATCTTCATTGTCGGAGCGACATCGGTAAAAATCGTGGGTTGATAGAAAGCACCTTCCTGAAACGCTCCCGTATCGAGTGCTCTGCCGCCAGTTACCAGAGTCGCTCCTTCATCCAGACCACTCTCGGTATAGTTGTGAACCGCCTTGATACGTCCCTGATTGACGAGTGGCCCCATCTGCACATCAGCATCGAGTCCATCGCCGACACGCAGACGCTCCGCCGCCGCCACCAGACGTTCTGTGAGCTCTGATAGAACCGACTTCTGTACGATCACACGACTGGTGGCTGTGCAACGCTGTCCAGCGGTACCAAAGGCTCCCCCGACGATACTGTTCACAGCAACATCAAGATTCGCATCATCCAGCACGATCGCCGCATTCTTACCACCCAATTCAAGCGTACAACGGCGCAGATCATAGCCACAGACCTCCGCCACATGACGCCCAACCTCGGTTGATCCAGTCAGAGAGATCATATTGATGCCTTTATGTCTGATCAAGGCTTCGCCAAGCGAGCCACCTGGACCGGTGATGACATTAAAGACTCCCGCCGGTAGACCTGCCTCGCCTAGCAACTCGGCCAACTTCAATGTGATCAAGGGAGTGTCGCTGGCTGGCTTGAGGACGATAGCGTTGCCTGCCAGCAAGGCAGGAAAGGTTTTCCAGGCGGGAATGGCCAGCGGGATATTCCAGGGGGTGATGATGCCAACAACTCCGTGCGGATGACGTACGGTCAGGTCAAAGCGATCAGGCAGAGCCGAAGGGATCGTCTCGCCTTCCGCACGACGTCCCTCGCCAGCCATAAAGCGGGCCACATCGATAGCACGTTGAACGTCCCCATGAGTCTCTTTCAGCGTCTTGCCCATCTCACGCGTCATGATATACGCAAACTCATCTTCATGCTCGGCTAAAAGCTGAGCCGAACGCATCAGGACCTCGGCACGCGCTGGCGCTGGCGTATTGGCCCAGCCACGTTGAGCTTTGCGTGCCACCGCGACCGCTCGATCGAGATCGGCCACCGTCGACTTCTGGAAGAGACCCACAACCTCTTGCGTATGCGCCGGATTGATACTGGTAAACGTCTCGTTGCTGGCGGACTCGCACCATTGACCATCAATAAAGTTTTTAAACACGGGATGTTGCAACGTTGATGCCTGTACAGTCGGCGACAATGGTAATGACATAATACTCCTCTTACTACGGATCTCTCGGGGTTTTTTTAACACAGGTGCATGCTGTTTACAGCCATATTTGTAGCCATCGATGGCACATCTGCCGTCCAGCGTGCTTCGCTCATGTACTTCCAACCGCCGTCGGCAAGGATGATGAGAATTTTGCCACGATCCATCATATCAGCAACGCGCAGAGCTACTTCCAGCGCCGCACCGCTCGATGGTCCAGCGAAGATCCCTTCCTGCGCTTTGAGCTGTCGAGTACGTCGCCAGGCATCCTGGCTGGAGACAAGAACGCGGTCGTCAAGCACGGAGAAGTCAAGCACGGGTGGCACGAATCCCTCGGAGAGATTGCGCAATCCCTGGATACTGTCGCCCGCCATCGGTTCCGCTCCAATCACACGAATATTGGCATTGTACTCTTTCAAACGCCGACCGGTGCCCGTCAGTGTACCACCAGTACCAAGCCCAGCTATAAAAACGTTCACATCTGGGATATCTTTAATAATCTCCTGACCGGTCGTTTCGTAGTGAGCGGATGCATTTGCCTCATTGCCATATTGATACAACATCACATAGCGCTTATCCTGCGCGGCCACTTCCTGAGCCAGACGAATGGCTCCATTACTGCCTGCGGCACCCGGAGAAACGATCAACTCGGCACCGTAGAGCTGGAGCATTTTACGCTTATCCTCGGTCCCCTTATCGGAGATGACGGCGGTAAAGGGATATCCCTTCATACGTGCCACCAATGCCAGCGAGACGCCTGTATTGCCGCTGGTCGGCTCCATCAGGATGCTATCGACCCTCATCAGATGCTGGCGCTCAGCGTTTTCAATCATCTTGCGGGCGATGCGGTCTTTAATGCTTCCAGTTGGATTGACACCTTCCAGTTTGGCAAAAATCTCAATATTGGGACGAGAGCTGAAACTCTTAAGTTTGACAACGGGCGTATGGCCGATGGTTCCCAGGATATTCTCAAATTGCATGATTCTTCTCCTCTTATTTACTTACATTGTTATGCTTTATATTCAGATGAAAATTTTATTGCTATGTCTCTTTAATACAAGATAATTTCTTCACCCGTTTACGTTACGATCAATTTGCTCGGTCGAAACGTGCCTATATGCAATACATGTATCAGGAAAAGCTCGCCATGAGCTCGTTGCCAACAGTTTGTACTTCAGAGACCATCGCGTGGATATCCTCGTCGGTCGTCATATAATTCACGAGGCAGGCACGCATGGCCTCTCTGCCCAGCAGACGTGTGCTGGTCAAGAAAATATTGCCGCGTTGCTGTATCTCATGCACCAGAGCGCGATTGAATTGATCGATCCGTTTGGGAGTGCTCTGCTGCAACCCGGCAGGCAGATAGCGGAAACGCACAATACTCAGAGGTCCTTTGGCCACAACCTCTAGCTCAGGGGTGTCCTCGATCAGACTCTCCAGCAGGCGAGCCTGGCAGCGATTAGATGCAATGGCCGCAGCCAGGCCAGCACGGCCAGCCGAAGATACCACCATCCAGGCTTCCAGAGCACGAAAGCGACGTGTGCGCTGCAATGTATACTCCGACATCCAGGGATCATCATCTTCGATGGGAGGCTGCGTCAGACTAAATGCTTCACGCAGTATGGTGCCGCGCCGCACCATGGCGCATCCACAATCGATGGGGATCGAGAGCCATTTATGCTGATCGGTGGCCAGTGAGTCGACACGCTCGATACCTTTATAGAGAGGAGCGGCTTGCTCATCCAGGATACCAAAGGCTCCGTAGGCACCATCGACATGGAGCCAGAGACCTTCTTCAGCGCACAGATCAGCCAGTTCATCCAGCGGATCAATCGCGCCCGTTTCGACGGTGCCCGCAGTAGCGGCAACGCAGAAGGGACGATATCCGGCTTCACGGTCCTGGCGGATGCGAGCACGCAGCTGAGCGACATCCATCTGGAAGGTAGGCGTCGTGGGAATGATATGAATGGAGTTTGTGCCTAAGCCCATCGCCTCGACAGCTTTGCGAATACAAAAGTGTCCATGATCCGATTGATAGAGGACCAGCGGCACATGTGACCCTTGCACGCCTTCGGTCCTGACATTCCAACCATCGACCTGAGTCGCCCATTGACGAGCCGCCTGCAAACAGGTGAAGTTAGCTTCCGAGCCACCGCTGACAAAAACACCCGCACTGCCTTCGACCGGGAAACCACACAGTTGCATCATCCACTGCACAGTACGCCGTTCTAACGCCTGTCCAGCATGATCGCCGATCCCGCAATTGGCATTCAGAGCGGCGGCCAGCGGCTTGATGATCACGCCAGCGTGCGCGGGCGCGGAATTAATCCAGCCCGCAAAACGCGGATGACCATTTCCTTGCGGATAGGGAAGAATCATCTCCTGAATAAAAGCAAATAACTGCTCAAATGATTGACCTTGTTCAGGCATCTGCTGATCGCTTATCGCTTGCTTGACATTTTGAGGCATCGGCTGCCAGACGGGTCGCTCACGGATACCACTCAGATAAGAAGCAACTGTGTCCATAACCCGATAGCCATAGCTTTTCAATGTCGCTTCGTCAAACGAGAGGCTCTGTGACTGGCCTACAGTTGAATAAACATCATCAGCAACGACGGATATGCTTGTGTCTCTTTTATGCATCATATCCTGTTTCAATTGTTCTAGCCGTCAGAAAGCGACGGCGCAAGTTGTTTGTAAATTTTTCCATGAGGAGGTGGTTCGGATCGGACAATCTGCTCCTGGGATCATCGATATTAGAGATCGATCCCAGCCAGTATTGTCCCCTGGAGGATGAGACAACCTGTAAGCTGCATGTCTTCACTAAATACGTAACTCATGTGGGGGAGCAAGGAGTTAAAGAGTGGTCAAGATTGATTCATCGCCATACCGTCTGGAGTTACGAGTACAGCCGCGAGAGCCAATAGAAGAGTTTTAAATGAGTAACCATCAGTAATTCATTGTCCCTATGCCAGATAGCATACACAAAGACCATGAACTATCTATACAGATTTGCTCAAATTTATGTGAGAAAATTCAAACAAACTGAATAATTTGTAAACAAGCTGAATGTTCCTGAAAATGGCTGCTTTGGAAGTAACTACTTGCCTTCTTTTTTGCGGCTCACTCTCTCTAACAAAACGCCGCCAACAAAGTAGACTGTTGCAAAAGCAATCACGATCCCATAGGACCAGGAGACCGTTTTTCCCACGGAAGGTTGTTTTTTACTCATCTGTACTTTCCTTGAATATGCATATCTCAACATTACGTTCTCTCTACACAATACGCTCCGGCCAGCCAAACAGTCACAGAAAAACGCTCTTCTCACGATGATAAGAAGAGATCAGAGGCATATGTACATTGCACATATTTAACAATAAAAATATGCGATTGAACAGCCTGGCTGCTTAATCAACTGCGTTTGATGAGAGGAGGGAGATAAAAGGGAGCGCAAAAAAGAAAGTGCTTCCAACCCCTTCAGTGCTTTCGACCCAGATACGGCCACCATGGCTCTGGATAAACTCTTTGGCCAGATATAATCCCAGGCCCAGACCACCAACCGAATAATCCCTGTTTTTCGCCCGATAAAAGCGCTCAAAGATATGTGGCAGATCCTCGGCAGTGATACCCGGACCTTGATCCTTAATCCACAGCAAGATGCCTGAAGTATACGTATCATTCGCATCAAAAGGTCGGCCGCCGACCTCGATCACGCTCCCCACAGTGCTATACTTAACGGCGTTCGTCAAAACATTATTAAATACCTGAGCCATACGATGAGCATCAAAGTGTCCCATAAGCCTGACGCGAGAGAAGAAATGTTCGAGGTTAAGCTCGATGCGATAGCCTTTATTGGTGCGAGCATAGTAATCAACCAGCCGACGAAGCAGCGGCAGCAGGTCTTGTTGAACGGGATGCAGTTCAAAAGTTGCTCGCTCGAAATACGATTGATCCAGAATCTCGTTCACGAGATAATGCAGGTATTCACTCTGCTCCACAATACTCGAAATCGCCGTCCTCTGGAAAGTATTCAGACCTTCCATCCCCTGCTCACGCAGGATATCGCTAAATCCCAGCACGGCCGTGAGGGGAGTACGTAGTTCATGGTTGACCATCGTCAGAAAATCAATCTTCTGCTGCTCCGCCATCTTCTGTGCCGTGATATCTTGAAAAGCGATCACCGCCTCCGTAATATTTCCGCCCGTATCCAGACGAATCGGGGCCGTCGAGCTCAGCAGGATCGCCTGACTTCCATCCGCTCGCCGCACTACTAATTCCTGGCTACTCACCGTTTTGCCCCACAGAGCATGGATCAGAGCGAAATTCCAGGGCAAGGTCGATGACTCAAAGCGAGAGCTACTGGGCTCTAACTGATTTAGCGATGCCCCTAATAAGTTCTCATGCTGGATACCCAGCAACAATGACGCCACAGGATTGGCGTAACTGATAGTGCCGCTGGTCGCTTCAACCAGTAATATACCTTCCGGTAGCTGATCCAGGATGGTATGAAGGCGCTGCCGTTCATGCTCTATTACAGCATGCAAGCGAGCACTGGTCAGGGACTCAGCCAGCAGAGGAACAGATCCTTCAATAGATTGCATCAAGGAGACAATCTCTGATTGTGGCTGCGCAAAGGCAATCACCAGAGCCCCTTCACAGAAATCGTTGTACCACATAGGAATGCAAAGTATGGTTTTGGCGTCGGGCACAAGATTGGCGATGACCTCCTTCTCAAGACCATTCTTGAAGGTCGCCGGCCAGGGGTGCAGCAGCGAACTACGCTCGTGCAAGGCTCTAATCAGGAAGGATGAGCGGTCATAAGGCAAAAACGAGACATGATGCTGCAAGGCAGGATCGCTCCCGGGAAGATATAATGCCAGGGCACGAAAACATTGCTGCGTGGCATCTGCAGCATAGACGGCGCTGGCCAGGGGCTTAAAGGTGGTATTAATCACCTCAAGCGCGGTGGCCGCGATGCGCTCCGGATGCAGGAGTCCTCCAATGCGATGGGCGATACTTTCAAGGAGCGCCATGCGCTGTTGTTCGGCCTCTAATGTCTGGCTGGTCTGTTGCAGAGTCGCCTTTGTTCGTTCGGCTTCTTGCTGCGCCTGAACTTGCTGTGTCACTTCATTCAACGTCAGCAACAAATGAGTCACCTGACCATCGTCATTGCGGTGAGGAATCAAGCTCCAATTCCAATACGTTGTGCCACGTACAAAAGCTTGAGAAGCATAGGTATCAACCTGATACGCCACTCCTGTATCAGCAACGCGTTGAAATATATCGATGCTTTTGGACTCCCTGGCATAGGGAATAAATTCGGTGAGAGTATGTCCAAGAGCTTTTTCATCTTGCCATTCGGGATCAAGGCTGGCATGGAAGCTAGCATTTGCTGCAATTAACCGAAAATCTTGAGCATCGAATAGAGCAGCTCCAATTGGCAGATGAGCCAGCATGATCTCGGCATAGCTTGGAAGTGCTGAAGAGGAATGATGCCTCATGAAATTTGACGTTCTCCTTTTTTGTTCATACCTTCCAGATGGAAATTTCTTCATCACAACAGCTTTTCTCCTGAGACTGCCAGATAAAATGACTGGCCGCAGAAATCGGGAGACTGCATATCTAGAAGTGCACGTTCATAGAGAACATTTAATTCTTGTTGGGTTGCCACGCCCCATTGGATCAAAAAGGGTTGGAGCAACTTCAGCGCCGTTTTACAATTTGTAAACCAGGGTCCATTCCCTTTGCGACCCGCCGAAAAATTAAGAGCATACGCTTTTTGTTGAATGGCCTGAAAATCATGCTCTTCCAACAAACGCGGCAGCATCGCAGAGATGCCAAACATATTCCCCTCGGGAGCAAAACAATGTCCCGCGCGTCGCATCGCCCCAACCATCAGAGAATTGTACAGCTCCAGCGAGCCACTCGTACTCACCCCAAAGTTCTCTCCCTCAATCAGGCAGAGAGTACCGCCCGGCTTGAGTACTCTGCGGCATTCAGCAATCAAGCGCGGCCAGGCCGACACATGCATAAAAGCAGTCATGAAACGAGCGTGCACCACATCGAAGGACTGATCAGGAAAATCGAGCGCAGTACGGATATCCATAATGCGGAAATGGGCATTAGGAGCAGGCAGATCTCTCACCAACGACATCGCATAAGCGATCATCACCTGACTGATATCCACGCCCGTCACCTGCATATGTGGATAGAGCTGAGCAACATCCAGCACCCATTGGCCTGGACCCGAGGCGATATCAAGCACATTCTTCACAGCCGTGAGATCAAGATGAGAAGGAAATAATTCGCCCATATCCTCACCGATCAAACGTGCCTGCATCATCACGCGAGCCATCTCTGCTGCATTTTCCGCATCGACAACATACGTACTATCATTCGAGAAAGCTATGTTCTCAGACATCCTGCCACTCCTTCTTGCAATAATCCACCAGAACCTTCTTCAGTATTTCTTGCAACACGCCAAACAAGAGACCATTTTCTCGTCTTAAAGGCCACTCGCATTTACATTGTATGCAAATATAGCGCTATATTTCCCCGTATTGTAATGCATTGTAAGACATTGGACAAGAGGGCAAATAATACATATCCAGGCAACAAGATGATCTCTTTGTGAGCCGCTTCCAAGCGTCAAATCATATCTTTACTCAAAAATATATCAATATATCATCACAATTTTACATATTATATGGCATTACGAACCATCATACAAGATGGCGAATAGCACAAGTATTAAAATGCTATCCATCACTTAAAATATCATAGCACCTATAGTATATGTGTTTTTATAGTGCTGAAAACACCAGTAGCGTTGCACCAAGAAGAACATGCTCACGCGACAGCGTAATTGGCTCAGCTGGCCGCCATGCTTATGTTCTCTCAAGCACACTCATTACTTGCTTGACAGTCTGTTGAAGATGATAACGCATGGTACTGGCAGCACGAGGCAGATCGTTAGCCTGACAGGCGGCCAGAATCGCACGATGTTCCCTATCGGCACGCCTGGTATCTCTGGGAAGATCTGTGTAGAGGTGCAGGTACGCATTGGAGGCATTACGTAAGTCTTCGATCATCGTCAAGAGCCGTGGACGCTCTCCCAGGTGATACAGTTGTATGTGGAACTGGTAATTCAACGCAACAAAACGAGTGGCATCGGTGGTGGCAGCCATCTCATCCAGGATAGCTGTGAGCGCAGGGGCATCCTGCTTCTGGAAATGCTCGGCGGCCTTCTCGGTAGCCAGCACTTCCAGGGCGATACGAATTTCATAATGCTCAACCAGGTCTTGAATGTCTGGCAAAAACACCGTGACGCCTCGATGGGGGTCAATTTGCACAAGGCCTTCACTTTGCAGCAGCCCAAATGCCTCGCGAACGGGTGTGCTACTAACCCCCAGGCGTTGCGCGATCTCGTTCTGGCGCAATCTGGTGCCTGCCGCTAATTGTCCTGTGGTGATTTCCTGGCGGAGTACAGCCGCAACCTGCTCTGCTATAGTGTGTTTGGTGAGCGGGCCGTTTGTGCTGCTTTTTCCTAAGCGTGAGTGTATATTCATGGCTTTCATTGTTCTCCTTGACATATGCATAATATATTATGCATAATATATACTATTCAGAGACGCTTTGTCTAGAGTGACGCAAAGAGGGACTAACTGCCCCTCAATATGCGTCTGGTTGCATCTCCGAAGGAGATAGAAGTCTATACAAACAGGCATGGATGCTGTGAGGGATTTTTCTTCAAGGCGCCCATGGTCAGATCAGGAATAGGAAAGGAACAAGAGATGGCTTATAATCCTTACGAACACTTGCCAAAATTACCCTTATTTGAAGTCACAAGCGAAGATGTACAAGGCGGCGAGCGATTGCCCTTACCACAGGTCAGCGGGATCTTTGGCGCAGGTGGAGAGGATCTTTCACCTCAACTTTCATGGCACGGATTTCCTCAGGAAACGAAAAGTTTTGTGGTCACAATGTATGATCCTGACGCTCCTACTGCGAGCGGCTTCTGGCATTGGGCAGTTGTGGATATCCCGGCACAGGTGACTGAGCTTCCTCGTGGGGCCGGTGACGAGAAGGGCTCGGGTCTTCCACAAGGAGCATTTCAATTGCGCAACGATGGCGGTCAAGCTCGCTATATCGGTGCGGCACCGCCTGATGGTCATGGAAAACATCGCTACTTTATTGCTGTACATGCAGTGGATGTTGAGTCACTGGGCATCAGCAAGGATGCAACGCCGGCATTTCTGGGCTTCAATCTCTTCTTCCACACGCTAGGCCGAGCTCTCATTGTGCCATGGTATGAGGCTTAGGATTCCAGAGGCATAAGCGACAGAGAAGCATCTGACCGTAGATAACGGGAACAGCCATTAAGCAAGCTCCTTCTTTCCAACTTCGTACCAATGAATCAGGCGCTTGCATGGCTGATCCCCTTGATTATAGCCCATGACGTTACCGAGACTCAATGCGAAGCCAGGCTACGGGTGCACTTCATTTTTTTGCCATCGGAACGCTTCGAGATGCAGTATTCCCGTAATCAGTAGCATCGCACGCTGGCGTGCGATGTCCCTGTGACTCGTACGAGCCAGCAGGATCTCGGCGCACCACGCTGACCAGCTTGATCGTACGTCGAGTGGGACATCGCACGCCAGCGTGCGACGCTACACGGTCTTCGCTTCGCTTGACCTCTTTCTGCTTGCCTCCCAGGGCAAAACGGGGCAAGATTGTCTTTAAGTGCTTCAGTCACGGTGAGGATCATCTCAGTATTTATATGATCAGAGTGAAAGAGCAGAATGATACTCGCTTCCTGCTCCAGATATTGTCTTATATGTGATTGAAAACCAGGAGTCACTCCACCATGCATTCGAAGTGGAGAAATCATGGAGTCAAAATCGATGGTATGCCTTGAATGTGCATAACATGGAGGAATCCGCCAGGATAGAAGTAGCCTGCGATGTTGAGTGCGGTGAGGCCGAAAAAGAGGATCAATATCAGGGCAATAATGAAGCGATCAAATGAGCGCGCATGCAATTCAAGCAGCCAGGTACGCTTACCAATCCCAAAGCAGCGCAACTCCATCGCGTTGATAATATCCTCAGCGCCAATAATCGAGCCAATCACCAGGGGGACAATTAGAGGTGCCAGGCGGGCGATACGTCCAAAAATGCCTCCACGAAGCTTATCCAGCTCAAAGCCGCGAGCACGTTGAGCATCCATGGTGGTACTGAAATCGCGACCAACCGTCGGAAGAAAGCGGAATGTCAGGTCGAAGGCATAGGCGATCGAATCGGGGACACCCAGACCTCTGACGGCGACGGCGATCTGTCCAGGATTGGTGGTGTAGGGGAGCGAGATGGCGATAAAGGCGATACTGAAATTGCGTAGCGCCTGCGTGATCAGGAAGGTGATGTTTTCAACGCTCAACGGCAAGGAGGCTAGTCCGATAAAGGGGGGATGCGAGGTAAAGCCAATAAAAGGAAAATAGGTCAGGATATGTTCATTTACCAGATCAGTACCACGGACAACATGGCCTCCAGTCAGGAAGAAATTAGCGAGAATGATCATCGTATTGAGAACAATGATCAGATACCAGGCTTTTTTCGTCTCGGGCCACGTCAAATAAGACTCTCGATAGTAAAAGGCTGCAGCCAGAAAACCAAGCAGGATGATCCAGAAATTCGATGTTTGCGCAACTGCCAGGCTAAAAGCCAGCAGCAAAAGTAGTTTAGCTCTGGTATCCAGGCGATGCACGGGCGAGTCCCGTTCTATATAGGGAAAGTTGATAAGCATTGACAACTCTCTCTTTCACTTATTTATAGTATTTTAGATCACTTCGATAATATCAATAGCTCACTAAAATATTTTTCATGCACAGATGAAGTATATCGACGATAGACGTTGTTTTCGCCACAACATCTATCGCCGCAATCAATCCTGTACCAATCAGGAACGACCCGTTCTACGCACGGCCGCCGTGTAAGCGATCAGCAAGATGGGCAGCAAGATCAGTCCATTAATCAGATCCGAGAGGCCAGCCGGAACAAAATCCCCAAACGTTGCCGTCTGGAAACTATATTTAGAAACCCAGATATCTGTATATGATGCAAAACCAATACCGATGATAATACCAATGGCGCTAAAGACCTCTGCCAGAAGGATGTTGCGTCGACTGCGATAACGCGCCAACGTATACAGTACAACCAGACCTGCGATAAAACCAATTATGGCATTACCAAGATCCCAGTTCCAGTAGATGCCGTATCCTGAGATGGCATCGCCCAAAATATTGCCCACACCACCGACAAAGAGACCTACCAAAGGGCCAAATAGTACGGCAAAGAGCAGGGGGATAACAACTGCGGGCCGGAGTGATACGTTGCCTGCACCTGGAAGTTGGAGAATATTCGTTACATAGCTTAGCCCTCCATAGAGAGCGGCTCCCAGCGCTGCATAGACGATACGACTGACATTAATTTCCCAGATCTGCGCCAATCTGGATGGCTGAGATGAGCGTTCTTCTGACACTGCCATGAACGTACATCCTTTCCTCGTGATTACGAGCTAGAAAAACAAAAGATAAGTAAGTGAAGACTATATGTCTCCATGAGCTAGCGAGCCAGCAGATAGTTATCCAACGGCACGCTGCTCGGACAATATATGATGAAGCAATGAGGTGGGACGCAGATTACAAGAGGTCAACAGATCTGGTTGATCCAGAACCTCCAGTGGTGCGCCGTCGGCCACAACGTTGCCTTCACGCAAAAGAATGACGCGCTGGGTGAAACGTAATGCCAGGTCGAGATCATGGGTGATAAATAACAAAGCGTCCAGTTCTGGCAATGCGCGTAGATGTTCAATAAAAGAAATATAGGATTTATAATCCTGACCAGCGGTCGGCTCATCCAGCAAAAGAACCCTGGCCTGCATCGAGAGGACAGAAGCGATTGTCACGCGCTTTTGCTGCCCAAAGCTCAAAGAGAGTGGCGAGCGTTGCGCGAATTCCGCCACATTGAGCGCCTCGATCGATTGCTGCACGGACGTGGCCAACTTATCAGCCGGGAAGCGTAGGTTTGTTGGTCCAAAGCTGACTTCTTCGCGCACGCTGGGAGCAAAGAGCATGGCCCCAGGACTCTGGAAGACATAGCCGATCCGAGAAGCGACCTGAGCTACGCTCAGCTTACGGGTGTCATCGCCATACAGCAAAACACGCCCCTGGCTGGGACGCAATAAGCCTAAAGCTTGCTTCATCAAGGTTGTCTTACCCGATCCATTGGGACCGAGGATGGCGATCGTTTCGCCCGCATGAACATCAAAAGAGATGCCATGCAGGGTCTCCTCTGCCGAGCCGTTGTAGCGATAACGCACCTGCTCAAACGAGAGGACCGGCCTGGTATTGACACTGTCGCTCTGTCTGGCAATGATAGGTTTGATCAAGCTCTCCCGCGCTTTGCCGGGATCAGGGAGCAGACGCAAGGTTGCAGAGATTGGTAGCTTCACCTGTGTAGGGTCAGCGATCTGCATAAAGTCCTCGGCGCTTCCAAAGAACTTCTGGCGGCCCTCGCTCATTAGCAGGACCTTGTCCGGATGCAAGAGCAACGCTTCTTCGACGCGATGCTCAACGATGATCACAGTATGTCCGCTGGAACGCAGATCGAGGATCAGCTTCTCCAGCTTATCTACCACACTGGCATCCAGGCTAGCGAAAGGCTCGTCGAAAAGCAGAATCGAGGGACGCATCACTAACAGGCCTGCGGCCGCGATCTGCTGACGCTGTCCGCCCGACAGGGCAAACGTCGAGCGTTCAAGTACATGCTCAAGCTTGAGTTGCTGTAATACCGCGAGGATACGTTCACGCATCTCCTGACGCGGTGTTCCCAGATTCTCCAGCCCAAAAGCGACCTCTTGCTCAACGATACTACCAATAATCTGCTTATCGGGATCTTGTAGCATCGTCCCAATCTTCTGCGCTCGCTCATGGAGCTTCATGCCAGCGCTTGGCTCTCCCAGAATCTGGATCTCTCCCGACAGCTTGCCCTTGTAACTATGGGGAATGAGACCGTTCAAGCACTTAATCAGAGTGCTCTTGCCACAGCCACTTGGGCCAGCAATCAAAAGGAGTTCACCGGCTTGCAAGGTAAAAGAGATATCTTGTAGCGCCGGCAGTGGAGGATCAGAAGAATTCGACTGGGACAATTTACCAGTATTATACGTAGTAGAGGGATCATCATCATCACCATAGTTATACTGGAAACTTAGTGCATTCACAACTATAGCAGGAGAGGGTAATATATTCGATTTAGTATCCTCATAGCTGCTCATCAAAGACCTCCACATGACACATTTTTCGCCACGTTCAATAGAAATTACAAAGAAACTCAGGCTCAAATGGCTTAAAACCGATCAAATCATAGTGTTGCTTTGAATAATACAAGGGATACTTCTATTTGTCAATATTGACTTAGTTGATCAACATTATTATACACCAATATTACGTTTTTTCATAGCCAGGTTTCCTCTCACATACGCATCGCGCTGCCCTTCGCCCCTGGCATCAATGCTCGCCAACGTAGCGCCGTGGTCTTGCGCCCAATACTTCTCAGTTAAACATGTTTCTTTTCTTCTGTTGTTCACCATTGTGATGGTCAGAAAACGGATCTCATGCGATGACCTCCTGGGGTGGGGAGGGCTTTTTGCTCTTCCACTCCTGTTCACGTGGATCCACCCCCTCTGGTCGCTCCCAGATCTTCACAAAATCGAGGAAGCTTTCTCCTGGAGCAAAGGTCGCATAGGGAGGGACGTCCCGCTTTTTTCGATGCCATTTCTGGTAATACAGCTTGAGCTCCCGTCGGTTCATGCGGACACGCTGTGCGGGCAAGAGCGTGAGCATGGACACGTGTCGGATGAGGCGGTCCAGCAGCCAGCTTTGACACGAGGGATCAGCCAGAAGACTCTCTCTGATTGCTTCTTTGAGTGCATGCTTGGTCTGCGTAAAGCTGATCTGATCCGCATCGACCTGTCGCTGAGCGGCTGCCTCCCATTTCACCGCGCTCACCGCATAGTGAGCCAGGAAAAGGGCGTACACCTCTTGCTTTACCCCCTCAGGCGTTCGTGAGCGCAGCACGTTGATCTGCTCTCGCAAGGACGATTTGATTTCTTTCAACATCGTCTCCACTTCCCAGCGTTCACGGTAGATCTCGATGAGTTCACTGGCAGGGTAAACCTGTTCATCCAGCAGCGTCGTTGCCAGTCGATAGCATCGTCCGGGCGTGCCAAATCTGGCATCTGTCATCACATACTCGATCACACGGATCGTAACGGGGCGTGTCCCCTGATGGTTGCTCGCACGACGATTGGGGGTGACGGTGGTCAGATAACTTCCATCGCTGAGACGTTTCTCGACGCGACGTCCCACGGTGCTGCTCAGTGCACATATCACCTGGGCGTTGAGCGTATCCTGCACGTGTTCAAAAAACCAACTGCTGAAAAAGCCACAATCCCCCAGAATGAGCATGTCGGATCTCACGTGGGGAAAGAGCTTGGGCAAGGCATGGATCTCGGCCTGCGCGTGCGTTCCCAGAACCACATCAAGCACGCAACGACTTCCACATTCTATGAGTGCCACCGCTTGAATTTGGGGATAGGGACCCTCACCATGCTGGTTGGAGGAACGCCCAAACGCTTCGACGTTGGCCGCCGTATCAGGCACATTGAACTTGGTCCCATCAAGAGCTACCAGACGATGCCCTCGATAAAAGGAGGCGGGGTGACGGCTGCAATGGGCTCGCGGGCGACAGCACGCGATCATGACGCGATGGAGGATGTCCGCATCAAAGCGTTCCCGTTGATAGCTGATCGTTCCCGTCGAGAGGGATGGGAAGATCTCTGATGGATGCAGCAAGGCAAAGGGATGGGCCAGTGCATGCCACACCCGGTGCTGAGACTCGTCGGGGCAGAGCCCGTTCATGAGCAGTTGAAGGAAGAACAGGGTTCGAGTAAAGACGCGTGTGCGGCGTTGCTTGGCTGGGAGCAAAGATGCAAAGCACGTATCGAGGATCTCTTGCGGGAAGAAGGACAGCAACAGATGTCCGTTGAGCTGGTCACTCAATTTGTCTTGAGCCTCAATATGGCGTAAACTATACATGAAGAAGTTCCTTTCTGGCGACTGGAATATCGGTATAAAAAGAGTGTGCCAGAAAAGAACTTCTTTTTCTATCTCTCTAGGATATTTTTCTTTGCCTAACTGAGAAGTATTGTGGTCTTGCGCCCGGCGACCAGTTCACGTACGAAAACGTTCACTATCAGGCTCTGTATGCATAATTACCTGTCTTTTCGATCAAGAAGAACAGGCAGAAAGATCTTCATAGCATGATCTTTCTCTTCTTTCAACATCGCGTGAAAAATTGAACATTACGTACGTCACGAGTCCGCCAGGCGCAAGACCACGGCGCTACGCCTGCTTGCTTGCTCTCTTCAGTGGAGCCATATGCTTATCTGGAAAGTAGATTACAGATGGCCGATCAATTGCATCAATTGTGTCATTTCACGCCCACCATCGTGTACTGCGACGGGCAATACAAGCAATTCATCAAGACCAGAGGAGAGCAGCGTAGTGAGACGATCCGCAATCGCAGTTTCGCTGCCGGAAATGACCAGACTATTGATCAGGCCATCTGGCATCGTCCCGTCGGCGGCAACCGGAAAGCCAGAATCGGCAAACATGCCAGCATAAAACGGCAGTTGCCCATAACGGCTGATCTGAGCACGTGTTGCATCCAAGACCGCCTGGCGATCCTCGCTCACAGCCACCAGCACATGGCCAACCAGAGGAGGTACCGGACGTCCGCTATTGCGTGCCGACTGTTGCAGAGCTGGCAGCGCTGTCTTGAGCAGATAGGGAACCGGACACAGCCATGGCAGAGCTCCATCAGAGATCTCACCTGCCAGCTTGAAAGCTCCCTCGCGTAACGTTGAAATGAGAATCGGTATCTGAGCGGTGCGCGGCAGGCTTGTCTTCACAGTAAAGAATTTCCCTTGATAGTCGACCTTACCCTCCCAGAGGGCAGATCGCACGATCTCAACATACTCACGCAGATGCTCCAACGGTTTCACCATCGAGAAGCCATAGACACCCTCCATCGTGGGTCGATGGCTGGGACCAATGCCGAGCCGCAGGCGTCCGGGAGCCAGATCATTAATCGCCAGCGCCTGCCCAACCATGGTCAGTGGATGCCTGGGATAGGTGGGCACAATCGCTGTTCCTAAACGAATGCTGCTCGTCTGGACAGCCGCCGCAGCAAAAGTCGTCAAGGTATCAACCAGGACCGGCCCCTGTGTGGTCCAGATCTGCTTCACACCTGCTTTCTCCGCCTCAACAATCATCTTGACGAGAGTCGCCGCATCGGGACCGTTGGTGACTAATCCCACGCGCTCGCGTATCGAGCGCGCTGCAACAACTGCCCCATCAGTAAAATCTTCATTTGGCATAGATATACTTCCTTCCAGCAACAGATAAAAAAACTCTCCATTTACTATACTTATATAAGCGACTTCTTCTTCTTATTATTCCCGATCGACCACCTGCTCCGATTCAAGAGCCCAATGGAAAAAGAGCCATTCTTTTCAGCTTGGTGATATTTTCGGAGAGAAAACAAAGGAGAAAAATCGGCCTGGAATAGAAAAAAGCCGAGGCAGGTCATTGACCATGTACCTCGGCAAAAGTGTCTCTTTACTGCTACGCAGGATCAGAGACAGGAGCGCTAGCGACGACCGGGGTCACCGCAGGCTTTGGTGCGGGTCGGCGTGTCAGATACCAGAAGAAGGTGCCAGCGCCAAACAGATATGCGACATAGAGGACAATCTGGATCAAAGTGGGGCTATCAGAATAACCGAGGAAGGTGTGTAGAAGACCACCAATACCGGTTGTGTCATCGAGGACATCGCCCATTGTCCAGATAGGGCCGCCAAAGGGGAGCCAGCCGAGGCTTTGGAAGCTCTCCACCGTATTGCTTACCAGGCCAGCGGCCAGGAGGATCAGCAACAGGCCCATGACGCGGAAGAAGATGCGGTAATTAATGCGGTATCCCAGGCCATAGACAAGGATGCCCAGCGCGACCGCTGCGACAACACCCAGCAATCCGCCGATCAGAAAGGAGATCCCATTCGATTGAAAAATAAAGGCCAGCGAGAAGATGGCCGTTTCAACTCCTTCGCGTCCGACGGTGCTAAAGGCGAGCAAGCCCAGCGCGAAGCCCGAGGTGGAACGACTGGCCTTCTCAAGCAGTTCCTGTTTAAGGGTACGGCTGTGTTCCTGCATCCAGAACGTCATCCAGGTCAGGATGACCACGGCGACAATAAAGGTGAGCGCTTTAAAGATCAGCAAGAAACTCTGGAGGGCTCCTGCGGCCTGGTAGAGGAGCGTGCCAAGCGCAATTGATGCGACAATGGCCAGAGCCACACCGATCCAGACAGCCAGCCGATGTTGCTTCAGTCCCAACTGGCGAATCACGGCCATCAGAATACCAACGATTAAGCTTGCCTCAAGTCCTTCGCGGAGGAAGAGGATAAATGCTGCCAGCATAGAATATACCTCATCTCACTAACTAATGGGTAAACAACGTCTCACCTATAAAGCCTGTCTGGGACGATCCCGGAGGGCAGGCAAAGATAGCACTACCAGTATGCGTAATATATTCGTTCAAGAGATCATGGCGAGCAAGATTTGTCTGTAAAGGGACAAATTGCTTACGCGGATCACGTTGGAAAGCGATAAAAAAGAGTCCCGCATCGAGTTCACCGGTCTCTTTAACCATGCCGTCGCTATATGAGTAGCCACGACGAAGCAATTTGATGCTCCCATCACCTTGAGCAAGCCTGGTATGGGCCTGCATATCGATCAGCGGGCTGCCAGAACTATCCTTGGCCTGCAAATCAAGGGTATCAAACTCGTTTTTCTGCCCCAGTGGAGCACCGTTTGCCTTGTGCCGTCCGAACACGCGCTCCTGCTCGGCAAGCTTATCGCGATCCCACGCCTCCAGATGCATACGAATACGTCGGGCCGTCAGATAGCTCCCATTGTGCATCCACGCTGGCTGATCGGCAGTATTTACCCAGACATGCTGCTCCATATTTTCGGGATCTTCGACTTTGAGATTATTCGTGCCATCCTTAAAGCCCATCAGATTGCGTGGGGTCAATTGCCCTTTACTCGTGCTGGCGGTGCGATCGAAACCGAGTTGGGACCAGCGCATCACCGCCAGCCCACGCGCCAGACGAGTAAGATTATGCACGGCATGAAAGGCAATCTGAGGATTATCTGAGCAGGCCTGGATACAGAGGTCGCCGCCGCTACGATTGGGATCGAGAGCGTCGCCGGCCATATAAGGGAGATCAATCAGGGCGGCGGGACGCTGATCGGCGATCCCATAGCGATCTTTGCCATTCAGCGTAAAAAGTGTTGGACCGAAGCCAATTGTGACAGTGAGATTTTCAGCACCATGATCAAGTGCTTCGCCGGTATCGGCCGGTGGAGTCTCCGGTGTATTAGAGCCCAATCCAAGGGGAATACCTTGTGTCATCGTCGCAATCGCATTAGACCAGATCATGAGCAAGCCACGTGCTTCTGCACGATCAGTGGTCATCAAATCGAACGACGCAAAATAGAGATGATTCTGCGCGGGCGTGACGATACCTGCTTGATGGGTACCATAAAACGGAATGATCGAGCTATTCGTACTTGTACTTGTTTTTCCCTCAGCCAGCGCGGATTCTTGCGTCGCTTTCAACGCATATCCCCCACCAACCAGGGCGGCACTGGCGCCTACAGCGCCAGCACCCAGTAGCAAAGAGCGTCGCGAAACTTGTTTGCTCATGTGCTTCATTCTCCCTTATGCTATCTACGAACCTTGTGGCAGATTAACAGCGACCTTTGACAGGGCCTCACCCACAACATTGATAGCATTAGCGATATCTTTTTTATTGGCATCAGTCAAGGTACTGTATTCAACAAAGCCATCGCTCGTGCGGAAAGGTTTGAGCACCTTTTCGATATTTGCGAATTTGGTCTGAATATCCTGGTATTGAGCCGGATTATTTTTGGTCAGGAAGTCCTTGAAGACGATGAAGGCGGCCTGTGAGCCTTCGACGTTCGAAGCCAGATCATACAGATCTGTATGCGAATAGCGATCCTCTTCGCCAGAAATCTTACTATGAGAGGCCTCATTCAACAAACCAACAGCACCATCGATGATCCCGGTCGAGTTCAGCTTGACGGTATCAACACTGGTATTGAGTGTCTTGACGTCTGCCAGCAACTGCGTAGTATATTTCTCCAAGCCCTTGGTTGTCTTATCAATCCAGAGCGTTTTCTCGATGCGATGATAGCCGGTCCACTCATTAGCTGGAACATCACCCTCACGAGCATCCAGTTTAGGGTCCAGGTCACCCAGGTTCTCAGCAATCGGCTCGATACGCTCGTAGCCAACACGAGCCGTTCCATACAGTTCCTGCGCCTTCTTCAGATTGCCCGCATTGATGGCATCGACAAAAGCCTGCGTCTCGGTCTGGATCTTCGCAGTCTGGCCCTTCACGTAATCGCGATAGGAGCTAATCGATGCGCTGATGCTTGGGACTGGTGTGGGAGTGGCTTTCGTATCAGCAGTGGTTGGCAGGCCGCTAAAAGCCCCGACCATTCCCTGGCTCACATAGAGCTCATCATACATCTTATATGAACGCTTCTGGGGAGTAATCTTAAAGGTCACGGTGCCGCCTGGCTGAAGCGTCGTCTCGGAGGTCAGGCCGAGAATCTCGACGATATGCACGCTACTCCCTTTGTTGACAAAGGTCACGCTGGCCTGTTTTTCCGGCGCAACGTTAATATTTTTGGGGTCGAAATAATTATCATGTACGTTCACCGTCACCGCATTAGAAGTCGTCGGCTTCTCACTCGAACTGCTGCTTTGATTGGTCAGTCCACAGGAAGCGAAGAGCACTGCCATACAAGCCAAAAGCAAGCTATAGCGCAAAGTTCGCATATTACAATCTCCCTTTACCACAAATAAAATATCCCCTTACATCCCGCAAACAATGGACCAGAAAAATCATTGCTCGCGACCAGCGACTCAAACTAAATAACCTGACTATGCACGCCGCCGCTCTGAATACATCTACAGCGCATGTTAGCAATCTGAATAGCAGTACCTCGCAGGTATGCACATGTAGACAGCAAGTCCTGATGACCAGTCTTCAGCTTGCAATCAAAGGACATTAGGGTGTACTAATCCTTATCATCACACTCGGATATTAGCATAGGCTAAGCTCTATTGTCAAGGTAAAAAAGAAAAAACCGTGAAGAGCACCAGCGAAAGTGAAAAGTTTTACCACAAAAAGCTTGTATTTTCTGGTTTATACAGTTTATACTTGATGAAAGGATAGCAACAATCGGTGATGCTATTTCTTATTTATATTTCAAGATCTGATTCTAGCCGCATGTGTTTCTCATATTTTTCAAGGAGGAAAATATGGCTCAACGGATGATGCCACGCACTCTTTTGTTATCTGGATTACTTTTGAGCGTTGTTATCTTTGCTTTGCTTCCAGGAGCATCGGCACTTGCAGCCACTAATTCAGCGGACACGCCTGCCCTCGTTGGACCAAAATCCCACTATCTTGCCATTGGTGACTCGCTTGCTTTCGGCTATCAACCAGATATTGATTACACGCACGGATACGCCAATTTTTTCAACACTGACTTAAAACAACATGGAACGACCACATACGACAATTTAGGTTGTCCAGGAGAGACGACTGCCACTATGATCAACGGCGGCTGTCCCTACTCAATTTTGCGCAAATATTTTTACACCGGGGCACAACTGACAGCAGCGGTAAAGTACATCAAAAAATATGCCGGTCAAGTCAGTCCCGTGACGCTGGACATCGGTGCCAACGACCTACTCCCGGACATTGATCCGTCAACCTGCACGATCAGCTCGAATTGGGCTGCCGATCTGGCCACCGTCGATAAAAATCTGACGCAGACCATCCTGCCTCAGCTCAACGCCGCCCTGACGGTGAATGGACAGAGAACAGGCGATCTGCTCATAATGAACTACTACGATCCTTATCAAAACGTTTGCCCCAACTCTGTCCCCTATATCCAGGAGATTAACCAGCACATCGCCGCCGACGCAGCCGGCTATGGGCCAGTCGCCGACGTCTTTACAGCCTTTGGAGGTGCCACCACTCCTAATCCAAATATCTGCAACTACACCTGGATGTGTAGTATCTTCGACAACATCCATGGCTCCAGCGCCGGCTACAAAGTCATGGCAGGAGCATTTGAGAAGGTCGCCGGATACTAGTAGCGTTGCACGTTCGCGTGCAATGTCCCACTTGACGCTCGTCCGGAACGGCAGCTCGCCTGCGCCACGCCCAGTCAGGCTACCGGTTACAGTGGTACCTTCGGTCGTACGTCGAGTGGGACATTACTTGCACGCCTGAGCAATCATGTCACATAATAGCAGTATGACAAAAGATCTTGCACGCTATCTGGCCTTTTCGCGGACAGAATGGGCACAATTGCGGGCCAGCACGCCTCTGACACTGTCAGAAGAGCGCCTGGAATCTTTACGTAGTCTCAACGATCGTATCTCATTGCAGGAAGTGGAGGAGATCTATCTCCCACTCTCGCGCCTGCTCAGCCTCTACGTCTCAGCGGTACAGCATCTGCACGCGACCACGGGGACCTTTCTCGGACATACAGCTCCTCAGGTGCCCTATGTGATCGGGATCGCCGGGAGCGTGGCGGTCGGCAAAAGTACCACCGCACGGTTGCTGCAAGCGCTCATCAGCGATTGGCCGACGCATCCCAGGGTCGATCTGATCACAACCGATGGCTTTCTCTTCCCTAATAATGTCCTCAAGAAGCGCAATTTGATGTCGCGCAAAGGTTTTCCCGAAAGCTATGATGTCCGCCGCCTCCTGCACTTCATGGCGGATGTCAAGTCAGGCAAAGACGAAGTAAATGCCCCAATCTACTCACATCTCATCTACGACATTGTGCCAGGAGAGCTCCAGAAGATTCGCCAACCGGATATTCTCATCGTCGAAGGGCTCAATGTGCTTCAGAGCGGCGATGGACGCTCACGTCGTCCTCAGCGTCTCTTCGTCTCTGACTTCTTCGATTTTTCGATCTATGTCGATGCCGCCGAGAAGATCGCCGAGCAGTGGTACATTGAACGTTTCCTCACCTTACGAGAAACCGCCTTCCGTGATCCATCATCCTTCTTCACGCGCTACGCCGCGCTCTCAACCGACGAGGCCATCGCCACGGCCCATGGCATCTGGCAAGAGATCAACAGCCCTAACCTGCGCCAGAACATCCTGCCCACACGCGAACGCGCCCAGTTGATCCTGCACAAAGGACCTGATCATGCTATCCAGGAAGTCAAACTGCGCAAGCTTTAACGCCTCCACAGAGCCTCTCATTACAGAATAAGATTGCAACCAGGATGGTATCCTGTTACAGCTAAAATCTCATGCTAAAGCACTTGATTTGTAGCACTCGATAGTATATTATCATTCCTATGAATCGAGAAGAATTAATTGACGAAGCACTCCGTCTGCCATCCAATGCTCTTTCCTATCATATTAGCAGACAACTAAGGCTACTCTTTCCCAACAAAGCACTGGTAGAGTGCGAAGAAGGCTACTTCAACATAGAAAGCTATGCAAAAGCAAAACATTGTAGCATCACATTCGACAGCACGATCACGAATGAGATTATCGTTTCTTGGGAAGAACCTGAAGATGAGGATGATGAGGACAATGGCAAGTTAATAGGTATTCCTCACAATGCCTGGTCAGAAATCATCTGGCAAGGAAAAACGATTACTATGCTGACGATGCATTGGGAGACGGGCAATAATACAAATAAACGCCACTGGTTAATAACAGATACCCAGGAAACCGCCTATCAATTTATCGAGGAAGTTTGTCGTTGGGACGCAGAGATACGCGGAGAAGTTCTGGTTTTTGATGATGGCTGCTGGGGCAAAGATGAACGACTCTTTCAAGCGATCAAAAAATCCACCTTTGACAACCTTATTTTGCCCGCAACGCTGAAGCAGGATATCTGGTTAGATCTGGAACATTTCTTCTCTGCACGCGACGTCTATAAGCGCTACAATATCCCCTGGAAGCGTGGAATTTTATTTGTCGGCTCACCGGGAAATGGCAAGACCCACGCGATTAAAGCGCTCATCAATCGCTTACATAAGCCCTGCCTTTATGTAAAAAGCTTCAGAGCAGGCTATGTCCCGGATGACAAGAATATCAGCAAAGTTTTCGCCAGAGCGCGAGCATCTGCTCCCTGTGTCCTCGTGCTTGAGGATCTGGATTCCTTGCTGACCAACGAAAACCGTTCTTTCTTCCTCAACGAATTAGACGGATTTGCCTCGAACATAGGAATCGTCATTCTCGCCACCACCAACCATCCAGAGCGCCTTGACCCGGCGATCCTTGATCGACCAAGTCGCTTTGATCGCAAATATCCCTTCAACCTGCCGGAATTAGCCGAACGCATCGCATATCTCACATTGTGGAACGGCTCACTACAGAGCGAGATGCAACTTTCAGAGCCTTCGATCTTGCATCTGGCAGAAAAGACCAGCGACTTTTCCTTTGCCTACCTCAAAGAGCTCTTTCTGTCTTCCATCATGAAATGGGTTAACACTTCGGAGAAGGATATGAATAAAGTCATGGTCGAGCAGGTAGAGCTGCTCCAACAACAGATGGCCAGCTATAAGACAGCACCCAATGAATCCCAAAACTCGCCAGCGTAACATCTGGTCGCACGCTCGCGTGCGATGTTCCACTCGACGTACGATCAGGCCGGTCAGCGTGGCGCGCCGAGATCCTGCTGGCTCGTACGAGAAACTGGGACATCGCACGCGAGCGTGCGACGCTACACTTCGCTTCGCTCGACAGCTTTCCGCTGGTCTCCCAGGGCAAAACGGAGCAGGATTGTCTGGCGACAAAAAAGAGGCGTCGCCTGGCCATCAGCCACTTCCCATATTGCTCTTTTCCATGTATGATTGAAGCGGATAATATCCATATCTCTCCTGCGTTCCTTGCATAGTTGCAAGGATTTGTTTCATCCATGGAAGGAAAAAACACGCATGCGACACATGTCATTGATTACTCCTCACCTTCGACCGCAGCGCAGCCTGATCACCCGTTGGTGCGCCTTACTGCTCCTCTGCTTCAGCCTATCTTTTGTTGGAGCGGCTCCCACATATGCAGCTCCAAATAGCGCAGCTGTGACGACCGGGATCACTATCGACGGGAACGGCACAGGCCGGGTCTTTGATGGAATCGGGGCGATTAGTGGAGGCGGTGGAAACTCACGGCTCCTGATTGACTATCCCGAGCCCTACCGTAGCCAGATCCTCGACTATCTATTTAAGCCTGGTTATGGAGCGTCGTTGCACATTTTGAAGGTGGAAGTTGGTGGCGATACAAACTCGACAGATGGATCTGAGCCGAGTTTTATGCATACAGCCAACGATCAGAACTTCAATCGCGGCTACGAGTGGTGGCTGATGGAGCAGGCCAAAGCCCGCAATCCCAACATCAAGCTCTACGGACTGGCCTGGGGCGCACCCGGCTGGATCGGCACCACTGGTGCGACGGTCTATGATACAAATAACCGCTTCTGGTCACAGGACATGGTGAACTATTATGTCGCCTGGATCAAAGGGGCAAAAACCTATCACAACCTGACGATCGACTACATCGGCGGCTGGAACGAGAGAGGATACAACAAGACCTTCTTCGAAAGCCTCAAGAGTGCCTTGCAGACGAACGGACTGGCGACGAAGGTAGTAGCCGCCGACTCCGGATGGGATGTCGCTGACGCGATGGTGAGCGACTCGACGTTCAATAACGCCATCGATATCGTCGGCTCCCACTATCCCTGCACGGGAGGCGATGGTGGAAGTGCCATCTCCTGTCCGACCACAGCTAACGCGCAAAGCCGGAACAAGCCACTCTGGGCCAGCGAGAACGGCTCCCAGGATGAGAATAGCGGTGCCGTTGCGATGGCCCGAGCTATGAACCGCGATTATATCGATGGCAAAATGACTGCTGATATCAACTGGCCCTTGATTGCAGCCATCTATCCCAACCTCCCCTACAATACGGTCGGACTGATGGTCGCCAATCAGCCATGGTCGGGCAATTATAGCGTGGGCAAACAGCTCTGGGTGACCGCCCAGACGACGCAGTTCACACAGCCCGGTTGGCAATATATCGATAGCGCCAGCGGTTATCTGGGTGGTAGCAACAGCAATGGCAGCTACGTGACGCTCAAATCCGCGAACAAATCAGACTACAGCACGATTATCGAGACAATGGATGCCACAGCCAGCCAGACAGTCAATATGCAGGTCACAAACGGACTCCCAACCGGGACCGTCCACGTCTGGAGCACCAATGTAAACTCGCCAAGCGCCAGCGACTACTTTGTACATCAGACAGACATTACTCCCACGAACGGAGCCTATTCGCTCACGTTGCAGCCGGGTTATGTCTATACAATATCCACTACCACGGGACAGGGAAAAGGCACAGTTGTCAGTCCGCCAGCCGCAGATCTCGGACTGCCCTATTCCGACAACTTCGACAGCTATAGCGTGGGTCAGGAGGCACGCTACCTATCTGACCAGAATGGCTCCTTCGAGGTCACTGCCTGTGGAGGCGGTCGGGGCGGCAATTGTGTGCGCCAGATGGCTGCTACCGCACCGATTAATTGGGATAATACCAGTGATCCATACACGATCATGGGCGATCTCTCGTGGACCAACTATACGGTCAGTAGCGACGTCCTCCTGGAGCAGGCCGGCTATGTCGAGGTAATGGGACGCGTCAACACGCAGGCTGGATTCAGTCCAGCCAACATCAACGCCTACTATCTGCGCATCTCAAACACCGGCAGCTGGAGCATCCTCAAGAACACATCGGGAGGCACCGTCACTACACTCAACTCCGGGACCACCACAGCACCTGGCATCAATAGCTGGCATACACTGGCGCTGAGCTTCCAGGGTAGCACGATCACCGCCAAAATCGATACGACCACGCTCGGTACTGCCACAGATAGCTCATTCAGCACGGGTCAGGTCGGCCTGGGAGTCAGTGGATGGCAGAATGCACAGTTCGACAACTTCAGCGTCACTGCCCAGCAACCCAGCTATCAGGAGACCGCCTACGAGATCGTCAACCGCAACAGCGGCAAAGTACTCGCCGTAGCCAACGCCTCCACCACGGCCGGTGCGCTCATTACCCAAAATGCGTATACCGGTGCCACTAACCAGCAATGGCAGCTTGTTGGAGTAGGTAATGGCTATCTGAAACTCATCAACCATAATAGTGGCGAGGTTCTTGATGTCCCAGGCTCCTCTGCCACGGCTGGACAGCAACTCGATCAGGCCGTCGATAGCGGCGGGACGAATCAGCAGTGGCAATTCGTTGATGCGGGCGGTGGCTACTATACGCTTGCCAATCATAACAGTGGCCTGCTGGCGGATGTCTCGGCAAACTCGACAGCAGAAGCAGCAACGGTCATCCAATGGAGCAGCAACGGAGGCAGCAATCAGCAATGGTCGCTAATATCTGTACCTACCGTCAACGCCTTCTATCAGTTCGTGAACCGCAACAGCGGCAAGGTCATCGACGTCTCAGGCGAATCAACGGCGAATGGAGGAGTGATTATCCAATACGACAATCATCAAGGAGCCAATCAGCAATGGCACCTTATCGATGCGGGCGGTGGCTACTATACATTAGTCAATCGCAACAGTGGAAAAGTGCTTGAAGTGCCCAATTCGTCCACGAGTACAGGACAGCAACTCGATCAATCGACCAACACGAATGGCACCAACCAGCAATGGCAACTTGTCATCAATAGTAGTGGCTACTATACACTGGTGAACCGCAATAGCGGTCTGCTTGCCGACATTTCAGGCGCCTCAACAGCGAACGAGGCTGCCGTCATCCAGTGGACCAGCAATAGTGGTACTAATCAACAATGGCAACTCCTGCCAGTGAACTAACGATCCATACGGCATCAGATCCTAAATAGGATCTGATGCCCATTCCTCTTTTATCACCCTCCTCTACATCATAGATCTAGTAGTATCTATAACAGCACTCATTTCGTGCATATATTCTTATTATTCTCTAAAATATAATCATTACAAGTGTCTATTATGCTTTGTTTTTATACTATAAGTAACATCATGATTATGTAGCGCAATAGAAGATATATACAATTTAGGAGATATATCCTTGAAAAAAGTAGTTAAAACAAACTGGTTTCGCTCTGCCACCACAAAAACTACCGTGATTATTTTGGCTTTGGTGCTATCTCTTACTTTACAGAATTTCCCTCTCACCCGCGCAACCTCGCTGAGAGTACATAGCAGCACCTATCGTATGACAGGATCTGTCACATCATGGTTCCGCCATCACACAGCCATTCAGAGGTTATCAGGAAGCCAGATACTTCAGCTTTCCATCGATCTGAAGCCACGCGACCAACGTGGCTTAGATACCCTACTACTTGAGCAGTCCGATCTCCATTCCCCTTACTACCACGATTATCTCACTGCAAGTGCCTTCAAAAGTCGCTTTGGGCAAACATCGACGGCTATCACGCGTGTAGTAGCCTATCTCAAGCAGCAGCAATTGAAGGTGCTATCGATTGCTCCCAACAACCTCTCTATTCGTGTAGCAGGGACAGCGGCAGCGGCCGAGAAAGCCTTTGCAATCACGCTCAACACCTATCGCTTCAAAGATCACATTGTCTTTGGCCCCAATATGAGTCCGGCCATGCCACAAGAATTTAGCACAACAATACAAAATATAGCAGGCCTGGATAATCTGGCAACATACAGTCATCATAGATTTGATAAGGCACCAGAAAAGATACTCCACGATGCTCCATCTGGTTACACGCCAGACGAGCTACGTACTGCTTATAACGTCACCCCTTTAATCAATGCAGGCGCGACAGGCGCGGGCCAAACGATAGCCATTGTTGAATTAGGTAACGGTTATGACCCATCCGATATTAACAAATACAGGAACAAATATCACCTCGGGGCAGGTAATATCTCTTACGTCCTGGTTGATAGCGAAAGCGGCTTCATGACACCACCGGGATTCAATGGGATCACACCACGTGATATCGAGCTTATCTCCGCCCTTGCACCCGATGCAGCACTGAAAGTTTATCTTGCCCCAAGCTCGACAATTGGTATCAATGATCTCTATCAAAGGATAGTGACAGACAATATCGCCAAGGTCGTCAACATCGGTTGGGGAAACTGTGAAGCGATGAATAGTGCATCAGAAATGAATACCCTCAACACCATTTTTCAGCAAGGTGCATCACAAGGGCAAGCATTTTTCGCAGCCGCTGGCGACACCGGTGCCGATAACTGCGATAATGGAAGCTTGTCAGTGGATGTGCCTGCGAATTTCCCTAATGTACTGGGTGTCGGTGGTACCACACTCATCACGCACAAAGACGGCACGTATGAAAGTGAAACAGCCTGGTCCCAGTCAGACGGCTTATCAAGCAGGAGTGGCGGTGGTGGCATCAGTAAATTTGTACTGCGACCCGCCTACCAGAATATCCCTCACCTGACATCAGCGTATCGTATGGTACCCGATATTGCAGCCAATGCAGATCCAACCATCGGTTACTCTGTCTATTACAAAGGCTGGCAGACATCTGGCGGAACAAGTGCTGCGACAAATCTTTGGGTGGGTATTGCAGCCGATATTAATCAGTATGAGTTGTCTCACCACGCAGCACCTTTGGGAAACGGCAATGCGCTTCTCTATTCCCTCAATGACACGACCCAGTTATATGCACCTTTTCATGACATCGTCAACGGCAATAATCTCCATTATGCGGCGGAGATCGGATACGATATGGCAACAGGTCTGGGAACGCCTGATGCCTGGAACATAGCACGCGATCTGGCCGCCAGAGTTACTACACCAGCCATTGCTCAAGAGCAGCGCTATGAGATAGTCAACATGAACAGCGGTCAAGCACTCACACCAGCGAATAGCGCAGATGATAATGACGACATTGTCCAAACAACCAATACGCACGATACGGATCAACAATGGAACCTCATGCAGCTCAAATATGGTTATCTAAAAATCGTCAATCAAAAGAGCGGCAAGGTGCTTGAGGTACCAAACACTCCGGCGCAGTTGGGTCAACAGCTCGACCAAGCCGTCGACCGTGGGGAGGCCAGGCAACAGTGGCAATTAATCCTCGCCAGCAATGGGTCCTATACGCTGATCAATCGTCAGAGCGGCCTGCCAGTCGATATCTCCGGCTCATCCACAGCAGATGCAGCGGCAGCCATACAGGGAATCAGCACTGGCGGCACCAGTCAACAATGGCAACTCCTACCGATTAAAAACGTTACAAATCAAGTGAATACCCGATGACTAGCTTTGCGGCTTGTCATAGTTCATCAGCCAGGTAACACCGAACGCGTCGGTACAGTGGGCGATGATGGCCCCCCAGCCGCTATCGGTCGGAGCAAACACCTCTATGCCGCCATTCACCAGTCTGGCATAGAAATCTCTCAACTGTTCCTCGCTATCGCAATTTAACACCAGACTGTAAACGTTAGCACGCTCCAACCCGGCCTGATCACTTTGGAGGTCTCTGCCCATAAAGTGAATACCGTCGGCCTGGAAGTCCAGGTGTATAACACGCTCGCCCTCTAACTGCACCTCAGCCTCACCGCCGAACACCCCCTTGTAAAACGTGATCGCCTCCTGGCTATCCTTCGCAAAATTGATGTATGGTACAATGTTTGCCATAATCTTTCCTTTCTCCAAAGAATCGTTCGGACCTAGCGGCGTAATTCGGCATTCAGGAAGGCAACCGTTCGCTCCCATGCCAGAGCAGTAGCAGAAGCATCGTAGGCATCTACACGATCAGCATCGAAGAACCAGTGTCTGGTTCCTGGATACGTATAACAGGTCGTCTGCCTTCCTGCTTCACCAAGCGCCCGCTCCATTTCTGCGGCGGACTCCGCTGACACATAGGGGTCGTCCTCAGCAAAGTGGCACAGGTAGGCCGCTTTCGCACCGTGATAGTCCAGGCCAGGATAGGTGGCATAAAAGGTCACGACAGCAGCGATCTCCTCGGCCAGATTGATCGACATATCCAGCGCGTAGGAGCCTCCCAGCGAGAAAGCAACAAAGCCGAACGCGCCACGACCGTCTGCCGAGAGAACTGCACCGTGTTGGCGCAAAAACTGCAACGCACCCACGATGTCGCCGCGCCAGCGCTGCACATTCTGATCCAGTTCCGCACTCAATGCCTCGGCTTCCTCGATCGACGCGGTCGTCTTGCCACGGTAGAAGTCAGGGGCAAGCGCCACAAACCCCGCCTCTGCGAGACGATCGCAGGCCTGCTTGAACGGCTCCGTCAGCCCCCACCACTCGTGCAGTACCAGGACTCCTGGCCCTTCACCCCCCTGGGGCAACGCAAGATAGCCAGATGCCGTGCTTTCGCCTCCTGAAAATACAATCATAGGTCCTCCTCTGTTTCAAAGGTATCTCCCATCAAAACACCTATGGGTTCTTCAAGAGATATTCTGCTCGGGCGCATAAAATCCGGAAGACTTCTCCATGTGGATGGTTTCTCACACGCCAGATCATTTCGAATGAGCTAGCTTCGAAATGCCGTGTTCCCAGAATCCGTGTCGAGTGGGACATCGTACGCAAGCGTCATTGAATCCAACTATTTCGGAGAAGTTTCAAATAGCAGTGAGGCGCTCGCCCGAGATACCTTTCAGACATTTTTTTATTATCATAACCGCTAAATATATCTTTTATTATAATTTAACGCAAATGTAGCACAGGAGTTTTACGCCCCTGTGAGGTAACCATGCCACTCAGTAACATTTTCGGCTCCCAGTGCCTTCCTAGCAACATGATCAATAGAGTGTCTTTGATGCAATGTCACCTCACAGGAGTTTTACGCCCCTGTGAGGTAACCATGCTACTCAGTAACATTTTCGGCTCCCAGTGCCTTCCTAGCAACATGATCAATAAAGTGTCTTTGATGCAATGTCACCTCACAGGGGCGTAAAACACCTGTGCTACATTTGAGCATTTTACAGGTAGAATAAATAAATTGACACCCTGGTGTTCACAAGAAAACTGTGGGTAAAAGATAGCTTTCGCGCGTTCGTCTCTCCTCTACCGGCGCTATACATTGGATTCAATGGTCTTGGGCCTGACGCTACACGATCTTCGCTTCGCTTGACCTCTTTCTGCTGGCTTCAATAACGCTACTCGCATAAAGGGAGGAGGCTTTGATAGCATTGAGTCGCAGCTTGTGCTGGTGGCATCTGCCACAGATCGTCATTGAACATTTCAATCGAGTAGAAGCCCCGATAGCCAAACTGCTCCAGCCTTGCAATCAGCGTGCGCAGGTCGATGATACCACGTCCCGGCAGGACACGATCAGTATTGCAGTTACTCAGTTCGCCCGGTTTAGCACGCATATCATTGAGGTGGACATGCTTGATCCAGGGGACAGTTTCCGCTGACAGGTGCTCAAACTTTGTCACCGTGGTATAGTAGTGAGCCGGATCAAACAGTATGCCAAGCTGGGGATGATGCACCTTTTTGACGACTTCTACCGCGCTATGCAGGCTTTTTACAATGGGTGACCAGTTAAACTCAAGCGCCAGCGCGACCTGCAAGCCTTCAAATTGCTTGATGAGACCTGCAAAGACCTCGGCGATAGTATCCAGATCGGCCAGCGTAGGATGTTCGGGACCATCGGTTCCGACGACCAGCGTCCCTCCACCTAATTCATGGATCAGGCGTGCATTCTCCAGATGCAGGGCATGATTCGCTTTTTGCGCATCAGGGGCACTGAAACATTCTACCGCCGCCTGAAAGCCTCCAATCGAACGCTGCTGACGACTTCCCAGCAGATCGCGGGCCTCGGTCAGAGTATGTCCCTGAGCGAGCCAGTCTTTTACCAGGGATAGCACAAACTCGACATTGGTAAAGCCAGCTTCAGCATAGGCCGCCAATGCCTGCGGCAGATCTGTCTGGGTGGTGGAAACCGAGTTGATTGCTAACTGTGAGCGCTGCATATGACTATATCCCTTCTGCGATCTCGATAATCCGCTCCATCACTTTCACATCCCAGACGCACTGTTCGGCCGGGGAGCGCAGTGGCTCTTGTCCGTTTAATGCGTTGATAAATCCCTGGGCCTGGCGAAAAAATGCCCAGTTGACCGGCGCATGATACTCGGTCGTCGTAAAGCCTCGCTTACCCTTACTCTGCAAGATGACCCGCGCTGATTGCTGGCGATTCATGGGCGTCGGTGTAATAACGACCAGTTCGCCAGCTTCAAAACTTAAGGTTAGACGCTCATGCCATGCATATGAGGCACTGGTCGCGCCTCGAATGGAGATAGGAGTATCGCCACAACGCAAAAGGGCTTGCATGGCTTGATCACGATGAAACTGGGCCGCCCTTACCTCCATCTCCTCTTCGAGAAAGTGATGGCCGAGATTGATGATGTGCGAAAAAATATTGATCACGTAGAAATAGGCTGCTCGCTGCTCCGGCGTTCGGCAGGCATCGGGATAATGTGGAGCTAATGGCGGCATGGGCGTTGGATCTTCGACACGGACGGGGGCTGGCGTATTATGTAGCCAATCCCCGCCGTTGCACATAATATCGATCGCCAGCAAGGAACCGAGTTCTTTACCCTGCTGAAACTCACTGTACATCTGCTTCGCAAGCTCAACGCCCGTATCATAGCGCTTCATAAAGCCAACGGTATAGAGCAATCCTTGCTGCTGAGCCAGCGCCGCCAGTTCCTGAGCCTCATCCACACGTCCGACCATAGGTTTTTCGGTAATCACGGCTTTGCCGGCGGTGAGTATCTGTTTAACCAATGGATAGTTGTTGGCCCATTGTTGCACGCAGACGACGGCATCGATGGCTGGATCATCCAGTAGTGCCTCGTTGCTCGCATAGACACGCTGGATCAGGTACTTCTCCGCGACAGCTTTGGCCAGCAGAGGCTGTAAATCTGTAACGCCTGCAATGTCGCATGCACCTGCATCCCGCAGCTGCGCATAGTTGACAAGATGAGCGAGTTGACCCATCATGCCGGTGCCAATAAAGCCGATGGTTGGCCTGGTCATATGTGAGATACCTTTCCCTATTGTATATTGCCTTTAGTAATGCTCAGTCAAAGTTTATAGCGATGTCGCCAGGACAAGAAGGATGATCCCTTGCACCAGACACAAATGCTTGCCGACGTAGCGCCGTGGTCTTGTGCCCGGCGGACTCGTAACGTACGTAACGTTCAATTTCGTTGCTCAATGTCGAAAGAAGAGAAATATCTTCATCGCACGATCTTTCTGCCTGTTCTTCTTGTCCAAAATGACAGGCAATTGTGTATACAGAGCCTGATAGTGGACGTTTTCGTACGTGAACTGCCCGCCGGGCACAAGACCACGGCGCTACGTTGGTGGGCGTCTCACCCCATTGGGATGCACGTCTCCAATGCCACATCGGTACGATGGCCTTTTACTGAGTACTACGTCAGTAAGCAGTTGCACTGTGCGCAAACCTTAATTTATGAGCGGCTACCAGGATGGATCAATGGGGTGAGGACGTGTAAGCCGCGCTCCAGACCCTCATCGAAGCGCGTGTCCCAATAGATGGGATCTTCATGCTCGATGGCCATATTACCTGTATAGCCGATCTCGTCCAGGGCAGAGATAAATTGTGTCCAGTTAATCTCGCCGTAGCCAGGGATGCGAAAACGGAAGTAGTCGCCATTGATGCCTCCGCGATAGCGCTTCTCGGGCAACATCTCGGTATCTTTCGCATGTACGTGATGGACGCGGTCCTTGAATTCATGCAGCGCACGAATATGATCGATGCCCTGCCAGTAGAGATGCGATGGATCGAATTCGAGTCCTAAAGCTTTTTCCGGTACCGCTTTGAATAAAGCATCCCAGGTGTCGGGCGAGCCGCCGAAGTTGATGGGCTTGAAGGGCAGTTTGCCGCTAACACTGAGCCAGTTTTCGAGCGCGATCAACAAGCCACGTTTGGCCGCCATCTCTGCGATAGGTCCAAAGCGATCGGCAAACAATTGCACATTCGCATCCCAGTCGCGGTTCGCATCAAAGCCGCTCATGCTGGCAATCACCTTGACACCTAGCGCTTCTGCCAGATCAAACACGCGCTCATAGGCACGTGTGATATCGGCCTCGGTCTCGAAGTGACCCCAGGCAAGCTCATAGTAGGCCAGAGTCGTGATCTCGACGTGATGCTGTCGAACCAGTTGACGCGCCTGCTCGATCGCGCCTTTATCCAGTTCCTGCACGGCGGGATTTCCAAAGGCGGTAGCTTGCAATTCGATGCCGTCGAAGCCCAGACGAGCCGCTTTCTCAAGGTCACTGATGTGATTGGTTAAAAAACTGAGTTTCATAAGATTTATCCTTTCGAAGCTCCTGATGTCAGCCCCTGGATAAACAGGCGCTGGAGGAATAGGTAGATGATAATCATTGGTAAAGCGCCAACCGTCAGGGCGGCAAACACCTGTCCCCAATCGGTGGTGCGATACGTGTAGAAGAAGACCTGGATCGCCAGTGGCAGCGTGCGTAGTTCTGGACTACTGATCAAGATCAGCGGTAAGAAATACTCATTCCAGGCGGCGAGAAATTCCAGGATACATACACTGGCGATGGCGGGACCGGATATGGGTAAGATCACGCGTAAAAAGACCATCCATTCGTTACAGCCATCGACGACAGCGGCATCGCGGAGTTCTCCCGGCAGCGTCTGAAAATAGCCCCAGAAGATAAAGATGGAGAGCGGTAAACCCGCCGATGCCAGCGGTAAGATCAATCCCAGATAGGTATTGGTCAGGTTAAGTTGGACCATCAGCACGTACAGCGGGATAATGGGAACCGGTGCCTGCATGGTGAGTACGAACATGAGCAGGATCGCTCCTGCCAGGTAGAAGCGGAATCTGCTCAGAGCATAGCCAGCCAGAGCCGCCAGCGCGGCGACCAGAACCGTCGTTACGATCGCCACAAAAAAACTGTTGAACAGCGCATAGCCAAGATCAGCCGCCTGCCAGGCGTTGCTATAATTTTGCCAGGCAATGATCTTTGGCAGCCCCCACAGATTACTCAGCAGATCGCTTTGCGACTTGAAAGAGGTGATCATCATCCAGACAATGGGATAGACGATGATCAACGAGAAAAAAAGTAATACAACATGACTTAAGATCGTTGGCAGGGTGCGCGTCGAGCGGAATAGAGAGCGCCTGGGGCGCCGATCCGACCGGGTCACTAAAATGCTCATGCGTGATCACTTCCCTTCTGCTGACTGGCGAGGCAGCATAAATTTCAATTGCAGCAGCACAACGACGCTGACCAGGACGAACAGGGCATAAGAGAGCGCCGAGCCGTAGCCAAGTTTGTTAAACTGAAAGGCCTGTTGATAGATATGCAGACTTAATACTAAGGTCGCGTTGCCCGGACCGCCTGCGGTCATCAGGAAAGGAATATCAAAGGTATTGAAAGCGCCAGCCAGGGCAATAGTGATGTTAATAATCAAGACTGGCTGGAGTAGTGGCAATGTAATATGAAAAAACTTATCCAGACGCGACGCTCCATCAACCTCGGCCGCCTCATAGAGCTCCGTTGGGATGGTCTGTAATCCCGACAGGAAGATAACCATGTGAAAGCCATACCACTTCCAGATATCCACCGCGATCTCGGACCAGAGCGCCAGATGAGGATTCCCAAGCCAATCTTGCGCGAGAGAGCCAAGTCCAATGATCTGAAACAGGTTGTTCAGCAGTCCAAATTGATAGTTGTAGAGCCAGGTCCAGAGCAGTGCCACCACGACAAATGACATCACGACAGGTGTAAACAAAACTGTGCGATAAATACCACGTCCACGTAGCTTCTGATGGATGAGTACCGCCAGCAAGAGCGAGAGCACAATCTTCCCGATCACGCTGCCAATCGCATACTCAACGTTGTGAAACAGAGCGGTACCAAGTTGGTCATCGCTGAACATGCGCTGGAAGTTGCGCAGTCCGATAAACGTCGGATCATCGATGCCGTCCCAGTTCAACAATGAGAGCCAGATACCTTCAATCATGGGATAGATCTTGAATACGCCATAGAGTGCCAGAGCAGGTAGAAGCCAGATGTACGGCATAAGGATGCGCATCCACGACTTTTTTGCCCTACGGTTGTTCCTCAGTGGACCAATGATAGGTCGTTGTGAATCCTCTATCTGAGGCTTCATCCGGTCCGCAATATGGATTTTCGCCACGCCAGACTCTCCAATCTTTCCGATCTGAGTGCGCCTGGTAGCATGGCGGCGCACTCTAACCCTTATGTTACCTCTCGCTAAGATGTACTCATGCTTCGATCAGGATTGGAAGGTATAACCATCCTGGCGTAGATCATCCATCGCCTTCTGAATAGCTTTGGCGGCCGTCGTCGGCGTGCCGCTTCCGCTGACCATCGTCTGGATGTTCTGTTGCACAGCGGTCGTAATCTCTGGCGGCCAGTACCAGTCCAGATACGTAATCTGGTTGGGAGCACAGGTCTGAGCAAATTTCTGCGCCAGAGAGTCGGTGCTGGCCTGGACGTTCGTGTTGCACGAGGCCGGATCAGCGTTGAGTTGATTAGCCCACTTGACCCATTTATCACTTGTCATCAAGTTGGCTACATCCATCGCGAGTTGTTTGCGCGATGAGTCAACCTTCCCGTATACGCTGAGGGCACTCCCATAGCCTCCCGGCAGTTGCCGCTTGACCGTTGAGTCGCTGACAGCAAGCAGTGGAGGGATTACGTCAAGATCGAGCTTGGGATATTTACCATTGCGATAGGTACTGATAATCCCAGTATGCGTATAGAAAAAGACGGCTTTCCCTTGCGTAAAATTCACCGTTGCTCCATCGGTATCCAGGCCGTTGACGCCCTTGATGAACATGCCATCCTGCACATAGTTATAAATCAATTCTAGGGCGGCCACGTATTCAGGATCGGTGAATTTGCTATCACCTGCCAGCGTCTTAAAGGTATGCTCGACCGCCTGATTTCCGGTCGCCTGCGCGTACGCCCAGAACATCCAGACCGGCCAGAGATAAATATCCTTTCCGGGATGCACAAATGGCGCCACGCCGATCCTTTTCAGCTCGGGCAGAACCTGCTTCAGATCACTGTACGTCTGTAACTCTTTAGTGACACCGATCTGCTCCAGGGGCTTTTTATTGTAGAAGAAGGTAAAGCCACTGATACCACCGCGAGGCAAAGCCCAGAGTTTATCATCAACGGTATAGACATTCGTGGCGTCCTTCACAAAGCGATCCTTGTAGGAGATATCGCTGAGATCGAGTACCTGATGTCCGACCGCATACCGGCGCAGATCCTGACCATTCAGATCCATCAGATCGATCTGGTCGTGAGCCAGCACGGAAGCACTAAATAAGGTCGTAAAGTTTTCGCTGGTCAGAGTGCGCCAGACAACCTGGACGCCTGGATGCGCTTGCTCGATGGCTTTGATGAGTGGCTCACTTTGAGCCTGTACCCCAACGCTGAAAATGACAAATTTTCCGGTATAGCTCCCGCTACTCGTTGATGTTGCGCCACAAGCAGCCAGGGCCGTCCCCAAAGCACCAGCACCGATCAGTGCAAGCGCCTGTCGACGAGAAATCTCCTCGCCCAGTAATCCGCCGAAGGACATGGGTATACCTCCTTGTGAGTAGGCTGTAGCAGATAGATAAGTCCACTAAAAAACAGACAACATCTCCCATACTCCTGTAGACCATTTGACAAGTTGTCAGGACATCAAGAGCAGGATGGGCATTTATAGCTGGACAGACCCACACATTGTGCACTACCAATGATCATTGCACCGTAGTACGCGGTTATCGTTCCGAGAGTAGTGACAGGCGTTCAAGCCAGCCGACGTAGCGGCGCGGCTCCGCCGTGCTGTCACTCGACGTACGAAAAAGTTCCATACGCCGCTGGAAGCAATGCTGACGAAACAATCCACAGTGTGGGAAGATCTCGCAATGAAACCTCATGAGGAGCGTGGTCGTACGAGTCACAGACAGCACGGCGGAGCCGCGCCGCTACGTCGGTGAGCGTTTGCGCCGTGAACGAAAGAATATTCCGCCCTCTCTGAGACGTATTGGTGCTTGCTTCCGACGCTCCTTTTGATTGTGATGATCGTGCTGAAAAGGCGTAGCAAGATGTAGATAAAGTTGGGGAGTGGATATGGATGATGCTTGTCATAAGATCGAACCTCCTGCATTGGAAGCAATAATCACAGCGCACAACGATGCGTGTCAAGGATCAACTCAATTGTTGATCCGATGGCTTTGAAAGCAAAAACTTACTCTGGTACGAGGACAAAATACATTCAACGTTGAATTATTATGAGGCGCGGTCTACAAACATTTCGTTATGGCTCTGCCAGCCGAGCCAGGGAGTCGCGGCGTCGATAGGTGGACTAATCCACTCTTGCGCGAGCGTTGGCACGGTCGAGCGACGAACAGCCAGATTGCAATGCAATGGTGCACTATCGCCACCCGCAATCCCCTCAAGTTGATTAGCCAGTAACGTCATGGCTTGCATTCCCATGGCATGCACCGGCTGAATAATGGTGCTGAGAGGCGGATCGTAGAACATAGCGATCTCTAATCCGTCGTATCCAATGATGGCGATATCTTCCGGGACACGGATACCTGCTCGTTTGAGGCCGGCGATAACACCGATCGCAAGCAGGTCCTGATGGGCAAAGATAGCTGTCGGCAACTCAGAAAGTTGCAACAACTGCTCGGCCGCACGCAAGCCGCTGGCATAATCGAAGTCCCCATTGATGATCAACTGCTCATCGGGAGCAATATCCCAATCGCTGAGAGCCGCTTTATAGCCCTCCAGACGCTCCAGGCTCACGGTACGAGCAGGCAGAGCTGTCACGCTGGCAATGCGACGATGCCCAAGGGATAAAAGATGAGCGGTTGCGACATAAGCTCCGCGTGCACTGTTGATGCCAATCAAAGGCTGATAGATACAGGAGGTCGCAGCAATTTTGGCAGCATCATTAGCTGATACGCCAATAATCCCAGCCGTACGCTGGCGCATAAAGACGTTGAGGTATAATTCAAATTTGGCGGGATCATCATACGTATTGCAAAGCATCACGCTGTAGCCTCGCGCCTGAGCCACATCTTCCACCCCACGCGCTATCTCCGCAAACCAGGGATTGCCCACATTTGAGAGCAGCAGACCAATGGTATTGGTATACCCTAGCCGCAATGAACTGGCAACAAGATTTGGTTGATAACCAAGTTCAGCAATCGCTTGCTTGACGCGTGCAATCGTCTCTGCGCTAATCCCGGCTTTCCCATTGACCACCGCTGATACTGTTTGTTTGGATACACCTACACGTTGTGCGACATCGCCCATTGTGACTGGCATCTTTGATCCTCTTTACACTACATGATCGATCATGTGATCGATCATGTAGGAAGTATAATGAACCATTCTCGCTTTGTCAAGGGTAATTTTTCCGCCAGCGCTGTCACGTCCGAGCCTGCCTATACTCATCTTTCGATATCTGTTATACTGAGCCTACTTCAAAAAAGCGAGAAAGAATGAAGCTTGATTGCTTACCTCCTATCTTTGTTGTAGAAATGGGTAGAGATGTTACTCACAATTTCAACTACATATCAGCCCGCCACTGATCTGGGCTATCTCCTGCACAAAAACCCTGAGCGCTTACAGACATTCCATTTGAATGTCGGTCGGGCACACGTTTTTTATCCCGAAGCCACCGTCGAACGTTGTACGGCTGCGCTCCTGCTGGATATCGATACCATCGACCTCGTACGCGGAAAAGATCGCGCCATAGCGTTGGATCAATACGTCAACGATCGTCCCTATGTGGCCTCATCGTTTCTGAGCGTCGCGCTGGCCGAGGTTTTCAGCTCCGCCCTCCACGGCCGCTGTACGCAACGGCCAGAGCTCGTCACGACGGCGCTTCCACTCCAGGCACAGCTGGCCGCCATCCCCAGTCGCGGCGGCGAGGATTGGTTACGCCGCCTCTTTGAGCCGCTCGGCTATGCCATCGAGATCACGCCGCATGCCCTCGACGAGCAGCATCCAGAATGGGGACAGAGTCCCTATTTCACGATCAACTTGCAGGCTACATGTCGCCTCAGCGAGCTCTTATCGCATCTCTACGTCCTGATTCCCGTGCTGGATAACTCCAAGCACTACTGGATCGGCGCTGCGGAGGTGGAAAAGCTGCTGGCTCGCGGTCAGGGATGGCTGGAGAACCATCCCGAACGCTCACGCATCGCCGATAGTTATCTCATCCACAAGAAGAACCTGACACGCGATGCTCTGGCACGCCTCGTGATAGATGACGAGCCCGTCACTAATCCCGCAGAGGCCGGTGATACAACGCTCGTAGAGCAGGCAGAGATTGCTCCCTCGGAAGCCGTCAAGGACAAGCCGGAGAAAGCCGTCAGCCTGCACGAGCAGCGTCTATTGGCTGCGCTGGAGGTATTGCAGCAGAGTGGGGCCAGGCGGGTACTGGATCTGGGTTGCGGCGAAGGACGCCTGTTGAGAAAATTGCTCCAGGATCAAAAATTTGAGCGTATCCTGGGACTGGACGTGTCCTATAAAGCGCTGGAGATGGCACAAAAGCGTCTGCGCGTTGAGCAGATGTCTCCTCGCCAGCGCGAGCGCCTGACGCTCGTACATGGAGCGTTGACCTATCGAGATAAGCGTCTGGCTGGTTATGATGCCGCCGCCGTGGTAGAGGTGATTGAGCATCTCGATCCAGCGCGTCTGAGCGCCTTTGAGCGCGTCCTGTTCGAATTTGCCCATCCTGCAACGATCGTGATCACTACACCAAACGCAGAATATAACGTCAAGTATGAGACTCTCACCGCTGGCACATTTCGCCATCAAGATCATCGTTTCGAATGGACGCGGGCACAATTTCAGAGCTGGTCGCAACAGATCGCGGAACGCTTTGGCTATGCGGTACATTTTTCTGCGGTGGGACCCGAGGATACAGAAGTTGGAGCTCCATCACAGATGGGAGTCTTCTCGCGTGGCGCGGAGATGAAGGGAGAGCATGTATGAAGATCAGCGTTCCAGAACTGTCACTGGTCGTCCTAATTGGAGCCTCAGGAGCGGGGAAGTCGACCTTCGCACGAACGCACTTTAAAGCGACCGAAGTGCTCTCCTCCGATTTTTGTCGCGGCCTGGTCGCCGATGACGAAAACGATCAATCGGCGACCTCAGACGCCTTTGAGGTTCTCTACTTTGTGGCGGCCAAGCGTCTGGCGTCCGGCAGGCTCACTGTGATCGATGCCACCAATGTACAGCCAGAGGATCGCAAAAAGATGATGGCTTTGGCGAAACAGTATCATTGCCTCGCGACGGCCATCGTCTTCGATCTATCTGAGAAGCTCTGCAACGAGCGCAATCAGCAGCGTCCAGATCGTCAATTTGGACCACACGTGGTACGCAGGCAGACCATGCATCTGCGCAAATCGTTGCGGACGCTCAGGACTGAAGGCTTCCATCATATATATACCCTCACCTCTCCCGAGCAGATCGCAGAGGTATCCATCACGCGTGAGCGCCTGTGGAGCAATCTCAAGCATGAGCATGGACCCTTCGACCTGATTGGAGACATCCATGGCTGCTTCGCTGAGTTGCAGACGTTGCTACAAGAGCTGGGTTATACGCTTGTAGCCCCGACATCGTCTGAGGATCATTATCAGGTGACGCATCCCGACGGACGAAAAATCATCTTTTTAGGCGATCTCGTCGACCGTGGTCCAGCCACGCCAGCAGTCTTGCGGCTGGTCATGGATATGGTCGCGGCCAACCAGGCCTTTTGTGTCCCGGGCAACCACGATGCCAAATTGTTGCGCAAATTAAAGGGCAAAGATGTTGCCCTGACCTACGGCATCGTAGAATCGCTGGAGCAGCTTGAGCAAGAACCCCGGGCACTCAAAGAACGGATCGTGGCTTTCATCGATGCGATGATCAGCCATTATGTCTTAGATGACGGCAAACTGGTCGTCGCGCACGCAGGATTGCCCGAGGCGATGCATGGCCGTGGCTCGCGAGCTGTCCGTGAATTCTCTCTGTACGGCGAGACAACCGGCGAGACCGATGAGTTCGGCTTCCCTATCCGCTATAACTGGGCCGCCGACTATCGAGGGCATGCGATGGTCGTCTATGGGCACACGCCTGTCCCGGAACCGACATGGCTCAATCACACGATCAATATCGATACCGGATGTGTCTTCGGCGGCAAATTGACCGCTTTGCGCTATCCCGAAAACCAGCTTGTATCTGTGCCCGCGCAGCGCGTCTATAGCGAGCCCGTGCGACCTCTGATACCTGTCAGTGAGCCGGCAACGTTAACGACGCAGCAAGAATACGATGAGGTTTTGGATGTCGAGGATGTTAGTGGCAAGCTGTTATTGGATACGCGTCTCCAGCACAAAATCACGATTCGCGAAGAGAACTCTATTGCCGCCTTAGAGGTCATGAGTCGCTTCGCGGCTAATCCCAAGTGGCTGATCTATCTGCCTCCCACGATGTCGCCGAGCGAGACCAGTCAGGCACCGGGACTGCTGGAATATCCCGATGAAGCCTTTGCGTATTATCGTCGCGCAGGCATCAAGCGTGTGGTCTGCGAAGAGAAGCATATGGGATCGCGAGCAGTGGTGATTGTCTGCCGCGACGAAGGGGCAGCCCAGAAGAACTTCGGCGTCAGCGATGAGGGGATCGGTATCTGCTATACACGTACGGGACGACGTTTCTTTGATGATCAGCAGCTTGAAGCGGCCTTATTGCAGCGCGTCCATGACGCGCTGGACGCGGTCGATTTCTGGCAGAACTTTGAGACGGATTGGGTCTGTCTCGATTGTGAATTGATGCCCTGGTCAGTCAAGGCGCAATCGCTCGTGCTCAAGCAATACGCCTCCGTGGGGGCAGCCGCCCGCGTCTCGCTGGGACAATCCGTCACGGCCCTCAAGCAGGCAGGCGAACGCGGCATCGACGTTACGGAGGTCCTGGACGCCTACCGGCAGCATCAGACGCTGGCGGAACGCTATGTCGACGCCTACCGCCATTATTGCTGGCCCGTTGATAGCATCGATGATCTCAAGCTCGCGCCATTCCACATCCTGGCCACGCGCGGCAAAGTCCACACCGACAAAAATCATCCATGGCACATGGAGACGCTGGCGGAAATCTGTCGAGCGGACCCTCGCTTATTGCTCGCCACACCCTATCTGACGGTAGATGTTGACGATCCGGCCAGCGTCGAACAGGGTATCGAATGGTGGAAGCATCTCACCTCGCACGGCGGCGAAGGAATGGTTGTCAAGCCAGACAACTTCATCAATATGGGACAGCGTGGAGAGCTCTTGCAGCCAGCCATCAAGTGCCGTGGGCCTGAATATCTGCGGATTATCTACGGTCCCGAATACGACGTGCCAGATAATCTGAAACGCTTGCGCCAGCGCAAGCTGGGCGCCAAAAGATCGCTCGCGCTACGAGAATTTGCCCTTGGCATCGAAGCTCTCGAACGCTTTGCGCAAGCAGAGCCTTTACGGCGCGTGCATGAATGCGTCTTCGGCGTCCTCGCCCTGGAAAGCGAGCCCGTCGATCCGCGTCTGTAACAGGTGTGATCCACTTGATTGTGGAGTGCAAACGCTTATCGACGCAATATCCTGTCCAGGGTCATCGCAGCAATGACCCTGGACAGGATAGTATCTGCTCTATCTTGCTTCATGATAGCTTCTTCAAGGAAGACGGACGAGAAAATCTTGCGGCTTTGCGATAGTTTGCTGGCGTCATCAGGAAGTGGCGCTTAAACTGCTGGGAGAAGTGCGATTGATCAAAAAAGCCGGTCTCAGTGGCCACATAGCCAACATCGTACCCTTGCGCCAGTAGAGTTCTGGCACGCGCCAGACGGAGCTGCGTCTGATAAGTATGAGGAGGCAGGCCAATAACCTGGCGGAAAAGTCGGGCAAGATGAAAGGGGCTCAGATTGGCTACCCGGGCCAACTCGTGCAGCGCCACCTCCTCGGCGTAGTGTGCTTCCAGATACTCCTTCGCATACTTAATAGCTGGATGTTCCCAGCTCGGCTGAGGCGTTTGGCGCCCCTGGTCAGGACTCCTGAACACGTTTATGGCCATCTTTCCTGCGGCCATGGACCGCTCAATTGAAGATGGCTCATCGCTTAAAAAATGCCCTCGGTCATCCATAACATCAGCGTGAGACTTGAGTTGCGCCCTGGAGATTTGGTGTTCACCCGACATAGACCCCTACTCCTTTGGGTACCTCCCGCCCCACAGCAGGAGGGAGGTGTGTGCTTCTCCTGGTTGAGATGCACCCGATCGACACTTTGCAGCGTGTCTATAGGCAAAAGGATACCACCCTCTCTCTCGCTTTTATAGATCGATGTATATCGTCTTATCAATCGGTATACATCGTTTTCTTAGAGGAGCAGTTTCGGAGGGATGATCGGAGGCAACAGAGGAGGGCACCATCCTCCTCGAAGAAGTCGGGCCTTTCTCATTATAACGGCCCTTCCAGGCCTATTTCGAAGGATTTCTTTCTTTCTCCTCAGTCTCCAGCAGATGCTGCACAGTGGACAAACGCTGGCGAGTTTCGCCTGTTTTAAGATGCTGTGGACCATAGACCTGCTCGAGGATGATCAAAGCCCGCTGATACAGGACTATTGCAGCTTGCAGAGAACCCTGTGTTTCATAACAACGAGCCAGGCCGTGGAGCGTCCTGGTCAGATCGGGGTGCGTAGCGGTCAAGGAGTGTTCCTGAATCACTAACGCACGTGTAAAAAGTCGCTCGGCTTGCTCATAGTCGTGCTGGTCCCAGTAAGACTCTGCCAGATACGTCAGCACCTCGGCCATGACAGGGTGTTGTACTCCCAGTTGCGCCTCACCGATCACCAGGGCTCGGTGAAAGTAGGGGATAGCCTGCTTGTATCTGCCTTGCTGCCTGTAAACGGCACCTAGATTCGCGAGGTTTCCGACCATACCAGGATGTGGTACTCCCAGCAGTGTCTCATAGATCGCTAGAGCTCGCTGATAGTAAGCTTCAGCCTGTTCGTATTTGCCCTGCTCATAGAAAAGATTGCCCAGATTGTCCAGGGTTACGGCCGTGGCAGGATGCTGTGCTCCCAACTGTTCCTCATTGATAGCCAATGCCCGGGATGAGTACGCGTTAGCCCGTTCGTACTGACCCTGACTCAAGTAAAGAATGCTCAGATTATTCAGGGTTTCAGCCGTCTGAGGATGTTGTGCTCCTAACTGCTCCTCTCTAAGCGCCAGGGCTCGTTGATAGAAGACGTCAGCCTGTTTGTACTGGCCCTGCTTCAAGTAAAGACGGCCCAGATTGTGCAAACTGCTCGCTGTCTCAGGATGCTGTGTCCCCAACAACTCCTCACGAAGGTGCAGGGCTTGCTGATAGAGGGTTTCGGCCTGGGAATAGGAGGCATGGACAAACAGATAGGTACCTGCTCGATTCAGCAGATCCGCTGCTTCCACAAGCCTTAGCTGATACTGCTGAATCAATTGGGCGCAAACTTGGACTTGCTCCAGATAACGCAGACACAGCGGCCAGGAACTGGCATCTTCTCGGGGCTCACGGGGAAACAAAAGATTCACGGCATATACCACCCGTTCAGCCCATTGCTGTTGCTCGGACAAATCCAGCATCTCCATTTGCACGATCTGCACCAGGCGATGGATACTCATCCGCTGTTCTGCGACCAGGCGCTTGACTAGAGAGAAGCGCCGCAAGGCCGCCAGCAACTCATCAAAGGCTAGCGGGTTCATGACCGCCTGCTGCAGTCCCTCCGGCCAATACACTGCTCCCTCCCGTAGCAGTTCTTCGGGGATGTGATCAGGGGCCAGAAAGGCACATAAGGACAACAATTGGGTAGTAGCCGGGTTGGCAAGGTGGAGGCGCTCAAAGGAGAGCGACCAGGTAGCAACTACCGAGTCGGGATAGTTGCTGGATTGCTCTCCCCGCCTGGCCAGCAGAGTACTGCGTTGGTGTTGATAGAGTTGCAGGTAATGCTCAACAGTGCATCCCGTTTCTTCTATGTAGGCTCCCGCCTGGTCAAGAGCCAGTGGTAAATAATCCAGGGCCATCACCAGTTTTTTAGCGGTATGGATCTCATCCTCAGTAGCTTGTGCCAGCAGTTGGGCTCGAAGCAACAGCATCTGAGTACCCTCCTGCAAGCTCATTTTCTCTATCTCGATAGCCCTTGCTAAGGAACCGACGGCCTGGGCACGCGTGGTCAACAAGAGGCTGCCGTTGCCAGAGCGGGGGATGTAAGCCGGGAGCAAGGATAAGTCTTCGACGTTATCAAAAATCAAGAGCCAGCACTCTGGGCATTCCTCCAGCCCTTGCTTGATCGCTTCCACCAGCTTCTGCTGGTTCGTCTCCTCTTTGCTCACCCATTCGGGCAGCAGATCCGCCAGCGCGGCGAAACTGGCCATGATGGCTTCTTGACTGGCCGCATTGATCCAGAAGGTATGGGCATAGTGTCCCTGTTCTCGAACTCGATAAGCATACTCGACAGCCAGTTGCGTCTTGCCAACGCCACCGAGGCCCGTCAAAGCCAGCGCATGGGTCAAGGTCATCCGCCACGGCGTGGAACTCTTGTCCCACCTGGTAGCGATGAAATGCTCATCAAGGAGGCGAAAGAACTCCTCACGTCCAGTAAAATAGGGATTACGTAGATAAGGAACGGTCCAGAGAGCACTACCATTTCGAGGAACCTGATTTGAGGATGCTCGTACTACACTGGGATTCTCTGATGGGTTGAGAGCAGGATCAGGGAGCTCTAATCCGAGCGCCTCAGCACTGCATTCAAAGAGGTCGCAGAGCTTGGTACGGTAATAAGAACTGGGCCGTTGGACACCCAATTCCCAACGTTGGACTGTTAGCTGCGAGACGTCTAATTGGTTGGCCACGTCTTTCTGGCGCCAGTTGTGTCGAATGCGCTGCTGACGCAAGAGCTCATTTCTTGGCATAAAGTCTTCCTTTCTAAACAGCTCCTCAAAAACCTTCGTCTCTGGCTTACACAATAATTTTACTCTATTCCTCGTACTCAGCATATGGTCTTCTTTATAAGATTGCTGTTCCTTTTTCATCAGGCAAATGATAGGCGTTTGTTTGGAATGAACCATTCTGATCTATTAGTGACTTGCTGTCTGGGCAGATGAAGAGAGCAAGCTCCCACAAAAACCGCAAGATTTTCCTAGTTTGTCTCCCTTGCATAGGCTATTTTAGAGCAGGAAGAGGAGCAACTTGGAAAATCATCCGCATCCCCTTTCATCTCATTGCTTCCTGGCTATTGAATTGCTCCTGGCGAAACACAGCCACGAAAGAAAAAGGAGAGACTATGACAAACTCGAGCGAGCATGCGACAGACCTGGCCTCGACCAGTGATCAGGGAAGACCAAAAGGGGTCCCTCTGCTGCATCACATAAACCTGAAAACGACCCGCAAGAACGAGATGGTAGACTGGTATCGGAAAGTTCTGCACATGGAGGTCGTAGCAGATCATCCTGCCGCGACCTTCCTGAGTAACGATCTGGCGAACCATCGCATCGCACTGTCTGCCATGCCGGGCGTCGTGCCTGATGAGAATCGGATTTATCACGACGGGTTGCATCATTCGGGGTTTGAATATGGCAGCTTTGAAGAGCTCAATACGGCGTATGTGCGACTCCGTGACGAGGACATTGTCCCCATTATATGCATTGACCATGGCTTCACATTATCATACTACTACGCAGATCCCGATGGCAATTTGGTAGAATTGCAGGTAGACGTCTTCGGTGATTGGGAGAAATCACGTACATGGGCTGCTCAGGAAATGTACAAGGAGCAGTTCATGATTGGTACTGTCTTTGATCCGGCAAAGGTTGCCGAGGCGTATGAGCAAGGAATGTCGTTCGAAGAGATCCATACAAAGGCCCATGATGGGGCATTCAGTTCATCGCAACCACCAGACCTGCGTATTCCTCCGCCACCACCCGACGCTCCACCACTGTTGCGTGTCTAGTTGATTTGACACGTGGCTAGATAAGGTTAATATTGACGGTTGTCTATTTACAGGGCTGACACTACGTACTTTCCTCCAATTAAAGGGGGGCAACAAAGTATATAAGATTCTGCTTACAATAAACAGCAAGCAGACGTTAAGCTCCCGGGTGGACAACCGTTATTGGATTCAAGCACATTGTAGCTATGAAAGTTCGCCAAACTCAGGTATGATTATCACTATACCGCTGCAAAATACGACGTGACGTCGGTGAGCTTGATCTCTTTAGTCTTCGACGCAACGAAGTATGGGAGCATAGATATGGATCGCCAACAATACGATGAGGGGGAGGATAACAATGGACTGGTCTTTCAGGATTTAACTCCTGAACAGCCAGCCAATGCGTTCCAAAAAAGGATTATCGATCTACAGCAACATGGGCCTCCACTGTGGATCAAGCGCCATAGGATGCTCTTACTGACCACGCTCAGTGGCTTGCTGATCTTCTTCCTTGTCGCCGAGTTCATGCAGAGCACAGCATCGCAAAGAAACACGACGCATCCTCAAAGTGTCAGTGTCAGCGAACCGATCAACGTCACGCAAACGCTCTCCTACCAGAATACGATCTATGTGATCCTGAATCAATCCTCGGACAATCCAGGGACACTGGAAGCGATCGATGCACAAACGGGGAAACGCGTGTGGAGATACAACCAGCACAATATAGATAATATCAAGCTCTCTGGAAATGTGCTCTACCTTCAAACCCGGACGGAGATCGTGGCGCTCAATGCCAGTAACCGCACACAGCTCTGGAAAAAGCAAACCGCCAGCGACCTCTCCCACTGGCAAGCGGACGAGGGTGTCCTCTTCATCACAACGCCAGACCAGATAGTAACAGCGTTCAACGCTTTCACGGGAGCACAACTCTGGCGAACCAATCAGACGAGCAGCTTCTGGCAGGTGGACAATGGCATTTTCTATATGATGTCCCGCGTAGATCATGGCTTAAGTGTCCTGGATGCACACAGTGGTAAGCAGCTCTGGCATAATCCCAATATCTATCAAGCTCTGGTACTGGACAATAACCGCGTCTACCTACAGGATACCGCGCGACAACTTATTCAGGCCTTTGATGGCAAAGACGGCAAGCTACTCTGGCAACTCAATACACAGGGAAAAATATTTGACCTCTCCATGCAAAATGGTTTCCTCCTGCTCGAGAATGGACAGGAAGCTCAGATAGAAGCGCTCAATGGTCAAACCGGCAAACTACTCTGGCAGCATCCCGGCAAGCTCAATGCCCCTGCCGAGGAGAACGCCAATCAGACAGTTATCACCTCAGCACAAAATGGCGAGATAGAGATCGTTCGCATCACCGACGGCGTTATCCTCAACCACTTTGCACGTAACAACACAGACGTTCCCAGCGTTGAAAGCCTGCTCTCGATCGAAAACGGCATCGCCCTCTTTCTTCATTACACGCAGAACGGCAGCGTGCAATATATAGATCCAAAAGTGATAGCTGTAAGCATCCATAACGGAGACACGCTTTGGAGCAGTCAACAGAGCCAATACATTCAGCAGCTGCCAAACAATACCATCGGGATCATACCGCTTGGCAGCAATTTATTGCTCGCACTCCGTGCCAACAGCGGACAGCCTCTGTGGCAGCATACCTTGAGCACTACAAACAATTGAAGTAATCTGCCTCCCAAAACGTGTCGAGCGAAGACGTAGCGTCGCACGCTTGCGTGCGATGTTCCACTCGACGTACGATCAGGCCCGCCTGCGTTGCTTGCCACGATGCTGCTATCTCATACGAGTGACAGGAACATCGCACGCAAGCGTGCGATGCTACGTCTTCGCTTCGCTCGACCTCTTTCTGCTTGACTCCCAAGAATGAATGGCACCCCTACGGTATCTTAAGCTATGAAAGTCAGACAAACTCAGGTATGATTATCAATATACCGCCGCACAATACAATGTTACGAGGGAATGCATGGACAGCAAAGACTATTCTGACGATGATAACGATAGCAGTCTGGTCTTTCAGGATTTAATTCCTGAGCGGCCAGCTAACGCCGTACAAAAAAGCATCATTCGCCTGCAACGGAATTGGCCTCCCCATTGGGACAAACGTTGGCTCTTGCTACTGTTCACTGGACTGAGCAGCCTGCTGATTGTCTTCCTGCTGTTTGAGCTCATCCATCCATCCACGCCCCAGAGCGACACCATAAACACACTCACAAGCAATAGTAATCTGATCGCAAGCATGAATGTGGCGCAGATGCTCTCCTACAAGGAGACCATTTACATTATCAAGACGCCTATTGCCAGCACCTCTGGGACACTTGAAGCTATCGATGCCCGAACCGGAGCGCTCATCTGGAGCGATACACAGTACAATGCACAAGCGCTCAAACTCGTTGGAGACATTCTCTTTCTCCAGACCGAGAGTAATCTGATCGCTATCAATGCCAACAACAGGACTCAGCTCTGGAAAGCGCACACAAATCCAAACAATCCCAACTGGCTAATAGATCAAGGAGTCCTTTTTACGACGGTGACAAATGGTCTGGTCACGGCGTTCGATGCGCAGACGGGTATACAACTCTGGCAAGATAAAGAGTCCCCTGGTTTCTGGACAGTAGATAATGGCATTTTTTATGTGAAGCCGCTTACAAATCGCGGCTTGACGGCATTGAATGCGCACAATGGCAAACCACTCTGGCACAATGCGAATATCGATCAGGATTTGACGGTAGAGCATGGAAATGTCTATCTCCAGGATACAATCAAGCAAAAGCTTCAGGCCTTTGATGGCCGAAACGGTACACTGCGCTGGCAAAGCGATATTCAAGGTAAGGATTTTAAGCTCTCGGCCCAGGATGGCTTTCTCTTTCTTACCGATCTCGTGAAAACAAATGTCGAGGTGCTGGATGGCCAGACAGGCAAACTCATCTGGCAGCGACAAGGCATCCTCAACGGCCTGATAGAGAGTCCCAATCAAACGGTAATCTCGTCACTACAAAGAGATGAGACAGACGTCATCCGCACCGCAGATGGCACCATCCTCTATCATTTTCCGCGCTCAGATGCACTGCTCTCAATTGAGCACAACATGGCCTTCTTTATTAATTTTATCCAGAACGCCAACATCCATAACTCGATCAACAACTATATTACCAATATCGAGGCCGTGAGCCTCAGCACCGGAGCAACTATCTGGAGCAACCAATCACGCGAAGAATTCCCACTGCTTCAGGATGATACGATCGGCATTATACCCGTCAGTGGCAATTCGTTACTCTTACTGCGTGACGACAATGGACATCCCGTATGGCAACATTCATTTGACCGATAATTTTTTGTATAACGTCTGCTATACTTGATGAAAACACTAGCGTATGAGGAAAGCCAGGATAGTAAGATGCACTACGACGATCGGGACAGAGAAGACGAGTTGGTCATTCAAGATTTAACGCCGGAGAGGCCCCTCAACAGATTTGAAAAGGGTCTGATCCACCTTCAGAACAATTGGCCACCTCGTTGGAACAGCCGTTATCGACTCATTCTGATCGCGCTCCTGAGCAGCCTGCTCATCGGTTTCCTCATTTTTGTTTTCATCCATACATCCAACCAGGCATCCATAGAGGCAAATAATGCCAACGGCGGCAACTTTATCGCCACGCCAATCACCACCAACATTACGCAAGCGATCCCCTACAAGAACGTCATTTATATGATCGTGACGCCAGAATTAAGCAGAGCGGGCACGCTGGAAGTAATCGATGAGAAGACAGGAAAGCTCATCTGGAGAGATACGCGTCACAAAACACGCGAGATCACACTCATCAATGACATACTCTATGTCCAGACCGACGTAAACATAGAGGCGCTCAACGCCAACAACAGGACACTCCTCTGGGCCAAAGAGATCGTCAGTGACGGTCTACAAATAGATCAAAATATCCTCTTCGCCGCCAGCCAGGGCTATGTGCAAGTATTAAATCTCGCCACGGGTGCACCACTCTGGGAGATCAATCAGATAGGAAGCAATTGGCAGGTAGATCACGGCGTTTTTTATACCTCCCCAACCTCAGGTTCTGGCAGCGGATTAACCGCCTTGAATGCCCAAAACGGCAAGCTACTCTGGCATATCCCCAACGCCGACCAGGACTGGGTCATAGATAACAGTAGCATCTATCTACAAAACGATGCCACCGCGAATATCAAAGCGATCGATGGCCTCAGTGGGAACGTACGCTGGCAGATCAATCTGCAAAGCAAGCATATCAAACTCTCCGCCCACAATGACTATCTCTTCCTCACCGATACACAGATAGGGCAGGTAGAAGCACTGAACAGTCGGACAGGCAAATCTCTCTGGCAAGCGTTCGGAAACCTGAGCTTCCTGCCAGAGCATCCGGAGCTGGCCGTGATCACGTCAATGGAAAAGAACAAGACCGACATCATTCGTACCATTGACGGCACCATCCTCTACCAATTTACGCGTGCAGATGAATTACTCTCGATCAAAAATGGCATCGCATTCTTTATCTATTTTCCACGCGGCGACAGTTCCCAGAATGTCGGGAACAATTTCTTCGCCATCAGTGTCGAAGCCGTACGCCTCAGCAGCGGAAACACCATTTGGAGCAGCCAGGCTCGTGGAGAATTTCCACAGCTCCAAAATAATACGATTGGCATCATTCCCATCAATAATAACTCACTGCTCCTACTCCGTGCCGACAGCGGACAGACGCTCTGGCAGTATAAGCTCGATAGTCCCAGGCATCCTTAATGTCTAATTCCAGACCTTTACATCCTGAAAAAGCGCCTGCGACGGTCCTTGATTGAGCGAACCAGCCAGCACGCCAATCTGTCCATGCGTATAGCTTGCATCTTGCAGCGAGGTAACTTCCTGATTATTTATATAGAGGGTGAGCAAGCTCCCTTGAGCCACCACGGCCAGGAGATTCTTCTGATTAAGTCCTCGTTTGAAGGCTGGCGCGGTACCAGCATCTAAAAGTGTCGCATCAGTGATATTTCGATCCACAAAACGATACAGCCAGTAGGAGCCATCCGTATGCACGCGAAAAAGATCATAATGAGCATCGACACTATTCTCGGAGCGAAAAATCAGGCCGCCGAACTCGCCTTGCTGGATAGTCATCAGCACCTCATAGGTAAAGTTGGTATAATCGGCCTTTTGTGCGACACAGGCGTGGAATAAACCTCCCAGAGGCTGATAGGCTACATAGCCACCCTCTTTAAAAATACAGCTGGCCTGTTGGTTATTTACTCCTATCTGCCAATTCATAGCATCGTTCTGATTGAGCAAAGCATCCTGAAGCACAAGATGGCCTGAATGGGGAGGATAGGGATTATCCTGCGCCACGTTAAGCGTGCCATGAAATATGCCGTAAAATGACGCGATCGAGCCCGCGATCAAGAACATGATCAGTACCAGCGTCAGCACGAAGCTCACGCGATAGAAGCGCCTGCGTCCTTTAGAGCGCTGCGGCCGCGCTTCGGTGGGACTGCGATGATCGAGAAAATTGGGGGCGGCCCCTGCTTCATCCAACACGGCTGATAAGACAAGCGGAGTTTGCTCTTCAGCCCGTTCCTTGCTCTGCCCCCTGATATGCTCATCAGATTGTCCAGCGACAAGAGGCTCATCATCGACAGCCAATAGGCCAAGTTCTTGAGCATCCATATTCAGGCAGCGACAAAGCCTTTCCCGAAAATAAGCACCAGGCAGAGCAATACCACGCTCCCATAAACTGATACGGTTCGGTGTCGCTCCAATTTCTTCAGACATCTTTGCCTGCGACCAGCCACGCAATTCACGCTGATATTTCAAAATTTCGGGAAATGTCTTCTTCTTCGCAAAATCACTTTTTTCCACAAGATCTCTATCTCCTGCACTCAACGTTTTTACTCTATGTATAGATTAACACAAAACAAGCCCATCGACGTAGCCATCGGACGCTTGCGCCCAATACATTTCAGATAAGGCTCTGTTCCACAAAAGAGAGCAAGTAACCAAGCATAGTCCTCTATCAAAGGTCATCGCGACGTCACCCCTACAAGAAGGATAACCCCTTGAACCAGGCATCCAGGCCAGCCGACGTAGCGGCGCGGCTCCGCCGTGCTGTCACTGCACGCACGGCACCGTTCCACGTGCCGATGGAAGCAACACCGACGAGACGCTCCATGGCGGGAAGGTTGGCTCAATGGAACCCCATAGGGAGCGTGGTCGTACGAGTCACAGACAGCACGGCGGAGCCGCGCCGCTACGTCGGTGAGCCTCTCACCTCATCGCCTTCTGGAGCTGTTTTGGACACACATCACCGATACCGCATCGGCGCGATGACTTTTGACTGAGTACTATGTTGGTGAGCTTGTGCGTCTGGTGTAAGGAACATCTTCACTTGCGCCAACAGCAAGATCGTCATCCCTGGATGCAAACTGGGCACTGTAGAGATGCTGATATAGGCCAGATTGCGCCAGGAGTGTCTCATGTGTTCCGCGTTCGACGATCTCTCCATCTTGCACGACCAGGATCTGATCAGCTTTCTGGATCGTCGAGAGTCGATGTGCGATCGCAATCACTGTACGTCCCTCGATCAACGTTTCCAGAGCAGCCTGGATGCGTCGTTCGACTTGCGAATCGAGCGAGCTGGTCGCCTCATCCAGCAGGAGGTAGGGAGCCTGACAGAGCAAGGCACGAGCGATCGCTACGCGTTGCTTTTCTCCACCGGAGAGGCGGAAGCCAAGCTCTCCCACGATCGTAGCGAGGCCATCTGGCAACCGGGAGATCAGATCGCTCAGCTGGGCCGCCTCAACAACAGCCTGGATGCGCGCTTCTCCAGCCTCCGGGACGCCATAGCAGATGTTTTCACGCAGGCTGGCGTGGAAGAGAAAGAGTTCTTGCGTGACGACGGCGACCCGTTGCCGCATCTCCTGACGAGCGATGTCGGGCAAAGGAACGCCATCGAGCCGGATTGTTCCGCTACTGGGATCATAGAAGCGAGCGGTGAGTGTCAGCAGAGTCGATTTGCCTGCGCCACTCGGTCCGACGAGGGCCGTGAGCTGGCCTAGAGGTGCGGTAAAGGAGATGTCATGTAAGACTTCTTTGACGTCTTTGGCTTCTTTACGGTGCGCACCACCCGGATAGGCAAATCTGACATGCTCAAAGACAATGCCTTCCTGTGCGGTAGCAGGTAACTTCTGAGGATGCACAGCCTCCGGAACGCTGGTTGGCAGATCCAGATAATAAAAGACACGATCAAAGAGTGCCAGTCCACCGAGTAACGTGGCATTTGCGCCTGCCAGCGAGGAGGCTGGAGCATACAACTGAGCCAGATAGGTGGCAAAGGCTACGATCGTGCCCAGAGCGGCCTGATGCGTCATGATCAGGTATGCGCCAAAGGTATAAAGTAGAGCCGGTCCAAGGGCGGCCAGCGCCTGCACAATCACGGAGAGCCATTGACCTTCCAACAGCTGAGCGATCTGTTCCTTACGCACCCGAACATTGACAACATCGAAGCGCTCAGCCTCACGCTCCTCCGTACCAAAGCTCTTCACCACCATCGCGCCCGAAAGGCTCAGGGTCTCCTCCAGCACTACCGACAGTTTTCCGAGCGCATCCTGAGCACGCTCCATCGCCGTATAGCGTCTCTGTCCAAAGTGCAGGACAGGAAAGACGAAAGCTGGCAGGGATAAGGCGGCCGCGATGGTCAGTTGCCAGTTGATGGTCGCCATGATGGCAAGCGTGCCGACCAGCGTGATGAGATTGGCAAGCGTGCCGAGAAAGGATTGTGTCAGGACATTCTGCAAGCCACCAGCATCGTTCAGGAAACGGGTATGGATCTCACCGGCACGTGTCCAGGTAAAGAACTCCAATCCCAGCGTCTGCACGTGGCGATAGAGGCGCTCACGCAGATCAGCGATCAAGCTCTGTGAAATCACAATGCTCAGATAGTTTTGTCCCAATCCGAGCACAGAACTCCCAATCGGAAAGAGGATCAGGCCGCAGCCAAGCCAGAGGGCCAGTGGGAGGTTATGTTGTGGGATAGCGTCATCAATGATAATGCGAATCAACAAGGGAGGAATCAATCCCAGACCGACGCCGAGCAGCATCACAATTGTCCCCAGCACCAGCTGACGCTTATAACGACGTGAGGCCTCCCAGACACGCTTCATGGTTCTCTTGACGTTCGGCTTGCCATCGTTGAGATAACCCAGTGAGCGCTGTTGACGCCAAAATGTACGCTGTAATCCTCCCATGCCACCGCCCATGCCCTGACCAGAAAAAGCCATAACGAAAACTCCTCTTTTTACTGTTCCGCACAAATACACATGAGATGTCCTTCGCCCACGATACACAAACTTGTCTCTTCGGCGATACGCTTCACTCTCCTGACGCGTTGAGTCGCTCAAGGATAGAGATCAAGGCTACACGCTCGATGGCGTTGAGCGCTTGCAGCGAGAGGCTTACACGCTCAAGCAAGACAGCTTCTGCTTCATGTAAGGCTTGCACTCCTGCGGCGGTCAGCGTGACATATACCTGACGCTGGTCGTTGACAGCCGAGCGCGAGCGTGACGCATAGCCCAGCGACTCCAGTTTATCGAGCATACGCGTCGTGCCAGCCATGGTTAATCCAGATAGCTCACATAGATCACCAACTCTTAAGCCTGTCTCAGTGTTCAAGTAGCTCAATATACGCCGCTGCGGACGCGATAAGGGTCCATACTGTCTACCCAAAGAGTCTGACCAGCGATCCAGTCCGTGTGCGATCGCCGTGATTTCAGCCACATCGGGTTCAGGTGCGCGAAAATTGTCAGCCCTCGCGGACCGAGCATCGAAGTCCATACCTTCCATACCTTCCATACCTTCCTGATCTCTATCATTAGTTGCGCTAGTTAATCAAATAAGGTTAAAAAGAATCACATTAGCCTGAATATCTGGCAAAAACCTCTCTTTTTAGCCATATTAATTAACTTAGTCAATGATATGCTCATTATAGCCAACATCGGCCAAAAATGCAATGCGCTTGCGCGTGGGGATGTGATGTTTTTTTGCCTTCGAATACGCTTCCTGTGTCCTCGCCTTGCTCTCCACAAAGAAGCGGGAGGAGTGAACACGGATGTTCACTCCTCCCGCTTCTTTGTGGAGAAACGTGACCAGACTGGCATTCTCCTTTAGGAGATGGAAACCTCCTGCCGTTGCGTCTCCAACTGCGCGGTTGGGCGACGACGTCGGCGAGGCGGCGTATAGTTTTGCAGTGACGAAATCAAGATCTTATTCTGACCGCGCTTGGCCAGCGTCAACTGTCCATTAGAGATCGCCGTTTCGATCACTCTCGTCGTTGTATCAAATTTCGCCGCTACCTCTTCGATACTCATGCTGTATGGACCATGTGCTGTGCTCTTCTCGGCTGACTGCTGAGTAGCTTGAGATATATCTGAGGCTTGTGGAGGCTCTTGATCCTGCGCCACGGATGTGACATCAGACAGGAAAGCATCGAGACCGTCCAGCGAGATAGGATCATTTTCCGAGGTATCAAGAAATGATTTCAGCTCACTTTGTGGAATCGCTTGAGGGATATTCCGTTCTCCCTGCATCTGCGCAATCAGGTTGGATAAGATATCGTCGGGGACATGCAGAGCACCCGTATTCTGCTCGTCCTGCTCATCTTGCTCCTCAGCGACTTCGCTGATTTCGAGCGGAAACACCGGGGAGACGGTTATCTCAACGGGATTCTGCTCCGCCACGACTTGCTGCGGCTCGGCCACGATGCTTTCCTCAGCCTCCGAAATGGCTTCTTCCACCGGTGTGAGCTGAAAAGCATTGGATGGCACATTAGAAATTGTCCGTGCAATCTGCTCGGAGACATCCGCTAGCTTTGAAGAGGCTGGCTCAGAGAGGCTCTGCGTTTTCCCTCTCTTCTCGCTACGTTTCAGGGCCGATGTGATTTTTTCTTCTCTTGGGTGTAGATTTTTCTGTTCAGATACTTTTACATTCTGAAAATTTGTCAGTATATTGAGTGTAGTATGTATATTTTGCGTATCGCGCATAAGAGTCTGGATATCATCATTGACTTCCATAATAGTTTTTCGCAGCCCTTGCACGGAATTATTGTGGGCTGTCTGCATCACAAGGCCAGCTTGTTCATATTTTGAATCGACAAATTTGAACCAGGGGCGAAGCGTGTTCACGACCTCATCAGTGATTTTCTGGGTATCAATCTCCGGCTGCACCACTGCCTGCGGACGCAGTGGGAAGAGCCAGTTGATGAGGAAAAATGTGCGGTGCTCTTTTTTATTCTGAAGCAGCGATGTGTAGCGATCAATCTCGCTTTCGAGCACAACGCGTTCCTTCAGAGCATCGCGCTGATATTCCAGCAGCTTGATGCGCTTCGTTTCCTGAGCTTTGTACTGCTCGGGATCGAGCTGCGTGCTGATCTGATCGATGGTATAATCCGCCGTCATCGACAGCAATAGGATCAGGGCTGGAAAGACCAGACCAAACCAGGGAGCGACAAGCAGCATCCAGGGAGGCAGCGCCCCGGAGAGATGCTGATTGAAATCAGCCAGGCTGGTATAGACATTGGCAAATGCACTTGCTCCTGCGCAGAGAAGCACTCCAAAGAGATAAAGGCTGGCGCCTTTTTTATCGCGCATGCGCACGGCATTAAGTCGGGCACGCATGGCCTGGACTGCGACCAGATCGATGAAAAGCGCGGTCACGTAGCCTAATCCAGGGAGCGCATTGTGTTCCAGTGTATTGAAAAATGTACCGGATGCGAACACACTGACAATCATAAATACAATGATAACGATCCAGAAAAATTGCGCTGAACCATCTTCTAAACGTTGTTTCTGGAACGCCTGCCAGGCGGAAGTGCACCAACTCGCAATCGATTTGAAGAAATTGATGATCAGCCATCCCACCACAATGCTCGCCACCAGAGCCGGTCCTGCGGCCAGAGCATAGGGTTTGTCGATGTTATTCGTGATCACCCAGTTATTATTCGCCAGCCAGATACCGCCTACGATGCTGGGAATGGTTACGAGCAACCAGGGACGATTGATCGCTGCCACCCAGCCGCTGACTGGATGCGCTTCGGCTTTTTTTGCTGTTGTATGGGATGTTTGCATTGTCTGTGACTGTGCCTCTATCTGCTCGCCAGCAAGTACAGGCGCGGCGTCGGATTGGTCTATAGGCCCCGCTGACTCTGCTGGCTGTTCCGCTTCCATCTGCTCGACAGATGTTAGCGGCTCCGTCTCTTGTGTCTTCGATGGATGCGCGGATAGCTTCGCGGTTATTCGCATATTAATTTATAATACCTTCCAATTGTTAATGGCATTGCAATGAGTGCAAGCGTAGATATAGGGTGCTCTCCTCATTGCGTACCGTTTCCATCTCCTGGTGGATACGATGGGCATAGACGTTCTCCCCAGAATATTTCTCGGTTACCAGTCTGGTTACACTCTATGCAACGAGCAGGTAACCAGATTAGCAGCAGTGATAGCCCATATTCGTTACGGCGCATACATGGATGAGCTTGAAATGCTCTCAAATACCACTGAAACTTCTGATCTCTGCGTAACGTTAGGTTAATGTAACAACTAATCTACATTTCTACTGATGTCTATGGTGTTCATAAGCTTTCTCATCAGTCTAGCAGAGAAAGGAACTGTACCGTATGCCTATTGGATATACCAAACCACTCTATATTTTGCCTTTTGATCACCGTGCATCCTACATATCCAACTTATTCGGTTGGAAAGAGCCGCTCAATGTGGAGCAAACGATAGCGATGGCCGAAAGCAAGCAAATTATTTATGCCGGTTTCACTAAAGCCGTCGCGACCCGCATTCCTAAGGAAGCGGTCGGGATTCTCGTCGATGAACAATTTGGTGTTGGTATTCTACGCGATGCCCATCAGCATGGCTATATCACCGCCGTCTCGACCGAGAAGAGCGGCCAGGATGAATTCGATTTCGCCTATGGCGAGGACTTTGCCAGGCATATTGAGAATATTGACCCAACCTTCGCCAAAGTCCTGGTTCGTTATAATCCTGAAGCAGATACTACCATGAATCAGCGCCAGGCTCAACGGCTCAAACGCCTATCTGATTATCTGCGCCAGGAGAAACGACTCTTTATGTTTGAGCTGCTTGTGCCTGCGGAGCCATCTCAGCTCGATCAAGTTGGTCAGGACAAAAATGCCTACGATCTCCAGATCCGCCCCGGGCTGATGGTACGCGCCATTCAGGAGCTCCAGGATGCTGGCATCGAACCTGATGTCTGGAAGATTGAAGGGCTCGATCGCCATGAGGATTGCGAGAAGATTGTCCAGGTGGCTCGCCGCGATGGACGCGATACCGTCGGTATCATTGTCCTGGGACGCGGAGCCGAAAAAGATCATGTGATCAACTGGCTCAAGACGGCAGCCGCCGTCCCAGGCTTCATTGGCTTCGCCGTCGGCCGGACCAGCTTCTGGGATGCCGTCGTGGACTTCGAGGCCAAACGCGCTACCAAAGACGAGGCCGCTGAACAGATCGCCCAAAATTTTGAAGCATGGATCAAGGTCTTTGAATCCGGACGTCCGATGTAACATCAAACGCTGGCGTACGACGTTTCTGTACATCGTACGCCAGCATCCTTGAGCGTCTTATACGATGTTATGGGGTATTCGATACGTTAAATGCGAGATCATCCAGGTAAAAGGATGTTGGCGCTGGATTCATCGAACGACCATCAAAGTATAATTGGAGCGTCTGACCGGCCTGTCCAGCCAGCAGAGTGCTTAGATCGACGCTGTATTGAGTCCAGCCATGGACGTCTGTGTTGCACAGATTTTGTACGAGTGCGATTGGCCTTCCTGCCTGGGTATACAAGATAACATAGAGATTACTCGTACAGGTCGTAGATGTGTTGCGGTTCGCCACATAGACCCAATAACTCAATGTCACTTTTTTGACCACGCTCGGCAATTTGACGACCTGATAGAGCTCATCATTACAATTTGCATAACCACAGAGATGTCCACTGTAAGCTCCAGAATGAGGATTCGTCTGATCAATCAGGCTATTTCCTCTCCCGGAACGTTGTCCCCAGCCGAGGTTGCCGCTCTCGAAGCCTGGATTCTGTAACAACTGCGTCATGAAACTACCCGGCGTCGGAGGAGCAACGGGAATAGGAGTCGGCACCGGCGAGGTCGGTACTGGCGTTGATGTGACGCTGGTGCTGCCAAGCAGATCGCGTGCAATATTCCAGGCGTCAGGTGTCCCAATACCCGTGGCCAGATCGTAGCCTGCTTTTGCCTGATAATAGAGATTCTGACCAGTAGTGACATCATGATACGGAGCATACACCTGAGGTGTGTTATAAAGGGTGTAGAGAGTCGTATTAACATTTCCTAAAGGTAACTTGTTTTGAGCTAATAAGTATTGATTGAGGTCCGCGGCAATGCCGGCCCAGAGAGGTGCCGCCGCACTTGTCCCACCAATCACGCCCCAGCCAGTACAGTAATCAGTGTTGCCACTACAATAGATCGAATATCCTGACGCAGGATCGGCATTCGCGGAGATATCAGGAACCATGCGTTTAGCAGATGTCAGATTCGTGCCACTCTGATACGCAGGTCGTGTGAAAAAGTTACTGATCCCTCCACCTCCACCAGATCTTTGTCCATTATTGGTAGCAGACCAGGCAGATTCACTTGTATAGGTACCGCCAGATCCAGCCACCAGATTGGTGCCACCAACACCTACAACATAGGGTTCATTTGCTGGCGTGTCGACAGAGAGGCTACCATCGTTACAATCATAGGCTCCTGAATCACCACTGGCCGCAAAAAACGATTGCCCTTGAGCCGCCCCTTGCCGAAAAATGTTATTGAGAGCGTTCATTTCAGCGCTACCAGAGGCCGCTTCACATTGCCCCCAACTTATGCTGACTACTTTCGCCACATTATCGGTAACGATGCGACTGTAAAGATCATTCACCCCGGTTGTCGAATTTGGCCCAATATAGATTTTCTGGGCAGCATTGGGAGCCAGCGCGGAGACAATCTCCATGTCCAATGTGACTTCGACAGCCCCGCTCCCCGGCGTATTCGTGGCGCCATCCAGCAAAACATTGGAATACTTGCTCGGCCCAAGATTATATTTGCTCAGATAGGTATTAATATCGGATGGATTATAGCCATCCAGCTCAAAAATGGCGACCGTTTGTCCGGCACCAGTGGCTCCGACGTTGATTAAGGGATTCACATTATAAGCGGTACGCAACTCGCTGGGTGTGTAGCCTCCATTAGGGCCGGCATGATGAAGCTGCTTTCTCTGTGAAGCAGCCAGTGCGTGCGGCTGATAGATAGAGACGTTATCCAGACCGGTAATATTTTGGATCAGCGGAGTAATAGTATCTGGCACGGCTGGATTAAGCGAGGGAGAAAAAACCACGCGGCCATCCAGCGAATAGTTATTCAAGTTCACCAAAAAAGCTCTCTCGGCTACCCTCACTGTCCCCGTGGCTTTCAGTAACAGGTTATTGGGCGCAATATATGTCACATCAAGATTTTGACCTTTTAAGTAGCTCATTACTTTCGCCACCTGCTCTGCAGTTTGTCCAAATTGTGCCTTGAACTGATCTGACGTCAGGTAATGATGATACAGTGGTGAATGAGGATCAGATTGCGCTAAAAGTAGTGTATCCAGCATACCCTGATTACGGGGTTTCAGATCAATCGAGAGCTGGAGAACTTTACTTGCCGCTGTCCTACTAATAGCTGCGTGATGCTGTAGCAATGGGGCAATAATACCCGGTATTCTAGCATAACTGCGATACGTTTTTTGCGGCATTGCCAAAGCATGTGAGAAGCTATTCAAGCTCATAAATAGCATAAGCACAACAAGGAGTATAACTGTTTTTATGGCATCTATGTGTTGCCATCTTGACTTCAATGCTCTTTTCAATGGTACCTCTCAGCAAATTTATGCCATAGGAGATAATCAATTATGCAGCATTTTTTGTACTTACATCTCCATTTTCAAACCATGATTCCCTATCAACCCACCGCATCGGAGAATGCCCTCTTGCTAAAAACACACTGTATTGATTATGCTCTTTTCTTCCATTACTATGCGATGATACGCCTACTTCCATTATAAAAGTATTACATAATCACTATTATCAATAAACAATGCTTACATATATAAAAAATCTATATACACAGTAAGATACATACACATAAAGAATGATTTATTGTCATATAATACTGAGGAAAGTGGCAAGTAGCCAGGAATGTTCACAAGATTACCGGACAGGCAAATCCTGAAGGGAAAACATTATCGGAGGATGAGTAGGCAGAGGCAGGCAGTGCATCGGAGGAGGATCGTCTGGAGATCAGTAAGAACATATCCACCGTCACAGCAGGGTTATCCACACGAAATGAAAGATTTTGCACACTCAATCCACAAAATTGTGCCCTCATTGGTGGATAAAGCAGTAGTCAAAAGCCCTACATATCGGTTACACTTTTCATAAGTAATTGCGTGTATTTCAATACGTTTGTCACATGTGATCAGGCTTTATTTTTAAAACAATCGGGGAACACAACGTGTGACACGCTGCTCTACAGTCAAGTCAGAAACCCGCAGCACGAATGCAGGGGTTTCCATACGATTGAAATCTATGAAGGTGAATTGATATGATGTCATCAGGAACAAGCATCACACCACGTAGCACCCTGCGCTATCGTCCCATCACACCATCCACCACGCTGGACGTGCCCCCCTGGCAACGCGTCTCGCAACAATTACCCCGCAAACAGGTAGGAGCGAACCTGCTTGAGTTGGCAAAAAAATGGCTCCTCCGCACGCCAAATTCATCGACTGCGCTCGCCACCCTCGTGGGGATAGGGATGTGCTTGATGGTACTCCTGCTCATGCTCGGTCAGGCGACGCTGGGCTGGGCCAATACGACGTTCGATACCTGGCGCTATGGGATGCCACGTACGTTTCAAGTCGATGCCTTCGTGGGACATGAACAGGCGACGCATCAAGCCAGTCATTTCATCGCCTGCAACGACCAGGGACGCATCGAGATCATCGAATTTCCGGGCAATGATGCCACACATGCACGCATCTATCTTGGCCCACAACTCTTCGGACACGATGCTGACCTGATCCCTGTCACCTTACAATTTGTCGACACCAATCATAATCATTATCCCGACATGCTCGTACACGTAGGGAACAATACCGTACTCTTTCATAATACCCATGCAACGTTCCAGACAACGACCTGAAGCAGCGTCACGCAACGCTCCACCAGGAGCAGGTTTCATAAAGGATGCTAAACAGTGGGGAGTCTGTATGCCTGACGCATCAGCTGGAAGTATTGATCACCACGCACCACCGAGAACTGTGGACCAAGATGACTGACAACGTACACCAGATCTGCCGGTGTCAGGTCCCAGGCGATGGCAAGGGCAGAAATGAAGAGCGGAGCATGGCCATTCCAGTGGGCAGCATTAGCGCGAATAGTTTTCAAAAGTCCCACCCTTGAGCTAGCAGACAACTGAGAAGAGATGGGGATACGTCCATCACCTATCTGTGTGACACTACGCGCCCTCCACCAGCTAAAGAGCACCCCTTGCATCTGCGGCTGTGCGCTATAATTTCGCTCGACCACAGCCGGCATCCTCGGACCATCCTCCAGATCCATCACAATATGGAGATCGGCACGCATCAGGTAGGTATTGGAGTGCTGCAAAAAGGTACTCAGATGATCGGCAGGCCAGCCAGAGGGATAACAATAGCCTGCACCAGAGGGTCCAGACACCAGTAAATCGTTATGGGAAGCCGTCTGCTGATAGTACTGGAGCATGGCGGGAGCGGCATCCACGAGCAGAGGACTGATGGTCCAGTTGAGAGGAATCTTTCCACGTCCAGGATTATTCCACAACGCACGCATGCCGTTCTGAATGTATTGGAGATTATCACCTTCGCTCACGGTCAGGGTGAGATAGATCTTGTTACGCAGCGGTGGCGCCGCCAGCGTTTGGATGCCAAATGTCGAGGAACGTACGCCAGAAAAGACCGTCAGATTCGAGAGGAAGTCTGCCGCCAGCGTGTAGACTCCATAGGTAGAGGCCAGACGAACACCCACAAACTCGCTATCATACCATCCCAGATAGGGCGTGCCGGGCGAGACAGAGGCAAGGACGCGTCGGAAGAGCGCTCCAGTATCAGCGGGCAGGACGGGCAGCCAGAAAACCATCGCACGATTGGCGACGGCATAGTCACGTAAAAATCCGGAGGGATCACATTGCGTACAAGAATACTTATAATCCGTGCCGGGAGATAATCCGATCAGCATACGATGCGTGGTGGAGGGCCAGAGGTACTGAAATTGCCAGAGATTAGCTGCCAGATTGGTCGCAAATCTCCCCCGTAGATCCTGAATAATCGATAGATGATAGGGTGCCGCCAGCAACTTCTGCGCCAGAGCAGGACTGACCACCACCCCATCATAGAGGCCAGCCATCGTCGTCGCCACATTAATCGTGTCCATCAACTGAGGATCGTAGACAATCATGCCTTTGATCGCCTGACGATACTTTTGCAGCACTTCCCAGGGATTATTATGCATCACGTAAGGGACCTTCAGATCTGGTAACCAGTTCGCATCCTCGCTCACCTGCTGATGCTTTTCTACCAGATAAATCTGCGGTCGCACACGATTGACAATCCCCTGGAGCGTGGAGAACAGCACATTGACATCGCCAGTGGTATGCGCCAAAACAGCCACATCTAATAAGCGCGGCTGGGCAAACGTCGGAAGAGCTTGTCCCGAGGGCCAATACACGTTCCCCGTGCCCGGCTGATACTCACTGGCCGCCGTACTATGGACAATAGAAACATACTTCAAGTCAGCCACGGTCATGGCTATAATCCCCAGGCAGATGCAGACAGAAACAAGCTTGAGAACAGACCTTGCAACGGTTTTCGACATCAGGGTTCTCCTCATCGCAACAAACACATACATCAAGCACAGACCAACCTTGCGTCGTGATAACCTGTCGCATCCTACGTGTGCCCTGGAGCCAATCAATGATAGGCATATATCAATTCGTCTCACCCCATCAATTGAGAGGCCTGAACAGTTATCTCTCAGAGTATAGCCTATTTTAAGCGCAGCAATGGAAAATAGCTCTTCTTATCGACAAGCCGGAAGCTGTAGGATTTCACATTTTGCGAATCCCAAAAACTCGTTAAAAAGAGAAAATAACAGAGTTGCCCTGGTCAACAAAGATCTTATCGTCTAAGTAAGCATTCCATGATTTATGTTATACTTTTAGAGCACTTGTCATGTCCCGAACCATAATCTCAAGCAAGCACAACACAAAGTTGACAGGCAAGCAAAGGAAGGTAAGTCTCTTCATGCATCCCAAAGTAAATACCATTTTAAGCACATCCTCAGCTTCATATCGCATCTGGGACCATGCAACCATGCCAGTACCGATTCATAATCTCCAGGAGTTCGCCAACGCCCTTAATTATCCACTTGAGCGTATCACAAAGTCGGTTTTATTCTGCGCGGAGCCACAAGAAACCTATAGCATGGTAATTTGTTCGATTAACCGCAAAATAAATCTCACCCACCTGGCTACGCTTATGCAGGCCACACGCGTTCGCCTGGCAACGGCGGAAGAAATTGGGGATATCACAGGCTATCCACCCCAGGGAGTCTCTCCTCTGGGCCTGGGACTTCCCATGGGCCTGGGGGCACCACTGGCAATGTATTTAGACGAAAATGTAATCTTTCTTCCTACCATTCTCATTGGAGCAGGTGAGGTAGGAGTAGAAATAGAATTAAACCCATCCGATTTACAACATCTCACACAAGCACTTGTGGTTCCCCTCACGGTAGCATAACAAGCACGATCAGGAGCACATTGCCTGGGCTTGCATCAATGCTTCACGCAAGAAACGCATCGTCGTCGTCAGGTCATCGATTTCGTGCTCGGAGCGCCACTGCAATGCTCTCTCGATCACGACGTGCCACTGAGGATACATCTGCTGTGCCCAGATAGCCGCTTGCGGCTTCGAGCACAATGTCCCCCGATGCAACGTATACAGCGCTCGACAGAGGGTAAGCGTGGCAAAGGCTTGATAATCGCGTGGACGCAGCCATGCGGGTCCATCGAGCTGAGCCGACCAGAAGTCCCTGAGTTGGATACATACGGCCGTGCGCATCTCAGCGGATGACACAGGATCAATCAGTGTCCGAGGGGATGGTCCCAGCACAACCACACCATGCTCACGGACAATCTCACGCTCAAGCACCCAATTGATCCCATGTCCCGCCACGTGAAAGGGCCAGTCAATACCGATGCTCGGATGAGATGCATCGGCGGGATCGTAGCGTCGCAGCGCTCGCGTCGGGATATACGAGCCTTCAATCTTTTGAGCATATACAAGGCCGCTCGCCGCAATCGATGCATGCATAGCGCGCAGTCGCTCAATGATCTCTGGCGATAGATCGTCGGAGGTCACAATCAGAAAATCCACATCGCTGGAGGCGGGATCAAAATCGCCCAGAGCCAGCGATCCATAGAGATAGAAGCCGATCATTTGGGCACCGAGAATAGCCTGCAAAGACTCATTCATCAGCTTCAAAATAGCGTTGACATCCTCATACGCCGTCGGACGCACAACCATCATGATCATACACTCCTTTCCACAAGTTCTCGCTCCGTCGCAGAGAGCTTTCCAGCCAGCAATGTCTGCTTATGTTGATCTCCCCAGTCGCGCATCAAGAGAAGTATCGGCTCCAGGCTGCGACCGAAAGGTGTCAATGAGTATTCAACGCGCGGCGGCACTTCGCGATAAATCTCACGATGGATCACGCCATCAGCCTCCAGTTCGCGCAGTTGCAATGTGAGCATGCGCTGTGTCACATTGGGAAGCAAGCGGCGTATTTCATTAAAACGTAGTGTTGCACTGAGTAGATGAAATAAAATAACTCCCTTCCACTTCCCCCCAATCACATCAAGTACAGCCTCTACCGAACAACCATAAGCAAAATCAGCGTCACGTTTCTTCATCAAAAGCCTCCAACAGTATATTTTTTGATACTATATCACAAATTTGTGCGTACTTAACGAACAAGCACCTGACTGGTATACTTTTTATACATAGGATTCGTCATTCATACTAGAGGAGAAAAAACACCATGAAAGCCATAGGATTATATAGCCACTTACCCATCAGCGATCCAGAAAGCCTGATTGATATAGAGTTACCAAAACCAGTTCCCGCTGGGCGCGATCTTCTTGTGCAGGTCAAAGCAATTTCGGTCAATCCAGTTGATGTGAAGACGCGAGCAAATGGGCAAGCAGAAACGGAAGCACGTGTGTTGGGCTGGGATGCATCGGGAATCGTCGAGCAGGTTGGTCCCGACAGCACGCTCTTCAAGCCGGGCGATGAAGTCTATTATGCGGGAGATATCACGCGTCCAGGTTCTAATAGCGAGTTCCAGCTTATCGACGAGCGCATCGTCGGACACAAGCCGGCAAGCCTGGATTTTGCGCACGCCGCTGCATTACCACTCACCACGCTCACAGCCTGGGAAGCTCTCTTTGATCGGCTCACGATCTCGCCACGCCCCGAGGATAATCAGGGAAAAAGCATCTTGATCATCGGCGCAGCCGGCGGAGTAGGTTCTATAGCCACGCAACTGGCTCACCGGGCTGGACTGACCGTGATTGGCACCGCCTCGCGCCCCGAAACGATTCGATGGGCTAAAGAGCATGGCACCGATGAAACGATCGATCATCACAAACCTTTTGCGCCTCAGCTCGAGCAACTTGGTTATCCAACGGTCAACTACATTTTCTGCCTGAACGAGGGCACACGCCATTGGGAGGATATGCTCAAAACGGTGTCTCCGCAAGGGAAGATTTGTTTGATCGTAGGGGTTAACAATCCGACCAACTCCGGCACATTATCAAACAAAAGCGTGACGGTTAGTTGGGAGCTCATGTTTACACGCTCCATGCATCAGACAGCCGATATGATCGAGCAGCACAATGTACTTGAGCATGTAGCCGAGCTGGTCGATGCCGGACAGATCCAGAGCACACTCACCGAGGTGCTCTCGCCGATTACGGCCGAAAATCTAAGGCGGGCTCACGCCAGCGTGGAAAAAGGGAATATGATCGGGAAAATCGTTGTAGCACAATTTCCAGAGTAACAACCGGATGAGAGCACCCGTGAAGCCCATTGGAGCCAATCGAGGGCAGCATGCAAAAAAATCCGGGAGCCAAACACGTTCCATGTCTGACTCCCGGATGATAGCAATCGCTCGCTTACTTCGTGACAGCCTCAAATTGCAAGGGCTGAATCGGTTGTAAGTTCTCCTCGATCTGAACTCGACGTGGCTCCAGGAATGGAGGCAGTGCCAGCAGTTCGCCCAGATGCTCTGGATCTTCGTCCGTCGTAAAGCCGGGGCCATCGGTAGAGATCTCGAAGAGGACTCCGCCGGGCTCTCGGAAGTAGATGGCTTTGAAGTAGTAGCGCTCGATCACAGGCGTGATATTGCGCACGACTTTCTGGAGCTTCTCTCTCCAGCGCTCGTGCTCCTCCTGATCGGGAGTACGGAACGAGACGTGATGGACTCCTCCAATTGCCGGGCTGCCAAAGTGCATGTCGGGGCGCAGATCAACCTGTACCTGCTTGCCAGGACCGCCAGGGCCAACTTCAAAGACGACGATGGTGCTCTGCTGCTCCGATTGATAGCTATCTGTTTGCTGGAAACCCATCGTTCCGGTGAGCAAGCGAGCGGTCGCGGTTAGATCGCGCTCCATAATTCTGACGCCATACAGGCCGCGAATGCGCATCTCGGCTGGCACGGGACTCCCCTTCCAGGGCTGACCACCCAGTTTTCCCTCATCATCGACCAGCTCGATATGCTGTCCCTCTGGATCAACAAAGGCCAGATAAGCAGTCTCGTTTTTGCCACGCACTTTGACGCCTTCATTGACGATCTTAAATGTATCCAGGCGCTGAGCCCACCAATCAAGGGCGGCACGACCGGTGACGCCAAGCAGAATCGCAGAGATGGTACCTACTCCAGGGCGATTGGGACCAGCCTGTGGCCAGTCAAAGAACGTCAATTCGGTACCGGCATGTCCAATATCATCGCCATAAAACAGATGATAGGCCGAAACGTCATCCTGGTTCACCGTTTTTTTGACCAGATGTAAGCCAAGTACCTGCGTGTAAAAGGCGACATTTAATGACGCGTTGCCGGTAATGGCACTAATATGATGCAATCCATTTAATTCCATCAGACTTTTCTCCTTGTGAGTAGCATACTGCTATCGATCTCTCTATAACTTCAGTTTAGCACTAAACCATGAACGCAAAAAAAACATTAAACAAGAGCACGGTCCAGTTTCCGCAATAGGTGGAGCAGATCATGCACCTCTGTCGAGGAGAGAGCCGCAAACTGTTTCGCTACCAGATCTTCTTGAGAAGGTACTGCATGCGCATAGAGTTCCTGGCCTTTTGCTGTCAGGCTAAGACTATTGCTACGCTTCTCCTGGAAACGCTTGAGCAGGCCAAGTTTCTCCATCCGATCGATCAGCTGGGAAATGTTCCCTTTGGTCACCAGAAGACGATCCGCCAGCTCTTGCTGAGTAATGCCATGAGCAGAGCCCACCTGAGCGAGAATATCAAACTGAGCCATCGTCAGCCCCAATGAGCGCATGTGCATCTCCGAGACCCGATCGATTTTCTGGAACACGCGCGCCAGCCGGAGCCACGCTAATACCGATGATCGAAGCACCTATCAATAATCCTTTCATCTCGTTTCGTCTATGCTGACAGTTTAGCACTAAACTCTCAGCTTGTCAAGAGCAGGGGAAAATATCCCTTCGCTCTCGGTGCTTCGATCATCGCACCAATGTCGCATTGGAGACGCGCATCCCAATGGGGTGAGACGCTCACCGGCGTAGCGCCGTGGTCTTGTGCCCGGCGGACTCGTGACGTACGTAACGTTCAATTTTGTTGCTCAATGTCGAAAGAAGAGAAATATCTTCATCGCACGATCTTTCTGCCTGTTCTTCTTGTCCAAAATGACAGGCAATTGTGTATACAGAGCCTGATATTGGACGTTTTCGTACGTGAACTGGTCGCCGGGCACAAGACCACGGCGCTACGTTGGCTGACGTGTACGCCTGGCACGTCGCGATGACCTTTGACAGAGCACGACGTTGGTTGGCTTTATGGCTGGTGCAAAGGGTCAATCATTTGGAAAAAGTAGGACAAGCATCGTATGGTTAGCGTACAGCCTGAAGCTTTTGGGCTTCAGCGTATTTATCAACGTAGACCTTATCGCCGCAATAAATGTTGCGTTGCGCGAATTCGGCGGGCGTGGTGCGCTCGGCTCGCAGGCGGACCGACTCTTTTTTATAGGCCATGGGTGCAAAATACCACGGCTCTGGCAGGCGAGCATAAGCGGGATCATAGGCCCATGCGGGGCAGGCTAATCCGTAGCGGTGGGAGAGATACTCAGCGCTGGCGGCACAAAAAACAGCCCACTGATAGGACTCCAGCGCTTCATCATTCCAATGATAGGCGAGTCCATATGAGTGCTCCCGGATCGGATCGGCTAACAGTTCCGCACGCTGCTCTGGAAAATTGCGGAAGAAGTCGAGCATAAAATTCCCTAATGGTACCCATGGATATCCTGGAACATGGGCCTCAATTTCGGCATAACTCAATGCCAATGTTTGCATTCTAGTGGCAACGGCTGTAGTCATAATTGCTAAACGTACCTCCCTTCTAAACATTATCTTACACTCAAAGTATACCATAGAGAATCATCGAACATGACAACTATAGCCAGTCGAGGCCTCTATTTGAGCTCATCCGGCCTCACTCGAACAGATCTTCTATCGTCTCGTCGACACCAAATTCTGCCTGCGTCTGCTCCGGCACAAGTCGATCAACAATCGCTTTTACTTCTGCATAGGTTGAAACCTGCAATTCCTGTGCCAGAGCATACACATCGGGTTTCTGTTTGGGACTAAAGCCCATAAGTTTATAGACGAGCATAGTTTCATTATCTGTAAAGTAGACGTTGAGAGGACCAAATGATTTCCAATACGTGCGCACCGGCTCGCTCACATACTCCCGGACAAAGGGTCCTGCATCATCGTTCAGCCACGACTGCTTGAGATTTTTGCGTCTGGCGACCGCTTTGATCGCCGCACGAAACTCACGCTCCTGCCGCGTCAGAGGGAGTTTCGTCAGATCGAGCGTATCGCCCAGGAACATAAAATCGATATCCTCGGTGGCGGGACGATTGGATAGTTTCATTACCATATAGGTCCCTCCCACGACCAGAATATCGATTGGATCAGTAAAACCACGACGTATCAACTCTGAGCCAAATTCATCAAGATAGGCTTCAACCTCTGAACCTTCCATGACCAGCAATCCATTCATCAATTGAGAACTCATTCAGATCTATAGTGTATGATATCCGACCTGATCAGGAGCATCATTTTGCATTTATTAAATCAAATTCTTTGATTTATAGATTATTCAATTAAAGATATAAAAAATCTTGCCGAATAGAGATATATGGGAAATAGAGCATAAATATGTCTGTACACAGATGAAATGTACCTCTAGATCCAGTTGTTGTTTTTAGTAGGTGATTGGAGCGTTCATCCTTATGATGAAATGGATTAAAGTCAGTACTTTTTTAGCGACTTGTTTTCTACTGCTGGGTTGTGTCTTTACAACCGGCGCTCAAGCCCATGTATTTGAACACGGAAGTGTTCATGACTGCCACGGCATACATACCTGTCCATCTGACACACATCACAAGCCCGAACCACATAGACCCATCATCATAGTCGGACAGCAAGGTCCGCAAGGTCCGCAAGGTCCTATGGGCCTTCCCGGGCCACGGGGAGTTCCCGGCACAAGCAATGGTATTGCAGGACCAACAGGTCCACAAGGTCCCATCGGCCTCACTGGCGCCACAGGTCCACAAGGTCCCATCGGCCTCACTGGCGCCGCTGGTCCACAAGGTATCCCGGGTATTGCCGGAAACACCGGTTTCACCGGACCAAATGGACTCGCTGGCGCCGCTGGCGCACAGGGAGCCACCGGCCCTACTGGCCCGATTGGTCCTACTGGTGCAGCTGGCCCCGCCAGTGCATTAGATCAATTTGGCTACGTCTACAACGTCGGAGCTCAGGCGGTGGCCATAGAGGGAGATGTTACCTTTGACAACAATGGCATCCTCACCACCGGGCTGACCCATACTGCTGGCACCTCTCAGATAGTGGTTACCAGTGGAGGTTTATATCAAATCAACTACTCTGTCTCAGCGACGGGTGCTAATCAATTTCAATTGTTTCTCAATGGCGCTGCGATTATAGGATCACTCTACGGATCAGGCACGGCCAATCAACAAAACAATGGTCAGGTGATTATCAACCTGACAGTTGGAGACGTCATCACCCTGAGAAATCATACCTCGGCAACGGCCATCACACTGCAAACGCTAGCCGGTGGAACACAAACAAATGTGAATGCTTCCATCGTGATTGAAAAAATAAGCCCGACACTCACATAAAGCTCTGAAATCCTCGCATAGCGTTCTCATACCAGCCCAGGATGCGAGGATTTCGCTCTCCCTTGCAAGACACAAATGAAACATGACGATGCATTGCTCATCATACAAGTCTAAAAATACTTGCATGATGAGCAGTCACAGAAAATAGTAGACAAATATATCTCTAGATCCAGTTGTTGTTTTTAGTAGGTGATTGGAGCGTTCATCCTCATGATGAAATGGATTAAGTTCAGTGCTTTTGTAGCAACTTGCTTTTTGTTACTCAGTTGTTGCTTTACAACCAGTGCTCAAGCACATGTATTTGAGCACGTGAGTATACATAGTTGCCACAGAATATACTGTCAATCTGACACATATGCACCCCGACCGATAGGACCAATCTTTATCCCCGGGCCACAAGGCCCTACCGGACCGGTGGGACCGATTGGTATCACTGGTCCCAGAGGTCCACAGGGATTTCCCGCCACCGGCACGGGAACAGTGGGACCTACAGGCGCTCAAGGCCCCATTGGCCCAACCGGAGCTACAGGCGCTCAAGGCCCGATCGGCCCAACCGGAGCCACCGGCCCTCAAGGTCCCATGGGAAACATGGGAGCCACTGGCCCAACCGGGCCTCAAGGAGCGCCTGGTGCTGCGGGAAATGTTGGTATCGTTGGCAATAGCGGCTTTCAAGGAGCTACCGGTCTACAAGGTCCCTCACAGGGCCTGGATCAGTTCGGATATATCTACAACGAAGCCGCCCAGGTTGTCGCGATAGAAGGAGATATTACGTTCAACATAAATGGCAATGTAACCGGTGGCATTACACATACAGGGGGAACCTCTCAGATAGTGATCACCAACGCAGGCGAGTATCTGATTAGATTCTCTGTCTCGGGGGTTGAACCAAATCAATTTGCAATCTCCGTTAATGGTGCAGTATTACCAGAATCCATCTATGGATCAGCCGCTGGTACTCAACCAAACAACGGCCAGGCTATCGTTACCCTCCTGCCAGGAGATATCGTCACGATTAGAAATCATAGCTCGGCCTCAGCCGTGACGCTACAAACACTGGCCGGTGGGACACAAACCAATGAAAACGCTTCTGTCCTGATCGAAAAAATAGGCGATTTAATCCCCTAGCAAGCAGAATCCTCGCATCCCTTTGTCATAAGGATAAGGATAAGGATATGCGAGGATTTTACTGCTCCAGAGCACTGGATGGCATTAGAGGACTGTGAGCTCAACCTGCTGCTGCGTATCAACGCCTGCGGTCACCTCCCCAATAAGCACAAATGGAACTTCAGACTGCTCAACCAGGGTTGGCCAGAGGATGGGATCAATCGCGGCAAGGAGTCCACCGGATGTCTGCGGATCAAAGAGGATGGCATGATCCAGCTCGCTCAGCTGCTCATTGATCCGTACGTGAGCGATGACGGAGCGCCGATTGCGAGCCGTCCCGCCGGGGATACATCCCTCCTCAGCGTAGTGACGGACGTTGGGCAACAGCGGCAAAGAAGCGTAGTCAAAGCGCATATTGGTCAGACTTTGTGCTGCCATCTCCCAGGCATGTCCCAGCAAACTAAATCCGGTCACATCCGTCACGGCATGGACCGCGTTTCCGGCCTCGACAAGCAGTTCGCTGGCGCGACGGTTGAGCGTCGTCATAGATGTAACCGCCGCCGCCATATCATCGGGATGAACTTTGCCACGCTTCTGAGCGGTCGTAATCAGGCCTGTCCCCAGCGGCTTGCTCAGGATGAGCAGATCGCCCGGTCGAGCGCCTCCCTTGGTGAGCAGATGGTCGGGATGAGCCATCCCAGTCACAGCCAGACCATACTTTGGCTCACGATCGGAGATCGAGTGTCCGCCAGCGATCACACTACCGGTCTTCTCAACCACATCCATACCGCCGCGTAACACCTCACTGAGTACACTGGACGGCAGATCTTCGGGCCAGGCCACCAGATTAATCGCCATCAGGACCTGCCCACCCATCGCATAAATATCGCTCACGGCGTTGGTCGCCGCGATGGCACCAAAGGTATAGGGATCATCCACGACTGGCGGAAAGAAATCGGCGGTACTGATGATCGCCTGGTGAGCATTGACCTGATAGACAGCGGCATCATCAATAGCTCCCAAGCCGATCAGTAGTTGAGGTGGCGCGTTGCGCTGTCGCAACGGACGCAGCACCTCGGCCAGCAGATCAGCTCCAATTTTAGCGGCACAGCCTGCGCAATCAGCAAGTTCGGTCAGCCGAATCGATTGATTATCACTCATGGACTTTTTTCTCCTCAGAAAATTTTACAACGGAGACATGCTACACCGATTTGTCTGGATATGCTATAGTACACACAAAAAAGACAAGGTAAGATTTCGCTATGGACCATCCCAATCTCACGGAGCTACGTCAGCAGATCGACAGCGTTGACAGAGAGCTCATCGCTATACTCGCCAGACGCTTTGATCTCACCAACAAAGTAGGAGACTATAAAGCACAGCAACATTTATCCGCCGTCGATAGCGTGCGCGAGCGGGAACAATCTACCAGCTACCGACAAGCGGCACAAGCTCATGGACTGAATCCCGAATTTGTCTATCATCTCTTTCAAAGTATCCGCGACGAAGTGGTGAAAAATCATCGTGCCACCAAAGCACAGCACGCCACATCAAGCAACGTCGATACAACTGATTAAGATGACCAGGACCCTGTGAGAGCCTGTAATCCATCTGACAATGTGCCGCGCCAGCAGATATAGTCATGACCACCAGCGAACTCGCTGTAGCTGACTGCATAGCCTTTTTTGCGTAACACATCGCGCAAGCGTCGATTGGTGCCCACCATGTCATGATCAGGAGTTGAGGAGCGTTCCAACAGACCCACATCCAGGTACAGACGCAGCGGAAGTTTCTCGCTCTGCGTAAACTGGCGAGTCAGCCATTCAGATCCTGGATCATCAGGATGCTCCTTGCCCCACCAGAAGGAGCCAGACTGCGAGAGCACGTTGCCGAAGACATCAGGAGCCTTGAAAGCAGCAAAAGCAGCAGCCAGTCCGCCATAGCTCGATCCGGCCACGATCGTCCGGGCGGGATCGCTGGTGATGTGATAGTGTTCACGCGCCCAGGGGAGCAGCTCTTGCGTCAAATAGTCCACATGCGGGGGGTAACAAGGCAGCTCGTGGCTACGCGTCTCCCGACTCAAGCTATCAGGCATCACCACCACCAATGGAGGCAGCTTGCCTTCGCTTAACAGATTATCGATGATAGTGGGCGTGGGGACATAATCGATATAGGCCGAGCCATCAAAGACCACCATCAGGGCATACGGCTCATGCTCACGTGAATAGTCCGGCGGCGTGTAGACAAAGACACGGCGCTCGTTGTTCAGGATATTACTACGAAAACGATGCATCTCTACCTGACCATGTGGCACGTCTTCCCGCTTCTCTATCCAGGGCTGAGAGACCGCATCGGGCAGTTCAAGCACAGAAATAATCGTTTCGTGGCTCTCAGGATCTTCCTCATCTTTAATATAAATAAATTGTCGCGGATTCAAGGGATCAGCCTGAAAACTCCGGATACGCGCATCGACATCAGGATCTTGATCGAGGGGGATCAATGAATCATTGAGCGAAAGCTGATAGGTCGTACGCACGTCTGACCAGACTTTATACGTTTTATACCAGAGATCCGTCTCCAGGAGGCGCGTCATTTGATGATGCTCAATGCTCTCAAGATGCGACAGACCTCCAAAGATGACCACGTTCTGAGTCTCATCATTGCCGCGCCAGAGAAAGGTCACCAACACATGGCTTTCATCATCGGGAATCGTCTCAATCAGAGGAGCCCCTTGCTCGCTTACCGACTGCCAGAAAGATGCCAGAGCAGAGGTGTTACCGCCCTCCAGATCGTTCTGTAGCTGGCTGATTTGTGAACTAAGATCTTCAGGCATATAACAACCTTTCTAATACCCATAAACATCAAGTTGAGAAAACCATACCATACATTTCTATGGTTGTCCATGCAAGAAGTATCCCTGTGAGATGCGTTGGTTGGCTGTTTCGTATGTCGAGTGGGACATTGCGCCCGAGGGCGCAACGCTACGGTGTCTGCGCTTCGCTCGACACTGGTCATGGGAATAAGGGAGCGCATGATTCTCGCACCAGCAAATGTCCGGGCAACATCATTAACGGCGCATCCAACGGCTCCTTATTCACCAGGCGCAACAGCATGGTAGCCGCGACACGTCCCAGTTCCAGACGCGGAACGTGCACGGTCGTCAAAGGAGGGTTCATTAATTCGGTATAAGCAAGATTGTCGAAGCCAACGATACTAATCTCCTGTGGCACAGCAATGCCAAGCTCGTATAAGGCACGATACGCTCCCATCGCCTGATGATCATTGCCGGCAAAAATTGCCGTGGGAGGGCAGTCGAGCGCCATCAGGAGCCTGGTCGCAGCGTAGCCATCGGCAGTCGAAAATTGTCCTGCGCATTCCAGTTGCGGATCAAGGGGCAGGTTCGCCACGCCGAGCGCTCCGCGATAGCCAGATAAACGCTCGACCGCATCCATCGAGCTCGCGTTCTTGCCGATATAAGCGATACGCCGATGACCAAGTTCGATCAGATGAGTGGTGGCGGCGAAACCACCCTCCCAGCTGGTGGTCGTCACGGAAGGGATCGTCGAGGACAGTCCGCCCTGGTTATGGATGACGACAAAGGGGATGTTATGATGCGCCAATTGCTTGAGAGCAGCATCAGAAGGTAGCACCAGCAAGATCCCATCGGTAGAGCGCTCGGTAAGGGTATCAACCCAATGAAGCTCTTGCTCGGTCTCGTAATGGGTTGATGTAAGTACCAGACGCATGCTGGCCTCATAAAATACTTGCGCTACACCGCGCAGGATGGGAAGAAAATAGTCATCGTCCAGGTGAGGCACAATCATATCGATCATCCCCGTGCGATTCTTGCTCTGAGCACGCACGGCACGATGACGTACAAATCCGCTCTCTTCGATGATACGCTCCACACGAGTGCGTGTAGGCAAGGACACATCCTCCCGACCATTCAACACCTTTGAAACGGTGGGCACCGATACGCCGGCCGCTTCAGCAATCTGCGCAATAGTAGGGCGCTCGCCTACTTTGTGCCTTTTGGTCATCTTACTTACACTCCATGTACTCAGTCCGAGAAATCATTGCTCTGGCGTAGCGTCGTGCCCTTGGGCACGATGTCCCACTCGACGTACGATCAAGCACCCAGCATGACTCGCCGAGATCCTGTTGGCTCGTACGAGAAACTGGGACATCGTGCCCAAGGGCACGACGCTACGTTAAGGCGATAACCATTGACTAAGCAGTAATTATCGATACTATGCGAAATCCATTTCTACAAGATGTAAGTAAGTGTAATCAGACTGCTTCCTGCTGTCAAGTAGAAACAAGATTTGCTTCATGATAGGCAAGAAAGACAGATATAAAAGCGTTCCTGATCGTATCTATTGCTATTTGCTTGCTCAGGTGATGAATTTATGCTTTGATACACATCTTTAACGTACATTATGATAAAGCATTTTTTGGTGCTGAAGCCGGTCCGATATTGTTTTCGAAAATTATCGATATCATAGAAATGACATTATTATCCTGTGATGTTGAATGCGATAGTTTTAACACATCCACCACCATCTATCGCTAAGTGGTACACTATAAGAAGCAGTAAATGATGAGATACAAGCTCACAATGACGTTGGGTGTGAACTTAATTTTCTGCGTAAAGAGTCTCCTTTGAGTGCTTACCATTTTGAGGAAGGATATTTCAATGACGACGACTTCCACGATACTTATGGACCCAGAAATCTGGAGCGGAAAGATTTTTAATGGCACCTGGATCACATCGACTGGCGGAGAATATGCGGTTACCGAGCCCGCCACGGGAGAGACGCTAGGAGTGATCGGGCAGGCTGGCCTCGATGATGTCGCGAAAGCAGCTGAGATCGCTTCCGAGGCGCAGAAAGATTGGGCTCACGCTCCATATGAAGAGCGGGCTCGCGTGCTACGGCGCGCCGCACAGCTCTGGGAGCAACATGCCAGCGAGATTCATCAATGGATCATGCGCGAAGCTGGATCAATTGGTCCCAAGGCTGGTTTCGAGACGTTCATCGCCACTGGCGAATGCAATGAGGCCGCAGCCCTGGCCTCACGTCCGTACGGACAACTGCTACGCTCATCAGAGGCTCGCATGAGCATTGCGCGCCGCCTCCCCGTGGGAGTTGTCGGCGTGATCGCCCCCTTTAATTTTCCTCTAATCCTCTCCATTAGATCGGTAGCTCCGGCCCTGGCGCTGGGCAATGCGGTACTCCTCAAGCCAGATCCACGCACAGCGGTCTGTGGAGGAGTCGCTCTGGCTCGCGTGTTTGAGCAGGCAGGCTTACCGGCTGGTCTCTTACACATCTTGCCCGGTGGAGCAGAGATCGGCTCGGCCCTCGTGACCGATCCTCACGTACGCGTGATTAGCTTCACTGGCTCAACGAATGCGGGTCGCAGTGTCGGCGAGCTGGCAGCCCAGCATTTGAAACGTGTCCATCTGGAGCTTGGCGGCAATAGCGCTCTGATTGTCCTGGATGACGCCGATCTCGATCGCGCCGTTTCCGCTGGAGCCTGGGGCTCATTCTTCCATCAGGGGCAGATCTGCATGACGACCGGCCGTCATCTCGTACACGAGAGCCTGGTCGACGAGTATGTCAGGCGACTGGCAGATGTTGCCAGGGGATTGGCCGTCGGAGATCCAAATAAAGAGCAGGTTGCGCTCGGCCCCATCATCGACCAGCATCAGCGCGACAAGATCCACGGATACGTCACCTCAAGCATCGATGCCGGAGCGCGTCTGGCCGCCGGCGGAAACTTTGAGCAGCTTTTCTATCAGGCCACCGTGCTCGACGATGTGACACCAGAGATGCCCGCCTTCCGCAATGAGATCTTTGGGCCGGTTGCGCCAGTCGTACGCTTCTCCAGCATAGAAGAAGTCATCAAGATGGCCCGCTACACCGAATACGGCCTCTCACTCGGCATTCTGACGCAGGATGTGATGAAAGGTCTTGAGATCGCCGAACAGATCCCGACTGGCCTCGTGCACATCAACGATCAGACCGTCAATGACGAAGCCGTGGCTCCCTTTGGAGGTGTCAGCGCCTCAGGCACCGGCGCTCGCCTGGGTGGCGATTGGAATATGGATGCTTTCACTGAGACACAATGGGTGACGATTCGCGGACAGATCGCTCCACACCAGCTATAGTCCTACGGAGCATGTTGCGAGAACTCTATGCGGTGGCATAGGTTCTCGCGTGGCTCTACAGGTCCTTTAAGCTATCAACATCATAAATATCCCTCGATTTACTTACCATCGCCCTCAGCACTCCCGCCTATCCCCTTGCCTATCTCCCGAGGGACATGAGAAGAATGTAAATTCCGCTCTCTGTAGCAAGAATCGATCAAATATCAGGATTTATATATTACGGCCTCTCGTCTCTTGACATTCATATATTTCTAGATAAGATAGAGTACAATTGCTGTATAGTTCAAAAAGACATATACAATAAATAATAGCAGGGAGGCACATATGAAACATCTGGTTGAGTTTCCTCTGGAAGAAGGAGGGAGCATCTTTATCGAAGTGGATGAGCCCGAGCAAGAGGGCACTATTCAAGTAGGGCGTGGAGATACCATCGCCAAAGCAAAAGAAACGCTGGAAGAGGCGTTCAACCATGTCTTGCCAGCCACGAAAAGTATTGTCGAGAAGTTACGGAATATCGGGAACAAACCAGATGAAATCGAGATCAGCTTTGGCGTGAAATTGAGTACCGCTGCTGGGGCCGTCATTGCCTCAGCCAGCGCCGAGGCGAATTTCGAGGTGACGGTGCGCTGGACGGGAAAACAGGAAGAAACATTATCTCAACCCTCATCGGCGGATTCATAGGCACCAATATCGCAGGCATGCTTTGATCCATCTGGTCGCTTCATGCCACGCTGATCTGTGGTAATCGTTTCTATATTGTCAAAGGCGTCAGTGAACGTAATATGACATGTATTCAGAGGGACAGTCTCAATGGCTGGACTCCCTGGTAATAACGCGAGCGTTTGCGTAGGCCCACCGTTGTTACGAAGTGTAGTATCGAGCTTTAGGCTCGCTGTTGTCACTTGCCTATCAACCTTTTTATCCAATCCAGTGGTTCCAGCCATGTCTGTAAGCAGATTATAGCCGTCTGAGATCAGCGCTCCTGAAATGTCAGGGCCGTGAGTGGCTGTATTCGCAGCAATAATGTTGCCGCTTATTCTCACCTGATTAGCACCCGGGTCGTTGCAGATACCTCCACCGAAGCTATCCCCACTGCTGCTTTCTGCCTTGTTGTGCAAGAAGGTGCTTTCAACGACCGTCAGCTTGCCCTCATTGTCGATGCCCCCTCCTTTATTTTGCGTCGTGCCGCTTAATGAGTTACCGGAAAAGGTGCTGCTGCTTACCATCATCGCGCCTATATCAGCGTTAAAAATACCTCCACCGAAGCTCCCCCCCTTACTGCCTACTGCTGTGTTCTGTGAAAAAGTACTCCCAACGACTGTCAGCTTGCCATCATTGCCGATACCTCCACCCAGGCCAGATTGCCTGCTATTCGACGAGTTACCGGAGAAGGTGCTATCGCTCACTGTCATTGTACCTGTCTGATAGTTTTGGATACCTCCACCGAAGCTGTTGCCACTGGTACTGACCGCTGTGTTCTGTGAAAAAGTACTCCTAACGATTGTCAGCTTGCCCGAATTGTCGATGCCCCCTCCTTGACCTTTCGTACCACTTGATGAGTTACCTGAAAAGGTGCTGTCGCTCACCGTCGCCGTACCTATCTTAGCGTTGTAGATGCCTCCGCCGAAGCTATCGCTACTACCACCGGCGGCTGTGTTCTGTGAAAAAGTACTCCTAACGATCGTCAGATTACCCGAATTGGCGATGCCCCCCCCGTCACCATCCGCACTGCTTGATGAATTGCCTACGAAGGTGCTGTCACTCACAGTCATTGTACCCATCGAAGCGTTGTAGATGCCTCCTCCACCGAAGCTATCGCTACTGCCACCGACGGCTGTGTTATGCGAAAAAGTACTCCTAACGATCGTCAGCTTGCCCTCATTCTCGATAGCTCCACCCACGCCCGCTTGATCGCCATTTGATGTGTTGCCTGCGAAGGTGCTGTCACTCACCATCATTGTACCTGTATCAGCGTTGAAAATGCCACCACCGAAGCTGGTGTTACCAGCTGAGTTACTATTGTTTGAGATGATACTTTGTGTTATTGTCAGAGCACCTTTATTTTCGATGAATGCATATATAATCGTCTGGCCGTTTTTAAAGCTCAAGCCGGCAAGGGTAAGTGTGGCGCCGAGAGGCACGATGATATGCGTATCGCCGTCCCTGGCTCCACTGATAGTTAATTGGCCCGCTCCTGGACCCTGAATAGTCAGGTGTTCGCCGGTTAAAAAACTCAGAGACTCTTTCAGAGCGATGGTTCCGTGCAGGCCCTGAGCAAAACGAATCGTACTCTCTGTCGGAGCATTCTCGATGCAATAGCGTAATGATCCATAGACATTGTCTTCGAGCGTCGTGACGAGCGTTGGATCAGGGTGTATCGCACGGTTGAATGCCACAAACCATCCTGCCGTGACAAGCGAAGAGATCAGCAAAATCCCGACAACGACGATGCTTGCAAATTGTAGCGTTTGCTGAGCTGCGCTTGCCTGCAGGAATGCTGCTTCTTGCTTATTTGGCCTGTTGCGACTGACCCAGCCTCGCGCTTCTTTGAATTGCACACCACGATAGAGTCGGTCTCGGGGTCGCTTCTGTTGCTCCCATTCAGTGACATCTTCACTCAAAGACTCCTGGAACAGGATATCAGCACGCGCCGCCTGTAGCCAGGCGGTGAGGCTTTTCCATTCGCGAATGAGCACCTCGTGGCTGACTTCAATCGTGTGGATGCCACTTACCCAGTTACTCGTCAGCAGCCGAGCTCGTATAAATCGCTCCAGAGTCTCTTGTATCCGTCGTGTCCGCGTTGAATCAGCTTGCTCAAACTCATTGTACTGTGCGCGTCGTCGTGTGGTATCTTGCTCGGTGATTCCTGGATGGATCAACCGCAAAAACAGATCGCGGGCGGCCTCTCGATGCTCATTGGAGGGCAACCCCTGATAGACCTCTTCTGCGTACTGAGACAAAGCTCCTTTAACCTCACCCATCTCATGATAGGCACGCAGGGTTAACTGATGTCCGTCGCGGCGGTGCACCAGTTGATCCAACGTAAATTCCAACAGTGGCAAGGTCCCGCTTTGCCCTTCAACGGCAAAGAGCACTTCCTCAATTAGCCCTTCCTCAAAGGTCAGCTGTACCTCTGGCAAATGCGCAGGTCCTTCAATGACACTGCGCAACTCGTTTCTCCCCATAGGCAGCACAGAAATATGATGCTCATCAATCAGCCGATACAATTCAGGATATTGCATCGGTCGATCATACAAATCCGCTCGTAGCGTGAGGATGACAAAGAGAGGATCGCGCGGCTCTGTGACCGCTGTCACGAGTAGATCAAAGAACTTTCGCCGTTTCGCTTCGTCAGTCGTGAGCGTAAAGACCTCCTCAAATTGGTCAATGAGCAAGATTGCCCGCTGCCCTGGCTTGCTGACCAGTTGTGTTGCGAGCAGATGGAGGCCTCTGGGTACATTCTCTTCCACATTCTCATGCAACTCAGGAAAACTGGTATCAGGAAAGTGTGGCTTGAGCGCGATGAGGAGCGCTTCGAGCGGATCAGTGCCTGGGATAATAGGATCTAAGTAAATCCAGTCCTGACTGTTGGGGATGCCTCCCGCCCGTAGATGGGGAACGAGTCCAGCCATTACCACGCTCGATTTGCCCGAACCGCTGACTCCCAGCACTGCCAGCAGACGCACGACATACTCTCCCTCCTGCTCTTTGGTCAGCGCCTCTTCTATCGCTGTTGTCAATGCATCGACCTGGGCATCACGCCCAAAGAAATCACGCGTGTCGACCTGGGTAAAGGGCTGAAGTCCCTTATAAGGATTACGTGAGACGGAAGGCCGAGGAACAAGCTGAGGCCAGGAGCTGACCAGAACATCAGAGGGGATAGCAAAGGCTGTCTTTGTCGTAGCTGCTTGACTGGCAAGCGTGATCATACCTACAACACCTTGTAATTGCTCATCCCACACCGGAGCACCGCTGAAACCAGACATGATAGGAAAGCCCGGAATCTTGATGTCTTCTAGTTGAATTAATCTAGTCCCTTGCCGTCCTAAGAGCCGCCCAGTTGCCCAGACACCATCATCGTAGCCGCGTGGAAAACCTAGAGCTCGGAAGGAATGACCCCAGACTTTGTCCGCCTGAGCCAGGTGAGTCGGCTTCGCTCCTGCAGGTGGCTCATTGAGCAATTCCAGCACAACGATATCACCCTGACTATCGCTTTGTATAGGAAGCCATAAGACGACCCTGGCAAGAAGAACTGTATGCGAGACAAGTTGTGAAAAATCGAGTTGCACCTGTGATGACAAGAGACTATCAGTATCGTCCTCATAGCCAAGCGCTTGTGCGACCACATGAGCACACGTGAGTATGAAGCTTTCCCCAACGAGAAAACCAGCCCCAACAACCTCTCCATCTTTCGAGTGAATACGCACCAATGCAGCATCTATAGTTTCTTGCATAGCAAGTAATCTCCTTGCCGGTGGTTCTCTTTGCTCCCAATTATCACAAGCAATAGATTTTTTTAATAAAATGGCTCATATCTTACATAGAATTACAATCTACTATTTATCACCCATAAGAATATCACAAATTCTAGATATATGAAAGCTAGATATATGAAAGTAATATATTACATCTCATATATCTACATAACCACAGATAATAAATGAAAAAATTCGTGCATGCGATCTCCTGATTCGCAATAAACCAATCCATGAGCGATATTTTGAGTCCTCCTTATAGCCTCAACCGTGAACAAAAGAGAAAATGGAATTCATTTATATGTTTTTAGTCTACAAGGAGGTCTCTCATGGCCGTCACAGTCACTGAATTAATCGTTTGGATCGTTATTGCTGCAATTATCGGTTTTCTGGGTGAATTAATTGCCGGGCGACGTGCGCCTGCTGGCATCCTGGGTTCAATCATGGTTGGTCTGTTCGCAATTTTCCTGATCGTGGGCTATTTCCACTTTCACATCGTAGGCGAACCTGTTATCGAAGGGGTACCGCTCGTCAGTTCAATTATCGCCGCCATCATGCTCGTCGTCGTCTGGAGCAGCGTCGCTTCGTATCGTCGCATTCGCTAAGCGATAAGCATCGCATCGACCCTGCCAGGCAAACCAGGCTTAGCAGGGTCACTTTTATGTTCATAATAGCAAAAAATGATAGTGTCGTATTCACCTACGTATAGCATAACAGAGAGGCCGCAATCTATCTCCTCATTGAAATGTTCTGCTGCACCAGATCAGCAGTGTGCACCATTTGACATATTGTGATATAATATGTCAAACTATACACTACATTTCAGTTTAACATGCATTTTGTAGCTATGAATATGCAATGTTACGCGGTTAGCGTCTCTTAGTGGCAAAGACAGTACCCATCAGGAGAAAACGCATGACCCAAATTTTTCTGGCCTTTACGCAGAAAAATATGGCCGTTGCAGCCGAAATTCGTCGTTGCCTTTACGCAGATGGATACATCATCTGGTATGATCCACAGCACTCTGACCAACAGAATCTCTTCTTGCGCCGTGCCATTGAGAAAGGTATCCTGGGCAGTGCCGCGCTCGTGCTTGTTTGGAGTAACGAGGCTAGCCAGGATGAATGGTTAGCCCAGCAGCTCCTCTTCGCACAACGGATACGTAAGCCTATCTTCACAGTACAGCTTGATACAGTAGCCTTGTCTGACATTACGCTCCAGGAGAGATCACATACTTGGAAAGAAAATGGTGTAGAGACTGTGGCAACTCTACGTATGTTCCCAGATTTTCCGGTGGCGCAAGGCAGACACCCATTGTGGCATTTGTATGAGCAAGCCGCACATGAGCATCTGCTTGCTCGCAAAGAAGCAATTGCTCAGGCCGCCATCTTGCTCAAACAGGACCAGTATCGAGAGGAAATCCTATCTTTACTGGAATATCTGTGCGAGTCTGACTTGATGATGGGAGTGCGCGAGAAGGCAGAGGAGATACTGCAGGCTGATGCAGCCGCACACTTGATGAAGGCGCAAACGTCAGGCGAGATTCTCTTAAGCAACGCGCCGTTGGCGGAATCTGAGACCACAATCACGCTGGATATTGTAAGTGAAGAAGAGGTGCCGCGTGGAGAAGGAAAAAGGCAAATCACTGAGGGTAAAATTACATTAAATCCTCAAAGTGTACATATCTATGTACTTCCTGATCCACTGGAAAGAGGAGCACCATTGGTACAAGCAGTCAAAGGCACCGTGTCTACTTTTTACCTGATCTTCATGCCCTTTTCGCTTCATGCAGCGTTGGGGAAAAACTATTATCAACGGGTAAAGTTTTCTGTGGAATTGACTACTCCAGGAGCTCTGGCCTTTGACCTCTTCCCAAAAAATATTACTACGCCGATCAATAGCCCAACATTTTATACCATCTCTTCTCATCTGAGGATCGAAGAACTAAATGCCTCTACAAATCAAATAGGCGTACCGATTTCATTCCCCCCTCTTTATCCGCACATTACATCCTTTGGAGAAGGTGAACAAGAATTTTACTGGCTCTATCATGGAGGCAGGCAACAAAAGGAAGTCCCCCCAGAGACAAAGCATGTCCTGGTTGTATTGCGCGTCCCTCGTGAAACCTCAGAAGTGTCTGGAAAGATCAAGTGGAATGTAGAGGTGTGCAAATCTCTGTTCGGCCTCTGGCGAAGTAGAGACTGTAAAGAAAATGTCTTACCATTTCACTGGCAATTAGATGAAACGGTTTCTGCGTTGCCTGTCAGGCAAAAAAAACGCTCGCAGGTAAGATTAAACATCTTCTACATGTATGCTCCTCAGGATACCGCGCTGCAAAGAGAGTTGGAGAAACACCTCTCGGTATTGCGGCGCAGGGGATGGATTGAAGAATTACATGCGTACAATGTAAATGCAGGACGGCCTCGTGCTGAAGTCACTGATCTCCTTGCACGCTCCCAGCTGATCTTATTACTGATCAGTGCTGATTTACTGGCCTCTGATGAGTTTTATGAACAGCAACTTAGACCAGCACTCCAAATGCAGAATGAGGGAAAAGCATGTGTTATCCCTATTCTACTGCGTTCCATAGATTGGCAGGAGACACCTTTCAGCCATCTGGTTGTACTTCCCAGAAACAAAAAGCCTGTTGTGGAGTGGCGTAACCGCGATGATGCCCTGGCAGAAATTTCCAGGGAGATACGAGTTGTAATCGAGCAAATGCTATCAGTGAGAGGAAAGAGCACAACGGCATTAGAATTGGCTCTTACCCATCCCCACCCAAATTTGGAGCAACTTCAACCGTAGCATTTCGCAGACACACGCGAAAAGTAAGGAAGAGGATCCAGTGGAACTAATTCTTACACATCAAACACGTACCCGTATCACGGTACACTGTGATGGCAAATTTTCTCATGGCTTTCAACTCCCCCCGTTACAATCCTTTGACGCAACGGCTTCTCAAAGCCATCCGATCGTTTATGGTATAAAGCTCTATGATGCACTATTTCCTCTTGCCAGTCTGGCACGAAGTATCCTTGCGGCCGGAGGAACCCGGCTAGTGCTGGTTATCTCAGATGGAGACATTGATGCTATTCCCTGGGAATATGTCTATGGGCCGGATGGCTTTCTCGTGCTTAAATATGCCTTCGTGCGTAGTCTACCAGTCGACCAGCGTCTTACCCCTACCACATTAGCTGATACTATGCGTATCGTTGCTATCCCTGCACATCCACTTAGCCGCGATCTCGCCCCACTGAATATTGAGGAAGAGTGGCTGCGCCTCCGGGAGGTTGTCGAAGAGCTCCCTTATGCCATCACGCTGGAGCGAACGCGTCCACCGACCCTGGAGAGGACACGTCATTTATTAGCCAACCATACAGGACAGATCATCCATTTTATGGGGCATGGAGGACAAGAAGCACAAGGAGCTGTGCTCTGTTTTGAGCATGAAAATGGAGATGTACAAAAAATTACGGCCAGGGAACTAACACAACGTATCCGTGATACTGTCTTCCTCGTTGTGCTCAATGCCTGTGCCAGCGCGGCGCCAGGTCCAACATCTTTTAGTAATCTTGCTTTTGCTCTGGTTCGACAAAAGACGCCTTATGCTCTTGGCATGCGTCTAAGCATTAATGACGCAGAAGCCAGAATTTTCTCACGCACTTTTTATAGTGAACTTGCTCGCGGTATTGCGGTGGAGGAGGCACTACTCCAGGCACGCATTGCATTAGCTGATACATCTAATCCTTTCTTAATCGGCATCCCAGTGCTTTATACCTCTTTGGCAATACCAACACCAGGTTTTCTCTTGCGAAGTGGTAGAGCAGAGATAAGGGACAATCAACCTCTCATTGATCTCAGTGCCTTGCCACACATTGAGGGTTTGTTTGAGGGGCGTCAAGAGGAACTCAAAGCGCTAGGGCACTTGCTCGCAGGTGGCGAACGAGCACGCCTAATCACTATTCACGGCCCAGGAGGACAGGGGAAATCGGCGTTGGCACGTGAGGCGGCGAAACGCTTTGCATATGCATGGCCGGGTGGTGTCTGGGCAACCAATTTGGAGCAGCTACCCGATCGAGCAGCAGTTGTCACCGATCTTGCACGTTTTTTGAAAATAGATACACAGGAGACAACAGATCAGCAAGCGTTGGAGCAACGTATTTGGAATAGCCTGGCGCAAAGACGTACATTGCTGCTCATCGATAATGCGGATGCACTGGTTGAAGCAGTTAGCAGGCATGATACTGGTGCATTAGAACTAGCAGCCTTGCTTCGCCAGTTGCCTGGACCAACTGTTAGCTTACTTATTACCTCTCGTGTGCTGCTCGATTGGGATAATCAGCAACCATTAGAACTGAGAGGACTTACAGATGAAGACGGATACGCATTTTTCCGTCGATGCGCACCGCAACGTGCGGCTGAAATCACCCAACCTCTGGCAGAGCAACTAAGTCGTAAAGTTGAGGGACATCCACTGAGTCTACGGCTACTCAGTGGCGTTTTTAATAACAGCACGGTGTCTCTCCCACAGTTCATCCAGGAATATGAAGCGCATCTTCTCAGTGCAGAGGATACCTATCAACACGTAGAATATCGCCATCGCAAGCTTCACGCCTGTATTGAGATAAGTCTCAATACGTTGGATAAAGAAACATATACCTTGCTAAGCAGGCTTTCCATCTTGCATGCACCATTCCAGGCAGAGACAGCCGCAATGATACTGGATACGGTTTCCCCCACCACTGAAAACAATCATACAACACATCAAGCTTTCTACGATCACTTGCAGCGACTCTGGCAACGTGGCTTACTCAGCAGGCGACATATCCCAGTGCAAGAAAAGATATTGGAGTTCTATTCTCTCTGGCCAGTAGTACGGCTTTATGTCGAACGCGATCTGAATGCTTCATCAGAATACCAAGAACTGCTGAGGCGTTTTGGCAGCGCATATGCTCACCTGAGTTCTGAACTCTACAGAAATTTGGGAAGTAGTCCTACAGCCACAGTGATTGCGCAACAAGTTCGCGCGGATCTTGAGCGTGGTTGGATCTATACAACAGGAGAAGAGCAGATCAATTATCTGATATCCTGGGGGTGGATCACACATTACCTGGGTGCCACTCATCAAGGTTTTATCCTGCTCGAACAGGCTCTAGAGCTTGTGCAGGGAAAAGATCAGCAGCAGACACTACACATATTTCAATACCTGGCATCGATGCATGCACTGATAGGGCAGCAGCAAGAGGCACTTCTCTTCTATCAGCAAGCATTACCAATAGCACAAGAAATGGGCTATCGTGCAGAAGAGTTAACTATCCTGGTGGGTATTGCAGCTCTTTATAGCCTGAGCGGAAAAAGGCAAGAGGCCCAAGTTCTTATGGAACAGGCGTTATTGATTGCGCGTGCGTTGGACGATCGAACAGGAGAAGTGGCTATCCTCCATACCATGGCCGTCATAGACGGTGTAATAGGGAAACCGCAAGCGTTGCTTAACTCCGTCACCCAATTTTTATCCCCTTCAGAGAAGCTGGATGTACATGCTTCAGAAGATGCAACACTGCTGGCAAATATAGCTATGGCATATAGCAGTGTGGGAAAAAGACAAGAAGCACTCTCTTTTTATGAACGGGCATTATCGATCATACGTGAAGGAGGGAATCGCGCCATGGAGGGGCGTATTCTCAACGGCATGGCACTTGTCCTCAATGGAATGGGACAGAGAAAAAAAGCGTACGCACTCTATGAACTGGCGCTTCCTATCCATCGAACACTGGGAAACCGTGTAGATGAAACCATTACGCTCTCCGGCATGGCATTGATCTACGATGAGCAGGGGAAATCCCAGGAGGCGCTTGATCTCTATCAGCAGGTTTTATATCAGACACGCGAACTAGGACAACGAATTGGAGAGGCATCGACATTAAGCAACATGGCATTGGCATATGAGCATGTTGGAAAGGTAGAGGTGGCGCTGACCACTTATCAGGAGGCGCTTCCTATCCAGCGTGAGGTACGTGACCGACAGGGAGAGGCCCGTACGCTTAATGGTATAGCAGGAATATATCACCTGCAAGGCAAGAGGCAAGAGGCTCTGAACTTCTATGAACAAGCTTTAGCTATCAGGCGCAAGATCGGAGATAGAACAGGCGAGGCGAATACACTCAATAATATGGCCCTCGTGTTTGAAGAAAGCGACCAACTACAACAAGTGCTTCATCTCTATGAAGAGGCGCTACCCATCCGGCGTGAAGTAAGTGACCGGGCGGGAGAGGCGGTAACTCTCCTTAACATGGCCAGTGTGTATAGTCAGATGAAACAGCCACAGAAAGCGCTCACACTCTATGAAGAAGCGTTACCCATGATGCGTGAGGTAGGTAATCGGCAAGGGATATCTACCATTCTTGCAAATATCATACAGCTGCATAGCCAGTCTGGACATGTGCAAGAGGCACTAACATGGTGTGAGGAAGCGTTACCTATCGTAAGAGAGATAGGAGATCGTCAAGCGGAGTCATTCATCCTTATCATGATAGCAGGCGTGTACAGTCAAGCAGGACGCAGGCAAGAGGCAATTGTACACTATAAAGAGTCCCTACCCATCTTTCGTGAGCGAGGAGATCATAAAGGGGAGGCGATGGCTCTTACCAAATTGGCCGAGATATACACCCAGCAAGGCAATTTATTAGAAGCTCTTCCACTGTATCAGCAAGCGTTCCCTTTTATACAAGAATCAGGCAACCAGGTAGAGAAAGCTAAAGTTCTTTCGAGCATGGCACATATATATAGAGATTTAGGAAAATCACGGGAGGCACTGACCAACTATCAACAAGCGCTATCTGTCATACGCGAAATGGGGAATCGTAGCGAGGAGGTCGCAATCCTTATAGACACAGCATTCGTCTATACCACGATGAGGCAGCCACAGCAAATCATTCTCCATCTTGAACAAGCGTTGCGTATATGTCAGGAGGAAAAAGACCGTAGCCGAGAGGCTTTCTGCCTCCACGGAATCGCCTTTGCTTACAGCCATATGGGAGAATCTCAACGAGCCTTGGAGCTTTATCAGAAAGTTTTACTGGCTGAGCAAGAACTGGGGAAGTACGCCGAAGAAGTATCTACCCTTTCCCGTATGGCAGAGATTTATCTCCACATAGGACAGCCACAGCAAGCTCTTATTCAATATAGCGCAGCGCTTACAGTGCAACAAAAAGCTGGCGACCGTGAGGGAGAAGTGATAGTGCTGAATGATCTGGCAAGGCTCCACAACCAAATGGGGCAACCACAAAAAGCGTTTGCTTACTACGAGCAAGCCTTAGCCATCGCACGCCAGGAGAAAAATTATTTGGGGGAGTTCAAGACTCTTAATAGCTTGACAGCTTTCTATTCTTCACAGAAGCGCCTGAATGATTCTCTTACGACGATGCAGCAAGCTTTTGCGCTCACCACAAAGATATTACAACCTGAAAAGATGTTACAACCAGATGGAGGGATTGCTTACAATTTTGGCTTGCTTCAGCAACTTTCGCAGCAGATGAATCGTCCCGGAGCGGAGTCAAATCGGGATCAGTTTATGAAACAAGATAATTTACAGGATGTGACGAAACTTCTGAGTGAACAGCTCCCAAAGATACTACAGACTATACGCCAGAGCATACCGGCTATGCCTGTCACCAATGAGTTAATAGAGCTCGTTGAACCAGATACTAAGAATCTCGCACAAGATATAGCTGATCTCTTTGCAAAACGCATGGAGCAATCCCTGGATACAAAAAAAATATTCGCCACTCCACATGCTTCAACAGGATCTCTGGCCGAGCAATTTCGGGATGTTGTTGACACTACAATTCTGATCATGACAGAACGGAAAGAGCAACATTCTGAATGGCGTGAGAAAGTAAGTATGATGTGTGATTTCTTTCTAGAAAAAGGGACTGATTGGCAGCTTGAGATAGATTTTTTGACTGCAATCCTGGGTATCCTTGACGGTGAGCATCCTCTACTCCCAGAACAACATCCTTATGCGCAGTCACTGTCCGATATCCTGAAAGGTATTGGTAAATAAGAGCCATCCCTTGTCCAATAGCCAAAAATAGCATACTCTTTTAACAACAGGCTTGCTCGCTCTGGCGAGTAAAATAAAGAGAGATTGTTGTGTGCGCGAATTGCGCAGCAATCTTTTTGTTATCGACCACACTAGAAGGATGCGCCACCATGTTTGAAGGAAAGAGACAAGGTCTCCTTTTTCTGATCACGCCCGCTACCGATAGCCTCCAGGCTCTCCTACCACAAGTACAAAAGTTGTATCCTGATCTTGCGCCAGCTTCCCTGGATCAAAGCAGCGTGGAGCACAGCATACGCACGCAACAAGATACCCTGGCTATCTGTAGTCCACGTGAGGGAGCACGCTGGCGCAAGAATTATCCCGACAACGTCGTTCTGCTGTCACATGTCTCCGATGATACCGCTGGCGTCGGCGACTACGTTGACTATGTTCTGACTGGCGCTACGTTCGTTGAACAGGTGAACGGGATCATAGTAGCGGAGCGCAGCCGCCGCGAAGTCATCAATCGGCGTAGCGCCGGACGTCCACGGCATAGCTTTGACTATACGGCAACGGCGTATGTATTGAGTGAGGATAATAATCAGGTGCTGATGATCTTGAAGTCAGATGGTCGCTGGTTTCCTCCTGGAGGCCATGTCGAAGAGGGAGAGTATCCTCACGAAGCGGTCGCACGCGAGGTACGCGAGGAGACTGGATATACGGTTCGCTTTATCCAACAGCCGGATGGCGTCGGCACCGAACTGGGAGATGCAAGCCTCTTACCAGTTCCCTATCAGATCCTGCTAGAAGATATCGACACGCATTATCATCACGACTTCATTTATCTCTGCCACATCGTGGGCGAGCGGCAAGCCAGCGCCGAGTTCGAGGGACAGTGGGTCGAGCTGGCTCGCGTACCTGATCTACCCGCCCCCGACGATATCCACTTTACAACCCAACAGATCTTAACACTCTTCAAGTAGCGTCGTACGCTTGCGTACGATGTCCCACTCGACGTACGTAACGTATCATCTCGGGTATCATGCGCTAGCAGGCGTTATCGTACGAGAAACTGGGACATCGTACGCAAGCGTACGACGCTACGATTGGTGTTGTATTTCCGGGGTGCTTCTACGTTTATACAGACAGGTTAACTTTGTCAAAGGCGGTTGCGAATCACATGAATCAGAATCTCGATCAGGATCAGACACGCGCTAAACTTGTCCAATTATTCAGCTATATTCAAGCGTTCAACCATCTGCAAAATCCGGTTCAGCGTGATATTGCCTCTCAGCCCTGGACGCTATGGTTTCAGAGCCTGCCGCATTACCCATCAATCCAGATTGGCATCCCGGCACTGCTACGCGAGCTTTCTTCCGATGAGCAAGTTGTCGATGGAGCGGAGACAAGCGAGGCTTTCCTGCTCAAGGTGAGACGGTCTATATTCACTGCGCCGCCTGAACCTCCAAGGGAGGTGGCTCCTTATCTGAGAAATGGCTGGAATGATCCGCAAAAAGATCTCTCCTTTGATCCTCGGATCAGGGCGAATCCCGTACTCAATGAGCAGTTTGAAGCCTGGGCACAAGATTATCACATCTGGGCCAATCAGGAGCGTCCGGCACGTCAGGCCCAGCAGGTCTTTGATCGACTCTATGAGCTCCACACGCAACTTGAGCGCGAGTTGGAACAGTTGGAGTTGATGGTCGGCGACGGTATCCTCCAATGGCATACACGCCAAGATATTATGATCAACCATCCAATCTTGCTCATGCGGGTACAGCTCCAATTTGATCCCCAGATACCAGAATTCACTATCAGTGAAACGGAGCAGCCGCCAGAGTTCTATAGCGCTCTCCTGCAAGGTGTCGCCGAAGTGCAGGCTCGTAACGTCAGCCTGATCCGGCAGGATTTTGAAGCGCAGCGCTGGCATCCGCTGGACACCGATGGCACGGCGTATTTCTTTCAACGCATGATCCATCATCTTTCCTCCAATGGACAGTTTGTGGCCGATCAGACATCTATCCAACCGTCGTCAACTGATCCCTGGCTCTTTCGCCAGCCGGTGCTATTTGTCCGCAAACGTATTCTCGGTTTTAGTACCGCAATCGAAGCGATTTTAGAGGATATCCCTCAACGGGCACAACTGCCCTATGCGCTGACCAGCCTGGTAGGTATCAGCGCCCAGCCAAATAATCCGCAACGAAATGGCACGCAGCAAGGACCATCATCGTCGCAGACGCATCCACTCTTCTCGCCCAACGGAGAGGATGAGCATATTTTATTGAGTAAGCCCGCAAATGCGGAGCAGCTCGAAGTTGCGCAAAAACTTGAGCAGTATGGAGCGGTACTGGTACAGGGACCTCCTGGAACCGGCAAGACCCATACGATTGCCAATCTGCTCGGACATCTCCTCGCGCAGGGAAAAAGTGTCCTGGTAACCAGCCATACCTCCAAGGCGCTCAAAGTTCTGCATGAGAAGATCGTACCGCCGCTCCAGCCTTTATGCGTGAGTATGCTGGAAGAGGATAATCGCAAGCAGATGGAGCGCTCCATCGATGCGATCACTGAACGCCTCTCGTCCGAGAATGAGCAGCGTCTGGAGTGGGAGGCGGCACAACTGATACGTCAGCGCATCAACATCATCCAGCAGATCCGCCACGACCGCGACGAGATGAAGCTGGCACGCAGTAGCGAATACGAGACAATCTCCGTAGATAAGCTACGCTATACGCCCTCAGAAGCCGCTCGTTACATCGCCGCCAATACCAGCGTCGGCTGGCTACAAGATCCAGTCACCTTAAACGCGCCACTGCCGCTTTCCCCACAAGAATTCGTAGAGCTCTATCAGACCAACAAGACTGTTTCGGTCCAGGATGAACAGGATATCATCCAAGGTCTACCAGATATACAGAAGATCCTGGCACCCGAAACCCTGGAACAGCGTCTGCGAGAGATAGAAGCTATCCAGAAAGCGCAGAAGCAACGCCAGCAAGAAGAGCTTGGCTACCGCAGCGATCTCTGGCGACCAACCGTACAGGGACAGACACTGGCATCATTTCAGGCGCTCCAGACGCAGCTAGAGAATGCGCTCTCTTTCTTCAATGATGAGACTCCCTGGCGTCTGGCCGTGATCCAGGCAGGACAGGAAGGTGGCATGAGCCGTCAGATCTGGGAAGAACTGATCGCAAAGATTGAGCAGACGTATAAGCTGGCACTACAAGCTACATCCCTGTTGCTTGAATATGATCCATTTATCCCCGATGACTGCCTGCCTGATCGCATCGAGCGGGTCTTGCAGGACATGCTTGACTATCTGGATAAGGGCCACAAATTACATGGCGTGATATTAGTGATGCACGCGGATTGGAAAACGGTCGTCCATCAGGCGCAAGTGCAGGGACACGCACCAGAAAGCAGAGAACATATCCAGGCATTACTCGCGCAAGTCTCTCTAAAGAGGGCTCGCAAGGAGCTGATTGGACGCTGGCAGCGACAGATCACGCCGCTGGGCGCTCATGATGCCATGGCTCTGGGACAGCAGCCTGAGGCCATCTGTCATCAATACGTCAACCGCTTGCAGCAATGTCTGGATTGGTATCAGAGCGTCTGGCTCCCGCTGGAGAATCAACTCAGACAACAGGGATTCCTCTGGGAGAAATTACTCTCAGAGTTGCCTTTAACGGTCGCCGATCATCATCCGATCTTGAAGCTGCGCATCGTCGTGCGCGAATATCTGCCAACCTTACTGACAGCCGAAGAAAAACGTCGCGTCTATACCTTCAACGACAAAAAGCTGCGTGACTTACAATCTACCTTGCAACGTATGCTCGCCGGAACCGTCTCGACGCCTCTGGTAAAGCGGATACAAGCTGCCGTCGAGCAGCGCGATCTGAAAGAATATGCTGCCTGCTACGCATATGTCATCAGGTTATATGAGCGCCAGAAAGAACAGCAGAAACGCTCGGTTTTACTGGCAAAATTGGAGCGTGCGGCACCGGCCTGGGCGGCAGCTATCCGCGTGCGCCAGGATATGCATGGAGAGGCTCAGATACCGGAGATCGATGAGGCGTGGCGCTACAAAAAGTTACAGGATGAGCTCAATCGCCGCACCAGCATCTCGCTGCAGGACGTCCAGGAGCGCCTGGCGAGTAATACGCAAAACCTCCACATGATCACATCCGAACTGGTGGAGAAGAAAGCCTGGGCCGCTCAGATCAGGCGCACGACGCTGGAACAGCGTCGCGCCTTGCAGGGCTGGAAGGAACTGATGCGTAAAGTCGGCAAGGGGACAGGTAAACGTGCTCCTCAATTGCTGGCAGAAGCGCGTCAACTCATCCCGACCTGTCAGACGGCCGTGCCAGTCTGGATCATGCCATTGAGCCGCGTGGTACAGAACTTTGATCCGCGTCAGAATCGCTTCGACGTCGTGATTATCGATGAGGCCAGTCAGGCAGACATCAAAGCGCTCACCGCCATCTACATGGGAGCGCAGGTCGTTGTCGTAGGAGATCATGAGCAGGTCACGCCTCTGGCCGTAGGACAGAATCTCGATGACATCGATAAGTTGATCCGCGAGTACCTTGAAGGGATTCCTCTGAAGGAACTCTATGATGGCAAGCTCTCCATCTATGGCTTGACGATGACAACCTTTCAGCCGGTCTGTTTGCGCGAGCATTTTCGCTGCGTCTCCCCGATCATCCAGTTCAGCAACAACCTCTCGTACGACGGCAAGATCAAGCCGCTGCGCGATGATAGCGAGGTGCAGATCCGCCCGGCGACAATCGAATATAACGTCCATGGCACCGCCAACAATCTGGCCATCAACGAAGAAGAGGCCATCACCATCACGTCGCTGGTCGTGGCCGCCAGCGAGCATCCCGAGTATCACAACGCCACCATGGGAGTGATCTCTATGCTGCGCGAAGAGCAGGCGTTGCGCATCGATACGCTCCTACGTCGCTACCTGCCCGCCACAGAGTACGTACGTCGACAACTGCTCTGCGGCACATCGGCTCAATTCCAGGGCGACGAACGCGATATTATGTTCCTGTCGCTCGTCACATCCCCTCAGGGAGACGGTCCCTTGATGCTGCTCGACGAGGATGCTCGCGATGCGACGGCAAAGAAACGCTACAATGTCGCCGCCAGTCGAGCACGTGATCAAATGTGGGTCATCCACTCCTTAGATCCCGACCGCCATCTCAAAGATGGGGATATTCGCAAGAAGCTTATTCTGCACGCCAGAAATCCTCGCAACTTTGCTCATAATCCGGACGACCAGGAGCCGAGAACAGAGTCGGAATTTGAGCAGCAAGTGCTCAAGCAGTTGTCAGCGGCTGGCTATCGCGTCATTCCACAATGGCCAGTAGGCGCTTATCGCATCGATCTGGTGGTCGAGGGCAATAATAAGCGTCTGGCGATCGAATGCGATGGCGACCGTTGGCAGCCTATCGAAAAATTAGAGGCCGATATGGCCCGGCAGGCCATATTGGAACGTCTGGGCTGGCGCTTTGTACGTATCCGAGGAAGCCAGTTTTTCCGCAATCCAGAGAAAGCCATGAAGCCTGTCTTTTCCCGCCTGGAGGCGCTAGATATCCTACCCGAAGGTGCGGCAAATAGCAACGGCATCGAAGATCAAAATGATCAGGTCCTCATGCAAAGCGTGATCCGTCGCGCAGCAGAGCTACGTCAGTTGTGGGCAGGTCCCCGCTAAGAGTAAAACGCTACTTCAGTTATTCCTCTCTCATGTCCGGTATCCTCTTGCAGAGAAAGCGGGTCTTTTCTACAGTAAGAGAAAATCGGAGATACAAAGGCGAGAGGGAATCATGGAAGCACTTGACTCGCTCGTGAGAGCGGTACAGGAAGGCGACGCGGAAGTCTTCAATCAGATTGTCGCACGTTTTCAAGATATGGCCTGCGCCAGCGCGTATGCCATGGTAGGAGATAGACAGTCCGCTGAGGATGTCGCGCAAGAGGCATTTCTTGACGCCTTTCTCAATTTGGGTAAACTACGCGAGCCAGCAGCGTTTGCCAGCTGGTTCCGCACGATCATCTTCAAGCAAGCAGATCGTCTGACGCGAGGCAAACGTCTGGCCAGGAGTCCATTGGAAGATGCAACCGACCTCCCTATCGGTGGCTCCAGTCCGACAGAAATCCTCGAGACAAACGAGATGCGGGAACAAGTCCGACGCGCAATCGCTGCGCTTCCCGAGCGTGAGCGCCTCGCCGTTGTACTCTTCTATGGCACTGGCTACACGCTCAAAGACATTGCCACCTTTCTCGACGTCCCGGTAACGACCGTCAAAAAGCGACTCTATACCGCCCGCCAGCAACTCAAGGATGAGCTAATTGATCTTACCCGTGATGTCCTACAGGAGCAACGCATCTCAATCACTGACACCTTTCCCACCAGGGTGCGCCTGCTGATTGCCGCCAGGCTGGGCGATGGAGATGCCGTCAGGAATTTACTGACGCGTAGTCCAATGCTACTCAATATGAAATGTGAGCCCAACGAAGCAAAACGGCACGCCGGCATCGCTATCAGGCCAGGTCTGACAGCTCTACATGAGGCAGCCATGAATAATCATGTGGCAGTGGCACGCTTGCTTTTCGACTATGGAGCTAACTGTAATGTCCGTACGAGCGCTGGTCTGACACCACTCCATGGAGCTGTGCTTAATCACTGTCATGAAATGGCTACCTGGCTGCTCGTACATGGAGCAAATGCAGAGCTACCGCTCTTTAATGGATTGACCGCCCTACATCTGGCAGCGATCAAAAGCGACGTTGCGATGGCACACCTGCTCATAGAGCATGGAGTGATCATCAACTGTAGAAGTCTCCACGCACGCACGCCTCTCCACTGGGCAGCGATCAAAGGTCACGCCGGGATCGTTCAGCTACTACTGAAACATGGAGCAGATCAACACGCGCGCGATATCACCAGACGTACTCCTGGAGATTGGGCGCTTGACAGAAAAAACGAACAGATAAGCACTCTTTTGCAAGAAAGGATCACACAATGAAAGCTAACATGATACCCGTCGGACCGGCTGTACTGGGACGCGTCCTCAACGCCAGCGGCGAGCCACTTGATCAAAAAGACGCACTTGATGCCGCACCATCTCTGCCACTTTATATACCAGATACGCTCAATCCAATTGCTCATGCCACTCCTGTACGCTTGCTAGAGACAGGCATCAAGGCGATCGATTTAATGGCTCCGATAGCTCACGGGAGCATCGTTGGCATGAACGCAGGCTTCGCAATGGGCAAAGATGTCGTGATGGAAGAGATTATGCACAACCTGATTACACGACATCAGGCCGTGATTGTGATCGCTGGCATGGGCAAGACAGTCTATACGACCAGCGCCCTACGCGATATGATCCGGGACATCGAGGCTGAAAATCAGATAACCATGCTCTTCGAACAGACAACCGATCAGCTAGCGCCACGCCAGCGACTCCTGCACGCCGCAATGACGATCGCGTTGCACTTTCAAGATACTGGTCAAGAGACTGTGCTTATTCTGGATGATCATCTGATCACGTCAGAAAGCATCACGGAAGTACAACGCTTCGCAAATGCCAAAGGCATCACCACCATAAGGTTTGCTCCCATGAGCGAAACCATCCTGCCGGTGCCGAAAAATATACTCCAGGCTCTCGACGTACAATTATGGTTCAGTCAGGAACGCGCCACACAGCATCTCTGGCCAGCACTAGATCCGCTCGCCTCACGTTCACGCCCTCTGGAAGATAAGATCGTCAGCACAGAACATCAATCGATAGCCAATCGCGTGCGCAGCGCCTTACAGAGCTATTACGAATTGCGGACACGTGCAGAGAACGAAGTACTCTCCACAGAAGATCAGCAGCAACTCAAGCGCGGCAAGGAGATAGATCTCTTTCTCACACAGCCATTTACCGTCGCCGAGGCATATAGCGACTTACCCGGCACCTATTCGACCATCGAGGAGACAATCAATGGCTTCCGAGATCTGCTCGATGGACACCAGTAATGCATCCAGTTCTTGAGTATTCCATAGTTGGATGCCTAGTGCCAAGGGTTATCTCGTTGTTTAAGGAGGCTCTGGGAGGCTTGGGGAGCCGAACATGGTGCATGAATTGCAATTATGTCTTTATATACCGCAAATGTAGCACGGGGGGTTTACGCCCCTGTGAGGTGCCCATGCCACTTATGTATCATGTTCAGCTTACAGATCCTCCCTGACAATATGATCAATAGAGGATATTTTGCGCTATGGGATCTCACAGAGGCGTAAAACCCCCGTGCTACATTTGCGGTATATAAAGACATAATTGCAATTCATGCACAAAATTTTTGAAGAAAAGATCGTGATCGCTTACGTTCGCACCTATGGGTTTTACGCCCCTGTGAGATCCCATAGCGTCAAAGGCCCTCCATCAATCATATCGCCAGGGAGGCTTGGGGAACCGAACATGGTACATGAGTGGCATGGTCACCTCACAGGGGCGTAAAACCCCTGTGCTACATTTGCGGTATAGCATGCAATAACATATCATACCGGTGACAGAAAGTTCTGAGCGTTAAATGTGCCACCAAGGACATCTTTTGACGAGGCTCCCATCCAGCGATCGAGGACTGTGGCGTAGACGGAACGGAAATCGACGGTATATTTCAGGTTGCCATTCTGATCCAAGCTTTTCAGATCGGGTGGCTCACCAAAGATGCCTTTGTTGACCGCGTTGCCCAGTACGAACATGGGAGCGGCTGTGCCGTGATCCGTCCCGAGGCTGCCATTCTCCTCGACGCGTCGACCAAATTCGGACCAGGTCATCACGACGACATCATCGACTTTGCCATGCTGTGTCAGATCGTTGTAGAAAGCAGAGAGGCCATCGGCGAGGGTCTTCATCAAGGCTGCATGAGTCTGCTGCTGATGGGCGTGCGTATCGAAGCCACCGAGCGTCACATAGCCAACACGCAGACCTAATCCCTGGACGATCGCTTCGGCCAGGACTTTCAGGCCGGCGGCAAAGGGGTTGTCGGGATAGGTTACAGCGGATTTATAGGCTGCATCGGCTTGCTTTAGCTGCTTGACGCCTTCTTGCGCGTCGAGAGCGGTCGTATCGAGCAGGGCGGCGTAAGGTGAGGATTTGGGATAGGTGTTGTACAGGTTCATGAGTGCCTGAACGCGAGCGTTACCGCCATCCTTATCCATAGGATCGGGTGTGATGCTGTAGGATTTGGTGGAGCTCAGTGTCGGCACGGGCTTCGAGATCGATGACAGCGCCAGCGAGGTCTGCACGCCGATATTCATGGCGTTGAAGGGATGTCCATCCTGATCGACCATGCCTGAGACCAATTTGCCCAGCCAGCCCTCGCGGCCGGTACCGTTGAGATCAAGCGTCTGCCAGATATCCATCGCCTGGAAGTGCGAGAGGCTCTGATCGGGATAGCCTACTCCTTCGACGATCGCCATATGTCCGGCATCCCAGATGTTTTTGAGCGCCGACAGGTTCGGATGCAGTCCCAACCGACTATCCAGATGCAAGACCTGATCCTCGGCCACACCGATCGTCGGACGCATCTGCCGATACGTGGCATCGGCATAAGGAACGACCGTATTCAGGCCATCATTGCCGCCTGCAAGCTGCACAACGATCAGGGTTCGATTGGAGGACGCCTGCGAGAAGCGTGCGCCTCCCAGCGATAATGATTGCGCTGAGGCGACTCCACGGCTAAAGATAGCAGGCATCACCATACCAGCAGAAACCACCAGCATCCCATCGCGCAGCATCGCTCTACGAGAAAGTCTCATCACACATCCCTTTCTTTAATTTAAATGATATTCAGGTAATGACATCATCAGGTAGAGCGTTCCACGCACTTTGTTCAGTGGATAACTCTGACCATTCGTCAGGCTCACGCGAGCTTTGCTCTGATCTTTGGTGTTGAAGTAGTCGACGAGTTGCTGCTTACGCTGCGCCGTCAGATTACCATCCAATAAAAACGAAGCGAAGTAATCGACGAAACGCTCGGGTGAATCCAGATGATTGGTGTCGATCAGCTGCTGAAGGTTGACCAGCGGTGTCGTCGATCCCTGGGCGACACGACTGCGTAGCAGATAATCGATATAGTTCACACGAGCGATCCACGTCCCGCTATTCAACCAGAGCGCGCTTGTCTTATCGCCCGGCCAGCCTGCCACGTTCGGGGGATTAAGCAGCGTCTGGCCCATGATCGTTGTCTGGCGCGGCAGATACGCTCCGCTACCGCTAACATTTAAGTTGCGATAGGCTCCTACAGTAAACTCGACCGGAGACTTGACCCGGTTACGATATGCCTTCGTCGAGGTAAATTGTGGCGAGAGCAATAAAGCTTTCATCACTGCGCCCATGTTATGTTTGCTACTGGTATACGCATCGACCAGCGGCTGGAGATCCTCTTTACTAGGATTCTCATACGCAAAGAAGGTGAAGAGCTTGTTGCAGATGAACCAGGGGGTCGCGGGATGATTGGCGAGCAGGCTAATGACATCTTTATAATCTAGTTGGCCAGTGCGCCCCAGGTAGGTGAGCGTATCGGTCGTGTGCTGCTGCGACAGATAGTGAGATTGCGTCGTATGACCGATCACGTGCCAACCGGTCAGGGCCAGCGCTCCATTATGGACATCCTGCTGCGTATACTGGCCAAGTCCCAGCGTAAAAAGCTCCATCGCCTCACGCGAGAAGTTCTCGTTCGGTGACTTCCTGGTGCTGGTGGTCAGGTCAAGATAGACCAGCATCGCAGGATCGCTTGTGATGCCTGTCAGGATGTTGTCAAAGGTGTCAAAAGCATGCGTGCGCAGAAACTGATTCTGTACCATCATGCGCTCAAACGCCTGTGCGCCACCCACCTTGGTATAGCTACTGACAAAATGTCCATGCCAGAACAGCGTCATCTTCTCCAGCAACGGACGCTGTGTCCAGGCCATCCGCAAGAGCCACCAGCGCTGCTGATCAGCGATTTTACTCAGATCGAGTTTGAGAGTGGAGATCTTTTGTTCCAAGGCATCATCGGGCACCGACGAATAATTGATCAGTTTCTCGACGGCGTCGCTCAGCGCCAGCGAGGCGTAGGATGACGTTTCCACAGGATTGATCCCAAAGCCAACGCGCCGCATGAGATGTCCTATCTGTGCCTGAGCATCCGCAGGACCGTTTCCTCCAAGAACATCGCTATGGCGATCGCGCAACAGCTCCACTGCACCCACCGCCAGACTCCCAGCAAAAGCAGTCCCACCGACGCCGGCCGCCACTCCCAGCAGAAGCTTACGGCGGGAAAATCCACCTGAAGGCCCGGCGTTATTCCTTGAAGTATCAGCCAGCGGAACTGGAGTCGGCGCACCCGAGTTTCCACCACCACCATTCATCGACACCGTTGGCTGATCATGCTCATGTATATCCATTACTGGCATCTCCATAATTCTAATCGTCAGAATAAACGAAGAATCGCTCATCTTATCCAGCGTGCATGCGCTAAAAAGCTATTGTTAAAGCATTATATGTCAGAAGTTAAAGTGTCAGGGCACAAAAAAGAACCAACATGCTGTTTATTCAAGTATATCCTTGAGCGACCTTCCCTTATCATACTGGTAAGAAGTTAAGAAAATCTCAAGATACCGTCCGGATTTGATCTATTTCTGCTAGTAGCCTGGCACAGGGGATGGCATTTCGCACAGAAATAGAGTATGCTTTTTCAAGAACGCATAGCGCGGAGAAAGCAGATAGCGACAATTGTGCCACTACAAAACAAACAGAGGCAACATCCACCATCCCCTTCAAGGAAGACATGGAAAATAAGTTTAAGCTCCCATTTATAGGTCACAAAGACGCCTTACCTGATAAGCCATCGGAGCTTGTCCAGATCATCATCGTGATCAGCTCAGGCATCCTCTCATCGACCGCCATCGCCACCGTGCTCAAAGCCTGGATCGACAATCGCAAGACGACTCTGACAGTGCAGATCGATGGAGACAACAAAAAATTGGAGTATCAGGGTCATCATCTCAGCCAGGATGCGGCAGCCATCCAGAACATCGTGGATAAGATGAGCGAGGAGAGCAAAGTTATCTCAGCCACCAGCACGGTTACAATCGAGCTGACCGACAACGAGCCAAAAGAGGAGTATGTGCTCGAAGCGTCCAGCATCCAGGAGCAGACACACCCCGAACCAAACCAGCAAGCCATCGCCATACAACAGCCCTCGCTACTCAAGCGCATCTTGCCGGCCCGGCGACAAAAGAAGTCCGCTGCGAGCGACATGTATATATGAAATATCAGCAGCGCACAATACCAGATCCGACACAGCTTAGAGTTGGAGCTCCCAGGTCTCGCCAACAAGATCATGTCCATAACTGTGATGGGCTTCCTGAGCCACCAAATTGAAGCCTTTTTTCTGGTAGATATGCCGTGCTTCAAGCAAGTTGCTATTGGTCCAGAGAATCAATTTATGATAACCACAACGACGTGCGAAGCGAATACACTCCTCCACGAGACGATGTCCCAGTCCCATACTGCGAGCTTCGGGCTCGACTAATAAGAGCCGGAGTTTCGCCACCGTCTCGCTACTTTGCACAACGAAGACAGAGCCAACGATCTTCCCATGCATCTCCGCAATCCAGCAATGCTCGCGTGCGGGATTGTAATTCTTAATGAAATCAGCGACAATCTGAGCTACCAGCGCCTCAAAATGTTCATCCCAGCCATATTCGGTGGCGTACAGATGGCCGTGACGATGGATGACCCAGCCCATATCTCCAGGCTGATGAGAACGGAGAAAAAAAGGTCCAGAATATTTCAATCCGCTGGTAAGAATACTTTCAATCGTCTGCATAGCTTGCAGCAAATTGTGCTGATCATCGGTACTTAGCTCATTCAATAGCTCCAGCACCTCATCGCGTGAGCGCTGATCAAGCAAGGCAAAGGCATCTTGTCCCTGCGAGGTCAGACGTAAGAGACGCTGCCGCCCATCGTTGTGAGCGCGTACCTTCTCAATCAATCCCTGTTGTTCGAGGCGGGAGAGAAGACGACTCAGGTAGCCAGCATCAAGACCTAATTCGCGGCAGAGATCCGAGGCCGTTACACGCTCGCGATGACCAAGTTCAAAGAGAATGCGCGCATCAGTCAGAGAATAGGGGCTGTGTAGGAGCCCTTCCTGCAAGGCTCCAATTTGTCGCGTAAAAAAACGATTGAAATGTCGGACCGCACTGACCTTCGCGTCAGGAGTGTCAATCAGCATACTGCACATCCTTACTTGACAAAAGCAACTAACTTCTTTTTTTATAACGTATAATAGTTGCCCTTGTCAAGTAAAAACAGTGAAGGAACGACATTAACGAGCCTCTGCAAGGTTCTCTGTTCTATGCTTGAACCAGGATTCGTGTGACATTCCCGGTCTGTCATGTACTTTTAGGTCATTGAAATAAGAAATGGAAGGTTCTTTATCGCTCATAGATTATACTTTATGAGTAATCTATCAAGCTCACTATTCTCAGATGTATATCGATTAAATAATTTTGGGTAATGCAACGGTGATAGGATCTACTGGAAGGAGTCATATCAGTGCCAGAGCATTTTAAAGAAACACCGTCTGGTGGAGATCAACGTGCTCTTTATAATCAATCTCATACCTCTTCCAGATCCGATGTGCTTAGAAGCAGACTAGCGCAAGACCAAAATAGTCAGAGTGAACAAGCAGACCACTCAAAGTTGTCATTGAGTGAGCAATTAATCAATCGCCAGATGGGAGAACTCCAAGCAACTTATCATCAACAATTTAGTAAAGAAGATTATAGATTACAATTACAAGAAGCAGCTCCATCAGCACAGCATCACGTAGACGTTCCTGAACTTAGCAGAAAGCCAGTACCAGAAAGATCTTCTGATGGCTCTAAGAAACCAGTAGATCTGCAAGGGAAGCCATCAGAGGAGCAATGGCAAAAGGCATTTGAGGCTTTGGCGCATAATGTTCGTCCAGATCCGCCTCATTCCAGCGACGCTTCTTCTCGCGCATTAACTCCTGAAAGTTCATCAAGGTTCAAAATTGCTGACCAACTACAAAGCCTACAACCAACTGACCAGCAAAATTCAAGGCATAGCTCACCTAAACGACGAGACTTCAGTCTGGGAACTATTCCTGAACAATCACAGAAACCAGAGTTGCAGGAACGTATTGATCCAAGGCTAACATCTTTGCATGATCAGCAGATTGCCATCGTCGAGAAGATTTCAAGCATTGAGCAACGTATTAAAGCAGACGAAAAATCTTTGAAAAGGGCAGAAGCATTCATAGCCAAAAAAGATCAAGAACATGCAAACAATATCAGGTCATTACAGGAGGTAATCACTAATCTCGAAGAAAGAAGAGGGAGATTAGATGAAGACATAAAAAACAAAAGAGTTGATAATTTAGAGCTATCCAAAAAACAGCTTGAAGTAGTGACAGGCCTTTTAGCACAAAAGATGCAGGAAAAGTCTGATCGAGGCAAAAAACATTTTGAATACATTTCAAATCCTATAAAAAGAAAAGCGGATTTATCCAAGCAAATAGACGACGCAATATCGAAGAAAAGTCAACATGAAGCAGAGTTGCAGCGCATCACCAGTGAAATTAGTCAATATACAGGACATTCACAGCAGGCCCCGCGTAATATGGAGCATCAACAAACTTCAACAGCATCAGAAGCCAGCCAGGGACCGGTTGAAAGGTCTACAACGCCGCCCCTAGATAAGCCATTGACAGCTAACATACGAGGACCCGAGGATTTTGAAGATCCAACACAGGCGCCGCCACAACCAAAATCATCAATATGGGATAGAGTTATAACAGATCAGGCACTTACCTCAAGATCAAGGAGAGACACCGAACCATTGCCCCCCTGGTTAAGAGATAGTTATTAATGCCTTACCAAATAAATAAGGCATGATAAGCTACATCCTTACTTGACAAAAGCAACTAATTCCTTCTTTTACAATGCATAATAGTCACCTCTGCCAAGTAAAAATAGCGTCGCACGTTACTTTGGATCAGCGATTGTTACGGTATCGCAATCGTCAATGAGTGCCAATTCACCGATCAACTCAAAAGGATGAGCCGGACTCAAAAAGGTCCCTTTGCGCGGAGGACGATAGTTCTGCGCAAAGCGAGCACAGCGCGTCTGGTTACCCTCATAAACTTCAACGTGGAGCGTGCGGACGCGAGTCCCATCGGGGAGCGTTGTATAGCTGTTATACATTAACACTCCGTGATCAACGGAGCTGGAACTCAACATATAAGGAACGATATCACGAGCCTCTTCAAGGGTCTCTGTTTGCAGAACAATCAGATTGAGCCTGATATTCAGCACAGGAATCATATCCTCATCACCTTTGATGGAGGCCAAACCCATCTCTACCGATTTGTGCACGAGATCTAGTAACTCGACATTGATATCATCTAACTTCATAGTTAGTTTCTCCTATCACCTATCACTGACTACATTCAACATACGCTATATAAAAAAAGAAAGCAACAAATTCTTGTTCACTCTATCCAAAAAAATGATGGCAATACGCGACAGTGCCTGCACATTGCGCCATGTTCCTTCTATTAAGAGAAACGCGTAGAGAGCTTCACTTAACCGTTTTCTAGTCAAAATATCTCATGCGACACTTGACAAGCATGGAGCAGATTGCATACGCTTACTGAAGTAGCAGAGATTTCCCGATCACATCGACGCGTATCAATAAAGGAGTAATCGTGGACAAACAGCATTTTTCATCAGGTTCCCACTGGGAACCGATCGTTGGCTATTCGCGTGCATTGCGAGCTGGGCATCTTATTTTTGTCTCCGGTACTACCGCATCCGGGCCGGATGGCAAGGCCGTGTATCCCAATGATCCCTACGCGCAAGCACAGGAGATCTGGCGACGCATCGCGGCGGTGCTTGAGGAGGCCGGAGCTACGCTTAATGACGTTGTCCAGACGCGTCAATATGTGGTCGATATTGCGCAGTGGGAGGAGATTGGACGCGCACATGGCGAGGTCTTCGGCCAAATCCTGCCCACGACCTCGATGGTCGAGGTCAGACGCCTGATCGATCCAAGCCTACTGGTAGAGATCGAAGCGATCGCCATTCTCCCCTCTGATCCCAGCTAAAAACGACATAATATTGCTCTGCCCAAGGCCATCGTGCCTCTGTTGTAGCGGAGACATGCATCCCAAACAGATCCGTTACGCTGTGGGGTGACAGGCCAGCCCACGTAGTACTTTGTCAAAGGTCATCGCACCGATGTCGCATGGGAGACGCGCATCCCAATGGGGTGAGACGCCCACCGACGTAGCGGCGCGGCTCCCCCATCGCCTTTCGGACCTGTTTTGGAGACACGTCTCCCATGCGACAGAGGCGCGATGACCTTTGACAGAGCACAACGCCGGGTTGCAAACAGCTGTGGCGGAAACGATCTAAGAAGCCTTCCTGCGTAAAATACATCCTCTCTGGCGCCCCAAAATAGTAATTATTCCACAAAAAATGTAGATGTGATAATTATGTTCACTATCACTACAACTCATTGCAGGCTTTTTACGTAAAAAACCATAACTAGTAGATTTACTAGCCCGAATGCCCGCAATTGTGTAAATTTCTGGTGGCGAAACGAGTAGTAATGAGGGTGGCACTTTTTGAGAACTTTGGATGATTCTCAGGGAACTGTTTAGCAATAAAAGGAGTAGATGAAAATGGCTATAGTTCTAATTGTGGAAGGCTCAGTTGAGCTCGCATCTGTGATCAAAGAAGAACTAGAAGCACACGCGTACCATGTGTTTATCGCCCAGGAAGGTAATCGAGGGCTTCCATTCTATCAAGGGATGCTCCCCGACGAAATCGTCCTGGAAACACATCCCGACTGCAACAACGAGATTGTTACCTATGGTCCCATCGAGCTTGATCCTCTGGCACATATCATTACCTGGAATGGTGAGACCATCAAGCTCAGTCCCACCGAATTCAACCTTGTCCATCTCCTACTCAGCCATCCGGGCAGAACATTCAGCCGCGCCTACGTGCAAGCGGTGATCTGGAAACAAACATATATCGATGGCGATCGCTCTATAGATAATGCAATGCTACGTATCCGGCGGAAGCTGGCTCCGCTGAGCGAGACGATTGAAACTGTGCGAGGAGTCGGTTATCGGCTGCGGCGAGAATGGCAGGCGTAAAAATTCACTTCTACACGTTGCGACAGATCTGCGACAGATTTGCGACACAATCCTAATGTCTTCAAAGCACATCTTATTCTATACTATGATCACATCCATCGAGATCGGAAAGAACATCTTTTAAATAGACATAAAGTACTATATACACATGTAAAGATAATGTGATCGGTGGATAGCTGAATGTCATTCCAGTTATAAGGATGTAAGGAGAAGCATATTCATGAAGAATGGACATATTCTTCGCCATTTAACGCGCGCTTCCATCATACTGGCCACACTACTGGCACTACTGGCGAGCACAGGACAGAATACATTTGCCGCTGCATCCAAGACATCAAACTTCGATATCAGCAAAACGATTACCGCTAAACCTCTGAGGCAATATGCACAGAAAATTGCGCTCAAGAATGGAAAAGTCGTCTCGGCTACCACCAATCAGAGTATTCCTCCCTGCCTGACAAGCGGGATAGCACCTCGCTGCTACAGTCCGCAGCAGATCAACCAAGCGTACGGCATCACGAAAGCGGGAGAAACGGGGAAAGGGCGCACGATTGTCATCATCGATGCTTCCTCAAGTCCGACGCTCCAGAGTGATATACATTTATATGATCAACTCTACGGATTAAAAGATCCTAAATTGAACGTCTTCGCTCCGTTCGGTCTGCCTCCAGTCAATGGAGCCTACGTAGAGACCGCTCTGGATATAGAAACCGCGCACGCCATCGCCCCCGATGCCACCATCGATCTTGTCGTAACCGGCGATCCCAGCCTCGACACGACAGATGAGCAGTTCTTCACCGATTTCTTCAAAGCGGTGAAATATGCGCTCGATAACAACCTCGGCGACAGCATCGACATCAGCTACGGTTCAGGCGAGAGTTGTTTTAGCCCCGCTTATACACAGCTTCAACATCAAATCTACAGCGAGGCACAGGCGAAAAAGGTCAGCATCATGGTCTCAACAGGAGACAGTGGAGCGGCCATCGCATCCTGCCCGAACGGTCCTGATGGGATAGAGGTCTATGCACAGGGAATTAATGAAATCGCAGCTGATCCACTCGTCACCAGTGTGGGCGGCACCTCACTCAACCTTGACGCCTCCGGCAAATATATCGGAGAAACCACCTGGAACGATGTCAATAATGAAGGGGGAACCGGTGGAGGCTTCAGCACCTATTTCCCACGACCAGCCTATCAGAATAGCGTTACCAATAATCCACATCGCGGCATACCCGACGTCGCGTGGGTAGCTGATCCAAACACAGGCGTCCCGGTCGTCTTCAGCGAAAGTGGAGCGACCCTGATTGTACCAGTTGGAGGCACAAGTGTCGGTGCACCGGCCTGGGCAGCCATCGCCGCGCTCGCGAATCAGAAAGCGGGCAAGCGTCTCGGCTTCCTGAATAGCAGCATCTACCGCATTTTGCAGAGCAGCTCATACACCAAAGGCTTCAATGATATTACCACTGGCGACAATTCAGTGATTATCTTTGATCAGACAGGAAATCAGGTCTACCTCCCAGGATATGCGGCCAACACCGGTTGGGACCCGGTCACAGGTGTCGGAACACCACAGGTCAATAACCTGCTTGGCTTACTGGCTAAATACGTGCAGTCAGGCGATGGTAGCGGCCTTTAATCCCAAGTAGTGAGACACACTGCTGTTTGACAATCTAGCCAATGTACGTCCCCATTCTATCTTCTCAGGACAGAATGGGGACGTACTGCTCAGTCGCGTTAGATGTTGGCATCTGGAGCAGGCTGTTTCCAGGTGCCTTCAAAGACAAACTCACTGAGAGGCTTGCGCACGCGCGGAGCCAGTTCGCGCTCGCGCAGCGTGGGATGCAATTTGTCGGGCGAACCAGGATAACCAAGTGCGATCACGGACACCGGCACATAACCTTCAGGGATAAGCAACAGCTCACGTGCTTTATCACCATCAAATCCACCCATCTGGTGCGTGACCAGGCCAAGGTGTCCGGCTTGAATCACAAGATTTTCCACGGCCATCCCCAAATCGTAGTAGCTATTGCGCTCTTTGCCCGCAAATGGATACAATTTAGCGACCGTAACAATCAGCACAGGAACTTCTTTTGCCCATCCAGAGTTATTGGGTGTCAGAGTTTCCAGAATGCGATCATGATCTTCCTGATTGGTCCGGGTAGCAAAGAGAAAATTCCAGGGCTGTAGGTTGGCCGTTGAAGCCGCCCAACGAGCAGCTTCAAAGAGGCTATGTAACTTCTCTTCTTCAACTGGCTGAGTAGAAAATGCACGGGGACTCCAGCGCTCGCTAATTAACTCGTGAATCGGATGGTCGGCTTCTGCTGGCTTGCGAAAAGGAACGTCGATATTGGTTGTCATAATATTCCCTTCAATGTACATAAAAAGTATCTGGATGTACATCTGGCACTACGTTGGCTGTAATGCCCTGGCATAGCTGATATCTGTCCTCACAAAAACGCTCTATCCAAATAGAGGAGGACAACATATCAGCGGAACACTATGCATCAAGGATCTCTATCCACACTCCCAGTCAACATCGACATATGAAATCCGACAAAACCACACCAAACGATATGGCAGTGCATAGGAAAACCTCTCACCTCAGCCTGAGGATAAGAATGGGGACAATGTGCTCAGTTGAGCTTCGATGCAAAATACACTAATATAAATACTGGCACTAACTTAAACATAGTATACACCACTTTTGAATCCAAAGTCAAGTTTGTTTTGAGCATGCTTATCAAAGGTGATTCGATGATATGACGAAAATAAACGTGCTTATCTGGATAGCTCTGCCCCTCATGAGCAAAAATCTCTTGCACAAAAAGCCTTGCCTCTGATATATTTCATAGAGAACATGTTCTACGCATAATCATCATTTACATCGTGGAGGATATCTTTATGTCCGAAACCAAAGAGGTTAAGAGCTCGTTTGCGGAGGTTCCTGGCGCGAGGCTATTCTACGAGATGGCGGGTGAGGGTGCCCCGCTCATCTTGCTGCATGGAGGCTTCCTCGATAGGCGTATGTGGGACGCGCAGTTCCAATTCTTTGCACAACATTATCAGACGATTCGTTATGATGTACGGCGCTCCGGCAATAGTCAGGATCTACCATCAACAGAGCCCTACGTACTTTATCAAGACCTCTATCACCTCCTCCAGGCGCTGGCAATTCCGCGAGCTTCGCTCGTGGGACTCTCGGGCGGAGCGCGTATTGCTATCGACATGGCAATTGCCTATCCAGATATGGTCCAGAGCCTCGTAGCAGTCTCTCCTGGCGTGAGTGGCTACACATTTCTGGATGAGTGGACGCACGAGCGTGGCAAGGAGCTCCAACAAGCAGCCATGGAAAGAAAGATAGATCTTATGGCCGAGATATTCACAGTGATGTGGACGGATGGTCCCCATCGTACTCCCGAGCAGATGCCTCCTACACTCAGAAAACGCATTCGTGAAATGGTCATACACACCTTTGCGCTCAACACATCACGGATGGAGATACTTGAGCTAGAGCCTCCTGCGCTTGGTCGTCTCGCTGAAATCCAAGCACCCACTCTGATTGTGCTTGGAGATCAAGATACTTCCGATATTCATCGTATTGGCAACCTGCTCAAGACGCAAGTGGCTACGTCAGAACTCGTCATCATCCCTGATACAGGTCACACATTAGTCATGGAAAAACCTGGCGAGTTCAACGTAATCGTTGATCAATTCTTACAAAGGCACACATTATAAGGCTTCTCTCTCAAAATGATAGAATAATAAGGGCGATAAAAGAGCCAGATATGACAATCCCATATTTAACAGCAACAGAAAGAAGTATTCATGTCAAAAGTTCAATTTGGTCTGTTGACCCCTATCAATCCCGCCGATCTTCCGCGTCAGGAGTACCTCAAACAACAGCGTGCTGCACTTGATACCATCTCAGGGCACTTTGATTCTGTCTGGATAGCTGACCATGTGCAATTTGGTGATCGACCGATCTTCGAAGGCTGGACAATGTTAACCTATCTGGCAGCCTTACATCCAGAATTAAAATATGGACATCTGGTCCTCTGCCAGCTTTTTCGAAATCCTGCACTGCTGGCAAAAATGGCCGCCACGCTCCAATATGCCAGTCAGGGTAACTTCATCCTGGGGATAGGCGCAGGCTGGGCGGAGGAAGAGGCTAAATCCTATCATATTCCCTTTCCGCCTGCCGGTCAGCGCGTGAGCGAATTAGATGAGCAGTTACAGATTATCAAAGCGCTCTGGAGCCAGGATAAAGTCACTTTTGAAGGGAAGTATCATCAAGTGACCGATGCCTATTGCCTCCCACACCCCGAGCCACAGCCACCGATACTGATTGCAGGCTTCCAACCACGCATGCTACGTCTGGTCGCTCGCCATGCCGATTGGTGGAATACAGGCATCGATACGTTGGATGCTTTACCAAGAGCCAAAGAGCTCTCAAAAGCTCTGGATGCTGCTTGCGAAGCGATAGGACGCGATCCCAAAACTGTACGCCGTACCGCCATGGTCACGAGATGTTGTGCTCCCACAGAAGACGAAGCGAAAGAGATAGCGGCCAAACATACAGGCCCATTCAGCCCCGGGCTGGTAGGAACACCGGCACAAGTAGCTGAGCAGTTCCACACATTGATCGAGGCTGGTTTCGACTACTTTATGATCTCAGCCGGCGGCTTTCACAGAGAGCTGACAACAGTCGAGATGCTCGCCCACGAAGTGCTCCCCGCCCTCAACAAGTAGCGTCGCACGCTCGCGTGCGATGTCCCAGTAGCTCGTACGATCAAGCTGGCCAGCGTGGCGTGCAGTCTCGTACGTCGAGTGGGACATCGCACGCGAGCGTGCGACGCTACTGGGGTTCATCCTGGCCGATGATGGCTCGCTGAAGCAGGAGGGCGTTGGGCAATGAAACTGTCTGGGCTGTTCCTGCTTCGGTGCTGATCTCTAATACGGTATAGGCGCCGGAGGTTGAGCGTACAATTCCGCTATAATTATCAAAGGTCAGGCGTTGGCCGGTGGGAAATCTTTGCCGCACATAGAAGCCTGCGATAACATGATGCGCCGCCTCACGCGAGCCGAAGGCAAAGGTCAAAGCGAGCGCCAGGCCAGCGGAAGCGACTACCAGAGCCAGACCAGTTGTCAGGATCGTTGTATCAACTCCCAGAGTAGAGAGCGCCAGAATGATCACAAAGGCTACGATAGTATATTCGATTACTCTCCCGAGGGCTCGACCGTAGCTGATACGAACACTACGGGAGATGGCTTCAATCGTTCCTCCCAAAAAGTGCGCGATCATGGAGCCTAAAATGATAATGATGGTAGCGCTGATAGCTCGGGGAATAAATGCAAAGAGGCTGTGTAAGAGATCAACAGCGGTCGTGAAGCCCATCAGGCTGGCGGCGGAGTTCGCAAAGCTGAGCAGTATGAAGAAGAAGATGATTTGCGTGAGAATGTCGGAGATGGGAAAGCGCACTCCAAAGCCGTGGACGGTATGGGTAATGCCAGTACGCTCGAAGAGTTGATCGAGCTGCATACGACGAAAAATAAAGCGCACGATCCAGCGGACCAGCACGCTTAGCAGATAGCCAATCAGCAAAAGTAGCACACCATTCACGAGCCTGGGCAAAAAATCCAGAATGTCGGACAGAATCTTCGTGAGCGCTTGGATAACTGGTTGGAGGGTCATGCCGGTATACTCCTTTATCTAAAATGCAGATCTCAACTATACGTCGCGTCCAGGCTGCTGGACTCCGAGTATGCTGATCAGTCCACCAATGAGATTAATCCATTCGACGAGCCATTCTCCAAAGGCCTTGGATGACAGATCAAGGAGTTCTAAACCATGCTGACGCTGCTGAATACGGGCCAGCAAATTCCTCTCAAAGCCTGCGGGAACGGTCATCTGTGGATAATTCGTCTGGATGGTGGTCAACACGGTACGCACCTGCCGTGTCATTTCTATCTCCTGTCGACATTCCGGGCAGTTGGCAATCGCCTCATCAACTTCGGGACGCAGCACTTCAGGGATGAGGTCATCTACAATATCCGGGATGAGACGGCTTAGCTCTTCACAGTTCATGGACGCTTTCCTTTCTGTCTCTGAGACGACGATTGCTGCTGCAATGTCACAGAGAATGCCAGACGCGTCTGATCACAGAGTTGGAGAAAGAGTTGCTGGAAGGCCAGCCGAGCCCGATGTATACGCATCTTGGCGGCGCTCAAACCAGTTTCAAGAGAAGCGGCGATCTCATCATAACTAAAATCCTCTACATCGCGCATAACCAGCACGCGCACCTGTTCGCGATCCAGCGCACGAAAGACGCGATTGATACAATCCCGCTGCTCCTGTTGCAAAACTTTTTCTTCGGGTCCCGGATTGGATGAAGCCTGACTCTCCAATGGATCGCTGCGATCTTCGGCCTGGCCGTTGCGATCATTGGGAGCCGCAAAGAAGTGAATCCCGCGCCGCCTCAATTTTTGCGATCCATCAATGGCGCTGTTAACGGCAACACGATACAGCCAGGTCGAGAAGGAAGACGCAAATTCAAACGTCTCGATTGAGTGAAACACTTTGACAAAGATGTCTTGCGTAATCTCTTCAGCATCTTCTCGATTCGGAACCATGCGATAGACAATCGTATAGACACGATCCATATGTCTCTGCACCAAAATTTCGTAACTCTCGGTGTATGTGGGAAGCTCTGCCTGACACCGTTTGACTAATGCCTCATCTGAGAGTCCGCTATCTTCATTCATCAACGCAGCCTCTACCTTTCCAAGACGAGTTATGTGGTATGAACGAGAGTAGTATAGCAATGCATCACGGCATTGTCTAGTTGTATGCAGGAAGACAATGCAGGATTCAACAGCGTGACTTTTTTATCAGGGTGGCGTCTAATCAACTATATTCACCATAAGTATACATTGAAGGTGCTCTTCACGGCACTACTATATTTCTCTGACGTGCTGATGCAGATGATGAGGTCATCTGCATCCATGCATATCTTCTCAAACAGCCTATCGGGCAGGATAAAGGGACCTCAGTATCATGAAAACGATTCTTATTATCGAAGACGATGAAGCTATCAGCGAGCTACTGCGCCTCGCCATTCAGTCGGAGACGCCACATCTTGTGCTGCTAGCATCGACCGGCTTTGAAGCACTTAATATGGTTGAACACATTAATCCCAATCTTATTCTTATCGACTATCTTCTGCCAAGCATGAATGGACTCGATCTCTATGATCGCTTGCATGCGATACCAGACTTGCAAACGGTGCCAACAATCCTACTCAGCGCTACATCCAATCTCGAAGATCTGCGAGGACAGCGTCAGGTCTCGGTGATAGCCAAACCCTTTGATATAGAGACTCTCCTCCAGGCCGTCCATAGTCATCTCGGCGACCAGTAATAAGCAGAAGCGGAAGATTTTTATCGCGAGGCGCTGAGACGTTGCTTCTGTGTGGTCTGAAATTCCAGCGCCAGACGATGATAGAGATCTTCCCACTGACCCAGAATCTTGTGACGGTCATGCTCGGCAATGATGTGCAGGCTCTCCTCTCCCATCTTTGCATGTAGCTGCTCGTCGCACAACAGCTGATCAATGCGCAATGCCATCTCCTCACTATTCCCAGGAGCAAACAGGAAGCCATTGCGTTGATGATGAACCAATTCGGGCAGCGCGTACGCATGCGCTGCAACCACGGGCAAGCCACAAGCCATCGCCTCCATCAGCGCCATACTCTGCAACTCGGCCTCCGAGGGGACGACGAAGAGACGCGAGAGACGGCGTAATGGGATCAGGTCGGCATCATTGATATAGCCCAGAAAACTGACACGATCATTGAGCTGAAGACGATCTACATACGCACGCAGCTCAGCCTCCGCTGGACCAGAGCTCACTAAAGCCAGATGAGCCTGTTGCTTCATCTGGACCAGAGCGTCGAGGAGCACCTCGATACGCTTCTCGGGACTCAAACGGTTGACATGTAAAATAATCGGACGATCTTCCGGCAAGTCCAGACGCCTCAAGACCTCCGGCTGCGCTGGACCGGGCGAATAGCTGTGCAGGTCGATACCATTTGAGATCACCGCCGATGGCACACGCAGACCATGTTCAAGCAAGAGGTTCAGCGCGATTAGCGTCGGAGACGTGACATAATCGCAGCGATTGTAGAATTGGATCAGATAGGAGTATGTAATACTGCTGAGTGGCTTCCCCCACAGCGGATCAGCTAGCACGGCACGACTCAGGACATTACCGGGCAGATAGTGATTTGTCACAATCACAGGCTTATGCAGGCCCGGCGCCAGGATCTGCGCGATATTCCCCAGCACAATTGGCGAATGCACATGGATGACATCTGGATTACTCTGCTTGATCAAGCGCCGTATCGATAGAAATGGGAGAAATGGGATACGTTGATCTTTATAGGCAGGCCATTCAAACGAGGAGAAACGACTCACATGGATCTGTTGCTCAAGACTTTGAATGCTCCGCGCTCCCGAACTCGGAGCCACAACCCAGACCTGATGACCCCGTTTGACAAAGTCAACCGCCAGGCTATGAGTAATATTGGGTACGCCCCCCACCATTGGAGGATACTGATCTGTCACAATCATAATGCGCATGGCTCGATTGCTCACTTTCACCCACAAAATTCACGATTATAAAAGTCATTTTGTCATGGATTAAACAATCGCGTCAAACAAGTAGTGCTCTAACCCACAGCTTCGCGAGCCTGTTTTGGATACACATCTCCGATGTGACGTAGTAACGGAATAGGATATAATGTGTTGTTAGGGAACTGTTAGGATCACACGTACAATGCACAGAGAGGAGTACGCATGGAGCAATCGGTGGCACAAAAGGGCGAGGTGTCTCACACGCTTCTTACCTACTGGCAAGATGGTCAGGAACAGCATCTCAGCGTTGGAACAGCAGCGTGGTACTCCTGGCTGGAACATGCGATATCCTTTCGTTTCAGCAGCGAGAGCGGGACCTTTACTGCTCAGAAGGCTCGCAGTGGCAATGGACGTGGCAGCTGGTACTGGCGTGCGTACAGCCGTCGCCACGGACAACTCCTGCGCTGCTATCTGGGCAAGTCGGAGGATCTGAGTCTCGAACGCCTGCTCGGTGCTGCCCAACAACTATTGGATGCCTCTGATCGCAGTGAGCAGCATGAGTCGGTAGACCTTCCAGCGAGCGATGTCACCACTGCCATGTCGGAGGATACGCTGGTCTTCACCAAGTTGCTCATCCCCCGCCTCTCAAGACAACATATTGCGCGTCCCCACGTGCTGGCACTGCTTGACCGTGCCGTGGAGGCCAGTCTCCTGACACTCGTCTCGGCCCCCGCTGGCTCGGGCAAAACCACCCTCTTCGCGGAGTGGTGCGCGACGAAGGAACATATGAGCGCGGATCGTTCACCAGGAGATTCTTCACCTCTGCATCCTTCTCGTTCATTGCCCGTTTCCTACGTTGCCTGGCTGGCACTGGAGAGTGCGGATGACGATGCGGTCCGCGTGCTGATGTATATCATCGCTGCACTGGCTCACTTTGATCCACGGATCGGTCAACAGGCGCGTACGCTGTTGCGCCTGGCACAAGGGAACAATGTGGAACAGGTGCTGACGAGTTTGATCAACGATCTCGCTATGTATCTCACGCAGGAGGTCGTTCTGATCCTGGATGACTATCACCTGATTACGACTCCGGCAATCCACACCCTGCTGCTCTTCCTGTTGGATCACATGCCTCCGCATCTACGCCTGGTGATTGGCACGCGCTCTGATCCGCCACTCCCACTGACCCGCTTGCGCGCTCGTGGTCAGCTCAGCGAAGTACGTGGCGAGGATCTCCGCTTTGCTCCCACCGAAACCGCCGCGTTTCTGAGCAAGATGGGTCTTACGTTGAATGCCAGCGACCAGCAGCGCCTTGAACAGCGCACCGAGGGATGGATTGCGGGTATCCAGTTGCTGGCGCTGGCTTTACGCGGGCGTGCCAATCCTGCGGCACTGCTCAAGACCTTTGCGGGCAATCATCGCTTTATTACCGAGTACCTCAGCGACGAGGTGTTGCAGCAACAACCGGTCGAATTGCGCGACTTTTTGCTGCGCACCAGCGTGCTGGAACGTCTCTGCGGCCCACTCTGTGACGCGCTCACCCAGAGAGCTGACGGGCAGGTGATGCTGACCGAGTTGCGGCAGGCCAACCTGTTCATCAGTGCCCTCGACGACGATGAGCAATGGTATCGCTACCATCCGCTGTTTGCGACCGTTCTACGCGAACAGCTGCAACGCCAGGAACCTAACATCATAACCGAGCTGTACCGCCGCGCCGGAGCCTGGTACGAGCAACAAGACCTCATGTTTCAGGCAATCGAGTATGCACTCCTCGCGAACGACTACTCCCATGCAGCCGATCTGATGGAGCCGCTGGCACGCACGATGGTCCAGCGTGGAGATCTCACAGCCTTGCAGCACTGGGCGGAGCAACTGCCCAATGAGGTGCTGTTTGCGCATCCGCATCTCTGTCTGGCGGTTATATGGGCCTTCCTGTTTGATGGACAGGACACTCGTATGCATGAGGTGATGACGCAGGTCGAGTGCTATCTGCGTGAACATCAGCATGAAAGTACAACCCAGGAGTGGCGAGAGCTGCGCGGTGAGCTCCAAATCTTCGAGGCGGTGGCTGCGTTGCCGGACAACGACACCGACAATGCCATCAAGCAGAGTCGGGCTGCACTGGACGTCTTGCCCGCCGACGCGCACTATCTGCGTCAGCTCGCCTCACTCAGTAGCGCCATCGCCATGAGTGCCACCTATCGCGCCAGCGGCGACATCGCCGCTGCAGAGAAGGTGCTGGTCCGTCTCAACACAGAGCAGATGGAGGGCTTCCATTTTCTGAGTATGATTGCCATCAACGATCTGACCGAGCTGTATCAAGCACAGGGACATCTGCGCAAGATGGCACAATACTACGAACATCTGCTGCCACTGCTCCCCGCAGCCACAAAACTCCCACCCCTGATGTTGTTCTCTGTCTACGCGAATTATGTGAGCTTACTGTATGAATGGAACCGCCTGGATGACGCCGCAATCAGTATTGATCGCGTCTTGCAGGCACATCATCACGGGAGCAAGCTAGAAGAGATATTCAGCCTGATGTATCTGTTACGAGCCAATATCTCTATGGGACAGGAGCGCGTTGATGAGGCGTTGCATATGCTGCATGAATTGGACAACATGATCAACACAGAAACGATCTCTACCTCGCTAAGAGCGGATGCTGACGCGCAGCGAGCGCATATATTGCTGCGTGCCGGGAGGCTAGAAGAAGCGTTTCGCTGCATACACGCGTACCATATGAGTAACGATGACCAGATCAATGAACAACTGGATACAGAACAATTCTATCAGCAGATGGCTCTGGCACACGTGTTAATCGCTCAAGCGAACAGTGAACAGGATCCCCACAGCCTGACCGAGGTCCTGAAGCGGCTCGATAGATGGTGCAATTTCAGCCAGTTGCGCGGCTTCAACGGCTGGTTGATCGAGGCACTCGTACTAAAGGCGATGGCTTTTGAGGTCCGTGGTAATGTTCAGCAGGCATACGCGGACTTGAGGGATGCCCTGACACTGGCCGAGCCAGAAGGCTACATCCGCACCTTCGCCGATAAAGGAGAGCTGATGGCACGTCTACTCTCCAGCCTTGCAGCCCACCCTCAGCAACGAGGCTCCGTCGCGCCAATCTACATTCAAACCTTGCTGGCAGCGATCAAGCATGACAAAGCGTCCAATTCTGATAACTCGTCAACGGCCTCTCCTCCTTTATTGCCCTCCACTCGTCAGGCGTCACTCCTTGAACGCTTGACTCCTCGTGAGCAAGATGTACTTACACTCCTGGCCTCTGGTGCCTCAAATCAGGCGATTGCCGACGCATTGATCATCACTCCCAATACGGCCAAGCGCCATGTCAAACATATTCTTGGCAAGCTAGGTATCACCAATCGCGTCCAGGCAGTGATACGAGCACGCGAGCTGAACTTGCTCTGAAATATACTCCCTGAAATACTCCCTGAGGAGTACGACGAACTGGCCCCACAGCACTACACTTGTGAAAGACGAGCGAAACACGAAGGTGTCACACACATATCCTTCTATTCCTCATCAACAAGCGTTTTGGGTACATCCTCCTTAATGGGGACACAGTAATAGAGAAAAGGGGACTTCATGTTAGAACAACAACAGATTACAATTATTGGTGGTGGCCTGGGTGGCCTGACACTGGCAAGTATCTTGCATCAGCACGGCGTCGATGTCGCAGTATATGAACTTGAGGCTTCGCCCACGGTCCGACACCAGGGCAGCATCCTGGATATGCATAAGGAGTCGGGCCAGATGGCTCTACAGCGTGCAGGGCTCTTTGAGACTTTTCGTGCGCACGTGATTCCGGGGGCCGATACGATGCTGATCCTGGATAAGACAGGGGCCAGACACTTTCAACATAGTTCCAACGATACGCGACCAGAAATCGATCGAGGGGTCCTGCGGGACCTTCTGCTACAATCATTGCCAGCCGAGAGCATTCACTGGAACAGCAAGGTGAGCAGGGTCGCCAGGCTGGAGGAGGGTCGCTACGAAGTGCAGTTAGCTAATGGCGAGACATTCACCACGACGTTATTGATTGGCGCCGATGGAGCCTGGTCGAAGGTTCGGCCGTTGCTATCAGAGGAGCGTCCAGTCTACGCGGGCGTTTCATGGGTCGAGACGCATCTCTTCGAGATCGATGTGCGCCATCCTGAAATTGCCGCGCTGGTTGGTCGCGGCTCAATGCAAGCGTTGTCCGACGAGAAGGGGCTGCTGGCACAACGCAACGGCGCAGGAAACCTGACCGTTTGGATCACGCTCAAGACGGACGAGCATTGGCTGACGACTGCCGGCATCGACCTGAAAGACACTGCGTCTGCTCAGCGGCACCTGGTCGACATCTTTGCCGACTGGGATGAGCACCTGCGTGCGCTCATTACCGAGCATGACACGGAGTTTCTTCTGCGCAACCTCTATACCCTGCCAATCGAGCACAGTTGGAAGCGTGTACCGGGCGTGACGCTGTTGGGGGATGCAGCACACTTGATGCCTCCCTCGGGCGAGGGAGCCAATCTCGCTATGCGCGATGGTGCCGAACTGGCCGAGGCTCTGCTGTCTCACCCGCATGATGTGGAGGCAGCCCTGGCGGTGTACGAAGAGGCGTTATTTCCGCGCAGTGCCGCTATGGCCGTAGATTCCTTCGCACTGCTTGCCGATTTCTATACGCCCACCGCGCCTCAAGAGTTGGTGGCGCACTTTGCCGCCCAGTAGCGCCATGTCCATGAGCCATGGAAGGGTTGCAGAACAGAAATGCAAGCGATGGGAAAATTCCTTTTACATTTTTTGTCTGTAAAGTATGCAAATGTAGCACAGGGGTTTTACGCCCCTGTGAGCTCCCATAGCGCTCAAGATCACTTCTGGGTGTTCCCCTGAGAGAGGCTCTGGGTGCCAACATGTTGCATATATAGCATGGTTACCTCACAGGGGCGTAAAACCCCTGTGCTACATTTGTGTACTTTACAGGCAAAAAGAGCATTCATCTCAGTCATTGATCTTCACAGGTACTTACAAGAAAGATGCGGGGAAGAGATAGTACGACGCTACGTTTGGTCACAACGAATTTCGCTGAGAGCTTTACCAACCGTTCCAATGGACAATATCATCCAGAGGCTGACGAGGTCCCGGCTTGAAATCTGTGCCGAGCGTATAGGCTACGGGGATAAGTGAGGTCTGCGTAAATTTATCATAGGGGATGCCCAGGATTTCTGCTACCTGCTGCTCATAGCCAAGATGCAACGTGGTCCAGACGGTTCCCAGGCCACGCTCCCTGGCGGCCAGCATAAAGCTCCAGACAGCCGGCAAGATAGAGCCCCAATAACCCGCCTGGACGGCAGCAGGTTTGTTATCGACACGTCCACGCAGACAAGGGATCATCATCACGGGCACCTCGTGCATATGATCCGCCAAATACTGGGCCGAATCCTGGACACGCCGAGCAGTGCGTTCTTTCTCTGTTTCTGGCTCGGATGTGCCAGTGGTGGCTGCTCTAGTTCCACCATAGGCCCCCTCCCAACCCTTCCGATAGAAATCCGCGACCGCCAACTTCTTAGCTGGATCGGTCACAATCACAAAATGCCACCTCTGCATGTTACTACCGCTAGGAGCCTGCACAGCTAATTCAATACACTCGCGAATCACCTCTGGCTCAACGGGACGCGCAAGGTCGAGACGCTTACGCACAGAACGAGTCGTTGAGAGCAATTGATCAGATGTAAGATTAAGGTAAGTCATCAAGCCTACTCCATTCTCCCTATTCCACAATGAACATATCCGACAGACACAATGTTTATCTATACAACATTGATAGATGTTACCATCATCATACATTACGCTGGTAGGTCGAAACCAGTCTCACTATATCAAAGGATGTCATTCATCCTTTGCACTGGAAAAGAGGTCGAGCGCAGCGAAGGCCTTCGCTGCGCTCGACATTTATGTCACCTGGTCCTCTGTTAGGAAGATGTGGTGACGGTCAATGCGGTATCATCTACGAAGAAGCTACTCGTCAATGCGGAGTCCGTTGTTCCGTAGAAGTACACTTGAATACTCTTACCCGTATAGCCTGACAGCGCGGAAGTCACATCGAAGCTATATTGGGTCCACCCCGCAGCATTCTTGTTAGAAAGCGTCTGAGGCGTTGAAATGGTTGTGCCACTACTCGTACGCAGACGCGCATAGAAGTAGTCGTACGCTGTACTTGTCGTTTCATTCGTACTGATATAGACCCAATAGCTCAACACAACTTTCGTTGTGGTGGCTGGAAGAGCCACTGTTTGATAGATACTATCCTTGCAAGAATTATATCCGCACAGATACGCACCATCGCTGCCAGCATGCGCTCGGGTAGTAGCGACAATTTCGTAGCCGCCAGAAGAACTCTCCGTCCACGACGTTGAGCCGCTCTCGAAACCAGGATTGAGCAGGAGTTGCGATGTTGTGCCGCCGCCGCCACCACCGCCGCCACCGCCGCCGCCTGTGGTCGTACCTGCCAGATCTTGAGCGATATTCCAGGCGTCAGGCGTGCCAATGCCGGAGGCATTGTCATAACCTGTGGTTGCCGAGTAGTAGAGGTTGTTCCCGGATGTTACATCGTGATACGCCTTATAGGTCTGTGTGGTGTTGTAGAGGGTATACAGGCTGGCACTGGCACTACCCAGCACAGCCTTGCTCTGAGCCGTCAGATACGAATTGATATCCGTCGCCGTGGCTGCCCATAATGGTGCGGCCGCACTGGTCCCACCAACTGAGATCCAACCAGAGCTAGAACATCCCGCCGCTGTGACGGTACAGTAGACCGAATAACCAGAGGCTGGATCGGCATCGGCCGAGACATCTGGCACCTCGCGATGAGAGTTCGTCAGGTTGGTTCCTGTCTGATAGCTTGGACGTGTGAAGTAGGTGCTGATACCTCCGCCGCCGCCTTCGCTTGAACTGGAGACACCCCATGCGGATTCGCTACCGTATGTACTCCCACTGCCCAGCGTCAACTTTGTACCACCCACACCGACGACGTTGGGATCATCGGCAGGAGAGTCAACAGCCAGCGCACTTGTCCCACAGTCATAAGCACCAGAGTCGCCAGAAGCGGCAAAGAATGCCTGTCCCTGTGCAGCGCCCTCGGCGAAGATATTATCCAGCGTGCTAAGGGCCGCGTTCCCAGAAGCCGACTCACATTCGCCCCAGCTGATACTGGTTACTTTGGCCAGATTGTCAGTGACAATTTTGTTGTAGGTGTCAGTGACACCTGTATTCGTGTTAGGACCAATATAGATCTTCTGCGTCGCACTGGGTGCAATCGCTGAAACGACCTCCATATCCAATTCGACCTCAATAGCACCCGCACCCGCAGTATTTGTTGCTCCATCAACCAACACATTCGAGTATTTCGCGCTACCAAGGCTATAATTGCTGAGATACGTCGTTACGTCCGAGGATTTATAGCCATCTAATTCAAAAATGGCTGTCGTCTGACCCGTTCCAGTACCACCAGCACTGATAAGAGAGTTTTCATCATAAGCGGTGCGAAGATCGGTGGGGGTAAAGCCACCGCCCGGACCGGCCGCCGGTTTCGCCTGTTTGGTGATGCTGGCATGACGATATTTCGCCACGTTGTCCAGTCCTCCGATATTCAGGATCGTTGCGCCCAGTGCATCGGGAACAGTCGGATCAGAGGAGGGCGAGTAGACAGTACGACCATTGAGGCTGTAGTCGTTCAATGTCACCCCAAAAGCTTGCTCGACATTGGCCACCGAACCAGCAGCAGATACCAGCAAGTTATTCGAGGACACTGATTTGACCTGAATTCCCTGGCCCTTCAAGTACGCTACCACACTATCCACAGAGGCCTGCGTTGGACCAAATTCAGCTGTAAATTGCTGGGGCGTCAGAAATTGATGATAGGATGCCGATTTTGGATCGTTTTGAGCCGCAATCAGTGCGGTCAATGCATCCCGATTGCGTAAGTTCAGACTAATCGAGAGTTGAAGTTGATTACTCTTGCTGGTCGCGTGCTCAGGCCGGTCGTTTTTCAGCTCCGGAGCAATATGACCGGGCAACGTATGACGACCACTATCAGGGGCGGCATAAATGGATGTGCTATGGATCGTCACAGATGCCAATAAAGCAAGGAGCGCGGCACAAGCCACAAATACGAGATGAGGATACCTCGCTTGTCGTGAATTCCTTTTCAAATTACCTCCCAAATGGTAGAACCATAAGCATTATGGCAAGAACAACACAATAATAGCGAAACAATTATGTTACAGCCTCGTAAATAAAACTCACAAACACCCTTGTTATCGTATCTGGTCCTTGCCCAATCCTATAATAATAAAGTCTACTGGACGACAATTGTATTTCACTTCCATAAAAATTTTATCTTTTCCTTACAAAAAATAAGTTAATAATTATCTAACTGTATCTACCCAATTACTTCTGACAACGATATCACCTCATCGCTCAATAGGCCTGACATGATGATGAAAATAAGGCAAAAATTTCTGATACTTCCATCCTTATTAAAATACCCAATCACCCCATCTATCTAATGTCATTAGTAGATGTTAAAAACACCGCTTATAATAACTTATATAGCATAAAATAACTATTTAGCCGATCTATGAAGCACGATTTACGCAACAAAAAAGCCTATATCGCGCTTTTTTAAGTACCAAAAGCTCATTGTTAGCAGCAAAGGCATAGCATCACTACACAAATTATTACATAAGACTTATCATAAGAAATTTTTTGTATAAGATAAGTAGGAACAGAGGATTAATTAAAGCAAATATAGTATACTGATGCCATTACAGTCCTGTGTATTTCTACTTTAGGAGTGGCATTTGATGAAGTTTCAAAAAAGATTGCGCTTCATTTTATTACTATTTATGCTTCTTTTAGTTTTGTTCTTTGTAGGCGGTACACAAACAGTGCTGGGAGAGACCCCACAGCAATTCGAGCATACCGATAATCCCATCGATATCGATCCACCGATCCAGTTGCCATCCAGCCATCCCATCGTACGCACAATTTTGCACAATCAAACCTTCGGCAACGCGCCTCCGCCAGCAACAACCGCAGTGACCCTCCCGGCAGGCCACTGGGAGAAAGTTATCCTGACCATCACCGGGACACAGCAGGGACGCCAGTATGACCGTTTACTGCTGATGTGGGCTGGCAATACGCAAATTTTTGCTGGCGTGACTCCTGAACCGACCGCAGCCGGGATCAGTTGGAAAGTCCAAAAAGACGTGACAGTCTATCTGCCTCTCCTGGCAGGAAAGCAGACGATCACGACGCAACTGGCGAACTACGTCACCTCTGTCTACACAGGCATCCCCTCAATTTCAAGCGAGCTGGACTTCTATCCCAGCCAGATCATCCCCACGAGCAGTACCAATGCCTGGGCGCTCCAGCCTCCAGATACGATTGTCCCTATCACCAGCCAGCCTGACATGACCACGGTCAACACAGGGCAGTCCTTAACCTCTGATGTCACGCTGCCACACGATATCACTGGAGCTTATTTAGATCTCTACGCGATAGGTCAGAACACCGACGAGTTCTGGTGGGCCAATAATCCAGCCTTCCGCGAGGTCGAAGTCTCAATCGATGGCAAGCCAGCAGGAGTTGTCTGGCCCTTCCCCTATATTTATACCGGTGGAGTTAATCCGCTTCTCTGGCGTCCACTGACCGCCGTTCGCACCCTCAACCTGCCCGCCTATCAACTGGATCTGACTCCGTTCGCAGGATTACTGGGAGGAAAGCATACAGTCAGTATCCAGGTAGAGAATAATCAGAACTACTGGCTGCTAGCCGGCTCGCTCTTTCTTTATGAAAATCATGGAAAAGTCACGACTGGAAGTATCACCAGCGATACTCTGACATTCCCCACGCAAGCACCATCAACCACAACAGGTATCCTTGGCAACACAAGCAATCCACTACTCAACGAAGAGGCCAGCAGCAGTTACAAAATTCAGGGCACAATTCAGAGCAGTAATGGCAGTTGGACCGCCAGTGTCGACTCATCGCTTCATGTATCCAACGACCAGACAAACGTCAATCCAGGCTACTGGCAGTTGGTCCACGGACTACAAGATGTCACCACCAGCGAAACGTTGACCGACGCGCACGGAAAATTAATCTCGCAACGGCAGAGCGATGACTCGTATACACTCGACGCCTCAAGCGCCTACCTGCAACCCGGCGACAATCTCAACGCCTTCTTCTTGCCAGCAGATGTAACACAATCATTGAATGAGATACACGCAACCAGTGGTACCGCCTTCAAAAAGCCATACCATAGCTCGCTCTACGAAACCATCCAGGGCTATGCAGCCATCCAATCGAACACAGGAACAAACATCAGTAACGGCTCATCAACGGCCTACGCGAACCTCGAAGACTCCTCCGGGAGAAATTACCACGAGATCATAGAAGCTCGCGGAGGAGTCATCACGCTCCAAAAGATCACCGGAAAGTAACTATCCCAACGTGGCACGTTGCACAGCGGCTTTTGCAGTTATTATGCACATGAGTGAGGCGCTACAGGTGCCACTCTGGTGCCTGTAGCGCCTCACTCTCTACGGCCAATAAAATGGCACATTGAGGTAGAGAAACGTCCATGCTAGAATCGGAAAAAAATATCTGTTGTCGGAGAAAGGAGAGATCTATGAGGACAGTGAGACCCATTAGTGAAGCAGAGATGGTCGCCCTCTTTCTGGCCACCGAATACCCTTCTCCACGCACTCATCAGCACATCCAGCAGATCTTGCAACAAGGAGGATGGTCTCCAAGCCTCATTGAGCAGCCGAATCTTCGTGATACGCAAGAGAATGCTCAACGACGGAGCATCCTGGGAGCCTACCGGGGATATGGTCAGGACGCAGGCTACTTTGAGAGCTTGCCTCCCGATGTGCCATACCTGGACTACTTTGAGGGCTTTCCACTCGATGTGCAGTGGGAACAGGCCATGCTTTCCAAGCAAGAGTTGGAGCAGATCAAATACATTGAATACGATTACTGGATCGAATTGTCCGGCGGATCACGTCTGCCTCGTGATGCTCGCAAGAAGATCCTGGCTGGAGACGAAGTGTTTGGGGTCGGTTATCAAGGGGTTCTCCAGATGGCAAAAGCCTTCCGCTCGGGTGCTCGGTTTCCGCCCCTGATCCTGGTCGGGAAGAACCGAGAGAGTCCGCTCGTGGTGCTTGAGGGACATATGCGATTGACGGCGATGTTGCTCGCCTCCGAGTATCTTCCCGTTGAACTTGAGGTCATGGTCGGATTTTCTGAGCAAATCGAGCGTTGGGGCTGTTATTGAAGCATCTCTGGTCTTGCGTGTTGAGGGGGGATTTGGTTTAAGTCTTCATGCACCGGAGCTTTTGCCTGATACAGAGTAAGTCATGTATAATCTAGCAAGAATGCTTTTCTCATTTAGCAAATGTCCGTACAGCGAAAGAGGAGAATATACATGACGAATCATATGGATAAACAGTTCCTCCTGAACGAGCAGTACAAGGATGCCTCCAACTTCAATACGCGCATGGAGCTTCTACAAAGTCTTGCCACGCGACAGATCGATTGGTATCGCTGGATGTTCGACCAATTCATTCATACGCCACAGTCCCGTGTCCTCGAATTAGGCAGCGGAGACGGTAAAATCTGGCACAAAAATCACGACCGTATCTATGATGATTGGCAGATTACGATCTCAGACTTTTCTCCGGGGATGCTCCAGGCAGCACAGCATAATCTACGCGACATCAACCCTCCCTTCGCATTCCAAAGTATCGACGCGCAGTCGATTCCTCTGGCCGACGCCTCTCAAGATATAGTGATTGCCAATAATATGCTCTACCACGTCCCCGATCTCTCACTTGCGCTCTCGGAGATACATCGCGTACTAAAGCCAGATGGATACTTCTATGCATCCACAATCGGCGGGACATCTGTCTCTGGCCTGGCAACGCTGTTACAAATGATCAGTCGTTCTATTACTACCAACGATACAAGACAGATGGAATTTAGCATTGAGACAGGTCAGGAACAGCTCTCGCGCTGGTTCTCCAGCGTAGAAGTGAAACACCTCCATGATACAGTTATCTTCACCCATGCAGATCAAATCATCGCCTTGATACGCTCTCTGCTGGCCGAAGCAGATATCGATGAAGAAAAGGCTGAAAAAGTCTATTCTCAACTGGAAACTCAACTTGCCCAGGGAAATATCCCTCCTCTCCAGATAGAATTTGGCGTCTTCATCGCCACTGGCAAAAAATAGAGCAGGGAGAGATGGGCAATCTTATGAAACCGCTGCCGCACAACGATTGGTCCTGTGCGGCAACAGTGACGAGGCAAGCAAGGTATTTAAGCGAGCTCGGGCAGATCCAGGGCGGCAACCACGATCGCGGTGATATCGTCAGGTTTCGCCCGCAGCGCTTCTGGCTTCTCCTGGCGCGAGGCGCGCACGGCCGACTCGACCAGGAGCCGGGCAACAGTTGTGCGAGGACCATCCTTCAGAATGGCCTCAATCTGCGCATCGGTCAGGTTGTCATGAACGCCGTCGGTACAGATCAGTATTCGATCGCCTGGCAGAATGGTGGTCTGATCAAGGTGAACCATCAAGGGATACGAGTCGCCGAGCGCTTGCGTGATCCCATTGCGTTTACGAAAGAAAGCCAGTTCGAGCTCCGATAAGTCAGAGACATGCTTAGCTTGATCAATCCGCGTAGCGTCAGCCTCGGTTAGAATGTGATCCTCGACAAGTTGCATCAGAAAGCTGTCATCCTGCGTCAGACAGGTCAACGGCTGGCCTTTGCGAAGCAGATAGACACGGCTATCTCCCACCCAGAGATAGAGCATGGTAAATTCTCGTGCCTGAGGCTGTCGAGAGAAGACGGCAAGCGCCACCGTGGTAGCTTGATCCTCGGTCCCCATGCGACTTTCTGGCTCGGGTAGAAGTTGCTGCTCGCCGGCAGCGCGGATACTGGTATGGGCCTCGTCGACCAGCGATAAGAGCAGAGGTCGCAGGTCATATTGATCACCCTGTTCAAAAATGTGAGAAACGTTGCGTCCTGGCTGCATCGAGCGAAAGGCACGTTTCCATCCTCTCCGAACGACCTGCGCCGCGATCTGAGAGGCAACTTCACCGGCTTTACTGCCTCCCACACCGTCAAAGACGGCGACCAGACTTTGCTGTCGATCGATGACCAGGCTATCTTCATTGCGCTCTGGATGCCTATCGCTGGCGACACTCCACTTCATAAACGCCAGCGGATACGCTAACGAGCGCTCAAGTGATGCGAGTTGTTTATATTCACGAGCTTCCACCTATTTTTTCCCTCCAACCAAACCATATTGCCTATAAAAAAAGATTGGCATGTTAATACATATCTCCTCATTGGAGCACAAACTATTATGAACATATCTATCCCAATGACAGATTATGCCTGAAATGTACACATAATGCAACAAACAGAGAAAGAAAGCCTCTCTTCTTTTATCTGCTCCGGATCATTATGGCAGGTCACGCTCGGATAAAATTCGACGCACCTTCATCAGCGTCACACCTAACATATTACGACCGGTACCGTCGGTGCCACAACCCCAATAATAATCATCGGTCGTATCCTCGATCAGATGCTCATCCCCGGTACCCAGCAGGATAGCACGAATATCATCATGCGTCTCAAACTTGCACAACACAGCTTTCAGCATAATATCATCTTTCACCTGATCCCAATCCGCTCGCAGAGGTAAAGTGCGCTTGCGTCCAAAGCGTGCAGCCTCGTTTGGCGTGCTCAGCAGGCGAATACGCTCGACATAGACAGTTCCAGCAAATTTCTGCGCCTGAAAATAATGCTCACTGGTCGGCCACAATGCTCCATCAAGATGAAAACCGTGAGCGGAAAAGTTAGAAAAACATCCATATGGCTGCTCATGTATTTTGTAAAAAAGGATCGACATCGCTACTTTCAACCTTTCATTCATCACTAATTATTAATAAGACGTAAGTTTCATAATATATTCCATATAGCTTTTATCGCTCTACAAATAGCAACACCAGTAATCGCCAGTTCTCGTCTAAACGCACGATGAGAGACAGTTCCCAATACGATTTTTGCGCTTTTCTCTGCTAGAATGCTACAATTAGTGTGACGAATGCTGTTATATAATTTCATTTGCTACCAGTATCTTCTTCCCGGTACCTACCAAAGGCGGTAAAGGTACTATTCACTGAGTGAGGCAATATGATTGATCTCCCTACCATCAGCCACGCCTGGAATCTTTCTCCCATCCTCTCAACCTCGACACCGGATACAGGTACGATCCACAAGACGCTCTTACTCAAAACGAGCACCGGAGATTATGCACTGCGAGCTTATCGGTATCAGCCTGAAAAAAAATGGCGCATCGACAATGAACATGCCATCATCACATATGTACGAGAGCGCGGGCTTCCAAGCTTAGTTCCTCTACAGACATCTCAGGGACAGACTATCCTTGAGCACGAGGGGCGTTTCTATGCACTCTTCCCTTTCGCTCCTGGCTACCAGATAAAACGTGGATATCTACCTCAGAGCGAGGTAAGCGCGATGGGGATTTTCCTGGCACAACTTCATCAAGCGCTTCACAACTATCCACATGAACGTGTTCAGCCGCACGTGTTCACGGTTGACCGCGCCGAAACGCTGGCCAAAATGGATACTATTGAAGCGACAATTCTGGCACTTACTCCACTCACAGACGAGGATCAACAAAGCTTATCTCTCTTGCAAGAGCGTCGCGCCTGGTTTGAGACGTTACAACCAGTCGATCCCCGGGACTTCTGGCGTCTCGAACAGCAAGTCACGCACGGTGATTATCAGGAAGCAAATCTCTTCTTCAAGGACGACAAAGTAAGTGCGGTCATCGATTGGGATCAGGCCTATGTCGCACCACGTGCCTGGGAAATTTTACGTACCATGCATTATGCATTAAAGCTTAATGAGATAGCGTGCATTACCTTTCTACGTGCTTATCGGCAAGTATTACCACTCCCAGCCGCAGATCTGCACGTGGCAGCAATATTTTATAGCTGGATACTCGCATTCAACGTATGGAGTTATGAGGAAGTCTATTTAAAGCATAACCAGCGTGTCAGATCATTTTTACCTTCGAAGCCGTTTATTCCCTTTATAGAGCGCTGGCTGGATTTACAAAAAGCTTTGAATAGAGACTGAGCAAAGCTGAAAAATCAGGAGCAGATCACACTATGAACATTGCACAAACGTCACGTCCGATCGCTATCGTCACGGGAGCAAGCCGGGAGAGAGGCATTGGAGCCGCCATATGTCGAGAGTTATCCAGGCTTCCCATGGATATCTTTTTCACTTTCTGGGAGGCACATGACCGAGAGGTCAATGGAGCGGAAGCCTATAGTTATCGCGATCTACAGGCAAGCGTGCGTGCGACCGGTGTGCGCTGCGAATGCATGGAGGCTGATCAGAGTCTGGCTGAATCAGCGCAGACCATTATGGATGAAGTGGAAGCTCATCTGGGAGCTCCGAGTGTCCTCATCAACAATGCCGCGCACGACGATACCGATGCTCCATTCAATCAAATCACTGCCTCCATATTGGATACCTACTACGCGGTGAATATGCGTGGGACCATGCTACTCAGTATAGAATTCGCTCGTCGCTTCAGTCGCCCCACAGGCGGTCGCATTATTAATCTGACCTCTGGACAGGGTGTCGGCGCCATGCCAGGAAAAATACCCTACATTGCCACCAAAGGAGCAATCGAAGCCTTCACGATTACCCTGGCCGCCGAAGTGGCAGCCCGGGGCATCACCGTCAACGCCGTTGATCCAGGACCGACCGATACCGGCTGGATTAGTGCTAATCCAGCGCTCAAACAGACAATACTCGATCGCGCCCCCTTCGGACGACTGGGGCAGCCCGAGGATGCTGCTCGCTTGATCGCCTTTTTAGCCAGCGATGCCGGGGAGTGGATCACCGGTCAGGTCATCCACTCGCGTGGGGGATTTTAAGTATCTGGCCGCCTGCGGGCTTATCAGACAGAGACAGCAATAGCCTCTTCTCGTAGCCGTTGCACGTCGCGCATCGGAGGAATGCCAAAGAGACTTTTGTACTCTCGGCTAAAATGGGAGGCGTCCTGATAGCCCACGCGGAAGGCAGCACTCGCCGCATCGAGATCTTCGCCCAGCATCAGACGGCGAGCCTCCTGGAGCCGGAGCTGCTTCTGAAATTGCAAGGGGCTCAGCGCAGTGACTGCTTTGAAGTGATGATGGAAGCCAGATACGCTCATACCCAGATCTCGCGCAATATCCTCGATGCGCAACGGCTGGTCGAAGTCCTGACGGAGTCGCTCGACCGCTCTGGCAATATCGGAGGTGTAGCCTCCCAGGATCGCCAGATGGCGGAGCCGAGCACCTTGCGATCCCATCAGAAGCCGGTAGATAATTTCCCGCGTGATCAACGGCAGGAGAACTGGCGCTTCAGCCGGAGAATCCAGCAACCGGACGAGCCGCACCACAGCATCCAGCAGGCTCACATCCAGCGGACTGACATCGATAGCTCTCACATCAGCATGACCTGGAGGCAAGAGATGATCCGCTTCAGCCATAACCATGCCAACAAGGATAGGTGAAAGTGCCAGACGAAAGCTGAGGTATGGTCGCTCCTTCGAAGCTTCCAGAACCTGACTGACACGGGGCATCTCGACAGTGGCAAGCAGGTAGCGTGAAGGGTCATAGCGATAGCGGCTATCGCCCAAAAGGACCTCCTTGCTACCCTGGGCAATCACACACAAGGACGGCTCGACCACGCTATGAACCGGCTCCAAAGGCACAGAGGAACGGTACAGGTGCAGTCCTTTGAGCGGCTGCTCAGGACCATCTTTGCGAACAACCTGCGAGATCCGCTCAACGAGTTCTGCACGATTGGCTTGCATGCGTTGGACCTCGCGTTCTGCTTGTGGATGGGTCATCTCCATAATCAAACCTCTTCTCTTATTCCTCTAGCGCCTATGGAAGATTTGCAGAATCGAACAAACATTCTCGACAATTATTCTATCACCAGATGTTTCAACGTGTCTATAATGATACCAGACAGAGAACATGCCTCTCTGCATTTGTAGACACAATGGAGATTTAAAAATGGATATCAAAAGGAGCGGCTCACGGCCTTCCGGTAAAGGACCAGGCGAGTATTTTACCAATGCTGTACGTATTGATCCTCTGTTCGAGGCACCTGAGCCTGCACGAGTGGTTGGTGCCAGTGTCACCTTCGAGCCCGGCGCTCGAACCGCATGGCACAGCCATCCACTGGGCCAGACCTTGATCGTGACAGCTGGCTGTGGTCACGTACAGCGCTGGGAAGGTCCAATCGAAGAGATTCGACCAGGAGACGTGATCTGGTTCTCACCCGGCGAGAAACATTGGCACGGCGCCACACCAACCACAGGGATGACGCACATCGCGATTCAGGAACAGCTCAACGGCAAGACCGCCGACTGGATGGAAAAGGTTAGCGATGAACAATATCAGGGCCAGTTGTAGATAATACAATCTCCCATGACTTCGAAAGAGAACTTGCAGCTTTATAAGTAAGAACAGCGGAGAAAAAACAATCTTGACATCTCTCCTGTTCTTGCTTATACTCGTTGAGTAAGTGTTTTGGCCCGAGAATTTGTCCGTACAACTGAAACTTACTACTCCCTGTATATTGAGTCATCGTATACACACGTTCTCCAACAGACTATTTCCTGAGTCAAGCTAAAATCTACGACGCTCCTCATGTGTACAAAAAATGTTGTCAACGCTGACAACGCTGATCGATCCCATTTCGATCATAACTGAAAGGTGTGAGACATGGCTGTTTCCAAGCAAAAGACACAAGTGGCACCAGAAGTAAGTCGTTTTATTGCTCAACCACGCAAGATGCTTATCGATGGCGCATGGATGAATGCAGCTTCAGGAAAGACCTTCCCCGTCTACGATCCCGCGACCGGAGAGGTGCTGGCACATGTCGCCGAGGGCGATAAAGAAGACATCAATCGTGCCGTTCAGGCCGCTCGCCGCGCCTTTGATGATGGTCCCTGGCGCAAGATGACGGCGTCGGAGCGAGGGCAGAGGATCTGGAAGTTAGCCGATCTGATTGAACAACATAGCGAAGAGTTCGCACAATTGGAGTCTCTGGATAATGGTAAGCCGCTCTCAGTGGCTCGTGTCGCAGATATCCCCCTGGCAGTCGATATGTTCCGTTATATGGCTGGCTGGGCCTCCAAAATCGAGGGCAACACCATCCCCCTCTCAATGGGCAATCCCTATTTTGCGTATACGCTACGCGAGCCCATCGGGGTAGTGGGACAGATTATTCCCTGGAATTTCCCGCTTCTGATGGCTGCCTGGAAGCTCGCACCGGCTCTGGCCGCTGGCTGCACCATCGTGCTCAAGCCCGCCGAGCAGACACCGCTCTCCGCTCTCCGTCTGGGAGATCTGATCCAGGAGGCAGGCTTCCCAGCAGGCGTCATCAATATCGTTCCGGGCTATGGCGAGACGGCTGGAGCCGCTCTGGCCGCTCACGATGATGTGGATAAGATCGCCTTTACGGGCTCGAATGAAGTTGGCAAGCTGATCGTTCATGCCGCGACTGGCAACCTTAAAAAAGTCTCATTGGAGCTGGGTGGAAAGTCACCCAACATCGTTTTGAAGGATATGGATCTGGAGACGGCAATTGCGGGAGCTTCCAACGCCATCTTCTTCAATCATGGACAATGTTGCAGCGCGGGTTCACGTCTCTACATCGAAAAAGGCGTCTTCGATAAGGTTGTCGAAGGAGTCGCAGAACAAGCAAGCAAGATCCAACTGGGCTCCGGTTTCGATCCAGCAACACAGATGGGTCCACTCGTTTCTGATGAGCAGCTCCGACGCGTCACTGGCTATCTCCAATCGGGCGTTTCTGAGGGCGCAAGACCTCTCAGCGGAGGCCATCGCCACGGCAAGCAGGGATACTTTGTGGAGCCAACCGTGCTGGTCGATACCAAGCATTCGATGCAGGTTGTGCAAGAAGAGATCTTTGGTCCAGTCGTGGTGGCTCAGCCATTCAACGATCTTGACGATCTTCTCGCTGTCGCCAACGGTACCAACTATGGACTCGCTGCTGGCATCTGGACACATGATATTACAAAAGCCCATCGCATAGCGGCTCAGCTACGTGCGGGTACCGTCTGGATCAATTGCTACAACGTCTTTGATGCAGCTCTACCTTTCGGCGGCTATAAGCAGAGCGGCTGGAACAGGGAGATGGGACATGAGGTACTGGAAAACTATACGGAAGTTAAGTCGGTCTGCATTGGCCTGTAATGTCAACTGACAGCTCACGCTGCAATCATGCATGGTTGGTTATCGCGCAATAACCAGCCATGCAACATTTTAAATGTATTTAAGCTCGGCTATAGCAGATTGATATGGTATACTAGAGGAAATAAGTTTATCCCGGAAGATTGTATCCAGGAGCTTTTTTCCCTATGATTCGTGGTCCCGCTTAACTTTCTCACCTCTTAATAGTCAGGTTCGCCAGATCCACTGAACCTGCACCACAGAAGCCAGCTACTGCTGGTCCACTTCGTCGTGCCCGTGCTCCACCAGACTCTCTGAACATTTCTGCTGTATTCATGGTTTGTAGAGTTTCAGAGAGGATTTCATTGTTATGTCTCTGCGCCTTTTTTCTCGACCTCGTACGCGTACCAGCATGTGGTCACGCCCGATATTATTGTCCATGGGCCTGCTGGACGAATTGATCACCGGCATCCCGGTCGTGGCCCTTCCCTTACTGCGCGATCGCCTGCATCTGGACTATGTTCAGATTGGATTACTGTTTACAGCCGCAGCACTCTCCGGAATGCTAATTGAGCCCTTCATCAATCTCTTGAGCGATCGAGGCTCCAAGCGTCCCTGGATTCTTGGGGGTCTGGTGCTGTTGGCCGTCTCTTACGCACTGATCGGAAGCACTACCAGCTACGCTCTCCTACTCCTAGCTTTCGTCGTAAGCTTTCCCGCTGGCGGAGCAGCTATTGAGCTGGCACAAGCGGTCTTGATCGATGCGGCTCCCAACGATGGCTCGCTCACCATGACACGCTGGACTCTTTTAAGCAGTATCGGCGATTTTCTGGCACCGCTGGTTGTAGCTGCCTTCGTGGCCTGCCATCTGGGCTGGACAGAACTCTGTTGGCTGGCCGCCATACTCTGGCTCAGCGCCGCGCTGGCATTAGTCGCGCTGCGTTTCCCAGCTCGCTCCACGGCCTCCACCAGTGAGGAGGAAGACGAAAAGACCACTATTCGTGCAAGCCTGCGTGAAGCACTACGTGATCCAGTGTTGCTACGCTGGTCGCTACTCACCATCATCCCATCGATGCTCGACGAAGTCTTTCTGAGCTTTGTCGTCCTCTATCTGGGAGACGTTCTCCATGTGAGTGAGGCCATGATCGCACTCATCGTCACTCTGCAAATGCTGGCCTCCATGGCTGGACTCTTTGTGCTCGAGTATCTGCTCAAACGTGGACAACATTCATCCGTGCTCCTGCTCGGCGTTACTTCCCTGATCACATTAGTCGGCGTGCTCCTTCTGCTATTCACACACTCTCTCTGGCTGATAATCGTAGCATTACTGCTGATCTGTCTGAGCTGCGCAAGTTGGTATCCATTAGCTAAAGCCCAGGCATATGCCAGAAAACCAGACAGTTCGGGTGTGGTACGCATCGTCATTGGGCTGGGAGAACCCGTCATCATGGCATTACCCGGCGCCATCGGATTCATCAGCGCCAGCTTCGGAGTTCTTAGCGGCCTCGGCGTACTCGGGCTCGCCCCCGTACTCATGCTGCTGCTGCTACCACGCCGCAAAGCAGAGTAATCTTGCACCTTTAACGCAATTAAAACACTAAAAGGGTAAGTTTATCCAGGCCATACTTCCAATAGTATAGATTCGTCTCAATCATCGGCTGACCGGGGTGGTATTGTTCCTATGCGATCATGGACCAGACTGGCTGGGTCAGTCCGATATATCTCAAGACGTCGTCGAGATGGTCCAGTTCGTACTGGGAGAAAGGTCGCACGCTGGTATAACTCTCATAGAGTGCGCGGTAGAGGTCAGGATCAAAAATTGCCCAGTAGTCCGAGCCCGCTGCTTGATCGACAAAACAGAAGCCTTGCACCGTCTGGACGAAATCCAACAGTGCCGCGCCGACCCCGATCTCCTGCCAATCGACGAAGACGACCAGTCGCTCGTCTTCAAAGAGGCAGTTAAGCGTCGCCAGGTCACCGTGAATGATGGCCTGAGGAAAGGTCGCAGGCTTGAAATGTCTGCATACACTCCCGCCAGCACGTGGATGGAGTCACTTCAAGCGCCCGAAAGAGTGTCCGATGATCGTAGATGACGACAAGACAAACGAACATGTAGAGAAGCTTCCAACTTGTGTAAATCAGCCAGCGCGTCAAGGCTGAATAGCGAGCAAATTCCTGGCTCAGATAAGCACAATGAAAGGCTACGTGACTGTATTCATCATGGATAATCTGTGCAAAGACGCTGCGCAAGACTGTATCAGTCGTCCCATCATAGAGCAATTTGTAGTAGACCTGGGCGAATATCTCAGCGACCAGCAGGACAAGTAGTTCCAGACGCAGACCGAGCGAACGCCTCAGGATGACAAAGCATGTATCGCTCCAATGATATGCCAGTAAGCTTCCCCCCATGCCTTTAATTAATCCTGCCAGCAGGCGACTATGCTCCTGCTCCTCTTTGACAAAAAGCTCAATGGCGGCGATATATGCGGGATCATGGGTCTTGATAGAGGCATGGCGGAGATGATGACCATCTCCTTGCTCTCCCACTTGAAAGCGCTGGAGCGAGCGTATCAGGGGCTTGTGCAGAGGCTGATCTGCTACGATCGCAAGTTCCCAGGGAATCGACATACGCTGTCGGGCATTCTCCTGGAAGTAATGTAACCAGTCATGTGCAACAAATACCGATCTTACTTTTTCATCAACACTCATATTTTGATATTCCTCCATAGAGAGCAGTTATAATGAATTTTGCTCTGATGGAAGAAGATTACCTTATGCAAACGTTGATGAAAATGTCTTACGTACCCGTTCTCCATGCCGCAAAGACCGTCGCCAGAGCACACTGTGACGCAGAAGATGCTCCTTGCGTGATCCTAACTAAAATCCTCTGAGGCACTTGCAGCACGTTCATCCAGATGGCGCTTTGCAAAAGCCAGATCTGAAGCACCCTCTTCGGCCTCAGCAGCAGATGTATTTAGTTCGTCCATGCTTTCTATATCGATTCCCCTGGAAGACAGGTCCGCTAATTCGCTTTCATCCAGGGAGAAAAAGGCCTCTCCAAAGTCTTCAACGCTGAGCGTGACACTATCCCCTTTGAGAAACTGAAAACACCATAGATCCGGTACAAATCCTTCGAAAGAAGGAGCTATACCATGCAGAAAAAGATCTTGTGCGGCTTTGGTGAGCGTCCCTGAGAAGATAAAGCTGTCCTTCATTCCTCCATAGGGAGTGATCGTGATCGATGGCAAATCCAAAAACTCTTTTTTTCCCTTATTTAACTCTCCTGGTGTCGTATCGTGTGGATCACCTTGAAAGATAATTGCAAAGGTATCCGACCGTTCCATGAAATAATGGAAGCAACTTTCCCATCCATTAAATTTTGAAGTATTAAATAGTGCGAATCGTTTTTTCATGCTCCTCCTCTCGCCTTGATGACGCGTTTCTTCTCTGTCGCTACTATACAAGACAAGCAGAAATAGATCAAGTTAGCCAAAGGTAAGCATCAGATGCTACTTTATGAGCATGGGAGATGAGGCTAGCCGTTCTTTGAGGGCTGTATAACGCTCGAGTTGGCTATTGGTGCATTGATTGCCGGCGCTCGTATACTGTTCGTAGATAGTCAAAGCGCGTTGGTAAAGCGCTTGAGCATTGATCACGTGACCCTGTGCGGATAAAGTTTCGGCCAGTTGATAGAGGCAATCAGCGGTGAGGAGAGCATCCAGACCCCAAAAGCGTTCGCGTATAGCGACGGCACGTCGATAGTACGCATCAGCTTCGGTCTGATTATCCTGCTTTTGATGCAGCGCTGTGTCGCCGTGCGCTACTTTAGCAATGTCGACATATTCCATAACTACATTCCTGCTCCTGAATAGTTCAAACCAGATGCAAGAGATCTCGGCTTTTACGCACAACACGACTTGCAATCCCCCACAAAACAGTACGTAAAGAATAAGTATACCTTGCTATCTCGCAGAAAGTAATTCAATATTTCACAGTTTTTTTGTGAAGTAGTTCACAAAATGGGGGATTCAAGATTATAGCTCGCTAGCTTATGGAGCGAGCAGGGGAGGATAGAATGTCGAGCATGTCAGTAGGAGGCGATCAGGCAATGTTACTGAATTGGGCAGAGGAGGCAAGGTGCACGGCGTTGTGCACATGCTGGATACTAAAGAGCTACATAAACCTTGGCTTCCCAGGGAAAGATGGGTTCACGACCAGCCCACGTGGACGAGACGGAACGATTCTGAGTGACCTCATGCCAACGCAATCCATCGGGCAGTTGCGGCCAATTCGACACGACATATTCAGAGGTTTTCTTGTTGGCGTCTGGGGTGATATAATCGCTGAAATTGGCAAGGATGACAACCATATGACGGCTTCCGATCTCGCCACGAACCCAGGCCATGACACGTTTCCCTTCAGTAAAGTCGCTATGAATAAAGGTGGTATCATTGATCCAGAGCGCCTCGTAATCGGTGCGCAGCCTGACCAGTCGGGAAACATGATCCACGATGCGGGCACGCCAGGGATCATCTCGCCGCTCAAAATTGACAGCATCGAGCTGCTTCTCTGGACCTTCTACAGGTTCATCGTGCTGGTCAGCAAACTCTTCGCCCGCCAGGATCATCGGCACGCCGACCGATGTAATCAGACAGGCAAACGCGAGCTTGATACGCTGCTCCTTCTCATAGATGCCATTGCTCTCAAGAAAGTCGTAGAGTCGCTCGTTGCCATAGCCTTCGACATCGTGGGACGTCACATAATTGATCGCCTGAGAGCCATCGCCGAAGCCAAGCAAACGGCAATCAACCATCTTCTTCACAGTATCCTCAAAGCTCGCTTCGCCCGGATGACTGTTCCCCATGATGGCGGAGCGCACATAACGCTTGAAGTATTCGTTCCAGAGGCTATCGATACGCTCCTGATGAATCAAGTTGAGAGGCATCTCAAGCTCCTCACCTGTCACCAGATAGCGAGCCCCGGCCTCTTCTGGTTTATTCCCTTGCTCCTGCCAGCGAGCCTGATAGATGCGATGGCCAAGATCTTTATAACTGGCGATGAAATCCCAGCTGGCAATGTTGACGATACTATCGATACGGATACCATCGATGCGATAGAAGCGCATCCAATGATCGAGTGCCGTGAGCATAAAAGCGCGAGCGGGCACCAGATTTTTCGTCTCACCGGTGACAGGATCATACGTCTCGACTTCATGATTGTATTTAAACAGGTCACTGCCAAAACCGTCGCGCTTGACGCCCTCGGAGTACTCTTCAGGATCGCCGGAATCCGCCCTGACAAAAAAATCGGGGAAATTAATTGAGCGATAGGGATTGCGGGCAGAAAAAGCCATCACGACATCATCGAAGAAGCGAATACCGTTCTGATGGCATCCTCGAATCAAGCGCGAGAGCTCGGTAATCGGAGCAGGCTTCTGTCCTCGACCATACACGCCCAGATCATCATCGGCGGCCAGATAATTTGTCGTCGCATATCCCCAGCCACCTTTGACATAGCTATCGGCGGGAGGAAGCAGTTCCAGCGCATTGATCCCCAGGTCGCGCAGATGGGAACGTCCCTCCTGCAAGACGGTCAGGCCAAAGAAGCTAAAGGGGATCGCTTTAGGATCGACCAGCGCCAGCACGTCGCGAAACGTCCCGCCAGCCACCATTACGCCGCCTTCTTTGCGCGTCCGTGCCCAGGCAGTCGGCAACTCATAAATTACAAGTTGTGTATTCACCGGCAGAGACGCCAGCGGAGGATCATTGCGCCAGTCGGGACGCTGTCCTTCGGGATCGCACGGCACCAGTTCGCCATCTTTATAGAGCGCGATGGTCGCCGGATAACGATCCTCTTCGCCGAACGCCGGGTCTTCTGGGCGAGGAGCAAGCAGGCGCCAATCGACGCTGAGTGCCAGTGGATCGGTACACCAGATCAACGGATGGCTCTCTTTATAAAGATTGGTATCGGTAACTTCAAACCAGTAGTGATAGACGCGATTATTTTCAAGCAGACAGTCTTTGGCTGCAATCTCCCACAGATCTTTCCCTTTTTCCGAAGGAGATAAAGTGAATGTTTGTTGCTGCGCCAACCTCGGAGGATTTCCAGGCTCAAACGTTCCGATAATGAGCCGGGGCGCTGGATTCGTTACGGCTGGACGCCATAACGCAAAATGAGTCCTCTTGTGCACGAGGAGATCCGCCACCTGCTGTAGTGGCACATCGACTGCTTGCATAAATAACTTTACCTTTCACACCACACATATTATTGATTGCGTCTCAGGAAGGATATAGATGAGAATAACATCTCAATTATAATATGGAATCAAGGCAGAAAAAGTGTCAGAGATGGCGACAATTAGGAGAGATGGCAGAAAAATAGCGGTTGTCTTTCTCGAGTCTATAGAAAAGCAAGCCTGGCTACGTTATACTATTGCAGTATTCTACCAAATTGCGGTATCCTACCAACGGATCGGAAAAGAAACAGCCCAGACATTACTCTCCTTCTATGCATTATACTCATGACACCCAACACGTTTTGTGGTAATACACTAAGTAAAAAAGAACTATTGAAAGTGAGTTCCTGATGGACACGCACCACAACCTCCCACCGAAACCAACCTTCGTGCATCCGCTACCACCTGGAGCCAGCACCCATGTTGCTCTGACCGGCATCGAACCCGAAGCAGGTTTGAAAGTCATTCAAGACATCATCGCCGGAGCAAAGAAGTCGCTATGGATCGAGATGTATCTCTTCGATAACGATAAAGTCGCCCAGATGTTGCTACAAAAAAAAGCTGCCCAGCCAGATCTGGATCTACGCCTGCTCTACCATCAACCCAGCCTGCCTGATAGCCTTGATCCAACACGTTCGCATCGCTTTCCCCGTTGGGTCCTACCAAATAGAGGCATTCAAATCGATGACGATCCAGTCACCATGCATCATGCGAAATTCATCCTGGTAGATGCGGACGTCCCTGGTCACGCCTGCGCCTATATCATGACCGCCAACTTTACGGCTCAGGCACTTGGAGGCAATCACGCAGGCTACGCGAACCGCGAATATATTATCGGTGATACCAATCCTGAGGATATTGCCTTGCTCAAGGCTATTTTTCTCGCTGACCAGAATGGTCGCAACCTACCAGCGATCCCAGCCACATCCAACCTCGTAGTCAGCGATGTCAACGCCATCACAGTCCTCCCAGTCCTCTTGAAAAGCGCCCAGCACAGTATCTTCATGCAAATGGAATATCTGAATGACCCTCCAGGGAACGGCAGTCTCAACCTGAAGAAAATCTTGCTGCATGCGGCCAGCCAGGGAGTGAATGTCCAGATCATGCTCCCGCCGCTCACGCCTTCTGTGCCAGGAGCACCTTCGGCAGATAATAGCGAGACCTATCGTGAGCTGATGCCAACCGTTGCGGTCAATGTCACTCCGGAATATTTCATACATGCAAAAATGATCATTATAGACAAACAGCTCGCCTTTGTCGGTTCGCAAAATCTCAGCCATCAATCACTGAGATACAGCCGTGACGTCGGCATCCTGATCTCGAACAAAACGATCGTGTCGCATTTGCTGAAGACGTACGAGGCCGATTGGAACTTCGCACAGAAGTTAGCCAAAAAGCAGCATCTTCATTAAACTGCATACAAGCAAAAATCATCGTCAATACCGAGCCCACATAGCGACCAATTAGAAGCACAGCGTCAACGTATCGCAACGGGAAAAGAACTTACGGCGTCTTCTTGCCTGTATCGATTCCTGCCACGATACGTTCGCCTGCCTTCAGTCCCTGAAGCACCTCGTAGCTGTAATTATTTGTGATCCCCAGCAACACAACTGGTTTCACCTTAAACGTCTGGCTAGCCCCATTCCCAACTGGCTCAAAAACAAAGCTTGCCATGGGCGGGAGTGCCTGTTGTGCTAATTCAGGCTTATTCTCTATCAGCCGAGCAAGCATGTTATCCGCTTCACTCTGTGCATCCTGCATCCGCTGCATGCTCACCGGAGCATTCAAATTTGTGCTCATCGTATGAGAAAAGTCGATCGCACCAGACGGGATGATCAGCACATTAGGATCGTGCAGCACATTCATGATACTATTGGCACTCATATTAGAATAGGGCTTTAAGCCGTGGAGGCTTGCCTCATCAATATCGAGAAAGACAGGATAATTAATAGCTGCATCGTTGACGCCGTTAGGCGAGATCGCACCAACACGAGCAGTAAATGGGCGATATCCAAAAGCCTTCATGGTAAATTGAGCTACCTGCCCTAACCTTATTTTAAGAATATCGGCTTCTCCCACATTGACAATAATTCGTCCCAACGTAGAGTAGTCGGTCAACTGAATAAAAACACCGGGTGGAGCCGCACCATTATTAAAGGCAGGATCAGGCTGAACGCCCGGAGCACCATCGATTGTTCCATTGATGCCAGTGACAATACCGTCATGAGGAGCACGCAAGGTGGCATTGGCGAGATTATGTCTGGCGGTATTCACCTGGAGCTGCGCCAGATAGAGTTGCCCCTGGCTGGCAGTGACCTGAGCCAGAGCCGAAGCATACACATCATCGGTCTTAGCCACATCGATAAAACTGTTGGCCACATCAACCTGGCCTTGAACACTGGTATTGTTGACATTGATGGTAGCTTGCACCTGATTTAATGTTTGTTGATCCTTATTCACTTGCTCTTTAGCCACAGTGACGCTGGCATGAGCGTTAGCCACGTCCAGTCTGTATAAAGCATTGGCCTGTTGCACACAACCAGCATACACGTCGCCTGGCTCCGACACCGTAAATGCAGATGGAATGGATACTGTCGGTGTGGCAGTGATGGAAGTTGTAGGGGTGACAGTGAGCGCGAGCAGATCTTGAGCACAGGTGAGGTTAATCGTTTGCTGACGCAAGATATCAGCATGCTGGATCAAAAGACGTTCGGCCTTCCGCTGAGCATCCAAAATTTTATGATCATCATTGATGATGTCATTGGCCGTCTGATTCAGGGTATCAGATTGTTGATTGACGGCATTTTGATTATTTTGTGCCGCATGTAATGAAGTCCAGGCTGCATGTATCTTCGCATTCTTAAAATCACGAGCAGAATTCGCATACCTGATCTCGCTATCAACGTTAGCTCTGGCCACTTTCACCGAAGCATAGGCCAGATTAAGATTATCCTGCAAAGGGACCGTATTCAAGCGTCCCAGGACTTGTCCCTGCACAACCTTTTGTCCTTGCTTGACATCAATTTCACTGATAAGATTAGATGGGCCACTCTGAAAGATAAGATTATACACATTGTTTTCGATCAATCCGCCCGCATACACCGTGACATCGTAATCTCCCTGTGACACCTCCTGAATCTGATACGTGGGTGCGGCTCCACTACCGGCAGCGGGAAAGAGGAAGCCGAAGGGTAACAACAAGCAGAGGATAAGCATAAATCTGATGCTTTTTTTGCGACGAGACCCATGCTCATACAACCTCTGCTCTCTATCCTCGATTACGAAGCCACGATCAGAGTCGATCGACTCACGCAATCGATCTGGTGACTGCTGAGACATACAACAACCTTCTTTCTCTATGAATCACAGCGCAGAGCCCTATCACCGATGCAAAAAATATTAAACACAGCGTAATAGAGGCACCAGAATCAGTGTATAGGCACGCACAAGAGAAAAAGTTGAATTGAATATTCCAATCATCTCTTGACAGGCTCATCGCTTATAAGTATTCTTAATAAGCAGGGCAAGAAATGTATAAAAAGCTTGAATTGTAAGACGGGCCTTACGAGTCAAAATCGAATGCCCTTCTTCTGGTACACATTGTCTCTTTAGCTAACCACTATCACTCAGAGTTACTATATTGCTCCATCAAGCGAAGGAAATACAACACGATGATTATGCTACAACCCCGCCAGCGTTCTGCCATCAAAGGTCATACATTTGGTGCGCGTGGAGACTCTTGCTCATGCGATCCCTGCGATTGTAATCCCTGTAAGTGTGGAGATAGCCTTCGGCCGAGTTATCCCGATTGGAGAGTCAGCGGCTACTTTGTCAATAATGGAATAGTCGATCAGCAACAAATTTCCAGGCAGATTCTGCTCAGCCTGGCACAGCCCACACAACCCGGATCGTCCGAAGGCTGGCAAGAAGTCCTACTCGTCCAGCAGGAGACGCCGCTGGCACTCGTGAATGTCCTGCTGCGCTTATTCGAGCGCGAACTTGATAGTATGCCTGCGGAGATCGGAGCTCATCCACACAAAAAGCGTGCCGTCTATCGCACATCGATGGAGTATCACGTAACGGGACAAGGTCCACAACTTCACGTCACATTCCAACCCACACCACTCAATCTGGTGTACGCCGCTCCAGAATTCCAGGAGGTCCGGTCCTGGACATATGATGGGCCGATGGCTCTGCGCGGCAATTTCTCATTGACTGCTGGATAAATGTAGCGTCGTACGCTCGCGTACGATGTCCCTGGGACTCATATGAGCCAGTTGAATCTCGGCGCTCCACGCGGGCCTGCCTGATCGTACGTCGAGTGGGACATCGTACGCGAGCGTACGACGCTACTTTATGGGGTAACCGGCTGCAGCGAGCACGTTTTTGATCTGCTCCAGGGGCGTCTGATCGCCGTTATAGCGCAGGCGGACTGATCTAGTAGGAATGTCGGTCTGCACAATCTCAACTCCGGATATGGTCAGAAGCGCCTTCGTGACATTTCGCACACATCCACTACAATTCAGGCGCGACAGCGTAATAGTTGTTTCTGGCATAGTATTCACCTCTTCCATCTTCATGTACACAATTACCATGAAAGGCATTATATAAACCAATCCACACTACGTCTATTAGGATGAATACCTATTTATCCCCTTAGAGGGAGGCACTGTTCGCTTGCAAAGGCAGAAAAAACTGCTATAGTCATTCATAATAACTCAAGGTTCATATAACTTAAGGGAGGCAGTTTTTATGCCAAAGAAACCAGGAAAAGTTCCCTCCTATCCACTGAGGCAGGTACTGGTAGAGCAAGGGTTTTTCGAAAATGATCGCGAGGCTGAACGCTGGATTATGGCTGGCAAGATTTTAGTGGCTGGGCAGCGCATCGATAAAGCAGGCACGAAGATACCTTCAAATGCCGATGTGCGGGTGATAGGAAGGCAGCGGTATGCCAGTAGAGGCGGTTATAAGTTGGCAGCCGCCCTCGATTATTTCCATGTCGACGTCACAGGCCGTGTGGCTGTCGATTGTGGAGCCTCGACCGGAGGCTTTACCGATTGTTTACTGCAACGAGATGCGGCTTTAGTCTACGCGGTTGACGCTGGATTTGGTCAACTTTTAGGAAAACTTCAATTACATCCACGTGTTCGCAACCTCGAACGGACAAATCTCAGCGATATACTCTCTCTGACGCTTCAACCAGATCCAACGCTAGTCACCCTCGATCTCTCATACCTCTCATTGACGAAAGCGCTGCCAATCGTGGCGCAATTTCTTAGCTCAGGAGAAGTCCTGACCTTATTTAAGCCACTCTTCGAGATCGATGATGCAATAGCACGACGCACAGGCCAGATTGATGATCAGATGCTCCTCGTGACCGCATTGCAACGCGTTATTGATGCAGGTACGCAGTCGGGTTTATATCTTGTCAATATAGCTAAATTAGCACTACAACCCAAACATGGTGTCAACGAGTTCTTTTTACACTTCACACAACAAAGAGAAAAAATCAGATCGGACTACGATGCTACGATGCTGCTCACGATTATCAATAGTGCGGGTATCGGGAGCACAACCGAAGAGTAACATCATTCAAAGCGACCAATCACAAATCGATCGCAGCAAGTTACCCTGCTGCGATCGATTTGTGTGACAGAGAACAGAAAAAGTGAGAACGCCACTATCTCTAGCAGCTCACATAGCCAGACGTTAACCAGAAAGATTTATCATAACCTAATGTGGTCGGATCATTTCCCGTAATATTGTAACAATATCCTCCATAATTGACGCCTGTAAACTCACGGGTATAGCTGCAGTTATTCCAGGTCTTAAAAGATGCAGGGTTCCACCCATTGGAATTGGAAATTCCATAACCAGAACTATCACAGGGGCCATAGTATCCATAGATACTAGTCGAGCTTCCTGTATAGTATGTCCCAGAGTACCAGGTCATAAGAAGCACAGTCTGAGAACTGGCCAGTGGAGCTGCCAGTGACTGATTGGCTTGAGCACACTGCCGTGATAGCACGCGTGAAACGGTCTCTCCCGGATGAAGCTTATCAAGCACTATTTGACAGTTCTGGGTGGGCTTTACCACCAGTTGAGAGGCTGCGTGAGCCGACGAGGCCGAAAAAGTAGCAAGGGCCACCACGACAAGTGTGAGGACGAACAGCAGACGCACGGTATTTGATCCAAGAGGCAATTGACGCAACATATCCAATCCTTTCTTCTTTACACATTGAACTCTGCTCTCTGTAGAAGCACAAAAACGTTGCGAGAGAAGATCGCTTGATACCTTTTTCTCTCTTACGCTGTATTTCTATAGCTCAATACTACGCAATGTCCGCCGAGCAAGAAAGATCATTACCTATCATCTAGATAACATTGGATAACATCTGGACAAGATTAAAGATCATTTCGCATGCTTCTCATATAGAGCCTGTTCTAATCCTTTTATCATTCTCCGCGTGGGAGATCATCTGTCCTCACAAAAAAGCTCCTTATTGTCATACGGCTCAGGTTTTACTGAGCTGGCAGGCTCAAAAGACGAGAAGGGCAGGAGGCTCGACGCTGAGACCCCTGCCTTTCTCGCTAACAATCGACGAGTTCGGGACTCTGGTTTAAGAGTTGACTTCTGGGTGAAATAAACGCTTCGTAGCTCTCGTCGAGCCGATCCTTCTGGAAGAGGGCAACACGATGACAGTTCTGGAAGGCCAATTTCACGCCAAAATAATCCTCTAAAGCTCCACGCATGGAGTCACTGGCGAGGACGCGCAGTAATTGGCCGCGCGCCTGCTCACTGGGAGGTGGCGTTTGATTGTCAACGAAGCTGGCCTCGCTCTGACTGAGCCTGCCTGCAAGATTTTCGATGAGTTGCCAGGCATAGGGAAGCGACTCCTTGATACAGGAGAGAAAGTCGTTCTGTGATACATCGCCCTGTTGGGCCTGCTCCAGTAATGCCGGTGAAACAGTAAGAGACATTATGATACTCCTTTTTTGTTGTGAACTTTCTCTCCCCCTATTGAAGCGAGAAAAAGCCATGCTGTTTACAATGATAAAGATGCAAATGAGATGATGTCTCATTTAACAAGAAAAGTATGCCATGAGATCTGGAGAAAAGCAAGAGGTTTTCAGTTCAATATTGATACCAGATCTCATTTATCAGTGAATTGTCATAAGGCTATGTGGAGATTTAAATGTCCTTTTCCATAAGCTTATTGACATATTATCTCATTATTGCTATTATCGAGACGATATATCAATAAAAAGAGGTGCCTGCATGCTCTCAACTCTTTTCTGGATGCTCTCTTGCTTCTCTGGTGAGAGGCGACGCTATTTTCCTTCAAGGAGGAACTCATCATGTTCTCTCGATACTATTTTTTGCCACGCGTGGCTTGCGGCCTGATGCTACTCATCAGCGTGGGACTTGCGGCCTGTGGCACGACCTTTCAATCACCCACAACGAGTGGGAAGAACAGCGGGCCTATTCAAGTCGTGGCGGCTGAAAATTTTTGGGGCAGTATCGCCGCTCAAGTAGGTGGCGACCATGTGCATGTCACCAGCATTATTGTAGACCCCAATGCTGATCCTCATAGCTATGAGCCGACCAATCCTGATGCACGTATCGTGGAGCAGGCTCAGTATGTGATTGTAAATGGAGCAGGCTATGATCCCTGGGCGGACAAACTCTTACAAGCCAACCCGGTAAGTGGGCGTAAAGTGCTCAATGTAGGTAATTTCAATGGGAAGCGTGAGGGAGATAATCCCCACATGTGGTACAACCCCGCTTACGTCACTACTATGGTCAACAAAATCCGTGACGATTTGAAAATACTCGATCCAGCCGATGCCAGCGCGTTTACCCAATCAGCGCAGGCGTTTCAGACAACGGGACTCAAGCAGTATCACTATCTGATCACTAGCATCAAAGCAAAATACAGCGGGACACCGGTTGGGGCTACCGAGAGCATCTTCTCGTATCTCGCTCCGGCGTTGGGATTGAAACTGATCACGCCGTATCCATACCTGAAAGCTGTCTCGGAAGGAGAAGACATTTCAGCAGCTGATCAGGCCGCTGTAGAGCAGCAGATTCGCCAGAAGCAGATCAAGATCCTGATCTACAACTCCCAGAATACGCCCAATAACATTCAGGCGCTGATCACGCTGGCGAAGAACAATCATATTCCGGTGGCAACGATTACGGAAACCCTGACTCCGGCGACCGCGTTGTACCAGGACTGGCAGACGACACAACTGCAAGGTATAGAGTCCGCACTGGCTCAGGCCACCGGCAAGTAAATAGGAAAGCGGGTGGTCAGCGTTTGCTGACCACCTCGATCAGAAAGGATACCTATGGTGATGACTCATTCCTCGTCGCATCTTTCTTTCACGCCTCCCTTGACGCATCTTGAGCCAATCGTCCAGGTCAGCGAGGCCACTGTGACACTGGGTGGGCGTACGATCTGGCAGGGGGTCGATCTTACGATCCAGCCGGGAGAATTCCTGGCTATTCTGGGACCAAACGGTGCCGGCAAGTCCACACTGCTCAAAGCTATTCTGGGATTGTTGCCGCTCTCAGCCGGGACAATTGCGGTGCTGGGGAAGCCAGCGCGGCGCGGCAATGCGGCGATTGGCTATGTGCCCCAGCGGCGACACTTTGAGGCCGATATCCACGTACGAGGACGCAGTATTGTCCATCTTGGATTGAACGGGAGAAATATTGGGCTTACCGTGCCATTTCTTCAGCCACGGCAGGCTCGTGAGAACAGACGCCTTGTCTCGGAGGTCATCGAGTTGGTAGGAGCGACCGCGTATGCAGATCGACCCATTGGAGAACTGTCGGGCGGAGAGCAGCAGCGTCTGCTCATTGCACAGGCGTTGGTGCGGCGACCACGCCTGTTGGCATTGGATGAACCATTGGATAGCCTGGATCTTCGCAATCAGCAAGGAATAGCGGGCGTGATTCGGCGCATCAGCAGGGAAACGGGAGCCGCAGTACTACTGGTTGCGCATGATATCAATCCGATCCTTTCTGCAGTGGATCGCGTCATCTACGTAGCCCATGGGCAGATCACAATCGGCTCGCCGGATGAAGTGATTACGACGGACACGCTCTCCCGCCTCTACGCGACGCCAGTTGAGGTGTTGCGGGGAAGCTCCGGGCGAATTGTCGTGGTAGGACAGCCAGAAGAGGAGGTGAGCTATCATTCCCATCATTCTAGCTGACCAATTCTCACCCTCCTGGGATCTGGTGGCCGATGTGCAGATCTTGCTGTACTTCCCGTATATGCAAAACGCATATCTGGCGGGAACGCTGGTGGCCATCACAGCCGGCATCATGGGCTATTTTATGGTCCTGCGCAGCCAGAGCTTCGCGGGTCATAGCCTCGCGAACGTTGGCTTCGCAGGCGCGACAGGAGCGGTCCTTTTGAGCATTCCAGCGGTGCTTGGACTCTTTATCGCTGGCGTGTGCGCCGCTGCTGGTATCCAGATGCTCAACCAGGCGGAGCGCCGAGGACAGCAGAGTGATATCGCCGTAGGAGCAGTGTTGACAGCGTCATTGGCTCTGGGCTATCTCTTTCTCTATCTGGCCACGGCGGAGTATGCGGCAAATGTCTACAATATTCTCTTTGGCAATGTGCTCGGCATCAGCCAGGCCGATGTGACCATCATCCTCTGCTCCTCTCTGGTGCTGCTGGGAATCCTTATGGTGATCGGCCGGCCCCTCTTCTTTGCCTCGCTTGATCCAGAGGTCGCCACAGCCCAGGGCGTGCCGGCACGTGCCCTCTCTTTTGGCTATCTGGTACTGCTGGCGCTGAATGTAGCAGTCGCGGTGCAGATCGTGGGAGTACTGCTCATCTTTGCCTTACTGGTGACACCGGCTGCCATTGCACAGAATCTGACCAGCCGTCCGGGAATAGCTGTGACTCTGGCGGTAGCCCTTGCCCTCTGTTTTACCTGGCTAGGTCTGGCAGTGGGCTTCTTTACCCCCTACCCGGTGGGCTTTTTCATCACGACGTTTGCCTTTGGCACGTACGTGCTGATACGCGGTGGACGCTGGTTGTTCGGCTTCCTGGGACACCGTCGTCGTCGTCCATCGGAGCCACTTCGCCATCAGGGAGAAAACATATGAATCTTATTCTGGCTAGCGTCCTGCCACCGTTTACGCTGAACCTGTGGCAGGACCTTCAGACCATGTGGCAGTATGACTTTATGCGTCAGGCATTGATCGCTGGCACTATATTGAGTCTGGTCGCTGGCCTGGTGGGCTATTTTGTAGTCTTGCGCCACCAGGCATTCGCCGGGGAGGCGCTCTCCGATGTGGCCTTTACAGGGGCACTAGGTGGAGCTGTACTTGGCCTTTATCCACTGGTCACATTGCTGGTAACAACCATCGGGGTCGCACTTGTCATGGGAGGATTAGGCGAGCGCTTGCGAGGTCGGGACGTGGCCATCGGCACAGTGCTCGCCTGGGTGCTGGGACTAGGAGCCCTCTTTCTCGGCCTGTTCACAAGTACCGCCAGCGGGACTGGAACCGGCTTCTCAGGTGTCACGGTGCTCTTTGGCAATCTCTTGGGCATCTCCACCGCACAAACCCAGATCATCGCGCTAGTCAGTAGCGGAGTAATCCTGATGTTGCTGTGTATCGGCCGTCCTCTCCTTTTTGCCTCCCTGGACCCGGATGTGGCAGCAGCCCAGGGGGTACCAGTGCGTCTGCTTGGACTGAGTTTTATGGTTGTACTCGCCGTGACCGTCAGTTTCGCGACGATGGCGGTGGGTGCCCTGCTGGTCTTTGCCCTGCTCTTATTACCCGCAGCAATCGCCCATCAGGTAACCAGTCAGCCATTTTTTGCCCTCGCCATCGCTGCAGGATTGGCAGTCGCCGTGACCTGGCTTGGTATCACCGTCGGGTTTTATACAAGTTATCCCAGCAGTGTATGCATCAGCTTGCTGGCAGTGGCAGGCTATATCGCCGTCGTGGGAGGTCATCAACGGCGGCGAAAGTGAGTTGGGGATCAGTACGCCTTTATTTTGCGTCTACGTCTTGCCAGAGAGGTTGAGAAATAGCACTACGACATCTCATCACGAAATGGAAAAACAGGAATGCCAGGGAGAAGTACTATCCTTCAGCCAGGAGCTTTTGACTATAACTAGCGTAGTATTGTTCCTACAGTTTCAGGGCGGGTGATCTCTCTATGTTGAAAATGATGAAGGGATCAGGACACCCAGAGGAAAGCTGAATATACTTATAAAGGACGTTGCTCTCGTCTAAGCTGATCGTATACTTCCCTTGCACGGCCTAAAGTACGGCTATTTCTAGGGAGGAGAGAATCTTGCCTGAGACTATATTCGCTCATAGTCAGCAGTGCTTGCTCTCTTGCTCGTTCATCGTCAGAAGAATCATAGTTTGCTTTTGATTCATGAAATTTATTCGCTTTCTTATCTAGCTCATGAATTGATCCGAGATCTCTTATTCTTACTTCATTTAATTTATCAAGCACCTTCTGTGGATCATCACCTAATTGCACATCAACGTATTCCTTCGCATAAGCTACTCTTTTTTCATGCATTGAGTCCCAGTGTTCTTTTATTTGATCTATTTCTATCTCATAATTTTTTGCGTATATTTCTCTTTGTTCAAGGTTCATCGCATGAGGTCTTGTATTTGCGATAGCATCAAAAGATTCTTCTTCATCAGAGGATTCGTGGTGTAAAAAGCCAGAAGATTGAGCAAATTTATCTGCCCTTTTTTTAAGCCCCTCCTGATTAATTCTCCTTTGCCCATTTTCAACTCTATCCTTATTTACTGCCGCAAGCACCTCATCTATATTAGAACGGGAGTCAACTTCTAATTCACAATGCTGTTGCGCATATTGCACTACTTTTGTACGTGTCTCCTGAGCTTGTTTGAGTTGCTGAACCATCTGGCCAAATGGCACACGAGTATCCTGAGCTTTTTGCTCAACTTCTCGTGCAGGATACCCCGTATCCTGTTTAACTTGTCGTAGCTTTTCAAGCATTCGACCAGATGTTACAGGAGGAGTAAATGGCGTGTTATATCTGCTAGCTTTAACATCTAACTGATCGGCAGTGAAGCCGGTTTCTTGTTTAATAAATCGCAATCTCTCAAACATTTGATGCTCTTCCATCCCCATCCCCCTGGCTTTTTCTTGAACTTCATGCTGAGCATATCCTGTGTCATCTTTAATTTTTTTGAGATTATTATACATCGTTTGATAATCTTGTCCGGATTGTTCAGCCTTAGCAGCAATGGCACGGGTAGTAAAACCAGTATCTTCTCCTGCCTGTATCTCTACTTTTGTTTCAGGAGAAGGAGACCTTCTATTGTCTGAGAGGTGAGGAAGAGGTCTCGTTCCCTGGAAGTCGCGTGCAGAAGCCCGGAGAGCATTAAATTCACTCTGTGGACTGGGAGTTTGTGAACCAGATTCGTCTGAGTGGAAGGACTCGCCAAATGATCGTTTCATTGCTTATAAATTATCTCCGTACATATGTATCAATCATGAATATGAGTATAACGGGGAAGCAAGGAAGACGCAAGAAAGATATAGGGACAAAGTGAGTGGGAAGACAGGCAACAGAGAGATTGCCCACGTCTGAAAGACAAGGACAAATGTGAGACAAACAACATCTTCCATTAATGGAGAGCAGCAGGAGGACATGAACAAGCCCAAATGGTGCCCAACCATCTGCCTGCGCCTGATAAAGCTCAAAGCGTCCACAGACGCTCCATGGCAAGGGATATAGCCCGACTCAAGGTGTATCTGCATCGTTACGCAGGCAGATACACTTTGAGCTTGGCTATGTGGATCGCACCATCCAATAGTTGAATATGGATCTCCCAATTTCCATCCATTGAAAAATCGGCTTGCGCGCTATAGCGACCGTTTCCATCGGACTGGAAGATGATGACACCGGTTCCCATATCCATATCGAGCATCGTGGTAAAAATTTGAACTTGCTCGTTGGCGTTTGACTTGCCACTATTGACATCCTGCACGTCCATGACAAATCCGTTTTTGCCAAGGCGATTCGGGCTGATACTTAATTGAAGCAGCAATTTGCCGTCAGAGGTCTTGAGCGTGGTATGAAATGCGGTGTCAGGCGTGTGCGCTGCTGCTGATGGCGTGGATGATGGCGACGTATTGCCAGCTGTGGCACAGCCAGCAAAGAGTATACTAACGCATCCTAGCAACAACACGATGTTGCTCAGGTATGAAAAGGGACGCCTTGCTAGCATATGCATTGCTCCGTATGTTACCGTGACGCATAGCTCAATCGCTTATGATTGAACGATCACGGTTAAGTTCATTCCCTGATGAACGGTACAGTAGAGATGAAAGGTACCGGTTGTGTTAAATGGTCCAATGGCGTGACTATCCTGGCCGCTAAATTGTATTGTGATCTTGGGAGCACCGGCCTCGACGGCATATTGAGATAGGCCATTGCTCTGCCAGGTTCCATTTGCCACTACGTGAGTCGCAGGGCTATCATCGATCAGGGTGATACGTTGCCCTTTTTTTATCGTGATCGAGCTCTGCATGAACTGGCTCGCATCCATATGGATAGTGCTCGTCTGCGTCGATGTGGATTGTCTCGCAGGAGTCGTGTGAGATGGGGAGATGGTCGCCTGTGTTGTCCCCTGACTACAAGCCACGATCAGTAGCGTACAGATACTCATGAGTACGAGGCCGATAAGAGATTGCTTCATTTCGCTGTTCCTCGGTTTGGCTTGAGAGGGAGAGCAGGGATTGATCTTCCCTGCTCTCCTCGCCGTATGCTCGTCCTTAGTTACTATCATCCCCGCCATCTTGAACCGTCACTGTGAGCTTCTCGTTGGGGAATTGTTTACAGGCAATCGTGTAGGTGCCATTGTCCGCAAAGAGAAGATCCTGATGTTCATTTCTATCGAGGGTCACATTGCCCAGATCGGCATCGGGCGTACTGGTAAAGGTCAAGCTGTTGTCAGAGAGGTTAGAGAGAGTGATGCTTTGTCCCTCTTTGATCGTGACTGTCGTCGGGATAAAGAAATATTCATGGGCTGGATTGGTGTAGTTCGCATCAAAACTTATGGTCGCAACGGGCGTAAAACCGCAGGTGACTCCTGCTGTGGTCGCGACGTGAACGATCAACTGGGTGTTTGGATGTTCCTCACTTGACAGGATAAACGTACCCGCCTGAAGGAAGGGGATATGTTCTGTCTCTTCAGGGTCGACCGTTGTAAAACGGATGCCCGCATCGGGTTGTGAAGTCAAGGTAAAAGAATCCTTCGACTGATTCACAATCGTCAGCGTATCACCCTTCTTGATTGAGACGCTGCTTTGCGTATAAGTATCATCGGTCCCAATCTTGGCAGAAACTGGAGCATCACATTTTCCATCCGCAGTACCTGCCACGGACGCTGGCGTGTTCGCAGCCTCGGGGATGGCGTTGTTCGAATAAGCCGTCACAGAACTGCCCGCAGCAGCGTTGACGACGATGGGCTGATGCATGCCTGCTTCCCAGTGACCTCCATAGTGACAACTAAACTCGACCATCCCTGCCGGAGCGGTATGATCGAAGGTAAAATCAAGCGTTTTCGTCTCACCGGGAGCAATGTTATAAATATAGGATAGGGCGCGTTTGTAAACATCATCCATGACCATCGTTTCCGTTGTCATGGTATGCATGATGAGGAAATCATGATGATGCTTTCCTTCATTGGTAACGACAAAATGATACTTAACACCTGAGGTAAAGGTGGTTTGTGGCGCACGGATATAGTAGTCACCAATGGGAATCTTAATGGTTTGTGTGCTTGCACCTGTATCTGTCGATGTGGATGTAGATCCTCCACATGCAGTCAAAATGACAAGCAATAAAGAAACGATGAGGATAATCCTTCCGTTTCGTCTCATGTCTACATGTCCTCTCTTTCGAATGTACTACTGTTTACAGACAGATACTCCCAAAAAGGTAGCATCAGAGGAAACAACTTGACATATAAATACGCATATCGATACATGACTTTACCTGCTGATGAGTATAGCAGAGAGACATTTTCGCACAGACAATTTTGCGTAAAATAAGCCGAAAAGTACTGATGTGAGGTAAAGAAGAGGTAGATGCCGATCCTCGACAGGAGCCCGCTTCCCATGTAAAGGGACGCGTCCCCTGTCGAAGCCCCAGTTGTAATTAGAGGATATATTTCACTTTTATCATGAATGGGACGGTCACGTTTATTGCACGACTTGCGTCTCTTGTTTTGCATCAATTGCTTGCTTGCAGAGCAGAGCTTCTATTCGTTGCAGCCAGATTTCATAGGCTGGTTCCGCTCCATCAATGGGAATATCCTGCAAGGCAACATCAGTCGTATAAGCTGCGGCATTACCTGAGAGGCCACAGAGAACTTCACAGGCCACATTCGTATGGGTAGCGATTGTTCCTGATCGTTGGCGCCCCTTGGCTCCAATAGCCGCTCCCACAATCAGCTGAGAGATATATGCGCTCGCTGCCTTCTGTAAGGCCTCGATATCTGCGTGATCGGCACCTCCGGCATAGGCACAGGCGAAGCCGACACCACGCCACATATCTGCCTGCCTCTCGACAGGAAAAGAGGCGATCATCGTAACAATAGCATCGATCTCAGCACCAGTTGAAAACCAGATACTACGACCTAATCCCTGGTCGAAGATACGACGAGAGTATGGAGAAAGATGGGCGGGAATCTCCTTCCTCTCAATCGAGCTACGTCGTGAGAAAATGCCATAACGCCAACCATATCCATCGATCAAGAACCAGCCGAGAACAGGGTCCAATTTTTTAAGCAATGGTTCGGGTTTTTTCCCAAGTCTTGCCATCGCTAAACCTGCGCCTACATATGCTGGATAGACATAAGGAGATGCAGGACCGGCCAGGAAAGCTTGCAGGCGCTTCTTCCAGGGGAAAAGTAGATCTAATTGCATCAGTCCCATGCCAGCCCCTTCATAGGCAAAACCGCGGAACTCGGCATCAACAGCGTTCAGGCGAGGCACGAGCACATCTAATTTGCTGTTACGCAGCGTCGCATGGTAGCTAGTTATGACGGTCATAAAGATTTTTCCTAAATGTGGCGCAGCTCTGGTTTTAAGCTGTCTAAGAGAATTTACTTCCTCAGGCAGTCCTCCAAAGAGAGATTGCCTGATTTTCCCAAATGATATCATAGTAATGCCTCTGTTTCTATATTACTATCAATGCCATTGCTATATAATGCTATCCGCTGTTGTCATCTGTGCCTCATTTACTTCTGCACTGGTATGCTTGATTGTTTTTTGCTGCAAGAAGCATGCAACCAGCAGTGCTGAAATGAGTAGCGCTACGCCAGAAATGATAAATGATCCATGCAATGCGTTCACAAATGCCGAGCTGATCGTTTGGTGGAGCGTGGCAGCAGAAATCGGAAGCGATCCAGATAGATGAGCCTGGACACCGGCACTTGCAATCTTGTGCGCGATTGTGGCGCTATCTGAGCCGGAAATGCCCAGTTGTGTGAGCTGAGATGTAATGTTGTTCGCGAATTGCTGCGCGACGAAAGTCCCCAGGACAGCAACACCTAATGTCGCACCAATTTGACGGCTGGTGCTTACCATCGATGAAGCCAGTCCTGCTCTTGTCGGAGGCGTGGCTGAAAGCACTGCGACAGTCAATGGGGAGAACATAAAGCCAAAGCCGAAACCAAGCAGAGCCAGTTTCCACCAGAGCGTTGCATAACTGGAATCAGCAGCAATACTCACCAATAGAAACAGAGCGCCCCCTCCCAACAAGGCACCGATGACAACTGGCAGGCGTGGACCAACACGTGCCGTAAGTTGGCCAGCCAGTGGGGCAATCAAAAATGTTCCGACAGTAATAGGGAGCGTTTGCAGGCCAGCCTCAAGCGCGGTCGATCCCTGCACGGCCTGGAAGTATTGGGCCAGGAAGAAGACAACACCAAGAATAACAAAGCCGAGGACAAGTGTGGCAACGTTTGCTAGCGAGAACACACGGTTGGCAAACAACCCGAGTGGCAGTAGCGGTTCGCGCACACGAGATTCAACCACCAGAAACGCGGCGAGCAGAACGACTGCACCAGCGAAAAGACCGAGGATCAATGGAGAAGTCCAGCCTTGTGCAGAGCTTTCAATCAGGCCAATAATCAGACATGTCAAGCCAGCAATGACTAGAACCTGTCCTGGTACATCGATCTGTCGGGCCTGAGGATTGCGTGATTCGGACAGGTAACGCAGACCAAGCAGAAATGCGATAATGCCAATAGGCAGGTTTACAAAAAAGATCGTCGGCCAGCTGGCCACCTGAATCAATAAGCCACCAATGAGTGGTCCGGCGGCCAGGGATAATCCGGAAATACCGGACCAGATGCCAATGACGCGTGCCTGTGAACGAGGTTCAGGAAAGGCCGTAACTAGAACCGAGAGGCTACCTGGTGAAAGCGCGGCAGCCCCCATACCTTGTACGACACGTCCAAAAATCAACCAGCCAAATGTTTGAGCGAAGCCACAAAGCGCTGATCCGATCAGGAAGAGCATCAGTCCACTCAGGAACATGCGCTTGCGTCCAAAACGATCTCCCAGTGTGCCTGCCATAAGTAAAAGGGTCGCAAAAGGCAAGGTATAGGCATCGACCGTCCACTGTAAATCTGCCAGCGAGGTATGAAGGCTTGTCTGAATTGTTGGTAATGCCAGTGTCACGATTGAACCATCTAGTAGTACCATAAAGGTACCAAGACAGGCAACTATAAGCGTAATGGTTCTACTCGCTTGAGAATTTGTATTCATCATATACTCCGATCTTTGTTACTTTTTTGTATTCAACCCATCAGGAACAGCCTTTTCTTGTTCGTAACAAATATGTCATTATGATGCATGATGAGGAACGCGAGAAATCAGCATGGGGGCTTTACCACTTGTGTTGCGTGTAAGAGTGGCTACCCGTTGGACATATATTTGTGGCACGACAACCTTTCGCTTGTTCAAAGCCTCTTCTAAAGCATCGTGTACCTGCTCATCGCGAAGTTCTTCTGCCGCACCTGTCAGGAAGACATGCAATCCACTGTGCTCATGTATCACCTGCCATCCGCTTACTGGTAGGGTATCAAAAACGGTATGAAAGAGGTATGGATAAACCTTGCCTTCGTCTCCTGTTTTAGAAGGCAAATAAAGTACTTCTGGCATTCTTCCCTGAATAGTATCAATTAATGCAAATGGCCGACCACAGGGACATTTTTCATTGGTGGATGTACGAACCAGATCGGTTATCTCATAACGGATCAATGGTTGTGTGCGTCGGATAAGTGAGGTGAGGAGCACTTTGTCTCCCTGCTCGCCGGGCGGAACTGGACGATTCTCCTGGTCCACAATCTCAATGATGGAGAAGTCTTCGAACAGGTGCATCCCCTGATGATATTGACATTCTGCCGCCAGGACACCACCCTCTGTGGTCGCATAGACATGGAAAATTTTTGTCTGCCATGCCTCTTCAAGACGGCGTCGGGTTTCGCTTGTCAGCGTTTCCGCCGAGCAGAAGATCGCCTGGGGCGATATATGCAAACGTCCCTGACGCTTTTCATTCGCCAGAATTGAGGCAATTGAAGCATACCAGAATAGCACATCTGGTTGCCATGCGTTCAGGCGCTCAACAAGTGAGTCCAGCGAATGACTGGCCGATAGATGAATACGTTCTACGCGCTTCCCGTTGATATTGATGGGAAACTGTGATGACATCTGGGCCGGGGCAGTGGAGGCAACCACAGCAGCCTTACTTTCTGTTGTAACTCCCCCCCAATGCTCAAAACGAGTATAGGTATGGGTTATAGCAGCGAGTTCGGCCGGATCGCTCAGAAAGATTCCCGGTTGACCTGTACTTCCTGATGTCGCCATGACCTGATAACGATCAAGAAAACGTTTCGATGCATCCGCACGCACAAGATACTCCTGAACATCCTGAAAACGTACGGTACGGTCTGTAACCAGTTCGTTGAACTGGTCTCGTAGCATATCCTTTGTCAAGATGGGTAATTCCTGTAAAGGGCGCTCCATAAGTCCCCGATGGAAACGTTGATAAAAGGGAGAATATGCATATGCATGTTCACGTATAGAATGTAAAGCCTGGGCCTGATACTCCTCTACCTGCTGGCGTGTCCAATATTCATGCTGGAGATAAGGAGCAAACGCGTCAGATCCTGGTGCCTGTTGTGTCTCTTGTCCGGCAGATGTTTTCTTCATGCCTATCACCTTTCTCGAAGAGGTGCGTTGCTATTTTTCTACCTAATCGTGTGGATAAACGCATTCCAGTAATGGAGGTTTCTCCTACTGAGCAGTATCACTACAATGAGCGCATCCTTGCTTCAGGTAATTGATGATTTAGAGATCCATGAACGGGTTCTTCTCAAGGGTTGCCCATGGATCTTTGGTCCAGTAATCAGTGTTTATTGTGCAGGTGGTATACGGTCGAGTTTGGGCTCGTCATGTTCGTACACGGTGATGGAATAACCATCCAGATCAGCAAAAATGAATGTTCGGCCAAATGGTCCGTCATAGGGAGGCTTCAGGATGGTAACATCTGACTGAACCAGCGCCTCATACGCAGCCTGTCCGTCCCTGGCCTTAAACCAGACAGAGACTCCGAGCCCCGGCTTTGGTAAGCTGTCCAGATCAACACCTTCTGGCTTCTGGAGCACTGCAAAAGGAATCGGACTACTCTTGAATGCGACCGCACCCGGAAAAGGCAATGGATCTCGTGTCAGCCCGACTTTCTGCTCATAAAAATCCGCTGCTGCCGCAATATCACGCACGAGTAATGAGACAAAACCTGGACCACCAATACCCGTTTCAAATTGACCACTCATGTATCTACTCCTTTTTTTCTAACTTGCCACCAGGGATAGCTAAAAATCTTCGCTTGATTACATCCCCGATCATTTTTAACGATGATTAACAAGTTAGACGACAGTGATACGCAAAAGTGTTCGCTCTCAGAGAGAGACTTTTAATTTATGAGCCGTAATGCATGAGAAGATACGTGTAGATAGAGAGATAGTACCCGCGGAGAAGATCAATCCGATGTGATATAATTAACACGTTTTGCGTAAATAGGTCATTTTTGAAGAAACCTGCTCCAGTAGTATTGGCTGAAGAGGCCGAGGAAATAGTATGACATTTGAACAAAGAAAAACGCATTACATATCAGAAAAATCGAGTCGCATTAATCCATCAGTGTTGGCATCATATAACGCTAATAATTCTCTTGACGTAACGACTCAACTCGAAGCCTATCGAGGGGAATTACTTCTCCACTGTTATCGCCTGATGGGATCACCACACGATGCTGAAGATCTTGTTCAGGAAACAATGTTACGAGCCTGGCAGCGTTTTGATACCTTCAAAGGCATATCCTCACTGCGTACCTGGTTGTATACTATCGCGACCAATGTCAGCCTTGACGCTCTTAAGAAGCGCCCAAAGCGCACGTTACCCCCGGCAACGTATCCAGTTACTGATCCACGCAGCCCCATTAGCCCGCCGACTGCCGAAGCATTCTGGCTTGAGCCTTTTCCTGATAGCTGGCTCGTTGAAGGCATGGATAATCCGGAAGCACGTTATACGCGCTACGAAAGTGTCTCGTTGGCCTTCCTTACCGTTTTGCAGCTCCTCCCACCACGTCAACGCGCTATCTTGCTCTTGAGTGATGTCTTGGATTGGCATATGCATGAGATCGCCAGTTTGCTTGATACATCGGTACCGGCCGCGAACAGTGCGTTGCACCGTGCACGCGTCACCATCGCGAAGCACTATCACTCGGATACAAGCGAGGAAGCACAGATACATTTTACAGATGCAGAGACACGAGCATTGCTGGATCGTTATCTCCATGCCTGGGAGACCGATGATGTCGCTGGACTCGTGGCTCTTTTGAAAGAAGAAGCTACTTTGTGCATGCCCCCCTTTCCTTCGTGGTATCAGGGTCGGGAATCTATTCGTGCTCTTTTCTCGTCAGTTGTATTTAGAGAGGGAGAACATCAGCAATGGCGTCTCTACCCCACCCGTGCCAATAGAGAGTCGGCATTTATCCTGTATCGCTTTGATGCATCGCAAGGCGTGTATCAGGCATTTGGTATTCAGATCGTCACGTTTGATCATGCAACTGCAAGCAACCAGATCGCAGCAGTGACAATCTTCAACCGCCCATTGCTCGTTACAGCCTTTGGCTTTCCACTACAACAAGCGGATCAGGGAAACCATCTCAGCTCACTGCACTAACATTCTCGCTCTTTTCTTCCCGCATGATGGGCTATGACAAAACGTTTGGAGATGACAAGGAATAAGGAAACCTCTTGAGACAGGCTATGGTAAGCAAATATTACACATTCCCAGGAGGTTTCCTTATCTTTGCAATATGATACATCTCAAACATCTCTCATACGTTGGCTCACTTTCATCATCAGTTCGCCACTGGCCTCTCCTCTGCTTACACCATTGCTCAAAAAGCTTGATAAGCACCCACAGATTTAATTAACCTGGCGTGCATATTACTGTATCCTTGTTACAAAAAATACGATTTGAAACGTATTGTGCATGGCATATGTTTATTTATAATGTACTCTATAACATGCAAGTATCTTTGAGCTCGTATTCCCTTTACCATTCAATACATATCATCCTCCCACTTACTGCAATGTCCATTGGAATCTTTCGCCTGATACACGCGTACAATTGTGGAAAGGACAATAAATCTATGTTGAACCCGGGTGATTTGATTGGGAAATATACTATATTAACACATGTTTCTAGTGGGAATTGTTTTTCGTCTTATCTTGCACAGTGCATTACATCAGAATCACATACTGTGATTATTATGACTTTTCATAAATGCTTACTATCCGCCGAAGAAGGCGGAACTCTCTTTATCGAGAAAGCAAAAGATACACCAACGCTTCCAGTCATAGATGCTGATGTAGTAGGTGGTACTCTTCCCTATCTGACAACAGTTTATACTGATCAGTTACGTGCTCTTTTACAGGCGAAGAGTGCATTAATTGATCAAGTATTACAGAGAGCCATCGTGCAGTATCCAGCGAACGTATGTTTACAACTCGCAGCTTTTTTTCAAGTTGTGAATAGTGAAAAAGTAAAGCAGACACTGCCAGTATCGCAGAGTGCCTTGCAAGAATATGATAATGGGAGCGAAGCGGCCGCCTCGTTACGTGTTCACCTTTTCGGTCATTTCGCGATCGAACGAGGTGGATACAGACTGGCCGGTTTTGAGGCACGCCGTGTACAAGAGGTCTTCAGCTATCTACTCCTGCACCGCCATCGCCTCTGTTCACGCGAAATCCTTGCCACACTTTTCTGGCCTGAGAGCTCTACCGAGCAGTCTAAGAGAAACCTCAGGCAAGTCCTCTGGCAATTGCAAGCAGCATTGCAAACGGAACAGACCACTGATGCAGAGTGCGCCCTCCAGGTGACAGCGGACTGGTTACAGATCAATCCCAATGCCAACATCTGGTTGGATGTGGCTTTCTTTGAGCAGGCTTGTAACGCGACCAAGCACATTACTGGGAAGGATCTCGACGCTGCACAAGTGCAGTTGCTACGCGAGGCTACTGCCTTTCATTCCGAGATTTTACTCTGCAATAACTACGAAGACTGGTGTTTGCGTGAACGCCAACGACTCTTACAGCTCTGTATCAGCATGCTAGAAAAATTGATGGAGTATAGCATCACACATTGTGATTATGATGCAGCTTTGTGCTATGGATCACGTATTCTGGACTACGATCGCATTTGTGAAACAACGCATCAACAGCTCATGCGTCTGTACTACTTCTTAGGCAGAAGGATAGAAGCTCTCAAGCAATATCGTCAATACGAAACTGCACTGTTCGAAGAACTGGGAGCCGCACCCAGTAAGAGTACACGTGACCTCTACCAATACATCTTCCTCGATCAAGGCGAGAATGAAACTGACTTAGACGCCACACTAAAAAACGAGCTGGAAGATTCATCGCTCCTCGACAATTTTATGCACGATTTCCAACAAATTCAGCAGATTCACAATCAGGCACAGACTCAGATAGACTTTCGTATTCAGGAAATTAAACAGAGGCTCCATACATTTATCGAAGCCTCAGGCGAACACAGACACAAACGCACATCTTCTGAGATCAATCTCACCCAAACGCCAGGCAAAAAACGCAAGGCAGAGTAAGCCTCTCGTTTTTTGTAGCGATTGTTGCCAAAAAGATGTTTTGAAAGACAGAAAATTAACGTTACTGAAGATACTACCACCTTATGATTACCTCAGTCACAGCTATAAACGCTGTTGACGAAGCCTCATGGCAAACGTAAGCGCAGGATTGTTTATACAGTATCTTGTACATCTGCATAGAGATGTACAAGAAGCACAGTTGTAGAGTCATTAATTAACTACACTTGTCCAGATACGAATAGAGTAAGGATGGTCCTTGATGAGTGATGTCCTAAATCGTATTGCCGCGCTTCCAGCAGCAAAGCGAGCGCTGCTGCTTCGACAGCTACAAGAGCAAAAAATGACAACGGAGGCTACATCCGATCTGTATGATGTAGTCATTTTGGGCGGTGGCCTGTCCGGATTAACGCTGGCTCTCCAGATTAAAAAGACGCGTCCAACGGCTCGGCTGGTGATCGTTGAAAAACAATCACATCCGGTTCCTGAAGCGGCTCACAAAGTGGGCGAGTCCACTGTAGAGATTGCCGCTCACTATCTGCGCGATGTGCTCGGCTTAGAAGAGCATCTGAACACGCAACAGTTGCGCAAGTTTGGTCTACGCATGTTCTTCAGTACAGAAGATAATCAAGATATCACAAGACGTGTAGAACTTGGCTCAACGATCTTTCCTCCCCTGAGTACCTATCAATTAGATAGAGGCCGCCTGGAGAACATGCTTGGTGAGGAATTACCCAGACAAGGTGTTCCTCTACTTAATGCCAAGGTACAGCAGATTACACTTCAGCCGCAGAGTAATCATCACCGCCTCCAGATCATTGAAAACGGTAGCGAGCGTGAAATCCAGGCCCGCTGGATCATCGACGCCAGTGGTCGCAACACGCTCCTACAGAGACAACTTGGACTGGCAAAGAAAGTTCATCATCATGCCAATGCGGTCTGGTTTCGTGTGAATCACCCCATCGATATCAAAACATGGACATCGGATGCTGCCTGGCAAGCCCGTGTCGAGAAGGGAGACAGGGCACTCAGCACCAACCATCTGATGGGACCTGGTTATTGGGTCTGGCTGATTCGTCTGGCCTCCGGATCGACGAGTGTTGGCATCGTCACTGATGCGCAGATGCACAATTTCGATGAAATGAATCTCTTTGAACGTGCACTTGCCTGGCTCTATGAGCATGAACCCCAGTGCGCGCAAGAAATTGAGCAGCACCGCACAAGCATCCAGGATTTTCGCGTCATGAAAAATTACTCTTATAGCTGCCAGCGTGTTTTCTCCAGCGATCGCTGGTGTCTGACAGGTGAGGCGGCCGTATCATTAGATCCATTATACTCACCTGGTAGCGATTTGATCGCGATCGCCAATGGCCTGATCACTGATCTCATCGTGCGTTCTCTCTCGGGAGAGGACATACGGGGAAGAGCTTCAGTCAACGACAAACTTTTCTTGAGCCTCACCAATATCTGGTTAAGTATCTATGACCAGCAATATTCGCTGATGGATAACGCCCAGATTATGATCACCAAAATCATTTGGGATACAGCCTTCTATTGGGGTGTCTTTGGACTACTTTACTTCCACGATACATTTCGTAATATCGCAGACAATCCTGGCGTGGCCGCTAATCTATCGCGGATCGCACTCCTCAGCAACCGTGTCCAGGCATTCTATCGCGAATGGTACGCACTGAAGCAGAGTACCGCCTCTGATGCCTTTGTCGATCTGTATTCTCCACTCGATTTTATGGTCCAACTGCACACTGGTATGGCCGCGGAACTGTCACCCGCTGCCCTGGACGCTCAATTTGCGGCCAATGTTCGCTTATTTGAACGGCTCGCAGGTCAAATTATAAGCACCGTGATTGAAACGCATGCAGATAGTACAGATGAGGCAGTTCAGCATCAGCTACAACGCTGGCAAGCAGAGCCTTATCTTGTAGAATTATTGGCTCTCTACCAGCGGGAAAGCCTCATACATCCCATCGATAGCAGCTGGATATTATTGGGCAAGCAGCAAAGGAAGCAACAGGAAGCTGTCAGATAACAATGTATGCACACACCATAGCGCAAGCTAAGAGGAAAGGAGCATCCTTCAATGAATGATAAAGTGCAACCCACTTTTCAAGATATAATAACTGAGGCTTCATCTGAGCAATATGATGTCGCCATTCTTGGCGGCGGCATGGCTGGCCTGACACTGGCCATACAACTCAAACAAGGACGTCCTGAAACAAAAGTTGTCGTCATCGAGAAGAGCAGTCATCCTGTCGTAGAGACGGCACATAAAGTTGGTGAGTCGACGGTCGAGATCGCTGCCTACTATCTGCGCGACGTTCTGGGCTTGCAAGAACATCTTCAATCCCAGCAATTGCGCAAATTTGGTTTGCGCATGTTCTTCAGTACCGAGGATAATCTGGACATTACCCATCGTGTCGAATATGGGCAGATCACGCATGCTCCTCTACCAGCCTACCAGCTCGACCGAGGACGTCTGGAGAATATGCTGGGTGATGAATTACTCAAACAAAATATCTTTTTCCTGGACAATAGCAAAGTACAGCAGATCTCACTTCAGCCTGATGATGCTTTTCATCGCTTGCGCATCCTCCACGCGGACCAGGAAAGAGAGATACAGGCCCGTTGGGTGGTCGATGCCACCGGGCGCAGTTCCCTGCTCAAACGTCAATTAGGGCTGGCGAAGAAAGTTGATCATCACGCCAACGCTGTCTGGTTTCGCATTGGTCATGAAATTGACATCGACGATTGGTCGACGGATCAACAATGGCATAGCCGCATTAACGAGCAGAGGCATCGTGCACTAAGCACCAACCATCTGATGGGGCCTGGTTATTGGGTCTGGCTCATACCCCTCGCCTCTGGTTCCACAAGCATCGGGATTGTTACGGATGCAAGCATGCACAATTTCGATGAAATGAATCTCTTTGATCGTGCCCTCAGTTGGCTCCATGCGCACGAGCCTCAGTGTGCTCAAGAGATTGAGAAGCATCAAGACAAATTACAAGATTTTCGTGTTATGAAAGATTATTCTTATAGCTGTGAGCAAGTCTTTTCCGGCGATCGCTGGGCACTTGTCGGCGAGGCTGCTGTCTCGGTTGATCCACTTTATTCTTCCGGCGGCGATCTGATTGCGATTGGGAATGGCCTCACCTGCGATCTGATCAACCGCGATCTGGATGGTGAGGATATTGCAGAATTAGCTGATGGTCATAGTCAGGTCTTCCTGGTCTTTGCCGATGTCTGGCTAGTAGCCTATCAACATCAGTATCCCTTGATGAGCAATGCCAAGGTTATGGTCGCCAAAGTGATCTGGGATACCATCATCTACTGGGCCTTCCCTGGCTTGCTCTATTTCCATGACAAGATCCGTCGGCTCGCCGACAGTCCGCTTACATTAGCCAATCTGTATCGTTGCTGGCACCTCCACAGTCGTGTGCAGGCTTTTTTCCGTGAATGGCACGCGATTGATCAGCCGGCTGCGAGCGATACTTTCGCCGATCCCTATTCACTCCTCGATTTTCTAGTGGATTTGCATACAGGCATGGCCGCCGGGCTCCCTGATGATGAACTGGAGGCACAATTTGCGAAGAATGCTCGCCTACTGGAACAACTGGCTGGACAGCTTGTCAGTACAGTGATTGATGAACTCTCTGAGCGCACTGACGAGACCACCAGGAGCCAGATCCAACGCTGGAAAACGGAGCCGTTCCTGGCCGACGTGATTGCGGTCTACCAGGAAGATAATGTGGTTAATCCCATCGATAGCAGCTGGATTACCTTGGGACACCAGCACCGCGAGAAACAGGAGGTTGCCGGATGACGGACGCACACGAAGTCGCAGCGCAGGGAGCGCTTCCCGCTCTCCATGAGTACGATGTCGCCATTCTTGGTGGGGGGATGGCTGGCCTGACACTGGCACTACAGCTTAAAAAGGCCCGGGCAGCAACGCGGATTCTTCTCGTTGAAAAGCAGGAGCATCCTGTACCGGAGGCTGCTCATAAAGTTGGTGAGTCGACGGTCGAGATTGCCGCTCACTATCTACGCGATGTACTGGGGCTAGGAGAGCATCTCCAGACACAGCAATTGCCCAAATATGGCCTGCGTATGTTCTTCAGCACCGCAGATAATCAGGATATTACACGCCGGGTGGAGCTTGGTCACGCTGTATTGCCACCACGTCGCGTCTCGACGTACCAGTTGGATCGCGGTCGCTTAGAGAATATGCTGGGCCAGACATTGCCAGAGCAAGGGATCACGTTTCTTAGTGGTAGTAAGATTCAACAGATCACGCTACAACCGGAAGAGGATTTTCATCATCTGCGCATATCTCACGCCGGAAGTGAGCAGGAGATACAGGCTCGCTGGATCGTCGATGCCAGCGGACGTAGTACGTTATTGCAAAGACAACTCGGGCTGGCAAAGAAGGTCGACCACAACGCAAATGCTGTCTGGTTTCGTATCAACCATGCCATTGATATCCAGGAATGGTCAGATGACAGGGCGTGGCGAGAGCGCATCCACGAAGGACGGCGGGCATTAAGCACCAATCATCTGATGGGGTCTGGCTACTGGATCTGGCTTATCCCACTCTCCTCTGGCTCGACAAGTGTTGGCATCGTCACAGATGCCAGGATGCATGCGTTTGATGAGATGAATCTCTTTGAGCGAGCCCTCCACTGGTTACATCTGCATGAGCCACAGTGTGCACACGAAATCGAGCAACATCGGGACAAAATCCAGGATTTCCGCGTCATGAAAAACTACTCCTATAGCTGTGAGCAGGTCTTTTCTGATCAGCGTTGGTGCCTGGCAGGCGAGGCAGCCATATCGCTAGATCCGCTCTATTCACCAGGCGGCGATCTGATCGCCATTGCCAACGGCCTCATCAGTGATCTGATTATCCATGCGTTGGATGGAGAGGATGTCGAGGAGCGAGCGGCCATTCATAACCAGCTCTTCCTGCTCTTTACCAACTCCTGGCGCAGCACCTATGAAGGACAATATCCTATTATGGGCAATGCTCAGATCATGATCGCCAAGGTCATCTGGGATACAGCTGTCTACTGGGGCATCCCTGGCCTCCTCTACTTCCACGACACCTTCCGGCGCGTGGTAGATAGCCCTGAGATCCTCATGAGTCTTTTACGCTTCTCGATTTTGAGCGAGCATATACAAGGTTTCTTCCGTGACTGGCTCGCGATTTCACCACTGGAAGCATCGGATACTTTTATCCGCTACTATGATTTCGATTTTATGGGCCGGCTACAGATCGGGATGACTGCTCACTTGTCAGAGGACGAACTTGTAGCTCAGCTCGTAGAGAATGTGCACTTTCTTGAGCGTTTGGGAGGACAACTTGCCAGCACGGTCATCGAGATGTTTTCCCAGCCTTCAGACACTCCAACTATCCAGAGCAAGGTCCAACTCTGGAAGAATGATCCATTTCTTCAGAATCTGATTCAGATCTATCAACGAGAAGAGCAGGAGCATCCAATCAACGGTGGCTGGATCACTTTGGGACGTCAAAAATGTGAGCCACAGGAGATCGCCGGATGAAAGATGCCAGTACACGCATTGCAGCTTTAACACCAGAGCAACGCAAAATACTGGTGCAACGGCTCAAGCAAAAAGGAAGCCCATCTGGCAATGTGACGACTATGACGCGCCCATCCGAAAATGAATGGGTAGTCCGCTACAAGCCGAACGATCAAGCACGTCTCCGCTTGTTCTGCTTCCCTTACGCTGGAGGAGGGGCATCAATCTTTCGTCCATGGGGAGAGATCCTACCGCCAGAGGTAGAGGTCTGTAGCATTCAGCTGCCCGGTCGCGAATATCGGATTGGATCACCTGCATACAGGCGTCTTGTTTTATTGGAAGAGGATCTCGCGGAGGCCATCGCTCCCTATTTAGATCGCCCATTTGCTTTCTTTGGTCATAGCATGGGAGCCCTGGTGAGCTTTGAGCTGACACGCCTATTACGCAAGCAATATGACAAATATCCTGAGCACTTGTTCCTGGCAGCATATCGTGCGCCACAACTTCCCAATCCCAACATTAAAATCTATCATCTACCTTCAGAGGTGTTCAAAGTAGTTCTGCGCTCCGAAGGTATCGCCGAGATGATTCTACAAAACAAGGAGCTCATGCAGGCAATGTTACCGACGTTAAGAGCAGACTTCGAGCTCTGTGATACCTACCAATACACCGAAGAACCACCTCTCGCTTGTCCATTCTCGCTCTTTGGTGGTCTCGAAGATGTCAGAATCAGCCGAAACGATCTAGAGCACTGGCCTCAACATAGCAGCGTCGGATGTGACCTGGCTATGCTGCCAGGTTCACATTTCTTTCTCCATAGTGCGCAAGATCAGTTGCTTGCGGCCATCTCACAAAAACTACAAGGGCATCTAAAGGCGCTAGCATAGAGAGAAAAATGATCTGATACTGGCTCTGCCTCTGGCAGACAGTAAAACTTTATACGGAGGAATGCCATGCTTAGTAACAACGGACAAGTGCATGCAACGGCTCCGACTCAACGATCCGGCGAACCGCTGGCTATTATCGGAGTTGGATGTCATTTTCCCGGAGGCGCAACCAGTCCCGACGCGTTCTGGAATATGCTGTGCGCGGGGACAGATGCCACGAGAGATATCCCAACCGACCGTTGGGACGTACGCAAGTTTTACGATCCCAATCCCAGCAAGTCAGGCAAAATGATTACGTATCGAGGTGGCTACTTAGAGCACCTTGATCTTTTCGATGCCCACTTCTTTGGCATTTCTCCACGCGAAGCCATGTGGCTTGATCCACAACAACGGCTCTTGCTTCAGGTGACCTGGGAAGCATTAGAGGATGCAGGGCAAATCGTGGAACAACTGGCCGGTAGCAATACAGGCGTCTTTATGGGCGGCTTTACACTCGACTATCAATTGCTGCAAAACTATGGCGTCCTGAGCCGCTACGAATTACAGACACATTCGGCTACTGGTATGATGATGACTATGCTGGCAAATCGCATCTCCTATATATTCGGCTTCCATGGCCCCAGCATGGCTGTGGATACAGCATGCTCATCCTCACTCGTCGCAGTGCACTTAGCCAGCCAAAGCATCTGGAATGGCGAATGTTCATTGGCACTGGCGGGCGGTGTCAACGCGATGATCGTGCCCACTATGACAATCGCCGAGTCAAAAGGCGGCTTCCTCTCACCCGATGGCCGCTGCAAAACCTTCGATGCGTCGGCCAACGGCTATGCGCGTGGCGAAGGAGCTGGCGTGGTGCTGATTAAACCACTATCTAAAGCGCAGGAGGATGGTGATCCGATCTATGCAGTGATCCGGAGCACGGCAGTAACACAGGATGGCCATACCAACGGCATAACCGTTCCCAATCAGTTCGCGCAGGAGCGAGCGATGCACCTGGCCTACGAACGGGCCGGGGTAGATCCTAAAAATGTGCAGTACGTTGAAGCACATGGTACAGGTACACCGGTCGGTGATCCTATTGAGGCACGAGCCATCGGGTCGGTACTCTCACTTGATCGTCCGCCTCATGATCAATGCATCATGAGCTCTGTTAAGGCCAACATCGGCCACTTAGAGGCTGCGGCAGGCGTAGCAGGTCTGATTAAGACCGCACTATCATTGCAGCATCGCCAGATTCCGCCGAATATCCACTTTCGCCATCCAAATCCCAATATTCCTTTTGATGAGCTGCAATTACGTGTACCGACTACCCTGGAGACGTGGCCAGCGACCAACGGACCAGCACTGGCAGGGGTTAATTCGTTCGGGTTCGGAGGCACTAACGCACATGTTGTCCTTCAAGAAGCACCTCTGCCGCAAAAGATTGAGATCTCTGACAGTCAAAAAGCACGCCCACATCTGCTACCTCTTTCAGCACGGAGTCCAGAGGCCCTACGTGCAGTCGCCGAAAAATATGGGCACTACCTTGCTGATCCAGAACAGTCTGCACCTCTCTATGACATCGCCTATTCAGCCTCATTGAGACACAGTCAGCACGACTATCGCCTCGCCTTGGTCACACATTCCAAAGCAGAGGCCGTAACTCAGCTGGAGGCATACCTTGCGGACAGGCCACTTGCGGGTTCATCGTCGGGGCGGATAGCCCTGGATGAGCGTCCGAAGACCGTCTTTGTCTGCTCAGGCATGGGTCCACAGTGGTGGGCAATGGGTCGCGATCTGTTGACGAATGAACCACTCTTTCGCGCTAGCATTGAGCGTACTGATGCCGAGTTATACCAGTATACTGGCTGGTCGCTGATTGAAGAGCTGACTGCCAATGAAGAGGACTCTCAGATGGAGGAGACCGCATATGCACAGCCAGCCAATTTTGCCATCCAGATCGCTTTGGCCGAGCTCTGGCGCTCCCGGGGTATCGAGCCAGATGCCATTATTGGTCATAGTACAGGTGAGGTAGCAGCGCATTATCTGGCTGGTGCCTTAAGTTTTGAAGATGCGGTGCTACTGATTTATCACCGGAGCCGGTTACAACAAAAGACGAGCGGGCAAGGACGCATGCTGGCCGTCGGACTGACATCCGAAACGCTTCATCAAGCAGTCGAAGATGCTGGTCCTGGAGTCTCGGTCGCGGCGATCAATAGTCCCAGCGCAATCACGCTGGTTGGCGAGGCGGCAATCCTGGAAAGTATGGCCTCTCAGCTACAGACGTTCCAGGTCTTCCACCGCTTCTTAGTGGGAAAAGTACCTTACCACAGCCACTTTATGGATCCCTTACAGGATGAACTCCTTGATGTTCTTTCTGGTCTGGCACCACGTACAGCTACGCTGCCACTCTACTCAACAGTCACAGGTACACGTATCGATGGCAATGAGGTAGACGCTGAGTATTGGTGGCAAAATGTGCGGGCGACTGTCCTCTTCGCGGACGCGCTGACGCAATTGATTAAGGATGGTTATAGCACATTTATTGAGCTTAGCCCCCACCCGGTACTGGCCAATTCAATCAAAGAGTTGCTCACGCAGGAAAACAAAACGGGAATCGTGCTGCCGTCATTACGACGACGCGAAGAAGATCGTGCGATCATGTTGGCTTCGTTAGGAACGCTCTACACGCAAGGTTATCCCATCGCCTGGCCGACATTCTATGCTCAGGGAGGAAACTTTGTTCACCTGCCATCCTATCCGTGGCAGTTGAAACACCACTGGACAGAATCGGTTGAGACGCGTGATGATCGTCTCCTGGTTCCCGTTCATCCCCTGCTTGGACAACGCCTGCGTTCAGCCCATGCGACCTGGGAAAGTGAAATCAGTACACATATACTCCCCTATCTCGCCGACCACCGCATTCAAGAGAATGTATTGCTTCCGGGAGCGGCGTTTATTGAGATGGCACTGGCCGCAGCACATGAAGTGTTTGGTGCAGGAGTCTATCAGCTTGAAGAGCTGGCCTTCCGCAAGGCACTTTTTCTCTCCGAAGCCTCGGACCCGAGATTGCAAACGGTCGTTCATGCACAGCAAGCAACAGTAGAGATCTATAGTTATACTCCTACAGGGGATGCTCACTGGACGCTACATGCCAGCATCAAACTGAGCCGTCAACAATCCAGAGAAAGGAATCTGCAACCAGAACTCGATGAAATCCGGTCAACGTGTACAACGACGCTCTCGCGCGAAACATTTTACCAGCAGACGCAACAGATGGGGTTTCAGTATGGTCCGACCTTTCAATCGATCACAGAAGTACAAGCGGGCAAGAATGTCGGATTGGGGACACTGCATGTACCAGCAGTATTAACAGAGGAATTGACAAACTATAGCTTTCATCCAGCTCTATTAGACGCTGCCTTTCAAGTACTGCTGGTCGCCAGACCAGACAACGATACATCTTTCCAGCAGACCCCTGCTCCATATCTCCCCACAGGAGTGGATCGCTTGTGCATTCTGAGACAGCCTTGCCAGGAAATGCAGGTGTATGCTCGCATCTTACAGGCTGACTCTCATCTTATCGTGGGTAACATTCAGTTACTGGATATGCAGGGCAATCTCTTGGTGGAGATCGAGGGTTTCCGTGCTCAATCATTAGAAACGGCCATCAGCCTTTCGCCAGAGCGTCTCGATCGCGCACTCTATGAGCTGGAGTGGCAACCCCAAAATCGGAGCATAGAGACTGACGAGACTGATGAGGCCGATGCCAAACGCACGCCCCCGACGGGAGGTTGGATCATTCTGAGCGATCGTGGTGGAGTGGGGCAGGCACTCAGCCAGTATCTGGAACAACAGGGAGAGCATTATGTACTTATCTCACCCTCTGATGCTCCCCAACTGCTTCATCAGGGTATCAATTATGCAGTCAATCCCGGCCAGCCGGAGCAGTTCCAACAATTGTTCAATACGCTGGCTGAGCAAGGACCATTCTCACGGATTGTCCATCTGTGGAGCCTGGATTCCGTGTTGACTGAAAATATCAACATGGATCTTCTTGAACAGGAACAGGAGGTTGGTGTATTAGCGATCATGCATCTGATCCAAACACTGGCTCAGAGTGGTTGGTCACAGATGCCACGGCTCTGGTTAGTGACTCGAGGTGCTCAGGCCGTGGACGAGTCCACTGGAGAGATCGCTATCTCTCAGGCTCCACTGTGGGGTCTGGGTCGTGTTATCGGTCATCAGGAGTTCTCCAGTATGTGGGGCGGGCTGATAGACATTGATCCATCTGCGACAGAAGATCAAATTCCGCAACTTTACCAGGAGTTAGCACAGCCAACGGAAGAAGATCAGATCGCCTTGCGAGCCGGTCAGCGCTTTGTGATACGCATGGTTACAAGTACGCATCTCACCCCGGCATTACCGGCCTCGTTCCGCGCAGACGGAACTTATCTCATCACAGGAGGTCTGGGCAAGCTAGGTTTGCTGGTAGCCCATTGGATGGTGAAACAAGGCGCCAGACGGCTGATTCTCATGGGGCGAACAGCGATACCGCTGCGCTCCGATTGGTATCGACTGCCTGATGACCATCCACAAAAAGCACTGGTCAGGACGATTCAGGAACTGGAATCACTGGGTGCAAGCATTCATCTGGCCACGCTTGATGTCGCAGAGGAAGATCAGCTAGCGGCCTTCCTCGCCGAATATGAGCGCCAGGGCTGGCCACCTATTCGCGGTGTTATTCACACTGCGGGCGTAGTTCAGGACGAGTTACTGCTCCGCATGAAAAAAGAGACCTTCCAGCGCGTCTTGAGACCAAAGATACGCGGAGGTTGGCTCCTCCATACCCTGCTGAAAGAGGCACCATTAGATTTCTTTATCCTCTTCTCCTCAATTGGCTCGGTGATCGCTTCGCTTGGTCAAGGGAACTATGCAGCCGCGAATGCCTTCCTGGATGCCCTGGCCCATTATCGCCGTTCGCAGGGGCTGCCAGCACTCAGTATCGGCTGGGGACCCTGGTCTGTAGGCATGGTGGAGCAGCTCAGTCTGGAGCAGTTTTATGCTCGACGTGGCATTGAACTGATTACGCCAGAGATCGGTATGCAGATCTTAGGCCGCATACAGAATCAGACTCCCGCCCATCTCTCCGTTATTAGTGCGAACTGGATGCTGGCTCGCGAGACATCGCCATCAGGTACCATGCCACCAATGTTTGCACTACTGGGTGAACAGGAGGAAGAGTTCATTCCGAGTGAGCAGGATGAACATGCGGTATCACTCCTGACGCAACTTGGCGAGATACAGGCAACCGACCGCCAGCTGTTTTTAGAGACACACATACAAGAACTTATTGCTCGCGTCCTTCAGCTCGATCCGGCCCAATTCAGCAGCCAGGAATCGCTGAGTAGCCTGGGTATGGACTCCATGATGGCCGTCGAGGTGAAGCGACGTATCGATACAAGCCTGAAGGTCGATGTATCCGTACTGGAACTCCTTCAAGGCATGAGTATCACACAATTGACAACACGTTTATTAGCGTTACTACAGCTGGATAGAGGCGCCTCTGTAACGGACGCAGATCTTTCGCTCGAAGAGCTTCAGCAATTGGTGACTGAATTGGATGGCGATGAACTTGAACGTCTGCTGGCTGAACTTGAGCAGGCGTCTGAGAACGAAGCAACAGTATAAAGGAGGCGTGTGTTGAGTAGCATACTAGGAAAATTTCTCAAACCATTCATCGGAGTTCCTTATAAAGATGCAATCTCTTTTAGCGAGGGGAATAGCGATGCCTGGAAATGTTTAGAAAGGTCTGTCCTGGCGGCCATCGATGGTTATCATGCCACCCTCTACGATAGCCGTTTAGAGGTGCTGGTCCCCATCCTGGACAAGATTGATCTTAGTTTGCGCGGCTTTGCCTACGAAGGTGCCGCGATGGGACTCACCGGATTAGATTGTGTGCTGCCAGGGAAACATCGTTTACAGGCCTATCTGGCGGGAGCCGGAGCTGCACACATCTATATGGTTCATATCGGAGCAGGCGAAGCTCTGGCCCGGCTGCACCGCAAACCAGAGCGCTATCTCTCAAAATTGGACCCGGTGCTGGGCTGGCTGGCTCTGGATGGATACGGATTTCATGAGGGCTTTTTTAAGCAACGCCGCTTTATCGAGGGACAAGCATATCCGAAACATCTCTCCTCCTACGGACGTCGGATCTTTGACCAGGGACTAGGGCGCGCTATCTGGTTCCTGAAAGGTGCGAATGTCGAACGGGTAATTGCAACAGTGAACACATTTCCTCCTGCTCGCCAGGGAGATCTCTGGTGCGGCGTTGGTGTCTGCTGCGCCTACGCCGGTGGCGTGGAACGTGTCGATATCGAGCGTTTGCAGCAGGCTGCGGGCCAATATACTCCCAATCTTGCTCTGGGAGCAGCAGTCGTCGCGAAAGGACGCCAGCTGGCGGCTAATCCGACAGCTCATAGCGATATGGCATGTGAGATCCTCTGCGGAACTACCAGTGCTCATGCGGCATCTTTAACGGAGCACGCATTTGAGGCTTTACCGCTCGATAATGCAGAACCGGCATATGAGATCTTACAACAACGTCTACTGGCTCAGTTTACTGTCCCCATTGAGCAGACTGTCAAGCGAAAGGAAGTCGTGTAGTGGCACTTTCATTAGGCCAGATACTCAAGCCCTTTTTTGGTGTGTCAGATAAAGAGGCGCGTTCTTTTAGTGCGGATGACCGCAAAGCAGCGCAGCGCCTGGAAACGGTGATACGTCTGGTCACCAAAGGCTGTCAGATGACGTTGCAAAATAGCAACTTTGCGGTATTGGTGCCTCGACTGAACGAAGGCGATCCTGAGCTACGTGGTTTCATTTACGAAGGTGCGGGGATCGGGCTGGCTGCACTGGACTGCTTGATGCCCTGGAAGAATCGGGTCAAAGATTTTCTGGATGGCCCTGGATCTACCTATATCTATGCAGTACCTCTGGGTGCAGGTATGGGGCTCGCCCGCTTGCGACGTAATCCCGAACGCTTTATGCGTCGCCTGGATCCCGTGCTTGGCTGGATCATCATTGACGGCTACGGCTTTCACGAAGGTTTTTTTGCTCGCAAACGCTATATCGAAAAGCAGGAGAGACCAAAACACCTTTCAGCCTATGCGCGACGTGTCTTTGACCACGGTCTCGGCCGCGCTATCTGGTTCGTCAGAAGTGCCAACGTCGAGCGCGTAGCCGCGACGATCGGCACATTTCCTGTTGAGAGACAAGCGGACCTCTGGAGCGGGATTGGTCTGGCTTGCGGCTACACGGGAGGCGTTGATCACTCCACCATTGAGGCCTTGCAAGCAACCGCCGGTTCCTACAAACATCATCTGGCACTCGGCGCTGCGATAGCAGCAAATGCGCGCCATGAGGTTGGCAATCCTTCACCTCACGCGGAGCGGGCTTGCGAAGTCTTATGGGGCCTCCCCAGCGAGAAAGTTTCTCAGATGACCGATACTGCCCGCAAAAATCTACCCGCCGATGGCGATGAACCAGCATATGAGGTCTGGCGGCAGCGTCTGGTAGCACAATCGATAGCATGTACATCAAAGCACATTAGTGGAGAAAGCTCTGTTCAATAAAAAGGAGTTATTATGTCAAATTCAGCATTGGCAATCCTCTTTTTCTTACAATTAGCGGTGATTCTGGGTACCTGTCGTCTCGTAGGTATACTGGCAAAAAAGATTGGGCAGCCTCAGGTTGTTGGTGAGATGATTGCGGGTGTCATCTTAGGACCCTCTCTTTTTGGGCTCGTATTCCCTCAAGTACAACAATATGTTTTTCCCACGGGCGTTCCGATGAGTATCCTGTATGCCTCCAGCCAGGTTGGTCTGGTATTGTATATGTTCCTGATCGGTGTCGAGTTTGACACGAATCTGATTCGTAAACGCCTGCGCAGTGCAGCCGCAGTCTCCCTTTCTGGTATTCTCACTCCTTTGCTGCTTGGAGTCTTGCTTGCATTTTTTCTGACGCGAGAGCCGGGACTCCTGTTCAGCCCACACGTTGTTACCTGGGAAGCGATGCTCTTTATGGGGGCAGCCATTGCCGTGACCGCTTTCCCCATGCTGGCACGCATCATCTTCGAACGTGGCCTGGCTGGCACGTCTCTTGGAACATTGGCCCTGGCTGCCGGCTCTATCGATGACGCTGTTTCCTGGTGCATTCTCGCCGTTGTACTCGCGATCTTCAAGCAGAATATGTTCATTGCCCTCCTGGCCGTGGGCGGCGGCATCGCCTATGCCCTGATTACTCTGCTCGTGGGCAAACCACTGCTGAGTCGTTTAGAGACCATGACGAAGAGACGCGATGGCATCAGTGGGCCAATGCTGGCTTTCGTGCTGATGCTGGTGATGCTGTGCGGCTGGATCACAGATGCTATCGGTATCTATGCCATCTTTGGTGGCTTTATTCTTGGCATCGCCATGCCGCGTGGCAACTTTGCGAAATACCTGCGCAATGCCCTGGAGCCGATTGTCACAAACTTTATGCTACCTCTCTTCTTTGTGTATTCGGGTCTGAATACACGCTTAAGTCTTGTAAATAGCTGGTTTTTATGGGGCATTACACTTCTGATCTTGCTGGCATCGATCTTTGGCAAAGGCATTGCCTGTGGGCTAGCTGCATGGCTCAACAAAGAACCCCGGCCTGAGGCGATGGCAATTGGTGCCTTGATGAATGCGCGTGGTTTGATGGAACTTATCTTGCTCAATATCGGCCTTCAGCAAGGTATCATCACCCCGACGCTCTTTACTATGCTTGTGATTATGGCGATTGTGACTACTTTGATGGCCTCACCTATCTTCGAACTGGTCTATGGACGCTATCGCGCGAAACAGGAAGCCAGCGCAATGGCAGCGGTTGCCGAAGAGAAGCTAGTCTACACAACAGCCAATGATGCTTAAAGCACGTCACGCGGGCAATCACAGAAAAGGAGGTAATACTATGTCTATCTCTGGACGCATCTTTAAATCTATCTTTCGCATCTCTGCGGAAGCCTTTGAACAGATGGCCGGCGAGCGCTATGGCTTTCAAGAAGATATGGGACAAACCTGGCTTGAGTTTAAACCTGTCGCTGAGACTCTGGTAGCTGGTTTTCATGCGGTCCTGGATGACAGCAGGTTTGGCGTACTTGTGCCGCGTCTCAATGCGTTTCCACCCGAGATACGTGGCATTGCTTATGAAGGTGCCGGGATGGGTCTCACGCTACTGGATGCGCTCCTGCCCTGGAGAAGACGCTTGCGAGCGTTTCTGGTAGGACCCGGTGCTCACTATACAGGCCTGGTCTATATAGGAGCAGGTCTGGTACTACCCAGGATGCCGAAAAAACCAGAGCCGTTCATCAAACAACTTGATCCAGTCTTTGGTTGGCTGGTACTGGATGGCTATGGATTCTATGAGGGCTTTTTCTCCAGTCAGCGCTATGTCGAGGATAAAGCTATACCAGTGCATCTTTCATCCTATGCACGCCGCGTTTTTGATCAAGGTCTAGGCCGTAGTCTCTGGTTCTCAACGGGTGCGAATGCGGATCGTATCTTCACTGCGATCGAAGCCTTTCCCGCAGGCAGACGCGCCGATCTCTGGAGCGGTATCGGTCTGGCCTGTGCATACGCGGCTGGCGTCGTGGACCACACGGCGATAGAGAAACTACAGGTGCTGGCGGGACCCCACCGAGCTCAATTGGGTGTAGGATCGGCGATGGCCTCACGCTTCCGACTACAATCGGGCCATGCAGCACCGCATACAGAGTTGGCTTGCGAGGTGTTATGGGGCAGATCCAGTGCGGCGGTTGCACATATCACAGATCTTGCCTTGCAAGAATTACCGCTGGACAGCAACACGCCAGCATATGAAATATGGCGACAACGTATTGAGGCTCAATTTATCGCTCAGACTGAGCATGCGTATAGGCAAAAGGAGGCGATTCAGTGACTGTTCTGGGAAAAGTACGCCGCTCTCTCTTTGGCATCCCCTCCGAGGAAACTGTGTTTAGCCAACCAGGGTTTGCCAAAGATGCCATCCAGCGTTTCCAACCTGTCGCCCATGGGTTAGTAGCAGGGTACCACGCCACACTCGAAGATAGTCGCGTCGATGTGCTCCTGGCACGCATGCAAGAGGTTGATATCGATCTACGTGGCTTCGCTTTTGAAGGCGTTGGTATGGGACTGGCCGCGCTGGATTGCATTACGCCCTGGAAAAATCGCGTCAATGAATTTGCCGAGGGACCAGGAGCACCTTACATTTATCCATTCTATATCGGCGTAGGTCTGGCTCTGGCCAGAATGCGCCGCAACCCTGAGCACTATTTGAAGCATCTGGACCCGGTACTCAATTGGGTGATCGTCGATGGCTACGGCTTCCACGAAGGCTTTTTTGCGTACAAACGCACGATCGAGGAACAGGTCGTCACCAAAAAGCTTTCTGCCTACGGGCGTAAAGTCTTTGATCAAGGCTTAGGCCGTGCTATCTGGTTTGCCAGTGGAGCTAACGTGGAGCAGGTAGCCAGCATTATCAGTGCCTTCCCGCCGCAACGACAAGCAGAATTGTGGAGCGGCATCGGCTGTGCCAGCGCCTACGCGGGAGGCACGGAGCGCAGCGACATCGAAGCTATCCTCACTCTGGCGCAGCCTTACCAACTTCAGCTCGCACGCGGAGCAGCCATCGCAGCCAGAGGCCGTGAACAGGCCAGCAATTTTGCAGGCCATACAGAAGTTGCATGTGAAGTTTTCTGTGGAACCTCAAGTGCAACCGCCGCCCAGATCGCGAAGCTCGCCCGGGAGGATCTCCCCATCAACAGCAGCGAGCCCGCCTACGAACTCTGGCGGCAGCGCATCCAGGCACAATTCACCAGGCAGATACAACCACTCTAATCAGAGATACTCAGAAAGGAAACGATACCTATGCCAGACGTTCTTGGAGCAACATTTAATCCCTTTGCAGAAGATCCATATCCTTTTTATGCTCGGGCCAGACAAGAGCAACCTGTCGCGTTCAATCCCGAATTGAACGTCTGGCTGATTACAGGGTATAAAGAAATTCAACAGATTCTGCTTCAGCCAGAGAAGTTCTCCTCATGCGATACGCTGACATCGCCAGCAACATTTTATCCACGCACGCTAGAGGAACTGATCCAAGGCTATCTTCCTGTGCCCATCGTGCTCAATACTGATGGCGCGGAGCATACACGCTTGCGTTTACCTTTAATGAAAGCCTTCGCGCCTGCACGCATCAGAGCGATCGAACCCTTCATTCGCTCTGTGGCTACCTCCCTGATAGATGCCTTTATCGATGATCAGCGGACAGAGATTATCAGCCAGTTCGCCTATCCGCTGGCACTGGAAGTAGTCCTGACGCTACTGGGTATTCCTCGCCATGATCTGGCCCGGACACGTCAATGGAGTCATGACTGGTTAATGCTTATGTCCGTGCAGTTGGAAGAAGAACAACAAGTAGCGTGTGCACGTAGTACAGTAGCCTTTCAGCATTACCTGGCGTCGATGATTGCAGAGCGTCGGGAAACGCCGCAGAACGACCTGATCAGCGTCCTACTCAATGCAGATGCAGACGAACAGCAACCACTCACAGAGACCGAGTTGGTACTCACGCTACAAGGACTCATCCTGGCTGGCCACGAGAGCACCACGAATATGATTGGTTCTGGTTTGTTACTCTTACTTGAAAATCCCGCACGTTGGCAAACGCTCTGTGCTCATCCCGAATATATTCCTCTCACGGTTGAAGAGATCTTACGCTTTGATGCCCCAATCCAGATGTTTGCCCGGACCACAACCTGTGAGGTTAGTGTGGGAGAGATCACGCTACCAGAAGACGCTTCGCTGCTCCTCCTTTATGGGTCAGGGAATCGCGATGAGGAGGTTTTTGACAACGCAGATCAGTTTCAGCTGCAACGAGCCACGAATCATCATCTGGCCTTCGGGCATGGCGTGCATTTCTGTGTAGGAGCGGCTCTCGCACGTCTTGAAGGACGAATCGCATTTGAGATCCTGTGTCAGAGGCTCCCCCATCTGTCGCTGGTTCCCGGACAGGAACTGACACATATTCCAACACTCTTATTCCGAGGCTATGAACACCTTGAGGTGGAGTGGTCATAAGATACGTCCTGGCGCTTGACTACTTGAAGTAGGTAGATACACCTGTACGAAGGTCCATTTTACTTGATTGGTATGTATCAGAGAGAAAGGGTTTTCACTATGTATGATGCGATTATTATTGGTGCACGTGTCGCGGGTGCACCGACCGCAATGTTACTTGCTCGCCAGGGTTATCGGGTCTTACTGGTAGATAAAGCTAAATTTCCCAGCTCAACACTTTCAACTCACATGATTTCTGTTGGTGGCTGTGCTCAGTTACGACGCTGGGGATTGATAGATCAAGTTGCGGCTACCAATTGTCCCCCGGTCAAAAATATTATCCTTGACCTCTCGTTCGAAACATTCGGCTCTTTCACCCTCACTGGTTTTCCACCGCCAGTTGATAACGGTTTTGCGGCTATTTATGCCCCCAAGCGTAATGTGCTTGATAAAATTCTGACCGAGGCCGCCGTAGAGGCAGGAGCTGAATTGCGCGAGAATTTCCTGGTGAAGGAGATTCTGATGGATGGCGAACAGGTCACTGGTATTCGTGGACAAACTTCTGATGGTGAAATGGTTACTGAGCAAGCACGGATCGTGGTCGGTGCTGATGGAATGCGTTCAATCGTGGCACAGACAGTGAACGCTCCAAAATATGCGACCTCTCCAGCTGGCACCTGTGGTTACTACACGTATTGGAGTGGAGTGCCTATAGATAGCCTGGAGTTCTATACGCGACCTGGACGCACTATCGTTGCCTTTCCTACCAACGATCAGCAGGCAGCTATTTTCGTCGAGTGGAGAAACGATGAGTTCCATACCTTTAGAGCCAATCTGGAAAAAAACTTTGTGGGAACACTGGCCGAAATCGCTCCTGATCTGGCAAGCCGTGTCAATGCAGGGAAACGTGAAGACCGCTTTATGGGGACCGCCGAATTACCAAACTTCTTCCGCAAGCCATATGGCTCCGGCTGGGCACTGGTAGGAGATGCAGGTTGCCACAAGGACCCCATTACCGCACAGGGTATAACCGACGCTTTTCGCGATTCAGAGTTGCTGGCTCAGTCGATTGATGCGGGATTATCTGGTAGACAGCCACTTGTGGAGGCGCTGGCTGACTACGAGTTGCGACGCAACGAAGCTCTGATGCCACTCTACGAGTTTATCTGCGACCGTGCCACTCTGGCACCATTCCCGATGGAATTTCAGCAAGTGTTAGCAGCCCTGCGTGGAAATCAGGACGGCATCAATCGCTTTTTCGGTGTCATACAAAATACGATTCCTTTCAAAGAGTTTTTTACACCCGAGAATCTCTTACAAATCTTGAATGGTCCCAATATGGAGACAACCGCAACACACTGACAAGAATGAAGAGTAACGATCATCGATGATCAAATGCTGAGATACGTATACAAAAGCGCATGGGGTCATTTATCTCACAGAGTGAAACGTATGCACTCTGCCAGGAAAGGACATGTACCTGATGTTTCAAAGAGAAATAGAGCAAATCAACATAGCAGGAAAACCTCAGATTACAAGTTTTACGGTTGAGCATGTTGTTGTGCCATCTAACCACACCTATCGAGAAGTTACGAGTGCATTGGAGGCTCGGCTCGGACCGCCAGCCGACTGGGAGATCCTTCCTCAACAACTGGCCGCTCGTAACCTCTCCTGGGAGGAGGTGATAGAGTTTACCCTACCTTTGATCGGGACAAGTGGTTTTACCACTTTTGTCAAGATGGATCAAGGCAGCTTGCTCTCTCTCACTGGAAAAACCAAGCGGATTGCTCAATACTCGATTGGCAATCACATGCTAGGCGTCCAGATGATTGAAGACATACCAGAGGTTGGCTTATACGCTCCACCGAGACTGCTCATCTATGAAGATTATAACGGGCAGGCCTTCGTTGCCTACGATCGCATCACCTCGCTCGTCAGCCAGTATCACAATGAACAAGTAACGAGCATTGCACAACTTGTCGACTATCGGCTGGACGAACTCGCCAGTGCGATCACCGGAAGCAATTTCTAAGTACTAAAAGAGCGGGCAAAGGAGGTAGATCGTACTATGCCCATCACACCTCATCTCGAAGTCCCAGCGATGAAGAAGCGAATCTCGGGTTGGCTTACCCCCAGCGAATTTGCGATCCTGGAGGCGATCTGTGATACCTTGCTTCCCTCACTTGATCCTCCCGCAGGAAGCGCAGAGGCCGTCGCGGCTTACTACCAGCGCAGTGCTCGTGATCTACACGTTGCACAACGTATCGCAGAAAAGCTGGGCCAGCAAAGCCAAGAAACACAGGCAGATATTCGGCTCTTCTTAAGCTTATTCTCGGCGCCACCGGTAGGCTTCTTATTAGCGAGAAGTGCTCATGCCTTTGTCAACCTCTCACAGGAAAAGCGTGAGCAATACCTGCTGTCCCTGGCGAATAGTCCACTGGGGCCATTCCGTCAGGGCTATCAGGGATTAAAGCGCCTCGCTGGCCTGATCTACTTCTCCTCGCTTGATGAACAAGGCAGCAATCCCAATTGGGCGGTGCTAGATTATATCCGCCCCGAACTACCACGACCCGAGCAGCCAGCTCCCATTGTACCATTATCAATTACGCAGAAGACCACTCTGGAAGCAGATGTCGTCATCGTCGGCTCCGGCGCGGGTGGCGGAGTTGTCGCAGGCGAACTTGCCAGAGCAGGCAAGAGCGTCATCGTGCTGGAGAAAGGAGGTTACAATCATGAAGGGAACTTTACCTCGCAAGAAGAGCAGTCTATGTCCGAACTCTTCTTAAAGAACGGAGCGCTCTCGACAAAAGATCTGGGACTGATCATGATGGCAGGAAGTACCCTGGGTGGTGGTACGGTTGTCAATTGGATGACTTCGTTCCGTGCGCCTGACGACATTCTAGCTGAATGGGACCAATCTTCGGGACTGAAAGATTGCTTTACTGGTTCAGCTTTGCAGCAGAGCTTTTCGGCTGTAGAGCAGCGCATTAATGTCAGTGAGCAGCAGAGCCAGCACAACAGACAAAATCAACTGCTGTTTGATGGAGCCACGGCGCTTGGTTATCACGCAGGAGCAGTAAAGCGCAATGCGATTGGCTGTGAGCAGCGCTGTGGCACTTGTAATTTTGGTTGTCGCTATGGATGTAGCCAATCCACTATGAAGACCTACTTACAGGATGCCTATGATCACAACGCCCGTATTATCGTCAATGGCAGCGCCGAAAAGGTACTCATTGAACATGGCAAAGCGGTTGGAGTTAGCGCCATTGTGCATAATACGCAGATGGATACAACTCATATTGTAACTATTCGCGCAGGAATGGTCGTACTTGCAGCAGGCGCATTACACACGCCGCTGCTCTTACTACGTTCAGGTGTTGAGAACAGTCATATAGGGAAGCATCTACACCTGCATCCCACCGCCATTAGCGTCGGAGCCTATCGAGAGAAGGTCTACGCCTGGCAAGGAGTACTACAATCAGCATATTCAAAGCAGTTTGCACGCCTGAACGGAAACTATGGCTACACACTGGAGGTAGCTCCTACCCATCCCGGGCTGTTCGGTCTGGCGACGCCATGGTATTCTGCGCGTACATACCGTGAGGAGATGACAGGCATTGCCCATCTGGCCTCAATCATTGTCTTAACACGCGACCGAGGCGAAGGCACCGTCAACATGGATCATGCGGGAGAGCCTATTGTGAACTATCGCGTTTCAGCCTATGATCGCAAGCATCTCCTGCACGGCCTGCGTCAGGGAGCGCGTATCCATCTTGCAGCCGGCGCAGAAAGAGTTATTTCCTTACAAAACAAGCCTACTGATTTGAAACGTTCAGAGAACGAGGTCACGCAGGAGCAACGTCTACATGCCTTTGATCAACAGGTGAAAAGCCGTGGCCTGACCGCTAACCGCATCGTAATGTTCTCTGCCCACCAGATGGGAACCTGCCGCATGGGGGCAGATCCCAACACGTCTGTCACAGACAGTCACAATCAGGTCCATGGCATCAAGGGCCTCTTTGTCTGCGATAGTAGCATTTTCCCATCAGCATCAGGAGTGAATCCCATGTTATCAATCATGGCTCTTGCTCATCAAGCAAGCCAATATATGAAAACAGAGTTTTAACGACACATACCCATACCATATGTATTTATCATACATATTGGTTTACGGTAGCATCTTTTTCAACGTTTCGTGTCTCAAAAAGGAGGTCACTATCATGACAGTTGCCGAGCTTTTCATATCTATGCCAGAGAGATTTAATGCCGCCGCCGCAGGCGATATCACTAAAACGATTCAATGGAATATCACTGGAGACGAAGCAAGCGTCTGGGCTTTTCAAATTGCCAATGGAGTGGGTAAGCTCATACCAGGAGGCGTTGAAAAACCTGACACGACCTTTACTACCAGCGGAAAAGATTGGATCGCTATCGCAGAAGGCAGAATGGACTCCATGAAAGCATTTATGACCGGTAAACTCAAAGTAACAGGTGACATGATGCTTGCCATGAAAGTTCCACAGTTCTTCCCCATCGAACAATCCACGAAATAAAAGACCTGGACCTGGGCGCTAGAGATATTTTTATTATGACAAGATAACGAAAGAGGGCGATTCGCATATCGCCCTCTTTCCGCTATTTTGCTTCTGCTATAACTCTATTTATTCTTGTATCAGTATTGTGATATGATCTATGTAGAATGTGATTGTCCAGGGATGTTCATGGCTTAATATAAGGACTGGAAACTGATATTGGATATTAAATCGTCGATTTAGTCTCCGGCAGTGTAGGCGTCATTGTATGGTCTGAATTCATTTACCTGTCAAAGGGAAAGTATTATGGATGAGAATATTCAAAACGGTGAAAAGATACAGCCAACACCGCAGGCCCTCTACCCTGTCCAATTTTCGGTCGATTATCCGGATAGGCCGCTCAACCGAGTAACGACATTCTTTCGCATCTTTACCGTGCTTCCTATCTTGATTGTATTTGGAGCAGTATCTGGAGGAAGCGGGCAATTGTCGGCGTCAGATGGTCGAAGTATCACAATTGCAGTTGGTACCGGTGGCCTGCTCTTCCTGGCTCCTCTCTTAACGATCCTCTTTCGAGGGAAGTATCCACGATGGTGGTTTGATTGGAATCTTGAGTTGCAAAGGTTCGCCAACCGGGTCAGCGTCTACTTATTGTTGATGGACGACCGTTATCCATCCACAACCGATCAACAGTCCGTGCACCTGGACTATCCCTATCCCGACGTAGCACGTGATCTTAATCGGTGGCTGCCACTGGTGAAATGGATTCTTGTTATTCCTCATATTGTTGTACTCGTATTCCTGAATATTGCGACCTTCATCGTAGTAATCATCGTCTGGTTTGCAATTCTGTTTACTGGACACTATCCCAGGCAGCTCTTCAATTTCGTAGAGGGAGTTATCCGTTGGCATAATAGAGTCGTTGCCTACGCCATTATGCTGGTGACCGATCAGTATCCACCATTCCGATTGGGAACATAGAGCAGGAAATCACCTTTCTCGCAGCTGAGCTATTGGACAGCTAAAACGTGGTGATGTACACTTTTTCCCTCATTCCAACGTGTCAGGATTTGATAGTGTTATCTACAATCACAAATTTCTGGCAACACCAGGAGGGGGTTCAACAATGGTTCAGATAGGTTGGAAAGCAGGTCCGGAACAATATAATCCGACCGAGCTTTTGAAATATAGTGTCAGTGCGGATAAAGCAGGGTTCGATCTCCTGGACGTAAGCGACCATTTTCATCCCTGGAGCGAAGACGGTCATGCCCCTTTTACCTGGACATGGTTGGGGGCAGCCGCCGTGCAAACCAATAACATTCAACTGGGTACAGGGGTCACCAGCCCAATTGTGAGATATCATCCATCCATCATCGCCCAGGCAGCGGCGACCGTTTCGCATTTTGCTCCCAAGCGAACGTATCTGGGACTGGGCACGGGCGAAGCGTTGAATGACTATGCAGCGACTGGCGAATGGCCCGAATATGCAACACGCCAGGAACGACTGGCCGAAGCAATTACGCTGATACGACAGCTCTGGACAGGAAAAGATGTCTCCTTCGATGGGAAATATTATCAGACACGCAAAGCTCGTCTCTTCACACCGCCAACTTCAAACATTCCCATTTACATTTCTGCCCTCGTCCCCCATAGCGCAACCTTTGCCGGTACCTATGGCGATGGTCTCTTCAGTGTCGGCGGCAAAGAGCCAGAGATCTACAAACCACTGCTGCAAAACTTCGAGCAGGCTGCTCGTGAAGCGGGAAAAGATCCATCGCAGATGCCTCGCCTGATCGAGATCAACGTTGCCTATAAAACCGATATCGATGCAGCTATCCAGGAGCAGCTTAAATACTGGGCCAGCACCTATGTCCCGGCTCTCTTCGATCAAAAAATCTACTCACCCGCAATGGCGGCTGAGAATGGGGCCGTCATCGGACCAGATACGGTCAAGAAAACAGGCTGCTTCTCCAATGATGCCGATGAGCACATCCAGTTTGTGCAGGAGTATATCGACCTGGGCTTCGATACCATCATCGTTCACTCCCCGGGACCGGATCAGCATGGCTTTATCGAAAGCTATGCACAGGATATCCTCCCCAGAATTCGTAAAACTCAACGTCAGACTACTGGTGCAGGAAGCAGGTAACCTGTTTCCAAACAAATATTGATAGAAAGAGAGCCTCTTCTCCTTGCAAGGAGAAGAGGCATTTGAATTGCATACAGAAACTTTAACTTCTGTATACAACCTCAGTCTCATTTTAGGCGTAATTATGTAGTAAAAGGCATAGATATAAAAAGGAAGGAACCATCATGTCACAACAATATGAAGAAGTTCGTCAGGATCAATCCACCACCTATGATACACAGTATGACAGACAATTTCAGAACAATAGTGAGCAAAAACTCTCCTCCCAAAATCCGACAGCCGGTCAAAGATTGGCACTTGCAATTGCCTCGTTATTTCTTATGTTAGTTATGTCAATTATCGCGATAGCCCTACTTGTAAGTAGCCCGAATTTCTATCTGAATGGTTTTTTAGTAGCTCTTCTATATACGATTCTTGTTCTGTGCTTTTTGGTGACTGTTGCCATTAATATAATATTTAATCGTATCCATTCAATAACCTGGGGACAACATTAATGATGCTTCCCGAAAAAGCTGGGACTCTGAAGAGAATCAAGAGGCAATGTGCCGCTCCTTTAAAATAAAAGGAGCGGTACGCAGAAAGACTAGACATACAAACTAGATCACGCCTTCACAAGACGCAGCGTCACAATCGCATAGGGCTTCACCGAGAAGGAGACCTGATTGCCCTGGGCTGGCAACTGCTCTTCGTTGTGCTCAAGCAGATTGGTATGCCAGACTTCCGCTAACTCAAAGCCGGTAGTCAGAGTCACCTGACCGCGACGACGCTGGCTTTCGTACAGGCGCACGATAATTCCATTGCCATCCTCGGCCCGCTTGATCGTCTCGATGACGATGTTGGGCTGCTCCGCAAAGACCAATGAGTTCAGTTGGGTCGAGGACTCGCTACGTTGGCTGTCAGTAGTAGCGGCGTCGACCGTATGGACAAGTAAGGGATCATTCAAGGAGTAAGCAGCAGCGATCGTCGACTCATTCCAATTTCCGGCATGCGGGAAGAGACTATAGGTAAACGTATGCTCTCCCTGATCTGCTTGAGGATCAGGCATCGTGGGACTGCGTAACAGACTGACGCGTATAACGTTGTCATGGACATCGTGTCCATATTTACCGTTGTTGAGCAAGCTGACACCGTAGCCGCCTTCGCTCAGATCGATCCATTTTTGCGCGCACGTTTCAAATCTAGCCCAGTCCCAAGATGTGTTGCGATGGGTTGGACGTTGGACGTTGCCCCATTGGATCTCATAGGTGGCTGCTGGACTCAGGATGTCTACAGGAAAGGCGGCTTTCAGGAAGATATGTCGTTCGCGCCAATCGATATGCGTTTCGATATCGAGGCGTGGACTATTATATCCCAGTGAGATGCGCTGCTGGTAGCTGCTATGCAGAATACGGCGCTCAATCAGCAAGGTGGCGCGCAATGGACCGGACTCTACAACCTGTACCGATATTGCGGGATCAGCCAGCCACATCCGATCGTCATAAAAGATATCGACATCCCAGGCATCCCAGTTCTTGGGACGATCTTCGAAAGCTTGAAACTGATTGCCAAGCGTGTCAGGGGCAAGCACTTCGCGTTGCTCAAGCTTATCAAAGATGCGCGTGATATCGCCATCCGTATTCAACTCGATACGGACATAGCGATTCTCAAGCAGCGTCTCTGTGGCTGTCAGTTCTGCTTCTAAGGCAGCGGTCTCGCCAACCACGATGCGCAATGGAGTGATACTCAATGGCGCGAGGGGGCCTGCGGCGATCCAATTGCCATCCTCTCCTGACTGCACATACACCGGCTCATGTGTCTGAGCGTTTTCCAGATGATGTCCTGATGGCAATGGATCAGGCCAGAAAGCGAGATCATCCTGCTCAAACGATGTCGCGTTGGCGATCAGTACGTCGCCCTGATAGTGATGCGCGATGGTCTCCAGCGCAGCCTGACTAACTTCCTGGGCCAGCGAGGAGATCTCTGCATATTGCTGCTGCGAATCCTTGTAGACGGTGTTGATGCTACTGCCGGGAATGATGTCGTGGAATTGGTTGAGACAGACCAGTTCCCAGGCACGTCCCAGGGCTTCATCAGGATAGGTATATGGGGCATCAAGCAGCGAGGCAAGGACGGCCAGGTATTCAGCATTATGGAGCAGAAACTCGCTGGCACGATTGGCACGCTTGTTGCGTCCCTGTGTCGTATAGGTACCACGATGCAGTTCAAGGTAGAGCTCACCATTCCAGGTCGGGAGAACCTCACCAAAATTCTCATCCAGTTCCTTGAAGAAGTCGCCCACTTTCTGCTGATGAATCTGAGGCATCGCGGGGAGCGCATCCATCAGTTCGATATTCTCCAGCATTTCACGCGTGGGGCCACCACCGCCATCACCAAAGCCATAGGCCATCAGCAAGGGAGGCACCACCGAGCCATGTCCGAGATCCTTTTGACGAAAGTTGGTCCAGGTTCCCAATAGCTGCTGCGGGGTCGCATTGGCATTGTAGGTGCTGGCATGTTCACCCTCATCGGGGGTCGTGCTGAAATGCGTCAGGACGCGTGTGCCATCGATCCCCTGCCACCAGAAACTATCGTAGGGCAGACGATTATACTGGCTCCAGCCGATCTTAATCGTGAAGAAATATTCCATTCCAGCCTGCTTGATCAGTTGAGGAAGCGCCCAGGCATAGCCAAAGACATCTGGCAACCAGAGCACAGGAGTCTCGACGCCTGCACCAAAGTGCTTCTCAAAGAATGAGCGACCAAGCAAAAACTGACGGGCCAACGATTCTGGACCGCTCAGATTACAATCGGCCTCCACCCACATGCCACCAATCGTCTCCCACCGACCTTCCGCCACCCGCTGCTTGATAGCATCAAACAGCTCGGGATAATCCTGACGAACATAATCATAGAGCTGCGGCTGACTCTGCGTAAAGCGATACGTGGGAAACTGCTCCATCAGACGAATGACGGTATGGAAGGAACGTCCAGCCTTACGGCGCGTCTGCGCCAGAGTCCAGAGCCAGGCCACATCGATATGAGCATGTCCCGTTGCTCCCACATGCACATCCAGAGGCGCTCCAGCCAGAGCCAGACCTTCCTGTAACACTGCGTAAGCAGGTGCAACGCTATCATAGAATGCCTCGCCGAAAGGTTCGCGCGTATCGAGAATCTTAAAAGCCGTGTCAAGTGCGTACAAGAGCTTGCCACGCGCAGGAACATTCTCATCCAGGACCTTCGCCGAGCCCAGCAGAACACGTACCAGATTCACCAGATCACGTGTCGGCTGATCCAGTTGGACCACCTCACACTGGCGCATCAGCAAATTGAGCACGGTAGGGGGCGTAGACGCATGCGTAAACTCTCCCGCATCGGCATCATCAGGAAAGCTCAGGAGATCAGCCATGCGACTATCGCCCAGGCCGGTCCAGCCATGCAGAGAGAGCGTATGTGTGGCACCATCCTGCCAATCCGTCCGCAGCAGAACCTCCTGATGATTCCGATCGGTGGCCGCGTAGGCTACGCCATCAATATAGATGAGGGCCTCAGGATGGCTGAAGTCTCCAGGCTCACCCAGCGGAAGGTATAAAGCGATCTGAAGATCACGCGACCAATCCTCAGGGATAGTAAAATTACTGCGTAACACAAAATCCGTATACGATGGTCCCCAATAGCTGAGCGGCTCAATCACCGTCCAATCGCCATCGGAGACATCAGTGCCAATCGGCGGCTGTACATCGGGGCCGGCAAGCTCTCGATAACGAAAGGGCGTGATGGCCTGCCGATGACGATAGATCAGAGGCTCAATCAACTTTAAACGCTGCTCAATTTTTGGTATCGTCCAACGGATAGAATGAATCATGAATCATCAACTCCTCAAATCACTGCAACATAGCGGCAAGCACCAGGCTAGCCTTTAAGACCACCACTCACACCTTTAACAAAGAAGCGCGAAACCAGTGTATAAAGCAAAATGGCAGGTAAGGCATAGAGTAAAGCAAAAGCGGCCAACTGTCCATAGTTTACCTGTCCATAGGCACCAAAGAAGGTGTAGATGCTCACCGAGGCGGGCAGCAGATTCTGACTCTGGAGGATGATCAGCGGCACAAAGAAATTTGTCCACGCGCCCAGGAAGCTCCATACACCCACGACGGCAATGCCTGGAGCGGCCAGAGGCATAATAATATAGCGCAAGGTGGACAGAGTCGAAGCGCCATCGATCCAGGCCGCCTCCTCCATCTCAACCGGGACGCCATCGAGGAAGTTCTTCATCAGCCAGGTACAGAAAGGAAGCGCGCTGGCGACAAAGAACAGGACGCAGCCCAGTAAAGTATCCTGTAGATTCAGCGCCACGTACATCGCATAAAGCGGCGTGACCAGAGCAAGTACCGGAAGCGCACTGGCAAACAAAATGAAGTACATCAGCCACTTTTTGAAACGGAACTGATATCTTGAGAGCGGATACGCCGCCAATCCGGATAGAACGATCACCAGCACCATCGTCGAGACGGCCAGGATCAGACTATTTGTGAAAGGCGAGACCACGGTCCCATTGCCGATAATGGTCGTAAAGTTGGTCAGGCTCGGATTGCTGGGCAGCGTGAGCGCCAGGGTGGCAGCGGGATTAATGCTCGCGAACACGGGCCAGAGCAGCGGGACCAGAAAGAAGATCCCCAGCGCAACCAGGATAATATAGATTGGCGTAGCAGTCAATGCACGACGCAGAGTCATAGGTTTCCTCCTACTGAGATTACAATTCTATACGCAAAAGGCGGATATAGATGAGTGAAAGGATTGCTCCCACTGCAATAATCAACAACGCAATCGCGCTACCATAGCCAATCTGATAGAATTGGAACGCCTGACGATATTGATAAATAGTCATCAATTCGGTGTTCGAATTACTGCCACCTGTCAAAATGAAGACCAGCGTGAAGTCAGATAATGTCGAGAGCGTGATCAGCAAGAGGTCTGTGGCGATAGTTCCTTTGAGGAGCGGCAGGATCACTGACCATAAGCGTCTCCAGACGCCGGCCCCATCAACAGAAGCCGCCTCAATCAATTCATCGGGAATACTCTCTAATCCTGAGGCATAGAGCATCATCGAGAACGCGGTACCACGCCAGATATTCGCAATGATAACCATCAATGTAGGAACTTCTTGCAACCAGGCGTGCTGCGGCGCGCCAATCAGATTCATGATGATGTTCAGCGTGCCAGGAGCCAGGACACTTTGTGGTCCACCAGCCAGAAAGGTACTCCACAGGAAGCCGGCGACCACGTCAGGGATCACCCAGGCGACCACGATGATACCACCAAGCACGGATTTAAAAATACGGTTACGCTTACGCATCATCAGGGCCAGCAGCAATCCCAGTACCGCCTGCCCGATCAGAGCAGAAAAGACCAGATAGGTCAGAGAGACACGCAGTGCATTAAGAAACTCACCATCATGGAAGACCTGCACAAAATTTTGTAAGCCGACCCATTGCGGAGTGGCGGCTCCCGCGCCCGTTAACGACATATTTGTCAGAGAGATATAGATGGACCACAGGGCCGGGCCAATCATGAAGACAAAAGTTACGATCACGGCAGGAGCTAAAAACAAGAGGCCAACGCGCACATGCTTATTTTGTCGTGTCTGCTGAGGTTTGATTTTGCGCTTCGCCGGGGTGGCTGATTCCACAGCGACAGCTTGAGCGTTTGTCGTTTGCATAGTATCCTCTCTTCTTTCTTCTCACATGCATTGAATAGATGCAGCAATCTCTAGAAACAAACATTTCTAGAGATTGCTGCATACAAACCGCTGCGAGAGCTCTTATGGACTCTCTTCGGTATTAGCCGCGCCTACGATACCTACTACGGCTTGCTTATACGCAGCCATGGCATCGTCAGCCGACTTCCCTTGCATCACCTGCTGCATAGCCGAGTCGATCTGCACCGAGATCTTGGCGTAGGCAGGGAATGCTGGACGAAACTGTGCGAACGTGAGAAGATCAGAGAAGAAATTACTTCCTGGTAGTGCTTTATACGCTGGCAAGGTCGTAATGTCCTTACGTGGCGCAATCTGTGCAGCTGCAACGTCATAAGCCCCCAGCAGATCTTTACTGTTAGCGACTTTCATAACCTGGAAAGCTGCGTCCTTGTTGGAAGAATGAGCACCGATAGCATAGCTCCAACCACCGGAAAGCGTCACATTGTTAGGTGCTGAGCCATCTTGTGTTGGCATCTTTGCCATGCCCATAGTTGTCTGCCAGGCAGGCCAGGGAGCTGCTCCACCGGTAGCCCAGGAGCCAGGGAGCCAGGAACCATCAATATCGATAGCCAGTTTCCCCTGTGGAATCAACTGCTGAGAAACAGTATTACCAGCCTGTGTGCTTAAAGCGATATCATTCGACGGGCCAAGCAAATCAGAAGAATTGTAGACCTGCTTCACAAAATTCAATGAATCCTTAATGCCAGGGCTAGAAACGATCCATTTATTTGTTTTGTAGTTATAAAGCGGAGTCTGCGTACCATAGAGAAGCATCTCGAAACCTTGCATCGAGGAAGCCTCGTCCATCGGAATACCGGAATAGATATTCAGAGGCACAACGCCCGAGACTTTGCTCTTCACAGCTTTTGCAGCGGTGAGAATATCGTTCCAACTCTTTGGCTGCCAATCAGTGGGCAGACCAGCCTTTTTGAAGATATCCTTGTTGTACCAGACCAGACGGACATCAGTTCCATTCATCACGCCATAATTGTGACCATTGAAGGTCGTAATTTTCTGCATGCTGGGGAACCACTGCTCTTTGTATTCAGGCCAGGCATTGAGATAGCTATCCAGAGGTGCCAGATAGCCGGCGGTCGCATCCGAGCCAATCAAAAAGCTATCCTCGCGCACGAGATCTGGCGCGGTATTTGGTGAGCGAAGCATTAAGTCCAGCTTGGTATAATAATCGCCTTCATCAGCGATAATAGGCTCAAGCTTTAATTGGATGTTCGCATTCGAGGCGTCTAACTGTTTCTGTACATTACCCCACCATTGGGCATCGTAGTAGGGTGGAGGACCAAATTGCTGATAAACGACGGTTACTGTCTTTTTACCGTTGCTAGCAGTACTACTTCCGCACGCGGGAAGAGCTAGCAGGATGAACACCGCAAAGAGCGAAAAAAAATAGCGGTACTTGAGTCGATCTCGCATTCGATATCTCCTTTGATAGAGACTACTCAGTAAAGGTGAATATTAAAGACATTCTGATTAACACAAATACTGAGCAACATCGCCAGTATTTTCCAAATGAAAGCCAATCAAAAGACCAGATTGTTCAGCAACGAAAAGCCATCTTCCTCCATTTTTATGAGCAATGCAACGACATCTCCAGGAACAAGCAAGCAGTCTTCGCTTGCGGATACAGTAAGTATGTGGTAAAAAATCGCGTTTGTCAATGAGCTTATGCGCTCTTTTTCATACTCATAAATGAGCATGGATGCATAAAAGGATCGATATATCTGCATAAAAGCGTCACCAGGATGCGAAACGGCTTTTCTAAAAACCGCAAATCTTCTGCAAAAAGCGAAAATCAGTTGCAAACATTGCGAGATAATCAAAAAATATGCTAAAATCATGCTATATCTTTGATCAGTTTAAGCATCCAAACGATTCCTGCGGAAGGATAGTAATTTGACAGAGAAGTTGAATAAAAAAGAACGAACAAAGATCCTTCATAAACAACTCACATCTTCTTTACGTGAGCGGATTTTAGATGGACGTTTGCCAGCCGGAACACGCCTCCAGACCGATAATGAACTGGCATCGGAGTATAAAATCAGCCGCGATACCGTACGTCAGGCGCTGGCGCTCCTGGCAGATGAAGGACTCATCGAACGCACGCAAGGACGAGGAACGTTTGTACGGCACCAGCCAGAGACACCTCTCACTCTCACCACGGCCCAGGAGCAGAAACAGATTGGACTCTTGCTCAATCGTGTTGAAACCTCTCAAGCTTACCTGGATATTTTAGTCGGTGTAGAGCAGGCGGTAAAATTGCATGACTATACCGTCAGCTTCAATTATACCGAAAGGGATTCGGATCAGCAGATACGCGATATTATGCGTATGCACGCCAATCAGGTCTCAGGGATCATTATTTATCCGGTCGGCAATGCCACCTATCTGGACGAAATCCGTTATCTGCAAGCCGCGAATTTTCCGCTTATCTTTATTGACAGATATCTATCTGAACTTACCACGGATTATGTTGGCACCGATAACCATGGCGGAGGATATCGCGCCACCGAGCATCTGATTATTTTAGGCCATCGACGCATTGGTTTCGTTTACTTGCACGAGGAGACGCCAGAAAATACGTCGTCCGTGCGAGAGCGCTTGCAGGGATATCATAAGGCACTCCAGACCTATGGCGTGACGGACGATCCAACGCTGATCACGGCAGATCTGAGTCCCGGGCACAGTAATGTCCCGCAAAGCCTGAAGGCATTTCTACAACGGCCTGATCGGCCCAGCGCTATCTTCGCGGTCAATGATATTGTGGCATTGGATATCATGCAAGCTGCTCATGCATTGGGATTAAAAATTCCACAGGATCTGGCCATCATTGGTTTTGATGATGAACGTTTTGCCTCGCGCATCAATCCGCCTCTCACCACCATTGCCCAGTCATTCTTTGACATCGGACTACGCGCAGGAACATTATTAATCAGCAGAATCGAAGGATTAAGCGGTCCTCCCAAACATATCGAGCTGGCCGCCAATCTGATTATTCGCGAATCGTGTGGCGCACAATTACACGTCAAAAAGACTCAGGCGGTCCAATAAGGAAACTATTCCGGAATAGACGTAGCGACACGGCAATAAGCAGGCCATCAGAGGAGGAGCAAAATATCAGCCGGCTAGCTTTCCACAATGATGCCAATATCAAAAGAGCCATTGCGTAGCGTTACAGGAGGTTGGGGATCTTTAGGATTGCTAGAAAAGAGTTGAGGACAATCAAAGTGTCCCTTCATCCGATCCAGGCCCGCCAGCGCCGTCGGAGTATCGCTATCCACAGTCATGGCACAACTGGCTTCGGGTTGGATGGAGAGGTCCCAGGATGGCGCAGTATCACCAAGTGAGATATGCACGTCACCGCCATTGGTTTTCTTGGACAATGTATAGGCTTGCGGTCCCGCGTACCCATAAAAGACCAGAAAAATAATCTGCGGCCCCTGTGTAATATCGATCGTGAATTCGCGATGTCCGTGTCGCAGTTTGGAGATCGGAGTAGCAGCATGCAATGTGTAGCTGGCCGCTTTTCCTCCCGACAGGGTAAATTGGATCGTGCTTGCCTGATTGACGGTCGAGGCAGCCCTGGTGCTCGTACCCGAGAGAGCCGTACTGGTCGCAGTCGCTGATCCTTCTGCGACAGGGCCTGCGGAGCTGGCACAGCCAGCAATCATCACAAGCGCACACAGGCAACTGAGCCCGAAAAAGAGATCGCGAAAAAAGTGTTTTTTGTCCATCAAGCGCTCCTCAGCAACTTCTTTGTTCCCTTTTAGCAAGTGACCAGTGATCAGCTTGTGACGATAGTATGCACAGTAAACGGGAAGATTGTCAATCAATACTATTATGCGTTCTGATACCTCGCCGTATAATACTTACAAGGGGCAGCCGAATTGGGAGCTTTATCTGATCTTTTCGCTAGAAGGTGCCACGTCGGGAATTAGTCCGGCAGAGGAGAGCAGAGAGCCTCTTTCACCACACCACCCAACTCTTGCTGAAGGCCAAAAAGTTCCTGAAATTCATCGAGGGCATGGGTACGTGCCTCATCACCTAACGACAAATTAAACAGTCGCCCAATATAGTCAGTGTATTCCTGTAAAACCCATTCATAGTTGTAGTAACTGATGAGATTAGCATCAGGCTGATAATCAAGGCCATAAGCCCGGTGAAATTCAGAATCAACTGCTTTCATTTCCTGCTGGTAAAACATGAGATCTCGTTCTCTCGGAGCAAGCATGATGCTGTCCCAATCAATCATGACGAGGTTGGTTGACGTGTCTATAATATTGAATGGGTGAATATCTGCATGACAGATCACCTGATCATAGACGTGTTGTTGGCAATACTGACTCAATCGATAACCATTATCAATAGTTTGATCTATCACATGCCATTTTGATATCACAACATCTCGCAAGTGCTCTAAGAGGACGTCATTTCCAACATACTCTTTTGTCTTTCTCACCAGGTTTCTTGCGGATACCTGAAACTTGTCAAAACATTCTCCAGGAAGAAGTGCTCGGATAGACTGCGGCAGTTTGGCATCATGCATTCTCCGCAAATCTTGAGCTATCTCAGTTTGGTGCTCTGCATTCAGGTCCTCATAGCTCAGGGTTCTGCCTTCAAAAAAGGGATAGATACCAAGGTCATACCCGTTTACCTTTGGGATTGCCCTTTGGTCAAGAGGAGTGATAGGACCGACCACAAAAGAAAGATCAAGCTTATCGTGAAGATACGTGGTCACAGGAGCAACAGTAGACGTATTCAAGCGAGAGAGCTTAATTAACCATGAATTGTGACTCTCATCTTGCCCTTTGTACACCCAGGAACCCTCCCCCACGGGAAGGAACTCCAAAGATTGAAGATGGAAAGAAAAATACTCTTGAACGGCTGAAATGATAATGCTTTCAGCCATATTTATGCGATGCTTCATATCATCAGTATCCTTCCAACAAGAGTGGTTAACAAAACACAATTCACACTCTTCAACAGAAGAATACCAGATGAGAGGCAGTTTTTCCATCATGATGTCACCTTCCTGATTTTGAAGACGTGTCAGGGGAGATGATATTTTAAGCCATCGCCTCTCGATATGCACATCATTGAGTACTGCGAAGGAGAGAGGAATCTATGCGTCCATTTAACTCCATTGGCACAGGAGTCAGCCTATGATCTTATCAGCATCACTTACATGCACAATATGTGGAGAACTCAATGCTCAGGATTCCACGCTCTGTGAGAATTGCCATCATCCGCTCCTGCTTACAGAGCACCTCGCCTCTCGTACTCTCTTCCAAAACCGCTACTGCATCATCGACAAACTAGGCAGCGGAGGCTCTGGCTCAGTCTACAAAGCTCACGACACGCAGCAGGCCAATGAGCTTGTCGCCATCAAGGAGATCTGCCTGGCCGGACTTCCTTCACATGCGCTTGCGGAAGCCACCAGCGCATTTTATCGGGAAGCAGACTTACTATCTCAACTGGATCATCCCAATCTCCCCCATCTGTACGAGCAATACAGTAATGGATATCAACAATGGTATCTGGTCCTGGATTTTATCAACGGAGAGACGCTGGAAGACTATCAAAACAAGAAGCCTAACAAGCGACTGGTGATCGACGAAGTCTTCAAAATTGGACTCCAATTATGCGATGTCCTTGAATATCTTCACGCGCACCAGCCACCGATTGTCTTCCGCGACCTGAAGCCATCCAACATCATCCTGGCCCCAGAGAGAAAAGTCTATCTGATCGACTTCGGCATCGCCCGCTACTTTAAGCCTGGACAGATTAAAGATACGATAGCCCTCGGTTCGCTTGGCTATGCGGCTCCCGAACAATACGGGAAAACGCAGACGTCGCCGCGCACAGACATCTATGCGCTGGGAGCCGTCATGCATCAAATGCTCACCGGAAAAGATCCTTCAGAGACGCCTTTACGCTTCGCCACGCTCAATGGAAGACATACCTCTGGCCACTCTGATCCAGGCGCGTTGACCAGCAGCATGGTCAATATGATGATGGATAATCTCGGCACTCTGATTAACAGTATGGTCGAGGCGGATATCACCAAAAGGCCATTGAGCGCCACGCACGTCAAGCAAGAGCTACAATCCCTCAATACAACTTGGTCGGAGATCGTCGAAAGTTATTTCAGACCAAGCGTCCCTACATGACGCATTCATGCCGTTCAATCACCCAACGTTAAATTCCCTGGAGCAGTACAGCACGCGAGGTCGAGGCTGAGAAGCGAATGGCCTTTGCCTTGCTGTATTCAGGCGAGTCATACCAGCGTTTAAACGCCTCGGTCGTAGCAAACTCGATGATGACCATCCGTCCCGGCTGCCAGTCGCCCTCAATGGTCTCGGTCACACCTCCGCGAGCCAGAAACGTACCTCCATAGAGGTCCAAGGTAGGTTTGACCAACTTGCGATACGTTTCATATGTCTCCGGATCTTCGACGTTGACATCAACAATAAAATAAGCTGCCATCAGTTTTTTCCTCCTGTTTCTTTTTGAGCCGAGGGAGATAATATATCCAGGTATGATGCCACAGGATCTCCTCTACATTCATCATATCATGTACAGCGCTCACCAGGGCACCGCGCAACCAGGATAATCACCGGATTGACAACTTCGTCTGCATTGCATATAATTGACACATCAACTATTGACTGGTTAATTATAGATAAGCTCAATATTATCAATGCGAAAAAGCTTTACCCACAACTGTACTTGGAGCAGGTAATATTGAAGGAGATTATATCGAAATGACGCAATACGAAATGCAAATGGCTGTTCAGAAGCCACTCAAGAATAAAGTGGCCCTGGTCATAGGTGCCTCGCGAGGTATTGGTCGGGCTATTGCCGAGCGCCTGGGGCGAGATGGTGCACACGTGGTCATCACCTATATAAATAGCTCCGATCAGGCAGAGAAGGTTGTGGAGACTATACGCTCATACGGCAGCGAAGCACTGGCCCTCAAGAGCGATGCGCGCAAGCCAGACGAGATACATCAACTCTTTGCGCAGATCCTTGAACACTTCGGTAAATTAGATATCCTCATCAACAACGCCGCCAGCCCCAGAGTCTTCAAGCCAACAGCAACGGTGATCATGGAAGAATATGACCGTATGTTCGATGTAACTCGTGGCGTTTACTTTGCGCTGCAAGAGGCGGCCAAACATTTAGCGGACAATGGTCGCATCATCAACATTTCAACCGGGGGAACCGCTATGAACCTCGTCAACACCGGAGTCTATACGGGTAGCAAGGCCGCCATCGAACAGTTCAGCGTGTGTCTGGCTAGAGAGGTGGGTTCGCGCGGCATCACCGTCAACATCGTTGCACCGGGAATTACCGAGACGGATGGTGTAGCGCTGAATCAGCAACAGTTAGATCAATTGATCGCGCAGACGGCACTGGGCCGCATCGGGCAACCTGACGATATCGCCAGCGTGGTAGCGTTGCTCGTCTCAGATGACGCACACTGGATTACTGGCCAGCGCCTGAATGCCACCGGAGGGATTGTTTGAGCATATGAGATCAGAAGAAGAGAACATACCGCAAGAACAAGAAAGCGAGAATCCCTTTGTGGTTCTGACCCATGTACATCGCGAGATGTCACGAGCGTTTTCCCAGCAGATGGGAATGAGCTTCTCCCGCCAGCTCGTCCTGCATGAGCTCTGGCACGCGGGGGAAGTCAGCCAGACGGAACTGGCAAGCCGATTGGGCATGGAAGGAGCATTGTTGACCCGTTTTGCCAAACAAATGGAGGCAGCAGGCTTGATCACCCGCCGGGTCGATCCCCGTGACAATCGTTTTACGCTGGTCACCCTCGCACCTGCAGGACAGCAAACCTTCGAAGAGATGGGTACCCTGGCAGACGCCTTCGAGGCAGAGCTTCTGGAAGGCGTGAGCAAGGAAGATCTCGTGAGCACGGTGCGGACAATGAAGCAGATCCAGAACAACCTCACCCGAAGGCTCACACAAACAGGACCCTGATAACACGCAACCCGTGGGAAGCGGAGCGCTAAAAGTTGTTTCGATTGGAAAAGCAGAGGGTTATCAATCTGAAGAAAACAGAGCCCTTGCCTTTCCAATGAGAGACATTATATGTGCTCATGAGCAGCCAGTTCATGAGCAGAGGCTAGTACACCAGCAGGAGCGTCAGGGGCGATGAGAAGATTCATCCCCACCTCAATGGCCTCTCGGCTGGCAAGCTCTGCGCGAGGGAACATCATCTCTTCATAACGGCGCACGGCCTCCTCAAGCGTGCTGCACTCACTGATGGCGATGGCAAGATCGACAGCATCAAGCATAGCGAGATTCACTCCGTCACCGGACGGAGTGGTCAGATGGGCAGCATCACCCAGCAGCGTCACACCTGCATGGAAATTCCAGCGATGATCAACAGGCAGCATGTAGAGCGACCTGGCCACGAAGTTGTCATCCGCATCCTGAATGAGTGCAAGCAAGCTCTGATCCCAATCAGAGAAGTAGTTGAGCAGCCAGGTCCGTGCCGCCTGGGGATTCCTGGCATCAAAGCCGCTACGAGTTTCCCACCTTTCGGGAATGCGCATACTGGCATAGACCCTGATATGAGCATGAGCATTGCGCAGGGCGATCAATCCCTTATTATCTGCCAGAGCATACATACCTCCATGCCCGACCAGTTGAGCCAGCACGGGATGTTGCCGATCTGCATCATCCAGGCCAAATTCGATGAATGTTACTCCTGAATAGATGGGCTTCGCGTTCGACAGTAGAGGACGTACATGCGACCAGGCTCCATCCGCGCCGACGATCAGGTCGAAACTTTCAGTCACACCATTCTCAAAGACGAGTTCATGCGTGCCATTATTGGCTTGACGAACGGAGCGGAGACTGTGGCCCCAACGCACGACACCAGGAGCCAGCGAATCCAGCAACATCGTTCGTAGCTCGGCTCGATCAACCTCGGGACGGTCTCCTATCTCGTTACCCTGTTCGTTTTCATAAAGCAGCTGTCCTCCTTTGTTCAGGAAGCGGACCCCTTGATCCTCGTAGCGGGCAATCGTGTGAAATTGCGCACCCAGCCTTGCCATATGCACGGCCAGGAGGCCAGACTTCGGGTGCAAATCCAGTGTGCCTCCCTGTGGTCGCTCATTGGGATGAACATCCTTTTCAAAGACTGTTACCGCTATATTACGCATTTGCAGCATGCGGGCAAGTGTCAAGCCACCAGGGCCTGCGCCGATAATGGCGATACGTGAAATGTTGTTTGTTGTCATCGTGATATGTTCCTCCATTCACTATGTAAGTAGCTCAAGCCAGCAGAATGTCTCCGCTGAAACTGGGATGGCGTCGTTCTCGCCGTTTCAAAGCTGAAGCAGAGGAGAAGAGAAGACTCACACCTTCTTGTTACGCTCATCTCTCACAAGTGTAGCGCGGCACGACCTGCTTGGTCGTACCCCTTTGGAGGTATATTTCAGGGGGTATATTTCAGGGGGTATATTTCAGATGTGGCGAGAGCAAGTTTAGTTCACGTGCTCGGATCACTGCCTGAACGCGATTGGCAACACCCAGTTTGCCCAGAATATGTCTGACATGACGCTTGGCCGTGTCGAGAGTGATGATCAATTCGTCGGCAATCGCCTGGTTTGAGGCTCCAGAGGCGACAAGCTTGAGCACTTCTTGCTCACGGGGCGTCAAGTGTTCAAGGAGTGATACATCACGACCGTGAGGTGATAAGGGAGGAGTGGCAGACGATGCGTCATCAGGTTTGAACGTTTTGTCATGCGCGATCGCTGCCAACAACGTCTGAATGTAGGATGGCGTGACGATACCTCGTTGCTGAGGGTGGGCTGTAAGGCTGGTGAGCAGACGCGCTATCGGCTCTCCCTGATCGGCAAAGGTGCGTATGTATCCTTCCGGTTCGGCCAGTGTCAAAGCTTCCCGCAAAGCTGCCAATGCCTGCTGAACATTGCCACTGGCATCATAGGCCAATGCCTTGAGGGTGAGTACCTCGATTAGTAAGCCGTTAAAGCCGCGCTGCTGGCTAAATGTATACCATCTATTGAGCAGATTCAAGACCTCTACCAGACCAGATGGGTCCTGTTCGCTGCGAGCTTGAGCAATCAACACGCGTGCCAGAGTCATCTGTCGAAAGAATTGTTCTGCATCTAGCCGCTCATTGATCTCGTCGTCGCCGTGCACAAGGCTCTCGTCTACCCAGCCCAACGCTTCTTCCAGCTTCCCGGCACGTAGCAACATATGTGCTCGCTGCGCATCAGCAATCGATCGTAGCAGAAAAGGGATCGTTTCTGTGTCGATTTCGTACAGCATGTGCAAGGCCTCATCGACGCGTCCCTGTGCCATAGAGAGATTCACTCGTAGTAGTGGCATCAGACTGAATATTCTATCCAGGGATATCCCCTCTAGCCCGCTATGCTGCTGATGTGCCTGCAAGATGCGATCCATACGGATCATGGCCTCATCCAGGCGGTTCCATTCATACATCAAGGTTACATAATCACTGTAGACAGAGAACAACATCAAAGGTGGGAGTTCGGTGGTCGTGGATAGTAGCGACAGCAGATGTTCGTAGTATTGTGCCATCTTGCGCAGATGTCCCTGTGCTTGATACAGCTCGGTCAGATCGTGGATGGCAATCATACTCAGAAAATGGTAGCCCTTTATCTGCTCTGTATTGAGACGAACCAGCACGTTCTCTGCAGCAGCGATGTCGCCGCTGGCGCGATAGGTGGTGCTCATGGCAATAGCGCTACTGAGCAAGGCAAGATGACGCAGATAGTGCGCGTCGGCGGGCAAGACGTCCAGTGCGGCACGGCTCTGCTTGATGGCATTGTCGGTATCATCGTGCGGCAACGCAGCCACCGCCTCGAAGATTTGGAGCTCACCAATCAGTTCCAGCCACTCCTGGGTTGTACTTTCATGCTGATGCTCACGCAGATAGCACTCGACCTGCGTCATCACCTCGCGCATACGAGTGTCCTGTCCATCAAATATAAAGACCCATACGACTGCCAGACAGAGATGCGGATGCGCAAACAGCACCTCATCGGGCAGTTGCTCCGCCCAGTGCTGCAAGGCTGTGAGATCTCCACGCTGGACCATCGTGCGTGCCAGCGGCTCCATCAGATCGGCTGCATGAGAGTAGTCGTTCGCGAGGAGTGCATACTCGATCGCCTGAAACATGAGATCCTGTTGCTCGTACCAGACTCCGGCGCGGCGATACAGCTCAGTCATGATGTCTGGTTTCTGGCGTTGCAGTTGTTCACGCAGGGCGGTCGCAAAGAGTGGATGGTAGCGATACCATTGCTCATCGTCGTCGAGGGCACTGATGAACAGGTTGGCCTGCCGCAACTCGGTCAGCATCACCTGCCCGTCAGCTCTCTGGGTGAGCGCGTCACAGAGTGGGCCGCAGAGACGTTCCAGCACGCTGGTGCGCAGCAAAAAGTCGCGCAATTCGACCGGTTGTTGCTGCAACACCTCGTCGCTGAGGTACTCGGTAATAAAGCGATGATTGCCCGCAAAGGTCTTGAGCAGTGCCGCAGGATTGGCACGCCCACGTAAAGCCAGCGCCAGCAACTGGATACCCGCGATCCATCCCTCGGTGCGCTGTTCAAGGCGCTGCTGGTCGCTGGCATTCAACGTAAGACCCATCTTGCTCAGAAACGCGGCGGTTTCGGTGGGAGCAAAGCGGAGATCCTCGCCACGTACTTCGCTGAGCTGACCACGAGCGCGCAAGCGGGTCAGTGGGAGTGGCGGATCAGAGCGCGTGCCGATCACCAGGCGTAGATGCGGAGGCATATGATCCAACAGAAAGAGCAGCAGGGTGTGGATCGCTGGCGTCGTGATCAGGTGATAGTCATCCAGGATCAGGACGACCTCCTGCGTGAGATACATAGCGAGATCGTTGATCAAACTCGTCAGCACCTGTTCCACATTGCCGCCTTGTGCCAGGCGCAACAGCGTACGCGCCTGTTGACCGATCCGTGGATCAAGGTGAGACAGCGCAGCGATGATATACATCAGCACGCGAACCACATCGTCATCCGCACTCTCCAGTGCCAGCCAGGCAACGTAGGAAACGGGCAATGAACGAGAAGGATGCAGAGGTGAAGAGACAGTACCATCTCCTGGTGAACGATCCGCGCTCATATGTTCCTTCGTCGCGCACCACTCCGCGAAGAGGGTGGTTTTGCCCAAGCCAGCGGGGGCCGAGACGAGTGTCAGAAGACTGGCCTCCACGGCACGGTCAAGCAGTGCCAGCACGTGGGGACGCGCAATATGTTGTCTTGAGAGGCGGGGGATGAGCAACTTGGTGAAGACCAGCGTATCCTCCGGCATGGCAGTGGTGACATCGCTCGCTGGAGGGTCTACCGACTCATGCTGCTCACTGCGATCAGAGGCATCCAATAGTTGTTGGGCAGCCCCGAGCAGACATTCTGGAGTCAGATCCTCCGACTTGCCCAGATAGCAGCGCAGGAGTTGTCCGTGGCGACGGCTGTACGCACGCCAGTACCAGCTGCCACGTCCATTGCCACTGCGAGCCTTCTGAGCAGTAAAGGTCCCGCTCTCGCTGCTGAAACGAAAGGACATGGCATGTTCCAGCCAGGAGTACCACGCAGTTGTCCCCACCGTGAGATGCTGTTCCTGACCATCTTGCCAGTAGGTAAGAAGCGTGTGAGACACCTCGCCCTTTTGTGCCACCGATTGCTCCATGCGTACCCCTCTGCGCGTTATACGTGTGATATTAACAGTTCCCTAACACATTATATCGGGTTGCGCTTCATTTTTTGCCTTGGGAGACAAGCAGAAAAAGGTCGAGCAAAGCGAAAACCTTGTAGCGTCGCACGCTCGCGTGCGATGTCCCTGTAGCTCGTACGAGCCAGCAAAATCTCAGCTCACCACGCTGACCAGCAAGATCGTACGTCGAGTGGAACATCGCACGCGAGCGTGCGACGCTACAGTGTCCTCATCTAGAAACGTTTCGATTGCAAAAAAAGGAAGCGCCCCAATTATATCCCATTCCGTTTCCAGTTGTAGATCTATTCAGATTTTAACTGTTCTACGAGCAGATGTTTCTGGACCTTTCCCAGGGCATTGCGTGGCAATGTTGTCGCGAAAACAATACGACGTGGCTTTTTGTAGCTCGCCAGTTGTTCGCGGCAGAAGGCGATGATAGCATTGGCGTCAGGTGTCTGATGAGCTTTTGGCACGATGACCGCGACGACCTGCTCGCCCATGTCGCTGTCGGGCATGCCGACGACGGCCGCTTCAGCGACGTCGGGGAAGGACTCCAGGACGTCCTCGACCTCACGTGGATAGATATTATAGCCGCCACTGATAATCAATTCGCGAGCTCGTCCCGTGATGGTATAGTAGCCATCGTCGCTCAACCAGCCGAGATCGCCGGTCGCAAACCAGCCATCCGAGCTAAATGCTTCGGCGGTGGCCTCTGGACGATTCCAATAGCCGGCAAAGACATGAGGTCCTCGCACTTCGATCTCGCCAATCGCATTGGCCGCCAATGGCTCGCGAGTGACGCTATCCACCACTCGCGCTTCCTGGCCAGGAAATGGCTGACCGACGGTGCCCGCACGTCGTTCGCCAAGGTAGGGATTGGTCAGGTTCATGATCGTCTCGGTCATGCCGTAGCGCTCCAGGATGGATTGTCCGAAGACGCGCTCGAAGTTTTCAAATACTTGAGCACTGAGTGGCGCGGAGCCAGAGACAAAAAGCCGCAGGCGATGTTCAGGCACTCCCTGTTTTTCAGCTTCAGCCAGCAAGCGTCCATACATGGTTGGGACGCCGAAAAAGAGCGTGATGCTGGGATCGGTACGCAAGGTGGTCAGCACATCAACTGCATCGAACTTGCGCCTCAATAGAACGCTGGCCCCCTTGTAGAGTGTACCGTGCATACCAACCATTAATCCATGCGTATGAAACAAAGGAAGCGCCAGCAATAACCGATCTTGCTCCGTCCAGTGCCATGCCGTGGTGACGGCGATAACGTTGGAGAGCAGATTCTGCTGCGTGAGGAGGGCTCCCTTCGAGCGTCCAGTCGTACCCGATGTGTAACCGATGAGGGCTGGAGCGGTGGACCCGGGCAATTCAAGCGCTTGTCGCAATGTATGATAGGTGGATTTGGTATCATCAGCGCTAAAATCATCAAAGGAGATCGACGCGATGGCTGACTCTGTCGATGAGGAACCATGCTGGCTGTCAACGATGATCAATAGCGCCAATGATGATATATCCAGGTGTAGCAATTCGCCACGAGCGACACTATTGGTCACGCAGACGCGCACATCGGCATCGTTGATGATGTGACTCAATTCTACCTGCCGATACTGCGTGTTGATCAGGACAACGATACCTCCTGCAAGCTGTATACCCAAATAAGCAATCACAAACTCAGGGCAGTTATCGAGAAAAAGAGCGGCTCGATCTCCTGGCTGCAATCCCCACGCCCTGAGAGCAACAGCAAAACGTTCGATATCTTTATACAGTTGTCCATAGCTAATTTCTTGCCCTTCAAAAAAGATAGCGACACGTTCCTCGTGTGTTTGTGCATGCTGAAATACCGCTTCAACGATCGAGTCCATCATGATTACGCCTTTTTATCGCTTCCCACTTACAGAGCCTATGGTGATAATCGTCTTATGCAAATTAAGCAGATTATAGCCGCTCTTTAAGATAAAATCCAAAATTCTATGGATTACAAAAATCACAATAACATTTCAAAGAAAATTTCGCAAGACATTCTCAATTACCTCGAATAATTTGTAACTACTTAGCCCCCTTGGACAAAAGTCCAGGGGTTCTCAGATGGTATTCCCTCGCCAAACCACGAAAAGCATGGCATACTATTTTTATACCCAATTCATAAAGATTTATACCCAATTCATAAAGAAATGAGACAACCCAGTCATGCACCCTACCACACAAACCGCACTCATCACCGGTGCCAGCCGTGGCATCGGTCGCGCCATTGCACTCGAACTGGCACAGCAAGGCATCCAGGTCGCCCTCGTTGCCCGCTCACTCCCAGACCTACAGAAAACAGTCGATCTGATCACTCAAAATGGTGGCACAGCTCTCCCCATCGCCGCCGATGTTACCGACCAGCAGGCCGTAGCCAATCTGCTCCAGACCATCTCAACCCAATTCGGCCCTGTCTCCATCCTGATCAACAATGCCGGGAGCCACCGCGCCATCGGCCCCATCTGGGAAATTGATCCCGACCTCTGGTGGAGTGATATCGAAACCAATCTCCGCAGTACCTTCCTCTGCTCACGCGCCGTCCTACCCCCTATGCTCGTGCAAAAGTATGGCTATATCATCAACATCTCAAGCAACGCTGGCAACGAACCACGCCCCTACTCCTCCGCTTACAGCAGTTCCAAAGCTGCCGTGACCCGCTTTACCGAAAGCCTGATGCTCTCTCTACAGGACACCGGTATCTCCACTTTCGCTCTCCATCCCGGTTCTGTACGCACCGAGATGGCTGATCACCTTCTCAACTCACCTGCCGGCCAACGCTGGGTTCCTGAATTTCGCACCATCTATGCCGAAACCCAGGTTCCCGCCTCACAAGTCGCCCACTTGATTACACGCCTCATTAGCGGCGAAGCCAACTCTCTCTCAGGCACCCTCATCTCCGTTTACGATAACCTGGACACCCTTATGGAACAAGCCCACCAAATCAACCATCACAAGCTCTATCGCCTCCGCCTCCACAAATCGTAAAAGACCTGTTTACACGCTGCATACCAGGACCAGTTGCAAGAAAACTACAAAAAAACTACAATGACTGCGGTGATAAAGCAAGAGGCCGAACGGAGATCGAGACGGTTGCGGCGCAAGTTTTGTCGCAATTTCGCATAGGGAGTATATAAAATGTTGCCGGACATAAACATTTTCATTGGTCCACAAAATCGCCAGATGATGCTGATCATTGGTGGGATTCTTCTCGTCATTATCATACTCATGGCTATCGGCTTTTTTCTGGTGCGTATCAGCAAGATACGTCACCTTTCAGAAAAGTATCCTGATCGTGAATATCGCTACAGGTATCACGGCCTCCTGCTTCTTCTCAACTATATCTGCTACGCGATCCTTGTTTTTATCGGCAGCGTGCTTATCGCAGGAGGTCCGCTGGCTGTCGTCGCCTATCTGGTGGCCTGGCTGACCAATGGCGAGGCTCCATTTGTGCCCTTGTTTAGCGCGGCACTTATCTTTGGTATAGCGATGGGTCTCTATGGTACCTTCATGTTTTTACGTTCAAAAGGGATTTACGAGGAGAGCCAGCAGATGCAGAGAGCTTGATGTAGCGATGTTCTCCTTGCTGCTTGCTCTACCCTCTCATTATCAGTCTTCGTCCAACTTATACTTCAGCTCGCCAGCGGGAAGCGCGACCTTAAGCCGGTTCTCTTTAGGGGCGAGCGGACAAAACCAGCGATTATTGTAGGCGCATGATGGATTATAGGCATAGTTGAAGTCAAGCGTAATATATTGTCCATCCTGATGCTCAAGCGTGGGCAAAGGATCGCTCCCCTTGATCGTATCGAACAGATAGCGACCACCTCCATAGCTCTGTGCGGGACCAGTCATATCGCGGAAGGGCAGAAACAATCCTCCGCCGTAGATATTGAGCCAGTAGATCGAGAGCTCGACAGGAGTCTCGTCCACGACAAAATGGACCTTGCCCATGGTAGTAATGGTCATTGTGTCCTGAGCGTTCATCGGCACGGACAGTTGAGTGGGCTCGACATCGGTATCGATAGGCACCACAAAGCTCATTGCTGGATTATACTCAAAGTAGCGCAGTCCCTGAAACTGTTCTCGTTGTGCTTCGTCGAGAGCCGATTGCGGGTGATGCTTGAAGATAGCATCCCTGCCAGCGCGAAAGCGGTTGAGGACCGTTGCGGCATCCTCGCCTGCCAGATGCGCCCGCCGCCGTTCGCGATAGAGATCGGCAACACGGCAGCGATAATCGTAGAGATCCAGATATTCAGACATGTTGTATTCCCCTCTGTTAAAAATATCTTCTGTGACGTTAGCGATCCACCAGCGAACGTGTCAGGGTAACGATCGTGACAAAGGTGCGATAGAGATCAAGCAAGTTATTATTCACCAAGCTGACAGTACGCGGAGCTACACGCTCAACCCCACGAATCCAGAGGGCCATGTCCGCCATATCGGCCACCAGGAAAGTAATCTGCAACTCGACGGGAAGCTTGAAGTCCGGCTGGCTCATATGCTCGATCTTTTCGACAGCGCGTCTGGCACCAGACTGCAAGAGCTCGCAGGCAACTTCAGGATGCAGGTGGACGGCGGCAAAGCGATTCAGCGATTGTTTGACAACTATCTTTTCGGCCTGTGGAGCTATTGACTCAGCTTCGCTGGCTGTCGCCTCGTCGCCACTGACAAAGATGATCGGGACCTGATAATGTGCAGCGACCAGCGCATTGATCCCCGACTCGCCAACGATCTCGTCGTTGATGCGCACCTCCCAGATGGCCCGCGGATTGTAGGTGTGCGAGAGAACGGCATGCTCCGCCCCAATCGAGCCATGATAGCTCACAAAGAGAATGCCATCAAAGCTGGCATCCAGGCCCTCCATCATATACATCGGCTTATGCTTGCCAGTGATCAGCGTCGCTCGCCCGGCAAGATCCTGGGGATGCAGATTGCGCATCGTACTATGAGAATCATTGACCACAAATGCATCCGCGCCAGCCTCCAGAGCACCATGGATCACAGCATTCACCTCATTGGTGAGTAGATAACGTCCCTGCTCATACTCAGCACTCCCCCGCATAATCTGATCCCACTCGACGATCCCGCTTGTGCCCTCAAAATCTGTCGAAAGAAATAACTTCATCTTGCTTCCTGACTCCTCTAGACTGCATTTGGCAGTGATCGCAAGCTTATTGCATCACTGTACGATGATAGCTCATGCTGGAATATTCGGGTATACCAGGTATACCAGGTATATATGCTAGCTCAAACTCTGATAGCCCGGGATGACCGTTTCTGCCCAGACGGATGCCTCGACCTGCGGATCTTGAATCCAGGCAGAGCGCTGCGATGGCTTATCGGCTGGATCGGAGACAATCGCCTGGCCCAGAGTGTTCATGATCCGCATATTGCGCTCTGCCAGGATCTGATGAGGCACATAGGCATAGAGTGGGCTCTGCATCGCGGTACGCTGTTGCTCAATCTGCTCAGGGAGGTGTCCATAGAGAGAGCAGGCTTCATGGACGGCCTTTGCCAGCTCCTCTTCAGATAACGCGAAGAGAGCATCAAGCATCACCATCAGGTTCATGCTGCGGTTCAGCAATACCTCTCGCCCATGGCGCAGACGTTGCACCTGAACCTCTGTCAGATGCAGCGACTCAGCCTCGTGAATTTGCCGCGTGATCTCCACACAAGAGATGCCATCCAGTTTGCGATAGAGAAAGTCGACGACCTTGGCCGTATCACCCTCCTGCTGCCAGCTCTGCAATAGATCCAGGCAGAGCAATCCTTCGTAGGTCTTGATAGACTTTGAGACGCTTAACAGGCTGGTCCGCTTATTCGTCATCCACAACGAATGCAGGTAGCGCACAACATCCGAGGCAGTCAGGGCAGAAAAGCGCTGCTTCCCATGTACGTTAACAATAAAGAGAAAACATGTTTCAAATTCGGTCTGGATCTGTTCAAATGCCTGTAGTTTCTGGGTTACCAGTTCAGGAGGAGTAATGCGAGTTGCCATGTCCAATATCCTTTCTTCAAGTCGCCACGTACAAATAAAGATTCTTATAAAGCACGTCTGCAATAGTATGAATGGAGACATCTGTTACAACATTTCCGACATGTACTCAACAATTACCCGACAGGCAAAGAAAAGATGCCAGTCTAATCCTCCTGCCACAAATTTTTCACGATCTCGCCGCCTTTAAGCACCAACTTGACGTGCGTCGGATCAACGATACTACTGATATCACCAAGTACATCATGCGCGACCACAATCACATCAGCCAATTTACCCACCTCAAGCGAGCCGAGTTGCTGGTCCAGATGAAGTAGCCGAGCGGCCTCTAGCGTGCTGGCCTGGATCGACTGCATAGGAGTCATTCCGTAACGAACCATCAGTTCCAGTTCGCGGCCATTTTCTCCATGTCGGCCGACGCCCGAATCGGTCCCCATAGCAACCCTGACACCAGCCTCCACAGCACGTCGGAAGCTATTCTGATGATCTTCCGTCACGGCAAGAGACTTCTCCGCCATCACAGGAGGCAGCAGATCGGGGTGAGCATGGGAGTATTCGTTGACGGCGAGAGGAGCAACCAATGTTGGCACAAGATACACATCGTTTTTCAGCATCATCTCGATCGATTCGTCGTCCAGATAGATACCGTGCTCGATCGAGGCGACACCAGCTCGCAGGGCATTTTTAATTCCCTGCATGCCCTGGGCATGAGCCATCACACGCTTCTCCTGAGCAGCCGCTTCGTAGACGGCGGTCTCAATCTCTTCAATAGTCAATTGCGATGAAGTGGGAGCATCAGCGGTGGAGAGCACGCCGCCCGTGGTCGCTAATTTAATCCAATCGGCCCCGGCCCGCAACATTTCACGCGTCACCTTACGAATCTCATCGACGCCATCCGCCACGCCAGAAGGCACGTCGGGAAAGTGGACCCCAAAGAAACCAAGATCGATCCCGCAAGGATAACATCCATCACCGTGGCCGCCTGTCTGACTGATCAGTGAAACCGCCACTTGCATGCGCGGTCCCGCAATCAAGCCACGCTCGACAGCCGTCTTCACGCCAGCCGGCGTACCTCCAGCATCACGCACGGTCGTCACACCGGCATCCAGAGTCGCCTTCAGGCGCGGAATGACTTGAAAGAGACGCAATGAGGGCGGCGTCAATAGTCCCTGCAGCAGATCAGGAAATTCAGCCACGAAGTGCACATGCGTGTCGATGAGTCCCGGCAGGACACTTCCACCTCTGGCATCAATGACTGTCGCATCGCGTGGTACCTCGACATCATTCCCAAGCGCACGGATACGTCCCGCATCGATCAAGAGAGTCGCATTCGGCAGAGGATCATGACCAGTGCCATCAATAATGGTCGCATTTGTAATTGCCAACATAAGTTCAATGCTCCTTTGAGTCCAGGAAACACAGAGAGTTCCACCCGCATTGTATCACGCTACTTTTGAGAGAAGAGGACTTCCGGGTACTGTTTAGATGGACCATCCAGGAGCGCGGCCGATTGCCCTCTTAAATGCTGGTTGAAGAACGCCAGCGAATACGCATTGACGATATCAAACCCTCGCTGGGCATTGATTGGTCCAGCTAAACCAACCTGCGATGATAGCGGGCTAAAGTATGGCGAGTCGGTAAAATTGACATGGAACATGCCGGGTATCGATACATAGTATCCGTCTCCCGCAGACTCTTTGTTAAAGACGGTCTGCATCGTAGTGAGCGTTTGTTCAATCGCCCCCTCAAACCAGCCTTCACGTTGCATAGAGCTTGCAGGTCTGGTTATCCACATAGCAGGTTGCTGCAAGCCCGATGGAACAACATCGGCAGGCATCGCGCCATCCATCATCAGGCACGCCTTTAAACGGGCATCGCGATGACACGCTTCACCGATGGCCATCGCACCCAGCGACATCCCGAACGCTCCGACATGTTGCAGGTCAAACCGTCCGGTCAGAAGACCATTGGGGTCGGCTTTGTTGAGAGCGGTAAGCTGATCGATAGTGAAGCTGATATCTTGCGCGAAATAGGGGATAATCCCATTCTTGAGCACCTGACCATTCAGCACTGGTGCGTCTGCAACGGGACTCAGACTCTGCTGGATGAGCGGTTGCATCTGGCCATCCGCCAATCCGATGATCTGGTGTCCATCGGGAAACACGACCGTTGCCGCAGCATACGGCTGATCGATACCGACCACGATGTAGCCGTGCGAGACCAGTTCCTCGGTCTGAAAGGTGTTTGACTGACGAAAACCATTTAGCCCGGTCAAAAAAATCAGCACTGGATAAGAAGGTTTATCATGTGCTACCGGTGCAGATGGGATAGCATCGGTACTGACCAGTTGAAGAGCATCGAAGGTGAATCCTGGCGCACGGCGGATCAACCGCGCCAGGGCAGGTGAAAGAGCATGCGCATCCTGTACATAGGGAGCACGTGCGGATGAGGTATCTCCCTTGACTGGATACCATATCTGCGCCATCAGTTCACGATGGGCATGCGCATCGGTACTGAATAGCTCGTTGCGACCAGCATCCACCCAATGATAGGTCACTGTCCCAATCTGATAGGGTCCACTGGGATGAGGAAAATGAAAGACCGGCATTACTATAGGAAGAGCAGCCGAGAGTGCCAGGCTCATGATGCACAGGATAATCATACCACTCGCAACCACCCGATTGGCAAGGAATCGCTTGATGACTCCCTCGGCTGGCGCAACGCGTTGCACCAGCCAAACGATCAGGAAAAGTCCGGCGAGCAGATAGGCGGGAACCATCTGCCAGCGTGCTCCCTCTACGAAAATCTGGATCACGACCAGAGCGAGTGTGATGAGGACAATATATCCTGTCCAGCGTATAGCACGCAGTCCTGGCACGACAAACACCACAAAGGTGAGAATATTGGCCACAAGTAACAGCGTTTCGATGAATCTCATTTTCATCCCTTCTTTAAATGCAGAGTATGAACATTTTCTCCCATAGAATAACATTCATATACAAGGAGATGAATAGTAGAAATATCGAACGAGTAATTATGAAGTACCTATCCCTCACTTATCATGGATAATGCAGGATTTTCTGTGGCGGCGGTCTCGGCGGTCTCGGCGGCACCTTGTTTGAGTCGTCGTGGGCGCATGAAGAGAGCCAGAAGCGCCGCACAGCCACACAGTACGAAACATGTCAGCGTGGTGAGCTTAAAGCCTTGATAGATAGCATCCTCGATCACCAGACGACTCGCACCTGATCCCGAGATCGTGAATTGGCTGGCGGCAATACGCATAGTCGCAGGGAGCGAGGACAGTGTTGTATTGACATGGTAGAGGTAGACCTGACTCAGTACGGCAACCCCAAAAGCGGTTCCAACGTTGCGAGCCATACCCAGCGTCCCGGAGGCCAATCCCGACTGCTTGATCGACACTGCGCTCACGACAGCGAGCGTTGCTCCGGAGGAGATGATCGGGATGGCAAAGCCACGCACGATAAAGATCGGCAGTAGTGCGGTGACGTAGGTGCTTTGAGGGGTCAAGACAAATCCCACAAAGAGAAAGGTAAGTCCGAGTAAGAGTAATCCGCCGGTCAGAAAGAGGTACAGCCGCGTACCTGCCCACTGTGCAATGATCCCGGAGAAGGGCGTGAAGACAGCAATTAATCCGGTAGCTGGTAAGAAAGCTAATCCACCCTGCAACGGAGATAATCCCCACGTATTTTGCATGAACAGGCTCCAATAGGGCTGCGATCCAAAGAGCGCAGACGAGAAGAGAAAGAAGCTGATACATCCCACGACAAAGGGAAGATTGCGAAACAGGCTGAGATCAATCAATGGCCAGGGCACACGTCCTTCGACCATGACAAATGCGACCAAAAGCACAATCCCCAACAAGCTACATGCGATCACAACAGCATCCAGCCAACCCTCATCGCCAGCACGTGTCAGGCCAAACAGCAGGAATAGCAAGCCGGCAGAGAGTAGTAGCAGGCCCCACCAGTCAACAGGGATCGCTTCTCCCTCCTCCTGCGAGGCAGGGATGAACAGGAGCGCGAGAATGATAGCCGCAATACCAATGGGAAGATTAACAAAAAAGATCCAGCGCCAGCTATCTCCATGCACCAGCAGTCCACCGAGCACCGGACCAGCCACCAGACCCAGTCCGGAAACTCCACCGTAGACGCCGATAGCCAGGCCATGCTCCTCGGGCGGAAATGAGCGGATGATGAGCGCCAGCGTTCCAGGCGTCATGATAGCAGCCCCAATCCCTTGAACGACGCGAAAGATGATTAAAGCGGTAATGTTCGGAGCCAGTCCGCAACAGAGCGATGCAAGCACAAAGATGATTAATCCCGTCAAATACACACGCCGCTGTCCCCAGATATCGCCGAGCCGTCCAATACCCATAGGCAACACACCAATCATCAGCACATAGCCTGAGATGGTCCACGAGATGGTGCTAAGAGGAACATGAAAATCATGTCCAATCGTCGGCAGAGCGACGTTCACAATAAACAGGTCAATATAGAGCATCAGCAGGCCGATGCAGGTAGCAATTAACGTAAGCCATTTCGATGGCAGGCGCTTGTCCATGAATAAACACTCTCCAGATTATTTCTGTGCGATGGGGCTGACGGAAATCATAAAGAGAGTATACACAAACAATTATCACCAGTCAAGTCATTTAGACAGTAACTATTTTGGGGTGCGGGTTTCGAAGAGGGCCGCGCCTGGATGAGAGGCATTGATTCTTGCGCGGACGTCGGCATCGATGGTGACGCCAGCGATCTCAAGGGCAGAGAAGAGGACTCCGATAATCGGCTCATAGGGGGAGTTGACAGCCTGTATATCTGGTGAAGTTTCGCGCACACGTGCGATAATGGCATCGGCCAGCAAGCTTGAGCCATGGCGTAAGACTCCTCCGGCCAGGACCAGGTTAAAGGCGGTGTGTTCGATGCCGACACGTCTGGCTGCGATGATAGCATATCCACCCAATGCCTGGCCATGTTCCCAGACAATCTGGCGGGCGATCGGATCTCCCCGCTCAGCCTCGTCGAGTAGAAGCGGCGTCAGCCCATCGAGGCGCACGGGACTTTTCTTCAGGGCCTCGCGAGACATGAGCAGATGTAGGACCTCTTCGACCGTTTCTTTGTGAAACATTTCCAGCAGATGAGGCGTCAGACTGGTCTGCTCCGCCAGTCCCAGGTCGGCGTTCAGGATCGCTTCAAACGCCTTCTCGCCAAGTTGGACACCACCGCCCACACGCAGCCAGAAGCTGGCATGCCAGACACGTCCATCTGGTCCACGAGAGCCGGTCGCGGCACCGGTTCCACACACAACCGACACTCCCACGTTCGTGAGGGAACCGCTATGCAAGATGCCCAGAGCATCATTTTGTATCAGAATACGCTGACCAAAGTTGCGAGATTGCATCGCAGCGTGCAGCAGAGTCATATCCTCCGGCCAATCAGCGCCAGCCACATTAAAGACACTCGCCGCAATCTCATCTGGTGCCACGTGCGCGGCCTGGAGCGCCTGTCTGATCGCATATTCGATATTCGCCAGCGCAAAGTCTACATCAGACAGACCTCCGGTCTCAGCATCAAAGCTGTTATAAATATCAGCGCTAGCACCGCGCCCGGAGCCCAGAATAGTACCATCCAGAGAGGCAAGCAGGGCAATCGTTTTTGTGTTTCCGCCGTCAACAGCCAGGACATATGACATAAACTTCTCCTCGCATCAGATATGTAGTCTCGTACTCATGTCATCATACAACATGGCTATAAGCAAGTCGATCGGGACACGCCGCCTTATCAGTAATCACGATCACATCAGATGCTTGCTGAAGATAAGATGAAGGAACATCAGGTGTGATCGATCCATTGAGCGTTTTCCAGAGAATCTCACGTTTATGCGCACCAGAGACTAAAAGTAAGGTCTTACGCGCGGCGAGAAGATGATTCATGCCACAGGTCAGTGCTTCTGCTGGCACATTGCCCTCGCCCCAGTAGACCGCATTGCTCACGATTGAGGCCGGTGTCAGCTTGACCTGACGCGTCGGATCGGTCGCTTGCGATGGCGGTTCATTAAAGCCAAGATGTCCATTAGGTCCCAGGCCCAGAATCGATAGATCGAATCCTCCGGCGGCCATGACTGCCTCATCGTACTTCCGGCAAGCGGCCACAGCGTCATCCATCTCGCTGGACAGGCGCGTGATACGCTCCCAGGATAATCCCAGAGGATCAAGAAAAGCTTTCCGACTCCAGTCAAACAGCGAGCGCGGATCTCCTGACGGGACACCTTTATACTCATCCAGTTGAAAGGGGCGTAGCTGACTCGCATCAACTAATCCCTGTGCGCGTAAGCTCGCCAGTTCTCGATACGTTTGCAGAGGCGTGTTGCCTGTCGCGACCACAACGGAAAGGGATGGACGCTCATTAATGACGTCGGAGATGAGTCGGGCGGCGACCCGACTCATCTCCTGATGATCTTCTGTAACAATCAAGCGTATACTCATTCGTTTATGCTTTCTATGTTATTTTAACAAACGCTCAGGCAGATAAGCCCGATGAGCAGCTGCCATCTCATCATAGATCGCCTCGGCCTTCTCCCATGAGAAAACCAGCGGATTACTTGCCAGGGCACGAATAGCGTCGATCCGCGTGCCGCTCCAGGCCGCCTCGGCGGTAAGTGCCTGATACTCACCTAGCATCTTGACGAGACCACGGACCTGAGCTGGTAAATGTCCCTGCACGAGAGGCGTAATCCCACTATGATCGACATAGCCAGGCATCTCAACCACCAGATCAGCGGGGAAGTCGGCCAGTGCGCCTCTGTTGGGCACATTGACATACCAGACCTCCTGACGGCGATTATAGATCGCATCCATCACATCGATAGCCAGCTCCAACTCGTGGATGCCACCACGCGAGTACTCGGGGTTCAATTCTGGATTATCGCTTTCCGCCTGCTCATAATAATGCTGCCAATAATCAGGCACCTTGGCCATGATATCCTGCGAGCGCGTCGTCGGCTTGGCCTGAAGTTCAGCCAGAATCTCTTCTTTATAGTAGTAGTATTGGAAGTATTGACTCGGTAGGGAGCCCATCTCGGCCGCAAGCTTTAACATACGCAGCTTTGAACGAGGAGTCTGACCTGCTCGCGCCAGACGCTCATAACCCTCCCTCAGCAAGGGGATAAAATCCTGTCCGTCGTAGAGATGCCTGATGCTCCAGGAGCCATGATTCAATCCGACCGAGACGGCATCCAGTTTAGAGGGATCGAGTCCAATCATCTCCGCGTATTCGGGATTAAAGATCATCGGTCCCTCGCAGAACGAGTAGGCCGGGATGTTTGAATGATGAGTGACTGCCTCCGTCACAAGGTTAATGGGATTGGTGTAATTAAAGAGTCGCGCATTGGGGATGACAGCCTCCATGTCTTCGATGATGCCCTTGATCACGTGAATGGAGCGCAAAGCCATAAAGAAGCCACCCGGTCCTTGCGTCTCCTGGCCAATCACGCCATGCTTGAGTGGAATACTCTCGTCGAGATAGCGTGCCTCAAATCCGCCTGGACGATAACTCGTCAGCACAGCATCACAATCTTGCAAGCCCTCACGTCGATCCGTCGTGGCCGAGATAGTGATATCCAATCCTCTGACACGAGCCATCTTCTGCGCCAGTTTCTGCACCACGTTGAGGCGTTCTTGATCGAGATCGATCAAGACAACCTCGGAACCATTAAAGTTTTCTCCCTGATGAATCATTGAAGCCATCGTGCCAGCTCCGCGTGAGCTGCCACCACCGATATAGGCCATTTTAATCCGTGCCATAATCTTATCTTTCTCTTTCTAAAGGCATAGCAGCCTTCACGTTATGACTCTGTGCTGAGCTTCTTGTCAGCGTTGATATTCTGAACCGAAGAAACAACCGTCGCAAGCATCTCAGGCTTACGCTGCTTGATTTGTAAGCGGGGATTGGAGATCTCATCGATACCAAAGTTGATCAAGGCCAGCGCGACACCCAACAGAGCGATGCTAAGTCCAGGCGGCAGAAACCACCACCAGATACCTTCGACCAGCGCTCCTCGATTTTGCGCCCAGTAGAACATACTCCCCCAACTGACACTTGAGCTATTTCCCAGGCCAAGAAACTCAAGGCCGGCGGCCGCCAGAATGACATAGATCACGGTGCCGATAAAGCCCGCAACGATCAGCGCAAGTTCGTTGGGTAGGATCTCGTAAAAGACGATCCGCCAGCCGGACTCTCCAGAGGTACGAGCCGCACTTACAAAGTCCCGATTGCGCATGGTCAGCGTCTGAGCACGCAGGACACGCGCCTGCCACGACCAGCTGGTAATCGTGATCACAAATGCCACCGTCCAGTCGCCTTTGACCGGAAAGTAGGCGGCCATAATAATCGCCAGCGGAAGCGCGGGAAGAATCAGGAAGACGTTGCTCACCAACGAAAACACCTCATCGACTGCCCCACCTGCATAACCACCGACCAGTCCCACAACAATCGAGAGAGCCGTCACCATCACGCCAGTGAACAGGCCCCAGAAGATCGAAGCGCGTGTCCCCACCACCAGTTGAGCCAGTACATCCTGTCCCTCATCGGTAGTGCCCAGCCAGTGAGAAGCCGAAGGATTCTCCGCCAGCGCCTCGGTTACCGCGTTGGGGTCTCCGTGGACCAGCAGGGGACCAAAGATAGCTATCAACACAAAAAATACGAGGATAATTACGCCGATCAACACCTTTTTATTATGCGCAATCAGGTGCCAGGCTCTACCAAGACCTCCTTGAGGAGCAGCCTCTGGCAGCGGAAGCGCCAGGCCCGCTCCGGTCAGGCCACTGACAGAGGTAGCCTCAATACTGGCCTGCGACTCCTGATCGATTTCCGGCAGATTATGATTGTCGAGAGGTTCTTGAGGAGTAGACGATTGACTCATAAGACATTTAACTCCTTTGCTGCCGTGTACGAGGATCGAGCAGGACATAGAGCAGATCCGCCAGCAGGTTTGCTATCAGGACTGCAACCGTGATCAATAAGAAGATACCTTGCATCAAGGCATAATCCGCCTCCTGCACCGCCTTGAGCAGCGCATAGCCAATGCCCGGATACGAGAAAACAACCTCCGTGAGCAGCTGACCACTGATGACAAATCCCAACGCCAGCGCAAAGCTCGCAATATTGGGCAAGATAGCATTACGCGTCGCATACGAGAACATGACTCTCCATTGCGAGAGGCCCTTCGCTTCGCCCATCAACACATAATCTTCCGCCATCGTCGTAATCATCATATTGCGCATCCCCAGCATCCAGCCCGAGATCGACGAGATAACAATGGTAAAGGCAGGCAGGATGCTGTGATAGATAGCATCTCCAATAAAATCTGCGTTCCAACCAGGATTCGTCGAGGGATCATAGCCACCATTGAGCGGGAAGATCGGATAGACGAATCCCAGGATGTAGAGCAGTATCAATGCCAGCCAGAAATAGGGAATCGACGAAAACAGCGTCATCAAGGGCGAGAAGACAGTATCAAAGACGCCACCACGTCGCCAGGCCGCAATGATGCCCAGCAAGGTTCCCAGCACAAAGCTGATCACTACCGAGACGCCCGAAAGCAATAAGGTCCAGGGCATATTCTGCGCAATGATGGTGCTCACGGGCGTGGGAAAGTAGGAGATCGAGAGACCCAGATTCCCGTGGATCAGGTTATTGATATATTGAATATATTGCACCCACAAAGGATCATTGGTAACACCAAACTGGATGCGCAGCGCTTGTAATGCCTGCGGTTGCACACGACCATGAAAGCGGGCGATATAGATCATGGCAGGATCACCGGGAGCCAAACGCGGCAAGAAAAAATTCAAGGTGATCGATGCCCACAACGAGATCAGATAAAAACCAATGCGTCTGAGTAAATGCAACATCTACTTGACTCCTTCCATCCAGGACAACTCTGTCAGGATCATCACGACCCAATGCAGCGGCGCGGCTCCGCCGTGCTGTCTGTAGCTCGTACGACAACGTTCCCCAATGAGGTTCCATTGAGACAGCCTTCCCTTGAGAGCCGCACCCAAGCCGCTTCGTACAATTCACAGACAGCACGGCGGAGCCGCGCCGCTACGTCTGCTTGCTTGATCTCTTTCAGGGAAAGGCTTCCTTCTATGAACAGGTCGCAATGACCATCGACAGAGCATTACGCTACCTTTAGATGCAGTAGGACATAGGCAAGATCTGGATTGAAGTAGTTACCGGGTGAGGCATAAGGATTTTTAGGATCAGGCCAGCCGGTATATTTCGTCGTGTTGTACTCCGACCATGTCACATCATAGAGCAGAGGGATAACTGGCAGTTGCTCCACCATAATCTTCTGAAGACCATCCATCGCTTGCTTCTGCGTAGCGGCATCGGTGGTGGTGGAATATTGCTTGAGTAACGTGTCCGTTGTTGCATCCTTCCAACGCGAATAGTTGGTCGTCGCAGCCTGACCAATTGGTGCCGTATTGGCGCTGTTGAGCAGGGCATTGTAGGCGTAGAATGGACTTGGACCCTGGGCCGCACCTGTGATGGTGACGTCAAACTGACCCGTTGACTGCCGGGATTGATAATCGCCCAGACCGATGGAGTTGGTGCTGGCATTGATGCCTGCGCTCTTCAGGTTCTGCACGGCAATCTGCACAAGAGCAACCCAGTCGCTAAAACCGGATGGAACATCGATCTGGAAGCTCAGCTTTTTGCCATCTTTCCCAACGTAGATGCCATCAGAGCCCTTCGTAAAGCCCGCGCTCTCCAACAGACTGGCAGCCTTATTTGTATCTACTTTGAACGCGCTATCCGCATATGCCGCGTTCAGGTTCTTGGCTTGCTGCGAGGGAATGATGCCGGTTGGATGTGCCACTGGTTCATAGCCTTGTTCAGCGACATTGGACATCTTGGTGCGATCAAGGGCTGCGCTGATGGCCTGACGTACGGCTAACTGGTTAAAGGGCGCTTTTGTCAGGTTTAATTGGAACATGGTAAAGTCGACAGGTTGGAACCAGTAGTGATGATGCGTCGAGTCACGATCGACAAAGAGCTTCTGCACATTATTGGCCGGGATGCCGGTCCAATCAACCTTGTTGCTATAGAGCCGTAGCTCGATGCCCGCATTATCGTTCGAGGCTGGAAATTGCACTTCATTGACGGCCGGTTTACCAGGCTGCCAGTAGGATGTGTTTTTGACGACCGTGACATTCTGACTCGAAAACGATTTATATTTGAAGGGACCAGAGCCAACAGGATTCGGATTGGCAAATTTCACAGGATCGCTGACGCTCGACCAGATATGCTCGGGCACGATGTAGGTCTTGGTGGCGATATAAAAGTTCTGGGTGGAGTCGGGTTGGTTAAAGGTAAACACGACTGTCTGCGCATCAGGCGCTGCGACGCTCTTCAGATAGGCCCAGATGCCGTTGGTATCGAGTCCTGGATACTTATGCATCAGATTAAAAGTAAAAGTCACATCGCTGGAGGTCAATGCCTTGCCATCGGACCACTTCGCAGCTGGATCAAGCGTATAGGTGATGCTTTTGGAGTCGTCAGACATCTTGCTACTCGTGGCCAGCCAGGGAGAGACAGCTCCAGTAAAGACATTGGTAAACTGAAGCGGCTCATAGATTGAGCCGTCGGTGGCGGCCAGCGCGGATGAGGAAAAGGGGTTAAAGTTGAGCGTAAAATCTCCGGTAGGTCCGGTATCTACGATCAATGGGCTGTTCTTGGATGCGCTGCTGGATGCGCCTCCACAGGCGGCTAACACCGTGGAGAGCAGACAGACGAACGTTAAGAGCAATGCACTCAGGCGTGCTTTGCGACGAACCATGATACCTCCTTGTAGGTAGGAAGAGACTCCTACGCGACAACTTTGTCTGATTGGCTAAAAGCATCAAAATGCAGGTACGTCAGGAAAATAGGCATAACAACAGAATGTCCTGACATGATCTAGTCAGACCATTAACATTCTGGAGTGGCTGAAGGCGTCTATTCTTTTTGAGAGATGATATAGCTCTTCTCAGGTTCCCTGAATGACACTGAGCGGATAGCGCTGCGGATGAAATACTCCAAAGGAGACTTCAAGCGGCTGACGTTCATTATCGTATGTCACCTGATCAACCGTCAGAACGACTCCCGGCTCTGATAACTCAAGCATTTCAAACTCTTCCGCGCTAGCAATACGGGCGCTGATCTTCATTCTGGCACCGGCTAAGGCACAACCATACCGATCTTGCAGCTCACTATAAAGCGATACAGTCGTGAAATCCTGAGCAAGAATATCCGGACACAGGGCATGCGGTAACCAGTTATAGAGAATACCTACAGGCACATCATCCAGATATCTCAGGCGGACAAGTTCCACAACCTCACCGCTGGTAGCAAGCTGCTGCATCAAGGAGGGAGACGCTGGCATAATGCGCGCAGAGAGGACACGGCTACGTGGCACCTGCTTGCGTTCGCGTGCTCCGCGAGAAAAACTCAAAAGCGCAGCGAACTCGTTAGGCTGCTCATGCTGATCGGCCACAAAAAATCCCTTGCCCGGCACCGTATAAAGGTAGCCGCGCAAAACAAGATCATTGAGAGCCTGTCGCACCGTAATCCGACTCACCTCCCACTTTTTGACCAGATCGCGCTCCGATGGCAGGCGACTATGAGCAACCAGAGCGCCGGTCGTAATCTCATTCAGCAAATAGTTTTCAATCTGTTGATAGAGAGGAGTCGCTAACTCGCGTGAAATCACATCTACCTCCATCGTAGCCAGACATCTGGTCACAACTGGTTATGACCAGTTCGCTGTTCAGAGTATAGCCGGAACAAGCTGGCATTGTCAAGGTTATTTGGGCGAATTTCGCCGGATTTAACGATAAATTTATTAATACTAAAGATTACGATAAATAATCTCGCAGCATAAAAACGCTACTGCCATACTAATTGTGCTATTTATAAATACTACGTGCCTTCATTTTATTTTTAAAGCCTGATTAAATAGAAGAAATATTGCCAGAATAGACAAGAATATTTTGTTTCATACAAAAAACAACAATTTTATGTGAGACTAAGGCTAAACCATGCGTATATTACAATATAAGCATCTGACTACTTTATTTTTACAATGAAGGAGGCGTCATGCGCCAAATCCATAGCAAAAGCGGACTCGTTACTGTGGCGAGTATTTTATGTGTGTTAGCCATCATGCTCTCGGCCTGTGGCAATGCAAGCAGCACGACGAGCACCCCGGAACTAGCATCGAAGCAGGTTCTACGTGAACCAGTCATCGGTGGTGACTTCGACTCACTTGATCCAGCCCTCACAGCAGGTGGTCTGGGAGAACCGACCAATATCATCTTTACAGGCCTGGTAGAAGCAGACGATCAAGGAGCAATCCATGATCAAGCAGCCCTGAGTCATCAAATCTCATCCGATGGGCTGACTTATACATTCAATCTCCGCAAAAACCTGAAATTCAGCGATGGCTCTCCATTAGATGCCAACGATTTCGCCTATAGCATCAATCGGGCACTCGATCCAGCCACAAAATCACCGGTAGGCGGTAGCTATCTCGGCCTGATCAAGGACTCCGATAAGTTTGCCAGCGGTAAGGTCAAGACGCTCATTGGTGATAGTATCGTGGTCAAAGATGCCAATACGCTTGTAATCACGATCAGCAAGCCAGCAGCCTATTTCTTATCGGCGATGAACTATTCGACCTCTTATGCAGTCAACAAAAAGTTGATCACCAAATATGGCGCCAGCTGGGTTGACCATATGCAAGAGGGAGCCGGCGATGGCCCATTCAAAGTCAAGAGTTACAGTCACACTACAGGGCTTGTTCTCGTCCCAAATCCTAATTACTATGGCACGAAGCCAAAGATCACAGAGATTGACGAGACAATCACATCCGATCGTGATGCCACCTTCAAATCCATGCTAGCTGGTCAATTCGATCTGGCACCTGTACCACCAGCCGATACCCCCGCAAATAAGAACAAGCCTGGCTATCAGACATCAAGTGCGCTGGCGATGCGCTACATCGGTATGAACTATCTGGTCAAGCCATTGGATAATATTAAGATCCGCCAGGCATTAGAATTAGCATTGAATAAAGACCTGATCATCAACAGTATCCTTGGAAAAGGCATTGTGACGCCAAGTTACCATATCATTCTTAATGGTATCCCTGGCTACAACAAAGATCTGAAAGGTCCGGCCGGCGTGACCACTACGGCTGGCGATCAGGCCAAAGCCAAGGCCCTGTTCCAGGAGGGATTAACTGAAGAGGGTTATGCCAACGCCAGCAAGCTCCCAACGATCTCTCTATCGTATGACAACAGCTACAAAGCTGGTGCAAATACCATGACAGCCGTCGCCAACGAATGGAAACAAGTGCTGGGTTTTAACGTCAAACTGGTTGGTGTTCAGCCCAGTGACCTGATTACTCAGGAATTTGCTACCATTGGCAAGCCTACACTGCAAATGTTCTATGGCAACTGGGGTGCTGACTACCTCGATCCTCAGGACTTCACAACCCTCTTCTTTGGTAAGGGAGCGCAACAAAACTCCTTTAACTACGGTCAGAACAATTCTACCGATGCCGCGGCTCAGCAAGCGGTCCAGGATCAAATGGCGCAGGCAGACACCACGCAGGACCCAACCGCTCGCTTGAAGTTGTATCAAGAGGTTGAGCAGAAACTGATCGATGATGTTCCTTACATTACTACCTATCAATCGTCCTATAGTTACCTTGTCAATCCCAAGTTAAAAGGTTGGAAGCTCTATCCGCTGGGAAGCATGGCAACCGATGACTGGGCAAACGTCTACTTTATCAAGTAAAGAACGTTGCATCTTTCCTGGCATGCAGGTGAGAAATGGGATAGTTTCCATCTCTCATACTGCAAGGTCTCATGACACATGTCGGGAAATAAGACGAACAGACCCATTATGCTTGAACGGGAGGAGACAGAGGATGACGCATTGTCGACCTGCTCTCCTCCTGCGAGAGCATTTTGCACATGACAAAGGATCACTTTATGACGCGATTTCTAGTCAAACGCTTCATCGGGTTAATTTTTATCCTGATCTGCGTTACCTTTATTACTTTTATTCTTGGTTATCTTGCCCCCAGTGATCCCGTCAGGGAATCGCTTGGGCAACATTTTACTCCGGAAATCTATGCCAGGTTGCGTCATCAATACGGATTTGACCTACCCTGGTATCAGCAGTACTTCAATTATGTCGTCCAACTCATCCACTTAAACCTGGGCACCGCCTTCCATCCGCAGCAGCGTCCCGTCTGGGATATCCTCAAGGATGGCGTTCCCATCACCGCCGAGCTTACCCTCTGGGGCACGATCGTCACCCTGATCGCGGGCATTCCGGTCGGTATCCTTTCGGCGCTCAGAGCCAATACCTGGGTCGATACGCTTAACATGGGCATCGCATTAGTCCTCTATGCGCTTCCCCTCTTTGTCTTCGCAGTCTTCGTGCAGTTACTGATCCTTCTCCTGGACAAGACCGGCATAGGATGGCCTGTCAGCGGCTGGGGCGATCCCTGGCAATATACCTGGACCGACATACAATATAAGATAGTTCCTACCATTACCTTCGCAATCGCCGGCTACGCCTATTTCGCACGCCTGACACGCACAACGATGCTTGAGGTGCTCCGGCAAGACTATGTACGCACCGCACGAGCCAAAGGATTGCCTGAGAGAGCTGTCATCTACCGCCATGCACTACGCAATGCGATCATTCCGCTGATTACCGTTATCGGACTCCTTTTCGCATCGCTCGTCAGCGGTTCATTCATTATCGAGAGTATTTTCAACATCCCGGGCATCGCCAACATTACGATCCAGGCAGTATTTCAACGCAACTATCCAGTCATTCAAGCCACCACCATCATGGTCGCCGTGGCTGTAGTGATTGGTAACCTGATCTCCGACGTTCTCTACAGCGTCGTTGATCCACGTATCACGACCGAATAACGATGAAATATGTATGTATCCCCACTAGTACAGAGGAGGACTGAAGATGGAGAAGAATGAGAAGGAGTTCCCAAAAGCTCCGTCAGACGCTTCCATCCTGGCAAGTAACACAACGGCTCCACAAGATGGAGCGCATCCATCGCCATACCTGATCCCGGCCGACGGCCCGACATCAGCAGCCCAGATTGTGGGACAGGAGATCCTCGACGCACCCGAATTTCACGAGGAGCCAACGGCCGATGCAACAGTATTGCCAAAGAGCCTGTCACCAGAGGAACTGCTCAAAGACAAAAAGAAGCATCCAGGCCCCACGCGGGCGGCTATGCAGCATTTTAAACGTGATAAGCGTGCGATGATCAGCGTCTATTTTATGGTATTTCTCGTCCTACTCACATTTGTCGTACCCCCAATCTATCAGCATATTGGTGGCATCTATGACAGCGACCTGCAAGGAAAGATTGGTCCGGAGGTCTACCACCGCTACGACCACCAGGAACTCAGTAAGGTCAACGAGGGGCCATCAGCTCAGTATCTTCTGGGAACCGATTCACTCGGCGAGGATATGTTGGCTCGCCTGATGCAAGGTCTACTGATCTCGATTACGGTAGCACTCCTGGTCGAGGTCGTTGATGTTGGCCTTGGCGTTACAATTGGTGTGATGGCAGGCTATTATGGTGGCTGGATCGACATGTTGCTGGCACGCTTTACCGATCTTGTCTTTGCCTTTCCGGGCTTACTCTTCGCGATCCTACTCACCGGTATCTTTGGACAGAACGCCAATGACTATTTCTCAAAATGGCCGCTGATTGGAGGCTTTCTGGGCAACGGAAATGCATCCCTGGTCATCGTCTCGCTGGCCCTGGCAACAGTCACATGGCCGCTCATGGCACGGTATGTACGCGGTCAAACGCTTCAGCTCAAAAACGAGCAATTTATCGAGGCATCCAGGACCATGGGAACGAAAGATTCTACCATCATGCGCAAGCATATCGTGCCCAACCTGATCAACATCGTCATCGTGACATCGACCATGAATATCGCAGGCACAATTATCGGCGAGGCAACCCTGAGCCTACTCGGACTCGGAGTAGTCCATCCCGGCTCCAGCCTCGGCCTGATGATTAATGACGGCATCGACCTGCTCGATCTCTATCCCTGGGATACCTTGTTCCCAACCATTATCCTCACCCTGATCGTGCTGGCAATCTCCTTTATTGGCGATGGCTTGCGTGATGCATTCGATCCTCGCGCCAAAAGCTAGCAGATGCGGACACTTAGCGCACGATGTCCAGTAGACCCTAAGGTGCGCTAAGCGTCCAATACTGTGAAGCGGAGGATAATCGTCTTCCCCAAAGAGATCAAGCCAGCAGACGTAGCGGCGCGGCTCCGCCGTGCTGTCTGTGACTCGTACGACCACGCTCCACATGAGGTTCCATTACGAGATCTTCCCACTCTGAATTGTCTCGTCGGCGTTGCTTCCAGATACAGATGGGACGGTGTCGTGCGTCCAGTGACAGCACGGCGGAGCCGCGCCGCTACGTCTGCTGGCTTGTCACCCCATCGCCTTCCGGATCTGTTTTGGAGACAGATCTTCTCTGCAAACGAGGCGCGATGACCGTGAGCAGAGCACTGCGTTGGTGAGCGTTTGCCTCGTGGCGTGCAGGGGCTATCCAGGAGATATGATACAATTTGTGAGAAGCACATATGAGCGCGCTGCGATCTACATAGTATCAAACATGCAAAAAGAAGGGGAGAACGTGGAAACGATCAGTCAAGAGCAGAGGCAAGCTCCGGGTTTTACGCGGAAAGATAGCCGCATTGATGAGCTCGTACAGAAACTTAATACCATTTCGGACCTCGAAGCGACTGCCAGTCTCAGCCGCTGGGATCAGCAAACGGCTATACCTGCTGGAGCTAACGGAGTCCGTAGCTATCAGGTGGCAACGCTGCAGGGGATCATTCATGAATATTGGACGGCACCACGGCTGGGCGATTTATTGAAAGAGCTGGGTGATGTCGTTGATGGGGCTTCTTTCACCGATGCCGATCGAGGATTGGTCCGCTGGACACAACATGCCTATGATCGAGCAACAAAACTTCCTCGCGATCTGGTTGAAGAGATAGAGCGTGTCGGCGTGAGTAGTGTCGAAGCCTGGGCCAGGGCTCGCACCGAGAACGACTTTGCCAGTTTCGCTCCCTGGCTACAGCGTACGGTACAATTTCAGCGCGAGGTTGCTGAACGCGTTGGCTTCCGCGAGACACGCTATGATGCACTGCTGGATGTCAGCGATCCCGGCATTACCGTTTCACAAATTGAGCGGCTTTTCGCACCGATTCGTGAAGTCAGCACCAGCCTGCTGCAACGTATCCAGGCCAGCGGACAAAGTATCGATAACTCATTCCTTCTGCAAACATTTCCTGTGGACAAGCAACAAGCTATCTGTGAACAGCTCTTACAACATATTGGATACGACTTCAAGCATGGAGCTATCGCACGCTCTGTACATCCATTTACCGCCAGCTTTGGCTCTCCAGACGATGTGCGGCTAACACTTCGCTACAATGAGCAATTTATCCAGATGGCAATGATGGCTGCTCTGCATGAAGGTGGACATGGGCTCTATGAACAGGGACAGAGTCAGGCGTTCATACGCACTCCTCTGGCGAGCGGTGTCTCCATGGGCGTCCATGAATCGCAATCACGCCTGTGGGAAAACGCCATCGGACGTTCTCTGCCATTCTGGCAGGGCAAATATGCAGCGCTTCAGAAAATGTTCCCGCAGCAATTCAAAGACGTCGACATCAAGTCCTATGTACGCGCATTGAATAAAGTACAGCCCAGTCTGATCCGCGTAGAAGCCGACGAGGTCACGTATAATCTGCATATCATCATTCGCTTCGAGATAGAACAGGCTCTGATCAACGGGGATATTGCCGTCGAGTCGCTCCCGGGGCTGTGGAACGCCAAATATCGCTCATATCTCGGGATCGAGCCTGACAATGATAGTGTAGGCATCTTGCAGGATATGCATTGGTCCTCTGGTTTCGGCTACTTCCCGAGCTATACATTGGGAAATCTCTATGCCGCCCAGATCTTCCACACACTCCAGCAACGCTTCCCCGATCTGGATGAGCGTCTGGCCCAGGGAGATACACGTTTCCTTCTCACTTGGCTACAGGAAAATCTATATTCTCTCGGCGCGATGTATCAACCAGAAGAGACAATCAAACGCGTGACCGGTTCGGAAGCAGATTCCCAACATCTGGTTGACTATCTGACCAACAAATTCACGCAAATCTATAATCTGAGTGCATAGCAACACTATCTATAATCGACCCGCTTCAGCACAAATCAGATAAAGAGAGAGCCTTCTCAGCCATCAAAATGAGAAGGCTCTCTCTTTTTTAGAAAACTGACAAGAATTGTGTGAGATGCATGCTGGAAGGAGCGTAATAGTATAAGTAGCTATGTCTCGCTGATATATCGATGGTGATTATCGCACAAGTATATCTCTCCTGCACTGGATAAGGAATCTTCACGGAAAACATGGGAAACGGGAAGATCATATCAAGAGGCAGGCAGTATTTATTTTTGGTGATGTTGCAATCCATGACTGTTTTGGAGGGATCCATGCACAAGAAATCTGGTAGCACACTATTGATCGTAGTATCGTTCATCGGGATACTATCCCTGTTATTGAGCGCCTGTGGCCCTGCGGGAACACCCGCAACAACTCAAAGCAACACAAAACCCGTCAAAGGTGGCACCTGGATCGATGACCTATATGAGGAGCCCGATTCGCTGATTCCCAATGGATCAGGTGAAACATTTTCTGTGCTCGTCGACGAAACTATCTGGACGCCACTTTTCTTAGGGAGTCCTGATGGAACGATCAAGCCAGGTCTGGCCGCCGAAGTACCGACATCAACCAACGGAGATATCTCAGCAGACCTCAAAACATGGACATTTAAGCTGAAACCAGGCCTGAAGTGGTCCGATGGGCAACCTCTGACAGCCAAAGATATCGATTATACCTGGAAGACGTGGGATAATCCCAAGTTTGGCGCGAATACAACTTCCGGCTTGAACCTGATTAAATCGGCGGATGTGTCCAGCGACGGCCTCTCGATCACCTTCCACCTATCGCAGGGATATGAACCATTTGTCGCGTCCTGGACTGAGGGAGGTCTGGCTCCCATGCCAGAACATATTTTCAGCAAAATCAACGTCGCCGACATCCTGAAATCTTCGCAGAACCTTCATCCTACCGCCACCAGTGGACCGTTTACCATGACGGAAAGCAAGCCAGGCGTATCCTATACGGTATCGCGTAATCCCTATTACTATCAGGCTGCGCAAGGACTCCCCTATCTGGATAAGATAGTCTTTCGCATCACTGCTGACCAGAACACAATCCTGAAGGACGTGCAAGCCGGTGCGGTAACATCTGCCTGGGCACTCGACGTCACGAAAACATCGACCTACCAGAAACTTGCGAACTACAAGCTCACCACCGCCCCCGCGGCATCCAGCTTTGAATCCATCTACTTTAATTTGAAGAACCCAGTCCTGCAAGACGTAGCCGTCCGTCAGGCCATCTCACAAGCGATTGACTATCCACAACTGATCAAGACCGCACGTCAGGGACAGGCAACGCCATTATGTACCGATCACCCCAGTTCTTACCATCCTGGCTATCAAGCCGATGTCGTCTGCCCCAAATATAATCCCACGGCAGCCAAAAAATTGCTTCAGAGCGCTGGCTATACACTTGGATCTGATGGCGTCTTCTCCAAAAATGGGAAAAGACTCGAATTTCAGTATTCGACCACGGCAAATAATCAGTGGCGGGCAGAGGATGAAGATATTATTCAAAACGATCTGAAAAACATTGGCATCAAAATTGATATCACCAATTATCCCGCCAGCACCTTTTTCAGCTCAATCTTGCCACAGGGAGTAGTGGGAAAATATGATCTGGCCGAGTATCAGCAATCCTTTGGCTACGACGCCGATGACAACTCAATAGCCGCTTGCGATCAGAGACCAAATGCCGCCAATAATTACAGCGGCGGTAATACGACCTTCTACTGCAATCCCGCGATGGACAAACTCTTCTCACACGAGGAAAGCACAGCCGATCCGGCAGCGCGCCAGGCCGTGTTCAACCAGATCCACAAGATCTACCTGACCGACTTTCCCTTTGTAACTCTGTATGCTCCCAAAAATCCCGGCATCGTCAAAAACGTCGGGCATAACTACATCATCAGTGATGAGGGATCTTCAGAAACTGTCAATGTCTGGAACTGGTATTGTACCAACGGCACGTGCTAACGTAAAATATCTTTTCGCTCACTGCGCCAATGCTACGCTGTGAGGGTGACCGTAGCGGCGCGGCTCCGGCGTGCTGTCTGTGACTCGTCCGAACACGCTCCTCATGAGGTTCCATTGCGAGATCTTTCCACAGCGAATCATCTCGTTTGCGTTGCTTTCAGATGCAGGTGGGAACGTTTTCGTGCGTGCAGTGACAGCACGGCGGAGCCGCGCCGCTACGTCGGCTGGCTTGCTCTCTTTGGGGCATCCGAGTGAGATAGGTGAGATTGGAAGCTGTTCATGTCAGACGGTTGGCGTTGCCAGATGTGTTCCAGCCACGCATGATGGTCCTGGTACCAGGTAATGGTCTGTTGCAATCCCTGCTCAAAGCGTGCGCGTGGATAGGCTGGCCGCCAGCCCAGTTGCAGCAATTTGGTGGCATCTATCGCGTAGCGCCGATCGTGGCCCGGGCGATCAGTGACATATTCAATCCGCTCTGCGTCCAGATGGAAGAGAGCCAGAAGCTTTGTGGTAATCTCCAGATTGCTCCGTTCGTTATCGGCTCCGATGTTATAGACGGTGCCAGGCTGGCCGCTTTGTAGCAGAAGATCGAGCGCGGTGATATGGTCATGGACATGCACCCAGTCGCGTATATTCTGCCCGTCGCCGTAGATGGGCACTTTTTCGCCTCGGAGAAGCTTGGAGATGAAGAAGGGGATCAGTTTTTCGGGGAATTGATAGGGTCCATAATTGTTTGAGCAGTGTGTGACGATCACTGGCACATGATGCGTCTTCCAATAGGCGCGACACATCACATCTCCGCCAGCTTTGGCCGCCGCGTACGGAGTATTGGGCTGGATGGGAGAGTCCTCTGTAAATTTATGTGTATCATCAAGTTGAAGCGATCCATAGACCTCATCGGTCGAGACGTGTATAAACTTCTCGATAGCGTGTAGCCGGACCGCCTCAAGCAGCATCTGCACGCCCAGGGTGTTGGTCAGGACAAATTCTTGGACGCTACCATGAATGGAGCGATCTACGTGCGTCTCTGCCGCGAAGTTGATGAGATGCGTGATGTTGTGCTCGGCGATGACTTGCTCGACATGGCTCAGATCAGTAATGTCGCCCTGCACAAAATGATAGCGTGTATCTTGCACCAGGGCAGCAAAATTGTCGATATTGCCCGCATAGGTGAGTTTATCGTAGACAACCAGTACTATAGCCGGATATTTTTCCAGCATATAATACACAAAATTCGTCCCAATAAAGCCAGCGCCGCCACAGACCAGCAATCTAATCATCGACCCTGGCGGGTTGATATTTATCATGAGCCTCCTGGACATACTCCTTCATCAATGAGGCGAGCATATCGAGCTGATCGGTGATACAGGCCATATGCGGACCTGGAATGACAGGTGTCGCCTGCGTATCATGCTCGAACTCGCTCCAGAGTGGACGATGAATGGCCTCTTCGCTGGACCAGATGAATTTGATACTCTCGTCGTTAAAGATCTGGTAGTAGGTTCCAGCCAGCCAGGTATACATGCCACTATAATCATTATAGAGCGCCTCAACTGGGGGAAACATCTTTTTGAGACGAGGCTCATTGGTCATCATGCGCAAGAAATCCTTTTTGAAAGGACCTGTGGGCGGACGCACGCTGCGATACAGGTGCAGCACGGCATGACGCAGGCGGAGATAGGCGTGCAGTTGTTTACGCTCGTTGATATGCAGCAGGGCTCCCGCTCGATGAATGATATGATGAGCGATCTGAGTGGTCTTTTTGACGCGGGTCGGCGTGATCAAAAGCAGCAGAGAGACTTGCTGTCCCTGCTCCTGCAATTGTCGCGCCATCTCGTGAGCGACCAGAGCACCGTTACAGAAACCTCCAAGTTGATAGGGACCTTCGGGCTGGATCGTGCGTACAGCCTTCACATAGACGGCCGCCATCTCGGGAAAGGTGAGTGGTAGATACGGTCCTGCGAATTTATAGGGATCAAGTGCATAAAAAGGTTGCTCACGTCCCATTGTACGAGCTAATGTGACGCAATAAAAAGGACCTCCATTCCAGTCACCATGAAGAAAGAAGAAAGGATTCTTAGATTTCCCTTTTTGAATTTTGTGCACAGGTGCCTGTGGATTGTTTAAAACAGCGGCAAGCGCTGAGGCTGGATCTGGTACAGCCGCCGCCGGCACAGAATTATAGAGAGCAACATCCTGTGAAGCAGCATCAACCTCAAAACGTGTTGTTTTCAACATAGCATCAATCCCCTCAAAATAGATAAGACCGGATAAGTAATAAAGCATCAGACAAACAATTGTCAAGCATATAACTCTGCTGTGAACAAAGGCCGATTAGATAGTTATAGTTATTTCATGATAAGTATTAAGCGCCGATATAGTACACTGAAAGACACGTGCCTGTCCCGATGGATGTAAAAGAATAGTTCTTTCACACGCCGGAGGTAGCGAGAAATAGTTATCTTCAGGCAAAAATTTTTCGGCATGAATGGCTACGGCATGCGCAAACTTCTGCGTCTGCAAGGTGAGCGCATAGGAACCATCAGGACGAGCTGCAGCATGCGCCTGAAGGCCAATATCGGGATTGCGCGTCGTAGGCAATCCCTGTGGGAAGTAATAGGCTTCCCCTAGTGACTCCTGCGTCTGCCGCGCAACGAGTGTCGCAACGATAAGATCATGGCCCGGAGGACCAAAACGATAGGCATAGGTAAGATCTTGAAAGTGTGACAAGAGCGCATCGACGTGCAGTTCACGGCCGCCATGAGGAGCCAGTTCCAGCACTTCGCTCACGGATTCAACCAGGATAGATGAATGACGATAGATCGAAATTTTGAGCTCAAGATCCAGCGCGGATGGACCATCATTGAGAGCATGCAGCCAGAGACCATTGACGCCCTCATCAGAGAAGAAGCACGTGGTCGGAGCCAGCACCCTTTTAAGATAGTAATAGGCCGCCTTGGGAGAGCCCGTAGCATCCATCACGCCCCAGCCCGCTGCTGGCCAGAGATCTCGATAAAACCAGATCAGACCACCATGGCAGCTTGAGCGCTGACGGCGCCATTCGGCATAGACAGCAAACATCACCTCGCCAGGAACCACGCGACTCAAGGCCAGATAACGCTCCATATCCGTATAGCGCAACTTCAGAGCATCAGCATCGAAGAGAGCCGCCAGATAAAAATCACGGATATCTTCAAAATCCCAGCCCGCCGCCGAATCGCGTGGCACACGCGCTTTCCACTTCGGATGGTGATAGATTGATTCTCCTGCACGCAAGATGAGATCAATGGTTGGATCTTCCGGCAGATTAGAAAATGAGAGACATTCTGTGACGAAGCGTACTCCACTACGTCGCGCATCATCCAGAGGACGCAGATAGGCACCCACCCCCTGATAATGTGAATTGCCCACATTGGCCTGAAATGGCAAGGCGCCGCCACTCGGTGTGGAGGACCAGTAAGGCAGGTCAACAAATGCCTGACACAACAACGGCAACTGCTGATCAAAATAATCAATCTGCGCCATCTCCGGCTCCAAGCCTAACATACGAACCTGTTGCTGAATCTCACTATTGCCGCAGAGCAGGGCCAGACAGGGATGCGTCTGCAAGCGATCAAGGATCTGAGAGCATTCATGCTGCACGTTCTCAAGAAAGGCCGCATTTGAAAAAGGATAGTCCATATTAGCAAACATAAAATCCTGCCAGACAAGCAATCCTAATTCATCGCAGAGATCATAGAAGAGATCCGTCTCATAGACCATCGTACCACTCACCCGCAACATATTCATGCCCGCCTGCTGCGCCAGTTGCAGAGCAGAAGCATATTCATCCGGGGTGCCGCTCAGCGTCACGATATCCAGAGGAGTCCAGCAAGCGCCACGGCTAAAGACATCAATCCCATTGACGCGAAAACCAAAATCGGTCGCATCGGCACCACGTACCAACTCGATGCGTCGAAACGCCAGACGACCACAGGCAACTGTTACGGTACTCCCATCGGCGTAGTTCAGCCTGATCGCCACAGGATACAAAGGCTGCGCTCCGTGCGTATGCGGCCACCAGGGCTCTACCCGCTCAAGCACAATCTCCCCCTGTAAAGCAAATCCCTGTTTATCCGGTTGGAGTGTCAGTGAGAACTCTCTCTCGTCCACGAGCAGCGCGGATGAGATCGGCTGCGGAGCTGCGATCGTACGAGCCTGGACAGCGACCGCAATCACGCCCGATTGATCATCCTGCAAGCTTGTCTTCAGGTGCACCTGTTCCAACGCAAAGCGTGTACGTTCCTCGATGTAGATGGGACGCCAGGGTCCGACAACCTGGATGGGAGGCGACCAACCAGGGATGTGTCCCAGCAAGGTTGTACGCCACCAGCGCAGTTGCTGATGATCCATCAGTTGCGGACGCCAGCGCGGACGCGGTTTCTTGACCGCCAGGCTGGCCTGAAGCGACGAGAAGCGGAGTACAATGGTATTCTGTTCAGTCAGGAGTGCAGTAATATCAAGCTCATATGCGCGAAACATATTGTCCGCATGTAAGATATGCTCTCCATTCAGCCAGACATCAGCCACAGTAGCAAGACCCTCACAGTGCAAAATCATCTGCCGATCTGACTCAACAGGAGGCTGCACAAAGGAGCGACGATACCACCAATCCTGAGCTTCCACGGATGTGGGCTGCGCGAAATCCCACTTGCGCTTCTGCTGATTTTTCTGAAGCGCTCCCATGACGGTGCCAGGAACGAGAGCCGGTTGCCAGGTGGATGTAGCAAGCTCATCCACCTGCTCCGGAGCGGTATAACCTCCTGGAGCAGTTGCCAACAGTTCCCAGTGCTCCCCTAAAGGATGCCGCTGATATGACGTCACAGCTTGAATACGTGCCATAAGAAAAATTCACACCTTCATCTATCAATAGAAATAATGCCTACCAGATAGAAGCAATCTGCTCCATGGCTTTATTCCAATAAGCCTCCATAGGATCAAGAAAAGCTTGATAGTCAAACGGCTTCTTTGAACGTACAGCACGAGCAGTCTTCAATAAAAGCACCTGAGCCATCCCGGAAATTTCTTCGCAAGCATTAGCAGCCTCACGCAAAGGCTCCCCTTGATAATCTGCCAGCCACTTCAAAAAATAGCTCGCATATTCAAAGCTGGCCCCATACTGACGCATGGTAGCAAACGCATCTTTATGGAAATCCGCCAGACTATGCTCCGCCAGAGAATTCAAATACTGTTCGAAATAGCGCCGATATGAGCTAAAGGGATTCACCTCCGGACGGCGCTCAAAATGCTCCCGCAACAAATCGACCGCAATCACAGCCAATTCGTCATCCGTACGCCTCTTGAGTCGATCGATCTTGGCATATTCGACGTATGGAGGCAGCGGCAGCGTCGCTGGATCTTCGCCGAGATGAAAGATTTGCTCGAAATCGCTCCCATGCAGCGTATATAAGCCGCTATTATGGAAATAATCCAGCTCACGCGCCTCAATATCGATGCGCTGAATTCCTACGGTTGTCTTTTCATGCTCGCGATGATAGCTGGTATCGCCAACATCGGGCAGATAAAAAGCGTCAAGCTCGACCAACACCAGGCGATGGCGCAACGTCTGCGTCAGAATATGCTGTGGTAGGCTATCCCAGATCTGAAGTTCCTGCACATCAATGCCGTAGAGCAAGAAAAGATCGTGCAAGGGAACTTTAAAAAATGTCCATTGATCGCCCTCAAACTCAGTTGTCAGCGTAAAGGCAAAGCTGGCAACGGGATTCAAGTGCAACGAATGCAGCATCTCAATCCAGAGATCAACATAACAGTTAGATTGCGGCCAGAGTGTCTCTCCCGCGTGAAGCCAATGTGATCGATAGTTCTCGACAGAAATAGTTTCAAGTGTCTTATTCATGTTCATAATCTTTTTTTATATTCTCAAACTAAACGTTGAGCTTATAGAGTTTTTGACCATAATTTTTGTTGTACATCTGAAGGCCATTGCGCGACATCAAAACCATGCGCACGAAAGAGGGCCAGGGTGATGCGCTCAAGACCAAAACCGATGCAGGCTGTATGTGCTAACTGTCCATCTGCCGTCTTGATATGGAACTCTTCGCCGAAGTGCTCCTGGTGATAATTCACCGAGACGATGGCTGTGGTAGGCTGATCAGTATTGACCGGAGCAAGCAGCTCGTACTTGAGATCTTGTTCCTGCTGGCTGGCGGCCAGAAAGCGTCCACCAGGGCCGAAGAAAGGATCATTGGCGGGGGCCAGGATAGGATTCAAACCGATCGAGCGCAGCAATGCTTCTCCATCTTGCTTCCACTGCTGATGCCAGGCCTGGACGGTCGTAATATCAGCCACCCGTACATACTCACGTTGGCGGAAAGCTTGCATACGAGCAGGTTCCAGAGATGGCTCATTCCTGAAAATATAAGAGCAGACATCAAAGCGGCGTCCGCCTTCAGGCAAGGTAGCGTCAGCAAGGTACTCGTAGATTGGATAGCAGGCGGCTGGCGTTAAAACAAGCTCGGTGGAGGAGAGATGATGACCCCAATCCTGCTTATTTTCTACATCTTGTAACAACTCATTGTGCTGCCGATGCTTGCCCTTGAAGGCGTGCACGACACCCAGCAGTTGTGGGAACGAGCGTAGATAGCCACTCTGAACCGTCGCTTGACGACTCATCACAGGAGGGAAGCGCATCACTTCGGTCTCCGGGGTGCGACCCACGGAGGTGATCAGATCCTCCAGACGCGAGACAACATCCTCAAAGAGACCACTACGACCGTACACACCTTGCACTGGAGAGGGGATGAGAAGACCCTGCGCACATAATTGAGTCAGAAAAGATGTCTCGATGGTTTGAGTTTCTTGTACCATTGTATGCTTATCAACTTTCTAGCACATAGATAAAACAGGGATATTATATGTTATTGGCCATAAAGTATAAACGCTATTGTTCACGATGAATGAGCAATAAAGCCGCATTGGTAATAGCCAAACGATCATTACTAATCATCAAGCTGGCGGAATAGGAGTCACGTAGATGGCGCGCCACACTGAACGGCGAGTCCTCACTATATCCTGCCATGCCACAAATATAAAGTGCCTGCTGCACAATTTTTACCACGAATTCCGATGAGAGCAGCTTCACATTATTGAGTTTAATCGCATAACCAAGATCAGAAGAGGCATCCTCGATATGTTCCCAATCCTGTAACATTGTCTCATATTCACGCAGCGTCTCTTGTATCGTCGAGCGCATCGTCTGGAGCAGGCCAGCCGCCTCAACCAGATGACCATCTCCGGGGAGAGCCGTGACACGTAGCTGTCGAGCCTTGCCATGCATAAATTTCCGCGCACGAGCGAGAGCATCAGTGGCAATGCCCTGCCAGCAGGAGGACCAGAGCAGATGAGAAAATGGTACCATTGTCTGCGCCGAGATATCAGCGAATGGGACAGGAAAGATATGATCCGCAGAAAACGATGAGGCAACGGTGAAGCTCGGACTGCATGTACCACGCATGCCCAGTGGATTCCATTTGCCGGTTGTCACAAGATCGCATTCGGAACGGCGCAAGAGCACAAATGCCTGATCGCTGGAAGCCGCATCCACGGAGCGGCGAGCCGTCGCCAGAAAACCATCGGCGTACTCACCATACGAGATAGCCGTCGACTTTTTGAACAGTTTACGCAGCTGCTCTCCCTCAGACTCAATGCCCGCGATACTGGTACGCACATCGCCACCGACGCCAACTTCAGAGGTAATAGAGGCCAGCAACAATTGCTGTTCAGCAATCTCCCGCAGATACTGTTGGAAGAAAGGCGTGTTGCCATGATGAACCAGACAGGCCACCTGAATCTGATGCATCGCCCAGACCATCGCACTTGAAGCACAATATTGTCCAAGCACCTGAGCAATGGCGGCTAGCTCAGAGATACTACAGGACAGGCCGCCAAGTTCCGCCGGGATGTATGCAGCCAGCAGGCGCTCCCGACGTAAGGCATCAATAGCTTCACGGGGAAAGCGAGCTTCGTGATCGACGGCGGCGGCAGCAGGTGCAAGAACCTCAACACCAATCGTATGGACTTTCTGTAGCAGCTCAGGAAAAGAGACAGTACGACCAGTCATAGAACTTACCATTTCCATAAATAAATTTAGGCTCCTTTAATCGGGCTATTCGTTAGATCATAATATGGACGCGTGCTCCCCAATCTCATTTTGCAATGTTCATTGGAAAGATGAAAAGATGTATTCATCAAATGAACGCTGAACTACAAGTTTTTTCATTTGTTTTGAATCGATAAAAATTTGAAGAGGAATGGAGAGATAGTTAGGACAAAGTATAGTATAGTTTATTTTACTACCTGCGAAAGAAAAACCATATTGACATAGTTAATTTAGGCCATATATACTATCCACAGAGACTCACACAATTGTATATCTATGATTACTTTCGCGGCAAAGCTCCTTTGTCCCGCAAAAAAGTCAGCCCGCGAAAAAGTGAAAACTCATCGTTAAAGAATTGTGCTATTCCCTCTATAAAATTATACTATTGCATTATATATATTTGAAGCAGCTCCGGTATAAATAGTGGAGACAACAAAAGGAGATATGAATACTTCACCATATCGTGTTGGCATAGACATTGTTGAGGTTCAGCAGATTCAGGACTCGATTGAACGGTTTGGTCATCGCTATCTGGATAAAATATTCACGACCGACGAACAGACCTATTGCAACAGTTATAGCCATATTTCAGCCACGGCTCAAAGCTTTGCCGCTCGCTTCGCTGCCAAAGAGGCCACGCTCAAAGTACTACGACCCGAAGGAACCAGATTAGATTGGCGTTCAATTGAAGTGCGTCGTATGCCCGCAGGTTACTGTGACATCCAACTCCACCAAGATGCGGCTGAGCTCGCCCAAAAGCGAGGCATTCGCGCCCTTTCTGTCAGTATGAGTCATGAATTGGCCTATGCCACAGCCATTGTGATTGCAGATTTCTAATCATCAGGAAAGAAAAACAGGAAAGAAAAAACGGAAGGATATGACAACTATGAATGACCAGATTCGCACAATTTTAAAAGAGAATGCCCGCCTCTCAACTGATATAGACAGCTTAACCAATGACAGCAATCTACATGAAGCAGGGTTGTCCTCACATGCCACCGTCAACGTCATGCTGGCCCTCGAAGACGAATTCGATATCGAGTTTCCACCACGGCTCTTGAAACGCTCTAACTTCTCAAGCATAGCCAGCATCGAGAATGCCATCAACGAAATCATCAACGATCCAGAACTCGCCAAGTAAACAGCCACAATTGCACCTTTTGACCGATTATGATCCAAATGTAGCACAGGGGTTTTACGCCCCTGTGAGCCCCCATCGCGTCAAAGTCCCTCTATTGATCCTATTACCAGGGAGGCGCTGGGAGCCGAACATGGGACATGAGTGGCATGGGTACCTCGGTTTTACGCCCCTGTGAGCTCCCATCGCGTCAAAGACCCTCCATGGATCCTATTACCAGGGAGGTGCTGGGAGCCGAATATGGGACATGAGTGGCATGGGTACCTCGGTTTTACGCCCCTGTGAGCTCCTATCGCGTCAAAGTCCCTCCATTGATCCTATTACCAGGGAGGCGCTGGAAGCCGAATATGGGACATGAGTGGCATGGGTACCTCACAGGGGCGTAAAACCCCTGTGCTACATTTTTGTTTTTAACATGTAATAACGGCGCAATCTTTTTGTCAAAGATTGCTGGTTTAATACGGGATAGATACTTTCGACTGATTGCCTATTTGCATGGAGGTGCTACTCTTGCCAAGGGCATTCCAGATCACCACTTCGACATTGCCATTGGCCAGGTTCGCAAAGGTTCCACTAGAAGATTTCAAGCCTTGATTCTGAGTATAACTCTCCCAGCCAGTTGCGGCATCAGTGGCAAAGTATTTATAGATCTCGGTACGATCCCAGCTTCCATCGCCAGTGAAATCGTAGCGCACTTCCACTTGAGTGCCATCAGCAACCTTTGTGCCAGCATCCAGAGATAAGTTAAATGCGGTGCTCTTAGACGAGTTATAGGTGGCGGTCAAGCCAGTCTTTTCGTAGGTCGTAGCGTGAGTCGGTGTACCGTCATGATTAATACCGCCCGCACTGGCTATGGTAGCAATACTGGTCGTACTGGCAGCAGTAGAGCTTAAGCTTCCACCCGCCAGGAGAGAAAAGGTGTTGCCTGTGGTTGGATGAGAGACGGGCGTCGATGCCGGAGTTGTAGCAACACTGGCCGGAGTCGTTGCAACTGGCTGCGGTGTACTGGTAGCGCCGGTCGCGGGCGGTGCGGTAGAGGCCCCTCCTGCCGGACCAAAGGTTATTTTATAATCCGCATTGGCATCGGTAAAAGTACTGGTAGGATCATCGTAGGCATAGCTGTAGACCGCAGGGCAGTTTGATTTGAAATAGGCGGCATAATTCACAGGCCACTCGGTGGGTTTGCAGGTTGCGGCGGTCGCATAATTGCCTCGGCAGCAGTATTGATCGGTATTAAATTCCTCGCACGCACTTTTGCAGGCCACAATCTGTCCACTGGCGTTCTTCTGTTGCAGAGCACCGGGACAGCCTGGATTGAGGTCATTACCGCAGCCAGCAGAGCCACACCAGTATTGATTGCCAGCAATCGGCTGAGCGCCTCCCACAGGAGTAATGGTCATCGGGACATTATAACCATCGACGAAGCTAACATCGTAAAAATCCTTGCCATCGGCACCGTTCAGCGTAAATTCGGCCAGCGTAGCCGGTGGAATGCCTCCAGCTCCCTTGCACGCCAGGACACCTCCACAATCGCCAGTCTCACAGGTACCCGCTCCGGCACTGTTGAATGAACAATTCGCACGTCCCCAGAACCTGCCACCCCAGTTATTCGCAACAGTAAAAGTATGGGTTGCGCCAGGTGCCATCTCCCAGCCACCACTTTCTGGCGTCGTCAATCCTGAATTGGCCAATGCGCCAGCCCAGATGGTCTTCTGCGTATTATTCACAAAGGTAAATGTGCGCGTCGTGGCGGTATCCGCTTTGGAGTTGTGGGCGTTTCCGATCGTAATTACAAGCGCAACCACACACGCCAGAGCGAGTATCAGAGAAGGTACAATGATAACCCATCGCTTCATAAAAGATCTCCATATCAATAGTAGGTGCAGATATACAGGCCAGACTGCTCGCATATCCACGCTTTCTCTAGAGCAGATCACTTCTCACTGCATTTTTTGAAGAATGCTATAGATATTTACAAGAAACAAGTTTCTCAAATTCGATAGATTCTTTAGAGAAACTTGTTTCTTGCTATGCGTGAAAAGTGGAAAGGCGTTGCCCTGATTATAAATTCAGAGCTCAACAAACACCTCTCTTCAGTAACCAGACACTCTCTGCTACACATGTTTCAAAGTGTATTAAATAGTGTAATCAGCTCTCTTTTGATGTTATAAAAGATCTCCGGTTTTCTGTCAAATGGACTAGCCATATATACCAGTTTATACAGCATAACTAAACCATCCAGGGCATAGCAATTTCAAAAACATCAAATTAGTACCCTTTCACTCCTAGAAAAGTATGTCAATCTCGCTTAAAATTCCTTTAATAAACAAAAGGTTTACTCTCCCACAAAATTTCCGTCTGGTCATACAAACTCATCTACCAGTGGACAGATAAGTTCACTCAAACGGAGCAAAATGATTGGTTTAGGATACTGAGCATTCATTACTAGCAGTGGCAATCTCGTGTTTTTATTGATGCTAGAAAACCCTTCACAATTGGATAATTTTGCCGACAGGGCGCGTTTTTTCGTAGGAAATCCTTCGCGATACGCAGATATTATAAATCGTCTTCAAAATGCTGTCACCTACGAAAATCGCGTTTTTACACTTTCGGAGCAAGGATTAAAATACAATGGCAAGAAGCTTGGAACGATAGCAACATTGCAGGGAAGGAAGGGATCAGATCTTCCAGCCTCACATGCTGTCGTTATCAACGACATCAGATCGCTGGAAGGCACAAAATATGCTTTTATTCGAGATCCACTGACGGAAAATTTAGCATATCGCGTCAAATTAGATGATTTACAGGAAGTAATGCATCCAGTTAGTCAAGTGCCAGTGAAGATTCGATAACTACGCGCCATCAATCCAAATAAGAAATCGGTCAATAATTACATGCGTGTCAATAAGGGCGCGGGACGTTCACATGTACTGCTTAAGGTTGCATAATTGCCGTCGTCGGCGGCCTCATAGAAGGCGTGAAGCGTATCGAGCACGTGGAAAGCCAGCTCGCCATTAGCTCGATGACGACGTCCGGTTCGCAACGCATAAGCCATGTCGACAACGCCGATGCCACGCGACGGCTTACGATAGCCATCGATCAGTTCGACGGTGTGCCAGCTATGCGTCGCTCGCTGCCAGAGACGGATCGGACCGTCGTAGAAGCTGGGATCTGGCAGACTGAGCGTTCCTTCGGTGCCATAGATTTCGATGGTTGGCAACTCGCTGGCCCAGATATCAAAGCTCATCATCAGAGTCCCAACGGCTCCGTCGGCAAATTGCATGATGCCGGTGACGTAGGTCGGGACGGCGACTGCTATCTGCTGGCCTGCATATGGCTGACTCTGAATGGTGCGTTGCGCAAAGGTGCGTTTGGTGAGACCGGCAACGCTCCGAATAGGTCCTAGTAAGGTAATCAAGGCGGTCAGATAATAAGGTCCCATATCGAATAATGGTCCGCCGCCGGGCTGATAGTAAAATGCAGGATTGGGATGCCAGATCTCTGGGCCGTGATTATAGAGAAAAGCGGTGGCGGCAATAGGCTGTCCAATCCCGCCCTCATCGATCAGCTTGCGACATGTCTGGATGCCTGCTCCCATAAACGTATCGGGAGCGCCTCCCAGCAACGCTCCCTTCTCTTGCGCCAACGCCAGGAGTTCCATCACCTCGTGCCGGCTAATCGCCAATGGCTTCTCGCTATAGAGCGATTTGCCCGTCTGTAAGATTGCCATCCCAAGAGCGGCATGCACGTCGGGTGTTGTCAGGTTGACGACTATCTCAATATCAGGATGCTTGATCAATTCCTCGACACTCCACACGTTTGGAATATGATATTGCGCCGCCTTCTCTTTAGCTCTCACTGGATCAAGGTCGGCGCACGCCACGACATCAAGGATATCAAAAAGCTTTAAAACCTCAAGATAAGCACCACTTATCACGCCACAGCCAATCACGCCGACGCGTACCTTTGGATAATCCATCATTGCCATCCTTCTCTCACCTTCAGATATAGTAACATCCTTGCACACTGCTCGCACTCAGGCTATTTAATCGCTCCCGCAACCCCGTTAATAAAGTAGCGCTGCAAGACAATAAAAATGAACATAATCGGTGCCAGCGTGATAACTGAACCTGCACAGAGATAGGTCCATTGAGTCGAGTTCTGTCCAATAAAAGCGAACATGCCCACGGCCAGAGTCTGCAGCTCAGGCTGTCCGAGCGTAAAAACGAGTGGGATAAAGAAGCTGTTCCAGGCGCTGATAAAGGTAAACAGTGCCACCGTGGCCGCCATCGGAGCGGCCAGAGGCAGCATGACGCGCCAGAAGAGTTGATGAAAACTCGCGCCATCGACACGGGCAGCATCTTCCAGTTCCCGATCGATCGAGGAGAAGTATCCCATAAACAGAAAGGTGCTGAAGACAACGCCGCCGGCCGTCTGCACGATAATAATGGACCACAGCGAGTCGAGCAGGCCCAGCCGCTGAATGATGTCAAAGACCGGGATGATGGTGTATCCATGCGGCAAAAATAGCGTTACAGCCACCAATCCAATCACGACCTTTTTGCCGAAAAACTGACGGCGAGCCAGCACATAGCCGGACATAGCAGTAATCACGACGGTCAGGATCACTGTAAGGACCGTTGTGAAAATAGTGTTGAAAAAGAATTGCCCAAATGACGCCTCATTCCAGGCACTGACATAGTTCGACCACTCAAACTCCTTTGGAAAGACGCTCAATCCTTCATCAAAGAATCCATCGACGCTCTTAAATGAACTACCCAGCGTCCAGAGAAATGGATACATCCAGAGGATACCACCTGCCAGCAGCACTATATGCGTCAGGGTCGTCGTGAGACGCCGATATGAGCGGCCAGCACGGCGTGGCGGCGCTTTTTTCTGCTCAGGAAGCGGCAGAAAAGAGCTGTTCGTTGTTTGCAAAGCCATCGAATTCCATCTCCTCTTCTTTTCTTTTAGCCCTGCGCAGACGTGCGCCGTCCAAGCACATAGCGGAACACCAGTAGCTGTATCAACGAGAGTCCCAGAAGCAAACATCCATAGAAAAAGGAGGCCGCCGAGGCAAAGCCAATATTTGGCTGCGTGACGGTCGAAGAATAGCCACCAAAGGCTTGATGGTAGATGTAGGTGTTCACAACTTCAGTCGCAAAGTAGGGACCGCCGCTGGTTAATACCTGCACCAGATCGAAGACTTGCAAACTCCCCAGAATCGCCAGGATCAAGATAATTAAGCCAATGCCGCGCAGCAGTGGGATCGTGATATAAATGAAAGTGTCCACAGAGCGTGCCCCGTCGATCTTAGCTGCTTCATAGAGTTCGGTGGGAATCGTTTGCAGTCCGGCCAGAAAGTAGATGAGATTGTATCCCAATGTATTCCAGATACCTACGATGATAATCACCCACAACGCGAAATGGGGATCGGCGAGCCAGTCGATATGGCTACGCGTGAGATGCAGGCCGATTAAAAGATTATTCACGTCGTCGCCAAAGTTCGTCATGATCAAGCGCACCACGACGCCCACCACCGCAGCTGAGGTAACAACTGGAATAAAATAAATGGCTCGATAGAAGGTCGAGAAATGTAACCTGGGATTATTCAGGACCAGGGCCAGAATCAGCGCCAGCGTCAGTTGAACAGGCACCAGGACAATCATGTAGATGAAGGTATGCGTAAAGGCTTGCCAGAAAATGGAGTCGTGAATGACCTGTGCAAAATTATCCAATCCCACGTACTGCGATGGATCACCAATGCCGTTCCACTGGTAGAGCGTATATCCCAATGAGGCGAAAAGCGGATAGATGACGAAGGCCGCCAGCAAGACCAACATCGGGACCAGATAAAGATAGGACCATCCATTGCGCCGGATCTGTTGCCAGACGCTGACACGATGGCTTTTCTTGCTCACAGGCGATGAATCTGTCGGCGGCTTTGAGATTGTAGAGATTTGCATGGAAAGGCTTCTCCTATACATACACAGGGAGGGATTTACGTGTATCATCCTGTGCAGCGTAACTTCAGCGTAACAACAGGGCCAACATCCTCCGGGAAGAGACACGATCCGAAGGATGCTCGCAAATCCTACCTGGCTTGCGCCGCATATGGTTTTATGGGGTCCCAATCAGGAAAAATGTAATCGCTCAGGCTCACCTTATAACCTTGTTGTTGAGCCTGCGTAATCCCTTTATTCAAAGCAGCCTGATACCGTCCGGCGAGATCAGAGAGGGCGTTCTGAATATTCGTAATCTGCCCCGTATAGATACCAGCCAGGACATCATTGACATCGGGAGAAACGGTGGCCTGCACTACATGAGATGTGAGCGGATTCCGAATACTGGCACTCGGACCAAATAATTCGAGGTTTTGCGTGGCAATATATTGTGCGAATGGCTTCGATTTGACAGAAGAGGGATTATTCACCTGTGGAAAGATAGAGATATCCTCGTTGTACTGAACCCAGCGCTGCCCGGCGTCCTTGCCATAGACCCAGCTAAACCAGGCCCAGGATTCGTCGGGATACTTCGTTTTGGCTGAGATCCCCCACAGGGTCCCACCACCTGAGGTATAAAAGTAGCCCCTGGGCGTTGCCTCTGGCGTCGGCAACGTGACCAGGCTGTAGTCGGTGAATTTGTGCTGTGTCCATTCCGCCTGGTTCCATACTCCACCTACGGTCATCCCAAATTTGCCACGCTCAAAAAAGGCTCGTGCCTCTTCATCTGAGATACTCATCGAGTTCGGATAAAGATAGCCATTTTTCTTCCATTCCAGCAGCAGGGCAATAAAATCTGAATACGCTCGATCGGTGGCATAGGTCCACTTACCGGTACGCAGATCCTGATTATAAGCGCCACCAGTAGCTCCTGCACCACGCACAAAGATTTCCAGCCACCAGGCCAGGATAAAGTTTTGTCCATTGCCAAAACCCAGGCCGTAGGTTGAACCAGCTCCCTTCTTTGTGATCGCGGCGGCGGCATGCGTCACATCGTCCCAGGTCTTAGGCAGCTTGACCGAACCATCGGCGTTCGTCACACCCGCTCCCTTAAAGACCGCATTATTGATGTAGAGCTGTAACCAGGGAGCTGATCCAGAGATAGGAGCCGAATAGAGCTTGCCACTGAAAATATTACTGCCTTCATAAAATGTCCCCTTCGGGAAGGTCTCCCGCCAGCTTGTCCCCGCCCACTTATCAACCGGCAGCAGCCACCCTTTCTGTACCTGATCATTGACTGTAGGTGTGCCCGGAAGCATAAACATGTCTGGCTCTTTATTGCTTTTGATAGCCAGCTGGACCAGATTAGCATAGGTATCCGTTACATGCGTCGTCTTTTTAATCTTGATTTTGGGATGCGCTTGCTGGAAAAGCTTGATCTCATTATCGAGCCAGGGAGCCTGACTGACCCAGTAATCCCAATAATTAAGCGTCACCGTTGATGAGGATGATCCCGAACCTCCACATGCAATCAAAGCATCAGCCAGACTGGCAGCACCCGCAGTCGCGGCAGCAGTCTTCAAGAAACGTCGGCGGTTCATTTCTGATATATTCATGGTTGTGCATCTCCTTTGCGCAAACAGAACAACAAAAACGCTCAAAAAGTCCATTTCCCTGGTTACGAGTTGCTCCGTATGTTACTTACGGCACATGCGTATATACCTCCATAAGCCTTAGAAAAGCGCTTCAGCGACTTCTCTCAGCTGACAGACATAAGGACATCGATACTACCTTACAACTGGATGTCAGAGACAAAGGCGAAAAGTCTGACAGGAATGTTACGTGACGAGTTGCATTGCTCGCTAAATAGGTACAGATACTTTTGCCTATAGCATGCGAAGAGATATCCTACAGCATTCTGAAGGCACGAGAGTAGGGAGAGAATTTTAGGAGGACAGGACCATTTTAAAGATGATGTCGATAATTTAATCATAAGAATGCACCATCGTCAATCAAAACAACGTCCTCGTTAGTATCTGACCGTCTGCATTAAAAGAACAAATAGAGCAACAGTGCTTACTATACTCCCAATGCTACCATGGGATCGCTCCCATGTCAAGATTTGAAGAGAAAGTGAAGGATTATGAGGTATAATGCGGGCGAGCATTACGTGAAGGAGTCAAATACTTGCTGCCATATTTCCCATTTAAAACCAGCGACTTTCGTATGACCATGGGCACACAAGCGATTGGCACTGGTAATCTCATCGACATCGATGAACACTATCCAGCCGAAATCGCCCTGAAAAACGCGCTCCTGGCTCAGCATCATCGACGCTTTTTTCAGGCCCTGCCCGAGACGCAACTACAGCAATGGGAGGTTCTGGAGATCGTACTGCACAGCCTGGTTCATGACTATCCAGAAAACTTCGCGCTTATAGTCAGCGATCAGCATTGGATCTGGCAGAATCGCCTGCTTGGAGAGAGCACTACATTCATCTTTGGCGATCCTACCAGCCTGCCGCTGGCTCCTCTGGATTGGTTGGGACGGCAGGTACAAGAGGATCTCTTAATTCTGAGCGGCGCACAAGAAGACGGTATGCCCCTCATCGCCGGACAGCTCTGCTTCCCCAACGCCTGGTGCCTGGATGATAAAATGATGCAACCATTCTTAGAAATCCATCAGCCAGTCCCCATCTTCCTGACAGCTGTAGGCCGTCCAGCGCAGCTTCTTCTCGAACGCCTGAAAACCGATCGACCGATATGGCGAGTCAACTGGTCAATTGTCCCAACCTCTCTGCTCTCACGCACCCCGGATGTGGTCCAGGACGAAAAACGTCAGAACGAAGCCATGACCCTGGCAACGATCGGCCGGCGATGCTTTGTACGCATCGAAAAGCAGACGCTCGTACGGCTACCACAAACGCATGCGCTCCTCTTTACCGTCCACACCTATCGTGAGCCGCTTGCCAGCGTCATCGAAACGCCCGGCTACGCCCAGAGGATCGCGCACACCATTCGGACCACACCTGGCGAGCTCCTTGATTATAAAGGGATCGCCGCCTTCCGGGAGGTTCTGCTGGATTATCTTGATACAACCAGCCAGAAGTAGATGCGTTTTAAACCAGTTTCTGTAGCTTACTTTGTAACCCTGTCAGCGCACTATCGATACTGGAGCCCCCTGTCAGCGCGCTATAGACAGATTCCTGGATAGCTTGAGTAATCTCGGGGTAGCGCGGAGATTTTGGACGCAATTGCCCTCCCTGGATGATCGGAAGAAGATCTTTATAAAACGGGTTCTGCTTAAGCACAAAAGGATCTGCATAGACGCTTTCCAATGTCACGGTAAATGAGGCATCGATAGCGGCAAATGTCTGTGCTTCCTCCTGGATCATCCACTGAATGAATTCCCATGCGGCATCCTGTTTCTTGGAGAAGGCATTGATGCCCAGATTCCATCCACCCAAACAGGAGCGTGCTCCATCAGGTAGAGAGGTAACATTAAATTTTTGTGCCACCTTTGGATTGCTGACACTGTCGCTCAAGGCGATGTACGTCGGCCAGTTACGCATAAACAATGCATTGCCATTATTCCAGATGGCATCACTTCTATCCTCATCATAGTCCAGGATATCGGAAGGCGAGATCGACCCTTTCCATACCTTCATCTCCGTCAGGGCCTGACGGGCCTGTGTGCTATTAACGATGACCAGACTTAAGTCCAGGGGGCTTAAAATGTTCCCCCCATAGCTGGAGAGAACCTCGACAAAGTTACAGACCAGACCTTCGTATTTCTTTCCCTGCCAGACATAACCAGCCGCGAGTTTGTCGCCATATTGCTGCGCCATATCAACTAGCTGGCTCCAACTCGTGGGAGGAGCCGTAATCAGATCGGAGCGATAGTAAAGCAACCCAACATCTGTACGAAAGGGGGCAACCCAGATCTGCCCCTGATACTTCGCCCCATCGATGGGAGTGGAAAGGTATCCTTCCCGCTTCTTCATATCCCAACGCCCATCAAGTGGGGCAAGCCATCCATTATGAGCGAATTCGTCGATCCATATCATGTCTACTGAGATGATATCTGGACTCTCGTGGTGGGTCTGGAGCCTTGTCACAAGTTTATCATGTTGCTTATCGCTCGATGTATCCAGCATCCTGACATGGATACCGTGTGGATTGATCTTGTTAAAGGCATTAACCAGCGCACCATAGGTTCCTTGCAGATCATGTTCGCTTTCCCACGCAATATTAATCTGTCCTGTGCTACTGGCAGTGCTGGTCTGGCTATTGCCAGGCAAAACATGAGATGCAGGAGGATTACTCTCACAACTTTCCAGGAACAGTAGCATGGACGCACTACTGGCCAGACCTAGACCCACGGCGCGTTCCAGGAAGTCACGGCGCGTGATACGTCCGGCATACATCATATTCGTCAGTTCGTTGAACGTTGATTGATGTTTGACACGCATGAAGACCTCTCCTTTCTATCCAGAGAACAATAAGGGGATCTCAGGGATAGCTTCCTTGTATCCCCAACAGCCTGATTCCGGCAGATGTGACCTGCATGACCACAACAGCCTTGTCCATTGGCTCACCATCGCTCCCAAAAAGGATGTGTCCGCTCACACCAGGAAAAGAGGGATTGTTATGTATAACCTGCCACAATGCTTTTGGTGTGAGCGACACTTGCTTTTTTGTCAGAATATCATCACTCGCCTCCAAGAAAACGCTTGTGGCATCGTATGCAAGGATGGTATCGCTATCTGGGGAGAGGGTATCATCGAGATATCCTGCTTGCAGCTTTGAATAATCAAAATCGCGAGCATACTCATCAAAGAACGCAGGCCGTTGCGTCAGATGCCCCTGCCATTCAGAGGAAAAGGCAAATGAGGTCATAAGCACGCCATTGAAAGCAGCCCTCTTATCTGGTGTAGAAAAAGAATAAACATATGGATAAAGAGCATCTCCTCCCATAATCTGTATATCTGGCCATTTACTATGCACATAGGGCACCAGAATGTTGGCATCATCAGGATAGCCTGCCAGATAGATTAAATCCGGCCGGGATATGGTATTCACCGCGTCATTGATACGGTCGGGAAGCGTATTTGTAGCCTGTCCGGTCGTATACGTGATATCCCTGATAATAACGCCAGTCTCGCCTACCCGACGCTTAAACGCTTGAGCCAAGCTATTACTGTAGGTATCATTAGTATCATAGAACAGAGCCACCTGCTTTGAGTGCTGAATTGCAGCAGTCTGTGCCGCAACCTCAACTTCTCGCGGGATAGATGGAGCGACGCTGAAGAGATACGATGTCTCTACGTTCGAATAGAGCGAGGTGGATGAGATCATAGGAATATTGGCTTTCCCCAATTCCTGAACAGCTTCATCGGCATTGGAAAGCTGTCCGACAACGCCAACAATCGTCGTTGTATCGTTTGTAATTGCCTCTTTGATCTGCCGGGCAACGCTTACCGCATAGATAGATGGATCATCGACGTTAGCAATCAGCAGGCGCACGAGCAGATCATCAGGCAACTTATGCTGGCTGTTGTACTCCTTTTGAGCGACACATGCTCCCTGAAGAATGCTACGCCCCACATTGATAGCATTGAGATTGTTTCCCGTCAGCGTTACGACAACAACAACCGTCACGTAATCATTAGAGGACACATCCAGGACATTCTGATTTTCCTGATAGATACAGGCTTCTGCATCGGTTCCATCCTCACGCACGGCGAGATCCCAATATCCCTTTGCAGCATCGCGTTCGTTCTGCTTGAGAGACTGCGTAGCTTTCTCCTTGAGATCACCATCGGCACGATTGGTATCAAAATTCGTCAATCCATAGCTCAGTCCCACGTAGGAACCATCTCTTGTCGGATTCACATCGATAGGATTCGGCGTGGCTGAAGGCGTAGGTGTGGTCACTACGACTGGATGAACAACAAGAGGTTTGAGAAATGGAAGAGAGATATAGAGGAATAAGCCAAGAATGATCAACGATGAGATGATCGTCGAGATAATCCAACGTTTCCTCCACAGTTCTCCAATAAAATTGGCCAGATGCTGCGAACGTTTATCTAAATAGCTATGCAAGCTCCCCACCGCTGCCTCGACGCGACCTCCCATAGAAGGCAACTGGAGCACAACACCAAACGTGCTCACAAGCGTGCTAATAAGTACATAGACAGTCGGGCTGATAACTGAAAAAATGAGCGCAAGTGCTAAGAGTAATAGTGCCACTAATGCCACAATCAGTGCAGCCGGCGAAAATGGATGATTGGTATTTTCTGGAGTGCCAGATGAATTTTGTGTAAAAGTAGTATCTCGTGGTTGCTCCAGAGCATCCTCGGCCTCATTGCCAGGTTGATTTTCCATCATCGTTGCTCCTTACCTATTGTGACAACATATATACACCAACAGGCATCTCATACCTATATAGACGGCAAATTAACCGATTTCTTCAATGGAGCATCAAAGTCAATATTTCGATGTTACTAGCCTTTGAGACCGGTGGTACTTGCTCCTTCGAGGAGGAGGCGCTGGAAGATCAGGAAGAAGCCGATGATCGGGACCAGCGATAAGACCGACATGGCGAAAAGCTCTCCATAGGCAGAGTTGCCAGTACTATCCAGGAAGGTACGCAGAGCGATCGGAACGGTATAGAGCGACTCGTCGTTGAGATAGATCAGTTGGGTAAAGAAGTCATTCCAGGTCCAGATAAAGGTGAAGATGGCGGTAGTCACCAGAGCCGGAAGGGACAAGGGGATAATAACATTCCAGTAGAAGGCGAAGCGGCTACAGCCATCGATCTTGGCCGCATCATCCAGTTCGAGTGGAATGCCGCGAATGAACTGGATCATCAAGAAGATAAAGAATGTATCGGTCCCAAGGAATTTCGGGACGACCATCGGCAGAAAAGTATTGATCCAGCCGAGTTGCTTGAAGATGATGTACTGGGGGACAATCAGGGCATGCAGCGGCAGCATGATAGAACCTTGCATGACGATAAACCAGAAGATTTTGTATTTAAAGCGCAGGCGCGCAAAGGCATAGGCCGCCATCGAGCACGAGATGATGTTTCCGATTACGGCTCCCAGACAGATGATCAATGAGTTGATGAAAAACTGCGCAAAGGGATAGTCAAGGGCATTCCATCCATCGCTAAAGTTGCCTAGCGTCCAGGAGGGAGACGATAGGCCCAGGTTCGTAAAGAGTACATCTTCGGGTTTGAAGGAGGCGCTGAATAGCCAGAGCAAGGGATAGATCATGATCACAGCGCCACCTATCACGATTACGTACAGGAGCAGACGACTCACTACTCTTTGAGAAGATGGTCTGCCTCTTATGATAGATCTGGCTCTCGCTGCCGATACTTGAGTGAGCATGCTTTATCCCCTATCATCTTGATAAAATACCCAGTAACGCGATGTCAGAAAGGCAATTATCGAGAACACCGCGATGGCCAATAACAATATCCATGACATAGCAGAGGCATATCCCATCTGCAAGTAGGCAAATCCTTCCTGATAGATATAGATCGTATAGAATAAAGTGGAGTTTATCGGTCCACCGGTACCTCCGCTGACAACAAAGGCTGAAGTGAATGCCTGGAACGCTCCAACCATCTGGAGGACCAGATTAAAGAAGAGCAGAGGCGTGATCATGGGAACAGTAATCGAGAAGAACTTGCGCAGAGGTCCTGCACCATCTGCCGCTGCGGCCTCATAATATTCCTTTGGAATCTGCTTCAGGCCAGCCAGAAAAATGAGCATCGGCGTCCCAAACTGCCAGATGGCCAGAATGATCAGCGTATACAGAGCCGTATCCGGAGTCGAGACCCAACTGGTAGTGGCATGAATACCAAGCAATCCCAGGAACTGGTTCACAATACCATCGGAATCAAAGATCTGCCGCCACAGCAGCGCTATGGCGACGCTTCCACCCAGGAGCGATGGCACGTAGTAGATAGCACGAAAGAGTCCGATTCCCCGCAGACCCTGCTTGAGCAAAAGCGCGACCAGCAGGGCAAAAATGATCTTGAGTGGCACTGAGAACAGCACATAGACCAGCGTCACTTTTACGGCATCCAGCCACTTGGGATCATGAAACATTGTAATATAATTCTGCACCCCGATCCACTGAGGGGCGCTGAGCAGGTCGTAACTCGTGAACGAGAGATAGAGCGAGCTGAGTACGGGTCCAATCGTAAAGATCAACAGCCCCAGAAACCAGGGAAGAAGAAAGAGGTAGCCAGAAACATTCTCTTTCTTCTCAAGCGTGGCACGCTTGCGGAGACGCTGCTGCTCAGATATCAACTCTCGCCTCTGACGTATCTGTTCCTCCGTTGGAGTAAAGGCCATCTAGCTACCTCCAGTTTGTAGGATCAGGCGAGTGTCTGCACAGCCTGCTGATGAAATGTTGTAGCTCCCTGCATCACGGTCTGCTTGCCAAAGCTTACCGATTGCGCGACCGTCATCAGATTGGTCTGAATCTTTCCTGCTCCCGATGGATCAAGCACATGTTTCGGGCTGGTCGTGGGGCCGTTCGCGACCAACGAGGTAAATACAAGCAGCGCTTTGCCGGATGAGTCGAGGGTCGGGTCAAGGATAGCGCGTGCACGTGCGCTACCAGGAACTCCACGATCCATTTTGATGGCCTTGACGCCATCAGGTTGTGTGATGATGAAGTTGATGAAATTGGCGGCCTCTTTGACATACTTTGATTTAGCGGCGATACTCATCAGCATGGAGGGCTTGAGATAGATGCCGGGAGCGGCTCCAGTAGGTACTTGTTGCAGACTATATTTATGCTTGGAAAGCACTTGATAGCCACTGAATTGGTTTGAGTGCGCATTAGCATAGGCAGCTTTCCCCTGCACAAGCAAAGATGCAGCCGGTCCACTCCCGGTGACGGTGGCCTGAAGTTGAGCCGAGGCGCAGGCTCCAGATTGGCGTAAGCTCGCCCAATAATCAAACCAGGATGCCACATCATCAACGGTAAAAGCGGCTTTGCCGTCCGTTGCATAGACCTCTCGTCCACGCTGACGCACCCAGATCTCGAACATATCCATAGCTCCACTCATATCTTGAGATCCATAGATACTTTGGGCTTTGAGCGCTGCTGAGATACTTTTGGTGAAGTCTCCAAATTGTGTCCAGGTCATTGTGGGCGGAATCGTGCCCACCCCTGCTTCAGCAACGATATCGTTATCACACACCATACACTCATAGTTGCCGCCCAGAGGAATACCGTAGAGAACCTTATTATCTTCACTGTTCGACAGCATATCCTTGTCAAAATCGGAGAGATCGATCGTCTTGTCAGCAATCAGAGAGGTCAGATCCAAGAGCGTCTTCTCATCGGCATACTGCTTCACGTAGCTCATATCCATCTGAATAAGATCAGGAACCGAGCCACCAGCGATCTGGGTATTCAATTTATTGAAATATGAATTGAAGTCGGCGGACCAGGAGGTAATCGTGACGTTGGAATGAGCCTTCTTGTATAAATTGGTGGCATTCTTGGTCAATTTGCCACGCGAGGCGTCTCCCCAATATGACAGTTGCAAGGTTTCGTTGCTAGCTCCAGATGTGCTTCCGTTTCCACAGGCGGCCAGATCTAATAATGCCAGGCTGGCTAAGCCACTCAAACCGATTTGACAGGCTTGCCTGCGCGTATAAAGGTTCCTTCTCATATGATGATGACTCCTCGTTTTCTGCACAGTTGCTGCAAATACCCAACGGCGGGACGAGTTGATAACATCCATTGTCATGTCCATGACCATCATGAAATTACGAGAGGTGATGCGGTACAGGGGGCCAATCTCTCATCGCGGATAGTTTTATGGCTTTTCCTTCAAAATAACGCTAGCTCTGCCCGTAGGCCAGCTTTTTTGCTATCAATCCGCCAATGTGAACGGTCACATTATAACTAATTTCTTGCCATTTGTCAATACTCGTAGATAAGAAGAGGAAATATATTTCATTAATTTCACTCAAAATTTATATTTTGGGCAACAGACTTAGCAAATCATCTGGCTCTACTGTACAATTTATAATCTATCGGCACACAAAAAATTGCCAGACAAACAGAGCGAAAAATAGTCTTTTGTGATCACCATGACTTGATTTCTCAAAAATCTTTGTGTATAGTAAATGTGATCGGTCACACAAGTAGGATCGCAAAATCTGAAAGAGATGTGAGGAGTGCAGAGAAGATGCCAAAAAAACGTTATGCGCTGGTTGGCGCCGGTTCGCGTGCTCGGATGTTTGTTGATGCACTAACGACAAGCTATCGCGATGTCGCGGAGCTGGTTGCGTTCTGCGACCTTAGCCAGACGCGCATGGATTGGTACAATCAGCGCCTGACAACGGTCGCAGGATTAGCACCAATAGCTACCTATCATGCCGACCGGTTCGGGAACATGATTGCTGACACCCATCCTGACATCGTCATCGTCACAACCATGGACAGTACTCACCATCTGTATATCATTCAGGCCATGGAGCGAGGTTGTGATGTTCTCACTGAAAAGCCCATGACCACCGATATACAGAAGATGAAAGCGATCATTGAAGTGCAGGAGCGCACTGGTCGATCATTACGCGTCAGCTTTAATTATCGTTACACGCCAGCGTACACGCGCTTCCGCGAACTGGTCATGCAAGGAGTCGTAGGCAAGCCGCTTGCCATCAACTTCTCCTGGCTGCTCGACACCAGTCACGGCGCAGATTATTTCAGGCGCTGGCATCGTGAGAAGCAGAATAGCGGTGGACTACTGATCCACAAGGCCACCCATCATTTTGACCTGGTCAACTGGTGGATCGATTCGTATCCCAAAGATGTCATAGCGCTCGGCGATCTGCAATTCTATGGACGGAGCAATGCAGAGGCGCGCGGCGAGCATTATGACTATGAACGTTATACCGGCCACGCCGCAGCGCTCAACGATCCATTTGCGCTGACACTCGATAGCAACGAGGCGTTTCAGCATCTGTACCTGGCAGCCGAGGCCGAGACCGGCTATCTACGGGATCGCAACGTCTTCGGGGAGCCGATAACGATCGAGGACACCATGTGTGTTGCCGTGCGTTATCGCAGCGGAGCGCTTTTATCCTACAACCTGATCGCGTACTCGCCCTGGGAGGGACTCCGCGTGGCGATTACGGGTACGAAGGGTCGCATCGAGATGGATATCGCGGAAACAATCACTCATTTCAAGGATGATGGGACTGCGATCTCCAACGCCAGCAAAGGACCATTCAAATCAGCCCATATCAGCGCGCATCCAATGTTCGGGGTGCCGTACGATGTGGAGATTCCAAGCGGCACGGGAGGCCATGGCGGTGGCGATCCTATCTTACTGGAGCAACTCTTTGCGCCGACGCCTCCCTTTGATCCATTTCAGCGTGCCGCATCGCATATTGATGGGGCTGCATCGATCCTGGTGGGGATCGCCGCGAACGAATCGATGCAAAATGGTCAAAAAGTAGTTATTGACGATTTATTTGTGCTTCCAGACAAAGGTCTGTACGAGCAGATCAAAAACAGGCAGATAAAAGAGGATTAAATTTTGCACCTCAGCATTATCACCGATGAAATATCGGAGGACCTTAAACACGCTTTACAGGTCTGTCGCGAGTTACATGTTGATACGATCGAGTTACGCAAAGTAGATGGCAAAAATATTGTCGAGCATGATCGAGATCATCTATTACAGATCAAAAAGCTTGTGCACGAGAGAGGCTTTCGCGTCTGCTCCATCGCGTCACCATTCCTTAAATGTCCCCTGTGGGAGAGAGAAGATACGCCACTCAGCAGTAACAGAACCTCAACATCTGCACAAAAGACAGAATGGGAGAGCTTAGAGCGCTCATTTGAGATTGCTCACCTGTTGGCCGCCCCTCACGTACGAACCTTTTCCTTCTTACGCGCTCCTGATCCAATTGCAGCGCGTCCGCTGGTACTGGAAACCATTGCGGAAGCTGTCCGACGCACCACGGAGGCAGGACTCCAGCTTGTAATCGAGAACGAGCATGCCTGCAATATGGCGACCGGCAAGGAGACAGGCTGGCTCCTTCAGCAGATACCAGATCCCGGGTTTGGGGTAACCTGGGACCCAGGCAACGAGGCCTTCCTCGATTCTGATCCTTATCCAGCTGGATACTCCTATGTGCGTGGGCGCGTGCTGCATATGCATGTAAAAGATGTCAATCGACAGTTAAAAAATGCTCAATTTGTCAAAATGGGCACCGGTAGTATCGATTATGTTAACCAGTTCCGTGCACTGGCCGAGGATGGCTATGATGGGATTATTTCACTGGAGACACATTATATTCATCCGCAAGGTGGGCGCGAATATGCGACGCGTGAGTCGCTGGCAGCATTACACACGATTCTCAATAAAGCGCACGTACCGTTCGCTTAAACCCATAATCAGTAGCGTCGCACGCTCGCGTGCGATGTCCCTGTGGCTCGTACGAGACAGCACAATCTTGGCATCCAACGCTGGCCTGCCTGATCGTACATCGAGTGGGACATCGCACGCGAGCGTGCGACGCTACAAGGTCTTTGCTGCGCTCGACACTGATTGAGGAAAGGAGAGCGTATCTATGGAACCAGTCACAACACAACGTTTGCGCCACGTGATTATAGGTATCGGAGCGGGCATACTCAATGGACATCGTCCGGGTCTGGCACTGCCGACAGTCGAACTCGTGGCGGGCGCGGATGTGGATACCATAAAAGGTCAAGCGCGAGCGGATGAGTTGCAGTGTGCCTTTTACGATGACTATAAGCAGATGCTCGCCAAGGTCAAGCCAGACGTGGCGATAGTTCTGACGCCTCCTTTTCTCCATGCAGCGATAGTGATCGATTGCTTACAGGCAGGCTGCCATGTTCTGGTCGAAAAGCCTATCGCCATCCAGGTATCCGAAGCGGATCGGATGATCGAGACCGCTCAGCGCTGTCAGCGTCTGCTTGGAGTAGTCTTTCAGCATCGCTTTCGTCCCGAGATCATCGCCGCCAAAAAGCTCCTCCAGGAGAAGGGGCTGGGAGAGATTCAGCGGGCCGAGTTGACCGCCGTCTGGACACGACCAACCAGCTACTATACACTGGCTCCCTGGCGAGCAACCTGGACAGGTGAAGGCGGCGGCATCCTGACCAATCAGTCATCACACAATCTGGATCTGCTCTGCCACCTGCTTGGCTCACCCAGACGCGTCTTCGCCTGGACGCGACGCCTACTCCATCAGATTGAAACCGAGGATACCGTCCAGGCAATGTTGGAATGGTCCAATGGCGCATTGGGCTCTGTCCACATCAGCACCGCAGAAGCAGATGATCCCGAACGCCTGAAGATTATAGGCACACGCGGGCTGCTGGAGATCGGTCGTGAAACCCTGACTGTGCAAACCCTTGATACCGATATGCACGCGTACGCCATCCACACCCAGAATCCCTATCAGCAGCCGACCAGGCATCCCTATGAGATCATCCTGGAACCAAGGAAGGAGAAAAGTGACTTCGTGGCCGTCTATCGCAGCTTCCACGAAGCTATCTTACATGGAAGCCATTTCTCTTCCATCGCCACCAATGCCAGAATGGAATTAGAGTTAGCCAACGCTATGGCCTATTCAAGCTATCATCATGGTGAAGTCGAACTTCCACTGGATCGTCAACGGTATGCAGCCTTACTACAAGATCTCCAGCAACACAGCAAATACAAACCTACAGCATAAGCCAGAACAACACGCGTAGAAAATATACAGGAACGACACTCATACCGCATACGAAATAACAAGTTTCCTCTTTGATAAAAGTCAGAAATCTTATCAGCCGTACTTTAGGTCTAATACAAAAAAAAGCGGGCTGACCAAACGTAGTAAAGAATACACGATACATTATGAAAGGAGAAACGTTATTTTGACAGACAGCTCAACGCCGAGGCCATCAGATAAGCCAGCCAAACCATCCGTTTCACAGCAGCACATGAATGATATAGTCGGAAGAACGCAACTCCCACTGCCATCATGGACTGGTCTAGAACAACCATCGCAAGCATCAGAACACCCACCCCAGGCGAAGGAAAACATCTCGGTAGCAAAGCTTCCTATATATTTGCGTCTGGAAGTCAGGCCACAGATAACATCCCAAGCATCTCCAGCCGCAAAACCTCAACTTATTTTACCTACCTATCCTGAAGAGAGAAGAGCAGCCCCCGTCACTGCAACAAAAGCGCCATGGAGCTTCTTTTTAGCCATCCTGATAGGATGTCTGGTGATAGGTACCATAATTGTAGGTGTCTTTAACTATTTTATGCGACTATCCAACGCTCAGGCTACCGCGATGCCATCCAGCACGGCCGCAGCGACATCATTTACCACAGCAACATCGATCAGCATCCACACCGCGCCGCAGAACAATGGCACGTATGACTCCGCACCTGGCATTACCAGTATCCTGGTCGGAACCAATCCATCGTTGACAATCAGCGGACAGAGCGGAAACGTAACCATTCATCCAGGAGACAGCAAGACCATAACACTCAACACCTATAATCAAGGCATCAAGATGACTCAGCAGCATGATACTCAGAAACATGATAGCGTCAGTATCGTCCCCGAGACCCCGGATGCACATGTCGATTATGACATCACGGTACCAGCAACGACACAGGTATCGATCAACATCGACTCAGGATCGATCTCTGTCAAGGGAGTCAGCGCCGCCACGATCCATACCGCCAGCGGCAGTATCAACATCGAGGACGTTCATGGACCGGTACAGGCGCTAACGATCAATAGTAATATTACGCTCCAAAACAGTATCGGTATGATGACATTGCGCGCATTAAATGGCACAATTAAAGCGGGTATGGTCCAGGGAAGATTGAATGCATCGACGCAATATGGAGATGTTATAGTACAGCAGGCGACATTAGATGACCAGTCGATGCTGAAGACGACCCATGGATCGGTACGTTTCACAGGTACCCTGAAGCCCACAGGAATCTATTCACTCACAACAGATAGCGGAAATATCATCCTGACACTTCCCCAAAATGCTGCGTTTCAACTGCAAGCGAGTACCCCGGCAGGAGTACTCACTAACGCATTTGGCGCTAACTCTGTAGGCAGTGCACCGCAAGCCCAGATTTCTGCCAGCACCAACAGCGGCTCTGTCATAGTTCAGAAGCAAGCGGGTGGACAATAGAGCTTAGCTCAATTTTTATCGCCGTCGGAGAGGATCACGACCTTGAGGGCATTGCCTGGATGAGAGACGATGGCGAAAGCCCAGGCAACATCCTTTAAAGGAAAGCGATGGGTGATCAATTGCTCAGCGCGAATCCGTCCCGAGCGGAGCAGATCCAGCGCCTGACGCGTATCATAGGGACCAGCCGAATAACTTGTGCGCACAGAGATCTCACGGAAAAAGAGTTGATTGGGTTCAAGCGGCAGAGTCTCCCCAGGCGCAGATGGTGCGAACAACAGGACCGTTCCTCCCGCGCCAACCAGATTCATACCCTCCTGCATCACGGGAATCTTTGAGGGAGTCACAATAACAACATCTGGCTTGCGGCCATCGTTCACGGCCTCAATCTGCTCCAGGAGCGGCGCAGCGGTCGGGTCAAAGGCGTAATCGACTCCAGCCTTGAGCGCCAGATCACGGCGATACGCAATCGGATCAACGATGATTACACGTCCCGCACCACGTAAGCGTGCAAGTTGAGCCAGCATAAAGCCATTGCTGCCAGCGCCCAGCACGCAGACGCAATCGCCAGCTCGCACGCCTGCGCGATCGATGCCACGAATACAGCAGCCCAGCGGCTCAATCAGAGTCCCAGCCTCAAAGGATAGATCGTCGGGCAGCGGTAGAACATCAAGCTGAACGTTGGGGGCGGGCACACGAATATATTCTGACAGGCCGCCTGGATAAAGCCTGGTGGCTCTGAACGTTGCACAGTTGGAGAATGCTCCTCGCTGACAGAAATGACAGACCATACACGGCACATGATGATGAAAAAAGACGCGCTGTCCCACCGTGAAGTTTTCTACTCCCTCCCCAACTTCCGTCACAATCCCCACCGGCTCATGTCCCGGATAGAGTGGTGCACGCGGTTTCATATACCATTCCATCACATCTGAGGCACAGATACCGCATGCCTGCAATTTCACCAACAACTCGCCCCGACCAATTTCAGGCACCGCTTGCTCGACCAGACGCACATCATCGTTCGCATAGTATTCAACAACACGCATATATTCTTCTCATCTCTTTGCAGGCACAACACAGAGAAAGCCAAATGGCTCCTCACCCAACGTCGAAAATTGATGCACCTCATTGCCCGGAATATAGACAATATCCCCCGGATTCAACACGTGCATCTCTTGATCCAGCAGCAGATTGGCGTGCCCGTGGACGACATAGACTCCATGATCGTGCAGGTGCAGGTCAAGAGAGGTGTGTCCACCCGGCTGCACCGCGAAATAACGCAAATGAAAGTTAGGAGACTTCTCATCGTTGCCAATCAAGATCTGCCGCGTCGCACGCTCAGCATCACTATTATCCGGACCATAGGCGCGAACCAGCACATCCTGCCAGCGCAACTCACCATCCACAGGCTCAGCCGCCCGATGGATAATACCCATGCATCCCTCCTTCTTCTCTAGCCAACTTTTTCTTGTTCGTATAATAACATAATACGGCAGCTTAAGCCCTCCGCTGACGTCTATGTCGAGCAATAATCATCAGCAGTCCTCGCGGAACACTTGATGAGGCGTAATCTCCTGATGGAGAGCGGCAATACTATCGTGCAGGAATACGTCATAGTCGTATTGATGTTCGATATGCCAGAGCACGTTAGCAAATGATGCTCGTGCAGACCACCAATAGACTCTGTTGAGAAGAGGCTGATCGAGAGGCAGAGCATATTCTTTAAAGAAAAGAGGCCAGCGAGCTTTGGAAACATACCAGCCCAGCCATTGACTGATATCACGCATCGGATCAGCAAGCAGCATGTTATCCCAATCGACGAGCATCAGCTTCTCATCGATCAGAAACATATTAGCCCCATTGGGATCGCTGTGCACCGGGGCAAGCGAGACTGGATATAGTTGACCAGCTTGCTGCTTGAGGTCTGCAAATACACTCCTCAAGGTCATCATACACGTCGGATCTCCTCGCAGAGAGACCAGCTGAGCTTCGAGCAACGTTAGCTCGCTAGCCATCTGCTCGTGATATTCGCTTGAGGTTGAAGCTGCTAAGAGCTGTTTCAATGGGAGATCTGTCTGATAGCGGCGCGTGACCTGAGCCAGAAGTGGGAGATGATCTGCAAACCATCTCCAGCCCGGATGCTTCCCAACCAGATACTCTTGAATGATATAGGATCTCCCCTCAAGACTCCCTGCACCTAACACACGTGGAGCAATCCTAAGTTCTCCCAGGCGTTGTAGCACCTCTGGCGGCGTACTGCCCTCAAATTTGAGGAAGACGGTGAAGGTCGCTGCTGTAGCAATGTAACATTCTTTTTGCTGCCCCTCAGCAGGATGAGAAATACTCCAATCTGAAAGATGAAAGGTCTCTTCAAGCATCTTCTCAATAGCAGACACAAGATCAAATGATAGTGGCATAAACAAAGCCTCCCTTTTTATTAGTGGATTTCTCTCCTCTGCAAATTATAGCCGAGATGCTCCAGTTGAAGTTTAGATGAATATAAGCAGATATGCCAGGCCTTCTGATTACTCCAAAAACTATATTTTCATGTATGAAGACATAGTTTTGGCATGCTTACTACCTTATATTCTTTGCTCCATTGATGTAATTCATAAACGTGTATATTATTTTGTGCTCAGTAAAAAAAGAAGATATTGTAGACTTTGCATAGACTCATAAAAGATTCATTTTTGTTGAATAATGGAAATTAAAAAAAGGTCAGGTATTGTTTGCATGAAAAAATATCATAATAATCATTATCTTAGCTATAAGACAATCAAGGTGCTAGCAATATCTTTCACAGTAGCAGTCCTGAGCGTAATGATGAGTCTGGCGCCCCTTTCAGTTGCAGCACACCCGCAGCGAGGGCTTCAATCTAATCAGGAGTACCAGAGAATTCCAGGTCATGTCGTACCATTACTCGATGATGCCAAACCCATTGGCCCCACTTCAAAAATCATCCCTTTACATCTCGCCGTTGCATTGAAATTGCGGAATGAGATCGATTTAGATGAGTTGCTTGCAGCACAGGAGGACCCCACATCGCCCCTGTATCGCCACTATCTGACATCGCAAGAATTTAATGATCAATTTAGTCCCACGCAAGCTACAATTGATACAGTCACTACCTACTTGCGTCAACAAGGATTGCAGGTTACATCAGTTGCGTCGAACCATACGCTCATTGATGTGGCAACAACTGTCGCCACCGCCGAAAAAGCCTTTGCGATCACACTCAACAACTATCAACTCAAAGCGCGGGTCGTCTATGCTCCCAACACAAACCCACTCCTCCCAAACGACATTCTCAATAAAATAGAGACGATCAGCGGGTTAAATAATGTTACGCTTTACCATCCCATCAACGTACAGAGTCGGCGCGCACAGACCCATCAGCGTGGCAGCCCGGATGACGGCCTCACACCAGACAAGCTGCGTACTCAATACGATATACATCCGCTACTGAAAGCGGGGAATGATGGGACAGGGCAGACGGTCGGGCTTTTTGAGTTAAGTGGATATAATCTATCTGACATTGACGCCTATCGTCATCACAACCATCTGGCTGACTCCCCCATCACAAACATCTTGATTGATGGAGCAAGCGCTATTCCCACATCTGATATTGACGCCCTTGAGGTAACATTGGATATAGAAACACTTTCTGCCATCGCTCCAGGTGCCGCACAAAAGGTCTATATTGGCTCGAACACAGCCGCTGGCGTTGCAGACATCTATAATCGCATCGTGACGGATAATGTGGCAAAGGTAATTAGTATTAGCTGGGGTGAATGCGAATTCGCGAGCACACCGGCGCGATTAGATCTCCTGGATACGATCTTTAAACAAGGAGCAGCCCAGGGGCAGGCTTTTTTTGCGGCTAGCGGAGATTCAGGAGCGTATGATTGTTCTGATGCTCCTCAAAAATTAGCGGTTGATTCACCAGCCAGTGATCCCTATGTGGTCGGAGTCGGAGGAACAACCTTACAGACCAAGCCGACAAGCACTTATGTCAGTGAAAGCGCCTGGGGAAATCCACTATCGAGTAATAATAACGTAGGGGGAGGAGGAGGCAAAAGCGGCCATTTCTTACGCCCTACCTATCAGAGCGGCTCGAACCTGACCGATCTTTCGCGTTTAGTCCCCGATGTCTCTGCCAATGCTGACCCTCTCACTGGATATTCCATCTACTTTACCAGTCAGAGATCGAACGACTCCCCTTGGAACGTCATCGGAGGCACCAGCGCTGCGGCACCATTGTGGGCAGGCATCGCCACTGATATCAATCAAATGCTCATGGCTTCACAGGTCCCTACCCTTGGGAATGCCATAGCGGCACTCTATCAGCTTTATAACACGCCACAAATCTATCCGGCCTATCATGATGTCACGACCGGCTCGAATCTGTACTATCAAGCAAGCCTCAACTATGATATGGCTACTGGTATGGGAACGCCCGACGCCTGGAATATCGCACGTGATTTACAGAGCGCTCCAGGCGTGGCAACACAGTTATTACAAAATGGAGGATTTGAGGATGGACTAACCAATTGGCAAGAGACCTCAAGTGGTCACTATGAACTCATTAATACCACCAACGCACATACAGGCAAACATAGCGCGTATTTATGTGGCTATAGCAATTGTCATGACACTATCTGGCAAACCACATCCATACCAATGTTTACACGAAAAGTTACCTTGAATTACTGGATCTATATTGGTCGCGGTGATACATCGACTACCTGCCAGGATTATACGCAGACTACCTTACGTACAGAGAAGGGCGCTACCATTCAGGTAGTCCAGAAATTGTGCAATACAGACGCCAATGGCTGGGTATTTTATAGTTTTGATGTCACTGACGCGCTGACAAAATATGGAGGACAAAAGGTTCAGGTTTTTATCGAAGCGAACGGTATCAGTGGTCCACGATCAAATTTTTTTGGCGATATTGATGAGATTAGCTTGCTGTGCCTGACAGTTGTACCAGGCATCACAACGCAGGTCATTAAAAATCCTAGCTTTGAGAATGGCAGCGAGTCGTGGCGGGAATCCTCAAGCGGTCACTTTGAGCTCATCAATACCGCCATTCCTCATACCGGCGAAGCCAGTGCGTATTTGTGCGGCTATTCACACTGCAATGATTCCATCTCTCAGGTGATAACGCTACCGGCTTCAACGCATAGAGCCACGCTTAGTTACTGGATCTATATCGGGCGTGCTGATACAACTGGTAATTGTCTGGATACATTTCATTCCTACCTGCGACTCCGTACAACGCAAGGTGCCTTGATTGGAACCGTACAGAAACTCTGTAATACGGAGGCTAATGGCTGGACGCAGTATAGTTTTGATATCACCCAGGATCTATTACAATATCTGGGGAAGCCAATTCAAATCGATTTTGAAGCCATCGGATTAAGCAATGAGCGTGCAAACTTTGTCGTGGATGTCGATGATGTCACTTTATATGTAACCCACGACTGACCAGTTGAAGACGCGATCAGCTCGCTGCTTGTAAGAAACAGGCGTCGGAGGGGTGCGCTTCATTTTTTGCAGCAAGACAATCCTACTCCGTTTTCCCCTGGGAGTCCGGCAGAAAGCTGTCAAGCGAAGCGCAGACAGTGTAATGCTCAGTCAAAGGTCCATAGCAACGTCGTCGAAGCGACTGGGATAACCCCTTGCACGAGGCGTCAACGCTCACCGACGTAGCGGCGCGGCTCCGCCGTGCTGTCTGTGACTCGTCCGACCACGCTCCCCATGGGGTTCCATTGCGAGATCTTCCCGCCGTGGATCGTCTCGTCGGCGTTGCTCTCAGATGCAGGTGGGACGTGTTCGTGCGTCCAGTGACAGCACGGCGGAGCCGCGCCGCTACGTGGGCTGGCCTGAACGCCTGGGGCAAGGAAATTCTCTTTCTTGCCCAAGAGACGTTGCTATGACCTTTGACAGAGTAGTAGCGTCGGAGTACCCGAGCGATTTGAGCACAACGGTGTGCTACAATGGGGATAAAAAAGCGCTTGATGGAGATCGAACTATGCTAGCAGCACTCTTTTATGCCCCGATGGATGTACGTATGGAGCAGATCCCTATTCCAGAGGTAGGTCCGGGAGAGGTGCTGCTCCAGGTCGCGGCGGCTACGACGTGTGGAACAGATGTAAAAACCTATCGCCGAGGCCATCCCCTGCTCTTCCGCCATCCTCCCGGTCGCTTTGGACACGAGATGGCCGGGATCGTCTCAGCGATAGGAAAAGGGGTCACGCAATGTCACGAAGGAGATGCGATCGTTGTCGCCAACTCGGCTCCCTGTCTGCGCTGCTTCTACTGCCGTCGCCAGCGCTACAGTCTGTGCGAGGACCTGCTCTTTCTCAATGGAGCCTATGCGGAATATATCCTGGTACCTGAGCGGATTGTGCGTCAGAATATCTATCGCATACCGACAGGTATCTCGTTCACAGCCGCAGCGCTCAGCGAGCCGTTAGCATGTGCCATCCACGGCGTTGCCGCCTGCGATATCCAGCCGGGAGACACGGTTGTGATTCTGGGGACTGGTCCGCTTGGCCTGTTGCTGGCGGCGGCCGCCAAACTCCAGGGAGCACGTGTGATCCTGACCGGGCGCGGAGCTTCACGCCTGGCATTGGGGACGCACTTCGGCGCGGATATCGTCATCGATGTCAGTGGGCTCACTCCTGAGGAGCAGACGGAAGCAGTTCGGGCACAGACAGAGGAGAAGCGCGGAGCCGATATCGTCATTGAAGCCGTTGGCACCGTCGAGACCTGGGGACTGGCCGCCACGATGGTTCGTCCCGCCGGGCTGATCAACTTCTTTGGAGGCTGTCCCGCCGGCACAAAGATAGCTCTTGAGACGCAACCACTCCACTATGGCGAACTTACTATCAAAGGAGTCTTTCATCACACTCCCGCTTACTTCAAGCAAGCCTTCGAGCTCATCACGCAACGACAGATCGACGTCGAAGCATTAATCACCGCACGTGCCCCCCTGGCATCGCTCCTCACCATCCTGGATCAACTGTGCAACAAGCAAGGAGTCAAATATGCCCTGATCCCGCCAGCGTTTGAGCACCAAAATTAGCATCAGCTCTTGCATCCAATACTTCTCAGAGAGGTATATCCTTTCGCTCCAAGCACACAACCTCGCCAACGTAGCACTGTGATATTGCACCATCAAATCCAACTTATGCGGGAACCGAATCTTCATAAGCTCTGCCGTTAAAGTAGCTCATATGGGAGAAACTCATCCATTCCCGAGTCTTCCGCGATACAGCTACTTTCCAATATCTTTTCTATAATGTATCAAATGTATTCTTCATATTTCTTTTGGCATAACAACATTAGAATTTATAAAATTCTGTTTCATACATTGACATTCTTGATTTCTCTTATGTATACTTTCTAAACTAGAGTAGAAAATGCCTCTCGGTCAACAATTCTATACTTTATCTCGACCGGTGTTCATGATGAACACTATCAATCCATTTTCACCTCTTTTCTACTGTTTTCACTATGATCCCACGGGATGCGCAACGAGCTGACCCACTTCTCCCTCGACCGTCCCGACCGGCCAACGTAGTGCTCTGCCAAAGGTCATAGCAACGTCGTCGAAGCGACTGGGATGACCCCTTGCACGAGGCATCAACGCTCACCGACGTAGCGGCTGGCCTGTCACTACACGGCTTCGCGGATCTGTTTTGGAGACACATCTCCCATATGAAAGAGGAGCGATGGCCTTTGACCGTGTCGGAGCGTCAGGTGCGCAACGAGATGGCCTCTTCTCGTTGCGCGTCCCGTAGGAGTGGTACAAATTTTGATCATTTGGTTAAAGGTGATATAGAAGCATCTTTATTATCCCATATTAGATATTTTACTCCAAATCATTAAAAAATACACATGTTAAAATCGTCGTTCTTAAAATCTTAAAGTAAATAAAGGTGTTTTGTACAAAACACCTTTGAATTCAGTCAACGATATTAATATCTTTACTTTAAGATTTCTGTTTTTGAGGAGAAAATATATATGGTAAATATATCCACAAGCATTATAGAAATATATTTTGCATTTTTTGCTACTATTATGGCAGTATTTCTACCTGGATACTTATTGGGCATTTGATAAGTAGTATCCAAATAGGGTTACACGATGTGTTTAGGCTCTTTTATACTTCATATTAAAGAGAGTACATCACTTTAGTAAAAAGAGTAGGTATTAATAATATTTTTATTATCTACTCTATTTATCTATATAATAAGGGGAAATCGTTATGGATCATTGGCTTCCATTAGTAATAATAGATAATGTTGTTGTGCTCATTATTGTAATCTTCTATCTTTCAACAAAGCAAAGGCTTTTTACACTTTTAGCAATTGGGCTGGTTTTATTTACTATTGCCATAAATATTTTAGCGAACCGAGGTTATAATAATTTCTTCTTCCTTTTCTCTCCCTTTGTATTCACATTTATCGTATCTTTAATTGCTCGCCCTTTCTTAAGAAAGCAGCTAAACACAAAAAATATTCCATTTTTCCTCATCATTGTGATCACTGTTTTGCTGATTTTATCAGCCATTCTTCTTTTTCTTTATCTCTTTATTCTTAAGGCGTAGGTAATTGATAGGTACTTTTGTATTTGCAACGTACTTAACTGTTAGTGCTCCTCAATCGAGAACATCTACGGTTTGGGCTCCATTGTGGGCATAACTGATAGCAGCGATGTGTTAGTCGCGAGCTATGGGTATAATCCCTTTGGCGGTCTGGGAGGAGGAACAGTACAGAGTGGATTGGTCAATCCCTGGGGCTACGCCGGTGGCTACACCGACAAAACCACGGGACTCATCAAGTTCGGCATCCGCTTCTATGACGCACGCATCGGACGCTGGACGCAGGCGACACCGATTGGTGGCAGTTTGCAGGAAGCCACCAAGGCCAATCCCTATGTCTATGCAGATGATGACCCAATTAACAATGATGAACCCAGTAGGGCATCTTGTTTAGGGGTTACTAAAGCTGTTCAATCGCCCTCTGGTGGTACTAACTACTACTACAATTCCTGTGATACTGAGGCGATCCAGAATAATTTGAATGCTCTCGGGTGGGTATTAGGGCTGGCGGGAGGCGCTACTGCTCTTTTTACCCCTCCACCACTGAATATCATAGGAGGGATTGTCTTTATTATAGCTATTGTTACAGAGTTCTGGAACTGGAAAATTGGACAGGTAGAAACAAGTGGTGGTGATAATGGCGTTATCTTTTATACAGCGGGTACTGGCGTTGGCACGACAATTTATAATCTGACTTCGCAATAATAGATTTGGGATGAGGTGTGTAATAGACTACAGTATCAAAGATGATTTTTAATTTGTACATACCTCTCCTAAGATATAATTACTGCTCGGATGTTGTGAATTATCGGGTAAATTAGCTTAATGATTCGAAGAAAAGTAATTCGTCGGAGCAACGAACCATAATTAACGCAAACGACGTGTATTATCGATGTTTGTGAGTGAAAGGTTTTCAATATATGGGCGCTATACTTTGGGAAATCGGCACTATCTTTATTCTTATCATTCTATTTCCAATAGGGGTGTTTTTTTTGGGAAAGTGGTTACAATTATCAGATCGTGTAATCCAAGAGCTTATCCTGATTATCGGCATTGTATTTTTGGGAGCTTTATTTAATATCCTTTACTCTCCTGCAATGCTCATTATCTTTATCGGTATAGCCATCGCCATTGTCTCAGTAATTATTTGTTTCACTCTATTAGAAAGGCGCGGATAGAAAAAATAGATATTACTTTTGTAACTCTTCTGAAAAAGTCTCTTGAGCGAGCACCAGCCTGGGTTTGAGCACCGAGAAGACATCGGCGACTAACACCAACGAGTATGTGCGCTGTAGCTGTGGCATGCTCAATAGTGAACGAACCTCGGCTGGTAACTCTTACTATTATCTCTTCGATGGGCTCGGTTCCATTGTCGGGATGACCGATAGCAGCGGAGCGTTGGTGGCAACCTATGGATATGATCCTTTCGGCAATGTCGGAGGTAGCACGGTACAGAGTGGGCTGGTCAATCCCTGGGGCTATGCTGGTGGCTATACCGACAAGACCACGGGGCTTATCAAGTTCGGAATCAGGTACTATGACGCCACCATTAGACGCTGGACGCTGGCAACGCCTGTTGGGGGTAGCCTACAGGAAGCAACGAAGGCGAATCCTTACGTCTATGCTAATAATAATCCCATCAATAGAACTGATCCTAGTGGCAAAGATTCTATCTCTTCGTGGTGGAATAGTTTTAATTCTGGCTTTAGTAATTGGTGGGGAGATGTCACTGGCTGCTTAAGCTCAACATGGGGATCATTCGTTGGTACAGTCTCAGGTGTAGCTGCAGCAACTGGAGGTATAGCGATAACAATAGCCGAAGATACAGCTCCTATATGGTTAGTACCAGCAACAACCATTGCTGGTTTGATTACTATAGCAGTATTTGAACAATGTACTGGTTGGGGAACCGCTCAATTCTTAGGTTTGCATCATTAGATTTATTGAATTTATGATGTAAACTTCATTACTTGACAAGTTACTTGGTGATCTTTTATATATTGAGAAAGGGACATTTGCCAGGAGATAGGAGAAAAAAATGTCCTTTCCTCATACTCTGTATCGGGTAACATCTCTACAAAATTGAATTATAAGTTATGATGCAAGCGGTTTTAAAATTATTTTTCGGTTTTAAGAGTATTAACAAAAAACATGAGATTTAGATTATGGCTAACATGTAGCTGAGGAAAATGATGCATCATAACATAACTATCAGAAGAAAGCAAGGGAAAAAATCATGAAAATCATTAAGCATCCACGTATTTACATAACGGTTGTAATTTTATTCGCTTTATTTTTATTTACAGGTATTTTTTTAAAGAATGGCATTTTAGAAGTAGTGGGGTTTCTTCTTGCTATACCAATGTCGATAATGAACTTTAATATTATCGAAGCCAGACGTCGGAAAAAGTAACATTATATTTTGATATATTATCTACTTCTTTGCAATAGAGAGCTGACCAAGACGCTGCCCTCGACAACAGTGATCACCAATGTCTATGATGGGGTCGGCAATCTGACCAGCCTCAACGACGGCACCGGCACTACGGCCTATACCTACAATGTCGCCAAGCTGATGGATACCTTAACGGCTACCGGCGGTGGTGTCTCGCATTATGGGTACACCAGTACCAATAAGCGCAACTGTATCATCTATCCCAACGGCACCGGCATGCTCTTGACCTTTGATGCTGCTGGTCGAGAAGTTGGAACACCGGTGGAACCATGACGTACACCAGCACTTTCTGTAGCGGTTCCCCCAGCATCACCGGCGCGATGACCGGCAACAGTTATACCTATGGGACATCGACTATTCACAGAGCTGTGGTGCAGACGGCTCTCATCCATGTGGCAGGCAACTATGGAGTCGCAGGCAATCAGACCTATAGTTATGATAGTCAGAATCGTCTCACCAAGGTGGTCAATTCCACGCAGACATGGACGGTGGGCTACGATGCCAATGGCAATATCACCTCCAAGACGTATGCTGGAGCCTCAACCTTTCATGCATCGTATACCTATAACAACGCCAACGAACTGACGTCGGCGAGCGCCACCGGGACCAATGCAGGCAGTGCAACCTATGTCTATGACAGCAATGGCAACTTGACCAGTGTCACCAACGGCGCCTCGGGTCCAAGACCATTGAGTCTGGCACAGACACACACCTACAACACAACCAATCAGGATACCAGTGGCACTGGCACTGGCACGGCCACCGGCGCATCGAGCAGCTTCGCCTATGGCTATAGTGAGATTAATTTTGCAAGTGCCGTAGGCCAGCGTCCCTAATAAATCCTTTACTTGACAAGATCTACAGGTAGTATAATCTTGTCAAGATGTTCTCTGTCTGTTTTATCTAATCAAATTTATGCATTCAAGCATACCATTTGAAATGGTATTACAAAAAATTATTGAACAACATAGATGAGGCTGATATCATCGTAACTATTCAGGTACCCATCAAGCTCAAAAGGCCAAAAAATCAGATAGTTGTCAAGATTTTCTTACAATCTACTGACAAATATTACTTTTAAAAGAAGAGATTTCACCAATTAAGATGAAAAGTACCTTCCCCGAATCATGCGTTGAGTAGACCTGAATAGTTACATATTATCTCTTCAAAAGAGATTTTGTTATAATGCTCCTATGAAAGAAGAAGGTTTCCCATTATGCTTATTATTATTTACCAAATAATTGCCATTATTTTGGCGATTATGGTCATTATTCAACTTATTTTTCTCCCAAAACTTCTAAAAAACGCCATTCGGAATTCCGAGGATTTTGGAGTACCTTGGTATAAAAAGAAGCGAGTACTCCTATTAGTTTCGAATGTGCTAGGGAGTATAGGTTTCTTGTTTATTTGTATATCAGCAGGAAAATTGTTTCCTCAGGGTCCAATTTTTTATTTTTTGGGAATTATTTTTATACTTGTCTTTTTGTTTTATCAATTGAAGTATCCATTGAGACGAAAATAAAATAATTACTCACACACTCTATTATGATACCTGTGAAACCTCTCACCAACGCGTATATGCACTGCAGATGCGACAGCGAACGAACTTCTGCTGGTAACTCTTACTATTATCTCTTCGATGGGCTCGGTTCCATTGTCGGGATGACTGATAGCAGCGGAGCATTAGTAGCAAGCTATTGGTATAACCCCTTTGGCGGTCTAGGAGGAGGAACGGTACAGAATGGATTGGTCAATCCTTGGGGCTACGCTGGTGGCTATACCGACAAGACCACGGGGCTTATCAAGTTCGGAATCAGGTACTATGACGCCACCATTGGACGCTGGACGCAGGCGACACCAATCGGCGGCAGTTTGCAGGAGGCTATCAAGGCCAATCCATATGTCTACGCTGATAATGATCCTATCAACGAAATTGATCCTAACGGAAAAGATGCAATTTCCGATTTTCAGGGTTGTATAGGATCGGGATTTTCTGCTGTCTTAGGTGTAGGTGTTACTATTGCTACTGCGATTGGAGCATATAGAAATTGGTTAGGCTCACAGCAAGCTGCTGCGGCTGCCAGTCAAAGTTTAGAAACTATAATTGCAGGAGATATTGCAGCTGGTGTAGTTGCAGCCTTCGCAGCAGAATCTGCTGCTGCTCTCACAGCCAATGGAGCAGCTATACTAGCAGGGGCAGCTGCATTTTCTGCTGGCTTTGCTGTAGGATGTGGATTAGCAGCTATAGTATTTAATATATAATAATTACACTTGTATCCTAAATAGCAAAATTTACTCAATTGGCTCTGCGTGTTTATGTGATGAACCAATTGAGTAGATTCATAATGTTAACTTTTGTGTATCTCTATTGTGAGACTCTTGAACATTTTTTGTATTTTTTGACAAAAAGGAAAATCAGTATGAATAAACGACTTTGGATATGCATATCTACTCTTGCTGGAAGTATTTTCTTACTAGCGTTAATAATCGTGACCTTTTCATCAACCTATAGACGCTTAGCTTTTGGAGTTATTTTGTTTGATATAAGTAGCATACTCCTTTTGGCAGGGATCATCACATTTCGTACCGCTCAAGTACAGGAAAAAGTGATAAAATTGAGTGGACAGGTTCTACTCCCGTGGTGGAAAAATCATTCTATTATTTCCGCTTTATATCAAGAATGCATTGGAATCTTTCTTTGTCTTATCGGATTGCCACTCGTTAGTAGACATGTTTCTCAATTCTATGAAGAGTATTTATTTGAAGCTTTGGGCTTCTTCTTCCTTTTTTGCTTATTGGTCATAGGACTTACTCTTTACGGATATATTTTGACAAAACAATATGCTCAAAAGCAGAAAATCATAGCGCAAAAACATGTAGAGTCTCTTGAAAATCCTGGGCCATAAGATTATATGTTGTTAGAAATAGATATTCAGTTTGCATCTTCTACGTGAGCCTACTAAATAATTACCAAAATCGCCAGAATCTTAGCCCACCCTCAGGCAAGGTAACATGACTACTGGTATAGACATCTTGACGTATGCACCAGGATCAGGTACACTTGAATAGACAAGTACGCTTGAACTCGGTAATTCCCTTATTTTATGACTTATGATTGTCCAACAAAAGCTAATGTATCATTCGTATTCGAGATCGGCTGGCGGAAGGATCACTGCTAGCAAGGAGTAACGCATGTCGAAAACGAAGCTGCTGAAGTTCTTACAGCATCCCCTACGGAGTGGATCAAGCACAAGGCTTCAGTCGCAGCAGACCGTCCCTCTTTCCATTCTACCCACGCAATCCAGACAGAAGACCGCGAAAACGGTGGCTGGCGTCATTTGCCTGCTCATCCTGATCATCGGAGGAGTGATCGAGGTGCCAGCGATCGCGCATGGAGCAGCCAACGCGACGAATATCTCCACGCCGACCAACATCCAGGCGACTGCTACGGGACCGCAGACCATCACCCTCTCGTGGTCAGCATCCACCGATAGCTCGGGAACGGGAGATGTCCCGGCCTACTACGTTTACAATGGGACAAACATCGTTGCGACCTCAATGGGTACCAATGTAACGGTGAGCTCACTCCTCTCATCCAAAAGTTACACATTTACCGTCCAGGCCTACGACAAAGATGGCAATACTTCAGCCCAAAGTTCATCAGTGACCGCCTCCACGCAGGCCGCAGGAGCCACTCCCTATCAGAAACTGGCCTATTTTGACCAGTGGGGCATCTACGGCAACGCCTACTACCCATCGAGCATCGTCTCCTCGGGAGCGGCCTCAAAGTTAACCACCATCATCTACGACTTTGAGAACATTGATCCCACCAACCTCACCTGCTTTGAGACGATCAAAGCCTCCGACTCCACCAATGAGAGCGATGCCAACGCCGGCGATGGCGCGGGCGATGCTTTCGCTGATTATCAGAAGAGCTATACCTCCAGCACGGTCGACGGCTCAACGGACTCCTGGAGCCAGCCGATCAAGGGAAATTTCAATCAGTTGCGCGAGTTGAAGGCCAAATATCCCAATCTCAGAATTCAGCTCTCCCTCGGTGGCTGGACCTACTCGAAATACTTCTCCGATGTCGCTGCAACGGCCGCCTCACGCCAGAAGTTTGTCAGTTCCTGTATCAACATGTTCATCAAGGGCAACCTCCCAACGGGCATCAGTGGCGACGCGTCAGGCGGTACAGCGGCGGCGGCTGGCATCTTTGATGGCTTCGATATCGACTGGGAATATCCAGGCGTGCTTGGCCACACAGGCAACCACTACAGTACAGCCGACAAGGCCAACTACACGCTCTTACTGCAAGAGTTCCGCAGCGAGTTGGACAGCTATGGTGCCAGCATCGGCAAGCATTACCTCCTCACAGCGGCAGTGCCTTCCGGTCAGGACAAAATCGCGCAGATCCAGACCAATCAGGTAGGAAACTATCTGGATTACGCCAATGTAATGACCTATGATATGCACGGCGGCTTTGAAGCCACTGGACCAACAAACTTACAAGATCCATTACATGCATCGGCGAACGATCCCTCGGCAGTGGTTGCCCCAGGCAACGAGAAATACAACATCGAGACCAGCATCAAAGCCTGGACCACCGGCCTGACCGATTACAGCATCCCTGGAGGCTTCCCGGCCAGTAAGCTTGTGATGGGCATCCCCTTCTACTATCGTGGATGGACCGGTGTCCCGGCGGGAAGCAATCATGGGCTCTATCAGAAAGCCAGCGGACCGTCAGGCAGCTTTACGTACAGCCAGACGCCTGGCGTCGCGGACTATAAAGAGCTTGTAGCGGCTGGACTGACCACGAATGCCAGCGATAACTTCTTCGACTCAACCACACAAGCTTCGTGGATCTACGATGGCTCAAATTTCTATACCGGAGATAATCCACAATCCATTGCGGCCAAAGATACCTACATCAAGAGCAACGGTATGGCTGGAGCGATGGTCTTCTCCCTCGACCAGGATGATAGCACTGGGACTTTACTTAATGCTGTTTCGAGCGGCCTGACTGGTAGTACGGGCGGGACACCAACACCCACTCCGACTCCTACTGGCACACCTACACCCACGCCCACACCAGGCAGTACACCGACTCCTACGCCCACAACAACCAATACGCCGACGCCCACACCAACTCCTGTCAGTACGCCAACAGCGACGCCCACGCCTGTCGCCGGGAATCTCGTCGTCAATCCCGGTTTTGAGGCAGGAACCCTGAACGGCTGGACTTGCGATAGCGGAGACGTTGTTGTCAGCAGTCCCGTACACGGCGGAACGCATGCCTTGCAAATGACCCCTTCCAGCTCGACCACGGGTCAATGTACGCAGACTATCACAGTACAGGCCAATCGCTCGTACACGCTGACAGCCTACGTGCAGGGAAGCTACGCGTATATTGGAGTCAATGGCTACAGCAGCACATGGACAAATAGCACTGGCTATACACTCCTGAGCTATACATTTACGCCGACCACCACCAGTATCACCATCTATGTGCATGACTGGTATGGACAGGCCAATGACTACGTAGACGATGTTTCCTTAAGCTAAACTACCCTTCATGACAAAAGCGAGGAGCATAAGCTCCTCGCCCCATTCGATCCACTAACTCCATTTGACCCAATGATGGGTCAGGACGCAGCAGTCGTCATAGCACTGCCCCTTGATTATTATATTCCGATACATGGAGACAACTATGCCAAAAAACAAGCGTATCAAATTTGCAGCAGGTGTAGTAGCTGTAGTATTACTCATCTCACTCGTGGCCGTGGCCATCATCCAGCCGCTCAACGCCAAAGCAGCCAACGCCATTGGCAGCAACTGGTATGGAGCCGCTCCCTATGTCATGCCACTCGCCAACACACCACCCAGCCTCACCACAGTCATGTCGGCCAGCGGCGCCAAAGCCTTCACCTTGGCCTTCGTTGTCGCTAACGGTGGCTGTACGCCGGCCTGGGAGGCCGATGCCGGTATGGATAATGTTTCCTCCGACACGCAGATCGCACCGATTATCAATGCGGTACGCTCAGCCGGCGGCGATGTATCCGTCTCATTTGGTGGCTATGGCGGCACCAAGCTCGGCGAGACCTGTGGCAGCGCGTCAGCTGTCGCAGCTGCGGAGCAGACCGTGATCACAAAGTATGGCTTGAACGCCATCGACCTCGATCTGGAGGAGCCAGAATATGAGAACACCAACGCCATCAACTACGAGCTAGGCGCAGCCAAGATCCTGCAAGCCAACAATCCCAACCTTTATATCTCAGTCACCATTCCGGGCACCACCAGCGGCACCGGCTACTTCGGGCAACTGCTGCTAACCGCCTCCAAAACAGTGGGCTTCACACCAAATACCTTCAGTATCATGCCCTTCGATGGTGGCTTTAGTGGTGCCAGCAGTCAGATTACCGCCTTGCAGAGTTTCAACACCATCCTGATGAACACCTTCGGCTGGAGCAGCACTACCGCCTACGCCCACGAAGGGTTCTCAGGCATGAATGGCCGTACCGATAGCGCTGAATACTTCTATCAGGCCGACTTCCAATCAGTCTTAACATTTGCGGAAAACAATCACCTCGGCCGTTATACCTTCTGGGCGCTTAACCGCGACCGCCAATGTAATCCCGTCGACAACAACGGTTCGCTCTCAGGCACGTGCAGCAGCGTGGCCCAGAACAGCTGGGATTTCACAAAGTACGTGGTACAATTCGCTGGAGCAACACCTCCAACGTCAACGCCCACACCTGTCACGGGAAAGACACCCACTCCAACGACAATCGCTTCAACTCCCACTCCGACTCCCACACCTGTCACGGGTGGCTCATGTGCCGGAGTCCCCGCCTGGACAACTGGAGTCGCCTACGTCGGCGGCAACAAAGTGACCTATAACGGCACCCTCTGGCAGGCCAAGTGGTGGACAGAGAATGATGTCCCTGGCGGTCCCGCCGGCGTCTGGACCTCTCTCGGCAGTTGTTAATCGTACATCAATAGCGGCCTATACGATCTACCTGCGGGCAGACGTGAAGAATCTATCTTCGCGGCTGCCCGCTTTGTATGAGAGCATCACAATGGGATCGCCCTGTTTCGAAATAGCCCCAACGAAACACAATGATATGCGGCAGAGGGCACTCCCGCTACTGCATACATAAGCCACGTCGTTCGTAGTCAGGACATGGCCCACCTTCACTCCTGACTCGGCTTTGTTCTGATGCCAGCGATGACGAGATCAAGCATGCGGTTGGCCCCATCAGGATCAGCCACATGTGCGTTCACCATAGCGATTCCGTAGACGAGTCGCACCACGTCGATAATCTGGACGTCCGTTCGGATTTGTTCTGCAGCCTGGGCGCGGCGCAACAGGACTTCTCCCGCCTGGTGCATCGCTCTGTTCGCATCAGAGATTCTCGTTCCCGGAACATGCTTGGCAGTCATGATGGCAGCTCCCATGCTCCGCCCGCGAGCCGCGAAGTCCATCTGGAGACGAAGCCAGCTCATGAAGGCGTCGAAAGGAACGGAAGCACTTGCGAGTTCTTCAGCGTGCGCCCTCAATTCATTGGTCTCATCCAAAAACACCGCTTCCAGGAGATCCTGACGCGTGGGGAAGTGACGGTACAGCGTTCCGATCGCAACTCCAGCCGATCTGGCGATGTCCTCCAGGACAATGTCAGCGCCGCGCTCCGCGACCGCAGTTCGCGCCGTCTTCAGCAGGCTGGCGTAGTTACGCTGGGCATCAGCTCGCATTGGGCGGTTAGTTGGTATTGGCTCATTCAATTCCTGCAAATTCTTTCTCCTCGAGCTATTGCCCCTTGACAAAGTGAGGGTTCCTCCGTTAATATATGAGAGGTAACCTCATTTTATCACATTCACGATCGTTCTTACCAGGAGAAGGAGAATTTTCTTATGCGCGTTTTTGTCACAGGAGCAACAGGCTACATCGGTTCCGCCGTCGTTCGCGAGCTCATCACTGCCGGTCATCAGGTCATCGGACTTACACGTTCAGATAACGGTGTCGCTGCACTAAAGGAAGCTGGGGCTGAGGTGCAGCGTGGTGCCCTTGACGACCTCGACAGCCTTCGCAGTGGTGCCGCCGCTGCCGATGGCGTCATTCACCTGGCGTTTGGACACAACTTCTCGGACTTTGCAGCCGCGCTCACCGCCGATCTGCGCGCCGTCGAGACTATGGGAGCGGCGCTTGAGGGCACAGGCAGGCCGTTTGTGACCACTGCTCATTTAAACGGAGAGGCATCGAATAACGCAGTGTTCGCACTGGCTGGCGTGCGTGCATCAGTTGCCTCTCTCTCTTTGTCTGTGCACGACGAGGACGACAAGCACGGCTTCATACCAAGACTGATTACCATTGCCCGCACGAAGGGCGTCTCTGCCTACGTCGACGACGGAGCCAACCGCTGGACGGCCGTCCATCGCCTTGATGCAGCGCATCTGTACCGCCTGGCACTGGAAAACGCTCCGGCGGGTTCACGGCTTGACGGGGTCGGCGACGAAGGAGTACCATTTCGCGACATTGCCAGCGTCATTGGTCGCCGCCTGAATCTGCCAGTAGTCAGTATTCCCCAAGAAGATGCAAACACCCACTTCGGTCCTTTCCTGGGTATGGTGGCGGCGCGCGACATCCCGAGGTCAAGTGCACAGACCCGGGAACTCCTGGGATGGCGACCTGTGCATCCCGGACTGATCCAGGACCTCGAAGAGCACTACATCAACAACTGATGTGAAACTGAGAGCCTGTACATTTGGCAATTCCAGGGTGACATCTTTGATAAATCGATGAGCAGAGATCACTTTTATTCATCTTCACACCTGGACGACGCTCCCAAGAAGATTTCTGTGCTGCGACAGATTTGCGACGAAGCTTCAACACGAAGGCGACAGGAACATGACAGACCTCAAACAATGCTCATCTATACTGTGAACAGAACAAAAAAGATAGAAAAGCAGCTCATAGCATGCAATCTCTAGATAATAACACATATAGATGAAGGAGAATAACTGGTATGACACCATATCCACAGGGGGTCACAATCCCTTCCGACGCCCCGCAGCAGATGCAGCAGATTCTTAAAGTGACGCAGTTGACAAAAATGTATCAGGACCGTACGGTCGTCAATCACCTGGACTTTGAGGTCAAGCGCGGAGAGATCTTTGGCTTCATTGGTCCCAATGGAGCGGGTAAAACGACAACGATCCGCATGATCCTGGGGCTGATTACTCCCACGTCCGGTCGCGTGGAGCTCTTTGGTCAGGATATAACCACCCATCCAGCTGAGCTTCTCTCACGCGTGGGCGCACTGATTGAAACTCCCGCTCTCTACCTGCATACCAATGCTCGCCGCAACCTACGAGCCTTCGGAAATGTGCTCGGAGGCGTCTCGGAACAGCGTATCGATGAGGTGCTCGATTTGATAGATCTGCGCTCTCGTCAAAAGGATAAGGTTCGCACCTATTCACTCGGGATGAAGCAGCGGCTGGGTATCGCGGTAGCGCTCCTCCACGATCCTGATCTCCTTATCCTCGACGAGCCGACCAATGGCCTGGACCCGATAGGGATCATCGAGATGCGTGAAACGCTACGCAATCTGGCGGCCAGCGGCAAAACCATCATCATTTCCAGCCATCTCCTGACAGAGGTGCAGCAGATTTGCAAGCGCGTCGCCATCATTAAGCGAGGTACGCTGGTAAAAGAGGCCTCCATGAGCGATCTGATCAAGCAAAGCGGCCATCATGAATTTCTCCTCCGCGTTGATCGACCTCAGGAAGCGCTAACACTGCTGAAAGCACAATCCTGGGGCCAGCAAACATATATGGAGCCCGACGGAGCAATTATCACAGGAGCTCCGGAAAATAAGGCCGCCAGATTGGCAAGTTTTCTCATCCAATTCAATTTTGTGGCCGAAACAATTATGCAGCGCGAACAAAACCTTGAGCAAATATTCTTAGACCTGACCAATGATTAAACCACAAAAATTTCACTGATACTATATCAACATGGAAGGAAAACAATGGAACTTTATACGCAGACCACAACAATCTCATCAAACGCTCAGCGAGCCAGACCTAGCTTTCCGGGGATAGTACGCAGCGAATTGGTAAAGATGACCTGGCTACGCTCAACCTGGATTATGATCGTGCTGACTATCTTTTTTACAGCGTCCATTTACCTGCTGAACTACAATGAGACCCCAAAGTTACAGCAAAGCGATCCCGTTTCATACATCTATCAATTTGTGCTGGGACAAGACCTGCTAATCTTCCGAGCCCTTTCAGGATACCTGGCTCTCGTGGTCACCGTTTTCGTGATAGGTCTGGATTATCAATTTGGGACAATTCGCGTTATCCTGGGACGAGGCGTAGGTCGAGTTCAGTTCTTACTCGGCAAGATCGTCGCCCTCTTCATTTTTGCGCTCCTGGTCCAGATTGGCGGCCTCATTTTAAATGGCATCTTAATATGTTCTCAGGTCAGTATGGCAACCGGAAGCCTCAATGCCATGGGTACCATCCTATCCCATTGCACAGGTATCTTTGTACAGTACTTCCTTTACCTGGTTCTTAATATGTGGGTTTCCATCCTGGTCGCCACCACATTGACCGTCATAGGACGTTCACTCACCTTCGGTATGGCCGCTGCCTTGATCTGGTTCCCGTTTGATAATATTGCCACTATCCTGTTTCAGCTGGCTCATAACCTCCTTCCGGGAGAGATACTGCCAAAAATGAGCGCCTATCTGTTAGGACCAAATCTGAATATACTACCCAATGTTGCCATCAGCACATACATTCCCGACACAATTGCGGGACCAAGAGTAACAGTAACCGGCCTCCATACCATCGTCGTAGCGCTTGTCTATGCGGGCATCTGCCTGGCAGTTTCTCTCTTGATAACCAAACAGCGTGACGTGCAGTCATAAATCTCATATGTGGATACGCCAAACGACGCTCCCGAAGTTCCAGAGAGTTAATTGTAAAGCAGGCATACATCCAGGCGACACCAGAGCGTGTCCCCTGGATGCTCGCAACGGTATAGCACAGATCGGTCGTGCAAGTATATACTCCAACGCATACATTATAGCCTCACACTGGAGACTACCTTATCTGACACTGTACGCTGTTTGAGAGCACTAACCCATGTACTCACAGTTTGATGATGCACGCCCAGTTGGCGCGCGATTCGACGATAACTCATACCTTGTTCTGCCAGCGCGAGAGCCTCGGCCTGGCGCAACTGATCGGGCTGCTGAGTACTTGGTTGAGGAGTAAAATATAACTGGCACCTCCAGCAGCGAAACCGCTGGCTCCCCGACCGATTTTTCCCACTTTTGCGGACCTCTCCAGGCTGCTGACACAGAGGGCACGCGGGAATAATGTCGTCCCATACGCCACTCACCTCTGCACTCTGCTTCAGTGACACACCCATACTACTGACTGGGGTTTCCTCTCTCAGAAGATCCGTTGCTTCTAGCTGTGCTTGCTCCAGTTGTGCTATTTCCTGAGTGCAACCCATGCTGTGCAACAACGCAATTAACTGCTTACGGGTCTCGCTGGTTTGAGAATGAGTTGCTCCCAACGTGTGTGTTTGCATTGCCAGAACGCGTTCATAGAGGGAGCGGGCCTCGTCGTCGTGACCCTGTGCGTGCCGCAACAGAGCAAATTCATAGCAGGTGAGAGCCACTTGCTCATGAGTGGAGACCAATGTCTGTTCATTGATGGTGAGCGCACGCAGAAACAAAGGCTCTGCCCTGGCATAATTCCCCTGGCCTCTATAGAGGGTCGCCAGGATCGTCAGGTCGAAAGCAACGTAAGGATGGAAAGCATTCAGATGTTCTTCGTGGATGTGTAGCGCCTTCAGAGCCAGCGCTTCCGCTTCTGCCTCTTTATCCATTTTGAGAGAGAGCATGGCCTGACAGGCTAACACATCCGCTGTGTGCACATGCAAAGGGCCGAGATGCTGCTCGTAGATGCTCAGCGCACGTTGGAACAACAGTTCCGCTTCTCCATAGCGTCCTTGCTTCATATATAGCTCTGCCAGATTGTACAGAGACTGCGCTGTATAAAAGTGGAATGCACCAAATTGCTGCTCACGGATGTGTAACGCACGCTGGTGGAGCGACTCCGCATCTATGTATTGTCCCTTGTGAGTAGCAATGATGGCCAGATTGTTTAAACTATTTCCTGTCAGATAATGAAAAGGACCGAGCTGCTGCTCACGGATGTGGAGCACACGCTGGTGCAATAGTTTTGCCTCCTCATAGCGTCCCGTATTGATGTAGAGGAGCGCCAGACTGCTCAGAATAAAAGCGGTGTCGAGATGGTGAGGACCAAGTTGCTGCTCACGGATGCGGAGCGCTCGCTGATACAACGGCTCTGCCTTTGGGTAGACTCTCTGAGACTCATAGAGATTTGCCAGACTGTACAGGCTGTCAGCGGTGTCGAGATGAAAAGGACCGAGTTGCTGCTCACGGATGCTAAGAGCACGCTGGTATAACGGCTCTGCCTCTTTATAATTGCCACTGTTTCGATAGAGAATCGCCAGATGGTTCAGACTGGCCGCTGTCTGAGGATGCTCCACACCGAAGCGCTGCTCGCGGATGCCAAGCGCGTGCCGATACAAGACCTCTGCCTGAGAGTACATCGTGTGTTCAAGAAAGTAACTGCCGGTTCGGTCAAGTAGATCCGCTGCCTCAGGCAACAGGAGTTGATAGTGTTGGATTAACGTATCGCACGCCTCAACCTGTTCCAGATAGCGCAGGCACTGAGGCCAGGTGTCCACGTTTTTCGGATCTTGAGGGAAGACCGTCTGCATGGCCCGCACTACCTGCTCGCTCCAGGAACGTTGGGTCTGGATGTCCATGCGATCCATTTGGACGACCTGTACCAGACGATGAATACTCAGCATCCGCTCTTCAGAGAGCCGCTTGATCAGGGAAAAACTCAGCAAGGTCTCGAGCGTCTGGTTGAAGGTGAAGCGATCCTCCATCGCTTCTTGAAGTTGAGGTGGCCAATAAGGAGCTCCCTCGGTGAACAGTTCTTCCGGCATATGATCGGGGGCGAGAAAGGCACAAAGACGTAACAATTCGGCGGCAGCCGAATTGGTCCGTTCCACCTGCTCAAACGAAAGGGACCAGGTCGTTGCTACCGACTCTGGATAGTTTGTGGTCTGCTCCCCGCGCCGCGCAAGCAGCGCCGAGCGATGCTTTTGATAGAGCTGGAGATAGTCGTACAGGCTGCATCCGGTCTCTTCTATATAGGCTCCTGCCTGATCGATGGCCAGAGGAAATTGTCCCAGGGCAATAATCACATTGATGGCTTCGTCTATCTCTTCTGGAGAGGAGGCCGAAAAGCGGTGAGCACGTCGCAGTAAGAGATGAGTCCCTTCCATAATCCCCATCATATCGACCTCAATGGAGGAAGCAAGTGAACCAACGGCATTGGCTCTTGTAGTAAGCAAAATATGTCCATTACCTTTGCGAGGGAGATAGGGCTGAACCAGGGAGAGATCATCGGCATTATCGACGAGAAGCAGCCAGGGCTGCACGCTCTGTTCTAACCAGTGCAGGACGGCAGCAACGATGGTGCGCTGATTCGTCTCCTCCTGGGGCACACGAACCGGGAGTAAACGCGCAAGTTCGACAAAGCTGGTCAAGATCGTCTCTGCGCTTGCAGCAGAGATCCACAGAATATCGTGATAGCGCCCCTTCTGGTGAGCACGATAGGCGTATTCGATGGCGATCTGCGTCTTCCCAATGCCGCCTAACCCCTTGATGGCCTGAGTCTGGGTCAATGTGGCCTGACGAACACCTACTTTCTGATCTGGAGTCTCGACCGTAAACACCTGCTCCAGTTGTTCAAGCAGATCATCGCGTCCGGTAAAGTGGGGATTGCGCGTATAGGGTACCGTCCACAGCTCGGTCTCCTGGGAGGGAGTGCTCACAGCCTGCGTGGTGTCTTCGGTGGTGTTCTCTGGTGATGAGAGAAGCACGTCCACCAATCCTAACTCCTGGGTGCTCTTGCCAAAGAGTGCACAGAGCTTGATACGGAAGTAGGCGCTGGGTTGCTGAGAACCTCGTTCCCAACGCCCAATTGTGGTGATGGTAGTGCCCAACTGGTCCGCAACATCTTGCTGCCGCCAATTGCGCTCGATGCGTTGCCGACGTAAGAATTCGTTCCTCGGCATAGCATTTCCTCCTGATCTCCCTAATGTGATGGGGACACTCAAAAATATTTCCCTGATGTTCCTGCTCGCCTGGGTGGAAAAGAAGGGCATCCATTGGATAGTATACGATACGCTGGATAGTATGCGATACGTTACGAAGTTTTTTTCTTCGTTCTTGTTCCTTTTGAAAGTGACGTGAAAGGTCACATGAAAGACCGATAACGCCCTCAGAAAAAGCAACCCAATGGAGGTATCCTTTTTCTAAGAGGAAGATCACCCATCGAAAGGAAAAGAGTGGTATGAGTTCCCTTACAGGAAAAGTGGCATTAGTAACCGGAGGCAATAGCGGAATTGGTCTGGCAACGGCCAGAACATTTCATGCCAACGGAGCCAAAGTCGTGATTACAGGACGAGACCGTGAAACCCTTGAGGCGGTTGCTCGCGAATTAGGTCACGACGTGATGGCGATTCGAGCCGATGTCACACAACTTAGTGAGATCGAGCAACTGATGGCTCGTATACACGAGACGTTTGGCAGGCTGGATATTTTGTTTGTCAACGCAGGCGTCTTTAAGGGAGCCGCGTTAGAAGAGGTGGATGAAGCGGCATTCGATGAGATGCTTGACGCCAATTTCAAGGGAGCGTATTTTACAGTCCAAAAGGCTCTCCCTTTACTCAATGAGTCAGCATCCATCATCTTCAACGGCTCGGTCAACGCCCTGACCGGCATCCCCAGCAGTTCGCTCTATACTGCCAACAAGGGAGCAATTCACGCACTGGCACGGGCACTCGCGGCTGAACTCATCGATCGCGGTATTCGAGTGAATACTATTACGATTGGGCCTACCGCCACGCGGCTCCTGGCCCGGTCGGGATCATCACAGGCGATTCTGGACGCTCAGGACGTGGCACGCATCAGCCATTCGCCACTCAAGCGCCTGGGTCGCCCAGAAGAAGTGGCAAATGTGGCGCTGTTTCTCGCTTCTGATGATTCCTCGTTTGTCGTAGGCGCGGAGATCGCAGCAGATGGTGGTTGGCTCTTAAATACCATCTAAGAGATCATTGGGTACCTGGAGAGCATCCGCAGGCTTGCGTAGATCAGCTTTTTACCTTCCTCAGCAAGAAGCATATGAGAAAAGAAAAAGAAAAGGAGATTATTCATGACTACACATATGGCATCGCTTGTGCAGAGCGCGAACGAAGGAGAGGTTACATTTGAAGCGAGTGGGGAGTATTGGATTTGGAAAGCGACCGCGCAAACCACCAATGGGCTCTACGATCAGGCAGTGACGATCACGTTGCCACAGGTGGGACCACCTGAACATACCCATAAGCAGGAAGAGCTGCTCTATATTCTGGAGGGGACCTATCGGGTGAAACTGGGGGAGAACCTTTTTACTGCGAGTGCAGGAACCTCTATCCGCATCCCAGCAGGTGTATCACATACCTGGCGATCATTGACGGCGGGAAAGCTACTCGTCACCTTTCTTCCAGGCGGACTCAGAGGTTTTTTTGAAGAGCTGCGCCCCCTCTATCTGGCTCCAGAGTTGGATGTACAAGCGCTCGGAGCACTAGCAGCCAGATATGGTCTGGTAGTGACTGGCCCTCCACTTACGGAATAATCATCTTTAGCGTCGGGGGCTGTCCAATCCAACGTCTTCACAGAAGGCAATGACAAGATGGTAATAGAAGCCTCCAACAAATATCTCATCGGGCAGAACCATGCCCACCGATACATCAAAAGGAGTAGATTATGACAACACTCACGCTTCAGGAACAGCAACAGATCGACCGCGCCAACGCGCAAGGGAAGCGGCCGGTCGTCTTCGTACATGGCCTCTATCTACTGGCATCCAGCTGGGACTCCTGGCGTACCCTCTTTGAAGAGCGAGACTATACGACACTTGCCCCTGGCTGGCCTGATGATCCACAGACAGTCGAGCAAGCACATGAGGACCCGGAGGTCTTTGCCAATAAGCGGATCAAGCAGGTCACCGATTATTATGCTCAGGCCATCGGCCAGCTCAAGAGGAAGCCAATTGTGGTTGGTCATTCCTTCGGAGGTCTCATTGCCCAACAACTGGCAGATCAGGGCTTATCCGCTATCACAGTCGCCATCGATCCAGCCGGGTTCCGTGGCGTGCTGCCCATACCGCTCTCCGAGCTCAAGTCCGGCGCACCTGTTCTTTCGAATCCATTCAACTACCATCGGGCTATTTCACTGACCTTCGAGCAGTTTCGCTACGGCTTCGCTAATATGCTCTCGGAAGACGAAGCCCACGAGCTCTACGATACGTTTGCGGTCCCTGGTTCCGGCACGCCCATCTTCCAGGCTGCCGCCGCCAACCTCAATCCATGGACGGAAGACCAGGTCAACACCAGGAACCCGGAGCGCGGCCCCCTCTTGCTTATCGCAGGAGAGAAAGACCATACGGTCCCATCGGTCGTCGTCAATGCTGCTTACAAACGACAAAAAGACAACCCGGCCGTCACCGAGTTCCACGAACTCCCCAATCGCGGACATTCTTTGATCATTGATCACGGATGGCGCGAAGTGGCCGAAATCACGCTCTCCTTCATCACAAAACAGCTTTAGTATGGCAGTAGTGAGCACGCCAGCCAGCATCTTTGCCGGACAAACGTGCTCACCACTGTAATCGTACCGCCGATTTTTTCAGGTGGTATTTTACCCTCGACGTTTTTGGGAGCACAAATTCCGGCTCCTCCCAACGAGAAGTAGCTCGGACAAGTCGTTCCCCTTATCAAACGATCTCTAAACGATCGACTAACGATCTCTAACGACCTCGACACAAGAGAACCACATCAGGTATACTTCAAGGCAAGGAATTTCAACATGGGGGCAATAAATTAAAGGATACAAGAATGAATGAACAAAAAACAGGAGTTTCCGCCCGAGATTGAGGCGGTATTTCGTAACTTTCTCTGTTGTGAGTTTACAACAGTCAATAAAAATGGTGTGCCCAGTACATGGCCTATCTCCACGCTCTTTCTGCCAGAGACAGGCCGCTTCTTAATTACGACATCAATCGGCTTTCCCCAGAAAGTATTTAATATTCGCCGTAATCCACACGTCTCGCTCTTATTCTCAAATCCAACCGGAAGTAACCTCACTAATCCGCCCGTGGTGCTGGTACAGGGGACCGCCGAAGCCCCGGACGAGGTGGTAACATTGGATGATGAAATGGAGCGCTTCTGGGCGCTCCTCTTCAAACGCCAACCGTCCAGTCGAGCATATACAAAGAATGCTCTCACTCAATCCTTGACGGATTGGTACTTCCTACGCTTACGCATCTATATTACTCCGCAGCGCATCAGATATTGGCCTGAGGGAGATATGAAACAGCCAGCACAAGAAATAGAGGGCAACTATGTGGGATAAAAGCGTGAAATATCTCCAACAATTTCCAAATGCCGTCCTGACCACGATCGACGCGGATGGATATCCAGCCAGCATTCTCTGTCAGCCTCGTATTGACGATCAGGCACAAGTAATCCATCTTGCCATTGAGGCCAGGATCGCGATAAAAGCGGGGGCGGCCACACTCCTGTGCCATAGTCACGATGAAAAGCTCGGGAAGCTCAAAACGTACTCAATCACGGGGACGTTGGAGATGATTGGGGACGATTGGATACTACATCCTCAACGTTTTACGCCTGGACTAGGGCTGACAGGTCCACTCGGCACAATACAAACACTGCGCGCCACGGGCAAGGCCAGTAAGAAGTATCTACAAAAACGCCAGCTCTCACGGCCCGTGATCGATTGGAATAGACTGAAGACGCTCTGATTTATTAAGTGGTGCTGAAAAGCTGTTTGCAGAGATTTAAAAGGGATGTGAAGCCGTTTATGCCTTCACATCCCCAGAGCCCAGCAGAGCGAGCAACAATACCGGGCAATCATATGACGAGAATGACCTTGTCCAAAACAGATCCCCGGACACATCAGTAATCCTTCACACGGATAGATTTCCCCACGAATATGCATAAGATACCCTTCGCACCAGCCATCAACGCCAGCCGACGTAGCGGCGCGGCTCCGCCGTGCTGTCACTGGACGCACGACAACGTCCCACCTGCATCTGGAAGCAGCGCCGGGGAGACCATCCATGGTGGAAAGATCTCGCAATGGAACCTCATAAGGAGCGTGGTCATACGAGTCACAGACAGCACGGCGGAGCCGCGCCGCTACGCCGGTGAGCCTGTCACCCCATAGCGTAGCGGACCTGTTTTGGAGGCACATCCCCCTTTTGCATCTGGAGCGATTAGCGACCCGTGGCGCGGTTGGTAACGGCGGTACGACGTGGTCGTCCGGCCTGACCGGCTTTGGGAGCTCTTTTCGTGGTTGAGCGAGCCTGAGCCTCTGTCTCGGCAAAGGTGTAGGCTTTATGCTTTCCCGCTGCGCTGCGACTGAAGCTTGATGGCTTTCCCGCTGGTCGGCGGCTACCATCTTTTAATCTTCCAGCATGCGAGCGTTCTGGCACACTCAAATCTTCTGACGGCCTGACAAACGTTCGCGTGGGTGTGGCGGAATCTCTGCTCTCAGGACGTCGTCGTGTGTCGGCGGCTGATGGATAGTTCTCACGCTTTGAGCGCTCAAAGCGTCCGCCCTCCTGGTTGTTCGAGAAGTCTCGACGTCCTCTAGCGGGGCGCTGCTCGTTGTCCGGCTCGCGATCCTGGCTACCTGAAAAATCTCTGTTGTTACGGATCGGACGTGGATCGTTGTTTGGTTCGCGCTCCTGACCACCGGAAAAGTCTCTGCTCGTGCGGATCGGACGTGGGTCGTTGTTTGGCTCACGATCCTGGCTACCGGAGAAGTCTCTGCGATTGCGGAATGGACGCGGCTCACGATCCTGGCCGCCCGAGAAATCTCTGCGACCTCTGTTGGAACGTTGATCCTCAATCGACTCGTGCTCTGGAATACCAGGAGCCTCTTGTCTGGCAAGGATGGCCTCCTCATCGATGATGAGGCGCTGCAACTTGACAGCTTGTCCCAGATTGTTCGCCATACGGCGCCATTTAGGCAGATCCGATGGGACCAGCAACGTGATGGCTTTGCCCTCTTGTCCCATGCGACCGGTACGACCGATACGATGGGTAAACAATTCGCTCGATTCTGGGAGCTCGTAGTTGATAACCTGATAGATGCCTTTGATGTCCAGGCCACGCGCTGCCACGTTGGTAGCCAGCAAGGTATGGACCTGTCCATTACGGAATTTGGTCAGGATCTCGTCACGAGCACGCTGGCTCTTGTCGCCGTGGAGTGTGCCAACAGCGAAGCCGAGGCGGCCAAGCTGCTTGCCTAACTTCTCGACGCCATATTTTGTTTTACCAAAGATCAGGCTGCTTTCTCCCTGCGAGGAATGCAGGAGTGTGCAGAGCGCGGCCATTTTCTGGTCGTGAGGAACCTGATAAGCGATCTGTTCAATGGTGCTTTCGCCAGCCGTGGCGACAGTAATATCAACTTTGACGGGATCCTTGAGGAATTTCGCCTGAAGCTTGGCGATCCAATCCGGCATAGTAGCGGAGAAGAGTGCCATTTGTTTTGTCTCAGGCATGGTCGACAGGATCTCCTCAATGATGGGAGCAAAACCAATGTCGAGCATCTGATCGGCCTCGTCGAGGACACAGATACGTATCTGATTCAGTACCAGGCTACCACGCTCAATGTGATCTTTGATGCGTCCTGGCGTGCCAACGACGATCTGAGCGCCGTAGCGCAACGACGACATCTGATTAGCGTAGGGGCGTCCACCGACCAGCAAGGCTGTGGTGAGTCGGCGGCCCATGGCCAGCTTGCTCAACACGGTGTTGACCTGGACGGCGAGCTCTCGCGTGGGTACCAGAACCAACGCCTGAGCAACGCGTTCTTTCGATAGTCTTTCGACCAATGGAATACTATAGGCAAGCGTCTTACCTGATCCGGTGGCTGATTGTCCAATCAGATCGTGACCAGCTAAGAGAGCTGGGATGGCTTCAAATTGAATCGGAGAGGGGTCAGTAATCTTCATATTCGCCAGCACGTTACGCGTGGCGGGCTGCAAAATCATATCGTTAAAAGATGGCATGAAAAATCCTTTCGGCCAAGGCGCCTCTTTTGTGGGCGCGGTACAGGTCCCTACGGCACTATGCCAGTAGAGAGTACCAGGAGCAGGCCGTAGGTTACGGGAGCAATGCTGCTAGCTGATATCAGATACGAACTTGCGTGCAGGAAGAGTTATTCTACAGAGGACTGCTCAGAGCTCTTTAGGTCTTTATCGGGGAACAGGATATGCTAGCAACCTGCTCCATGCCATGCAAACAATCATAACCATTGCAGTGTACATGTTTAGGAGCGAATCGTCAAGTCAGGCAGAAAAATCAATGTTCCCAATTACACACGATGCCCATATCACACCACGCATAACGATGTCGAACGCGCGGTGACAATCGAAGTCAACAGAATCCATACAACAGACCCCGTTTCAAGCGGCGTCTGGTTTGATTACACCCGAATGACCCACACCTGCAAAGGAGGGTTGCTCGCTCGTAAAGTTAACGGGCAGGCAACACGGTCATTATCCAGTCGTTTTCTAAAAAACGTCCAGAGACAGTAACGATGTGCGAAGCCAGCGACAAGCCGTTGCCACCATGCAACCATGCTGTCTGGCCTCGCCAATCGTATAGATCACCTGCTTCTTTTATGAAGCAGAGTAAATTTCAATACCGCTGATAAATGGATTATCAGCACCACCATGAGTGAAGGCGATCACAATCTTGCCATCGCTATTGGCAGTGGCAGTAAATTGTTTCTGGAGAGCATGCTCATACCCTGCATTCGCATACACATCAAAGTTAGCCAGAGATTGTTTCCCATTAATCGCCACATCAAACGTCCGCTGTCCAGCCTGTTGGAACGTTAATTCGGCCCAATCGAGCTGTACTGTATACGCCTTGCCGGCGGTTAATCCTGTAATTGTATACGTAAAGGCACTGCCCCAACGACAGGTCATATAGATCTCTTCTGGAGCAGGATTGATCTCGCTGGTCAGATTTACAACCGCCGACGTATCCATATACTCGGTGCCCTGATCGTAATCAGTATCAGTAACGAACTTGCCGATGTTGATACCACCCGCATTAATCGCTTGCACCAATTTGGACGTTGGAGGTAGCACTGTCGTAGCCTGTCCGGAAGGGTCCCAGATCTCAATACCACTGATAAATGGATTGTCTGCCCCACCCTGCGTAAAGGCGATGACAATTTGACCGCTACTATTGGCCTTTGCAGTAAACTGTTTCGCCAGGGCTTTTTTGTAGCCTGCGGTCGCATAGACATCAAAGCTACTCAGAACCTGAGTACCATTAATGGCGACATTAAACTTCCGTTGTCCCGCCTGCTGGAACGTTAGCTCCGCCCAGTCAAGCTGCACCGTATAGGACTTCCCGGAGGTTAATCCAGGAATCGTATAGGTGAATGAGCTGTTCCAACGACAGGTCTGATACACTGTCTGAGCGGCCGGATTCTTGATGCCATTGGTCGGGATCGACGTCGAGGTATCCGAATATTCCGTCCCTTTATCATAATAGGTATCAGCCAGGAAATTACCAGAGGCATTCCCTCCAGCGTCGATAGCGGTCACCAACTTTGGCTCCGTCGCCGAGGTAGTCGGTGTTGGCGTCGGCAGCGATGTCGATAACGGTGTTGCTGTCGATGCTGGCGTCGGCGTCACCGATGCCTTGGTCGGTGTTGGCGTCTTTGCAGCCTGTGTCGCTACCGGAGTCGGCAACAGGACCGGCTCAGGTGTCAGTTTCAAGCCCGGCAGAGCGGTAAGGCTCGCACAATGCGCGTCGTTCCAACCAGAGTTACCTGATGACTGCGTAATCTTAAAACCAGCACCACAATCGTAAGTACCACCACTGCCCAGATTCGAGGCCGTAACATTGCTAAATGTCGCTGATCCTGAAGCCTGATCCTGGATCGCAAAGGTACCAGCAGTCGCAATTCTATCATTTGAAAACGTCAGATTAGTGATTGCAGAGCCAATAAATTGAATCGCTTCATATGGACTATTATCGATCTCATTATCGCTCACAGTCACAGCACCAGACATCGCGCCATCACTGGCGTAAAACCAGATTGCCCCGACACCAAAATGCCAGTTTGGATCTAGAACACCGGCACGCAGCAAAGTATTCCCGGTGACCTTTGTAGTACCACCAAGAGGTACCGCTCCAAAGCGATTGGCAATCTGAATGCCACCGCCTTGCGTCACCGTATCAGTGCCGAGATTATTGGTAATGCTATTATTAGAGCCGCCGTAGATGGCAAAGTTGTTGGCCAGAATCGGTAAGGAGACCGTGTTATGGTCAAAGACATCATTCGTATCGGCCTTTTTATCTGACCACATGGCCAGACCGTCGTCGCCCGTATTACGGACCTCCGTCTGCTTGACGACCGAATTCGTAATGCCATCATCAAAATTAATGCCATCAGCGGTAACATCGCGAATCGTACAATTGGTGATCGTCAGCTTATCAAAAGGACCATCGAACCACATACCCACTTTGGTATGCTCGATCCAGACATCCTGAATCACCGATCCGCCTCCCATCGCGCCACCGATACCATTGACCTGAGCGCTATCATTGCGCTCCATAACCTGTCCAAAGATAGCAAAATCGTATAATTGCACGTTCTGGCTGGGATTAGGATTATAATTGCCGTAGATCCCTACACCATTCCCTGTCAGGAGCGTATACCAGGGACCAGCTCCACGCAGGGTCACCTTGTTGACGATGATATGCGAATTCACCTGATAGGTACCAGCAGGAATCCAGAGCACTTTATTCTGAGTCTCTGCGGCAGTCACGGCCGTCTGGATATCCTGAGTGGAATCCTTGGCTCCGGTTGGATCGGCCCCATAACTCGCCACCGACAGAGATCCAGCCGGTTGCGCCAGTGGGGCCGCAACGTTATAGAAATCCGCCAGATCAATTGTATAGGAGGGTGCCGTATCTTTGGCATCGACCTGTACTTTGACTTTCGCTCCCGCTGGCAAAACCGAACCAAACATCACCCGCACTTCATCGAAGAAATGATGCGGAGTACCATCTCCCACATTGTTCGAAAAGGGATAACTTCCATAGTACCAGCTATACTTCGAGGTTAATGATACATCCTGTTTGTATGTTCCGTTCAGATAGAGACTGAGAGGCGCGGTGAGACCACTTCCGTTGGCAGCATCGGGGATACTATAACGTAGCGTCAACGCGTTGGCAGCCTGAGTCAGCGTAAACTCGACGTACTTCCCCTGACCACTCAGCGTCACAGCCCGACGATCCGATGCCTCGGAGGCCAGATGGGTGAAGGCAAAATCTGGACCAATGACGGTACCATTGGTCGATGCATGTTCAGCTTCTTGCTCGACGTACGGTAAAGTAGCTCCCATCGCAGCATTGGGTGCCGCCGCTCCAGCCGAACCATGCGGAATGGTCGCCAGCGCCACACCTATGAGGGCCGTGACCAGCACAAGCGCTACCAGTCCAGGCCAACTTAGGATATGCATCCTACGCAATGCATCACGCATTGTTTGAATCCTTTCACCTGCAGATTCAGAAATAGTGTTGATTTCAAAGCGAAAACTGACCTGCTACAGATAATAGCATCAGGCAAACACATAAATAAAGAGTAGAGCCGCATTTAGCCATAATCTATCATACAATGTCACCAATAAGAGCCAAACATTATTATCCAAAAGTACCGCCGCACGATAAGTTATGATTCTTATCATGCTTATCGTTATCAGCATCAAAAATGTCCAGCAGTAAAACTATAACATTAAAAGCCCTGGATTACCATTTATCCAGGGCTCTCTGACATTCTGTCCTTTTATATAGAATATGGCACAGCAAATCATTTTATAATCACGCCATAAAGAGAGGTAATAATATGGGAGAATCTCTATTATAGAGAAAAACAGGCATTAACCTGCTCTTATCTCCGCCGCTTGATGGGCCAGGACAGTGCGACAACAGCAATGACAAAGATGGCAACACAGAACAGCAAGGCAGCAATTGAGCTTGTGAGACCCATCAATCCGCCGACTAAGAGCCTGCCCTGCCCATCCGAAAAGCGTAATACGATTGCAGAACCGACGATACCGACGATAGAAGAGGAAAAGCCGAGCGAGGCAAAGATGACGGTGATGATCCAGAGAGCTTTGTTGCGACCACTCCCTTGTTGGGGATAGATCTTCTCCTGAGGTTGTGCGGGGATTTCGTTGGCATAGCCCTCCCAATACGCGTCAGATGTCTGACTGCTCTGACTTCGCGCTCCGGATTGCATCCCGGGTTCTGGCTCTTGCATCTGCATCGTTTTATCTCTCTCCAGCGATAAAAAATCGCATTGCGACGATCCTATAAATAGGCACAAATATCTATGCTATCTATTTATACGCTCTTAACTTGCTTTTGTTCTATCCAAATTATCAAGAAGGATCATCCATCTCAAGATAAGATGAGTAAAAGGATTGACCCTTTCAACACCTGGTTTTTTCACGTTTCAATAAATATACTGGATCACAAGTAACAATTTCCTGAAATAAAGAGAAATTTGTTAACTACGAACCTCAAAATACTTATAAAAAGATCTATATTAAGAAGGAGTAATATATGCCTGGAAAAATTCCCACAGAAAAGACTTTAGATGCTTCTCTAAGAGAAAAAGATTTGAAAGAAGTGCAACCAACAACATCTACGTATAAATCAGATGTACTAAGACATGAGCTTGGACAGAGACCTGGAGCAGCAAACGCTTCAACTGAAACACTGCAATTTCCAGGGCAGATAACGTTTGATAATCTGCACTCACGATCACAGACTGACGCCCCAAAAGGCCCACGACCATTGAAGAATCGATCAGTGGCAACTGAAATGTCAAGGCAAGAGTCCGTTAGCCAAAGGGAAGATTATCAACTGCCAGTTAGTGATGAAGGTGTCCAGGGAAGCTCGCGTGATCATCAACCTCTCAGCGAAAATACCCATTTACCGCTTGAGAATCCACATCGCCAGGAAAGTGATACGCGTAGACAGTCAGAAGCTCTTCATACCTACAAGCTCGAGTTAAATGAGAAATTAACCAATTTAAACCGTGATCAGGAAGTAGTTGAGCAGGGACTTGAGACCTTAAAAACCGTAAAAGAATTTATAGATAACCAGCATAAACATATGGATAATCAAAAAGAGAGCTTTATGCAGAGAGAGAGTACTTGGGGAAAGTTCAATAGAGACCTTAAGGCAATTGAAGCCCGTAGGGAACTTAATCCAGATGATTTACAGACTATTCGAGATATCCCCTCTCACACCCTGGAGTTTATTCGATCTTATGAGTATCAAGGAAATTATAAAGGGATCAGTTATGAAAAAATCAGAGACTTAGATCGCTGCGAACATGAGGAGCAAAGTCTAACTGCAAATTGGTTAGGTCTCAAACCCAATTTTCCGGGTAAACACCTGAGCCTCAGAGAAATGCTTGATAGTGAGGCAGCATCCCTTCGGGAGAAGGGCCAAACCCTTATTGCTGAAAAGGAGCTTCTTAATCAATCATCCCGAGATGAATCTCAACAGAGAAAAACGCTTCGCTCTCGGCAAAAGGATAATCAAACAGCGATAGAAAAAACTAAAAGCAGTATAGCACAGATAGATCGTGATTTGGCTTCTCTATCACAGCCATGAAGAACTATTGGAGCGATTTAAGAAGTTTACTGTGTGTATCTCCAAATGACCCAGGTCATTCCAAAGATTTCGGGATAACCTGGGTCGAATGATATTCATAGTATAGGCCTTGAGTTAAGCAGACCATAAGATGGTTTCGACACTAACTTATCAGTTGAGATCAGTAAGAAGCACGAGACAACTTTCCCGATGTTTCAGATCCATGTGCACAGTGAAGGATCATTTCGCCTATCTCATTGAGACTCATAAGCCAGAAGCCGCTCAATTTTCTCGGCGGTCCCAGAGTGGCTCTGTGGGGTGTGGATCAGCAGTCGCAGGTCGCTGGAATCGACCGTTTGGAACCAGAGGAAATCAAAGGCCAGTTCTCCGACAAGCGGATGATGCATCGTTTTACTTCCTTCCGACACGTTGAGCACATCATGACGAGCCCATAATTCCTGAAATTCTGGACTGATCTGGGAGAGTTCAGCGATTCGTTTGGCCCACCAGGGATCGTTGATGAAACGGCCATAACCAGCACGAAATTGCGCCAGATACACGCATGCCCGTTCCTCCCACTCCTCGTCTGCTTGCCGCAACAAAGGGGAGGTGAATAAGTGCCAGATCAAGTTTCGCTCTCGCTCAGACCGCATGGCAAAGTCGCCAAAAACGACGCGGGAGGCGGCATTCCATGCCAAGACATTCAGACGAGGATCAACAACGTACGCAGGGGTTGTCCCAAGTTGAATAAGGAACTGTTGTAAGATCGGGCTGATAGTGGCTGGCGAAAACGTTTCGACTGGAGGTGACTGTCTGAGGGCAAGCAAAAAGAGATGTGCGCGTTCGTTCGCATCCAACTGCAAGACACTAGCCAGACGTTCCAAGACCTGCACTGAGACGTGAATATCCCGCCCCTGCTCCAACCAGGTATACCACTCAAGGCTCACTCCGGCGAGCTGAGCCACTTCTCCGCGTCGCAAGCCTGGTGTCTTTCTGCGCGTCCCTCTGGGTAATCCCACCTGTTCTGGCGAGACGCGAGCGCGGCGGTTCCGCAAGAAGGCGGCTAGTTCGTGATGACGATCCAACTCTAATTGATTCATGAGCATGCTCCGCAAAGTCGATGTGACCGGAAACTAGAAGTATTAATTCCAGGATTAATGCTTCTCTCGTCAAACGATGTCTCTCATTATACACTCGTGACAGATTACGTGAGTGGATCCATCACAGAGGTGTCGATGGAACTCCTCGCGGGATTGCAAAAACTGTGTTGTGGTTATGCCATTAGTTTTTTGTCTTTATAGAGGATGATTATGACAGATATACATGAATCAGTTACATTGGTAACAGGCGGAAATCGAGGACTTGGGAAGGCTTTCGTGCAGGCTTTACTTGATGCGGGAGCTCGGAAAGTCTATGTTGGCTCTCGTCAGCCACTGGAGACGGACGATCCCCGTCTTCAGCCTGTGAAACTCGATATCACGAATGAGGATGATATTATGGCTGCTGTCGAAGCCTGTCAGGATATCAATATTCTGATCAATAATGCTGGTATTTTCAATGGGAGCCCTTTGCTTGAAGCTCCATCCATCGACGATGCTCGTGATGATATCAATACAAATTATCTCGGTACGTTGGCGATGTGCCGGGCCTTTGCTCCGATTTTGAAAAAGAACGGTGGAGGCGCCCTGGTCAATATGTTATCCGTTGTGAGTTGGTTTATATATCCGCTGGCAGGTTCCTACGGTGTGTCGAAAGCTGCTGAGTGGGTCATGACCAACGGTATACGTATGGAACTACGATCGCAAGGAACACTGGTCGTTGGCGTCCATGCAGGTTATATTGATACCGAGATGGCTGTAAATATTGATGCTCCAAAGAGCCGTCCAGAAGATGTGGCGACAAAAGCGATTGAGGGCATTATCGCTGGCGATGAGGAAGTGCTTGCGGATGAAGGGAGTCGAGCGATCAAAGCTGCGCTGCTAGCTGATCCACACGCTCTTGATCGGCAAGCTCAGCAAGACTGGGATCGTAGCCATAGAGCCCAAAAGTAGCGTTGTGCCCTCGGGCACAATGTCCCAGTTTCTCGTACGAGTTAGCAGGATTTCGGCGAGCAACGCTGGGGGGCCTGATCGTACGTCTAGTGGGACATTGTGCCCGAGGGCACAACGCTACTTTGGCTGCGATAACCATTCCAGACTCAATGAATTGGATTAAATGCCGCAAGACCACGAGGTTACGTTAGCTTGATTGCTACATCTCTTCGAAGGTGAGAGTAACGGGGATGTTGCCACGCGTGGCGTTAGAATAGGGGCAGACCTGATGCGCGAGTTCAAGCAGATGCTGGCCGGTTGTAGCATCTACTCCGGGGATCGAGACGCGTAGCTCGACGGCGAGCTCAAATCCTCCCTGGCCGTTTGGTCCAATGCCTACTTTAGAGGTAATGGTGGACTGACTTGCATCCACGTGTTCACGTTGCGCGATACGATTAAGCGCTGATTGGAAGCAGGCCGCATACCCGACGGCGAAAAGCTGCTCTGGATTGGTGCCTTCACCCGAGCCTCCCATCTCTTTGGGGGCACTTAACTTTACTACCAGGTTGCCATCCGAGGAGCTGGCTTCTCCCTCACGTCCACCACGGACTGTTGCTTCGGCTGTGTAGAGGATTTTCATATCTTGTTCCTTTTCTCTTTTTGTATAAAGCGCGAGTGCACCTGATATGTACAGTTCTATCTATGGCAAGACCATGCTGTATGCTTGAGGCGCTTTAAAGAAACGATCAATAAGCAATTGTTAGAAATTAAATTTGATCAAATTTAATTTCTAACAATATTGTAGGTGACTGGCAATGACTATGTCAAGGGTAATCGACAGCTCATTGACTTCTATTTAATTGTGTGCTATACAATGACATGCAAGTAAATGAAAAGGAGCAAGAGTATGACACTTTCATCGAGACAGAATGATGCTTCCAATACTGAGAATGCGAGCAGTGGGGAGCAACACGACCAGATAAAAATCGATGATATGTTATGTTTCGCCCTGTATGCAGCATCACGTGCCGCGATAGATATGTATCGACCACTCCTCGATGAGTTGGAGCTTACCTATTCGCAATATCTGGTCATGATCGTGTTGTGGGAACATGAGGTGTGCTCAGTAAAAGAGATCGGGCGTATTCTGCATCTTGATTCTGGAACACTATCACCTCTGCTAAAACGTCTGGAGAGTGCCGGGCTGATTAAACGGCAACGCCGTGCAGAGGATGAGCGCGTAGTAGATATCTACCTGTCAGACAAGGGGCGAGCATTACAAGCGCGTGCTGCGGAGGTGCCGGAAAAGATCGGATGCAAGTATAACTTTGAACAGGGTGAATATGAAGAGTTATTGGAACGGGTTAAGAAGTTTACTGAGCGTGTTTCTGTTAGTAAATAATATGCAATAGGTCATCCCGAAGATGTCAGGATGACCTATGCCGAGACTATACTGGCTCTCCTGAAGAGAGTAAGATATCAAGTACTTGTGCCTCAAATGACTGTTCTAGATTAATGGCAAGTATCCTCTGCTCAGCATTATAGCTCCAATCGGTAGAGATGTCTCCGCACAAGACGGATTCTGGAATGGTAGAGATCTCGCGCAATTCCAGTTGAATATGCTGGCGCGTCGGCGTAAAGCTGCCATCCTGAACTCCCAATGTGATGCGGATATGTCGGGCTTCCACCTCACAGGTAATCGTGCGCCGCGCATAGTTACCTTGCTCCTGCTCGTAGCCATCACCGGCATCTTCATAGAGCGCAGATGTGCCGCTGCCCTCGGTAGGATAGAGTACCAGAGTCAAAGCATCGGTAGCGACTTCTCCAACATAGTTCATCGACTCTCCCAGAGGCAAAGCGACGTTGGCTCGCATATACAGCGCTGGTAGACCCAGCGGCGCATGCGCCAGGATATGCGCGGGACCATCCACACGTTCGCCGGTCCAGAAGTGGAACCAGGTGCCAGCGGGCAGGTAAACGTAACGATACTCGATCCCCGGCTTCGTCACCGGAGCGATCAGCAGCGCGTTGCCACAGAAAACCTCGTCATCGACCGTGTAGGCGGTGGTGTCTTCGGGATGCTCCCAGAAGAGCGGACGCAGCAATGGCTGTCCGGTGCGATGGCATTCATCGAAGAGCGTATAGAGATAAGGAAGCAGTCGCTGCCGAAATTTGAGCATGTTACGACACAGCGATGTGTATGGCTCGCCAAAGACCCACGGCTCCTGATGGCGCGTCATCTTTTCGGCGTGATTGCGACAGAAGGGCTGAAAGATACCCCATTCGACCCAGCGAGCCAGCAGTTCACCATTGGCATCGCCGTAGAAGCCTCCAATATCGACGCCAGACCAACCAATCCCCGAAAGTCCAAGATTCTGCAACTGCGCGATACTCATCGCCAGATGCTCCCAGGTCGAGGAGTTGTCGCCGGTCCAGAGCAGGGCGTAGCGCTGGATGCCTGCGTAGCCAGCACGTGAGATCACAAATGGCCTCTGCTCCGGACGCAGGCGCAGGAGTCCTTCACGAGTCGACCTGGACATCAGCGAGCCATAGGCATTGTGGATTTGCAGGTGGAATTTGACAATGTCTCCATCGGAATGGACAACGCTGGGTGGCATAGTCGAGTTTAAGGGAATAAATAGCGCGGGCTCGTTCATGTCGCACCAGATACCTGCGACTCCTGCGTCGAGCAACGTCTGATGCTGCTCTCCCCACCAGGAACGCGTCTCTGCATTGATAAAATCCGGAAAAACACAGAGTCCCGGCCAGACAGCGTTCTGATAATCGCTGCCATCCAGCGTCTTGCAGTAGAGATTGCGATCTCGACCTTCTGCGTAGACGCGATAATGCTCATCGACCTTCACCCCCGCATCGATGATCGTCACTACATGAAAACCCATTCCTCGCAGTTCCTGCAACATCCCTTCTGGATCAGGAAAACGCGTGCGATCCCAGGTAAAATCGCGATAGCCATCCATATAATCGATGTCAAGATAGAGCGTATCGCACGGAATGTCGTGCTCACGGAGGCTATGCGCCACGCGGAGCAACTCAGCAGCCGTGTCATAACCAAAGCGGCTCTGTCCATTGCCCAGCGACCACATGGGAGGCAACGGAGTATGTCCGGTCAATTCGGTGTAGCGGGCCAGGACGTCGCGAGGGGTCGGTCCACAAAAAATATAGTAGACAAGATTACCAGCGGCGGTGCCAAACCACGAACGACGCGCATCCTCATCGGCCAGATCAAACTCGGAAAAGGCCGGACTATCAAGAAAGAAGCCCCAGGCTTTGCCGTCAGCCAGAGCCAGTGTAAAGGGGATCGAGACGTATAGATTGTTCTGAAGGGCCGTATGCCCACGAGGAGGATCGACGTTCCAGAAAATTTGATGCGATCCCGTCTTATCCAGACCAGCCGTACGCTCGCCGCAGCCAAAGTAGCGCTCACCATCCGCGTGCTGCTTGTAGACGCGCAGAGGCGTCCCCAGCGTCCCCAGCGGATTAGGAATATCGATCAAGGCCGCCTGTTCAGCTCCATGTAGCCAGCCCATCCCCAACTCTGCATCATCGACGGCAAACGTGCGACCCGTAGGATCTGAAAATCCGATGCGCAAAGGATCAAGGGAGATATGCGCACTGGCAGCAGATGTGTCAAGGGAAACGGAGACATCCCTTTCTGAGACGGTCACATCGCCCACCTCCCACTCCTTCTCTACGACCGCCGCAGAGTCGTATGTAACGGGGCGTCCATGCGCAAACAAGCCCACACGAAACAGATCCGGCGCGAGAGCGGTCACTTCAACAATCTCCGCATCAGTTGACAAACGCACGCGAGAACCATCATGGGTTACCATCTTCGCCTTACCAAGCGCAGTATAGCCGCTGGGAGCAAAAGATGACATCTGTTTGCTCGCATCTGCAGGCATTACAGTATCCATAAACACATTTTCCTTTTCACTTCATGCCTCAATATCACAAGTACCCAAAAGTAGCGTCGTGCCCTTGGGCACGATGTCCCACTCGACGTACGATCCCGCACCCCAGCGACGCTCGCCTGCGTACGATCACACGATCGAGCTGTTTCGTACGTGAAGTGGGACATCGTGCCCAAGGGCACGACGCTACTATCCCTTCAAGCCGGTGAGGTTGATGCCGCGAATAATCTGTCGCTGGAAGAGCAGGAAGAGCAGGATCGGCGGGACGCTCGACAGCACAAGTCCAGCAATCAGAAAATTAAAAGGCAAGCCCGCATTTGGTTGCGATTCATGGTATAGAGCCACCATCAAGGGCTGAAGATTACTATCGGACAACACCAGCAAAGGCCACAGGAAATCTTTCCAGCTGGCAACGACAGTAAAAATCGTGACCACAGCCAGAGCAGGACGAGACAACGGTATAATTATACGCATAAATAACTGCCAGGCATTGGCACCATCGAGGCGAGCGGCCTCCGTCAATTCGCCAGGGATGCCATCGAAAAAGCTTTTGAGGATCAAAATGTTGAAAGCGTTGGCCGCCTCCGGAAGTAACACGCCTCCCCAGGAGTTGAATAACGAGATATTGAGAAAGGGAAGGTTGCTGATATTGACAAACTGTGGGATCAGATAGGCTACAGGAGGGACCATCAAGGTGCAAAAAAAGCAGAACTGGATGAAGCCTTTACCGGCCGGCTGTAACTTTGACAGGGCATAGGCAGCCGTGGCCGAGACAAGCACCTGTAACAGGACAGCTCCTGCGGCCAGCAGCAAGGTATTGGTAAAGTAGAGCGGCAAACTCATGACGCTCCAGGCCTGAAGATAATTGCTCCATGCAGGATGCACCGGCCAGAAGGTTGGAGGAGATTGAAAGATCTCGCTACTGGTCTTCAAGCCGCCACTAAACATCCAGTAGACCGGTCCCAGCGAGACCACCGTAAATAGGGCCAGCAGGATAAAAACGATCCAGTAGAGAGTACGTCCCAGCGGACGCGTTAAGGTCAAAGGCGAGACCAGCGTCCGCTCACTGGCATCGTTCTCTTGCGACGCTCGACGGAAAAATCGCTGCCGCAAAGGGAGTACTGGCACCGTCTGATCCGGTGTGTCCTTTAGAAGTAAGCTCATTTGATTAATCTCCTTGCATCGAATCCCGTGTGATACGCATGTATATCAGCGCAAAGATAGCCAGTACCACAAAAAGGACAGCTCCCAGAGCGCTCGCGCCTCCAAAATCGCCCTGCACAAAAGCGTAATTGTAGATCAATAACAGCACCGTCATGGTTGAATTCTGCGGACCGCCATCCGTGATCGTAAAGGGCTCGACAAAGATTTGCATCGTGCTAATTAGCTGGAGGATCAGCATCAGCAACATGACCGGTCGGATCGATGGCAAGGTGATATGCCAGAGTCGCTGCCAGAGGCTTGAGCCATCGATCTCAGCCGCTTCATACAGGGAGGCCGAGACTCCTTGGAGCGCCGCCAGATAGATCAGGATCGTAGAGCCCGCAGCACTCCAGGTGGCCACAACGACCAGAGAGGGCAATGAGGTGGTTACGCTCTCAAACCAGAGACCGGCCGGGAGATGGACCAGGGCTAAGATGGCATTGAGCAGGCCAGAATCGGGATTATAAATCCACTTCCAGAGGAACACGGTCACGATCGGGGGCAGCATCACAGGCAGATAGAACGCCAGGCGAAAAAAACTTTTGGCGTGACGCATCTCGTTAATCAGCAAGGCCAGAATAATCGGGATGATATAGCCAAAAGCCAGCGCGTAGAGCGTAAATTCCAGCGTATTATGCCAGGCGACCGCGAAGAGAGGATCATTGATCACATGCAGATAATTCAGCCAACCAACCCAGGCCGGAGGATTAATCATATCAATGTTCTGAAAACTCATGATGAAGCCCAGCACGATGGGATACCAGACAAAGATCAAGAATACCAGGAGAGCTGGAAGCAAAAAGAGATATCCAATCCAGCTCCGTCGGATAGCTCGTCTGATTTTCTGGAGCGGCAAGCGTGCACTTTTGCTCTCAGATACGCTTCCACTGCGTGTCAAAGATGACGGTGGATACGAATGTACATCCATAGATATCTCCTCAGTAGCGTCGTACGCTTGCGTACGATGTTCCTGTCATTCGTACGAAACGTTGGCGCTTGCGTGCTGTTACGTACGTGAAGTGGAACATCGCACGCGAGCGTGCGACGCTACAATAGATCAGGCTTGATTGAGAACCTGCTGGAACTGCTTGACCGCTTGATCCAATAATGTCTTGGGATTGGCATTGGCATTAGTTAAAACCGCTTGTACGACAGAGTCAAGCTGAGCATACATCTTTTGCGTCTGAGCGCGTGGCTCGGCACGCAGTTTCAGGCTGGATGAGGTAAAGGGCTTGTAGTTCGCCACCGGGACGTTGGCGTATTTGTTGCCAAGCTCTGTCAGTTGCTTCTGAAAATCGCCGACAAAGATGACGTTGGTGGGCAGGCCGACCAGGAGCTGATTCTTTGTGGCTTCCTTATACTGACTCTCCAGGGTCGTCAAGTTTAAGTTGGAGTAGATGACAAAGTCGACGGCGGTCTTCAGGACGTTTTTGGCCGCTTTGGGATTGAAGACGAAGACCGTTCCACCAGTCAGGGCAGCATCTCCGCCATTTTGAGGCATCGGTCCAATGCCAAAGTCATCCAGATTCGCCTGATATTGGAACTTGAAAGGTGTCATCGAGTCTGGAGCCATCACGGCCATGGCAATTTTATTGGTAGCCAGTAACTGCAATAGATCATTCTGCGTATACAGCTGCTGCTTGGTGGTCGACTTATCCTTAAAGCGCATATCCTGGAGCATCTGAAGGATACTGATTCCCTTATCGCTATTAAAGAGTGCGGTCTTACCATCTGCAGATTGCATATCGCCGCCAGCGGTATACATCCAGTTGGTAAAATGCCATCCACCCTGATTCTGAGTGCTGGTCTCAGCGTATCCGGCAACGGTTGAGGTCGTCAGTTGCTTCGCATACTCCTGGAACTGCGCCCAGGTGGTCGGGGGCTTATCGGGATCAAGGCCGGCGGCAGAGAACATCTTACGGTTGTACCAGAGCGTCAGCGCGTAGCCAGCGGTCGGGATGCCATAGATTTTGCCTGAGGCATCGGTAATGATCGACTGAATGCTCGGATCGTAGCTGGAATAGTACTTCCAACTCTTGATCAGGCTGGTGATATCGGCGGCGGCATGCTTCTGAATCAACAACGGGGGCTCAGTAAAATAGCTCGCCGTCGCATCCTCGGCTTGGCCGGCAGCCACTTTCGCAAAATAGGTGGTTGGATCGTATGGATCGTCCTTGGGTGTAATCTTTTCACCCGGATACGCCTTCTCAAATGCCTGGACAGTCGTATTATACGACTTGATCGCGTCCGGCAGATTGCTGGCGGGCAGGTTATTCACCGATGCGGTCCCTCCAGAAGTGGTCGTCGAAGTAGTGGTCGAGCCGCAAGCGGCCAGAGCATCCAGGCCAATCACGCCAGCGCCGAGGGTCGCCGAATAGCGTAAAAAGTCACGACGGTCGAGTCCAGATGCCTTACGAATAAGCTTGTCCATGGATAAAGCCTCCTTAAAAAAAGACATGAGATTATAACGTCATGTTGTTGGCATGTCTGTAATGACAAGGTCACAACGTACGAAGGTTGACAATCAAGGGAGCGCGATACGGCCGCTACTCAGGTGACAACAAGATAAAGCCGTGTTTGGACAATGGGCAATGGCGTTACCTGCATGCTATGATAATTGGTAGATGTGGGCTTCCACAGATAAGGACATCTCTGGAAAAAAGAAGACAGTCGGAATAGAATGAGTTGCTGAAAGATGAAAAGAGCGCCATAGCTTATCAACCTCCAAGGAGATACATTCGTCTCACAGTGACGAAATATCTAAACAGATACACCTGATTGCCGCCAGATTGGGTAACGTTAACCTGTTCGTATGAACAAGCGACATCCTTGTCTATACCCCGAACCGGCGAGAATTGAGAAATAGATTAAGGTTAACGTTTAACTTCATGCTTGTAAGAAAAGGTAACATAGAAATTGGCGATTGTCAATAGATGCGGCGATTCATGTAAGAAGTAGCTTGTACTACAGGATTAGCGCCCGTAGGTTGACAATCCAGGAAAAATCATGGTACGATAAACGAAACAAAAATGAGTTATCGTTTACCTAAAGCTGAGGGGAATGTATGACGCTGGAGCCGAAACAATTCAAACGGTTAACAATGGCGCAAATTGCTGAGGAAACCGGCGTTTCAATCACAACCGTTTCCAAAGTACTGAATAATCTGCCTGGCGTAGGCATCCAGACACGAGAGCGCATTCAAAAAGTCGTCGAGCGCTACGACTACGTCCAGAACCACGCCGCGCGCCATCTACGCAAGGGGCAGAGCGGCTTAATCGACCTGGTCCTGATGCGCTTAGAAGGTGGCTATGATGTGGGGATTATGCATGGCATTCAGGATGCACTTGAGCAGAGTGGACATCGTCTGGTCGTCTTTGCCACCAATGAAGATGAAACAACGGAGCGTTTATGGTTACGTCGCATGCTTGATCAATCAACCGATGGCGTACTCCTGCTCCTACCATATGAGAAACTGGGCATTACAGAAGCCTTAATGGCGCAGCAGATCCCCTTTATCGCCATCGGTGATCGCAACGAGCCGACCACCGCCTTCCCGACCATCGGCTCAACCATCTGGCTGGGAGGCTATACCGCGACAGAATATCTTCTTTCATTAGGACATAGGCGCATCGGTATTATCACAGGTCCACTCCATCTCATGACCTCCCGCGCACGCCTGGCGGGATATCGTGAGGCGCACGAGCGTGCTGGCGTTCCAGTCGATCCAGCACTCATCTGCGAAGGAAATTATCTTTTAGGAGATGGCATAAAACAGACCTATGCCCTGCTCGATCTTGATGATCCACCAACCGCTATTTTCACCTTTAATGATGCTCAGGCCACGGGTGCGTATCAGGCGCTTTATCAGCGCAACATCCGCATCCCCGAAGACATGAGCATCATCGGCTTCGACGATGTTATGTATACCGCTCAGATGGCTCCGCCACTGACAACGATCCGCCAGCCTCTGATGGAGATGGGGAAAATGGCCACCAATATGCTCCTCAAACTCATCGCCGGCCAGCCGCTCGACTCAAATCACGTTGAGCTCTCGACCTCCCTGGTTATCAGACAATCCTGCGCCCCACCCAAACAGTAGCGTTACGTTAGTAACTTTGTGCCGCATTCAGGGCAAAAGCGTGTACTATTCTCCAGTTGTACAGAGCAACTGGGACAAAAAAGTTGTGGGGTAGGAAGTTTCGTGCCGCAATCCTGGCAAAATTTCCCGGGAGGGCCTACTCTGCGACAGGTGGGACAGGCGACCTCTGTGGGATATGTGACGTTGCTGAATGGGCTGAGCTGTTGCGATAGCGATTGGACAGGCAGTTGGGCATGCGAACTTCCGGGGCTGCCGGGCTGGATCAGATCCGGAGTGACCGCCGATGGGATGGCGTTAACGTTGAATTGTGGCGCTTGATACTGCTGTTCAATCTGTGAGCGCTGAGCGTCGACATTCATCTGATGCTGGAATTGCGCACCATCAGCTTTGAGGTCAGGTGCACACTGGGTACAGAGGTTCAACTGCACATTGAAGCAGCGCATGCAGACGGTGCGGTGACATTTAGGGCACAGATGAAATTCATGCTGGATATCTCCCCAGGATTTCTGTAATGCCTGAGCCTGTTCAGCATGCCATTTTGAGCCGTACATCTTTTCGCCAGCCTCGGCAGCCCGCCCCCAGAAACCGTTGAGCATGCCGATACCAATGTCCATCACCGTCGTGGCCGTCGCCACCTTTGAGCGGATCGGCGCAGTATCAATCTGCCAGTAGCAATGCTGACAGGTAAAGCGAAAAGCAAAGTATCCCTGCGACTGATCACTCATATCCTGATAAATATTTGGAACAACATAATTTTGTGCCATCAAATTCCCCTTGTACATGCATTGAAAAAATACTTCTCTCTGCTCATATAAACTCTGAGAGCAGGCGTTTTTTTCCTCTGAATGTCCAGGGAAAACGTTTGTTTCGCATCATAAACAGTTGACAGGCTGAAGCGGCAGATCAAACCAGAAGGTTGATCCTTCGTGGAGGACGCTTTGGACGCCGACCCGACCATGGTGCTGCTCGATAATCTTACAGCTCAGATATAAACCTAATCCCAGGCCACTCACGCCCGCTTCGTAGTGCACTTCGACATCGGGTACTTGATAAAAACGTTCCCAGACCCGGGACTGATCCTCCGCTGATAATCCCACTCCCGTGTCGTGTACGGAGACAGAGGCAAACTCGCCATTGTGTGTGAGACGGACTTCAATTGGCTGGGTCACTGGCGAATATTTGAGGGCATTGGTGATATAGTTGAAGAGAACCTGGCCGATTCGATCTGCATCTCCACAGAGGATCAGCGCGACATTTTCCGTGCTTCGAAACACAATGTGACGCTCGGGAGCCAGCAATTTCACATCAGCGACCGTATGGAGCAAGAGCACCAACAGGTCAAATGGCTGCATGGAGAGCTTAAAGGCATGCAACTGTTGCACATGTGAAGAGTCAAGCAGATCGGTAATCATACGCTCCTGCACATTGGTACGCGAGATCGCATAGGAAAGCGGTTGACGAATATGTTCCATGGCCTTCAGGAAGGATGGATCATATTCTCCTTGCTCCAACAACTTATCCAAACGCCGCAGTGCCAGTTCCGCATTTCCTTTAAAGGTCGTCAAAGGAGTCCTTAATTCGTGACTGGCCAGACTCATAAAAGCATCATAGCGACTATCTTCGTTATCATTCGGCACGCGTTGCTCCAACAACTATCTGACCTCGTTTTCTACTAGCCTGATCATTCCTACGATCAACACCGATGACATCTATCCAATGATAGAACTACACGCTGCGGGATCGGCAACATTTATCGATAAGCTGCGACCATAGCTAAAATCATAGAAATACACATATGATTATCTATTCATAGCTCATCCACCTAAAATCGCTATAGGATAGTATCAATATAGCACAATCTTCTCATATGATCAAATTTCCAGGAGCTCATCCAGGACAGACAATACAGCTAAAGCCCCTTTTCCATCAAGTATACTCTGCTTACATCCGATAAATCGTGCAAGCGAAGCGTATTGCTCTCCTTATTCGTGCTAGAGGCAGGCTACCGCAGCAAGGAGATAGAAATAAACACGATTTTCATCAAACCCGTCAGAAAGAGTTAACGATATCATGAAACAGCATTCACAACGAGATACAGCACCTGAGAAGAATAGCGAAGGTGCTGGACAACTTGGTCCTTTGCTCTGTTGGGCCGTCGTATTTGCCGATATAGGAACCTCAATCTACTATGTGCCAGGTATCCTTTATCAGACGGTCAATGCTCTGGCAGGATTTTTTGTCTTCCTCACTATGATAGTTTTTATCTTGCTTACCTTCAAATACGTCGAGGTCACCTATCGCTTTCCACAAGGTGGAGGAGTCGTCACAGTATCGGCACGTGCCCTCAATCGCTGGTTTGGGGCTCTGGGAGGCATGTTTATTCTGGTCGACTATTTCCTGACAGCCGCAATCAGTTGCTTATCAGGAATCCTCTACTTTAGCGTCATCCTGCCGAGTCTCGGGCCTCAGCACACCATCATTGGCTTCTCGATAACGGTCTGGATCACCATTCTGATGCTGGTGCTGCTCGGAGTACTTAACTGGATCGGGGTGAGCGCAAGTGCCAAAGTCAGCATGGTAGCAGCGGTCATCGCGTTTCTCAGTGATCTGGCCATCCTCGTCACCATCTTCACCCACATGACCTTCTCCCAGGTGCTGGCGCTCTTTCCCAGGATGTTTTCCACCCACACTCTGACACCTGTTACGCTATTAGTAGGATTCGCAGGCTCATTCTTAGCATTTTCTGGCCTGGAAAGCATCTCGCAGCTCTCGCCGGTCATGAAGTTGCCTCGTAGCAAAGTGGGACGCAGTTCAATGTTTCTGGTGGTGCTGACGATCGGCCTGACCAGCCCCCTGCTCGTGATGTTTTCGACGCTCCTACTACCTCAAGCGGCCGCAGATCCAGTGCTCTCCAACCAGCTGATCTCCTTACTCGCCGGAAAATGGGGAGGACCATTCCTCCAGACAGAGGTTGCCATCAGTGCGGGTGCATTACTCATCTTTGCCAGCAACACCGCCATTATCGGATCGTATCACGTCTTTCTGGCGCTCGCACGCATGGAATTCTTTCCCAACTGGCTACTGAAGCTCAATAAACTACGCGGGACGCCACACTTCTCCATCCTCATCGCCACAGCGGTACCAATCATCGTCCTGCTCATTGTGCATGGTGACATCAACATCCTCGGCGACATGTATGCCTTCGGACTACTCGGTGCCTTCTCTCTGACATGTATCGGGATAGATATTGTCCGCTTCCGCGAGCGCAAAATCCGCGCACAGTTGCGTGGCACGATCAGCGATACAGCACAACGCGAACAGGTAGTCGCCTCCGAAGAAAACGCTCTGGAAAACGAGCAGATGAATAGCAGTTTCAAGGAGAGCATGGAAAATATTGAACATTCCCAACTCTCAGAAAAAGAGGAGCAGGAAGTACGCCAGCCCAAGAAAAATCCAGTACCGGCTCAACAGCCAGAACCGGAAGGAGCATGGACGCGCTCCACGCTTAACTTTGTGCTGGGCATCTTCACCACCTTGCTGGTGCTGACAGCCTGGGGCACCAATCTTGTCGCCAAGCCGCTGGCGACCGCCTTTGGAGGCACGGTGGCAGCACTCGGCATGTTGATTGCCTATCGGAACTACCAACATGCCAAAAAGAAGGGGCGTATTCCCGTTCTGACGACAGGAGTGGAAAGTGATTTCAAAGCACAGATACTGGCCATCCTCAGTTCAGACGATGAGATGAACGATCCGATCGTCGACACAGCGCTGGCGGACTGTGATCACAAACCGATCGTCTTTCTGTATCTAGGAGAAAAGGCTTCGAGCCATAAGATGGAGCCATTCAGGATGATAGAGACCCATTTGAACGACAATCAAGCCAGAGATCTCATGGGACGTATCAATGCTCGTACAATGGAGCAGCAGATTGAATGCCGCTTTGTCTTTCGGCATCAGCATCCCGGAGTGATCGAAGAAATCTGGCAATCGATTCATCCCGACGAAACGATCATCTCGGCCACACAGGCAACCCACTTGCACGAACCCACATCATCCCTACCGGTCAGAGTAGTATCAGATCAGACGAATAATCAACTCATACATCTACAAAAAATACAATAACGACGCTACCTTTACTCCTGCGCGAGATTCTGTGTCACACGATCTAATTGAGCATAAAAATGCACATGGTCTTGTGCAGGTATTTTATCAAAAACGGCAACATCCAATGTATGATGCTCAAAATTTATCTGATCAATCTGCTTTTTTGACAATTTCGCCGATCGCGATGGCCGTGACCTTGTGATGAGATTATCTATTTTATCGATAATCTCGTCAGAGGTAACTGAGTTCCACCAGTTCTCCCCAAAAGCTTTGTGCGAAGCGATCTGAGCCAACCTTATTTCGTTTGCATCATATTCAGATGGAGAATAATGATTTTTAAAATCCTCAAAATCCGCTGGACGACGCTGCATAAACCTGTGATACTTCCTGGATGTGGATGCTTGTTCAGCCAACAGGGATGGATTATCCATCTCTGCGGTGGAGACTCTTAAATATGACGTATCGCGCCTGCTAGCCCTGGAAGGTCTCGCTAAAAAATTGGATCGGCTCTCTTCATCTGAGGAGTTTTCTCCGCTGCCAATATCAGCACGTCTGCCACCTCCAGTCAAAGTCTCCATGTTTCGAAGCACATCACTATTCGATTGATTATGCGTATCAGAGAAATTACTCGCATGCTCTAAACGCATTCTTTGTCCTGATGGATCATTTGGATCGTCTCTATTTCTGAGGAAATCCCTGGTACGTGGATTGCCCGTATCTGAAGTCTGCCTTGGTTGGATATTGTCAGCCTTCTTGCTCCACCGAGAATCAGAAACCATGAATTTCCTCTATCACATTGAATTTCCTGCTTGCGATAATATGTGTAAATATTTATACTCCTCTTGGCGTGTAGAGGTCCGGCAAACTATCACACCTTTTTCCTGGCTCAGCGGGGATTTGCTGCGTGGGGCCATCTACTGGTTAGTCATGGAATATATCTCCAGGGAGAAGAGTTCCGTTACCGTACCAGACACAACAGAGGCTATCGAGCCAGATTCATAATGCTTATAAGCTTGTGTACGAGTCATGCCAATTATTGGATCTCGTATACAAGCTTACGACACTACTTGGGTTGCAAGGTAATCAGGGGTATTTGACGTGTCGTCTGCGCTTGATGCTCGACGATCACGGGCCATCCCTCGACAGCAAGAGCCCACAAGCGCTCTCGCTCCGCGCCTTCTGCGACCGTGGCAATGGCATCGAAGGTCTGATTACCTACCTCAACCACGACCTCGGGATGAGCAAGCAGATTGAGATACCAGTCGGGATGCTTCGGCGCTCCAAGTACCGATCCGTTAATAATGAAATGATCTCCTTCAGATAAATATGCGAGTGGCGTCGTGCGTGGCAAGCCAGACTTTTTTCCTGTCGTGGTGAGTAGGAGCAAGTGTGCACCTGCAAGGCGCCCGCTCACTTTTCCTCCATGGGCACGAAACTCTCCTATGACATGCTTATTCCAATCACTCATGCGTTATACGCCCCTTTACTGGATATAAGATCAATTTTCCTACTGAAATTATATACGAAGTAGCGGACATAAGCGATCCTTTATTACAGAATTTTCATACAAAATCCAGATGGCAAACATAACTTAATTTATTGGCAATCTCTGCAAAGTGGCTTGCTTTGCTACACATCCATACAGAGCGTTGGCACGTGTACCTAAGCGAGAATATTATTATGTCAAGGAAGGAAACCACGATTGTATGCTCCAACAGCTATCCTCGCAAGAAGAGGGTCAACCTAATGAAATGATGATGTTGGGGGAGAGTTATCAGATGGGAACTCCAGAAAAGGCGTATTATACTATCTACACGCAAGAGGATATACGCCGCTATCGTTTTTCTCGCCTTTTTATGGGCTTTCTAGTATTCTTCACCCTGGCCTTAATGGTCACTACAGCCTCAGCCGTGATAGATTTGTTTTCTGGCTATCATCCCTTTTATGTGGGATTGATTCCTCTTGGAACAATGATAACTCCTTTGATATTAGCATATACTAACGCGATGCGATCCAAGTGGGGCAATCGACCGATCATTAATGCAGAGCATCGCCAACAACGCGTCTATATTTATCAGTATGGCCTGATCAAGCAGACTGGGCAACGTTGTGATGTCTTGCGCTGGCCCGAAGTCTTTAGAGTCACCTATACTCCACGACAGATGCCCGATCCACAACAGCCCAAAGCGCAGTCGCTCAGCACAGCCAGAGGCGATGCCGGTATTGAAATTATCCGCCATGGTGGACTAAAATTATCTCTCAGTGGCGCGTTGTCCAATATCGATGAGGTGGCCTGGCACCTCAATTACCACGTAAACGTAGCGATGTAATCTGGCTACGCTTACGTGCAATCTGTCATGACTTATCTTCTATCGTCTGGTGCCCCGGTAAGCGATCGGGCCTTCGTTCTTCTTCTGATAGTAGCCAAAAAAGCTACTGCCGTCTGATTGAAAGCTGATACTGCCCGAATTACCCATTTGATCTCGCCAGCTAATACTGGCTAAATTTCCGATAATGCCATCATTGAGCGCAAAGGTGAGATCAGGTGCCTGATGCCATTGGGTGATCGATCCCCAGGAATTCTCGGTTTGATAGGTGACACTCTGAGCTGTGTGTTGTTCAACATGCTCGCCCTGTGCCTGCACAGGCGCGGATTCGATGGCGGCTAAGGCGACTGTTCCCAGTCCAATCGCTCCCAATGATGTAAGGATTTGACGACGACCATAGGTTGAGTAGACATCTTCATCGTTTGGATTCATCTTATGCTCCACAAATTAAGGTATTTCATCAATCAAAATAGTCCCGTTTAACTGCTCAAGGGCGTTTAAAAGACTATCTTATTACATATTAATCGCCGATCTAACAGATATCTATCGATGCAGATAGAGGGTAGATGAAAATGATCATAACGACACGAAGAGCACATATAACAAATTGGGTTACTTGATATCTAGTGATCAGGTAACCCAAATGTTACATGCAGAGATGGTTAGCAATCATCTTCCTCAGCTATCCCTAGCACCAGGATGCTCTAGTAGGCGATAGATAGATGACCGTTACAGTAAGTGAAAAAGGAAATATATCCCATCGGTTTCCATCACAGAAGAGGTGTGTGGAACCATCGGCCGTTACAAAGAATCCAGACCAGCCTCCCGCGTAGAAGAAGTAGATGGCGTCAGCAACAGCATAGGTACCTGAACATTGATAAAAATGGTGACTTAAAAATCCATGTAATTCAGCTTCAGCCGATGGGTCCTGACACCCAAGAGCAATGGTGGCTTTCGCTGGATGAGCCGTCTGAGCGGAAGCAACCCTGGTGCCTCCAAAGGCCAGAAAGCTTGCCAGCAACAGAGCAAGAGAAGCGATGACAATAATCTTTTTTGACATTAGTTCCTTACCTTTCGGTAGAGTACCCAAAGATGGGTATATTTTTACGGGACGTCACAGAAAAAGCGCTTATTCAGCATTGTAGCTATTTCGCTTTTATCTCCTATAAAATGCGGACTTGCAAGTATAGGCTATTCTCTATACGCGCTCCTCAACTTCATACATCCACGTCTCAATAGTACTCAAAAACCACTCAGCAAGAAAGAACATTACCTATCATTTAGCCAACATTTGCACGCAACAAAATATCATCTGGCACGTCTATTATAGTAATAGTCACCCAGGCACATCGCCCAGTTTCATCCAGAGGGAAAATATCATTACGCTAAAGCTATATATAGTTCATATTCCTGACAAATAGCTATGAAAACCTTTTGATAAAGTAAATGGTATAAATGGTGTATTTATCCATTTAGCATACACAAGCAAAAGGGGTGGATTCATGATGACAGTTCAATGGAACGAACAGTTACGATTGGAACGTATCAATCGTAACTGGCGACAGCATGATCTGGCGGAACAATTGGGAACATCGGTTATCACAATTCAGCGCTGGGAGCAAGGGAATCATCTACCAAGCGTATATTTTCGTACCAAACTATGCACACTCTTCGGCAAAAGTGCACGAGAGCTCGGTTTCACATCCGATGCTCAGTCATCTGCCCGGAATACCACCATTGAACAGGATAAGCTTGAGGAGCGTCCAAGCACAAGCTTAACAGCGAACAGATGGAAAGTTGAGAATGAGCAGAGACAGCCAGATAAATCAATGCACATATATGATCCGGCTATCCCCTTTTCTCTGCTTAAAGATGGTACGCTGATTGGTCGGGACAGCGAACTACATCTTTTGAGGCAACAGATTTTGGCCTACACGGGATCTCTGGCTTTATATGGACTACCTGGCGTCGGAAAAACAGCGCTCACGCTCGCTCTGGCTCATGATCCAAAAGTTGTGGATGCTTTCCCCGATGGCATCCTCTGGGCAGGTCTCGGTCAGCATCCAGACTGGTTTCGCCTGCTCAGTAGATGGGGAACGTTACTTGGTTTAGCCTCCTCCGAGATGGCTACGGCAAAAATGGGGAACGCGCATACCCTCGCCAGTCTGATTCGGGACACCATTGGGAACCGCCGCATGCTACTCATTCTGGATGATGCATGGAACATTACAACCGCTCTGGACTTTCGTGTTGGAGGGCGGCAATGTGTTCATCTGGTGACTACGCGTCTTCCACCTCTGGCGCTACACTTTGCAGGCAAGAAGGCACTACACCTAAGAGAGTTAAATGAGTCTGATAGTATTGCTCTTTGGCGACAAGTGGTACCAGCAGTAGTGAACGAAACGTCCAATGAAATCCATAAGCTCGCAACTCTGGTAGGAGGACTACCACTGGCGCTCACCATTATGGGCAAATATCTCCAGGTGCAAGCCCATGACCATCAGCCACGCAGGATTCGTCAGGCACTTGAGCAATTGCATTAGGCAGATACAAGGTTACATCTGACCGCTCCACAAGCTTCTTCGGAGCATCCACCGAACTTTTCGGTTGGCACATCGCTCTCGTTACAAACAATCATCCAGATGAGCGAGCAGCAATTAGATCCGCAGGCACAAGAAAGATTTCGTGCGCTCTCGATCTTTCCAGCCAAACCCAATAATTTTTCGGAGGCAGCTGCGCTAGCCGTCTGTGACCTATCAGAACGGGACCTTGATCAATTCAGCGATATGGGCCTGCTGGAAAGTTCCAGTCCTGGTCGCTATACCTTACATCAGACAATCGCAGACTATGCACAACAGCATAGCTCAATCGCCCACGTGGAAGAACAGATGGTGCTATTTTTCATCACGTTCCTTAGAGAGCATCAAGCTAATCACACTCTGCTTGAGCAGGAATATGCAAATATTTTGATAGCCTTTGAGATCGCTCAACGCCGTGGCATGGAACGATTATTCCATGATGGTATACATTTATTTATCCCTTTTCTGCAAGCGAGAGGCTTCTATACATTGGCGGTGACTTATCTAAAGCAAGCCTGGCAGGCCACATTATCAACTCACGATGAGGAGGCTGAAAGTAGAAACTGGTTTCATCTGGGCAGCATCGCCCATATTCGTAGCGAATTAGCCCAGGCCGAACAGTTCTATCAGAATGGACTCACCAAAGCTCGCAAGATCGCTAATGAAGAACTTATCAGCCAGCTGCTTGCCTATATAGGAGAAGTTATATTTAGTCGTGGAGATTGGCTCAGAGCTGAAGGCTATCTGAAAGAAGGGCTGGAACTTGCATACAAACGAGAAGATCATCACATTGCCAGTCTTATTTTGAGGAACCTGGGAGAAATCGAAGATGACTATCGAGCTGAGCCAGTACGCGGAAACGCTTTCTATCTACAAGGACTCAAACTTGCCCGCCAGATTAATGACTGGCACGCAATGGGATCATTATTACAAAACCTGGGAGTGAAGGCCGAGTGGAAGGGCGACTATAAGCAAGCATATGCATACTATCAAGAAGGCATGCTCTGCGCTCAAAAGATACAGGATATACAGCGGGTGAGCGCGATCGAGATGAATCTAGGGATGCTGGCATTCAGACAAAAACAGTATCAGCAAGCAGAAATACACTATCAAGAGGCGTATAGATTAGCACTCAGGGTAGAAAATATAGTGCGCGAAAGCGGCATCTTGCAGAATATGGGCATGTTGGCCAGTGAAAGGAAGCAGTGGAAGTACGCCAAACAATGTTTACAGGAAAGTCTGGAGCTTGCGAAGAGCGTTGGGCACGACTGGCTCTGCAACGAGACATTGAACGAGATTGGTGAATTGCATCTCAAGCAACAGCAGATTGAGAAAGCAGAGGAAGCATTTCAAGAAGTCTTGAGCAAATCTGAACGTTTAGGTGCACAACATTTGAAAGCATCTGCAATGTATGGGCTGGCGCGTGTTGAAGCAAGCAGGAATCATATCATTGAGGCCAGAAGCTACGGTCAAGCCAGTCGCGCCTTATTTGCAAAAATGGAGAATATTATTGCCCAATATATCACAACCTGGCTAGCTACTCTGGATGTGAGTAATAGTCACACGTCTCTCTCTAACAGATCAAACATAGATCAACTGCCACTCACATAGTCTCATCAGACAAAGTGGCCCGTAAGACATCCCGGCACTGCACTCATATGTTTTCCAACACTATAATCCTTATACAGCGACAAGTTACATTAACCCTTATAACGGACACGCTTTTCATAGCGTCGCTGAAGCGTCAAATTGCGCTCAATGCCTCCCTGGATGTTATCCGAGACGAAGGCGGGGACCTCTTTTCCGCGTGCCAGCAGTTGAGCAGCTATCTCGGTGTTGAGCAGTTGGGCAATCAGGACGCCGATGAGCGATGAGGCTGAGCTGATCTGTTCTCCCGCCGGAAGCTGCAACAAAGTGTCTCCGCTGGCGGTGCCGTTGTCGATAACGATATCTGCAAGCTCGTAGAGTTTTTGGCCCAGCGGATGGCGCGATGGAGTACGCTGTGTATGCTCCAGAGAGGTGAGGGCGATTAGCAGGTGTCCGCGCTTTTTGATCTGGTGAGCATATTCGACGATGGCCGCGTTGACCCCCGATTGCGAGGCAATCAGAAAGATATCCTGCGCCTCGATCTGATGACAGTCGAGCAACGCTTTGCCTGCTTCCAGATCGCGCTCACATTCCAGGCTGCGAGCACGCTCCAACGGCCAGTTGCCATAGAGAGCCAGATCCTCGAAGTCGATGCGATTGATTGGCGCTAATCCGCCAGCCCGGTGGACCAGTTCAGCGGCGAAGGCACGTGAATGCCCCGAACCGAAGGTATGCACAACCCCATCACGCTCAATGCAGTCGGCGCAGAGTTGTGCGGCCCGCTGGATGGCTTCAACCTGGGTGGCAAGCACCTTTTCCATCAAACCAGAGAGTTGCAGCCAGCATTCCTGAAATGTGATCGGCTGATCGCGATAAGATGCGCTCATATTGCTCCTTTGGATACTTCCTTTTGACATAAGCATAACCAGCAAAAATCAGCACATCATACGATGAAAGTGGCACCGAGCGCAAGCATCGCGACCAAAAGTAACAGCTGTAAAATTTTTATGCCTGGCTATATTGGCTGTATTCAGACACTTCTATTATTTCACTGATGTTAGACGATCGCTGAAAGAGCCTCTACAGCAGCGGCGTGGAGTTTGGGTGAAGCAGCAAGGAAGTCAGGGCTGCCGGGTCGCCAGGGCTGACCATGAGTGTCACTGACGATACCTCCTGCTTCCGTGATGAATAAGGCCCCGGCGGCAATGCCAGGCAGCACAGGCTCATATTGCCAGAAGACATCGTAATGGCCGCTAGCAACCATAAGCAGAGGAAAGGTCGAAGGAACAGTCGCACGAACAAGCAAGGCACGGCCCAGCATAGCAATAACCGCATCACCGAAACGCCGATAGGTGTCTGTCTGTCCAGCTTCGGCCTGACCAGTGGTGACAATCGCCACTGCCAGGTCGGACTTGTTCGAGGTGTGGAGTGGCTGCCCATTGAGATAGACCCCTTCTCCACGCACTGCTGTATAAGTCAGGTCTCCGATTGGCTGGTACACTGCGGCCAGAACAGGGATGTTGTCTCGGAGAAGGGTAGCGCTCACACACCACTCTGGCAGCCCGTGGACGTGATTGACGTTACCTTCCACAGCATCAACTACCCACCATTCACCGGGAGGCAGCCCAATTGTCTCCTGCTCATCGTCCACCCATTGCGCCTGGGGGCGGGCCGCCATCAAGGCAGCCTGCAGATCACCAAGAGATGTTTCCTCGTTACGGCGTCCTGCATTCGCGATCTCATTCCAATCACCTGGGCGGGCATCAGGCGAATAGAGCGCAAGCAGTCGCGTGCCAGCCTCATGTACTGCATCAATAACCTTCGTTAACAACGCCGCATCCTCTGTCACGCTAGCAGTATCAGAATATGGTGGGGGTGTAATATGTCTATCCATTGTTGTTCTCTCCTGAATTACAAAAAGTCGCAGCAGCAGATGCAGGATACTCCTACGCCAACAGGGAATAGTCCTCTTGACAAAAGGCTCCTGCTCTGCATAATATTGACCAAACGATCAATGCATACGGAGTATAACATTACATTGACCAAAGGGTCAATACATTTGCAATGAAATTTCTGTCTGCGCTTTCATCAGGAGGGTCATTATGCCAGGGAAAAAAGCGTCTGAAGAATCACGACGGGAGCAAATCGTGCTGGCCGCATATCGGGTCGCAACGCACGAGGGGTTGGAGCGACTGACCATTCGTCTGGTTGCCGCCGAGGCTGGATTAAGTACGGGCCTGGTCTTCTTCCATTTCAAGTCGAAAGAGCTGTTACTGCAAGCACTCTTAGATTGGTTGCTTGATTCGCTCTTTGAGACCTGGCAAGTCAGTGAAAATGTACCACCTGTAGAGCGTTTGCTCGCATGGCTTCAGCTTGATCTTCAAGACCTCTCACAAGATGAGCAAGGGACAGATAGATTGAGACTGTTTATCTCGTATTGGCCACTCGCTATACACGATCCTGCCATCGATAAACGTATCAAGGACGCGATTGAGAGCTCCAGGCAGACACTATTGCCTATCATACAGGCAGCGATCGATAGCGAACCAGAACGCTTTCATCAGGTCACATCCGACGGATTGATGGCCGTAATACTGGCTATTACGCAAGGTTGCGCCATGCAGGCCCTGCTTAGTAATCATCGCGTTGATGCAGAGCAGATCCTATCAGCTATTCGTGCACTGGTATATCCATCCCCCTCCGAAAAGTAGCGGCGCGGCTCCGCCGTGCTGTCTGTGACTCGTACGACCACGTCGCCCATGAGGTTCCATTGAGAGATCTTCCCACCGTGGATCGTCTCGTCGGCGTTGCTTCCATCTGCATGTGGAACGGTTTCGTACGTCCAGTGACAGCACGGCGGAGCCGCGCCGCTACGTGGGCGGGCTTGGATGACTGGTGCCAGGGGTCATCCTGGCTGGTTGGACACGGCGCGGCGTTTGAGTAGAAGCGTTCAAGGTTAGATTGAACGTATACTAAGTAAGCAGCCACTTTAATATTGGTTGATAGAAAGCATAATGGAGGCAAAAACAATGGAGTATCGTCATTTGGGGCGTGCTGGTGTCCGAGTAAGTTCAATCGCGCTGGGCAGCTGGCTCACCTATGGCAATGCGGTAGAAGAGCAGATCGCTATCGATTGCATTCATCATGCATATGAGTCTGGAATCAACTTTTTTGATACCTCAAATAATTACAATAATGGTGAGGCCGAGAAGGCTGTCGGCCTGGGCTTGAAGGATTACGAGCGAAGCTCTTACTTTTTGGCGACAAAGGTGTTTTTCCCGATTGGAACCGGTCCCAATGATCGTGGCCTGTCGCGGAAGCATATTATGGAGCAGTGCAATGCGAGCTTGAAGCGTTTACAGGTTGACTACATTGATCTGTATCAGTGCCATCGTTACGATCCCGAGACGCCTATCGATGAGACGTTACGGGCGATGGATGATCTGGTCAGGCAGGGTAAGGTTCTCTATGTGGGAGTGTCAGAATGGACGGCGACGAATATTGCCGATGCCACGCATATTGCGCAAGAGCGTAATTTCGATAAGATCGTATCGCATCAGCCGTCGTACAACATGATCGATCGTCACATCGAGCCCGAAGTCGTGCCGCTCTGCGAGCGCGAGGGTATCGGGCAGATTGTCTTCTCACCACTGGCCCAGGGAGTCCTGACAGGGAAATACAAGCCGGGTCAGAAACCGGCCTCCGGAACACGAGCCGCCAATAAGCAGACAAACATGTTCATGCAACATCTGCTGACAGATAAGACTCTCTCAGCCGTGCAGGAGCTTCAAAAATTAGCCGATGAAGGTGGCTATAAGCTCAGCCAGCTCGCGTTGGCCTGGGTCCTACATCGCCCCAACATCTCATCCGCCATTATCGGAGCCTCGCGACCCGAACAGGTAGATGAGAATATCCGCTCAACCGAGATTAAACTATCGAAAGGTGATCTCAAGCGTATCGATGACATCTTAGAAGGCGTGATTAGCTACTAGGCATCCAAGGATACGCTCTTGTCAGCTTAAGATGCTTTGCTCCTGAGCTGACAAGATACGTTCAGCCTCTTCTTTGAGCAAGACACGGTTGCTCACTCTTGTCTCGTAGAGCTGGACTTCACGTCCCAACAAGATGCCAAGATCAACCATGAACTGCTTGTAGGGGAGAATCAAAGGGCCATTGGTATCTAGCGTTTGATGATAGGCTCTAACACGCGGATCATCAGATAGCCACCAGCGATTATCTCCGTAGCTATCGAGGACTTTTACCAATTCGTTGTAGGCTTCAGGTCCTAGAGCGGCTCTTTTTTGCTTTAAGTAGGTGTCGTTGTCCATTTTTTTCGCCTGACTTTATGTGATTACAATGATAATTGATGCTTGATCATGCTTAGCACTAGCGATCCACACGGCGGCAGATAGCTCGAAATGATACCATCTGTCTATGTTTATGCTTGCGACACTCATATATGGAGAATGGAAGGCGAAGAACGTAAGAGAGCACAAAGAACCGGCTTTACAGTGGGGAAAGAGGCTCAAAACGTTATTTTCTACGCGGAGCAGAGCTCATCAGAAAATCTATGAGATATAATGATTATACATTATTTTGGGAAGAACCACAATCTATAGGCCCAAATTAATGCTGCGCTGGCGTTCACAAGATGGACAGCCTTTGATAGAATAGAACAAGAATAGTATTTCAGTGTAAGGAGATATCCACAATGGCAACCAACGATGAACAAGAAGATACACGCATCTATAAAGTTGTCCTCAATCACGAGGAACAATATTCCATCTGGCTCGCCGACCGAGAGAATCCTCTTGGCTGGACAGATGGTGGCAAAAGTGGCACCAAAGCTGAATGTCTGGAATACATCAAGGGAGTCTGGACCGATATGCGCCCGCTGAGCCTGCGCAAAAAGATGGCTGAACAAGAACAAAATGCGTAAAGATAAGTGGCCTTATCGCTCCAGCCAATGCAAGAGGAAGAAGACTAATGCGTAAATATTGTAAAGCATATCCACTCCATGAAATGCGCCAATATCCAGATTGGCAGGAGAGCCCTGCCGAAAACGGAGCAGTATTGAGCGATGACACCATTGTCTATCTCTGGGATGATTTTACGGTCGTCGAGAGCCCTATTCTCAACCAGGGAAATCTGTTCGATACAGTCACTCCTGCCTGGCAAGAATTTTGTCAGCAAACCTTGAAATTTGCGATCCCAGAAGATCTACGCTATGCCTATACAAGCCAGGAACCCGGCGCATAAAGGCAAAGGTCCCTGCTATTTTAAAATAAAGACAGAAGCTCTCAAGCCCACAAGAGCGATCGCGGTAAGCAAAAGGAGCATGAAAAGATGAATGAATTGGTACAGCGGCTCTCAGAAGGAGAACATCCTATCACGGTCGGCGGCCCGCAACCTTCACTGGAAGAGCTACAGAAACGTGTCACTGAAATGAAGTATGTCTTCATCAAGTTCACAGGCACCCGTGGAGGTACAGACCTGGGAGTCCGCGTCGATAGCGATAAGACTGATCTCAGTCAGGCCAATTTCGAACGGGGCAGCGGAACCGCACACATCGAGGGCACACTAACCCTGAATTACGTCAAAGTGCGCTGCATTGCCGATATCGATCTGAGTACCCTCAATGGCACAGGACACCTTGTCGCCTTAGAAGAGGTACACGCATAAGCGCAGAATCAGTGCACAGTAATCCCCAAGCAGCTCAGGCAAGCTCATGCTATGCTAAATCAGCGAGAACTTGCCTGAGCTCATTAATTTCTCTCATCTCTACCCACAAAGTTATTCATCCTGAAGATGAATGCCTATGCCGCTAGTGGGCTCGCTTTCTCCAGTCTGGTCGAAGCGTCCGCAGGATCACTATCTCAACCTCACGATCAAACGATATCTGTTAGCTGGAGCAAGCATCCAGACAAAGCCCAGCTGGAACGATTACCTTTGATACGCATCATCGGTCAGGCACTGTAATACATTACTATAATATGCCAGAGACTCTCTCAGGAGCACAAAATCCTCTTCATTTAACTCTCCATTGCCAGTTGCCAGCTTCTTTTCTAGTTCGTTTAAGAGCGCCGCACCTTCCCGTGTCTCGTCACCAGTCGACAGATTATATTCTCTATACGACCTTTCAATAGCGAGAAATGCTAATCGCTCATGGTCAATTAATTTTCTTGCATCCATAGATCTCCCACAGGTCCTCATACATAGGCAGATTGATTTTAAGCGCATTCTCTTTTATACTTCATTATATACTCAATTATTGAATAATCAATCACTGAGCATGGCGACCTTGTCTTGTTTTCAACAGGCAAACACTGATAAGAAAAGAGTGGGAAGAAGGATGTCAAGGCTAGAGATTGAAGCGCGATTCTTTCTATTTACCTCATTGGGAGCAGTGGTACACTCAGATCAGTTTTGCCTGGACACATTCGATCGAGAACAAATGGTAACTGATCTTCTGGCACATTATCCCTTTGAACGCTGGTATGAAATGCAGATCTTGACACGTGTACAAGTGAGTATGTGGCTCGAACAGGCCTTGCTTATTCTCACATCTGGCCCGCATGATTCCAATCATTGATTGATACTTCTGACCGCATCAGGGCAGGATCAGATGCAGGTCGCCAAATTCGTGCCAGAGGTATCCCGAGCTTAAAGCCTCTTGATAGGTGAGCTGAAGGTGCTCCGGGCTGGCAAGGGCAGCGAGCATCAGCAGATGGGTAGCTTGAGGCTCATGCAATCCGGTCAGCAGTCCGTTGACAGCATGGATGCCACGTTCTGGCGTGATGATCATGCGTGTCCATCCTTCGCCGGGATGCGTGTGACTATGGTTGTCAGTGATCGTCTCCAACGCTCGGATGACGGTCGTTCCGACTGCTATCACGCGCCGACCATCGGCGTGCGCGGCATTGATGATCTGAGCGGTCGTCGCTGGCACACGATAGTATTCTTCGTACGGAGGTTCATGCTTCTCCAGGCTGGCAACTCCTGTATGGAGCAGTAATGGCGCAATCTGGATACCACGAGCGACCAGCTGGGTGATCAGCTCCGGAGTAAAGGCACGACCGGCCGAAGGCATTTCGGCGCTCCCCATTTCTGTCACATAAACCGACTGATAATATGTGCCAGGCCACTGTTCCTGTACGTAGCTATAGCGAATGGGAAAGCCATGGCAGGCAAGATAGTCCTGATAGGCTGATGGTAGGTGCAATGTAGCGATCCAGAGCCGTGGTTGCGCCGGCAGCGTCGTTACATCAGCCTGAGCCTCGTAGGGGGTGTGGAGCGTTGCACTGGCACCTGCGGGCAGTGCCAACGTCATGCCAGGAATAGCGTCATAATAAGGGCGCGTCATTTTCCCATCAGGTATACGCACCTCGACAATCCAGAGGTTGGAGGGCAGGCGCGTCGAGAGATGAAGCTCTAGCAACATACCGTCAGAGCGTGTCACAGCAAGCGCGGCATTTAACGTCCCGCTGGTATTCACAACCAGCACGTCACCTTCGCTGAGATAGTCGCCCAGTTGCCGAAATTGCGTATGGACGACGCGATCATCTGAGCGATAAGAGACCATCAGACGTACCTCATCACGGGACAATCCACGGGCCTCGGGAGGCATACTGGCTTCACATTCCGGCGGTAGCTCGAAATGAAGCACTTCCGCATAAGCCCTCTCTGTCTGCGGCAGAGAGGTTGTAGTTGATGCTTGTATCATAATCTTATCCTTGGCCCAGCAAGCGAGCACTGTAACGACCACTGAGATAGTTACCTGTCAACAGTTTGAGCAAACCTGGCACGCTTTCTTCAGGTAATGGTCGATCAGCAATATCTTCTCCGGGAAAAGCATCCTGATGCATCTGTGTTCTCATATCGCCAGGATCAACCCAATAAATGCGCATGGCCTCATCTTCAACCGAAAGGATATGCGAAAGCTGCTCTAAAGCGGCCTTACTTGATCCATAGCCGCCCCAACCTGGATATCCCTCCACGCCTGCATCACTCGTGATATTCACAATACATGCTCCAGCCGCCATATATGGCCTGACCGCCTGAATCAGGCCCAGCGGAGCAAGCACATTTGTCCGATAGACCTCTTCCAGCACTGTCAAAGGATACTCATACAAGAAAGGGAGCGGACTCGCCCCCAGAGAGCTAGCATTGTTGACGAGAGCATCCAATTGGCCATGCGCACGGATTACGTCGGCGAGCGCCTGGCGATGAGAGGCTTCAGAAACATCGCCAGCGATAGCGGTCACTGCTGTCCATGACGACAATTCAGCACGTGCCACCTCCAAAGCAGCCTCGTTACGGGCATCAATGATCAAATGCCAGTGCAACTGCGCAAGCTGGCGAGCCAGAGCCAAACCTAATCCACGAGAAGCACCAGTAATCAATGCTGTCCGTTGGCGAACGTTGTCAGTAACATGAGTCATATATCAGGCTCCTTTCAGATAAATGATCTTTTATTGTGCTATCACTGTACCTGAAAAGGCGCATGCGCGTACTGAGCGGGAGAACAGTATTTTCGCTGTCCAAAAGGACAGCCGCAGATTTTCTAGCGTATCTTTTATGTATTATGTTGCATACAACAATTTGCAGTTTCAGGCAAATTTCCAGTTGCTTGCTTCAAGCAAAAGCATGCCTCTATCGTTCCACTAGCAGAGAACGATAGAGGCATGCTTACTATTTTCATTCAGACCATTGCGCACGGCGTTGACAATTACATTTGTAGAGCACGACATACTTAAGGAAAAGGTTCAAGCAGAAAAACCTCTGCCTCCTGTATTATATGACCTCTCTCTTATGGCTGATCTTTTCCCAGAGACGACGTTGCGGGAAATATCGGTTTCCTGATATTTCTTGTCACGACATGGCTATGAGAGACTGCATGCGCTGTTCCAACATTGGCCTCTGGTTGCGCAATAGATAACGTTAAAAACAACTCTCCTAGCAATAAGAGACTGACTAGCATGAGATTAAAATTGCTTCTCTGAAAACTAGAGATTTTCAACCTCTGAAATGGAGATCGCATAGAAATTTTTTCTTCATTTTTGAGTCAATTCACTTCATAAACTTTCAGCAATCAACACCTTCAACTTTAATTATAAATGTATAGACAAGCAACAACATCCAAAATATTCACATACATACTTTTTACATATAGATAGAAAAACAGAAGCATTATGACTAATATTGCATTTAAATCTAATTTTTATCTCTCTGATTCAAAAATAAAAGAGAAGCCAATCACAACCACAAGAAGCCCTTGACAGGAGGGTTTTTCTATGGTATATCTACTCTATCAGAGTTAGTGTACTATTTACACTAACTCTGATAGAGTAGATAGATAACCTGATCATCCAGGTAGGCGAAAGGAGTTTCGGAGTGAGAAATGTAGAACTCGATCATATGAAAGCAGAACTTGATAAGGCATCCAGGCCAGAAGACGTCTTCGGTCCTGCCTCAGGGACGCCGGACGAGATGCTGCTGACGACGAAAGGAGTCTTCAGACGGATCGCCAAGGTTGTCCATCCCGACGCCTATCAGCAAACAGAGCAATTTTTGAGAGCCAGCACGGCCTTCAAAAAATTAGTACACTTCTGGGAGCAGGCGCAAGTCAAGATTGAACAGGGTACCTACGGTACGGCAGATGCTGCCACTCAGAGCGACACATTTATGATCCACATCAAAGGGCATACATATGCGCTCACGCGTCTGCTCAAGCAAGGAGATCTGTGTGGCCTGTATCGGGCTACTACGCAGGTTGCAGACAAGCAGATCCAGGAGATCCTCAAGATCTCGCTGCAACCAGCCGACAACGATCTGGTTGCCAATGAGGCTCGGATTCTTAGCCATCTGTGCAGGAGCGACGACTATCAGAAGCAGCGCCATTTTGTCTCACAGCTCAACAATACTTTTTCCTATCGGGAAGAGGCATCAGGTATGGTCCGACACGTCAACGTGCTCGCCTATACACCGGGACTCTATTCTTTAAAGGAGGTGCGCGAGGCTTATACGTCGGGCATAGATCCCAGGGATATGGCGTGGATCTGGCGACGCTTACTGATTGCACTTGGATTTGCACATAATCATGCAGTCATCCATGGAGCGGTGCTCCCCACCCATGTCCTGATTCAACCCGAGCAGCATGGTGTGGTACTGATTGATTGGTCATATGCCACCCTCAATTCTGCGGTGACAGGTGAACGTATCAGTGCACTCAGCGCTCCCTATCGTGCATGGTATCCGGGTGAAGTTCTGGCGAAAGAGGTTCCCACTCCGGGATTGGATATCGCCATGGCTGCTCGCTGTATGGTCGACCTGCTGGGTGGTGATCCATACAAGCAAACGCTGCCAGCCACGATCCCCTGGCAGTTGCAAAACTACTTGAAGGGATGCATGCTTCCGCTGGCCCAACAACGACCACAGGATGCGATCAGCTTGCTTCAAGAGTTCGATGACTTGATCGGACGCCTGTGGGGACCACGGCGTTTTAGAGAGTTCGCAATGCCCGGACGTTAACGGAGCTCGGGCAAATTGATCGTCATCATTAGCACATAGAATGGAAGGATACACACATGGGTAGCACAAATTGGTCAACAGATGCCTACACAGAAGCGGCACGTCTACGGAAAGCGCATAAGAAGGATGACTTCGCCTATAGCAATGCGGCTCGCTCCAATGGACGCTGGCATATTCATCCCACACTCGATCCCAAATGGGTCAAGATGCGCGAGAGCCGCGATAGTGATACGCATCCGCGCTCAAACGCGATCAGCATCCTGTTTGACGAAACCGGCTCGATGGGGCAAATTCCGCGTATCTTCCAGCAGAAGCTGGTTGAACTGATGAAGGTTCTGCTGCTCAAAGGCTATATCCAGGACCCCCAGATCCTCTTTGGAGCCTTTGGCGATGCCACCTGCGATCATATCCCGCTGCAAGTAGGACAGTTCGAGAGCGGCGTGGAGATGGATGAGCATCTGCGCAATATCATACTTGAAGGTGGTGGAGGTGGCACCAATCATGAATCCTACGAACTGCCGCTCTACTTTCTGGCCAGACATACCTCGATCGATTGTTGGGAGAAACGTGGCAGCAAGGGCTATGCCTTCCTGATTGGAGACGAAAAAGCGTATCCTTTCGTCAACAAGCAGCAGGTAGCCAATCTTATCGGCGACACCTTGCAGCAAGATATCCCCTTGCAAAGCATCATTGCGGAGGTGCAGCGTCGTTATCATTTCTTCTTCATCTTTCCGCGCAATGCCGGTCACGGACGAGATACAGGTATCCAGAACTTCTGGCAGAATTTACTGGGCCAGAATGTCATCTTCCTCGACGACGAGAACGCGGTCTGCGAAACAATCGCACTGGCGATCGGGCTCACCGAAGAGGCGATCAATCTGGCCGCCGGAGAACAAGATCTGCTCGATGCGGGTGCCAATGCCAACTCGATTAAAGCCGCCGCCAAAGCACTACAAGTCTATGCCAGCAATAAAGTCGCCACCACGACAGGTGATGATCTGACAAAGCTGATCCAGCAGAATACCACAGGTGGTACGAAAACCGAGCGCATCTAATAGTTCATTGCCAACGCCTCAAGTCCTACGCGGAGCCAACGTTCCCGCGTAGGACGCCAGACCAGAAAGAGTCGATGTTATGAATCAGACAAAGCAAGCCATCTTGATCGCCGATCTGGGCTTCGGGGATGCCGGTAAAGGAACAATGACCGATTTTCTTACCCGACAGCGCAGAGCCCATACGATTATCCGTTACAATGGAGGACCGCAGGCAGCGCATAACGTCGTCACCGGAGATGGAAGGCATCACACCTTTGCGCAATTCGGCAGTGGCATGCTCCTCCCCTGGACAAAAACATTGCTCTCACGCTTCATGCTCATCAATCCGCTCAACATGCTCAAAGAAGAGCGCCATCTGAGCTCCATTGGCGTAAGAAACGCCCTCCAGCGCACGCAGATAGATCGACAGGCACTCGTCATCACGCCCTTCCAGAAGGCGGCCAACAGGCTACAAGAAGTCGCTCGCGGCACAGCTCGGCACGGCAGTTGCGGAGAAGGGATCGGCGAGTGCATGGCGGATCATCTCAAATATGGCAATGAGGTCCTCTTCGCTGGCGATCTACAGGATCGAGCAGCTATGCGAAAAAAACTCAGCTTTTTACGCGAAGCGAAATACGCCGAGATCGCCACCATCCGCGACAAGCTTCCCAGTACAGACGCAGTCCAGCAGGAGCTTGCCACCTTTACCAGTGAACAGGACATTGAGGACTGCATCGATGTCTATGAGTACTTCGCTGACTGCGTCGAGATCGTTGATGCGGATAGCATACGCGCCCTCCTGGCTCAGGACGGCGTCATGATCTTCGAAGGCGCGCAAGGCGTACTGCTTGACGAGAACTTCGCCTTTGCTCCTTATTCAACCTGGAGCACCACAACTTTTGCTAACGCCGACACACTACTTCAGGAGCATAACTACAGCGGTGAGACCTTCCGGCTTGGTATCGTGCGCGCCTACGCGACACGTCACGGAGCCGGACCATTTCCGACAGAAGATATCCATCTGACCAGGGCACTGCCAGAAGCCCACAACGTCTGGAATGATTGGCAACAGACGTTTCGTGTCGGACATTTCGATCTGGTCGCCACAAACTATGCCCGCTCGGTCGTAGGCAAGCTTGATGCTCTGGCCGTGACGCATCTTGACCGTCTGGCAACACTGCCAGCCTGGAAGGTATGTACCGCTTATCGCTATCCAGAAGAGACACAGGATCTGTCCGATTACTTCACACATGATCATCATAGGTTGACCAGCATACAGGTGCACCAGCCTTCCAACCTGCTCCATCAAGAAAAGCTCACCCACAAACTCCAGCAATGCACACCTGAATATCAGACATTTACACCACAGGCAGGACACCATTTTTCAAAAGGTGAATGCGCGAGATACCTCTCGCTGCTAGAAGAGAAACTTGCCACGCCCATCGCCATCACCTCATATGGGAGCACCGCCGCCGATAAACGCTTAACAAGCTAGCAAGAGTATGGTATGCTCATCAAAGTAGCGTCGTGCCCTCGGGCACGATGTCCCAGCAACTCGTACGAGACAGGAAGATCTCGGCGCACCACGCTGGCCTGCCTGATCGTACGTCAAGTGGGACATCGTGCCCGAGGGCACGACGCTACTTTGATATTTCACCTTCTTTGAATGGACACATGGGCTGTATGAAAGGACCATTTATGAGCGTAGATCCAACACAGATGCAAGGTAAAATCTGTTTAATTACGGGCGCAACCGATGGCATTGGCAAAGCCACGGCGTATGCTCTGGCAAGTCGGGGGGCAACTGTCATCATCGTGGCGCGTAATCGTGCCAAGGGTGAGCAGGTACAGCAAGAGCTCAAAACAAAATGTGATAATCCATCCATAGATCTCTTCATAGCTGATCTCTCTATCCAGGAATCTATTCGTCAACTATCGAAAGACATCCATGAGCATTACACACAACTACACGTGCTCATCAATAATGCCGGAGCAACATTCACCAGGCGCACAGAAACCGTGGATGGTTTTGAGACTACGTTCGCAGTCGATCATTTAGCTCCCTTCCTGCTCACATATCTTTTACTGGATCTCCTCAAGGCCAGTGCTCCGGCACGCATTATCGACGTGAATTCCGGCTCTCACCAGAATGCCAAAGTGGCATTTGATGATCTGCAATCAAAGCAACGCTATAGCATGATGAGTGTCTACGGGAACGCGAAGCAGGCTCAAATGTTTACCGTCTATGAGATAGCGCGCCAGCTCCAGGGAACCGGTGTGACCATCAACGCGCTCCATCCAGGTTTTGTAGGTACCAATATTGGCATGAACAACGTTGGTCCCCTGATAGGGACAATTGCCAGAGCTATCTTAAAAGTTCTCGGAGCATCTCCTGAGGAGGGAGCCAGTACATCGGTCTATCTGGCCACATCGCCCGACGTAGAGCAGGTGACAGGAAAATATTTTGTCAACAGCATTCCCAAGCCATCAGCGGCTATTACGTATAACGAGACGCTCCAAAAGCAGATGTGGGACATCAGTGCCGAAATGGTACATCTCCCTCAAACGCAGGAGAATTAAAAGCGACATTATATGCCAAAATAAATGAATAACCGTGCCAAACTCATAAGATCTTGTCATAATGTACCTATCAGGCACTCTAAAATCGTTACCAATAAGAGAGATGGCATCTGCATGTTTTATGCCCGAATATTTTGTTGGCATCATGCAGATGATTATTTCTGGATTGCCATTGGTGGCACTATAAAAAGGAGAAACAGATGCCGATACAAGATTATGGCGTATTGAAAGCACATCCAACAGAAAGCATCAAAGGCACCCCAAAGTCGCATCATTACCAGATCCACGTGATCGACGAGCAAAGCATCGACTACCGCATCGCCGTCAACGTCCTCTCGGACGTCAAACCCTACAATCTGCTCTACCACGTCGACGAAGACTTCAAATACGAAACCACAGCTGACCTGCTCAAACTGCCCGACGGTTTTACCGCACTCGCCAGCCAGCCTGATGGTCTGGCCATCGACTTTGTGCGCAGCAATATTGTCGATGCCTCCCAGATGCAGCCGCTTCATTTTACTGATATCGGCTCGGAGACGCAGTTAAATGAGCTTGTCGATACACATATCCAGCAAGCCATCAGCGATCCAGAGGCACGCGTCTATGCCTTCGGGACGCGCTGGGGTCCCGAGAACGGCAAACCCGATGCCAACTTTGGCTTTGAGCCAGGCAATGGCATACACAATATCCACATGAACCAGGGAAACGATAAGGGTCATGCTAGTGAAGATGGCATCTGGCAAGATGGAGCTCTTCTTATATACATTCCAGCGCAAAATAATTGGACCGCCATCTTCTTGAAATTTCAATCCCAATCCTGGGAGACCGATGACACTACCGGACACGCACTATAAAGCGAGCTCATCCTCATGCGCACCGACAAACATCTGTGCGCATGAGCTATAATTTGAAGGCATCCTATCTGGATGCCCATGAAGGTCGAGACAAGCAGGCAAAAGGAGCCCATACCATGTCTCAGAAACCCTATCATCCGGCTGAAGTGCCGCAGCAACTTCTGATCGCCAGACTCTCTGCGCTCTCATTCAGAGAGCAATCACGCCTCTTATTGCAAGCAACACAACATCTGCCGTATAAAAAGAAGGCCGCAGTTCTGGGCGCAGGAGGATCACAACTGGTACAGAAACGCTTTATACCGCTTGTCTTCAGCCTGCTCTATAAACACTTCGTCAAAGGAGCTATCTGGTCAGTGCTGGCGGTGATCCTGGTCATTTTCTGCCTGGCGGTCCTGGGCTACCTGATCCAGGCCAATCCCACCGAGATTCGACCTGTCTTTTTCACCGTGCTGGCCTATCTGGTTGGTTTCCTGCTGGCTGCCTTATTACGCGTCTACCAGGATATTCATCAACTGCTCAGAAAAACGATCTCAAAAGCCGAGTACAACCAGATTCTACAAACGGTACAAGAGCTTGGGGATAATGATCAAGTTGTGGTGCTGCGCACACTCAGCATGCAGGTCTCGCAATTCGGCTCGGAAGGATCATTGATCTCGCCATTCCTGACAGAGATTGCGCTCATCGTAGGAATTGTCCTGCTGGCCGGTTTGATCATTCTGCTCAGCGTACTACGTATCCCGGCGGGGCTTTCCGCTTCCCTCCTCTTGCTGATAGCCATCATCAGCGGATTTCTACTCGGATTTTGTATTCGGCGTATCCTCTATGCAGGGGTGGCGGCATCCGCACGTCGCCGCCAGGAAAAAAAAGCCGCACGCGCTCGTTAAGCGAGCGCCTTGACGGCTCGTAGCCACGCCTGCGCCATCAGCGCGTGTCCAGCCGGGGATGGATGAACTCCATCGCTGGCCCAGAAGGCCGGCTCGCGTTGCGTCGCGGCCTGAGCAAATAGACCGTCGAAGGGCACATAGATAGCTCTATATGCGCGTGCCAGCCGGCGAATGGCGAAAATTTTAGGGCCAATATCTTCCAGCCAGCTTTCGCGCTCGGCCGTTATCGGCAGCACAAACGGCTCGCAGAGGATCAGACGCGCCTTCACGCTCGCCGCATTCTTCTCAAGCAGCGTCCGATAGGATCGCTCGAAGCTCTCTAGAGGAGTTACGGTATGATTATCATAGCGCCGCCAGACATCATTGATACCCACGAGCAATGAAATCCAGGTCGGGTGAAGATCCAGGCAGTCCTGCTGCCAGCGTTCCACCAGATCCCTGGTCAGGTTACCACCGATACCTCGATTGAGAAAACGGACGTCTCTCTCAGGATACTGCGCCTGAAACCACGAGGCGGCCTGCGCCGCATAGCCATAACCCAGATGGTCAGGATTTTCACGCTCGCGTCCAGCATCTGTGATGCTATCACCTTGAAATAAGACGATATCTCCGCTCGTAAAAAGTGGTGACATGACTGGCTCCTTCTCTCTCTATACTATGGATCAGCATTGAACAACATATTGAAAATATACAACAATTTGATCGCAGGGATGAAAACACCTGTCCTTGAGGATGATTTGCCATCGCAGGGCTCCATGGGAATTTTCCGACTATGGATATATTCCATATTGACGAAGCGCTGGTGATACACTATATTTTTAGACTTAGAAGAAAAATACTGTGTATGGATCGACCCTTGCACGACGAGACGAAATACTGAGGATGAGAAAATAATGACTGTCAATTTGCAACACAAACATTTCTTGAAGCTCGATGATTTTTCAGCGCAAGAAATCGATTTTTTGCTACGCCTCTCGGCAGAACTGAAAGCGGCAAAACGTAGCGGGACGGAGACGCTCTCGCTGCAAAAGAAGCAAATTGTGCTGCTCTTTGAAAAAGATTCGACACGGACACGTACGAGCTTCGAAGTCGCCGCCTACGATCAAGGTGCTCATGTCACCTACATTGGCTCAACCGGCTCACATATGGGATCGAGCGAATCTATCAAAGACACGGCTCGTGTACTTGGCCGGATGTATGATGGAATTGGCTATCGCGGCTTTGCGCAATCAGTGGTCGAAGAGTTAGCTCATCACGCAGGCGTCCCGGTCTGGAATGGTCTCACCAATGAAGCCCATCCCACACAGACTCTGGCCGACTTCCTTACGATGAAAGAATATTCACAGAAGCCATTAAAAGAGATCTCCTTTTGCTTCCTGGGGGACGTCAGCTCGAATGTGGCCGACTCGTTGCTGATCGGCGCCGCCAAGATGGGAATGGATATACGTCTGGCAGGACCTAAAGCCTGCTGGCCTCAACATGCCAGGGTCGAACAGATTCGCACGACAGCGCAAGAGACAGGGGCACGTATTTTACTGACTGAAGACGTTGAGACCGCTGTCCTGAATTGTGACTTCCTCTACACGGACGTCTGGGTCTCAATGGGAGGCACTCCCGATCTATGGAAAGAGCGTGTCAAATATATGCAACCATATCAGGTAAATAGCCAGATGCTAGCCAACACCAGAAATCCACAGGTCAAATTCATGCATTGCCTACCAGCTATCCATAACACGGAGACCAGGCTCGGGCAAGAACTCTATGAAAACTTTGGCCTGGATGGTCTTGAGGTGGTTGAGGAGGTATTTGAGTCTGAGGCATCAATCGTGTTTGATCAGGCTGAGAACAGGTTGCATACGATTAAGGCTGTACTGGTCGCCACACTGACCAGCCAGTTATAAATCGGCGTCACCAACTGAAGACAAAGATCGGTTCGCCGCCCAGGGTAGCGAGCCGATCGAAAAGGATAGATGTTACTTCCAAAAGGCAAAGCGAGCCAGAGCTGTCACAGCCAATCCTACCAGCACAACAATCGGGATCAGACAACCGACACAACCTGAGCAGCCGCTGTACCCACCACCTCGACCATAATATGGACTTCTAAAGCCTCCGCCGAAGCCCGGTCCTCTAAAACCTCCGCCGCCCCATTCGCGTCGACGACGAGGTCCCCAGGGTCCACCACCCCAGCCACCTCTACGCGGTCCTCTAAAACCTCCGCCACTGAAGCCTCCTCCTGGACCTCCAAAGCCTCCTCCTCCAAAGTTTCCTCCAGCGCCGCCGCCAAAGCCACCTCCCGGACCTCCAAAGCCTCCTCCTCCAAAGTTTCCTCCGGCTCCTCCGCCGAAGCCGCCTCTACCGCCGCCATCTCCAAAGCCTCCGCCGCCGCCTCCTCCGTGATGTCCTCCGTGTCCCATAATAGATCTCCTATTCTAATGCCAAAGCATTTTTTTGTCACAGAGAAACGATGTGCCACTAGTAATGTACACGTATCCAACCTGTCAATTAGACGTGAAAATGAGCAAGCAATGAAAATGCAAGCTTGCATATCTCCCTCAAAGAACTTACGTTTCAAAACGCCTCACGTTCCAATAGTTCCTGCCAGATGTTTCAGCAAACAGGACAGTACAGATCGAAAAAAATCTGTTGACAATCCTGCATCGATTGACTAAGCTATAGGCTAATTCATATATCTCCCTTCAGACATGTTCAGATAAGCACACTTATTTTAAGATGGAGCAAGATATTTTTTAAGGAAAGGGCAATTCATGAGCACGAGTATCCACAATATCGTCCAACATGCCCAGGAACAAAAGATACGCCTGGTACGCTTCTTGTATTGCGACAATGGTGGCATCATTCGTGGAAAGGCCACACATGTCAGTAAGCTGGCGTCACGACTACAAGAAGGAATTGGCCAGACACGAGCGATGCAGGCATTTACAGGAGTGGAAACACTCGCCGAGGTCGAAGGTCTGGGACCGATCGGAGAGTTTCGTATTCTCCCCGATCCTGAGACATTTGTGGTACTCCCCTATGTCCCCCATGCGGCCACTATGTTTAGCGATCTGACGAATCCTGATGGGACCCCTTCCGATGCCTGCCCACGCACTTTTCTGAAACGCACTCTGGAGCAACTGGCACAACAGGGGATCAGAGTCGAGGCCGCAGTCGAGCACGAATTTTATCTGGCGCGCCTGGAAGAGACAACAGAAGGGAAAAAGTACACCCCTGCCGATAGCAGTCTCTGCTATAGCAGCATTGGCCTGGATGAGCAAGCTCAGGTCATCGATGCCATTATCGCAGCTCTGGAGGCCGAAAAAGTATCGATTGAACTCTTCCATACCGAGCTCGGCCCGGCACAACAAGAGCTCTCCTTGCGCCATACCGATGCGTTACGCGCCGCCGATAATGTCCTGCTGGCACGCGAAACCATTCGCGGAGTCGCCCGTCAACATAATCTTTATGCCACGTTCGCGCCGAAGCCGTTTTTGGATCAGGCGGGCAGCGGTGCCCATATTCATCTGAGCTTATGGGGCACCGAGCAGAGCGAGCATCCTGGCAAAAATCTCTTCTATGATCCCAGTGCCCCCAACGGCTTCAGTCAACTTGGACTCTACTTTATTGGCGGCATCCTGCGCCACGTTCATGCACTGATCGCGCTGACAAATGGTAGCCCTAATTCCTATCGTCGCCTGCTGCCGCATTACTGGAGTTCGGCCTTCAGCGCCTACGGCTTCGATAATCGCGAGGGAGCTGTACGCATTCCATCCCAATATCGTGGGAACGAAGAACAATCGACCAATATCGAGTTCAAGCCAGCCGATCATAGTGGTAATCCCTATCTTGCCCTGGGAGCATTATTGGCTGCGGGATTGGATGGTATCACGAACCGTATCGATCCCGGTCAGGCGCAGACGATCGATCCCGGCAATTACAGCGACGATGAGAGGGCTCAGCGCGGCATCGATCGCCTCCCAACCTCACTTGAAGCTGCTCTGGATGCCCTGGAAAACGATCAAGTCCTGACGACAGCCCTCGGTCCCTTGCTCAGTAAAGCGTATCTCGCAGTCAAGCGCAACGAAGTTGCCTTTTTCAAAGAGAAATCGCCCGAAGAGGAAACATTGCAGCATTTCTACAAGTATTAATAGAGCAGCATGTTCCTGCGAGAAAGGTGATTTTAAGGGACAATTTTCCTTAAGATCACCCTGGTCATTCCCTTCCAGCTAAAAAATGTCTATACTTATAATGATAATGAGTTTGTAAACTTCATTTATTTTCATAGTACTCGCGTAGACAGACGATCAGAGCTATTTTTTGCGCTTTTTGTAACGCGACTGATGAGATTTTCTTGCAAGGGGCAAGCGCGTATGAGTGTTGTAGTGTTTGGCAGCATCAACCTGGATCTGGTAGTTCAAGTCCAGCATCAGCCACAACCAGGAGAGACCATCCTGGCCAAAGATTTTACCAGTACGCCGGGAGGTAAAGGAGCCAATCAGGCACTGGCAGCACGTCGCATGGGAGCCGCTGTTACGATGATCGGCGCGGTGGGAAACGATGCTTTTGCTGAGTCCGCCCTGAGTCTGCTACACCAGGCGGGAGTCAATCTCGACTATGTAGCACACCAGGCAGAAAGCTCTACCGGACTGGCCTTCATCCACATAGACGAGCAGGGAGAAAATAGTATTACTGTCGTCTCAGGAGCGAACTACCAGATCGGGACAGCAGCACTCACAAATCTTGAGCAGATACTCACGCAGGATGATATTCTCGTGATGCAGCTCGAAATCCCTCTGAAGATCGTCCTTCAGGCCATCGAGATCGCCCACAAAAAAGGCGCAGCCATCGTCATCGACCCGGCCCCAGGTCAGAGCACACTTCCCACCGCACTGCTGCAGGTGGATGTGATTACGCCCAATCGAGGAGAGGCCGAAATGATCCTCAATACACAGATAAGTACTGTGGAACAGGCCAAAGAAGCGGCACAGCAGCTTCATCAGAGAGGCGCACGAATCGGGATTGTCAAGCTTGGAGCCGCTGGAGTTGTCTGGGCCACAGAGAAAGAGAGCACCTTCCAGGCCGCTCATAAGGTCCACGCGATCGACTCTACAGGAGCCGGCGATGCCTTTGCCGGTGCGCTGGCTGCCCTCCTCAATGAGGAGCAACAACGAGGCAAAAATATCCATCACATAGATCTCACAGATGTCATGCGGCAGGCAAGCATCTTTGCAGCACTTTCCACCACGCGCACAGGTGCGCAACAATCATTTCCGCAGCGGATTGAGGTAGAGCAATCAAAGTAGAAAAGGACTTCCTCAGCAATATGATCCTTAGAGAAGCAGACCAGATATTTTATATGATGACTCTATGGAAGGAACAGAATGACACATCAATCAAAATATTTCATCATAGTAACATGTTGCTTATTAGCTCTCATATTAAGTGTAATTATCATACAACTCCCCCATGACAGTCATGCCCAGGCGACTTCATTTAAAGTGCAATATGCCGCCACTGTCACAGATAAAGCATCCAAAAAGACCCAGGGCATGTTTCAAATTGTCAATACAACGGATAGCAGTGTCTCACTAAAGCAATTTACGATGCGCTACTGGTTTACACGCGATACAAATAAGCATGTCTCAGTGACATGCGACTATGCTCAGATCGATTGTAGCAACATTACAGAAAAAGCGGTTGCCAACACACCAGCGACCTCAACCGCCGACTACTATCTTCAGATCGGTTTCAAATCTGGACGTCTGGCAGCCAATAGCGCGACTGGAAAAATCAAGATTCGCGCCTGGAAGTCTGACTATAGCTATTTCAATCAGAGCAACGACTACTCATTTAATACATCCAGCTCCTCATTCAAAGACGCCTCAAAGGTAACCCTGTATCAGGACGGAAAACTCATCTGGGGGAAAGAGCCCGATGGCACGACAGCGAGCACTCCAACTCCCACAGCCACGCCGACTGAGATTCCAACGGTTACGCCAACCGAGACGCCAACGGCTACGCCGACTCCTACGCCCACGGAGACACCCACACCTACACCCGATCCAATCACGACGATCGTAAATCCAGCGCCAGCGCCTCCTTCGCTGCCAGGACTGACACCAACCTTCACACAAGCACAGATCGATAGTGCAGTAGCGGCCCCACTGGTATCCTATCCCGCCCCGACCAGTGGTAGTCCTCGGCCGGGCGACCTGGCGAAGCAGGTCTACAACGCCAAAGCCTTCTACTATCTGGCCCTGGTAGCCTGGTACGAGCCCGACGCGAAAGCCAGCGATGGCACAAGCGTAGCCAGCCGCCTGATTGCATCGGTCGGCAATATGGTTTCGGGTGGCAAAGAGCCTGATGCCAATGGTGGCCTAGAAGGCTGGTCACATAATGATATCGCGCAAGGATTACTACTGGCAGAAAACGAACCAACTATCTGGAGTGAGGTCCCCACAGATCAGCAGGCCAAAGTCACCATACTCATGTTGGCGCTGGCCGTGGCGGGCAACTATGATTTCAATGATGTCAACAATTTCAAAGCTGATCTCGATGGACCATGTAAATTCGGCAAAACCAAAAATCCCAACTATCGAGAGGGGTATCTCAATATCGAAGTTGCAGCTGGACTCTACTTCGGCTCTGACGTCCTGAATAGCTTTTTCACAGCATTCGACTATACAACCTTTACGCAGCAGCTACAAACCACTGGCTTCACCAATATTCTCGCCGCGTGGGCCAATGATGGCAATCTCTTGATGAACGGCGGTAACGATGGCTGTGGAGGCAGCGGACAAGGTGTTCGACATCCATTTATCTATAATCAGTTGGATCTCAGCAACACGGTCGGGATCTTTGATCAGCTTGCCACCTTCACCTATCAGGATACTGTGACCAGCACGGGAGCGGGCGGTCAGGCCAAGATCGCCGACGGCACCACCAGTCCATATGAGGGACAAGCCGGTATGGAGCATGAGTTCAATTCCGACGACTCGGATGGCGCACGCAGCGATGCTCTCTATGCCTATGAAGGCTGGATGAATAGTATCTCTTCGCGCACAACGCTGGTGGCGCTGGGAGCCTGGGGATGTGGCACATTACAGACGAAAGATGAACAATTGGAAAGCGTTGGCTCACAGGATCTTCTCTATAAGCTGGCACATGGCTACGAAGGAGCGTATCTCGGCAGCCAGCGTCTGGTCAGCGAAACCTTGCCAGATGGAGATGGTCCATCATCGAAAGGATTTTTCTTTGACAAAGAGATCTGGAATAATGTCCTCTCGCAGGTAAAATCCTGCTGAGGACCTCTTAGCCAGCAGATCATCTAGTGCAAGCTCATCACGACCTCCTCGCCAAGCCCCCTGAGGAGGTCGTCAACCTACAGGCACAGATGCAGTTCTTTGAGTATTCATCAATTTTTCATTGACAAATTTAGATAAATACATAACAATATATATATACATTGTCAACTTACAATCAGGTGAGAAAGATCCGACACGGACAGCTTTTGCACTAATTGTACAATAGAAATTATAAAAGCATTTTCGCCATCTGTTACCCTTGCACAGGAGCTGAATTTTCATGAACACACCATCACCAAGCACCACTACACAGGTACTGCGTGTAGACACGCATCAAGGCAAATTTTCGCAAGGATGCACCGTACTGCTCACCGCAGTAGCATTTTTATTCAACCTTCCAATCCTCGTCTTGATCACCGCGCTAATAATGACCCTGGCCGCGTTATTCCCTCAGGCGAGTCCATATCGACTCCTCTACAAGTATGTGGTCGTGCCGCTGGGCCTGTTAAAACCACGCATTGTCGAGGACGATCCCGCCCCGCACCTCTTTGCGCAGGGAGTGGGGGCGATCTTTCTTTTTGCCGCCAGCATTGTCCTTTTCCTCACGCCCGCCACGAGCATTGGCTGGATACTGGATATTATCGTCTTCATCCTGGCAGGCATCAATCTAACCACGGGTTTCTGTGCTGGTTGCTTTGTCTACTATCAACTAGGGCGAGCTGGCCTCCTCCCAAAGGTACGCTACGAGGGCAACTTCCATTGGAGAGGAGTGTGAGGCAGTTATGCAGGAGATATTTATCCGTCTGGCAATACTCGTAGTTGTAGGTGCAATCGGCAGTGCAGTCATCTGGCTGTGCCGCCGCTTCATTGAGACTCAGCGTCAGAAAGCGTTAGCCGCCGCTCCACTACTGACAGTATCCGTTCCTGTTTCGCTAACTGGCGATCGAGCAGAGCCCGGACGCTCTCAGGCACGGATACTGGCATTCAGCAGCATCGACTGCCGGCAATGCCATCAGTTGCAGACGCCGGCCCTGCGTCGCGTGCTAGAGGCACGCGGCAACGCCGTGACGGTCGTGGATATCGATGCCACAACCAACGACGAGCTCGTCCAAACCTATCACATACTGACCGTGCCCAGCACGGTCGTGCTAGATGCTAATGGACAGGCACGAGCAATCAATTATGGCTTTGCGAATACTCAACGTCTCCTTACTCAAGTTGACGAACTGTTGGCACTGTAGTATATTCCCAGCAAGAATATGTCCTTGAGAGTGAAGATTACGAATCATATATCTCCGTGCTTTAAACCCATGTGCATTATGCATATTTACCCGCATTTAATGGATGAGAGACAAGGATAAGGAAATAGAGCATGCCGTGGTTTCCGTTTTGGAAGAAAAAAAAGTCTGCAACCAGCACAAACGTTGAGCAGTCGGTAGAGGTGCTCCTCAGTGGACGTCGCTATCGACAAGATGTTCCCTACGTGCTTCCCAAGGATCTGGGAGAAATCAACCGCCTGGACTTTCAACATTATCTCGTCAAACAAGCGCTCAAGGTCAGCTATGTAGCCCCGATGATGACTCAGCTTCCACGCAAAATTCTCGATGTGGGATGTGGAACCGGTCGCTGGGCACGCGAGGTCAGCGCCGAATTTCCACATGCACAGGTGACCGGAATCGATATCGAGATGCCCCCGACAGCTGCCGAAACAGTTCCAACCAATTGTCACTTCATCCAGGGGAATGTGCTTAAAGGATTGCCATTCCCCGATAACACCTTTGATTTTGTCCATCAACGCTTCCTCGCCTCAGCGATACCCGCCGATAAATGGCCCGAGCTACTCAAAGAGCTGGTCCGCGTCACAGCACCAGGAGGATGGCTTGAGCTGACAGAGATACTCCATCGCGTTGAGCCCATGCAAAAGGCAGGACAACAGATGGCAGATTGGATTGAGCAGTTCTGTACTTCACGCAACATCTATCCCGCCATCGGCGAGTCCCTGAGCACGCTCATGGAAGATGAAACATTGCTCACCGATAAACAAGTCTATTTCCACGACCTGCCAGTCGGCGAATGGGGAGGGCGCGAAGGCAAGCTCCTGGCGAAAAGTCATCTCACTGCCTATGCAGGAATTAAACCCATCTATGTAAAGGAACTGAACGTCGATCCGAAAGAGTTTGATAGCGTTATAGATAAAATCGGCAACGAATGGGAAGAAGCACACGCTCACAGCCGCTGCTACTTTGCACTCGCACGTAAAGTTTAAGCACTCCCAGAAGTTACAGACAGCTATTGACAGCTCCATTCATTTTAGTATATAGTACGTCCAACGACATGTCTTCGTGTGACATGTCGTTGGACGTACTATATTATGTGGAGGAAAAATATCTTATGGGCCAGCCCAACCTTGGACGCTTTTCAGATCCATCTATCTTAATCCTGGCCAGCCTGGCTGACGGCAAAAAGCATGGCTATGCCATCATGGAAGATATTGAGACAATGGCAGGCGTACGACTGGGAACAGGGACATTGTATGGAGCGATTGCACGCCTGGAAGAGTCTAGTTTGATTGAGGTACTTCCAGCAGAGGAACGCGGACGGCGCCCGTACCGTTTGACGGCAACCGGGATAGCTTTCTTGCGTGAGCAGTTGACCAATATGGAGGCCCTGGCAACGCTTGGATTGCGGAGGTTAGCAACGTTATGAATATACAGCGACTGCTGTTACTTCTTTATCCACGTATCTGGCGGGATCGTTATGAAGAGGAGTTTCTCGTGGTACTGGCATCTCATCCTTTCTCACTATCCGAGGGATTTGATGTCATCTGTGGTGCTCTCGATGCTCATCTTCATCCCTCTTTTGGTGCAGCGACTCTACTCCTCTCTGAAAGGATACAACTAATGCTCTCCACACTCCGTCGCTCTCTGCTAACCATGTTCTGTGCTTACTGTGGTTTTATCGTGGCTGGCATCAGTTTTCAAAAACTGACCGAATATTCTGATTTTGCCGAGGCCGCGCAAGCCTATAGCCTGGTAGGATTCTCATTTGATCTTATCGTGATTGGAGCAGTCACAGGACTACTGGCGATGCTCATCGGCGGTCTGCCTATCGTGGCGGCAGTCGTCAAGAATGCACTTGCCGATAAGCGTTATGGACTGCTACTTTTCCTCATGACTCCTATTCTCGCTGTAGCGATCTTCATAAGCACTACCTTACTGCTTGAAGCGCTGGTACCTTCAGGCACTTCAACTTTTCTGACATGGCTCATTCGTAGCATTTTTATCGTCGTTTTCCTTGGCACCGTAGTCACCAGCACAGGTGCGGTCTGTTTCGCGGTCACACGTAGTCATATTCCTACCAGACTCCTGCGCTTCGCAATACTGCCCTCCCTCCTGATGACACTTTCTATGCTTGTAGTGTTCGGGGCAACACTGATTTGGGGATTATGCCTGCGCAGCGATCTCCCTCAACTTTTTAACAGCAACGAAGGGATATTTGGAACAAGTACATCCGGCTCTTGGCTGAAAATTGTACTCATGATGGCAATAGCGTCCGGGCTCGCTATCTTCTTCTTCATAAAGGGATACTCTGCCCATTCTACTCTATACAAACCTGCGCAATAAACGCTCGCACATCTCTCTTATGCGCGGCGATGCCGTCTGATTGTTTGCTTTAGAGTGCACAGCAAGCAGGCCATATATATTACAAGCAGACATACTGTCAACAGCATATCAGTCAAAAATACCTCTAGAATTTTCAAAAGGAGAAACAGATGGAGGCACAACATGCTTTGCATGCCACAACGGCGAATTCTTTCTCTCTAGCAGATGCAACAATCCTACGCACCTACGATTTGACCAAACATTACGGCTCACGCGTGGCCGTTGATCGACTCAACCTGGAGGTTCGGCGCGGGGAAATTGTTGGATTCCTTGGCCCCAATGGAGCAGGGAAAACAACTTCTATTCGTATGATGCTTGGCCTGATTGCTCCAACGTCCGGACGTGTCGAAATCTTTGGACGTGATCTCGCTCGCGAACATGCTCACGTACTCCCACGTATCGGTGCACTGGTCGAAACGCCAGCGCTCTATCTCCATCTGACCGGGCAAGAGAATCTACGAGCCATAGGTACGATTCTTGGCGGTGTATCACGCCAGCACGTTATAACAGTTCTTGAACAAGTGGGATTGCAAACACGCCAGAAAGATCGCGTGCGCACCTACTCGCTCGGTATGAAGCAACGCCTGGGCGTAGGAATTGCCTTGCTCAACAACCCTGATCTACTCATTCTTGACGAGCCAGCCAACGGGCTTGATCCAGCAGGCATTGTTGAGATGCGTGACCTGGTGCATCGGCTGGCAAGCGAGGGCAAGACGATCTTCCTTTCCAGCCACTTCCTGGGCGAAGTCCAGCAGATCTGCTCGCGTGTCATCTTTCTCAATGCCGGCAAGCTGGTTGCAGATAAAACCGTCAAGGAACTGCTGCGTGGACAAGGCGAGTTTACGATACGGCTCGAACATGCTCGAGAAGCCCTGATCTTGCTTCAGCAACAGCCCTGGGGCCAATCCGCACGCCTGGATAGCAACGGAACACTCCTTACGCCTGCACCCCAGGGAAGCGGTCGTGATCTTTATGCTTTCCTGGCCCAGGCTGGCTTTCTACCAGAAAGCCTCGCTCCTGCTACCCAGGATCTTGAAGAGGTTTTTTTCTCATTGATCAAAGCGAATGAAGGAGATAAATAAACATGAGCACACAGATGACTATTACCACATCTGAACCAGCCTCTTTGCCGTCTCTACATGCCAACTTTTCAGGCATCATACGCGGGGAGTTCCTGAAAATTGCTCGCCTCTTCTGGTCAATGCTGGTTCTTCTGACGATTATCTTTAGCGCCGGGTATCTGCTCGGGGCAAACCCGCGAGAAGTAATCGCAGATCTGCAACACACTCCTCTCCACTATCTCTACTACTCAATGGAAAGCAATCTGGTCATCTTCCGCATTCTCTCTGGTATCTTTCTGCTGGTTTTCACCTCGTTCGTCATCGGGCGCGAGTATCAGTATGGTACGATTCGCATCTTGTTGGCCCGTGGAGCAGGCCGTGTGCAACTACTGCTCGCAAAATTTGTCATGCTAGCCTTGATCGCAATTGCTCTTCTGGTGACCTTTACCCTCTTGACCATCCTGCTTACCTGTGGACAAATGCTCATTCTGGACGGAAACCTGAACTCGCTGCATGCCCTTACACCGGCCTTCTGGTCAAATATCGGGATCGATCTGCTCACAGTCCTCATCAACATGATAGCAACAATCCTGCTAGCAGCAGCTATGAGCGTGCTCGGGCGATCGCTTACCTTTGGTTTGAGCGCCTCGCTGGTCTGGTTTCCTCTCGATAATATTGGCTCGCCTGTTATGAATGTGCTCGCACAGATAACTCATAATGATTTCTGGCGAAACGTTACAGCCTACTTTCTAGGACCGCTCCTTAACCGCCTACCAGACATGTTTCTGCCCGAAGCAGCCAAGAGCGGCTTTGAGTCTTTCGGAAGCGAACCATTGGTCGCAGTGAGTGGTTCTCACGCTCTCTGGGTCATTAGTACGTATGCGCTCGCTTTCGTTGTGATTGCCCTGGTTCTCACCTGGAAACGCGACATCAAAGAGTAAGTCATGGTAGTATCCTCTCTTATACGCGGCCTCTCAACGCGCATCAATAATTCTGCCGACCGAACATAGCTTCAGAGATAGATAGCAACAAGGGAGTAAAAGAATACAATGATGACAAAAGCATTGAAAATAGGTGCCTGCCTCAATATGACAGTGGCAGTGATATTTTATCTGTTTTTCCAGCTAAGTAAACATCTATCAACCTTAGCGCAAGTAAATCCTTTTGCTGATGATCCATATGATGCTATTGGCTCATTTGCGGTCCAGTTTGCACTATTTACAGCCTTGCTTTCACTACTCCGTACGTTTCGTCCTTATCGTAGAGAACAAGTCGCAGAAAATCAGAAATTACTCCTTGTAAGAGGAATATACCTTTCTTACACATCTATCTTGATCACACTAGCCTCTGATACTATAGCCATGGTGCGCCATCCTTCTGTCTGGATCGGCCTGCAAGCAGGATATATGCTGGCGGCATTGACTGGAGGATTAGCTCTTGTTACAGTAATGGCAGGTTGGCTTCTCTATCACCAGATCCAAAAGCCAGATGCAATATTATCGTTACATGCTGGCTGGACCAGAGCTCTGGGCTTTTTTATGATAAGCTTACTGATATTGGCCTTTTATCCTGAAAGCTGGCGTCAAAGCATCCAGGGAGCACTCTTAACCGTAGGAGTTGGTGCAATGCTCCTATTTTTCCCACTTTGGGTTGTGGGAGGAGCAATCTCGTCTCCATCAGAAAGGGTTTTCGAGGATCTCATTGACGATATGGCAGCAATCTATACCTGGCTAAAAGCACATACAAGTCCTCTGGCATCTGTGTATAGGGTGCTTGAAAATGTTTTTAGCTGGTCTTTTATCCATGCGACTGTGAGCTGGTTAAATCCACGCAAGCACATCTGGAAACCCGCAATCCTAATAGGGATCGTGATGGGAATCATGTTAGCACTCGGAGAAATATTTGGCGAAGGAGGAGGTCCTCAGCAGCCCGGACGCTTCGTGCTTGTTCTCAGTATCTTTGTTGTCCTGGAATGTTTTGCTGTGATATTAGGCTATGCACTCCTTGCAAGACCGCTGGGACTTTTTCACTCGGGTTCCAACAACTAAAGAGGTCCTCTGGACCTCTCGCAAGATAAAGCAATTTTTTATACAGGGAGGTCCGATTTGGACGAACAGAATGTACAATCCACAACCAATAGCACTGACTCCGTTGAGCAGTACGATGAGACGAGTACCGAGGGACGCAAGCGTAAGCGTCAGGAGCAAGCGCTGGCACGTTCTCGCAATACGATTAAGCGTAAAGGATTAGTGATCCTCAACACAGGGAATGGCAAAGGCAAGACTACTGCCGCACTGGGACTATTGATGCGCAGTTGGGGCCAGGATCTGCGTGTGGTGATGCTGCAATTTTTGAAGGCCAAAACTGGTAAATGGGGAGAAGTGCGAGCAGCTCAGCGCATGGGCGTGGAGGTTATTCCTCTGGGCAAGGGCTTCTCCTGGATGAGCGAGAATATTGAGCAGGATCGAGCTGTGGCACAGGAGTGCTGGCGACAATGCCGCGAGAAGATCGAGAGCAACCTCTATGATGTGGTGATTATGGATGAAATTACTTATACGCTGAAGTATCATTGGATCGAAGTTGAAGAGATCCTCTCCACGTTACGCCAGCGCAATCCCAACATGCACATCGTCATCACTGGCCGCGATGCTCCCGCTGAGCTGATTGAGTTCGCCGATCTGGTCACAGAGATGCGTGAGATCAAGCATCCGTATAAGCTCCAGGGAGTTCGAGCTCAAAAGGGCATCGAATTTTAAAACCAATGCTTGAGTATCCATCTACTGACTACGGTTTTACTTATACTCAATGCTAATGTTCACAAATACTCATATGCACTTCTCTATTGAAGAAAACTAACTGCTGTCACGCGCCAGGGCAACATGATCAAGACGTGCGATAGCAGTGACAAGAGAAGATACAACAATACATACCACGCTGTAAATCCGCTCCAGAAGACGCTTCATACGATCACATAGCCCATTCTGGCTATGTTTCATAGTGTTTCAATATGTTTCATCCTGCTTGTGTTATTATAGGACTACAGCAGATCGCCTGAAACACAATCAGTGAGATCGCAATCATCCTGAGGCTATCACCCCACAGGTCAACAAAATACGAACGGTTTCCTCTCACGACCTCGGACAGGTCATTCAACAACATTGAAGTGAATAGATAGCAGTAGTTTCCTTATTAGTTCCGTACTACTGTAACTATCTGTGGAAGCACATGCGCTATTGGTCTATAAGATCAGTAAAAAGGAGAACAACTTGCGTTTACATCAGAATGTCCAGACAAACTACACAAAGAAATCATCGTTATTTGCTAAGCTTAGCTTGGCCTTCCTCTTAAGCTTGATACTGTTGACCGCATCGATAAGCTTTAATGCGAAGACGTCATTTGCGGCCATGGCTCGTCTTGACGCGCAACAGGCACAGATAACATCAGTGAAGATGGCCGTACGCACACCATTGAGCAAACATGTAGTCCAGAGTGAGAACAAACCTGTTGTAAAAAGCAAGCCCGCCGTCAAACCCGTTGTAAAGAGCCAGCCCACTGCGACACCGGTAGCTTTCGTAGCACCACAGACGGTTGCAGCTTCCGATACAGCCGGTATTATTCGTCAGGTTTTTGGCAGCTACGCGGATCAGGCGATGCGGATCGCCATGTGTGAGTCAAGCATGAATCCAAGTGCCACAAATTCTTATGCGATCGGCAACAGCCATGCAGCTGGCTTATTCCAGATCCTCTATCCAAGCACCTGGTATGGTACCTCACAGGCCAGTGCATCCCCTTATGATGCCACAGCCAATACTAAGGCCGCCCATGAGATCTTCGTGCGTGATGGCTATTCGTGGAGAGAATGGCAGTGCCAGCCGTAAATTAAGCGCCAGAAATAAAGCCGTAAAAAGATGTGATCGCCATAGCGATCACTCTTTTTTTATTTTTTCTGCTGATATGATCGATTCCTCCTTTTCGAGATACACCAAGTATGATACTATAGTTGGACTGTATTGACCTGTCAGGATGTAAGCTCAACAGACTGATACTACTTGAGAAAGATGTATAAAGGAAACGTTATGAAACCACGCTCGCCGCGCTTTTATATGGGGTTGTCGATAGCAGCAGCTGTCTTCACGATGGTTGTGAAATTTATCGGATACTTTCTAACCGGCTCGGTGGGACTGTTTTCTGATGCCGCAGAGTCGATTGTCAACCTCGTCGCGGCTCTCGTGGGCTTCTGGGCGCTCACGCTGGCATCCCGACCTGCCGATGAAGAGCACGCCTACGGTCATACCAAATCCGAATATTTTGCCAGTGGAGTTGAAGGAGCATTGATCCTTGTCGCAGCCATCATCATTGCGATCGAGGCAATTCCACGCCTCATGCATCCAGTAGCCATCGACCAGGCGGGCCTGGGTTTAGCCTTTTCTGCCTCGGGCGCACTCGTGAATGGTATCCTGGCGTGGTTTATGCTTCGAGCAGGCAAGCGCCAACGCTCTGTCACGCTCCAGGCGGATGCCCATCATCTCTTCACCGATGTGTATACCACGGTAGGTGTCTTTGTCGGGATCATTCTTGTCGTGATAAGTGGCTGGGATATCCTCGATCCCATCGTGGCACTCCTGGTGGCGATTAACGTGATGTGGACAGGTTTTAAGCTCTTGCGCCAGACCGGCCTGGGACTCCTGGATACCGCGCTACCACATGAAGAACTGGCACAGATCAACACCATATTTGATCGCTATCGAGAGCAGGGCATCGACTTTCACGCCCTACGTACCCGTGAGTCTGGCTCGCGACGTTTCGTCTCTTTCCACGTGATCGTGCCTGGGAGCTGGTCGGTCCAGAAGGGTCACTCCATGTGCGAAAAAATCGAGCTCGAAGTGCGACGTACACTCCCCGAATGCACCGTCTTCACCCATCTAGAGCCCAAAGAAGATCCTGTCAGCTTCGAGGATATGGGACTGGATCGCAAATCACTGGATGACAGCGTCCATCCTGCGTGAAATCCTCCCCCCAAATGAGGACGATTGAGAAAGCCAGCCTGATGAAATATATGGTATCATGAAATGCAAAGCTTGCCCCAATCGATACTCAAGGTATCAGGAATACGAGCACGCCACTTTCTCTTGACTTCACTCGTATTATATAAGAGCTTCTTCATAATTCACGTACTATTTACGCAAGGACGTGAGCACACTTGAAGCACTTGACTGACATCTTGTCAGTTATAATCATTGACAAAGGAGGTCTTGCCAGTATGTCTCAGCAACAATATCCACCATACGATCCGCAAGGACAAAATAATCCCCAATATCCCAATCAAGGCAATTATCCACAGTATCCCAACCAAAGCAATTATCCACAAGAGGGATATGCGGATGTAACCGAGCAGAATATCAGTCAGGGTGGAGCATCTGTCCAGCGCAAGCGACAAACCTATAAAGATCCCAGTGGGAATCGTGTAGAGCAGCGCAAAGAGGTCTATCGCGATTTCAGCCAGAGCATGATCAATTCTCGCTACTGGATCACATCGATTATCTACTTCTTGTTAGGTGTCCTGGAAGTCGTTTTGGGGCTGCGCTTTATCTTCCGTCTCCTGGGTGCCAATGAAGCCAGCAGTTTTATCAGCTTCCTGTATAGTCTCAGCCATGCTTTTGTGGGCATTTTCAACGGTATCTTCAACGACCAGAGCATCGGAAGCACTGGCGTCTTTGAAATCTCGACCATCCTGGCCATGCTGATCTATGCTTTGATCGCCTGGGGGATCGTGTCACTCGTACGCGTCATCTTCTTCCAGAATGTGCCAAGCCGTCGAGAATATACAAGCACGCGCCGTCGTACCTGATCCATCTACGGAAAGCACACCCTGCCTCATCGGCTGGCGGCATGGGAGAGCTTATGTATGCCGGTTTTCTGTACCTTCGGCGTCAGAAGATCCGTATGCATAAGCTCTTCAAGTCTGATACAAAGGAATATTTGTATTACAACTCTTTGTTATCTCATACGACGTAAAGTACTGCACAAAACTGTGCAAAATACAAATAAGTCGAGATAAGAAGGAGCTTTTTTTATATAATGGAAAATCGTACACTTGGACGCTCACAGTTACAGGTATCTAATCTCAGCTTCGGCGGCAATGTACTGGGGTGGACCGCCGATGAGCCAACTTCTTTCGCGGTTCTGGATGCTTTTGTCGCCGCCGGTGGCAACTTTATTGATACAGCAGACACTTATACACGCTTTGTGCCTGGTCACGAAGGTGGCGAGTCAGAGACCGTTTTAGGAAAATGGCTCAAGCAGCGCGGGAAGCGCAGCCAACTGATCATTGCAACCAAGGTTGGCAACGACATGGGTCCCGGCGGTAAAGGTCTGTCCAGAGCACATATTTTGAAGTCGGTAGAAAACTCACTTCAGCGCCTACAGACCGATTACATCGATCTCTACCAATCACACAGCGACGATGAGACTGTTCCGCAAGAAGAAACACTGAGCACATATGCAGATCTCATCAAACAGGGAAAAGTTCGTACAATCGGCGCTTCAAATTTCACTGTAGAGCGCCTGACTTCAGCTTTACAGGTCAGCGAGCAGCATGGATATCCACGTTATGAGAGCCTTCAACCACTCTACAATCTCTATAGCCGCGCCGACTATGAGCAGCAACTCGAAGCAATCTGCCAACAAAATGGCATAGGAGTCATCAGTTACTTCGCACTGGCAAGTGGATTTTTAACCGGGAAGTATCGCTCCGAGCAAGATCTCGCTCCGAACATACGCTCTCACATGGTCAAAGGTTATCTCAACCCACGTGGCTATCAAATCCTAAATGCTCTTGATGAGGTGGCCAAAGACCATCAGGCCACACCAGCTCAGATCTCCCTGGCATGGTTGCTTGCACGTCCCAGTGTCACAGCGCCAATTGTCAGCGCCACGTCGGTCAAGCAGCTCAACGAGATTGTCAAGGCTACCGAGATTAAACTCGATCAGACCGCCATCGAACGACTCAATCAAGCCAGCGCTTAAAAACACATACGTTTGTTTCAGAGAGGGATGAAAAAACGTTCGCCTACGGCGTCAACGCTCACCCACGTAGCGGCGCGGCAATTCGCTTGATCTCTTTGGGGAGATGACTCCTTAACTTTACCATATTGCACGCAAGCGTACGGCGTAACTTGTCTGTTATACTTGTGCTAGAGTCAATTTGAACAGGCGTCGTCACTTTCGCTCAAAGGAGATGCATCAATGACGATCAACTCATCTTCAAATACGCCCATAGCACAACAGGATAATATCGCCTGGCTGACAGCAGCCGAATGGTATACGCTCGAAAAATTTTGCGAGACGTTCTTTCCCGAGCTTGATCCTCCTCCTGATAGTACAGAGCTTCAAAAAGACTACTATCGACGCTCTGCGAGCGATCTCCGTCTTGCCAGCTTGATCGCCGAGCAGGTGGCTCAGGAGAATGTAGAGGCTCAGGCCGACTTTCGACGCTTGCTTACGGCTCTGATGAGTCCCGTGACAGGCTTGCTGCTAATCGGTAAACTCAAGCCTTTTGCGGAGCTTGAACAAGAGTGGCGGGAAAAATATGTCCTGGCTCTGGCAGAGAGCCCTCTGGGAGCGTTCCGCCAGGGTTTCCAGACGGTCAAGCGGCTGGCAGGCTTCCTCTTCTTCTCCATGCCTGATGAACAGGGTATCAATCCCAATTGGGAGGTACTTGATTATGATCCGCCAAGCCCTGCTCCACAGATGAAACGTCCGATCCAACCATTGGCTATCACGCAAGATAGTATATTAGAGTGCGATGCGATCGTCATAGGTTCTGGCGCTGGCGGAGGCGTGGTGGCCAGCGAATTGGCTCTGGCAGGTAAGCAGGTGATTGTGTTAGAAAAGGGAGGCTATCATAGCGAAGCCGACTTCACACTCCAGGAAGCGCAATCCATGTCTGAACTCTATCTCAAACGCGGGCTGCTCACGACCAAAGATCTGGGAATCATCGTCCTGGCCGGCAGCACACTGGGAGGCGGGACGGTCGTCAATTGGGATACCTCGTTCAGAACTCCTGATGCGATCCTTGAGGAATGGGCGCAATCCTCTGGCCTCGCCGCTTTCACGGAGGCAGGTCTACAGGAGAGCTTCGCCGCTGTCGAGCAACGCCTGCGCATCAATAGCGAGAATAGCGAGCATAATCGCCAGAACCAACTTCTCTTTGACGGCGCACAAGCGTTAGGCTATCACGCAGGCACGCTGCGACGTAACGCCATCGATTGCGAGCAGCGCTGCGGCAGTTGTGGCTTTGGCTGTCGCTATGGATGCAAACAGTCAACCACCAAAACGTATCTACAGGATGCCTATGAACATGGCGCACGGATCATTGTCAATTGCAGCGCCGAGCGGATATTGATCAAGCAGCAGCGTGCAGTCGGCGTCAAGGCCACGATCCGTGATCCCCAGAGCGGTGAAAATATCACCGTCACGATCCATGCCAGAACAGTGATCGTCGCAGCCGGTGCTATCCACTCACCCGCGCTACTGCTACGCTCAGGCATCGAGAACAAGCATATTGGACAACATCTCCACCTGCATCCCACCACCACCATCGGAGGTGTATATCCAGACAAGATCTATCCCTGGAAGGGCGTGATGCAGTCCGCCTACAGCGATGAGTTTGGACAGCTCGATGGAAATTATGGCTACAAATTAGAGGCAGCTCCAACGCATCCGGGCATGATTGCCATGGGCACACCCTGGCAGTCAGCGCGGACGTATCGCAGCCGCATGCTCCAGGCTTCCTACCTGAGCACGATCATTGTGCTGGCTCGCGATAAAGGAGAAGGCTCAGTCACGCTGGATCGCTATGGTGAACCGGTCATCAACTACGTAACCGATCCATTCGATCGCCAGCATATCCTACACGGGCTACGACAAGCAGCCCGTATCCACATGGCTGCCGGAGCCACCGAAGTCGTCTCGCTGCAAACCAGAACTACACAGCTCAAGCGGCACGAAAAGGACGCAGTCAGCCAGCAGGCATGGCGAGATTTTGATCGACAACTGGAACACCATGGTCTGGGAGCCAATCGCGTCGTGATGTTTAGCGCCCACCAGATGGGCACCAATCGGATGGGCATTGATCCGCAGCAATCGGTCGTCGACGGAAATTGTCAGGTCCACGGCGTCACAGGATTGTTTGTCTGCGACGGCAGCGTCTTCCCCGCCGCCAGCGGAGTCAATCCGATGCTGAGCATCATGGGACTGGCTCATCGAGCCTCCCAATATATTAAACAGTAGTCGTAGGACGTTACAGCGCAAGCTCAACGTGGGCGGTGCGTCTGCGCACCGCCTGTGTGATCCAGAAAATGAGTAGGCCATAGAGGGGCAGCAGGCCGATATTCCAGGCTAACCATGTGGGTATGACCGGCGGGGCCACAGCGGTGATGGGAATGTCTGCCTGTCCCTGTCCAGCCGCACCGCTGGCGATGATATGTAAGGTCCAATTTCCACGTGTGACAAATGTGATGCTTCCAGGAATTCCATAAGAACCGCTGGGAGAGGTGCCCATGTCACTTTGTGTCAACGAGCCTGAGACGCCTGGACCAGGAGTCGCAGTGACCGTGTAGCTGAGTGATCCTTGAGTGCCAGCCGTGGGAGCGATAGCAAAGGGTATGACGTCGCCCGCATTGATGGGATTATCATAAAAGGCGACCCTGAGATGATAGGCTCCCGCCGTAGTATTCACAAAGCTTACAGGCGCACCATGAATGGTTGAGGCCAGAACGATGCGATAAAATGCAATTCCAGTTGCAATCAGGGAGCCAACTGCGAATAATAACAGGACAATTTGTGTTACTTTACGCATTTTCCTACCTCTCCAACGTTTCTAGCGTCTGACTGATCAAGGCGCCAAGCCAACTTCCCAGCAAGGCACCGGGAATTGTCAGCACGATGGCGATCAAGAATGGAAGAGCGCTATGATGATCACCACTTGTGCTCTGTCCGCCTGAGAACACTGCCGCAATCTCGATAAGCTTCAAAGCCGCCACAAGCGCTGTACTGAATGCCACCGCAAGCGCGATTCCCCAGTTGAGCCTGGTTGATGACCAGTGTGCACGCTTGCCCAGGAGAAGCACGCCATCAACACTCAATCCAGTAAGTAATAGCCAGGGACTTTGTCCGATGAGGGACACAACGATTGAGCGAAGCGCCGTCGTAGATGGCAGGTACATTTGATTTTCAGCCTGCACCAACCATGTCATCACTGGTGGTATCAGCGCGCTGAGGAGAAGGTAGGACCCAACCAGTACCAGGATTGTCAGCGTGGCAACCCCTGGCCAGCGCAGGACACGCACAGCAAGGGTACAGACCAGGGCAACGCATATGCCCAGTAGCAATGGAAACAGATTAATCCCACCAGGGCTCAGTTCAATCGCAGGGAAGATGAAGGTAGTGAGTCGCGAAAGCAACAATCCCAGCGCGATAATCACGCCAGCATTCGCCAGTCGGAGCGATTTTTGCAGATGCAGGCTCTGCGAAAGATGAACAGTTGACAGGAATAGATACGTGATCCCTGTGACACCTAAGATTCCCCCCATATACAGCATCGTATGGAACGGCGCCCACAAGGAGACATCAACTCCGTACAGCGAATGCCAGTAGGTATCAAGTGGAAAGGCGACGGCCGCACAGACAGCTCCGAAGCCGACAAAGTACGATCCAACAGAACTATGCAAGACACCAAGAAAGTCGGTACTATTTTCTATCAACTCCGGATTCTGCCGCGCCCAGAACGTTTCGATCAGGATGCTTGTAAGCGCGAGAAGCCCAAGCAATCCGATACCAGCCAAAATGATATCGTGTGGAGGAGTAAAGGTGCGATCGCGACCAACAGTTGCGTGCCACTGAATATCCCAATTAGATCCAAACAAACCCATCAGCGAAATGGTCAGCAAGCAGTAGCCCGTAACCAATCGCAGCGTGACCAGATGCGTCAGCGTTTTTATTCTGCGCTCCAGCAACGGTCTTGAGAGCGTCCCCATAATATCTGCCATAGAAGTATCCTTCTCTTTCTCATGTACATTTTGCGTAACAGCCCATTTTTGCGGGCAAGACAAGCATAGCACTCCGCGAACAGAGAGAAGAAGTGCACAAAGAACTATTTTTATAATACATTGGACTATCTTTTAAACGCGGCACATTAGAGTTATAGGCCAAACGACATCTATCGATCGACTTGTGAAGTTGAGCATTAAGATAAGCCATCTGATAGTGGGATTTACAAAAGGCGAAAACGAGTCTACAATATTAACAAATGAACAAATTTTGTGAAAGCGAGAAATCATGGGAGTTGATGAGAAAGAACGCGAGCAGGCCATCTTAGACGTGACGGCTGAACTGCTGCTTCGGCATGGGTACAATAAAGTCACGATGAGCGATGTGGCGGATGCCGTCGGCTTAAACCGCAGGCTGGTTTATCTCTTGTTTCCCTCAAAGGATGATTTGATACAAGCCCTTCTGCTACGGGAATTGAACATCTATGCGGAAGTATGGAATCGCTATCTAGAGAGTGATCCTTTGGGAGGCTCGGTCGCCAGCGTCTATCGGGGTCTGCTTACTTCCCTCAAGCAGTTACCATTGATGACAGCTATGTATACGCGAGATGAGCAGACATTTGGTAAATATCTCTCCAGGCCAGGCAATTTCTTCATCTCCTGGCCACCTGATCCTGGTCCAACGCCGGAGTATCTCCAGACCATGCAAGAGGTCGGAGTCGTTCGTCAGGACATCAACACGAGAGCTATGGCATTCATCCTGGATGCACTGACTCCTTCCATCCTTGCTGCCCTCTCTTCTCGCACAAAGGCCCCCCCCGCTGACTCCAATAGGGCGAGCCAGCCATCTTTTGATGAGATAGTGGAAACCGTAGCCGAGCTTTGCGAGTACTTGCTCACGCCAAAAGAAGGGGCAAACCTCGAAGCAGGGAAAGCACTAATGCGCAAAAAAATCGCAGAGGCGCAGGCACAGTTTACAAAAAGGAGTAAGCAATGACCCCTGAGAAGATCCACTTCACCAAGGAAAAAGAGACGATGCTCATGACCTTGAATGGTCGAGCACTCCAGAGCCAATGGAAGAATCCTATCTTGCGCGACCCGTGGGCAGAAGAAGCCATGCAGCATATTGATTACGACATCAGCCAGCACTACAAGGGAGTGGGCTCGTGGAGCATATGGAACAAGATTGGATGTACTATCATCGCCACGCGAGCCGCAACCTTTGATCTGCTCACGAGCCGCTATCTGACAGATCATCCGGATGCGATCGTGCTCCACGTGGGCTGCGGGATGGATAGTCGCGTTTTCCGAGTCGACCCGCCAGCCAGTGTCCAGTGGTTCGACGTAGATTATCCGGATGTGATTGACTTGCGACGCCAGTTGTTTCCTGAACGGAACTCCTACCATCTGATCGGCGCTCCTCTGGAGGATTTGCACTGGTTGAGCGAGGTCCCGCAGGATCGACCCGGTCTGCTTATCGCCGAGGGCGTGTTGCACTACCTGAGCGAGACGGAAGTGAAAGCGCTCCTCAATGCGGTCGTCGCGCACTTTCCCACTGGTCAGATGATCTTCGACGTCGGCAATCCGTGGATTGTGAAAAGAGCGGGCTCAAACGTCGGAGGTACGGGTGCAACCTACAAGTGGGGGCTCGATGATCCACAGGATATCAAGCAGCTTGAACCAAAGCTTAAACTGATCAAGGAATTCAAGCCAAGTGAGCTGGTCGCGTTTTCCCGCTTCCCCTTATGGTGGCGGGTCCTTTACCGCATCCAGGAGATCAATCTCACGCTGCGCAGAATGGAACGTACCATCGTTTACCAATATGAGAACATAAGCACACAAGCACAATAGTGCCAAACGACATCTTGCGCACTCGCTTATTTTCTTCTATGATGCTCATAATAAGATGGAAGAGGAGACGCCCCTCTTTCCATCTTTGCAGCCCAGGCAAGGATGTAACAATATCATGCCATTAGCACAGGTGTAAGAGGAAATTAAGATGAACAGAAAGAGCGATTGGCAAGTCGGAAACAGGAAAACGTCCTCAGGTTGGCGCAGACTACTTCCCATGGCAAACGCGGATGCGAGTAGCGCCTTTATCTATCTCATCGGACTCGCGCTCGGCATTCTAGGACTCATCCAGAGCGCAACCTGGTGGCTGATACCTTTTTTTATATTGCTGATTCTCTCGCTGTCCTTGCTTGACCATTTAGAATATCGACAGTATGGCAACAAAACACCAGGACTTCCTGCGACATTATTTCTATGCCTGCGCTGTCTTTGTATCTCTCTGGCAATCCTGCTGTCGCCCGCTTATACAACTATGCTCTATCTTATCTTGCCATATCGCACCATGCTCTACTTTGGACCTAAGGCCGCTTATACAATGGCTGCATTGGTCATTATTGTCTACATCGCATCCTTCAATCTTGATCCACGTATCGATCAAAATGGCATCAGCCTCGATTCTTTGTGCATTTTCTGTATCATCTGTATCTGGAGTGTCTTAAAGGCTCAGGGGATCTTGCATGAGAGAGATGGGCAACTGCGTGAATATCAAAGTCGCATACGCGCAGAAGAATTGCTGGAAGAAGTGAGGCGCTCACATCAGCAACTGCATATCTATGCAGAACAAGTAGCCACTCTCGCAACCATAGAGGAGCGCAACCGCCTGGCGCGTGAGATCCATGACAGTCTGGGACACTCACTTACAGCCATTCATGTACAATTGGAGAAGGCACTTGTGTATCAGGCAGAGCATCCACAAGAGGCGCAGCAAGCTGTTCGGGATGCCCGCGACGTGGCAAAGGAGGCGTTACAGGATGTACGCCGTTCTGTCAGCACGCTGCGTACGGCAGAACTACCTTTTTCTTGCGTGCGCGAGATCACACTGCTCGCAGAACAGCTACGCCAGAATGGTCTGAGCGTTGATTTTTTTGTGACAGGGAATGAAGAAGCCTTTTCCAGACACATATTAACCACTATCTACCGCATCGCTCAGGAAGGCTGTACCAATATTCAACGCCATGCTCAGGCCAGCCACGTACAGATCGCGCTCACATTTGACTCCCAGGAAGCGTGCCTGCATATGAGCGATAATGGCGTTGGCTTTGATGCCTCTATACTTCTGCAAGCAGAAAAAAATCAGCAAAGTTATGGTATCCTGGGTATACAAGAGCGCTTGATGCTGGTTAATGGCGTCTTAGAACTAGAGAGCACTCCTGGACAGGGAACCGATCTAACAGCGACAATTAGTACCTCAGCACAGAGGGATATTCCAGAGGAAGCATCCGTGCTGGCGGAAAGAGGATCATATGGAGCAATTTGAGCAAAGCAGTGCCGATACACATTCTGAGGTAATTCGTGTGCTGGTCGTCGATGATCAACGGCTGGTGCGCGATGGGATTGCCTCACTGCTGTATGTCCAGCGAGGATTGACCGTGGTTGGGACGGCGGCCGACGGACAGGAGGCGGTAGAACAAGCGCTCGCCCTGAAGCCGGATGTTATCCTGATGGATGTGCGCATGCCTGTGATGAATGGCGTTGAAGCCACTACACAGATCCTCAAGCAACTGCCAAAGTGCTGTATCCTCATGCTCACGACCTTCGATGACAACGACTATGTGAAAGACGCCTTACGCACAGGAGCTCGTGGCTATCTGCTCAAAGACCTGCCGATCTCAGATCTGACGGCCTCCATCTTCGCAGCGCTCAGAGGAGTCTATCAACTGGATGCCTCTGTCATCGAACGCTTCATCAAGCAGCCCGCAACGCCCACACAAGAGACAAAGTTAGCTGAAGTCACAGCAGCCCTTCCATCCTCCCCATCGGCCAGCGAAAGCAGCACAGAATCCAGACTGACCAGACGCGAACGCGAGATTCTACGTCTGATCGCCACGGGCGCCACCAATCGCGAAGTGGCTGAACATCTGATCATCAGCGAAGGAACGGTCAAAAACCATCTGGCCCACCTGTTCAGCCGCCTCGGATTACGCGATCGCACGCAAGCTGTGATTTATGCCCGCGAGCATAAACTCCTCTAGAACGTTTTCAGCGCTTTGACCGATCTCACACGGCCACGTCGGGCTGCGCCGCTGCTTGCTGCACCACTGGCTCCGACTCCTTATCTAGCTTGTACTTGCCAGGCCAGCCCGGTAGGAAGAACGAGAGTATCGCCGCCAGGATGGCAACAATACAGGTCACTGTATATGCATGCTCCAATCCAGTAATATACTGGTTCTGAAACTGGTGGATGCTCTGCATGATGACAGCTTGCGTGGCCGGTGGTAGCTTGGCAATGTCTCCACTACTCGGGATGTTGGCCGGGATGGCAATCGTGACAGCACTGGTGAGGATGGTCGCCAGTACGGCAACACCAATCGATTGCATCGTCTGCCGTGTCGCTTGCAGTAGTGGCGTCGCTCGATTGATCCGCGCAGGCGGCACGTTCCATAAAGCTGCCAGCTGACTATTCTGGATAATCAGTCCAACCGCAATACCGCGTATTACCAGCAAGAATGTGATGAATGTCAGGCTGGTATCGATCTTGATCTGTGCCAGTTGATAGGTATTGTACGTGATCAGCAAAAAGCCGATGACGATGGGGATACGAGGGCCAATACGGTCTGTGATACGACCACCGATCAAGCCTGAAATGGCCGATGCGATGGCCAGAGGTAATAAGGTCAGTCCGGCCTGAAAGGCCGTCTCTCCACGCAGAATTTGCAGGTAGAGTGGCAACAGAAATTCAGCTCCAAACAGAGCAATGATACCAACCATGCTGGCAATACTGGCGATGGTAAAGCTGGGGATCGCATACAGACGCAGATCCAGCAGCGGATTCGATGAGCGCAGTTCCAGCACAGCGAATACCGCCAGGGAGACAAAACCGATGGCAAAACTGGTTAGCACGCGTGCATCTCCCCAACCGACTCCCTGCTGACCCGCAATGGAGGTGGCAAAGAGAATAGCTCCAAAGCCCAGGGCGGAGAGGATAATTCCCGGAATATTCGCTCGGACAGCTTTGGAACCTGGAGCTTCATGTAAGGAGAGGCCTCCAACGATCAGGCCAATGGCTCCGATTGGCAGGTTCAAGAAGAAAATCCAGGAGAGCATATCGCGATCGACCAGCCAGCCGCCCAGCAGTGGCCCTATCGCCGGGGCGAAAACCAGGACGATACCAAAAATACCAAAGGCAGCTCCACGCTGTCCGGGGGGAAAAGCTCGAAAGAGAAGCGCCGTCCCAAGCGGTAACGCGATACCACCACCGATACCTTGAATAGCACGCGCCGCGATCAGGAGCGGCAACGTTTGAGCTAATCCAGAACAAAGCGAGCCAATCACAAAGAGAGTCAATCCCAGCAGGTAGATACGCTTGATACCAAAACGATCGCCCAGAAAGCCTGACAACGGTGTTGAGATACCCAATGCCAGCGTGTATAAACTGATCACCCACTGAGCCTCATCCGTCGACACGGAGTAGTGCTGCTGGAGGGTTTTTAAAGCAACGTTGATAACTGTGGAATCGAGGATGACCATGAAGAGGCCAATCACAACCGACGCTAAAACGCGCCATTTATAAGCGGGATCAGGCACACTGTGCGACTCCTGAGCGGGTTGAGAGTCTAACGCCATCGTGCACTCCTTTATCACTTGATAAGCTATTGAACGCCATATGTATCGCGCAAGTATATCTGGCAAAAGAGAATTTAAGAAATAATTGCGACGAGCAGCGTTCAGGCAGCCATTGGAATCTCTCATTTTCCAGACATACTCAATTATATAGACGAATGAAGATGAGGTTTTGAGTACATATTTTGCACCAAATTTTATCACTTGATAAAATTCATGCGCTCATAAAGAAACTTAAGGGTCTTATCCACCTGCTCTTCGGGCAAGCCATGGATGATCAGAGGACCAGCAAAGGAGATTTTGCGGAGGAGATAGATGTAATGTTCATAATCAAGCAGGCCCTGCCCGGCAGGTAGGAACGTATCGTCGGGTCCTCGATCCTTGGCATGGGCGATGATGATGTATTCTCCCAGCAAGTCAAATGCTTCATCCATTATGTGACGCCTTTGTGTTTCGTCGCCCGGCAGGATCAGGTTCGCCGGGTCGATGATCACTTTCAGATGTGGAGATCGCATAGCAGACAGTAAGGCGTGTCCCTGTACAGCGCTATTCACAACATTGGCCCGCTCTGGTTCAAAGGCCAGCGTCACATGCTCAGCCTCAGCGATGGTCAGAGCTGCTTCTGTCGCGTGGAGGAGATCAGTCCATGCCTGAGGGGAGGCGTTCTCAGGATGCCAATGCCACATGTCAACGGGATCACGGGTGCCTGTACAGAGCGTGATGACGTTGGTCCCCAGTCCATGACAGGCGGCTGCCAGAGTCCGTAGGCGGCTCAGGCCCTGTTGGCGCTGCTGCGGATCAGGATGAATCATGTTATAGGTGCCAGAAACAGCCGCGATCTCAATATCTCGACTCTGTGCAGCCTGATGGATACGTGCAACCAGTAAGGGATCAATTTCTTCCGGGAGGGTTGGCACACCAGCACAGGATAAGTTGAATTGGGTACAGTTCAGTCCATGCTCTTTTACAGCGTCGAAGACCTCTTCAACAGTGGAACGAGCAAATGTGCGAGCAAAAATTCCGAGCTGCATTATACATCTCCTGTGACGTCAGCGATTGAGACCCAGGCATCCACCTCGACGGAGCGGGCGATAGCAACCAGGGTACGTACGGCTTCAGCGCCATCCTCTACATTGGCTCCATGTTGAGGCATCCCATGCAAGATCGTCTCAGCAAAGCCCTCTAGTTGTAGCTTGTAGGCATGGGCATCGGCTCCAAGGACGCGATGATATTGACCATCACGCTCGCTGAAACATTCTACCTCGCTGGAACGCAGATACCAGGGATTCAAGGTCTTGCCAAGCACGCTTCCATGCTCGCCATAAATCTGGAAACCCTCATGCCAGTCCATACGTACAGCCATGGTCAGATCAAGATGACCAACACTGCCATCGGCGAATTCTACCGCCACGAACCAGCAGTAGGCACCAAACTTTTCCACCAGTCTGGCCTGGACACGTACGATCTCTCCACCAAGAAAACGGGCCGTATCAACAAGATGACTGCCGTGCCCCAATAAATAGTAGCGTTGCCTGTCCGCTTTCGGATTGCCAGCCGGTCGCCGCACATGGCTACTCGTCACCATCAGCGGTTGCAGATTATCGGTCTCGATATACCGATACGTCGAGTCGCAGTACCAGGCTTTGAGCGCGAGAAGCTGCCCAATCTCGTCCTGGATAAAGCGATGTGCAAAGGCGATGCCCGGATCAAAGCGCTTCATTGTCCCGACCTGGAGCACCAGTCCCGATGCCTGAACATCCTTGCGCAGTGCCTCACACTCCTCAACGCTGACTCCCAGCGGCTTTTCGACCAGAACATGCTTGCCAGCAGACAGCGCTCTGGAGGTCATGGCGGCATGGAACTGATCAGCAGTGGCTACGATGACCGCTTCGACGTTGGGATCGGCCAGCATCTCATCGTAATCCAGATAGGTGACGCGAGGATGATGGATCGCGGCCATCTGTGAGACCAGATCTTCCGCCAGGTCACAGATAGCGTATAATTCGACGTTCCGTGCCTTGCGGCAGGATTCAAAATGGGCCGCCTGCGAGATTGGACCGGCTCCTACGATCCCAACTTTGAGTAATCGTGCTTCTTTCTCCATAGTTGCCTCTCCTGCTCTCTAGTGATTTACCATCAGACTTGCAAGGTTCAAACAGCTTCATCCCGGTATCGGTACAGGCAGAGAGCGTAGCCAACGAAATGTCTGCTCAAGATCGCGGCTGCCGTAGGCCAGCGATCCCATGACAACGGTATCGGCTCCGGCTGCGCGTAAAGCGGGGACGGTCCGTTCGCGAATGCCGCCATCAGCAGCTATCCTGACGCGATCAGCATATCCATGCGTGCGCAAGAGCTGTCGCATGGCTCGAATCCGTGGACATGCTTCTGCTGCCAGATCCTGTCCTTTGAGACCGATCACGGTCCCCATCATCGTCACGAGCTCAACGCGATCGAGATAGGGGACGACCGCTTCGAGAGGAGTAGTTAGTCCCAGCGCAAGCCCCGCCTGGACATGCTGCCGTTGTAGAAGATCCAATGCCTCCGGTACGGCCTCCCCATTCTCCACGTGCAGCGTAATGAGATTGGCACCAGCACTGGCGAAGTCTCCAATCTGCTGCAAAAGTACCGCCCCTTCAGTCATCAAATGGACATGAAAGAGTGTACTGGTCAGAGGTCGTAGTCGCGCAACCAGGTCCGGAAAGAATAAGAGCAGAGGTACAAAGTGCCCATCCGCCACGTCGATATGATAGAGATCCGCATACGGCTCCATGCGATCCATCTCATCAGCAAGATGAATAAGATCGGCGGACCACAGCGACAGCTCCGCGAGTAATCGCTGGCGTGGCAGCGCTTGCCAGATACTCATTATGTCTTCTCCTTGTACTCATATGGCTGGTCGTTATTCGTTTCATTGACGATTATTTAAAAATGATTTTCTTTTATCAGCTAAAACAAAGAGTAACACATAGGTAAAAGAAAGTCATAGAGCTATGATCTGATTTCCTTCCAAAGTGTGAAGCTGTGCATAGAACAACTGACGTATTTATATTAGAATCTATCTATCAAGCACACGGTATGCTTCAAAACAAATTTGCTCACAGAGATAATCGGTGAAAAAGTACGCTACATCATGTTGTTTGGATAACATTGTGATACATAAAAAGGAAAAAGTATGAAAAAGCAACAGGATATCAAGGGATGGATTGAAGATGCTCACATACGTCGCCGAGAGTTTCTCTCGCTCTGCGCGGCAGGATCGCTACCGATCATATTAGGAGCTTGCCAGCCACAGCCAGACTCATCGGCAAGTGCTACTCCATATATTCCGGTCAAAACGTCTCCAACAAACAAGCCAGCAGAGACACCAACTCCCACTCCTGTTCTCAATGAGGCTGCCTGGACAGATTTCTCAAAAAGTTTACAGGGAACACTGGTACGCCCAGGCAGCGCACAATATGGAACCTCACTGCTGCTCTATCATACGCAATTTACGACCCAGCCAGCCGCCATTGCCTATTGCGCGTCCCCCAAAGATGTTCAAGCAGCGGTGAACTTTGTGAGCAAATATAACCTGACCATCGCAGCTCGCTCGGGTGGCCATTCTTATGCCGGCTATTCGACCACGAAGGGGCTGGTACTCGATGTGACGAAGATGAATAGTGTGACGATCGATGCGAACTCAGGAAACGCGACGATAGGAAGTGGCGCCAAGCTGGTGGATGTCTATTCTACGCTCACGCAACATAATCGCATTCTTCCGGCAGGCTCCTGCCCGACGGTGGGTATCGCAGGATTGGCAATGGGTGGTGGGATCGGTGTGATTGGTCGTAAGTTTGGCCTGACAAGCGATAATCTACTCTCCGCCCAGGTGGTGCTGGCAAATGGACAGCTTGTCACCTGCGATTCCAGCCACAACGCGGATCTCTTCTGGGCTTTGCGCGGCGGTGGCGGCGGCAACTTTGGAGTGGTAACCTCCTTCACGTTTCGTACCTATCCAGCTCCAACGCTGACGCGCTTCACACTTACCTGGCCGTGGAGCAGTGCCGCAGCTGTGGTTAACGCCTGGCAAAACTGGGCTCCAGCAGCGCCTGACGAGATATGGTCTGGCTGCGTGCTTCTGACCAACAACGATAAGAACAGCGGTCCGATTGTAGAGGTGAATGGTGTCTATGTAGGCTCGACCGATGGCTTAAGTCCGCTACTCCAACAGCTGACAAATAGCATTGGCACGCAGCCAGCCAGTAACTATGTCACAAGCGATAGCGTACTCAACATTATGCTCTATGAAGCAGGCTGCTATAACAAGACAGTCGATGAATGTCACCTACCCAGCCAGAATCCACAAGGACAGGTACCACGCGATACCTCACAAGCGAAATCTGACTTCTTCACGTCCAAGCTGCCAGCCAAAGGCATTGATATCTTGATCAATGCCATCAACCAGAGTCAGGCATCTTCGGTACCCGGCGGCAGTGGGATTGGCATCGATGCCTCCGGCGGAGCTATCAACCGCGTCGCCAAGGATGCGTCTGCCTTTGTGCATCGCAACACACTCTTCTCGATCCAATATACTGGCAGCTGGCCCGCCGATGGTTCATCGTCCACGATCGCAGCAAACCTCTCCTGGCTCAACGACACCTGGCAGGCCATGCGTCCTTATGCCAGTGGTAGCGCCTATCAGAATTACATTGATCCAGACCTATCCAACTGGCAGCAGGCGTACTACGGAAGCAATCTGGCACGACTCAAGCAAGTAAAGAAGAGCTATGATCCCGGCAATCTCTTTCACTTTAAACAGAGCATTCCTCTCGCCTGAATAAGCTTTGCCCGCTCATCATAAGGCGAAGCGCCAACACTGTCTTTTTGACAAGTGCTGGCGCTTCGCCTTATACTGTTAGTGATGAGACGTTATGCTGCGTTTATTTCTACAATGGCGTATGCAAATATGCGCCAGACACTACATTGACCCATTATTGATCATCATATCCCATTTCAACGCGCCACCTACGACCTCTTAGAGATTTGACCTTGTCGCTTCCAGAAAACAATGGGAACAGGTGAATGGATAGCGAGTAAACTAACGTGAAACGAAACAAAGCCCTGACACCAGCATCATCGACCGAAACGGTACACAATCCTCACGACTCCTACGGCGCATTGCGCTTTCGCGACTTCCGTCTACTTATCAGCGGCAATTTCCTGGCCATGTTCGGACAGCAAATGATCACTGTTGCCATCGGCTGGGAGCTCTACAACCGAACAGGCTCAGCCCTCGTTCTGGGAGGCGTCGGATTAGCTCAAGTGATCCCGATTATCTTACTCTCGCTGCCCGCAGGCGATATCGTCGACCGCTATGACCGCAAGCTGATTGCGATACTGTCTCAGGCAACCTTGCTGATTGCATCCCTTGGTCTGGCTGCATTATCCTATTTTACCGGCCCATTGCTGCTTGTCTATGGCTGTCTGATACTGATGGGCTGCGCCCAGACATTTAATCTACCTGCCGGACAAGTACTTATCTCTCAAGTGGTGCAAGAAGATGCGTACGAGAACGCTACGACCTGGAGAAGTAGTATCTCGCAGCTCGCATCGGTGATTGGACCAGCTTCTGGCGGCTTCTTAATTGGAATCTTTAATGGTGCCACCATCGTCTACCTCGTAAGTGCGGGCGCCTTCACGATCTGTGCCACCTTACTGATCTTGATGCGCGTGCGACGCAGAGCGGGACGCGTACTCGAAAAGAAGACCCTGGAGTCCTTAGCCGAAGGCTTACGTTTCCTCGGACATACACAGATCATGCTGGCAGCTATTACTCTCGATCTATTTGCGGTCCTGCTGGGAGGCGCAACCACGCTACTGCCGATCTTCGCGAAAAATATCCTGCACGTTGGTCCCGTTGGCCTGGGATGGCTACAGGCAGCAGATTCGATTGGAGCTGTCTGTATGGCACTCTTCCTGGCCTCTCGACCACCGTTCACGAAAGCCGGTCCAACGTTGCTGTTCGCCGTCGCCGGCTTTGGGGTCGCGACGATTATCTTTGGGATCTCGCAGTGGTTCTGGCTCTCACTATTGGCCCTCTTCATGCTCGGCGCATGCGACAATATTAGCGTCGTGATCCGCTCGACACTTGTCCTCGTGCGCACCCCCGACGAGATGCGTGGACGCGTCAGTTCGGTCAGCTCGCTCTTCATCGGAACCTCGAACCAGCTGGGCGGATTTGAGTCAGGACTCGCCGCGCAGCTCTTCGGACCAGTCCTGGCGGTCGCAGGCGGAGGACTCGGTACCATCGTAGTCGTAGCGCTCGTCGCCGCCATCTGGCCCGAGATCCGTCGCCTGCAAAGGTTACGCGCACCTGTAGATACGCTCCAACCAGAAGAACAGCTCCTGGAGCAGCCTCAATAAACATTGTGGATATGCATACCAGCGAGGTGAAATGCCAGCCCATCTTGTTGAGCAACGAGGTGACCCGTTTCTCCCTCGGCAGTCCCGACCGGCCAACGTAGCGTCAGGTCTCGCATCCAATTATCACTATTCGGCACACCGACAAACTCATGAGCAGGCACACTGTGAGGGCACATACGTGTACATTACAATATATCCAGATCAAGTCAATGGATTTCTTGCAGCATATTACACTCATATGAGTAAAAATATTGATGGGCGAAAAATCATTGAACATGCTCTGTTACAAAACAGAAAGGATATCTGTCATGGTCACACAATCACAAGTAGCTGAGCGCAGTGCCATCCTGCGTGTCACATTCATTCTAGGCATCTGCCTGGGCATCTTCCAAGGTATCGTGTGGATACTCTCCATGCCACTCACATCGGGGATCACCTCCACACCATCAATTACCGCCTTCCTCTTTCTGGTCTCGCCGATCATCTGGATCATCGGCTTCTTTTTTCTGGGAATTTGGGTCGGCAAGCGCACTGGCGACCTCAATCAAGCTACCAAAAATGGTTTATTCAGTGGCATCTTTGCCAGTCTGATTGCATCAGTATCGCACGTGCTCGTCATCACACTTAGCCTCAGCAACTCCACGGGAGGCCAGCCACTCGCAACCGCCTGGGAGGCCATCGGCGTCGGCGCGGAAACGATGGTACTTGCCATTGGCGCTGGCATAGCCTTCGGCTGGATTGGTGGTTACGTCGGTCAATATATCTCTGCCGTGACCCCACCCAACACTCCGCCGGCGCCCACGAGCCCTCATTATGGACCACCTCCATTTTTTTATGGGCCACCTCCGGCAGCGTACACGCCAGCGCCCCAGCCAAACGTTCAAGCACAGCCAGTTCAGAGCACACCTCCAGCACAACCCGGCATTACGCCAACACCCAAAACGGAGCCAGAGGAGAAAAGATAAAGATAAATGTCGACCAGGGAAAAAATAAGCGCCGTACGCTCACGTACGACGCTTATTTGTGGTAAACGCATGAAAACATCGGGTAGCATGAATACATGCTCCCGGAAGAGAGGATACGCCAGATCGATGTGTAGATACTATTACGCGGATTTGCGCTGGCGTAGCTCAGCAGCTAGCTCATATTTGTTGGCGAAGACGCGACCACCACAATAGATGTTGCGCCTGACAAACGGCTCAGGGGTATCACGTTCGAGACGTTCGCGAACGTTGGGTTTGTGTGCTCCGCGCGAATAGTACCAGGGTTCGGTCAGCGTATAGGCGGGATTCATGGCCCAGTCGGGGATAGGAACTTCATATTTCTGGCAGAGATACTCAACAGAGGCCGCACAGAAAACTGCCCAACGAAATTCATCTTCGGTCGGCTCGTCTGGCATCTGGACGGGATCGAGGACCATTTCTTCGCGTAATTCAGGAAAGTTACCGAAGAAATCGTTCATGAAATTTCCCAGTGGCAACCAGGGATCAGCACCCGCGCAAATTTCCTGGTATGAAATTGCGATTGTTTGCAATTCAGTACATGTCTTCATAAGTTTACCTCGCTCGCTCTTATCTTCACCCTTCTATTGTATCATGCGGACCAATCAATTTGCAGGAATGATTCAATTCTCGCGACTCAAGTGACAGTTCAATCCTTTTTTATATCACGACGAAACAGAGCACTAAAATAATTCATCTAAAGTATCCTCCAACTGATACTGCTCTTTCCAGGCTTCATCGGGGATAAAATGATCCACAATCGCCTGAGCCTGTTCACGCGTGGTCACATTGAGCTGACTCATCAGTGCATCGATATCAGCCATGTCCTTCTGTCGATAGACCATCAGCTTGAGCGCCAGGATGTATTCTTTTGAGGGCAGATAGACATGCAGCTTCTTAAACTCGCGCCAGAGCCTGGCTTCTGGATTGGGAGCCATATCGCGGATAAAATAGGCCACATCATCATTGATCCACGTGCGCTTCATCTGATAGCGCTTTGCAACGGCATGCACAGCAGCCTTAAAGAATTTGGTCTCCGGCGTCGGATTAGTTGAAGAATCGCCCTCAATATCCATCAACACCACATCGACATCCTCGGTCGACTCGCGATTAAAAGCCAGGAAGAGCATCGCTACTCCACCCACAATCATCACACGGACCGGCGACTGCAATCCTTTAAGCTCCAGCTCATCGCCCAGCTCTTGCAGGTAGATTTCAACCTCTTTTCTCTCCATGCCCCGAAAACTCCTCTTCTCTTACGTTACAATTCTCCTGCTTTCTATCGATCACAAGCAGAGCCTGTTATACTGCAAGTATAATCTCAATCTGGGCGAAAGGTATAGACAATGGAGCCGAATACATCTTCTGCTTATAACGAACCCCTTACCTATAAACTCTCCTATGGAACAGACAAGCTCCAACATGGCAAACTCTATTTGCCGGAAGGAACAGGCAACTATCCAGTCGTGATGCTGATCCATGGAGGCTTCTGGCGTAATCCTTATGATCTCACACTCATGCGACCACTGGCCCATGATCTGGTCCAACGTGGCATAGCCGTCTGGAACATCGAATATCGGCGTATCGGAGATCAGGGCGGAGCCTGGCCGGGCACCCTGCTGGATGTGGCTCAGGCCGCCGACTATTTGAGCACAATTGCCTCTACCTATCGACTGGATGCGAAGCGGATCATCGCCGTCGGACATTCTGCTGGAGGTCATCTCGCCTACTGGCTGGCTGCCAGGCATCGACTGTCAGAAGGGAGTCAGCTCAGAACCACGGAGACTCCTCTTACGTTAAGAGGAGCAGTCAGTCTGGCAGGCGTCGTAGATCTGATTCATTCCGAACGGCTCAACCTGGGCAGGCATGCAGCTCGCGAGCTCCTGGGCGGCAAGCCGACGAACGTCCCTGGCCGCTACAGGGACGCTTCGCCGGCCGCGATGTTACCCCTGGGGATACCACAGATCCTCGTTCATGGCACAAACGATGATAGTGTCCCACTGATTGTCAGTCAGGATTACGCCAAAAAAGCCAGAGCCGCTGGCGATCAGATCATGCTGATCGAGATGTCTGATGCCACACACTTCGATGTGATCGATCCAGCCTCTTCAGCGTGGCAGCAGACACTCACAGCGATGCAGCTCCTGATGCAAATTCCATAGTGAAGAAACAAAGAGAAAAAATTACTGTGCGGCAGCACAATCGAATAATTGTGTCTTGACCGTAGATCCTTCGCCAAGATCGACGCTATCGGCAGGGCCGCTAGATCCCGGCTCGGCCACTGTCCGCGGAACGATCTTGCAATGAGCAGTGACCCATTGCGAAAGTGCTGGCTGCGGCTGTACAACTAGTGTTTCCTGATTGTTTGCAGGCAGAATTGACTTCAATTCCTGACGCGCCGTTGGAGATAGCGTCCCTAATTTAATCGGAGTAAAGACCGGTAACAGAAAAAAACGTATCTGGTTCTGTTGCACCAGCGCCGCAGTTTGCTGAGCGGTCAGGATCTGATCGAAGCTATTGTAGCCTCCAAAGGCCAGCACCGGCTGGCCAGTATCAAGGATGAACGGAGCGGCGGTTGGAGCGTTCATAGTAGCTACCAGATAACGCGTCTGCCCCTTATTCTCCGTCAGGTACTGCTCCAGCGCTGGCTGCGCGTGGGCACTTTCCGGGATCAATGCATGGGCAATTAGCACTAATACGGTAAGAGGCTGGGGCAGGCCGCCAGTTGGATTCACGGTATCCGTGCCGATGGCCAGAGGCAACTCGGACCAAAAAGCTGGAGCAAGTAACAACACGATAAAGCTTATAATAAAGATGGGACGAGCTATCTTGAGTCCAGGAAAACTCTTTACGATCAGCCCAATGACCAACAGTACAGTCAGCACAATACTCAAGATAACAATCATCTGTGCAAAGAGATGATTAAGAAGAGAAAAATGTAACAAAATGCTCGCCTGAACCAACGCCGTTACAATCAAGGAGAGCGGCAACAGCCAGCATTGCCAGCCAGTGCGCGCTCGATACGCCCGATACATCGCGACGCCACCGATCCCAACCAGGGCACTAAGCGCCGGCGCAAAGGTTACCAGATAATAGGGATGATCGAAAAATGCTACGCTAAAGAAGATCAGCAGAGTAATAAACCAGCTTCCCCAGAGGAGCAAGCCTCGCGCATATGGACTTACAGCCAGAAAAGGTCGCCTCCACTTGTACGCGACACAGGCGGCAAGCAGGCCAATCAGCGCGAACGGCAACAGCCAGCCGATCTGACCGCCAAGTAATGGACCAATCAGCCGTAGTGGACCTGGTAGGCCGGTACTGGCAAGACCAAAAGTGACCAATATATTGGTGGTATTCACTGTGCCTGCACTCTGGCCGCCTGTAGAATCAGTATTACTACCGATACCAAAGGCACGGCTCACGCCATTATATCCCAGCGCCAACTCCAGCTCAGAATCATGCTGCGTCGAGCTAACATACGGACGCTGCCCCGCAGGTACCAGATCAACGATAGTAATCCAGGAAAAAGAGATGAGTAGCAGCACAAGCGTGGCAAGGAGCAGGTGGAGCAAACGTTGCCGCCAGCGTCCAGCCGCGCTCAGTAGATAGGTCAAAGCGAAGGCTGGCAGGATCAGATAAGCTTCAAGCATCTTGATATTGAATCCCAATCCAATCAGGGCCGCACACACAACGAGCCAGCGCAAGCGCCCCGTTTCGATGGCCAGAGAGAGTGCCCAGGCAGCCAACAGCATCACCAGCACAAGCAGGCTATCGATGGTATTATTCCGACTGGTCACCACACTAATAGGCGTCAACGTCAGGGCCAGCGCCGCCAACAAGCCCGCATTTGGACCAAAGCTACGTCGGATCAATATAAACAGGATGATAATCGCTCCAACGCCTGCCAGCGCCTGAGGTACAAGCAGGCTCCAGGCACTAAAACCAAAGATCCGTGTGCTTAGCACCTGTATCCAGAAGCCCAGCGGCGGCTTATCGATCGCCAAAAATCCACCCGGATCAAAGGAGGCAAAAAAGAAATTGTACCAACTCTGCGACATGCTCTGCACAGCCGCCGCATAATAACTGTTCACGCCAGTCGTGATATCTCCGTAATGATTTTGTCCCAGGCGCAAAAAATTCAAACAAACAGCCAATAAGAGTAGTACCCCCAAAGCGATACGCTGCCAGAGCGAGAGCTTTTGCTGGTTCTTATCTGGTACATTATGATCGGTAGCAGCAGGTGACTGCACCGTTACTTCAGCATCGTGCATAGAATCCTGTGTCTCCTCACTTTTTCAAATGAATAGTAAGCTGTTCCGACACAAGTATAGAGACATCCAGAGTTTCTTTCCTCAAACAAAAGAACCAGCTTTCGCTCCCCCAAAAGAGCCAGAAAAAACTCGAACTTATCAGTGATGACGTGAGAAGTGATTGCAGCTATACTAGAAATATCCTGAAACAACTCACGATCAATGCGGGAAGAGAAAAGGAAATGGAAGAGGTCCCTATGCAGCAGCAGTTTGTACGTGGCGGGGGCGAGACAAATAAAAGCATCACGATCCAGCTGGCAGGTAGTTATCTGCTCGTGGGGACGACCGATCTCGTCTTGCTACATTGGTTGAGTATAGCGGGCAGTACGCCTGTGCTCAGCATTGTACTGACGCTCATATGTAGCGTCGTCGTTGGATTATTGACAACGGCAAATATGCAATATCGTTTATTCATGCTCTATCTCTCACTGATGCGTCTGGCCGAGGGCAAAAAAGTTGAGTGCTCGCAGACATTTTGGCATTGGCCACTTCTTCCTCTTTTCAACTCGCTAGCATCCGTCGTCCAAAGGGAAGAGCTGGCGCTTGGATACCATGAGCAGTTGCTTCGCCAGACAAGTGAGGCGGCCGCTCTGGAAGAGCGTAATCGTCTGGCACGCGAGATGCATGATTCGATTAAGCAGCAGCTCTTTAGTATCCGTATGAGCGCGATTGCAGCAAGAGCTCATGTGCAGGGGAATCTGACTAAAGCTCAGGCAGCCATCGAGGATATCCAGAGTAGCGCCAACGAGGCTCAAGTGGAGATGCAGGCATTATTGCAGCAGTTCCGTTCGGTCGCTCTGGAGCATACAACGCTCAGCGAGGCGGTCCAGACGCAGGCGATGGCGCTAGAATATCGCAGTGGAGTCAGGGTAGAAGCCGATATTGCCATACTTCCAGGCAGTGACCGCTGTCCACTAGAGATGCAAGAAGCCATCTTTCGCATTATCCAGGAGGGATTTGCTAATATTGCACGTCACGCGCGAGCCCGCCAGGTCCAATGTACTATCGCAGCCGATGATCAAGCGCTGCTGGTAATGATCCATGACGATGGGCAGGGTTTCGATCCCCAAAGCGCTCAAAAAGGGATGGGATTAGCCAATATCCAGGAGCGGGTACGCACGCTGAACGGGCAGGTGCAGATCGAGAGTGCGATGGGCAAGGGTACGACGCTTCAAATCCAGGTGCCACTCCTGTTGCCGCTCGCGATGAAAGAGCAGAGCGAGCAGCAAGAATTGGCGCGACAAAAAACTATCGAGCACGTACGAGAGGGGCTACAGATACGTTCAACGGTGGCAATTTTTACCTTGATCTTACTCATGGTCAATCTGGCACTATTTACGGCGAATGCCCAGCTGCAAACAAAAGGATTATGTGTATTTCTCTTAGCTGCCTGCATAATATTTATGCTCTACGGCCTGATCCGCGCCCATCTAGCCATTGTACGTATGCGACTCTACCACGGCGAGGATGATCTACAAGTACGCGGCTTCCATTTTCATGAGCAGGTCGGCTGGATCAGTTTTATGCGTTTGCTCATCTTCTCCTTAGCGAATGTCGTACTCTGGGGCATGATCTTAGCGGCCAGGACGCCCTGGTGGCAGATGGGGATATGTTTCTCCGTGTTTACATCGGCATTGTTGCTATCCTATCTCTACGTATATCGGAATTTCCAGCGCTCACAGAATCGCTTCTACGCGCTGCTATCACCACATGGACTCGCTACGGATATCAAGCAGCGACAGACCTCTATACGCTGGCGCAGCATCATTTTTCTCGGCCTGCTTACACCACTAATCATCCAGAACACACTTGTTCATATGCTGGTGGATACCTTCTGGCACTGGTTAGCATATTACATCCTATTTATTTTCTTTTGCATCTTTCTGGGGATAACAGTCGACCTGCGCCAGATGCTTCTCTGGCGTGCGCGCATTACAGCAAAAAGCTAATTTTCACGAGGAAGAAAGTCATGCAGGAACCGATTACGATTGTACTGATCGATGATCACCGAATGGTCCGTAAGGGTCTCAAAAGCGTTCTCGAAATGAGTGAGGATCTCCATGTGATTGGCGAGGCGAGCAGCGGCGAAGAGGCCCTACTGGCGATTGAGACGTGGTTGCCGCACGTGGCGGTGGTGGATATGTTGATGCCCGGTGGTATCGATGGCGTAGAAACGATCCGACGCATACGCGAGCTTACCCCCAACGTCCGGATCGTTGTCCTGACCAGTTCAGCCGACGACTCACACGTTATAGCCTCCCTGCGGGCAGGAGCCATCGGGTATGTACGCAAAGAAGCCGATCCAGAGCTCCTGATCGAGACTATTCGCGCTGCTATGCGTGGACAGTCGTTACTCGATCCAAGGATTGCCAGCGCTCTGATGCAGGAGCTCACTCAGACAAGCCGGCATAATGCCAGGCTGACCGAGCGCGAACTGGCTGTCCTGAGACAACTCGCACTCGGACAGAAGAATCGACAGATCGCAGAGACACTTGTGATTACCGAAGAGACCGTCAAAACGCATATTGGCAACATCCTGACAAAATTACAACTGGCACATCGCACGCAGGCGGCGATCTATGCCATCAAGAAAGGCTTGATCGGACTCGATGAGATCCAGATTCCGTTCTCGAACGATGATTTGTAAGATGTCTGGGAGTCCGACGTAGCGCCGTGATCTTGTGCCCGGCGACCAGTTCACATATGAAAAGGTTCCTCATCTCAATATTGAGTGACCAAAGCGAACGTTACGTACGTCACGAGGCCGCCGGGCACAAGACCACGGCGCTACGTCGGTGGGCGTGTCACTCCATCGCCTTCCGGATCTGTTTGCATGAACGTCTCCAATGAGACGTCGACGCGATGACGCTACTGGGGACGATGGGCTGCCAGGAAAAATGTGACGCAGGCGTCAACGTGCTGCTCAATCTCTTTATTGGTAGGAAAAGGTTTTATCCCCAGGCGTGCACGCTCGACGAGCCGTCCTTCCAGTAAGGCAAAAAAAGCTTGCGCGGAGAAATCTGGATCAGGAATGCATAAGCTTCCCTGGCGATCCAGTTCTTGCAGATAGGCGCTCAGCGGGTTGATGGCTTTTTCAAGGCTCAGGTGATAATACATCTGTCCCACTTCGGGGAAGTGTTCTATCGCGCCAAGAATGACTTGATACAGGGCAATCTCCTCCGCGCTGAAAGCATGAGTGAGTCTTCCCATTCCCAATTGATGCAGTACCTCGATCGGAGCCCCTTGCCCGAGCATTCCCTGACCATCTCGTTCTTGCTGGTCGCAGAGATGCCGGATTACCTCCTGAAAGAGGATGTCTTTCCCGCGAAAATGGCGATAGAGCGTCATAATGGACACATGAGCCTGCGCGGCTACCATTTCCATCGTCGTATCGGCGTATCCATGCTGGAGGAATAGCTCTTTCGCCGCAACTCTGATCGCTTCCTGCTTGCGCTCAAGCAGGCGAGCTTTCGGATGATCATCAGACCACGTTCGCATGGGTTCCTTCATTCCTTCCGACTTTGGCACACTTTTCTATGAATGACAGATTAACGATATGAGAGATTCTATTCTAGCATATTTGCTTTCACCTCGCCTCCTGCCTGCTCATTTGGTGCGCCGAGGTCCTGCCGTCTCATACGAGTCACTGGGACATCGCACGCAAGCGTGCAACGCTACGATGTCTTCGCTTCGCTTGACCCCTTTGACATGGCTTTGCCGTGATGATACGATAGGTTATCATATCGTTTGAAAAGGGCAAGATATTTTCTTGCAAAAAAAGAAAAGAGAGCTTTATGTCTATGAAGTTTGGCGCGGCGTTACCGCATGGCGGGGTGGGAGAGCTGGCAGGGATAAAAGATCCTTTGGAGGCTTACGAGACTGTCACGAATATTGCCAGAACCTACGAGGAAGCAGGATACGATACCATCTGGACGTCCGATTTCCTGTGGTCAGCAGGCTGGGCTGGAAATACATCCGGAGCGATACAATCATTGGAAGACTTTTTCTTTGAGTGCTGGACGACGACGGCAGCTCTGGCACGCGATACCAGTCGTATCCGCATCGGCCAGATGGCGACCAATAATCTCTATCGACATCCCGCGCTGCTGGCAAAAATGGCAAGTACCGTGGATGTAATCAGCCATGGTCGACTTACATTAGGCATCGGGTCCGGCACTCCGCTTCGAGCGGATCAGTTCCACGCCTATTATGGTCACGAGCAGCCGAAAACCTCTGTGTTATCAGGACAATTGAGCGAAGCCGTTCAGATTATCCTCGCGATGTGGACACAGGAAGAGGCCACATTTGAGGGGAAGTATTATCAGGTACATGGAGCCATCAATCAGCCAAAAGGGATACAGCGACCGCACATCCCCTTACTGATCGCTGGTAGCGGCGAACAGGTCACGCTCAAACAGGTGGCACAGTACGGCGATGCCTGCAACTTGTCCGGCGATCCTGCCACAATTCGGCATAAGTTGTCGGTGCTCAAAAAGCATTGCGAGGCCGTTGGACGTGACTATCGAAGTATCCATTGCACGGTGGGGCTGATCTGCATCATTGAGGATACCGATGAGCAGGCGCTGGCGAAAGTTCCCGCTGGCATGAAGGACTATATAAATTCCTCAGCCCTGGTGGGCAGTCCGGAGACTATCCGCAAGCGGATCGCTGAGTACGAGGAGGCCGGTACACACGAGTTGGTATTCAGATTTCCTGAACCTCTCAACCTCGCTCCGATTCGGCGCTTCGCACAGGAGTTTATCGCCTAGAGAATCTGCCCCAGGCTCCAAAGCCGATAGCAGCATCGACTCGGAGCCTGGAGCAAATATCATCCTTAAGGAGGATGAGATTAATAGACCTCAACTTCGGCAAACTGCATGCGATACAGATTGTTATCGCCTGAGCTCTGTCGCAGACTGCTTCCGACAATGCGAATATAGCGTACGTTTTGTAAGCTAAAACCAAAACCTTGTAATGCAGTCGTGGTCGGCGCAGGATAATTCGTACGTGACGCAACGGTGGTCCAGCTCTGCGCGTCATTTGAGACATCGATGGTAAAGTTGACGGGCATACCATAGCCAGCTGCGCCACTATTGGTACAGAGATAAAAGTCCATTTCATCGATATATTGCTGGCTGCCCAGGTCAAATTGTAACGTTTCGCTATGATTGGCAACGATATCACCGTTACTTGACCAGCCTGGTGAAGAGCTGGTCTCTGCCCTTTGTCCATCATGTACAGCAGCCAGCGACCAGCCATTATTTGGTTCGGAACTACTGGCGGTGACGGTAGCGTTACGTGCCACATTCGTGGCGGTAGCCGTCGGCGCTGGTTTTGGCGTCGCCGTGGGTATCGGTGTGGGTGTGGGTGGAGGGTTGTTAACCACTTGTCCAGGTGGCAATGGCGTCGCCGTCGACACCGGTGTCGCCGTCGGCCTGGGCGTCGCCGTCGGTTTTGGCGTCGCTTTATGCGTGGGTGTCGCTTTACGCGTGGGCGCGATTGTGGGTGTCGCTAACTGTATACCCGTTGTCCCTTGCGTAGCGGTTGGAATGAGTCGGGCAAGCATCGTCGGTGTGGCTTGCGTCTGTTGCAGAGCCACGACAATAGTTGCTGGATTAAACATAGAGGCAAGCAGAGTTGCAGCAATGCCGCAGAGTAGAGCTATTATGAGCAAAATAGTAGATCTACGCTTCTCGCGACGTAGTGGTGGCATGGATACAGGCTTCACATCCACCGCACTGGCACGCTTACTCCTGCTAGATCTCCTTTTTTCTGGCACGATCTCAACGGGAGATGGCGCAGGCAAAATCAGGGGAGGATCATCTACGATAGTGCTTTGCACATGCTCGTCACGGGATTGGTCAAGATATGAGGTAGTGGCAGGTGGCATGGAGGTGAGGATGGCAAGAAATTCGTCGTCCTGTATGGGAGAGAGCTGCGGTATTTGTCCATACTCATCCTCAAACTGATCAAGGTCCGTTGCGGATGCCATGGCAAGAGGCATCATGAGCGCATCGTCTTCCTGTATGGGACGAGGTTGCTGTATCTGCGTGTGCTCATCCGAGGCGATACGCACGCTCGGTAACATGCCAGAAGAGTTCTTAACATTCTCTAGAGACGCTGGCGTAAAGCCTAAAAGCTCCTCCTCAAGCATATCGAGCTCATATAGTGTGATAGGCGGTACAGTGCTGACCTCTTCGCGAGGATCTGGCTCGTTCTGTGCCGTGAGTCGCGCAGAGCTCATCTCTTCCTGAGGATCTGGTTCTTTTTGTGCTGTGAAATGAAGAGGACTAATCTCTTCCGGTTGTGAAATAAGCGGCGTAGTGCTGATTTCCTCCAGAGGATCTGGCTCCGTATCAAAAGTATAGTATTCATTTTCAGGGATCTCAGGCGGGACGTTGGTTGTGTCCAATGAGGAGGCTGTTTGATCCAGATCTGCGCTATGGTTGTCAGGAGATGGGTCGTCTTCTGAGCTTTCGATCTCCGCAGCTATATGCGACGCTTCAGGATGGGGCACAGGCTCAATGGGCATGACAGGAGGCTGCTGTCGCTGAAAAAAGTTATCAACGTACTCGGTGCCTGATTGATAGTTGCCGCCAGTGGAGCGCTTCGTATCGCTATCTCGTGCAGGCTGAGCACGGAGCGTTTCCTTACTGGTCGGCGATTGGGCCGGTGTGGGAGTATGCTGGCGTTTTTTTTCTTTATAGGTCGTACCAAGAACGAGCTGTGGCGGGAGTAGTATTTCATCTGTTTTTGAAGTCGATGCCGCTGGCTTAAGTTCTCTGGTGATATGGGCGAATGGAAAGGCTGGCGGCTCCGGATATATGGCCGAGGAGAGTGCCGCCAGAAATGTAGCCACATCAGCATAACGCTCTGAGGGCCTTTTTGAGAGTGCCCGCATTATCACCGTATCGACAGTGTGGGGGAGCGTCGAGACAATAGCAGAGGGCGTGCGTGGAACGTGTTGCCAGAAGAATAGAAGGTCATTGACGGCAAATGGTACGGTGCCCGTCAGTAGCTCATAGAGAAGGCAACCCAGCGCATATTGATCACTCTGCGGACCAATACTGGCGGCTAATTGTTCCGGCGCAGTTTTATTAATTGTTTGTGCAAGCTGCTCTGAAATCAAGCCTGTGAGTTGTTCCGGGGCCAGATAGCTGATCGTGCTATCTGCAAGTTTTTGCTCCAGCTTTTTTTCGCCGATAAGGTCATGCAAATTAAAATCGGTCAGGAGAACATCCCCTGTTTCCGTCAGGAAAATATTTTCAGGTCTGATGTTCAGATGTAATGTGTGTTGTGTATGCGCATAGATAATAGCCTGTCCGATACGCGTCAGGATGTGAAATGTTTCATCCTGCGTCAGGCGATGTGAAATACGCTGCTGCAAATACGTGCGCAGAGATCCACCAGGCAGGTATTCAGTAACAATATAAAGCTGTCCCTGCTCAATGCCAAAATCAAGCACAGGTACCAGCGCGGGATGCCTCAGTTGCTGGAGCCGTGTCTGCGTGCTCTGAAAGTACTCAGCCGTAGCAGCTGGATTGAGGCATTCCGCATCAAAAATCTTGAGGATCACCGTATGCTCAGGTTCTTGTATGGGGTGCGAGCGGTAGGTATCCCAGGCAAATTTTCGCGCGATGTGCTCAGTAATAGAATAATGATTGAATGTCTGTAACATAAAATAACCTTAATGAGATTATTGCCTATGGTCTTAAAAATATTTCTTCAACTATAAAGAGAATAACCCTCTTTTAAGTATAAATGATAAATGGACTTGAGAGGATATTTTTTTGCTTTTCACGGCAAATGTACCAAAGCAAGCACTTGAGGATGGTGTCCATGATAGTCCCATATGCTAGAGATGGAACCTCCACACCACAACTAAGAGACTTGTATAGATCAAGCCGAAGAGAACACGTCTCCGCATAAAAAGAAACCATTTCCTTACTGCGGTTCCAGCAGTTCTGGGGATTCTATAGCTATTGAGGCGATCGATAAGATACATTTCTTCCGTCCTATAGAAAACAACAAATGCAGAGAAGACCCAATATAGCATGATTGCTGATTTTAAATATGCACCAAATAAGGGACCTCCAGAGATAAGTATGCCAATAATAGCAATTACACCACTCGATGCATAGCCCAGGCACGCGATAAAGCCTACACTCCCGCGGGTCCTTTTACAGCTCGCATACTCACGTTTGTTTGCAGGGGTCTGTTCGAAATCCTCATCCGTTACCGCCATCTTCTCTTTCCATTTTTGGTACCTCTCTCTCAAAAAAAGCATAAAATACCTGTATCTTCTTTCCGAATCTTTTTCCAACTAACGTCTCTCCAGAGATGCTCCTCCAAGGGATTAAATTCCAAAGACGAGCATAACAATAAGATGGTTTTCTAAATAGAGATTATATACTTTTTCAAAGAGACAATTCTAGCGTTATGCGCATATGCGCGCAATTTGAAATAATATTAGATCTTCATCATTTTTCTCTATACTAACTTGTACAATAAGGTCAGTGAGAGGATTAATAATAGACATCTCAACCAGTATTACTTCATTAAATTCCAAGCATATCTGTGCAGTATTATATGGAAGAGACCAATCCAAGGAGTCATCGGGAAAACAGCTTAAATTGCCACGTAAAAGGATTACAGATGACGATGGCTGCCACTGCATTTCATACAAATGAAATATTTCTAAAGACGGCACCTGAGTATAGACACTCGTGACCAAAAAGGCATTATCGCAATATTCATACCACATATTTTACCTCTCACATCTTTAAAATAAAGCAGCGAAATCCTCTCATGAATATATTTCTTTCCTTGATAACTATTTTCATCATATTTTAATTTTGATTATCAACAAATAAAATATTTCAGACTCTCCTTGCAAGATACATATCTGCTGGTGATAAACGTTAAATGATATCAACCCTTCTACCGTTTTTCCTAGGCGTATAGATGCCGAATCAAGCGGACCATTATGCATAATATGCAAAGACAAAAGCTTGCTTAACCCTAACTCAGCGCAAATAGCATTATATCCTTGGTACTTCCAACGCTGCGGTACACGATCGGGAAACGGTAATTCTACAAGGATTTTAAGTGACGGACGGTCTGCTAAAAAGGTAATTTTGGAGATATTCACTGCATCCAAAGAAGGAACGGTCCTATAAAGATTAGTAATAGCCAGTGGATTTTCTGCAAGTTCATACCAAGACACATCATTACTCCTATTGAGAAGGTAGCACAATCTTCCGAGCTGAAAGTGATTGCTTTTGGAGTATTTTCGAAAAATTTTACCAATCTACCACTTCTTCTAAAAAAAGATCAGGTCCAAAATAGCTTATCAGGAGCTTTTGCAAGATAGTACCCGGCACACCTCCACCTCCTCCTATCATTGAGAAGAAAATAAGGCAATAAGTGACGTCACGATGAATCAATATATTCTCAGGCCCTCGCAAATTAAGAAGAAAGGGTTGCTTTAACGCATATATCACAGCACCATCCCATCCATTCCATCCACCGGGAAAGCTAATACAGCAATCTTTTTCGTCAAAAGGAACCTGCTCAAGAGCTGCCAGGAATGCTCTCTTATCAGATCCATAGTACCAGATCAAATCTCGAGGGAAATCGGCATCTTCTACAGCGAGCATAAATCCAGGAGCATTGGGCGTAATATAAGAGTCAGTGGCATCACCCCAATAAGATGGAAGAGAGCGAGCTTGTCCAACAAGGATGGCGGCCGGAAGAGTAAAAATACTTGTATCGAGAAGCTCACGAATAAAAGTGATCAGGTCAGAGGAATCCCATTTTTTCGCTGAGGCCGATGTTGCGACCAAATGAGCCAGGATTGCCATACATGCCTTCCTTTACTTATTCATTCACTATCACGTTTTATAGTAAATTGGATGTTGGCTCCTGGCGGAAGATCGCCAATTTGTTTTGAAAGATCAGTATATACATCCCACAATTCACGCATAGAAACAATACGACGTGAACGACTTGAGATCGGAGTTTCCTGGTTAAGAAATGGAAATGGATAGATCGATATTCCATTATCACCACTCATTGTTGAAATAGCCTCTTCCCAATCAGGCCAGCGCATATTTTCATAAAATATATCTAAACTTCCCATGAGTGCCCATTCAAGAAATTGTGTATAGGATTTATTTGTATCTTCCCATTGAAGCGTATCCGGGGCAAAATAAAATATATTCCCTGTTCTGCCAGGAAACGCACCACCATTGATGGCAAAAAATCCACCAATAATATCATGAGCGACTATCAATGCATCTTCGACTAAAGCTTCTCCAGTGTTTGTATCACGGATATTCCAAGAGTGCAAATCTCCTTGCATCTGTTCATTACCAGATCCAAGAAAGCGCAGCCAGCCACGATCAATCAAGATGCCTCCAGTTTCGAAGGCAATCGCACCTAAAGTAGAATGTGTGGTCACTTGAAGATAACTTAAAATAGCTTCACTGCGTTTCCTCTCCGCAGTAAGTAGTGTGACAGAATTTTCTGCATGATTGATCATTTTTTGAATGACAGGCCAAGCCGGATCATCCAAATCAATTAAAGCGCGAAGAGGTTTATTGTTCATTACACAATCTCTTCGTATATATACTGATTTATATGTGAATATCAGTGATGATATTCACATCATCAGGCGGCTGAAGTGAAAAAATCACTTCAAATTGATCTTCTTGAATTAACCCAGCAACTACCTCTTCAATATGTTTTCGACTCGTATTTTCAACCAGGATCATATCGCTTGACCAAAAATAGCTCCCCAGCAGACATTCTCTCGTTTTCCGATTCTTTTCAGTGAGCGTATGAATATTCCTGTAAGAAAAAAAACTTGCTACCCAACGAGTCTTATCCTCCCAAATCACCAAAACATCTGTATTACTATCAGCATAATCCCATTGATTTGCAGACCAATGCTCAGCTTCAATCCAAATAGTATATTTTTGAGATTTCCTCAGCATCTATTAATCTCCTCATAAATAGAAAATACAACCTCTCTATTGAATACTACTGGGTAGCCGAGATGGGTCTCTTCATCAACAATTAGCTATATAACTTGTTTTTGAGCAGCCAATCAAGTATGGTTCGAAGAACCTGAAACAAGATGTGATGTTATCATCAAAACAGATCGGGGCATGTATGTCAATACAAGAAATAAAAGTTATGGCAATATCCAGCATCCGACTTTATTTTGAGCACAATTATAAACGATAAACTGTCCAGACCTGCTGAAAATGGATAATTTTGAGTGACTTCCAGATGATATATCGTCTGGGCATCAGTGATACTCTTCCGACCAGGTCATCCTAGATCAAGGCTTCCACAACTGGTTAAAGTAATAAAATCATCAGGTTCTTCGCAATTTCATGACTCTACTTCTTCATTCTTCTTTTATAAGGTTTTTATCATTGTTTTTTTATAACATATTGATACAACATAACTATATGCTCAGGAATTTTTTCCAATAAAATCTGAGCTGTATCTCTTATCTCTTCATAAGGAGATTCTTTTCTTATTCGCAAAATAATAGGGATAAAACAGGTCAAGTATTCTGAATCAAGCACATCGATGGCATAAAATAACCGCTCGATATCGAAGAGCGCGAGTGCCTCTTTTTGAGAAAAGATATATAGCAATGAGGGAATACACAGAATGATAAACTCCTTACCCATTCTAGACAAAGCCAGACAAAGTTCTTCAACATCATCACTCCAATAGCGTCTTCCCTTTCCCTCATCCAAAAATATCTCAATGAAAAATGGAACAACAATAGGCGGACTTATTGTCGCAAGGTATTGTTCCGCTTCCAGGTAGCCAGGCCAATTCCCATCACATAAATGTTCCACCAACGTAGCGAGAGCAGGTCCATTACGAGGATAACCGATAGCTCCAAGGACTTGAATCGCTTCAGGCCATAAAGACTTCATTGGTCGTTGCAAAATGTGTATTAATTCAGATATATATTGAACAAGATTATCTTTCTCTTTAAGAAAAAACTGTTGCTTTTCCTCTTCCGATAAAGACATTATGTGGTTTAAAATATCTTCAATCATGAGACAAATCCTTACTAGCGTTCCCAGTGTAAGCTCACATCTGATCCCCTGGCTTCAATGTTCCAATGGCTTGCGTTCTCCAGGCATTACCTCCACAGAAATTCACCGAGACCATAGTAGTTCCTTTATAGAGGGCACCTCTATCTCTGCTATTCAATCAATTTAGTACAATCGAGTAATGCTCCCTGGCTCTGAATATACTGGAGGGCTGATCCAATCCCTTCTTTACTAAGCACATTTACAACGATCATATGAGGCTTATTATAACTTAGAAGGCGCTCTGTGCCGCAAATAATTTCTCCTGGCTCTCTGGCTAGCATTTCTGGAGTAATAAAGTAGCACCAGCGTCGCTGACCATTCGATAGCTCTATATCTACCTCAATCCAGTCCGTAGCCGTCTCTAATGAAACACACTTTAAGATACGTGTAAGCATTGGTGCTTCAACACCTAGCATGTCGAAACAACCCTGGGGATACCATCGAGCTCTTCCATTTTTGCCCCGCACTTTCACCTGATGCTTTTCCTCATCGCAGGCAAGGATTATGTATTTGTTACCATAAACTAAAGCATTAGAGTACACACCCTCTGTAATGCATGTCACTTCCTGTGTCATTGATACAGCCTCAACTTTAATCATAGGGAACTTGTTGTTTGTGATATTCCCCAAAAATGCTTCTATTTCCCTGATACGACAGAATTTTCGCCAAGAGCTTCAATGCAACTGTCGAGTAAAATCACATCAGAGCCTTTCTACTAAAACATATTTTATCAAGTTTATAAGATAGCTCATTAAAAACTACTGCCTTTTAACATATAATCTAAATATTGAAAATTAATATTTCAGAGGATCTATAAAGGGTTCCTGAAAGAGCATGATGTAATCATCAGCACCAACAGTAACATCATAAAGTGGAGATGTTGACATACGCCCCTGACACACCAATTTAACCTCTTCACCAGATGCAAGATCAAGGAGGAGATGTCGACTGGAGCACCAAGAAATAGTTAAAAAGATTTCGTGGCGCCCTGGTCGAACTTCAATTGAGCAATGTCTTTTCGAGCGAATAGTGCCAACCACCTTTTCATCAAGAACAATTTTGTATGAACGGAGAAGATCTACCCATGCGACTTTGCGTTCTATGTGAATAATTGCATTTTCCATCCTCATCTATTCCTTTCTCAAGGAGATTTTAATAGTAATAATCTCCAACAAAATGGGATCGCTCGGGCCGTCATAGCAATTGCTTGACTGAACGAGAGGCTGCAGACGCTCTCAATCATTTATCGGTAGCCGTAAGGCAGAAATAGAGCACCATCGTTTTTTCATACCCTGTCCCCGGAAGGTCTTGAGACCAAAATGTTCCCTGATCCCAGCGCTCTTGTTCCTCCATCATGACGCGGCGACAAAGCTGTGCGGATCGGTGGATGTAGGTCGACCAATCTTCCGTTGCTTCTCGGGGAAAATCACCACCCATAACAGGATGGTCATGTCCCTCAGAGATTTTTAACCAGGGTTCCCACCCAAGAATTGCCCAATGAGCATCTTCGAGAATATCCAGAGCTTTCAGTGCATCATCATAGGTCAGAACAATCTCTCTATTGGAGAGAGATTTTCGCTGTAAATCTTCCGGCAAAAGAAGTATGTCATCCATCCTAAAATTTCCTCTATTTTTGAAGTCAATTTATATTTTTTATCCAATGAATCCGAAATGCATCTGCAACATATTGGATGCTATACCTTGATACAGTATTTGAGCTAGAAATAATACACTTATGTTTCTCCTTACTGATGTTCAAATCAACAAGATTACTCGCTAACCAACCAGATACATGCAATTGCTGGACATGAAAAAACTGGGGCTGAAGATAAATAGTGACATGTGCCTGCCGCTTCCATCGTATCGGCACTTTGTTCGGGGATTAAAGACTAATTTAATCATATTGTCTGATGTAGATTAAGCCACTTTTTAAAATCTGGTTGTTGTAAAAGAGCCTGATGCACAATTTTATCAGGAGAATCTATGGAAATCAGATTATAGGCTTCTCGAAGCCATACACGAAATTCTTGATTTGCTGGCGTGTGAACAATTTGTTCTTCTGTTTCAGAATATTCTCCAAGAACAGGCTCTTCATCATAGGCCAAGATAAGAAGGAAATCTACTAATGTGTCAGCAAGCACAGCAGATCCTTCGCCTTCCGAACTTAAATAAATAACGGGTGCTTGCTCTAAAGGCATCTCCTTATGAAGCCAGAAAGCATAAACTGATCCGTTACTATCATGTCCAAAAGGTAGAAACTGTTTCAACAAATCCTGATTTTCTCCAATATATGAAACAAATAATGCATCCAAATTATTGTCTAGTTCAAACGAACCGCTGTATCAATTATTGACACGATTTTGAAACTGTAATAATTCCATAAGCACTTCAGGAACGGAATGCCCTTTAAAATTCTGCTGAAATTGTTCAAATGTTAAAGCCATATTCTTCACTCTCCTCTTTCTAGATAACCTGAATAGTTACCAAATTTTTACTTTCTCTTTCTCCTTTCCTTTACGATTCGTCCTGGAAATCTGGCCGTGTCTTCGCGAAGAGAAGATATAATTTGCAAAAGGTCTTCAAATGACTTAGTAATAATAAGATTTCCAGTCCATTCATTATTAATATGTCTTCCCGAAGGTAATTTACTTCCTTTTCCTGTGCTAAAATCAAAATTAACTTGTAGTTGTACTGCATCATGATAGATATTTAAAAGTTCAAAAGAAAATTTCCCATAGTAAAATTCAAAATTTTTCGGTGTTAAATGACGTTGATATATATTATCAAACCAAATTTCTAAACCCTTTAGTTCCTTCGTATGTAATAACGTAGTATTACTACCTTCTATTGTGTTATTACATTTTATATAAATTGACGCCTTCAATATATTTGATTTCCACTTATCTTTTATTACGTTTTTGATCATACTGAAATATGGTTAACTTAAATTCTTCATGCTCTGTTCCTAAAATTCGCATAATATAACCCCCATATCATAACCTCCATATCAATTTAAATAATCAACATATAGCATCTTCACCTTCCTACTACGGTAAAGATCGGAAAGGTCACCTCTGGATTGCTACTGTTAACATAACTATCGGAGAAAAAGGTCGAAAAGGAGGTTGCCTAACTTGGACACTCCAGAAGATTTTTCGTAGGAACGTCAATTATCTACCGTCCTATTCAATATCAAGCGGCTTCATAACCATATCTGCTAGCTGTTCATGTAATTCTTCGTGCGATTTAACAACATCAGCCCAAGTAGGACTATGCGTAATAAAAACTTTTGCCTCTTTTAAAGGAACATTATAAAGTATTTTTAACGCTTTCATTGACTCAATGACCGTGAAGCCATTTTGATGTAAAGAATAAATTATGTTCTCAATATTTTCTCCTTCCGCAATATATTTGCGATATCTTACTATCGCCAACTCAAATTTGTCTTGCATAATGTGTTCCTCCCAGATAAAATACGCGTAGCTGTTATTCTAAGGTTTTCAAATCCTCGGTCAGATGCTATCTTCATGGGTTCACTTCCACTAACCAACATTTCACAAGTCAGACCTGTCTCAACGTTACCACTATTCGTATATATAGATATGTTTTTTAAAGGATAAAAAAACCAAACACAATAGCATAGATAAAAAAGCTATTGTGTTTGGTTTTGATTTGCATCTATTCATAATTATGTTTAGTCTGGCGCAAATCAACTGTGACCGTTGATCGTATCACCAGTTTTATTCTTCAATTGGGAGCATTTCCAGATGAACCTCAAATGTTTTACAATAAAATGAGAAAAGATTATTCTCAGTTTCTCTCACCACGTAATCGATGTACTCCCATTGATGATCTTGCATCGACACAATACTTACCAAGCCAACCTAATTATATTCTTTAGGAAGATTAACTTGAAGATTAACAACTCCATAAAAAGACAGATGGAGAATGCCAACTTCAACGCCTTCACCAAAAAGGGTCATTTCTATCGCAACATGTGATATCGTCCCTTCGTGAGGAGTATCTTGACGTATCAATAACTCATCTAATAAGGTGTATTGAATTGGATGGAAAGACTCGTAAGCTTCGAGCAAACGATCTTTAAACACTCTATCTTCTCCTTACTACTCAAAACAAATGAAAAATACTTGAAAGTGAGGGAGTATACTCACCTGGAAAATGATCCAAACCCAGGCGATGATTTTTTGCGATTTATTTTCACCTGATTAACTTTTAATAATCGCGTTAGTTTCTCATGATTGGTTTCCATAAGCTAAATCCTGCAAAGGTCACAGGCGAGCATTTTTATATGTGAGTATCATATACTAAAGGGTATTTGGTTTTAATTTCTACAAAACATTCCTTCACATATTCAGTATTGCTCACTTCAATTAACACAACACTGTCAGATAATTTCAAATGGACAATTTCTTCTTCACCTTTAATAATCTGACCAGTTATAATAACACTATTTCCATTATCCTCGATTTTGCACGCAGTGTACATTGAAGGCGTTATATTCACTCCCCAAACTAATGGGTCCGATATTTCAAATTCAACATCGTAATAAGAGCCGATATCAGGAAGTTTCCCTATCCACAATGCGCACAGTTCCCGATGTCTGAAAGAAAATGCACTAGCGTGTGCTCCTGATCATGCTCTAATAGGGCATTCATCATTATTTTCATTGTGTTCTATTCTGAGAGTAAGAATTAGCATAGTTGTTTCTCTTCGAGGCGATTCATCCCCTCGAAGAGAAACAACTATGCTGCGAAAAGCACTTTATCTATGCTTACGCAACCTGTTGCGCAAAGAGCAAGATAGTCAATGCGGTATAATCATCGGCGGGCTCAGTACTGGGCCAGGCGACAACGTTGTCGTAGTAGCGAGCACCTTTGCCAGTGAAGGCATTGAAAGGATCGCTCCCGTTGGCCGGACAAGCTCGCATGCCATCCTGCAGACCGAGATCGCTAAAGTTTGCGGTATCGGATGGACCATCCACTGTGGCGCCGAGTTGCAAAGGAGACTTGCCGTCCAGCGAGCCAGACAGGTTAGCGATCTGGGATTGCATACAATTGGGGAACGTGGAACCTGCTCCGACGATGAAAGACGATCCCCACGCGTTCGCACCCAAAGCCCAGTTACGCTGTGTCAGTCCAAAGGTCTTGTAGATGGTTTTGTCGGCCAGTTGATCATAGAAGGAGGCTTCAAGTGCGTATCCGAGTGCATGGGGAGTGGCATCACCTCCGCCATAGGCGATGCCAAAGCCAAAGGGATCACTTTTGGCCTGCGTGGTGCCTGCATTCAGTTGCTTTTGTAGGTCGCTGAGCAGAGCCGCTTGCGTGACGGCCAATCCGCCGGGCTTTCCAGCCTGAGTGATCGCATTATACAGTTCATAATGAGCCAATCCGCTGACATCGTACAGATTGAGCGAGTCGGCAGCATCATTGGGACCAGTGATGTAGGCGTTGCCCCATTTGGCGGCGGCCTTCAGATAGTATGCAGGATCGGTGTGCTTGAGTCCTGATGGCAGATTACCCAGCGCGATCGCGTTATACAGTTCAGTGGCACCCAGTTCCATATCATCGCGCCATTCGGTCTCGGGATAGTAGTCATGTGGGGAGACGGTGAGCAGATCGCCTACGCTGCTGGTTTTGGCGAGATCAAAGATGTTTTCGGCACTGCTCAGGCACTTATTGGCATAGGTTGGATCTGTGTTGTGATAGAGTTGATAGCACAAACCGAAATCGGCAGCCAGGCGTCCGGCCAGGTTAGGACTGATCTGAGCTCCGGCGGCTCCTGCCGCGAAGACTGGACGGTATTTGACATAATAGGCAGGACTGCTGGTCGTGACGCTCAACTTATCGTCGGCCTGCGGAAGTCGCCATGTGTCGTGATCGCCTAAGATGCTATCACCGTTACCGTCTCCGATCCCGACCTGATAATAAAGTGTCTTAGTGGAGTTATTCCACATTTTTTGGAGCCAATCCAGGCCATACTTGCCCTCGCGCTTGAAGTTGGTTGCGCCGCCGCTGAGGAGGCTGGGATACTGTCGAGCAGCGTAGAGCATGATGGCGTCAGTATAACTGGCGGTCTCGACAAATTTGACATAATCACCAGCATCAAACCAGCCGCCCGAAACGTCGATGGGTCCACCGATCTTTGTCAGCGTCCCCTGCAAAGTATCGTTGTCGTCGTAGCTGGGAGAACTATAGATCGAGGCTTTTTCGTCGGTGAGATGCGATGGCTGACGATCCAGGACGCTGGAGTCGACATCTGCTCCGTCTCGCTGCGATTGATAGAAGATGAGGGCGTTGGAGAGCAGGTTGGTGTAGAGCTTTGCACCACTGGCAATTTTAAAGGTGGGAGAGGTCGCACCAATCGACCCACTTACATGAATACTATAGCTGCCAGCGGTCTTAAAAGCGGTAAAATCGATCAAATAGCTATTGGGAAACGCCGTACTCCACTTTCCTTTACTGGCTCCGACGGTCCCAGAATACGCCGTTGCACCAGTTGATGTGTTGACCAGACTATAGGTGGCAGCACTATCGGAGCCGGAGGCGAGCAAGATGGCCTGCTTTGTTTCGTCCGTGATGTAGCCAACCTGATTCAGACGTACATAGGCTTTGCTGGCCGCGTAGCCGGTACTTTGCTGCGTCAGAAATAAGGAGAGTACCAGGATGCTACCACACACGAGCATACAGATAGGGATAAAGGCTTGATACCTTTTTGGATCATGGGTCGAATCTTTTAAATGAGCTTTTGTGTACATTTCCAAAGGATTTTTCCCCGCTTTCCTTGTCAAGGGTCCCTGGACTGATGATTGGCGGATACAGAAACATCCCACTCCTGAAACTGGAAACTGTTGCTTGCATACCTCATCAAATGGTGAGATGGTACCAACATTACGTCAGGCGCGGCGCGGCCACCGATTCACGTTTCACCAGTTCAATACCGATTAATTTGGTCAAATAAGGTTCGTCAGGATTCGTCGCACGCTCGATCAAAGTATTCAGCGCCACCTCACCCAGAGCTTTAGCATCAACGCGAATGGTCGTCAGAGAAGGCGTCACATGTTGGCCCAGATCGATACCGTCGAAACCGATGATTGAGACATCTTCTGGAACCTTACGGCCTGCCTCGCGCAGAGCCTTCAGCGCACCAATCGCCGTCACATCATCGACACAAAACAGGGCACTAAAAGAGACATCCCGCTCCAGGAGACGCTTACAAGCTTCGTATCCTCCCTCCAGCGTAAAATTACCAGCCTCCACCAGATCGTATGAGACCAAGAGGCCGCGATCCAGAAAGGCCATGCAGTACTGCATCCAGCGCTGCTGCGCCGAGTAGATGCTCATCGGACCCTGTCCCGGCAGCGTGGGACCGCCAATGAAAGCGATCTGCCGATGACCCAGTTCGAAAAGATAATCCATCGCCTTCGCCGCTCCCTGACAATTATCGGGCAGGATCGTATCAACGGGCGTTGTCAGATCCAGCGCATAATTATCCACCTGTACCAGAGGAGTGTGCGTCGCCTGGATGGTCGAGATGATCTCCTTATCTGCCTGCCCCACCAATAAAATACCACCGAGACGCATCTCGTAAAGGGCCGCTGTCAATAAATGGGGAGTGTTACGGATATCGGTGATAGTGCGATAGGTGATCTTGATGTTCGCTTTGCGTGAAGCGCTTTCTACTCCATGAAAAATAGGGGTCCAGTAAGGGTCCATGGTGGCTGGCGTGGCTTCGATACTGGAGCAGTAGAGAAAGCCCACTTCTTTGAGCATACGTCCTGTCGAGCGAGCAGTGGCAACCTGTCCACTGAGTGGAGAGCCACGAAAATATCCAAGTTCCGCAGCCACCCGCAGGACACGCTGGCGTATCTCTTCGCTCACATTCATGTGATTATTAAAGACACGCGACACTGTCCCCACAGAGACATCGGCACGTCGAGCAACATCTTTTGCAGTAACTGAATCCGCCACGTCCAATTGTTCTCCTTACCGTCACAAGCAAACAGCTTCATGAAATAATGCGCATATATTTCACAACAAAGTTCATTTAAGAATGATAATCTATCCTGGCAAGAAAGTCAATTCAGGCATTAAAAAGGTCGAGCGAAGCGAAGATAGCTTTCTGCTTGCCTCCCATTGACATTTTCGGGAGGAGTACGTTACTATTGTTTCATCATCCAATAACAGTCATGTTTCATTGAGTTCATCGCGGATGTTGAAGTTATTGCTACAAGGATGCTAGCAGTGAAAATGAAAAGAGGGACTATGGTTCAATTTCCTGAGAACTTTCGTTGGGGGGCAGGCACATATAGTTATCAGGTTGAGGGGGCGGCGAGTGAGGATGGTCGTGGCGAATCTATCTGGGATCGCTTCTGCGCCACACCCGGAAATATACTTAATGGTGACAGTGGCCTGGTGGCCTGTGATCATTATCATCGCTACGCCGAGGATGTTGCTCTGATGAAAGAGCTCGGCATCGATATGTATCACTTTTCCATCGCCTGGCCACGCATCATCCCCACAGGACGCGGAGAGGTGAATCAGGCAGGACTCGATTTCTACGATCGTCTGGTCGACACATTATTAGAGGCTGGCATCGAGCCTTTTGCGACGCTTTATCACTGGGATCTACCTCAGGTGCTTGAGGATGAAGGTGGCTGGGCCAGACGCGAGACGGCCTATGCATTCGCCGACTATGTCGAGGTAGTCACCAAACATTTTGGCAAGCGTATCCATCATTGGCTCACCCTCAATGAGCCAGCGGTGACTGCTTTCGAGGGCTATGAAATTGGCATTCATGCTCCTGGCGTCAAAGATGTGCGCGTCGCCTGGCAAACATCGCATCACTTTTTGCTGGCTCATGGACTGGTGGTCCCGATCATCCGCGCCAACGGCGACGCCAGGACACAGGTCGGAATTACGCTCAACTTCACCCAACTTGATCCCGCCACCTCGTCGCCAGAGGATAGCGCTGCGACACGCTTTATGGATGGCAAAATGCATCGCTGGTTCCTTGATCCAATCTTTCGCGGCAGCTATCCTGCCGACGTGCTTGAGCATCTTGGCGATGTCGCTCCAAAAACTGAGCCCGGCGATGCAGAGATCATTGCTCGCCCACTCGACTTCCTGGGAGCCAATTACTACACGCGTTTCTTGATCCAGCACGACGCTACAGCCTTCAGTGAGTATCCATCCGTGCCTGTCGAAGGAGTCGAGCACACCGAGCTCAATTGGGAGGTCTATCCTTCAGGCATCTACCAGATGCTCACCCGCTTGCATCGTGAGTACGCCATTCCACAGATCTATCTGGTCGAGAACGGCGCGGCCTTCGCCGATACCGTCGACGCAGACAATAGCGTCAATGACCCACGTCGCATTCATTATTTACGCGAGCATCTATTACAAGTCCACGCCGCCGTCGCCGAAGGAGTCCCACTGGCAGGCTATTCTGTCTGGTCGCTGCTCGACAACTTCGAGTGGTCGGAGGGATATAGCAAGCGCTTTGGCATTATTTATGTCGACTATCCCACCCAAAAGCGCACCATCAAGGCCAGCGGCCACTGGTACAAAAATGTAGTGGCCACAAGTACTGTGCACTAATCACAACCGTAGGGAAGATATCTGTAGCACGGATTTGTATATCTTTGAACCAACCACATAAGACACTATTGCGCAAGCAGGAGGTTATCGGTGGCGAGTACAATCATTTTCCCGAGGACGATGGCAAGCAAGCAAGGACAACTTATGCTGGCATGCATGCTTATCCTCACAGCAGTGCTGGCAGCCTGTGGTAACAGCAACAGCTCAAAAACAGCCAACACCACACTCATCATGCAAGCGAACCAAGCGGGTGACTATCCAAGAAATTTTAATCCATACGCAGGTAGCGTCGTAAGCGGCACCCAGGGACTTATCTACGAAACCATGCTGATGTTTAATCGCATCTCGGGGACATCCAAACCCTGGCTGGCCACGAGCACCAGCGTCTCCAGCGACACCAAGACCGTGACGTTCAATCTGCGCAAAGGCGTCAAATGGTCTGACGGCACAACCTTCAGCAGCGCTGACGTCGTTTTCACCCTGAACCTGATCAAGAAATATCCCAGCCTGGACCTCAATGGTATTGACTCCTACATCAAAAGCGTCGCCGCCCCGGATGCCAATACCGTTACGGTCACATTGACGCAGCCCTTCTCGCCCATCCTCTGGTACCTGGGAGGACAAACATTCATCCTACCACAGCATATCTGGTCCAAAGTTAAAGGAGATCCCAGCCAATACGCCGATCCTAATCCAATTGGAACAGGTCCATACACGCTCAAAACCTTCACCCCTCAGCTCGTTACACTGGCCCGCAACGCCGGCTACTGGCAAGCGGACAAAGCCAAAGTCACGCTGATCAAGATTCCTGCCTTCAACGACAATACCAGCGACGAATTGGCTCTTGAGCATGGACAGGTCGATTGGACCAATCTCTACATCCAAAACGTCCAAAAATCGTACGTTGACAAAGATCCGCAGCACAACCACTACTGGTATCCGTCCAGCGACGTCGTCTACCTCTACCTGAACCTGAAGAAAGCGCCATTTGATCAGCTAGCCGTACGGACAGCCATCAGTGACGCCATCAATCGCGATCAACTGAACACAGTCGGAGAAGGTGGCTATGAGCCAGCCGCGACGCCGACCAGCCTGCTGCCCGCATACTCACAATTGCTCTCGCCCGCGTATAAGGACCTGAAATTTACCTTTAGCATCGCTAACGCGATGAGCGCACTGGAGAGCGCCGGCTACAAGAAAGGCTCTAATGGTATCTTTGCCAAAGATGGCAAGGAGTTGGCGTTTAATCTGAACGTGGTGAGCGGTTTCAACGACTGGATTAACGATGCGCAGTTGATGGAAAAGAGTCTGAGCAGCGCGGGCATGAAAGTCACCGTGAATACCATCGACTACAACACCTACTACGACAAGTTGCAGCAAGGCGATTATGATACCGCGATGCTCTGGACCTCGGCCGGTCCCTCGCCCTACTACCTCTACAACGGATTATTAAATAGTGCAAACAGTGCCCCGATCGGTCAGGCCGCTTCGACCAACTACGAGCGCTGGATCGATCCAACAACCGATGCATTATTAAATGACTATGCCTCATCGACGGATACAGCCACCCAGACCAAAGCGATCCAGGGGCTAGAAAAAATCATGGTTGAGCAGCTCCCGAGTATCCCACTCACCTTCGAGCCATACTGGGGACAGTACAGCACAGCCAAATTTACTGGCTGGCCAAGCGCGACCGATCCTTATCAATCGGCAGGCACGCTTGAGCCTCCCGATACCGAAGATGTGATACTCCACCTGCAACCAGTCAACCCGTAAAAAGAAGCGTCGTATCCCTGGATACGACGCATTTTCAATATACTCCTTAGAAGGAGAACATCTATGCGCCACATCCTCCGTCGTATTGTCTTCTATCTCGTCGCGCTCTGGGCCTCAGTGACGCTGAATTTCCTGATACCACATCTCTCGCCAGGAAATCCGGCGGCCGCCATGCTGGGGCGCATGAAGGGAAAAGTATCACCAGAAGCCATCCGCGCACTTGAAATCGCCCTCGGAGTCAATCATGCTCCCCTGTGGCAACAATACCTCCAATATCTTACCAATCTCATACAAGGAAACCTCGGCATCTCCGTCACCTATATGCCCACACCCGTCAGCGAAGTGCTGGCACAGGAACTCCCCTGGACCATCGTCCTGGTCGGAGTCTCGCTCGTGATCAGCTTCGTCATCGGAACAGTCCTTGGCATCATCGTCGTCTGGCGACGCGGTTCCTGGATGGATGCAATCCTCTCACCCCTTTTTACCTTCCTATCGGCAATTCCATATTTTTGGCTGGCACTGGTCCTGCTCTACTATCTGGGAGCAAATCTGGGCTGGTTCCCGCTGCATGGCGGCTATGATGCCGATGATACTACGATAGGATGGAATATCGATTTCATTCTCAGCGCCTCCTGGTACGCCTTTCTGCCCGCACTCACGATCGTGATCGGCTCAATTTCAGGCTGGATGCTCGGGATGCGCAATGCCATGATCACGACGCTCTCCGAAGATTATGTCTTGCTGGCTGAGGCCAAGGGACTTTCGACCTGGCGCGTGATGTCAACGTATGCGGCGCGGAACGCCATCCTGCCCAACGTCACCCAATTTGCGCTCTCACTCGGCTTTGTCGTCAGCGGATCAATTCTCACCGAGATCGTTTTCTCGTATCCAGGGATTGGCTACGCCACGCTGGAAGCGGTCCAGAACCTGGATTATGCGCTTTTACAGGGGATATTTTTAGTCATCTCGATTGCTGTACTGGCCGCCAACCTGATGGCCGATGTGGCCTATGTGATCCTGGACCCACGCGTACGCACCAGAAAGGGATAGCCATTATGAGTGTTTCTTCTATCACGCCCACGGCCACATCGACCAGAGTCCGTATCAGAGACTTCTGGCGCATGATCAGCCGCAACCCCAAGGTACTGATCGGCCTGATTATTGTGCTCTTTTTCACGCTGATCGCTATTTTTGGACCCCTATTCATCCATATCGATCCCGGTGCGCCGGGTCCAGATCAGCTCCAGGCACCCTCGGCGGCCCACTGGCTTGGGACGACACAACTGGGACAGGATATTCTGGTCCAGGTCATTATAGGCACACGCCTCTCGATGATCATGGGCTTTGTAATCGGTGCCATGACGATGATTATTTCGGTCGTCGTTGGTCTGGTGTCGGGCTACTTCGGAGGCTGGATCGATGAGGTACTTTCGCTGATCACCAACGTCTTCTTAGTTCTGCCGACGCTGCCACTGGCCATCTTGCTGGCCGCATTCATCGCCTACAAAGGACCGCTCACCATTGGCATCGTCCTCACCGTCACCGGTTGGTCCTGGGGAGCACGCGTGATGCGCTCACAGACGCTCCTGATGCGCAACATCGATAGCGTCGATGCGGCCCGTTCCAGCGGAGAATCCTCGTTCAGGATCATCTTCTTCGAGATCTTCCCGAACGAGATCGCCATCGTCGCCTCGCAATTCTTAGGGACCATCATCTACGCCATCCTGGCCGAAACAGGACTGGAATTCCTCGGACTCGGCAACATCAATAGCGTCAGTTGGGGAAGCATCCTCTACTGGGCCAGCAACGACGACGCCCTGGCACTCGGCTCCTGGTGGTGGTTCCTCGTCCCAGGACTCTGTATCGCCATCCTGGGCGCCGGGCTCGCCCTGATCAACTTTGGCATCGACGAGATCGCCAATCCAAAGCTGCGCACAGAACATCGCTCAGTCATCAAAGAGCTCAAAGCCCAGTAACGTCGGTGAGCTTGATCTCTTCAGGGAAAGGCGCTTCCGCGTCGCGTCGGTGCTCCACAGGACGAGCCAGATAAAGACGCCTTGGAAAGGGAAGCGAACCCAATGATAAAAGCGCGTTTTCGCGAAGCGTCCGGAGCGGATGTCTTTGACGGCGTGATAGATGTTGGCCGGAAAGACGACAAGCAACAAGCCGACCATACTCCAGGCCGAAACGCGCTTCCAGCGAGGTATGAGCAGGCCGATGCCTCCGACGGTCTCCCAGAGTCCTGTCAGATAGAGGGCCGTACGCCTGAAGGGGAGAAATTCGGGAATGATCTTCAGTTCTGTATCTGCGGCGATAAAATGCATACTGGACATCCCAATAAACATAACGCCCATCGCGATGCGGACAATATTTTTTAACCGCGCGAGACCTGAGGAAGATTTTGTCTGTACTTTCATCGAGATATAATTGTGCCAGGAAGAGAATGACACATCCTTTCTTACAATATAGTCAAAACATAACAATAAAGATGAGATAAAATCATATGACTACGAGAAAAATCTCTCTCTAGCATAACACAAAAAACAGCCCAAACTTCATTCATGCTGGATCGTATGAAATAGTAGTGTCCAAAGAAAGTTTGGGCTGTTTTTCAGGCGTAAAGGAGAGTTAGCGCGATGCAAAGTCAAGAAGGCACTTATTCGCAGCCAGAACATATCCCACCGATTGAACGTGTCAACAATACAGATCCGCAAGAACAGAGGACCCAATCCGAGGAGACGCCTCCCTACGATCCAGCAGAGCGTCCCTATGCCGAGGGCTATAGCGACCAATTTCCGCCACGCGATTGGCTCGGAGACGGCGAAAAACTACGTCCATCGAGCAATGAAAAACAAAATAGACGTAACGTTCTCATTTTTGGCGGTATCATCTGCCTGGTTATCCTGCTAGCCAATATGATGGGTCTCTTATCCAGCGGCATCATATGGATATTCCTGTCACTTATGATCACCGCAGCCATATTCGTGATCATCACCAACTGGCGCATCGTATCCATGTCACTCCCCATAAAAACATTTGAGGTACAGGAGCATCCCCAATTGATCATCAACAACGCCGCCGGCACGATCACGATTCACCGCGGTGAGCAACACACGATCACGGTAGCCCCCACCAAGCGCGTCTCCGGCGTCTGGACATCGCTTGATAATATGCGGCTCAACTATCAGCAGCAGAGAGATATGATTACCATCAATAGCGAGATCAAATGGTTTCCATTCCAGTTTAGCTTCAGAAACTTCGATCTCGACATCACGGTCCCACAAAATGGCACACTACAGGTGAAGACCGGTTCGGGCAAGATCTTCATCCAGGATATTAATGGAGAGATTACGCTGCACACTGGAAGTGGATCGATCCAGGCTCACGAACTACAGGGCCAGATCAGCTTATCAACCGGAAGTGGAAAAGTCAACGCATCTCAACTGCAAGGTCGCATCACGCTCAAAACCGGAAGTGGCTCTATGCATGTGCACAAAATCGCTGGAGCCATACAGATGAGAACGGGAAGCGGATCAATCGAGGCCATGTCGATTAATGGTCGCGCAAATTTCACCACTGGGAGCGGTAAAATCCAGGTCTTGGAGTCGCGCCTGACCGAAGAGACCCTCCTCAAAACCGGCAGCGGATCGATTGAGTTTTCTGGCACGCTTGATCCTATCGGAAATTATACGCTACGAACCGGGAGCGGTCGCATCCACATTACCCTGAAGCAGCGCACAGCGTTTAGCTTACAGGCATCCACAGGATCGGGCAAAGTCGTCAATGAATTCAATAGTAACGAAGTAGGCAGCGCCCCACGAGCTCATCTGCTAGCCAAAACCGGCGGCGGTATTATCATCATTCATCGCGGGTTATGATTGATAAATGCATTTAATACAATATATATGTATGGATTTACGGCATTTTTTGACGTATGGGAACATATAAGGCTTCTCATACGTCTCCCTTATAGAAGATTAAATACTATCTTCAATAGTCAATGTAATTTCTATATAAGGAGTTAAAAATGCTGAATACACCCTTAACCATATCAAAACAGCCGCATCGTCGTCTTAAAGCAGCCTGGAGACCACTTTTGCTCAGTGTATGTTGCCTTCTTTTCCTCTTTTTTCTCAGCAGCAGCAACTCATTAGCAGCCAGCAAGCCAGCCTCAACAGCAGTAAATATATTACAGATACAATTACAAACACGGCCCGGCGGTCCAGTTATAAATATCACCAACTCACCACTCATCACCGCCCTCTATCGCAAGATGTACCAGTTGCCAGCATACCCACAAGAACGCACTTGCGAAGAATTCCGTCAGGGTGACGTCTACTCCCTTACCTTTGCACTCAACAAACGCATCATCGTCCGCGCAAGTGTCGAAAAAAACGGCTGCCATGGCCTGACCTTATCCCAATGGGACACACGTCAGCCTGATCAAATCTTCTGGAACCTTTTTGATCAGGCACTCAAGAGCGGACAGAGTCACAATTATCCCTTTACTATAATGAAATAAACGCTTAAGCGACCCGCTCTCATCACCGAATGCCAGAGCCGTCGATCAGCTCAGCGAAAACATCTTGTTGAGCTAAGCTGATCGACGGCTCTGCTTTTCTGGATATGATCATCTCTTAAGGCGCTTTCGTATCCGAAGGATGGCCAGGAGTGCCTTTTCCAGTCTCCAGATATGCATGCAAACTATCCAGGAAGTATTCCCAGGTCCCGCGTGTCGATTGATATGCCTCGTCAACCTGAGCGAAGCCATCCTGAGTGAAAAGCACCCTGGTACCGTTCTCGGCCGGCGTGAGTTGCCAGATAATAGTGGTCCCATCCCATGACTCCGGACCTTGTTTGAGCGTCCAGCGAACTTCCTCATTATCCTTCAGATCAGCAATCTCAAACTGCAAGACAAAGGCTCTTTGCCTGAAGCGAAATTCAGCCAGAGAGCCAACCTCCGACGTGGTACTCAGGTCATCGGTCCACCAGCGAGCGATTTCATCCTGCTGTGTCAGGGCTTTGAAGACTCTCTCAGGGGCGACAGCAATGATCAGTTCTTTGACAATGGCTGGCATAGTTATTCCTTTCACTTATATGCGGTCAAGGGATACGTGTCAAGGGCTTGTTTATCAAATGCCTTTGGATTGGTCCAGGCACGAAAGACACGTGAACGACTGGCAAGGAACGCACGTCGCAGCACCAGAGAGGCTGTATCAGAGGGTATAGGAGGTATCATCAGCGTCTTGCTCCTCGGTGGATGTGGTCAGCAAATAGCTCTCCAGAGAGTCGAATTGCGCTTCCCAGAATTGCCGGTATTGTGCAAGCCAAACGGCAGCTTCTCTCATGGGACTGGCAGCCAGGCGAAAACGATGAGTCCGTCCCTCTTTCCGATGCAGGATAAGATCGGCGTTTTCCAACACGCGTAAGTGCTTGGAGATCGCCGGGACGGAGATCGAGAAGGGCCGCGCCAGTTCCGTTCCAGAAGCCTCGCCTTGCGCCAGACGTTCTAAGATAATCCGACGGGTGGGATCAGCCAGCGCAAAAAAAACTGTATCGAGTCGCTCAGATGAATCATTAACCATACAGTTAATTATACAAAAATTGTGTGTCATTGTCAAAGAGCATATCAAAGCCCATGTAGTATCGTATCCTCCGGGCCTAAACTTACACTGTATAGGTACAAACGAATGGCAACAGAGTTTCATGAATTAGTACTTTATGGAAAGTAATTAGACCTTTATAATTTGAATCGGCTATTATATAATAGCAATATATATCATTGAGAGCAACTTAAAAAGGATAAAATGTCTCATATATTTAATCGCTATTACTTGACCGATCATATGGCACGCACGGCCAAGCACGACATTTATCTGGCGTATCATCTGGATAAACCAGAGCAGCGTGTGGTACTCGAAATTTTTGATGTCGAATGCCTTGCACCTGAGGCAACACCACACGACTTTAAACGTCTGGAAAATAAGCTTAAGCAACTGGCCCATCCGTCTATTCTGACAATCTATGAGTTAGGAATAGAGCAGGGAAAACCTTATATCGTTCGCGGCTATGCGGCAGGAGAGACGTTACGTGCGCATCTCGACGGCTCAAAGCAGTTAAGCAGAAATGACGCGCTCAGAATTATAGAGCAGCTCGGAGACGCCGTAGATTTTGCTCATGATCATCAGATTATTCATCAAGACATTCGACCAGAGAATATCTTCATCGATACCATCGGCAATACGTTATTGACTAACTTTCGCTTGCCCCAACTTATCCATGAAGATCAATTCATGCGCGATCTTGATCCTGAGGCACGGGACTATCGGGCACCTGAGCAATTAGCTGGTGTCATACATCCAGCCGTTGATCAATATGCTCTTGGTTGTTTACTCTACGAGTTAACAACAGGACAGTTCCCTTTTTCAGGTCAGCATCGGTCCAGGCAAGAGCAAGGGGACAATATCCTGCCTCGGATACCAGTTGCTCCTACAGCGCTGGTCCCTGATCTACCAAAGGATGTAGAGACTGTAATTTTACGCTCGCTTGCCAATAAGCCAGAGAAGCGCTATGAGAGCGTGGCAGATTTTCTCATTGCCTTAAGAACAGCCATACACCCAAAGCCCCCAATCTTTCCATTCTCGCATTTAACCGGTCCGACCCCTCCTCAGTCATCGAGAATAACGCAAGATAATCTGGTCCTACCAATTACGCCTTTTCGTCCTCGCCTGCTCGCAGAATATGTGTCGAACGAAGAGGATATGCTGCTCTTACCTCAAGCATCCACGCAATCCCCAGAGCCTGACGTAAGTATGGCGATGATGCATGAAGAGATGCTTAACGATGTACTGGCACTGGAACGCGATCCCCAGAGCGAGCAGTTTTCTCAGCCAGCCCATGCAGCGGAGCCTGCTACTATGGTAGCAGAAACTACGCCTATAGTTGAGGAGAAAACATCAGTCGTCGACGTGGCAAAACGCGTAAAAGAGAGAGCTACAGATGCATTCGCCGGATTAGGTCTCCTCTCTTCTTTGGCAACCAAGCAGACAGATTCCTTTGCAAAGCTGGAGGATCAGCCGCTTGCTTCTGAAGAAATTCCTCTCACTTCCGAAGAGGATCAACTGCTTGTCCCTGAAGAAGTTTCTCCTACTTCTGAAGAGAATCAACTTGTTCCTGAAGAAATTTCTCTCACTTCTGAAGAGAGTCTGGATAGATTATCTGCTCACAATACTGATCCCGATAGTCGTCCAGAGATGCCCATTTTTGACCTACCATTCTTTGACTTACCTGATGAGCAGATAAGCCCTGTCAGTATTACAGCTCCGACTGAGCATATACTTGAACCCGTAGCGCTTGAGCCTGTACAGGATACCAGCACGCCTGAACCTGTACCAGTTGCAGTCGCCAGCAAGAGTAAACCAATCATTGCTAGCGCTCCACAGCTCACAAAACAGCCTGCCAATAGCAGCCATCCTGGTATCATCTTACCAATCAAAAAGCGTTCTCTCGCTCTGCTAGGAGTAGCAACAGTATTGGCGATTACAAGCACGGTACTATCACCCATCACCGCTCCAACAATTGCTGAGATTATAAATAAAACGCCATCATCGATAGCATCGACAGCAAAAATTCCGGCGACGCCAACCAGTATTTATATCTCAACAATGCTTCCTGGAATAATTCCACCGAAGAGTACACAACAAAAGCCTTCTCCGACGAAGAAACCACAGCCAAATTCGTCGCCGACGAAGAAGCCACAATCAAAGCCCCCACAGTCTTCGAGTACAAAATCAGGGAATACAACAAAAACACATCAGACGACATCATCGAATTCGAGTGCGACTTCTAACCCGGCTTCGCATCCGAATCCAACGCCGACGCCTGTGCCAATACCAACGGCGACACCAAAACCTCAAGTGGCGCCTACACCAACGCCAACGCCAAAACCTCAGCAGACAACAGCCTCTCAGGGTGTTACCGGCGGGTATTACGCGATCTCGAACGTGTTCAGTGGAAAAGTTCTCGATGATACCGATTGGTCTACTAGCGACGGAAACAAAATCCAGCAATGGACCTATATGGGCCAAACGGATCAGCAGTGGAGCTTTGTCTCTGCCGGAAATGGTTTCTACTATATCGTCAATCGCTTCAGTGGAAAAGTCCTTGACGATACCGATTGGTCTACCAGCGATGGAGGAAAGATTCAGCAGTGGACCAATATGGGTCAGACCGACCAGCAGTGGAGCCTGGTTGCAGTCGGGAACGGATCTTACTATATCGTCAATCGCTTCAGCGGGAAAGTCCTCGACGATACCGACTGGTCTACCAGCGATGGAGGGAAGATTCAGCAGTGGACCAATATGGGTCAGACTGATCAACAGTGGTGGCTCAAATCTATCTAGTTGTACTATCCTAATGGAAACGTTGTTCTCCATGACCAGTGTCGAGCGCAGCAAGACACCGTAGCGTCGCACGCTCGCGTGCGATGTCCCACTCGACGTACGAGACAGTTAGAACTTGGCGCGCCATGCTGGCCTGCCTGATCGTACGTCGGGTGGGACATCGCACGCGAGCGTGCGACGCTACAGTGTCTTTGCTGCGCTCGACACTGGGAGATTATTGAGTGCCGGAGTACTCTTGACGCGCCTCCGGAAGGGCCATTCGACCTGCATGCACAGATAGCACAGCACCGAGAAAAGCATAGCAATATTAGTAGTGTGGATCAGCGAGACGAAGAGTTGAGCACCTGTCATGACAGTTGCGATGCCGGTCACAGCTTGTAAGCAGACAAGGATAAAGGCCCAACGACTTCCCCAGACGAGATCGCGACGACTCTGGAAGCGCAATCCGATAATGATCATGAGCGCCAGTATGAAGAGCCAGATACTGGCAGCCGAATAGCGATGCAGGAGTTGGATACCGGTATTTGAGAAGAAGCCGGGTAGATATGCATCACCGCAACCGGGAAATTCGGTTCCACAGGCCAGAGTCGACGAAGAATGTCGCACCAACGCTCCCGAGTAGACTACATAATAGGTGTAGGCCGTCACCAGCCAGATGCCATACTGCAATAATCGAGATGGTGGTACCGCCGGGTCCTGGATATCTTTTTTATCCGATCCTATCTGGAAAATACGCAGCGAGAGCAACACAACGCTCGCCAGCGAGACCAGGGAGAAGCCAAAGTGCAGAGAGAGCAGTCCCTCTTTGGCATACGTGCCTTCGTATACGACGGTTAACGCTCCGAGCACAGCCTGTAAGAAAACAAAAAAGACACTCAGTACGCCAAAGAGTTTGATCCGAAAGTCTTTGCGATAGACCCACCATGACCAGAGAACGATAATGCAGATTGCACCTGTATCCAGGCCAGCAATCACGCGGTGGCTATATTCATAGACAGTATCTATCGATAAAAAGTTCGGAATAATAACTCCATGACAGAACGGCCAGGTCTGACCGCATCCCTCACCGGCATCCGTCTTCGTGACCGTTGCACCAAGTAAAAGTGTCAGATACGACACGAAACAGGCAATAATAGAAAATATTTCCATCAAACGACGCTTTGTCAAAGTGTGATCTCCTATGATGACAGCTACTCTTTCTTAAAAGTATCTTTCTTGCTTCATATTATAGAGAATAAAGTGGAAGGTGTTAAGAGTCTGGAGGGCAATTTTCTGGATTCATGTTGAATCTCACAAACTGTAAAGCATACTTATGCCCATTTTATGCTCAAATCCAGGACTTGACAAGGCCAAGATAACCAATTAGACTATGGGAAGTAAACGTTTTCTTTTTGTGACTATTCCTGGTGAGCAAGGATGAATGGAGGTGGCATAATGACCGTGCGAAGAGTCGGGATTATTATGAACGGCGTCACGGGACGCATGGGAACCAATCAGCATCTGATTCGCTCAATCGCAGCTATTCGAGCACAGGGAGGTATTCCGATTGCTGGCGGAGATAGTATCTATCCTGATCCGGTGCTGTTGGGCCGTAATGAACAGAAAATCGCTGCGCTAGCACAGGCACATAGCATTGAGCGCTGGAGTACCAATCTGGCACAGTGCCTGACAAATCCTGAGGACGAAATCTATTTTGATGCTCAGACAACAACACAACGAGCCGATTCCTTGCGGCAAGCGATTCAAGCTGGCAAACATATCTATTGCGAGAAGCCAATCGCGACCGATGTGGCAACGGCGCTTGAGTTGGCTCAGCTCGCTGAACGAGCCGGTGTAAAAAATGGTGTGGTACAGGATAAGCTGTTCTTGCCTGGATTGATCAAGCTCAAGCGCGTGATCGATAGCGGCTTCTTTGGACGCATCCTCTCGGTGCGCGGCGAATTCGGCTACTGGGTATTTGAGGGCGATTGGCAAAAAGCGCAGCGGCCATCGTGGAACTATCGCAAAGAAGATGGTGGAGGCATCATCGTCGACATGCTCTGCCACTGGCAATACGTGATCGAGAATCTCTTTGGCCGCATCAAAGCGGTCTCGTGCCTCGGCGCAACGCATATCCCCGAGCGCTTCGACGAGCAAGGACATGCCTATACGGCCAGCGCCGATGATGCATCTTACGCCACCTTCGAGCTCGAAAACGGGATTATCGCCCAATTCAATTCCTCATGGACGGTCCGCGTCTATCGCGATGAGCTCTTCACGATGCAGGTAGATGGAACAGAGGGTAGCGCCAGCGCAGGATTACGCGAATGCAAGGTCCAGAGCCGCGTCACCACGCCCAAAGCGGTCTGGAATCCCGATGTACCAAATACGATACGCTTCCAGGAGAGTTGGCAGGATGTCCCCGATAACGATATCTTCGATAATGGCTTTAAAGCTGAATGGGAGCTCTTCCTGAAACATGTGGTCTGCGATACGCCGTTCCGCTGGACACTGGCTGAAGGAGCAAAGGGAGTCCAGTTGGCCGAGTTGGGACTACAATCCTGGGCCGAACGCCGCTGGCTTGATGTTCCTCCCCTCACAACAGGAAGCGAGGCCAGACCATGAGTGCAACGCTTTTGCTGCCCCTGGCCGATGGCACTCAACAAGCTTATCAGGTAGGAGAAGCCAGTCCCTATCCTGTACAGGCAAGCGCACCACATAGCCGTGTCGCCTACGCCGCAGCACACGTCGTCCTCGACACGCACGCAGAGCGTCCCGATCAGCTCGATTGGGATGCGACGCTGGCCTATCGGCATCATCTCTGGTCGCTCGGACTGGGCGTCGCCGAGGCGATGGATACCGCTCAAAGAGGGATGGGACTCGATTGGACAACCTCTCGCGAGCTGATCGGGCGCTCACTCGCCGCAGCAAAATCCCGGTCAGGCGCCAGAATCGCCTGTGGAGCAGGGACCGATCAGCTGAAACTTTCTTCACAACTCACACTGGAGGCAGTTCAACACGCCTATGAGGAGCAGTGCGCTTTTATTGAAGGCGCAGGAGGCCACATCATTTTGATGGCCAGTCGTGCTCTGGCAGCCTGCGCACAATCCGCCGACGATTACATCCACGTGTACGACAAGATCCTCTCACAGGTCAAGCAGCCAGTCATCATCCACTGGCTGGGAGCAATGTTTGATCCTGCACTGACCGGCTACTGGGGATCAACAGATCTCGCAACGGCCATGGATACCTGTCTGACGATCATTGGACGTCACGCCAGCAGGATCGATGGCATCAAGATCTCACTCCTGGATGCCGCACGCGAGATTGCAATGCGCCACCGCTTGCCCGCTGGCGTCAAGATGTACACTGGCGACGACTTCAATTATCCCGCCTTGATGCTTGGAGACGAACAAAGCTATAGCCACGCTCTGCTCGGTATCTTTGATGCCATCGCGCCAGCGGCAGCGGCAGCCTTGCACGCCCTCGACGCGGGAGACATCCAGAGCTATGAGCAGATTCTGACACCGACGGTCCCTCTCTCACGCCACATCTTTCAGCATCCAACCTATGACTACAAAGCGGGCATCGTCTTTCTGGCCTATCTCAACGGCCATCAGGAGCATTTTCAGATGGTAGGAGGATTGGAAAAGAGCCGCTCCATTGAGCATCTCGCCCAGATCTTCATCCTGGCCGATCAGGCCAGACTCTTAATAGATCCAGAGCTGGCCTGCAAACGCATGCAGACCATAACGCCCCTCTGAAGAGAGCAGGCAAGCCGGCTCCGCCGTGCTGTCACGTCCCGTACGCAACGTTCCCCTTTAGCCTGCGTTGAGAGACGCAGATGAGCTGCTTCGTACGAGCTACAGACAGCACGGCGGAGCCGCGCCGCTACGTCGGTGAGCTTTGATGCCTAAAGCGAAGGGATATTTCTCCCACAATGAAATGTATTGCAGAGAAAGGATTTATGCTCATGTATCCATTCACGGACCTCAAGAGGCTGAGCTTAAATCAGGCTACCACTGATCGCTGGGGCGTGCGCGAGGCCATCGAGGGCTGTATCCGCGCCGGTATCCCATCGATTGGCCTGTGGCGCGAGAAGGTCGCTCAAACAGGATTGGCAGAGAGCGCTCGGATTGTCCATGATACAGGTATTCAGGTGTCCAGCTTATGTCGGGGAGGTTGGTTTCCCGCCACGACAGCCGGCGAGCGTCAACAACGCATCGACGATAATCTCCGCGCCATTGAAGAGGCCGTTACGCTCCAGACGAAGGTTCTGGTCCTGGTCTGCGGACCCGCTCCCGATCGCGATATCCAGGCCGCTCGCGGGATGGTCGAGGACGCATTAAATGCTCTGCTACCCGTCGCGCAACAATTTGGGATCGCGCTGGCTATCGAGCCACTGCATCCGATGTATGCCGCCGACCGCTCAGTCATCACCAGCCTGAGCGAAGCCAATCAACTCGTCGAAAAGTTCGCCGTCGCGCAGCTGGGAGTCGTTATCGACGCTTTCCACGTCTGGTGGGACGCGGCCGTCTATGAGCAGATTACGCGGGCCAGCGGACATATCCTGGGATTTCACATCAGCGATTGGCTCGTACCGCTCCCCGATATCCTCAAAGGTCGCGGCATGATGGGCGACGGTGTGATCGAGTTACGGAAGCTGCGCAGTGCGGTCGATCAGGCAGGCTATCGGGGGCCAATCGAAGTTGAGATATTCAATCAGACCATCTGGGATACTCCCGGCAACCAGATCCTTGATCTACTGGCTCAGCGCTACCTTGAGCATGTCTGAGCATACTAACGCTTCAAGCGCACTAACGTCCTCGGAATAGTCACATATACATCAGGATTAGTGAGCCTCGTAGATCTTTTTGAGAAAACCTGTAAAGATCGCCATCTCCTCTCGATATTCAGCGAGCTTCTGCCGCTGAACGTCTGCGGATGCGTTCACATGAAAATCGAGAGCTCCCTGGCTTTGTAGCCTGGTTCTCCCCATGCCGCTCAGGATCAGCCGCCGATCGAAGGCAACGTGACGCGTCTGATAAAATTCTGTCAGATAACCAGCCAGTTGCGTTCTAAGCTCGGAGCGCATCTGGCGCATGCTATCCTGGACGGTGCGTAGCCTCTGATAGAGCTCATTCGCATCCATCTGAGCACGCTGAATGTCCGTAGCTTCGGCTCGCTCTTCGCGCAGACGCTTCATGGTCTGATGGATCTGACGCGAGCGCTCAACAAGCATTGCCTCCTCTTGCACCAGATCAACTAAGCCCACATCCTGAGGATCAATATCCACCCAGGGCATAATCAACCCGCGCCGCTGATCCAGATGACCTCCACATGACATCACTGTCGACATGCCAAGCGCGTTGAGCACGACCACTGTCTCAAAAATTTCAGGGTCGATCGGTTTCCCAAGAGCATCCTTCAACCGGGAAAATTGCTCTACAAACGAGTCCCATTCATATTGCATACGCATATCAGGCCTTCCCTACGAACAGAATATCTACTCCCTTTATCATACACGAAAGGGTCAATCAAAGCTTATGGAAACAACAACCTTACCGGAACCGGGATAGGCAATGAGAATAAGACTTTGATGGCGCTACTTCATTATATTCCCTTTCAACTAGCCGAAAAAGGTCAATGAGTAGCACAGCTCAGTAGATACGGATGAGGATACATTACGCTCAACTAGCAGGCAGGCTGACTCGTGAAAGGAACCCACGATGCAATTACTCAAAGAATATCTGCAAGTCTTCTATGACGAAATCGCTGACGAAAGTGATTTCGCCAGCGACGATTGTAATATGTGTGGTGGCTCTGGATATCTTGATCTAGAACAGACATACGAGTGCCCAAACTGCCAGGGCGTTGGACAGTCTTAAAGGCAGGTTCAACTGGCGAGTCCTTCAGGCAGGCGTCCACACGTCCGTGCCACAGGAAAAACAGTAGCGCGAACCTTCGACCTCGATATGTGCCGCGCCGCAATTCGGACAGGCTTTCGTGAGCGAGGTACCACAATAGATACAGAAATGCCAGGCAGCCAGCGCTTCTCGCTTGCACGTGAGGCAGAGCTTGGTCTGCGCGGCGGGATGAATGGCATGGCTCTCGCTTAACAGAACCCGTCGCTCAAAATGGCCAGCTTGTAGCAATTCGGGATCAAGCATCTCAGTTTTATAAGCGGTGGCGATGACCGCCATCGACTGCTTCCAATCGAGGGCATCTAGCTCCGAGAGGAGACGACGCTGAAGTGCCCCTTGTACTCCTTGATGCTCCAGTTGGCCCAGGGCATCTAGATCTTCAAGATAGAGTAGACATGGAGACCATTCCTTCGCCATCTCGAAAGCGGAACGCAGGATACTTCTTCCTGCTTGCACTACATGCTCCTTCTGAAAGGATGGATATTCACGTTCTAGCCAGACCAGCGTGTCCGGATCAACCTTGCCTGCCTGCATAGCATTCATCAGATCAACCAGCCGGGACACCGATAACGTTACCAGCGAGACAATCGCTTCACCTGCGATCGCTTGTACGAGTAATTTCCTCTCGGTGCTGGGATGTCCAAGCAGGAGCGTCTCTTCAAGAAAGGTGCTTTGTAGCATGCGCTGGGATAGCTGTGGCCGCCGTATATACGAGATCAAGGGGCGTAATTCCTGCTTGACGGCTTCGGCCCCCACGATATTGACAAAGACGACGGTTGGACGCTCACAGGTGAGCAGAGGATACGCAGAGACATTTTGTCCTGGATGTTTATACTCGCGTATCTTTATCTGGATCAACTGGTCCATCGCACTGGTATAGGCGGCACCATCCTCCTCAAGCAGATAGGCTGGCATCGCTTCGTTGGAAGGATACAATAAAACCAGAAACGGTTGCACCTGGGCATGGCGGAGGATACCAAGTAACAAATATTCCGCCCGGATATCCGGGCTGCGTCTCTGCTCCGCAAAGGATGCCGACCAGTCCAGACATTCCTGAGCTTCTTTCGAGGGTAAGATCTTTTGTATCTGCTGCTGACTCGGGTTTGCCGGACCGACATGATGGATAAGTTCAGCAGCGGCTTGAGTCATTGAACGTACATCCATACCAAGCAGGCTAAAGACGTTGGAACTGGCAGCATTATCGAGCTTCAGCAGGCTCAAGAGCAGGTGCTCAGGATGATATTCGTGCGCTTGCATACGCACTGCTTCTAGTTGAGCTCCCTCTACCACTTGGAGAGCCTCTTGAGCCAGGGTTTTGCGCAGATCATGGACAGTTTGTGCCATTATTGCCTCTTTCATCGCTTGAACTGCATCTAGATGACATATCCAATAGTGAGAATCCCTCGTGAATTATATTCTTAATAATAACACGCCAGGAAGTCTGGAAAGGTAGCAGGCTATTGCTCTGGATGTAGAGCAACATTGCCCATTGGATACGTATAACAAGGGGAAGGATCAGGCAGTCGATGCAGGTCTGTCAGACAAGTCTGAGTTTGCAGGTGTTACAATAACAATTATAATCGATTGCTCTTGAGATATGATGGTCAGTTGAAATTAGTTATCGAAAAAGTTGGTAGGATATCGATGTTCAATAATGATATACAAAAATGGGCGAGATATATTGCGGCACAAATCGTGCGTCCTCTGGCAAACCTGGGCATTTCACCAAATACGTTTACCCTGATTGGCTTGCTCTTGAGCTTCGTGACGGCCATCGTGATCGGAAAAGGTCTCTTCTTTGTCGGTGGCCTGATGGTGCTTTTTACCGGTATTTTTGATCTATTTGATGGAGCCACCGCTCGCGTACGCAATCTGGCCACCACATTTGGGGCATTCTTTGACTCAACCCTTGATCGCTACTCTGAAGCCATTACCCTGTCAGGTCTGCTCTTTTATGCGTTATTTCATCCATCGATGCAAGATGCGTTCTGGCTTGGAGGCAATATTCAGATCTGGATGATCGTACTTATCTATATCTCGATTGTCGGTTCCCTGATGGTAAGCTATACCAAAGCACGCGCCGAGGGACTTGGCGTCGAGTGCAAAACTGGCCTGCTGGCACGACCAGAGCGCGTCGTGATTCTCGCCGTTGGACTCCTCTTTGGCATCGTCGTGACCATGTGGGCACTGGCAATACTGGCAGTCTTCTCCAACATAACCGCTATTGAACGTATGCTGACTGTCTTTAAAGCCACGCAACAGCATGACGCATTAGCAACGCAGAATAAAACTTCGAAGATGTCGCTTGACAGTCAAAAGACGTCATCGTCAGAGAAAACACAGTAGTCCGCGTAGAGCAAGCAAAGACAAATAAGCCAGTTCAGCTCATATCACGATTGTACCAGCGCGCATATGCCCGTAAAATCTTTTTGGGACGCGCATCCGTGATAAAGATAAGACAAAAAAGAATGCAATATACCTGATGCCATTTGTAGAGTGCGTATGTTTATCTGAAAGGATGAGAAAAAATATTATGGGACAACTCGATCAAAAGGTGGCGATTGTCACTGGATCAGATAGCGGTATCGGACGAGCTATCGCGCTTGAGTTAGCGCGTGAAGGTGCAACGGTCGTGATCAACTATGCCCACGCTCAGGATAAAGCGGAAGAGGTTCGACAATTAATCACGCAACAACAAGGCACCGCCCTGGTCATACAAGCGGATGTCTCACAGTATCAACAGGCACTTGGACTGATTCAGCAGACGGTGGAGCATTTCAATCGCCTCGATATTATGGTCAATAACGCCGGAATGGAGATCCATAGTCCCTTTCTGGACGTCACCGAAGATCAATTTGATCGTGTGCTCGGCGTTGACCTCAAAGGAACATTCTTCTGCGCTCAGGCAGCGGCACGTGAAATGGTAAAGCGTCAGACCGCTGGACGCATCATCAATATCTCATCGGTCCACGAAGATCTGCCAATGCTGGCCAATGTCCCCTATTGCTGCGCCAAGGGTGGATTGCGTATGCTGACGCGCACTATTTGCCTGGAACTCGCCCCGCATAACATTACCGTCAACAATATTGGCCCGGGAGCTGTAGATACTCCGATCGATGCCGATGTGAAAGCCGATCCCACGAAGCTGAAGGCGTTGCTGGATGAGATCCCGCTTCATCGCATGGGCCAACCAGAAGAAATTGCAAAACTCGCCCTCTACCTGGCCTCAGATGCGTCGGCCTATGTGACAGGTTCAACCTTCTTCATCGATGGTGGATTGATGCGCAATACAGGTGGACTTTAAGGCTCATCCAATACCAGAGGTTACAACGGAGGCAATAGCCTAGGAAAACGCACAAGCTGTTCCAGCAGTGGACCAATCGCCGTGATCGGGCGCACATAATCGACTGGTACCAGGGTCTGGGCGCTCATTGGCATACTTGGATAAAGAGCGTCCCGGGGATCTTGCACAATCGTCATCCCGCCTTGCTGATGAATCGCGGCCAGACCTAAAGTCCCATCGGTCAGTGCGCCCGTCAAGACAACTCCGATGGTACGCGGACCGTAGACGTCGGCCGCCGAGCGGAAAAGTGGATCGATGGCGGGGCGGTTTCGATGCTCCTTCGGACTATGCATCACACGGACAATACCTAACTCAAGTAGCATGTGATAATCAGGAGGCGCGATATAAATATGTTGCTGCTCAATGGGCATCCCATCTGTGGGATGTACCGCCTGAAGGCGACCAGAACGACTGATAATCTGAGGCAAGTAGCTGCGACCAATCGGCGGCACGTGCAAAACCATAAAAACCGCAGCCGGTAGATCAGCAGGCAGATCCTCAGCAATCTGACGCAAAGCATTGACGCCACCTGCCGAAGCGCCTATCACAATAATATCGTATCCGGCCATAGAGACCATCCCTCACATAAGCTCAAACATCCATATTATATCTTCATATATCTCATCGAGTCTACTTTTTCCCTACACTTACCTCACCATCTCTGATGTTTTATCATGAGGCTTATCAAATTAAACGAGGGCAATGACGAGAGGGATGATGCTATCTCTCGACTGTTTCTCGCTCAATCCGTCGATAAGACACCCCAGCTTGCACAAATGAGCAGGAAAAACTGACCATAGGTACATGCCTTTTTTTCCACCCTACTGTTACTCTCAACGCAGAAAGAAAAATCTGTAACTGCCGCGATAGGCAACAGGAACATTTTATTAAAGGAAAGTACATACATATATTATGAGCAAATTTACCGAAGCAGAATTAGCCTATTTACAAACACAACGACTTGGACGCCTGGCAACAGTGAATCAGCGTGGAGAGCCACAAGTCGCCGCTGTTGGCTTTCGTTACAATCCAACGGAGGACACTATCGATATTGGCGGATATGATAACGGGAATACGCAGAAGTTCCGGAACATCGCCCGCAATGGTCTGGCATCTTTTCTGGTAGACGATGTATTACCTCCCTGGAAGACACGTAGCCTGGAAATACGCGGACAAGCACTGGCACTTCCCGAAGGTGGGAAAGCCATCGATCCCAATCTCAGTCCAGCCTTGATACGCATCATCCCCACGCGCATTATCTTTTGGGACTCAACCACCGAGCCTCCCACCATGACAAAGCGTAACGTGTGAACGAAGTCAGAATAGAGGAGCAAGTCAGGACAACCATGTTTGTCCTGACTTGCGATTAGTCCTCATCAGAGTCATCAGGTTCGCTATAGGCGACCTGTACCAGCGTGGCGGGATGCTTCGGTCTGACAAAATAGCCACGTCCGGGAGGTAGTGGGCCGGCAGCCTGTCCATGCATAATGCGTCCCTCCTGAGCATCGCCGCTCATGATGAGGGCAGCTGTGCCCATTTCACGCAGGCGTTGGAGTATGGGTTCAAAGGAGGCACGTCCAATACCTCCAACGCGACGGGCGATGACCAGATGGAAGCCGATATCGCGTCCAGCTAAGATGGCATCCAGGAGGGGACTCAAAGGAGAGTTTGATTGCGACGCCAGCGCGTCATAATCATCAACAAAGAGAAAATAGTGCCGCCCATCCCAGCGCTTCCTGGTGCGCAATTGATTTAAGGAGAGATCTGCTCCCGCCTTGAGACGCTTTTCGAGGTCTACACGAAAGTTTCCCAGGCATTCGGTCAGCGTGCTGGAATTATAGGCATACGAGAGCAGGTTCTTACTTTCAGCGAAATCAAGCAGCATTTTGCGATAATCTATGATCCCAAACGCTACCTGATCACGAGGATAACGCTGCTCAATACCTCGCATCCAGGTACGTAACAGCGTTGTTTTACCGCATTCAGAATCTCCCAGAATCAAGAAGTGCGGACCAGCGGAGATCAGATCCACAAAGAGAGGGTCCAGGCGCGACTCCTCCAGCCCGATGGGAATACCAGAGGGCTGAGCGGGTACAGCGGCCGAGGGCAGGTTCCGCAAAGAGACCAGCGAGGGCAGAAGGCGAATCGGTGGGGCGACCTCACCCTCCCAGGCGGAACGTACATCGTGGACAAACGTCTCCAGCACACGTTGCGGAGCTGGCGCCGGTCCACTTCCGCTGGATAGTGAGTGATCAATCAACGGTAAGGCAATCTGAAAGAGCAATTTATCTTTATTCACGCCTCGTCCGGGCACTCCAACCGGAATTTTCATGGCCGCCACTTTGCCAAACTCAGAATCCAGCGGATCGTTAAGATGTAGTTCGAGACGCGTGCCAATGTTATCGCGCAGTCTAGAGCGTATCTCGGCCCAGCGATTAGCTGCCAGCACCACATGCACTCCATAGGTCAGCCCGGTCGCCACGAGTTCAGTGACCTCCGCCTCCAGATCAAACTCCATACAGAACTGCGAAAAGTTATCGATGATCAGAAATACGTCACCAAACTGCATCTCTTTCAGCTCGCCAGCAGAGCGACGCAGACGGAAAGCTGCCATACTATCGATACTATGCTCGCGGAAAAAGAACTCACGATCCTCAATCACTTTGCGCATCTGACGCAGCACGCGCCGCACTTTATCGCGATCAGCCTTGCCACAAACCACACCGACGTGAGGCGCATCCGCAAAGGTACGCAGCAAACCGCCGCCAAGGTCGATACAATAGAGTTGAACGTCGGTCGGTGTATGTGTCACCATAAATGATGTAATCAAGGTGCGCAAGAAGGTACTCTTGCCACTCTGCGGAGCCCCAACCAGCGCCAGATGGCCACCCGAGCCAGAGAAATCCAGCCACATCGGCTCCTGAGCCTGCATCAATGGGATATCGACCAGGCCCACCGGCACGCGCATGGCACCAAATGCTGCTGGAGAGCTCAATTTTTCTCCATTGAGAGGCCGATGAAGATAGTCTTCCAGAATGACGTACAGGGGCAATGATTTACTGAGCGGCGGCAGCCAGACCTGATGCACACTCTGCCGCCGCTGGCCGGGCACCGCTGAGAGACGATCAATCACCACATCCATCTCGGTGTGCAGAGCACTGGCCTCCTCCACCAGCAGCGTTGTCGGAGCAGCAGAGAGCGAGGAATACTGATGCTTGATCAGTTTGCCAGTCGCCGTGAATTCCCGGATACGCGCCTGAGGCGAGACCTGCTCACTCCTTGAGACAAAAGGGATCGAGATCAAAGCGGTCTTAAACAGATGATAGACATCGGTGTCGACCTTAAAATAGCCCATACCAGGAGTAGAAGGCAGATAATAGGCATCCGACTTTCCCAGCACAGATGAACTTTCGGCAGCACTAAAGGTGCGCAGGCAGATACGATAGCGCAGATGACCCTCCAGGCCACGAATGCGCCCTTCATCGATACGTTGCGTGGCGAAGAGTAGATGGATGCCCAGGCTCCGTCCTACACGTCCCAGAGTCACAAATAACTCGAGGAAATCTGGTTGCTGCGCAATCAATTCGGCGAACTCATCGGCAATAATCACCAGATAGGGCATCGGCTCCAATTGAGGTTGCAAACGTCGCCTCGCATGGTACAGCTTGATGTTCTCTACGTTGTTTGCCTCGTGCAACATACGCTGACGACGCTGCTGCTCTCCCAGGATCGCTTCATACGAGCGATTGATCAGGGCACTATCACCCTGAAGATTGGTAATAATTCCAGCTACATGCGGCAGAGGCGCAAAATCGGCAAAGGAGGCACCTCCTTTGAAGTCGACCAGCACGAAGTTCACCATCTCGGGATCATGCTGCGCGGCCAGACCGATAACAATCGTGCGCAATAACTCGCTCTTCCCGGAACCTGTCGCCCCCACTACCAGGCCATGAGGACCCATGCCTTTATCCGCAGACTCTTTAAGATCCAGCACCAACGGTTCCCCATCGGCGCGTATCCCGAGCGGAATGCGCAGGAGATCATGCAATTCGTGGTTCTGCCAGCTCTTGGAGACCTGCAATGTATCGGAGGAGGGGATAGAGAGCAGATCGAGCAGGCGAACATCCTGTGACAGATCTTGCTGCGCATCCGCATCGGCCAGACTTAAGGGAGCCAGACTACGAGCAATGCACTCACAATCTTGAGCGGTGATCGTATCTGGATTAAGACCCTCCAGACGTTGTCCGCCCATGTGCAGCATCTCAAAATCCAGCCGACCAATCGACGAGATCGAAAGGCGCGCCTGAAGGAGCGCGGGCTCCTCGCTAATCTTATCGACCAGACATATAATCGTCACCCCTAACTGAGCAGCCCCAGCAAAGAGCTCGTCCATCTCTGGAAGCTGCCCCAATGGTCCATAAGGGGAGAAGCCATCCAGGATGATAACCAGATGCGGCCGGACAATGTTGATACGCGCTTCTGGCCTCTCCTTGCGGTCTTTATCATCGAGCAGGCGACGACGACGATCTAACTCAGGCTTGATCTGCTGCTGTAAGACATGGCGTACATCATCTATCGTGCTGGCGAGCATGCAGAGATGGTCGGGGGCATAGGGCGTCTCGGCCTTGACCTGACGCAGGCGGTGGACGTGCGGAAGCCATTTCAGCCAGTTCCAGGAGATCGCAGCGTGTTCGGGGAAAAAGACCATGCAGCGCACGTCCTCTGGCGATTGATGGGCGACAACCTGACAGAGCATGGCCTGCACCAGTGTGCGCGTTCGTTGACGCGGTCCAGTGACCGAGAGAATACCCAGCTGGCGCAGTGGGATCAAAGCCGGCATATCGTCGAGATAGCTCCACTCATTGACCAGAGCCTCAGCCAGAGCACGCAATTCTGGTATATAACGTACCATCGGATTGTTGCCGAGATCCAGATGCACGCGACAGCACAGAGGCATCGGCCCCACACCGATACGTACCTGAAGAAAATCGGGATCTTCGGGACGGCGCTCCCACAGATGCACCTGTCCACCCACATACTCGGTCAGTTGGGGAGATGCTGGATAAACGCGCTCGCTGACCTGACGTTGTAGCTGCGTGATCTTGCGCAGATGCAAACGGCGTTGCGCAAGATACGAGCGATAGAGCTCACTATCAAGCTCGCGTTGCTTCCTCTGCGTTCTACGCTGGATCATACCCATTGCCACTCCGGAGCCAATCGAGCAGACAGCCATCGCCACTCCCGCGACAATCATGAGTCCATTGGAATGAAAAGCGATAATAAAAATAAAAGATCCCAGGCCACCCACCACTGGCAACAAAAGTTGCATCCAGATCATCGCCGTCCCTTGCGCTGGAGGCATGACGGGAGGAGCATTGATTATAATATCTTCTGCTGGCAGCACAGGAGGATAGGCTCTGGCTGGTCGATAAAACTTTGTTCCATACATAGTGCAGAATCCTCAACAGCATGCGTTTTATAGCGAATCACAGGCATCAGGAGAAGAGACCCTTCCGATCCCACTGTATCCCAATCCCACCAGTATCAGGGCCTGGAGTGAGGGATCGAGGTCGAAAGCCCGTTTCTGGCACTGGCTCCTCTTTGAGCGAGGAGACCTCTTGCAAATGGAGAATCATGCCATCAAAGACACCAGCATCCGTCAGAGAGAGAGCATCACTCAACGTGCGGTAGCCATCGGCAACGCGCAAACACCACTCAATTGATCCATGATCACTCATTGATGAATCTGTCGGGCCACAAATATCCACTAAAAGAGGAAGCAGATCACGAATAGGGACATCACCTGGCAACTCCAGGTCATAATTTCGATACGGGCCAATAATTGTGAGAAGCACATTTTGCATAACAGATGCTCAAAAAACCTATGAATAAGATAATAGTTTAGTTTCTATCGGTTGGTGTGACCGGAGTTCGCTCAATGGAATGAAGCAACGCTCCAGCCGCACCAACATACTAGCGGCGGCTAAAATTGTGAGGTGTCAGATTACGCACTAAGATGCTTCAGGAGAAACCGCCAAAGGACTTCTGGATCGATGCATCCACGCTCTGATAGACCTGATTGCTTTCTTTTACGTTGCGACTGATCTCTTCGAGCGTATTATTCAATTCGCGGACATCACTATTCCACTTGGTCATAGCAGATTCAAAGCTCACAGCTCCATTACTCTTCCAGTCGGATTGCAGATTGTTCACAGCAGCTGTCACCTGTTGCAGGATGTTTTCAAGGTCCTGTACACGCTGGTCAAAATTTGCTGCGGCGGCTGAAAGCCCCTCATATCCAACCTGTATACCATCACCGGCCATCGAGAACTCCTCTCACTTACAAGTAAGCGTGCCATGCAGCGCTCACATACAAAAATCGACAACTACAGATTCATATTAATTAATAATGCTGATATAGTCGAAACATCCATCAAAATTATTAACGCATTATCCCTTATAAATTACAGCATCGGCCCAAAAATTGCAATGATACTACAAGAAAACCGAAGCCAGAGTCATCGACCACGTCCCAAAATCGGGACACTCCTCCAGAGAGGCGGAATACCAGGCTTGATCAAAAAGGTCCAGCAGAGACTCATCGAGCTGCGCCAGTGTCCGACGCACGCGCCGCCAGCGCACGGTTTCATCGGCAGCTTGCAGCTCACGCGACGAGAAAAGGGACTCGGCATCATCAGGAGTCTGAGCACGTACCGCAGGATTCCACCAGGTCAACATCTCCGTCAGCAGAATCGCTCCCGCAAAGCGATCGCCATCGAGGCGGCACTGTCCGCGCTCATCCTGCTCCGGATGCTGATAGCCCGGCGAGCCGTGACTGCGCTTCTTCGGTAACTTGATGCCAGCGATATATAAAGATTCCAGATCAATCAGCTGAATCTGCTTGAAATCAGGACCAAGCACCACATTGCTGCCTGCGATATCGGTATGAGCCAGAGAATGCGCCTCCAGATTCCAGAGCGCATAGGCCATGGCTCGCGCCAGATTTTTAGCGTCTGCAAGCGTATAGAGGGAACTCGCAACTGGATCAGACATCAAGCCAGCCCAGGTCCGCCCCTCAATCCAGGGGAACAGGGCCGCATATTCGAGATCAGGAAAACGCTTGACCAGCTCGGGATAGTTTTCACGCGTCAGGCACGAGCGCTGCGCCAGAAAGAGGCCCGGCAGCGAGGTATATTGCGTCAGACATTGCGCCACCTTGACCATATAAGCATCTCGATAACCAGGCTTCATCACCTTTAGTGCATAGAACGTTTTGAGGCCCATGTGTTGAATCTTATATACAAAGGCTTCTCCTCCCTCTATCACAAACACCTCCTGCTCGTCCTCTGGAAAGTAGGGATGAGGCAAAAAACGATAATACGCCGAGCCAATTGGGAGCATCAGACCGACCTGGGGATTAAACATATTCATGATTGTGCCGCCTTTTGATGAATGGCATACTGCCAGTGAAGTTCCAATGCCGTCATATCATCCTGGGCAGGCACAGTGAGCAACTGCTGTGCCTGCGTCGACCACGCATCACCCATCGCATCAAAGAGCGATAAGTCAGGTTCTTCAAAGCCATCCGTATAGACAACCAGCCGCTCAAGAGCGCGTAGCGAGCGCTTCCAGACGCGCAGTGTCCCTCGACAGCCGTGTCGCGTTGACCAGCGACCATCCCGATCAGTGCTATCACCAAGCATAATGGCATGCTCTGGAGTCGTAGACAATTGCGCTGAGACATTTCCCATCCAGCAGAAAAAAGCACGTCCGAGAGGAGGATTGGAACGACGCCAGAAGGATTGAGTCCGTTGTGCAGTAGCGCTCGCGGCATAATCCAGGCGTCCACCAAGAAAGACCGTCTCGCTCCCATAGTCAGTGAGCAGCTCTGATAGCACCTCCTGAACCAGAGGAGGAATATCCTCAGGGAAAGGTTGCGAGGCTAACTCCTCCTGCGCAGGCGGCGCGAGCCCGTTCAGATATTCCCGCAAAGAGCGTCCAAGCTTGAGTGGACCGGCACGCAGATCAGAGAGACCATGCAACCAGCTCACCAGACGCGTCGCCAGGTAATGAGCAGCGAAATCGCCCTTATACGAACTCCCCACGCCATCACAGAGACAAAAACAGAGGGAAGCATCATTCTGCTGATAGATGATCCTGGCGTAGTCCTGATTAGGCAAAGACTGGCTCTGCGCCTCATGACAACGCGAGGAAAAGAGACGAGCCTCTACCGTCTGACCCAGCGGAACGTGCACAAAAGTATCGGTCAGCTGATCTGTCTCCGTGACACTGAAAAGAGCGTGATCACCAGTTCGGCGCATGAAACACCTCCAATCGCAGACAATTGCATGGCTCGCTATTTCAATTGAGTGGCAGAAGAGACAGCGAATGCCAGGCGCACCAGATCGGAATGAAAGCCCGGAAAAAAGAGTGAAGCTCCGCTCTGCAAGCGGTATCCATAATTGTTGATGTTTAAGCGATAGGTCTCGGGAAGCGGCGATGAGAGTTGAAACAGCAGGCGTACATAGTCATTCGTCAATTGATTGGGCTTAAGCACGCCACCCCAGGTATGCCAATCAGAGACCGGGCTACGTAACATCTTATCGGCAACGTAGACGTTCTCGATTAAGACTGGACCATCCTCTACGGACATAGCTTGAATGCGCCGGATAATGGCGGAGGGATCACTTTCTGTAAAGAGTCCGTCGGTGAGATGACAGACCAGCGGAGCCGGACAGGTCTGAAAGGTGGCAATATTCTGTAAGAGCAGAGCTTCTACGGCTTCGAAGCCAGCACTCGTATCGGTCTCGCCGCCCGCGCTGAGGACAGGAATGCCCTCACGCACCAGTTCGGGAAGATCGCGAATGCCTCCCAGGACATCGACCACCTTCGTGCTATAGGCAAAGATCGCCACCTTATAACGTCGCTGAACCAGACCATCACGCATAGAGCGGCGCACCATATCTTTAATCACATCGCGCAAGGCCTTATTCACGACTTCGATTTTTGTCAAGTCTCCACATGGATCATTCATAGAATGGCTCGCATCAATCAGATAAATAATCAGCGCTGGCGTAAGAGAAGTCGCAGGCTGCGTATAGAGCATACCATTCATAATCACAAAGCTCCCCTAAATCAGTACACCTGACACATCGCAACACAAACATCTTTATTTCTTTATATGGAATAATATAGGACTCTTACTTGAGAAGTATACCACACTCTGCTATACTTCCAGTTATACTTAAATGCCTGATAATTTTTAAATAAGTTATTCTTCTACAACATAAGGAGGCTAACGGTGAATGAGCCGCGTATCTTTATTTGTTATTATCCAGAAGATGGTCCCAGTCCAGCCACGAATCTCATGCAACAGCTGGCGCGAGACTTACAAGCAGCGGGGGCTACATTTATAATTGAGCCGCCCAATCAGGCAGATAATGAGTTTGTACAATTTCTGACCCGCGAGCTGCCCACCTGTCAATGGATCATTTTTGCACAAACTTCTGCCACTCTTCAGGCTTCAAGAACCAGTCTTCTCTATAATGCGGCACGTAAATTAGTCGAACAAGGGACCCTTCAGGGGATGGTACGCGTCATTCCAGGACCAGAAGAGCTCTCAGTCCCCATACCGCCAGCCCTATCAACGCTCAACACATATAATCTCTACCAGGACTATCCTAAAACGCTAGAAAAACTTTTATTCACCTTTTCTATTCATGACACAGATAAATTCCCGGCACAGTTGCCCAGTAAAAGATCCATATCTTCGCATCGGCAGATATCCAATTCGCGCCAGGCCGGAAGCCAACCCAGGACCTCGGCCTCACAATTTGATCATCCAACGCTCTCGGCGCCTCGCCAGCCAAAATTTAGAAGCATACAGTCTCGCATCAGCCTCAAAGCCTTGCTGATCGCCATCATCTCAGTTCTGGCAGTGATAGCGATTGTCGCCGCAGCCAGTATCTATCTCGCGCCCAAGCCGGTCAAGCCCGTGCCAAATCCAGTAGTTGGATACGCGTACTTCACCAGCTCGGCCCTGGTGAAAGGTACAGGCACCGACAGCATCGACGATGGCATCGAGATCGACTTAAATAATCTCGTCGCTCCAGCCAGCGGCAACAGCTACTACGCCTGGCTGCTCCCGGACATCGATCAGCAGGAAAGCAATCCATTGCGCCTGGATCAAATGCCGCCAATCGAAAACGGCAAGACACAACTCACATATACCAGTCCCAACGGCAGCAATCTCCTGGCTCTGGGCAGTCGCGTTCTGATCACGGAGGAGAGCGCCAGCATACCGCCAAGCACGCCAAATATGGATAAGAAATTCTGGCGCTACTATGCCGCCATCCCTCAGGACACCTCTGGCACCGATATGAGCAATAGTAGTAATATGGCTAACATGAGTACGCTAACACACCTGGATCATCTCAAGCATCTCCTCTACTCTGATCCGGAGCTAACCAAGCTTCAGGTTAAGGGAGGACTGGCCTACTGGTTACTCAATAACACAAATTATATCAATCTCCTGGCCTACAACGCCTGGACCACAAGAAACTTCAAAACCTTGCAAGCCGACGCGGTCTACATGCTCGATTATATCGACGGCAGCACCGATGTCGGCATAGATGTCACAAATGCAACCATCTTGCAAACCAATACACAGGGTATCAATCAGGAAGCGGTCAAAGTCGGACTGCTCGAACTGAATCCGGAGCATGATAATCCTCCAGGATATATCAAATCGTTGCAAACCCATCTCGGCGGCTTCAAGAGCGCACCTGCTACCACGCCTGATGAGGCCAAACAGATACTTCAGCTCAGCGATAGCCTGAACGCCGAGGGCAATATATTGCAGCAGATGCGACAGAATGCCGTGAAGTTACTCAATGCGACGGAAGCGGTCAAGATTACCAAAAAGGATAAGAATCCTGCAATGAACGACGCGAATACCAACACCATCCTGAACAACCTGTATAGCGAGAGCGTCCAGATGTACAATGGCACATTTGATCCCAGCAGCGGAGAGCGCGTGGGAGGAAGTCTCTGGATTTTTGATCACGTCCAGCATCTGGCAGCATTCACGCTCGAAAAATACGCCGGACAATAGCATCCACTGCACCAAACATTTTGGAGAGCGTTTCACATGGTGGTGAAGCGCTCTCCCGATGTACCTATATCGCGCATGGCGGATAGATGGATGCGCCAAAAGACTCTGTTGGCGAATTTTGTCCTGACAAGAGGACGTGTGTGGGAGCAGGATCCATCTTCCGATGAGCCTGATCATAGTACCCTTCCAAACTGATAGAAGCTGGTATAGTCATCTCAACCGATTTCGCCAACAGCGTCCTAAAGCCGGTCCACTACCACATGGAACGCGATAGGCAACTAGCTACGACACAAAATGCTCCAGAAACAGTTTTACCTTTTGCGTGTAGCTCGTCGGGTCCGTAGAATATGCCAGTCCGTGGCCAGCCTCGGGGATTACCAGGATCTCTTTATAGGTTGGACAGCGATCGTAGAGCCGATGCACCATTTCAGTCGGCACAAACGTATCTTCTGCTCCATGAATGAACAGGATTGGCTCGACCGTTTTCTCGACCTGCTTGAGCGCTGAAGCTTCTCCAAAGAAATAGCCAGCGCGCAGTTTACAGACAAGGCTGGTCAAGGGAAAAAAAGGGAATGGTGGCAGTTTATACAGCCGTTTCAATTGATACGTCAGAATGTCGGCTGCCGAAGTATAGGCGCAATCAGCGATCACGCATCGAACCTGAGCAGGTAACTGCTCTCCGCTAACCATCAGCACCGTCGCACCACCCATTGAGATGCCATGCAGCACAATCTGAGCCTCATCCCCAATACGCTGCATGAGCAGATGCATCCACTTGATATAATCAAGACGATCATGCCATCCCATCCCAATGTAGCTACCTTCGCTGATACCATGACCTCGCGCATCGGGCATAAATACATGAAAGCCAAACTCCTCATGGTACATCTGAGCAAGCGATCCCATATTCTCTTTGGCATTGCCCGTATAGCCATGGGCGAGCATGACAATCTTTGTCGTAGGCGCTGGCGCTGCCAGATAATAACCTTTGAGCAGTAAGCCATCATAGGATTTTATTTCCAGGATCTCAAACGGCTGCGCATTAACCCATTCAAGATCGGTCACTGGAACATCAGGAGTATCGGGGGTATCTACGTTGGTAACCTGCTCCAGGTCGGGATTGTTCACCAGAAAAGTCTTGGGTTGGCGATAGACAGCGATACGATAAAAAATCAGGCTGGCACTTATCAGGACAATACAGATAAGGACAAGGACAATAATCAGCACGACTCCTACTACTGGCATGGATCTCGAAGCTCCTCTTGCTGCATGCAATAAAAATATCTCGCCATAGTCTGGCGAGGATAAATAATGGTTCTCACTCTACCAATCATACCGTATACTACTACTGATATTCCACCGCACCGCATCCACTCGTGGATGCTTTCATAAAGATAGCATAGAGAGACTAGAATGGGTACTTTTAATTATGAGTTTTGCTGATACCATCCTGACCGAAAACCTGGAAACATTACGTCATAAACTGCTTTACCATCCCTTATGGCAGCAGATCGAACAGGGCACGCTACCACGCGAACGCTTGCGCCTCTTCGCTTTGCAGGATTGGTGGCTGGTACGTCAGGCATATCGCCTCGACGCCCTCTCGATCGCAGCCGCAACCGATCTCGCAGCGCAGGAACTCTTGATCCAGAAGCTGATCCCCAAAGTGGGAGGTATCCAGACGCTGCTGACCTTCGGTGCCGCTCTGGGATTGCAGCAGCAGGATTTTGATGACGTTCAACCATTGGCAGGCTGTATGGCTCTCACGAACTATTTCTATTGGATGCTGGCCTATGGCTCTCCAGGAGAAAAATTGGCCGCCGTCAGTGCCAGCGAGGATATCTTTATTCAGATCTGCTTGCGGATCGTCCCCGCTTTCAGCATCCATTATGGCCTGACAGCTGAACAGACAATGTTTTTTTCAGGCCATAAGGAGATCGAGGCGCACGTCGCTCCGATCGATGAGCAACTCCTACAGCGCTACACAGATGCAGAGGAGCGTCGCAGAATCACACAAGCCATCCGCCTCAGTCACGAGTTCGAACTGCTTTTCTACGACACAATCTTAACCCATCCCCTCTCAGATGCTTATGGCAAGAACTGATTGGTATATAACGCGTTGAGATCCAGGCTCTTCACCACTTTGCCCTCGGCATTTTGTACGCCGCCTTTGTCGAGAATAAATTGGGGATAGCCATGCCAGGCGGCCGCATCCTGAAGGCCCCATTTACGTCCGGTATCGGCGTAGCGCGGGCTGAGATACGTCTGACTGTCCACGACATATTTCGTATCGCTAAAGGTTCCTTTGGGTGTGGCTGCAATCAATATCTGAGCCGATTCTTCGGGATGAAGGCGGGCATATTCGTAACCACGTGTAGTCGCTGCCATAAAGCGTTTAAGCAGATCAGGGCTGCTTTTGATCTCTTTGGAGCTGGTGACCAGGGTCGGTGTGTAGTAGTCCGGGATGCCAAAGTCGATGATGGGGAACGTTTTTAGTTTGATGCCTTCGTCTTGACCCTGGATACCTTCAGCTCCATCAAAGATCCAGGCAAAATCGATGCTGTGATTCTTCAAGGCCTGTAAGGTATCGATGTTCAAGGTGACGCTCTTAAAAGTGCCTTTGCCGCCAGCTTTCTGGATAATTTGGCTGACAACCGCGCTTTCATACGGTGCTCCGAAAGCTCCATAGGTCTTACCATCCAGGTCACGTGGAGTTTTAATACCGGAGTCCGCCAGCACCGCCAGCGATGATGTGTTGTGCTGCAAGATAGCTGCGATTGAGACGACAGGCTGGCCAGCAGCGGCGTCGGCCACGATCGATTCTGTCGAGCTGATACCGACATCGGCTTTGCCCGAGTTGACCAGGACGTCAGGAGTGACGTTCGAAGAGTACGGGAGGATCTTCAAATCGATCCCTTCCTGGGCATACCACTTTTTGTACTGTGCCACATACAAGCCCGTATGATTGGTATTGGGAGTCCAATCCAGGGCCAGCGTCACGGTCGTGAGCGGCTTGTTGGACGTTGCCTGTGACGCTGTATTGGCCGCGCTTCCGCGCTGCTGCACGAGATAGATACCAGCGATGATTAAAATGATGAGAACAGGAATCCCCAGCGTTAAAAAGATACGAGCACGGGATTTCATAATGTTTGCCTCCATAAATAAATGGTGAGATTACTTCTGCACTCTGCGTCGATACCACGGTAAAGCGATACTCTCAAGCAGAGAAACCAGTCCGAAGAGCAACAGGCTCAAGATGGCGGTAACAACAATAGCCGCAAAAACAAGCACAATCGCATCCGAACGCGATGCCAGCTCCATATAGATGCCGAGTCCTTGCTGCGCCGCCACGTACTCGCCAACGATGGCTCCAGTGACACTGTAGGTAGCAGCAATACGCAGGCCGGAGAAGAAGGAGGGCATTGCTCCAGGTAAGCGTACCAGCCAGAGCGTCTGCCAGCGCGTTGCCTTCATGCTATGCAACAGCTTCATCAGATCGCCATCGGTACTTGCCAGACCATCGGCACAGGCCACGGCGATAGGAAAGAAGCAATACAGCGTGACAACGATCACTTTGGGTGCCAGATCGAAGCCAAACCAGATCACCAGCAGAGGAGCCAGCGCCACCATAGGAATTGTCTGCGAGATGATCAGGAGTGGATAAAATGCACGTCTCAGCCACAGTGAGAGATCGATCAGGACGGCCAGGAGCAATCCAAGGATAGTTGCCACAGCCAGTCCCAACACGGTCTCTAGCGTCGTCTGTAGCGTGTGTACAGAGAGTACATTCCAATTGTCGATCAACGCCCGTACGATAGAAACAGGAGTAGGCAATAAGTTACTGGCAACCAGTTGCGTCTTCACGACAAGTTCCCAGAGCACAAAAAGCGTCACGGCCAGCACAAAGGCCGGTCCAAAACCTGCAATCCGTTTGAGCGTCATAGCGACTGCTCCTCAATGAGCAGCGAGAGCAACTCTTGCTCCAGCTGGATCGCTCGTGCCGTGGCGAGATCCTCCTGCTTCCTGGGGCGCGGCAGGTCGACGTCGATGACGCGTACAATCGAGGCTGGACGAGCACTCATGACATAGATACGATCAGAGAGTAGAATAGCCTCGCGCACATCGTGGGTGATAAATAGAACGCTGGAATGGAAACTCTGCCAGACGTCGAGGAGCCAGATCTGCAACTTGATACGCGTCAAAGCGTCAAGAGCGCCGAAAGGCTCATCCAGGAGAAGAAATGAAGAGTTAAATAAGACCGTGCGCAGCAAGGCGATGCGCTGGCGCATCCCTCCCGATAAGGCCGATGGATAGCTCTCCGCAAATTCGAGCAAGCCAAAACGCTTTAATAAATCATGAGCCTGTCTTTGTCCCTCCTTGCGCGGAACGTGCCGGATATCCAAACCCAGCAGCACATTCTCCTCCACCGTACGCCAGGGCAACAGCAGAGGCTGCTGCGGCATATAGCCAACTTTTCCGGCTCGCTCGCCGGCTTGATCGCCATCGATGACCAATACTCCAGCCGTCGGCGACTCCACACCAGCGATAATATTGAAAAGCGTGCTCTTACCACAGCCGCTTGGTCCAATGATAGAGACAAACTCTCCCGGAGCAATCGTCAGATCAATGGACGCCAGCGCTTCAACCTGACGCTTCCCCTCCTGATATATTTTCGTAACACCCATCACGGATAATTTTGCCAGCGCAGAACTATCCACGTGAACAGCATCCATCAGACACCTCGTAAGATCTTCAATATCCCTGGACAGCTAGCCACGCCACGACTGCCTGCCAGGAAATAGTCTCTCTTATCCATATCGACGATAGGCATAGAAAAAGCCGCTACCCTTGGAGGGTAGCGGCCACGACCTGCCAATCACGCACAACCTGCCTGTTCATAGTTCTGGCACAGACAAACGGTGATGAGATAGATACGTGCTACTTCCCTCCGCTGGTATCATCCAGATCAGGTTCATAGGGTCAGGGACGCTTACATACGTCCACTTCTCAGTCTTCAGACTCCCCTAGCAGCAATTTGATGCTTTATTCGATAATATTGTTCCCTCAAGTATATCCCATGGGATGTGTTTTGGAAAGAGAGAAAGTCGAGCGAAGCGATGACGTAGCGTCGCACGCTCGCGTGCGATGTCCCACTCGACGTACGATCAGGCTCCCTAGCGTGGCTCGCCAAGATGCTGCTGTCTCATACGTGTTACAGGGACATCGCACGCGAGCGTGCGACGCTACGTTGGTGAGCGGGTGAATACAAAAGCACGGATCTAAAGCCAGGGAATCTTGAGCATATTGAGCACGCGACGTACCAGGCCAGAATTCATTTCCTCCATCTTGAGCAGGCGAGCGGCGACCAGGAATGCTGCCGAGCCAAAACCCAATTCGATCAGCAGTTTAATCAGAGCCTGGAAAATGCCACCAATCTCCAGACGTGGCATGCTGGTAGTATCGATGATACGGTCAAGGATGAGGCGCATTAAGAATAAGACGATGCCCATCGCTCCCGATGCCATGAAGGCACGTCCAAAGAAGCGCAGGAACGGCTGTAAGTCAAATCCTTCGAGGCGTTGATACAGCAGAATAAACAGGGCCAGAGCCTCAAGCGTGGCCGCGATGGATGTGGAGAGAGCCAAAGCTCCCATGCCCCATTGGACGCCGAAAACTGCCAGGTTGATAAGAATCAAGCTCAGAGCAATTTTGATAATAAACTGGATCACGCTGATGATGACAGGCGTCTTACTATCCTGCAAGGCGTAGAAGGAACGCGTGAGGATCTCGATGGCTGCTTGAGCTGGTACACCGATGGCAAAAAAGAGCAGGACCACTGAGGAGTATTGTGTCGCGATGTAATCAAAATTTCCATGTTCTAGCAACGCCTGCGCGATGGGAAACGATAGGACGGCGAGTCCGACACTGGAAGGAATTATCAAAAAGAGGATGCCGCGTAGCGTCTCCATGATGATGGTACGCACACGCTCAAGCCGTCCTTTGGCGACGTAGCTGGCGATAGTCGGGAAGGCTGCCGTGGAGACCGATGAACCGAAGAGGGTGATCGGCATGACCATGATGGAGAAAGCTTGCATGTATGAGTTCAGTACATTGGCGACGAGAAAGGAGAGGAGATAGCGATCCACCGCTGTGCTGAACGAGAGCATCATGGCATTAATCACACGCGGAATCATCTGGCGAACGATCTTATGCACACCCGGATGCTTCCAGTCAAAAACAAAACTATACTGCATGTCGACCTTGAAGAGGCCGGGGATTTGTACTCCTACCTGTAAGATGGCACCAAGCACAACACCCCAGGTGGCTGCATACACGGCGACATTAGAGGGTGAGCTTGACTGAGAAGCATGAAAGGTCAGAAAGAAGCCGATGATCAGACCGAAAATCAAGCCCACATTATACAGTACAGTTCCAAGAGCAGTGCGCGTAAAATCCTGCTTTGTATTTAAGATCGCACCAACGATCACGCCCGATCCGAGCACAACCGCCTGGATGAGCATAATACGCGTCAGAGTCACAATCAGCGCAACCTCGTTGGGTTTACTGTAGAGCGGTACCAGGACAGGAGCAAGAAAGATCATGACAATCGCCAGCACAATCATAATTGCGCTGGAGAGATTCAAGGTGCTACTCGCCACATGCCAGGCCGTCTTATCATCCTTATTTTTCTCTGAGTACATCGTAAAGACAGGAATAAAGGCAGAGCCCAGTGCTCCTCCAGAGATCACCGTGTAGATCAGATTGGGGATAAGATACGCCTGTAAATAAGCTTCTCCTGATGCGGAGCGACCGAAAATATAGGTAAAAAGAAACGTCTGAACCAGTCCCAGGATGCTACTGAGCATAAAAGCGCCGCTAATTAAAGTGGAGACACGTCCCATCCTGACGCGCTGGATCGATGCGGTATCCTGAGCAGGTGCGGCTGAGCGTTGTAACCTGCCGTTGGGTAGCAGTGCTCCTGATTTCGTACGGCTGCTGGCAGATGACCAATCCGCCGGTGCCACCGTGGACGCTCTCACGGGAGTAATCGCAGGACCTCCAGGTGACTCAAACGGTGGCCTGGGAGGCAGCGTGTGCTTGCCGTCTGGCAAGCCCGGCATGGAGACGCTCCCAACCGCTTGCCCACCCTGACGACGTAAACGCTCCTGGCGCAGCTGCTGCAAGCGCTCCTGACGTATGCGTGGCAAGGATTGAGAGGGCTGTGCGATATTCATCGCGTTGTGCTGTAGTCCCTGAGTGTAGCCAAGTGAACCACCCATGTTCATCGTGAGATCAGGATTATATGCGGCTGGCGGCAAGCCCGCACCCGATTGCTCAAATGGTGCCCCCGCTGGTCGAGCGGGATAATTTGCATATGGACCAGGATGTGGCGGCCCGAGCGGGGGCGACACCTTTGGCTGTTGTTGATCATATGACCAGCCTTGATATGGTGGCTGCTGAGGCTTTGGCCCCTGCGGTAATTGCTGTTCGTCGTTTTTCACTGATATTCCTTTATATGCTGCGTCCACTATGATTGATACAGCGCATTTAATCCCTTTTCGTTGGCTTTTTTACTTCCGCACAAGTATATTCGGAGAAATTATTATTTCATCAAAAGTATATTAACAAAAAACGACCAGTTCATCAAAAATGGACCAAATAACAAGGATTTTTTTCCTATCCTACAAGCGTCTTCATACTGACAAGCAAAGATGATCAATGGCATATTTTTAAATAAAAACGCAAAAAGAGAGGCTCGTCGCAATTAAGCAACGAGCCTCCCTTCTGTATGACGATCTTAAACGTGGATGCTTATGCCTGCACCCTCTCTTGAGACTGAACAACGATCTTGCCCTCGTCCATGCTCAGGATTGCCTGTTGTCCGCTGGCAACAGCACCATCGAGGATGGCATCTGCCAGCGCGTCGTCGATGTGGGTCTGGATAGCTCGGCGCAATGGACGAGCTCCATACTCTTCGTCGAAGCCGACCTCCAATAAGAAGTCGCGCACTTCGTCACTGACAACCAGTTCGATCCTCTGCTCCTGCAAGCGCGTGCGCACTTGAGCAACCATCAGATCAACGATGCGATACAGTTCCTCTCGGCCCAGGCTGTGGAAGACCACAATCTGATCGATCCGGTTGATGAACTCCGGTCGGAACGCCCGCTTCAATCCCTCCATGGCTTTGGAGCGCATGATCTCGAACTGCTCGCTGCGAGCATCGTCACCCTTTTTCGTGGTGAAGCCTATGTTAACAGCTCGCTTGAGATCAGAGCTTCCAGCGTTACTGGTCATGATCACAATCGTGTTCTTAAAGTCTACCGTGCGACCCTGTCCATCGGTCAAGCGTCCATCATCCATGATCTGCAACAGTGAGTTGAAGACTTCGGGATGAGCTTTCTCAACCTCGTCCAGTAGGATAACGCTGTATGGTCGACGACGTACCTGCTCGGTGAGCTGTCCGCCATCATCATGGCCAACGTATCCGGGAGGGCTACCAAACAGACGCGAGACGGTATGTGGCTCCATGTACTCCGACATATCCAGTCGGATCATGTGATCCTCGCCCCCGAAGAGTTCGGCGGCGATCGCCTTCGCCAGTTCGGTCTTACCGACACCGGTTGGTCCTAAGAACAGGAACGATCCAATTGGGCGATTAGGATCTTTCAATCCAGCTCGCGAACGGCGGATAGAGCGCGCCACGGCGCTGATCGCTTCGTCCTGGCCAACAACTCTGGCGCGCAGATCCGTTTCGAGGCTCTGGAGACTTGTGCGCTCGCTATCCAGCATCTGGCTTACGGGAACACCGGTCCACATCTCCACAACTTTGGCAATCTGCTCTGGAGTTACCAGCAGGGAGACCATCTGATCGCTCTGGCTACGCGCTCGCTCTAACTTCTGCAGAGTGACCAGCTCTTGCTGACGAAGTTTGGCAGCTTGCTCATAATCTTCAGCTTCTGCGGCAGCTTCTTTCTGCTGTTGCAGATCGGCCAGCTCTTTCTCCAGAGTAGAGGGACTAATCAGACCCCTCTCGGAGGCATCGAGCATCAAAGCGGAACCAGCCTCGTCCATCACGTCGATGGCTTTGTCTGGCAAGAAGCGATCGTTGATGTAACGATTCGACAACTTGACGGCGGCTTCGATCGCCTCGTCCGTGATACTGACTCCATGATGCAACTCATAATTGTGTCGCAGCAATTTCAGCATCTCGATGGCTTCCTCTTCGGATGGCTCATCGACCTTCACAGGCTGGAAACGACGCTCTAAAGCAGCATCTTTCTCGATATGTTTACGATACTCATCCAGCGTGGTTGCGCCGATACAGCGTAACTCGCCACGAGCCAGAGCAGGTTTAATCATATCAGCAGCACCCACCGAGCCTTCAGAGGCACCGGCACCCACCACAGTATGCAGCTCATCGATAAACAGGATAATCTCAGGAGCGTTACGTAGTTCTTCCAGAATGGATTTGATACGCTGCTCGAATTGTCCTCGGAATGAGGCGCCGGCAATCATGCTACCCATGTTTAGCGATACGACACGCTTGCCACGCAAGGTCGCAGGAACCTCGTTAGACACGATTTTGCGAGCCAATCCTTCAACGATAGCAGTCTTACCAACACCGGGCTCCCCGATTAAGACTGGATTGTTCTTCTGGCGACGTCCCAGGATGGTGATCATGCGACGAAGCTCACGCTCACGTCCCGCAGCGGGATCGAGTTTGCCCTCGGCCGCGTCTGAGGTCAGATCGCGTCCATATTGATCAAGCGTCGGAGTCTTACTCTGCTTGGTCTGCTTCTCAGCCGTCGCAGTGTTTACTCCACCTGCACGAGACGCTGAACCTAAGGTATTATTGTTATTTGATGTAAAGCCAAAAGGAGATGGAGCACCGGGTACTTCTGAATCACCGAAGCCGCCCATCTGGTTCATCGTGTCCATTACTTCTTCGACACAGGATTGGCACAGGAAATGGGATTCACGGCGTCCGTTTACCATTGCCTCTACGCGAACTTGAGCCGGGTTCTTCTGACAGCGTTCACACTTCATGTATTTTTATGCTCCTCATTCTTTATGTCCATTGGAAACCATCCAGTGATGATCTCCGCGTGATGATCCATAAAGCATTGCAACGGTGGCGAGTCCTGGGGATTTGCTTTTTTAGCACTCGCGTCATCTTATTGCTTACTTACCTAATAAAACGATGCCGAGACGATTTTTATTCCCTATCTGGCAGTCTTTCTAAAAGATTGCCAAACTGCTATATTTCTTCACGAAATAGCTCGCTACCTACAATGTTTGTTTGCTACGATACGGATTGTACTGGTTAAAACACCATCCACTCTTCCAATATTCCCGGAACTGGCACTCGTTTCATTTTACTGCTAATTCTCGTTTGTGAACAGGGGTAGCGCACGATGTTTTCCATATTTGGCATTCTCCATAGAGGATTGCCAGTTGTGATTGATAACGAACAAGTCACAAATATTATTCCAGGCCGTACAGCCAAGAGAAATTGTAGCAAATACGCGGAGACAAACGTATAATAGGAAATATAGCGACCTTATAAAGAGGTGAAGTAGATCTCTTCGTAGCTATTTATTTTTCACACTTTCTGATCTATTAGGAAGGATAATACAGTGAGCACACGCGATCTGGGAAAACATTTTGTGGAACTTCATGAGCAAGGTATGCTTGCTATCACAGGAGAAGGCGTCCGACAGACGCTCACGCCACAAGAGGCATTGGATCTTCTCAATTGGCTCGATCGCCAGCGGAGTCATATAGAAAAGAATGCGCAGGCTCCTGTTGAGAATTATGTTCCCGAAGTCCTACTCGAAGAGACGGCCGCACCCGATACCGATACCGACGAACGAGAAATGCCTGAAGATGAACCGTAAGTAGTAAAGTCTGCGCTATCATCCGTATGCAACCGCCGCACATAAAGGAGCTCTCTGGACGCGTATTCCAGAGAGCTCCTTTACTGATGACAATCTTTTGTGCCTTACTCCGTTGCGGGAACGTCTGACAGACCCGGATAGGAGGAGAGGCCCTGTTTGGGACCCAGATTCTCCTCTGGCACCGTCAAGCGCTGCTCCTTACGCTCTAAGGCCAGGAGAATCAGATCTATCACGCTGTTCAAATCAAGGACACCAGTATTGATAGTAAGATCATAGATCTGTGCATCATCGGGATCGCGATGATATTGCTCTTTAATGTCGCGGCGGCGACTCTGATCTTTTTGCTCAATACGAGCCTGCGCACCAGCTTTATCCAGGTTCTCGCGCTGCATCACATAGGCAATGCGTTGTTCAAGCGGAGCGACAATATGCACACGCAAGACGTCACGACGTGAAGCCAACAGGATCTGCGCCCCTCGGCCAACAATCACCACATTTCCAATCTCCGTAGCCGCCAGCAACTCCTGTCGTAGAGCCTCATGATACTGCCTGGCACCGATCACCACTGGAGTCTCTGTCTCAGGCATAATGATCGGCGCGTAGACAGGACCACTAAATTGCATCGCATCCAGGATACGCTGTACAAAACTATCGGCATGCTCATCGCGAGCCGCCGCTGCATCCTCCGAGATGCCCAACTTTTGCGCCACACTGCTCACCACCTGCCGATCAAACAGATGCCAACCTAATTTTGTCGCCAGCAAGCGAGCGATCTCACCACCACCACTCCCATAATCTCTCGCGACAGTGACTACTTGTATTGACATAATGTTGCCTCCAACACAATCTATCTTCATCACACGCGCAATTGCCGTTGTGTACTTCTTTAACGTATCACCCCAAGCCTTCGGACGAGAAAGAGTGTCGGAACCAATATCCTATACGTACATATGAGATAAGCCTGAGAGCCATCTTAGCGCGCCTGCGAGAGTGGGATGGAGAATTGATCAAACAGGGCGGCAGGAGCGCTCCAGGACTCGTGTGAACGAGGAACCGTATAGTATTCACCCTGGATGGCGTCAGGCGTAACTGTCATCTTGAGATAGCCATGGCGGGTATCGCTAAAGGCTTGCAGGCTGACATCGGGACGATCTGGCAACTGGTAGGGAAATTGGATGGGCGTGGTGGGATTTCTAATCGTGGCCAGCATCAAGTGAAGATTCCAATATCCACCCGATCCTGCAACCAGATAGGGAATTGTCGTTCCTTTATACTCGCGCGTAAAGCGTTGATAATTATGCACGTGTGCGGTAAGGACAAGATGAGGGATACGTCCAGTGGCATCCATGGCGGAGTCGAGGATGCCTTCCATGTACTTACTCCCAGAATGATGACTGTCTGCTGAGTAGATAGGATGATGCATGGCAACGATCAGTGCTTTGTCTTTAGGGGCCTGTTTCAATTCATTGTGGAACCAGGCAATCTGCGTAGCGTCAAGCGAACCGCCTTCAGGGACGTTTGTGTAGAGCCCAATAAAGGTGGCGTATGGCGTGTTAAGAGACCAGTAGACATTGGGAAGCGTCATGGTATCGCGTGGTGCGTCTCCGGACGCGGTGGCAATTTGAGGCTCTTTGGTACAAAAGTTGGCGACAAACGCCTGCAGCGAGGGCACAGATTGATCGATCAGGTCTCCATCATGGTTGCCCGGAATGGCAAAGATGGGAGCTGAGTAATGCGCATTAGGTTCGTAAAACTGGGGATAATATTGGCTTTCTTCACCATAATAATAAACGACGTCGCCCAGATGATAGAAAAAAGCTGGTCGGTCAGCAAGATTGGGAGCCGCAAGATCATGCTCCATATGCGACACGACCAATTGTTGATCCGCCGGATTCTTCACACCGCCGGTGTCGCCGATCGTATGGAAAACCATCTTTTTAGCTGCCAGGATACTCTGCATAGTTGATGCCGGTAGGATGTTTTCCAGCTCCACATGATAGGGAGCAGCACCCGTGGGCGCAGGCAATGGTCGAAATGGCTGGGTAGCAACGCTACTGTGGAGGCGATTGATTTCGCTCCCCTGTGGATCTGGACGCTCAACACCGAAACGCCGACTGGCTGCATGATCACTGAAATTTTCGCTCATAGCAAAATCTCTCCATCTCTTATACCTGGAACCTGGGTATTATTTACATACACTATAATAGAATAATAGCACTACATTTTACGTCTTACTGGTGCTGTAACGTATTATACCAGAAAAGTTACGTTGAAAGTGCAGCGTGTCGACCGATCACAAAATAAGCGGCCATCTTTTCAGCCCGCAAGGGCAGCATCGGGCCGAAAAATCATGCTGATAGGGAGGCTGATATAGACACCATTACCACAAAATTGCAACTTAATAGCCCAAAACTCACAGTCATGGCGATTCTACAAGCATACAAACAGTGGTATATGGTATAATTCGTAAAGTGTTTGTCACATTCGAAGCCAGCGCTATCGACCTTTTCAAAAAATGAGCGTCGTGACGATCATTCTTGTTGCGTATATTCCCTGCGCGAGCAGTGGTAACATATTGAGATGCCCGAAGGTTTTCCAATTTATAGACTGAGGTAGAGAATGGGAATAGCAAAGCAATTTATTCTGTTATCATAATCGATAGTACTTTGAGATGCATACTGCCTCTACTTATAGGACAGGCACACTTGTTGGCAGCATACTCCAGAATTTCCCCGACTACTCTCGTTCATTTATCTGATCTCGATAGCGGTAAAAGCCGCCATTTGGATCGCACCTTTAAGTTTTTCTCAGTGTCGGTCGTCTATCATACATACCAGCAGCTGAGCGTGTCCACCCAGATTATCTGGCTTGAATGTCGCATGCCCGTGTATTTATTTGAGTAGTAATTATTCTATAATGGAGATTCCTATGGTGACTATGCTAAAAGAACAAGATACAGACAGATACCAGGCAACGCTTCCGTTTGGCATGGATACCTTGCCAATAGCTTCAGAGTACGATGTAATTGACGATATTCATGGTCAGGCTACAGATAGCGAGACGTTTGTGGAAGAGGACGAGGAGGAGGACGAGGATATCGAAGATATAGAGGCTGGCGATACAAATAAGGAGCATGAGATCCTGATCGCGGGCACGAGCGACGTCGATGATTCGGTCGCGATGTACTTGCGCGAGATCGGTCGCGCTCCTTTGCTGACTGCAGCAGAAGAGGTTCGTCTGGCACAAGCTATCGAGCGAGGTAAGCTTGAGGTAGAGCGTGCCCGCTACTTAAATATTCAGCCCGATCGTCACATTATGGACAAATCAGATGAGGCGCATCGCCATCTGATTGAGGCAAATTTGCGACTGGTCGTCAGTGTGGCCAAGAAATATACCGGCCGTGGATTATCCCTCCAGGATTTAATTCAAGAGGGCAATACTGGCTTGATCGGGGCCGTCGATAAGTTCGATTATACCAAGGGCTATAAGTTCAGTACCTATGCCACGTGGTGGATTCGGCAGGCAGTGAGCCGCTCAATCGCCAATCAGGCACGGACGATACGCCTCCCTGTCCATCTGGCAGAAACGATCAATCGCATGGGCCGTGTCAGCCGCAGCCTGGTACAGGAGCTGGGACGCGAGCCAACGCCGCAAGAGATCGCAGTAAAGATGGGTATCTCGACCGAGAAGGTGCTGGAGATTATCCATGTCAACCAGAGGCCCGTCAGTCTGGAGACTCCAGTCGGCGAGGACAGCGATAAGAATCTGGGCGACTACGTCGAAGATGAGACCACAACCACACCAACAGAAGGCGCAGATCGCCAGTTGCTCAAAGAGCAGATCAATAAGGTGTTGGATAATCTATCCGAGCGTGAGCGCAAAATTATTCAGATTCGTTTTGGGTTCGTTGATGGTCAGAGCCATTCTCTCGAAGAGGTGGGCAAGACCTTTAATGTCACACGTGAGCGCATTCGACAAATCGAGGCGAAGGCACTACGCAAGCTTCGTCAGTTGAGCTATACACATCATTTGCAAGATTATCTCGATTAACCAAAGTAGCGTCGTACGCTTGCGTACGATGTCCCAGTAGCTCGTATGAGCCAGCAGGATCTCGGCGCACCACGCTGGCCTGCCTGATCGTACGTCAAGTGGGACATCGTACGCAAGCGTACGACGCTATTTTTTATTTTTTTTGCGTATGCCTTTGAATCACGCGCTCATTGGAGGCCAGCACTTTCTGCTGCTCATCTTCGTCGGCCACAACCTGATAGCCGCCAAAGAGATAGGGCTGGATGAAAAAGTCCTGGGCGAGCAGATGATGAATGCCATAGTGCGGATGGCGATGATGAATATCGCATAAGACCATGATATTCGCTTCCGAATCGATGAATTCTTCCAGGGTCTGGTGATCTTTCACCTGCGCAAAGGCAATATGGATTTTTTTAGGGTCGCAAGCATTCAAGAGGCTACGCTCGACTGGATAATGATGCGTTTCCATGGCCTGGGCTTTAAAGGGATTTTCCCTGGGATTATCTAGAGTTGACTTACGTACTCCACAGATGGCACAGGGTGAGTCCAATTTATTGACGAGATGATTATGCGTCCTGACGTAGAGAGGCGTGTCTTCGCGTGGCGGATGAGGTGGTGTCATCTCAATCTCAGCAACGCCAAAGACTGTGGCATGCACGTGAGTCAGCGTCTCGGTGGTCCCAACCTCTTTCCCATTGACGCTTTCAACCTTCTTCACCTTGATATCTTCGGTAATGCTTTTGCGAGCCGCATGCGTTGCCGTGGCCTTATGCGTGTCGACACGCACCTCTTTGACGATATCTTCATGGACATGATGCGTCTCTTTACCACCATGTCCCGACTTCTGCACTTTATCAACATCAATCTGTTCGTAGATGCGCGACTTCGCATGATGCGCCGCCTTCGGCGTCATTTGAAGGTGACTGAGGCCCGGTACAGCTTTGAGGAGTTTATTAAAACGTAATGGCTCAAACATGCATATGCTCCCTGTGCAAGTGTCAATAGAAACATAACAGAACTTCTATTATCCATCAAGCATAAAGAACAATGCGCACTTTGTCAACAGAAACGTCAGCGGGTCTGCAAGAGATTATTTATATCATCGACTTGCTGGGTGATCCAATGATGCAGATTATTCTGTTCTACTTCTTGACGGGCACGCTGCGCTAATTTCTTGCGCTCCTCTATGGGCAGCGTCAGGGCATTATAGAGCGCATCAGCCGTCTCTACGCGGTCGGCCGGTGAGATGGAGATGGAGGCATCGCCAAGTTGCTGAAAGGCACCACTGGTACGCGAGAGTACGATCACGCCATCATTTGTGTTCACAGCTGCACCCTCTTTCGCCACCAGATTCATGCCGTCGATGAGTGAATTGACAAGAAGGGCACTGTAAAATTGGAGGGCTGCCAGCGCCATCACGCGATCATTTTGCACAAAGGCGCGGATAGGCAACCAATCATCACGCTGATACTTCTGATTGATATCCTCAATTACTTTCATCATCTCTTCGTGATAGCGACGATACATGGGCAACGATTGACGTGAGGGGATCAAAAAAGCAATAAAGTTTACCTGCCCTTGTAGTTCTGGATGCTGTTCCAGGAGCGTCTCAAAAGCCAGAAAACCCTGGACGATATTTTTTGTCGGTTCCACGCGATCTACGCGCATAATGGTATATTTATTCAGCAGGGGTTTGATCTTCTCACTGGCTCGCTTGCCAGCCGTCGAGGCAATCTGACGGCGTTCGTCGTCAACGGAGATGGAGATGGGATAATCGCGAATAAAGGTAGTGTGTCCATGCCAGGAGACCGATCCTTGCTCGCGGTCGATATCGACATCCTCAAGCAGACTCTGTACACCTTCGAAGAAATTTCTGGCATCCGAGCGTGTCTGGAATCCCAGAATATCATTGCCGAGCAGACCCTCATGTATAGCTCTGGTGATATCGGTGGGCAGCGAGGAGGCCCAATAGCGGCTCTCAGGCCAGGGGATATGGATGAATTGCTGGATGGTAATGTCTGGATTGCGTTCGCGAATCATCCTTGAAACTAAATAAAAATGATAATCGTGCAACATCACCAGAGCTTTGCCAGATCCCTGTTCTATCTCCAGATTGATGGCATCCGCAATCGCCTGGTTCACCCTGGTGTAGCCATTCTCCCAGGCGTCCAGCATCTTCTCTGAAGTAAAGGCATCTTCAGCCTGTTCCAACATATAATGTTGCGTAAACCAGAGTACGCGATTACTCATCATATCGTAATGTTTGTGATATGCGGACTTCGAGACTGCTACATAGCGTAGGCGGACACGAATATCAGGTATAGGAGATGAAAGCACTCCATCTTCAGCCTCTTTGAGCGCCTCACGATCACCATCGGTCATTGCCAAAGCCACCCAGGTCGCGTTCATATGACGCACAGTCCCGGTCAGTGCCGTGACCACTCCTCCCGAACCTCGACGCGATTTCAGCTTTCCGTCTTTCCGTTTATCGTACTCAACAGGACCTCGATTCGTCGCAATGATCAGACGATCTGCACTTATCGCAACCGTATCGCTCTCTGGAAGCACGCGCGGCTTTGTGGTTATAGTCATATACCTAATTATTCTCTTTCACGGCAGCTAGACTCATGTATTTATGATACACGTTCCACACAAACGAACAAGTTTCATCAGAGAGGAATGCGTACATATAATCATCGTCAGCAAAACAACATACGTCAAAAACAAAAGCCACAGCAACATCGATTGGCAATTCGTTTCAACCAATCCGGTATGATAACCGTTGGACTTCAAAAATAGTCAGGGTGAGATATAATAAAATTCTTTGTAAGATATGTCCCAGGCGTAGCGGATAAAAAGCCTCGAAAGCACAGCTTGAGAAGAATCTCAGTGCAGTTCGATGTTGATAAAGGGCAAAGTACTTCGCTGCGGTAGATGTAAAAGGAGCGTAGCTTTTGGCTTTAGATCAAGTAGTTCTCTTTATATTACTGCTACTCATAGCAACTGTGCTCTTGGCAACAACGGCTGCTCGTCTAAGCATACCATATCCTGTACTATTGGTGCTAGGAGGAGGTATTCTAGGCTTCATCCCAGGCTTACCCAGCATCGAGTTAAAGCCTGACCTGATCCTGGTATTATTCCTGCCACCACTCATCTATTCATCGGCATGGAGGACTTCCTGGCGTAATTTCCGTCAGGAGATAAACCTCATCTTAATCCTGGCGATTGGACTCGTGCTGGTAACGATGATAGTCGTGGCCATTCTGGTCCATACCTGTATCCCCGGCATCCCATGGCCGGTTGCCTTTGTCCTCGGTGCGGTGGTCTCCCCCACAGATACCGTTGCCGCTGGCGCCATTATTGGCAAACAAGGACTTGTTAACCGCATCGCCTCCCTTATCGAGGGAGAAAGCCTGGTCAACGATGCTACAGGTCTGGTGGCATATAGCTTTGCCATTAGCGCAACCGTAACCGGCAGCTTTTCGCTCGCCTCGGCCAGTATGGAATTCGTCATCGTCAGTGTGGGAGGATTGCTCATTGGATTGGGGATCGCCATCTGCGTATCCTGGTTACATACGCAGCTCAACGATACCACCAGCCAGATCATTATTACAGCTATCACGCCATTTGCGGCCTATCTGCTGGCGGAAACGCTGGGAGTCTCTGGAGTACTGGCAGTGGTCGCAGAGGGACTCTATCTGGGTAGGCAATCGGCTACCTTCTTCTCCTCCGAAACACGACTCCAGGCCAATGCATTCTGGAATCTGCTCACCTTTATATTCAACAGCTTCATATTTCTGTTGATCGGTTTTCAATTACAGAGCTTGCTAGTCATCTTATCTCACTACACATTACTCTCGATCATCACATATATTGTCCTGGTCAGCCTGGCCATCACCCTGGTACGGATAGGGATGTCATTCGCCACCGTCTCATTCGTACGTTTCTTGCATCGTTACAATCCTCAAATACAACGCGGCATTAGCTGGCGCTACGCAATGGTCGTCGGCTGGTCTGGAATGCGTGGTGGCGTCTCGCTCGCCTCTGCGCTGGCAATTCCAGTCATTATTAGCGCCGGGCAACCGTTTCCGGCCCGAGATTTACTGATCTTTCTGACCTTTGGAGTCATCCTCTTCACGCTACTTGTCCAGGGGCTCACCTTAGGACCCCTGATCCAATGGCTCAAGGTGAGCGACGATCCCAGCGTCAAAATAGAAACAAGGATAGCCATCACAGCTTCGACGCAAGCGGCTCTCCTGAAGTTGGATGAGCTCCAAAGAGAAATTAACGATGAAGAGGACGAGGATGAAGAGATACAGAAGTATATGACAAATCTCAGTACCTACTACGAAAAGAAACTCGCCATGGTTGAACAAAGTAAGGCCGATGATTTCGACAAACAAAAAAATCATAAATTCCGCGCCAACTTCCATCATATCCTGCAAGAGATACATCAGGAAGAGCGCAGCACCTTGATCAGATTGCGTGCAACCGGAGAAATCAATGATGAAGTTTTCCACAAGATGGAGCAAGATTTAGATTTGGAGGAACAACATCTCTCCCTCCACGAAAAAGCTCCCAATGCATCACCAGAACCGATCCACTGAGGATAAAGGGCCGACTAATCTGCGACCAAAAGTAGCGTCGCACGCTCGCGTGCGATGTCCACTCGACGTACGATCAGGCACGCCCGCGTGGCACGCCGAGATCCAACTGTCTCGTACGAGTTCCAGGGACATCGCACGCGAGCGTGCGACGCTACTCAGTCATTCCTGGAAATGGAGCACTTCTACCGAGGCCACCTCGGTGAAAAACTTCTGCACCTTGATCGCAAAAAAGGTTGTGAAGCAGAGCAAGAGGCAACCACATCCAGCCTCCCACACCATACCGATGGTGTTCAACACATCAACCGTCTGATTTTCAGGAGGAAAATAAGTCAGGGGCGAAAATGGCAAAAGCAGCAAAAGCACGCAGATAAATGGGAAGAGACTTAAGAATAATTTGCTTTTACCACGCCAGGGAACATCACACTGCCAGGCCTCAGCACCAAACGTCAACGCGCATAAGATGGCCTCAATCGCAATAATGTAGCGCATCGCAAACAACAAATGATAAGCCTGAAGAAGATACACGACAAAAACAGATAAAACAAAAATAAGAACACCGAGAAAAAAATCCCTTGTTAGCATTCCAACAAGCCTTCCACTCTATGCTAATGAAAAACAGAACATGTAGCTATTATACATTCTTTCTACGTAAGTTGTCTTGTATATTACTACTCATTTTTTGGGACTGCATACATATAAACTGTCACCAGCCGCAAAATAGCTTTTAACCGCATGCCTGAACAACCATTCCCTTGACAACAATAAATTTAGTCATTATAATAAATTTGACCGATAAAATTTTTTTGATCGAGAAAAAAAATGAAAGACATCCAGGAAACCTATACACTGACCTCGATAGAACAGGTCAAAACGATCTCTGATCCGCTACGTTTGCGCATCATCGAGCTACTTGCCCATATGGCTATGACAACGACACAAATCGGTGAAGTGCTGGGCGAAACGTCTGCGAAAACGCACTATCACGTCCATGCGCTTGAGCGCATTGGAGTCATCAGACTGGTAGAAACGCGAGAAAAGGGAGGTATCCTCGAAAAATATTACCGTGCTACAGCAAAAGATATCAGGGTAGCCCCTGAAGTCCTGAATACAGCACCAGCAGACGAGATCACCATGGCATTACAGGGATGGTTTCGTAAGATAGAGCAAGAAGCCATCAAAACTATCGTCAGTGAAAGCCCTAACGTAAAAAACGGCTCAACCGTGATGGAACTTGCCTCTGTCAATCTGTATGCCAATGTAGAAGAAATGAGAGCGCTGCTCTCCGAGATCAATACGCTCCTGGAAAAATATCAAGAACCACACGAAGTTGAAGGGGAGCTGAAATGGTCAATGGCGCTGGTGGCCCATCGGCTTCTCGCAGAGGAACCGACCACGCCGGTACCAGCAACGGCCGAGGTAAAGCCCAAGCGTTCGTTTGTGCTGGGAGCCGCCATATTAAATCGTGCGGACCTTGAAAAGACTATCGCCGAGGGACGGCAGCTAGAGCTTAATATCACAGGCTTTTGTAGCATTGCCGATGACGTCACGCCCGATCTCATCGAGCAAGCGATCGGTCGCTTCCGCCATCTCGGTATTCTAAGCGCCTCACCCGAAGTACGCGGAGTACTGAAACGCAAAAGTGGTACCTGATTTCCATTAAAAATGTATTACATAATCTATAGCAACGTGTTAAACGCTATAGAGAATTAGTTTGTCCGATTCAAGGATGAGAATCGGCGCGAAAGAGAGACAGAAGATGTCGTCAAACATCATCACCAACCTTTTCGGATCGATGATGCGATCAGGCAAAACGTTTACTCCTCCGATCGCAACACCGCATGGAATTGCCGAGTTAAAACAAGTCGATCTCAACGGAGATCCACAGTGGCTTCTCATACGCGGACAGGATGTCTCGCTACCGATATTGCTCTTCCTCCACGGCGGTCCCGGCAGCGCGGAGATGGGTCTGGCACATACCACGATGAAGGAGTTGGAAAAACACTTCATCTGTGTCAACTGGGATCAGCGAGGCGCAGGCAAATCATTCCGACCGGGAATCAATCCCGCGACCATGACAATTGAGCGGTTCGTAAACGATACGATTGAGGTCATTACGCTCCTGCTCTCGCGCTTCGGTCAGAAGAAGATCCTACTGGTAGGACACTCCTGGGGAAGCATCCTGGCCATGAAAGTCGCAGCTGCGCGCCCCGATCTCCTGTATGCAGTGGTTGGCATGGGGCAGGTTGTCGATGCACAACGCGGCGAAGAAATTTCATATAGATACGTTCTGGATAGTGCCCGTAGAGAGAACAATCAAAAAGTCATACGCAGCCTGGAGAAAATTGGCACTCCCCCCTACAAGAAAAACGGCATTCTGACGCAACGCCGCTGGCTTTCTCATTATAAAGGGGACGCACATGCCATTAAGATGCTCGACTTGTTCAATATTACCCTTGCAGCTCCCGAATATTCCATGGGGGACATGATACGCTTTATCAGGGGCATCAGATTTTCAACGATGGCGATGCTAGACACACTCGCAACAGTGAATTTTCCACGCGAAATACAAGAGATTTCTGTGCCTGTTTTTTTCTTCGCGGGAAGATATGACTATGTCACCCCATCTCTCCTGGTTGAGGAGTTCAGCCGCTCGCTGCGTGCACCATTTAAAAAGCTGATCTGGTTCGAGCAATCAGCCCACATGATCAATCTTGAGGAAACAGACAAGTTTCAGCAAGAACTCATCTCGATCGCGCACAACTACTGCGTCGAGAGCCAGATACAGCCTGGAAATAGCTTTAAGTCATAAGAAAAAAAGTGCGTAGCGACCCTGGGAGGAGCATTATGGAGCCAACCACAACATTACCCGTGACGTCCAGTAAAAAGCCTGGTATCCTGATTCATCGCAATTTCGCGCTGCTCTGGCTAGGAGGCACAATCTCAACCTTTGGAGATTTCATCTTTGACACCACTTTGACCATCTGGATCACGCTCGTCCTGGCCAGGGGAGAAAGTTGGGCACCACTGGCCGTCAGTGGCATACCAATAGCGATCGCTATCCCGCTACTCTGTGTCGGCCCCATCGGAGGTGTCTTTGTAGACCGCTGGGATAAGCGCAGGACGATGCTACTCATGGATGCGCTACGCACTCTACTTACAACGATCCTTGTCTTATCAGCAACACCTCTTGTCTGGTCATTCTTTCCAGCAAGCCATCTTGCCCCGCCAGTAGAGTTGGGACTGGTCTATGCGATTGTCTTCTTAAATTCTGTCTGCTCACAATTCTTCACGCCGGCACGCTTCTCCCTCATCGGAGACATCGTCGAAAGCCCCTATCGCACCCAGGCCAGCAGCCTGACGCAGACAAGTATGGTTGTAGCTATGCTGATCGCGCCAGCCGTGGCCCCGATCCTTTTCCTCGCCACAGGTGCGGCATGGGCACTCGCCATCAACGCCTGCTCCTTTCTGATCTCATTTCTCATACTCTGGATGGTACGCGTACCAGAAGTAACAGACAAGCAGACTTCAGCCCACAATTTCATCGAGGATTTCCGTGCAGGTCTTGGATTCGCCAGGCATAATCGTATCATTGCGACGCTGCTGATTACCGTAGCGATCGTCATGTTTGGAGCCAGCGCCCTCAATGCCCTGGATATATTCTTTGTACTGGATAATCTACACGCTCCCGCCAATCTCTATGGACTGCTCGCCACAGCAATGGGCATTGGCTCATTGCTAGGCGCGATCCTGGCGGGGATGATCATTGCAAAGATCGGCCTGATAAAAACTTTTGTCTTCTCACTGCTACTCACAGGAATAGGGCTCCTGACCTATTCCCGCATGACCATGTTTGTCCCGGCACTGATCATACTCATAACCATTGGAACCTTCCAGGCAGCGATGAATGTTGCGGTCACACCACTCATCATGCTCGTCACGCCTCAAGCCTACATGGGACGCATATCAGCCATACTCAATCCGATCTTAGGGCTGGTCGGATTGCTCGGTACGGCGACGGCTGGCTATCTGGCAAGTAACGTCCTGCACAATTTTCATGTGACTGCCCTCGGTATCCAATTTGGTCCCTTCGACACGATCTTCACGGGTAGCGGCATTCTGGTCATTATCGGCGCAATCTACGCTCTATCCCATCTCGGCCTCGCCGATCCGCAAGAGCGTCAGAATTTCAAAATTTAGTTCTTATAAGTTCAGGTAGCACTTGTGTGGCTGCTTAAGCAACTGACAGTGGCATCTTCTCAATAATTTGGGGAAAGAAAAAGATCATCTAGTTAAATCTAGGTCAGAAGTAGATTCACTATGTAATAGTTAAAACTTTGAAGCCACTTTACCTCAAATTATTGAGAAGATGCATCATTTTATATATTTTGCCATAAATGAATTATTGTAATAGTACAATTATGACCCTGCTACAGTAAGGAAGGTTTTCATCTCACAGTAGTACGTGATTAAAAACGTGCGGCTACTCCCAATATATGTCCTGAATGCTCACGCTCAAACTCTATCTTTAATATTTGTTTTTCCCGTTCAGTAACATTCGGAACAATGGTTTGGAACAGTGTTTGTTCTTCTTGATAATGACTAGACTGTAACTGCAGTCGTTTACCAAAGTTATTAAGTAATATTTTCTCTACTGTCCTTTTAAAATCTTTCTCCAAACTTTCCCTTTCTTCAGCAGTTAACTTCTTTTCCCTCTTAACCCTCCTCTGCCCACCCCGCTCGTTAGTGCCATTTAAACTAATAGGCTCCCTTTCTTCAGTAGTTAACTCCTTCTCCCTCTTAACCCTCCTCTGCCCACCCCGCTCGTTAGTGCCATTTAAACTAATAGGCTCCCCCTCCATAAGAGAAGAAGTCGTAGAGTGGGCTATAGCAATAATAGGTGCCAATTCTTCCCATACATCGACCTTGATTCGCCATCCAGTAGTTTCTTCAATCTGCTGAAATATGCGATGAAAATCATGGTCTCCTTGAAACTTGGAACATAGCACACGAACCGTTTTGGTTCGTGGTTCGCAGTAAACAAGTCGTATTTCACGATAGGGGGTATCCGACAAACATTTCATAATTTCAGCAATTATTTGATCTGTTTGCATTATAGTAATAGGGAATATTGATAATTGCGTCACTTCACTTTCATAGATTTGAGGAAATGGTGGCACTTGTACATCGCTGTACCTCTGTCCATAACTTTTAAACAAATCATCTAGGTGGATTTTCATTCTCTCCTTAACAGCCAATAAAGAGAGAGGCTCTGATGTACTGTTAACTACTCGTAAAAAGGCTTCTGTAAAAAATGTGTTTGTTTCATCGGGAAGGAGAACTGCTGCGGTATCATGACCAGAAGCAAAGAGTGCAGCATAATGCTCACTTCTATTAACATGTCGTAAAGCTTGGATTACTACCTCACCTGCATTGTCCGGATCAAACGCGTTATTCTGCAAAAACGAGAAAGCTCTGCCTGCAAAGCAGCAATCAAGAATATAAATCCGCTTGAGCTGAGGAGCTGAACTCCTGATAGTTTCTGTCAGATACTCCATACTCAAACTCGAAAATTCTGGATTATGTTTCTGAGTTTTACGGATTGGTAAATATAATCCATATCCTTTGGAAGTAATCTGCCCATGTCCAATATAGTATATTATGACTTGATTTGCTTTCTCCTTCATCTCATTCAGAAATTTACTAATCCTTATATCCATATCTTGCGCGAGATATGATTTATCGAATAGCCAAAGAAGATTGCTTTCTGGTATATTGAAACAGCCTGCAAAGTATTCATGAATACTTTGAGCCGCTTTAGCAAAAGCAGCAGAAGGAGCAAAAATTTCTGCATCGGGCCACTCTGACGCACCTAGAATTATAACCAAGGTCTTATCGGCAGGTTGAGGATATTTGAGAGTAAGAGTCATTCCTCTATACTCCCACACTCTTCCGCCTGTTTTATCAGAAACGCTAAAGTCTCTTTGTAATTTTTTGAATTAATATTTTTAGCCCCTATCTCAATCTCTTTCTCAGTATCTTTGGCCTTAACAGTCACTTTGGCCTTAATCGTGATACGCCAGCTTTGAATAAAGACAATAATTGCAGATGAAACAGCAACAATCGCGCCAGGATCTTTAATAGTAGCAGTTATCATATCCCCTAAATTTTGTGTGTAGGGAACGCTTGATTGCTGAGTAATATTAATGTCGTAAGGTATGCTTTGTAACATCAACTTTAGTTGGCTGGCATACCGATTCGCCTCAGAAAGAGAAACATCGTCGAATGTTATTATCCATGTCTGCTGAACCATTTTACCACTCCTGAACTTACTGAGATCACATATGAGTGCTCTCTCCGATCACCTACAAAATTTAGTAGAATCATTACTTCCATTAAGTATAGGCAAATATTATAACGATCACTTCTTACAAGTTAAAAGTTAGTAGTAATAATGGGCTTCTATGGGATAGTTGATAACCAACACCTTCCTTTTTAAAGACTAGCATTAATATAACGATCTCCCAAAAGGGTAATTTTATAAGAAGAACTAAAGTGCAATAACCTTAAAGCTACTAATACTGATCTGACAACGTGTGCTCCACACACCGATTTTTCCGGCTGAGGTATAAGTATAATCTATCGCGTCCAAGAGCTTTATTCCATCAATATAAGCAGTTATCTTATTATCTTTTATTTCTACACGATAGATATGCAATTCTCCGTATTTAGGAGATGTATAAGGTCTCTCTTTAATAATTTTGTATCCATTCCCATTCATCGCCCGTATTGCAAGAAATATTTCATTAGGACCTTCGCCACAATTCCATGCACCTGCATTTGATGAACAAATAGCAAAGAGATATCCCTCATCTTGCCCATCTGGTGAATGAAATACAAGACCGAATATATCTCTGCCATAATTAACAACTTGGTTATTATCTCCATCTGTATACTGATTAAGCTGTATCTTTGCCTCAATGGCATAATTCTTGATGTTATTTTCCTCTGGTTCATAAGGAACGATACCCATAGAGAATTTGTACAACTTTTGAGTTCCACTATTGACGAACATCCCAGCAACTATACTCCAATCACTGCCACCGGCCCATCCGTTCATCTGACCATTTGACCAGTCTGCTTGGTACAATAAATCTCCTGGCTTTGGAGGAAGTGGAGTCGGCGCGGGTAGAGAGGTTGGGGTAGAGGCAAATTTCGTAGAAAAGGTATGGCTAGGTGTTAATGATGGCACATTTAAAGATTGAGAATTATTGTCATGTGGCGTTGTTTGAGCTCCGATGTTATTTGTAGAGGGAGCCTCCAAAGGTAAAAAGGCAGACGGAAAGGATATGATGACAATTATACCTAAAGTAATGAGAGAGACAGTTACAGTACCTTTAACCTTCTTTTTACTTATAGGTATCTTACCTTGGTGATCTACCACACTAAAAACTGCAAAAATAAGACCTGCGATACTTAAAACAAGTCCACAGACATTAGCAAAGTTATTCATTGGCTGTACCTCTCTAGCAAAAACACTCTATTTGGGATCTATACGTATATAACGTTAGGTAAAGTTAAAATTACACATGGAAACAATAACCTTATTGTGAGTTGGAAGTATATTAATAGTTCCTTCAATAGTTTTTCAGGCGATTCCCCTCTGCTTTCACTCTGAGCGAGCTTCTACTGAACGCGATTAACGTCCCCTTAACGACCTTACAGGCATATAGTAGTTCTCTTAAACAGCAGCAAATCCTTGAGATAAAAAGCAGAATAATCCACATATTGGCGCATAATATAGTAATAAACTCATCATAGCTAAAGATTGAAAGTAATTTGGCCGATAGAACGCATGAAACAAATGACAACAAAAAGAGGCTAGGTTATGAAGAAGGACGGTGATGTGTGAAGAGACAACTTTAACCATCACATCGTATCACGATGAATACAGTAATTAATTACAGTACAGAGAGACACAGGCCACTACAAATCTGGAAGATTTTTCATGGTGAAAACATAGCAATAACCTTCCCTTACTGGATAATGGAGAAGGAATTGCTGTCTGAAATTACAGGCTTTAAGGACCATCCTAACATTGCAGTCTTTCTCTGTGCCAAACAACTTGAAGTTATGATACGTAAAGCTAGTGGAGAATCGGCAGAACACACAGGAAATGACCTTGTAAACAACACGATGAAAAAGGAGGCATATTGGAGCCCATTGCCCCTGTTGCAGGTGAACGAGAAACTTGGACAAATTTATTTCGTGGTGTGTTTGGAGCTTTTCGCAATCCTGAAGGGCACCGAGATCAAGATATTGGGCATAAGGAAGTATTTGGACAAATCATGACAATCAATATGTTGGCTATCCAGAAAAATTCAAAATATAGTGATAGATAATGGGATACTATCTGAGATCGCAGCAGAGACAGCCAGGTTACTCAAAGATATGCAAAAATAATCTTTTGTGATGTACGCTCCTGATAAACAGGAGCGTCGGGATTTCAAATTTCTTCGATCGCAGTTCCATCCAGCAGCGTCTGGATACGTTGGAGCTTGAGATCTCGACTCGTACGTGGCGGCAACTCGGGTAAGGTCAGGACCAGATCAAAGTCGTCGTCGGCAGCGATACGATTAAAGCGTTCGAAGTCACAGTTCAGACAGCGATGTACAAGGACGTATTCGCCGTTGGGACGCTGAAAGTAGCCGATGGGAGCCATCTTCGCTCCACACTCATTCAAGCGATCGCCTTTGCGCTCGTCGACGTGGCGCGAGTGCAGACAAAAGGGACAATGGTTTCTATGATGTCCCCCATAGGGGACGGGACCAATAAAACGTCGGCAATGCCGGCATTTAAAGGTGTCTGATGTCGAGCGGTTATGGCGGTGTTGATGCGTTGTCGTCCGGGCGGCACGTTCCTGATAGGAGCATTTTGTATGTTTACGAGTTGTGCGCAAAGCTTATCCTCATCTTTTTCGTGTAAAAAATGGCGGTTCTTTCGATCAAGCCATAGCGCCACGCGTGTCTGATAGACTGGCGCAGATGTGGCGCAGAGGCCAAAAGAGAGGACAGTGGGTTGTTGTGCATAGCTACTCATATTACTTTTCTTTCTAGACTTCCTGTTTCAAAACTATAAGAAGTCTGAGCGTTTGTACAGCTTTCTACAAGGCTGTATGCAAACGGACACAAAAATGCTGCGGAAAAAATGTTGTAAGGGTAGAGCGTGCGTGTGGAAGAGGTGGTGGAGGCGGCGATAGAAAGCTATCAGAGAGGGCTGACTACCTGAACAGGTAATGCAGCATTCAACCATAGCGATGCGGGATCACAACGATTAATCATAACCGTCGTTTTTTTCTCATGGACGCGTCTGTCCTGAGATTAGCGGCAATCCACCACGATCATAACAAGAGGTGAGTTCATTAAAAGTAAACCTTTCTAGAGCGTATCATTACTGTTCGGAGTATACTGAACCCAATGAAAAATGTCAAGAACGCCTTTTTTGAAAAATCTCTCATGAAATGTGATATATTCTGAGAATAGGGTCTTCACCACTATCTCTATAAATCTGGTGATGACTTTGTAAGCTTCCCAATCAGTTCGGCATCATAGACAGGATAGAAACTCAGTTATGGACATAGAAGCTATTTTCACACATTTCCCACGCCTCGAGACCGAGCGCTTGATATTACGGCAGATTCAATCCAACGATGTGCCAGCGCTGTTCGCCTTATTTTCTAATGCAGATATGATGGAGTTTTCGGGCGGCAAAATGCCACATCGTACTCTGGAGGAGACACAGGCCTTTTTTGGACGGTTACAGGGATGGTATCAGCAGCACCAAAATGTTGAGTGGGGGATGACTCTCAAAGGCAATGACACATTGATTGGTACCTGCGGTTTCTATGGGTTCGATGACAATTTTTATCGTGCCCAGACCGGTTATGAGCTCCATCCCGCATATTGGCGTCAGGGTATCATGAGCGAAGCGCTCACTGCAATTGTGTCCTTTGCGTTTACTACCATAGGGCTCCATCGCATCGAAGCACATGTGGATGAGGGGAACAATCGATCAACTGGCATATTGCGAAAGCTCGGCTTCATACAGGAAGGAACCTCGCGTGAAAGCGTCTTCAGTCGCAACCGCTTTTGGGATCAATACAGCTTTGGCTTGCTCAAGCATGAATGGGAAGATGCCCGGGCTCGAAAGATTTAAGTACTCAAAAGTAAGTAGAGCGATAAAAATATCCCAATCAGGATAGCCAGCACTGTCAGCGTGACGACGTAACCAACACGGGGATGAAAAGTATTCTGCTCAATGTCACGACGCACTTGCAGGAAATTTATCAGTGCAATCACAATGGCTACAATACCAGTTACAGAAAGCGCCACACCAAAAATCATCGAGTAGTGCAGCGAGGAATATGGAATCGGCTCACTCTTAAGTCCCATCTCGCGCAAAAATAGCCCAAAGCGAGCCACCACAAAACCAATTGAAATCGTCGCCAACCCGGTACGAATCCAGGCGAGAAACGTGCGCTCATTGGCTAGATGGTTAGATATATCTGCATTTTTGGACTTCGGCTTGGCCTCTATCTGGACATCTGGCATATCTTTGTCTTCAACCGGCATAGAAATTCATCCCTTTAGTCCAAACTACTATCTATTATTATCTTTAACTGCGCTCTATGAAATTCTTTCCCGCAAGCGGCTTTGTAAGAATGCTGCTTTCAGTCTAACATACCGGGAAAAGCTCCGTCGAAAGCGCCGTATTTTATGAAAAACAACATATCATTTCCAACAAAGTGATTTTTATGGTATGATAAATAGGTAAAACCATCTCTTTCTCGTCATCAGCACCATTATATATAATGCAAATCATTGCATTATATTATTAATTCAAGCCACTAAAAACGTTAAAAGTAATCACAATGTTTACGAGTCCATCATTCTTTGTGGTGGCAAGCTCTTATTCTGAAGACGATACAATCAATTTTGATGGCTCGAAGGAGGCTTGAATGATGGGAGATAGGAAATTAGAGAAAAGAAGCTTTATTAATCTCGGAGGCGATAATTTCAAGGCTTATATGGCTCCTGTTGTTGCCTTTTTGTTTTTAACCGCTTTTGCCATTTTTATCATTTATTTGCTCAGACTTACAAATGAAAGTGAAGTGCAGTGGACACGTGCTGTCTATCTATTCAACGGAGTTGAGACAATCGCATTCGGGGCTGCAGGTTTCTTTTTTGGGAGTGAGATCCAGCGTAAACGGACAGAGCAAGCAGAAGAGCGGACAAGGGGGTGCGAAGCGATCACGGCCAATGCAGAGAAAGCGACTATTCAAGAGGTTACCAAAGGAAAGCTGCTCAATGAAGCACTTCAATCCAAGCTCCAGGAGCGTAAGCGGATGAGTGCGATTGATACAAAGCAAGATGAACTTCACGTCGAGAAACAAAGCATGGGAGATACAGATCTGAGGGAGATTGCAGACCTTGTTAGCCGTCTTTTCTCCGAAAATCAAATGATCTGAGTTCACAGCACGCTCATAAATAAGCGTGCCGTCCCATCAAGAAGGAAGCCAAACGTAGCATCGTACGCCTGGCCTCCTATCATTTAGCGCACTAATACCGTCGAATTTGTGATTTTTATGTCATAAGTATTTTTTCATATTTCCAAGCACAATTTCATACCCTGCAGGCAGCATGTGCCCCCCATCAAATGTAAGCTCTTGCCGCAAATTTCCGTCAGCGTCTGCCAGGCCAGCATTGACATTGATAAATTCAAAGTGATGCTTTTGCGCCAGACGCTCTACCTTGCTGCTCGCTAATTCAAGTATTTCGTTAGTTCGCGTCGCAAATAGCGACTCATGCTCAGCCTCTGATTCACCGAAATTCGCTACCGCATTGACTGGATAGTAAGCCATTACAAACACCTGCGTCTCAGGCAATTTTTCCTTAATTTGCCGTAAAATCTCGTCATAATTTGCGAGAAAAATGGCTTCAGGAACGCTGAAGCCCAGGTCATTTGTACCAATGTTGATAAAAATCTTGCTCGGTGCTAAATCAAAGATGCAAAGATCTATATGCTTCAGCAGATCCGCCGTCGTCGTTGCCCTGACTCCACGATTGTAAATCAGTTTATCCAGGCCAAGGCCTTGCTGCATTTTTTCAATCGGGAAAATTTCCATGAGGGAAGACCCGACAAAAACAATTTGTCCCTGTTTGGCCGTTTGATTCTGTTGCGCGAAACGTTCTCTGATTTCGTTTTGCACTTTTTCGATATCGGGGTTCATATTCGTTAGCGATTGTGATTGTTCTGACATAATCATTTCTTCCTTCTATATAACAGGGTTTGTTTCTAACAGTGTTAGCAAAACGGTGTTTAAAGGCGGTCACTTTGCTGTGACCGCAGTTTATTCCATTGGGTTCTGCAAGGGGTCTACTTCCGCAAGTTTGCCGATGATGCGCACATATTCCCGGGCGTCATGTTCGCCTAATTTGCTGAGCATTTTCGTGATCATTTCCATTGTCTCTTGATATCGTTCTTCCACCACAGCTTTTCCCTTAGGAGTAAGCTCAACCAAAATCCTCCTGCGGTCACTTACGTCAATTTGGCGTGTAATCAGTCCTTTTCGTTCCAGGCCGTTCAGGGTGGCAGCAATACGTGCAGAACTAATATCCATTTCAGTGCTGATTTCACCTGGCAGCACATAACCATGATGAGAAGCAATGAATTGCAGTGCAAACTGTTCTCCTTGCATGGATTCATCAACCAGTCTCTGCGGATTTGCCTGTCTCAATTTACGCATATTTCGCATATGCTTCATAAACTCCAAAGCAAGCTCTTTGTAATCTATCTTTCAGACCTCCTTCAACAGGAATAGCTAACACTATTACAAGTATAATAGTGTTAGCTATTCCTGTCAAGGCTTTTTGATCAACGAAGCTACTACCTGAAAAGGCACGACGCTGTATTTGGGACCAGCACAATGACTTATTGGGTTAGATAGATACTGGACCAATCGCCGAAGTAGAGTCCGCTGCTTCCCAGAGCCAGGCCATGGATTTTGGCCGGGATGATGGCGGCTTCCGATTGATGATCGATCGGCAGCCAGCCCACGTTGTCAATGGCGATCCGCTCGGCTTGCGCATAAAGAGCCAGACGCTGATCTCCCGACGTCTGCTCGGCTTGCGTCACGGCTTTATCAAAGGCTGGATTATTCCAGTTGCCGTTATTATTGTCTGCCGTCGAGAGCAGACTGAGGTCAAGCCATTCATAGGGATCAGGAAAGTAGACTCCCCATTGTGTAAATCCAAACTGGACGTTACGTTTCGTAGTGGCATTATTGTAGGTTGTTAGCTCCATAGGAACCAGTTGAACATTGATGCCCAGAGCAGTCTTCCACATCTGTTGCAGCGCCTGGGCCAGATTAGGTGTGACTTGCGATGAGGGATAGGAAAAAGAGACAGGCGGTACTTTACTGACGTCTGGATAGACGGATTGCAGTAGCTGTTTGGCTTTGGTCGGATTATAAGGAATTCCTTGATAGTCTTGCGCACCATACGAGCCTGGCGGAATGATCGTACTGGCTGGCGTGACAGAGTTATGAAAGACCGATCTGGCCAGCGTCTGCTTATCGATGGCAGCGGCAAAGGCCTGACGCACAGCCGTCTTGTCAAAAGGAGCCATCTTATTGTTAAAGAACAGCAGATCGCTCTCCAGGATAGGTTTACGTACAAAGCCCGCTACACTTTGAGCCGTTAACTGATCGGTTGCGGTAAGGTTATCCACAAAGTCAAACTGATTGGCCTGATAGCCCTTGAAAGCGGTTGCATCGTCTCGCACAAACGACATATCCACTTCCTTCAACTTTGTCTTTGTGCCATAGTAGTTAGGATTGGGCACCAGAACCATTTTGACGCCATGCTGCCAGGACTTTACCATAAAAGGTCCCGTGCCCGCGCCGTTACCGGCGACATGGTTCACCCAGTCGGTCTGTCCATATTGAGCAATCAGCTTCTGGTTGAGTGGGTAGAAAAGTGACACGGTGAGCAATTGCAAGAAATACGCCGTTGGACGTACCAATGTCACCTGGAGCGTCTGATCATCGACCGCTTTGACGCCACTCAACGTTGTGCTTTTCCCACTTAAAACATCGTTTGCTCCTACAATCGAGGACTCAAGCACAGGCGCAGTCGGCGATTTCGTGGCTGGAAGCAACGAGCGGGTCCAGGTATCGACGTAGGTCTGCGCGGTAACGGCCGTGCCATCCGAAAATTTGAGACCAGATTTCAGATGAAAGGTGTAGACCTTATTGTCATTTGAGATATCCCATGAGCTGGCTTGATCAGGAATCGCATGTAGATTTTGATCCGGTCGAACCAGTCCACTAAAGATCATGCTAATCGCCTCATTGGAATTTGAGTCAGGCCCGCTCGCCGGATCAAGCTTACCAATATCGGCCGTTCCTACGTTTGGATAACGCAACACTTGCGTCTCCGCTGGCTGCGCATTGGAGGTGCTGGCCGAAGAACCTCCACATGCACTTAGCAATCCCATGACAAAGATCAGGGCGATAAAAGATAAACAATGCCAACTTTTCTTCCATCCAACAGACATGAATTCAACGCTCACTTTCTACTATCCAGAAGTACTCAGAAATCCCACACCTTTATAGCTAAAAGCAGATCAAAATACAAACTATTTATTTCACGCATCAGAACCCCATATCGACACAAAAGAAAGCAGCCAGACGCATAGATAAACTCACATATATAAATGGTATTTAGAGCATTCTATTGCTTCACCAGTAAAATTGACAAATTACAGTATCAAATTTATAATATGTCGTGTAAACGCAATAGCATATACGAATGGTCTACTAAAATCACGTTGCGCTCCCCGTATTGCTTTAAAATCAAGGTTATAAACAACACAGTCAGGAGAGATATATTGGAAAAAAATGTACGCACGCATATAGGGCCTCATGAGGGTAGAAATATACTGATGGCCGGCGAGGAGTTGGTACAGGCACGCGCTGCCATGCTGATGCTTCATGGTCGTGGAGTATCCGCACGGGATATCCTGGGATTGTATACGGAACTTCAACCGCGTGGATTTGTCTATCTCGCTCCGCAAGCCGCCGGTAGCTCATGGTACCCAAGAAGCTTTCTGGCACCGCTCACCAGCAACGAGCCGGAACTTTCATCGGCGCTGGCCGTGATTGCCAATACGCTGGCACGTCTGAAAGAAGCCGGGATACCTGAGGAGCGCGTTATTCTGCTCGGATTCTCTCAGGGAGCCTGTCTGGCACTCGAATTCGCCGCTCGCAATGCACGTCGCTACGGAGGCATCGTTGGCTTGAGCGGTGGAGTCATCGGTCCCAAAGATATGTCACGCGATTATCCTGGATCGCTCTCAGGCACGCCAATCATTCTTGGATGTAGCGATAGAGATCCACACGTGCCTAAAGAGCGCGTCGACTTCACCGAAGAGATTTTTCAGGAACTGGATGGCAGCATCACCAAACGCATCTATCCCAACATGGGCCATACCGTCAACGATGAAGAGGTCGATATGGTCAACGCGATGATGAAGCAACTTCTCAATTCATAACCTCAGGATCGCCGAAAATGGTATAGTGCCATCCTTTGCGGGCCTGTCCGGTGAGTTCGATCAGGACATGTTTGATCTGGGTATATTCTTCGAAGGAATACATCGACATGTCTTTGCCAATACCACTCTCTTTAAAGCCTCCATGAGGCATTTCAGAGGTGATCGGCAGATGATCATTGATCCAGACGGTACCAAATTTCAGCCTCTGACTGGCCCGCATAGCTTTATAGATGTCCTTCGTCCAGGCCGAGGCGGCCAGACCATACACGACACCATTGGCCATGCTTAATGCTTCTTCTTCGGTACTAAAGCGCGAGACGACGAGGACCGGTCCAAAGACTTCGGATTGGATGATTTCTGTATCCTGACGGTCTTCGGCGATGACGGTGGGTTCGAAAAAGCTCCCTTTCTCCAGTCCTGCGATCGAGGCTCGCTTGCCTCCGATGAGTACATTGGCACCATTGTGAAACGCTCGCTCGACAAAGCCTTCGACGCGCTCAAGCTGGCGCGGAGAAATGAGTGATCCCAGATCGGTGCTCTCCTGGCCTGGATCGCCGATACGCACCTGCTTGACCTTATCCAGCAGCGAGGAGATAAAGGCATCGTAAATGCTATCCTGGACGTAGATACGCGTAGCCGCCGTACAGTCCTGTCCACCGTTGACAAATCCACCCACGACCGCACCTTGAGCCGCGGCTTCAATATCCGCATCCTCGTAGACGATAAAGGGCGCTTTTCCTCCCAGTTCCAGGTGCACGTGCTTGATGGTCTCAACAGCAGCCTGCATGACGTATTTGCCGCTACGTGTGCTCCCCGTGATGGAGACCATATCCACATCTTTATGCGCGACCAGTTGCGGAGCCACGTCTGGACCGTCTGTCAGGATGTTCAGTACGCCTGCCGGGATACCGGCCTCGATGGCCAGCTCACCCATCTTGAGAGCTGTCAAAGGTGTTTCGGGCGAGGCTTTAAAGATAACGGTATTGCCAGCTGCCAGCGCGGGACCGATCTTCCAGATGAGCATCATGAAAGGATAGTTCCAGGGCGCAACCGAGGCAACGACTCCGATCGGCTCGCGGCGAATGATACTCGTATGGCCGCCAGTATATTCGCTGGATGCTGATCCGGCCAGATGACGGGCCGCTCCGGCAAAGAAGTGCAGATTATCAGCCGCAAATGGGATATCACTATCGCGTGCCAACTTGATTGGCTTACCCGTATCCAGAGACTCCAATTGCGCCAGCTCGTCGGCATGGGCCTCGACCAGTACAGCGAGCTTTTCCAGTAGCGTCGAACGCTCACCATGAGTCAGGCCAGACCAGCGTCCATCGTCGAAAGCTGTCCGTGCGGCCGCCACAGCGCTCTTCATATCGTCCAGAGAGCTCTCAGGGACCTGCGCGATGACTGCTCCGTTGGCCGGATTAATATCATCAATGAGTTTACCTGAACTACTACCAACCAGTTCTCCATTAATAAGCAACTTAAACTCGGTCATAGGTCCCATCCCTTTCCATTTCTATTTCAGTTTTGTCCAGCCACGGATCGAATAACCTCGCTGAGCGTGTCCAGCGACTGCTCAACCAGGGGATCATCGATCACGAGCGGCACCAGAATACGCAGTACGTTACCATAAAGGCCCGCTTTCAACAAGAGGATGCCTCTCTCGCGAGCTTCCACAATGATACGATCAACCAGCGCAGGAGCAGGCTCTTTGGTCTGAGCATCCTGAACAAACTCAAGCGCAATCATCATACCCAATCCTCGCACCTCACCGATCGCTGGCAGCTCCTGCTGCAAAGCGAGGAAGCGCGTGCGGAATTGCTCACCTAATTGCTCCGAGCGGGACAATATCTGCTCTTGCTCAAAGACATCCAGCACCGCCAGAGCGGCCGCACAGGCCAGCGGATTCCCAGCATAGGTTCCACCTAATCCACCTGCGACTGGAGCATCCATCACTTCCGCCTTACCGATCACTCCAGATAAAGGAAGACCGCCCGCCATACTTTTGGCCACCGTAATTAAATCGGGCACCACGCCGCTATGCTCAATCGCAAACATCTTGCCAGTACGGCCAAAGCCACTCTGGATCTCATCGGCAATCAGCAAGATGCCATGCTCCTGAGTGATGCGCCTGAGCTCGCGCAAAAACGCGGCGGGAGCGGCAACGAATCCGCCTTCACCCAATTCCGGCTCGATGATGATCGCGGCAACCTGATTCGCCGTCACCTGAGTTAGAAAGAGTTCTTGTAGAGCTTCGAGCGAGCGCTCGCTACTCCATCCTCGATAGGCATAGGGATAGGGTGCATGATACACCTCGGGAGCAAACGGACCAAAGTTCTGCTTATAAGCGGTGGCTTTGCCGGTCAAGGACATCCCTAACAGGCCACGGCCATGAAAGCTGTGCGTAAACGAGATGATTGCCGGCCTCCCGGTTGAAGCGCGTGCAATTTTGACAGCATTCTCAACAGCCTCGGCGCCGGTAGTCAGAAAGATAGTCTTTTTGGGATCATCGCCTGGGGCCAGCTGATTCAGGCGCTCGGCGAGCCGGACATACGGTTCGTACATCACAACTTGAAAACATGTATGCGTAAACCGCTCCAATTGCTCCTGGATGGCTTGTACTACTTTGGGATGATTATGACCTACATTTAAGACGCCGATTCCACCAACGAAATCAACATATTCTTTACCCTCAATATCCCAGAGACGCGCTCCCTGCGCACGTGCCGCAAAGATTGGATGGGCGTTTGATACACCTCGTGGCACTTGCTGTGTGCGCAATTCCTGAAGAGCCGCCGTGCGCGATTGATTGCTGAGCATACTACATTCCTTACTTTCCCCAGTATCTTACCTGATACACTTGCTTGTCCATTATCTACATAGGATAACTATACGGTGAAAGATATCAGAAAGCCAGTGCTTTTTTAGGCAAATTTTACAACCTTTTTTATCCCCTCAGGATAGAAATTTCGGCAAAGCCAACATCTCATGTAGCTTCATCGCTCCTGCTACTTACAATGACACGCGTCGCCACAGTCGCAGGCGTGATCATAATGCGACATGACCTCGGGGACGTCCAGGGCCGGATTGCGGTCAAAGAAGCCAGCAGGCTTGAGCATAAAACCAATGGCAGCCACCGGCATCACAGGCCAGTCTTCAAGGCGCGGGATGTGGTTGTGATTCATCGTGTACCAGACGACGATATCAGTGTTCTCGATGGAGCGATTAGCCCGCGTCCACCGTGGAAGTCCGTCACCGCCTGGATGCTGATTGGGATAATCGCCAGCGGGATAGCGCTCGTCTTGCTTGTACGGCGTCACCCAGAGGTGCTTCGTGGTAAAGCCTGAGCGCTGCATGATGCTCGATTCGGGATGGGCAAAAGGTAGCGCGTTTTCTCCTGGCATGAGCTTGTAGCTGACTGGCTCGCCCATAACATTGAGGCTGTTCGGATTGACGATCTTCCAGTAGCGACATGCCAGCGGATCAATGATCTGTTGCGCCTCGTACTCGGTCGAGAGCAGAGTCGAGCGAGCGAAAAATGCGTTGCCAAAAGGATTCTCTGGTCCCAGCGGCTCAGCTTCCGTATGCACCTCATAGACCGAATTGTCAGGCCCATCGACCATCATATCGAGGCGCACGTTGAAAATGTGCTGATGCACGGGAGCGCTCAACAACGGTGCCACCAGTTGACCATATTTGGATTTGACTCCCGGCGGTACCGCGCCCGTACTCATAATGCCGGTGAGTTTCGATTCAAACTGGATCGTTCCATCCTGGTAGAGATACCAGTAGAAGCCATATTCATAGTTGTCCACGGTCGCGATAAATGATACGACCAGACGCCTCGAACGACGTACCTCAGTACGATTGGTATGCCAATCATAATGCTTCCATAAAATCCCGTAGTCTTCTTCGTGCATACAGATAGCATTGGGCAACTCCAGCACCTCTCCATGGCTATCGGTCATCAAGGCATCAAAATAATGGATCGCCCCCAGACAATCACAACCGAGGCGCAAAGCGTTTGCCAGAGTTCCCAATCCATATTCGCCCACGTCAAACGCGTTTTTCCGATAGTGGTTGATATTTGGGTCCCCATATGGAACAACCATCTCGGCCAACGACGCCCGATATAAAATGGGACGCTCACGACCCTGATCTTCATAACTTAATGTGTTCAGAACCAGACCCTCACGCGTGTTAAAACCGATACGGAAGCGCCACTTCTGCCAGCTCACCTCATGGCCGTTGACGGTAAAGCTCGGACCCTCCGGTTGCGTGATCTCGATCGGCTTTAGATCGCTACGCATCGGGCCGACCGACTCGGGCGTATAGTTGCCCGAGGTCGGAGGGATAGGAGCCGTCCCAATATCATCGATGCGCAAGACCTCGTTGGTGAGCAGATCCGTCAGGACAACCAATCCATCAACAGGGCGCGCATAACCATTATCACTCGGCTCTGCACGCGCATAGACAATCGTGCGTGCCAGACGTCTCTTCTGAAATTCCGGGCTCTCATAATTACCAGCCGTCCAGGTATCAGTCATGACCAGATCCATATCGGTGATACCACGCTTGCGCAGCGCCTCAATGAAGGGGGGATGCAACTTTAAGAGGGCTTCTGTCGCCGCTAGCTCGTCTGGAAGAAAAGCGGGATGCAGGCCTTCCAATTGGTGCCAGGAAACCACTCGTCCAGAGGTAATTGAAACTACCACTTCGTAACCAAACCCGGTCGCGGAGTCCAGCAACACAATAAATGCTTCCCGCACAATCGGCTGGCCTGGTCGATAGCTCAGCACAACCTCTTTCGCTGGCTCATGCAGATTAACCGACACAAAACGAAGAGTTTCACTCAACTCCCTTTCCGCACGCAGAATCGTCACCGCTGCGGCGATCTCCTCTGCCGTCAGAGGCTCCAGAGGATGCAAGTTGAGTTGCGACACAGGTGCTGGATCGGTTTGATGTATTTCAATTTCAGACATAGAAGTTCCACTTTCTCTGCATCTAAAAACTCGCAGGAAGACACAAGGTGATATGGGAAGATCGAGCAAGATTGAAGGTGCATTGCCACATACCAAAGGACACATTCAACTCATGATCAAGTAAAATCCACCATTACTATGATAGTTGGATCATTTTCTCAATTGTAAATGGGAACAAACTTCAAGTCAATAGGCGCACGAGCAGAGAGCCTTCATGCTAAAAAAGACAGATCAAAGAGGCATTTCATTCAATTTTGAATCTGGACTTGCGACACGGACCAACCTCCATCAAAGAAGCCTCTCCATTGCAGCGTAATGGTGCCACTGCATGGAATCTCGTCTTTGTAGATGACTGGATATGTGACGAGACCGTTATGCCACTGTGCCGCTTTTACTTGCACAAATTGGATCTGCCTCTGGACGACATAATCTCCGGACAGGTTTTTGACCTGGCCGCAAGGTGGAAGTGAGGCGGGCGGGATGAATTCGTAGGCGTTGTTAATATTGATCCAGCTTTGTAAGACAAGCGGCGGACGCTCATAATAGACATAATGCAGGCAAAATCCCACAAAGATCATCACGCCTATACTTACGAATACATAGCGCTTCAATACTTGCGCATGAGAATAGGTTGCCGCTGGCAATGCTTTAATCGGTACCACAACCGTACGCGCCCAACGGTCACCGACACGCTGGAAGGTGGGGGAAAGTGAGCCGGAGACAACTCCAACAAGATAAAACAATGGCAGCATATCAATAAAGCGCAGGAGATTGCGTATAAGGGCAGCTAAAAATGTCAGGCGCTTACCGTTCGATCTGACAACGTGTAAACGGAACAGGAGTTTGCCGACGGTGGTACTGAAGAAGATTTCCTGTATGCTGAAGTAGAGGAAGGCAACAAGATATAACCACGCAGGATGAATGGTCGCATTGCTACCCACAAAAAGTGTCAGCCCATCTCCATCCAATAAATTATAGCTGCCCATGGGGTCCACCACGCCAAAGACACTACCAATCCAGACCTCCAGACTGGCAAGGATCGCCAGGTCGCTGAGACCTGCTCCGATACGCAAAAAGATCGTGCGCGTACGCGAGATATAAACCTCTGATGAGGATACAACGACACCGTTTGTAGACATGAGTACTCTCTTCTCTGAGAAGATTTTATTCAACAGCATCCGCGAGCAAATTAACTTTGTTCACCAATTATACTCAAGCAGGCAAGAGCCTGAAAAGCTGGAGCAAGCCCTGATTGGAGAAGAACTAGAGGACTATCCTGGTAAAACCACAAAACGCCATTGTCTACGGTTACATCATACCATAATTGTCAATATCTGCACATCGTCTCTTTGGACGATGTTTCTTTTGCCATCTTACAATAATATATCCTGACGCGTTGCCTACCGTAGCTACCGTTGTCGCATATCACCTTCATAAGGAGGAGTCGATGCACATCACGCTAAAGCGTTACCTATCTTTACTGACCACCTATTTACGCCCACAATGGCCCGGCATCGTATTGCTGGCATGCACCCTATCCACCAGTATTGCCCTACAACTGCTTAATCCACAAATATTGCGTTCTTTCATCGACATAGCTACTACCAGTGGCACGACGAGCAGCCTGGTACGAGAAGGCTTCATCTTCATAGGCGTTGCCCTGACGCAACAAGTCGTCTCGATTACCAGCATCTATCTCACCACCAGAGTGGCATGGACGGCCACCAATCAATTGCGCAGCGATCTTGTCGCTCATTGCCTCTCACTAGATCTGAGTTATCACAAAATGCGCTCGCCCGGCGAGATGATTGAGCGGATCGATGGAGATGTCAATGCGCTGACAAATTTTTTCTCACAATTCATCATCAACTTATGTACCAGTCTGATCCTGCTCATCGCCATCCTGCTACTACTCTTCTTGATCGATTGGCGTATTGGAGCGACAATGACAGCTTTCTCAATCAGCGCCCTGCTCATATTAATGTACCTGCGTAAGCGTGCCATACCGCTCTCCGGCACCATGCGCCAGACCACCACAACCTTCTACGGCTTCTTGAGTGAGCGATTGATTAGCACTGAAGATATCCGCGCCAATGGCGCCAACGCGTATGTGCTCCAACGCTTCTACCTGCTCACCAGAGAATGGGCTCGGAGCTATCGAGCAGCACGTATGGCGAGTTCCACGATGTCTATTATTAGCCTGCTGCTTTTTGTGATTGGTACAGCCCTCGCGCTTTTCATCGGCAGCTACGTCTGGATGCAAGGCAGCATCTCAATCGGGGTCGTCTATCTGATCTACGCCTATACAGACCAGTTGTCACAGCCGATCCAGCAGATCCAACAGCAACTGCAAGATCTGCAATTAGCCGAGGCCTGTATCCAACGGATCGAAGAGCTACGCGAGACACGATCGGCCCTACACGACGGCACACACACGCTCCAGAACAGAGGAGCATTCTCACTTGCCTTCAACAACGTCACATTTGGCTATCTAGCCGGTAAACCGATCTTGCATCAGATCCAATTCAAGCTTGAAGCAGGCAGGGTATTAGGTATCCTGGGACGTACAGGGAGCGGAAAAACCACAGTAGCACGTCTCCTCTTTCGTCTCTACGATCCGCAGGCTGGCAGTATAGAGCTGAATGGTTTTCCTCTGCCGACACTGCAACTCCAATCATTGAGGCAAAGCATCGGCATGGTCACGCAAGATATACAGCTCTTTCATGCTACGGTGCGCGATAACTTGACCCTCTTTAACAAAGCTATCTCTCCCACGCAGATTTATCAGGCCCTTGACGATGTCGGACTTCACTACTGGTATCAAAGATTGCCTGACGGTCTGGAGACTCTTCTGGGATCAGATCGCGAGGGAGTTTCAGCAGGTGAAGCACAACTGCTGGCCTTTGCACGTGTCTTTCTGACACATCCAGGACTCGTTATCCTGGACGAAGCCTCCTCAAGACTTGATCCCGCCACCGAGCGCAACATCGAGCAAGCCATCAATAAGCTTTTTGCGCAGAGGACCGCTATCGTAATTGCTCATCGCCTGAGCACGATTCAGCGCGTCGACGATATTTTGATCCTCGAAGAGGGACGCATACAAGAATACGGGGCCAGGATACTCCTGCAAAACGATCCCACGTCACGCTTTTCACAACTGCTACACACGAGTCTGGAAACGGTCGACGCAAGATCAGCACAAAGCGATAGTGCGCATGGCTTCTCCAACCATAACGATAGCCTCTAAGAGAAAGGATCACACGAATGAAAACCTATCAATTTATATGGCGTCTGATACGTTATCGTTCCTGGAACTTTCTCATATCCATGACAGGGGCGATCGGTTTTTTCGTCATCGGGCGACTCATGTTTGGATTAATATTTCAGGCATTCTTTAATTCCCTGACCATCCTCACACACAGCTCTCTACGCATCAGCATACTGCCCTGGCTGATACTGGGAGGATTAGTCCTGACGGCATTGCTAAGAGCGTTGATCCAATTCGGCTCCTTGCCAGCCACTTACACAAGTATCATCGCCACCAAAGCATTGCTGCAACGCAATCTCTTACGCCACATCTTACAGAGACCGGGGGCCAGATCTATCCCAGGTTCGGCAGGTGAGGCCATTAACTACTTTCGAGACGATGTCGATGTCATCGATCTACTTTTTGCGTATCTATTCGACATGGTTGGGCTCTCGCTCTTCATCATCCCGGCAGCAATCATCCTGCTACGCATCGATCGTCTCATCACGCTGCTCGTCTTCGTCCCCTTACTCTGCGTCGTCATCATCGCACAAGCCATGCGACAACGACAGACACAATTCCGGGAGGCCAGCCGAGAAGCAACCGGAATACTCACCGGAGCCATTGGAGAAATCTTTGGAGCGGTACAAGCCATCCAGATCGCGGGAGCCGAGACCTACGCAGTAGAGCACTTCCGCCAGCTCAGCCAGGTTCGGCAGAGGCAGATCCTGCGCGACACCGTCTTCATCGGAGCACTACAATCTATCTTTGGCAACATCGTGGGAGTCGGGACAGGTATGATCCTCGTACTGGCCGCTCTCTATAGGCATCTCAACACAGGAGATATCGCCATCTTCATCTACTATCTGGGAACCATCACCAACTTCATCACAGGCTGTGCATCGCTCATCGCACAATATACCCAGGCCAAAGTATCACATCAGCGACTCGTCGACCTCCTCCAGGGAGCACCCGAGCAAACGCTCCTCAACAATGATCCACTCTACCTGAAGGAACCTATCCCTGAGCTTATACAGCCGATCAAAACGCAGCAAGACGAATTGGAAATCCTCGCTATCCACGACCTGACCTATCGTTATCCAGAAACAGGACGCGGCATCGCAGGCATCAATTGCCAGCTACGACGTGGAACGCTGACGGTGATTACGGGCAGAGTTGCTGCTGGCAAAACGACCTTGTTGCAAGCTATCCTGGGATTACTGCCCAGGGATGCAGGCAGGATCACCTGGAATGGACACGAGATTACTGATCCAGCCAGCTTCTTTGTACCGCCGCATAGCGCCTATACGCCGCAAGTGCCACATCTCTTCAGCACATCGCTAGAGGAAAACATCCTGCTCGGACGCCAGGCAGAGCCCGCAGAAATACAGCAAACGATCCAGATGGCGGTCCTGGAGCCCGATATAGCTCGTCTGGAAAACGGACTACAGACAATCGTTGGCACACGCGGCGTGAAGCTCTCCGGAGGACAAATTCAGCGCACGGCCACTGCTCGTATGCTCATACGCGACTCCGAGCTCCTCGTCTTCGACGACATATCCAGCGCTCTCGACGTCGAAACCGAGCACAAACTCTGGGAGCAACTGCTACGAGAACAATTGCATACATGCCTGGTGGTCTCACATCGTAAAGCAGTTCTGCAACGCGCCGATCAGATTATCGTCCTGAGAGATGGCTGCATCGAAGCGACAGGTACACTGGCTGAACTGCTGGTGAGTAGCACCGAAATGCAACATCTCTGGCATGGTGCTGAGCAGGCAAGCGCTTAAAGACCAGCGATATATATAGGTAGTTCTTCTGGCTTTTCCACATCTTCGTTCTGTAAAATACCAATGCTCTTTAAAGAGCATTGGTATTTTACAGAACAAATCAACAAGAATAATCAATAACCTTTTAGGTCACTTTCTCAGGGCTGTGAGCAGATGTTTTCTGGCTTCGTCTTCAGATTGTGCCAGAAACAATTCGAGCAGGAGTGGCTGTAACACTTCCAGCGATGTGATGACATGTTTGCATGCTTCGGCTAATGGCTTCAAAAATAGTGGATCAAGAAAGTAATCAAGCTCCTCTATTGTGTTGCTTACACAATAAAGCGGTAGCCGATTCCCCAGACGGTCTCGATCTTCTCGCCGATAGGACTCAGCTTTTTACGCAGGCGCGTAATATGATTATCGATGGTGCGATCAAAGCCCTCATAGCTATCACCCCAGACCTGTTGGAGCAGGACCTCACGCTTGAAGACCCAACCAGGATGCGATGTGAGAAGCACCAGTAGATCATATTCTTTCGGCGTAAGATCAATTTCCCGCCCATCTAGTTTGACAATATGCTCGGTCAAAAAAATATGTAAAGGGCCGCGTATGAGAGGAGCAGCGGGCGTAAGGAGAGGGGGAGCAGATCTGTTTTCGTGCGTTGATGTCTGTACTGTCTGTACTGTCTGTACTGTCTGTGTTGTCTGAAAGCGCTGGCTCTCTAAATGGACGCGCCGCAGGATAGCTCTCACACGTGCCAACACCTGACGAATACTGAATGGCTTGCTGATATAATCATCGGCTCCGACCTCCAGGCCTAGAAGCTGATCAATCTCTTCATCGCGGGCGGTGAGCATAATAATGGGAGTGAGATACTGCTGACGAACACTACGGCAGACGGCTAACCCATCCATACCGGGGAGCATCCAATCCAAAAGAATCAATTGAGGCTGATGCCGTTCAACCGCAAGCAGAGCAGATGGACCATCAAAGGATTGAAATACTGTCTGCCCATCGGCTTCAAGATGTGTACGGAGTAAATCATTAAGCGCACGATCATCTTCGACTACAAGAATAGTCGCCATTCAGTCATGCTCCTTTGTAAATATAAAATCATGAGTCAGTTCAAATCAAACTACACCTCTGCCATTCTAACATATTTTATGCCTGTTTCAAGATACCGAAACCAAAAAAGCGACAAGTTTAAGCGAGTCGAAGCAGGATGGAAAAGCTGGTCCCCTGGCCAACGACGCTTTCGACGGTAATGGTTCCACCCATGGCTGTGACAAGATCATGGACAATAGCCAGACCCAGTCCAAAGCCGCCGCTATCGCGTGAGCGAGCCGCATCAGCGCGATAGAAACGATCAAAGATGTGCGCACATTCTTCCGCTGGAATACCAATGCCGTTATCAGCCACAATCAGAGCCTGATGCTGCTCATCTACAGCTTCTAACGTCATCGACACGATGCCGCCAGCCGGCGTCGAGGTGATGGCGTTACGCACGAGGTTCAGGAGAATCTGGATCAAGCGCTGGCGATCCACCCTCACAGGCGGCAGATGAGCAGATCCACGCACCAACGTCACCTGCTTCTGACGCTGTGCCAGCGGCATCAAAGTCTGATAGACCTCTTCAATAGCGTCCGAAGCCAGCACCGCTTGCATATCCAGTTCGAACTCGCTCGACTCCATCCGAGCCAGCGCCAGGAGATCATCAACCAGAGAACCCAGACGTAACGCTTCACGATGAGCAACCATAAGATAGTCATGTAGCGTCTCCACTGGCGGACCATCAGCATGATCATCGGCCAGGATCAGCAGCGATTCGAGATGTCCCGCGATATTGGCCACAGGCGTACGTAGCTCATGCGAAACGTTCACAACCAACTGACGCCTCCTCTGTTCCGCTTGATCGGCTCTCGCTCGCTCCAGAGCAGCCAGAGCCTCCGCCTCTTCCAGTTGCCGCTCCGCAATGCTTGTACTCAGCATCACACGTGCAAACCGTCCCATCATCAACGCTAAACCATTCAGAATCGTCAGAGTCAAGCTATTCAGGCCAAAACCACCCAGCGAAAGCCAGAGATAGCGCCACAGACGCGATCCACTTCCCGAAGGGCGTGAAAAGCAGAGTATCAAGAAATAAAAGGGTCCCGTCAGCAAACCAACAATCAGCCCGACAATTCCAATCACGAGACTTAGTACAGGCAAAATCAGCGCGATCAGGAACACAAACAGGCCCAGGGGAAATTTCACGAGCAGGAAAGCCAAAATCTTCCAGGTCACAGGATTACTCATCTGTGCAATCAGCTGTTTCCAGAGGGATGTCTGCTGCCTGGTCGAAGAGATAAGCGGAGGAAGCGAGATATCTAGACAGCGCACAGCCAGATATCTTTCAAAGGTTGCCAATCCCCAACAGGAACGAATTAACAGTATAAAGAGGAATACGCCAATCCAGGCCAAACAGACCATTAAGGTCATACCGGTGACAATGCAAGGAACAAGCAATACGAAGTAGATCAGGCCCAGAGGGAATGAAAGGAAAAGATAGAGGATATTTTGAAAGGATTGACGCATCCCGATAGTCTGAAGTTGCAATCTATTCTCCTGCTGGGCAGAGTAGGAACCAATCATTATGTGTATTCTCCTGACAAGGTGTAATAATTCTTAGTGCTATACAATCTTGATGCAACACTCCAATCACAATCTTTGTGGTCAAAGCTATCTCCGAACGCAAAACATCTGTCCCAGATAAGAGTATGACAGATATGCATGTCAATCATAAAGCCAAATTGTCACGAAATTGTCTCCACGATATGATCAAACGCGACAATTTGGAGACATATTCAAACTACTTTCGCCATATCTGACATGCATACTGTGACTATCACAACAGCGTCGTCAATCTTACGAGCTTGTAAATAATCTAAAGTAGGAGAGAACATATCATGGAGAGACAATTTTACGCTCCCTTGAACAATACGGCAGAACAATCATTTTATACGCAACGCAAACATACAAGTATGGATGCAATCATCTTCTTTATGCTGGCATTGCCTTTGAGCATCTTGTATTTTACCCTCATAGCAGTTGGACTGTCCTTAGGAGTAGGCACGTTGATCATCTGGATCGGCTTGCCAATCACATTTATCACACTGTGGCTCACACAAAAAATGGCAAGCGTCGAGCGTCATATGATCAGGAGTTTACTGCACATGCCGTTGCCAGAACCAACACCGAGATATCAGGAGTACACATCAACGTGGAAATTGATGCGGCATTTCGGAGAGCTGCTACGTGATCCACTCACCTGGACCAGCATGCTCTATATGATCTTAAAACTCCCTCTGAGCATTATCGCCTTTACGATAGCCGTCACCTTATCGGCCATATCCGTGGCTCTGACCCTGATGCCACTGGCCTATTTGATCACAGTCTTTGTGACTGCGACCTTAGTACAGCACGGCGTACCAGTATCAGAGGATATCCATCTACAAGTCGACATGCTGGGATACGTATTCATCTATACGCACAACTACTTCGAACCAATCATGCTCTTACATAGTTTTATCGTGGTGCCCGTGGGGCTACTGATGGGACTAATCACACGCATATCTCTGACAAAGATGGCTGAGGCATCGGCAGCTCTGGCTCGCGCCTTACTCTGTTTCGACAACCATGCCACAACGCACAGCTATCCTAAAGAATAACGCACAAGATCAAAAAACGCGCACACGTCAGCTTCCTCAGATAAGGACAAGAGGCACTGACAGGTGCGCGTTTTTTTGCCAGCAAAAGTTTGAACAAAAGCTATCGCAATAAATAGCACGCTTGCATTTTCTTCTGCAATTGGATATGATTTCATACAAATTCACCAATAGTAGAGCTCCGAAAAATCATATCTGCGCATGGGAGCATGGTCGCTTCACACAAGAAGGAAAATAAATGGATATTTTGTTACACACTATTTCAATGATTATGGCATTACCCCTTCCTGTCCTGATAGTAATCGCGATACTTATTTTATGGGCAATTCTCTTCATCCTCACGCGCACACGCCGCAGACGTCATAGCACTACAAGGCATCATAAGGCCAGGAGGCTCTTCAGAAGCAAAAAGCATGAAAGGCACGTTGCTAAACTTCACGGGCACGATCGCAGTCCACTGTGGCCCAGCGTAGCAAAAGCACATAAACTCATCGAGCCAGCATGTGTCGTCTGTGGTTACAAAGGAAGAAGCGTCCAGGTTCATCATATCAAGCCCTTCCATCTACATCCAACGTTGGAGCTTGATCCGCATAACCTGATCACGCTCTGCGAGGCGAGGGGCCGAGAACATCACCTGCTGCTAGGGCATCTTGATAATTGGTCGTCATACAATGAACACATTCGCGAGGACGCCAAACGTTTTCATCGCAAAACAGAGAAGCAGATCCGCGCAGACCTGCACTGGCAAAAGAGAATACTACAGCGTCCACAATAACGGTGCAATCAAAGGCTCCTTGCCCTGCTTATGCAGCCGGTGCTATGCAAGCCGAATGGGACGCAAGCGCACGGGGCGTGTCGCCAGCCAGACAGAGACGCCTAACCACGCCAACGTGAGAAAAAGGGCCACTGCGGTGAGATTGCCCAGATAAGCAGGGATGGCGGCAACAAATTGACATAAGACGTTTAATAAGGCGAAGATGATCAGCAGCAGTGCGGGAATGGGAGAGGTATATTTACGCGGTAAAGCCAATCCCAAGACCAGACAGCCAAGCGCAAGTGGACCTCCAGAGAGACTAAAGTGTCCCCACCATGTAAGTCGATCAATGGTGGGGAAGTGCAATTGAACCAGCGCCTTATTAACCAGATCGATACCGTTCGCCAGGGGAATATGGGCCGCTGGAATACGGGGAGTGGCCCCTGGAAAAAGTTTTTGGAGAAACGATCCCCCCAGACCATTAATAGTTGAAATCACTTTGTTGAGAGCATTCTGCGTGCTGGTCGCAGGACCATTAATCGTTGCCGCAAGAATATTCGCCAGATTGATCAAAAATGGTAAGATAATCCAATCCAGCGCCACCGTTCCGATGATGACAAGTAGGCCACCAAGTACCAGGAGATTACAGCCAACAAAGCCGTATTCACCGATCAGGGCCTCCATCGTCGCAAACGGGGAGAGCCCAAGCAACAGGATAAAAGTCCCAACCACGATCAAGCCAAGCGAGAAACGCCAGGAAGGGCTCAACACATCCATATTTGACGCATTCACAACCTCACCCGCCGCAGCAAGTAAGCATCCAAGGACTATCAAGACTGCCACAAAGCGGGATTTTCGCGGGTAATACATGGATAAGATCCTCCTCCCATTTAAGCTTTTGCTATTATAACGGAATCGAGGAACAACTCGATGCAAGCACCACAAGAGTGGGTTTTCCTTTCTCAAGTTCCACTCAATCGAGTCGGAAAGCAGGCAGTGCTTGTGCTAAGCCACCGATCAGGATACCTGTCACTTGATTAGCCAACTCCTCTGGTGGCACGACGACCACTGGCTCATCCCATGGATGAAAGCATTGGAAGCCGGTCCCAAAAATCGCCCAGCTCATAACCATGGCAATAGTTTCCAGCGCAACCGGCTGATCCATTTTAGAGGCAACAACTAATTTCAACTCTTGCAGGAGCAACTCGAAGAGCGCCTCTTGCAGGGTTATCACCACCAGAGGGATAAGTGACCGATCGGCGGAACTGGTCAACTCGTGTAACTGCGTGAACCACTCGGCGGCGGTCTGAATAAGCAAACGAAAGGAGCTCAGGTTCCATGGACCTGAGCTACGGACGGTATTCGCCACACGCTCCTGAAATTGTTCACGCAACCAGTATTCCAGGGCCGCAGACTTGTCTTCAAAGTGGGTATAAAATGTACCTCGATTGACGTTCGCTCGTTCAGTAATATCCTGCACCGTCATCGCATAAAAGCCCTTTTCTGAGAAAAGGTCAGAAAAGGCATGCAACAAGAGTTGCCGCGTACGTAGCACGCGTGGGTCTTCTCTTTCGTTATTCTTCCTCTGTACCATATGCTTCTTTCACCACTCAATATATTTTCAACAGTTTGCTTTATGTGTGATCTAACCAACAGAAACGTATCTTTGTCCAATACTTAGATGGGATCATCCAGTAGCATTGTATCCAACAGAGATTTGTACAACAACTATTCCCAACTCTCTGTGTTGTTGACAAAAAGCGAAGCGTGATGCTGCGTCGAAGAGAAGATTAAATGAACAGACACTTTCAGGACGAACTCGATAGACAAAAGCGCTTTCGCCTCATTGAGGGGTGTCTTCACCCAAAGTTGAGATCGGAGAAGAAGTAATGCCTCAAATTAACCAGGTTCCTCTGGTTCAACCCGCATTAGCCAGGGAAATTGCCCCTGGAATCATCGTACTTCCAGATCAGTATGCTGATCTGGTACCCAATATCGGGATCGTGATTGGCGCAGACGCCGTGCTCGTTATCGATTGCGGCATAGGGAGAGCAAATGGAGAGCGTGTGCTCCGCAAAGCGATGGAGGTAGCTGAAGGAAAGCCACTATTGCTTACCACGACCCACTTTCATCCAGAACATGCCTTCGGTGCTCAAGTCTTCAAGGGCCACGCCACCATCATAACCAATACCTCCCAGGCAGAAGAGTTGCAAGAGAAAGGGGCCTTCTACCTGAATATCTTTCGGGGTCTGGGTCCCGGGGTCAGCGAGGCACTCGAAGAGGTAGAGTTGGTGACACCTGATGAAACTTATCAAGGTGAAAAAACCATTGATCTCGGCGGCAAACGTGTGGTGCTACGCGAACAGCCGGGCCATACCCGTGGCGACCAGATCATCTACCTACCGGACGAAAAGATCCTCTTCACGGGCGACCTCGTGGAGAATCGCTTGCTCCCCATTTTCTTTGATCAGGATGCAAGTTCCAGACGCTGGACCGAAGTCCTGACACACATGATCAATCTTGCTCCAACCACCGTGGTCCCAGGACATGGAGAGATAGGAGCAGTCGCATTGCTGCAGGAGTTTCAGGAACACTTGATCTTTGTGCATGAGGAGGTAAACTGGCGTGTCAAGCAGGGACAGGAACTTGAACTCATTGATCAGGAAGCAATCCAGATCGTTAAGGAACGCTATCAGGGGTGGAAGAACGACATGTGGATCCCTTTTGAAATCCACAGCTTGTACGCAGAAATAACAGGAACACCTCTGGTCTTGCCGTCTCTTTAAAAGAAAAGAGTGATGGGCTCTTCTCTTTTAAAGAGCAGAAACCTCTCCTTCTCTGAAATGTATTGCCCCAGGGAGGCGATATCACGTTATCGTCTCCCTGGGTAAACATTATCTTTCCGCTACGATGCGCCCAACAGAGCCGATACAAGATCACATAGAATATCACCCCACTCAAGCAGCTTATCTAGCGATAAAAAGTGTTGCTTGAACGAGGTGATGTGGATAAAAATAAGAGATTTATAAGCTCTAACGTTTCAACTGACACCAAAGGTAATGCGATAATTACATTCAGGCTTACACGTCAGCGTGCTGGTAGCATCGTCAGAGGAGTAAGAATAAGCGAACGGTTCGGCCGTTTTGAAAATCCTGGCGTAGTTCACAGGCCAGGTTGTCGGATCGCATGCCTGAGGACCTCGACAACAATATTGATCGCCACCAATTGCATTGCAAGCGCTTGTACAGGCAATCAGCTTACCACTGGCGTTCTTAATCTGTAGTACGGCTGGACAAGTCGCATTGACATCATGAGTACAGCCGGCAGCAGAGCAGCCATCGGCGTTGATAACGTCCGTCTTGTCGCCACCATAACTATTAATCCACATAGGAAGATTAGAGCCATCAACCAGGCTCACATCATAGAAATCCAGGCCAGCGTAGGAATTAAAATTAAACTCGGCCAGCGTAGAAGGAAGAGCGCCCCAATTCAAGCCGCATTGAAAATGTCCTCCACAATCACCGGTCTCGCAATGTCCGTTGCCAGCGCTATCGAAGGTACAGCCAGTACGTCCCCAGATGCGTCCATTCCAGGCATCAGGTATCATAGTGCTGGCGCTGGCACCGGCGGGCAGCAGCCAGCCGGTGGTGGCCAGAGTATGTCCCGGATTGCTCGACGCAGCCACCCAGATCATCTGCTGCGTCTTGTTCACAAAGGTCACTAACCGCTGCCCCTGAGCCGGTGTGGCTGGATTTGATTGGGCACTGGCAACCGTTGGAGTCGGAGGAATAGGCGTTGGTGGCACCGGCGTTGGAGTCGGCACTGCCGCTGTACGCGTTGGTTGCGGTTTGATAATGACGATAGAAGCTTTGGACGTTGGGGTTGATACCAGGGTCGACTCTGGAGTCGCTGACGCAGCGCTATGAGCAGCGGAGGGCTTCTGAGTATGAAAAGAATTGGCACTAATCGTTGGCACGACAAAAATAAGCACAAGCGTGATCAAGACGGCACAGATACTACAGGCCAGGATTAAATATTTTGACTTACGTTTCATGGAAAATTTCTCCACTTAATGATCAATGTTATTTCTGGCAAGCATTATGCTCAGGCTACTCAGGCATAGACACGGACGTAATCGACAAACATTTTCTGTGGAAAAACGGTACTGGCATCAGGATTGCCTGGCCAATTGCCTCCCACCGCAACATTCAGGATAATGAAAAAAGGTCCATCGAAGACCCATTGAGAGGCGCTCACGCTGCTGCGATACAGCGTTTTGTAAACGTAGTTGTCTACGGAGTAGCTCACTTTGTCGTGATCCCAATCGACCGCAAACAGATGATAATCATCGGTATAACGCGCACCGTTTGGCAACGTATAGGTACCACCACCGTTGAGGTTGGGGCCATGATATGATCCGTAGTTGATGGTGGGGCTTTTCCCCTGACTCTCCATAATATCAATCTCGCCATTGTTTGGCCAGACCAGACCATTCGTTCCCAACATCCAGAACGCCGGCCAGATACCCTGTCCGATAGGAAATTTGAGCCGCGCTTCTACCCGTCCATGGGTCTGCGTCGAAAACTTTCCCGAAGTTGTAATACGCGTGGAGGTATAGAGACAAGGGCCATTCCAGCACATGTAGTTGGCAGGATTCTCTTTTCTGGCCTCAATTACCAGATTCCCCTGTCCATCTTGATAGGTATTCTGATTATCGGTATCATAATCCAGTTGCAAATTCCCCCAGCCCGCATTACTTCCACCATTGCCTATTTCAGCCATCCACTTCGACGCGTCCGGCGGCGTACCCGCTGCTCCCTGAAACTCATCAGACCAGATCAGCGTTTGACCAGGAGCTGGATTTGTCGTTGTGCTGACAGGCTCCGTAGGCAGAGCAGTGGCGATCGGGGTTGGTGTCGCCACAGGGACAGACGTTGGAGTGGGCCGAGGCGTCGGCGTCGGTTGCGCACGGATACTAAGCACGGGACTGGTAGGCATCGTGGTCGCAGTAGACCGAACAGGCGTAGTTTTCGTTGCATCGGCAGGTGTTGAAGAGGGTAATATTCGCCGCGCTAACGCAAACGATGAAATAGAGACACTTATGACAATCAGGCAAACAAGCCCGATCAGCAACGTTCTTCGTTTAAAACGAAATCCTTGCATAGACATCCTCAAATATAAAATAAAACTTCCTTGCCACCACCTCTTCAAAAAGCAAATAGGCAAGCCGGCAAAAAGTCAGAAGAGTCTTTCAAGTATTAATTTAAGAGATACTTTAACTCTTTTGCGACATGCATGTTTTTACTATAATTTTTTTTAGATCAAGATGACAACTCTTTAGCCATAAAGTAGCGTCGTACTCAACTGTACGACGCTTGTATCCTTTGTATGTCAGAGTTTAACTCTCTACTTAATCAATTCGAAAAGGATATCCTGAGCCCCTTCCCACAATACTTTACGGCCAAACGTGCGAAATTGTTCAGCACCCTCGATAATAGTTAAGAAATGATTGCCGGCTAGTCCTCCCATTTTGCTCGCGAAGCTGGCGCTACCGTAAGGAAAGAGGATCTCAGGGACGCTATACCCACCAGGATAGAACAGGATCTGCCCCGGGCCTGGATGACTGGTATGATTCTCAAAGGCCAAAGAAGTATCGAAGGTGCCTGGAATAATCCATTTGGCGTTCTCATCATGAAGCTGGTCAGATACACCTGAAGCGGCTCCAGTTTGAGGATTATCCAGTGGTATCCAGCAGGCTTCGCCGCTCCAGCGTGCATGGATAATTTTTGTGCGAAATGGCAGGATCGAGCGAAAAGCGGCACAGGTAGCGGGCGCAAACTCATCTTCCATCTGCGCTTTAAAGGTAAATGGGCCAGCAATGATACGTAATATGTGCATAAAAATTCCTATCCTAATGACAATTCATATTCTTTTTGTGTTACGATCAGTATAACGTGACAGCATCGCCTGTATCTATAGTATCCGATAAATTTTTTAATTCGTTCAGGACGCGTTCAGGCGTCATGGGAAGCTGCGAGAGCCAGACTCCTGTGGCAGCATGGATGGCGGTAGCAACCGCTGGAGCAAAGGGAACCAGCGGCATCTCAGCCATACCGCGTGCCCCAAAGGGGCCGTGGGGATCGGCTAATTCAAGTATGACAGGTATGATCTCGGTTGGCATATCGAGTGTTGTGGGCAGTAAATAGGTGCTAAAATATGGAGTCAGAACATGTCCCTGCTGCATTTGAAAATTCTCGATCAGCGTATAGCCCAACGCCTGCGCCAGACAGCCTTCTATCTGGCCGCTGACCTGCTGCATATTGATAGCTTTCCCAACGTCATGCACGCTGATAATTCCTAGCACACGTACCTGTCCGGTGAGAATATTTACCTCAACGTCTACCGCCTGAGCAGCATAGCCATAACAGTAATTCGGGACGCTGCTGTACGTTTCTGGATCAACGGCCGTCGTATGCGGTGCACGATATTGAATGGTCGCTTGCGCTTGATAATCGTCGGTATAGCTCCATTGCTTGCGAGCCGCCTGAGCAGCATCGTGGACGGCACGTCCGCCCATAAAAGTCATGCGCGAAGCGGAGGCACTACCTGCATTGGGAGATTCGCTGCTATCGGTACAGATCATGGTCACATGCTCGATAGGTAAGCCAAGCGCCTCCGCTGCGATCTGTCGCAGGACAAGATGTGATCCCTGTCCCACGTCGGCAGCCCCCACACGCACCACTGCTCGCTCCAACTCGGCTTGTCCATAGACCTCGACGGTAGCCGTTGCCTGCTCAGGAAAGCCAAAGGAGTAGCCGACATTTTTGATGCCACAGGCAATACCAATCCCGCGCTTCACATGAGGAGCGCTCTCTGGACGCGCTTCTCCGTATTGCCAACGCGTACGAGCCTCCTCTACACAGCGCTCAAAAACTGGCAAGGCACTGACACCAGCAGGTAAGGGCTGTTTTGTCGGCTCCAGACTGCCTTCGCGGTAGATATTTTTACGCCGCACTTCATCTGGATCAAGCTGGAGTGCCTGCGCCAGGCGCGTCACCATAACCTCGCACGCAAATTGCGCCTGAGGAGCTCCAAAGCCACGAAAAGCTCCGCTGGGAATATTATTTGTGTAGACTCCATAGGCATCAACAGATATGTGCTCAATTTCGTAGCAGCCGCTGACGAAGAGAGCAATGTCTTTCACGACTTCGATCGTGGTTGAAGCGTATGCGCCCCCATCGGCCACAATCTTCGCATCCATTGCGGTAATAGTACCATCGACCTTGCCGCCCCAGCGACACTCGATAGTGACTGGATGCCGCTTATGATGTCCAATCATCGATTCTTCGCGACTCCAGACCATGGCAACTGGTCGCCGTAGCTTCCAGGCCGCCAGAGCCAGTACATGCTGGATCGATAGATCTTCACGACCACCAAACGCTCCTCCAATCGCCGCATAGCGTACCACCACCTGCTCCTCAGGCAGTTGCAGCATTGCAGCGATCTGTCGCCGATCTTCATGCATCCATTGACCAGCCGTCTCAAGGATCACGCGTCCCTGCTCATCGATATACGCAATGCCAGCCTCGGGCTGAAGAAACGCATGCTCCTGCCAGGTAGTCGTAAAAGTATGCTCGATAACCAGATCAGCCTCCGCCAGTCCCTGCGCGGCATCGCCTTTGCGCAGCGGGAAATAGCCCAGCAGATTGGTTCCGAGCGCTTCATGGACGAGTGGAGAGTCGGCTGCAAGAGCGGCCTGCGGATCACTGACGATAGGAAGATCTTCATACTCGACCGAGACCAATTTTGCTCCGGCCTGCGCCGCCAACTTTGATTCAGCCACAACTAAGGCAACTTTATCACCTTCAAAGCGCACCACATCAGCACACAGCACCGATTGATCTGGATCAATCAGTCCAAAGGCATTGTAGGGAACATCTTGCGCGGTCAGAACGGCTACCACGCCGGGATGCTGTAAGGCCGGAGCGGTATCGATAGAGAGAATTCGTGCATGTGGACGATGCGCAAACACAACTTGAAGTTGCAGCATGCCTGCCTGTATCAGATCGGCAGGATAGCGTGTGGCTCCTGTTACTTTGCCCAAAGCGTCTGGACGCGGCAAAGAAGCGCCTATTCCCTCAGTCATGACTGTTCCCCTTTACGCTCTCCGACGCTTGCGACAGCATTGAGAATTTTCCTATATCCAGTACAGCGGCAAATATTACCACCGAGCGCGATCTGGATCTGCTCGGTTGAGGGCTGAGGATGCTCATCCAATAACTTTGCGCCTGCCATCAGCATGCCGGGGATACAAAAGCCGCACTGGACCGCCGCTTGATCAATAAAAGCTTGCTGCAATGGATGGAGTTGCTCACCATCAGCCAGACCTTCAATCGTCGTAACGCGCGCTCCATGCGCCTGAGCCGCCGGCACCAAACAGGACATCACCGCCTTACCATCCAGCCAGACCGTGCACGCGCCGCATTCGCCTTCGGCACATCCCTCCTTGGTACCGATCAAGCCAGCGTCTTCCCGCAAAGCATTCAATAACGTCTTCTGCTGAGCACCAACAAGCTCGTAAGTTTGACCATTAATAGTGGTAGCAATAACGTCATGCCATTCCAGCGGTGGCCCGAGTTGATTGCGTTCGGTTTCTAAGGAGACGGGATGCTGCATCCACGCAGCATGGAGATCATCAGCCGCGATACGCTGCAAAGCCTGAGTCAGTAACGACGATAAAGTATCCAGGCGATAGGTGGCAGAGGCACGTACATCGCCAATTGGTCGCACATCCTGCAACGCCAGCCGGCCCGCCTCCAGGCAAACGTCGGTGTCCAGTGGCTTGCCACGCAGATAGGTCTCTACTGTATCAGCATGGATGATCAATGGAGCCAGGCAGCCTAAGGTAATCTGAGCCTCGCGCACAATCAGAGGATCATCCGCAGCGAAGGTCAGAACCAGAGCCATGTTGATGACCGAGATGGCCTGAGATCTGCGCAGGCCGAGTTTGATAAACAGTCCACGCTGTTGGGCAGATAACTTCGGGAAGCGAATCTCATGAAGTAGTTCGTCTGGTTGGAGAACGGTTCGACGCATCCCCGTATAGAATTCGCTCAAGGGAACACTACGCTCACCGGTCGGACTCAGCAAGAGAACTTGCGCTCCCAGTGCCAGCAGAGGAGCAATGGTATCGTTGGCGGGCGATCCGGTGATGATGTTTCCCGCAATAGTTGCTCGCGTCCGAATGGGAGGAGCCCCTACTTCGCCACAGGCCTGCACCAGTGGCAGAGCATACTGATGGCATGCTTCAGACAAAATCACATCATTATGCGTCGCCAAAGCCCCAAGAGCGATCCATTCATCGTCGGCTCGTACGTATTTCAATTCGCGCAGTTTACTTATGTCGATCAACATAGTAGTGGGTTTCACCCCACGTTGCAGTTCAACCAGCAGATCAGTTGCTCCCGCCACGATACGCGCACGCGTCCCATATTCCTGCAACACATCCAACGCTTCAGACAAGCTCGTTGGTTGTACGTAAGTCTGCCACATAGGCAATCGCTTTCTACTCCATGACACACATCAGGTTCAAACGATGGCTTCTCTAGACGCCAACACCGCGAGGCTGTGGGATCAATAAACGGCCAGTAGCCTCTCCTACTATGTTACCGTCAAGAAAGATTGTGTTCCCACGTAACAAAGTACGTACCACACGCCCATGTAACTCACGTCCCACATAGGGACTCTGACGATGTCGATAAAAGAGATCCTGCTCATCAAGCGTATAGCGGTCCTGCAATGAAACCAGAGAGAGGTCTGCGTCTGCTCCCACTTCGAGATGACCCTTACGCGGAAAGATCTGATAACGTCGAGCAGCATATTCAGCGGTCACGGCCGCAATCATCTCTAAAGGAAGATGACGACGATGATAGCCCTCAGCCAGCAATAAGGCCAGTAGTGATTGACAGCCTGAGATGCCTCCCCAGATCTTAAAGAAGTTTGCGTCTCCTTTGAGTGACTGTGGAGCTGGCGAGTGATCAGATGTGACCATCGGCAATGTACCGGCGAAGAGATGCTGCCAGAGCGCTTGCTGCTCCGTTTGTGAACGGATCGGAGGAGAACATTTCGCGACCGCGCCTAGCTCAATCACGTCCTCGTCAGTCAACACCAGATAATGGGTACAGGTCTCGCAGCTCACATCGACGCCGCGAGCTCTGGCATTGGCAACCAACCTCACACCACGTCCACTACTGACATGTACTATATGAAGTGCGCATCCAGTCTCTTCAGCAAAGGTGATTGCTCGTCCGATAGCCTCAAGCTCTGCGACAACCGGTCGCGAATCCAGATAATCGCGGATGCCTGTCCTCCCTTGCGCCTGAGCCTGCTGTGCAAGTGCCGTCGTGATACCATCATTCTCGGCGTGTACAGCCACAATTTTTCCCAGACGCGCCGCCTGCTCCATCCCCTGATAGAGCGTCGCATCATCAACCGACAAAAAATCATCGATACCGCTACTACTCATAAAAGCCTTAAAACCCACCACACCACACTCGGCTAACTCATCCAGGCATGAGAGATTGCCTGGCACAATGCCACCCCATAAGCCAAAATCGACAAAAGCCGTGGCTCTGGCGACGGTCAACTTGGCGATAAAGCTGGCAGCATCGACGGTGGGAGGATGAGCGTTCACAGGCATATCAAAAAAGGTCGTGGTCCCGCCAGCAGCCAGGGAGCGCGAGCCAGAGGCAATCCCTTCCCATGCTTCTCGTCCCGGATCGTTGAAGTGCACATGGGGATCAACTACTCCCGGAAAGATATGCAGATCATGGGCGTCGATCACAGATTTCGCACGTGCGTTGATTTCAGGAGAGAGTTCAACAATATGTTCATCGGCAATGGCAAGATCAACCCTTTGCACTCCTTTAGAAGTTACCAGCGTGCCACCTCGAATAACGAGATCATATATACTCATGGCTTATGCTCCTCCCTCCATGCGACATAAATGGTCGAGAAAACGATCCATAATACGTAGAGAGACCTCAACATCCCCTACTTTCACTGACTCGTCGGCGTGATGGCTAATCCCACCTTTGCAACGTACAAAAAGCATCGTTACGGCAGTCAGAGCGCTCATCGCCACAGCATCATGACCTGCTCCACTTGGCAGCCCATAGATCGGAAAGTCTTCTTCTTCAATGGCCTGCTTGAGCATTGTGGATAGTTGTGGAGCGCAAAAGATGGTGCTGTTCTTTTGGATACATTGCCAGTCTAAGTTGATATCTCGCTCCGAGCTAATCCGCAATGCAGCCGCATACAGATCCTCGCACGCCTGAGCCAGCACAGCGCCTTCTTGATGGCGTACATCCAGGCTCGATAACACGCGTCCGGGAATCACGTTGCTGGCTCCAGGATGGATCTGCACCTTCCCCACAGTCGCGACGAGTCCAGGAGTCTTACGACCTTGTGCCTCGACAGCCAGAAAAAACTCTGAGGCCGCACAGAGAGCATCATGACGCATATCCATTGGGACGGTGCCCGCATGTCCGGCCTGCCCCAGAAAATTTACCAGATAACGATGCTGACCAGCAATCGATGTAACCACTCCCACGGGAAGCTCAAGCGCCTCCAGGACTGGTCCCTGTTCAATATGAATCTCGCAATAACCAAGCAGATCCTCGCTGCGCCAGCGAGCTGTCTGCAAGAGGACAGGATCAGGCTGTCCTCCAAACTGCTGAATCGCATCAGCCATCTTAATCCCAGCATCGTCAACAAACTGGAGCGCAGCGACATCGAAGGTGCCAGTGAGCGCCCGGCTACCAAGGTAGGTCGTGTGATAGCGCAATCCCTCTTCATCTGCAAAGCCAAGGATCTCAATCGCAAACGGCAGACGACGCTGCTGCTCATGCAGATGCTCCACGCAAGCCAGAGCCGTCAACACACCGAGAGGACCATCATACTTGCCGGCATCGCAGACCGTATCGAGATGAGAACCAAAGACCATCGTCTTAGCAGCAGGTTCAAGCGCCTCATAGCGGCCAATCAGGTTACCGACACAATCATGCTGTACCGACATACCGGCAGCAAGCATCCAGGTTGCGACGAGCTCATTCACCTCATGCATCGGCGGAGTGGCAAAGCGACGCGTCAAATAATCTGCATCCTCGCTATAAGTGCCCAGCATATCACAGCGCTCCATCACCAGGCGTGCGGCCAGATCAAATTGCATACTCAGCTCCCTCGATATGTACTATAGGCCCAGGGCGAGATCAGCAGTGGGACGTGATAATGAGCCGTAGGATCAGCGATTCCAAAGCGGATGGGAACCTCGTCAAGAAAGAGCGGCTGCGGCAGTACAATCTGCTGACGAAGAAAATATGCTCCCACAGCAAAGACTAGCTCATAGCGGCCAGTCCTCAGAGCATCGCCCGCGAGCAAAGCCTCCGCTGTACGACCCTCCTGATCTGTGTGCATCGTCGTCAGGAGTGTACGAGCGCCACTATCGTCTGCCAGCTTCCAGAGCTGGATCGGAACCTCGGCGGCGGGACGGCCTTGCATCGTATCTAAAACGTGTGTTGTAAGCAGACCAGACATGGCATCCATTTCCTCTCAGGAATTTTAGATTAGGAACATTCTCAATCCTATCGATTTACCGTTAAAGTAATGATGCCATAAGCAGAGAAGGGATCGCTATAGACTTTAATTTTCTCATCTATTTCAGAAGTAAAAAATACATCGCGGGTACGATTCTGTGCTTCAAACGAGACTTCAGCCAATTGAGGATAACGAGATAAAATGCGAAGTCCCATCTCGTGCACGAGATGCTGAATCGATTCGCTGACAAATTCATGAAAGACAACCTGGATTAAATCACGTAACTGTTCAGCAGGGACATACTGCTCATGGTCGATCGCCAGGAGCGTTTGAGCATCACTATATTTCCAATAGACATCCAGATAGATAAAAAGTGGACGATCGACACGCTCGGCCAGAGTCGTATACTCGTCACGCACAAAGCGCGAAAAGGCACTCCCAGTAACTTTGAAAAGCTCCAATCCCATCCGGCCACAACGATGGTCGATTAAGGCTGAAACGCCATCCACATGCTCAAAGGTCAGAGTCGCCGTCGCATAATCGGTATGAGTACGCTGAAAGAGCACCGAGCTATCAGTAAACTCATCCCCATCGGGAATCGTGGTAGCGGCAAAGGGCATTTCACGACCGCTCAAGCGCAAGCGCTGCATCTGTGCATAGGTCTCCAAAAAGTGACGCCCAAGCGTATCCAGAAACTCTTCGAGCGTCGCACCCTCAAACGTCAACGCCTCACGAATCACAAAATTCTTCATGCTATCTGTAGCGACCACGTTCGAATTATCACCATGAGTATAAGCCGGCAAAAAATTCTCTCCCAATACTTCCACGTCTATCTCGTAGGCAAAGAGAATATTTTTACTGCCAGAGTATGGCGATTCGGGGATGGGCTTGACTCCCAGCAGAGGACGCGCATAGACGCGATAGATGGGAACACACAATTTGCCATAACTGGTGGAGAAGGTATACTCGTTGCTCATAACAGATCACCTCTCAATCTCGCAAGTGCGGATAGAGAGCACTCAGGAATGTTTGTGAAAAAGCATTCAGGACTGCTCAGAACGAAACAGATCGCGTAGACGTAATGCACAGATTTTAGCAATCTCCACGAGAGCGGCCTCAATCTCTTGCTCTCGCGTATGCTGTAAACGCACCTCAAAGCCGGCCAGGATGCTTTCTTTTTTATTTTCACGAGCGCAAATCACGAAGGGAAAGCCATAACGCTCACGGTACTGCGCATTCAGGCGTGTGAAGGCGGCGATTTCGGCAGGCGTGAGACGATCCAGTCCAGCGGATGCCTGCTCATTAGTCGATGCAGGCGTGAGAGTTCCAGCCAGGGCAGCACGTCCCACAAGATCAGGGTGAGATTGAATGAGAGCGATTTTCTGTGCCAGTGGTGCAGCATACATGACAGCACATAATGCCTGATGCAGCTGGCCTACGGAGATAAATGGTCGATCGGGCCAGGTTGCGGTCACGATCCAGGGGGGACCTTCAAATAACGAGCGCAACGCCTGGACAAAATTGTCCCTATCGAGGAGATTAATCTCTTGTAGAGTAAATGCCTGTCCATTTGCCATATAAGATCCTTTATAGCAAGCAATACAACACCATCCCATCCCAATATGTTTAGTATAGACAGACGTTAGGGGTCCGTCAAGTGTATATTATACACATAGATTATAGCTATTGCAGTCGACGGCTGGTATTTCATCTTTCACACATGCTAAAATAAAATTACGTTGTCAGAAAGGTAGCTACGCACATCGAGACATGGTTACTTTTTAGAGTACAAATATCGACAGCCTCCTCTGGTATCCCTTTGATGATCAGGCGACGTTTGCAGGGAGTGGGAGCCCTACAGATCAAAAACGATCGCTGGATACTCCCTTATACCTCCGAACATGAGCAGTTCCTGACGCGCATAAGCGCTGATCTCTCCAGGCAGCACGCTTCAGGGCATTTTTCTCCCTGGCAAGCCAACGATGATAAACAACAACAAGAGCTTATCCACAAATTTCAGGCCGAACGCCAACAAGAGTATGATGAGTTTCTCCAGCAAGAACAGCAGTTGTTACAGGCGTTGCTACACGATATGCGTACTGAACAATGGACATTTACCAAACTAGAAGCTCATGAGCAATCACTCCACAAATTGGCAGTCAGGCAACGCAGTATTCGACAGCGAGATTTTTTCCCCAATACCCATAGCCACGCAGCAACCGATCTCTTTGCACAATGCGATCAAGCGATCTACGAGTTTGCGCTGATGGTTTATACCTACTGCTCCTCACAGCTATAACGAGTTTTAGATCATCTCTCTGCATATCTCAAGTATCATGGTTTATCTAGACAGATAATAACTTTTGGGTTATAATTTTCATGTAACACAGGTATATGTTGTCAGGGAGGAATACGATTGCATAAATCACAGCAAAAATTGTTAAAAAAACCACAGCAGGAACCACAGCAAAAACTATTACATAAATCCTGGGATAGTCATCTCAAATTACTTATGGCACATGCCGCGCAAGATTACGTCTCATGGTTAGTCGGTGATGCCATCGTCGATGAAGAAATACCAACACATATGCAGAGCTATGTCGATGCCGATAGCTTCTATGGTTTTCACATTGGCTCAAAACATTATGCCATGCATCTGGAATTTCAATCTGGTCCCGATCCTAACATGGGAAGGCGGTTGTGCGAGTATAATATTATTGCAAGCCGTAAATTTGAGCGTCCCATTTATTCAACGGTCATTTTCTTAAAAGAAGCCGATGTTGATACTGTATCACCCTACGTCGTACACGATCATACTGGTGCGGAGATACATCGTTTCAATTTTACCGTCATTAAGTTGTGGGAAGTTCCGACGAAAATGCTGTTTGAGAGGCGTTTTCAAGGGCTCCTTCCATTAGCCCCTTTGACACGCGATGGACAACAACATGAAGTGGTCGAAAAAGCGCTTCAGAATCTGCTCGATGGCAATGCCGACAAGGAATTGATTGCGCTTTTCTATGGATTATCTTCACTCGCTTTTGAAGGAGACGATGAGCAGGAATGGCTTAAAAGGAGGTTTCAAATGCTCGAAGACATTTTGTACGATACCTGGGCATTTAAAGATTTGCGTAATCGAGCCCACAAAGAAGGTCGCGAAGAAGGTCGCGAAGAAGGTCGCGAAGAAGGCCGCGAGGAAGCTCGCGACGAGGCTCGCATAGAAGATTTTGACATCTTATTATCATTTGTACAGGCTCGTTTTCCAGGTTTGCTATCATTAGTTGAACAGTGTAGAATTGTCGTGACATCCAATAAAGTTGTACAGCAGCTGGTAATCAAAGTAGGGCTGTCACGCTCTGAGGATGAAGCCAGACAGCATCTACTTATGGCACTCAGGCAGTAATGTAGCACTATCATACAGCATTGCAACTATATAATACCAATCATGGCGATCCCAGACACAAAAAAGATTCAGAGGAAATAGGTCTCACGATGAAGATCTATTTCCTCTTTTTGGTTTGAAAGCAAAGAAAGCTCAGCCGAGACGCGCACCATTGAGAGGATATCTGATAAAATAGATAAAAAATTAATTAAAGGATTTGGCAGATGCAATTTACATTTACTCCTCTGACTGAAATCGATATCATCGAGATGCAGTCCTGGCATTTTAGCGAGCCATACACAATGTATAATCTCCCGGAGGACCTCAAGGATATTCGCTGGGAGATGCTGGATCGCGGCAGCCCTTACTATGGAGTGCACGATGCAGATGCACAACTGGTAGGTCATTTTTGTTTTGGTACGTCAGCAGAGCCATGGGATCATGAAAGATCGGCGCTCTATACCGATGATGCAGTCCATACCTTGACAGTGGGGTTTGGCATGCGTCCTGATCTGACCGGGCAGGGCTTTGGAGCGTCCTTCATCGAAGCGGGCCTGGAGTTTGCCAGAGTGCATTTTCAACCCGATACCTTTAAGCTCTACGTCCTCGACTTCAACAAACGGGCTATCCGCGCTTACGAGCACGTTGGCTTCACGCAGGTAGGGACTTTCAAGCAATCTGAAACATCTGGAACAGCATCATTTCTCGTTATGGAGCGCCAGGCATGAAATATCTCAAAATATTCAGCCAAACCGCTTGATTTTCTCTTCTTTTCTATTTATATTTTTTATGGCAACGGTATTTTACGCAACAGTTGCACGCACAACTAATCTGTTAAGAAGATGCGACAAGCTATGGATGTCTATCGAGCATATCACATCTTCCATGATCTTTTTGTGCTTTTAGATGAGGGAGATCGTCAGGTGTTACGTGAGTTCAATCTGACACCGATCCAATACAATGCGTTACTGCTGCTGGGATCACATGAGAGCTGGCGTTTAAGTGTAGCCCTTACTTCACTCCAGCCTTCGGACGAGTAATCAAAACGCCGATCAATCCCAGCACAGCAAGGATTCCACAGAGTTGGACATACTTATAATGTACCATTGTAGGATCGGCAGAGACGGGGATAGGCACGTGGTTGATATTAGGGATGAGGTAGTAAAAGCAGAGCACCAACGTCGCCACGGTAAAAGCAATAGTTCCATAAAACCAGGTTGGATTCTTTAGACTATCCATAAATTCAAACCTCTTTCTAAGAGTATTAGGATGCAAAACTATTGTTATATACATTCATGCAAAGATATTCTAACTTAATCCTTTTATAGTGATGTATTGATTTCCCACTTGTAACCTACGCCCCAGACGGTTCCTATATATTCGGTTTGTGTATCGAATTGTGCCAACTTGCGGCGAATACGTTTAACATGCTCGGTTACGGTCTCGGTATTACCCAGGGAATCTATCCCCCAGATGCGATCATACATCACCTCGCGTGAGAAGACCTGGCGCGGATGCAAGACGAGAAGCTGAATAATTTCGAATTCCTTACGTGTCAAGGATAAGGATTCACCTGCATAGCATACTTTGTAGGCACTAAGATCGATGGTCAATTTGCCATAACGTAACAAAGTAGCATCCCGAGCCAGAAGGATGCGACGTTGCCGACGCAGATGAGCCTCAACGCGTGCGATCAGCTCTTTGATGCTAAATGGCTTCATGATATAATCGTCCGCACCGACGCTAAAGCCCTGGATCTTGTCGGCGTCGCTCTGTTTCGCGCTCAGGAAAAGAATGGGAATATCTAATTTTTCGCGTAGCTCTCTGCATACAGCGAAGCCATCACGCCGAGGCAGCATGATATCAAGCACAATCAGGTCCGGACTACATTGACCAGCAAGATGCAGAGCGTGTGTACCATCAAAGGCCACATAGACGGTATAACCCTCATCCTCAAGCGCATCCTGAATGAATTGGACAATTTCATCTTCATCATCAACTACGAGAATAGTCCCGCGTGGTTTGTCCTGGTTCGCTGACATCTTCTGTCTTTCTAAGGCTCTGCCTCATCACTAAAACATTCCTGCATATAACATAACCACATCATAGGCTAAAAAAATAAACAGTTTCAAAACTTTTCCTCTAACATATCTTCAACGCCTCATAGTTTAGGTTTCGTTTAGAACTCTGGCCCATACTGGGGACAGATCGATATACATCATGATACACACTCATAAACATAGCTGTGATGGCTTCATCGTTTGCATTCTCTATAAATTGGAAGGAAACTTTATATGGACAGAGTCTTTGACGGAAAGACACTCATCACTGGCACAGTACTGTTCGCACATTCACTTCAAGCCGTAGCGCGGCTGCGTCTGATATTAGGGTTAGCGGCATTACTGGGCGCGATTATTTTCCTTGAGGGTACAAGTTGGGATATTCAATGGCATTCTTACATTGGTCGCGATCGTACACTCATTCCTCCTCATATCATGATGCTGAGTGGAGTTACCCTCAGCGGCATAGCAGGACTGCTGGCAATATTGATCGAGAGCTGGTGGGCACGACGCAATCAGACCGTTGAGCAACATAGCCTGCGCTTCGCGGAGATCTTTACAGGTCCTCTAGGTGGATACGTAGTTGGCTTTGCTGCGCTTATGGCCGCTGCCGCATTTCCTCTCGATGCCTACTGGCACACACTTTTTGGTATAGATGTCTCCATCTGGGCTCCTTTTCACATCATGTTTATTGCCAGCATGGGTATAGTAGCGCTGGGTGCCGTCTATATGCTAGCCTCTGCTGCACAGCTGGCCAACAAATCCAGCCAAGCACACCCGCGTAGCGGATATGGAGCCACATGGGGAGTCATCCTTGCACTGGCAACGGTTCTGAGCCTTTTTACATTACTACTCCTCAACGCGCTTGACGACATGCATTGGATCAATCTGGGATTCATGAGGTTCAGTGTTTTTCCTCTCTTATCAGGCCTGCTAATCGCCTTTACATTGATCACGGCAGTGTTTGCAATCCCCTGGCGCTGGACAGCTACACTTGTTAGTGGCTGCTATATCCTGCTGGCAGGGATCATGGTTGTGCTCGTGCAGCCTGCCACTAGCTGGTTACTGACAGTTGAGCACTTACAATACCGCGAAAACCCACCTTTTACCTCAGCAGTAGCGCTCCAATGGTCCATCATGCCTCTGATTGTTGCCATCATAATTGATAACATCATGCATAAAGCGCGACGTCAACGCTGGTCGCACAACAAGTTAACGCTCTTTCTGACTTTCGCCACCTTGCTCGCCGGTGTCCTGCCGATTATTCCCTACTTCCCCCCGCTCCCTTTACTGCTTGCATTTTACATGGGGATAGCTGGTTCGCTGGTTTCAATACTTCTAGGACTTGGCGGGGCATATCTGGGCATCATTTTTGGTCGTAATGTAGGTGAGTCAATCAGCTCTCTGGAAAGGTAATAAAGATGACAAAGCCATTCCAATTTCTATTGCTCGCATGCGGAGTAATTATCCTGCTGGCAGTGGGTGGAGAGATCACGTATTCGATTGCTGCAACCACACATGGCAGTCAGGCTGCTCGTGTGGTACAGGTACAGGCAGGTCCCTATCCACTGACAGTCAGTCTCTATACCAATCCAGCCAACGCGGGCTACGCACTACCTTTTGCGATTGCTCCACAGCAGCCAGTCAACGGCACGTTGACATATGACGTCATCTCGACGCCCGACCCCTCAGATGTCTCTGCGACTCCCGTACGTGCAAGTATCAGCCCTGACTCAAAGGTGCGGAACGGCATCCAGGGCGATGCAGAAATCACGGTACAGGGTCGGTGGAAGCTTGATATTACAGTCACAAGCAGCGCAGGTCAGGGAAAAGTATCCGTCCCCATCGTAGCGACCACGTTGCCGGCGATTCCCAACTGGCTTGGCTGGATTATTGGACTCATTCCGCTCTATGGGCTGCTCATCTTCTTGCTCTCACAGCAAGCCCACAAAGCAAGACCGGAGCTGGTTACCATATAACAGAAGCATCATGACGCGTCAACTACGGGGAGACAAACGGTTACTTCACAGCCACTCACAGGTAGATTCCGCAGCGTAATTGTTCCCCCATGACGCTCTACCAGTAGTTTGCAGGTGTAGAGGCCAAGACCAGTGGTTTGAGTAGGCTTTGCGTCTGGAGAGATTTGACCACGATAAAATTTCTCCCAGACGTGCGGTAGGTCTTCTGGAGCAATGCCGCTTCCGCTATCACTCAGGATAAATACCAGAGAGCGTGGCTCACGGATACAAGTCAGGCAAATCTGGCCATGTACTGGCGTATAGCGTGTGGCGTTTTCAAAGAGGTTGTCTAAAACTTGCTCGACCCGATGGAGATCAAGCATTACAGGAGATAGATCAGCGACAGAATTATGTAAACGGTACAGAAAGGTAATGCCAGAAACCGCAGCCTGGAGCGTATACACGCGGACTTTACGTGCCATTTCTTCCTCTAGCGCAACAGGCTGCAATTGGAGGATAAAGCTAGTCTGCTCCAGCGCGGAGACCAGCAACATATCATTGAGCAGGCGCATCATACGCTCGCTGCTAGCCTCCAACACCGGCAGATAGCGCTCCAAACGTTGGTGGCGTTTCTCGCCCGCCTCCGTCCGCACAAGTCCTTCGACATGCCCTTGGATAATCGTAACTGGCGTGCGGAGATCGTGTGAGAGTGCCGCGATCATTATCCGCATCTCCTCTTGTTTACGCCACTCGCGTTCCAGCGATTCCTGCAACTCGCGGCGTAGTTCATTAAACGCATAACAAAGATCGCCCAGTTCGTTGCTCTCACTGTAGTTGATGGTGAAATCCAGATTCTGCTGACGAATCTGCTCAACTGCAAGCATGAGTTCATTGACCGGTTGACTTACTTTACGTCCCATCAACCAGGCAAAAAAGAGTATCGCTATGATCAAGACAACAAAAGGGGTCAATAGTGCCAGGCATAACACCAGATCATTTAGAGCGATGCCTGATGTTCCAAGCGTTGTATGCTTGACAAATAGCAGAAACCAGATGAGAAGCAGAAATTCGATGGCAGCACTGCCTACAAAGGTCGCTCCGAGAATACCAGCGCAGTACAAGATGAAGATACGCCTGAAACTGTTATGCTTACGGCGTGACCGGTCTTTCGTTCGACGAGTATACCGATTTCCCATGGTTAGCTCCCAGGCAGTAATGGTGTCAACAGATACAATCTATAAATCATATGTACGCACGTCCTCTATTGTTTTTATAATATCTAGCCATATTATAAGTATTAAAAATAAACAGTTTCAAAACTTCGTCCTGATCCAGCTAGAATCTGCCATCTGTTTACTCTTTATGAAAAACATTCTTTTTTACGATCGTGATACATCATCATTCAGTCGTGAATATATAAAATACTCCCAAAACACACGGAGCGCCATCCCCTCGCGGCTATAACTCGACCACTCAATATGATCAGTTTCCTCACAGGGGATGGACGCTATTGGAATAGACGCTGGTAAACCAGTTCGTATAAGTTATAGAACATGGGATATAAACATCGAAGGTTACTCTTTGATGGTGCCATCCTCAAGGTTTATACGTACATCAGCAATGTCCGCCACACCAGTATCATGAGTTACAACGATGACGGTCTTACCTTGCTCGGCAAGCGTCTTGAGAAGTCGGATAATCAGCCGACCGTTTTTGGAGTCCAGATTACCGGTTGGTTCGTCAGCAAGGATCACCTGGGGGTCGTTGGCAAGGGCACGAGCAATCGCGACGCGTTGCTTCTGCCCGCCGGATAATTTGCCCGGCTTATGATTATAGCGATCTTCGTTGATACCGACCTGTGTTAACAAGCTCCTGGCTCGTTCCTGCACATTCATACGTGACTTTCCGCCGATCAGTTGCATGGGCAACATGACATTCTCAAGAGCGCTCAAGTTGGGTATCAGATGGAAAGATTGAAAGATGAAGCCAAGTTTCTGCCTCCGAAACAGGTGTTCCTGACGTGGCGAGAGACGACGCACATCAACGCCATCGATGACCAGTTCTCCGGACGTTGCCTGATCCAGTCCACCGAGTACATAAAGCAGGCTCGACTTACCACATCCGCTCGGCCCCATGATCGAGACAAACTGCCCCTCGGTGAAGGTAAAGCTGACATCGTTGACCGCTTTGATCGTTTCTCCTTGCGACTTAAAAAACTTGCTCAGTCCCCTGGCATAGACAGTAATTTTTTTATGCTCAGTTTCCGACGCTGGAGGTAACGGCAGCGTTGCGATAGACGTGGTTACGCCTGTTTTTTGCCCGGTAGTATTCTCACCCGGAAACGGGATTTGTTTGAAGGGAGGAAGTTCCATTGTCATTGTCTGATCCTTTCGTTACGTTACTAATTGCCTTTTCTGAGGACGATAGCTGGTTTGATGCGCGAGACATACCAGGCTGGAATGACACTCGTCAGGATAGCCAGGGCCATACCGAGTCCAACGATAATCAGGACGGTCTCCAGGTTCAGCGTGGCTGCTGCGATGTGGACATTGCTGAGCGTTGATGATGCTCTTGAGAAGAAGCCTCCTCCTCCACCAGGGCCTGCGGTTGCAGTCGTCGAGGAGGCGGTAGATACGTCGAATTTCTGCGAGATGATGGGTCCGAAGAAGGCCAGTAAAGCGATGCCGATGATGGCTCCCAGGCCACTCATGGACAAGACTTCACCCCAGAATTGCCGGATCACCTGCCAATGGGAAGCTCCGATGGCTTTCAGGGTGCCGATCTCAATGGTTCTCTCACGGACAACAATGAAGACCGCAAAAATGATCACAATCACTGATACCGTAATCGAGACCAATAAGGCCAGGTAGATGCTATTCTGCGCGACACTCAAGGCGCTAAAGGTGCTCGCATAGGTCGAATCAGATGTTACGATATCGTATTTTGTGCCCAACGTCGATTTCAATTTACTGGCGACAGCGCTGACCTGATCGTAGGTTGTGGCGTAAGCTGTGATGGAGTCAACTCCCTTGACCGAGTAGAGGCTTTGCGCGACGGTCAATGGGATGACAATTGTGTCGCTCGACAATTGATCGGCACCCGTGGTGTAGATAGCCACCAGAGTAAAGGTTTTCCCTTTGAGGGTAAAGGTTGAGCCAACTTTCAGATTGTTACTGGTCGCAAGCGTCTTGCTCATCATCGCCACATTTGAACTAGAGCCGACGGTCAGAAAATTCGTCCCGGAGACAATTGTCGGCGTGCTGCCCGAGCCAAGAGTATAGTGCGTGGCTCCATTGGAAATACCGTAGACCGTTGGGGATAAGCTGATTGCTTTGCCGTCTGCTCCAGTAATGGAGGTCGTTTTCAGCTTGCCATCGGTATCGGTCTGGCGCACCGTCTCCTCTGTGCTGGCAACACCCGCAGTTTTGGATACTGTGGTCACAACTGAGTCAGGAATAGGAGTGGTGCTGATATTGCCAAATCCACCTGTATTGGCCTTCGGTGTCGTCGAGCCTGTAGAACCACCAGGACGATTAGGAGCCCCAGAGCCACTGCTACTGCTGGAACCACTACCACTACCACTCCCATTACCACCAAAGGTGCCACCGAACTGTCCAGCATTGTTCTCCGCATAATTGATGGTGATCGAGGTGCCCACTTGCTTATGGACACTGGCGATCTCCTGTTGAGCGCTACTGTTCAGGCTGATCATGGCAGCCACAAACATCAGGCTCGCTCCCAGCAGGATCACGACCAGGATTAAGCGTACAGGATTGCGTAATGCATTTCCCATACCGCGCACGATTATACCCATAGAATGTTTCAGCTCCTTTTACACACTTCAGTCTATTCAAGTTGTTATCTCTCAATACGATTAAGACAGCGCAACAACGTTTACATATCTTCTAGTCTCAAGTATAGAAGAGGCTTGTCAAAAAACTGCATTGAAGCTGTAAAAAATTGGTGTGTAACTTCTAAAGAATCCTGTAGAAGTAGCAAAAGGAGGATAGGTCAGAGGCAAAGAGCAAGTAAGCTCAACATTCTCGGAGTTCTTAACGTTTCAATTGTGGCAAAACATCGTTCACTAATGTCTGTAGCGTGATCAAATTAGGAAATCCCTCGCAGGTAAGAATAAAATAGTTGATGCCCAGGTCGATAAATGGACGCATCTGCTCTATGATCTGTTTGGGCGTGCCGACAAAGGCGTGCGATGAGTTATGGATTTTTCCCGATCCCAGTTCATGGATGATCGATTCGTTAGGAGCACAGAGACAGTTCGCTTGCATGACCAGTTTCAAAGATAATGGATCTCGTCCCACAGCGGCACAGGCCTGCGCACAATAGGAGAGTTGTCTCCTCACTGAGTCGAGATCAGCTTCTCCTACATCCCACCAATCGGCATAGCGAGCGACCACGTTAAGCATCTTCGGCTTGAAACCTGCGATCAGAATGGGCGGAATGGGATCTGGCTTGGGATTACAATATGCATTGGTGACACTATGATGCTGGCCTTCAAAGGTCACATTATCATGCTGCCAGAGAGCCTTGATAATCTGGAGCGTCTCCTCCAGTTCTTCGACCCGCACGGCAGCAGGAGGAAAATACATATCGTAGGCAGCACATTCTTCCGCATTCCAGCCTGCTCCCAGTCCCAGGATAAAGCGTCCCTGGCTCATATACTGGAATGTCGCCGCCATCTTCGCCAGCAGCGCGGGATTGCGGAAGAGCTGGCAGAGCACCATGTGTCCAAATTTCAGCTCGGGACGCTTTGAGGAGAGGTAGGTCAGAGCGGTCCACGCCTCCAGGAGGTCATGCGAGCCATATTGAAGGTGATCACTGAACCAGGCCGAGTCGAAGGAGCGAGCAATAATCTCCAGCCCCTTGGTGTATGCTCGTAGATAAGCACCACGATCAATATCACCGTTACCTACGGGCATCGACCAGCCAAATTGAATACGATCCGTCACAAGTAACCTCCTTATGAGACAGTCCTCTCTCATCTATACGGTTCTCTCGATGCTTCCGTATACAGACGAACAAGTATGGATACCTGAGATACTCACTGGCTGGCCGTTTCTTGCGTATGTAAGCGTTCCTACGCTCCTTTTCAGGATTTTACGCTTTGGAAATCGGTAGAGCTACTTATGGCTTGCCATTTGCGTGCTTCTGCAATCTTCTCTTCCTCTCGTTCGATTGCTCTTTGGACAGCACTACTGCCAATCAGCAGACGTAGCGGTGGATCGGGCTCGTCAATGATGTTCAATATCACCCGCGCGGCTTTCGTCGGATCGCTCCCGCTATCTTTCTTCCACGTGCTCATCATCTGTAGCCTTTGACCGATGGGGGCTTGATAATCTTCTCCAGGCTGAGTGATATGCATTGATGAACCTGACCAGTCGGTTGGCATCAGGCCCGGCTCAACAATCAATACTTTTATACCTAGATGAGCGACTTCGTTCGCCAACACTTCTGAAAAACCTTCCACACCCCATTTGGCCGTTTGATATGCACCCAGTCCTGAAGAGCCTCCGGCGCGTCCACCAACCGAGGAGATCTGCACGATATAACCCGCACGCTGTTGGCGTAAGAATGGGAGCGCGGCACGAGTCACATTGATCACACCCCACAGGTCTGTTTCCAACTGATCACGAAACTCCTCTTCAGTCGCTTCTTCAATAGACACGACATTACCATAGCCCGCGTTATTGACGACAACGTCCAGTCGCCCAAAGGTTTCGATGGCGGCATTAACAGCATTTTTTACCTGCTCTCGATCTCGCACATCCAGAGCGACAGCGCGAACATTCTGACCGTAGCGTTCAATGAGTTCGGCAAGCTGATGTGGGTCACGCGCGGTCGCGATCAACTGATCCCCATGAGCCAGGACCGCTTCGGCCAACGAGCGCCCAAGGCCACGCCCACTTCCAGTAATCAACCAAACTTTTGACATCGTTTTTCCTTTCATATACCTGAGGGTGGCAGAAATACTTTCTTTTCCACTACACTCATCCCCTCGTAAGCTCATCTGATTGCATCTCGTCTGAAGCCTCCCATGGATATCCAATCGGCAATCGACGAGAAAGAGTGGCATTGGAAGCCTCTTCAGAGAAGCTATTCCTATGCTTTCTCAAAGTTTACAGTTTAGAGCGCGCTCTCAGTCAAGAGGTAAGGCAATGATGAAAGGACTCCTTTTACACTTTTATCCGCCTACCCGTTATCTGCACGCGCTTTCCAGCTTTCCTGATCCTGGTAGAAAAGAAAATTCTTCAGATATATAAAATTGGGATAATACGTGATATGTATTATCCCAGTCTAAACATTGTTGGATTACTGAAAACGTCACATTTCTCCGCGACAGGCTGACAGAGCACGTTGCGCAAGCGCAGGAACGCCTTGATCGAGTAATCTGAAGAAGGGATCGTCGGTAGTGCCCGCCAGATAGCGTTTATAGCTTCCTTCGAGCAGGATGGCCAGTTTCCAAATAGCGAGTGCTACATAAAAATCCAGATGGGCCACCTCGCGCTGCGTGCGGGCGGCGTAGCGCTGGACAAGTTCTGCACGGGTCGAGAAACCAGGCTGCGCACTCATCTGCCAGGCGGCATCGCCAAGCGTAAAGGGCGGATCATCGACCTCGCTCCAGAAGGAGAGGAGATAGCCGAGGTCGGCCAATGGGTCACCGATGGTTGCCATTTCCCAGTCGACGATGGCAAGGATACGTGCAGGCGGCTCTGGAGCCAGCAAAGCATTATCCAGACGATAGTCACCGTGGACAATCGAAGTGTATTGGCTGTCCGGGACGTGCTCTTGGAGCCAGGTTGTCACTGCGTCGAGTGCCGGTATGGAGCGCGTACGAGAGGCGTCCAATTGACCGCTCCAGCGCCGTAGCTGACGTGACAGGTAGCCCTGTGGCTTCCCAAAGCCTTCCAGGCCAACCTGTTGCCAATCAACCATGTGCAGAGTGGCCAGCGTGTCGATGAGGACTTCTCCGATACCTGCGCGGCTCTGGATATCAGTCACAAAGCCAGCCGGTAACGTTTCACGAATGGCGATGCCTGGGATACGCTCCATCAGGTAAAAAGGTGCTCCTATGACACTGATGTCGTCGCAAAATAGCAGCGGATGCGGAACAGGGACCGGTGTAGCGGATAACGCTTGCAGGATACGATATTCGCGTCCGACATCGTGAGCGGTAGGTAGCAGTGGTCCGTACGGCGGACGCCGCAGGACCCATTCATGCGCGCCAGCCGTGATAAAGAAGGTTTCGTTGGAATGACCACCACGGATACGCTCAATCCCAAGCGGTATGGTGGCATCATAAATAGGCAGAGCGGTGGCTAAATACGCCTGGAGGGCGGTACCATCTACGAGCAAGCGTTCCAGATCATCGGCCATATTACAATCCCTCCACGCGCCGAGCTCGATCCTGCTTGAAGTTGGATACATTGCCTTCATGAGGACGTTCGTCACGGGCTGTCGCTGCGGCCTCCTTCAGGATCTTCCGGGCAATGACGCTGCGATGGACTTCTGATGGGCCATCGTAAATACGGAACGGTCGCACGGCACGATAAAAGGTGGCAAGCGGCAGGTCGGTGGCGATGCCATGAGAGCCGCAGATCTGCACAGACCGATCCACTACCCGGTTGACGGCTTCCGCCACAAAGGTCTTCGCCATCGAGGTCTCATATTTTCCATCGCCCCCCGTATCGAGCAGCCAGGCGGCGTGCCAGATCATCAGGCGAGCGGCATGGATATCGGTTGCCGAGTCAGCAATCATCGCGGCAACCATCTGATGCCGTCCGAGCTGATTACCAAAGCTCTCACGCGTATTCGCATACTGCGCCGCGATATCAAGGGAGCGCTGTGCCACTCCGAGCCAGCGCATACAATGTGTCAGGCGGGCAGGAGCCAGTCGCACCTGAGCATATCTAAAACCTTCGCCGACCTCTCCCAGAACAGCATCCTCAGAGACCACACAATCGCGGATCACGATCTCGCAATGCCCTCCGATAAATGCGCCGTCCAGGGAGGGGATCTGACGGACGAGTTGGAAGCCCGGATTGGGCAGGTCGATCAGAAACATACTCGCTCGCGGCTGATGTCCCGTCGCGGCCTCGCCAGTATCGGTTCGGGCCATGCAGATCGCAAAGGAGGCACCATCAGCCCCGGAAATATACCATTTATCGCCATTGATAACCCAGTCGCTCCCCCGCCGCGTCGCCGTTGTCTGCAAGAGCGAGGGATCAGCTCCAGCTCCGGGAGGCGGTTCGGTCATCGCAAAGCATGAACGGATCTCACCAGCCACCAGCGGACGCAGATAACGCTCCTTTTGCTGCTCAGTTCCGACGACTTCTAATAAATGCATATTCCCCTCGTCGGGAGCAGAGCAATTGAGCGCCAGAGGACCAATCAGACTATGTCCAGCCTCCTCGAAGACCACGCTCTGTCCTCGCATATCAAGCCCGAGGCCGCCCCAGGATTTCTCTACGTGCGGAGCGTACAGACCTGCTTCTTTCGCTCGACTCCTGAGCGCCGTTAGCTTGTCGGCAGGCAAAATAGTATGCTCATCCCCATGGCCCTCCTCGGGGATCACGTAGTCCTGGATAAATTTCGCTGTACGATGCTTCAGTTCAAGTATTGCGGGGGAAAGACTAAAGTCCATGAAAGCATACTCCTTCGTAAAATATGCAATCTTATACACACATCGTTATGCTATAAGAAGATTGCGCCTCCAGAATTCTTACACATCACTGACAGTATAACATCAAATCCAGCACAAGAGCATCTGCAAGGTCTTTTATGAACCCTGGACAGTTACGTCAAGTTTCATGCCAGCCTCATAGTGTCCAGGGAGATGACAGGCGAATTCAGGATGCGTTCCAGCTGTCGACGTGGGAAAGGTATAGTTGATGGTCTTTATCTCACCGGGGTTGAGGTTGGAAATATCCACAAATGCTTGCTTATCCATCTCGCCCATCGAGCTACCATTCATAGCCATAGAAGATGGCATGATCATAAATTCGTGCGCCGCCTGACCGCTATTTTTCACGATAAAATGATAGGCAGTTCCAGCCGAAAATGTTTGCAGGGATGAGGCGATCTTGTCATCGGTTTCGTCGATTGTGACATCAACAGCTTTAGTATTTGTACTGACCGTCTGCGTCGACTGAGTTGTCGTGCCCATGTTCATACTTGATGGCATAGAACTCTGCTCACCACATGCGGTAAGCATCACTAAGAAAACCAGCAAAAAAGCCAGTGATAACAAATTCCGTTGCATATACAATTCTTCCTACACTTGATCTCTAACAATGCATCCCAGACAACATCTCAACCTTCATGCCATGATAGAATTGTCCAAGATATACGATCATTTAGAACTATAAGAAATCTGATGCAGCACATCAGCCAGCATCAAAACCTCTCAGAACACTATAAAAACATGCTATTGGAATAATTCGCCCCGCAACACCGTCAGAGCCTGTCCACCAATGCGCACGCGATCGCCATCAAAGCGCACGCGCAAGGTACCACCACGCTTCGATGCCTGATAACCTGTGAGTTGTTCGCGCCCTAAACGCTTGCTCCAAAAGGGGCTAAGGACACAGTGCGCGGAGCCCGTTACAGGATCTTCGTTGATGCCAACACTGGGGCAGAAGAAACGCGAGACAAAATCATAGCCTGAAGATTCGCTGGCGGCGGCTGTAACAATCACGCCACGTGCCGGGAGGGTGAGCATACGAGCAAAATCAGGCTGGATTTTGCGCACAATCTCTTCAGATTCGAGCTCGACCAGATAATCAAGCTGGCTCTTGCCTATATAGAGCGGTGCCACACCTAAAATTTCCTGGAAGAGCGGTTGAATTTCAACTCCCTCTTCCAATTTTGCGGGCAGGTTAATCTCGATCCAATCGCCATCCCGCCTGGCGGTGAGCAGGCCACCACGCGTAAAAAAACGGGCCTGCCCATCGTGCGCCAGATAGCCATGTGTCCAGAGAGTGTGAGCACTGGCTAACGTCCCATGACCACACAGCTCAAGCTCAACGTGCGCCGAAAACCAACGCAAGCGATATCCATCGTCCTGAGGATAAAGAAAAGCGGTCGCCGCCAGATTCATCTCGCTGGCCACCTGCTGCAACCAGGCATCCTCGCGTGGCCCATCCAGGATACAGACCGCAGCCGCATTACCGGTGAAAGGGGTGTTCGTAAAAGCATCAACATGAAAGAGAGGATAACTCATATTTCTCTGCTCCTGACCTTTTTGTCCAATAGAATCTACTCTACTCTATTGTATAAGGGAATGTATTACCTGTCTACAGCAAGAGTAGCATCGTATGCAAGCGTACAATACTGTTAAGATAGGAATAAAAACCGTTTCGCCTACGGCGTCAACGCTCACCGACGTAGCGGCGCGGCTCCGCCGTGCTGTCTGTGATTCGTACGGCAACGTTGCCCATGGCGTTGCATTTAGAGACGCTCCCAGGCCGAATCATACGAGCTACAGACAGCACGGCGGAGCCGCGCCGCTACGTCGGCTGGCTTGATCTCTTTGGGGGTGATGATTCCTTAACTTTACCGTATTGTACGCAAGCGTACGACGCTACTGAGAGCACAGGCGCTCAATGGTTTCAAGTAGGAGTTGGGGAAGTAGGCCAAAGGAATAGGACATCAAAACGGCTTCGTCTCGCTGATGAGCGCCACGTCCAAACGGTCCCCAGTTGATGCCGGGAATGTTGAGATCCTGCATCGCCGCCAGCGGCAGATGATACGTTCCTATGGCGGTGGCGGCTTTTTCCGCTTGCCAGATGGGTAGATTGGCCTCTAAAGCGGTCAGATCCAGTCCACGATCCAGGCCGAGATAGCTGATGTCTGAGAGGTAGGGGAAGAAGGGCCGCTGCTCCAGTTGAAGCTCTGGATGCGCGACGACGACAGCATCAACGGCATCCTGCAAGGGTCCAGCCACAGGCGATAGCGCGGGATAGTATGGCGGCGCGTAGAAGATGATTACTGCTGGACCTTGATGTTCACTCAACCGCCAGAGGCGCTGCGTCAGACGCATACATAGCTCACGGCTATCAACGGCGCTGGACCAATTATTTCGTTCAGCCTCTAACTCGCTCGATACACGCTCCTGACCATATTTCTGCACCACTTCAGTATACAGGTTGGCATAGAGATAGACTGCTCCAATCCGCTGCGGCAAGCGCTCAGCTCTGTCCAGCTCACCACTGGCCTGATACCAGCGCTGCTCTGTTGCGTCGATGCGCTGAAGCAGTTGAGTCATGACGTTTTCTGCTCGTTGGAAGAGGCGCTCTAAAAGCTGATGGGGAGTGGTTGTCAGGGTCAATACGTTGAGATAGAAGTAGGACATGATGGGCAGCTGGACGTCATAGTGCGCTTTAAGATCAGTGGCATGGAGGGTTACAGGTGGAGCGGTGATCTGTCCAGGGACAGCGTCGCATAAAGAGTTGTTCATGCTGAGATCGCGGATCAGTTCGGCGGCCAAAAGATTCGCATCCAGACCACGAAAAGGATCTCCTGCATGCGACTCACGTCCCACACAGAGAAATGATGGCAATAGCTTTCCAATCGAGCCAGCATAGATATAACGTTGCTCGTCGCCCGGGTAGCGAGACGTCACATAATCGGTATTCAGCGCTCCAATATAGTTTAAACCATAGCGCTCGCGTAGTTGGAGCAGTAACGAGATCCCATGCAGGATGCCTGCTGATTCGTTTTCTTCATCACATGTAGCCAGCAGTAAGATAGAGAGGGGATATGGTTTCACCCGAGAAAGTTGGGCCAGATGACGCATCAGAGCAATATGTACAGCGATACCACTTTTCATATCGGCAGCACCACGACCAAACATCCAATCCGAAAAAGCGGCGGCTGACTCTGACTCTGGCAACAAAGCTGCTCTCTGCTCAAATAGAGCTGCCGGATCAAGGGCGAATGGTTCCAGAGCTCCGTAGTCCGATGTGTCAACGGTATCAAAGTGACCCAGCAAGACAACGGTCTCCGCCGAGACCCCACGCAGGAATGCATAGACGTTTTGACGCTGATAGGGATCATTTTCAAGCGCATCCAAAGCACATTCAGTGTAAACCTGCTCCATACCATCAGCACAGAGCAATGAGAGGATCTCTTTAGCCACCGTTATCTCATCTGAGCCGGGGCTTACACCGCGTCGAGCGACCAGTCGCTCGGTATAATTTTTTACCTGCGTGTACCAATCTTCACTTTTCATGCCATAATGATAGCATACCCACATCGTTATCACCATGCAGAAGGGATGTACCTTGCAATGAAACAAGCGACAAACACGTACGTCTATGTTGGCACCTACGCCAGCCAACAAGATCCAGGAATCTTTACCTATACGCTCGATAGCAATAAGGGAGCTCTGACCTATCTAAACGGGACAGCCGGGATCGAACATCCTGGATTTCTTACCATCAGCGATGATCGGCAAAGACTGTATACCGTCAGCGAAACCGGAGAAATCATGGGCATGGTGGGAGGGTCGATAGCGGCATTCGCAATCGATCCGCAATCGAAAGCACTAACTTTTTTGAATCAACGACCCACCACGGGAGAAGACCCCTGCCATATTACCCTCGACGGAAGTCAGCGCTATCTCGTCGTCAGCAACTATAGTGGAGGAAGTATCTGCCTCTTTCCGCTACAAGCAGATGGAGCAATCGGCGAGCTCGCCGATAAAATTCAGCATCATGGCAACAGCAACGTGCGTCCCGATCGGCAGGAAAAAGCGCATGCGCACTCAGCTACCTTTGATCCCAGCGGCACATACGCTTTTGTGGCAGACCTTGGACAGGATAAAATCGTTACCTATCAGCTCGATACAGAGACACAAAAGCTCGTACGCGTTGCAGAAACAGTTACACAGCCGGGATCAGGTCCGCGACACTTTACCTTTCATCCGACAGCCAACTATGCCTATAGCATCAATGAGCTCGACTCGACGATTACTGCATTCGCCTTTGATCCTGACAGCAAAAAGCTGACAAGCCTCCAGACGATCTCGACGCTGCCAGAGGATTTCCAGGGTGAAAACACCACGGCCGACATCCACATTCATCCGGCGGGAACTTTCCTCTACGGATCGAATCGAGGGCATGACAGCATCGCCGTCTTCACGCTCGATCCAGCCACGGGCAAGCTTACCAGCAGGGGACAGGTAGCAACCGGAGGAAAATGTCCACGCAATTTCGCTCTGACAACAACGGGCAGTTTTTTGCTGGCGGCGAATCAACTCAGCAACAGCATCGTCACCTTTGCCATCGATCAACAAACAGGAGACTTAACGGCGACAGGAGAAAAGATAGAGGTTCCAAGTCCAGTCTGCATCAAAATTATCGATTAGCAGATCAGCGACCCGCTCCCTTGATAACTAATTAAGCGCTCTGCTTAATTAGTTATACTGTAGCGAGGAAGCACACATAACATAATGAGGCTTTTCAGATGGATAAGACAGCAGAGATTTCATCTTCTGTCTGTTTTCACATTGCTAGCTGCCGATATACTTGTAACGCTTTCGCCGTGCGCTCGATACCTTCGGAGACCGATACGATCGGCGTGTAGTTGAGATCATGCTGTGCCGCACTGATATCGAAGGTTTGGGTGCTGGCAAGCAGATTAATAATAAAACGTGTGAATAAAGGCTTTGTGCCATCCAGCGTGGAACGTTGTTCCATGGCGGCAGCAGCGGCACGCGCAATCGGTAAGGGCACATAACGCACATCGGCCGGACACTTCAAACGATACAGGAGTGTACGAATCATATCCCACAACACAACGTGCTCATTATTTGTCACAATGTAGGTTTTACCCACCACGTTAGTGGCATACATAGCCAGGATGAGCGCATGGATCACATTATCCACGTAGGTCACATCCACCTGATTTTGTCCATTGCCAAACTGAAACAGCCGATGCTTACAAGCATCTTCAACGATACCAGAGAGCCATTTATCGCCCGGGCCAAAGATGACGTTGGGACGAATAACAACTGTCTGCACATCGGTCGCGGCCTTGACCAGACTTTCGGCCCGCTGCTTCGATAGCGAATAGAGAGAGGTCAAACGTCGTCCATACGGTGCCTGTTCTGTACCCTTACACTGACCCTGACCCGACAAAGTCACACACGTCGACGAGATGTAAATACAGCGCTTGACAGCGTGTTCACGACATCCCGCCAGCACAGCTGCCGTACCTTCAACGTTGATATCAAAGAAATCTGAGCGCTCACCCCACTGTGAGACCAGCGCTCCCATGTGATAAACGATATTCATATCAGCGCAGGCCGCACGTACCGCCGCGGCATCACGAAGATCGCAGGAGACAGGCACCGCCCCATCAGCAATCAAATCCTGCACCCCCGAAAAGTTACGGCCCATCAAATACACCCGATGTCCTCGATCCAACAGAGCAGAACCAAGATACCGACCCAGAAAGCCAGTCCCACCGGTAACAAGAATCTTCATCGTTAACCTTCCCACTTATACAAACAACTCAAAAGGCCAAAAGATCCCTACAACCCACCAGTAAGATAGAGTAGTTACCATCCAAAAATTATTCTTATCATTAGTAAATATCGCAAAAGAGACGGCGTTTGTAGCATTCAATTTGAATATAGCCATTATAGGCTGTACGTTATATAGATTAGACGTGACAAATGACCTATTCTAAGAAACATAACACTGATCATTTGGATCAAGCACATCAATGTCACAACACCTGAACATAGGCGAGAGCAGGCTTTGCAGCACTTTCTCCAGCAAATCGACATCAAGAGGACGAAAAAAAATGCCAAAATGTGACATATTACCATTCTGAGGAAAAAAGGTTTATGGCTATTCAGAGTGGGAGCCACGTAGCGTCGTGCCCTCGGGCACGATGTCCCAGTTTCTCGTACGAGCCAGCAGGATCGCGGTGAGCCACGCTGGCGTGTCTGATCATACGTCGAGTGGGACATCGTGCCCGAGGGCACGACGCTACGTGGGTTGGCTTAACAGGCGCTTCCTTCTTGAACAACCTTATCTGGCTGCGATATGATAGATTAATCCCAGGGTGCTATCTGAGGTGTCGGGGGGGATATGTTGCAGGGTAGTAACGCCGAGATAGGTACATAGGAGAAGCACAAGAATTAAGGCGATTAATAATATCATGTTCAGGCGTTTGCGACTGGTGGTGGTGGAAATCACTTCAGCCAGTTCAGCTCCCTCATCCTGATCGAGATCATCATCCTGATCAATTATATGATTGCGTTCAGATTGCTCTTGCACAACGAGTATCACTTTCCAGGAATTCTGCGGCATGAAATCCCACGTATCGTACTTGAAAATAATGGCTAAAATACGCTAAGATACAGCGATGATGCTCTTCATCAGTCTGTGTCCTGAATATGGTCATCCATTTTTCTTGATCTCTCAGCTACAGACAGTTAGAGCCGGGAAAGGTTGATCAAGAATAGTATCACCTATACTTCTTATACAACAAAAGATCCAATTCAACAAGAGCAATTAACGGCCTGGTAATAGCTCTACTCTTACTCTTCCACAAGTAACACGGCGATTGAGTAGCCAGGTATAGCTATACATCAACAGTTATAGTTGTGAGGGAGGCGAAAGATCCAATTTTCTCAGTCAGCAGATCAACGACTCCCTCAAACGGCAGCGAATATTCACAGCATTGTGGCTCAAGCATAAACATATTGCATTCTCTTAGCGCGTATACATAGTGTGTTTGTTGGCACGTCGAGAGGCATGCCGGTCTTTAGCATCCAGCGACGCCCGATCAGTTTTTTCCTCTCCCTTTGGGCGGGGGATAATCAGATATTCATAGATGCATGCGGCTAGCGCGGCTCCAATCAGAGGGCCAATCCAATAGACAAAATGATTGGTCCAGATACCGCTGATTAAAGCCGGACCAAAGGCACGAGCAGGATTCATGGCGGCACCAGTGAGCACTCCACAACCAAGAATATTAGCCGCCACGGTCAGACTAATGGCAAAACCGCCCAACTTGGGAGCTCGATCATCCACCGAGGTGCCATACATCGCCAGCAGTAGAAAAAACGTCAGGAGCGCTTCCACAGCGACGCCAGCTCCAATGGTCACACCGGCCGAAAGAGCAGGTGTGCCCAGCCGAGCGGTCTGCCAGATAGCAGATGGGAAAACGACACGCAGTAATGAGGCACCAAGTACAGCTCCTGATAGTTGGACGAGCACATAACACATTGCCAGCAGAGGACGAATACGTCGGGCAATCAACAAAGCCACCGTCACAGCCGGATTAAAATGTCCACCAGAGGTAACACCAAAGACGGTAATTAATATCCCTAATGCCAGGCCATGGGCCGCCGCGATACCCACCGGACTAATGGCTCCCTGCGTCCAACTATTGGCAATGATCGAGCCCGCTCCAATAAACACGAATAAAAAACAACCGAGAAACTCAGCGACCAGGGCGCTACGGTGTTTGCGCATAAAAAGAGTACTACCCTTCTGCGGCATCACGATATCCATCGACTGTGCGTTTGACTCGTTCAACTCGCCAGCACAAACATCCACACGATCTCCACTATTTGAACTATCATTCATACTAAAAATCCTTCTTCCTCGGTTGGCGCAGCGCAAAAACGTATCATGATGGTATTCACTACGCTACTAGAATTATTCAGATACCACTTCCTCTATTATAGTGAGAAGACTAAATTTCTAACATATTTTTCAATCATAGATCGCATTGTCCACGCATCTTTGTCATAACAGTCCAGATGATCGTAGGTAGCAAAGGTGGCTGGATGCAGAGTTTGAGAGATGTCGCGATAAGTGATATCCTTGAGGGATCAAGTGCATTGGAACAAACCAGGCCTATACTTTTGTTATTCTACAAGGATAGATATTGCTATAGAGCAAGACTTACACCTTTTACATACAGAGAGGATCCTGAAATGGGAAAGCATCCCTTGAAATTTGGCTATAAGGCATCCGCAGAGCAATTTGGTCCGCGACAGTTGCTTGATTTCTCAGTCGAAGCGGAAGAGGTTGGCTTTGATAGCGTCTGGATTAGCGATCATTTTCAACCCTGGCGTCATACCAATGGTCATGCCCCGCAGGCCTTTGCCTGGCTGGGCGCTCTCGGCGAGCGCACAAAACGTGTACAGCTTGGCACCAGTGTTCTAACCCCAACGTTTCGCTATCAGCCAGCCATCGTCGCACAGGCGTTTGGCACACTGGGAGCGCTTAATCCAGGACGCATGATTCTGGGTGTCGGTTCCGGCGAATCGCTCAACGAGGTGGCAGTAACCGCATCCGAATGGCCTGAAACGAAAGAGCGTCTGGCACGGTTGCGCGAGGCAGTGGCCTTGATCAAGCAGTTGTGGGCCGAAGATCTCGTGAATTTTGATGGTCAGTATTATAAAACACAGAATGCCACGATCTATGATAAGCCTGATCAGGCCATTCCTATTTACATCAGCGCAGGTGGCCCGGTGGCTGCACGCTTCGCTGGACGAGCCGGCGATGGCTTCATCTGCACTTCTGGCAAAGGCGAGGAACTGTATCGGGATAAGCTTCTGCCAGCGGTCATAGAAGGAGCAAAGGCCGTTCATAAAGATCCCGATGACATTGAGCGCACCATCGAAGTCAAAGTCTCATTCGATAAAGATAAAGATCGTGCTCTGGCTGACACGCGCATCTGGTCCGCGTTAGCCCTCTCAGCAGAGGATAAGGTGGCCATCCATGACGCTCGTGAGATGGAAAGGAAAGCTGAAGAAGTCGCCGATCAAGCACATCGTCGCTGGCTTGTCTCAAGTGATCCAGAAGAGCACATCGAGCAGATTCGCCCATATATCGAATATGGCTTCACCCATCTCATTTTCCACGCGCCTGGAGACGATCAATCGCGCTTCCTGCAACTCTATGCAAAAGAGATTCTTCCCCGCCTGCGTCAACGCTGGGGCTAGCGATTCCCCACACTAGAAGCATATAAAATTGCGCTCCCCTTTGAAATAAGCAGGAGCGCAGTTTTGTATCAGCGTGAAGAGTCCGGCAAGACTAAATGGGAAGTAATTTCTGATCACTCTCCACAGGGACAGTTTCAAGTGGCTCATCATCGAGCGTCTCGCGCAAGCCGACGCGCATCCAGAGCCAGAGAAGCGGACGCGGTGCCCACCAGTTCCATTTTCCCAGCATAGTCATCATAGCCGGCACCAATAAGGCCCGCACCAGCGTAGCATCTACCAGAATAGCCAGCGCGATACCCACGCCCAATTCCTGGATAATGATGATGCGCGAGGTCGCAAATGCTCCCACAACAATCGCCAGCAAGAGGGCAGCACTGGTAATAAGCCAGCCAGTTCGCTGCAAGCCAATCGCCACCGATTCGCGATTGTTCCCCGTGCGATCAAACTGCTCCTTGATGCGACTGAGCAGGAAAACCTCATAATCCATCGAGAGTCCAAAGGCGATCGCAAAGATCAGGATCGGCTGAGTACTATCCAGTGCCCCAAAGGCTTTAAAGCCAAGCAGACTCTGGAGATGTCCATCCTGGAAGATCCAGACCAGCGCTCCAAAGGTTGCCGAGAGCGATAAGGTGTTCAGAATGATGGCCTTTAAAGGCATGACCACCGAGCCAGTCATCAAGAAGAGGAGCAAAAAGATGGCAACAACCATTACACTTGCGGCCTTCGGTATACTCACCCGTAAGCTTGCAAGCTGATCCATATTCTGAGCTACAGCTCCACCAACCAGAGAAGAGACGCCAGCAGGGACATGCATAGCGCGAATCTGTGTGACCAGATCCTGAGCCTGAGACGAATGCTGATCTAATGTAGACGTGACCGTAATCAGCGTGACATTCTTTTTCGTAATCTGCTGCGCCGCCGTCGTGAGCGCGGGATTCAGTGTTGGATGCGCGTAGAGCTGCTGATACTGTGTCAGAGTCAAGCCCGGCACCATACTCACAACGCTGGTTACTTTGGAAACATGAGATTGTTTTTGCAACAGGTTGACATAGTCATTGAGCCGCTTCAGATTATCGTCTGAGAGCACGTCACCATGCGTCTGAGCCACAATCGTCACGGTTGCATCATTCTGGCCAGGGAAGTTTTGCGAGAGCTCATCAGTAACGGTACGCGCCGAGATAGTCAAGGGAAGCGAACGACTATCGGTGGAGGCAAAGGCGATATGCAAGAATGGCGTGCCGAGAGCCAATAAGAGCAGGACACAGGCCAGAGCAATCGGAATGCTCCATTTCATCACGAAGTAGGAGAAGCGATACCAGGCCCCTTGTTTTGCATTAGCATCAGCGACAGGTTGTGGACGCCGTCCACGCAAGAGCCGCTGAATAGAAAGTGCGTTGATGCGCTGTCCTAACAGGGACAGGATCATTGGCAGGACAAAAATTGAGCCGATCATGGCGACCAGCGCGGAAGCAATCGTAGCCAGACCAATCGAGCGCAAGACATCCTGCGGAAAAACTAACAAGCTCACCAGGCTGGTACAGACCGTCAGGCCCGAAAACAGCACCGTTCGGCCGGCAGTTCCCATCGAGCGTCGAATTGACTTCTGAATATCTCCCTCATTTTTGACCAGTTCCTCACGGAAACGCGTCACCATAAAGAGCGAGTAGTCGATCGAGAGTCCAAGCGCAATGATGGTCACAACATTGGTGGCAAAGCTTGAGACAGAGGTAACATGTGTCAACAGGTTAAGGATGGCAAACGAGCCTAAGATGGCGAAACCACCTATAATGAGCGGTAATAGCGCCGCCACAAAACCACCAAAGATCAAAACAAGCAGCACAGCCACAATCGGCAGAGAGATCAACTCGCCAAACTCCAGATCATGTCTCAGCTGGTCATTGAACTGGGCATCCGAGGCGATCGTGCCACCGATCTCTATATGTAGATCAGGAGAAACAATTAATGGCTTGAGGCGATTATATACCGTTGTCTCTCCATCTTTGATAGATACATTAAACAGCACAAAGGTCTCATGCTGATCACGAGAAACAAAAGCGCTACTATGAGTAGAATAATAGGAAGTCGTCGAAGTAACCTCCGGACGATCCTTCAGTTTATCCACCAGCGTGTTCACCGCCCGCTCGAAGGCTGGATCAGTGATTTTCAGATTTCCATCCCGCAATAAGAGGATCAGCGACCCACTATGATCGCCCTGAGAGGAAAAGGTATTATTGATCAGAGTCTGAGCTCTGATCGACTCACTATTGGGATCATTGAGACTGGCGCTACCTTCAGCGTCGAAAACACCGAGACCATAAATACCCATACAGCATGTCAAGATTATTGTTAGAACAAGAATAGCCCATCGGGCACGATATAAAAATCCGCCAAGCCCGGTTAACATTGAAGATCCTTTCAGATAGAAAGCCCATGGTGATTGTGATACAAAATAGCCAGCATAAGCAAAATAAAGGAGACACAACACCTTCTGTTTCAGCGTATCCCTCAAACAGAGTATAGCAAAAAATGAGAGTTACATTCATATATGTTTATTTTTATAGTGCAAATAACCATAACTTTGCCCCAATCTTCCCAGGTATGAGATTGGACAGGTAGCTCACCCTGACAGATTGGGATTGCTTTTACAGGATTAGCACAATAGAATAAAAGGGATACAATAGCAAACCCTGCGGTCATAGAGATATTCATCGTGACAAAAATGAGTTATCCAGGCGAGTGAAATGGAGGAGTATCGATTCATCCCATGCCAGCGTAATGTAGATGGAATCTCCTTGCCTGTCCAGGGGGATAAGTCACATGTAGAGTACGGAAAACCTGCGCAGCGTTTGAATAAGTGAGATACATAATACGGATATTTTTCGTAGGAGGCTACACTTAATGACAAATCAGGTAAAAAATGCCACGCCATATCTCCAACCGGACGAGCTTGAAAATCTTCATCGCTACTGGAATGCGGCCAATTATTTAACCGTAGGACAAATTTATCTCCAGGCCAATCCACTGCTACGCGAACCGCTCCGCCCTGAGCATATCAAGCCACGCTTGCTTGGGCACTGGGGAACATCGCCAGGGCTCAATTTGATCTATGTCCATGTCAACCGGCTGATTAAAGAAAAAGACGTCAATGCGATCTACCTGGCAGGTCCCGGACATGGGGGGCCAGCCTTGCTGGCAAATGTTTATCTCGAAGGCACCTACACGGAAATATATCCGCAGATCTCCGAAGACGTTGAGGGGATGTATCGCCTCTTTCGACAATTCTCGACTCCCGGAGGCGTCCCAAGCCACGTCAGCGTGCCGACGCCGGGATCAATCCACGAGGGAGGCGAGCTTGGCTATGTGCTGACACACGCCTTCGGCGCGGTTTTTGATAATCCCGATCTGCTCGCCATCGCTGTCGTTGGCGATGGTGAAGCCGAAACAGGACCGTTATCAGGCTCCTGGAAAAGCATCAAATTCCTCAATCCAGCTCGCGATGGCGCCGTCTTGCCGATATTGCATTTGAATGGCTATAAGATCTCAGGCCCAACGGTACTCGGTCGTGACGAGATCGATGATGTGATGAAGCTTTTATCAGCCTATGGCTATGAGCCGTTTCTGGTTGAGGGAGATGATCCTCAAGTGGTCCACCAGATTATGGCGGAAACGCTTGATACCTGTTACGCGAAGATCCGGGAGTATCAGGAGGACGCACGACAACATGGCTTCAAAAGTCGTCCTCCCTGGCCCGCGATCATCATGCGCACACCCAAGGGCTGGACCGGACCAAAAGTCGTCGATGGCAAAAAAATCGAAGGAACATTTCGTGCTCATCAGGTGCCGGTGGAAAATGTCAAAAATAATACCGAGCATCTCAAAATCCTGGAGAATTGGATGCGCGGCTATAAGCCAGAAGAGCTCTTCGATGAGTCAGGGCATCTGGTAGCCGAATTGGCGGAGCTGGCCCCCAAAGGAGATCGCCGCATGGGTGCGAATCCGATAGCAAACGGCGGCAAGCTACGGATAGATCTCAACCTGCCAGATTATAAGGACTATGCCATTGAGGTTCAGCATCCAGCTACCGAACGTTACGAATCGACGCGCCAGTTGGGCAAATTGATGCGCGATATCTTCACTCAGAATGCCGAGCAGAAAAACTTTCGCCTCTTCTGTCCCGACGAAACCAATTCAAACCGTCTGGGAGACGTATTTACGGTGGAGAATCGCTGCTCGGTAGAGAGGATCATCTCCGACGACGATCACATCTCTCCCGATGGACGCGTGATGGAGGTACTGAGCGAGCATCTCTGTGAGGGCTGGCTTGAAGGCTATCTACTGACTGGACGCCATGGACTCTTTGCCACCTATGAAGCGTTCGCCATGGTCTCCGATTCCATGACTGTTCAACATACCAAATGGCTGCAAGAAGGGATCAAATTACCCTGGCGCGAACCCATCTCGTCACTCAACATTCTCCTAACCTCAACCTGCTGGCGCAATGATCATAATGGCTTCAGCCATCAAGGTCCTGGCCTGATCGATGTCGTGCTCTCGAAAAAAGGAGCCGTCGCACGCATCTATCTGCCGCCAGACGCCAACAGCTTATTAGCCATCTCCGATCACTGCTTCCGCAGCAAGAATCATGTCAACCTGATCGTGATCGACAAGCAACCGCAGCTACAGTATCTGAGCATAGAAGACGCGATCGATCATGCAGAGCGAGGTCTGTCAACCTGGGAGTGGGCCAGCAATACAGACAAGATGGAGCCTGATATCATACTTGGATGCGCTGGCGATATTCCAACCATGGAGACCATCGCAGCAGCCTGGTGGCTACGCAAACATATTCCCGAGCTCAAAGTACGCGTCGTTAACGTAATTGACCTAATGGCTTTATATCCCGCATACTTTCATCCTCATGGCCTGGATGAGGCAACCTTTGAGAGCCATTTCACAGCCACGCAGCCCGTCGTATTCGCCTTCCATGGCTATCAGCGAGCCATTCATGAAATCATCCACGGGCGCACCAACGCCTGGCGCTTCCATGTACGTGGCTTTATCGAGGAGGGAACAACCACCACACCATTCGATATGGTCGTGAAAAATGGTATGAGTCGTTATGATCTTTGTATAGAAGCACTCAAGCGAGCCACACGGGTAAAGAATCTGGTACCAGATTTGATCGCAGAATGTGAAGATATGCTGGCAAAGCATCACGCATATGTGCGCGAAAATCTTAAGGATCTGCCCGAGGTGACCGATTGGGTCTGGAGCGATTAGTTGCGTCGACCCACGGAACAAGGCCGTTCCGTGGGTCGATCTTTTCAATGGAAAAAGGCACTCTGATGAGAGGAATCGCCTCTTCCAGCGTTAATATTCTTTTCAGTTTGCACCACAATCGTGCGGCGGATAGGCATCATAGTGACATCTACATGCTGCCAGGGGACCAGGCGCTGGCGTAATGCTCGCTCAATTTGAGCCAGCTTGATGCGCACGCAGAGAGGGCAGACGTTCGCTCCACAGGCCATACAACAGGCAACGTTGCACTCAGGGCAACACGTTGAAGTCGGACGTCGACAATATTTACATGTATATCTCGATTGGTTCATACCTTGGGCTCACTTAATAAGGTTGTAGAAAAAATTTAGAAGAACGTTCCAGAGGCCACGATAGTAGCATATCCCTCCGCGCTCACTTACCCACCCGGACATCATCTTACTGGCATAGCATGAAGGCTAATGTACATTCTCAACCCGCCGTACCCTCCCACAATGATTGATCACCGACCTAAAACATACCATGTATCCATAAATCACTACCACTATATTCCTCATCACAACAAGCATATATGTATTATTGATTAGAGTAACATTCTAATATGAAGCATATTACCAGTTAATCAGTAGAAAAAGACTCCATATACCATCTTCAGTGATAACGCCACCACGAGGAACTGGAATAAAAAACGATAGAGTAGACGCAAAGAATAAGACAAATAATTATATATATAACTTTATCCGTTTATATATTTGCTTATAATTATGATAGAAAGTAAATTCCTTGCCATGTCCGCATTATAAAGGATACAATAGGCTCGCACAAGGAAAAACCTGAAAATAGCAGATCATTTAGGAAAAAGGTACCTGAAAAACCTGACCAGGAAGCTTAATCAGGTTTTTACGATTGACAGCAAGTAAATGAGCTCACCGATCTAACGGTGGCTGCGACTACCAGAATAATTGTTTGAATGATTGCCTGAAGGATGCTGTGCCGCTGGAGAGCTATGGCTATGCGCATAATTTGAGCTACTGGCGCTCTGTTTGTGACGCGTTGGCGCAGAACTGCGACGCTGGGCTTGAGGACTATTACGCTGTTGTCTTAGATTTTCGTTGCGGTAACCATCATTCACACGATCCATATCGATACGATTACGCTGCCGCGTACTGCGACGAATCTTTTTACGTTGGCTATTAGCAAACATGGCATTGATCACATTGATCACAACAATAAGTAGCAGTAAAATGAGAAAGCCAATCAAAACAAGCTGTAGATTATCCACGCAACTTCTCCTCTATGATCATAGAAATACAATCGATGCACCTCTCCCGCAAAACCATCCATTTGAGCTTTTCAACCGAAGCAGAGTAACCATGAAAATCATCAACCATGCAAGGCTTAGCTCGAACCAATGATAGCTACAGAGATAGCTAACTGCAAGACGGACGCAGTCAACTCCACCACAACGATCGTATCCACGTGCATTTTTTCCTATCCTATTATAGAGAGACGGATCTTTCTCTCGAATATCAAACAAAGTTGCGTATAGACGATTATTTCCTCAGCAGCAGCATATGTATGCAAGAGTTATGTTAACTAACCAGCACATACATATGCCTGCACTGAGCATATATGACAATGATGGTTAGTTAATTGCGTCCACTGACCTTCGCTGACGGTGATGTTGTAGCGGCTACCGTTGCTGGCATCTGGGCCGCAAACTGACCGAGACCTTTATCAACGTGCATACAATAGACATCTCCGGCTCCTGGAGGAGAATCAAGTATGTGCGACGGATCATAGGCGAGCACACCCCGCTCGAAGCGCTGATAGACAATCTCTGGATGGCCACTGACCTTGGCTGCGATCTCATTGCTCAAAGGTAGACCGAGATAGGTAATGCCACATAAGCCATAATTGCCAAACTGTTGATAAAAGGCCAGAATAGCACCACCAACCAGCATCTTATTGGCTTTACAGGACCAGCGTCCACCAGCACCGCTGGTAAAGAAGCTATTCACGCCGGGGGTATTCAAATCGATTTTCACAGATACTTCTCCTTGGCTATTGAGGTACGTCCACAGAGCACTCCATGGATATGATCCAGGGCAATTACTACGGCTGATGGGATCTAGTGAAAAATGACCAGTAATCCCTCCACTGGAATTGGCATCATGCATGGGGATGTGCCAGCGCTGGCAGATATCATAGATGAGTTGAAAACTGGACGCCTGTTGCCTGGCCGTCAAGCTATCGGAGTTGTCGAGTGAGGGCTTGCAGTGTTCAATCGAAATGGTAATGTTGTTTGGGTTGAGCGCCGGGTTCCAGAAAGTGGCATGTCCCGCAGTAAGCACGCCATTACCCCAGGCCCCATCATCTTCTGAAACCGCCTGCACAATCTCGCCAGCGGTCCCAATAATATAGTGGCTGCTAACCGGATTGGCTGTATTCTCCGTAGATACAAAGTAATTCGCAATGGCAACAGCACTAGTACCTCCCGCCGTACCATGTAAAATCACGTAACGTGGCTGCGCGCCATTCCTATTAGGGAAAAAATTCTGATTAGGAATCCAGGTGACATCAACTTTATTCGGCATAAACACACCCTCCATCTTCCACCTATCCTATCAACGGTAAAGTTATATATAGTGCTCTCGAATTCCCTTTCCTCTCATATTATAGCATATGTCCACCTTATAGCAGTACTTTTGTCATGATCATGCTTGCGCATAATACCACGTTCATTGCATCAGACACGCCAAAACCGCATAATGACACCGTAGCGTTGCACGCTCGCGTGCAACGCTACGGTGTCCTCGCTGAGCTTGACAGGTTTTGTTCTGAAACTGTATAGTATATAATATCGCTTACTTAACATTCATTTAGTAAAATGTCACGTTATGTTTATGGTTTTAGAAAGAGTCAATGCAGACATGCATCATGTTGATCGAGATCCAGAAACACCACGCCGCATCCTGGCAGTGGCGGAACAACTTTTTCTCGCGAAGGGTTTCAAGGGCGTATCCATGAAGGATATTGCGGAAGAAGTACAGGTAACTCCTGCTGCTCTCTACTATTACTTTCCTCAGGGAAAACAGGAGATATTCATAACCATGTTCAACCGATTAATAGATAATCGGTCAGAGCAGGTTATGGCAGCGATCTCGACAATGAAGGGGATACGTCCCAAACTTGTATATATGGCTGAAAGCTTTTTTACGCATCCTTTTAGCAATTCTGCCTCTTTGATGCGCGATATACAAGAGTTTTTGCATGAAGACAAGTTGAGTAAGAAATTACTCTTTGAGCGGCATCTTGAACGTCGCGCTGGTCTGATAGCTCTCTTTCAACAAGGCATCGACGATGGGGAGCTGGCTGCAGCGACCTCTGCAACCATCTACGCCTCGCTTTATGAGGGCATGATTGTAAGTATGCATCCCAAGCAACCCTGGCAAATCTGCAATACGGGAGAGGATACAGAGTTAAGCATGTCACGGATAGCTCAAACGATTGTGAATTGTTTGATGGATGGTATCGCAACAAAAAACAATGTATGAATCTGATTAAGCAAAGAAGCTTCTTTAACTCCATTAATATTATCAATTGCGCCTGGACTTACTAAACGTTTAATAAGTAAACACAGCGGAAAATCTATTGTTCATAAGGAGCACCCTATATGTCCTTTTTATCAAGGATTAGCCTTGCCAATAAAAGTATCGTCGCCCTGGTGACGATAGCTATCCTGATTTTTGGCGCCATCACTATCCCTACCTTGAAACAAGAGCTATTTCCATCGATATCGCTGCCAGCGGTCTCGGTAGTCAGCGTTTATCAAGGAGCCTCGCCATCGATCATCGAGAGCAGCGTCACCAATCCACTCGAACAAAACTTTCAAGGGATAAATGGAGTTCAATCACTCACATCGTATTCAAATGAGAGCACATCAATTATTGAAGTCGAGTTTGATTATAATACCGATCTGGACAAGGCGCAGCAGACGCTGACACAACGCATCGCGCAGGTCCAATCAAGCTTACCGACGGGAGTCACCCCGACAGTAAAATCCTTCAGTATCTCGGATCTACCCGTAATCCAGCTTGCCGTCACGTCAGATACGGATAGCGCCACCCTGGCCACTCAGTTACAACAAACAGTCCAACCCAGCCTGGAGCGTATCAGTGGTGTTGGCAGCGTCAACGTCACGGGAGTACGCAACCAGATTGTCAGCATCACTCTTGACCCAACCAAAATGAAGGCCAAAGGGCTGAGCGTCACCGCCATAGAAGGAGCCTTACAGGCCAATAATCTCACCCTCCCGGCTGGCGACGTGACTTCGAATGGGCAAACGGTGCCGATTAAAGTAGGAAATACACTCAATTCGCTGGACGATCTCAAAAACCTGATCGTCGGCACCAGCGCTACTGGGGCGGGCAGCACAGCCGGTGCCACTGGCGCCACTGGTTCTACCGGATTCACCGGAGCGACCGGCGCTACTGGAGCCACTGGCTCTACTGGCGATACTGGAGCAGCCAGTGCAATCCCAACATTAGTCAAATTGTCAGATGTCGCGAAGGTCGAAGAGATCCTGGAGCCCTCAACATCATTGACGCGTACCAACGGGAAGCCCAGCCTGGGACTCTCAATCGTCAAGACGTCAGATGGTAATACAGTGACCATCTCCAATGCTGTACGAGATCAAATCAAAAGCCTGGAGACACAGCTCGGCAACCATACAACCATCTCGGTTATTTCCGATCAAGCCCCAACGATTACCTCATCGATCTCAGATCTGGTCAGAGAAGGCATTATTGGCGCTATCTTCGCCATTATCGTCATTCTCATCTTCCTCTTCTCGATCCGCTCGACGTTGGTAACCGCGATCTCTATCCCACTCTCGATCGTAATTGCATTGATTGGTATCTATGCAGGCAACTACACGCTGAACATCCTGACGCTCGGCGGCCTGACAATCGCCGTGGGACGCGTTGTAGACGACTCAATTGTGGTGCTTGAGAATATCTATCGGCATCTTCAACAAGGCGAGCCGAAGGATAAAGCCATCCCCGAGGCGGTACGCGAGGTCGCAGGAGCAGTAACAGCCTCAACATTGACGACCGTCGCGGTTTTCCTACCGATCGCATTCACCAGTGGTATCGTCGGAGAATTGTTCAATTCATTCGCTGTTGCGATTACCATCGCCCTGCTGGCCTCCTTATTCGTCGCCCTGACCATCATCCCGGTACTGGCCTCCTGGTTTCTCAAAGCACCGGCCCCCGGAAAAGAAGTCAAAGTCGAGCGAGAGACCTTCCTGGAGCGTGGCTATACGGTAGTCGTACGCTGGGTCACCGGTCGTGGCTGGCATCGCGCACTCACATTGGTCCTGGCACTCGTCATACTGATCTTTACCTTTGGATTGACCACGCAGCTACAAACCAATCTGTTTGGATCTTCTGGCTCGAATACGTATTCCATCAGTATCACCTTACCCGCGACCACCAGTCTGGATAAGACGAATGCCGCCGCCCAGAAGGTTGAACAAGCCTTGCAAGGTGTCTCAGGCATCAAAATATCACAAACCGTGGTGGGATCTGGCGGGAATAGCTTCGCCAGTTTCTCAGGTGCCAGCGGCAGCAATACTGCCTCCATTGCTTTGACCACCAATGATAACGTGGATCAGACTGCCTTCCAGAAAACCGTCAATGATCGCCTTTCGGCCATCACCGATGCTGGAACGTTGAAACTCACCAGCGGACAATCAAGCGGCCTGGGAAGTTCAACCTTGGAAGTGGATGTCAAGGCGTCAAACGAGACGACGCTGAGTAGCGCGGCGCAGCAGGTGCAGGATGAGGTGGCCAAGCTCCCCGGCTTAAAGAATGTTTCCAGTAATCTGACCGCCGCCACACCACAAATTGAGGTACAGGTTGATCCTCACAAAGCGTTGTTATATGGTATGACGGCAGCACAGGTGGCACAAAATCTGCGCATCATCTATAGTGGAGTGCCTGCTGTCACCTCTATCACCATCAATAACACCAAACTGGATGTCAATCTTTACGACGGCACGCCGCCCACAACGATCGAGCAGATCCGTAAGCTCTCAATCCCAACCACCATCGGAAATGCAACCGTGGGCGATCTGGCCAACGTGACCAATGCTCCCGGCCCAACACAGATCACGCATATCAACGGCGACCGCACAGCGTCGATCACGGCAGCGATTACCGATACCAACGTTGGTGCAGTCAGCCAGAGAGTACAAGATGATCTCTCAAAATTGCATCTCCCTGCTGGAGTATCCTATTCACTGGGTGGCGTCACCTCACAGCAATCAGATACGTTCAGCAGCCTGGAAGAGGCTCTGGTGATTGCTATCGCTCTGGTCTACTGTATCATGGTCGCAACCTTCCGCAGCCTGTTGCAGCCTGTTATCCTCCTGATCTCGATTCCGTTTGCAGCCACAGGATCATTTGTCCTGCTGCTGATCACCAGAACTCCGCTGGGAGCAGCCGCTCTGATTGGTCTCCTGATGCTGGTCGGGATTGTGGTTACGAACGCGATCGTGCTACTGGATCTGGTACGGCAATACCGTAAGCGAGGCCTCACGGCACAAGAGGCTATCATCGAAGGCGGACGCCATCGCTTACGCCCAATTCTGATGACCGCTATCGCCACAATTCTCGCCCTCTCACCGATGGCGCTCGGCTTTGGTGGCTCTAGCAATAGTGGTGGAAGCTTCATCTCAGGACCACTGGCAATCGTGGTGATCGGTGGATTAATCTCCTCGACCATCCTGACACTGATATTGGTCCCCACCCTGTACGTCACCGTCGAAAGCATACGCAGACGCTCTGGATCTACGCCTGTGGAACCAGTCACAGAGGATCAGCCAGCAATTGAGCCGGCACCAGCCCTCTAAGCTTCAAGGCACACGAAACAGGTAGGGAGACGACTCACCAACGCGAGTCGTCTCCCTACCTGTTTCGGAAAAACGAATTCCCCTTCGCCCCAAGCTCAAATGCTCGCCGACGTAGCGCCGTGGTCTTGTGCCCGGCGGCCAGTTCACGCACGAAAACGTTCCTCCATTGTGTTCCGTTTTCTAGGCGTGAGAGACATTCGAGGATTGATCAATAAAAACGGAAGTTACGTACGTCACGAGGCCGCCGGGCACAAGACCACGGCGCTACGTCTACTGGCTTACTCTTCGAAATGTGCTACATGCAAAAAACTGTGATTAACGGGAACGTAGTTCAATGGAGCCGATATTGACGTCCAGGTCTAAGCGGGCACGCGGAGCCATCCCGACGCTCGTAGCACCGAACTGGTTCGTGGTTGAGCCGATATTGGTTGACGTGTGAGCATCAAAGGCGGAGGTGGCAGGTAACATCATCTCAATCATTCCCATATTAACTTTACAGCGATAGCTCCCCGTTGGATCAAGCTCGCCCGCAAACTTTATCGATCCAACATTTATCTCCAGGCTCGCCTCTTGATGCAGGAGCACATTTTCAGCTTCCAGTACTCCAACGTTTTGCTTGATTTGTAACTTTCCCTCGACGTTTTCTAGCTTGATTGAGCCAACATGTAGATCCAGTCTCGTCTCTTGATGCAGGAGCACGTTTTTAGCTTCCAGTACTCCAACGTTTTGCTTGATTTGTAACTTTCCCTCGACGTTTTCTAGCTTGATCGAGCCGATTGCCTGTTGAATCTGCACATCGCAAAACTGAGGAACTTCAATATCCAGTGCAACATGCGCCGGAATAACAATCCCAGAGCGTCCAGATCGGGTTGTGGCGTTGAATGTAATCAGATCTCCTTGCTGCGTGGATAATAGTTGCATGTCTTCTGGATGCGAGAATCTGCCGTTGGCTTTCTTGAGTGCTTTGATTACGACGCGATTAGACTCGCCTCGATGGATATGCAAAGTTCCAACAGTATTCTGCACAACGAGCATTGGCGTGGCCTCAACGGCAAAGATACGTGGAGGCTCTTCGATGACCGAGCGGTTACCAGTATAGGCCCAGAATAAAAGTCCGACGATCGCTACGATAATTAATGGAGTAAATCCTGCCACACTACTGGCAAATAGTGAAGCAAAAACAACGCCAATCACGACACCGATAAACATATAGATCCACTTTTCGTTGATGGGCGCTGCTTGAGGGTTGAGCTTCTCTCCATTTGACTGCCTTTGAGCAGTTCCCCCTGGATATTCATTCGGTGGTCTTTGAGTAGCGTCTCCCGAATATCCATTTGGCGGTCTTTGAGTGGCCTCTCCTGGATATCCGTTATATCCACTGGTATAGCTTTCTGAAAGCGGCGGTGACGATTGCTGCCATGGAGGCACATTTGGTACCTCATCTGCCTGCTCGTAGGGATCGGGAGCCAGCTTACGCGTAATACGAGGTTGTTGACGCGGCACGTAGGTTGGTTCTGGCGGTACCTGCGTGGCGTCTTGCTCTTGAGATTGAGACTGAGATTGAAACATGGAATTCTGCTCGCTCATCATAGAAGTTCCTTCCCAATTAGAGTGTCAGGATTTCGTAGCATGACTGATTGATAAGAGTATAGCAGAAATAACTAACCAGGAAATCCAGGTAGAAAAGCGTTCATGCTGGATAGGATCACCTGGTACTCCTACCATTCGTTAGACGTGAGTACAAAATCGCGCATATGATAGATCAATAGTGTATAATCGTTTACAATACAACAAAATGAAGGTCATTTTGAACGGAGGCTAGACAAAGCGTGAAGTCACAGCAAGATACACAAAATATCAATAATGATTCTTCTTCGCCTTATTATGCTGAGATACAACAAATTGCTAACGAATACCATCTAGGTCAACTACGTGCATCCTATACTCAATCGACCATCAGTGGACCTCGACTGCTCATCAACGCCGTTGTCTGGTTTGTAGTTAGTTTGATCGGCTTGTATTTTTTGATTGCGACACTACGTAAGATAACCTTACAATCGACTTTAAGCGATCCTCCCACCTTGCGCTCCATCGGTGCAATCGGAGTGATCAGTCTGGTCATACTCTTTGGCTGCTTTCTTCAGGGCTGGCGCAACTTACGCGAGTATCGCTACCGTCATCGCGAGCAAGTCCATATTTTTGAAGATGGTCTGGTCTTTCTCGAAGGCCGCGAGCAGAGCTATGCACTGCGCTGGGATAAAATCGAAGCTCTCCTGCGTGGAAAGCTTGATCCTAAACGCCCCAAGCGTATCCTGCGCAACACGCTTACCTTTATCACGGACAAAGACGCGACGATTATTTTTGAGCCAAAAGTACAGAAAAGTATGGAACTCTGCGATACAATCGAGCGCGCCTATACAGATTATCGCAGTCCCGGGATGCTTGAGCTCTATCGATTAGGCGAGGACCTGGACTTCGGCAATCTGATCATCGATCAAGAGGGCGTCACCCATGTCCACTCAAACGTCGAGGAAGAAGATAGCATCTCATGGGAAGAGATCAATACCTTTGAGATAGGAAAGACTTTTACGCAGATCACGATCAATACAATGGAGGATAAATTCTGGTTTGAAGAGCTCAATTCAGACATAGATAACGTCCTGATCCTGAAAGAATTACTGCCAGCGTTTAGAGCTGAAAGTGATTAATTCCAGCTCATATGCGCTTTTGTAATCTCGACCCAAAAGCGCATATGAGTAATGATACCTCTCCCACAGAAATTTCTCCTGCTAAGTCCTGCGCGCACACTACGGCACTGCATCATCCCATGCCTCGCAGATCACCAAATCCTCGTCAGGAAACACTATAGCAGAAAAAGCATACCTTGTCTGTAACATTCTTTACAGATCTCGCAGCAAAAAATCCATATACTCCATCCAGAGCACTACTTCCAGAGCGTTAAAGCAGCGCGCAAGCACATCTCACAACAAGGATTAATCAATGAATACACCAATTTCTGCGCCACAAAAACTCTATCTGATGCAGTTATCGAGTTCCACTATCCCTGTAGCCGCAGGCCGCACACTCTCGATGATCTCAGGCTGCTATCTCATCGAGACAAACGATGGGAAACATATTCTGATCGACAGCGGCTTGCCGGCGGACGTCGCACCTCTGCCAGAAGCACCGGCGGAGGAAAATAGCAAAAGCGTCCTCAAACATCTCGAGGAACTGCATCTGCAGCCCGGGGACATCGACATGCTTATCTGTACCCATTTCGACGTCGACCACGCAGGATATCATGATGCCTTTACCAAAGCCGAACTCATCGTCCAGCGCGAACATTATGTTCTGGCCCGGAGCGGACATCCACGCTTCGCCGCCGCACGCAGCCATTGGGATCATCCAGCTCTGCGCTACCGACTCGTCGATGGCGATACCGAAATCCTGCCAGGCCTGACACTGATCGAGACCAGCGGGCACACTCCCGGTCATCAATCAGTGCTCGTACACCTGCCACAATCTGGCCCGATACTTCTGGCCGTCGACGCCGTCATGATGCAGCAGACATTCACTCCCGAGCGACGCGCCTGGCCGAACGATGATAATGAGGAACAGCTACGCGCCAGCACGCAGAAGCTCCTTGAGCTGGTCGAACGCGAGCATATAGCACTGGTCATCTTTGGACACGATGGGCAGCAGTGGCAGGCTCTCAAGAAAGCACCTGAGTATTATGCGTGAGCAGGTACGCTACATCGTGACGCCTTTGGCGGTTTCTGCCACGATAAAATCGACAATATCTTCCATCTTGCCGGTACGCTGATAGACCTGTCGCTGCCTGGCTGCTCCATTGCCGTGCTGAAGCACCTGCTCGACCTGCGAGGAGACCACGGACCAATCTCCTTCAGCCTCGAGCGCCGGACGCACAAAGGAGAGCAGCCGCTCAACGAGTTCATGAGCAGATATAGCTTCCTCGGCACGCGTATCAATCAGCTCGCCATCCAATCCGTAGCGAGCCGCTCGCCAGTGGGAGGTGCGAAGCAGTTCCGGACGCACGGTGGGGGCGGGAACGTTGTGAAGCACATCCTGCACGCAGGTCCGCACCAGGGCGCGTATGAGTCCAGCGATCATCACAGCTTCATCGATGGTCAAACAAACGTCGGTAACCCGAAATTCTATTGTTTTGAAGCGCTCAGACAAGCGCACATCCCAATAAATCTTGGTTGGATCGTCGACACTCTTGGTGGCAACAAGCGATTGCACAACGGCATGGTACTGCGCAAGCGAGTCAAATGCCAGCGGAGGTCCGGCGGTTGGCCAGCGCGACCAGATTTCGGTACGGAAACTGGCATATCCTGTCTCCTCACCTAGCCAATACGGAGAGTTGGCAGCCAGAGCCAGCAACACCGCTAACCAGGGACGCACATGATTCATTACTTGCAAGCCCACTTCGCGATCTTGTAGCCCCACGTGGACGTGACAGCCCTGGATACCCTGCTCACGCGTGAGCTGCCGATAATCACGCAGCAAAGCCTGATAGCGCTCCTTGGGAGTCGTCTGCTGATCTCTCCAATCGGCAAATGGATGCGTTCCAGCTGCAGCAATGTGAACTCCCACTTGAGAGCCGGCCGTAAATAATCCCTGACGCAGATGGATCAATTCCCGGCGCACATCCGCTAGCGTCGAGCAGACGGACGTGGCGGTCTCAATCTGAGAAAGTTGGATCTCAGGCTGCACTTGATCTCCAAGGGTACGCTGCGCCTTCCTGAGGAGCTTTAGAGAGTCGGAGCGAAACGCACGTGTGATGGGATCGAGAACAAGATATTCTTCTTCAACTCCAAGGGTGTATTTCTCGTCGTGAGATGACATGTATAAGTACCTTCCAAAAGTAAAAGTTCGCTCAAAGCCTGCCGCTACCTATTAGCTGGTTGTATCAACAGGGTTATAGATAGTACGATGAGAATAAAGATTACGATCCAGTCACCCTGCTCCAAGTAGGAGCGGTGAACTGGCTCAAGCGTGAGCCGGATAAGGTATCCTCATAGAGCCAATGACGATTGATCCTGGCATAGGCTAAGATCAAGAAGAATCATAGACATTGCCGGACAAAATATGCAGAAAGGGAGAAATGCAATTCAATGACAAAGTTCATCGACACAAAAAAGTTTGAGCAAGTGGTGCAAAAGATTAATCCCCACAACAAGTTAATCCGCGCCTGGGAGCTCATCGGAGGGGTTTCAGCACAGGTAACCGGGCTTGAGGTTGAGTTATCGGATGGACAAAAGCAAAAAATGCTTGTACGCCAACATGGTGAGATCGACCTCAAGCATAATCCACAGATCGCTGCCGACGAATTTAAACTCTTACAGATACTGCAATCCCACAGAGTGGCAACCCCGCAGCCTTATTATCTCGATCAATCCAGAGAGATTTTCTCCACGCCTTACATTGTCATCGAATACATCGAGGGAAAAACTGTATTCATCCTCTCCGAGATACCTGATCTCATCGCGCAGCTCGCCACACAGCTAGCAAACATCCACATGACCACTTGTTCGCCACAAGAGATCTCTTTTCTGCCTCAACAAGCAATCATCACTACCGCAAAGCTGAAAGCACGGCCCGCAAGCGTGGATGAGTCGCTGGGCGAGGGACACATCCGTGATGTACTGGAAAAAGTCTGGCCTGTCCCACAGCGGAACGCATCAACCTTGCTCCACGGGGATTTCTGGCCAGGCAATGTCGTGTGGCAGGATGGAAATTTGGTCGCAGTGATCGATTGGGAGGATGCCAAAATCGGAGATCCACTTGCGGACCTCGCAAATAGTCGCCTGGAAATCCTGTGGGCCTTTGGGATCGATGCCATGGAGAGCTTTACACAACAGTATCAAGCGCTAAACGCTATCGATCTTACCAATCTGTCCGTCTGGGACCTTTATGCCGCTTTACGTCCAGCCTTTCAGCTGGCTGAATGGGCCGCCGATGCCGACGCGGAGAGATCTATGCGAGCCGCACATACATTATTTATCAAACAGGCATTCGAGAAGGTGTCTTACCACACATAACATCATATCAGTGGGATGGGAGAAACTATGTGCCCTGATAAGCATTTCATACGAGTCACTGTTCGGCGTGGCCAAGCCGACGCCGCTATGTCTGGGGGGTGAAAAAGATGGGGTATGAGAAGGTGTCATGGATCTCCAGGATGAAATCGGCGTCCTGTTCTTGAGATAAGCCCCAGCGCTGTTCGCCGAGTTCTACAAAATGTCGGCGAGCTTTAAACGCTGCGAGGGGTTTGCCACGCTCTTCGATATCGCGTATGCGCGCCCGCGTCTGACGAATGAGTGTGTCGGCAATGACGAATATTTTTACGCTTGATTGAGCGTATTGCGCAAAAAAATTTTGCCAGCGAATGGTGTAGAGTCCTTCGATGATCAATGGCTGTTGCGGCTTTAGCGTCATTGGCTGGTAGCCGATACGCCGGTTGGCGACGAAGCTGTATTGAGGAATAAGCGTTTTTCCTGTTTGCAGGAGCTCTTTGATGTTTTGCTCCAGTGCTGGCAGATCATAGGCCTCAGGACTCTCCCATTGCGGGGCGTCGCCATACGTCTCATCATACTCGATTGGTACCACCTGCTCGTCGACAAAATAATGATCCATTGATAGGACGGCCGCTCTGAGATGGATAGCTAACTCGGTAGCAAAGGTGGTTTTGCCCGATGCGGCTGGACCGGCAATCAGATATACCTGTGCCAGAGGCAGTTCGTCAATCCGCGTCAACAAGACTGGAGTATGCAAGTATAGAGCTCCTTCCGGGGCTTTTGCTATGAGTGTATATATAGAGCACGTTTACATAGAGTAAGGCCTGATAGATACAGCGATATAAATTCTTATTCTCAAGAGTATAATTCTATACAAAAATTGTAAATTTGTCCATGCATTATGCAAGCAAGCGCTATTTTTTTAGGCTTTCACTGGCTGCATGGCTTGACGCTGGAAAATTTATATGTTACATACTTCCATATACATAGTTCAGCGGTAAATCTATACATACTTGTATGGCTGAGATCACATACCTGAGAACAAGGTTGTCACTCTTTCTCCCCGCTGCATAAAGTATATAAGTTGGGACACTGGATATTATCTGGATGAAAGGAGATTTATAGCTACAATGCTCGCATAAAGTCACTGTTGACTTTACCTTTTCCTTTGAGTAAGCCGCTCATGAGTAAGCCGCTCAATCAGCACCATACTGCTTATGATAAAACAAGGAGGCAACGAATGCCTGGATATTTCCACTCAACGACGCTTCACAGGGTAACGAGAGGCCTTTTATGCCTGCTTGCGTTACTATCGATATCGCTTAATCTCATCTCATGTGCCAGCACTGGTACAGGTGGAAAAATACAGCTCACAATGTGGTACTGGAACCGCTCCATTGATGATGATTTAATTGCTCAAGTCAACAAAGTGTTTCCGAATGTCAATTTGACCGCCGAAAAAATCACGAACTACGATAGTAAAGTTCGCACATCGATGGCTGGTCACACGGGTATCCCCGACATTATCGGGATCAACTCGAATATCTCCACCTATTTTCCCGATGAAGATCAATTTGTCGATCTACGGACACTCGGAGCTGGAGATCTCCAATCACAGTATTTATCCTGGAAATGGAACCTCGGTGTCTCCAACACAGGTAAGCTCATCGCTCTCCCCATGGATACTGGACCAACCGGCCTCTTTTATCGCGAGGACATCTTTGCTAAAGCGGGCCTCCCAACCGATCCGCAGGCAGTAACCAACCTCATGAAAACCTGGGATGACTATATCCAGGCAGGAGCCAAGATTAAAGCAGCAACTGACGGCAAAGTAAAGCTTACCGATAACATCTACAACTCTGTCTATCAGATGTCACTGGGGCAACATGAACTGCAATACTTCGATCGCTCCAACAAATACATCGGCGATCAGAGCCAGGTAAAACAAGCCTGGGATACCGCGATGAAGGTAGAAGAGCAAGGCTTAAGCGCCAACGTAGACCCCTTCACCAATGACTGGAATGCCGCTGTCAGCAATGGTACGGTTGCCTCGTTTGTCGGCGCGGTCTGGATGAAAGAGGTCCTACAAGAAGCCGCTCCCGATACGAAGGGGAAATGGCGGGTAGCGCGTACTCCAGGTGGCGATAGTAACAACGGCGGCTCATTTCTAGCCATCACCAAAGCCAGTCCCCATCCCAAAGAAGCGTATGAAGTCATCAAATGGCTAGAAAACCCCAGCAATCAATTGACCGCCTACAAATCGCTTCAACTCTTTCCATCCACGATCAGCACACTGAGCGCCAGCGCAATGAATTCGAACGAGGCTTTTTATGGAGGACAAAATACGAATGATATCTTTGCCGCCGCAGCAAAGAACATTCCAGATTTCTACCTCAGTGTGGATCAGAGTACAGTCGATACGGAGATACAGAATGGCTTGAAATTGGTAGCACTGGCACACGGCAATCCAGATAAAGTCTGGCAGACTACACAGCAAAATATTCAAAAACAGTTGTTACTTGCATAATCCCCATACCAATGAAGGAGGGAAAGCGCAATGAGTAGCGCCAGTCCTATCACGCTGACAAAAAACAAAAGCAAGACCCAACAGCAGCAACGCGATGTCGCCAAATCGAAAGGGACGTTCCGCAAATATCTGCCAATCTACCTATCGATTGCACCCTATTACATCATCTTCCTGGCCTTTGGGCTGATCCCTGTGATCTTTTCGCTCTACCTGGCCTTCCAAAAATGGGATGGCATTGGCACGATGACATTTGTTGGTTGGAATAACTTCATCTATGCCTTCAACGATTCCGTGCTGGGTACGGCCATTCTTAATACATTCGAGATCTGGTTCATGTCAACTATCCCGATGCTCTTGCTGGCACTGATCATGGCCTTTTTGCTCAATCAGCGCAAGCGCTCCAAATTCTTTTACCAGGTCTGTTTTTTCCTTCCCAATATTACATCCATTGTAGCCGTCGCATTGATCTTCAACTCATTTTTTGGTATCCAGTACGGCCTGATCAACCAGGTACTGACAGCATTGCATCTGCCAGCCATCCAATGGTTCAGCGGCTTCTGGTCCATGAAATGGGCGGTCGCCCTCCTCGTCATCTGGCGCTGGGTGGGCTATAACGGTCTGGTGTACATGGCTGGCTTGCAGAGCATACCCGGCGATTTCTATGAGGCGGCACGCCTGGATGGGGCCAATACATTCGACATCTTTTTCCGGGTTACAATTCCTTTATTGCGACCAGTCATTCTCTTCACCGTCATCTCATCGACCATCGGAGGTATGACACTCTTCACCGAGCCCAATATCCTCTTCAATGGCAACTCACAAGCGGTGGCCGGTGGAGTAGGCAATCAGGGTTTAACGATGTCACTTTATCAATATTGGGAATCGTTCAACTCCTATCACTTTGGCTATGGTGCTGCAATCGGCTGGATCATCTTTTTCATCTTGATTGTCTTTACCGCTATTAATTGGAGAATCATCCAACGTGGTGATAATTAGTAACAAGGAGTCAATGCTATGAAAGAGTATGGTACTCAGACACAGCGCATCATTATACAGGTAATCCTGCTAATTTTTCTGCTCATCTCGGTCTTCCCATTTTACTGGATGATTGTGATGGCGAGCAATACGACTGGTGACATCTATCGCATTCCGCCCAATTTTATTCTGGGTGGACAACTGTGGACAAACATTTCACATGTTTTTCAAAACATCGACTTTCTAAGGAACTTTGGCAATACACTGCTCGTCGCATGTAGCGTCACCGTTCTGGTGCTCTTCTTCTGCTCGTTAGCGGGTTTCACCTTTGCCAAATTTGAGTTTCCAGGGAAAAACATCCTGTTCGTGATCCTGCTGGGAACCATGATTATCCCCACAGGAAGCTCATTGGTCGCTTCGTTTGTGATTATGGCGGATCTGGGATGGGTTGGTACCTTCCTGCCTTTGATCATCCCCAGCATGGTAACGGCTTTCGGTATCTTCTGGATACGTCAGTATTCGCTGGCTGCGATCCAGACGGATCTGATCGACGCTGGACGCATCGATGGCTGCGGACATCTACGTCTCTACTGGAGTGTGGCACTCCCGGCCTTACGACCCGCGCTGGGTTTTCTGGGCGTGATCACGTTTATTACCGCCTGGAACGACTATCTCTGGCCGTTGGTAATCCTGACCGATCAGAAAAGCTATACGTTGCAGCTGGCTCTGGCTCAGCTCAATGGCGTCTACAATACCGACTATAGTATGGTCATGGCCGGCACATTGATGGCGACAATTCCTTTGCTAGTTGTCTTTTTCATCGGCTCACGCCAATTTATCGCCAATCTCTCGGCTGGCGCACTAAAATTCTAAGCGACTTTTCGACCCTCAGCGCTCGCTCTCACTGCCTTGAGGCGGTAGCAGCGAGCGCTTCTTTTGCTCCCCGCTAAGCGCTACATTCACGATAAAATGCGTAACAAAATCCTGGTAAGTAGGATTTTTCGCCTAACTCGATTGGTATAGGTCATTATGGCTATTTCTTTGTATTTCAAATTGATTCATGCTATTCTATCAATGTTCTACGGACGGTGATCTGATCAACAAGCGATGATTTTATCATCGCGAACACTGCGCCCACGCAGCTACGTCGCGCTTAAGCGGATGGTCTGCGATTGGGTCAGAGCGCGGTTCGTGAGCCGGATAGATATCCGTGGGGTGGATAGGTGAAGTTGTCTAGCCAAAGGGAAAAAATGTCTAAGTTATATACGTACGTTCGAAACTTTTTAGGGTCAAGTAACAGAAAGGTCGTCAATTTAGTACAGTTAAGTGTCGTTGCAAGCATGCTTTGTGCATCAGGAATTGCTATGGGCATCTTTACAACACCGGCTCACGCAGCAGCAAGCTGCACAAAACCGTATATTGTGAAATCTGGAGACACGTTAAGCTTGATCGCCCTGAGATACAAGGCCAACTGGCATGTAATTGCTCAGGAGAACGCGATTCCTAATCCAGATCTGATCTACGTAGATCAGCGTATCTGCATCACGAAAAACGCACAGTCAGCTACGACCGAGAGTGTAGCTCCTGTCACCAACAGTGTAGCGCCCGCGCCCATAACGCCCACAACACCGAGCGCTCCAGCTCCTGTACAAGCTCCAACAACGAAGTCCGGGGTCGATAATGTTGCCAATACCGATGTCAGCGGTCTGATTGATGCCATCTTCGGATCGTATGCCGCCGGTGCCAGGAATGTTGCCATGTGTGAATCAGGAATGAATCCCAACGCAACCAATCCTAGTAGTAACGCATCCGGTGTATTCCAAATTCTCTATCCGAGCACATGGTCTACAACATCGCAAGCCAGCCAATCGCCTTACAACGCCCAGGCGAATATCATTGCCGCCCACGACATCTTCGTGCGCGATGGATACAGCTGGCGCGAATGGTCTTGCCAACCGTAAGATAGAAGAATATCGATGTATTCGTTTTTGTTGAGTTAACAGCGACAACTTCACCTGACGAAAAAGCGTTTCAGAGAACACTTTATGCTTGTTCTCTGAAACGCTTTTTCTATGTCTATAGCAGATGAAGCGAGATGGCATCAAATTTACGTATGAAATCATTTATAAATCGAAAGAAACAACAAAAAGGGATGCATGGCATAATGCGGTCGTTACGGGTGCCGTGAACGTGGCCCCTACTTCGCCACACGATCAGGTTCGCTCGTTCAATACACCCTTCTGGCGCTACGCAGGCGAGGACTTCTCTTTGTCAGCGCTGGCGGCAGGTGCAGGGCTCTGCTGCTTCTCGGCCTGCCTCTGCTCGGCCATTTTTTTCTCTTCGGCGTGCTTTTTCTCAGCCTGACGCTTATCGTACCAATGTTTGCCGTCCAATAAGACACGATATGCGCTGTAGATGGCGGGGCGATAGACCAGATCATGTGTCACTAACGAACGCATGGCGTGGCCGCCAAAGCCGCGTTTGAAGTTGTAGACGCCAGATAGCTCATCATTCTCATCAAGATTGTCAGGGATACCACGCGAATTAAAATACCAGCATCCATGCGCTTTCGCCCAGAGAATGCGCTGCCATTGCAACAGATAGTTGATGCGAAGCTGGCGCGATTCTTCAGAGGCGGCTTCATACATGTTCCAGCTCCAACGTCCCAGACGCACGACCATGGCCGCAGCGATGATCTGACCTTCATGTTCAGCCACAAGCAGAGCCGCATACTCTTTATATAAGCGCATGAATTTCTCATAATACTCTTTGTCCAGCACCATAAAATCGCTGCGTACACCCGTGTCGCAATAGAGACGATAGAAGGCATCCAGATCCGATGGCGAGCCGCCTTCACGAATAGTTACACCAGTGCGTCCAGATGTACGAATATACTGACGCGTCTTCTTATGCATCCTGGAAAGGACCGTCTGCTCATCATCACGGATATCGGTGACCCACTCGTGGCGCAGATGATGAGCGTACGGAATGGTCCGAAAACCATAGTGACTCAAAGCCTGTGACCATTGAGTATTGCCATCCTGGACGCCTGGCTCGACCTTCAGCATACACGCTCCACGCTTGTGCGCCTCCGCTTTGACAAAATTCAGCAGTATGGTCATGGCTGGCGAGGCTGGATCGTCAATAATCGGCCCACGCGGAGCATAAAAATAAGTTGCATGCAGAACTGGCAGTGTCAAGATTAGTATCATCATACCAGCACAAAGTGATCCATCCTCATTCACAACCCCGACATGCAACGAATCGGAATCGCGCTTACTCATCAACTCTCCCCACTCATAAGTTTGCGTCAGATTACATAACTCAGACGCCGCCACAAAATCATTCCATTGTTGGCGATCAGTAATAATTTGCGCCCGCATTTTTACTATCCTTTTCTATTTATGTATAAAGCCTTGAGCATATTTTCAATCCTCGGTACTACCACGTAACAGAGAAGCAACAGAGGACATAGTCTTTCTGGCTGCTAAGAATCGTCCTGGTGATCTTCTAAATAAACGATTGGGTGATTCACATCGGGAGAAAAATGGCTGACTCGAAATAAGTACGACATATATCCACACATTTATATATTTTTTGTGTCTTAAGATGCAAAGTCATAGCTCTAAAGTCCTCTTCTGCGTCACAAAAGAGCGACCAAACTTGCTAAGCGACGGATAGAGGCGAGATGATATGGAGATCTTGACTGGTGGAAATATCCTGATGCAGAGCAGAAGTAAATAAAGCTATACAGCGAAAACACATACAAAAAATACAGGTAACTATTACCTGTATTTTAACAAAGTTGGTCGAAATCGTCATCGGCGACAAAGAAAGCGAAGCCGCTCCATTGAGAGAGCACTTTGGGCTGTGGCAGGGCCGAGACAGCGTGCATAATACTCGTGATCAGTGTTGCAGGTGGATCAACATGAAGCATCTGTGTAAGCAACTCATCTATTTCATCATCGCTCAAATCAACGTTATCATTTAAAAAGTCAAACGACACATTATTCATTAAAAATCCCTCCTGCATTCATCGTATTTATCAACTGGTTTTAATACGACAAACTTGAGAGGGAAGTTTCAGAATTCTAAGCTAAAGCTTAGAATTCTGAGAAAGTTGTGAACATGCTTAGTGATTTATGAGGCTGTACGAGCACTGCGTGGTTCCCAATGCGCGGCCATAGCAGTCCTCAACAGAGGGCGGGCGCGCTGAAAATACGTCTTCGCAGTTGCTTCAGGCATACTCAAAGTCTTGCCAATCTCCGAGAAGCTCAATTGCGACGTATAGCGCAGCAAGACGACCATGCGGAATTTTGGAGGCAAGGCATCAATCGCTGCATGCAATTTCTCTTTGAGATCGCTACGCTCGGCCAATTCATCAGGCAGAGGGCCACTATCAGGAATGATAGCCAGCGGTGACAGATCATCCTCGTCGTGCGCGGATTCCATCTCCGAGAAGTGGATGGCACGCTTCCGGCGCAACTCATCCAGGCAACGATTGCGGGCTACCTGGAAAAGCCACGCTTTGAGCGGCTCACCAGTGCGCAAGGTCGGCATTGAAATATAGAGCTGCGTAAAAACTTGCTGAGAAACATCGCACGAAAGATCATAATCATTTAAAAGGTGACAGATGAAATTAAAAATTGGTGTATTGTAACGCTTTACCAATACCTCAAACGCTGCTTGATCACCCGCAAGCGTCTGCTTTACCAGAATTCCGTCAGTCAATTCATTATTTTGTATAGATGCTGTTCGTTCCCGTACTTGCATGTTCATCAACCTCACTTTCTTTTATCCTCCTTAGCATAGTTTGTTTCGGTCAGGAATACAAGCGTTTTTGAGGGTGATAAGCTCTTCTATAAGAGAGTCTAAGCATAAATTTAAGAGATTAAAATAAGCTTAGTTTACGCTTATGGGAAGAGAAAGCCAGAAAGACACAAGCCACCGAAGGCGGCGGCAAGCGTTAAGAGCACGACCCACCAGTTTTCGCGCATATAGGTGCTCCATGAGATATCAACATCATGGTCTTTAAGGATGCCGAGCCAGAGTAGGGTGGCTAAGGAACCAAACGGCGTCAGTTTGGGGCCTATGTTGGTGCCGATGACAATGGCGTAGATCGCAGTCTGACTGACATGTGCAGCCTTCTGTAACGCCAGGACGCTCACCAGTACCGCTGGCAGATTGTTCACGACGGCCGATAAGATAGCGATAATACCACCAGCAACGAGCGCTCCCGATAGTCCAGAGCGGACCGCCTCGGTTAAGGGATTAACTAAAAAATCAAGCACCTGTGACTCGTATGCAGCAGTAATCACCACGAACATACTGAGCGCATAGATCAGCACAGTCCAGGGAGCTTTGATGACCATGACGCGAGCCGATTGCAATCCTCGCAACTGTACTAAAATCAGCATAGCCAGAGCAATCACGCCCGAGATCAGAGAAAAAGGAACGTGAAATTCATTTCCAACGATATATCCCACGGCAAGGATGCCTAAAGCCCACCAGCTAATCGAGAACATCACCCTATCAACGATGACGCTCTTCGGCTCTTCCAGAACGTTGACATCATAAGATGCGCTGATCTGATGACGAAAACGCAAGGCAAAAGCTCCACCACCAACGATAAAGGCGAAGAGGGTTGGCAAAAGCATCCAGGCGGCAAAGCGCAGGAAGTTGAGCTGATTGGCGTCGGCGATGATGATGTTTGTCAGATTACTGGGGATAAAGATAATACTCATAGCATCGGCAAAGAGGCCGGCGGCAAAAATAAATGGCAGGCGATACGCTTCTCGTGGATAAATCTTTTTCAGGAGTCGAGCAAAGATAGGAGTTAGCATCAGGACAGCACCATCGTTGGCCAGCAAGGCAACCACTCCTAATGTCAGAAGCAGCATCAACCCGTATAAACGCCAGCCCGAGCCTCGCGCCAGGCGGGCCAGAAAGAGCGCCGACCAGTTAAAGAAGCCACTACTATCAAGGGCCTGCGACAGCAAAAATAAAGCGATGAGCGTGATGGTGGCGTCCCAGGTATCTCCAAAGATGGTAATGAGAGAGGCCAGCGAAAGTAGGCCACAGACGATGGCGATGATTGCTCCGATACCTGTAAACCAGGCAATGTCCAGTTTATATGGTCGTACAACGACCAGGATAAGCACGACAACCAGTAAAATACTCGCGACGATCTCATGTACAACTTGCCAGATCATTAAAGTTTTTCTCCATACAATCGTAATTCAGCCATGTCTTGCGCTTGGCGGCTGTCTTAATAATTGTATAGTAGCACGTTTCAACAGCCATGAATTACAGATGCAGTCTCAGAACAATCATGAAGTGGGCAAAAAGCTGGCAAGTGGTTGCGAAAGGATGATGAAGAAAGGCTAAAAAAGATATGTTAAGAGAGCCATCGCGCTTGCATTGATGGCTCATGAGGTTATAGACATGAAGCTATAGTGTCGTTCTACTCTATAGGCTCAGTGATGACAAGATGATTAGTCAGGCAGGGATATGAACTTTACACTAAACTGGTAAAGCGCTCTGTTTTTCCTCTTCCTCTTTTTCTTTCTGGATTTTTTCTTTCTGGACCAGAAGATCTGTATGAGCCGACCGGACAGAAAATATATGATGACCTTTTAAACAATAATATTGCCAATTGCCGCGTCTATCTGTACGGGGGATGGTTTCAGAGTCGATATCGACTAATAATACCCCCAAACCTTTATCATGTGAGCATTGAGCATGTTTCGGTGGCTGTAACTCCATTTTTGTCCTCATTTCTTTGCCCGCTCGCTCTTTCAATCTAGTACTCGTAAGCATTGCCACAATCCTACCTATATATAGAGACGAACAACTAAGCATTATATTCGAATGAAGTACACTAAAAAGAAGCTGTATTAAGAAATTTTAATACCGAACATTTGTTCTATTTTATTCTCATTCTTTAGCCGCTAATACCGCTTTTTTCAAGCTATTTTGACTATTCTTTCAGAGCTCCGGCCGTTATATTAGCAATAAAGTGGCGACTCCCTAAAAAGAAGATCAGTAATAGTGGGAGTGTAGCCATCAATGTACCAGCCATCACCATGCCATAATCGGTACTATAAATGCTATTCAACTGCGACAACGCTACCTGTAAGGTGTATTTCGTGGGATCATTAAGGATAATCAGTGGCCACATATAATCGTTCCAGGCATTCACAAAAGTAAATATGCCGAGAAAGGCCAACGCTGGTCGTAAGATTGGTAACGCCACATGCCAGTAGAGGCGCAGATGTCCGCAGCCATCGATGCATCCGGCATCGACCAGTTCACCGGGAACTGCAGCATGAGCGTACTGACGCATCCAGAAGACGCCAAAGGCCGTCACCGCGCCAGGAATAATCAAAGCTTTAAAGCTACTGACCCAGCCAAGCTGCGCCATTAAGACAAACGAGGGGACAGCCGATAGTTGTGAGGGAATCATCATGCTCCCCAGCAAGAGCACAAACAGGACGTTCTTGCCGCGAAACGCAAATTTTGCGAAGGTAAATCCCGCCAATGAGCAGAAAAACAGTACAAGGATGGTCTGTACCGTCGCCACACAGACAGTATTGAAAAAGGCTCCGAAGAAATCGATGTTGCGCAAAACATTTGTAATGTTCTCAATCAGCGCAGGACCAAAGGTCAATCGGGGCGGATAGGTGAAGATGTCGCTGGAGACGTTGGTGGACATCACAAGCAGCCAATAAAAGGGGAAAAGCGCCAGGGCGCTCCCCAATAGCAAGATGATATGCACCATCAGCTGCTTCGTCAGGCGAGGAAAAAGCATATTAGATCCACCGGCAGGATAGAATCTTAGCATATAAGCAGTCCTATCTTTCTATGTACGCATCCCTGGCCTCTGCACCAGCATCCAATTGAGCAGAGAGAATAACACAATCACCACAAACAATCCCCAGCCAATCGCAGCCCCATAACCAAAATGATAGCCAACAAAAGCTTGCTGATAGAGATACAACACCATCGTCATCCCACCGCCTCCAGGCCCTCCCGTATTGCCTAACAGAACTTGTGGCTCTGTAAAGACCTGCATCCCACTGATCGTCGAAGTAATCACGCTAAAGAGAATCACGGGACGCAGCAAGGGCAGCGTTAGACGCAAGAAGATCTGGCGCGAGGATGCGCCATCGATCCGAGCAGCCTCGTACAAAACCAGCGGGATACTTTGCAAGCCCGTCATAAAAATGATCGCATGATATCCAAGCGAGCGCCAGATGATCATCGAGGCGATAGCAACTTTCATGCCCCATGGAGTACTCAGCCACGCCACATGCGACAAGCCGAGAGAGGTCAGCAGCGCGTTGAGCAGGCCAAACTGAGTACTGAACACGGTCGTGAAGACGATGCCGACCGCTACAATCGAGGTGACATGCGGCAGAAAGAAGGCGATACGATAAAAGCCTGGGAGTTTCACCAGCGGTGAGGCTAACAAGCAAGCCAATACAATGGCGAGACAGATCATCGGTAGCGTCGCCAGAAACCAGATCTCCAGCGTATTGACGATCGCATGCCAGAAGTAGATATCACTGAGCAGATAAGCAAACTGGTTCAGGCCGACAAACGTCATGGGACCAATGCCATCCCACTTCTGGAAGGATAAGTAAAGCGAGAAAGCGAGCGGGAAGAGGCCAAAGATGGCAAAAAGGAGATAAAATGGCGCGACTGACAGATAGCATGGCAATATCCGACGCCATGCATGCGACTGCTTATGTGGCGCTGGCACGGACACAGGCACAGAAGATCCCGGCTGCGCAAGGCTTTCCGACTGTATCTGGATTGGCATCTGACTCACACTACTCATAGTTGATCCTCCCTTCTCCTTTAAAGATCGGTAACGAACGCTAATGAGAGAGTTCCCTCTGAATTTGTGCTTGAGTGGCCTCCCAGGCCGCCTGCGGATTCGCATCCTGCATCTCGACCAGAGTCAATCCGGCCTGTAGATCATTCTGAACAATATCGGTCTGTGGACCAATATAGACGGGCTGAATATGAGTGGCAACGTCGCTGAAGATATCAGTCGTGACCTGACCCCCAAAGAAGGGTTCGGGCTGCGCCAGGCTGACATCATGCAAACTGGCAAGAGTTGAAGGATAGAGGCCGCTATGGCGATAAGAGCTGATCTGGTTCTGAGGACTCGTCAACCATTGCGCGATCGCAAAAGCTTCTTTGGGATGCTGTGAAGCTCTGGTTACAGCCAGGAACGAACCACCCGCATTCCCAGGTCCACCCGGAGCATTGGCAATCCGCCATTTGCCAGCGGTACGTGGTCCAGAATCGATGAGCCAATGCTTCATCCAGACACCGCCGACAAAAGACGCCACGGAGCCGTTACTGATCGCCGCACTCCAATCGGTCGTATATGAGGCTGTCCTGGCGCTGAGATCCTTTTGATGGATGCTGACGGCATACTGCCAGGCTCTCCTGACAGGACCCTGATCACCAATGTAACGATTGGAGGCGTCAAAGAATTGCGTAGAGCTCTGCGACATGACCTGCGTAAACACATTATTAATGGAATCAAACATATGGATGCGACCTGCAGTCGCACGTTGCATCTGCTCGCCCGCCTGAATATAGTCATCCCAGGTTTTTAAGCGCTGCGTCACCTCAGTTGGAGAGGAAGGTAATCTCGCCTGCTGAAACAAATCAGCACGATAAAAAAGGGCGGTGGGACCAGTATCCATGGGAAGAGCCAGCACATGACGATCAGGAGCGACCGCGAGATGCCATTTCCACGGTAGATACTCCTGCTGCAAGTGCGCACTGGCAAGCGTACGAATATCAACGAATTGATCATCATCGGGAAAGTAGGTCGCAATATTCGCGTTGATGCCCGCCAGATCCGGAATATTGGCGTGTCCGGCCAGAGCCGTACGGAGCTTGGTATCGTATCCCCCACCAAGCTTTAACGCTCGGAAGGCGATCTGCGGAAACTGCCTCTCGACACCAGCAAGCAAGCGCTCATCGATAGATTTATTCCAGTACCATAGCGTCACAGCGATCTTCTGACGATTACTTCCAACATCAGCGTATGGAAATAGAGGCGCGACGCCACATCCCAGCAGGACAAACAGAAGCAGGCAGCTGACAGAAACCATCAGGCCAGGTTTGCGCACACATCCCATCTCATATTTCCCTTTTTTGCAAGTCGAGCGAAGCGAAGACACCGTAGCGTCGCACGCTTGCGTGCGATGTCCCAGGAGCTCGTACGAGACAGCAGGCTCTGGCGATCCACGCTGACCTGCCTGACCGTACGTCAAGTGGGACATCGCACGCAAGCGTGCGACGCTACGAGATCTCGCTTCGCTTGACCTCTTAATGAAGCACACTCTTTAATACAATATCGTCTTGGAGGCAGAAAAAAACAAAAAAAACCTGGTCCACCGGAGTAATCCGATGACCAGGGACAAGCCTTATTTTCTCACTAAGACAGACATTAAAGGCTCATGTGCGTCATTCGCCATACCAGGGAGCCGTAAGGGTATGCTCCTTTTCCCTGGGGGAATACGCTACCACGGCGCTAGCTTTCTCGTTCAACTTCACTACCCAGACGTTGTCGGAGAGAGCTTTGAGCTTCTCAGCTTTAACAGCTGGCTCATGCTCTGGCGTGGTGCCATAAAAATCACAGGCGGCCTGGATAACCTCATCAGGGGCTCCAAACTGCGATCGCTTCCAAAAACCGAAAAGGTTCATTGATGTTTCCTTATGAATCTCAAAAAGTCACACCAAGGACCCACATTGCTCAAAAGAACTACACTGATCTAGTAACCTGGCGAACCACATAATTTTTAATTACGGACATTGATGCTTCCCCACTTCCCTACCGGTTCATCCCGGTCCGAGTATACATGGATAAAATACAGGGCATAGCTTCAAAGAAGCGAGGTGGAACTTACATTTTTCCACTCTCATAATAAGGGACGAACCAGCTAAGACAAAGGTCACGGAAAACAGCCTCACTTGCTTGAGCACGAAAAGGTTCAGCTTTTGGCAGGAATCCAAAAATAGTAGCTATGCCTCCCAAAAAGTTGTACAATAGTGATACCACGAAAAACGATACGTGCACAGCTAAAAATGTATAGGCGCCTTCCACTAACATACCACCAGACATTTTCCCGACAATGTGGTCAAGCGAGAAGGCACAATCGGAAGTGGTACCAGAAATATTCCTGTAGAGTCGTCAACTTCTTACGTATTTACGCATTGTAAGGGAGGTTTGGTAGTGAACACATCCGAGCAAAAAACATCATCAACTCACAAAGTCACAGACAAAATCATTCAGATTCTGCGCAAGAATCCCAACATTAGTGACGCTGAGTTGGCAGAGCAAGCAGGACTCAAATCAGAGGCTGCCGCTCGTGGCTGGAGAACAGTTGCCGAGGATACTATGAGGGGCTGGAAGTGGGGCTACTAATTCGTTAAAATTCTTATAGATAACAATCAATGGTGCTGAGGGGAGGACTCTCGCTCCTCTTCAAAAGCACTATGCCATACAAAAAATCGGCGTTCCCAGCAATGGGAGGGCCGCTTTTTTATACCTCCCGACAACAATTTTTTTATACCTCCGATAGCAATGCAAAGCATACACTCATCCAGGAAAAACTCAAGTAGCCACGAAGCATGCTAAAACTCTATAGTACTTCATGACCAACCTTGCAGGAAAAATTGAGGATTGCAAAAACAGACTATAAAGTCACCATGGAAAGCAGCGAAGAAACAACTTCCTGCTCAGACGCTGACAGAAAAAAATAGTCAACCTCGCGGAAGCAAATAAAGTAGCGAGGCAAGCAAACTCAAAAGGGAGAAAGTCATGAATCTAGAGCGCATTAAATATCAGACATGTCCCTACGATCAAGAAGAAGGCATCTTACTGACAGACCTCGAAGAAGTGATTCCTGAAACGGATAACGATGGAAACTTACAGTATTACTGCCCAACGTGCTCAAATACATTTACCTTCTGCGAGTGCGACGATAACTAACAACGCACAGACCAACCACAATCACATCAATCACGATACTTCATTGCTGGCAAACCTCTCATATCAAGAGAGCTGCCAGCATTATCTTTGTCCACAGGAGCCTCTTCCGGGCAGAACCAGCAAAGATCCCACAGAAAAATCAGGATCTGGGCCAAAAACACTGATTTTCCTCAACATTGATCTTGACTAAAAGATTAGGCTATGCTAATATCGTAGTAAGGAAGTCGGATATTAATAGATCCTAACAAAACACACGAAACTCACAGCAAACTACAGGCAATATCGATATTTTGAAATGTAATCAACATCGAAAGATGTTCTGCGTTTGAAGGAGAATTGAGCAATGAAGCAAGTACAGGAAGAAATGACTTGCGCTCTGTGTACAGCAAAACTAAAATGGTGGAATGTGCAATCCTGCATGGACTGTGGGCTATCCGTTTGCAGCAAGCACGCGTGCACCTTGAAGCGACCACATAGCTCAGTCTTACAATCTTATTGTGTTCACTGCTCATTCCGTCACCTCGATGGGATATCACCTCTCGACAACAAAAAGCCCACGATGCTACGCCTCTTATAAAAGACAGCTGCACAATATATAAAGATCGCCTTCAGATGGAAGGCGATCTTTTTTGTCCCAATTTTAATCTGACATTTAGGGCGCATTGAGAAGCTGCTGAGCGACAATATATCCTGATCCACCATTGATACCATGTCCGGGCCAGGTGGCAGCTCCCACCATAAAGAGATTGGGTATGGCTGTAGCATGACTCGGTTGACCAGGCAGCGGTCGGAAAAGATAGCTTTGAGCAAGGTCATGCGCTCCGCCGTATGGATCTCCGGGTCCCTGATTGGGACTAAACTGTGCCAGCGTATCAGGAGTCAGCACCGCATGCCCAATGATAGCGGTGGGAATATTTGGGATATGCTTACTCACAATGTGCAGTACACGCTCAACAAAGCGTTCGGTCAGATCTGGAGTCCACGTGCCATCACCGACATTAATCTGATGCGCAGCATCGCCACGCGGACGGCACGGCACCTCAAGAACCTGGATGCGCATAATAGCTTTACCGGATGGCGCACGGGTCGCATCAAGATTCGTCGGGCAATCGACGGTAAAGGTCGGATTCGCCGGAAGGAGTCCTGCGCTACTCTGAGCAATAGCCAGGGTACATTCATCAAGCCCGGCGGTCAAATGTGGCTGTCCGACCCGGTTAAAGCGCTCATCGGGCCAGCTTGGCGGCTCATCAAGCGCAAGATGAATTTGTACACATCCACGCCCATAACGGAAACGCTGCGCCTGCGCACGCAAGGAAGCATCAACGTCGTGCTCCGCCAGGAGTGAGAGGTAAAGCTGATCTGGATTGGTTGAGGCGATAATGGCTTGTCTGGCCTGAAACTCTTCGTGGCTCGTGGTGCGCACTTTCGAGGCGCGTCCCTGTTCTAAGGAGATCCCGCTGACCTGTGTGTTGGTACGAATCACTCCTCCTTGATCTATGACCAGTTGCGCCAGAGCACGAACAAGCATCTCACTCCCGCCCTCGGGGATGGGCATACCGGCTCCCATCAGTGCCAGGATGACAAGCTTCACCCAGATACCACTCCCAGCCTCGTCGGGCGTACGACCCATGTGCATAACCCATGGCGCCAGCATCGCACGCAATACCGGGGACTGGAAGGGATCAACCACAGTGCGCGCTGTATCAAATAATGAGGCCGCAAAGGTCGAATATCCAGGACGATCGCCAGTGTGCAACAAGCGTGCCAGAATTTCCGTGGCCACAGATGAGGTAAGATCTAGATTGAATAGCCCAAAGACATCATTCACATATGGATTCAGTTCTCCCAGCAGATGAGTAAGCGTTGTGCCATCGCCAGGAGCCAGTCGTTCAGCCTCCGCGATCAACGCCTCAAGTGAACTGGGAAATACAGCTGTCCGACCATCATCTAATGAGACGCCCGTTGGCAGGTCGGTATTTATATAGCGTAGACCTCTCTCGGTTAGAGCACTTCCGAAGTCCGCATAAACAGGTCCAGTGAGAAAAAGGGGATGCGCAGATGAATAGACATCGTGCTTAAAACCGCGTAGTGTCAATTCATCTGTGCGAACCAGGCCACCCGGACGATCATTCTTCTCCAGTATCAGGACACTGCGGCCCGCTCGGGTCAGATAGGCAGCGGTAATAAGCGCGTTATGACCGCTCCCGATAAGAATAACGTCATATGTTTCCATGCTCCAGTTACTCCTCGTTCTGGCGATAGCGTCATCGAATATACAGCGAGTAATATCACTTTTTCTATACGCTTACATCCCTGCCTTTTTGCACCTCTTTTTATGTACAGAGGTTTGAGGGCATAGACAACTTTCCAGATAACGATTAGATCCAGATCTGTAGAGGATGCGCGCTCAAAAGCCGCGTTGACGACGTAACCAGACGGTGGCAAAGTCGATGCCGGGACGTATCTGAAATAGGCGGGACTCCGCCTGTCCAACTTTGCCGATCAGTACGCGATGAGCCTGTTCAAAATCTTGTCCGATAGCGGGAAAGATCTCCGAGTCGATATCGATGTCTTGAAAGCGCTTCCAAACACGTTCTCCGTTCTCGATGATGGGAGCTCCCAACATGACTTTCTGGGCTCCCGGGCAGCGATATTCAGCGAGGTGAAACGATGTGTTGCGGTTGTAATCGACACCGAGGAGTAAAACCCATCCTTCCAGATCATACATGCGAGCTAGCGGGGATTGCTCTCCCAGGCCATATTCAAGCGACTGATCTGCGAGGATCTGGGCAGCATATTTTCCCCAGGCCGCAAATGAGACCTGCGGATGATTACTTCTAAGCACTCCAGGATACGTACGAAAGGTTTCGACGACGGCTCCCATCAAATAAGATGGCGTGATCTCCGGCTGAAATGCAGGCATGGCTGCGTAGATAATATCCCACCAGGCTTGCGGGACCGGCGGATTATGCCAGTTGGCTGGATCTGAATAGTTCCCGGTCTGTGTCGGCATCACGATGGTTCCCGAGGCCGTCACAACATCCATCAACGCCTGGACAAGCGCGACTGGTCCGCCGCTAACCCAGCCAATGGAGCGCAGCGACGAATGGACAATCACGATCATGCCCTGCTTGATACCCAGATTACGCAGATCTCGCGCCAGACTCTGGCGCGTGCACGGCACTGATGTCTCCTGCACAACGCTTTCTTCAGACATAACAATCATCCTCCTTTTTTACCTTGATCAGACTACCACCGCTGACAAGCAAAAGCAAGAAACTCTGTCCCTCCCTTGACAAGCTAAGTAATCTTGACTATAGTAGTAGTGGCTACTACTACTATAAAAAGAGAAGAAAGGTGAGACTTGTGTCAACAGCAACCATCGAAGAGATGAAACGTCTTGGGTTCACAGGAGCTGAAGCTCAGATCTATATCTTTCTGCTCCAGCATACGCTCTCGACCGGCTATGAGATCAGCAAGGGGACAGGCTTGCCACGGGCCAATACGTATCAGGCACTTGAAACCTTGACGGCGAAAGAGCGGGTCACCGCAGTTAGCGCGGATCCAATCCGTTATGCTCCGGTACCTCCAGAGACCCTGCTCAAACGTATCCAGGCCGAGACGATTCAGCGCTGTCAGGAGCTGGAGCAGCAGTTGACGGCTCTCGAACAGCCCGATAGCGTGGGACACTTCTGGGAGTTGAGCGAGCGTGTCCGTATTGAGACGCGTTTACGCGAATTGATCACGCAAGCACAACACCGTGTCGCTGCCAGCCTGTGGGCCGAGGATCTTGAGCGCTTCGCCGATGTCTTGCAAGCGGCCCGCGATCGCGGTTGTACGGTCATTTTGAATCTCTTTGGCACGGCCAGCGCGGATTATGCGCTGATCTATCAGCACGAGGGGCCTGAGCAGGTAGTAGGAGGCCATGTCATCGCGCTTACGATTGACTTTGAGGAGGCTCTGGTGGCATCGCTGGATGCTCCGACGAGCGGCGTGGTGACTCAGAATCGTACTATGGTACGTGTGGTCGAAAAATTAATTCGTAATGAAGCCTATCTGGCTGCGATCTATGAGCAACTTTCACCAGAGTTGGAAGCGACCTTTGGTCCGCATCTGGTACACTTACGCAGTAGCTTGCTGCCCGCCGCCGATGCTGAGCAACTGGTGGCCATTACGACGATGGGATCACAACCAATCAATCTACCATCAAATTTAGAGACAGCAGTGCGCGAAGCATTCAAAGTTGGAGAGGAGTAGCCATTATGGCTGGAACAGTAACTGTAGTTGTGGGGACTCAATGGGGCGACGAAGGCAAAGGCAAACTCGTGGATCTTTTGAGTAGAGATACAGATCTATGCATACGCTTTCAAGGAGGTGGCAATGCAGGCCATACCGTCGTCAATGACTACGGTGAGTTCAAACTCCATCTCATTCCATGCGGTATTTTCAATCCCAATTGTACGTGCATCATGGGAACAGGGACGGCCGTTGACCCACAGGATCTTTTATCTGAATTAGCCACCATCGAGCAAAAGGGAGTCTCAACCGAACACCTGTACGTATCAGATCGTGCGCATGTCGTGATGCCCTATCATATCTTACTGGATAAGGTCGAGGACGAGGCTCGGGGAGCCTATCGCGTCGACACCACAGGACGCGGCATCGGACCGGCGTATACAGATAAAGTGGGACGGATCGGTATCCGCTTCCACGATTTACTCCATCCAGACATCCTGCGCGATAAGCTCACCGCAGTGATGAAGAAGCATAATGCCATCCTCACGCATGTCTACGGACAGCAACCATTCGACATCGAAGAGCTGCTGGCCAAAGCCATCTCCTGGGGAGAGCAGCTCCGACCTCGGATTATCGACACAGTCCCGCTGATGCGCTCCGCCCTGCAAAGCCAGAAAAATATCCTGCTCGAAGGACAATTAAGCGCGATGAAAGATATCGACTGGGGATCATATCCCTTCGTGACCAGTTCATCACCGACCGCTGCCGGAGCCGCCGCCGGAGCCGGTATTCCTCCCAGATATATCAATCAGGTCATCGGAGTCGCTAAAGCCTACAGCTCACAGGTAGGCACAGGTCCAATGCCAACCGAGCTTCAGGACGAGATGGCAGGTCATCTGCGCACGCTGGGTGGGGAGTTCGGAACAACAACAGGACGTCCACGACGAGTAGGCTGGTTTGATGCGGTTGTCACACGCTATGTCACCGAAATTAATGGCTGTACAGGTCTCAACATCACCAAGCTCGATGTGCTGGATACTTTGTCCGAGATCCCAATCTGCACCGCCTACCGCTATCAGGGAGAGCTTATCGAGCACCTACCAGATCCTACTCTGCATGCAAAATGCGAACCTGTCTACGAGATCATGCCCGGCTGGCAACAATCCACAGAAAAGGCCAAAACCCTACAGGATTTACCCGAAAACGCACGCGCTTATCTCGCACGCCTGGCGCAGCTTGTCAATGTGCCGATCCACAGCGTCGGCGTCGGACCCAACCGCGACCAGACACTTATACCCTAAAAACATGAATTCTATCACCCCAAAGTAGCGTCGGACGCTTGCGTACGATGTCCCAGTAGCTCGTACGAGACAGCAGACTCTCGGCGAGCCACGCTGGCGTGCTTGATCATACGTCAAGTGGGACATCGTACGCAAGCGTCCAACGCTACTTTTGGGGTGAATTTAATTTATGTCAGAAAAGAGGACAAAAAGGTGTAACAAGATGTATACTCTTATGTAACAAAAAGTATCATCCAGGGATCTATGGCTGCTTCCCTTTAACTTGCTAATCGCTGGCTTGAGCCCTCAAGAGCCATTCTCTCCCGTGGCAGAGATGAAAAGCATTACAAATACCGAAAGGATAGGAGTAGAGTACATGATGGGGCAGGATGCTGAACAAACTGGAAAGAAGCGGTCAAAACTGCGTGAGGAACGACTACGCCGCCATTGGTCACAGCGCGATCTCGCCGATAGATTAGGAACGACACGGGTAACCATCAGCCGCTGGGAAGCTGGCACAACCTGTCCTAATGCCTATTTTCGCCAACAGATCAGCGAGCTCTTTGACAAGCAAATCGAAGAGTTTAACTTCTTCACCCACAATCTTTCATCTCTGGATGAAACTGACACAGATATGTCAGTTTCAGTAGAAGAAGCGTCCGCAAATACGTCACACATATGGGGGATTCCTTACACACGTAACCCATTCTTTACAGGCCGCGAGGAAGTGTTAAAGCACATTCATGTACTCCTTCATCAAGAACAGGCGGTCACTTTAACACAGTCCTGGGCATTGAGCGGGCTGGGAGGGATCGGCAAGACGCAAACGGCTATCGAGTATGCTTACCGGTATGCACAGGAATATCAGGCCGTTTTCTGGATGACGGCTGAAACACAGGAAAGCCTTCTTTCCAGCCTGATCACGATAGCAGATCTGCTGCACCTGCCAGAAGCACGGGAGCAAGAGCCGATGAGGACCAGAACCGCTATCATGCGTTGGTTGACGTATCATTCCGACTGGTTACTAATCTTAGATAACGTAGAAGACACCGATCTGGTAAAGCAATTTCTGCCACCTACTCAGAAAGGGGCTCTCCTTTTCACTTCTCGTAAGCAGACGCTAGGGACAATGGCACAAACGCTCGATCTAGATCCTCTCACACCGGAAGAAGGTATACGTTTTCTGCTTCATCGCAGTGGGGGGATGCAATCAATATTATCGCAAACCGAGCTTACATCGGCAGATATGGCTGCGGCACGCGCTATAGTCGAAGCAATGGATGGACTTCCATTGGCTCTCGATCAGGCTGGCGCCTATATTGATGAGACTGGCTGTAACCTTGTCCATTACCGTAAACTGTACCAGACACACAGCGCCACACTCCTCAATCGAAGAGGACAGTTCAGAGGAGAGTATCCGCTCTCCATGATGGCGACGCTCTCCCTCTCAGTACAACAGGTCGAGAAGCATTATAAGCCAGCAGCAGACCTGCTCCGCATCTGCGCCTTTATCTCGCCAGATGACATTCCTGAAGAGCTCTTTCTCAGGCAGGATAACGCTCCTCCTCCAATGCTTGAGTCTCTCACCTTTAATCTGCTCCAGTTGGATGAAGTCCTGGCAGTTCTGCGCAGTTACTCGTTGATCAAGCGACATGTAGATCAGGAACTACTCAGCATTCATCGCCTGGTGCAGGCCGCGCTCAAGGCCCAATTAGACCCTCAGGCTTATCACGACTGGGTACAGAAAACGATCTTACTCGTCAACTATGCCTTCCCGATGGTAGAAGTTGTCACAACGTGGTCGAAATGCCAACGCCTGCACACGCATGCCCTGATGTGCGCAACATTGATTAAAGAAGAAAATATTGTCTCGGAGGAAGCCGGACGTTTGCTACATCGCATGGGAGCGTCTCTCTCCGAAAGCGCTCAGTATGAGCAAGCCGAAGCATGTATCAGACAGGGATTAGCCATCCGCCAGCAAATGTTAGGGCCAGAGCATCCTGACGTCGCCGAGAGCCTGAACTATATCGCCGAGCTGGCCTACTTCAAAGGAGATTATCAGCAAGCCGAACGAATTCATAAGCAAGCCCTCCAGATACGGGAACAGAAACTCGGATTAAAGCATCCTGACGTCGCCACCAGCCTGAACAATCTGGCCGGAGCCTATTGGATTCGCGGTCTCTATGAGCAGGCAGAGCCCCTCTATCAAAGAGCATTAGCGATCAGAGAGGAAGTTCTTGGTCAGGATCATCTGGATGTCGCCGAAAGTTTGCAAAATATAGCTTATTTATACTTCGACCAGAAACGCTATCTGGAAGCAGAATCCCTCTATAAACGCTCCCTGGCCATCAGCAAGCAGTTCCTCGGTTCAAAGCATCCCTATCTTGTTACCCTACTCAATAATCTAGGACAACTCTATTTTGCTCAGGAGAGATTTAAAGAAGCAAAAGAACTATATCAGAAAGCACATGCACTCTGCGATCAAGCAATCAACCCTCTCCATCCTTATCATGCCCTCACACTGCGCAATCTGGCCGATCTAGCTTTCGCCGAGGGCGATACAGCTCAGGCCGAAATATGGTATCAACAAGCACTACACGTTCGCACAGTGGTGTTTGGACTACAACATCCTCGCACCGCACAAAGCCAACACGATCTGGCCGTCTTATATCAAACGGAGAAGCGCGGCTCACTCGCATTACCTCTCTATAAACAAGCCCTCGCCGTCCGTGAAAAGACGTTCGGCCCAGATCATCCTGACACCATAGAAACACGCAAGCGCTATCAACAGGTACTTTCATCGGAAGAAGCAGAAAAATATACAAGATAGCTCAGGGCTAGAACGCGCTCAAGCACAAAATTGTGTCGTCACGAGATTTGAAATGGAGAATTAGACCTTGTTGTTTTGATGCATCTGCAACCATTGTACTGCGATGAGCGTCTTCGCGTCACGAATCTCGCCACGCTTGAGAACATCCCATAATTCGTCAAACGAGAGCGCTACCAGTTCAATGTCTTCATGCTCAGAGACCAGACCGCCGCCTGCTGAAACGCGGTCCGCGTCGCGCACTTCGGCATAATACAGATAGATGCGTTCCGACGTTCCTCCAGGCGATACATAAAAGGTGGCGATAGGCGTGAGATCACTAACCTGATAGCCAATCTCCTCATGAATCTCCCGCTTCATAGCCTCCTCGGGTTGCTCATGGCCATCGATCATTCCCGCCACCACTTCATGCAGCCATCCTGGACCCTTTTCAAGCGTGGGATAACGAAATTGATTGATGAGCAGCACTTTTTGTGTATCAAGATTGACAACCAGAGCCGCGACCGCATCGCCACGCTCAAAAATCAAGCGGCGTACAGGATCGCTGAGTTGACCATCAAAACGTCGAAAACGGAGATGGATCTCCTCGATCTTAAAAAAATCATCAAATACCAGACGCTTATCAATAATATCGACTTTTTTATCCATGATTATTTATATCCTCCACCACAGTCGTGTTCACTTTTGCTTTAACTTTTTGTGTTCAGATTATCAAAATTATAGCATATACGCTTACCATCGCATCTATCCAGCCAAAAGATCAAGCCAGCCGACGCAGCGTCGGCTGGCGTTGACGCCGTGGGCGAACGTTTTTTTATTCCTATCTTCACTGTATTGTGTGCTTAGCATCGGATGCTATTCGGGAAGCAGAAACACTACGGCGGTACAATTATGGAAGCCGCTGAATTGTCCATCGGCGCGTACAATCTGTCCATGCGTGTTACACCCAACGTATCTGATGGGAGAGATGACCTCTTGCACCTTTGCTAGCTCAAAACCAAATTCCTTCCCCATTTTCATGCGTGTCGCCACACAATCAAAGAAAAGCGCCACGGCGGCTTTCTCTCCTAAAAGCCTGCGGACGGCGCTCCTGGCGGCGATCTCGGCCGCCTCTGTGGCCGATTGAACTGTTGATCCCATAATACAGATCTGTGTTCCAGCAGGGACTTCAGAGCCACAAAGGATAGATCCATCAGGAGTCAGGGCCAGGGGCACACGCAGTTTATATCCCATGCCCATGTTGATACCAATCAGGTTATGGAGAAAAAAGGGCAATGGATCAGTGACGTCTAGATTTTGTCCCGTTGCCCGAGCATGCGCTTGAAAGACGTCTAAGGGCGACTTGCGATTAAGACCCGTCACAAGCATTCCCTCAGACGATGTCACATCGATGGGATCGCTGATCGGTTTCCATCCGTGACTGGAACCAAGGCCTGCTGGTCGCCTGGAACAGATCTCTAACACGACGGCAGCGTCAGTTACCACCTCAGTGCCATAAAAAACTGGAGTATAGGCAAATTGCCCGTTGTCACCGGCACCACCCCCAAAAAACTGGGAGGAACCGGCGGTGAGCCATGTCAACTTCTCGATCAGCTCATCCGTGTGCCCGGCCAACGCATCAGCCAGGATTAAGGCCGAGCGATAGGGATACTCTTTGAGTTGATCGCCTCGGAGATCCGCAACAATGTCTTGAGCGGCTTGCTGCGTATCCGTATGTAGATGCCGTCCAATCGTGGCAGTAAATTGTATGTCGGTTGAGTTGATTGCGACAGCACAGGCTAATCCTTCTCCATAAATAGCTGAAGTAAATTCGCCTGCCGATGAACATCCAATTAATATGTGGGGATTACAGGTACGCTGGAGCGCTTGTAAGAGAGCACTATGCTCATACTGAGGCGCGGCAAAAAGAATCACCACATCAGGCGCAACTGAAAGCATGTAGGTGATTTGCAAACCAAGATCTTTTCCTGCCTCTAAACTGGTAGAAAAATTTGTATATACTGTCGCAGATTTTGTCATGAAATACCCTCCATCCTAATTAAAAGTCGAACCAGACATTACAGCCAGTATCAATTTTTCCTCTACCTCAAAAATTTTTTTCTGGAAGCGATGACAACACAGCATGCTATTCAAGGCTATGAGTACAGCAGAGACGGTTCAGGGTTGCTTTTTAATGATATCCTGGTATCTGCGATCTGATATGGTAGGATTTGTAAAGCGAATTTGTGCTTTCATGTATTCCTCAAATTCCAACTCTATTTCTCGCCGCACAATTGCCTCTGCATGTCGACGAGGCAAGCCAGTCTGGCTCGCGCAAGCCAGCATGCGCTCAACATAGATCCGCTGCATCTCAGCGCGTTGCCAGGCCAGATCAGGCATCAGCACTAAGTTCAGCCGCGCACAGGGATAAAAATCTTGCGCCTCAAAGGCCAGCGTTAACAACATGCCACATTCATGGACAGCTTCCCAGATTGCAGGATGACTAAAAAACCCCGGTTGCACGCTGGAAACCACAAATACTCCAGCCAGGTTGTCCCCTTGTAGCAAAGGATAGGCACAGGCACTTTGCTCGTGTTCATCAACATCCACAGGTCGCTGCTGGCTACTATCAGTAACATCCCAGCGCTGCATGCGCTGAAGTGCGGCCGCCCAGCCAGCCAGATGACTCCGGCCCCAATAGACTAAATTCTGAGAGGTTAACGGCCAGGGAGGAGTTCCATACATCGATGTCTCATAGAGGCTATGAATGCCATCCTCATGATCATATCCAACTTTTGCATAGCGAATCACAAGACCTTTTTTCTCAGAATCAAAGCGGAAGACCATATATTCAAAGACTGCCTGGATGATGCGCCATTGACGTGTATCATCATCAACGGTCGCAAGCATCTCCAGCACGCGCTTATAAAGATCTTTTTGAATAGCTATCTTATGAAAAAGAGATGCATCAAGCTCATTCTCCATATGATTCCTTTTCATATCATAAACATGTATCCTATATCTACATTCATCGCATAAAATATACCATATACCGTCACGATACCGTCACGCAAGAGCGATAAGTTCTCTTCGTCATAGCAAAGGTTCTATTTTATACTGCTTACAATATACTACACCGAAACGCGAAAATAAGCGCACGGAGATAACAAAAATAGGGAACGGCCCCCCTCATCGCCAAAAAGAAAAGGATTTCTGGTCTTTTTTGAGGATCGGTGCCATAATAAATTACAGGTAGATACGACGAACAACCTTCAAACATCATCGTAGAGCAACATAGCAGATCTGCGGATGCTCTCTGCCATTGAGCGCCAAAAGCAACGGAGATCTGTCACTTGACGGATAGAGAGAGATGAAAATGAAATTTGCCTTTAGTACCCTCGGTTGTCCCCAATGGACAGTGGAGCAGATTGCGGAGAATGCGGTACGCATGGGCTATAGTGGCGTGGAGTTGCGCTTGCTGGATGGTAAGGTGATCGATCCAGTGGAGGACGCCGCGAAGGTGAGGCAGGCCGCCACGCTCTTTCGCTCACGAGGCATCGAAATGTGTGCATTCGATACATCCTGTTTATTTAATCTCAGCGATCCAGCGGCACGCGCTAAAAATGTTGAGGATCTGCGTGCCTGGATTCTTCTGGCACAGGAGCTACAGGTACCGATACTGCGTATCTTTGGCGGCGCTGGCAGCGGCGAGGATAGCAAGCTGCAAAATACATGGATAATAGCTGCACTACGCCAGATTGCTTCTCAGGCAGAACAAGCCGGCGTGCTGATTACTCTGGAGACACATGATGGCTTCGCCTCAGCGTATCGTGTGGGCACAGTGCTGAAAGCCATCGACTCTCCAGCCATAACGGCGCTCTGGGATAGCCATCATCCCTATCGTATGGGAGAGACAGCTGAGGAAGTATGGCAACAGATAGGTACATATGTCAGGCATGTACATGTCAAAGATGCCCGACGCGACAGCACCCAAGCATCTGGCTGGCAACTCGTGCTCATGGGCGAGGGAGAGGTTCCTGTGCGAGAACAGTTACAGACCCTGCACGCTCATAACTATAGTGGCTATATCTCTGTTGAATGGGAAAAACATTGGCATCCAGAAATAGAAGACCCAGAAATCGCATTGCCGCAACATATCGCATGGTTGTATGAAGTAGAAAAACAGTTGTCATAAAGTGTATGAAGCAAGCAACCACATTGCAATATTGCTCGATATCCCAAAGCCCTTGCTCGCTCGGCACCTCCCTGTTTCTGGGTGGACACCTAAAGAGATATAGGCGGACATCCAGAAATAGGGAGGTGCCTTCATACTTTCAGCATACATCCAACGTAAAATCCGGCAAAAGCAGAGCAGCGTTTATAGAATATTTTGGAGACCCTGGCAATACTTTTATTTAAATGATGTATACTGGCTGTCGTAGATAGCAGCAAGGAGCAGCAGCAGTATAATGAGTTATGTCATTCGCCAGATAGCTGTAGGTGATTACGCATCGATCATTCAAGTTGTTGATGAATGGTGGGGTAATCGTCCCGTGGCCAGTATGTTACCCAAACTCTTTTTTATCCATTTCCAGAATAGTAGCTTTATCGTCGAAGATCAAGGCAAACGTGTCGGCTTTCTGATTGGTTTTCGCTCGCAAACATATCCACGTCACGCGTACATCCATTTTGTAGGGGTCGACCCACATTACCGCACACGCGGTATAGGACGACTTCTGTATCTACGTTTCTTTGCCTTGATGCGCGAGTGGGGATGTACAGAAGTTTATAGCGTGACATCTCCACAGAATAAAGGCTCGATCATTTTCCATCAAAAATTGAATTTTACGATTGAACCCGGGGAAGCGCTGGCCGATGGGATCGCGATCACCCCGGACTACGATGGACAAGGCGGTGCACGCGTCCTCTTTAAAAAGCTCCTGGGTCCCTAAAGAGATCAAGCCAGCAAACGTAGCGGCGCGGCTCCGCCGTGCTGTCACTGGACGCACGAAAACGTCCTATGTGCCTATGGAAGCAACGCCGACGAAACAATCCGCGGCAGGAAGATCACGCAATGGAACCTCATGAGGAGCGTGGTCGTGCGAGTCACAGACAGCACGGCGGAGCCGCGCCGCTACTACTCTGCCAAAGATCATCACTCCTTTGTCTCAGAGGAGATATGTTCCCAAAACAGATCCGTGAAGTCGTGGGGTGAGACGCCCACCGACGTAGCGGCGCGGCTCCGCCGTGCTGTCACTGGACGCACGACACCGTCCCACGTGCCGATGGAAGCAACGCCAACAAGACGCTCCACGGTGGGAAGATCGCGCAATGGAACCTCATGAGGAGCGTGGTCGTGCGAGTCACAGACAGCACGGCGGAGCCGCGCCGCTACGTCGGTAAACGTCTCATCCCATCGCCTTTCTGACACATTTTGGATAGACGTCTCCCATGCGACAGAGAAGCTATGACCTTTGATAATGTAATAGCGGCGCGGCTCCGCCGTGGGCGAGATGGGCTTAGCTCTTTTCACAGCAGTGAACTCTTAGCACACCCCACGATCATGAGTCGGACGCTACTTCAGACGCCGCTAAAAGCGGAGAAGCCGCCATCGACAGGCACGACAATACCGGTCACAAATTGTGCCGCCGGACTTGCCAGCCATAATAATGTTCCGACCAGATCTTCAGCTTCACCCATACGAGCCATCGGGGTATGCGCGATGATCGACCGGCCACGCTCACTGTACTCGCCGGTATCTTTTTGCGTGAGCAGAAAACGATTTTGATCGGTGATAAAAAATCCAGGCGCGATCGCGTTGACGCGAATTGCCGGGCTGTATTCTTGAGCCATGTGCACAGCCAACCATTGCGTGAAGTTAGTGACAGCCGCTTTGGCAGCGCTATACGCCGGGATACGCGTCAGTGGTCGCAAAGAATTCATCGAAGCAATATTGACAATACATCCACGCTTACGTTCAGCCATCCCGCGTCCAAAAACCTGGCAGCATTTCAAAGTGCCCGACAAATTAAGCTCGAAGACCTGATCAATGGCCTGGTTATCCAGATCAAAAAAAGAGCGCTCCGGCGATGTTGTCGCTCCTGGCTGATTGCCACCGGCTCCGTTGACCAGAAGATCAACCGGACCGAAGCGCGCGGTAATCTGTTCGAGCGTTTGCTCAAGAGCAGCACGGTCCACGACATCACAAGAGAAGCCCTGCGCCTCTCCTCCTTGCTCGCGGACCTCCTGCGCCACACGCTGGACAGATTCCTCGCGACGGCTCACAATTGCTACTTTCATGCCCGCTTGCGCCAATGCAAACGCCATCGCACTCCCCAATCCACCGCTACCGCCAGTCACGACAGCAGTCTGCCCCTTGACGTCAAAGAGCGACTGAAGTTGAACCTGATTACTCATAATTTTTCTTTCATCATTAACAATCAACGCAACGAGAAAACTAGCTCGATAAAATTTATTGTAGCATATTGCACATGGCCTTCAAACATAAACTCCATTTGTGTGTGGTATTTGAATTAAAGTTGATTAGTGGATATTTGCTATTCGGTTATTTATCGTAGAAACATCTAATAATTGAAATAAAGATGTGAAATAGAAAACGGAGAGGTATGTATATCCATTTCACGGTTGGCAATAAAGTGTAATTATAGATTATACATTTTCTTATTGACGTATCTTGCTTTTATGGCGTAAGATAACTATCAAGTCATTACGAACCTACGAGTTCTAGTTAGACAAGTAGTTATTGAGTAATATGGATAATGTGCCAGGATGGCGTACACTATTAGAGACACTGATTGCAGATGATGCCGAGCGACAGCGCATTGCGCATATACTAGAAATCAATCCTATTACCCTGACTCGTTGGGCAACGAGTAATATACAGCCACGACAGAAATATCTTTACGCACTTCTCGAAGCGCTTCCAGACAGGCGAGAACAACTTGTTTCCTTAATTATAGAAGAGTTCCCCGAGCTTAATTTCGATATTGCAGTGATAGAAGAACTATCACCTGAGATTCCCAGTGATTTTTATGCACAAGTGCTTGAGGCCCATAATCAACAGCCCTCGATCTCGCGTAGTGCAACCATCAGAGCATTAGTACTCAAGCAGATGTTGATGCATCTGGATACGCAACATCAAGGTATGCTCATCATTGCCAACCAATGCACCGTATCCGAAGAGCAGAAAGTGCGCAGTCTACACCTACTCGATGGGCAAGGAACGCCTCCCTGGCAGCATAGCATCCCCACAATACGTTTTTTTGGATTAGAATCACAGGTTGGTTATGCCGTCCAGATGCATCGTCCTCTGGCTATTGATGTCTATAAAAGCCATACACATTGGCAACCGATACAGGATGAACATGAGAAAAGCATGATCACGTATCCACTTATCCGTGCGGATCAAATTGCTGGCAGCTTAACGATCATAAGTACACAGCCGGGTCACTTTACGGCTATCCATAGAGAGCTTATCCAACACTATACCGACCTCTTCTTGCTTGCCTTTGAGGAGACAGATTTTCATGCTTTTGAACAGATCACCCTGGGAATGATGCCATCACCCACGCAACAAAAAACGCTTACGGCTCAATTCAATCAGCGCATCCATGAATTAATCATCAGGGCCACCCACGAGCGGCGCTATCTGACACTGCCTGATGCGACACGACAGATTTATCAAGAACTGGAAGAAGAGTTACTGCTATTTGCCGGCACGTTTAGCGAGGTAGAGGATGATTCACCCGGCTCACAACCCTTACATGAGTAGATCGACATGCGTTATGTTATCATTGATGAGCATGAGTACTAAAGTATTGCTGGAGTTGGGCTAAAGCCAGAGGAAAGTCCGTGGGAATAAGAGCACGTACAGCGCTATCGTGCGAGCGGAATAACATGTTAAGATGCTCAATCAGCCGCAAGGCTGTGAAGACAGTAACCAGTTCTTCATAGCGTGCCGGAAGCGCTCTCACACGCTTATAGCCACGAAAGAACGCCTGATGCAAGACATCTTTATCAGGACGATCGGCAATGCCACCAAAAGTAACGGCGATATCAAAAAGATAATAATTCCATCCACAGTGCTGAAAGTCGATAGCACTGATGTCGCCGCGATAAAAGAGATAGTTGGGCTGCTGAAAGTTCCCATGAATCAGACCATAATGATCAGCAGTCTGTGGCAGCTGCTCCAACTCATCGCGTACGCGCACTGCGACCTCAGACAAAAGCCGATACTCATATCCAGTGATTAAATCATCGCAATGAGTGGTCGCGAAATCGGGATCAAGGATCGTTCCGTCGCCAATGACCGTCTCCCAATGCCAGGACGGTCGGATGAAGCCACTGGGAGGCACAAAGTATCTGGCGTGCTGGTGCAGGCGAGCCATGAAGAGGCCAACACGCTCAAATAAGGTTGGAGACAGACCTGAGTCGACACTGCGTCCGGGAACCCAGCGCAACAAAACACAGAAACGTTCCTCTTTGATATCCTCAACCTGTACAACAGCGATCGCCTCACCATCACGTGTCAGGACAGGCTCAGGTACAAGTAGATCGGTATCACGTCGTAAAGCCGCAAGCCATTGCAGTTCGGAAAGCAACATCGGCACATCGAGACCTTCAGGATCACACAGATGCAACACGAAGCGGCCCTCTTCTGCTTTTTCAGCATCTGAGCCTGACCAGACAGAACGAGCGTAGCTGTTCACACGAAAGACCGTATCTTTGCGATGCGACAACAAAGAGAGGCGAGCATTCCCAATATCGTATCGTGTCAGCGCAGCCTCCGCCAAAATGCGCAACTGCCGAATCTGACTATTGTAGCTCGAATTTTCCAAAGTAATCTCCAACCTTCAAATGCATCCACACCCACCAGACGCGCCATAGATACACATATGCATGTCATAAAACATTAATAAGAAATATATATAACCAGCCAGTCAATAAATTAGCCAGAAAAGGACCAATGACTGGAAACATATGTAAGTATAACACGCAATTGTTAACGGGAAGTATTACATGTGATCACAATGGCACTCATGTCATCGCTTTTAGAGCGAATCTGCTGGGGAGAGACCTGGTGCGATTGCTCAATGGCTTGCCGTGTGATCTTTTTAGCCGCACCAGTACGCGATGAGGTTTCCAACAGGTGAGCTAAAATTTTATCTGTCAAATTATCGTGGATGCCATCGGAGCAGATGAGGACACGATCGCCCGGCAGAATGTCAATCTGGCCCAGATGAATTTCGAGAGGTTTATCATGACCGAGCGCCTGTGTAATCCCATTGCGATTATCAAAGTAGCCACGCTCGACGTCGTTGAGCTCTTCATCTAACTCGGCCTGATCGATGCGTAAAGCATCCTCGGGCGTCACCGAGCCATCGAGTACGCGCAGAGAAAGAAATCCATCGTCATCCGTCAATCGTCGTAGCGGCTCACCGGGACGCCAGAGATAGATACGACTATCGCCGACATGCTCGTAATACATGCGGTATCCATGATCGTCCTCCAGCTGACAGAAGAGCGCCAGCGCCGCTGTCGTGGCAGGATAGCGTATAATACCTGGCAGGCCCCTGGTTCGACGCTCTCCCTCAATGAGAATCTGTTGATGAGCCTCAGTAAGCATCTGCGGCAGTAGCGACTCCAGATCAAGGCTCGTAGGGAGAGCTAGCAGTTCAGGTTGCGCGTGCACACGTTTCCAGATACGTCGTATCACACGAGCAGCCGTGCGAGAGGCGAGTTGACCAGGACCAGAACCGACGCCATCAAAGACCGCAGCCAATCCACGACGTCTATCAAGCAGGACAGTATCATCATTGTAATACGGATGTCCTTCATGAGGCACACTGGAGTATACAAATGTCAGAGAAGTAGTCATTGCCGCCGCCTGAGAAGAATTTTTCATAGTTATAGTCATAGAGAGGTCCTCTTTCTCCAGCCAAAATTACATAAAAAGATAAAAATTTGATGTGGGTCGTTGCCAATAGTATATTGGACTATTTTAGCACAACAGGGAGCTTTTTTCCGTAGGTGTTGTCGGGTAAGGGGATAGGCTGAACACGGGCTCAAGGGAGGTGAATAGTGTGCTATTATGATATAGACGAGAAAATAAGATCATTCATAAAAAAATGCGAAAAAATAAACCAATTCAGCGGAGAACCAAAACGTGTCAGATCCGAAACAGCAGCTAACCCAGCAAACTCACCTTCCCTTTCATACTCAGGCCGTCCTCTTCGATCTAGACGACACCTTACATCATAGACATCTTGCCTTTCAAGGTTGGGCTCAAGCTTTTGCTCAAGCGTATTATGCTCCCGAGCAGAACACCGAGCTGGCCGAGATGAGTCGCTATCTGATTGAAATAGACCAACATGGCTATATGCCACGTGATGAATATTTTCAGCGCTTACAACAACGCTATCCACAGGTACAGGGTTCAACGGCAGAGCTCATCGAGGGCTATCAGAAAAACGTCATTGATCACGTCGTACTCGAAAATGAGACAAAGTTACTCCTGCACACTCTCTACGAACGACATATACCCGTTGGCATCGTCACAAATGGCGAGACACAGCAACAGAAACGTAAAATCGCCAAACTGGAGATAGCTCCATACGCCTCATGTATTTTTATCTCGCAGGAATTTGGTGTCGCCAAGCCAGATCCATCGATATTCCTCGCAGCCGCTCGCTGCCTGAACACAGAGCCAGCACAGATCCTCTTTGTGGGAGACAATCCTCACTTTGATGTCTGGGGAGCACATCAGGTGGGCATGAAAACCGTGTGGATACAACACGAGACGCGCACATGGCCGGAAGACATCACACCCGAGGTTGCAGATGGCACGGTCCATTCCTTTGCCGATCTTCTGACACTGTTTAACGTCTCCCAGGCTCGTCCCTCCACGCTCACAACACATTGACAGCCATCATCCATGCGCAGATGAGCGTACTAATTACTATAAGAAAGAGAGTTATCGAAGCCAATGCTATCTATCGTTGCAACACTTGGCTATATCTTATCAGCCGACGGCACACATATCCTGATGATTCATCGCAATAAGCGTCCCGATGATATCCACTATGGAAAATATAATGGCCTCGGCGGAAAACTACAGCCCGATGAGGATATCGTGGCGTGCATCAAACGCGAGATCCAGGAGGAGTCAGGGATCATCGTGGACCATGCCGTACTACGCGGTACGATCTCCTGGCCGGAATTTGGCAAAAATGGCGAGAACTGGTATGGCTTCGTCTTCGTCATCGATCAATGGCATGGAGAGCCACACGCTGGCAACGAAGAAGGCACTCTGGAGTGGGTCTCAAAAGAGGCTCTACCAACTCTCCCGCTCTGGCCCAGCGACCATAAATTCTTACCGATGGTCTTTGACGATAATCCACAACCCTTCCATGGCATCATGCCCTTCCACAAAGGCGAGATGCAGAGTTGGAATTATACACGCTAAGCACGTCTTTATTGAGCAAGGCCTGATGTTCTTATACATATTGTTTGAAGGAGCTTTTCGAGATGGAAGAACGACTTGTAAAGATAAGTCGTACCATTGCTTATGCCTTACGCCATCATCCTGAGCAATTTGCTCTCACGCTCGACGACGAAGGCTGGGTGGCTGTACAGGATCTCCTGGAAGCTCTCCGTGAGCACAGTAGCTGGCAGCATGTCAGCATTGACGACCTCAACGCTATCATTGCCCAATCGAGCAAGCAGCGCTTCGAGATCCAGCACGACATGATTCGCGCCTACTATGGACACTCCATCCCCCAGAAAATCACACGCGAGCTGGCAATCCCTCCAGCGATGCTTTTCCACGGCACAACTCCAAAAGCCGCCCGCTCCATCAGAGTGGAGGGACTCAAGCCGATGAAGCGTCAATACGTCCACCTCTCCGCCGAAGAAGAGACCGCACGTTCCGTCGCTCTGCGCCGCACACCACGCCCGGTCATCCTGCGCATCCGGGCGCTTCAGGCACAGCAGCAACAGATCGAGTTTTATTATGGCAACGATATGGTCTGGCTTACTGACCATGTACCACCTGATTTCATCGAGTTCCCTGAAAATTGAAAAAACTGGGCGATAAATTTCTCTCATCGGAGAGAGGAGCCCTTTTCCTCCATAATCATTTATGAAGGTCCGGTACAAAAATCGCAGATGAGGATATATGAAATTAGAGGTTAATGTATATCAGGAACAATGTAAGGGCTGGCCACAATCCGGTCGTCATATCCTTGCGCAGTACGACGACGAATCTGTGATTGTTTATCAGGCTTACCAGCCCTCTATTGGTCACTTCGCGGCCAGAAACGGCTACTTTGGTGGTGATTTCTCATTTTCTCGTATGAGTTGGGTGAAGCCGGGTTTCTTGTGGATGATGTTTCGTAATGGATGGGGTACAAAAGATAAGCAGGAGGTTACACTGGCGATTCGTTTGAAGCGCTCGGCCTTTGACGATATACTGGCAGAAGCGGTTCCATCTACTTATACAGCAGAGCTCTATGCAACGACAGATGCCTGGAAACGGGCCTTAGAAACGTCCGAGGTACGTATGCAGTGGGACCCCGATCATGATCCCTCCGGAGCCAGGCTTGAGCGCAGAGCTATCCAGCTTGGATTGCGGGGCTCTATTCTGAAGCGCTATGCTCATGATTGGATTATGTCTATCGAGGATATCTCTGATTTTGTCCAGCAGCAGCGTGTCCATGCTTTAGCAGCAGATTTCCTCCACCTGATTACTCCACATGAGAAAGAGTATCCAACGCACTATAAACATATCGGTATTAGCAAGCAGGATCGATAATACACAGGCGATTACTTTTTGCTGCGTCTCTGCTGGCCGACAAATTTTGCCAGCAGATCCAGTTCCTGAACGAACAGGCGCTTCATGGCATAGGGATAAAACAACTGCTCTAGCTTGCCTGAAAGAGTGGAGGCAGGCTCCCAGCGCGCCGCAAGCTGAACATGGGCCTGCTGACCATTGTTGACCGGCGTGACGGCAAATGTCATAACCAGCGAGGACGTGGTCTCCCGCTCGGTCAGAAGCCTGCCAGGCTCCGGCTCGTGGACGGTCGCTCTGCCAGGACGCTCCATGCCGAAAAGTCGCTTGCGATAACGAATGATTGTCCCTTCACCCTGTCCACCGGCTTCGACCTCCAGATGCCTGAGATAGGTCGGCGGCACAATCTGAAGGTGCCCATAACGATAATCTGCCAGCACGGCATAGACTTCAGCAGGTGGAGCGTCGATTAATGCGACGGTTTCATAGTGGGTCGACATACAGCGTGAATCTCCTTACCACTCAATTTAGGTGTCGTTCATTTTTTGCCATCGGAACGCCTCGAGATGCAGGGTTCCGATGACAAAACGGGGCAGGATTGTCCTGGGACAAAAATATGCTCTTTAACTTACAGCCTCTCCTGAAGCCGATTCACCAGGAATAGCAGGAACAGCAGCTTCCTCACGATCAGCCTGTGTAAACTCGATTCCTCGAGCCTCCTTGCCGATAGCAGCAAAGATGATCACAAAGATGAAGGCACCCGCAGAAAAGATCGCCAGGGCAACCCCATAATTGGGCGTTTTAACTGTTCCGATGTTTTGCGCCAGCAGGGCTTCAACCACTACAATGCTTGCCGCAAACAGGTTTCCTAGCTGATAGGCAAAACCCGGAAAAGTCCCTCGCACATCGGTCGGTGACAGCTCGTTGAGATGCACAGGGATAACTCCCCAGGCACCCTGGACCATAAATTGTAACAGGAATGCTCCAATCGCGATGGAGGCAAGTATAGACACTCCAGGTATTCTAATCAATCCCGACCAGAACGGAATCATGATGATACCTATGATACACGCAATTATGATCGCACGTCGCCTACCCCAATATTGCGAGTAGTATCCAAACACAGTACCACCAATAATCGCACCGATGTTCGCAATCACGGTAATGGTCGAAGTGGCGCTCACATCAAGTTTCAGTTGCGCCTGCAAAAAGGCAGGCAAGTTGTCCTGAGTCCCATGCGAGAGCGAATTAAAGCCTGTCATCAAGAGGATCAGGTAGAAAAAAAGAATCCAATGCCTTTTGATGGCGGTCCCCATCCCACGCCAGACATTGGTACCTCTCTCTCTGTGCAAGGTCTGTTGATGCTCCCAGACTGGCGACTCATGCACACTAAAACGTATAAAAACGACCAGTAGCGCTGGTAGTACACCAATAATGAACATACCTCTCCAGCCAAAGGATGGGAAAAAGGTAAAAATCACAAAATAGACGACAGCAGCAATCAGGTAACCAAAGGCATAACCCTGTTGCAAAATGCCAGAGAAAAGACCTCGCGATTCGGTCGGCAGCGTCTCCATGGCTAAGGATGAACCCAATCCCCACTCTCCTCCCATCGCCACGCCAAAGAGAGCGCGGAGAACCAGAAAGACAATGTAGTTGGGGGAGAAGGCCGTCAATAATTCTATCACCGAATAGAAGACGATATCGATCATCAAAGGGGTACGCCGACCAAAGCGATCAGCCAGAATGCCGAAGATGAGCGCCCCCACAGGACGCAGCATCAAGGTCAGTGTGACCGCAAAGGCGATGGATGGGAGTGCCACACGAAAGTCGCCAGCAATGCGTAACGTGACCAACGTCACCATAAAATAATCGAAGGCATCCAATGTCCAACCAAGAAAGCTGGCCAGAAAAGTATTACGTTGCTGACGATTGAGCGCGGCAAATAAACTGATTACATTCATGGAATGATTCCTCTCTGTGCAAAAACACTTCTTCGTGGTACTTCTTCGCGTTACAAGAGGGGGATAAATAAAAGATGTAGAGCTGGAATTTTACAAAGTCTTATCCTTTCAGTAGAACCTGCCATAGCATTATACAACAAAAATGCTAGATTAAAGCTATGGGCGGTGAAGCAGTTAGCGACTACTTCACCGCCCATAAAACTTTTGGAGTCTATTTCCTTTCTCTTACCAGGCGAACTTTAAACGGCTAACGATGGTGTGTGGCGGAAGCCCATCGAATAGAGGGATGCATATTCGCCCTCCAGTTGGAGCAGTTCGCTGTGCGTGCCCTGCTCGACGATCTGACCAGCCTGCAATACGACGATACTATCGGCGTCCTTGATGGTTGACAGTCGATGCGCAATCACAAAGGCTGTTCGTCCGCGCAGGAGCTTCTTCAGTCCTTGCTGAACAATCGCCTCGGTAAAGGTATCAATGTTTGCCGTGGCTTCATCCAGGATCAAAATGTGCGGATCATCTAGCAGAGCTCGCGCAAAGGAGATCAGTTGGCGTTGACCCATGCTCAGGTTACGACCGCGCTCACGGATGAGTGTGTCATATCCTTCGGGCAGTTGGATGATCAGATCGTGAGCACCAACGATTTTTGCGGCCTCTATGACATCCTCTCTGCTAGCATCCAGACGACCATAGTGGATATTATCCGCAATTGAGCCGGTAAAGAGAAATGGCTCCTGTGGCACAACTCCAACCTGACTACGCAACGACTTCTGCGTGACATCGCGCAGATCGTAGCCATCGATCTTAATTGAGCCACTCTGAATATCGTAGAAGCGCGTCAGGAGGCTGATGATGGTGCTCTTGCCAGCTCCCGTTGGTCCAACGATAGCGACCGTCTGACCGGCATCGACATGCCAGTTCAGCCCCTTCAGCACCGGATGCGTGGGATTATAGCCAAAGACAACATCCTGGAAATCCACATTGCCTGCGATAGGAGGCAGTTCGATAGCATCTGACTTGTCCTCGATATCAACTTTGATCTTTAAGATCTGATTGATACGCTCAGCCGCAACTCCCGAACGTTGTAACTGCGTGTATTGCTGACTCAGATCACGAATCGGATCAAAGAAGCGGTTGATATAGAGCACAAACGCCACCAGAGTCCCAATCAGCAAGCTTCCCCGCGAAACCATATAACCACCATAGACAACTGTCAGACAGATCGCCAGCGCCGCCACAACTTCAACCAGAGGCAGAATCAGTGCCGCGATCTTACTTGAGTCCAGATTGGTATCACGGTTATATGCATTTAAAGCGTCAAACTCATCCTGATTACGATCCTCACGCACCAGACTCTGAATGACGCGCATACCAGAGATATTCTCCTGCAAGGTCGAGTTGACAAGCGAGATCGACGCACGCGTGCGTCGGAACGAATTTTGCGCGTGCTTCTGCCAGAATGCGGCGATGAAGAACATTATAGGCAAGACAATAAAGGTCAACAGGGCCAGCAAAGGACTCATCACCAGCATGAAGATGACGATACCAACCAGGGCCACTACCGATCCCAGGATCGAGAGGAGTCCCGAGCTGAGCATGCCTTCCAGCACATCGATATCGCTTTGCAGACGCGACATCACGCGCCCGATCTGCGTGTGATCGTAGAAGCTTAGCGAGAGACGCTGTAAGTGCTTGAACATATCGGCGCTCAAGAGATACAGGACCTGCTGACCGGCCCACGACATGGTCCAGACCTGCCAGTATTGCGCTAACCACATCGCGACGTTCATCAGTAGAAAGATGCCACTGATAATCGCCAGCCCATGCAGATCCCCATGCGTGATATAGTTATCGATCGCCAATCCAATAATCAAAGGATTGGCGATATTCAGCAACGTGTAGACGACCATAAGTACAATACTCAGGATCGCCTGACGCTTATATTGCTTGATATAGGGAAGAAACATCTGGACGATTTTCCAGTCAAAATCGAGCCCTTCCTCCTCATCGGAATGAGCCAGACTATTCTCAATCCAGGTGTGGGAACGCTTATAACTGGCGTAGGAAGCGGCACGCCCGGCCGCTGTGATCTTTTTACTCACTGAAGCACCTCCGATTGGGTATCGACAGAAGGTTCAAGCATCTGGCTCTCAAACTCTTCCTGCTCGCGGAGTTGCAGATCATAGAGTTGCGAATAAGGGCCACTATTGCGTAACAACGACTCATGGGTACCGCGCTCAACGATACGTCCACGCTCCAACACGACGATCTGATCGGCATTCTTGATCGTACGCAGGCGCGAAGCCACGACAAAAGTGGTCCGGCCACGCATCACCTCATCCAGAGCCTGCTGAATCAGATACTCGGTCTCCATATCGACGCTCGAAGTGGAGTCGTCAAGCACCAGGATGCTCGGATCGAGCAGCAGCGTGCGAGCGATCGCGACACGTTGCTTCTGACCACCAGATAACGTCACGCCACGCTCACCGACCCAGGTATCATAGCCATCAGGCAGCGTCAGGATAAAATCATGGATACGAGCAGCCTTCGCTGCCGCCAGGATCTCCTCATCAGTTGCGTGCGCCACGCCGTAGGCGATATTCTCGCGGACAGTCGCATTGAAGAGGAAAACATCCTGTAACACCAGACCAATATTGCGGCGCAACGAAGCCTGAGTCACATCACGCACATCATAACCATCAACCAGCACCCGACCGCTCTTTACATCGTAGAAGCGTGGCAGCAGATGCAGCAGCGAGCTCTTACCACTCCCAGTAGGACCCAGGATCGCGATCGTCTGTCCGGCGGGCGCATCAATCGTCAGATCGTGCAGAACCTCAATGCCATTGCTATAGGCAAAGGAGACATGCTCAAACTGGACATGTCCATCAACCTTACCCAGAGCTTTCGCATGAGGTGCATCGGTCAGATTGGATTTTGTATCCAATACGCTAAAGATACGCACGCCACCAGACAGGCCGCGCACCCACCAGTTCAGCATAAATCCCAGCGTACGTACCGGTGTACCAAGCAGCAAGATATAGTTAGTTACTGCAACTAACGTGCCCAGACTCAAATTGTGATCGATCACACCGATGCCACCAACCCACAGGACCAGCACAGTGATTACGTTCAGTGACAAGACCAGCAAGGGCTGATTCCAGGCCGAAAGGCGCATCGCACGCATATTCAGTTCGCGCAGTTCAAGATTCTTGTGGCCGAATTTATCGATCTCAAAATCTTCACGGGCGAACGACTTGACGACCCGCACTCCAGTCAGGCTTTCCTGCATGATCGTACTCAGTTCTCCCACACCATTCTGCGAGGCCAGCATCAGTGGACGAAAACGGCTCAGCGCGATGCCAGAAAGGAGCAACAGAATCGGGATAGAAATGAATGTAATTAGAGAGAGATAGATATCAAGTTGAAACAGTAAAATGATAATCGGGACAAAGGTGACAATAGCCAGAATACCACGTGTCAATCCCATGGGATAAAAATTGCGTACCGCCTCAATATCAGCAGTCATACGCGACATCAACTGACCCGTCTCCGAGTCATCGTGAAAGGAGAAGCTCAACTGCTGCAAATGATCATAAAGTTGATTACGCAAATCATATGCGACCAGCGACGAGAGACCCTGTGAGAGGTAGCCCTGTCCATACGCAAACAGACCACGTAACGCGCTGGTTACCAGGATCGCCAATGCAGCCCATAAAAGATCCTGGAAACGGCCTGAACGAATACCTACATCGACGACCCACTGCAAAAGCGAGGGAACGACCAACGAGAAACCGGTCGCGAGAATAAGACACACAATAGTCCCAACCGCCTGCACCCAATGAGGGCGCAGAAGCTTAATAAGCCGCACGTAAATGCGCATATTTTCTTTAAAGTGAGACTTACGAGGAGAAGATGAAGCCTGTTGATTGATCCGTGCTTGTGTTAGCTGCATTCCAGATTATTCCTTTCTTGACACGCTTTAGCACCTGATACCTACCACCTACCCAGCGCGTGTCGGGGCACTTCTGGTTATGCCCATAAAACAAAGATGACCTATGACGCCATCACACCTCACCAAAACATATGGAGTGATTACTCATGCATAAACATACCTTCCTGCGGCAGATCCTTTTTCGCAGCACAGTGCTCTATGCTACGTTGTGTGGGTGGTGGGCTGTGCGACTCAAATGTGCACAACCCATCACCCACATAACACAGCTTATAAAACACTGAAACAGTAGCAAGAGGAGAGCAAGCGGTCACAGTTACGGCTGAATAATCTTCACATGCGTCGATGAATGTGATAGGTTAGTATCATCCCTCCAAGTTTAAAAGGAAATAGCTGACATATGCCTGTCAGTCATTCCACTTCTTTTTGGGAATTTGTACCAAATTCGCGATCTATCTTCTTACCAGCAAAAGTAGGATGGTCATAGATGTTACAGAAGTTACCAGTGTTTTTGGTTTTTCCTTTATTGAATCCACAGGATAGCGAATCACAGATAGTGAAAAAACCTCTTGTTTTTTATGAATATCTAGCACATAATTAAAGATATGCAAAAGACCGAACGCCTCATGGCGATTACGCTACTGCTGCAAGCCCGAGGGAAAATGACGGCCAAGCGCCTCTCCAACATTTTAGGAGTTTCAACCCGTACCATCTACAGAGATATCATCACGCTCTCATTAGCACATATACCGGTATCCATGGAATATGGTCCAGGCGGCGGCTATTACTTACCTGATAACTATCACCTTGAATCAGCTATCTTCACGCGTGAAGAGGCTATTTCGCTGATTTTAAGCGCTGATGTCTCAGGGAATGATAACCTGTTCGCTGGCGATACGGATCTACATCGAGCGCTCGTCAAACTAGAAGCGGTCCTGCCGGAGGAATATCGCATAGACGTCAGGGCTGCGCGAGAACACATTCTCTTTGATACATCGGCATGGTGCAACACATCCACACCTCCGACTCATCTAGAGACGATTCGGGCGGCCTTATTGGGTGCATATCAAATGGATATCCTTTATCTTAATACACAATGCAACACGTGTGCAAGTGCGGGAGTTATCTGGCAACACATCGAACCTCATGGATTGGTCTTTAAAGCGCAAAGCGGGCGTCATGTGCGGACCGGACACTGGTATCTCGTCGCCTTCTGCGGTGGCTGTCAGCTATTCCGCACATTTCGCGTCAATGATATTGAACAGGTCTATGTCTGTGAGGAAGCGATTACCGCCCATCCAGAATTCAATCTGCACACCTATTGGAGCGAAGTAAACAAACAGCTAGCCAGGCAACATCCTCCCATTACCCTCAAACTCCACCTGACGGCCTCGGCACGCTATAGACTCCTGCATGGAGATGGAATAATCCTGCAAGAGCTCCACAATGGAAGCGCCATCGTGCAGGTTAGCAGCGAATCGCTTGACGATGCCATCGCCTACGCACTCGGATTAGGGGCCGATGCCACCGTATTGGAGCCACCGCAGGTACGTCAGGCAGTCGGCTTAGCGGCCCGAGCGATCGCGGAAAAATACTGATCTCCGGCAGTACCTACACCTACGCCGATCCTCAACGACTATGTCAGATTACTTCCAGGCAGATTTACAAAGAGAATTTAAAAAACTGGCACTGCTGATGTCTTATCATTAAGAAGAGAGTGACAAGAAAAGATTCGATAGCAATCCCAGGGAGGCATTCATCATGACACAGAGACGCTTACGCCTCATCCTGCAACCAGATATACTCGCCATCTGTCGCCTTGATCCGCACAGTTCCATCACGGCAGCGATGCTGGCAGGAAACTTTGTAGCCATCACCAAAACGAACGAAGAGTTGTCAATTATTTGCTCACAGGAGACTATTCCCGAGGAGGTGATCTACACCAAAGGCTGGCGTAGCTTCCGCCTCCGCGACGCTTTCGAGCCCGATGCGACTGGCGTGCTGGCTGCAATCATCACCCCTCTCTCAGAGGCCGCACTAAGTGTCTTTACAGTCAGCACATACTACACGGCGCATATCCTGATCAAAGATAAAAATCTTAATCAAGCCATCCAAATTCTCACGCAGGCGGGTCACACCATCTGTAGCGCCTGATATAGTAGCGTCGTGCCCTCGGGCACGATGTCCAGTTCATCGTACGAGACAGCGCCATCTCCGCGAGTCACGCTTGCCTGCCTGATCGTACGTCGAGTGGGACATCGCACGCCAGCGTGCGACGCTACTCCTGGCGTTGCCAGTCATACAGAAATTGGAGATTTTCTTTGAAGATAGTGGCCGCTTGCCATGAGGCATAGGGAGCCGGCACATCAATTGTCAGCAAAGTTTCTACAGGCAGGGCAGCATTGAGGACGTATGCCACTATTTGCTGAAGATCATGAAGATATTGCAGCATAACAAGAATATCCTGGCCCGTACCAACTTTACCATGTCCAGGGATAATCGTGGTAAGTTGTAACTGCTCCACTGTGGCAAGAATCTGCATCCAGGTATCAGGATTCCCATCATTCAAGGCAGGATGGAAACCAACCTGCACAAGATCACTCATAAAAGCCAGCGAGAGATCTGGAAAATAAAGCAAGACATCGCTGGGACTATGACCTCCCCCAAAGGTCAATAGTACAGCGGCATGTTTCGATCCAGCGAAGGCGAGACGGCGCTCGAAGGTAACATCGGGCAGGCGCAGCTGGATCGTGGGCAGCGCGGCAGAGACGGCTTGAATCTCGTCGAGATAGAGTTGCGCGTCTTGTTGCGAAGCCGGATCTTGTTCCTGCGCCTGCGCAACCAGCAGTTCATTCAATGGCACAGGATCGTTGCGCATCCTATCCAGGCGGGCCAGGCCTGTTGTGCGCATCATATCGAAGGTTATATCGGTAGCAAAGATAGTTGCTCCCTCAAAGACCTGATTGCCCCAGACGTGGTCACTGTGATGATGACTGTTCACCACATAGTCTACAGCGCGTCCCGTGAGCTGTTCTGCAGCCTCTCGTAAGCTAGCAGCAGCCAGTGGAGTAGTAAATGTATCAAAGACCAGCGTATGCTCGCCAAGGTCTACAATACCAGCATTCCCCCAGGCTCCCGTACCAACGCGTGCAATAGCTGCATAGATGCCGTCGGCAACCTCTTCCAGTTGAAAATATGGTGAATTGAAGGGCGTCAACGTATTCCCCATGAAAAATATACCTCTTTTCAATTCTGTCAAAAACCAATCATCATTGCGTATCTCTGGAAATTCAACAAAGTGCTACTCGACTTTTTTTATCAGAATCACAGAGAGTACCAGCGTCAGATTATCATGGAAATCAAGAGAAATCCAGTGAAATATAAGAAAGAGCAAAGATTTTTGCTCTTATTTTTGTCATCAAGCGATAAAATCGCCATCAGAAACATCACAGGGTAGAAAGGGCCATACCGAATTTACTTAACCATGTTGGGAAACTTGGGGCTAATTAGCGTCGAAATATCAATGTAAATGAAGTATACTACTATGCGAAAAGGGCATTTTATTTCCTGCAACAAAAGATGCTATTCACAAACGTATTGTAAGAAAAGAAAAAGGTAGATATAATAATCTTACTACTATTTTCACTTTTTCTATTCAGGGTGCTTTGCAACTATGGATAAAGCAACAAGTAATTGGTCAGGGTACTTTACAAATAACGATGGTAACACATCGTTAGACAGTACGTTGAACAGTTACAATGGACACCTTTGCAAGGTGTCATCCATCCAAGAAGCGCCCTGGACAAACAAACTCATTGGCGAGTAGAGTGGTGTATCTATGTCTCAACCGAGAGAAACGACAACAAATAATCTGGCCGATGTCATACAAGTTATCCAGATTGGGCATCGCACTGGTACACTAACAGTAGAGCGTGGCGAAAATAATACCTTTGAAGAAGGGATGATAGTCTTTGTCAATGGACAAATAATAGATGCAAAATGTGGACAGCAAACGGGTCCAGTCGCATTGGGATGGTTGACGACCTGGACAACGTGCCGTTTCTCATTTATTGTAGATGCATCTCAAACCAGTCAGATCCCTTCCTACCCACAAATCAGTGGACCGCAAACGACAACGCGCTCTGGATCATTTTCATCGCGTCCAAATCTGTCATCGCGTCCAGATACATCATCGCGTCCAAATCTGTCATCGCGTTCAAATCTGTCATCGCGTCCAAACACGCCATCGCGTACGGATAGTAGAAGCCAGACCCCACACACCAACCCGTCCGCGACTAACAGGAACCGATCAACCAACCCATTATCTGTCCCAAATCACTTTGTTGTACAAACGCCTTATCGTATCCGAACTGATAATAGCGTGCTGGCCTTTATCGATCAGGTTGGGCTGACACGCGAACATCGACGTTTATTTATGCTGATTGATGGGCAGCGCACAACGAATGAGATTATCTCATTGATGAACAAAAACCCCGAAAAGGTCATAGAACTATTAACTGATTTGGAGAGAGCTGGCATTGTATATCATGCGTAATGTCTGGAACAATGCCAGACGCTCCTAGAGAATTTCCATGTTGAAACCTTGTAGATTGTCGTGCCACGCTCCGTGGCCTTATATATGCTGGAGTGAATGATGAAATATCGGGATACAATCACACGTATTCTTGATAGATGCATTCTGCTCCAGCAATATCTCCTACAGATGCTAATGCGAGCGAAGCATCTCAACCTCGTGCCAGAGTGCATCTGGGATAGCTAGCTGCGACAATCGTAGCGTCTCATCCAAACGCTCGGGACGCGACATTCCAATCACAGTCGAGGCGAGACGTGGATCACGCAAAGAGAATTGTAGCGCTAATGCGGCCAACGGGATGTGGTAACGCTGACTGGCCTCCTCAAGTTGTACTACCTTTGCAATAATCTCCTGATTCGCCGGCCCATACTCATAACGTGGATACGCAGCCGCTCCCTTGACAAGAATACCACTGTTGTACGGAGCCGCATTGACAGCAGCCACACCGCGTTGATGACATAGATCCCAGAATGGATCGGCCTCGGTATTTAACAGGGTATAGCGATTATGTGAGATAGCCACCTCAAAGAGATTGGTCTCGACAAAACGCGTCATCAGATCGATCGGACCACCGGCAACACCGATGTGTTCGACCAATCCCTCCTCTTTGCAGCGCAGTAGTCCCTCGACGGATCCACCAGGAGCCATCGCCTGCTCAAAAGAGATATGCTCTGGATCGTGTAAATATACCAGAGGCAAGCGCGTAAGTCCCAACAGCCGCAGACTCCGTTCGACGCTACGCAGCATCTGCTCTCCCGAAAAGTCACCCGTCTGTAAATCGCGATCCGCCTTCGTGACCAGCACATAGCCCTCTGGCACACCACCCAACTCTTTCAACACAAGACCAATGCGGCGCTCACTCTCGCCATCGCCATAAGAAGCCGCCGTATCCACAAAGGTGATTGGACTCTTAAAAATGGCTCGAATCGTCTCTAAAGCGCGCTCTTCACTGACCGAATAAGCAAAGGTGGCTGGCATATTTCCCAGGGGTGCACAGCCAACACATAAAGCAGATACCTGCAAGCCTGTTTTTCCAAGCGGACGCGCTGGATAGGACGAGGAAGCCTGGGGATCTAGCATAGTTGCCACTCCTTTTTCGTACACATGCAGTATCTAAAAGAAACCGCCCACTATTGTTATAGCCGGCAGTTTCTTATTATTATACGCTATTGGATGCGCTATCTTTGATGATGCTTAGCGAAACAACTGAATTAATTGTCTAAAGCCTGGCGTCTGCCCGTACATTAATAGTCCAAAGCGATAAATGCGAGACGAGATCCAGGCACAGATCACAATAAAAACCAGCAAAATCAGGATACTCAGGCCGATTTCCCAGGCGGAGACTGTGTTGGTTGCCACGCGCATCAGCATGATTGTGGGAGTCCAGAAAGGGACAAAAGACATGACTTTGAACCAGGTAGCATCCGGAAAGGCTGAACCTCCCACAAAGCTGACCAGATAGCCAACCATGAAAAGGCTTGTTAAGGGTCCAATCGTATTTTGTACTTCATCCTGGCGGCGTACAAGCGCTCCGAGAGCGGCAAACAACGTCGCATAGAGTAAAAATCCGAGCAGGAAGTACACGAGTAAAAACAGAAGCAAGCTACGAAAGACGCTCAAAAAATCAGAATTCAGGAGACTCGATCCATTATGACCAGTGAGCACGAGGTTTAAAGGCCCTTGCAAAAACAGGCTTATGATCCCTACCACGACCAGGCAAGCCATCTGTGTCAAGCCAGCCGCACCAATTCCGATAATTTTACCCCAGAGCAATTGGAATGGGGTCGCCGCATTCAACAGAATCTCAATGATACGGCTTCCCTTCTCCTCAGCGACTCCCACTGCCACCCACATGCCATAGAGATAGACAGCCATAAAAATCAAAACGACGCCAACTATTCCAATAAAGTAGCCAATGGTCACACTGATAAGCGAAGGAGACTGCGATCCCTGTTGCGTATGGACCACATTGAAGTCTGGTGCCGCCAGCAGGTGATGAGTCTGAGCAGCGTTCAGGCCCAGACGCGAAGACTTGTCCAGCATATTCAGCTGGCTCGCCATAGCTTCTACCTGCGTGAGATCGCTATCGTTGATACTATTTGAAGCGGTATAGTAGGTGAAATGAGCATCTTGCTGACTATTGTCACGATCAATCACCAGCAGAACATTTAATTTGTTATCTTGAACATTCTTCTTCAGAGCAGCTATGTCCGCCGCAGGATGTGAGACGATAACAAAGTGCGCGGCAGCAGGTGGCTGGCTGGTAGTCTGATTCGCAGTGTTGCTACTATTCAGACTACTCTTGATATATTGCTGTAAGGAGTCTCCCTGTAATCCTGCGACATTCCCTGCACTATTAACAATAGCCACTGTCGATTGAGTCTGTGCGCGGGCAGCAAGAAATCCAATAATGGTTGGCACACAGGTACCGAGAGCAATAAAGATCATCAAGATAATCGTGGTGATCTTAAAACTGCGCTGCGTGACACGGTTTTTGTACTCCCGCTTGAGAATGAGGCCAATATTGTGCAGGGTATGGCCACGCTGATCTTGCTCGGAGCGTATAATCGGGGCGGGTAGCTCAACGGTTGTAGGACTTTTTAACGGTTGTTCGGTTTTATTGGACATAGTTGCCTCTTCCTCAATTCGCCACAGCAGCGGGAGCATCAGGTAGTGCAATTTTGCCTACACGCGCAATAAAAATGTCTGTCAGGGATGGCTCAACCAGCTCGAAGCGGTTAATACGACCGGCATGCTGCAACGCAGCCTCAACAATCAGATTGGGATTCACATCAGAGCGAATGTGTAGCTCGATATAATCCTGACGCCGCTTGATCACCTGTACGCCATCTAACGTATCCAGCCAGAGCGCGTCAGGATCGTTATCAAGCTGCAAGCGCACTACATTACGTCCATGCTGGCGCCTGACCTCCGGGACACTTCCCTTTACAACCACCTCGCCTTTATTGATGATCACGATATCCTCGCACAGCTCTTCTACCTGATCTAGCTGATGGGTGGAAAAGATGATGGTTTTTCCGCGCCGATGCATCTCTAAAAAGGCTTCTTTCAGCACGATGGCATTGACGGGATCGAGTCCGCTGAATGGCTCGTCCATGATCAGAATACTGGGGTTGTGAAGAATAGTAGCAAGAAATTGTACCTTTTGCTGATTGCCTTTAGAAAGATCATCGATCTTCTTTTTGCGATTGGCATTGATCTGGAAGCGATCCAACCATTCATCCAGCTCTTTTTTGGCCGCACTTTTGGATAAACCATTCAGTTGAGCCAGAAAGAGCAACTGGTCTTCAACCGTCATTTTCAGGTATAATCCGCGTTCCTCGGGAAGGTAACCCAGGCTACTACGCGGGATCTCGCTCACAGCTTTATCATTCCAGGTAATACTGCCACTATCAGGGCGAAAGATATCTAAAATCATCCGCATCGTTGTCGTTTTACCGGCACCATTGGAACCAAGCAAACCAAAAACGGAGCCTTCTTTCACATCCATCGATAAATCTTTGATAACGTGAAAAGATCCAAAGGATTTATTAATATGTTCTACTTTGAGTCCCACATATAACTCCCGAAAGCATCAAGCGCTTTACGTTTCTCTCTGTGAAATAAAATCTTAACACTAACATAAGACGTCAGCATGCACAAAAAGTCAAAGAGAGAAAAAGCGCCCGCCTTGGATAGATATGTGTCTATGCATAGTGGTCAACGAACTACAAAGTACATAGTTGTGGCTAGCCGGTTGTTCCACCACAGCTCTACTTTACATTCAGCAGGGTTGATAAAACGCATCTCAAACAAGCCGCTTCGATTCTCGTTGGCTTTCAAGTCCTTCACCCTGATCATAGCGCTTGTCTGCGTATAATAAATCTGATTATTGGTATACCACTTTGCGGAGACCTGTCCATCTTGCTTGGTAAGTTGCACGGTATAGGTCACATAGACCGTTTGGTTGACAGTGAAATCCTGTACAGAGAGCGTAGGCTCTAGTGTCTTTGGATCATAGCGCGATGAGGTCGCAGACGAAGGGATATTGGCAATCGCAGGACCAGAGACCTGGCTTTTGGGTGGCTCAGGCAGTTTGGGCTGTGGAGTGGGCGCAATGTTCGTGATAGAACGACCAATGCCGATAGCTTGCAGCATACTGCTATTCTTGACCAGATACGCGCTGCCGACACAGAGAAGGCCGATCATGAGCATAACGCTGATAAAGCCATTGATGGCACGCTTGCGAGAGATAAGTGGACGGGGAGTGGTATAGGTTGCCGGGATATGTACGCCATCCTCCTGATCAGGGATCTCTGGCAGCAAATGCTGGATAGCATGTTCAGGTACCAGTTGCAGCGAGAGCGTGGGCTGCTGTCCCGTAGGCTGCGGCTGATAAAGTGCAGGCAACATGGATGATCGTCCGGCAGCAGGGAAAGATTCCTGGGGAGGAAGGTCAGTAGGCATGGGGTCGCCAAAATCAAGCTGTGGGATCGTTGTAGGCCCCTCAGGAATAGGTGTCTGCCCCGAGCGGTTACTAAAGCCATCAGACGATACTTGAGAGCGCTGTGAGGCATCAGACTGTGGCCAGAAAGCTGAAGGGATCTCATCAGGGGTCGGAAAATCGAGCTGGTTGGCCTCAGACGAGGTCGAGGAAGAAAAGGCATCCTCAAAAGAAAGCTGTGGCACAGCATAGTCCGCAGAGGGAGAAGAGGATTGTGTCCAAGCAGTAGACGGCGTATTTCTATGATTCGATTTTTGGTTTTTTGCTAAAGGAGAAGGCGCACCACAATTATGACATGGATATTCGTTTTCTTCACGTGCCGCCTTACAATACATACAAAACATGTTTACCATCCATTTTTACATGCGCATCGATTGCCTTGAATAGAATGTCGTGATATCCTAACACTAACACTAACACGGCAATTTAGGCAAGATATTAGTAGCCCCTTTAGGACAAAATATCTATTTATCAAGCTATTTCTTGCTAACAGCTACCTTTACATTTCAAATAAAAAAGACATATCCAATTTTAATCTCAACGGTAAACTGATCTCTTCCACAAGAAGTACCGAAGAACAGCTTAAATTACTCTGCACATATGAACTTTGATAATTCTCTCCCCTCATCTTTTTAGTATGAGAGTAATAAACATCGCTCAATGCATGAGAAGAAAAACTATTCATAGAGAAAAGAGGATTTTTCTCTGGGGTTCATTGTATAATATCAGGTAAAGGGAAACAAAAATAGCCGACGAGGAAAAAATCTCCCAAATAACATTTACACCGGGCGCGAATTGTACAATAATAGGAAGAAGGGTTCATTCTTCCCTGATAGATAATCTTGAAAGGATTTTTCATTATGGCCTATGTAATCACCCAGCCTTGTATTGGCACCAAAGACGCTTCTTGCGTGGATGTCTGTCCCGTTGACTGCATCCATCCAGGACCCGGCGAAGATGGATATGATGACCAGGAGCAACTGTACATTAATCCAGACGAATGCATTGACTGCGGTGCATGCGAACCAGCTTGCCCTGTCACAGCTATTTTCGAAGAATCTGCGGTGCCTGCTGAGTGGAAGCAGTATATCAAAATCAACGCAGATTTCTTCCAAGGTGCCTAACACTCTTGCTTGCTACTCGATCAAAAGTTGAGGATTGGCAAAAAATAGGGTAAATAATAAAGTGATATCTCCTGCAAGGCCTCTCCTGGATAACAGATTTATCTACCGGGATGCAAGAGATATCATCTTTTTTACTTTTATGCGCTCACCCACAGATTATGTTTTATCTGCCACAAGATTTTAAGGCTTCGTTTGAAGGGTGGTCAAGGAGGATGCTGGCGTTGAAATTTCCTGGGTCTCCCATTTACGGCCATTCTTCCAGTACGCCTCAATCTGCTCCAGGCTCTTCTTCCGCGTCTCTGGCACAAAAGCCAGACAAAAGATAATCGCAAAAACACCCATTAAAGCATATAACCAGAAAGTAAACGTTTTGCCAAGCAGGCTGATCAAGGACAAAAATGTGATGCTGACCAGCAGATTGGCACTCCAATTCGCAAAGGTGGCAATGCTGGCTCCTGTAGAGCGTAAATGCGTCGGAAAAATCTCGGCACACATAAGCCAGAAGACCGGTCCCAGACTCAAGGCAAAAGCAATAACATAAATCAATAGCACAATTAAAATGAGATATCCCGCTTGCTGAGGACCAAGTGCAAAAATGGTTCCCAATGCAATCAATGAGAGCACCATGGCAGAGACACCACCAATCAAGAGTGGACGACGTCCCACACGGTCAACCAGCATACCGGCAAAAATGGTTGTAATCACATTCACCACTCCTACGATACTGGTGGCGAGAATCGCACTGGATGCGGAGGCAAAACCAGCATACTGAAAAATGGTTGGCGCGTAATAGATAACGGTATTGATTCCAACCACCTGCTGAAAGATCGCTAAGCCAACACCGACCAGCAAAGCCATCCGCAGTCCAGGACGCAACAAGACCTTCCATGAGGTTCGCTGCTGACCACCAACAAAGGAAGCGCGAATAGTCTTCCATTCTTGTTCGGCCTCCTCATTACTACATAAGCGATTCAGGACAAGAATCACCTCCGGCCAGCGTCCCTTACTGGCCAGCCAGCGGGGAGATTCAAGCGTAAAGAGCATGCCCAGAAACAAAGCACAGCCGGTCAGGGCCGAGACAGCGTACATAGGAGCCCAACCCATACGAGCATTGGTAAAAGCGAGATCCACCCAATATGCAGCCGCAATACCAATTGTCATAGCTAATTGATTGCAATTAACCAATACGCCGCGCAGATTCGAGGGAGCAAGCTCAGAAATGTAGACTGGCACAACGCTGGCCGTGGCTCCAATACTCAAGCCAACCAGAAGACGAAAAAGGAGAAACATCCCCCAGTTTGAGCATAAAGATGTGCACAAAGAACAAACAGTAAATGTACTGGCCGTTATCAGCAGCGTCTTACGTCGTCCCAGGGCATCGCTCAACTTACCGCCACCCAGCGCCCCAATTGCAGCTCCCAGAAGCGCCGTACTTACCGTCACTTCCTGCATCCAGGGGGTCAAAGAAAATTGATCGCGCAAAAAGAGCATCGCCCCCGAGATGACCGCCGTATCGTATCCAAACAGCAAGCCACCCAGTGCCGCCACCATCACAACAAGGTAGAGTAAGAGACGTTGACGCCAATATTTCCGAGGTTTCCCTGCAAACTGTTCATATTGAGATGATAATGGATCAGGCCGAAAACTATCACCCGCACTACGATAATTAGATTCACACATAGTATTCCTCCTCCACATCTCTCCCATTAAAATAAGCATGTTCTCACCATATTCGCCGATGATCTTCAAAAATCCTTAGATGATTTTCCTACACTCATTATATATATTGAGCAAAAAAGTCATTTTGCATCTACAAAAAAATGTGCAGGTGATTAGATAATTTTCATCAAGATAAGGCGCAAAAACATACTTATAATGTTAAATACACCTGGGCAAGCAGCTATTTGATGAGGTAAGAAGCGTCAAAAACATAAAGCATAAATGGAAGCTAACGAAACCAGAAAACTAATCACCGCGTACTAGTGATAGATCAAGGTAATAATTCATGTGTATATCGATATGATCTTGTACTAGAAGAGGATGTGTTATGGCTTCAACTCAATCACACACCAATAACAGAATAAATACAACCGACAGGACAGAGCAGCAGCCAGTACCAGCGACGAATATACGTCCTGTGGAACGCTGGATTTCTACCCTTGGAGGAAGTTCGCTACTCGCATATGGCATCCTACGTCGAGATTGGCTTGGAGCTGGTGTTGCCATCATTGGTGCGGCGCTAACGTATCGTGGCCTCAGCGGAAAAAGTGCTCTTTATAAAACACTGAAGATCAACGATACGGGACCAAATATCTCGGCCAATGTCAGTCATATCCCCGGACGCAAAGGAGTGCGCGTCCATCGTGCCCAGACCATTCAACGCGATGCCTCTGAGCTCTACAGCTTCTGGCGCAACGTCGAGCTTGCTCCGTTGTATACACCAGATATCGAGACGGTTACCCTTACTGGTGAGAGAACATCTCATTGGGTCGCCGACCATACCAACCTGGAATGGAACTCAGAAATTCTCGTCGATAAGCCCTCCGAGCTCATCGCCTGGCATGTACACGGAGAGACATCAACCGCCAACGCCGGTCAGGTACGCTTCCAGCCTGCCGCCGAGGGCCGTGGCACAATTGTGACACTTGAACTCGATTTCTTCCAACCCGATCATATTCATAAGCTTGCTGGTCCTTTCGAGGCCACTATGGCTGAATACGAGACGCTGGAAATACTACGACGTTTTAAAGAGATCATGGAAGCAGGCGAGATTCCTACGACGCAGGGCCAGCCAACAGGGAACGGTAGAAAGTAAATAATGAGTGAAGAAGGAGTTTGATTATGAAGGCAGTATGTTGGTATGGTGCACATGATGTACGTGTCGAAACAGTTCCAGATCCAGCCATCTTAAATCCTCGTGACGCGATTATCAAAATCACCACCAGTGCCATTTGTGGTTCCGATCTTCATCTCTATGACGGCTACATTCCAAGCATGGAAAAAGGAGACATCCTGGGACATGAGTTCATGGGAGAAGTGGTCGAGGTTGGGCAGGCCGTGGATAATCTGAAAACAGGCGATCGCGTGGTTGTCCCCTTTACCATCTCCTGCGGACATTGCTACTTCTGCGAACATCAGATGTGGTCGCTCTGCGATAACTCAAATCCCAACGCCTGGATGGCTGAAGCCATGTATGGACAATCCGCAGCTGGCCTGTTTGGCTATTCGCATCTGTATGGAGGCTACGCTGGCGGGCAAGCTCAGTATGTGCGCGTTCCCTACGCAGATGTTGGTCCCATCAAAGTTCCCGATGGCCTGACAGATGAACAGGTACTTTTCCTCTCCGATATCTTTCCTACAGGATATATGGCAGCGGAAAATTGTGGCATCCAACGCGGCGATACAGTAGCGGTGTGGGGATGTGGTCCGGTCGGACAATTCGCCATCCAGAGCGCCTATCTGCTCGGGGCCGAGCGCGTGATCGCCATCGATAGATTTCCCGACCGCCTGGGCATGGCAGCAGACCAGAGCAAGGCCGAAGTGATCAATTACGAAGGGCAGGATGTCGTCGAGCTGCTCAAGCAGGCAACCGGCGGACGTGGTCCCGATGCCTGTATCGATGCCGTCGGCTTAGAGTCTCACAACACCGGAGCAATCGGAGCCTATGAACATGTCAAACATCAGACACATTTTGCCACAGACCGACCACACGTGCTCCGACAAGCCATCCAGGCCTGTCGCAAAGGAGGCACCGTCTCGATCCCCGGCGTGTATGGAGGCTATCTGGATAAGGTTCCCTTCGGAGCCGCTTTCGCTAAAGGATTGACCTTTAAAATGGGACAAACACATGTCCATAAATATCTACAACCACTCCTCAAGCGCATTGAAGAGGGCGAGATTGATCCATCATTTGTCATCACGCACAGTGTTGGCCTGGATGAAGTACCACATGCCTATAAGCTCTTCAAAAATAAAGAAGATCATTGTATCAAAGTGATACTCAAACCAAACGGCTAAGCATCACCTCAACGCTCACCGACGTAGTGGTGCGGCTCTGCCGTGCTGTCAGGAGCTCGCACGACAACGCTCCTCATGGGGTTCCATTGAGAGACGGCCCCCGGACCGAATCATACGAGTCACAGACAGCACGGCAGAGCCGCGCCGCTACGTCGGTGAGCGTTGACGCCATGGGCGAAAGGGGCTTTATTCCTATCTTCACAATATTGGACGCTACGGTAGCGAGCATTGGTGCGTGGGGATAGGTCAAGAATTGTATTTTTTTCAGCACTGCGCTACACTACATTACAGACGAGTCTCTCGTTTAAAACATCAAGGTCTGCACCAACTTTCTTCAAGGATGTGATGAGATTCTATGTATATTGAGACAGTGCCCTTTCTACGATTACTTCAGTTGGCCGATAGCGCTCTACCTATAGGCTCGACCGCCCATTCGTTTGGGCTGGAGAGCATCACGGTAGAGGACAATCTCCCGGTTGAGCAACTTGAAGCTTTCCTTCAAGACTATGTGACAACCAATGGAGAATTAGAGGGCGTTTTTTGCCGTCTGGGTTATCGTCTGGCCGCGCTAGATGACTCGGAGCAGTTTACAACTCAATGGCTCAGCCTTAATACACACTTGAGCGCCTTTAAAATGGCTCGCGAGAGCCGCACGGCAAGCGCTACGTTAGGGCGTCGCTTCTTACAACTCGTGGGAGCCCTGGAAGAATCACCACGTATCCAGCAAGCACTCCAGGCCGCAAAAATGCAGCGTACCGATATCCATTATAGTATCGCCTTCGGTCTGGTAGGAGCGACCCTGGGGATTGATGAAACGACCACGCTCCTTGCTTACCTCCAGCAAGCGCTCAGCGGACTGATCTCCACCTGCCAGCGCTTACTGCCCCTGGGACAACAGCAAGCCAGCAGTATCGTCTGGAGGCTGAAAACTACTCTTGCTACGATCGCCGAGACAAGCATCCATTCCGCTCAAGATCTGGCAGAGTTGACACTCTTTACGCCTCTGCTGGATATTGGCAGTATGAGGCATCCCATGCTCCCAACACGACTATTTATTAGCTAATCCTCACAGGTAGATAAAAGCACAATGTTATTTGTCCAATGATACAATTTCATTACAAGACCAATGCATGAATTTTTGAGAAAATCATTGAGAAAGTCGAGTTGATTCATAATTCAAACGACACATAGACACACATCCTCTGTCACGGGAGCATTGCACCTGAATTTTACCTATCAACGTGAGCGCGAAAAAACTCAGGTGCAGATTATCGAACAGCGTCCACCCTTAAAGATCATCCGAGCCTTTCCGCTGCCAGCAGGTGGAGCCCTGGTTCATCTCCACAACATCTCGGGGGGCGTCCTGGGAGGCGATCAACTCGCAATCAATATCGATGTCAGGAGAGATGCCTATGCTCAGATAACGTCAACGAGCGCGACACGTATCTATCGCAGTCGGCCCGCAGCAGCACACGCGCAGCAAATCACGCAGATCCAGGTGGCCGAAAATGGACTACTCGAATATGTCCCCGATCCCTTGATTCCTTTCGCCGGAGCTCGCTATCGCCAGCACACCAGCATCGAGCTCGCACAAGGCGCGGGACTGATGTGGTGGGAGACGGTGGCCCCCGGCCGGACCGCTCGTGGCGAACTCTTTGACTATGATCTGCTCCAGATAGGATGCGAGATCTCCGCCGCAGGAAGACCTATTGCGATTGAGCAGGTTAAGCTGGAACCACAAAAACAACGGCTATCTTCCCAGATCAGACTAGGTCCTTATAATTATTTCTGTAGCTTCTTTATTTGCAAAGTTGGCCTGGAACCCGCATTCTGGCTTCAACTAGAAAAAGATTTCAACGCGATTGCCCAACAATTAACCGTGTCAGACGAAATCCGCTGGGGTGTCAGCGCACTGACAGCTCATGGATTAGTCATCCGCGCCCTGAGCAAGCGTGGTACCGCGCTACCAGCAGGTCTGCTCACATTCTGGCGCAGAGCCACACAAGCACTCTATGGACGGGAAGCTATCCCGCCCCGCAAAGTCTACTAAACAATGGAGAGCCACGTCTCAAAGAGATAGGCTAGAAAAGGAGAGATCATTGCTACTCACACAACGCGAACAAGAAAAACTGTTGATCTTTGTCGCCGCCGAGCTCGCACGTAAGCGACAAGCCCGAGGACTCAAGCTCAACTATCCGGAAGCCATCGCCATCATCACGGCGGAGATCATGGAAGCAGCACGCGACGGAAAAAGCGTCTCCGAGACCATGATCTTCGGCACCACCATACTGAGTCATGATGACGTCATGGACGGCATCGCCGAAATGATCCACGAAGTCCAGGTCGAAGCCACGTTCCCGGATGGCACCAAGCTCGTCACCATTCATGATCCCATCCAATAGTAAAAACAGGAGCACACATTCATGAAACCAGGCGAATATCTGCTTAATGACGCCGCTGGCAGCATTGAACTCAATGCCGGACGACCAATAACACGGCTACTCGTCAAGAACCTCGGCGACCGTCCAATACAGGTCGGCAGCCACTTCCACTTCTATGAAGTCAATCAAGGACTCGAATTTGAGCGCGAACAAGCCTATGGACTACGTCTCAACGTCGCCGCCGGCACCTCCGTACGCTTCGAGCCCGGCGATGAGAAAGAAGTGGATCTGGTCCCCTTTGGCGGCGCTGGCATTATCTATGGACACAACGGCAAGGTGAATGGCACACTAAAAAATAGCTAACCTATCAGTAGCAGCAAAAGTGTCATAACCCCAAACTTTACACGGTACCCATTGCACCGCTGTCACAAATGATCTAATACCTTATTCTTATCATCCATGAAAGTAAGGAAAGCTCCATCTTTTGGTTGATCCGTTTAGGAGAAGACCATGTATAGAATGTATCCAGCATACTTTTCCATGGCTCTGCTATTTTTGTGAAGGTATCGATCCAATGAGGAGAAGCTATACAATGGGTACCAATCAGGTGCATATTCTAGATGGCAACACATTCGTTGTGAGCAGTTCGTGCGGCGATATTGAAGCTTCTCCCCATGAGCCAACGGGACTGTTCTCATATGACACACGCTTCCTCTCACACTGGCTCTTGACAGTGGATGGTGCTCGCCTCAGCGTGCTATCCATCGATGATCTCGACTACTTTGCAGTGCAATTTTTTCTGGTTCCCGGACCTGAAATCGCCTATACCGATGCGGATCTCTCTGTGATAAGAAAACGCGTCGTCTGCGACGGCTTTCACGAGGAACTCACGCTCCTTAATCACAAAAATATTGCGGTCCAGCTAACCATACGACTTGAGGCGGAGGCGGACTTTGCCGATCTTTTTGAAGTCAAAGATGCACTCAAGAAGAAAGGTCAGGTGTATCAGCGTATCAATGTTGAGTGCAATGAGCTGATCCTGGGCTATCAGCGTGAACAGTATACACGCGAGACCTCGATTACGGCTACCAATCGTCCTATATTTGATAAAAAAGGCATCACCTTTTCAGTTGAGATATCACCACATGGCGAGTGGAAAACACGCATCGATGTGAAGATTTCGCCAGCAGTCCTCTTGCAACAAGTGATAGATGGACCAATCAAGACAACCTGCAATCTCCTCCATCCGGAGATGATCAACGGCCTGCAGCAATGGAAAAATAATGCGCCCCAGGTCTCCTGCGAATGGAAATGGTTGGAGCAGATCTATCAACGAAGTCTGATAGATTTAGCAGCACTGCGCTTTTATCCTCTACTATTTCCAGGAAAAAGCTTACCTGCCGCCGGCCTCCCCTGGTTTATGAGTATCTTTGGACGCGACAGCATTATTACCAGTTTGCAGGCATTACCATTTGTGCCTGAACTGGCCGAGACGACACTGCTCGCGCTGGCGCTCTGGCAGGGCTCAAAGCAGAATGCCTTCTGCGATGAAGAGCCTGGTAAGATCATGCATGAGTTGCGCTACGGCGAGTTAACGACCTTCAAAGAGCGTCCTCATTCTCCTTATTTTGGCTCGGCCGATGCGACGCCGCTATTCCTAATCCTTCTCGATGAGTATGAACGGTGGAGTGGCAATAGCGAACTTGTGTGCAAGCTCGAGGCGGAGGCGCGGGCCGCTCTGGATTGGATCAGATTATACGGCGACCGCAATGGCGATGGTTATGTTGAGTATGAACGAGGCAATAAGGAGACTGGCCTGGAAAACCAATGCTGGAAGGATTCATGGAACTCGATCCTCTTTGCGGATGGCACTCAATCGAGTTTACCGCGTACAGTATGTGAGATTCAAGGATATGTTTACGATGCCAAAGTTCGTTGCGCTCGTCTGGCACGCCAGTTCTGGCACGATCCAGCGCTGGCTTCGCAGCTAGAAGATGAGGCTGCGACACTCAAGCAACGTTTCAATCAAGATTTCTGGCTACCAGAGCGTCATTTCTTTGCGCTCGCGCTTGACGGTGATGGTCACAAAGTGGACGCCCTCACCTCTAATATAGGGCATCTGTTATGGAGTGGGATCGTGGATGCAGATAAGGCCGGGGAGTGTATGCAACATTTGATGAGCGATACTTTATTCTCTGGGTGGGGAATACGCACGATGGCCACAACCGAAGGGGGATATAATCCACTTGGCTATCATATAGGTACCGTCTGGCCTCATGACACCTCCCTGATCGCCTGGGGACTCTGGAAATATGGCTATCGTGAGGAGGCTGCACGTCTGGCCGTCAGTATGCTTGAGGCTGCATCATTCTTCAAAGGGCGCTTACCAGAAGCATTCGCAGGCTATCAGCGTCAACTGACAAAATATCCTGTCGAATATCCGACCGCCTGTAGCCCTCAGGCCTGGGCCACGGGCGCACCTTTATTGCTCATACGCATCTTGCTGGGCCTGGAACCGATTGGAGAGCGCCTATTTGTTGATCCGGCGGTACCGCTCCACTTTGGTCGCCTGGATATTTATAATATACCGGGACGCTGGGGTCTGGCCGACGCTTTTAGCCGTGGCACACTGGAGATGCCAATCTCTCAAGATGGTCTACATGAACCTATCTCCTAAACTCAAGTGGCACCGCTCATACGAGGCAACTGGATCTCGGCGCGTAACAATGGTGAGCCAGATCGTACAACGCTACTTTGAGCGTGATTTCCACAGCAAGAAGAGGATAATGCATACGAGCAGGGTTACGCCAAGCAGGATGCCCAGCGGTTCGAGCCAGTTAAAGGTTGGTGAAGCTGCGGACTCAGGCAATTGAGCGACAGGAGTAAATAATGTCGCAGCAGGTTTGAACGTATCATCGGCACGCACAATACCAAAGTGCTTCTGTATCTCAATCTGCGTGGGATCATTGACAAAGATAGCGGCCGGGATAGAGCTAAAATCATAAAGTGTCCAGAAAAAGCTGCCAGGGCTTCCGGTTGTACGCCAGTACTTGAGCAGTTGCATGAAGTACTGCGCTTGCTCTTGCTCGGTATGTCCCCTGGCATTCTCATTGCCGTTCCAGGTTGAGAGGCCAAATTCCGTCAGCAGAATAGGCAGGTCCGGGATGGCTTTCCTGAGTGCAGTGTAAACTTGCGGCAGATCCACTACCGGTCGATAATAATGAAACGAGACAAAATCAAGTCCCGTAATATGCGTCTGCGCGGCCTCTGGTGTCGACCAGCCAATAGTTACGAGATGATCAGGATCGTATAAATGCGTCAGGTGAATGATGTGTATCAACCAGCTATCAACGAGTCCCATCGTGGATGCTTTATAATCAAGATCCGGTTCATTCTTCACATCCCAGGCCAGAATAGTGGAGTCAGCGCGAAAATGCGTGAGGATCGTCTGTAGATATTGATCGGTCTGTGACCAGTGAGACTGGCGATAGTCGGAGTGCAGATCGAAGAGTGTCATGATTACATGAAGTTGATGCTCTCTGGCTGAACGCAGGAGGTCGCCGATTTTTGCCAATGGGTTGCTGACAATCTGAATAGATGGGTCCGCCGCAACGCTCGGGGGATTACTTACTTGAGCTCCACCAAATTCGTAGAAAGGAAGAAAAATGCGAATTGCTGTGATATGGAGTTTATTCAATAACGCAAAATCGCTATCACTCAGATGTTCATCGTAGTTCAGCCAGAACTTATTCCAGGGTGTGGCCCTGGGATAATAGTTGACGCCGGTGAATTGATACTTTTGACCATCAAGCAGCATACTGCCTCCATGGGCTGTCACAAAGTGCTCACGTGTCACACCTGGCGTCACCACAGGAGATCTCAAAGCACTTTTGCCCACAGATACATCTTCTAACCGCCTCCCGCTAACTCCATAGCGCAGACTATGCACACGAGTGAGAAGACGATGGTGTGTAAAAACAACTTCGGCCCTACTCAAGAGAGGCACAAACGCGTTCCCTGAGGCTGTACTCAGGCCCCAACCACTTTCAAGCAAGATGATGGCAATACAGAGCCATAACAGGCCTCTCTGAACTCTTCTCTTCATGCTTGCATACTCCTTCCGTTCAACAGGACTTGTTAGCGAGATATCGTGGTCCTTATTTTACCCTCTTAATAAAGTATAGCATTGCTGTTCTTATAATCGTTTTTGACAAAGAAAACAAATATATGTTATATATATTTCAACCAGATTTATCTTCATAAAATTCATTGCTGCCTTTATATTATTTGTTGATTTACAGTAAAAACGGATGGAGCCAATTTGATGCAGGAGTAGGAGGAGATTGTAGATGAGTGTAGCACCCATTTTTTCCATCAAGACGTTTTGTCGCCATCCCATTGCGGCCCTGCATGAGCGCCCATTGCTCGTGCAAAGTGGACTCTTTTTTTTCAGCAGTACCTTTGTGAATCTAGGAAACTACCTCTTCAATCTGCTGGTTGGACGTTGGCTCGGACCTGTCCTCTTCGCCGACCTCAGTCTGGTTGTTACCTTATTGTTGATGCTAACGTTTGTGACCACGGCACTCAGCACTACCATTGCCTGGTTTGCCGCAGTCTCCAGTGCGCACGAGGATCTGACACAGTTAGCGTCATTGCGAACCTGGGCACTACGTGTCGCCCTGGTCATAGGGAGTATCACAGCCATTCTTTTAATAGTATGTGCGCGTCCCTTGCAGCAACTATTCCATATGCACTCATTCTGGTCCTTTCCCATTCTGGCTGTTGGCCTGCCAATCTTTTTTGTGCTGGCTATTGAGCGTGGCATACTCCAGGGACGCGCCCGCTTCGGACGGCTGGCGCTCAGTCTCCAGTTAGAGATGTGGACCCGTCTGGGAGGCGCACTGGTCGCTTTACTGCTAGGCTTATCCATTGACGGACTGGTCGCCGTCATTGTTCTCTCCTTCGTAGCTGGCTGGCTGCCAACGCGTAGCACGAGGCATGCATTGCCATCCATCCATCCCAAATTCGCTCGCCTTGAGCAGCGTAGGCTCTTGATCTATTTTGCTCCTGTGATGCTGGGCTTACTAGGACAGATCATTATTGCCAACAGCGATATCCTGGTGGTGAAACGCTTCTTCTCATCCGAAGACGCCGGTCATTATGTGGCTCTAGCCTTGATTGGACGAATGGTTTATTTCGCAACCTGGTCACTGGTGGTGGTGCTCTTCCCCATCGTTGCCAGACATTATCAACGTGGAGAACCACACCGACCATGGCTCTGGCTTATGAGCATCATGATTACATTCATCTCAGTCATATTAGTTCTACTCTGCTATACCATCCCCAACCAGATCGTGCTCATACTGTTTGGTGCAGCGTACCTATCCATTGCCTCTTTGCTCTGGCTCTATGCCCTGGCCACAGCCTTCTATGCTCTGGCGTCAGCATTCGCCAGCTATTATCTCTCTCTCGGAGCGGGAACAGGCAACTATATCGTACTTGGCGGGGCCATAGCTCAGGTCATCGGCTTACTACTCTATCATCAAAGTCTGGCACAAGTAGTGATGGTTCAGGTTGTTCTTATGGCCGTGCTGGCAGTCATCATGCTCACCTGGGATCTCATAGTCAAGCAGCGCTATGCGATTACCAAACATGCGCAGGTAGAGATATAACGTACATCACTCCCAGGCAGCACTGCCAGAACAAAAGATCGATATGATCATGCTCTACCTTAATATAAATAGATTGAGATAGGTCTTTTTATAGAGTTTGACATCCCATATGCACTGTGTGTATATATACATACACCTGGATGCAAAGGTCACGGATATGATTATTTATTTATCCATATGTGGCTTTCCACGTCACTGGATTCCATTTACTGGCTTGGATTTTTCAACACTATAAATTGATCCATATATCAATCAGTGTCGAAAGAATAAAGTCAAGGCCGGTTACACCGCGACGAAGATGTGAGTATCCATAGAGATGTAAAAAAGAGTGCATGAAGAAGGGAATGGGAGATACATGTCGTATCACACCTATGAACGCTGGAAAAGAACACTTAATGAAAAGGCACCCTGTCTCTCCATTGTTATTCCCACCTACAACGAAGAGATGCGTATCCTGCCGACGATCGGTGCTTTTGCCTCCTGTATGGCCGATAGGAGAATAGATTGGGAGTTGATTGTCTCGGACGATGGCTCTACCGATGATACATTGGGTCTGCTACGCGCTCTGGATTTTAAGAACTTACACATCCTACAAGCACCAAAGAACGAGGGCAAGGGAAGTGCGGTAAAAAGAGGCATGCTCCACGCACGCGGCAAATATATATTGTTTGCCGATGCCGATAACTCTACCCCGGTCGAAGAAATTGGAGCATTCCTGCACAAAGTCATAGATGAGGATTATGACATTGCGATTGGCTCTCGGGCCGCCGCGGGAGCCCAGGAGGCCGAGAAGAGTATGGTACGGAAAATCTTGAGCAACTCATTGCGCCTGCTGGTACGCACCTTTTTTCATCTCAAGATCAAAGATACTCAATGCGGCTTCAAATTGTATAAACGAGATGCCGCCATCAGACTCTTTACGGCACAAACGATTAAGGGCTTCTCTTTTGATCTCGAAATCCTCTATCTGGCCAACAAATGGCGCTATCGCCTTGCAGAGATACCAGTCCAGTGGATCGATGCTCCATTTTCAAAGGTCGATCCATTCCGTGTCTCACATACATTTTTGCGCGACCTGTTCGTGATCAAATTCAATACATTGCGTGGGATCTATACGCGTATGGCAAAGATGCGCATCTCCATGGTCTCAACCTATCCACCCGGGACGGGTAGTCTCAACGAGTATGCGTATCATTTTGTGCGCTTCTTACAACAGAAGACGACAGTCGATGAGATCCTCCTGCTCACCGATGAACTCCCTGCCAATCAAACATATCCGAATCCCAACCCTGGCGGCGGGCAGTTCCCTTTAACGCGTATCCTACCGTGCTGGCGCTTCAATTCCAAGAAAAATGTCGCACGCATTCTCGCCATGCTGATCAGAGAACGACCAGATGTGGTCCTCTTTAACGTGCATTTTGCCACCTTTGGCTCCCGCAAAGCGGCTGCGTTTCTGGGCTTAATGACTCCTGTACTGGCATCACGTTTAGGCTTTCCCACGATGGTACTCCTGCACAATCTCATAGATACCATTAATCTGGATCAAGCTGGAGTCAGCAAGGCATCACAGCCGCTGGTACGTTTCTTTGGAGTGCTTTGTACACGCCTCTTGCTTACCAGTACATCGGTTGCGGTCACCCTACCAAGTTATGTCGACCATCTGGAGAAATATTATGGAGCACATAACGTGATACTGATTCCCCATGGCGCATTCGAAGAGTTGCCACCACCTGACTTTAAAGAGATTGTCGAGAAGCCGATTATCCTGACATTTGGTAAATTTGGCACCTATAAGAGGTTAGAAATGCTGATTGAGGCCTTTCAAACCTTGCAATCGCAAAGAGAGAACTCATTAAAGCTGATCATTGCTGGCAGCGATCATCCTAATACGCCTGGCTATCTGGCATCCTTACAGAAATGTTACGCGCACGTCGCTAACCTGCAATTTACAGGATATGTGCCAGAACAGGAGGTGACGAAACTCTTTCAGCAGGCTACCGTTGTAGTCTTCCCCTACGTAAGTACAACTGGCAGCTCAGGAGTGCTGCATCAAGCAGGACAGTATGGTAAAGCAGTCGTGTTGCCACGCATCGGCGATCTGGCCGATGTGATTCAGGCCGAGGGCTATACGGGCAAGTTTTTTGAGCCTGAGGACATGCTGGGCCTGGCCCTGGCAATCGCCTCTTTACTGGATAACCATAACGAGCGCGAAGCTATTGGACAGCAAAATTATGCAGCCGCCAGCGGTCTGCCCATCGACGACATCGTCGACTGGTACCTATTCCACTTCCAACTTCTAACCGATGGCAGTGGGCAACAAGAAAAAAGGAGTCTGCAATGGACATCACCAATGAACAAATAAACGAGATTACAGTGCTCAAACTCAATGGCCGCTTCGATGCTTACGCAGCGCCAGCAGTTGAGAAATTATTGCAAAAGACGCAGAGCGATGAACAGCAACGCAATATCATAGTGAATCTTTCCGAAGTCAACTTTATCGACTCAACAGCGCTGGCGGCTCTGGTCATAGGGATGAAACGCTGCCGACAACTGCACAGCGAGCTCATACTCTGCCAGATGCAGCAAACGGTTCATATTATCTTCGAGTTGACACGCCTGGATAGTGTCTTTACGATCTGCGACACGCAAGAAGAAGCGATTGAGCGTGCACAACAACCCGTAGCATAAAAGGATACGTGTCGGTATGATGATCTATAAAGAGTCTGATAACCTTCTCCGCCATACACTTACAATGCAACGCGCCACGCTTGACGAGCTTGCTGAATCGTGGTTGGCACTGGGTGTACACGCGTTTGGCATCTGGAGCGACCAGCTACTCGTATGCTGGCCAGAATCAGCCCGAGCCACGCTGAGCGATTGTGGAGATTATAAGGCCGTTGTTTTCGCATCTATCGTCCAGGAAGGACAGGTCGTTGGCAAGATTGGTGTCCTGGGCAATGGCGTACTGGGGCCAGCCCGCAAAGGCCGCTTACAGACTGATGCGGTCCTTCTTTCACAGCTTATAACCATACAAACAAAGTTTGAACGCTCCGCCACAGAATTAATCGCTCAGGCCCAGCTCAAAATGGAGATCGATATGGCTGCCAATATCCAACTCCAACTTTTACCGCAGTCATTTCCCACGGTGGTCGGACTGGATATCTTTGCCAGTAGTAGTCCCGCAACCCAGGTAGGCGGAGATTTCTACGATTTTACCGTTTCAAAGGATCGCCCCTTTGTCTTTGCAGTTGGCGACATCAGTGGTAAAGGGCTATCTGCGGCTCTGTTTATGGCGATGACAAGGATTGTGCTCCACGCAGCCGCACGTTTTATCCCTGTCATGGATCCAAAAACAATCCTGCGGCGCGTGAATGAGGATCTTTACGACGACTTTACGGAAGTAGGCATGTTTGCAACCGTATTCGTGGGTTGCTATGACGGAACAACAGATGAGCTATCCTATGCCAATGCCGGCCATTCACCTGTCATCTATTGTCCGGCAGGAGGACCGGCGACCTTGCTCTACGCCGATAGCACCGCAGTAGGAGTGGTCCTGGTAAGTCCATGCGCCAGGCACACGATATCCTTTCATACCAACGATGTCCTGCTCGCTGGAACCGATGGCTTAAATGAATGTATGAATCTTGACGGCGAGATGTTTGGCTATGAACGCTTAATCAAAGCCGTAGAGGACCTGGCTCATCTTCCCACCTATCAGATAGGGACTCAGCTTCAGGAGATCATCAGCCGCTTTGCGGCCGGTACCAGTCAGATGGATGATCAAACACTCTTCATTATGAAAGGAAATAATCATGAGCACGCAAACAGAGCGCAATGAGACGCTGCAGACAGAACTGGATGATAGCATTCAATTGGATTTTCCAGCCTCATTGAAATACTTAAATGTCTTGGGTAGTTGCATCCCGCCTCTACTGGCACACATGAAGCATCTTCCCAATCCAGAGGCAACGATTTACAACATCCAGCTAGCCGTCCACGAGATCTACGCCAATTGTGCCTTACATGCCTATAAGAATAATCCGACGCTCGGGCGTATCTCTGTCTCGCTATTACTCGACCCAGATGAACGCTATCTGAAAATCAACTTAATGGATGATGGCATCCCGTTTGATGAAAGTCAAACCACAGAACCTACCCTCGAAGAGGCTCAAATTCATGGGTATGGGCTCTTCCTGGCGCGACAACTGGTCGACACGGTAAGTTATCAACGCCTGGAGAATAAAAATTGTTGGTCATTAATCAAGTATTTCGCAAGCGCATAACGACGCAAAGAAAGGATGAAGCAATGCAGATAACGACAGAGGAACATGCAAAAAAATATCGATTACTCTCGCTTGCGGGACGGCTGGACGTCTTCACGCTTCCTCCCATGCAGGAACAGATCGAACAGGCTCGCAAAGAAGAGGTCAAGCATTTTGTGCTTGATCTTTCGCAGGTCACCTTTATGGATAGCGCGGCTCTGGCCATTCTTGTCAGGCTGCTCAAGTACGTCGGTACCGTAGATGGAACGTTGCGGCTGATCTTGCCGCAAGGGGAAGATGCACGGCGTATTTTTCGGCTGACGCATTTCGATCAAATTTTTCCATTGGCCAATACGGTCGAAGATGCCATCAGCCAGTTGTAGCCAGGAGCCCCCAGTATACATGCAATTAACGATAGACTCTGACGCAGTGACCGCCGATACGAAAGGGTAGAGATAACTATCATGAGTCAGATCACTCAACCATTCCCCCCTCATCCGCGCACGATAGGTTGGATCGGAACAACCTCGCTGGCGATGGGTGGAAGCAACCAGAGTCTCTTTTTACTGGGTGCATTAATCATGGGACAGGGGAGCGCAGCCATTCCGCTCCTGATCCTTGGCCTACTGCTGGGTTGGGCAGCGGCCCCAGGCTGGACAGAACTTGTGCTGATGTGGCCTAATCGCGTTGGAGGCATCGCCGCCACATGCGCGGAAGCCTTTCGGCCTTATAGCCCAGTACTTGCCAATCTCACTGGCGTCTGCTACTGGTGGGGATGGGTGCCAACCTGTGGACTCACCGCTATCTTATCAGCCAGCGCTATCTCGCAGTGGTATCTCCCTCACATATCAGTACCTTTACTGGCCACGCTGTTAGTACTCTTCTTTACGCTGATTAATCTCTGCGGGATCCGCTGGGTAAATTACTTGGCTATCCCTCTGGCAAGCGCATCGGCGCTACTGGCCTTTCTATCAGGATTAATCCCGGTCTTGAGTGGTCAGGTTGATTGGCAGCAGGCAGTCAATTTTCAGCTCATCAGTCCATTTCCTGGGCTATTCGGTTCTTTAACCAGCGCCATGGCGGGTCTCTATCTGGTCGGCTTCGCAGCTCCAGCCTTTGAGGCAGCAACCTGTCATGTCGGAGAGACAATCAACCCCAATAAAAATGTCCCTCGCGCCATCTTTGCCAGCGGAGCCATGGCCTCTATTTATTTCATCTTTCTCCCTGTCATCTGGCTTGGAGTACTCGGCCCAACGCCCTTAATCGGCAATCTGGCACAAACGCTCGGACCAACCTATGCTCCATGGTTTGGCAGTCTGGCACGAGCGGTCACTATCTGGTTTATGATATTTAATATGTTCCATGGAACGCTACAACCTCTAGCCGGAGCTGCCCGTACACTCTCACAATTAGCGGAGGATGGCTTGCTACCACTTGTGCTCGCACGTCGCCTACCGACAGATACGCCCTGGGTAGCAACCCTGTTAACCGCAGGCATGGCCATTATTTTCTTGCTGACTGGTGATCCCACCTGGGTAATTGCTGCTGCCAATCTAACCTATCTGATAGGCATCTGCCTGCCAAATGTTGCTGTCTGGCTACTACGGCGTAATGAACCTGCCATGGCGCGACCATATCGCGCACCGCGAGGCACTATCATGTTGGGACTGCTTGCTTCAGGCATCTGGTGTCTCTCCACCATACTCGGCTTTGAGCAGTTTGGCCTGCCCACAGTGATTGCCGGATTTACCCTCACCTACTCAGGATCTCTCCTTTACGCTCTACGGCGTTGGAACGATCGGCATCTGGTGGGTGGACATATCTCCTTGCATTCGTTACATCTCAAGCTCACAGGCTCAATGCTCGTTGTCCTATCATTAGATAGTGTGGGATATCTGCTTGCCATCCATTATATCAGTAGATCGTATATCGAACTGATTACCACTCTGGAAGATTTTTTCGTCGCCTCTGCCATCCTGACCCTTGCAGTTGGCTTTATTCTGCCCGGTATGATCGGACACGCCGTCGGCGAAGTCGCCAAGGCGGCCGATCGGCTGACACGTGGTACATTGACAGATCTCGTTGTAGCCATGCACGCGTTACAAAGAGGCGATCTGGAAGCGGCGCAAGTACAGATTGATATTCCACCGATCGTGGTCCATTCCTATGACGAGGTCGGCGCAATGGCCGCAAGTTTTAATATTATGCAAGGGCAACTGGTATCAGTTGCCGTATCCCTCTCTCATGCACGTATAGGCTTGATTGCTGTTCATGAGCAAATGCAGAGATATAATACCGAGTTACAGAAGGCACACGACGAGCTGGCCATGCTGGCCGTTACCGATCCCCTCACGGGCCTGTTCAACCATCGCGCCCTGGCCCAAAAGTTAGAAAACATGCTCAAGAACCAACAGCCTTGTAGTCTCCTTTTTATAGATCTCGATCATTTCAAGAGTGTCAACGACGTCTGTGGTCATCTGGCTGGAGATGCCACGCTCCATGAGTTTGGTCATAAAGTCCAACAGTGTCTACGTAGCGAGGACATCCTTGGTCGCTGGGGTGGTGAAGAATTTATGGCTCTACTGCCCAAGACATGCGAGAAAGATGCGCGTCTTGTCGCCGAGCGAATATGCACGCAGATCGCACACCATATCTTTGTCGCCACAGGTGGAAATCACCTCACCTGCTCACTCGGGGTGACAGCCTTTCCACAGGATGCCACCGATTGCTCCGGGCTGATAGATGCAGCCGATAACGCTATGTATACGGCCAAGAAGATGGGCCGAAATCAGATTCATGCAGCATCTGACCACACTATAGCACCCCTGGATGACGAGGATATGATAGCAAATACCTATCAAGAAACAATGATTGATGCCACAACGGAAGGATTTGCGACGCTCCTGGATATGCGTGATCCATGCACAGGCGAACATACAGAAGCCGTGGCCCTACTCGCGATACAGATCGCATTGATCATGGGTATAGACGCTGCCAGCGCACACATGATCGGCCTGGCAGCTCGCCTGCATGATCTGGGAAAGATTGCTATACCGGATGCCATACTACGCAAGCCATCCAAATTGACGCCTGAGGAATGGGAGATTATGAGAACTCATCCTGCTATAGGAGCACAGGTGATCAGTTGCATTCCGGCGCTACGCACGCTAGCGCCAGCCATCCGCGGACATCATGAACGCTGGGATGGGCAGGGGTATCCTGATCATCTGCGTGGCGAGGACATTCCTCTGGAAGCACGCATTATTACGGTTGCCGATGTCTATGGCGTATTAACGATGGGCCGCTCCTATAGCAAAGCCAATAGTTCAGTGCAGGCGATCAGAGAGCTCAAGCGCTTTGCCGGTACACAGTTCGATCCATCCGTGATTACCGCTCTCCAAAAAGTAATTGCCACTGTTCCGCATTGGAACATCATAGATACCCCTAATTAGAGATTCTATCAATACCTGACTCTTTTTTGTGCGCTAGAACGTTTTTGGAATACAGAGAAAAGAGGTCCGATGTTTCACAAATACTGAGATTCATTCTCTCATTGTTTGATAAGTCAATGCCGATTACAAAACGCGAGCAGGGTGACGTGCTCAGCGAAAATTCAACCAAAGAAAGGTTTATCATGACAGAAGAGAAGGCACTAATACCAGCAGATGAAAAAGAGCGACTCGAAGATCTCTATTCACTTGGACTGTTAGATACACCAGCAGAAGAGCGTTTTGATCACTTCATTCGCCACATTAGAACGGCCTATAACGTCCCTGTGGCATTCATCAGCTTAATTGACGTCAAACGGCAATGGTTTAAAGCCTGCCAGGGGCTGGCACTTTCAGAAACATCGAGAGATATCTCCTTTTGCGCTCAAACGATCATCCTCAATCAGCCAATGATTGTCATGGATACTACACTGGATGCACGCTTTGCCAAAAATCCCCTGGTCACCGGGCCACCATTTATTCGCTTCTACGCAGGTTACCCGTTGCACGGACCACGCGGATACGCAATTGGCACACTTTGCATGGTCGATTTCATGCCAAGAATCATGAGTGAAACAGAGCTGGACAGTTTTAAAGATATCGTGCATCTGGTTGAGCAAGAAGTGAATACTACAGTTAGTAGCCATAAAGATAAGGCACCCATTTGACATCAAAAAGCCACAATCCCTTTCAAAGAATTTGAAGTGATGAGTAAAGCATCCCACAATCTTTTTAAGAGCCATACGCCCAATTGCCCGGTTAGCCTGATTGGCTACGAGATGCATGAGGGAGGTATGGCTCTTATCAGAATGGTATACTAAAGAGGTAGAAAAAATCTTACTTTTTGCATATTTCGGGTAGTTCACTATGACTGCAATCAAAGATGAGAGGACATCATCGGTATGAGCTTGCATATTTCCCGCCAGACGTACGCGGATCTGTATGGTCCGACAACTGGCGATCGCGTACGTCTGGCAGACACCGAGCTAATCATTGAAATCGAACAGGACTACACCGTCTATGGCGACGAGATCACCTTTGGAGGCGGCAAGGTGATCCGCGATGGCATGGGGCAGAGCAGCCGCGCCACGCGTGAGGGGACGAACGGAGCTTTGGATCTGGTAATTACCAATGCGATCATTATTGATCATTGGGGCATCGTCAAAGGCGATATCGGGATTAAAGATGGACGTATTGTCAAAGTGGGCAAGGCGGGCAATCCTGATACGATGGATGGCGTCGATCCCGCTCTGATTGTTGGCTCCAGCACAGAAGTTATCGCGGGCGAAAATATGATTGTCACAGCCGGTGGCATCGATTCTCATATTCACTTTATCGCGCCGCAGCAGATCTATGAAGCCATGTCGAACGGTATCACCACGATGATTGGCGGCGGTACAGGGCCTGCAACCGGGACCAATGCCACCACCTGCACTCCCGGAGCCTGGAATCTGGCGCGAATGCTGCAATCGATCGAGCATTGGCCGGTCAACTTCGGTTTCCTGGGCAAAGGCAATACCTCAACCGAGGAGCCACTGGCGGAACAATTACGCGCTGGCGCTTGTGGGCTCAAGCTGCATGAGGACTGGGGAACAACGCCTGCCGCCATCGATACCTGCCTGAAGGTGGCCGATCAATATGATGTACAGGTCGCGATTCATACAGATACAATCAATGAGGCTGGCTTCGTAGAGGATACCATCGCCGCGATTGGGAAGCGCACCATCCATACCTATCATACCGAAGGAGCTGGCGGAGGACACGCGCCAGACATCATCCGTATCGCCTCTTACGGCAATATTTTGCCCTCGTCGACCAACCCGACCAGACCGTATACGGTCAACACAATTGCGGAGCATCTAGACATGCTTATGGTCTGTCATCATCTCAATCCCCAGGTGCCCGAGGATGTCGCCTTCGCTGAAAGTCGCATACGTCCGGAGACCATCGCAGCGGAGGATATTCTGCACGATCTGGGCGTCTTTAGCATGATCTCCAGCGACTCACAGGCGATGGGGAGGATCGGTGAGGTCGTCACGCGTACCTGGCAGACAGCTCATAAAATGAAGGTGCAGCGCGGCGCTCTGCCACAGGATTCCAGTCGCAATGATAATTTTCGCGTCAAGCGTTACGTTGCCAAATATACCATTAATCCAGCGATCACTCATGGGGTCGCCCATCAGATCGGCTCGATTGAGCCAGGCAAGCTGGCAGATCTTGTCCTCTGGAAGCCTGCCTTCTTCGGCGTGAAACCAGAGATGATCGTCAAGGGAGGCTTCATTTCCTGGAGCGCGATGGGCGATGCCAATGCCTCCATACCAACGCCACAGCCAGTCCTTTATCGTCCCATGTTCGGCTCATTTGGAGCCGCGACGGCGGCTACAAGTCTGACATTTGTTTCTAAAGCTGCTCTCGAAGCGGGTATACCACAGAAGATAGGTTTACAGAAGCAAGCGGTAGCGGTCGAGAATTGTCGGGCCATCGGGAAAGCTAATATGATCCATAACGATGCCACACCCACGATTGAAGTCGATCCGGAGACCTATGAAGTACGAGCGGACGGCGAGCTGCTGACCTGCGAACCAGCAGAAGCACTGCCTCTTGCTCAGCGCTACTTTCTCTTTTAAGGATTATCGACCCCAAACGTAGCGTTGTGCCCAAGGGCACAATGTCCAGTTCATCGTACGAGACAGCAGCGTTTTGGCGAGCCACGCTGGCCCGCCTGATCGTACATCGAGTGGGATATCGCACGCAACAGCAGCGTTTTGGCGAGCCACGCTGGCCTGCCTGATCGTACGTCGAGTGGGACATCGCACGCCAGCGTGCGACGCTACATGCATGTACCATAATGTGATAAACGAAGGATACAATTATGACAGACACAAACTTTGTACGAGCCTTTCGTGTGGGGATCGCTGGTCCCGTGGGCAGTGGAAAAACAGCGCTAGTGGACCGTCTCAGCAAGCATCTCTGGCCGCGCTATAACCTGGCGGTCGTCACAAACGATATTTATACGCTGGAAGATGCCGAATTTCTACAACGTCAGGGAACGCTGCCCTTAGAGCGAATTCGGGGCGTCGAGACAGGTGGATGTCCACATGCAGCGATCCGCGAGGATGCTTCGATGAATCTGGAGGCCATTGCTGATCTAGAGGAGAGCCTTCCGGATCTGGCATTGATCTTTGTCGAAAGTGGTGGAGATAATCTGGCGGCGGCATTTAGTCCCGAGCTGGTGGATGTCTCTATCTACGTGATCGACGTTTCTGGCGGCGATAAGATTCCTCGCAAAGGTGGTCCTGGCATCATGCGCTCGGATTTATTAATCATTAACAAGATAGATCTGGCTCCCTATGTCGGTGCTTCACTTGAGGTGATGGAGCGCGACGCTCGGCTCAAGCGTGGAGATAGACCATTTGTCTTCACGAATCTCAAAGATGAAACAGGGCTGGATACCGTTATCGGCTGGCTTGAGCAACAACTAGCCATTCCCACGGCACAACGTCCAGGTATCATCGACGCTCACGCGCCTTATGTGGGACAACCACATAGCCACGATCATGACGATGGTCATACGCATGATCACGAGCATGTACATTCACACACGCACTAGCAAGCACCACAATCATCAAACAGCCCACAAAAATAAACGCGCAGGCAATACGGTATAACTGTATTGTCTGCGCTATAGCAGTGAAATCGAACGATCCCGCCAGTATTATCCTTCTAGCAGAGTCGCATTCAAACGAATATCGGTAGCAGCCAGAGCCTTCGAGACAGGACAATTTTGTTTTGCGTCGGCGGCAAACTTCTGGAAGGTCGCATCATCGATGCCAGGCACAACAGCCTCAGTGGTCAATTCAATGGGATTAATGGCAAAGCCACCTTCAACTGGACTGAAATGAACGCTTGCAGTCGTATGGACGCTGGTTGGTGTATGCCCTGCACCGGACAGTGCCGCAGATAACGCCATGGAAAAGCAAGCAGCATGGGCAGCCCCGATCAGTTCTTCAGGATTGGTTCCTCCTGAGCCATCGCCCATACGTGAGCGAAAAGAGTACTGCCCTTCGAACGCTCCACTACCCAGGCGTACAGTACCCTGTCCCTGTTGTAAATCGCCACGCCACTCTGCATCTGCCTTACGAATCGCCATAGAAATTCTCCTTCTTCATAGGACTATAAAAATGTCGAAGTCATTTAAAAGGTTGTTGAGCAGATAATCTCTATCTGCTACTACCAGTTTACCTTGCGCCAGCTACCATTAGCAATATCAGATAATGCTTGTAGATGATGAGTTGTATCCATAAACACAACCAGTTGGCTTCCATTTACAGGCCAGGTATATCCCATCAGGCCGGTTCCACTCGCAAGAGGTGAGGATGTAAGCTGAGTTACATCAGCTTCGTTCCAGTTCTCTTGAGGGAGTTGCGATAATTCCTGGATATGCTTATTGCCATCGATATAAAGCAGAATGCGAGCTCCACCCTGTATCCAATCGAAGCCTGCCAGAGCCTGTCCATTGGTCACAGGACTGTTTGTCGTTGCTGTCACATCGCTTAGTGTCCATTTCCCTTGCAGCGAGTCTGACAATTCCTGGATGTGGTTACGATTATCGATATAATCAATCTGCATAGTTCCATTGACGCCCCACTCATAACCTACAAGCACAGATCCGTTCGATAGCGGTGCGTGATATGTCTCCGAGAGATCAATACTCTGCCATGTACCAGTTGAAGTTGTAGAGAGATCCACAATATGTCGATGCGCATCCACATAGACAACCTGCTCCTCGGCAGCTCGCGTCCAGATAAAAGCGGTCAAGGCAGTCCCATCTGAAACAGCCGTATGCGTCAGGTTGGTAAGATCAGTAACCTGCCAGTTAGTCCCGTCAACACTGGTCAGTTCCTGGATGTGATACGCTTGATCGATATAGATAATTTGCTGCGATCCTGTTTGCAGCCACTGATATCCAATCAGAGCCGTACCACCTGCTAAGGGAGCAGAGGTACGCCGCGTGAGATCAGACACATGCCAGACTCCATCGTCTCCAGACGACAACAACTGGACGTGACCAAAGACATCAAGATACGCCACCTGCTGCCTGCCACCTTTGATCCAACTATAACTGGTCAGACCAGTATCATTTGCAACAGGAGCCGATGTCAGATGCGTGAGATCAGCCTGTTGCCAGGATTGTCCATCGACGTTGGCAAGCAGTTGAATATGCCGCTGCGGATCAATATAGGCCACTTGCTGAGCACTATCAGTATACCCTTGCGAAGCGCTCATCGTACCGCTCAGTACGGATAAAATGTTGGTCGCCGGCGTGAGAGCGTCTGGTTTGTTAACTGCGGGCAGGATCACTGCTGAGACGGCTCGACTGCCGAAGTGGACACCTGAATAATAGAGGACTCCCAGTACTCCCACAGCAAAAATGAGCAGGGAGAAGAGAGGGATTAGCACAGGACGCAGCTCAAAACGTCGTCGCCTTCCCTGAATAGTACACCTATATTGTAATCCTGCATCAATTGAGCGCGGTTGCTTGCTCTGATACAAAGGTAGAGTTGTCACATTGATAATATGAGACACATCGATCGATGGCTTATCGGTATCATGAACAGGCACATGGATCTCTGGTACGGCTGTTTGATAGATACTGGAGCGTGTATATTTAGGAATTTTCGTCGTCTTTTCGATATCTGCTTCATCAGGTAAAGCGCTCTGCCTATCATCTCGAGCATCATTGGAAACCGGCGTCGCTTCATTGAGCGCAAGCTCTATATCATGAGGCACCGGAGAAGGAACACGGATGGTTTTATAAATGTCATCTGAAGCTGACTTATCAGTAATTGGTGCTGAAGCTGGCGCCTTCACATCTGAGCGCGAGCGGCCACGCTCCTCTTCCGATATGTTAGACGCTTCAGGATGCTCCTGTGATGCCATTATCTTCTCCTCAATAACTGTATGGCTCAAACACTATCTATCTCAGTCATTTATCCAATATCAACAAGATTAAGTTTACGCTTACCGCATTGCTGAAAGATGTAGCGTACGACAAGTAATAAAGCCTGCGTATAGAGCGATATAGTTCTTTTAATCTATCCTGGCATGCCAACATATATAGATAATATTATAACATTTGACATCTCACTCATATCCAATAGCTCATTTGATGAGAAAAATCATCGCTATAGATAAAACGCGGTACACTACATTTTTCATCGAGATACAAAGAAAGCCTTTGATACAAAGTCGTTTATTGGATATGCTATACTTCTTGATATGTCTTTCCACGCGCACGTCCATTATTTTAAGAACCAGGCAGATATCAGAATGCTCTATCTTCCAACCCTGGCATAATCACAGAACTAAAGGATGATCCTCGCTCTATGCAAATAGATATGAATGAACACAAACATGATCAACATGCAGATTTCGATCCCTCCGCACAGATCCGCACAGCAGCCTACAGCATCCATGGACTCACCCTGCTACGTGGTGTTCTCTCTGACAGTACAGGACAATCTATCTTACAATTGCTGCAACAATTGGCGAGAACACAACCAGATCCGATCGTCACGGCAGAGGCTTACAGCAATGCATTCAACCAACTCGCGGCAAGTATGTACGAAGACTCAATCAATACTGTGGCCGATGCCTGGCAAGCTTATCTGATTGCACGACTGATCGACGATAGAAATCTCTGGAGCACACAGGTTGAAGATCTCGGTCGAGAACAGATTCCGGCAGGGATACGTATCCAGGCTGAGCATGATCTTCAAACGCTCCAGAGCCTCTTTAAGCTGGACGCTCAGATGCTCTGGGAGCAGACCTGTGCAGCAGTTATTCCAACTATGCCAGCACTCGGCACAGCCTGGATTCCCTGGCATAATCTCCAGCCTCGACGCGTCGAGGCAAGCAATCATGCTCGCCAGGCGCTGACGCGAACAATCGCAGCAGCCACCGATTGGAAAGACCTGATCTCTCCACTTGAGCACTATTGGTCACGTTATGGGACAGGTCCCTTCGCACACTACCACGTCCTACGCTGGCAAGGGACCAAACAACAGCTCGAAGGGATAGCTCATCCCGATGAGATTCAGTTGTCCGAGTTGATCGGACAGGAAAGGCAGCAGACAAAGCTTACAGCCAACATCGAACGCTTCATCGCTGGTCTGCCCGCACATGATATGCTCCTCTACGGACCTCCAGGGACCGGTAAGTCATCGACGGTCAAAGCCATCGCCAATGCCTACGCCGAGCAGGGTCTGTGCCTGCTGGAGATCAATAAAGAACACGTTGACGATCTACCACTAATTGTCGCAGAACTTCGTGGACGCGCTCCCCATTATCTACTCTTTATCGATGACCTCTCCTTTGAAGAGAATGAGACATCCTACAAAAAGCTCAAAGTGCTGCTCGAAGGCACATCTGAGACGCGTCCCAGGAATGTAGCGATCTGCGCCACCTCAAATCGCATGAACTTGATCCGCGAGAACTTTAATGAACGCGGAAATCCAACCGAGGATGTAAATTGGCGCGATACAATGGATGAGAAGCAGTCATTAGCACATCGCTTTGGCCTGCGTGTGACCTTTCTCTCACCTGATCAGAAACAATATCTACGAATTGTCAAAGAGCTGGCGCAAAAGCGTCATATTCATATCTCTGAAGACGATTTACATAGTCGCGCCATGCAGTGGGAGCGTCAACATGCTGGTCGCTCGGGCCGCAGCGCACGCCAGTTTGTGGATGATCTGGAAGCTGAATTCAAATACGTCCAACCTGCACCGATTACAGAAACCACACGCTAGAAAAGTAATACGTTGAAAAGATCATCATCAGTAATTTGTTAGTAAAAACGCAAAAGGAGATTTTATTGATATGGAAGAAAGCAAACAACTGACTGTTGGTATCCTGATTTTTGATGAGGTCGAAGTACTGGACTTTTGTGGGCCGTTTGAGGTTTTCGCGACCGCACGCGATCCACATCAAGCTGACGACACGCAGAGACTTTGTAAGGCCATCACTATCGCCGAAACAGATAGGATCGTTTCTTGCCGGGGAGGCTTACTGGTCAAGCCGATAGCGACAATTGATGATCATCCACCGCTTGACATCATTGTCATCCCAGGTGGACAGGGGACACGCAAGGAAGTCCATAATCAGAAAATTATCAAGTGGATTCAGCAGCAAAATGAGCTAACACAACTGACAACAAGTGTCTGCACTGGAGCTTTTCTCCTCGCTGAAGGTAAGCTATTGGATGATCATCAAGCCACAACCCATTGGGGTAGCGTGGAGAGGCTGCAAGAAGCTTATCCCCTGATTAAAGTGCTGGCCGACACACGTGTTGTCGATGAAGGGCATATTATTACGTCGGCAGGGGTCTCAGCGGGCATCGATATGAGTTTGCATGTCATAGAGCGTCTGTACGGTCGCGAAACAGCTCTCTGGGTTGCACGTAATATGGAATACGAAGGATATAAATAAGCACAAAAAAAGACCTTACTCGTGCATGAGTAGGGTCTCTCTTCTCGAAAGAGTACATACTGCATAGGATCTGTCCTCAATTTTGCCGAGCCCCGCGTGCGATCAACCGTCGCTGAAGCAGAGAACCCGCATTCAAAGTCCATGATGAAGATACAATTGTGAAACAAGCCGCTCGATCATTAGGGCGACTTCGCTCCGTCCGTTACCGGATGTCCACGTGTCGTCTATCTACCAAGTCGTCTGCTTGGGATCTTAAACACTCGAAAGTGTTGGGAGAACTCATCTTGGGTGCGGCTTCGCGCTTAGATGCCTTCAGCGCTTATCCCTTCTTGACATAGCTATCCAGCTGTGGCCTGGGCAGGCCAACTGGCACACCAGCGGTCAAGCCATCTCGGTCCTCTCGTACTGGAGATGACGCCCCTCAATTCTCCTACGCCCACGACGGATAGAGACCGAACTGTCTCGCGACGTTCTGAACCCAGCTCGCGTGCCGCTTTCATGGGCGAACAGCCCAACCCTTGGGACCTACTCCAGCCCCAGGATGCGACGAGCCGACATCGAGGTGCCAAACCTTGCCGTCGATGTGAACTCTTGGGCAAGATAAGCCTGTTATCCCCGGGGTAGCTTTTATCCGTTGAGCCACACTCCTTCCACTCGGGAATGTGGGATCACTAAGCCCGACTTTCGTCCCTGCTCGACCTGTCCGTCTTGCAGTCAAGCTCCCTTCTGCCTTTACACTCTTATGGGTGATGTCCATCCACCCTGAGGGAACCTTTGGGCGCCTCCGTTACTCTTTGGGAGGCGACCGCCCCAGTCAAACTACCCGCCTGACCTTGTCTGCGTCCCGGATCACGGTGACGCATGAGACACAAACTGTATCGAGAGTGGTATTTCACTGTTGTCTCCCCTACCCCCACAAGGATAGGTTCTCCGACTCCCACCTATGCTACGCACGATCCACCTCGTATCCAGATCAAGGTGTAGTAAAGCTCCACGGGGTCTTTTTGTCCTGTCGTGGGTAACCCGTATCTTCACGGGTACTTCAATTTCGCCGAGTCCTCTGTCGAGACAGTGCTCAACTCGTTACTCCTTTCGTGCGGGTCGGAACTTACCCGACAAGGAATTTCGCTACCTTAGGACCGTTATAGTTACGGCCGCCGTTCACCGGGGCTTAGATTCGCAGCTACGATCACCGCTCCTCGTAACCTTCCGGCACTGGGCAGGAGTCAGCCCCTATACTTCCGCTTTCGCGTTCGCAGAGACCTGTGTTTTTGGTAAACAGTCGGTTGAGCCAATTTCTTGCAACCCCCTCACGCCATCTCCGAAAAGACATCGCTACTAGGGCACCCCTTCTTCCGAAGGTACGGGGTCAATTTGCCGAGTTCCTTAACAGAGGGTCGCTCGATCACCTGGGGAGATTTCCCCCTGCCTACCAGTGTCGGTTTGCGGTACGGGCGGAGTAAGCTTCTGGCGAGAGGCTTTTCTTGGCGGCGTAGGGTTCAATGACTTCCGCAGTCTTGCGACCGCTCGCTGCACTGGTCACGCACAGGACTCCGGGATTTTCCTCGGCGTCGCGCTTCCATATACAGACCCATCCTGTCCATTCGATGGGCTCACCTTCCTTACCGCGTCCCCCCATTGCTCGTAACGAAGTACTCCGGTGCAGGAATGTCCAACCTGCTTTCCATCGCCTACGACTATGACGTCCTCGGCTTAGGACCCGACTCACCCTGGGACGATTGACGGTGCCCAGGAACCCTCAGGCATTCGGTGTGTCTGGTTTTCACAGACATGACGCTACTCATTCCGGCATTCTCACTTCTGCGCGCTCCACCAGTTCTTTCGATCTGGCTTCTCTGCCCGCAGAACGCTCCCCTACCAACCCTACAGACTCCAAGGAGACTGTAAAATTCCATAGCTTCGGTAACGCGCTTGAGCCTCGATACGTTGTCGGTGCCACTCCACTCGACCAGTGAGCTATTACGCACTCTTTCAATGATGGCTGCTTCTAAGCCAACATCCTGGCTGTTTGGGCGAAATGACTCCCTTTGACACTAAGCGCATATTTAGAGACCTTAGCTGATGGTCTGGGCTGTTTCCCTTTCGACAATGAAGCTTAGCCCCCACTGTCTCACTTGCATGCAATCTGTCCTGGCATTCGGAGTTTGGTTGGGTTTGGTAACCCGCAAAAGGCCCCTAGCCCATTCAGTGCTCTACCTCCAGGATAGTTCTCAATCATGCAGCTGTACCTCAATACATTTCGGGGAGAACCAGCTATCTCCGTGTTCGATTGGAATTTCTCCCCTATCCACAAGTCATCCCCCAGTTTTGCAACACTGGTGGGTTCGAGCCTCGACGGACTGTCACATCCGCTTCACTCTGCTCATGGATAGCTCACACGGTTTCGGGTCGCATCGCCGCAACGGTCGCCTTGTTCAGACTCGATTGCTCTGTGGCTCCCCAACTTTACCGTTGGTTAACCAGGCTACGACGATGCACTCGCCGGATCATTCTACAAAAGGCACGCCATTAGCCCTTGGTCTCGCAAGAGACAGTGGCCTCTGACTGCTGGTGAGTACGTGGTTTCAGGGTCTCTTTCATCCCCCTCTCGGGGTGCTTTTCACCTTTCCCTCACGGTACTTGTTCGCTATCGGTCGCTGAAGATGTTTAGCCTTGGAGGGTGGTCCCCCCAGCTTCCCACAAGGTTTCACGTGCCTCGTGGTACTCAGGATACCGATCCACGTTGATAAACCGTCCTCTACGGGACTCTCACCCGCTCTGGTGGCGCTTTCCAACGCCTTCGAGTAGTTCATCATTGCTTGATATCGGTCCTACAACCCCGGTTGTTCCGAAGAACCTCCGGTTTGGGCTGCTCCCGGTTCGCTCGCCACTACTACGGGAATCTCGGTTGATTTCTTTTCGTCGGGTTACTGAGATGTTTCAGTTCACCCACTGCCCCCCGTCACTGCCTATGTGTTCAGCAGGCGGTTTCCAGACATCACTCTGGAAGAGTTGCCTCATTCGGAATCTTGGGGCTCATCGCTTGCATGCAGCTCCCCCCAAACGTTTCGCCGGTCTCCGCGTCCTTCTTCGGTCTTCAGCGCCAAGGCATCCACCTCGTACTCTGTGTAGCTTGTTCTCTACATCTTTGTCATGTCTTGAATGCTTGACATTTTATCTTTTGGTGATAAAAACTTTCGATCCTCTGCTTCAGTTTCGGCTGACCACACATTGCGCTCAGCAAAATTGAAGAGATATCCTATGCAGTTGTAAACGTGCAAGATTGGCGCACACCACAAGCCGTAGCTCGTGGGGCGAAACCCCAACCTCTGGAGAGTGGAAACCAGCGCAGATATGCTGGACAGATGTACCATGTCCTGTGTCGACCTGGAAGTGCGTCGAGTTAGAAACGTTCATGGAATCCACGAACCTCGACGGTAGCTCCCTAGAAAGGAGGTGATCCAGCCGCACCTTCCGGTACGGCTACCTTGTTACGACTTCACCCCAATCACTGACCCCACCCTCGACGCTTGCCTCTCCGAAGAGTTAGCCCAGCGGCTTCAAGTGTTGCCAACTTTCGTGGTGTGACGGGCGGTGTGTACAAGACCCGGGAACGTATTCACCGTAGTGTGCTGACCTACGGTTACTAGCAACTCCACCTTCACGGAGGCGAGTTTCAGCCTCCGATCTGAACTGAGGCCAGGTTTGACGAGATTAGCTCCCCCTCGCGGGTTGGCAACTCTTTGTCCTGACCATTGTAGCGTGTGTGTCGCCCAAGGCGTAAGGGCCGTGCTGACTTGACGTCATCCCCGCCTTCCTCCATTTTGAAATGGCAGTTTCGTTAGATTAGTTCAACTAACGACAGGGGTTGCGCTCGTTGCGGGACTTAACCCAACATCTCACGACACGAGCTGACGACAGCCATGCAGCACCTGTGGATCCGCTCCGAAGAGACAGCGCATTACCGCTGGTGCAAATCCATGTCAAGCCTTGGTAAGGTTCTTCGCGTTGCATCGAATTAAACCACACGCTCCGCTGCTTGTGCGGGTCCCCGTCAATTCCTTTGAGTTTTAATCTTGCGACCGTACTCCCCAGGCGGACCACTTATCGTGTTAACTGCGACACTGAAGGGGTCGATACCCCCAACGTCTAGTGGTCATCGTTTACGGCTAGGACTACCAGGGTATCTAATCCTGTTCGCTCCCCTAGCTTTCGCACCTGAGCGTCAGGTACTTCCCAGGACACTGCCTTCGCCATTGGTGTTCCTCCGGATATCTACGCATTTCACCACTCCACCCGGAATTCCGTGTCCCTCTGAAGCCCTCAAGTCAGACAGTTTCCAGAACACTTCGTCGGTTAAGCCGACGACTGTCACTCCAGACTGATCTGACCGCCTGCGTGCGCTTTACGCCCAGTAACTCCGGACAACGCTCGCCTCCTACGTATTACCGCGGCTGCTGGCACGTAGTTAGCCGAGGCTGATTCCTCTGGTACCGTCCGTTCTCGTCCCAGAGAAAAGCAGTTTACGATCCGAAAACCTTCTTCCTGCACGCGGCGTTGCTCGTTCAGGGTTGCCCCCATTGACGAAAATTCCTCACTGCTGCCCCCCGTAGGAGTCTGGGCCGTTCTCAATCCCAGTGTGGCTGATCGTCCTCTCAGACCAGCTATCGATCGACGTCTTGGTAGGCTATTACCCCACCAACTAACTAATCGAGCGCAGGCTCATCCCAGGGCGTCTTTGCAGACTTTGCTCTTTGCAGAGCGTATGCGGTATTGTCGGCGATTTCTCGCCGGTATTCCTCACCTCGGGGTAGATTGCCCACGTGTTACTCACCCGTCCGCCACTCTCTGATTGCTCAGAGCGTTCGACTTGCATGTGTTAGGCACGCCGCCAGCGTTTATCCTGAGCCAGGATCAAACTCGCCATCAAATTTTATATATTCAACACCCCGTACAGGATGCGAAAAAATGCAATTTGCGTTAAGTTGCGATCATGACCAAGTTACATTAACATTGGCTATAAATTCGCAGAGATTAATGGTCACCGCACATGACATGCGGGACCGAATTGACAGGAACGTGAAACACCTGTGTGTTCCAGTTACTGTTCTGCTTTCCACTCTTCAGTTGTCAAGGTACAATCTACGAAAACGTGTGTTTTCGTGTGGATCGAGCGTTTCGTTGTTTTGTGTCTCGCTCGTTCCGTAGCTGTAGTATCGCATATCCCTTGTGCTTTGTCAAGCGTTTTCCGAGCAATTTTTGCGCGGCTCCGAAAACTCGTGATTCGTGTCGTCCGGCCTGTCAAGACAAGTCAGGGACCAGAAAAAAGGGCCAGCACATCCCTGGGGAGGTCTCAACAGTGTGTTGGGAGATACCAGAGAAATGTTTCTCGGAGAGCCACTTTAGCGTGGCACAACTGATATACAAGGACAGGAGCACATACTCTCAGAAGAAGATGCAGTGATTGTCGCTTTTTGACAGCTCAGTGATTATGCCATAAGAGTGTTGCGTCTGTCAAGCGTTTCTAACACCAAAAATCTAACATAGCCCAAATTGGGAATAACCAGCTAAAAATCAGGCTCACCTTGTCTACGAAAGAAATCGCTCAAGCGTGAACGGCCTTAAAAGTGCTGGCAATTGACTGCTTATTACATACTCAGCGATACATTGGCCACTAAGGGGACTTAACAACACACCAATACCATTGTGTCCAGTTGCCAGTATAATATTTTCCCATCCAGGTACAGGCCCAAAAATAGGAGCTCGATCAGGAGTGCCTGGACGCAAACCAGCCCAGCTACGCTCGATAGTACTTGCCGACAAAGTAGGCGCAAGCCTGAGTGCAGTAGTTTGCAGGCGAGATATCCCCTTCTGGGTGACAGCGATATTAAAGCCCTCATCTTCTTTTGTAGCTCCAACGAGAACCTGTTGTGCTTGAGGAAATACATATGTAGCATCGCCAAAAATAAGGTGGCGTAGAGGTATCGCGGCTTGTTGCATAGCAATCATCTGTCCATGAACGGGCTGTACAGGTAACATTACATCAAGTGATGTACATAGTCGTGCCGACCAGGCTCCAGCTGCCAGTACAACCTGTTTGCAATGATAAGTAACTCCCTGTAAAGTCCTCACGCCTACCACGCTCTTATTATCATAGAGCAATGCCCCTACCTCTGTATCACTATACACATGAGCACCAAGATGCTGCGCAGCTTGGGCAAACGCTCGTACAAGTTGAGTAGCTTGAACCTGGGCTTCTTCAGGAGCATAAACAGCTGCGCAAACATCCCTGGAAAGCGCTGGTTCATACTTCCGAGCCTCATCGCCATCCAGCCACAGCACCTGCAAACTGGTTGACCGCTTCCACGACTCCATACGCTGCCTCAAATGATCAATTCGCTTCGCATTACGCACCACACGTAATGCTCCAGACTGCTCATACCCCACACGCAGGCCACTTTCAGCCTCCAGAGCAGGCACAAGAGAAGCAAATTGCCCGAAGCTTGAGAGCAGCAGGTCGGCAAGTGGTCCCGATCCTGAAATAGGTCCAAGAGGAGCGAGCAAGCCAGCGGCAGCGCTAGAAGCCTGACCACCAATAGCCCCTCGTTCCAGTAAAACAACATCCACATGAGCCTTACGCAAAAAATAGGCAATAGAGCTTCCAATCACGCCACCGCCAATAATCACAACATCAGTTACAGGCATCCAAACACATCCAATCCAATTCTCGCAACGCTCAACTATCTAAGTACCAACATAACAACTATCTTACCACTCAGCAAGCAAGAACTTGTCAGAAAACGACAAACAGGAGAGGATTTTAAAGCAGGTGAAAACAGCGTTGGCTACAAAAAAGAGCTGTAATCTCAAAGACGTGGGATTTAGCGTAAAGAGGGGGGATACTGCAGCGCTATCAGAGAGTTAGGTTCACAGAACAAGAGAATCTAGTGTATCGATAGAGGTGGGCATCCAGATGTGATCATCTCTACATGGATGCCATACTCTGGCAGAGATCAGAGTATCATATAGGAAGTTGCCAACCAGATACCCGCCTCTATCGATAGTATCAATCCCCTCTGCAGTATCACTTTTAGTATAGGGCAAAATTATATGGAATCTATCAAAGAAAGGTCAAAAAATTATGAAGGAAGTATGATATCATTTCTTTAGAAAGAATAACCCTCATAGTATGTAAGCAAAAGTTAGAAAGAGTATCTGTTTTGAACGCCCCCCATCCAGTGAGCGATCAGCTTACGACTCAGACAACGACACAACGCCAGACGGTCACACCCGAGACAGTCTATAGCGTCCGGACAGCATCCAATGCAGTCATCTCTCCTGATGGCAAACAGATTGTATACCTTGTCAGTGAATGGTTACCCGACCAGGAGCGAGCGCGCAATCGTCTCTGGCTGGCAGACAGTGCTGGTAAGGAAGCACGACCATTGACCACAGGACCAAGACGAGATAATGCGGCTTCCTGGTCGCCTGACGGTCATTATCTGGCTTTTGCTTCCAAGATTGAGCGCGAAAATAGCGTATCAAGCTTTCAGCTCTACATCATAGACTTGCGTACAGGTAAAGAGCGCCAGCTCGGTACGCTTCCGAACGCCGTCAGCAATGTCACATGGGCACCCGATGGTAAACACATCGCATTTTGCACCCTGGCGGGCAAGGAACCGCAAGCAGATCCACGCGTTCAGAATGCTACGGAAGGGCGTCATCTGCGCCTGTGGACCATACGACCCGATGCCGATAGCCCCGAACCTGTCACCCCCGATGGTTTCACCATCTGGCACTATACCTGGTCACCTGATAGTCAAAAGTTCGCGCTTTACTATGCCACCGGATCAGAAGAGACGGACTGGTACCGTGGACAGATTGGTCTGGTAGCGGCAAGCGGAGGAGCAATCAAGCAAATAAGTCACCTCCAGCGGCAAGCCTTTGCTCTGACATGGTCACCTGATGGAACGCGTCTGGCCTACGTCTCTGGCGAGTGGAGCGATCCGGATCGAGGTGGTGGCGATATCTTCATCCACTCCCTGACAGATGGACAAACGCATAACGTCACGCCCGATATCGATTGGAGTCCTATCTGGCTTAAATGGTATCCCGATGGTCAGCGCATACTCTGTGCTGGCTGGGCAGGCCTGACAACACGTATCGCAGTATTCCACGAGACAAGTGGCACAATGACCACAATTTCGGACGATTTTCTGCTTGGAGATCGTTACTGGCCACATCTATCCACAACCGCCGACATGCGCTCTATCGCAGCCACGCATTCAGAGCAGCATCCTTACGATATCTGGTCTGGAGAGCTACATATAGAGGATGACCGGCCCCCAGCACTGACATGGCAGCGTGTCACGCGCCTCAACCCGATTGCAGAAGAGACTCTCGACCTGATTCTTCCCGAGCACATCAGCTATCAAAGCGTTGATGGCTGGTCGATACAAGCGCTTGTCACCTGGCCCAGGCCACAAAAAGCCAACACGCTCCCTCCGCTTATCGTGCATATTCATGGTGGACCCTCGGCCTGCTGGCAGGGCGATTGGGATAACTATTTCTCACAAAATCTGGTGGCGGCTGGCTTCGCGGTTCTCAGGCCAAACATTCGCGGTAGCATGGGTAGAGGTACAGCCTTCGCTGATGCGGTGATCGGAGATATGGGTGGCAAGGATCTCCAGGATGCACTGGCCGGCGTTGACTATCTGATAGAGCGCAAACTCGTCGATAGCACACGCATCGGTATTATGGGATGGAGCTATGGTGGATTTATGACATCATGGGCCGTGACGCAGACGCAACGTTTCAAGGCCGCGGTCATGGGAGCAGGGATTTGCGATTTTCACAGCTTTCACGCACAAACGAATATCCAGGATTGGGACATGCGCTTTTTAGGCACTATCGACAACCCGATCACGCCCCTCACCCATCCAGACAGCTATCGCGAGCGCTCTTCAATCACTTACGCGAGCCGTGTCACAACGCCCACATTAATTGTCCATGGCGAAAGAGATGGCTGTGTACCAATCAATCAGGCGCACGCATTTTATCGAGCATTACGCGAACAAAACGTCCCAACCGAACTTGTCTCATATCCACGAGAGGGTCATGGTCCGCAAGAGCGAGCGCATATACTTGACTATATGCAGCGCACACTGGAATGGTTTAAGAAGTATTTATAAAAGGCAATTACAAAGGAGTAACCATGGACATTGAAAGCAATCAATCAGCTCATACTGAAATCAGCACTCTGGCCAACCAGGAACGGCCATACACTATTCCTGCCTTACAAGAATGGACGGCCGCTGCCGGACACTATACCTTCAGCGGGCAATCTCGCATCGTCATTGATCATAGCTATACCTCTCAACTACAATCTACAGCAGAAGTATTTGCCTCTGACCTCAAGGATTTAACGGGCCACGCGATAGCAATTGTAGAGAGCACATCCCCCGAGCAAGCGGGCGACATACTTATCAGCTTGACCCCTGATGATGTAGAACTGGGAGCTGAGGGATATCTGCTTGAGATCAAGGAGACGCTAAAGATTAGCGCTCCTACCGAGCATGGGGTATTTTATGGAACCCGTACCTTGCTCCAACTGCTCAAACAGAATGTAGCCATCCCTGCCGGGACAGCCCGCGATTGGCCTGTGTATCGCCAGCGCAGCTTGATGGTTGATCTTGGACGTAAATACTTTTCAATTCCATGGTTAGAGAACCATATCCGCATCTTAGCCTACCTGAAATACAACTATTTCCATCTTCACCTCTCCGATTACCTGGGATTTCGTCTGGAGAGTGTCCGACATCCAGAAATAGTTGCCCCGCAATACTACACAAAAGATGAGATTCGCGCCCTGATCGAGCTCGCCCAACGCTACCATATTACGATTGTGCCTGAAATTGATATGCCAGGACACATGGATACGGCGCTCGCCCCCCATCCAGAGCTTCAACTTGTCAGCGCGACAGGAGAGCATCAGATCGGCGATCTCGATCTGAGCAACGATGATGCCTATACTTTTGTCAAGGACCTGCTGGATGAGTTTATCCCGCTCTTCCCCGGACCTTACTGGCATATTGGTTCCGACGAATATATCATGGGCAAAGAATACAAAGATTATCCGCAATTGCTCGCCTATGCTCGCGCTCATTACGGACCTGATGCAACTGAACGAGATACCTACCTCGGCTTTGTCAATTGGGCAAATGAACTTGTGAAGTCATACGGCAAGATAACACGCGTCTGGAATGATGGCTTATATGGCGGTAGCCGCGTCACGATAGCCACAGATATGCTGATTGAACATTGGCTGGATTCAGGTTTAGCTCCCGAAGAGATCGTCAAGCTCGATATCTCAATCATGAATGCCAACTCAGATTACCTCTACTACGTCCTGAGGCAGGCAGATCGAAAAAATCCATTTACCACCTCGGCGCAAAGCATCTACGAAGACTATGAACTCACAGTCTTCGATCAAAACAAGAGCATCACGCACAACCAGCGCAGGATCATGGGAGCAAAATTGCACGTATGGTGTGACTATCCTGCGGCCAAGACCGAACAACAAATAGATACAGAGATTACACCTTTATTGCAAGCACTTGCTCAAAAGAACTGGGGATCGCCAAAGCTCGTACCACACTATGCATCCTATCAATCGATTGAAGCTGCAATTGGACAGGCTCCAGGATATGTTGCTCTTTCTCAGCCGAACATCTCTGAATAAATACTGTATGAAGCGGAAAGTATGCGTAACAGCAGATCAATCCAGGCTTTAATGTTCAGTCAAGTTATCGATAAGTTGTCGTAAAGTACGCGGTGCAAAGGGTTTACGCAACAGTGGCACATCATCGGGCAAGATATGCCGAAACTGCTCTAGCGTTGGACCACTCACCGCCGTAATTACAATCACAGGTAATTGCCAGGACTCAAATTCTTTACGGATCGCAAAAAACACATCGGCACCTGTCATCGTGCCAGGCAACAGGAGATCCAACACCACCAGATCGTATGGCTGTGCATCTTGAGGAGAACGCGTTGGAGAAAAAATAGCATCCAACATCGATTTGCCAGTGGTATGCTCAAAAACGTTATGACCGTCCATTTTTAACGTTGTGGATAAAAAAGCGAGAATCGCAAGATTATCATCTAGAACCCCTATGTTCAAATTTTTATGCCCCTCAGTAACCTTGTCCAGCACAAAAATATAAGCGCCCTATGGTACATATATTTTTATAACTGAAAAGCCGTAAAAACACCAACTAGTCAAGCATATCGTAGCACAGATCATGATTGACAGTAAATATATTGACGATCCCGATAGACAAAAATCCTAAACTTACACTTATGCTAGAGCTCCATTTCGTCAATATATCTACCACCCGCAATATCATTACAGTCCCCTACACAAACAGACGTCACTCCTACGCCATCCGCGTACAACTAGAAAGAGGGAGCTCTCTAAAGCTGATAGAGTGGCACCTTGTTTTAACTCCAAATGTACATTTAATTGATACGCTTTAATTGGAGATAAAAACTGGAAAGAAGTCCTATTCGCTTGACCCCGATAAACGACTCAGGTAAAGTAAAATGCAGGCATAATCAGGCACAAGTAAACACAACAAATCACCACAATTCTCATCACAGATATCTCATCATCTCTGTCCTGGAAAAGGTATGTTGTCGGGGGGAAGTTTATGATCAGTTGCATTCTCACGGCTTATCACGAGCCAAGAACCGTTGGAGTCTCCATCAAAGCATTAATCGAGCAAGCATGGCCAGAAGAATATGAGATTCTGGTTGTCTGCCCCGATAAAGAGACAGCTAACGTTGTGCGTATCTTCACAGACTGCTATCCTCAAGTGCAACATCTCATCGATACAGGAAAAGGGAAGCCAGCCGCCTTAAATCTCGCGCTCAAGCATATCAGAGGGAGTATCTGCGTCTTCACAGATGGCGATGTCATTGTCCAGGAAGATGCCATTCCCGCGCTGTTGAGCCACTTCAAAGATCCCAAATGTGGAGCGGTTACCGGTCGTCCGATATCTGCCAATGTACGCACATCATGTTTTGGTTACTGGTCACACTTGCTCACAGATGCAGGGGCACACTACACACGGACGCTTTTCTCGGAGCAGCAACGGTATCTCGATTGTTCGGGCTATCTCTACGCAGCCCGCAGTGAGCTTCTCGCCATGTTACCTCACAACACACTCGCCGATGATACTTACATTTCTCAACTGGTATGGCAGCAAGGATATATGTTATCCTATGCGCCAGAAGCGAAAGTAGCGGTACGCTATCCTACGACGTATAGAGATTGGCTGCTACAAAAGGTGAGGAGCAGCGCAGGCTCGGCAAAAGCCCCGGTGCCGCTGCTCCCAGATGCAGAAAATTATGTTCGACCGCCCGAGCAGATGCGCTCGTTCAAGCGTGAGGCATTCACCGGACTACGTTCAGCGCTCGCCTATGGCCAGTCCTGGCGTGAAAGATGGTGGACCTGTTGCCTGCTTTGTGCCCGCATTCATCTCTGGCTCTGTGTCTGGATGGAACTACACATCAAACACCGATCCTATCAAGACATCTGGCAACGTGTCGAAACAACGAAGTAGTGCGGCAAAAGCGCTCAGTACCTTAACGGTTGCCAGCCAGATTATACAGCTGGAGTAGCTCTTCAATGATGGCTTGTTCTCGTCCATACTTGATACCGTCTGGTACACACGTTTGCAGATGGTTCTCTAAAATCAAGGCTTCCAATTTCTCAATTGCTTTGCGCACGGCATACGTCTGACGGAGTATATCGACACAATATTTATCATCTTCAATCATTTTACGAATGCCATTCAGATGCCCATCAATATAGTTCAACCGCTTGAGAACATCCTGCTTATCTGCTTGCATACCACTTCTCGCTTTCGTTACAATACCCCCTGGGGAGGGGTTAGACTCAGTATACAATATACTATCCGAAGAGCGCAAGCAGGAAAAGGTTGAGTGAAGCGAAGACCGTGTAGCGTCGCACGCTCGCGTGTGATGTCCCAGGACCTCGTACGAGCCAGCCGGATCTCGGCGTCCCACGCTAGCGGGCCTAATCATACGTAGCGTGGGGCAAGCCAAAAGTTGTTGTTAAAATGTACAAGAAGGAGTAGATCAATGCATATCGTTATCTTCGCGGGAGGCACATTACGTCCCGGCACTCAAGTAGATAAGGCTATTCATACGGCAGATATGATCATAGCAGCTGATAGTGGAGCTGCCACAGCTTTACAGTATGGATGTACTCCAGCAATTATTTTAGGAGACTTCGACTCATTGCCCACCGCACAAATGGAAGAACTTATCCAGAAGGGGAGTCGGCTAGTACGTGTCTCTACCCAAAAGGACGAGACGGATACAGAATTAGCATTACGTGAGGCTCATCAACAGGGGGCCAGTACTGTGAGCTTGCTGGGAGCATTAGGAGGTGCACGGATTGAGCACACACTGGCGAACTTTTTTCTGCTCTCAAACTTTGCAGATATGCCTATTCGGATTATAGATGGTCCATCGACTTGCTGGCTGCTGAAAGGTCCAGGCGTCAGCTATATCAACGGCACGACGCGGGATTTTCTATCACTCTTCCCTTATACGACCCGGGTTACCGGCATCACCAGCACCAATCTGGCCTATCCACTCGCCAGAGCCACCTTACACTTCGGAGCGGTGCGAGGCATCAGTAACGAGCTTACTGCTGAGCAAGCCAGCATCTCGATAGAAGATGGTAGCCTCTTGATCATTCACACGACTCAAGCGACTTCATAAGGAGTTTAATCCTGACGAATTTTACCGATGATATGGTGTTTTTTTCGCGTCTGATTAGCATTACAAAGACATGTATTATTCTATTTTTTAAGGATAAGCCACGCCAAATGCAGCAATTCTTCTATCAAATAAAATGCATAGAAATAGGCTTACACTGTTTTTTAGTAATCTTTCTTCACATAGGTTGCAGATTATGTGGTACACTTAAGGAGGAAATAGAATCCATTTTCGTATCACTCTTTCTCTATCAGTATTAAGAGTCAGGGCAGAAAGCGATGATAAGACCGACTCTCGATCAGGCTGAGGAGATATAGAGCGGACACACCTATTTGTCATCCTTCCTCATTTTTAGCAGGCTTATCGGCCATTCATCATAGATAAAGTACCGACAAGCTTCTCTTTCGCAACAAGTAACTGGCAGAGGATTTTATTATGTCAGCATTTATAGTTCTGTTATTCCTCATTATCTTTGTATGCGCTTTTGGATACATGGTCTATCGGAATAACGTACGACGATCCAGAGACAAGAACAAGAATCGAAATCATTACAATGATCGAGTCTAAAAGGCATTGAACCAGTAGAGATCAATGTTTAAAGGAACAGTGATGAATAAACAACCTTCTGAAATAAACGAAAAACCCGCACAACGGAAAATCGAGCATGCCAGCGCGTATTCTGCTCGCATCCAAGAGGTGATGCGCTATGATAAGCTCAGTTCGACCGACTATCATCTTGTCATGACCATTCTAAACGCCGTCTCAAAGGGAGACACAGAAGAGCGTTGGAAAGAAGAACAGCATCGTACTCTGAAACCGCTGCTTACCACATCACTCGACAAGAAGGTAGCAGCAGAGGATAGCCCCAATGGCTACGAACAGATGGTTCTACGCTTGAAAGGTCTGATGCTCTGGCCCTGGTAAGAATCAAATGGAATAGTGCATAAGAAAATATTCTTTGTGAGATCACGTATGCATTTCGCTTCATGCCTCCATGAGACGGTTATCAGCAAGATAGAACCAGAAAGTGAGCTTTCCATGCCAACAGCGACTCAGTCCTCCAGCCACAAAGATCAGGCCAACGTTCCCAGTATCCACATTACCTATGAATGCATCATGCATGAGAGACTACGCGAATCGGCCTCCTACCTCTATGAAGTCGCATGCAGCATCACCTATCCAGTCGCATCGTCACACCTGTCCATACGCGTCTCAGCCCAGAACACTTATCGCAACACAGCATCGAAAGAGGTTCCATTCACGCTGCACAAAAATGGAGCAACCACCTACGCGGAACTCCTCGAATCCGAGCAACTGGAAGTGAGGATTGTTGAACAAGGAGGCCAGTATCATAAAGCCTTCTATCGTGCTCAGGGACAGGAGCTCGTCGAGCAAAACACGCGCGACATCGCCTCGACCATCGACCACATCACAGCCTGACCAACCGGGGTCAGAAAGCAGCAACAGCCAGCACCCTTGCACTCAGATCAGGCCCAGGCTTGCATCAATACTTCAGTGCTTGGTTAAGGGAAATTTGATTAAGATTGTAATTTCCTAAAAAATAGTGTATACTTATGTTGTCTCATTCTGATTCTTTCTAAGCCATGTTCATCCTCAAATAACCTCAGAAAAGAAAAAAGCGATGAAAACATTTGTCCAGACGAGAGCCACCTTTCTGGAAGCGTTTGCCCAATTAAAGCGCTTAGAAGGCTCAGAGAAGGTCACACAAGCCCTGCGTACCGTCAAAGAGCGAGAAACAGGCAAATTATGTTATCAAGCTGAAGAAGACCTCTCACAAGCGGAAATTTCCTTACTTAAAGGTATGCTTCATTCAAAAATCAGCTTGTGGGAATTTTGTAAACAGCAATGTCGTGAAAGTGTGCCCACATGGGGAAATTAGGACAGAGAATGGCCCGTGCGCCAAAAAAACCCGATAGTCCAGATCATACCACTTACCGACCAGAGATGAATATGACACACATCACTGGTTTCGATACGCGCCTGCGCAGTGTACCAGGAACCTGGACATTAACACATAGCTTCCTGCATGCGGGCGATCCCCGTGTCGTGAGCCTGCGCTGGATCATTGCCGATAAACATTGGTGCGATGAAGCTGGTTTTCTCAATTTTCTTGATCAACGTCATCATCGTCTATTATTACGCTGCTTTCTTGAACCAGCCGCATCCGAGCAACAGCCGCTCACAGAAGAAGAGACGCCCGCCGATACTGAGACCGAGGGTGAACCTGAAGCTCCCGTTGAATATCAATGGAGTAACGAGGAACTGCTCGAACAGATGGGACCTCCAACGAAAAACCATCAGCTATCGCAAGCGCTGCAATTTTTACGGGCGCAAGAAATGGTCCACGAAGAGCAGGACAAATGGAGTCGTGGAAAGCAGATCAGCTCGATTGCAACCATCAACGCCACATTTGAGTGGGTTGTCCAGGAATACTTACAACGCAATCACAACGCCTTTGCACGTCGTCGCGTCAGCTTCAAGGAATGGGATCAGAATCATCTCAACGACATAAATGTGCTTGCATTCACTCCTGAAGGTCTTACAGTTATAGTTGAGTGCAAAACGGATCTTGAAATCTCGGGCGATGAGCTGATGCACTTTATCCAGCGTGCCTCCACCTTTCCGACCGACGTGGCACTGCTCCTGATCGATACAGAACATGAACAGCATGTCATCAATCAGGTCCACAAGCTTAACGCGATTCTGGGAAGAAAAACGTCCGATCCTGAAGATATCCATCAATACAAAGGCAGCACGATTGCTCACATCACAGGAAACCTCTACGTTGCCAACACAGCCGGTGGTATCGCAGCCCCGCTTGAGGAAGCACTACGCATGGGAGCAGCGTCTAAGGGCCTGGTTGCCAGCAACACAGCCGGGTAGTCAATGGCGCGTCGGGAAAGGCAGATAAGATCATGGAGATACAGACCAATCGAACCACCTTTGAGGAAGGCGATCATGTACGTATCAAACTTACAGGCGAGACTGGTATCATCAATGCAGCTGATGGCGGGGTCGTGTATGTACTTATGGATGACACCAATGAGTCCAAACTCTTTGAAGCCTCTATCGATGACGATGCGATGATCGAACTTATTATTGTAGAGACTCCTGAAAGCTCGCATGGTCTATAACCAGGCATGCCAGCATAGAGCCAGGATAGCTTCAAGCATTTGTCCTTATGACTTTAGTCATACTTATAAGGTCCTTTCATTGCCAAAAGCATAGAAGGTAGCTAATATGTATAATGGTACGAGGTGCGGAGAGGGAAAAGGGAAACTTAAAAATTGACAGGGACATATGTCAATTTATTTGAATAAACAAAAAGGACTGTATATGTCTGCAAACCAACCACCATTCCCAGGGCGTCCAGATCAATATGGAAACTCGATGTCACCAGACACAGCCAACGAGAATCATTTCTCGCCTCCACGTTTGCGCCGGGGATTAGGACCGATGAACAGTCCGTTCGGTCTTCCATCCAGTGACGTAGCTTCACCCAACACAGCATGGAATGGCGATCAGACACAGGTCTACCAATCGGGACAGATGCCATTCGCTGCACAGGATAATACCATAAACGCTTCATCATCGCAGAGCAACTTTTTTGGTGGCAGAGGAGTCGCTCCCAACCTCAATATGAGCCCTTCGCCCTTTTCCAGCGCCGATGATGGCACACAGCCCATCACACCAGCAAAGCCATCGCAATTTGGTCGCTTCAATACTGGAACGCTTGGCAATGAGCAGCAAAATAATCCATCGCAATTTGGTCGCTTCAATACTGGAACGCTTGGCAATGAGCAGCAAAACAATCCATCGCAATTTGGCGGCTTCAACCCTGGCACACCCGGAAGCGAGCAAGCGGTAGGACCGTATGGCAGCGGTGTATTTCCAATGAACAATCCTACAGGCACATTGAGGAATCCAACGGGTGCGCTGGGAAATCCGACCGGCACGTTAGGGTCGCAGATGGGTGAGTATAGCGGCAATACTGGAATGCTCAAACTCAATCAAGCAGTGAAGGTTGTAAAAATTCCCGTCCCAGGCAGGCCCGGAGAGTTCAAAACAGGCATCCTGCCAGTAATTTCTCAGATGCCCTCAGGGGCGCTCCCTCCGCCATCCTCAGGAAACGCGGGCAAAGGCATACAACGCCAGGGAAAAATACTCTTATTAGTCGCAATGGTATTTATAGTACTCATCGGGACAGCCTCCGTCTTTCTCCTGCATATTGGTGGATCCCCTACAACTACGAAGATAAACACAAATACAGCCAAACCCTCCGCCAACAATCAAGTAGGAGCCACCAGTACAGCTATGGTGCAAGCGACTGCGACCGCCGTCGCCAATGCATCGATCCTGGTTGATGACACTCTGGCCTCAAACGCTCACAACTGGATCATCGGCACCCATAACGGCATCGTCTATTCCTTTACTAATGGAACATATCACATTCGCCAGAATGGGACCAATTTCGGCTATGCTATTATGTATGCAGAAGAGCTGCCAAAGAATTATACCTATAGCTTAACCATGCAAAACGTGGCCTACGATACAAAGAATACCGATGCGTTGAGCTTCTATGGCTTGATTATGAATTATCATAGCTATAGTAGCACCAAAGCCTCATTCTATCTATTGCGCGTCAACAACGGCACAAACATCTCCTACGAATTCGACAAGTTCGACAATCGGACCACCGGCGATGACCAGAGTCCCTGGCAAGAGATCTTCCCCGACAAAAATAACGAGGCCGGTGTAGGCAAAGGAAATGGGAAAGAGTTCCTTGGACCGCACCAGCCCAACGTCTATAGTGTCACCAGCACCAATGGACAATTTACCTTTTCGGTCAACGGCAAGCAGGTAGGTTCCATCAAGGACACCTCCTTCACCGGCGGCGGATTGGGCATGGGAGTAAGTCAGGCAGGATCTGAAGCCGCATTCAGTAACTTGATCGTCCGAGGCAACTAACTGTAGCAAGGGGGTTTTACGCCCCCTTCGGTCCCTTCAACTTCATTTCAAGAGTTGCACTCCAAACAGTCCGGCCAACTGCACAATAAGATAAGCCAGAGCCAGCAAGCTGACCACGATCGTCAACGTATAAGCCAGAATATTGTAAACAAGCCCATTGGTATACGATCCCATGAGACGCTTATTATTCACCAGCCACAACACAGAAAAGAGAATAATCGGCAATAACAGGCCATTGAGCAGATAGAGGTTGAGCAGGATCTGAACAACTGGCAGGTCGGGCACCATCGCAACGACAACTCCGATCACAATCAGCAAGGTAAACAGTCCCCAAAAAACGGGAGCTTCACGCCACTTTTTATTAACACCATTTTCAAAACCAAAAGACTCGGTCAGCGAATAACTGGTGGTGAGTGGCAATACGCTAGCCGCCAGCAAGGCTGCTCCCAACAGACCTAAGGCAAACGCATCACGAGCCAACACGCCCAGAAATGGTTGTAGCGACTCCGCAGCCTGTGCGGCAGAATTGAGGACGACTCCTCGTCCACCGCTATGCACAAACAATGTGGCAGCCGTTGAGATAATGATAAAGCAAGAGATCGCATTCGAAAAAATTGATGAGACATATATTTCCAGGCGCTCATACTTATAATCTCGCAAGGGCAGACCTCTCTCAACGACCGCGCTCTGTACATACGTCTGCATATACGGGCTGATAGTCGTACCAATCGCCGCGATGAGGATTAGCAGATAGCTACCATTCAGCTGTACGACCGGGACAAGGCTTCCACGCAGTACCTGTCCCCCATCGGGATGCGCCAGAAAGGCGGACAAAATATAGGCAAAAAAGGCCAGAGTCAGGGTAACAAAGACTTTTTCGACCCAACTCGCCGATCCTTTTACAACCAGCAACCAGATCAGCAATCCACCACACGGAGCTGAAATATAAGCCGGCACATGAAAGAGTCCCATTGCCGCAGTGATGCCAATAAATTCAGACACAATAATGCCACCATTGGCCAGCAGAAGAGAAAACATAATAAAGACTGTCAAGCGCAAGGGAAAATTCTCGCGGATCAGGTCGGTGAGTCCTTTACCGGTCACAACCCCCATCCGAGCGCACATCTCCTGCACAATCCCCACCCCAATGGTCAGCAGGACCATCACCCAGAGCATCTGATAACCATATTGAGCACCCATCTGACTATAGGTCAGTACGCCGCCTGGATCATTACCGGCGTTGGCCGCAATCAAGCCTGGGCCAAAGATTCCAATGTAAAAGAGAAAACTACGCGAGGGCTTGCAGAAACGAAAGTGGTGCTTCTTTTTATGCACGCGGCTGAGGCGTGTCCCTGTATTTGTCAATAAAACATCATGATTATTTAAGGACTTCTTCATGATGAGATCCTCCATGCAGCATTTTTTCTTCAGGATGACGCAAAGATATATCCGCACAATAGCTAGAGACAGATCAGCAGCGATCCTGAAAAGCAGAGCGAAAGAAGGCTTGCGTCATCCAATCAAACCGATAATTGCGCAAGTCAAACGAATAGAATGAAAGGGTTATGGGCACACAAAAAGAATGTGTACAAATGCACCACTTATAGAAGCTTAAAAACCTTCGCGATGAATAGAATAGATAGAAGAGGCAGTATTAGCAGAGGAGTAGCGAAGGCGAGGAGATAGCACAGGAAGTAATCATGTAGGACAAGCTATCAGATCATCAATACTACTGCCACTGAATAGTGCATCTTCCAGCTACTGGGAGGTTTGCTACTACTCGCAGGCTTCATAATAATTCTCCATTTCTCTTGTAAAATTTGGGATGTCTGACCATTTGGAGTATACGCTCTCACATAGTCAAAAGTCAACCACATCCCATGCACGAAAAAAGAGATTTGATCTACATAAATAAGCATTCTTCAGGCAATATCTCCCTGCTCAGCTGCGCCAAACTATGCAAAATTTGGTATAATAGATATAGATAAAATATACGGTCAGCGTTCCATTCGTTTAACGCCTTTGCATCGCATGGCTGCGAGAAGTATAGCTGTTTCACTATGTCTACAGCAGTAAGGGCGTGTAAGGAGACGATACATTGGTTGAAAAGAGTAATCAACAACAACAACTTTTTGCTCGTCAGCAGACAGCCTATGCCTGGAAGAATGTTCAACTCATGCAGCGAGGTGCCATCATTGTCGTGATGCAGGAAGAGGTACGCATCCTTGGTATGAAACAGGATAATGACGATTGCTTGCTCTTGAGTTACACCGATCCGCTTACCAGCACGAAAATCGAACAACTCTTCAACCATACCGACTTTGTCTACGCCAAGCTCTAATGCGGGACAACGAGAGGTTACTGAGATAATAAACACTGGATCGTTAATAGTCTATTGACGATCCAGTGTTTATGCAAATTATCTGAATAATGATTGTTCAGGATGCAGAAGGCGCAACATTCTCTTCAGTTGCAGGAGTCTTTTGCTCACTGCTGGCTTGTTGAGGCGCCCGGCCTTGCAAAGGAACATCTTTCAGCAAAAGCGCTCCAACGAAGATCACCAGGCCAAAGATGAATACAACCCAGAAGCCATGCTGGATGGCTACGGCGAGCGATTGCTTTAAGGCCTCAAACACTTGATTCAGCATCGAGTGTGCTTGTTGGACCGCCGCTGCCGCTGCCGCATCATGTGATGGTCCTGCGGGAATATGTGCCGCTGCCTGCTTGGATGCTTCATTGATAACCGTATTGCGATAGGTATCGCTAATCAGTACCTGCGTATTCGATGCAGCCGCAAAGCCCGCAGGGGTCAGGCGTTGGATTACGCTGGCGGGTAGGCGCGTTGGCAGATCAGAGGCCAGAAAGTTATTCACAACGGTCCCAACGATGGCGACACCAACGGTCTGACCTAACGCTGTGAGATAGCGTGTGGCACCAGTACCCACACCCATCCGTGTGCGAGGAATGGAGTTCTGAACGACCAGCGTGAGCAACGAGAAGAACATCCCGATACCGACACCAACGATGATCATATTGCGTGCCGTCACCAGAAAGGGGGTGGACACTGTCAGTTGCGTCATCAGGAACATCCCCAGGACCAACAAAAGCGATCCAACGATAGCAACGATCTGATAGCGTCCTATTCTAGCAATCACAAAGCCAGAGAGGGCGGCCCCAATCACAACGCTGATCGTCAGAGGAGTGATCACAACGCCGGAGTCTGTAGCCGATTGTCCCTGGATACCTTGCAGGAAAAGAGGCAAGTAGATCACCAATGGGAGCAGCGTACTACCAATCATCAAGCTGAGCAGGCAGTCGGCGGCAAACACGCGATTGCGCAGCAGATCAAGCGGCAATAACGGCTCCGAGACCAGGCGCTCAACGATGAAAAAGGCAATATACAGAACACCCGATGCAACTAATGTTCCGACAACCTGCGCTGAATTCCAGGCATATGTTTGATCGCTCCCCCAGGTTAATCCCAGCAGCAGGCAGATTGTCGCACTGGAGGCCAGTACCGCACCGACAAAGTCGATGCGTCGAATAGCCGCCCAGCCGGTAAAGTTATTCGTGCGCTGAGAGAGATTATTTGGCAGGTAGACAAGTAATGCAATTAAAGCAATAATTCCAATTGGAATATTAATATAGAAGACCCAGCGCCAGCGTGTCTCATTTGTCACCAGATTACCCAGTAGCGGACCATGATCAGTCAGCCAACCGCCAATTGTCGGACCTACGACGCTGGAGAAGCCATAAACACCAGAGAATACTCCTTGCCAACGCGCACGTTCAGCGGGCGCGAAAATATCACCCACGACCGTAAACACCAATGCAATACCAGTGCCGGCTCCCAGGCCTTGCAGAGCACGGAATGCGATCAGTTGCGCCATCGTTTGTGCCGCTCCAGACAGGGCCGAGCCGCACAAAAACAGAATCACACCTACCACAAAAAACCATTTGCGTCCAAATTGATCGGAAAGCTTGCCAACAATCGGAATCATTGTAGTGGATGCAAGCAGATAGGCTGTTACTGCCCATGAATACAGATTATATCCCTGGAGCTGACCAACGATTTTCGGGAGAGCAGTCCCCACAATCGTCTGATCCAGTGCCTCTAGCAATAATGTCAACATCAGAGCCGCCAGGATGCTAAATAAGGCAAAGCCTTGTACCCGCGTTGCATCACGTGATGGTGGAACTGATTGATTGGAAGTCACATTTGTGTCCATAAAAGAAAAGAGGCCTCCTACCTCCAAAGTATCAGTAGTCGAGTGCTAGAAAACATGCAGTACAAACCTCCAAGTCGGAGACGTGTTTACGCGGGGACCTCAATGTCAGTGCGCAAGACTCAACATGTTCGATCTATTCTGTTACATCTGCTTCTTGTACCTGCATTGATTGCACTACATCTTTGTGCAACTTCTGTGCCCATGAAAACTCTAGCTGCCATACATCGATCATATGTTGCATTATGTTCAGTAAGGACTGCTGGTCGTCAAAATCAATACGATCATCAGTAAAGGTGGCCATATCCTCTTTCTCAGCGATCGAATGCAGTATATGAGCCTGGCAATAATTAAGATAATGATCAAGCAGGTAGACGCGTTCTTCTGGCCGCACATATTTCAACATCTGTGCTTTGTGCCAAAAGACACGCTGATAATCTCCCAGATTGGAAGTTGTATCCATCATCAATGTATGGAAGCGCTTACGACCCTCTGCCGTCAGAGCATAGCTACGCGTATGACGCTCACCATGACCAACCGGGGTAGTAAATTCCTCGATCGGAACAGTTTGTATCAAACCATCATGTTGCAACTTTGCCAGCAGCGGATAGAGACGGCCGTTGCTTACCCTGGTATAAGGGCCAAAAATATCATTGATGATTTTAGAGATCAGATATCCATGAGCCGCCTTTCTCATCAGGATCGAGAGGATGATGAGTTCATACATATCAGGCATTCCTTCTATCTCTTCTAACGCTCACGATGGTATCAAACAAGCAGACAGGTCACTATAACCTGTCACTATAACCTGTCACTATGACCTATTATATCTATGAAGATCTCCCCATGTCAAGACTTGCATCGGAAAATTGTAGATCAAACTCACCACCGCAACGTCGCACGCTGGCGTGCGAGGTCCCAGGAGTTCGTACAGACAGCAGCATCTCGGCAAGCCACGCTAGCCCGCCTGATCGTACGTCGAGTGGGACATCGCACGCCAGCGTGCGACGCTACTTTTGGCCGCCGGTCATGAGGAAGCCTAGCTCTTCTTCGGTGGCTTCTGGTGAGACGATATCGACGATCTGGCCTTCGTACATGACGGCGATGCGGTCGGAGAGCGAGCGAATTTCATCCAATTCTGCGGAGACGAGCAGGACGGCTTTCCCGGCGTCTCTTTGGGAGATGAGTTGGCGATGAATAAATTCGATGGCTCCGATATCGACTCCACGTGTGGGCTGGGCGGCGATCAGGACGAGGGGATCTGATCCCAGTTCGCGGGCAATGATGAGCTTTTGCTGGTTTCCTCCGGAGAGTGTCCGCATGGCTGCAATGGCCGATGGCGTGCGGACGTCGAAGTCGCGGATGAGTTTCTGCGCCCATGTGGCGATGTTTTTGAAGCGCAGCATCATCCTGGCCCAGGAGAATTGCTGCCAGCGTTGTCGTCCCAGCACCGAGTTGGCTTCGATGGATTCTGCGATCACCAGACCACTGTTGCGGCGATCCTCTGGGATGTGGGACATGCCGGCAGATCTAACTCCAAGCGCGCTCAGACCAGTAATGTCGCGTGCCTGTCCTGTATCTTTGTCTGTCACAGGCGTAACCGTGATCCGTCCCCCGGTTGGTTTACGCATGCCTGTCAGCACTTCAATCAGCTCGGTCTGCCCATTGCCTTCGACGCCTGCAATACCAAGAATCTCGCCTGCATGGACATCAAAGCTCACCTTGTGCAGGATGTCCAGATCGCGATCAGATCTGGCTTGCAGATCTCGCACGCATAAGACGGCAGGTCCTGGATGAGCGGGCGCTTTCTCGACACGTAACAATACGTCGCGTCCGACCATCGCACGTGCAATCTCGCGCTGATTGGTCTCTTTGGTGACCAGCTCTCTCACATTCTTGCCGCGACGCAGCACAGTGATCGCATCGGTCACATCCAGGACTTCGCGCAGCTTGTGCGTGATAAAGATAATTGTCTTCCCTTGCTTGACCAGATCGCGCAATACCATAAACAGATCATCTGTCTCCTGAGGAGTCAACACACCGGTCGGCTCGTCCATGACCAGGATATCAGCACCGCGATAGAGCATCTTGAGGATCTCTACGCGCTGCTGCTGGCCTACAGAGAGCTTTTCAACCAGGATACCTGGATCAATCGGCAGGCCGTAGCGGGTGCTTAACTCCTGGATCGCTTCGTAGGCGCGTTTCCGTTGAAATGTCGAAGACAATCCGCCGGGCTCATGTCCCAACACGATGTTCTCCGCCACGCTCAAGGGAGGGATCAGCATAAAATGTTGATGCACCATACCAATACCCAGACGAATCGCGTCACGCGGTCCCGCAATCTGGACTGCCTTCCCGTTGATACGCACTTCGCCGCTATCGGGCGAGACCATTCCGTAGAGGATATTCATTAGAGTGGACTTGCCAGCACCGTTCTCGCCGACCAGAGCATGAATCTCTCCTTTACGAACTTTCAGATTCACATGATCACTTGCCACGACGCCCGGCCAGGCTTTATAAATATCCAGCATCTCCACTGCGTAAGGCGATGACTTCTCTTCAGGCTGTATGACGACTGTACTCTCTTGCATGGATACACCTTATTCCTACTCTGACGCCGGCTCATAGGGAACACCATCCGCTGCTGGTGCGGTTGTACGGCCTACCAGGCCCACCAGAGCAATCAGGGTTAACAGATAAGGCAGAGTGCTTAGCAGCTCTGCATTGACACCAGTGCTCTGCAAACGCGGACTCAAAGCTTCACCAAGGCCAAAAATGATGCACGCACCTGCGGTACCAAATGGCGTGTATTTTCCAAAGATCATGGCGGCCAGAGCGATATAGCCCTCACCGGAAGTGATATTCTGATTAAAAATACCGGCGATACCCAACGAGAGGAAGGCTCCGGCCAGACCAGATAGCAAGCCACTTGAGATCACACACAGGTAACGCACCAGACGCACATTGACTCCAGCGGTATCGGCCGCCTGGGGATGCTCACCCACCGCACGAATCCGCAGGCCAATATTGGTGCGGAAGAGCAGCAGATGGATGCCGATTACGATCACGATCGCGACATAAAAGATGACGTTTTGCTGAAAGAGGACAGGTCCCAGGAACGGAATATTCGCTAACGGCCCCCAGGACAACTGCGGCAAACGCAGCGAGCCACTCAGAGCTGTCACGCCTTGTCCGCCTGTCTGGAGAGGCAGCAGAAAGTTTGTCAGGCCCAGGGCCGCCAGATTGATGGCGATACCGCTCACAGTCTGGTTCGCCATAAAGTGAATCGAGACGGTAGCATGGATCAAGGCAAACAATGCGCCAGCAATCATCGCACCCAGCACTCCCAGCCAGACATTATGGGTAGCCAGAGTCGTCATCACGCCGGTGTATGCTCCGATCAACATCATGCCTTCCATCGCAATGTTGACCACACCACTCCGTTCGGAGATTAGTCCGCCGAGCGCGGGGAGCAGGAGCAGTGCGGCGAATTGCAATGTGGACTGCCAGAGATCGCTCGAAATCAAGACACCCCAAAGAATTGACAAAAACACGATTAGCCCTCCTGACCCGTCGAAGTAGCAGCCGGATCTATCTTACCAACATCATCGCCTCGCGGCTCACGTTCCTCATCGCCTCGTGCTGTGCTCTCACCATCGCCTGGCGGTTCACTCCCCTCGGCGGTTGCCGGAACTATCACCGCCTCAGCCGCCTCAACATGCATCAGATTGGGAACCAGTTCAGGGCGGGGACCCCGACCAGCAAAGCGCGAAAAGAAGCGCAGTCCCACCGGTATATATTCAACCGCGATGCTAAAGAGGACCAACGCCTGCATGATGTAGATAATGTCGCCAGGAACATTCACAAAGCTCTGCATATAGGGTCCAGATTGCGCCAGCGCACCAAAGAGAAGCGCAGCCAGGAGCACACCCGTTGAAGTGGTCCGGCCTAACAGGGCAACGCCGATGGCGTTGAAGCCCGTATTATCGGTGGCAAACGATGAGCTAATCAGCTGATAAGGCACCTGTCCCATCAGACGCGTTGAACCAGCCAGGCCAGCAAAAGCTCCCGCCAAAGCCATCGCCAAAATAATGTTCTTTTTTAGCGGAATACCCGCATATCTGGCTGCCTTCGGATTCTGTCCGATCACGCGCAACTCATAGCCAAAGGTCGTGCGAGCTGTCACAAACCAGTAGACAACCAGAGCTACCAGAGCAATCAGCAAGCCTGCATCGACCGTATATTGCTCAGGAGAAGCCAGCGGCGGTAAAAAGGTACCTAATGTCTGATTGTACAGCAGAGATAATGATGACAGCGTCGCATTTTGTCCGAGTGGCAACGTCTGCTGCACCAGTCCAGGAGCCTGAAACGGTCCTTCAACCAGATAGGCAGCCACATAGAAGGCGATCCAGTTGAGCATGATCGACGTTACGACCTCATGGGCACCCCGCCAGGCTTTCAACGCGCCAACAATTGCGCCCCATAGCGCTCCAGACACCATACTGGCAATCAGCATCAGTGGAACCAGAAGTGCCGCAGGTAGCATGGTCAGCCGCAGCCCAATGATGCCTGCTACCATCGAGCCGACAGTCAGCTGACCGGCCGTGCCGATGTTGAACAGTCCAGCACGATAGGCAATGGCTACGGAGAGTCCCGCAAAAATCAATGGAGTGGATTTCGCCAGGGTAAACGAGATGTTTTGCACACTACCAAAGGAACCATTCAAGAGATAGTAGTATGCGGAGAACGCAGTCGAAAAACGATCACTTAGCGCTCCAGGAGAGGTTATCGCTATAATGATAATTCCCAGCACAAATGCTATGAGTACAGCGATAAGTGGTCTCCCCAGAGCTGCACGTAGCACCTGTATCCATTGGATAAACCTGGCCACCGGAGCTGAGGTCCTACGCTGTACTGTTGGCGTTGCCATATGGCTCCTCCTGCACGCAATACAGAAAATACATATCGAGAAATATTGATAAGGACATCAATCTGTATTCTATAATATCATTCACCATCTGAAGAGACAACTATCCCCAACACACATGATGTGAGTAGATGATAAGTACACTCCTCATCATCTACTCACATCACAGGTATAACAACGGATCGTCTCCGTCAGACTATTTCTGGATCGTGTCCGGCACGACCAGCTTACCGGATTTCATATCCGCAATGTACTGGTTCAAGATCGGTGTAACGGTCTCAGATGGCACAACACTGGACAATTTTCCGACGCCAACGCCGTCATTTACCAGGCTGAAGACAGGAGGGTTTGAGGAGAATTTGCCAGCCTCAAAATCTTTTGTGGTAAGGTAGACAGCCTGATCAACGCGCTTGATGGCGCTGGTGACCACACTATCATTAACCGCCGACTGATCGCTATCGACACCAACACTGTAGACGCCCTTGGCCTTTGCAGCCTGCAAGACGCCCAGGCCACAGCCACCAGCTACCTGGAAAAGGATATCAGCTTTCGACTGATTGATCTGGCTATTGGCAGCATCCTGACATTTAGCAGTACCGTCAAAGGTCTGAGAATAGTTGATCTTCACCGTGATGGATGGATCAACCTTTTTGGAGCAATACTGATATCCAGCGATGTAGCGATTCACAGAAGGAATCGAAATACCACCAATCGCTCCGATAGTGTTGCTTCCCAGTAAGCCTGGAACTTTCGATTTGCCAAGTGTTTCCAGCTCACCAGCGACAACACCAGCCAGACAACCGGCCTGCTCTTCTTTAAAGGTCAGAGGGGCCACGTTCTTCAAAGGATCGCACTTATTGCTATCTTTCGGATCGGGTGGACAAGAATCAATGAGAGCAAAGTCTTTTCCCGGATACTGTTTCGCCACGGTATCCATAGCCGATGCCATCAAGAATCCGACGCCGATCACCAGATCAGACGTCTGAGCGGCACGTGTCAGATTACTCACATAGTCGCTTTCGGATGTGGTCTCGATAACTTTTTTGGGGAACTTAAATTCATTCATTGCCTTGGTATAACCAGCATAGGCTGATTGGTTAAAGCTTTGATCATTTAAGCCGCCAATGTCGGTCACTAGAGTCACCGTTTTGACTGCCGGCGTGGAAGATGTAGTACCAGGGGTTGTACTTCCACCACAGGCTGCAAGCACAACGCCAAAGACCACCATGAGAGAAATAAAGAGGCTTAATGTGCCAGCTTTTCTCATAAAGATATTCCTTTCAATGCTCTCCAAAAATGATTGCGAAATAAATCCATATCGGCGCAATGCACTTCTTATTTAATGTACATGCGTAATTTCTCATAAAATGAGCGCGTATATTCTTCCCGGTCAGACAAAAATGCCCGCAAGCCAGGAGCACATACTCTCTTCATTATATAAGTCCCAACCAGATCGCAATAAATATGGATACACTATCAGCAAAACTATGTATAAAACGCACACGGGCAAGCCGGCTTGAAATCCACGTGCTCCATTAATAAGCCGTCACAGGGAAGCACGTCCACTCCAAATTGTCTTTCCATCCTGTACAAACACAGAACGCTAGTTTGCTTATCCTTATAGATATACGCACGCATATGTACGTTTCTCACGCAAACATTCCTGACGTTGTGGATGTATTGTATTAAAAGGACATTGCCTCTCCATATACAAAATCTGCGCTGAAGAGGCGTCCACATGCTATACACAAGTAGGAACAGGACCACTCTCTCATGAGAGAAACATCTTACATAAGCATTTTTTCTTGCTAGATCAGCCCTCACGGTTTATGATAAGAGGGCTGCATCTTTCGACGAGCGGTTACTGTATCCTCAATAGACCAGGCAGCATATAAGCCAATCTGGCATATACAACCATAAAAACCTTTCATTCACGCAACCAACCTGGAATCATATATTGTACGTATTGCCTCTCAGGCATATTTTCTCTCTGCATTGCATTGTTCGAGGAGTTTGTCATACTCATGCAAGAACTTATACATATAACAGTCAATCATTATTATATTGAACGCGAACTTGCCAAAGGTGGAATGTCTGAAGTCTACCTCGCGCAAGACCTGCGTACCCATCAAATCGTCGCCATGAAAGTTGTGCGCAAGAGCACAGGTGAATATTATGAACGTTTCCGTCGTGAAGCGCAGGCCATGGCAAAGCTGCGCCAGCCGCACATTTTGCCGGCCCTTGATTACGGAGACTATGGACAGTGGTCATATATGATCACTCCCTACATCGAGTACGGAACACTCAGCCGGCGGATTGCGGAGGGTCCCATGCCGTTGGAGGAAGTCTGCCATCTGCTTGAACAGATCGCTGGCGCGCTTCAGTTTGCGCATGACAATGGTATCTTGCATCGAGACATCAAATCATCTAATGTGTTGCTACGTGATGGTCACTACGCTTATCTGACAGATTTTGGTCTGGTCAAAAGTATCGAGGATGAATATAGTCTGACGCGCTCCGGTTTCTTGATTGGTACTCCGGAATACATGGCCCCCGAGCTCGTTGAGGACCCGGCCACACCATCCAGCGATATCTACGCCCTTGGAGTGCTCCTCTTTCAAATGGTCACCGGAACCGTTCCCTTCAAGGGAACCAATCCGGTCAATATTGTCATGAAACATCTGCGCGAAATGCCCCCAAAGCCATCGAAATTCACCACCAACGCGACACCTGATGTCGAGCGGGTCATTCTCCAGACGCTTGAAAAGGACCCGACGCGCCGCTTTCGCTCCGCTAAAGCGCTCTCCAATGCCTTTTATCAGGCTTGCCATGTTGACGCCGCACCACAACCCGTACCAGCAATACCAAGCCTGAAAACACAGCTACCGCCCACCATCAACGTCGTCCCGACAACACCCGCACACGCCCCGGCTCAGCCCAGAAGCAACTCATTCCTATCCCTCCCCAAAATTGTTTGGATGATTGGCATAGCTGTCCTGATTGTACTTCTAATCATTCTCTTTTTTGTCAACACACATCCCAACCAGCCAAACCACAACCAGCCGACGCCACCTGCTGCGACTTCCACGCACTAAAGTAGCGGCGGTGAGCGTTAACGCCACGGGCAAAAAGGGATTTATCCTTTGCTGCAGATTGCGATAGAAGTGTGACCACTCCAGGGGATAATGTGGGTCTCTTTTAAAACCCGCTGGAGCGGGCATATAATAATTGTAGAAGAAGAGATCGGGCGGGGCTAGCAACTAGGAGCACTACAACAATGTCGATACGTGAGATTATCATTACGGATGAGCCAATCCTGCATCAGAAAGCGAAGAAAGTCCATCACTTTGATCCTTCGCTTCAGCGGCTGGTCGACGATATGTTTGAGACGATGCATGATGTGGGTGGTGCAGGTCTGGCAGCCCCTCAGATTGCTCAGTCGCTACGTATCTTTGTGGCACAATACGAGGGTCATAAGGTAGCCATCTTCAATCCAGAGATTGTAAAGGCCGATGGCGAGTCGCTCGGCAATGAAGCCTGCTTGAGCACGCCAGGCTTTGAGGGTAAGCAGATTCAACGTGCAGCAAGGATTCTGTTGAAGGGTCAGGATGCACGTGGAAAGCAGATCCGCGTCTCCGCAGATGGTTGGTTTGCACGTATTCTTCAACATGAAATTGATCATTTGGACGGTATTGTCTACGTCGACCGCCTTGATAGTCCTGATAAGCTCCACAGGATGGGTCCAGATGATTTTTCTGATGAACAGCTAACTATTGGGTGATATGTGACCTCAGCTATTCGACACTCGTTAAAAAATGAATGGAACTTCGATGATCTATTGAAATAATACAGTTACCAAATTTGTTATTGTGTTTTTATAAGTAAAACTTATACCTGCCGATTTCTAGCTGATCAGCTGTCAGTTTTAGAGTTTGACAGACTCAGGAGGAATCATTCGTTGACTCATACTACATCAACTGGCAATAAGATAGCACAAAACACCTCACCTATCCCCTTTTTCAATGATGACGTTATAAAAAAAGAAAAGAAAGCACTACAAGTGAGTATACAGAAAGAACAAGCAGAACAATCAGCGTTACCGGTTGCAGCGTATACCCATCTCCAGGTAGAGGATGGAAACCTCCAAATAGCGGAGGAGCACAATGAACATTTAGTTACTTACGCCAAAGCATTACTTGATACTACCTCTGATGAAAGTGCCCTGTACTGGCTAAAACGAGCGGCCGCTGAGAACGATTTGCAGATTATCGCAGCTTCACTGAGTGAGAAAGATTTTTCACCACAACTTGGTTCTCGACTCTGGTTAGAAGAAGACATTATCCCCATCATTACTCCAGCAAACGAAGACGCTAGCCTTAGTGCCGCAGATAGCATCAGCGATATACGTGCGCGTTTTGATCAAGATAATCTCATTGAAGTCTCCCTATCTCCAGAGCGCGAAGTGCTCGTCAGTGAGCTAGGGACGCTCGATGATTATCGTAAGCTTGATACAAATGGAGATGTGGAGCAGCTGGAAACGTTCGCTCAGAAATTTGTCGGCAAACGACTCATCTTTATCAATGCCACGCCCCAGGGAGGAGGTGTCGCTTTAATGCGTCACGCGCTCATCCGTTTATTACGTCTACTAGGGGTCGACGCTCATTGGTACATCCTGCTGCCCCAAAAAGAGATCTTTGCGATCACCAAGGCCAAATTCCATAACGTGCTGCAAAATGTTGCCAGTCCCTCAATCGAGTTGACTGATGAGGATAAACAGCGCTATCTCGACTGGAGCGAGGAAAATGCGCGTGAACTTCAGCCAGTTATCGAACGTGCAGACGTCATTGTCATCGACGATCCTCAACCAGCCGGCTTAATACCACACATCAAACGCTTTAATGCGGACGCACAGATCATCTTTCGCTCGCATATTCAGATCGTAGCGGAGCTAGCCAACATCGAAGGAACGCCTCAGCACACCACATGGAGCTTCCTATGGAACTTCATCAGTCAGGCGGACCTCTTTATCAGCCATCCGCTCCAGATGTTTGTGCCCGACAGCGTCCCGGCCGAAAAAGTGCTCTATATGCCTGCCACCACCGATCCCATTGACGGACTCAACAAATCCTTGAGTGAGCATCAGATGGCTCTCTATATGCGGCATTTCAATCACATTTTAGTAGAAGATGGACAATTGCCCCTGGATCTCGAACGACCATACCTGGTACAGATTGCACGCTTCGATCCATCGAAGGGCATACCGGATGTCTTAGACGCCTATCGTCAACTACGCAGTATGCTTGAAGCGCAACAGCAGCCCATCCCACAATTGATCATTGCTGGCAACGGCTCCGTCGACGATCCAGACGGTCTACCGATCTACAACCTGGTCAAAAGAATCTTGCAGACTGAACCTTACGCCTCATTTGCCACAGACATCAAAGTTGCCCGCCTGCCGCATCGAGATCAGGTTCTCAACACGCTCCTGCGCAAGAGCGCCATCGTCCTCCAGCTATCGATCAAGGAAGGCTTCGAAGTCAAAGTAACCGAGGCACTCTTAAAAGGCAAGCCCGTTGTGGCCTATAAAGTCGGAGGCATCCCGCTACAGATCCAGGATACCGTCACAGGCTTTCTGGTAGAAACAGGAGATACGACCCAGGTCGCCACACATCTCTACGAGCTCCTGACCAATCATGCACTGTATCAAAGCATGAGCAACTCCGCCGCAGCCCTGGCCAACAAAGATTATCTGACCACAGCCAATGCCATCTGTTGGCTCTATCTGGCCACCGAGCTCACAGAAGGAGCAATCATACAGGGAAACTACCAATGGGTTAAATCGCTCTCGCAACAAACAAACGAAGAGGATGCCGCCTGAAAAGCATTATAAGAAAACTATCACTGCTTGTGAAGAGTCAGGGAACCGAAAGGAAGATCACTTTACTGACGCCAGTAAAGGCATCGCTGGAGGGAAAGGTTCAGTGAAACATCGCACACGCGCGTATAATGTTACATGTGCTACGTAAGAGAGACCCACGAACTCCAGGCACCACCTTCGTTCCAGGTCTGCTGTAAGACATTATTAGCAGTGCGAGCGAACACGTCGAGACGGCCGCTCTCCCAGGTCACGGCACAGGGACTTGAGGTGAGCGTGCCACCCAGCGACTCCCAGGGATGCCAGTTTCCGTCAAAACTTATGTGCTGCAACGCGTTGCCCGCGCCACGTACAAACACATCCAGATGATTAACCGCCATCGAGACGGCCCCTGGATCAGAGTCGAAGGAGCCGCCAAGGGACTCCCAATTATGCCAGCTCCCATCATATGCTTTATGCCAGAGGGCACTATCACCGCCGCGCACAAACACATCCAGGCGATTAGCGCCCCAGGTACAGACAGAAGGGCTTGACAGCTGGACTCCACCAAGGGACTCCCAATCATGCCAGCTCCCATCATATGCTTTATGCCAGAGTGCATTATCTGTGCTGCGCACAAACACGTCCAGGCGATTAAGTCCCCAGGCTACTACTGTGGGGTCAGAGGTCAACGCTCCACCCAGAGATTCCCAGGGATGCCAGCTCCCATCATACCAACTATGCTGGAGCGTATTATCGGCTCCGCGCACAAAGACGTCAAAGCGACCAGGTCCCCAACTCGTGACGACTGGATCAAACTTCAGGCCGCCGATATTCGTGTTCCAACTACTCCATTGAGTGTCGTGGTGACGCTGCCACAGACCACCATCGCTGCCACGTATAAACACATCCATCTGGCCGCTGCTCGCCGAGGTTGCGCTTGGGCGCGTCGGAGCTAGCAAGGTCGGATTCTGAGGAGTCGATACAGTTGTAGTTTTTGGAGCTTGCGTCGGCTGATGATTGAGCGGCGCATGCGTCGGTACAGGAGTCGGTACCGCTTGCCTGGGAGAAAAGACACCCTGAGCGGCAGCCATGGCAATCGAGCCAGCCACACCAGCGGCCGCCAAAGCGGCAATGCCACCAATCATGACGCGTCTTGAGACCTTTTGATCGCTCTGCACAGGCGGATATGCTCGCACAGATTGTGCTGAGAACATCGTGCGTGGCACTGATGGTGGCAGGGATCTCTGTCTTGCAGCGTAGATATCTGGTGGGACTGCCTCCGACTGATCGGGAGACAGTAACTTGATCGAGGAGACCTTTCTGATTGTGGGGATGGCTCGATGTACCCAGAAATGTCTGGATGATGGCACAATGTGATCAAACCAGGCCGTGTGGGCAGTTGGTACAATCTGCTCTAGCCAGAGATGTTTCACCCTGGGTACCGTCCGATCCACCCAGAAATGCCTCACTCTGGGCATCGTCCGATCCACCCAGAAATGCTTGATTGCTGGGGCCGCTTGCGCGTTCCATTTCTGCTTCAGCGCCAGGACAATGGGCAAGCTCTGTACATTTTGCCATGATGATGTAGTTTGTGGAATTAACGTTGTTTGCTTGGGTGCATAATGCGATCGCATCCCTGATGATGCCGCTGGATTCTCTACTGCTTCTATATTTGGAGTGGAAGCGTAATCAAAAAAACGTTTAGACCCAAGCTGTGTCTGTGCAGGTAATTTTAAAGATACAGGCACCTGAGCCATCATGCTTTTTTTGTCACCCGCAGATAACGGCGGAGTGGCTTCCGGGAGAGCTACATCTGACACAGGGGATTGCGAATCCATCCAGGCAGGTTTACCAAAACGCATCATCGGAGGAGCATGCCAGGTAGTCTGATCTAATTTTTGCAAACCCGGACCGGTCGGAGTATCGGTGTCAACCGTATCGGCCAGCGGAGGTAAGGTGGGCGGGACAGCAGATACTTCTACCTCAAAGCTTGAATGACTACTAAAGGCGACTTCAAAAGCATTGGCAAACGCTGCAATTGAGGGGAATCTATCTTCGGGCTTCTTGGCTAACGCCTTTTTTATTACTTGCTCGACCCCATCGGGCAAGCCTGGCACTTTATCGCGCAGCGATGGCAAAGTGATATGTACATGTTGCAGAGCAATTTCCATATCGGAACCATTAAACGGAACAGTGCCGGACAACCATTCATAGACGGCAATCCCTAGCGAATACTGATCGCTGGCAAAAACGGCATCGCCAGTAAACAACTCCGGGGCCATATAAGTCGTGGTACCCATTGTGTTCTTCTCGCGGACAACAGGATTACTCGGCATGCTATTAAGGGTGACAGCGATGCCAAAATCGCTCAACATCAACACCTGACGATCGCCTAATAAAATATTTTCTGGCTTGACATCGCGATGGATAACTTTCTGATCATGAGCATATTGTAAAGCATCGGCCATCTGCCGCACGTAGAGAGCAACCTTCTCCAATGGGACGCGACTTCCGATAGGATGCAGGCGGCGTAGGGAGCCATAAGGTGCATATCCCATGACGAGAAAAGGAACCTCATTCTCAATACCAAAGTCATGCACAATGACAATATGGGGATGCCTCAGGCTAGCGATCGTACGCGCTTCCGCCAGGAAGGGCGGGAGCGCATCGGAGCTCAACAGAACCCTCATCACTTTGATAGCGGCTGACGTTTTAAGATAGATATGCTCACCCAGGTAGACATCAGCAAAGCCGCCCTGTCCCAGCAGTTGGAGTAACCGATAATTACCCAGTGTCTTACTTACATCATAGGCCATCGATAGCGTTCTGCCTTTCAAAGCGTGGTCATTCGGTTAACTTTATCTTACCACGGCACAGAGTTTTTGTTGTTTTTAGATGCTAAACAATGGGTAAAAAGTACTCACACTCTCTTCAGTAGTCATGGAAAGCGCTGAAACCAGTAGAGGCTTAAGAAGCCCGCCATTAGAAAACAGAGCATTCCCAGCAAGCCAAGAACGGCCGTGATTTCGAGAGGCTGCTTGATCCAACTAATCTGAGTGCTCAGATCGGCATAGATCTGCTGAAGTGTCTTTGTCTCGCCGGCATAAAAGTAACGGCCGCTGGTATGACTGGCAATCGCCTTAAGCGCCCCCTCATCCAGGCCAACGGTCTGATGACCATCGCTGGTCGGTGGACTATTACGTGTCCCGATCCCGATCGTATCCACCTTGATATGCTCATGATGAGCTCGCTCGGTCGCCACAGTCGGGTCAATGCCCGAATTATTGGCTCCGTCGGAGAGCAGGACCACCGTCGATGGAGGTGGGACACCATTCGCGTCACGAGGAGCTTGCAGAAGCTGATCCAGAGCGGCATCCAGCCCATCGCCAATCGCAGTTCCACCACCCGGTGTCAGAGCGTCGATCGCCTGCTGAACCAGCGTGTGATCGTGTGTCAGAGGAGTACGCAAGACCGCACTATTATTAAAGCTGATCACTCCAACCTGCACGCTATCAGAGAGTGACTTGACAAACGTATGTGCCGCTTGCTTGGCAGCCATAATACGACTGGGAGACATATCCTGAATCATCATCGAGCCCGATACATCGAAGACCAGCATTACATTAGCCTGCTTCAGCGGCAGAGCCATGGTCGCAGTTGGACGTGCCAGACTGAAGATCAACACAGCCAGAGCGATTAGAAAAATGCATGGAGGAATATGGCGTCGCAGTCCGGGACCCTTACCCATCACACTCTCCAGCAATGCAAGATTGGTAAAGCGTACAGCGTACAGACGCCGCTTTTTCTGAGCTCGGATATAGATCCACATAATCAGTGGAATAAGCAGAAAGAACAAAAGGCAGAGGGGCCATTGAAAATTCATTGTGCATCCCCTTGTAGGTTACTATTTTGTCTGACAACACGTCCGGCAGTCCCCAGACGCCGTACCTGTGCAGAGCGCCTCCCATCCCGACGTGTCCGCAAGAAGCGAAGCAAGGAAACCATCAGGTCTTCATCTGTATGGAGCGAAAGGCAGGCGGCTCCACAGATCGCCAATTCAGCCTCAAGCTTCTCCGTCTGCTGCTGTGCTGCCTGTTTAAAACGCTCACGCAGCCTGGCATCGGCCGTATTCACATGCAACTGCCTTCCAGTCTCAGGATCTTGCAGCGTAACCAGACCAACATCGGGCAGTTCGCCCTCACGAGGATCAACTAACCGTACCGCGATAACTTCATGTCGTTGAGACAGCTTGCCAAGGGCCAGCTGCCAGGTATCATTAACCAAAAAGTCCGAAACGACCAGAACCAGCGAACGCCGACGAAGAACAGCATGTGCTTTCGTCAGGATAGCCGCCAGATCGGTCGTACCAGTATCCTCAGTGATTTTCTGTGTCTGCAACTGTTTGAGCAGATGCATCAAATGCAGACGCCCAGGCTCAGGAGGGATCAGCGTCGATGGTTGTTCGGCAAAGAGAAGCGCTCCTAGACGATTACCAGTACGATTGAAGAGCTGTCCGGCGATCGAAGTAAACTCGACGGCTCTCTCCCACTTGAGGCAGGCCGCCGTTCCCCAACGCGTTGAAGCGCTCATATCGAGCAAGAACCAGACATCGACAGAGCGTTCAACGTGAGCCTCGCGGATCATCGGCTGCTCCATGCGGGCAGAGATATTCCAATCGATAAAGCGAATATCATCTCCGGGCTGATACGTTCGTAACTCCGAGAACTCGACACCCGCACCCAGAAACTGCGAACGCTCACTACCGCCCAGATAACTCGCCAGAGGACGAATAAGCTGCCAGTTGAGACGCCGCAGCAAGGGATCAGATGCGCGAGCAACCGGAGGTACACATCTCGGCTGCTCATCTGGATCTGCCAGCGGAGGTTTCAGTAAGCGAAGAAAACTTCGATCACGCCACATAGAGGTCTCCCAGATCAATATGAGGAGGTGGAAAGCGCTGCAACACCTCATTCACAATAGAATCCGCTGTAACGCCAGCAGCCATACCCTCATAACTCAGAACCATCCGATGCCGCAGCACATCGGCAGCCAGATCAGCCACATCGCGAGGCAGAGCGTAGCGTCGTCCACGCACAAAGGCCAGAGCACGTGCGGCAGTGATCAGATTAATTGAGGCTCGCGGACTCCCCCCATAGGTCAGGGCGTAGCGCAGATGCTCAAAGCCATACTTCGCAGGCTCGCGGGTGGCATGGACAAGCATCGTGGCATAGCAAACCACATGCGGATCTACATAAATATGATCAACGGTTCGCTGAAACTCGCGTAGCTGCTCCACGGTCAGCAACGAACGTAGCGTAACGGCAGCACCGGTCACACGCTCCACAATCACGATCTCATCTTCATACGAAGGATAATCGATCAGCACTTTAAACATAAAGCGATCGAGCTGTGCTTCTGGCAGCGGATAGGTTCCATCTGACTCAATGGGATTTTGTGTCGCCAACACTAAAAATGGATCTGGCACAAGATGTGTCTGCTTACCAATTGTCACTTGATGCTCTTGCATCACCTCCAACAGCGCCGACTGCACCTTGGCTGGCGCACGATTGATCTCATCAGCGAGCAAAAGGTTCACAAAGATAGGACCCAGTTCGGTCAAAAATTCGGCATTTTTGGCGTGATAGATGCGTGTACCAATCAGATCAGCGGGTACGAGATCAGGCGTAAACTGGACACGTCCAAATGTGCCGCCGACCACTTCGGCTAGAGCTTTAACCGTAGCCGTCTTAGCCAGACCAGGCACGCCCTCCAGCAAAACATGTCCACGAGCCAGTAGAGCCACCAGTAGCCGCTCCAACAAATGATCCTGGCCCACGATCAGGCGCTTCACTTCAAACAGGACTGGCTCGATTGGAGATGGCTGGGTAGGAGCCAGAGATTGCATTGGTCGCGATGGTTGAGCATGTAGCATATGTATCGTCTTTCTCCACTAGCTTCTAATTTGAATCATTTCTTCATACACAAGAGGACAGAAATAGTCAACACGAATACTCATCGGCAGTGAAAGATCATTTATCCAATAAAAAGCTCAATGACAATACACTTCACCTTACCTCTTGAGATAATCGGTACAATATTTACCAGTATACGAGTGGGGAAATGAAGAAGATATGTGGAGATCAATGAACAGCAGCAATGTCGCATCGTACGCTTGCACACAATACTCTTTAGCCCACGGCAAAAACGCTCACCGACGTAGCGGCGCGGCTCCGCCGTGCTGTCTGTGAATCGTACGACCACGTTGCCCATGGCGTTGCATTGAGATGACTTTCCTTTGAGAGCCGCATCCCAGCCGAATCATACGAGTCACAGACAGCACGGCGGAGCCGCGCCGCTACGTCGGCTAGCCTGGCACGTCGCGATCAAGCGAATTGCCAGGGGTCATCAAGGCTAATTGGACCACGTTGCCATGAGCTTTGATTGAGTGCTACTTGTCCTTTTGGAAATAGCCGACAAGTCCGGTGGCCAGGCCGATCACCAGCAGGAAGGCTTCGAAGCCGGGGAAGTATTTTAAGATCACGGGAGGTGCTGTACCGGATACGCCATAAATGGCCGGGGCGATATTTTGAGCCAGGCCAATGGCCAACAGCATGAGTACCAATCCCAGCAACATTAATTTGGTTGATTTCATGAGCTTGTCAACCTTTCTTTAGATAAAAAATTATACCTGATAATAATAAAAGGCCCTCTTGCACGCTGCGTCTGATTATGACGCCACGGCTACTATGTAAAATAGCACATGAAGGCAGCTTTAGACGCATTTTCATCGCCGCACTGTGTGAAAATAAGCCATTCGTACTAGTACGAATAAATCGTAAGTGAATAAATATCCAACTCATCCTGACAGCCGATAATCAGGCATCGCACGCATGATCTACTCCTTCTATGCCAACAAAATTGATTTTTCATTTCCAGCAATGATATGGCAATGATATGAAATACTCTTTATATAATTTCAATAGTGAAATACAGATAAAAATGATTAGAGTAGAAAAATCAATGTGTTGCTCCTAATAAATTTTCTATTTATTGCCTCGAAATGCAGAATATGATATATTTCACCTATATGATCGATTGCTTAAAAGGGGAACTGAAAATATGGCGATTGACAATAGAAAGCAGACTGCACAACAGCTGCCTGTAGATTTAACCGATCGGCCCGCCATTATTCGCTGGGCACAACAGGTTGTCAGGCGTAGACCGTTGATCATCGACATAGAGGCTGCCAGTATGATGACCAATGAAGAAATCATCGAGGTTTCAATTGTAGATGTCTATGGTCATACCGTTTTTGATTCGCTTATCAAACCTACGCAGCCAATCGCATCCATGACAGGAAATATCCATGCCACCTCGGCCAAAATATTGGAACAAGCCCCTACATTTATAGAAATCTGGCCACATCTCTATCCATTATTAATCCAAAACGAATTGATCATTTACAACGCTGCCGTCCAACTCAAAGTTCTCCGTCAGACAACGGCCCGCCATCAGCTCGCGCTTCCGGCCATCATCTCACACAATTTGATGGCAAAATACGCTCTCTACGCAGGTGTCAAAGCGTCCGAAAGAGAATACAAGTTGCACGATTTGAGCGCGGCTTGCGCGGCCTTCAATATTCCCACGGGTTCCCAACGTTCACTCGATGACGCCGATGCAGCCAGACAATTGCTCTTAGCGCTCGCCAATCTCAGCGCCTGAGAAACCATCGACCAATTCCGCGCGGCTGAATAAAAAAAGCCTGAGCCGCGTCCATTACCTCACAGTGTCCTGGCATCTGAATGAGAGAGAAGAAAGCGGTAGAGAAAAAGGAAATTAGTACCATTAGCCATGGGAAAAGACATCGTAAAAAGTCGTTTGTCGTGCTATAATCTTTTCATCTCATCGTAAAGAGCGGGTAAAAGTCGTCTGAGAAATAAGGCTCTTTTTGGACCAACCAATAATCCATGAGCAGCCCCTGATATAGTAGAATAGAACCCAAAAAGAGCGACAAAGACGCAGCTAAAATCGTATAAACAAAAGCATAATCTTTCTGATATATGTCATATAAACGGGACCTGAATAGCGACAAATTTTTGACCAAGGGATGAAGTTAGGAGTGACTGTTGGGGATTTTGTTTTATAGGGGGTGGGTATGAGTGCTATCATCTCCACTGTGACGGCACAACAATGGGGACTTTTAAATCAGCCTGAGCTACAATCGTTCCAAAAAATGTACGACGAAGAGCTTCTCTCAGAAGGTATCGTCTTTTTTCCGGTTGCACTGGAAAACTATTATTCCAAGCTCGGGATGTCCAAAACAGAGTTCTCATTTATGAGGAGCTTGCTCCAGCTGTGGGCAAAAAATGACAAGAAATCCTGGTTCGCGCAAGAGCAGATAGAGGAGCTCTTTGGCAAAAGTCGACGCCAGGTACAACGTGATGCCCGCAAATTGGCGAAAGAAGGCTTTATCATCATCTCCGAGTGGGATGATCTAAATAATGGTGGCACACATTGTATCCATTATGACTGCACACCGTTTTTACAAATGATCAGCCAACTTGTGCGCGTGCATCGCCATCGTAACACATTAATAGATGATATTGCAACGGACAAACGAATGGATACCATCTCTACAAGCTATACAGAACCGAGTCAGGAGCCCATCACAGCAGCACATACCAATCCATTCTTCGCTGCACCAGGTATGCCCGACACCGCGTGCCTATCGAACGACAGACGATCAGAAGCAGACACAGACGTACCGCCTGTCACCATTGTCTCAATCAAGAGCAATCATCTACACCTGACACGTGGAAAGAAGCTCTCGCACGCCAGTTTTGCCGATATGTATGACTCATCGTATGCCGAGTTGCCTGAAAAAGAGCAACCAATCAGACAAAGCGTACCACATCTGCGACAGAGCGCATCCAACCAACCTGGCCTTAAAAGCAGAGAGCCTATCACCGAGCCGCGTCTGACCGCTCAGAAAGCACCCGAAAAAGCGGCGCCGTCAAACGCATCCTACGCAAGAGCGCAAACGCCATCGCCGGCACAAAATTTGCGAGCAGAAGTCAACGCGCAAAAACCGAACGCCAGGCCACAAGCAGATAGACAGCAATCCACACCGGTCAACGCACCGGACAACCATAAAACATACATGCAGCAACCGCCAATGAGCCTTCAAGCAGCAGGCAGGCAGCCAAAGACGCAGCAAAGGACTCCCAGCATCGCCACAACCCAGGCGGAGAGAGAGCAGGCCAGACAAAAAAATCAGCATCTAACGCGTCTGCCACTCTTATCATCGATGATCATGCGCGAAGTTTCACAGGCATTTCACGATTATGCACCTCAGGCATCGCAGCAGGATGCAGCGGTTATTTTTCGCCGCCTGTTGCTCATCAACCGCATTCAGGACGACTTGAGCATCAAAAATCCCGATCAATATTTCTCCAATCTAATCAAAAGCGTCTTCCAGGATCTGCTTGATTATGACGAGCCACAAGACAGCATGCATGCCGGCAGCGATAGAATGGATCGCTTTATGGATGAGCTTAACCATGCCGCCTTTGCTCAATTTGAGCAGATAAAGATTCTGCGCCACCAGAGAACGCATACCAACAGCCCGGATTTAAGAGATGCGGGCTCTCACGCCTCCCAGCAGCCCAGGCCGATCCAACTCGCTGCGGAGAGCACGCCGCCATTTGAGCAGAACAGCGTAGCGCCAACAACCAGCCCTATGCGCATGCATTCGAGATCCAGGAACTTTCCTGTTGGAGAAGAACTCGTTGCGCTGGCCCATCACATGCACATCGCTATGACTGAAGAGGAAGCCAACGAAATCGAGATAGGCACTGCCTCCGAGCAGCTACTGCGGGACATCCAGGATGCCATACTCTCGTCCTACGACCAACAGCCTGACGTCATAGCCAACGTCAACTACGCCTGAAACAGGGAAACGGTAGTGTCGTGACGGGCCTGCGAGTTGGCGCTGGAAGATATTCATGGTATATATTGTTTTATGATTAGAGTACCTCTCATTTTGCGACAGGTATCATAAAATAATCGGGAGAGCAAGCCGTTATGCCAGAAATCGATGGCGACCACACCTTTGGATTTGATACGCTGGCCCTGCACGCAGGGCAGCGTCCCGATCCAACCACGGGTGCGCAAGCAGTGCCAATTTATCAAACAGCGTCATACATTTTCGATGACACCGATCATGCAGCACATCTTTTCGCGCTTCAGCGCTTTGGAAATATCTACACGCGCATCATGAACCCGACCACGGCCGCCTTTGAGGAGCGAATTGCCGCGCTTGAGGGAGGTACAGGAGCAGTTGCGACCGCTTCCGGGATGGCGGCTCAGATGGTTGTCATGATGACGTTGCTAAGGCCGGGCGATGAATTAGTCTCGGCCAACAATCTCTACGGTGGCACTCATACGCAATTCGATCTGACGCTACGCACCTGGGGTATCAACACGATCTTTGTCGATAGCACCGATCCCGAAAACTTCCGCCGGGCCATCACAGCCAGGACACGCGCCATCTATGGAGAGACAATCGGCAATCCGCGTGGCGACGTGCTGGACATACGCGCCGTCGCCGATATCGCACATGAAGCCGGCGTGCCGTTGGTGGTGGATAACACGTTCGCGACCCCTTATCTTTGTCGACCATTCGAGCATGGTGCCGATATCGTCGTGCAATCGGCGACCAAATTTATCGGCGGTCATGGCACCTCCATTGGAGGCATCCTGATCGAAAACGGAAAATTCCCCTGGGATAATGGGAAATTTGCTCATGTTGTTGATCCATCGCCAGGCTATCACGGCGTACGCTTCTACGAGACCTTTGGAGACTTCGCCTTCGTGATGAAAGCTCGCGTGGAGACACTGCGTGACTCCGGACCGACCATCAGTCCATTTAATTCGTTCCTGCTACTCCAGGGAGTAGAAACGCTCTCGTTGCGCATGGATCGTCATTGTCAGAACGCCTTGCAGGTCGCCAAATTTCTCCATGAGCATCCGGCCGTCAGCTGGGTACGTTATGCGGGCTTAGCAGATGATCCCTCCTATGAGCTTGCCCAACGCTATCTACCCCTCGGCAGCGGAGCCGTCTTCACCTTCGGAGTCAAAGGAGGCTATGAAGCAGGCAAAAAAGTCATCAATTCCGTACGCCTCTTTGCCCATCTCGCCAACATTGGGGATGCGCGCAGCTTAATCATCCACCCGGCCAGCACCACCCATCAGCAGCTTGCAGAAGAGGATCTACTCGCCGGAGGCGTCACGCCCGACCTGATCCGCCTCTCGATCGGTCTCGAAAACATCGAAGACATCCTCTGGGACCTTGATCAGGCGCTCAGAAGAGCCGTACCGGAAATACAATTGAGCGTCAACAACGCAGAAGGAGCCTAACCACCATGTCAGAGACAACATCTAGCGAACTCACGCCCGACATGTATGATCGCTTAAAGCTCTTGAAAGATTACAAACATATCGCCGTCGTCGGTCTCTCAGCCGATCCCTATCGACCGAGCCATTTCGTAGGCATCTACATGCTCTCAGAAGGTTACGACATCATCCCGATCAATCCGCGCTACGCCGGACAAACCATCCTGGGACAGACAGTCTACGCCTCGCTCGCCGACGCCAAAGCAGCGGGCAAGCAGATCGACATCGTCGACGTCTTCCGTAAGGCCGCAGACACGCCACAATTTGTCGAGCAAGCCGTCAACGTGGGAGCCAAAGTCCTCTGGCTACAACTGGGTATTCGCAACGAAGAAACGCGCCAAAAAGCGCAGGAGGCTGGATTAATCTTTGTACAGGACCGCTGCGTCAAAATGGAGCATGCGCGCTTCTTCGGAGGTCTGCATACCATCGGATTGAATACAGGAGTGATCCTCTCACGCAAATTGTAAGCAAATTGATAAGCTTTTCCTTGCTTTTCTCCAAGAGAAACTTGTATAGTTAAAGCACTCAGAAACTATACGCAAGGATTTTATTTATGCAGAGCAAGACAGATTCGACACTGTTGTCGCTGGTTGGTATTCCCACAAATGCGCTTCCTACGATAACATATGTCTACGCGCTCGCCTTATTGATCGGCCTGGGAGTAAGTTCCTGGCTCGCCTATAGAAATAGACCCAGAGGCAAAGGAAGTGTCTGGCATCATAATCCCTGGCTGCTACTCCCCATCTCAATCCTCTTCATCAGCCCGGTCGTGCTACTACATGTACCAATCGTGATTATGGTGCCACTGTATCTGGCGCTCGCCATTGGAAGCTATTTTTTAAGCAAGAGATCCACTGAGCTCTGGTATAAAAATCCGCTCCTCGTGATACTCCTCATGCTCATTATGGTCGTGCTCTTCAAGGGGACGCTTCTCACAGTGATTGTGCTGAGCATACTTGTGATTGGGGGGCTCAACTTTATATTCAAAAAGATTTTCTCTAAATAAGAGAAGATACAGCAATTTCGACAAAGAAGGTTATTATATCCTCCAGTCGCATGGTTTTCGATGATTATCCTCCGAAAACCAGAGATATTTGCGCGTCATGGCCTGTAAAATCCTCAACCGATGAATAATTTCCTAGTAGACTTCCCTTATATATGTAAATCCTGTATGATATCCACAGTCTGGCACCTGAGCATAGCTGTTCTGCTGGAATTTTGATTTTTTATGCTCCAACTTACAGCTTCTGAGGGGTTAGTCAATTTAACTCCAGTTCAGTATATAATCATTAGCGTTCATCATAGCGCTTATAATAAGAGGAAATTTCTATCATGAGACGAGGAGAATCACATTACTCCAATCCGAGTGACCAAACATACCAACAAACCCAACACAAAGGAGATCGGAGAAACTTTTCGGAAACCGGGGAACAGCACCCCCACTCTCCATCAGGATCCGGGCAACCTTTAGATAATGTTATCCGGTATCAACGTACATTTGACGGACAGCACGAGGGACCCAGCGCATCCGCTGACATACCTGCTTCCCAACGTTTACCCCATCACCTCAATGAGATAAACAGGCAAGGGCAAGTTTTCGATGAAAACTTTGACTATATGACTCATGGGCAGCCTTTCAGCGAGTTTCAAACACCGCAACTTTCCAGCGATTTTCAAACATATGTGCACACAGACTTTGTGCGTGAATCTCCAGAAACTTACGGACAACAATCATCATCCCAATTTGCAGACCGTCGCCGTCCTCCCCAACAAGTCAATGAGATAAACAGGCAAGGGCAAGTTTTCAATGAAAACTTTGACTATATGACTCATGGGCAGCCTTTCAGCGAGTTTCAAACACCGCAACTTTCCAGCGAGTTCTCAACACATGCACACACAGACTTTGTGCGTGAATCTCCAGAAACTTACGGACAACAATCATCATCGCATGATCACACCAAAATCGATAAAACAGAAACCTTCGCCAACCCCTATTCCCAACATTTATACGATAAGGTATCTGATATGCTTCAAAATGGAAAAGATGCATCAGCACTTATCGTTGGCTTCGAGAAAAGAGATCCAACAAATTCGGAGCATACAATTATACAATTAGATAGGAATCTGGCTGAAAAAAATAACGTTGTGTCCCCTGGGCATTCAGATGAATCTTTAATAGCATACAGCCTACCGACAAAGGATTGGGCAAAAATAAATGAATTTGTAAGTCAGCGAGAATATGTAGGACGAACAACTGCACGACCTCAATCCTATATGGATGCCTGGTAATAGCACCCAGCATCACCATCTTAAATCCTTAGTGAGAAATAGGAGATACAAGTGTTGAGACCTCCTATGAAGGGGTCTCAATCGACGCCTTCGCTCGGAGCGCATCAAAATTTCATCCAGACTCGGCGGGAGCCTGGATGAAACTGCTGGATAGAGTTTGTTCCATGCAACTTTGAGCAAAGTTCCTGCCCTTTGGGCAGAGGATGCTTTACAATCCAAGATCCCAAGCACCGATATTGGCATCTTGTGGACTGGCATTCAAATCTGGCTGCCATTCCAACGTCTGACCATGATCGCTACGTACAACCTCATAGACAAGTTTGCCCTCAACCGACTGCCCTGGCGCGAGTACGCCTTTTGACAGCTGTTGCTTATACGCGGCTGGCACCACATTAGAGTTTAAGCTGGCTTTACCGGCAGAGTTTACGACATAAAACTCGAACGCATCGTACGTCTGTGCTTGCTGGCTATGATTTGTCAGCTTGATATCGACAGCAATAAACTCATTACCCGACTTTGGACTGGCAGTAGCATCGCCAGCGATAATTTTCACTGAAGTAAGGGTACAAGCGACATTCTTGATCGTCACAGCCTGTCCAATCGCCACCGTTTTTACATTCGGAGTAAAAGTTCCACCGCCAGTCCCATCATCAGGAGTTGCCACGGCCGAAGCCGTCGCTTCCGCATACTGTACTGATGAGCTAATAGCAGGCACAAAGGCCGTTGTAAAAATGATACATGAAGCAATACAGACGACCAGGGAGAGGCCAATCACCGTCAATAAGACCCATAACCAGGTCTTGCTGCTCTTTCGAGGTGGAGGGCCTGGCATGTATCCCGGATAGGGGGGATAGGCTGGCGCTCCCGCAGGATATCCATACGGAGGATATGGTGGTGCACCTTCGGGTGGTCCATAGGGGGGATAGGCCGGCGCTCCCCATGGAGGTTGTCCATAGACCGGGGGTTGTTGCGGACCGCCTGGTTGTCCCGCTGCATCTGAAGGATTCTGCCAATCACGCTCAGGTTGCGGTTGATTAGGATAATGATCCATAAAAAGTATAAATCCTCTCAACGACGAATATATCTAAAACTTATACTATACTGGTAAAAATGGCGCTTTTATGTATTACTATGTTTCGATTAAAGCGTAGTATAACAGAACGAATTAGACAAGACAAGCAAATATTAGTTCCTCATCCGTACCCAGAAAAGGTCTGAGCCTTCGATGCGGCTTCACTCACAGCATTGAACGACGTGAGATACAATAGAGACACATAAACTATGCGAGGTGAATCTATTGGCATCCCACAATGACTGGTGGCGGATACTTACAGCTGTCATCGATACATTACAGACGCGCTCACTTGATTATACACTGCTTGGCACGTCCGCGCTTTTCGTCCAGGGAGTGTTCTCGACCGCTCCTGACAAGATAGAGCTCTCTATCCAATGGGATGTACTACCGCAAGCCCATAAGCTCTTCCATGCCGCCAGCGAGATAGAGCAGAGAGAGCGCTACGAACTCTTCCATGCGTACAACGAGACGCTGAAGATCCAATGCTATGGCTTTCGCAACACCGTTGTACAGACAGATCCAGATCGTCTGGCCATCGAGCACGAGGGACGACATATCTGGATCAAAGCCCTGGACTACTACCTACACACTCTATCACACTCAGATCCAACCTATCAGGCCATTAAGAAGCATCTACAGAGCATCCAGAGTCACAACAGCCAACTCAATCAGGCAGCCTGGAATCAGGACGCCTACGAAGCCTGGATACATCGTCACGGTACGCCTGCACATATGGCCGAGCGCCTGCGTAAAGATCCCTTAGCGCGTCTATCCTCAATTAGCAGGCAGCTAGGACTACTGACAGACAAAAAAGTTATCAACTTACTGGGATCGCATGGAGCAAAGGCGATCGCGATGGCTCTGCTGGGAGCAGATGTCACTATCGTAGACATCTCGCAAGAGAATGCTCGCTACGCCCGCGAAGTAGCCTTAGCCGCCGAGGTAGAGATCCGCTATCTTGTCGCCGACGTCCTTCAGCTTGCAAACACTGAACTCGACAGCAGTTATGATCTGGTCCTCATGGAGCTAGGCATTCTCCACTACTTCATCGACCTTGAGCCGCTGGCGCGGATCGTCGAGCAGCTCCTCCAACCTGGAGGACGCCTCATCCTACAGGACTTCCATCCCGTCACGACGAAACTGATCGCATCCAAGGGAAAAAAGCACAAAGTAGCGGGCAACTACTTCGACAAAACACTGACCGTCAAGAACGTCGCCTTCAGCAAACATCTACTGGAGAGCGAACAAAGCACGCCTCAACGCGTCTACCTGCGCCAATGGACCCTCGGAGAGATCGTCAGCGCCTTCGCAGCCGCCGGACTCTTCATACGCAGCCTCGATGAAGAGCCCAACAGCAAAATCGATGATATCGGCCTGCCAAAAACATTTACCCTCGTCGCCGAAAAAATCCTCCCCGGGTAGCGTCACGCACCCCGCAATCAGAACAGCTCGGGGCGGCGATGTGTTAGCGCGGGAACCAGTTCGCGCACCTGAGCCAGGCGTTGAGTATCAACATCGCCATAAATAAGGCACTCGCCCTCAGTGCCTTCAGCCATGACAACACCAAGCGGGTCGATCAGCAGGGATCGTCCAAGGTAGGAGTTACCAACTTGATCACAGGTCAGCATGTAGGCGGTGTTCTCGATGGCACGGGCCGCCACCAGATGCTGCCAATGCAACTCTTTCAACGCTCCTGCCACCCAGGCGGAAGGCATCACAAAGAAGTCAACCCCCTGCTGAGATTGAATGCGCGCGATCTCAGGAAAGCGCAACTCATAACAGACGAAGAGTCCCATGCGTCCAAAGGGAGTCTCCAGCGGAGTAAAGAGCGTATCCCCGGAGGCGAAGACGGCTGATTCCTGGAAGCCAAAGGAGTCGTACATATGCGTCTTGCGATACGATGTGATTAACGATCCATGATCATCAATCACAACAGTCGTATTAAAGGTCTTATCAGTTGTAGCGAGAGCCGTCTCCAGCATCCCACTCACAACCCAGACGCCAGCCCGTGTAGCCGCCTCCTGTAAGCCAGAGACATAGAAACCATCCAGCGATTGAGAAACGCTTCTGGCGTAGGACGCAGTAAAATGCTCCTTCACGATGAGAGCCATAAAAATTTCGGGTAAGATGACCATACGTGCGCCGCGTCGAGCTGCTCGATCGATTGCATCGACCGCTCTGGCCAGATTCTCACGCGGATCAACGTCAGATTGTAATTGAGCGACTGCAATCGTCGTTACGGACATCAAAGGCCTCCCTTTCTCTAATAACTGGCAGCTAGTGACTAGCGTCTGGCGATTTCTTTATCGCGAATGCGTGGCAGATTATACCACAGCTCATCGCAGGCATTGAGTTCTTCCTGATCAAGCGTGAGTTCGATTCCTTGCAAGCTATCCTTAAGCTGCTCGGGACGACTGGCTCCCAGGATCGCGCTGGTGACCGCTGGCTGGGATAACACCCAGGCGATGGCAACGTGTGTAAGATTCTTACCCCGTGGAGACATGAATTCGTACAGCTTTTTCACTTCCGTAAAAACAGCATCATTCCAATAACGACGTCGATAGAGGTCATTGGGATTTGAGGACGTGAAGCGCGTACCGGTCTCAGCGGCCTGCTGCTCGACATAGCGTCCGGTCAGCATACCGGCTCCCAGCGGATTATACACGATGACGCCGACTCCATGTTCCTGGCACAAGGGAAGCAGTTCTTCTTCAATCATACGGAAAAGGATATTGTAGCGCGGCTGGACGCAGTTAATACGCTCCCAATCGTGCAGTTTACTGATCCCAAGAGCGTCGGATAAACGCCAGGCGGGAAAATTTGAGCAGCCGACATAGCGTACTTTGCCAGCTCGGACCAGATCATCCAGGGCACGCAGCGTCTCCTCCAGAGGTACCTCGGCATCAAACTGGTGTACCTGATAGAGATCAATGTAGTCGGTCTGCAAGCGTTTCAGACTCGCGTCGCAGGCAGCTATGATATGACGGCGGCTCAAGCCCTGATCATTCGCATGAGGACCCATACGACCGTAGCACTTCGTAGCCAGAACAATCCGCTCACGTGCCTGACGCTCATGCAACCAATTTCCTACGATCTCCTCCGTGATGCCTGTGAGACTGGATGGTCCTCCCGGATAGACATCGGCCGTATCGAAGAAATTAATGCCACCTTGCTCAGCGGCATCCATAATCTCAAAGGCCGTTGCCTGATCAGCTTGATTTCCAAAGGTCATCGTCCCCAGACACACTTCACTCACCTTCAGCCCTGTACTTCCAAGACGTTTTATCCGCATTATATAATCCTCTCTTTACGACATCATCATCTTACAGATATCAGCGCCACCAATGGCGTATGTGATTTATCTTTTATACGTATAGACATATCACCTGGCACTCCGCTTCTGCAAGCAAGCAACAAAAAAACGCCTCGCTATCCGCTTAAGCGATACCTATACGATGCACACACGAGCTATAACGATCTTTGAGACAGGAGCAGTTCCTGTTACACTTGCATCAGAAATGATACTGCTGTTATTAATTGGAACCCATGTGCTTCTTACAGATAACACTATCTTACGTGCCTACTATATTTATTCACTCGAATGAATAAATCGATATATGCGCTAAAAACAGCGTGGGGCATTTATCATGTTATCAAGATAGGACAGTACAGGTTGTATTTTTATGTATCTACGTTTAAGGAGATCATTGAAATTAAATTTTCTAAGCTATAGGATATTTATTCAATAATTCCATAAATTGATAGAATTCATAACTATTGACGTCTTCAATATAATATCTTACTATTGAAGGAGGATCCAGTCATTAACTATTGGAAACCAAATTATCGGCATTATTCGGAGGGTTAGATGAGTTATCAAGAACAGGCACCAACAGCATTACAGGGAGTCGGAGTCGGTAGACGCTTTGTGGCAATTTTTCTCGATGGTATTATCTTGGGTATTATTGGAGGAATTCTGGGATTTTTGCTGAAAGACCAGCTAGCTATAGGCGAGACGATCACTGGAATCATTGCCTTAGTGTATTATATCGTCCTGGAAGCTACTCAGGGAGCCACCCTGGGTAAAATGGCGTTAGGCTTGCGCGTAGTCAATCAGAGTGGAGCACCCATTAGCTGGACAGAGTCGATCATTCGCAATCTTCTGCGCATCATCGATATATTGCCATTTGCCTATATTATTGGAGTCATCCTCATCTGGACCTCAGCTAGCAATCAGCGCCTCGGCGACAAAGTTGCCCATACCTTTGTAGTCAGAAAGTAACTTTTCGCTCACTATATTCAAACATTCAAATTAATTTGGATGCATCAAGCAAGGCTCTCTTGCAAATTATTTTGCAAAGGAGCCTTTCTTTTGCAGCATCCGTGTCAAGCGAAGCGAAGACCGTGTAGCGTCGAACGCTTGCGTGCGATGTCCCAGGAGCTCGTATGACCTTGCCCCACTTTTATAGACAGTAGGAACACATGTATACTGACTATGAAAGAGGAAAGAAATGGAAACGGGTAAAAACGTCTTTACACCAGAATTTAAACAGGAAACGCTTGATTTGATCGCTCGCAGTGGAAAGCCGCTTGCTCAAGTCGCACGAGATCTTGGTCTCGAAGACGAATACCGTTCAAGGATGGAAGCATCAGATGATGAAACACGGCAAGGATGCCTTTCCCGGAAGCGGTCATCAGACGCCTCAAGATGAAGAAGTTCATCGGTTACGCCGGGAAAATATCATTTTACAACAGGAGCGTGACATCTTAAAAAAAGCCATTGCCATCTTTTCCAAGGCAGAGCGATGATCTATCGATTTATCGGGGATCATCAAGGAGAGTACCCTGTCTCACGGCTCTGTAGGACCCTTGGGGTCTCGATCAGTGGGTTTTATGCGTGGAAAAAGAACCCGGAGAGCCAACATGCACGAGAAGATGGCAAGCTTAAGAACATCATTGAAGAAACCTTTCAGGCGAATCGATCGTGCTACGGGAGCCCCCGCATTCATGTGGAACTCCAAGCACAAGGCTATCACTGTTCGCGCAAGCGGGTGGCTCGCTTGATGCAAGAACGTGGCCTTTGTGCCCGTATCAAGCGGCATCGTATCCAGACAACGCACCAGGATCCCACCCATCAGAAGGAGGAAAATGTCCTGAACCAGAACTTTCAAGCAGCAGCTCCCAACCAAAAGTGGGTCGCGGATGTGACGATACTGGAGACGAAAGAGGGCCCATTGTTTCTTGCAGGAGTTCTTGATCTCTGTTCTCGATCACTGGTGGGCTGGGCAGTGGCTCCGATCCAAGATGAGACACTGGTACACAATGCATTGCACATGGCTGTGCAACGCCGCCATCCGGAGCAGGGTCTCTTGCATCATTCTGATCGCGGATGCCAATACACGAGCTTAAGATACCAGCAGTATCTCATATCTCAAGGAATGAGCGTGAGCATGAGCCGAACCGGGAATTGTTACGATAACGCGACAATGGAGTCCTTCTGGAGCACGCTGAAGTGGGAATGTGTCCCGCGCTCACCCTTTCAAACCAGGGTTCTCGCGCGATCTCTCATCTTTGAATATATCGAATGCTTTTACAATCGTCAACGCCGTCATTCTTCTTTAGGGTACGTGAGCCCTTCACAATATGAGGCGTTGATCATGTAACCACCTGTTCCTACTGTCCGTGAAAGTGGGTCAAGCTCAGTACGAGACAGCAGCATCCCGGCACACCACGCTGGGGACCTGGATCATACGTCGAGTGGGACATCGCACGCAAGCGTTCGACGCTACGGTGTCCTCGCTTCGCTTGACACGGATGCTGCAAAAAATGAAGCGCACCCCCTTCTCCACTGCCCGTAATATCCATACATGCCGATGCTTGACTTGATTTTCGAGCTGCTCTACAATAACAAGGCTAATTTAAAGGATCAAACAAGAAAAATCGAGAAAAGCTCAGGAGAGGATCAATTAGATATGCCACCACAAGCAAAAGATAGACCAATATCAATATTTATATCCTATGCTGATGCAGAAGAAGATTTTGTAATTATGCTAGAAAAACATTTCAGCATGATGAAAAGGAATAAAGAAATAAAAATTCAACATATGGGGACTAGCTTAGCTGGTGAGTCTGCCCTGGAAAAACAGTGGGAATATATCAATACAGCAGATATAATTTTGTTACTTATAAGTCCAGATTTTATATCCTCCGAAGAGCTATATGAAAATGAACTCATGCCATCTATGAGTAGATATCAACGAGGTCTTAGCATTGTCATCCCTATTATTGTGCGCGAAACTGCCGGTTGGAGAGAGAATAGTCTCTTTGGTAAGATGCAAGCTCTACCTAAAGGGAAAGGATCTGTGTCAGCCTCGAGAAATCGCAACCAGGCAATTACCTCAATTGTAGAAGAAATCCAGAGAGTGATTACAAGATTGAAAACTCCTAGAGAATAAGAGCGAACTCCCTATCGGTGTAACTGGGAAGGATTGGGTGTGAGACCCATTGAAGCTGGCTAATTCGGAGGGAGTTTTCACATAGCAATGCAGCGATCTTCCGAATTACCTGTATCACATGTGGATGGTAGACAGGCGCGCGAAAGCTGGTCCGATACGCATCAATCGAAGCATCCAAGGATGCAGACAACATACAAACGTGATCGTGTCGCGAAGGAGATATAATCTCTATCCGAACACAATGCGCCAACAGATTCCTCGACTGACCTGAAGCCTTTATTAACGCAGACCGACAACCTCACGGCCATCATCCAGCAATTCCCAGACAAAAAGACAAGGACACTTGACAAAAATGCTTATCATTAACTATAATATGACAAGTAGACTTGACAAAAAGACATGCTTGCTTTACATATTGGGGATGCAGTTAGCCTCTAGAAAGAACACATCTTGTTATGACCCAGTCAGATTCAAATAATGGATCAGTTTCAAAAACCTATAAACGCGAATTTTTGACTGCCATGCTGGCCTATGCAGTGCTTCTTATTATCGCAGTCTTTCTGATTAAACATAGCGCACCCTCAGCGTGGTGGCGCATTCCATTGTCATTGGCTCCAATGATCCCTATCTTCTTTGCGCTATTGGCGTTTCTACGCTTTTTTCGCCGCATTGATGAATTGCAGAGGCGTATCCAATTGGAGGCATTCGCCTTAAGCTTTGGTGTCACCTGTGTGGTGACGTTCACCTACGGTCTGCTCGAATATGCCGGTTTTCCAGCCATTAGCTGGATCTGGATTCCTCCCCTCATGATTGCATTATGGGGCATCGGTACAACCATTGCATCACGATGGTATCAGTGAGCAAATGGAGTATACGATGAAAAACTGCTTGAAAGTTTTGCGGGCCGAGCACAACTGGTCACAGGCCGAACTCTCCGAATACCTGGGAGTTTCGCGCCAGACGGTCAATGCGCTTGAAACCGGGAAGTATGATCCCAGTTTGCCGCTGGCATTTAAGATTGCTCGCCTTTTCCAGTTGCCTATCGAAGAAATCTTTCAGGATGATCCTGTATTAGAAAGGAAGCCAAAATATGATTGAAACGCAGTCTCTTACCAGACGTTTCGGGACATTTACAGCCGTCTCGGATGTTTCACTGAGTGTCCCCGATGGTTCTCTCCTTGCGCTGCTCGGCCCAAATGGCGCGGGCAAAACAACGACGGTACGTATGCTCTCAGGGCTACTGGCTCCAACCGAGGGTACCGCTATAGTGAGTGGCTATGATGTGCGACGCGATCCAACGGCAGTACGTACCGCAATCGGGCTGGTAACAGATGTCCCGGGTTTATTCGAGCAGATGACACTGCCAGATTACCTGGATTTCTTTGGCAAGCTGTATGGCATGCCATACAAAGATCGCTTACGCCGTGCTCAGGAATTGATCGCATTTTTTGAATTGGGTGCTCATCAGAAAGAGAAAATGGCCAGCTTCTCTAAAGGGATGAAGCAAAAGGTCGCCCTGGCGCGTGCGCTGATCCATGAACCGGCTGTTCTATATCTGGATGAACCGACGTCGGGTCTGGATCCTTTATCCGCCCGGAATGTGCGTGAGATGATCCTCACCCTCAAACATGAGCGCCGTAGTATCATTCTCTGCACGCACGACCTGGATGAGGCTGAGCGTCTGGCTGATACAGTCGCTCTCATTCGGCAGGGACATATCATTGCTTGCAATACTCCAGACGCTTTGCGTGCACAGGCCACTGGCAATATATTGGTACGCATCGAATTAGCCGATATTCCCCCATCCGCTTTGGATACATTACAGCACATCGAAGGACTTATTGAGCCAAAACTGGGCGCTCTGCCCTCATCGCTCCATGATGATGCTCACTTACAACTCCTGGAATATCGCACAAAGCAGCCACATAGCCTGAACCCGCATGTACTCACGCTGCTAGTTCAGGCTGGCGCCCAGATTGTCTCTGTCACCAACGAGCATTCAACGCTGGAAGACGTTTATACTTCTGCCATGAACGACGGCGATGAGCGACCTGCGTTCAGTCAAAGAAGTGCTTAATAGCTTAAGGTTTCCGCCACTTTTTTACAGATGAGGTATGATAATGAATACACCTATGACGACGCGTCCTGTGACCGCTCTTCCTGCAACTGCGTATCGACCGAACTCAACACTGTCGACTATCTGGCTTATCGCGCAACGCCAGAGTAGAGAGGCGCTACGCGGCCGCACAACCACCACGACATTGATCTTCTCGCTGGCTCTGCTCACAGGAATGATCTGGTTTACCCTGGGTCCTTTGGTTGATGACCCACATCAGGGGAGCTTCTCCGGAACCATAATTGCCTTCTTCCTGTCATATATTGGGGTACTGAATTCACAAAGCTCGATCGGCGTGGCGGCAGGCGTTTTTGCAGGTGACAAAGAGCGTGGCAGTTTGCTACCGCTGCTGGTCACGCCAGCCTCGAACATTGCACTCTTTACTGGAAAATTGTTAGGGGCTGTCCTGCCAGCACTTCTCTATACTGTTATTGGCGTGATGGTCTACTTTATAGAGCTGGTGCTCTTTTTTCAACCACACGTCTTGAGCCTGGTGCCAATACTCCTCTCCGTACTGATTCTCTTAATGACCCTTGCTCTTGCGCTCTTTGGAGCAGTGGTGGCAAGCGTGATCTCGTCACGCGTCAGCACATTTCAAGCGGCTCAGACCTACAGCTCTCTGGTGACGACGGCGCTGTGGATCGGCTTCTTTGCACTGATCTTTACCGCCGTGGGTTGGGGCCTCTGGATCTTTAGCCTGGCAGTGGCAGGCATCTATCTACTTGATGGATTGCTACTCATCTTCTCAGCCGCCATCTGGAAGCGTGAAGAGGTCATGGCAAAAATCTAACAAGCGGATTGATAAAGCACAGGCAGTCTCGTACGTCAACGAGACTGCCTGTGCTGCTATTCCATAGATTTCCTCTATACAGGAACCATCTAGCGTAACGGACTTGTGCTAGTTTTTTTCTGCTTCTTTGCTTCTTGATCAGACACTTCGCTGGCTTGTACATCATCACGAGAGATGTCCGGCGGGCGAGTTGTATCAAGAACAGACGCATCCTGCACTGCGACGGTTGGTGAGTCTGTCAGGATTGCCAATTGAAAGCGTTCAGGGGGCACGAAGTAGACAACGACGGCGCTGGCGAGTGGTGGAACGATCATTAAGAAGTAGCGCACGACTAGTTGGTAGCCATTCACATGTAAAAATGCAGCGCTGATATATGTGACAAACGCCGTGGCCGAAAAGACCAGACAGAAAGTCAGAAGCGCTCTTGTAAGGCGTCCATTAGAAAACGCCAGCGCCAGGGGAACCAGGGCAATCAGCCAGACGACGTACCAGGAATAAAACCAGGGGGTGACGAGCAGGATAACGGTCATGGTTGCCAGGCTTCCCAGAATCAGGGTACGTACCGAGGGCGCACGCCAGGCATACCAGGCACCGATAAGCATCGCGATCCCGATTGCTACCACATCGATGATGCTCCAGAATTTGCGGCTCGCCAGCGTATCAACGATCCTGCCAGACGCAGCTCTGGAATAGATCAGATTGATGGCGACACGCATCAAGGAATTCTGAGCTCCACTTGAGGAGGGAGGAGCTCCAAAACTATCCGCGATGGAACCTATACTATGACCAATCCAATAAGGCAGATAGCCGGCCAGGACCAGCGCCCCGGAGATCACACCAGCGACCAGCACATTCTTCAGTGCAGCCATCCAGGGCATGGCACGCACAGGTGTGCGAGGAGATCCCAGCGTTTTGGTTGCCAGGACCAGTAAAAAGAAGATGATCAGTGGAATAGAGGTAAATTTGACCATCACAGCAAGCGTCAAGACCACCAGCGCAGGCCAATAGTTCTTCAGCTTCGTAAACCCGCGTTGATCGGCGCTAAAGCACAACAAAAGTCCCCACAGCATCAGAGTACTCATAAAAACGTCGTTGTGCGCTCCCAAAGGACCTTCGAAGAGCATCAGAGGATTCCAGGCGTAGAGTAACATGCCAAAGGTGACAGTACGCTCAGATCGATTCAATTTACGCAAGATGCGTCCAATCAGCACAACATTGAGGATATGGCAGGTCAACGCAATTAATCGATAGATATAAAAATATGGTAGTGGATGATCGCCAAAAATAAGGGAAAGGAGACCTGACAGATACATCCAAACGGGTCCATAAGCCGAGGGAACGGTATTCCACCCATCGATACGCGTCAGTAAATCGCCGTGCGAGATCTCCGCAGGCGTCGTAAAATAAGGATTGGCTCCATGAGCACCCACCAGATTTCCATAGTCGGCATAGACAAAGAGATCCTTTGAAGCCATACCAGGAGTCAGTACAAAGATCAAACCCGCCGCAATCATCCCGATCCACATCCAGCGACGCACCAAACGCAACTGCTCCGGCAAAGCGCGTCGAGCGATCAAGAAGGCCATCACAGTATAAGCAACAAAGGACAGAGCAATCAGCACCAGCACCTCAAAATCAGCAGTCAAATAGAGCCCAAGAGGAGTCTGGAAATGACTGGAGAGATAAAATGGTAACCATCTTCCCCAGGCCGTCAGAAACGGCATGGCTAAGGGAGAAAATCCAGCAGGGGTGGCAATATCCATGGTATAGCCAATAGCACGCAAATGACCAATGCGAGCAATGGGAGTTAGAGTCAACAGAATACACATGACAAAAGCCATCGTGCAAATTATTATTAACCATGGACGCACACCAGAGCGTTCCCTAGCTTTATTTTCTATTGATTGCCTTGTTTCAATTATTTTATTCATGCAAATTTTTTTCTACACTCAATACGTTCGCACCTTATGAGGCCCACAACGTCTTCTGAACATACACTACACTTGTCTACTACGAGAGAAAGAAGTCAAGGTAACTGCTTAGCACAAAAAAGGTACTGACTCTCTGCAAGTTTTTAACGCGCTGCATGTTCATACGTCATAACAGAAGTACACAAGATAGAAACCTACAAGGAGCGATAAATTCTTTTCCTGGCAATAAACTGCAAGAAATGCAAAAGACAGCTGTTCATAAGCACCATATAGAAGGGATATACTCTATGCCATCGCTCAATCCGACCCATTGGGATCATGAACAATTTGCCACTTTACTTGACAACACCACCAGCGACCCACAGAAAACGGCTCAGGCGACGCAAGAAGCGATCGCGAACCATCATCCCCTTTCCACCTACGCAGGCCGACAAGTCTTGCAACTTGGAGGGAGCGCAGCGGACGCTCTGGTAACAATGATCGCAGTAGACAGCGTTGTCCAGCCAGGAACCAGCACACTCGCAGGCTCACTTGGACTCATCATCCATGAATCGATAAGTGGAGAAACCCACACCTTAAACGCCGGTTTCAATCGTGTCCTCAACGACAGCAACGATTATGATCATGCCGCGCATCGCAGCACTGGACGAGCCGTCCTCGTGCCAGGAGTCGTTGCGGGTTTAGAAACGCTCTGGCATCGCTTTGGAGTGCTCCCCTGGACCGATCTCTGGCGTCCAGCGATCTACTTTGCCCGTGAGGGCTTTCTCCTCAGTGATGCCTATATAGAGGCGTTACAACGGCGTCAAGACATACTCCTGCGACACCCAGAAGGGCGAGCCATCTTTGCTCCAGACGGGAAGCTACCCGAAAAAGGGAGCCTCTTCCGTCAGCCCCAGCTGGCCGAAACGCTCAAAAAAATCTCCTTGCGAGGAACAACCTACTTCTACAAAGGAGAATGGTCCCGCCATCTCATCAATGCCATACACCGGTATGGAGGAACGATGCGCCTGGAAGACATGCAGCTCTATCAGGCACACTGGGAGCCACCTTTACGTGGTAGCTACCTCAACTATCAAATCCACACACTCCAGCCACCACACTATGGAGGAGCGATGCTGCTCTACGCACTCGCCATCGCCGAAGAGCTTGAATTGCACATCAGGCCACAACGCACCGAAGCGGCCGAAACACTATTTGAAGAATTACAGATCTTCAAAACAGTCACAAACGCGACCGACTTACACATCGACCCTCAAAGCGCATCAGCTCCCATGCAAACGGCATTCAAGCAGACCTTTACGCCAGAGCAAGCCAAAACGATAGCCGCATCCATACGCAACAAAGAGAGCGTACACTCAGGACCAGCCATCGAGATCAACGCGCATCATATTGTCATCGTCGACCGTATAGGAAATATCATCAGCGCCGCGCACACCAATGCGTCGGACGCGTGGGGAGACACCGGTATCTTTGTTGAAGGAATCGCGCTGAACAGCAGCGCAGATCAACTTCAGAGGCGACTTCCCAGATCAGGAGAACGGGTAAGCGAGCCGCTCATCGCCTACATCGTCTTACAAGCCGGTAAGCCATTGCTGGCAGCCGGGGCTATGGGTGCAGGCTCCATCGGATGTAACATCCAAAACACGCTAAACATACTGGCCCACCAGATGAGTATCGAAGCATCGATCGGGTTGCCACGCTGGGGCAACTACGCTACTGAAAACAACGCCAGCACATCCAATCAGGCCATTCAGATAGAAAACTTCGCTCCTGATATCATACAGCAAGTGAAGCAGATGGGGCAACCACTCCAGCCAGCCACCGACATAGATACTGGTTATTGGGCGGCCATTAACATAGGCCCCGGGACCGGAATCCTGACAATTGTCAACGAGTAACGTCAGACACTTTTTCATGGATCTCTTTACACATCTTACATGTTATTTCACACGAAATGTTACTTATACTGCATTGAAACCTCACAGGGGCGTAAAACCCCTGTGCTACTATTTAATTTTCACGTTGCAAGAAATTTTACTGAAAATCTCGGAAAATACCTATGAGCAAAAACCTCGATCTTCTGGTATACTATGGGTATCCAACGCTTAAATTTATGGTCATCATCAATTTTTCCGTGAAGTATCTCTTTATTTCGCCTTTGTTGGTAGACAATCCAGTAATTCGGATAGATTTCTTAGAAAAATTGCTACTGCATGAGGTAAGCACGTGACAACACGCATTCTCGTCATTGAAGATGAGCCAGATATCCTGGAATTATACCGTTTACTCCTGGAAACCGAGGGCTACGAGGTATATACCCATGATACCGCATATACTGATCTCATCGAGGTAGAACGCATCCGACCGCACTTGATTATCCTTGATCTTATGATGGGAGTCAAACAAGAAGGCTGGCAATTTTTCAACCTTGTCAGACAGGGTCAAGCGACAACAATGATCCCCTTAATTTTGTGCACCGCCGCGGAACACGAATTAAAGGGAAAGATTGATCGATCGACGATGCCACTCGTTGATATCGTCTTCAAGCCCTTCGATGTCGATGAGCTACTGCAAGTGGTCCAGAGGATGCTTTCCCTCTCTCCCATCCAGACGCCTTAAGTCCTGGATGCGACGACCCTTTCCGACCTTAAGTAAGCAAGCTACTAAGGTCTTTTCTCCATAAGTTTTAACGCAGACAGAGATCAACCCCACTTTCATCGCCGAAGCAATGACCATCGCTACGCAAAATCACAACATTTTTGATCGTGGCAAACTGCTTAAGTGTCGCTCCAATTTCGGCACGAATCCCGGCATCCATTCCAATACCAGCAGAAGAGATCTGACGGCATAATCTGATAGTAGCCGTGCCCGGCTTCGGTTGTGTGCCTTTTTTATCAACAGCGAGAACAAAACTTTGCTGTCCTGCACAATTTGATCTGCCAAACAGGGCATGTTGCACCATCGATCTATAACCGGCTCGCACTTCTAATGGCGTTGGACCAATGATGAGTTGCTGAATGGCATAACTGGCCAGAGCTCCAACAGATCCAACGTGATTCAGGAGTGGATCGACACGCTTTACAGGAAAAGTTGTCCCCAGAGGAGCTCCACTGGTCATGGGCCTGGAAAAGTAGACATTCATCGTATAATGGGGGCCGACAGGTGGGGTCAGGGCTTGCCTCAGATCCAGGCGCGTGCCTGTTTCTGTACCGACATGGTCGTTACTCAGCGTATGTGCTGATGACGATGACGTTTGTAGCCAGCAGGTCCCCAGGATGATTACTCCAAGCGCCAGTACGATGATGGCAACTATTTTAAAACGCATCATGCGGATAAAGCTTCCTCGGCGAAGCAATTGCCTGTTTCGATAATCTATCATGACATTCCTCTCTCCACATAACAATCCCAATAGCATTCTAACGACAATAGTCTGGCTCAGGAATTTTCATCCCTGAAAACATCTGCTCGCTGGCGACTCCTTGCAGTATCTGTTTTGATCTTACCACGAGATGCAGAATACACCAAATAGAGAGAATAAGATACACTTGGTCAGTAAAGGTCAGGGAAAGGGTAAGAAGCGAATACCCTCCCAAAAATAGTATTGGTACTTTTATCCAGATGGAAGAGTTTGCAACATAATATGTTCCATTTAAATCGTCTTAATAGACGGGGACATGAATGTAGTTTGGATTTCATCCAGGCAGATGCATGCAAAGTAGTAAGAAAGATAGTGAAAGTAAAGATCTATGAGTGGTAGCCGCATCACGTTCAAAGAAGCCAGGCTTCAGCATCACATCACCTTGCACAGGTTAGTCGAAGATACCCAGATTGACCCCCGTGCCGTCTTATTGATGGATATCCATAACCTTGGTACACCCGAGCATATCGATCAACTGCTCGCTTCGCTCACACGGCTGTCAGGGACAGAATACTCACGACGTGCCAAAAATATACGCGATGTCACCTTTAAGCTCCATCCAGACTACAGTAGCATCTCTGAGAACGATGTCAAGTTTCAGATCGAGAACGACCAACAAGTACAAGAAAATGCGTAAAACAATCAAAATCGTAAGCTAGCAGGTTCTTCTGCTAGCTTACATAATCTACTGACGTCACAATAGAGAAACTTTTATCACTCTACGGATCATTAACCGTAAAGAGATGAAAAAACTTTACTTGGTTTTAGGCGGAGTCGGTACCGGCCAGAGGCGCTCAAAGTATAATGAGATGCGACGATGATATCTTCCAATCATGAAGACAATCAGCAAGGCAGGCACAACATAGATAGCAAAGGCCAGTATCCAGATCAGGAAGGTTAGCAAACTCCGTCCAAAATCGAGCGAGGCGCCAAAAGCACCGCTCACCACCTGATTGAATGACCAACCGGGATCTGGTGTGGCCTGTGGTGCAGGCATAGTCGGGGCGAATGGTTGCAGATCGATCGTCACTGTGTAATAGCTCACCTGATTCGTCAGGGAGTTCAGATGAGATTCACTGGATTCGATGTTTCCTTCAACCTCGGTCAGCTTTGTTTCGATTGACAGGACATCATTGATGTTCGTAGCCTGGCTAAGAAAGGTTAAAAGGCGTGCCTGCTCACCCTTATAATTCTTAATGCGCGATTGTGTATCAATATAATCATCTGTCACGTTCTGCACCGTCTCGTTAAAACCCACCATATGACTATTGGTGCCTTTCTGAAGATTATAATCGCGCAGATAGGCATATACTTTTGGATAGAGAGCAGCCTGAACCTCATAGGTGAGATCTACTTCGTAAGAATTGGCATTAGCATTGGGATTAGTACTCTGAGTAATATTGGCTCCAGCTGAGGTTGAACGGGGGTCGGTCACGCTAATCCAGGCCGCCATCGTACTGGCAACCTTACGCGGGTCCTGGACTTGCATCGTCACCTTGAGCGTTTTAATCAGATAAGAAGGTCCAGTACTCTGCGTTGAAGCATCATTACTTTTCGATGTATAGCTCGGTTGAGCTGGTCCATTGATGCTGCCAGGATTCGCAGCAGATTTTTGCGGTTCTGAGATAGAATGCGATGAGGTAGCAGTAGAAGAACTCGAAGTAGCCGAGCCACAGGCGGCAAGAAAAACTACAAGTACGATACTAAGAAAAACCCATAAAAATAATACTTTACCTTGAGATGATCTTTTAGATGCCATGAGACCCACTCCTTTATATATCACGATGTTATAGTGAAAGTAGGACAATGAGTGAATATGCATACACTATCTTTGAATAAAATTGCCCCATGAATAACAGAGTATTCCGATATTCATATACAAGACGCTGTATGCTGGCAAATAGTTCCCGCTCAGTTTTTCATTCTCAGAATCACATTGAACATCACAAAAACAAAGAAAGTTTCAGCTCAACGCAAAGACATCAACATCTACTCTTCGTGAACATAGCCAAGGCGACGAGCACGCTCACCGGCCTCAAGAGCCTCATCGCTGCGCTCCAACTTATTGAGAGCATACGATTTTTGCTTATACAACCAGCCATCGTTGGCGTATCCCAGTTGACGAGCCCGATCAAAGGCATCGATCGCCTCACGATAATACTGGAGCTGATTAAACATCCACCCTTGCTGCTCATATAACCAACCTTCATCGATCGCATCCAAAAGCAAAGCGTAACGAATAAAAGTCAGCGTCTTCTTATGTAGAGCAGAACCCACAAAGATCGTCTCCACCCCAACTTGATACTCAGAAGTCAATTCAGGCCCAATAGCAGCCGTTTCAGACAAAGGCACTTGATCTGAATAATCCATCTTTCTTTCCCTTACGTTGTATAGTTTTGCTCATTATAGCATCGACGTACAGGCAGAACACACCTTCCAGACCCATCCAGATACAAATTGCCCCTTGTGTCTACACCGTTGCGCTATTCATACTTTCTTCACTATTACTTGACGCTCTTCAAGCGCGAAAGAGAATACAAATAGAGCCTGATCAAAAATTCCATCTGAGCAGCAAGATGACATGAAAAGGGACGAGATAGCTATCCCATAGCCCATCTCGTCCCTTGTATCTGAAATTATAATCTCTAGCTGCGGTTAAGCCATCTTGACTTTACGCGCACGTAAAGGAGCCCCAATTTCGTGCAGATGTCCCAGGATCTCTCTAACCGACTGGCTAATGTTTGTTTCGTGATAAGGAATCTCATGCTCAACACAGAAGCTTTTTACCAGGATTTGAGCTTCTTTCAGCTTGTTACGTGGCATACTGGGGAAGAGGTGATGCTCAATCTGATAGTTCAATCCACCATAAATGAAGTCTGTCACCGGATGAGCATGGATGTTCCGTGAAGTCATAACCTGACGATGTAAGAAACTTAATTTGCTGTTTTTGTCCAGGACAGGCATGCCTTTGTGGTTCGGAGCAAAGATTGATCCCAGGTAGAAGCCTGTGAAGGCTTGATTGATCACAATGAATAGAAGCCCTTGCCAGATATTCATATGAGTGAAGATGAGTCCAAGGTAAAATGTATAATGCACTACCAATGTTGCCCATTCCAGGAAGTTATGTTTTGGTCTGTTACGCAGTAAAAACTTGACGCTGTTAATACACAGACCGAACGATACGGTAGTCAAGGCAGGGATCAAGATGATTGCCTGGTGCTTCACAAGAAAGCGTCTAAAGGGGCTCAAACTATCGAGATCTTCTTTGCCGGTAAATTCGAGGAATGGTATCTCGATATCCGGGTCCATGTCAATTTCGTTGGGATGACTGTGGTGACGGTTGTGTTTATCCATCCACCAGGCATAGCTCATACCAACCAGGACATTCCCACCCACTAAGCCGACAAGATCATGCTGCCATGCATGATTAAACATTTGTCGATGGCCCGCTTCATGACCTAATAGGCCAAGCTGCGTAAATACAAATCCCATAAAGACTGCGTTTAGCAGTTGTAATCCAAAGGAGGGAACGAAGAGGAGAAAAAGCAAGCTTATGGTCATCAAACCAGCCAGAATAGCAACTCTATAGGTATAATAAGCTGGTTGTTTCTCTAATAAGCCACGCTTCTTCATCAACTGCTTCAGTGCGATATATTCTCGACTCGATGTGTCAGTAGTAGCTAGCGCAAGAGATGGGAGCGTCGAACCACCGTCTGGCGAATCAAGCAATGCATTCTTATTCATTAAAATGGTTTCCTTGTTGACAAAACAATAGACTAGAAGTTGAAATCTCTCATCAGCACCCATGGCTGAAAATGATCACATTTTGTGTACGAGATTCGATATAAGACAAATCAGCTACTTTGTAGTACTATGGGTGAAAAATGATTAGTTACGAATTCAACGTACACGCCTATTTTATTCGTGAAAACAGGAAAACTCTTCATTCTTTACAATCTAAAACAGCTAGATTGGCGTATAAAAAACTTTCTTGTAATTACACGTCCCCTTAAATAGGCATCACTAGTAAGAGATAAAAAGTATCGAATTTGTTTCACGACAATTTTAAATGTCCCTAAAGAGGCACTTTCGGGTATTTTTCTCAGCGAGGGGGTGGCAAGAGGGCAAAAAGATTGCCAATCAAGCAGGGAAAAACTCCTCCTCGATTGGCATTTATAATATAGAAGCTTAGAAAGTGTGCATTGATTTATTGGACATACCAGACTTTGACCTGGCCAGTGCTCCCAGTAGTACTATCGAGCGCAGCATTGCCAGAAGCCAGATATTTACTATTTGGCGACCAACTCAATGAGCTAATAGGTGCAGGCAGATCAGTATAGTTAAAAAGTTCATTGCCCGTGGTAGGATTCCAGATATGGATCGTCGTATCCGCAGAAGCCAGATATTTACCATCCGGCGACCAGGCCACCAGAGCATTCGTACTCGAATAATTTGTCAGCGTACTCAGAGGTTTACCAGGAATAGCCACATCCCAAAGCTTTACAGCCGTGTTTGATGCCGAAACCAGATATTTGCCATCTGGCGACCAATCTATAGAAAAGACACTATCCGTGGTGGCATAGTTAACTACATGCTTGCCTGTAGTCGCATCCCACACATTCAATGTACCGTTCGTCCCCGACGAAGCAATACGTTTGCCATCCGACGACCAGGCCAGCGATAAGGTCTGGCCCTGATTACCCTTATACGTATAAAGATGTTGCCCATTGGCAATTTTCCATACATCGATCAAATTGACCGTCGTCTGCGTCTTCTTAGCAGTTGAGCTAACTTTATAAGTATAGGCGACCGCCATTGTCTGCTTATCTGGCGACCAACGCAGAGCATTGACGACAAGTATCCCCTTAGGATAGGACTTCTCAGCCTGCGTTTTATAGACTAATCTTTTATGAGCAGTCTGGGCATCCCACAAAGCAATCTCCGAGCCTCCGGTTACCAACGTCTTACCATCTGGCGACCAGCTGAGCGCATTGATCATCATGCCCCTGGCACTGGCTACCTTCAAGGTAAGCACATGGTCTCCAGTCATAGCATCCCAGACACGTACATCAGAACTACCAGAGGCCACACGCTGACTATCCGGCGACCAGGATAATGACGACACTCCGGTCGTCGCCTGAGCACTATATGTGAAAATCGTATCCCCCATATTGCCAGGCATTTGATTATTCAAGAAAGGGACCTGAGTAAACAATACTCCAGTGAAAACAACAAGTAACAGAAGCACCAGCATGAATGCCATGCGCAGAGTCAGATCACCTCCATGCTGGATACGAGCGGGCTGATCGTCATACCAAACCAACCTTTGCGTATTTGCTCGCGAAGAAAAAGTCGATGGTCCGCTGTTTCTCATGTTTCTCTCATTCACATATATTATATAATAAATTACAGTGCCTCTCATTATAAATGAGAATATCGCTCTAATACAAGACCCATAAAATAAGCTACGTAGCTATCGACTTCTCTGTACCATCGTTGAGACTCACACCGTTTTGTATCCATCAGATTTTTGCCACCTCAGATGAACAATAAGTCAGGAGTGAACTGTAAATTTTGCGCATAAGGCTGTGTATAAAAAGAGAGACGAATAACCTCAACCTAAAGTTAAAGGTTATTCGTCTCTCTTTTGACAGGTAAAAGACAAGGATAGCGTATAGCAGCATACAAGGGAGGATCAATTTTTGCTCTCCCTATCTTTCACCGGCAAGCAACTTAGAGGATCAGATTGCGCTTAGTAGCATCTTTTAGGATGATGGGGAGGGCATGGAGGACATGGATGACATGGCTGATGAAATCCATATCCATGATTCTCATGGTGAAAAACAGGATGGTTATTATAACCATGACCGCCGTTAAAAGTACTACTTGCGCAGCCGCCACTGACACTTTCCAACGCCTGATCATCTAATTCTATGCCCACAACCTGGGATGCTGTGTTGGTGCTCTGGCTTGCAAGGAAGATGTTAGAAATTTTCATGATTTTCCCTTTCAACATAACTGTTCTCTTGTACTTATCAAGATTAAAATCAGTAACCCCGCTACTTATAAGAGGCATCAGATTGTTTTGATGTATCTCTTATGGATACAGTATACTTTTTCTGCAGTGGACAAACAATGTTACATATCACAGGTTTTAAGTGACACACATCACAAATTACACAATATATGATAAATAATGCGCCAGGAAGATTGCTCCAAACTGCTCTGTCTTTCTGGAGGTCTTTTCTTAAAAGGGAAAATACTATCTAATCTGCGGATAAGGATGACCAAATAGCAAAAAAAGGACTGCTCCTTGTTTGTTTGCTGTTGACAAGAAAGGTTAAGCATATTAGGCTTGTATACGCATCATCTAAGCCAACACAAGCCAGTAGAGGTAAACTATTTATGCCACAAACACAGATTATTAATGAACAGTTTCTCACCCAGCTCAGAGATAAGACCGAGGGAAAATGGCGCTCACATCAGCCCCTTACATTTGAGGAATTTCTGGCGCAGGATAAAATAAGTTATATTTGGCGGCCCAATACGAAATGGTCCGGACTTAGCGATCCTGAGATAGACGCGCTTGAGCAACGCTGGTCACTGCGTTTTCCGCCTGATTATCGTCTCTTTTTAAAATTTCTGCATTGCCTGGATCAGCCTATCACTATCGCTACGTACGATGGCGACACCCGTGAGATCATCCCTGCAGATTCATCTTTGTTCCATAACTGGCAGACCGACACGCATCTGATTACAAATGCCTATCAACAAATTATCGATGATCTGAGTTACGAGGTTATTCATAATAATGCGTGGAAATCTGGTTGGGGCAGAAAGCCCGTCACGAAATATGGCCAGCGACAACAGATTGAGGTGCTTATCACACAGGCTCCAAAGTTGATACCTATCTATGATCATCGTTTCCTCCTCAGCGAGCCCTATCAGGAAGGAAATCCAGTTGTATCGATTCGACAATCGGACATAGTCGTCTACGCACCTGATTTCTACTCATTTCTCTGTAAAGATTTCTCAGACCTCATGGATCTGGATAAACAGGAACTGAAACGTGTCAATACAGAGGCTAGGCAGATAACGAAGGAGCGTTATAGCTCTTATAAAGCCATTCCATTTTGGGGGGAGCTTATCTAAAAGCTATCCCCAAAATCCTCCTCAGGAGCACGTTTACTAAATAGTTGAGAGTGCCGACACAATCAAGAGCCTCAGACCTACGAGTTTGGATGTATATTCTGTTTTCGTATTACATTTGGTCGTAAGAGCGCGACATTTTGACGTTCAAATAACTTATAATATATAGAGAGATATATATAAAATATTATTATTAGCCCAATAGATCTTTTAGGCTCATGGATCCCAGGAGGCACATCTTATCATGGTCCATCATAAGACCCCCAAACAACGTCTACAAAGAACGTTGCCGATACTGAGTGTAGCCTTACTTGTCATGATGCTCTTGAGCGCTTGTGGCAATCCACAAACTCAAAACCAGGCATCAGTCAATAAGACAGCGCTAGATAAAGCCATTGCCAATGCCCGCAGCATAGGCGTACCAACCGATCTGCTCAACCCAATTATTGCCCAGGAAAACAAAGTTCAAAATACACAAGCACCAATTTCAATTTTTTCAAGCCAGCCATCAACAGACTATTATACAAATCTTTCTAAAAACTATCAGACATTAACGGTCCAGGTCCAGGGACTCGTCTATCAAGAGACCCAACAAATGGGGGCGCAAGCCTCAACAGATGTCAAAGCCTTCTCAACCATCCTGTCACAGCGTCAGCTACAAGGCTATGTAGAAACGCAAAATTTCTCTCCTACACTCACCACAGTGCAGACGAAAATGAACGCAGCCAAAAATCCCGGGGATTTTTTGCAGGTCAGTCAGCAAGCAACGCAGGCCACTGAGTCCCTTGAGATGCTCGGCACCGCTAACGACGATCTCACTCACCTAAAAAATCTGATCAAAACGATGCAGACCTCAAAGCTGGATACCTCTTCTCTTGACCAGCAGGTCACGACAGATGTTCAGCAATTTAGAGTCGCCACCAAACCCAGCGATTTTGATAAAATCATCGATCAACTCAATGCGCAAACGCAGACCGCCAATGCGATGACGACGCAAGCGATCCCTTATCTGGGAGAGGAGCAACTCAGCCAGTTTCAGACCTCCATCGATGCACTCAAGAGTTATGGTGGTACCGCTACTTCCTATCAAGCCAAGCATGATGCCGACAAGCAGCTGCTCGATGATGGGAAATACAACCAGTTCTCCACCCAGATCACAAAAGATATGGACGATATTCAGCTTCCCTTGTTATCAACTGAGGCCAATCATAACGTCACGCAACTGATGACCGATGCAAAAAATTGGGGCCACGCACACCAATATAATGACAGTTGGAACGGTCAGAGCTACGATACCGCGTACGATTACTGGAACGGCACCGTATACGATCTACAAACAGAGCTATCGGCTGCCTCCACAACCGATGACTATCAAGCTATTATCGACTCGACCAAACAGCAAAAGGTGCTCTTTGAAGCTGAGACGAAGGATGCAGTCGATTCAACGCCTGCGGATCAAGCTCATCAAGCCGATCTGCAATTGATGCAGGAGCTCGGTGTCACATCGGGCAAAGTCATTGTCACATCGACATATAACGGAGCACTGCGCGTCTATGATAATGGAAGGCTTATACACTCGACATTGGTCGTCAGTGGTATGCCAGAGAAACCATCTCCTCCTGGATTTACCTCGATTACCAATCGACAGGCGCCCGCCACGTTTAAAGCATTCGATCAAAATAAAGACTCGCCTTTCTATTATCCGGCGACGAAGATCAACTACGCGATGATGTATCATGTTGGCGAATACTATTATCACGATAGTTGGTGGAGATCTGATGACGACTACGGCCCTGGCAAGCAATATCCACACTATGCTCCAGCCGCCAGCAACGAAGGTACTCATGGCTGTATTAACATGTCCCTGACAGAAGCAGCCTGGCTCTGGAACTTCACACAAACGAATGACACCGTTTATTCGATCGTGTATTAATCAGTAGCGTCGCACGCTCGCGTGCGATGTCCCACTCGACGTATGATCAGGCACGCCAGCGTGGCTCGCTGAAATCCTGCTGTTTCGTACGTTGAGTGGGACATCGCACGCGAGCGTGCGACGCTACTGGATTGATGGGGGCGGGATAATGGGCAGCAGAACAGAAGAGGGATGATCTTTATCATGATAGATACGCTGTTCTGCCACGATAGTCTCAGTCGTTATACCCAGAGGCGCTCCGGTGTTCTGGTTACGATCATACTTAGGGAAAGCGCTTGATGTTACCTGCAAGCAGATACGATGTCCAGCCTTGAAGACCTGCGAAATGTTCCAGCAATCAATGGTGTAGTGATAGATCTGACCAGGTTCGATCAAAGCAGGCCGCTCCATACCCAGACGAAAACGTGCTCGTACCATCCCATCGCAGAGACGCTGGCGAAGGCCATCGGGCCAGACATCGATCAGCATCGCCATAAAATCGGTATCGGCCACCGAAGAAGCAGCATAGAGATCCACTTTAATTGGACCAGTCACCTCGACATCGGTCGCCAGCGGCTCGCTGACATAGACGAGAATATCATTGCGCTGTTGCAAAGATGAGTAATCATCGGGGCCACCGATCTGCGAAGAGGTGGCATCGGTGATAAAGGGAACTGCGCTGAGCGGATCATAATTATATGTATCGATTGGCTCCTCAGCGGGTGCCAGCGTGGACAGGGTACCATCACCGGATCTGCTCCTGGCGTGTCCCTGACTGTGAAGGTAATATGGGATCCATTGGGTACGCGCCAGAGGCCATTCCTGTTCATCACGCCACTCGTTGCGCCCCATCACAAACAGGCGCACAGGCCCACCTACATCAACCACCTCCCCTTTCAGATAGCGATCGTACCAACGTGCCTCTTCAGCCAGCAGATCGATGATGGCATGTGGGCCAAATTCGACCGCTCCCAGCCGATCATCGGCATTGGTTGCATGGCCCCATGGACCCATCAATAAACGCTGATGAGCACGCGCATGTGCCGTGGCTCCTCGGGTTGTCATACCGATATAGTTGAGTGGCGTACCGATCTGCTCATCATCGTACCAGCCTGAAATATGGAGAACCGGCACATCAACTTGCTCAAATTTGGCTTGATAACAGAGTGGCTTCCAATAATCATCCAATTGAGTATGCTGCATCTCGCGCCGCCAGACGGGGATACGGCGTCCCACGCTCTCATCCATCGTCGCCAGAGGCAGATGCTGATAGACCTGCTCCCACTCAACCAGATCCATGGATTGCAGGGTACGCCCACTGACCAGATGCAGCCAGCACAGATGCATGGGACTTGGCGTCCCGGTAGGCGTCTCGACAAAAGGGTCAGAGGGGGGAACCAGCACGATCATGGCCTTTAGATGCGGAGGACGCTCGACAGCGGCCAACCATTGAATACGACCTCCATATGATGAGCCAAGCGTCCCAACGTTCCCATCGGACCACGGCTGACTGGCACACCATTCCACAGCATCATAGCCATCCAAACCTTCATTAAAATACGGCACGAACTCGCCATCTGAATCGCCACGTCCGCGCACATCCATCGAGACAAAAACATAACCACGTCGAATAAAATACTTAATCTTATCCAGACTAACACTAGCCTTCATATACGGAGTACGCGATAAAATTACCGGATATCTCTCAACCGGCTCCAATTGGCCTATTGGCATGTAAATATCAGCTGAAAGTGTAATACCATCACGCATAGGCACACGCTGGTCAAATTGGATTTGTAGCTCACGAGGATATGATATTTTCGTCATGAAACACTCCCTACCAGATGTTTGTAGCTAAAGTCTACCACAAAGTATCATGTGAGAGGTGTGTAGGATATACGGGGCGGAACTTGCGTAAGAGAGGTATGATGCTTGCTTGCAGCTCGCTTCGCATCATACCGACGCTTAAAAATCTGATTGAGGATGCTACTTACGGCAGAACAATCTGTATCTTGACGGACGTAGGCTTGACATGTGTTGCATACTCGAACGCCTGAATACTATCCTGAAAAGCGAAGCTATCAGTCAGCAGAGGCTTGACATCTATCTTGCCGCTACCAAGCAGTGCCAGCGCACGCGGATACATATGGGCATAACGGAAGATCGTTTCTATACTGGCCTCTTTGGCTTGAGCGGCTACGATATCCACCTGCACAGGTACGCTCGGCATACCGACAAAGACCACGCGACCACCAGGGCAAAGCGGCTCAAAGACGCTGGCAATCGAACGTGCATTACCACTCGCCTCAAAGACAAGGTCCGCGCCCCAATTATCGGTCAGCTTATTCACAACATCGACGAGGCTCTCTTGCGCCACATTCACCGGCACGATAGAGCCGAGTGTCCGGGCAAGCTCAAGTTTCTCTGGAACCACATCCGTAATCACCACCTGGCTACAGCCACCCGCCAGAGCCGAGAGAGCCGTCACCATCCCAATGGGACCCGCTCCCAGCACTACAGCCAGATCGCCGGGCTTAATCTTCGCCTTGGTAGCTGCGTGCATTCCGACAGCAAGCGGCTCGACCATCGCGCCCTCAGCGAAACTCACGCTATCAGGTAACTTGAATGTGTAGGCGGCGGGATGCACAACGTAGGGTGTCAGACATCCATGGACGGGTGGAGTGGCCCAGAATCGGACGGCTGGATCAAGATTATAAATACCAAGGCGGCTCGCTCGACTATTAGGATCAGGTATCCCTGGCTCCATACAGACGCGATCGCCAGCTTTCAGATGAGTTACCTCACTTCCGCACTCCACGACCGTGCCAGAAGCCTCATGCCCCATCACCATAGGCTCTCGCACAATAAATTGGCCGATAGCCCCATGCTCGTAATAATGAACGTCGCTACCACAGATACCGACTGTAGAAATCGCGATGCGTACATCATGTGGTCCCAGATCCGTAGGAAGATCGATATCCCGCAACGACAATTCATGAGCTTTTTCTAAAACCAGAGCAACCATTACAAACGCCTTCTCTCTAACAACTCAGCAAACCCACTACAATTCCATGACTAATCAAGCAGACATCGTCTATTTATACACCCATAGCCTATTATAGCACGCATCTCTGCTCAAGCTTGGACTCAAAAAAACGCACAACCAGGAATCGCAACAAGTCGCAGAAACCAAGTGGCTAGCGCCAACGCAAGTCGCTCATCAGTTCTCAGAAGCATCCTCAGTAGGTAGAGGAACGGTGGGACGATCCATATCCGAGGCTGGCGCGTGGCGGATCTGCTCCCAGGGAATCCTCACGGGAGTATCAATATCATAGAGATGAAAGGCATCATTGTAGCGCATCATGCGCCAACGCCGACGAGCATCATCATTCTTCTGCCAGTGCGTAATCGAGGTATTGCGCGTCTTGAAGCCGGACGGAGGATACGATAAAGAGCTTACCTTCAAAAAATAGAGGAACGAGCTATCGATCACCCCACCGTGACAGACCAGCACGATCGTCTTCCCTTCATATGCACGGAGAATACGATCGAGAGCCGTCGCGACACGCAACACGAACTGCCCCCAATTTTCGCCACCGGGAGCCATCGGCTTCAAAGGAGTCTCCTTAAAATCCACCCAACCAAATATACGATTGCACTCCTCGACAGTCATCCCTGCGGCATCCCCTGGACGAATCTCCTGAATCTCATCATCCAGCAGTAGCGGCACATCAAAAGCCGGCGCAATAATCGACGCCGTCTCATGCGCACGCAGCAAGGTGCTGGCGATAAAAACATCCGCCTTAATCTCATGGGTTGCCATCAAACGATCACGCAGATGCTCCGCCTGCGTCACACCAAGCGGCGACAACGATGTATCACCAATAACATTCAGCAGTGCAGCCTGCGCCTCGCCATGGCGAATCAAATAAAGATCAGTAGTAGTCAAGAATTGCTCCTATCTCCTCTTGCACATCGATTAGAAACATCATTGATACTATACAATAAACTCATGCACGAAGACAGCAAGCCCAAGTGTCCAATAGTGTTCAAATAAAAGAATCATCTCCCCAAAGAGATCAAGCTCACCGACGTCGTGAGCGAAAGGGATTTTATTCCTCTCTTCAGAGTATTGAGTGCATACATCTCAGGCATCCCAGAAGTTGCCCAGACGGGTCAGGCGCTCTTGATATTCAATGCGCTCAAGCCAGGCAGCAGGCCAGGCATTCAATCCCAGATGAGCCCCAGCAAAAGCTCCAGTGAGGCACGCAATAGAATCGGAATCGCCAGAGGTGACGGCTGCGCGTCGAATGGCGGAGACGGCGTCATCTGGATGCATTAAAAAGCAGAGCAGTCCTGTAGCCAATGCCTCCTCTGCGATCCAGCCCGCGCCGGTTGCCAGGCAGGGATCAGTGCGACGATCAAGGTGGAACAAAGCATGCTGTAAGCGAGTCAATGCCGCCAGACATTCATCCCAGCCACGTCCGATAAACTCCTCCGGCGAAGCCGCTCCAGAGCGGTGCCAGAGTGGTCCAAGCCAGTCGTGATGATACGTGGTACGCTGACTCTGCGCATAATCAATCAATCTAGCCGTCAGGTCCGCTGGATCGCCATCCGCCACCAGATCAGCCACTGCGTAGGCCGTCAGATCGGCAGCAGCCAGACCTGTTGGATGACCATGCGTTAAAGCTGCCTGAAATTGCGCAATCGCTGCGCGCTCCGGGACAGTCACGCCGTCCTTGCTTGCCGTGAGCAGGCCCACCGGAGCCACGCGCATATTTGCTCCACAGCCCTTCGAGCGGATAATCGTTGCCTTGTACCAGGGTAGGCCGCAGGCCAGATAATCGCAAGCCTGGATACAGGTCATGCCGGGAGCACGATTATTATCCGGGCTCTCATTCCAGGCGGTAAAAGCGTCGCGCAGCGGATCTTCTAACGTCTTCAGCGTATACGGTCGGACAGCTTCCAGCAAAGCTTCGCCGACCGCCAGCGCCATCTGCGTATCATCTGTTACTCGAGCCAACGGATGCGCCAGATCTTGAGGTCCCGCTGGCGGATAGCGTCTGAGAATCTCATCAATCTGCAAAAACTCAGTCTCAGCCCCCAAAGCATCTCCATAAGCCATTCCCAGGAGGCAACCCAGAGCACGTTGGATGTGCGGGGCGCTATCAATAGGATTTTGCATATATACATACTCTCTATTTTTTCGCCAAACAAAATGATAGAATAGCTCTAATATAACATAGGATAACTGGCAACGCTACACGCTATTCTCACGCCCTGGCCGACACCACTTTGGATGGATGGCTATTACATACATAAGCAAGTACATTTTATTGCCAGGTCGCATAATTGTATTCTGGGCAGAATCGTGTATAGTAAGAGGGTAGCCGACTCCAGAGGCTCATAATGCCATGTCGCGACTGCACAAAGTTATCATAGAAGGAATTTTATAATCTTAGGAGAAGTCTTTTGCAGCTCAGAATTTATTTTAATCCTGCCGAACTTAGCTACGTTGAACCATCTGAAAATGATATTTATATTGTTATCGATGTTATGCGGGCAACCACGACGATGACGATTATGTTTGAGCAAGGCGCAAAGCAGGTGCTTGCCGCTCACACGCTCGAACAAGCTCTGGCTTCCGGGCAGACTATTCCGGGACGGCTCTTGTGTGGCGAACGCCATACTCAGACCCCTCCAGGATTCGATTATGGAAATTCACCAGCACAGTTTGCTCAAATGGATCTCACCGAGCGCGAGTTGGTGCTGACAACCAGCAATGGCACACGAGCACTCTTCGCCTGTCCAGAAAACAGTGTTCGTCTGGCTGGATGCTTTTATAATGGAGCGGCAGTGACAGCTAAAGCGTTAAAACTTGCACAGGAACAAGATAGCAATATCTCGATTGTGTGTGCGGCTGAATACGGTCATTTCGCGCTGGAAGACACGGCATGTGCAGGATATCTTGCACAAGAATTATTGCGCCAGTATCCTCACCTGATCATCCATGACAGCACATATGGTGCCATCACAATCTACGAAAACTATCCACCGGCTATTCTCCGCAAAAAGGCGCAATCATCCCTTGACCTGCTCGCTATCGGACACCAACGGGATATCGAGTACTGCCTGACAAAGAGTGGGAGCAACTATGTGCCCACAGTGACAGGTATCGAGGATCAGACAGGATTGCTGCAACTTGCCAGTCCAGCCTCCGAACTGATCAAAATTTAAAACGTATCCGATAAATAGTCTCATCACGACACCCATGATCAAAAAACTTCTAGAGCAGATATGACTCCTACACATAGCCAATCAACACTACAAAGGTGTACGTTTGTGTAGGACTCTTTTTTCGACAAGAAACGCCAGTTGCTTTCTTTATATAAAATCACATGCGTGATGATAGATATGATATACTTAAATAAGGCTAAATCACAACTCATGAACAGAGATATTTATTATCTGACAGAAATTGCCATTATTTGCAAGTGCAGAAAACCTTCAGGACATCGGATCGTATTACATTGCTGAGAAAGCTTTATCATGACTACAAGAACGCAACATCCATTCTTAGAGCGATTACGGCATGGACCGCTACTGTGCGATGGTGGAATGGGAACTGAGCTCTATGCACGAGGGATCTCTTACGAACGGTGTTTTGAACACCTTAATCTCACGGAACCCGAGCTCATCAAATCAATCCACCTCGACTACGTAGCCGCCGGCGCTCAGATCATTGAAACCAACACCTTTGGAGCAAATCGCTTTCGTCTCGCCGAGCATGGTTTAGAGCATAAAGTCTATGAGATCAATCGAGCCGGCGCAAAAATCGCCCGTGAGGTGCGCGAATTAAGCGAACAGCCAATCTTCCTGGCCGGGAACATAGGACCACTGGGAAGTCCCCTCGCTCCGATCGGTACCATCCAGCCAGAGGACGCCCGAGCGGCCTTTCTCGAACAGACAGAAGCACTCCTCCAATCGAGCGTTGACCTCTTGATCATTGAAACGATGTCCGATCTGGCCGAAATGCGCGAGGCGTTGACGGCTGTGCGCACACTCACCGACCTACCTGTCGTAGCCCTGATGTCCTTTGGAGAAGACGGCACGGTCATGAGCGGCGAGGATGCTCTGATGGTGGCACAGACGCTACGCGATCTGGGCGCCAATGTCGTTGGAGTTAATTGTGCCCTCGGACCCGCCAGTATCTTTGATGTGGCTCAGAGCATGTGTAGCTATGCGACCGAGGATTTCTTCGTGGCGGTCCAGCCTAACGCTGGCCTACCTCGACGCGTTGGCAATAGATTTATTTATGTCTCGACGCCTGATTACTTCGCTGATTACACACGTCGCTTCCTCAATATCGGCATCAGAATGATCGGTGGCTGCTGTGGAACCACCCCCCAACATATCGCGGCCATGCACAATGTGCTTGCCGAGTTAACACCCGCAACAACGCTTGAGGAGACAATTCAACCATCAACTGCTACGCTTGAGGCCATACGCGAGCGCAATCAGGAAGCTGCGACGCCTCCAGTAGATACGCCACCAGCCTCGACACAGTTTGCACAATGGCTACAAGAAAATCACTTCGTGATTAGCGTGGAGATGAGCCCTCCCAGAAGCGTGAAGTTTACGCGCTTCCTCCAGAACGCTACCTTCATTCGCGAGAGCGGAGCCAACACGATTAATATCACGGATAATGCCATGGCTCTGGTCCGTATGAATAATGTCGCAGCAGCCCGGCTGATCCAGCAGCACGTCGGGATTGAGACTATCGTGCACTTCACACCACGCGACCGCAATCTGATGGCAGTCCAGAGTGACCTCATCGGAGCACACGCCACCGATATTCACAATATTCTTGCCGTCACTGGAGATCCTCCCGGGCGTGGCAATTTTCCAAATGCAACGGGCATCTGGGATGTCGATAGCATCGGATTGATCTCCATTTTGAGTAGTCTCAACCAGGGACGGGATGCTAATCGCCGCAAGCTGGCCGTTGCCAGTTCCTTCTTCATCGGATGCGCCGCCAATCCAGTGGCCACCGACATCGAACTGGAGCTCACACGCCTGCACAGCAAGATCGAAGGCGGAGCGCAATATATCATGACTCAGCCTGTATTCGACGCTCAGATCTACTTAAATTTCATCCAGATGTATAAAGATCGCTATGGAGAAATCTCCATTCCCATTTTGATAGGTTTACAGCCTCTGCACTCGTATCAGCAGGCCGAAAAATTTCACAATGAGGTGCCCGGGATTGTAATTCCTGAGGAGATACGAACCCGCCTGCGCCTGGCTGGAGAGTCTGGTGGCACCGTCGGTCTGGAGATCACGAGGGAGCTTTTCGATGTTCTGGCACCAGAGGTACAAGGTGCGTATATCATGCCGCTTGACCGCTTTGAGCTCATAGGTGAACTTATCCCTTACATTCGTAATGTCGTACGTTCACGTATCATATCCTCGTAACTCATTTGCCATGGGGACACTACATCTCGAAGTGTTCCCAGAATAAGTGTCGAGCGCAGCGAGGACACCGTAGCGTCGCACGCTCGCGTGCGATGTCCCAGTAACTCGTACGATATCGCTCCCCAGCACTGCGTGCCGAGATCGGGTGTTTCGTACGTCGAGTGGGACATCGCACGCAAGCGTGCGACGCTACTCGTGACGGAGTTTACTGTACATCAACAGATCGTGCCATTGACCGCTCCGCCACTGGGCCTGACGCATAATTCCTTCGCGGCTAAAACCTGCTTTTTCCAGTGCACGCTGTTCAGGGATATTCTCAACATCAGTTGAAGCCTCGACACGACTGATCGGATAGGTGTCAAAAAGATATTGCGCCAGCAGCTTTTGTGCCTCTACGCCATATCCTTGTCCACGATGCTCGGGCAATAGCTCAATACCAATATTGTAAGCGCTGCTGCCGTCGTTCGGTCCATAGCGGACAGTATGATAAGAGAGAGAGCCGACAAACTGATCGTTCAATGTCGCGACAATGAGTGTCCCAGATGTGGAGCTCAATAATCCATTCTTCTCAAATGCATCTGTGAAGTGCCGCTCTGGGGTAAAGCCAAAGTTATTGTATGAGCTGATAAACTCAACGTCATTAGCTCGCGCACCTACTAATAATAGATCTGCATTTGTTACTGGGCGTATACATATTTTTTTCCCACGGATCATAATAATTCAATCCTTACATTTTTAGTCACACCACGTTATAAATCATAGCCAGATGGCAACGGATACCATTATTCAAAAACTCACAATCTCATGATACATGGACATATCCAGCCAGTTGCGTAGGATTATTTGACCTGAATACCGACGCGCTCAAGCAATTGTCGACATAATTCGGCTCGATATTTGATCGGCTTGCGACTGGAGCTATGCGAGTCCGATCCTGAGCTGACCAACAATTGATGTGTCTGTGCATATGCAAGATACATCTCACGCTGCTCATCCGTATGCAAAGGATAATATGCCTCCAGGCCGTCGAGATCAACCTCCTGGCGCAGTTGATCAAGCATTGTCTCGCTAAAACGCGTAATATCGTCGCGTCCAGGATGTGCCAGAATACAGACCGCTCCCGCTTGATGCGCCGCCTTAACAACTGCCGCACAATCGCTTGAAACGGAGCGTAGTCCGGCATCGGTCAATATCTTCCACAAAGTGAGCGTGTTAGGAGCATATTTATGTACGATCAGCAAACGTGCAATATCGTCAAAATGGAGCGGCATCCCATTGCTATGCGGCAAGACAGCTTGCTGGCGCGGGAAGGTGTATCCTTTGTGGATAAGATCCTCGTAGACTGCATGGATATTCTCCTGCTGGCCTTGTATCACTGCATCACCGAGCGCCTTCAGCTCCTCGTGCTGAGGACCAAAACCATAACAAAGGATATCAGTCGGATACTCATGCCACTTTGTGGTCATTTCAACCGCCGCCAGCACGGGTAATTGCTTCTGTGCCGCCAACTGCTGCGTCAAGGCGGAGACCTCAACACGATCATGATCGGTGACTGCGACCAGAGCAAAATGCTCACTCACTAAATAATCGATCAATTTTTCAGGGGTCCACAATCCATCGCTATAGGTTGTATGCATCTGTAAGTCAATCGCATCATCGGAAGAGAGTACGAGATGCGAAGTTAGTAGTTCCAATGGAGAATCCTTTCTAGTAAATGCGCCTATATACGCAATAGTTTATGCACTTTGGCAAGCCCCTCTTCCTCAAAAAAGAGAGCCTCTACATAACGTATCACATCAAGCCACGAAAATGTCATGTCTCCAGGCAGGTAATATCGCTTTAAAATAAGTATGCATGAATTCTTCTATATTTATGGATTTTTATGGCTTCTTAATATATATTTTATGTTTATGAGCATATAAGGCGTTATAATCTCTGTACATGGCCGATAAAGGCCACAAGATGAAAGGATATAATATATGCGAACTCGCGTGGCGATTTCCACCCATACATATCTTCAGAACATACCTCGTCGTTCTCTTTGTCTGGCTGGTTTGGGATTAGTGGCGGCCGGACTTGAGCTAAAATATAGAGGAGTTGTGGGGGCAGCAAAATATATGGCTGAGCTTTCGACCCCCCAGACGTTACTGGTACGACAGAACAATTTCACCAATGCGCTGGCGTGGTCTCCTCACGACGATCTCATCGCCTCTGGAGGAAACTCTGCGCCCATTGAGATCTGGGATGCAAAGACCGGCAAGACACTAACCAGTATTCAATCTCAGGATGGCGTAGTCCTTGCCTGGTCGCCGGATGGTCGCTTTCTTGTAACCGCGGGCGGCATCGAGCCCAATGCCCAAACAGCCACTGATACACATCATGTGCAGCCAGTTTCTCCAATGACAATCTGGAATGCACACACAGGCGCCAAAGTCATGACCTCCGCAGGCATGTCTTACATCAATGCAGTTGCCTGGTCGCCCGATGGCAAGCGGATCGCCTTGTCTGGCAGTGACGTGCAGGGAGCCAGCGTCCATATTTGTGATGCGATCACAGGCAAGGTTGTACTTACCTATCGAGGACAGGTTGTCTCACGCCTGGCCTGGTCACCCGACAGCCAATTTTTGGCCTCAAGCATCGACAATATTATCGGAGGCATCTTTGAACGCACCATCCGTATCTGGCATAGCCGCACTGGCAAGAATATCCTGACGCTCAAAGGTGCAGCCAATGCGCTGGCATGGTCGCCCGATGGCCAGTTGCTGGCATATGACGATGGTGAAAAGATCAAAGTTATTACTGTAGCCACTGGCAAAACCTCTGCCCAATATACGATTCCGAGCGGCGGTGCACCAATACTAGCAATTGCCTGGTCGCCCAATGGGCATTATCTGGGCTGTGCCGGCGGTAGTCCACAATTTCCTGATCCCAAAGGTTTTGCACTCATTTATAACATTGCCAATGGTCAAACAACTTCATATAAAGGACACACACTGACCATCACGAATCTGGCCTGGTCGCCGAGCGGAGACCAGATTGTGACTTCCTCATACGACAACACGATTCGTGTCTGGAGCATTTATACAGCTTAATCAAGGAGCATCACGACCAAACGTCGCGTCAGATGCTTGGTCGCGATGAGATGCATCCGTGAGAAAACTTCTGGATGTGGGTATACAGATAAACCAGGAAGCTCTATCTTGTGGTATTATTTGTTTACTATGTAGAGTGGCGGCTAAACATACCAATTGAAATGATACTTTATCAAATTGGCTCGATATTGAAGTAGATGATCCCAACGCATACTTCAACTTAGCGCTAAAAAGCCGACTTAAACATTGAAGAGTCTCAATCCATCTCTGCGGCTACCTACCAAGCAAACAACAACGACTTTGTTCAGTCTTGTCTACGATAATGAAATTACATGTACTTGTCACAGAATATATATCGAAAGGTTACTATAAATCATGTTATTGGCTGGTGACATTGGGGGGACAAAAACTAATCTGGCGCTGTATGCATCAAAAGAAGATGTGCGAGCACCATTGCGCGAAGCAACATTACCCAGTGCAAAGTATGCCACACTGGCAGCCCTGGTGCATGACTTTATGACTCAGATTAATCTGCCAGATATTACAATCGAGCAGGGTGTATTTGGCGTGGCTGGTCCTGTGGTAGCGGGCAAGGCAAAGATCACAAATTTGCCCTGGCAGATGGAAGAAAGGCAGTTGGAGCGAACATTAAAAATCCCCGCAATTACACTATTAAACGATCTAGCTGCGCTCGCCAATGCAATCCCCCATCTGCGTCCATCTGACCTGCACACCATCAACGAAGGAAAGCGGGCCACGCATGGAACATTCGCCGTCGTTGCGCCCGGTACTGGTCTAGGAGAGGCAACATTAACCTGGGATGGTGCTCATTATCGTGTCCACCCATCAGAAGGTGGTCATGTTGACTTTGCTCCCACCAACGGCTTCGAGATCGGAATGCTCGTCCACCTCTTAAAACAGATGCCTCACGTGAGCTACGAACATGTCTGCTCAGGAGTCGGGCTCCCCAATATTTATAACTATATCAAAGCATCAGGCCTTTTCAACGAACCTCAATGGCTGGCGGACCAGCTCGCCCAGACAACTGACCATAATCCAATCATTGTCAAAGCAGCTATGGCTACCAACGAACAGGGAGAAAAGGCGAGTATTTGTGTCGCCACGCTCAAAGCATTCGCCTCGATCCTTGGAGCTGAATGTGGCAACATGGTGTTAAAAGCGCTGGCAACTGGAGGAGTCTATCTTGGAGGAGGCATCCCACCACGCATCCTCCCATTCCTGCAACAACAGGAATTCCTGCACGCCTTTACAAGCAAAGGTCGCTTCACCGAGATGCTGGCCGATGTGCCCGTGCATGTAATTCTCAATAATAAAGCTGGATTAATTGGAGCTGCATCTTTAGGATTTGATCTTTAAAGCAAAGATCAAATTCGCCTTTTTATAGATCTATGCCGGCATTTATTTTACGGGCATAGATCTACTTTCTTACTTAAATGATTTAAAATGTACGCGCTACAATGGCATCGATAGCTTGCAGCTCGGCATCGCTGAATTCCAGATTATTAAGTGCGGCCACGTTTTCTTCGATCTGAGCGACTTTGGATGCTCCGATGAGCACACTGGTGACAGCAGGTAAGCGCAGGTTCCAGGCCAGAGACATCTGAGCCAGTGTCTGCCCACGTTCCTGAGCGATCTTGTTCAGATTACGGATCTGTGTCAACTTCTCGCCCTGCACTACATCTTCATTGTTTGTACGCCCCCACCAGGCAGCTGCACGCGAATCATTGGGAAGATCCTCGCCCAGATACTTGTCGGAGAGCAGCCCCTGTGCCAGCGGGCTGAAAGTAATCACGCCAATCCCGTTCCGGGCGGTATGATCAAAGAGGTTATATTCCGGACGGCGATCAAGCAGGTTATAGCGCGGCTGATGGATCGTGATAGGAGTAAGTCCCATCTGTCTGGTCACCTGTACTGCTTGCTCCAGATGATCGCCTGGAAAGTTGCTCACACCGACGTAGAGCGCTTTCCCCTGGCGGACAATCAAGTCTAGGGCGGCCATGGTCTCTTCAAGTGGTGTACTTGGATCAGGACGATGGGCGTAAAAAATATCGACATAATCGAGTTGCAGTCGCTTTAGTGATTGATCCAGACTGGCGACAAGATTCTTTTTTGAAGTCCATTCTCCATAGGGTCCCGGCCACATAAGATAGCCAGCTTTACTCGAAATAATCAGCTCATCGCGCGGCATATCCTTGAGGATCTTGCCTACAATCTTTTCAGCATTGCCCGGAGGTCGTCCATAGTTATTCGCCAGGTCAAAGTGCGTAATTCCAAGATCAAAGGCACGATAAAGACAGGCGCGAGCAATCTCTTCACCGCGATATCCACCAAAGGTTTCCCAGGCTCCCAGGGAGATCGCGGGTAACATAAGACCAGAGCGACCGCTACGACGATATTGCATGGTGTCGTAACGATTTTCGGCAAACTGAGGGGCATCCTGCTCTGACATACTATTCCTCTTTTCTCTATCTCTACTCACACACCAGCCAGACAAATATTATTTCTCGATTGCGGGTGTATTGCCACGTACCAATGTGCGCGTAGTGGTCGGTGCGGCCCATTTGATCGCGTTGCTGATGACCTTCTGAACCTCAGGATTGTGATAGGTTGGGATGGTTTCATGGCCGGGACGGAAGTAGAAGATACGTCCTTGACCGCGTGTGTAGCAGCAACCGCTACGGAAGACCTCGCCGCCAGTGAACCAACTGACAAAGACCAGGGTATCAGGCTCTGGGATACCAAACGGCTCACCATACATCTCCTCATGCTCAAGCTCGATGTAATCGCCGATGCCTTCTGTAATGGGATGTCCTGGAGCCACCACCCAGAGACGCTCCTTATCATTGGACTCGCGCCAGCGCAGATCACAATCGGTACCCATCAAAGCTTTAAAGATCTTAGAGAAGTGACCTGAATGCAAGACGATCAACCCCATGCCATCCAGAACGCGCCGCTGAACTTTGGCAACGATCTCATCCTGGACTTCGGGATGAGCTCGATGTCCCCACCAGGTTAACACATCGGTATTCTCCAGCACCTCATCGGTCAGGCCATGCTCAGGCTCATCAAGAGTGGCTGTACGAATAGTGAAATTATCTGTACTCAGCGCCTTCGCCAGCGTCCCATGAATGCCTTCAGGATAAATCCTGGCTACCTCCGGCGACGAGATTTCATGGCGATATTCGTTCCAGATCGTTACACGTATATTTTCTGTCATTCCACATCTCCTTCTATATCCAATACCAACAACAGATTGGCTTGAGAGAGGTTTGCTTGGGTTAGGTGATGGGAAACATGAAAAAGCGAAGCGCTTCCCATCACCCAATCCAATCGCGCCATCATTGCTTGCCATCATTGTAGCACGTGTTTACGGCCAGAGGTCTGCGAAATCGCGACATATTTTAGTATTTATCTGCCCTATGAAGTTCATAACTATTGCCGATGGTAGAGCTACAGCAGCTATTTCTATAATGCTCATTCTTTGGTAGAGACCTCTATGATAATTATAAAGGCATAGAGCATTCAATACAAAAATGGAGCGCAGAACATATACTCCATGAAAGGATCAGGACACATATGAACGAATTGCAAGAGAAAAAAGCTCCTTTAGAGCCAAAGAAACGTTCCGCCTGGCATCGCTACCGAGGCTCGCCCAAAGCACGTCAGACAACCACAACGCTTTTGTTTGTGATACCGATAGCTGTTCTCATCATCTTGATGTACACCGTTTTTATCCGAGCGCCCTTTAATCCAAAAGAGGGATTACCCCAGGCAGCAGTGCAGCAGCCCTCAAATTCATTGAGCTCGATAGTACTCCAGGTCCTCAATGACATGAACGCTCACAGTTGGGACCCGCAACATCAAACGACGTTGATCAACTGGCGTAAAAGCGATACCGCACAGATCAATTGCGGTCCCAAGGCCTGCGACCAGCGTGGGCACTCAACCCGCACAGATAGTGCCAATGATCTACGCCTGCTCGAAAATATGTACTGGTATAGATCCAGCCATCCAGGCGACACGTCGATGAATACATACATTACACGTCTCCTGCCTACAGTCCAAAGAGAATGGGGACATACGGTCCTCAATAAGGGCTGGATCTACTTTACACTGATGCATTTGAGAGACTTTAGTCATGATACAGACTATTGGAATACTGCGATGCGTGGTTGGGCAGCCTCACAGTATAAGCTGATCGACCCTCAACTCGGAGTGCAACATGGTCCCGTCGATACTACCGCCGGCAGCGATCGACAACGCTTGCAAGATGGCTATCGCGTTGATCACGCCCTTGAAACCGGACTGGCCCTCGTCGATGCTGGCACTCGCTTCCAGCATCCAGAATGGATCACCGCCGGTCGTAGAGACGTCCAGACCGTGATCCAGCAGACCTATGACACCCACTATCACCTCTTCGGACGCCTCTACATCATCAACGATCCAAAGTTTGGCTCACATAAACTGCTGGACCCGCAAGCGCGCATGGGCGAGACCGGTCAGGAGATCGAAGCCTTAATTCGCTCCGGCGTCTATACTCATACACCAGCGTATCTCTCGCTGGCAAAAGAGATGCTCGATGGGCTTGTGACCTCGCCTTTACGTGATCCTGTCAACGGTGGCTTTTACTTCAAGCTCTTCCTGGGACCTTACCTCGGTCATGAGACAGGCTATGTCGATCAGAGTATCAAAGAGACGCGTCAATTGCACACTCTGATAGCAGTCCACCTCGCCAACCAGGCATTCAATAATCGCTGGTCAGAGCTAGAACAGAGCCTGATCAACGTGGCCAGACAACGCCTCTTCCTGGCAGGTCCCGTACCCGGCTTCAGTTATCGCGTGCTACCAAACGGCCAGGAGTATCCCTGCAAAACCTGCGCCGCCCCCCAGCGTGAAGACTGGGTTACTTCAGAAGCCGACAACATCGCACTGGTAGCACTCCAGACCGTGATTACCAACGAAACCGTCCAAAAGTAGCGTTCGACGCTACCTTTGGTTACCATACTTGCATGCCCTACGACTCACAGATGTGAGACATTTTTGAGATTTACACGTATTCATCTATCAAATGAAGCGTACAGGAGAGACAGAAACTGGTACAATTCATTATGGTTGCCAGGCTATCTTTCCCGTGATGTAATTCCCGCTTAGTTCCTCTGCACCGGGAAAAGGGTGAGGCGTTCTGTCATGCAAGTCAACCAACAACAGAGACCCGGTATCGACAAATGCAATCCGGGTGCCATCGGGCGACCAGGTCGGCCAGACAGGAGTGGTCATCTCATTCTCACCCAGCTGCCGCGGCCTGGTCAGGGCATGGACCTGTTGCCCATCGGCCCGACCTATCCAGAGGACACATTGGCCATCACGGGGCTGTCCTTCTGGATAGCCGGCAAAGGCAAGATACTGCCCATCGGGCGACCAGGCCACATGATGATGGGGCCAAAATCTGGTTGTGCCCAGGATATACAGGGCAGAGCCATCCCAGGGCAATACGCACACCAATTGCTCGCCCACTTTTGGACCTTCCCTACCTTCCACTTCATCAGTCGTAGCGATACAGGCAAGATGGCGACTATCGGGCGACCAAGCATAGAGATGCGCTTCCCAGGGTCTCTCAAAGATCACTTTTCCTTCAATATTCACCACTTGCAAGTGCTCATCAACCCGGCTTTCCACAAGCTGACCCTGACTATCGAAGCTTTCCACGCGCTGGTACAGATGCGAGGCAAAGAACTGGCCATTGGGTGACCAGTTTGTGACCGTACTCCAACTATGTCCGTGCCGCGAGAAATATATGTGCTCCCCAGGAGTAAGCAAACGCCGGCGCTTTCCATCCGGCTCCATCACATAAATGGTCTCAGTCTCATCGTGATACTGCCAGAGTCCGGTCAACTCGCCACTCTCCCCCGACCAGATCGCAAAGGCGCTTTCTCCCATGATCAGTTCTATTGTCCCACTCTCAACCTCCATCAGGCAGGACTTTCCGGCCTCGTCGCTACCCGGCTCATTCGTAAAGGCTAGCTTGCGTCCATCCGGAGACCAGCTCCAGATAAATCTCCCTCTGGCCTGAGCCATCTGCCGTATCGTTTTGCTCTCGCTCTCAAAGAGAAAAAATGTATACGACCCATTTGTGCTCGGCGTAGGAAGGACAGAAAAAGCGAGATAGCATCCGTCTGGTGACCAATTGTAATATTCTACGCGCATATCCGGAAAAAAGTGACTCACTTCACGGCTAATGGTATTGAGCAGACACAACTCCAGACGCTGATCAGTAAAGGCAATCCAGGTTGACATATTTCCTCCTCTTTGGGTAGATAGTGCTTATCTATCTATTCCTGGGCAGCTCCTAAAACCGGATGTCACCCGCGTAGTTTGATACGGAAGTAGTATTCGTTGGTGTAATTGCCATAGATGCCATCGATGGTGTCTGAGAGTGGATTGCCTCCACGGGGCACGGTGAAGGTCGGTTCAAGGCAAAAATCGTAGTCGGTACAGCCAGGAAACGCTGAGATATTAAGCCGCGTAGGAGGCTCAAGTTGGGTACCATCTGTATCAGCAGCTGTCCCAGGATACACATTGATCGTGTTCCCTTGAGCATCCATCGTAATCAGATAGAAATGTCCCTGCGTATCCTGGATCATACGCGCTTTATTTACAGCGGAGATATCCATTTTAACATTCTTGATCACCTTCCCTTGCGCGACAATGGCCTGATGAGCACCATCATATTGATCATTATAAAGCACATGGGTACGTCCCTGAGTATCCATATACACATCGGTGACATACGTAATATCAGCGTCGTTGGCGCTGCGCGGTTGAACCTGGACAATATTGAGTTGTTGCAATGTAGGAGCAGTAACATTGCCAATATAGAAGTAGCTGATCTGATTAAAAATATAATCAAATCCCGAGGACGAAGGATAATTCAAATAGACACGTTCCACATCGCGCATGGCCACGATTGCCAGATCGTTATGATCACCAGGAAAAAAGTAAGCATAGGTATGTCTATACTGCATCTGACTCGTATGAAAAGTCCAATCATGCGTTGCAGCCGAGTAGTAGGTCCAGTAGAAAATACCAGGCACATCGCCTCCGGTCTGGAAAAAGACAATATCTCCCTGTGCATTGATCGATGCTCCACTATAGCCCTGGTCAGAGGACCACTGTCCCTGCAAAACTTCCTGAGTAAAGCTCTGACCCATATCGGTTGAGACCAGATGCAGCGCCACTTGATTCGTCCCCGGCCAGGCAAAAAGATGGATCTGGTCATCGGGTCCGCGGATGATATTGATCGGCTCTGTTCCTGCGTCTCCTTGCTTGATATCCTCCCAGTGCGTGCTATCAGGTGCTTTATGCAGCAGATGCCAGGTACGATCACGATCTCCACTGCCTGCAGAGATATAGGTTGTAAAAAGATCCCCTGTAGTCATGCGAATAATACGCAGTTTCTGAGTTCCCCAACCGTTGGGTACATAGACATTATTGGTCCCAAACGCCTGATCAGTCACCTGTCCCAACGCCTCCAACACAGGCTGACCGGGAGTGCCAGGTTGCACAACCGTTGACTGGCTCTCAGGTACCGCTACTGAGGCCAGTGGCGTTGGAGAAAGGCTATTTCCAGAGAGAGTTGTCTGACTGCTTTGATTATGCTGCCCGCTGATCATAGCTGGAATTTGTAAGTAGATGCCCTGAGTAGCAATCAGGTACGATGAAATGACGATCACAACGACGAGTACAAAGATAAATAATGGGCGTTTCCATGGACGCTTGTTCATATCCTCTTTTGAAGGAGGCAGATTTTTCGGCTTCACCTCGGCAATCCTTCTTCATAGATATTTATCTAACACGTTTACAATCTCAATCTACAAGCATATTCCGGGATCATACAAAAAAGCACGAACCCCATCAAAAAACTAGGAATGAGCAATACCATTTGGTGGTAGGAGTAAAATGATAGTATACACACATATATAAAAATAAACGCTTACAATCAGTCCATAATCTCTCAACATTTTAATCTAGTTCTCCATTTTCACTTCATTGATGTTCAATGAAACGCACGATACGCCTTGAAATGAGCAGATGATGCACTTCTTTTCTTGCATCCACCCCCTGATTGTAACCGCTTGATAGATCTTATCATCCTTGATGGATCAGGCAGTAGTGCGGATATGATATAATCCCCACGTCGTATAAACTCAGCCATTCACACAACGTAAAGCATAAAGCATTACAGATCTTAAGGAGTTCAGCATCAAAAGCATAGATAAAGATTTCAGCCTCAAGAAACTGAATAATGCACCTTTCCATCTCGCTGGCGGTATACAGAAAGGTCAGAATTTAGGCGATTTGGATCTTTTTATGGCAAAATATTGTAGTAAATACATGGGGAAATGTTAGTGTTGATGCTTTGAGAAGAGCGAAAAGGAGTTCAGTATGACGAATTTACCACCCCAGGGTTTTTCAAGACTTGCTGGCAGTACACGACAACTACCGGCACATGCTCAAGCGATCGGACCACTCGATCCTACCGAGCAGATCGAAGTCAGCGTGTATCTACGTGATCCGGCCGCAGGTCAAGATATTGATCATATCAGCGCACATGCTAAACAGCCCGGACCAAGGCTCAGCAGAGCCGAGTATGCCTCGACTCATCGCGCGACCACTGAAGATCTGACCAAAGTGCAAGCGTTTGCACAGCAGCACCATCTCACGGTTAGCAGCGTCGAGCCAGCAGCACGCAAGATAGTCCTGAGCGGTACGGCTTCAGATATCATGGCAGCCTTTGCTGTCGAACTCAAGCGTTATAAACATGGGAACGAGACATTCAGAGGTCGTACAGGCCACGTACACATCCCAAACGAACTTGAGAATATTGTCACAGGGGTCTTTGGTCTTGATGATAGGCAACAAGCCAAACCACTCTTCCGTTACCTCCAAACCTCAAAAAAATCATTCCCACGCGATGTTGCAGATCAGATTCGGCACCCACGAGCGCAAACCAGCGGGTACACGACACCCCAGGTCGCACAACTGTACGACTTCCCGACAACTTTGGATGGCTCTGGCCAGTGCATAGGACTGATTGAGCTCGGCGGCGGATATAAGGATACAGATCTGACAACCTACTTTCAACAACTCAAGTTGTCATCACCTGAGGTTGTCAGTGTAGCAGTCGATGGAGCAAGTAATAGCCCATCTGGTGATCCGGGTAGCGCCGACGGTGAGGTGGTCCTCGACATTGAAGTTGCAGGCAGCATCGCTCCCAAAGCCCGCATCGCCGTCTACTTCGCCCCTAACACTGATCGCGGTTTCCTTGACGCTATCACGCAGGCGATCCATGACACGACCAACGCACCATCGGTCATATCGATCAGCTGGGGAGGCCCAGAGTCAAGTTGGACTACTCAGGCGATGCAAGCAATGGATCAGGCGTTTCAGGCAGCTACGGCATTAGGTGTCACCATCTGCTGTGCCTCAGGTGACAACGGGTCTGGAGACGGTGTCGATGATCAAAAAGCGCACGTTGATTTTCCGGCCTCAAGTCCCAATGTGCTTGGCTGCGGTGGCACCACGCTAAACTCCTCCAACAACGTCGTGTCGAGCGAAGTTGTCTGGAACAATATGGCGAGTAGTAATGGCGCAACTGGTGGTGGCATCAGTGATACTTTTGCACTTCCAACCTGGCAGGCTAATGCTAACGTTCCGACATCCACTAATGCAGACAAACGTGTCGGACGCGGAGTGCCCGATGTGGCAGGCGATGCTGATCCACAGACGGGCTATCAGATCTATGTGGATGGACAGAGTATGCCAATTGGCGGTACCAGTGCAGTAGCCCCCTTATGGGCAGGCTTAATCGCACTCATCAACCAGAAGTTGGGCAAACCAGTTGGCTTCTTGAATCCATTTCTCTATCAGAACTATCAAAGCCTCCTGCAGACAAAAGCGCTGCGCGATGTTACCAGTGGAGATAACGGTAGCTATGCCGCTGGTGTTGGCTGGGACGCCTGTACGGGATTGGGAACGCCTGATGGGACGCTATTGCTCGATGCGCTTGAAAAGGCGACTACGACGCCAGCTCCATCACTCTCGGCAGTATCAAATGCGTCTCATCAGCAGGATTAAACCTGCATCATACGCCATCTATCAAAAAAGCAGCGCTGGATGAAATGTTTTATGCTTCATCCAGCGCTGCTTTTGCCAGATCGTACCAATGAGTACGATAATGTTTTGTGCTTCATTCAGCATTGTTTTCGCCAGATCGTACTCATTGGTACGATCTGGCGCAGGTACAATTTTCCGCACAGTTCAGGGGAGAAATATGGAACGGCGCTTCTCCTCCACAGCGGATATCATTGCCGAAAGAGGTGCAAGCAAGCGTGATTGTGCAGCCTGCGTACTTCCACGCAAATTAATCCGAAAATACACTTCCTTATTAAAATTCCCATAGACCCCATCGATAGTATCCGATAAATCATTGCCGTTGCGAGGAGTAGTAAAGGTGGGAGAATGGCAAAAATCATAATCGGTACAGCCAGGAAACTGCGAAATATCGAGTTGAGTAACTGGACCAAGTTTTGTCCCATCGGTATCGTCAGTGGCGCCCGGATAGATATTGATCGTGTTTCCCTGCTCCCCCATCGTCACAATATAAAAATGCCCCTGCTTATCCTGAGTGATTCTCATCTTTTGACCAAACTTGACATTGCGCATCTGCACATCTTTGAGCAGTTTTCCATTCTCAATAATCGCTTGATGCGGTCCGTCGTATTCATTCAAATAAAGTACATGCAAGCGGTTAGAAGTGTCGATGTAGCTATCTGTGACATACGTCACGTCGCGATCGCTGGTATCACCAGGATCTCTGGGCTGAACCTCCTTAATCAGCGTCTGATCGAGTTGTGGCTGTGGCTGTGTTATATCATCGATATGAAAATACTTCACTTCATTAAAAATCCACTGATTACCAGTTTGCGCTTGTGGCAGACCAAGCAGGCCGCGCTTGACATCGCGGGTTGCAACGATCGATAGATCATTACTATAGCCAGGAAAAAGAAACGCATAGGTATAGCGAAAATCCAATGTATTATTATGAAAGGTCCAGGTATTTGAACGTGAGCTATAGTAGACCCAATTAAAGACGCCCGGCTTATCAGGGCCAGTCTGCACCAGCACTATATCGCCATTGTCATTCACACCGACACTACTATATCCTTGCTCCTGATTTTGTATCCATTTGCCTGTAATCCACTCCTGCTGAAAGGTCTTCCCATTATCAGTCGAAAAGATATGCTGCAATTTGCCCTGGGTGCCGGGCCAGGCAAAAAGATGGATAGAGTCATCTTTTCCTAATACAATATTAATGGGTTCAGCGCCTGCATCTCCATTATCGATCTCTTTCCACGTGCCATGTGGTGCTTCATGCATCAAGTGCCACTCTCGATCGTTTAATCCAGTACCGGACGAAATATAAGTCATAAAGAGATCGCCTTGCGTGGTACGAATAATACGATCTTTTTGAGCTCCCCAGCCATTGGGCACATATTGATTCCCGGTTCCATAAGCCTGATCAGTAATAAGTTCAAGTTTCTGAAGCACTGGCTTGCCAGCAGATGATGCCTTGGGAGTTACATATACGTGAAGCAGAGGATCTTCTGGAGTTGCACTAAGGTCAAGAAGATAGGTCACAAGCACTATGATAACAACAATTGAGAAAACTGACATTATCCAAAGCAATGCCGATTTTCGACTCATTTTCAAGTTGATCATCTCCTTACGTGAGATATCGTTCATCCATGCCGATATCACTCTCACACTATATCAGAACGCATCCCTGCCGGCAACAAGCCTGTAGAAAAACTTTTTTTGCAAACCGATCAACTAGAAGTATGTAACTATACTTATGATATCGCGTATTATTGTTGCCTCTCACTATTTTACTCAAAAAAAAGGTATTTATCTAGTAGCTCCAGCCAATTTTGAGCGCAGCAAAGCACATGCAAAAGGTGAAATTATGCTTTTACGTATGTGAACACATAAAATGTAGCACAGGGGTTTTACGCCCCCTGTGAGGTAACCATACCACTCATGCAACATTTTCGGCTCTCAGCGCTTCCTTGGTAATATGATTAATAGGTGAATATTTGACGCAATGGTACCCCACAGGGGGCGTAAAACCCCTGTGCTACATTTGCGGTATATAATAACGAAAAGGGTAACCACTCTATGCTACGAGGTTTTTTTCGTCGTGTATTCGTGGACGAAATCAATCAGGCGCCGTACGTTTTCGATCGGTGTGCCTGGAAGAATGCCGTGCCCAAGATTAAAGATGTGTCCGGGTCGCCCCGCGACGCTATCCAGAATCTCTCTGGTTCTTTTTTCGATTATGGGCCAGGGCGCAAACAAGGTGACCGGGTCAAGGTTACCCTGGATGGCAGATCCAGGCTTGAGAGACTGCCAAGCCCGATCCAGATCGATGTGCCAATCAATCCCAATCACGTCACCACCCGCCTCCTGGATCAGGTCGAGCATGCTGCTGGTGTTGGTGCCAAAATGGATAATGGGGACATTGCCCTGTCTGGCGATCTCCAGCGCTCGACGGCTGTGCGGCAGAACATATTCACGGTAGTCGGCGGGACTTAGAGCTCCAACCCAGCTATCAAAGAATTGCAGGGTCTGCGCCCCGGCCTGAGCCTGAGCCAGCAGATAGTGTCCGACGACTTCGCTGAGTTTTTCCATGAGCAGATGCCAGGTCGCGGGATCACCCATCATCAGGCCCTTGGTATGCAGATACGATTTACTGCTCCCACCTTCGATAGCATATGAAGCCAGTGTAAAGGGGGCACCACTAAAGCCTATCAGAGGTATCCTACGGGGCTCCAGTTCGCGGCGGACAAGGCGAATTGCCTCCAGGGTGAAAGAGAGGCTCTCCAGAGGATCAGGCACGCGTAGCGCCTCTACGTCGGCTCTGGAACGTACCGGATTATGGATAACTGGTCCCTCACCCTTCATAAATTCTAAATCAAGTCCCATACCTTGTAACGGAGGTAGAATATCAGCAAAGATGATAGCTGCATCCAAATTGAAGGCGCGTATCGGTTGCATGGTAACTTCCGCAGCCAGCTCGGGCGTTTTGATGAGCTCCAGGATGGGATAACGAGTTCGTAAGGCACGATACTCTTCCATGTAGCGACCAGCCTGACGCATTAACCAGACCGGCGTGGCATCAACTGGTAGACACTGGCAAGCACGTAAGAAGCGACTTTGTGCCGTTAACGATGTCGATGACTGCACACTTGATGTTGTAACATTCATAATATAAATCCTTGCAAGCTCTAATCGGTATTGTTATTGGGTTGGTGGACAAAATCAACCAGGCGGCGCAATGTATCCGGATCGGTGGCAGGATGAACAGCATGTCCAAGATTGAAGATGTGCCCGGGACGTCCATCTATCCTCGTAAGGACCTCCTGTGCGGCGGCCGCCACGGTATCCCAGGGAGCCAGTAACAGCGTCGGATCGAGATTTCCCATAATGCCATGTCCGGCTCCGATCTGCTCCCAGGCTGTATCTATATCGACACGCCAATCGACACCAATCATATCGCCGCCTGCCTTGGCCATCGCGGGCAAGAGGCTCGCGTTCGCTGTTCCAAAATGGATACTAAATGCTCCAGCCTGCTTCACAGCATCCAGGACGCGCTGCGCATACGGCTGAACATACTGCTGATAAGCTGCCGGCCCAAGTATGCCATTATTGCTATCAAAGATCTGGATCACATCCGCTCCGGCACGCACCTCAGCCTGTACATAATCGATCAGTACAGTGGTCATGATCTCCATCAGCGCATGCCAGACCTCCGGCTGTTGATACATCAACGCTTTGGCGACGCTGTAGTCACGGGTTGGACTGCCTTCGATCAAGTAGAGCAGCAGCGTCAAAGGTCCGCCAGCAATCCCAATCACAGCCTGCTTCTGAGCCAGTTCACGCTTGACCTGGCTGATAGCCTCCAGCACAAAGGGAGTTGACTCCTCAGCGGACGTGACACGGAGCGCGGTCACATCCTGCATGGTGCGGATAGGATGCGCAACGATGGGTCCACGGGCGGGATCAAGTTCGCATTGGACCCCCATACCGGCAAATGGGAGGACGATATCAGTATACATGACGGCGGCATCGACTCCATAAGTGGCAACTGGCAGAAGCGAGACGCGGGCACAGAGCTCAGGAGTGCGAGCGATAGTTAAAATATCATAGGACTCTCGTAACGTCCGATACTCAGCCAGACAGTGTCCTGCTTGCCGCATAAACCAGACTGGCGTTGTCTCTACTGGCTGCAACTGACACGCTGCGCTAAAACGAGCGATCCCACTTTGATCTGGTGCAGGTTGAGTTGATAACTGCATACAGCTTCCTTGTATCTTATTTGATCTACGAACGGGTCATATTCCAGTTTCTCGAATGCCCGGAATATACCCTGGAGAGCCATTTCGTACCATGAACAGGGACATCGTACATAAGTGTACGACGCTACTTTGGCTCACACACTGTATCGACGATTGCTTTTCATAGCATAACGTGTTGTAAGCTGGAATGCAATGAGAAATCTCAAAAATCTGTAGGACCATCACAATCTGTCACAGATTTGTGAGGATTTAGGAGGATTTGTGTGGGAAGAGGTCAGATCAGGGAGCGGCGTTTTTGGCTTGCTCAAATACTGCGGAGTGAGTATCAATAAATCCGATCTGATTGGCAGGCCAGAAGACAAGCACAGCTTTCCCAACGATGTTATCAGAGTTTACCGTACCCCAGTTACGAGAGTCATTCACAAACTGACGATTATCGTTGAGCACAAAATACGCCCCCGCAGGTATTTTCCATTCCTTACCCTCGGGGTTGGTACTTTTTGAGACATATGGCTCGCTAAGGATCACACCATTTACCTGCACATGCGTCTTGTCAGTTTTGACATCATCTCCCGGTAGCCCAATAATGCGCACCATATCATCTACATTGGTATCAAGTGGATCGTGCAGTATCACAACATCGCCTCGCTGCGGCTTGCTAAAAAGGTAGGAAGTACGGTTCGCCATAATATAAGCATTTTGGCTAATACTCGGCTGCATATTGGCGCTTTGCATATGATATCCACGCACAACAAAGCGAATCACGACAAAAAGCAGTAAAGTAATCACTACCAATTCGACAATTTCACGCGTAAAATGCGATCGTTTCAAGATAAATCTCCATAGGGAAGAAACCTCACACCCTCTATACCCAACAGATTGCGAGAAAACGCAGACGCTGAGGAGCTGGCAAGAAAAATCTTCCGTATTGCTTTTAAATAGTAAACCTGTAGGCGTAGTATAGCGCAAGGCGCGTAAAAAAGCTGGAAAAGACATGCGATGTAGCCCAAAACTACCAAGTTCAATTATCTGTTACTTCAATACACCTACAATCATATAAGTAAATACGTATATCTATAAAATGATTCAACGAGCCACAAGTCCTAGTAGCATCGTGTTTTTGTTGACCTTCGACGTAGAATATATATAAACTATATCCCAATGTCCAACGCCAAGAGCATGCCTGGACGCGTTTGGAGGCACATGTCAAGGGGGCCACGATGATCGATTTGGTGGAACAACTGGTTGGAACAACTATCGGAGATTATTACCTTTCGCAGTTGTTGGGTCAGGGGAAATTAAGTGCTGTGTACGCAGCACGGCAAGAAGGTGAAATGGAACAGGTAATGCTCACGATTTTCCTGCTACCACCCGATTGCCAGGGAAGTGTGCGCGAACGTTTTATGGCACGCTTCACCCAACAAGCTCACGCATTATGTCAATTACGCCATCCTCATATTGTGCCTACCTACGACTACGGCGAGCAGAATGGCTATCCATATCTGGTCACGCCCATCATCGAAGGGGAGACCATCGCCTCTCTACTCAAGAAGCAGCAACGCTGTTCACCAGATCTGACGCTGGCACTGCTGCGTCAGATCGCTGATGCGCTGGACTATGCTCATGCCCACAATGTGATCCATGGAACTCTCAAAGCCTCAAATGTCCTGCTGGTACGCGAAGAAGGATCGAGCGACGTCTATACCGTGATGACGGCAGGCTTCGGCCTGGCACATATGCTTGAAATACGTGGCATCGGACAGGTAGCTCATCAGTATCCAGGCTTATTCAGTATTGCAGGTACACTACTCACCAATCCGGTCTATATCGCTCCCGAGGTTGTTGAGGGTGGCATCTTTGACGCACGCGCAGACGTTTATGCGCTAGGCATTCTGACCTTCGAGATGCTCTCCGGACAACCTCCGTTTACCAGCAATAATCCCTTCGACATTCTGCAACAGCACGTCCATGAGCGCGTCCCGGCGCTACAATCGATCGCAGCAGAGGTACCTGCTGGATTGGATATCGCGCTCCAACGCGCCCTGGAACGCTCACCAGAGCTCCGTTTGCAGGTAGCCAGTAAGCTTGTCACCGCCTTTGAACGTGTCTTAAACGTCATAGAGGAAGCAGCCAAACCCGTAGCACAGCACACAGGTCCGGCACTACCAATCAAGATCCACCTCGCCTTGCTCGATACGCTGCCACCTGACGAAAGTATCGCGCTGCCAGGCATTACTGCCACCAGGATCACAAGCGTTTTTCCATCCTTCCCTATGCACACGCAAGAGCACATGACAAGCATCCAACATACAAATACCGCCAGTTTAATAGCACCGGACAGTATGCAGAGCCAGCTTCCCGATATGACCACTCCGAAGAGCATCCCTCTGGATACGACTATCTTCCAGAAACAATCCCAGGAAGAGGCTCTCCCCTGGACACAAGCAGAGACAGATAATCTCTTACGCTCAACGGCCGCTCATGCCAGTGTCAAAGTAGCCCCATCCGCACAACAACGTTCCTCCCGCCCCGATCCGGGGCGCAGACGCATTATTAAAGCCGTCAATGGAGTCGTTACGACCGGGGTACTGATAGCAGGAGGGTTAAGCATCTGGCACCTGCTCCAGAATAAGAACGAGACCCGGACCAACAGTAGTGCAACCGAGACTGCATCGACAGCCAGTAGCACAGCCAACGGAGAGCTAATCAGCTCAACAGCTCCGGGCAAAAATGCATCCCTGAACTTCACCGATCCTGTGACGCACAGACCTGGTATCTTAATCCGCCTGCCAGATAACTCACTGGTCGCCTACGATCGTACATGTAGCCACGAAGCCGCCATGATCAATTATGATCCGCACAGTCAGGCGCTTATTTGTCCCAGACACCAGTCCCGCTTCGATCCAGCCCACAAAGGGGCTGTTCTGAAGGGGCCAGCGACCAGACCTATCACACAGATTACTATCCAGGTAGCCGCCGACGGAAAAGTATCGACCACGCACAAATGAGGATTAATAAGGGCGAAAGTACTCCATAATATGTTGCAGATCGACAAGAGGAAGTTCATGAGCGCTATGCCCTTGCCAACCTACCATCGTTTCGGCAGCAGTCAACGCATTGAGGATGGCTTCCTCGGTCGCCTCGGCGACGGCATCAAAGAACGGGGTGAGATGATCGTTAGGAACCATCTGTAACGTCAACAGACCTTCCGCAGAGGAAGGAATATGATTCCCGGTTGAAAAGGCAAGAAAGATATCGCCACTGCCATTATTCCCAGTTCCTCCTGCACGCGACAAACCAACGGTTGCTCGTTTCGCCAGACGTGTACATTGCGTCGGCACCAATGGAGCGTCGGTGGCAACGATGACAATGATTGAGCCTCCTTTGGGAGGAGTTGTCCAGGGATCTGGAACTTTCGAGAAATTGAGCTCGCGCCCCACAGGAACACCATCGACGCGTAGCAAGTGCCGACTTCCATAATTACTCTGCACAAGGACACCAACAGTGTAGCGTTGGTCGAGATATGGAACGCGTCGCGACGAGGTACCGATACCGCCTTTAAATTCGTGGCAGATCATCCCTGTACCACCACCCACATTCCCTTCCATCACCGGGCCTCCTTTAGCTGCGGACAAAGCCCTAAAGGCATGCTCTTTGGTCACATGAAAGGCAGTGATATCATTGAGCCAGCCATCCCAGGTCTCAGCCACGACTGGCAGCGAGCCAAGCCAGGATGACGAGATGGATGGAATCCCACCAGGACCCCAGTTGCTTGCCATCTCTACAGGATAAGCTACCAGAGCATCGCGCACCACGCCGACAGAATTCGTGTTAGTGATACCAATCGGCGTATGCAACATCCCGGACTCAGCAATCCAGGGTAGACCGGTCATCTCGCCGCATCCATTAAAACTGAAAAAGCCAGCGCAGGCATGATCATCCCAGATATCACCATCGCGTGGAACAATCATCGTGACACCGGTACGCGCAACGCGTGGCTCATCCAGCAAAATAGTCTCGTGTCCCACCAGGATACCAGGAACATCCGTAATCGCATTATAGGTGCCCGTAGGCAAGGTACCGATAGTAATTCCTAGATCGCGCAAACGTGCTCGTGGTATACTCATAAGACTCCTCTCCAAACCAACCAAACACTAAAAGAGATCACTTACTATTCTAACAATCTTGCAATAGTATCAAGGACAGTGATAACATCAAAGGGCTTGCCCAGATGAGCGGTACAACCAACTCCTCGTGCACGCTCCTGATCATTTTGAGAGACATGAGCAGTCACGGCAACAATCGGAGTAGTCTCAAAAGCAGGCAACTTGCGTAAATAGGCCACGGCCTCCCAACCACTCATACCAGGTAGAGACATATCCATCAGGATAAGGTCGGGATGATGCTCTTGCGCCAGTTTGATAGCCTCAGCTGCATTTTCGGCAAAAAGTAGGAGATAGTCTTCCTCTTCTTCCAGGATTTGTTGAAGCAATTGACGCATGTCTTCACTATCATCAACGATTAAAATTTGCTTTTTGATCTGCTCACGTGCGGCTGCACTCATAATTCCACCTCGATAAACATACGGCGACGACTCTTGCACAAAATCCAGAAAAGTCTTGAAAAATAATACTCAAGTCTGAGGAGTTTGTCCACTATCATCGACTTGACCTTCAGAGATCTCGGGAGGTACTTGCTGCTTTTGTTCTACAACAACACGTATACGTTCATCTAAATGTCTACTATCATCCATATTCACCAGCATCATTAAGAGATCCGGGCGGCTCTTCTCAATGATATCCATCAAGGCCTGCCCATCTGACGTCCTTTGCAGCACATAACCAGTTCGATCCATCAGCTTCTCGATCAGCGCGTGGATGTTTGGCTCGCTATGCACCAGCAAAATTGGCTTCAGAGTTCCAGACGCCTTATCGAACCTGGTCACATATTCGGTCGAAATCGACGTTGAAGCCGAATTTTCTCGATCCTGCAACGTCGTGGGCCGATCTTGCACTAATTGCTGTAACACATTCAGCAAAGCATCCCGAGCAACCGGCTTAACCAGATACTCATCTGCTCCTAACACATAGCCAGCGGAACGATCTTCCAGAACCGTCAATAGAATCACAGGAATCGAAGCCGTGAGCGGATTCGATTTCAATTGGTGCAGAATCTGCCAGCCATTGATCTTGGGCATCATGATATCCAACGTAATCGCGCTTGGGTGCAGTTCCTGGATCACTTCAATGGCCTTAGCTGCATCCTGGATACCGATGACCCGATACGGCGATTGCTCTAGCGACTCTGCAATCAGCTTTAATACGTCAGGATTATCGTCAACCGCGATAATCAGCCGAGCATCTTCGTTCTGCTGGAGATCCTCCTCAGCATCCGAGTTGGTCAACTGATCTGTCTGGTCAGCCACCGGAAACGCGTAGCCGGTAGGCGAAAACTCGACATTTTTTTGATTGTGCAAGGTATTCAGACGCAGATCCTGTATAGAACGTTGATCGCGTATATGGAGTGGCAGGACAATTGTAAATGTAGTGCCTATCCCCACCTGACTATGAATCTCGATTTTGCCACCCAGCAAGGTTGTCAACTCACGTACGATTGAGAGTCCCAGACCGGTCCCTTCATAGGCGCGACTATTTGTATTATCAACTTGATAGAAAGCCTCAAAGATATGCTCCTGTTTCTCCGCCGAGATCCCAATTCCCGTATCCTGGACCGAAATAGCGATCTGCTCGCCAGCCTCGCCCAATCCTGGAGAGGTCGATTGGCGCACTACCGAGACAAGTACCGAGCCCTGTTCCGTAAATTTCAGTGCATTTGAGACAAGATTTAACAAAATTTGACGCAACTTACGCGCATCGGTTTCGATAGTTGTGATCTCGGAATCTATCTCAGCATCCAACTTGAGCTTGCGATCGATAGCAATCGATCGTGTCTCATCGACGACAGCCGTAATTAATTCTTGTACATTGACCTCGGCAGCATTCACATCCATGCGCCCGGCTTCCATCTTGGCGATATCAAGCACATCATTAATCAGGCTGAGAAGATGTTGCGCATTTTTTAAGATCCGTTTTACGTTCTCGCTCTGCCGCGCCGCAAGGGGAGACTTTGCGGACGAGCGCATAATCAGCTGACTAAAACCAATGATCGAGGCCAGCGGTGTGCGTAGCTCATGCGACATCGTCGATAAAAACTGGCTGCGAACACGATTGGCCTCTTCCAGAGCCGAGTTTAAAACGGTGAGCTCATCGCGCTGCTGTCGCAGAGCACTGTTTGTCAGTTCTTGCTGATGAGCATACTCAGCCAATTCGGTCGCCTGGCGTTGCGTATGTTGGTATGTCTGCGTATTACCAATAGCCGTGGCAAGATTGCTTGAGACGACTTGAAGCACGTTGCGTGTCCGCTCTCCCATGGGAAAGACCGAGCCAACAGCCAGCACGCCCAGCAGATCGTTGCTCTGTACCAATGGTAGATGATAGAGGCTGGCGGGCAAGGTTTCTCCGACAATAGTTTTAATGGCAAATGGACTACTACTTTGTTCCCGCGATGAGATCATCAAGGGCTCACGATCCTGAGCCACCTGACCGATCAACCCTTCACCAAAAGCAAAGCTTGTCAATCGCCCCTCCATTTGCAAGCCGCGTGAAGAGAAGAGCCTGAGCACGTTCTCACGTGGGTCATAGAGATAAAGTGCGACGATCTGCACATCAAGCAGGCTTAACATGCTTTGAGAAAATTTCTGCATCAATACAGTCAGATCGAGGCTCTCAGTCAACATCGTATTCAGTTGCGTCACCTGTTCCAGGATATCTCGATCTCTTAAGCCACTCTGTTGCTCTTGCAAGATCTCGGCCATCTTATTAAAAGTACGCCCAACTTCATTGAATTCACTATCGCGGCCCTCCTTGAAACGAGCAGTCATATCACCCTCCCCAAAGGCAGTCGTCACAAACTTGAGGTTGGCAAGTTGGTCGCGTTGCACTTTGATATAACGCTGGAAGGTTGAAACTAAAAAAGTCGTGATCACTAAAGTGAGGACCAGCATCACTGCCAGGATACTCCAATCCGTGACAATATAACGTTGCTGTATCATCGCCAGATCGGCATCGCTGGCTTGCTGTAAGGTAGTAATTCGCCTCCTTAACGTATCAAAAAGGTTTTTCCCCTGCGTATATGTGGCATTCGAACGGGCAATAGAAAAGTCACCAACCTGCATACGCGAGATTTGAGGATCTTCATATGTCGTCGTCCATGTCGAAACACTATTATCGACACGAGCCAGAGCATCTGATGTCTGCTGAAAACCACCCGTATTCGTAGTAACATTCAGCGCTTTTAAAGCCGTAGTATAACTCGTACGCCCACTCGTCAAGGGCTGCAAAAAGTCGGAATTATTCGTTGCCACATAGCCACGTAGACCAGTTTCCTGATCTAGCATCGCTTGCAAAAGGGTGCTCACATTATCGTGTATCGACACGCGCTGATTGCTCAATTGCTGCTGATTCCAGGAAAGATAGATGCCCACGCCAGAACTAATAAATAGGAAAATCACTAAAATAGCCACAGAAAGATAAATACGCTGGCGTATCTGCTCAATTAAGCTACGCTGTGGACGTTGAAAGATTGGCAACGATAAAGTATTACTCATAATTATTGCACTCTTTATGTAGAACGAAAGAAGAGCGGCTTCTTTCTAAATAAAATTTTGGTTGCACCTCAAAATTCAACTCACTGCACATAGTGTTTTTATGAGGCATGATCAGAAGGCAATTGAACACAATTTTATCATACCTCATCAGAGCCGGGAAATGAAGACCTCGTCCTTCCAGGCAGGCTCATTCGAAAGGATTTCTCCAGGCACAAGCAAATAGTAAGAGGAGTGCTGACCATCTGCCGGTCAAAAGGAGGATATCTCTGCATGCATTGAAGATGATATGCTATAATAAATATTGAACAACTTTATTATAGTTAACATCGATTGATCCAGTTTGAAGAAATCTCAACAGGGATAAAATTCATCTCACATTAAATATGCATTATTTAGATTGTTCTGAGATAGGAATAGCTTTCAATTTTCTTGTTTACTTATACATACGTGACAAAGGCAATGTAAGGACACCAGATTTGCCATCCATGCTGCAAACGAGCATATCCAGGAGGTGACATTTGAGGCCGGACAATCCACTAATGCATGAGATGAAAGCCGAGAGCAAAAAACACATCAGCTATCAATCTGAGCATGCTTCGATATTACAAGAGTTTAAAACACAGATTAACACAGATTTAATTGAGTTAGTTCATGATGCAATTATTTTATGCGATGAGGAACAACATATTTTGCTCTGGAATAAAAGCGCGGAGCAACTCTATCAGTGGACACAACAAGAAACATTGGGACAAAATTATCATGAACTGCTCCGATCTCAACTACCGGCCGGCGCTGAAGAGAGCCTTGGCTCTCTGATCACCTGTGAACACTGGGAAGGGCTGTTGCGCCAGACATGCAAGGATGGTTCAAGCATTATTGTCAAAAGCAAACAAATCATCAGGAGACATCCAGACACCCAGCACAGCAGCATGCTCATCGCCAATCAGCTCTCCCCCGAGCCCAAACACATCAATCAAGAGCAAAACGATCAACTCTACCTCATGAGTATCGCTCGCGAAATTGGTCTCTGGTCCTGGGATCTAGCCAGTGATCAGATATCGATGTCTCTGGATAAAAGCAATCGTGAATCTCATGATATCTGCACCTATGCACAATATCTACAACTTGTAAATCCTAAAGATCGTGTACGTGTAGATAAAATCGTCAAAAACGCATTAAAAACTGGCTCCGATTATAGTATTGAATATCGCCGCCTGATGCGGCCCGATCACCAGGAACGCTGGATTCGAGTGATAGGGCGTATCATCCACAATGATCAGGGTGTATCGAGCTATGTGATTGGTGTCGCCACCGATATGACCGATCAAAGAAAGCTGCAAAAAACATTAAAGGATACCAATCATCATCTCCAGGTCGTGCTAGAAACGATCGACGATAGCCTCTTCTTTCTGGATAACCACTGGCATATTACGTACATCAGCAGGAAGGCCGAAGCACTGGTTCATCGATCCCACAAAAGCCTCCTGGGAAAAAACGTGTGGGAAGAGTTCCCATATCTACAGGGATCTCTGCTAGAGCAAAAGATTCATGAAGCGGTCGAAACACAACAAATGCTCCAATTTGAAAATCTCTCCTCAAGAGATGGGCATTGGTACGACTTTCGCCTCTACCCCGCTACCGAGGGCTTGATTGTCTATTGCCATGACATCACAGAACATAAAAGTGTTAGAGAAGCCTTAGAGGCCAGTGAAGCGAAATTTTCGTGGCTCCTTGAAACAAATATCATTGGTGTTATCATTATTGATCGGAAAGGAAACATCCACAAAGCCAACGATGCATTCCTAAAACTACTCGGTTTTAAACGCGAAGACCTGCGCAAAGGAAGGATCAATTGGATACAACAGACCGTGCCAGAACAAAGAGAGCATGACCGTGACCTGCTGCAAGAGTTGCAAAGTCACCATATATTTAAGCCCTATGAAAAAGAACTTTACGATAAAGAGGGCAAACGCGTCCCCATTATGATCGCTGGTGCTCTGATCCAGGCCAATAGCGACATGGTAACAGCACTTGTGATTGATATCTCAGCCCAAAAACAGCTAGAAAAGCAAAAAGAGACATTTATGAGTATTGTAGGGCATGAGCTACGTACTCCCTTAACAGCCATCAATGGCAGCATCCAACTTGCACAGAGACGCTTACAGCGCTTCACACGAGAAAAAGCAGAAAATTTAGAGCCAGAAGCTGAGCTCCTGATTTATAAATTGGATAAATTGTTGGAGCAATCACTACGACAGACTCGGGTGCAAAATCGTTTGATCAACGATCTACTCGATATCTCAAGACTGGCCATTGACAAGCTAGAACTTAACTTACAGCCTCAGGATCTCATCCAGATTGTCACAGAGACGGTCGAAGATCTACGTTATACAGCTGGCGATCATGAGATTTACCTCAAATTGCCAGCTCAGGCCACAGTATCTGTGCTGGTCGATGGCGACCGCATTGGACAGGTAATATCGAATTACGTGACAAATGCCCTGAAATACTCCGATCCTGGCGTACTTGTAACGGTGGAAGTGACGATTGAGGAGGATGTAGCGCGTGTATGGGTGCATGACAAAGGGCCAGGACTTTCAGAAGATGATCAGAAACGCATCTGGGAAAGCTATTATCGCACGAACAATGCAAAGGATCAGCAAGGCACAGGGATCAACCTCGGACTGGGCTTACATATTTGCCAGATTTTGATCCAGCGACATCAGGGGCAAGTTGGGGTACAATGTAAGGACAATGAAGGATCTTCCTTCTGGTTTTCATTACCAATTCATTCATCCTATTTGCCTTAAGGTCGTAAGAAGGTGACTGAGTTTGTAGCATCATCCATTTTTTGGATGTTCATTGCAGAAATATGCGACAAAAACACTCATTTTGCTGGACCTGATAAGGCAAACTAGAAGAGCAAAACGAATGAGCGGCTTCAAAGACTGATTTCGCTTCACAGTAGTTCCAATGCTGAGCTCCCCCAAAAGGATTACCGACCTAATTTAAGGAGGAAACACGCATGCCGTCTCAGATGTCCCCCTGGACTATCGGTGTTGAGGAAGAGTTCCAAATCATTGATCCAGCCACCCGCATCTTATCTCCCAATCGTGATCGTATTCTCTCTTGCATAGAACCAGATCAACGCGAACACGTCGATGTAGAACTCTTAAGAAGCCAGATTGAAACCGCCACGCCTATCTGCCATACATTAGCGGAGACGCGTAGCGCCGTCACATCTGCACGCAGGACGATTATTACAGCCGCAGCCAGGGCCGACAGTTGGATTGCAGCCAGCGGGACACATCCATTCTCTCATTGGCATGATCAACAAGTCACAAAAAAAGAACGCTATTTACAGCTAGAGCAACATTATCAGCAGATCGCACGCGAGCAAGTTATTCTGGGATGTCATATCCACATTGGCTATCGTGATCGTGAGCAAGCGATTCAAATCATGAACCGTGCTCGCATCTGGCTGGCACCGATCCTGGCGCTGAGCGCAAACTCGCCCTTCTGGCTCGGCGATGACACAGGTTACGCCAGTTATCGTACCATCATCTGGTCGCGCTGGCCCATGGCTGGACCACCGCCCCACTTCGCCTCAAGTGAAGAATACGATGAACTTTTACAGATGTTAATCCAGGCTGGCACTATTCCTGACGCCAGCCATATTTATTGGGATATACGACTCTCAGATCGTTACCCTACCATCGAATTTCGTGTCACCGATGTATGCATGACCGTCGATGAAACCGTCATGCTGGCAGGACTCGTACGTGCGCTTGCACAGACGTGTGCAGAACAGGCCGAAAGCCATCTTCCTTACAATCAAGCACCAAACGAACTCTTGCGGGCCGCGCACTGGCATGCCGCCCGTTATGGTTTTGAGAACCATCTCATCGACTCAACCACAAGAGCAACTGTGACGGCACCCAAATTCATCGAAAACTTTCTGCAATTCCTACGTCCAGCGCTGGAAGCAAGCAACGATTGGGATGAGATATCCGAGCTTGTCCATACCACGCTCAGCCACGGCAACGGCGCTATGCGGCAACGCAAGATTTTCCACAAGACTGGACACTACGAAGATGTCGTAGATCTCATTGTAGCTGAAACCGCCATAGAGAGTGAAACGCTCCTTCGCGCAGAACCGCGCTAAGGAATCAGATAAGTCCAAGTAGATGGTGATTCTTTTACATCTTTTTCATCTAAATAACCTTAATGTAGCGCAGGGGTTTTACACCCCTGTGAGTTACCCATACCACTTATGTAACATTTTCGGCTCCCACCGCCTCCCTGGTAATATGATCAATGGAGGGTCTTTGAGGCTATGGGATCTCACAAGGGCGTAAAAACCCTGTACCACATTTGCGTTATATCAAGATATAAGTGCAATTCATGCATAAGATTTTTGGAGAAAAGGTTGTGATCGCTTACGTTCGCACCTGTGAGGTGCTCTGCTTGCTTCGGGAATTTGCTCCGCTTGATAGCAGCGCCTTTGATAAACGAGTGCAGGCGCTGTGAACCTGAGACAAAACATGGAGGTAATTCGGGAGATCTCTCAAGACGGATTGCTTCCCGCCTTCCACCCAAATTGATTACGATGTCCCTGCTTACCATACAAAACGGCCCTCAGAGCACATCCAGACATTCACACCACTGGTGAGAAAATCTGGAGTGCCAGGATTGAGCATGTCAGACAGTTCACAGGAACATCTTATTGGGGAATCACGGTACTCAGCAGCAAGGGCCAAAGGTAAAGCAGTATGACGATTTCAAGCAGTCGCCGGAACATTCTAATGAAAATTTGGCGGTCGGTCCGCCACTGCCCCCACAAATGGCCGCGAGATCGGCATCCAGCAACTCAATCTGACCGGATGGATGCTCTGGCAATTGCGCCAGAGCATCCGATGATAGGCTACGTCGATACGTTTCATCGGTCCAGGCGCGTACAATATCTATAGGCATAAGAAACTCCTCCTTTAGTAGAGCATGGAAAAATGGTTCTGGGAGAAATCGCTTTGAAAAAACGGCGTTCACCCTCATCCTCACCATTACCAATGTTACAAAACAACAGGTTCGATAAACGAACTATCATGATCACCATTAGCGCTGGCAGCAATTTCAGCAGTACTGAAATGTACGCGTGAAATACAGCCAGAGCAGAGCCGCATTATCGAGACTATAAGCAAAAATGTGCTGATTCCCTGCGCTTGAGCTATACTAGATAGCCGCTACGTGCATGGGAGGAGCCAGTAACAGCAGATTAGGGATATGATGAGGTTGAGCCAAACGCAAAAATTCATATCCCATCCCTGCCAGACCGAGCATGATCCCAGGAGTTTCAACACCGAGAGGGAGTCCCGTCACCCAGCCATTGCGTTCACCACTTTCCAGCAGTACCGCAGTGAGACGAGTCAGCGGCTCCAAATAATGAGCCAGATCCAGTTGTTCAGTAGCAGAGAGAAGCAACTCGAGATTACCTAGATCACCGTGACACAAAGAATGATTGTATCCAAAGCCAGCATTGAGTGTGGTCTGAAGTGCCGCCTCGATCTCCTGCTGGATCGCCACGCGATCATCGGGCATATACTTCAGTAATTCGATGCGGCTCAAGCCAAGGCCCATAGCACCGTGGCACCAGGCCACCATAAAACGTGATGGATTTGATAGTTGAGCATTGGTCATATGTTGAACTTTGATCTCCAGGCCTGGCAGTTGAGCACTGGCCGTCAGCGCGGCTTTTGTCAAAGGCTTTACAATGCGTAAGTCAGGCCAGTTTTTATGTTGTGGCGAAAACAACTGGCGTTCAAATGAGAGTAGCGAGAAGGCTGCCACGCGAAACTGCTCTTGCTGGCTAACTGCTGCTAACTGTGCCAGACTCAACGCCATTCCGGCCGCTCCATGAGCGTATCCAGTCAGCAGCCCTTTCTGATGCAAGTCGCTCACCGAGAGGTCATTTGACGCCAGATCCAGACCTTGAATCATGTGCTGCCCGCAGTGCAACGCGGCAGCGAGGATAGCTGGCCGAGGAATGACCGCATACAGGCTTAACAGAGCTGCCAGGCAGCCAGCCGAGCCATGTACGATATCGAAGACGGTATCCCGCTCAATCAGGGGAATGATAATATCAAGGACATGCTCAGTTGCTTCGATCAGCCAGGGCTCATGCCAGAGCGCTTGCAGATGAGCAAACAAGTAGAGTAACGAGCCCCAGCCGTCAAAAGCACCGATCTCCGTACCAAAGAGCGGTTGCGCGTCTGGCTGTTCCAGCTGCTGATAAAACGAAAAGGCAATAGAGCGGGCAAGTTCAGTGGCCTGCTCCTGGTCCTCTTCCTCTCCCAGATAGGCAAGAAAAAATGCAATGCCGGCGAGCCCATTATACAGATCATTACCTGCCGGGCTAATCTGCCATTCTTGATTGGCTCCCGACGACATACCAAGCCAATGAACACGCCGGCTATCTCGAATCGCCAGAGTATCCAGACGACGCCCGATTGTCTGCGCTGCCGTCAAGAGATGTTCAGAAGTTGCGCGAAAAGAAGGAGCTCGAAGTTGAAGGGTGGGTAGGTGTGCCTGCCGATGCTGATACTTTTCGCCAGCGATGGTAACGAGAGAAGCTTGAATGATCCATACTTGACGCAAAAGATCATGCTCATCGAGGCTTTGCAAGCGTTGCGTGACGGTCTCTAATCCGGTCTGGACCCGAAAGTTCGGGATGCAGGCGGCTCTACTCGTGTAGAGATCTCTGCTAGATACCAGCGTCAGAAAAAATGGGATATCGGCAGAAAGCAGATCGGCACGTTCAGACTCGATCACGTCGACCATATAGGGCTGCTGACGCGTGACTGCCCACAGATGATCCAGATAGCGATAGGCATCCAATGAGTCGCGCAAGACATCGGGATGAAAACTTTCCTGTAACATGAGGCTGTAGGCCATGGTAGGACGTAGAATCAGGCGAATTTCGTCACGAGCAAAGCGGGGCAGGACATCCACAAGCAGTTCTTCGCGATGTTCTATGAGCATCTGATATTGCGTTACAAAGCCAAATATGATGCAATGCTGGTACTGACAAAGTTCTACATCCAGGCCGTTCACTCTAGGGTTATTCTTTTGTCCTGGCAAGATCATATGGTCGCGCACAACATGCATCTGATCGGTACCCACCTGAGTCCATTTGTTCAACGGCAGCGGAAAGACCTGGCCACGCATCTGACTCAGACCTCCCATATCAACCCCAACCATCTGCTCACTTGACCAGATCCGCCGTGGCAACAAACCAACAGCTAACACAGAAGATTGTAGCAACTCATCAATCGCATCACCCAACTGTTCCCCATCACCGTTGTGACGAATGCGAGCATGAAACAACGCCTCCAGATCCACCAGCACGGGATGCTCTCCCGCTGCCACCAGATTCTCCGCATGGATGTCGGTCGCTGACAGCATATGCAGAAGCGCCAGATAGGCTCCCTGACGAATATAAAAGCGTTCAATTTGATCCGTTGAGGTGCAGTCATGCACGTCGATAAATTCTGACCAGCCATACGTGCCCTTATCGACCAGACGCAGGATACGGAAGGGAGGCAACTTACTACGACGATTCAACCAGCTCAGCAGCTCTTGAAAGTGCACATCGATGGCAAACGAGCGGGGCTTATAAGCTATCTTGAGCCCCGAGCTAAAACGCAGGAGGAAGACACTGCGTCCGCCACGATGCGCATCGCCTGCCCCCCCATGAATCTCAACCAGGAGGCCGGGGTCCTTAGTAGGAGAAAGTGATGCCCTGATCTCTTTCCAATCCATGCATAAACGCTGTAACAACTCCAAAGAAGCCTCCCGCCATTGATCCATCAACGCGATCAGCTGGCGCGCCAGCACGGGATATTTCTCCAGGATAGCTAACATGGCAGTGGGCTGACTACACCAATCAACAAAGTATGCAAAGCGCTCTTCGGGAGTCTCACCAGGCAAGCGTCCTTGCACACGCATCACATTAAGTTCCAGTGTCAGCACCTTACTCACCTTGCGCAAAAGCTCTCCAGGCAGCAACAAAAAAAGCTGCTCGCTGACCGTCTCGGGATCAAATGGTGGTTCCTTACGTCGCTGGAGCAAGATACGCATCTCGACATGCAGACGTTTCCAGGCGTGGCGCAAAAGAGGCCGAATGGCATTAGCAAAGACCTCCAGACCTTGAAGAGGTGGTAAGGGAGGCAGCGAAGTAGGGATATCTTTATCAGTCATCCGGAAAGCCTGGAGCAATTTATCCAACCAGACCAGATCTCCGACCACACGTTCCTGCATAGCCTCAATAGGTTCAGCCAGCAAGTAGAGGAGTTCATCTTCAGTCAAACCATCCATGGCCAGACGCCTGGCAAAGAGCGTACCCTGTTCAAATGGAGTTTGCGCCTTCCACCAGGATAGTTTCTGTCGTGCCAGTTCCATATCCAGGCGATCGGAGGCCAGTTTTGGTTTTCCAGCGGCCTTCCATAAAGCGATCCTCTCTGTCAACGTCAGAGCCCGATACCAGGAAGCCGAAATCTCCCTCCTGGACGTATGACAGATCATTTTAAGCCCTTCACCAATCATCCGAACCTCCTGGGATACCCAATCCCCTTCTTCACAACTACCCTGTTATATTTATAATTATAATTCCGCACTGAAATTACGGTGCGACATTCGTATCGAATTATTACAAGCTAAAGATTAAGACGAAGCATACGACTTTTCATGTCATTTCATAATAAATTAGGAGTAATATGCTATAAAATCAGAGGTGATGGTACTATTTCATGGGAATCCAAGGCGATCAGATGCTTTATTGAGTTTCACATGCTATAATAATTTTGCATCATCAGATACGAATATTTTTTGTTGATGCTATGTTATAACATAATAGTGTGTAAACGTGCTCCTCAAGGACAAAGTGAAGGAGGGAAGTAAGGGATGGAAGAAAAGATTTGTCCACGAGAACAAAAAATCCCCAATCAGAGACTGAGGCAAGAACGCGAGAGGCGTGGTTGGACACATGCCAATGTGGCTCAATACATGAATCATTTACCTGATTTCGCCCCGGGTGAGGTCGTCTCTCACCATATCCAGCAGTGGGAAGACGGCATCAGCGTGCCTGGAGCTCGTTACTGCTACGCCTTATGCCTGATTTTCCATCTGGATGCCCAGGCGATAGGACTCATCCCTTCGCTCGTAGACGAAAGAAACAAAACTGCATCTCCGCAAGCATATGACCCGTATCAAACTATCGCTCAACCAGGCATCTCAAACAACAAACCACAGCACTCTTTTGAGATGACGCAACCCGAACTCTATCCATATCAACGTGTGGACTCAAAGCAGCAGCTAAGTTCAAACGCCCCGCCCGCTTCAAACTACACACCGACGAACGGGCAGGAACCAGGGCAACCGACCGAGTATGCCACGCTCTATGCATCCCAGACAAGTATCGATAATATAGTATCCAGGAATATGAAACACAGTGTATATCCTCAGGAAAAAAATAACCGCCAGCATTTGCTCAAGCGAGTGCGCCGCTTCTGGATCACCGATGTCCTGGAGCATTCGTTGCATCATGCCACGCTGATCGAGTTGGGATTTCAGACCCGACCCGATGCAGTGATTAACCCCTGGCATCTACTACAAGAATCGGCTCAAGCCAAACGTACGCTGCCACCCAGAACATCCATCATCCAGGTCTACGACGAGGCTGATGGAGCATTGCTAATTTTGGGAGAACCCGGAGCAGGGAAAACGACGCTCCTGCTTGAGCTCACGCGTAAGCTACTCGACCGTGCCGAACAGGACGAAACAGCGCTGATTCCGGTCGTGTTCAATCTTTCATCCTGGACGATCAAGCGTACAACGATGCGAGATTGGCTCATTGAGGAGCTACATGATAAGTATCAGGTGCCGCGCAAGATTGGACAATCCTGGATCGATAACGAACGTATTCTACTTCTGCTCGATGGCTTAGATGAGGTCACAGCAGTTCATCGGAGTGCCTGCATTGAAGAAATTAATCTTTTTCGCCGCAAGCATGGACTGGTTCCAACCGTTGTCTGTAGTCGAAGTGCTGAATATCATGCGCTATCAAGCCAGCTGGGTCTGCAACTGGCGATCGTGATCCAGCCATTAAATACGCAGCAGATCGAACAGTATCTCAGGACGGTGGGGAAGCCCCTTGAAGCGTTACGCCTCGCCCTCCAGCAGGATCTCGCGCTCCAAGAGCTGGCGACAACGCCATTAATGCTCAGTGTCCTGACGCTGGCATATCATGGCATGCCACTCGACGGCATCCTCAAAGATAACTCGCTTGATGCCAAACGACAGCAGATCTTTGCGACCTATGTACAAAGGATGCTGACACGTCGAGGTACCTCAACCACACATCCACCGACTCGGACGGTGCAATGGCTAGCCTATCTTGCCCGCCAGATGAAGCAACAAAATCAAAGTGTTTTTTACATCGAGCATATTCAGCCAGATTGGTTAGAAGATCCGCAATACAAACGTGTCTATGAGCGTCTGGCAATTCAGTTAATTGGCACCTGTATTGGTGCACTGGTCAGCCTGGTCGTCAGCCTGCTCTTTCTGGGAACGCTTACCGTCACCATTCGAACCATTTATGGCCTGATGGGGGCTCTGCTAGGAGGCTTATTAAGCGGGCGCATCGCGGGTCCACCGGCACAGCGCGTGGCTCCATCCGCACATACAATGAAAAATTGGCTGCTAAGTTTCCTCACCAACGGCCCCGTCCGCAACGGCATCGGTGTCGCATTGCTGACGATCCTCATGCCAGGCGGCTATACCTGGCATCTGCCATTAAAAGGCATCATCGTTGGAACGTCCTTTGGCCTGACAAGCTCTCTGCTCAGTCTATTACTCATCCCTGGACCTGGCAACTACAAAAAACATACACTCTACACTCTGCTCAAGCAGGGTACTCTGATTGGAGGTCTGATCGGCCTCTGTACAGGATTGAGCTTTGGATTTCTCATCGGTCCAACCATCGGTATCGGCTTCGGCTTAATCGTAGGTATCAGTTTCGGCCTCATCGCCGTCCTGCTGCTACTTTTCTTTGCGCAAAGGAGCCAGACTATCCAGCTAGCCGAAATCATCACCTGGTCGCCGCAGAGCCTCATCAGAGGACTGATCACGACACGCTACCTCAAGCAAGGAGCTCTGGTAGGTGGCTTAGTAAGTCTGGGAGTCGGCTTGAGCAACGCATTAATCTTCGGTCCAAGCGTGACCCTGGCTAAAAATTTGAGCATTGAACTTAACAGTATGCTGGCACTCGGGAATGATGCCGAACTTATTTATCGTGCCATCGTAGGGCTGGGCTTCGGGCTCTGCACGGGACTGGGCTTCGGTTTAAGCTATTGTATTATTTTAGGGCTGTTACATGGATTAGTCAGTTACAAGATCGAGAGCCATCGGCGTCTCACCCCGAATCAAGGCATCGGACGCTCAGCTCGCAACGGCCTGATCGTCGGAGCACTCTGTGGCTGGATCAGTTGGGGCATCCAGGTCATGATGCTTTTCCTCTTCACAAAATCATATTCGTTCTTCACCTTAGCGCTCAGTTCCTGGATCAGTAAAGATTCTAGCGGGCTATTAAATCAGATGCTCAATCAGGGGCTGGATGAAGTATTGGGCTTAGGATTGCATAATGCGCTCTTTATTGGCCCATCCTGCGGTTTACTGGTCGGATTGCTCATAGGAGGATGGGCCTGTATCCAGCATACAGTGCTCCGTATCCTCCTCTGGCGCAGTGGCGCGATTCCCTGGAACTACTCACAATTCCTGGACTTCGCAACCGAACGTATCTTGCTACGCAAAGTGGGAGGCGGCTACATTTTCGTCCATCGCCTGCTCCTGGACTATTTTGCAGCGCTAGTTCCAAATCCTCATCAGGAGCAACATAGCTTACCAGCCGCTAAAACCCCAACGTAGTGCTCTGTCAAAACACAGAAGGACGTTGCGTGGCAAAGGAGGATGGCCCCTTGAACCAGGCGCTCAGGCTCGCCGACGTAGCGGCGCGGCAATTCGCTTGATCGCGACGTACCGCCGTGCTGTCACTTCCCGCACGAATACGTCTCATGTGCATCTGAAAGCAACGCAGACGAGACGATCCACGGTGGGAAGATCACGCAATGGAACCCCATGGGGAGCGTGGTCGTACGAGTCACAGACAGCACGGCGGTACGTCGCGATCAAGCGAATTGCCGCGCCGCTACGTCGGTGGGCATCACACCCCATCGCCCCTGGGCACATTTGGAGACATGTTTCCTATGCAGCATCGACGCGATGACCTTTGACAGAGCAGTAGCGTCGCACGCTCGCGTGCGATGTCCCTGTGACTCGTACGAGACAGGAACATCTCGGCGAACCCACGTAGGCTTGCCTGATCATACGTCGAGTGGGACATGTTGCGAGGCTCAGTGAGCACCATTTTTTGAGCTGGTATTCACGATTGGAGTATCTACAAGATGTTGTGTCAGGAACCAGAGCTGTAGCTCGTGGACACGCAGGACATCGGAGACGAGCAGATCGTTAGTGCCAGCATCCTTATTCTCATCGGTAGCCTCAATGCCATCACGCAGTTCCTTGATAATCAAAGCATGCGCCTCGGCCGTACGCGAAAGCATTGCGGGAATATCTTCCTCGCCGATGGGAGGACGCTTGATACTGGTCTGATCAGCCACATCGAAAGGCATCGCCAGAGCAACGCCACCCAACGACTGAATACGCTCTGCGATCACGTCGATCGTCACCTCTATCTCTTCAGCATGTTTATCCAGCAACAGGTGTAGCTGATAAAAGGTCGGACCAGCCATTTGCCAGTGATGCTTCTTGTAGAGATAATATATCGTGATTGAGTCAGCCAGAAGCTGATTCAGGATCTGAACGCTCTGCTTTATCGACTCTTCAGGCAAGCTCAACGGCACATAGTGCTGCTGGCTATACTGCTGAAGTAAATACGATCTCTGCTGAAGAATCGGCTCCGCCTCTGGCTTACCGTTCTTGGAATTAGCCCGTGGCTGTGATTTCGTCGTCATAATACAACTCCTCATCCTCACATTTAAACCTGCAACACAGCGTCAGAAAAACGCTGACAGACATGGTAGACATGTCTGTCAGCTACACGTATTGGTATGCCGAGATGTTTCACAATGTAACGTCGCCCAAGATAGGGTCAAGCTCAAGCACTGCAAGTTCGCTCGCCTGAGTTGCGTGTTGGGAGCGCTTGACTGCCCGGCTCCCCAGGAGGACAAAGACTCCTACCAGAATGAATAAGAGTAAAATGATGCTAAATGCGTGCCGAAGATCGATCAGATCAGCGACTCTGCCCAGGATCAGAGGAGAGAAAAACATTGCCAGCCCGCTACCAAATGCCGCTCGTGCACTGGCAAGATCAGAGTAGCGCGGTATGCGATTGGTTGTAGCGGTCATAGTCAAAGGAAAAAAGTTAGAGATGCCCAGGCCGGTAACAAACAGTCCCAGGATATTAATCCAGGCCACGGAGCCAAGCCAGAAGAGCATAAATCCTCCCACGGCAACGCCCAATACCGGGAACAACAGTTGTTCCGCAGTCAGATAGCGTGCCAGACGACTCGAAATGAAACGTCCAATCACGGCGGCCAGGAAGAATAGACTCATCAACGTCGATGCAGTGGTGCGCTCGATGCCGACAACGCTATTCAAATAGCCAGCTCCCCAGAATGATACGCTCCATTCGACGGCAACTCCCATGATCAATGCTACCCAGTAGAGCCAGAAGGCGGATGGCAACTTCATGCGGCTCGATGCAATATGCCTCACTTCTTGATGCGACTCGGGAACCCGACTTTTAAAACCGAACAGTACCAGCAGCAAGACAAAAGCAAGAGGCAGGAACAAGATGCCACGCCATCCAACGCCCAGCACTACCAGCAATCCTAAACAGATCGGAGCCAGACCAGCACCGATGCTGCCAATCATATTAGCTTCGGTAATAGCAATGGCTCGGTACTGTCCATGTTGATCAGAGAGGGTCGATATAGCCATAATCTGCACGGCAGAGCCCATCAAACCAATCACGAACATGCCAGCGATACTCATCGCGGGTTGATAGCTAACAGCAACAATCAGGCCGCCGAAAAGCATACCAAAGGAGCCACCCCAGAGAAGGATACGACGTCCGAAACGAGCGGACATGCGGTCAGCGAATAGACCAGATAAGATCATACCTAAAGCGACCGCACTCAGGTGCAGGCTATCAAGCGTATAATCGAGATGCATTTCAGAATGTAAAAAAGGAATAAGAGGACCAGGTGAAGCTTGTAGATAGGCAAAACACGCTAATAAACCATAAGCGAGCCAGGTAAAGCGCTCACGTACAAAGGGAGGAAGTTGGGTCAAGGCATTGTTTTTCATAAATTGCTGTTTTTACTTTTGGATTCCAGGATAGAGAGGATATAAGATTATGACGTTTCATATATCTAGAGACGATTCTCTTTTGCTTGCGGTCACCAGATTCGCAAGCGATTCGCGACATCTGGCGTGCATTTTTCTACTCAAAATTCCTACAAGTATAGTACATAGCTGCTATGATCAAAATCGCAGACAGCTACAAAAGAGTAATCAAGCTTTAATTTAGCCTATTTTTATTATAGATACAATTTAAGCTAATTCATCGGAAGCCTCGATGGCCTGCACGGCTAATAATTGACGCAGAGCCCCGCTGACAGCCATACGCATTACCGGTTCTGGATCTGATAGATACGCTTGCAATGGTGCAATCACCTGTGTATCGCCGATCTGCCCCAGTGCAACAGCTGCACGCCAGCGCAACTCATAAGCAAAGTCGCCATCAGTATCCGCCAATTCAGGGAGCAAGAAGGGGACCGCACGCTTATCGCCGAGACGTCCTAAGACCTCAGTGGCAGCCTGACGTACCTCTTCATCTTCATCAAGATCTAACAGACGCTGAATAAGCGGCTCAACTGCCGACAAATCCCCGAAGCGATCCAACGCTTCGACTATAAAAACACGCCGGTAGTCGGCTTTATTCCGCTCCAGGCGCGCCAGCAACGGGGAGACTGCACGCTTATCTCCTAACAAGCCAAGCGCCTTTATCACACTGTTGCGGGTCTCAAAATCGTCATCATCGAGAGTCGCCAACAAAGGCTCAACGGCGCGTCGGTCGCCCAGATCACCTAACATACAAGCGGCCGCGCAGCGAATCAACGCTTCATCATCGTCGAGTAAATTGATCAGTGGCTCGACCGCCCGGGTATCACCAAAGCTACCCAGCGAGAGAGCAATCACAGCGCGTGTCTGTTCATCGCGACGGGCCGTGGCAGCCAGCAATGGCTCAACTGCCCGCGTGTTATTTAACTTTCTCAATGCAAAAACAATGTTGGTCACTACATTTACGTCCATATAATCACCTTCGAGTTCATCAGAATTTAAGTTCACAGCGATGAGCGGCTCAACCACCACCGTATCCCCTAACTCCCCAAGAGCACTCTCGGCTTTACAAAACATCCGCGACCCCCTACTTAGCATAAAATCACCACACGTAACTATTCTAGCGGAAAAACTAGCAAATTGTCTGAAAAAAACATAAAGATTTGCGCAAAAAAGGCCAGGACGTTATTTTTTTCATCATGATTTTTTCAACGGAGCAGATGAGATCAGTGCAGTTCCCCAGAGGTAACTGGCTTTGAGATGCTTTTCACGATGCGTCTGCGTATCAGGAAGATAGCCACAATCACGATCACAGCAACCACGGCAAAGCCCACCCATCCAATTGTGCGGGCCAATCCCTCAACCTGATCAAAATGCTCATGGAAGTAGTGTCCGGCGATATAGCCAAGCAAGCCAACATACGTCGACCAGACAATGCCACCCAGGCCGTTATAAAGCATGAATGTACGCCATGGCATGCGATTCATGCCGGCGAGAAAAGCGGAGAAGATGCGTAAAATGGAGATAAAGCGTCCGAAGAAAACAGTTTTAGCTCCATGACGATTGAAGTAGCGCTCAGCAATATCGAGATGCTCCATTTTCACAAAAAAGAAGCGTCCAAATCTGGCTACAAAAGCGCGCCCGCCTGTGCGGCCAACATAATAGCCGATGTTATCGCCGAGAATGGCTCCCAGAGAGGCGCATAGGATAACAATGATAATTTGTAATTGTGGATCAGTAGCAGCGTAAAATGAAGCCAGCAGCAACATCGTCTCTCCGGGAATCGGTATGCCCATACACTCGATCAGTACAAAAAAAGCTACTGCCGGATACCCAAACGTATGCAACGCATCCTGCAAAGTCTGAAAAGAAATAATCGCTGCGAACATAGATATCTCCTAAAGATTACTCAATCGTGTTCCATATTTATAAGTGATATGCCTTTATTACGAAGGGAGTTCCTTTTTATATCCAACTACCTCTTTGAGAATTGTCCGGTCATGTTGCAAGAGAGTCTTTATTGTACCACTGTCATGGTCTTCCATTCATCTCTATTTTAATATGTTATGCTATTTACGCATAGATTATGCAGATAGTTTAAAGGAGATTTCTACTTCTATGTCGATACGTCCACCAGTGCGCTATCATGTGCGCGGAGGCCAACCCCTTGAAGGAACTGTGATCATTCAAGGGGCCAAAAATGCTGCATTGCCGATTATTGCTGCTTCTCTCCTGGCTAAAAGAGGGCAGACAATTTTACATAACGTCCCATTAATCAACGATGTATATGTCGCCATAGAGATCGCACGGGCGCTCGGTGCACAGATCAAGCTGCACGAAGAGGAGCAAGTGCTCGTCATAGACGCGTCGCAGATTACATCCAGCACATTACCATCCGAGCTCACCAACCTGATTCGAGGCTCGATCCTCTTTCTGCCTCCCGTGATGATGCGTACCGGACAGGTAACGATTGAGACCGTCGGCGGTTGCAATCTGGGAAAGCGCAGCCTGGATTTCCACTATCGAGGCTTTGCCCGCCTGGGAGCCGAAATTACTGAAGATGAAAGTGTGATCTCGGTACGCATGGAAAAGCCTCGGGGAGCCTATCTTTACCTCGACACGCCGAGTCATACCGGCACCGAGAATCTCATTGCAGCCGCATGCCTGGCCGAAGGCACAACTATCATCGAAAATGCCGCCCTCGAACCAGAAATTGCCCATGTAGCGACATTTTTAAACTTGATGGGAGCCAAAATTTCTGGCGTAGGCACAGGTATCATCCAGATCGAGGGCGTACGAGAGTTGAGCGCCATTGAGTACACCATCATGCCGGATCGCATCGACGCGGGCACGATGGCCATGCTGGCCGCCGCCACGCAGGGAGATGTCGCTCTGATTGGAGCCAACCTGCGACACTTTGGAGTAGTGCGAGCGAAGCTAGAGCAGATGGGTGTTCAACTAGAGGAAGATGGCCCTGTCATCCGCGTCAGACGACAAGGACAGCTCCGCCCGGTCAACGTCATCACCTGGCCCTATCCTGGCTATCCCACCGACCTGCAATCCCCACTGATCGCACTGGCCACCCTCGCCACAGGTACATCATACGTGCGAGAAACGCTCTTTGATCAGCGCTTTGGCGTCGCCGACGAGCTCAACAAAATGGGAGCACACGTCACCCTGGAGGATGGATCAGCCGTGATTAGTGGTCCATCTCAACTGACTGGCACAACCGTCTGGGCACACGATCTACGAGCTGGCAGCGCCCTCATCATCGCAGGAGCCGCCGCCGAAGGAGAGACAATCATCGACAATGCCCAGATGATTGCTCGCGGCTATAGCTCAATCATTCGCCGCCTGAGCCGTCTGGGACTCCAGATCGAGGAGGAACGCCTCGAAGCCATCGTTCCCCAAAAGTAGCGTCGCACGCTCGCGTGCGATGTCCCTGTGACTCGTACGAGACGGCAGGATTTCGGCGCACTACGCTGGCCTGCCTGATCATACGTCGAGTGGGACATCGCACGCGAGCGTGCGACGTTACTTTTGGTTGCGGATCTGCATCCCTACGCAGATGCCACAAATACTCTGATCTGCGTCCGCCACAAAATAATATCCGGCGGCCAGACTGGCCGCCGATGAGGCTTGTCCCGCTTGCTTTTCTGCGGACCAGGCTGGCGCGTCGCTGGCCGGAAAGGATTCTTCCGAGGCTTCGACGATGGTATCATTTTCATCGCTATGGCTCTGATTATATGTCCCTCCACGTTGCGTATCCGTTGCCTCAGTATCCAGCACGCCATCGCTATATTTGACACGACCACTGATCCAGTGGCCTCCCAATAGAACCTCAAGTGCCTGACCACTTACCAGGTCAGGGCCATCAGGTGTACCAATCGAGTAAGCACCAGGAAGCTTACTGGCAAACAATTTCGCCTCAGGCATACAAAACATCCTCTCTTTCACGTAGATGGCCTAAATCCAATTAATATGAGCAGAGAAAGCCATCTCTTATTATTAACACGTCGCTTCACGATAAAGAGAGGACAATGCTTTTCGGCAGAAGTTAGCTGCTTGGCAATACCATCAAGACTATGGTATCCTATGTGTAATAGAGATACTATATCAATAACACACAGAACCCGATCATTATTTTAGGGAGAATTTCATCCATGGTCTTCAGATACACGAGGGCTGCCTGGTTCTTATTATTTGTTTTGATCTCATTGTTGCTGAGCGCCTGCCAGACCATTGCGCTGAAAACGACAAGTTCCGATGGGAAAATTCAGATCGTGGCGGCGGAAAATTTTTATGGCGATATTGCCAAACAGATCGGTGGCCAACACGTAAATGTCAGCAGTATCCTCGCTGACCCCAACGTTGATCCGCACAGTTACGAGAGCAACGTGAACCAGGTTAAAGCGATCGCCAGAGCCAGAATCGTAATTGCCAACGGCGGTGGCTACGACGATTGGATGGATAATTTGATAGCCAGTACGGAGACAACTGACCGCACGGTCATCAAGGCATTCGAGATAGCAACCGTCAAATTGCCCGACAATGAGCATGTATGGTACAATCCAGAAAATGCGAAAACGCTTGCCGCATACCTGGCGCAAACGCTGAAAACAATCGATGCTCCCCACGCGGCGGATTACACAAAAAACCTACAAACGTTTGACGTTGCGGTGGGAAAAATCGAGCAAAAAATGACAGATATAAAGGCTATATACGCGCATACGCCAGTTGGTCTGACAGAAACTATTTTTCTCTATCAAACCAGCCTGCTCGACCTCACTGTTTTGACACCATTTGCCTTTCAAAAAGCGCTGGCCGAAGGGAACGATCCACCAACCAACAGTGTCATCACGACCGATAACCAGATCAATCAGCATCTCATCAAGGTGCTGATTTACAATAAACAGACACAATCAGCTGTGACCAACAAATTGCAGAGCGATGCCAGACAGCAGAGTATCCCTATGATTGGAGTCACCGAGACAATGCCAGTTGATAAAACGTATCAAAGCTGGATGTTGGCCCAATTAGAGGCTTTAGAGCAGGCATTAAGCTCTGCCAAATAACCTGTAGGCAGAGCCGTGAGCTCTATAAGGAACAAATGGAAATGATGCAATGACAGAAGCAAAAACACCGGTTGTTTCTCTTGAAAATGTACAGATACGTCTGGGAACGCGCATAATCCAGGAAAAGATTAATCTGGACATCCAGGAGGGCGAGTTCCATGCTATCCTGGGTCCTAACGGAGCCGGAAAGAGCACGCTATTGAAGCTGATCCTGGGATTAATCAAGCCGAGCGCTGGCTCAATACAGGTACTGGGTAGAGCACCACGCCGTGGCAATACCGAGATTGGTTATGCACCGCAGCATCGCACACTCGAAGCGGATCTCGCCTTACGAGCACGCGATATCGTCGGCTTTGGGCTCGATGGACATCGCTGGGGTCCGGGCTGGCCCAGTCGTCAGCGCGATGAGCGCATCGACAAGGCATTGTTGGAAGTTGACGCGCTCCATTTCGCGAACGCGCCCGTGGGACAACTCTCGGGAGGAGAGCAGCAGCGTCTCTTGATCGCGCAGGCTCTCCTGACAAACCCGCGCCTCCTGCTTCTCGACGAGCCGCTCTCGAACCTCGACATCGCTCGGGGGCAGGAGATTGTCGCCCTGGTGAACCGCGTCTGTCGGACACGGAATGTTGCCGTGATGCTGGTTGCACATGATATCAATCCGCTTCTCAACGTTGTCGACAAAGTGATCTATGTTGCCAACAAGCAATGTACGGTTGGATCTCCCGATGAAGTCATCACCAGCGAGACATTAACCCGGCTCTATGGATCACCGGTAGAAGTTGTGAAGGCACTGGGACGGATGTTTGTTGTTGGAGCTGAAATCTAGAGAGGATACACTTCTATGTGGGCTGCGATACTGGATGCGCTCCAATACGAATTTGTGCGTAACGCGCTACTAGCAGGTTCAGCGATTGCCATCGTCGCTGCGGTCATCGGCTACTTCTTGATTGCGCGTGGATTGACTTTCGCGGGACATGCACTGCCCAATATCGGTTTTGCGGGTGCGGCGGGCGCTGTATTGATTGGAGTCAGTCCCATCTACGGTCTATTTGTCTTTACGATCGTAGCCGGTATTTTTATCGGCCTGCTCGGCAAAGAGTTGCAGGAGCGTGACATCGCCATCGGCATTATCATGACCCTGGCACTGGGGCTCGGCTTGATGTTCCTCTCACTCTACTCTGGCTATGCAGAACGTGTCTATAGCGTCCTCTTTGGAACTATCCTGGGCATCAGCCGAACCGACGTGGCACTCATGGCTGCCACCTCCCTGCTCACCGTCATCGCCATACTGATTATCTACCGCCCTTTGCTCTTTAGCTCCTTCGATCCCATCCTGGCGCAAGCACGTGGTATCCCGGTGCGAGGATTGGCAGTCATATTTCTCATCCTGGTAGCAATCACCGTCTCGGTCTCGATTCAGATCGTCGGAGCCCTGCTGGTATTTACATTATTAGTAGGACCGGCCGCAACGGCGATAAGGATATCGCAGCGTCCGTTATGGGCCATTCTCATCGCAGTGGTGCTGGGACTGTGCTATATGTGGATCGGCATTTTATGCGCTGTAGATAATGGTATCTGGCCGGCAAGCTTTTATATCGCCAGTATTTCATTTGGGATCTATATCATCGTACGTATCGCCTCGCCATACTGGATCGGACGCGGACGCCGCGATCTGCCAGCGAGCGAGCAGGCAGAGCCTGTCATCGAGGCCAGAGAGCCAACCTTGACCGAACGCGCACTGAGAGGGAGATAAGGATTTATGTTGCCAGGGCTTTTTCAATACGAATTTGTACAAAACGCGTTTTTTGCAGGCACAATTGTAGCCATCGTTGCAGCCTGTACGGGCTATTTTGTCGTCCTACGCTCGCAGACATTCGCAGGTGAAGCATTATCCGACATCGGCTTTGCCGGAGCCACAGGAGCGCTCGTCTTTGGCTTTAGCTCGCTGGTTGGCATGCTCATCTTCTCACTGCTTTCAGCCTTAGGCATGGGCGTGCTGGGAGAGCGTATCCGGGGGCGCGACGTGGAGATCGGTATGGTACTCTCATTTGCACTCGGTCTGGGAGTTCTCTTCTTAACCATCTATACTCAATCAGGTAGCGCGGGCGCGGGTACCTCGGGAGTAGGTATCCTTTTCGGCTCCATTCTCAGCGTCAAACGATCGGACGTGATCATCGCCCTTATCTGCGGCATCATAGTCCTTACGGTACTGGCCTTCTTATTCCGCCCACTACTCTTTGCCACTATCGATCCAGAGGTAGCACAGACGCGGGGAGTACCTGTACGCAGCTTATCAATCATCTTTCTCGTGCTCCTATCGGTCACCATCTCCGTCTCGATCCTGGTCGTCGGCGTGCTGCTAATCATCTCCCTGCTGATCGCTCCAGCTGCTACAGCACTCCGCCTGACCCATCACCCTAGAGCATCCATCAGCCTGGCAATCGTGCTCAGCCTGCTGTTCACCTGGGCTGGATTATTGCTGGCATTCACTGGCAGCTTCGGTCATTATCTACCAGTCGGCTTCTACATCTCAGCACTGGCCGCCGTGGCATATTTTCTGGCAGTAATCGTCAACCGGCTCGGCATCATCCGCGTGACGCGTAAAGAAAAAATCGTACCATGTTGTATAAGTAAAGAAGAAAAATATCCATTGATCTACTAAAAATTGTGTGAAATGATTTATATGCGATACATACCTTGGAAGTGTTACCACTCAAAAAATTTGTGGAAAGGGACGTGGTTAGATGGTATCAAATGTGGTAGACTATAAGTATTCAGCCAGAGTTATCGCCGGGGTCGATCACGTCTGGCAAGCATACTATACTTCAGGAATACAGACACATGCACATAAAAAAAACGGAGAATCAGCAATGCCAACGGAGATAGGGGACAAGATTTTTGCAGCTTTCGATGAAATGAGTCAGCGCAACACCCGTCCACGCCGCCTTATCGCAGAACGACTGGTCGAACTTGCCAAGCAGGGAAACGACTTCACGACAGATGATCTCTGGCAGGAGCTGCGTTCGCTCGAACCAACGATTGGGCGTGCCACTGTTTTCCGTTCAATCGAAAAATTGGTCGACAAAGGACTGCTGAACCGTATCGAATTTGCCGATGGATCTCATCACTATCGCGTCTGCGGAGACAACCATCATCATCACCTCACCTGCACCCAATGTCATCGTGTCGTCGAAGTCGACCTCTGCCTGCCAGAAGAGCAGCTAGACGCGATTGGAGCTCAAACTAACTTCGAAATCGAAGGACATGCGCTCTCGCTCTTTGGACGCTGCTCCACCTGCCGCTCCTAATCTCCCACATCCCATTTCGATAGATGGACCAATTCTTTGGGGTTGCAACGTCAAATGAATAACGGAGATCTCTTCTTATCCACGCAACAGTGGGGGGACTATTTTCCTACCGATGGAGTGATAGAGTTACATGGATAGAGGAATAACCGTCGTAAACCGACATGTGACAACATTTTATCCGCAAATCGGTCTTGAGAGTTTAATAAATAATGAATTCGATACAACTAATACAAATCTGCTGGTTATTTCTCGTCTTTGCTATCTGTCTTGTGATGAGTTTGCTGTTCTGTGGAATTGCGCGTACGCTCTTCCGTACATTTCGCAGTGGTGAGCATAAACCCGGGACACATCGTATGGACATGCCAACCAATGGACGCGAAATCAAAACTGTTGAGCTTCCTCTGGTCGGTGGGCCGGCCTTTACGATAGCGATTGTGATTACGGGGATAGCTGCGGGCTATTTATTTGATCTCAATAAGGATCAATGGTCCCTACTCCTGATCGGATTGGGTGCGACGTTCGGTTATGCAGTGGTGGGCTTTTGTGACGATTGGCGTAAAGTCTATCGCAATCAGGGACTGACCGAGCATACCAAGTTTGCCGGCGTCTTTCTCGTCTCGATCCTGGCCGCTGTCGGCTACTTCTTTTTCTTTCCGGGAGGTCAAGAATCGTACAGTCTATGGAAGGATCTACCAGGATTAGGGCAACTTATTTGTAACAACCATACGCTCGGAGACATCCCTTGTAGGGTTATTTTTCCACAAACCGCCTTTTTTGGCTGGTTTATTTTTTTGGTCTTCCTGACAGGCTTTACAGGAACGGCCACAGCTGTCTCCGTCGATTTTAGCGATGGCTTTGATGGTCTGGCTGGTGGATTGGTATTCAGCGCAGCGATTGCGCTGGCAATTGCTGTCACAGGACGACTAGGAGATCTCGGACATCATCCCGAAGGCATCGTGCTGGAGATCCTGGCACTTCTCTGCGCTGGCAGCGTGCTGGGATTTCTTCCCTGGAACTGGCCCTCCCCCTGGGCCGCTCGCCGTAGCGCAATGGTCAAAAGGAGAGCATCCATCTATATGGGTGACAGCGGTGCGCTGGCTCTAGGTGGCCTGCTCGCCATGATTGCCATCTTCTCGCGCAACGAGATTCTTCTCTTAACAACCATTGGAGGAGTCTTCGTGCTGGAAGCCTTATCAGTCATCATATCCACACGCATCCTTACACCCTTATATCGTCGTCGTTTGCACATCCTGCGCTTCGATAACAAGAAGCACTTCGTCCCACACACAGAATTCCCCTTGCCATTTTTAGCCACTCCTCTGCATCATCACTTCGACCTGCTCGGCTGGAATCGCAAGCGCTTGGTCTATGGAGCCTGGGCGCTTGGAGCAATCTTTGCCGCCCTCAGCGTGATGATCTCCGTGGATACGATTGTCTGGCAGCGCTATATGGCACGCTTCCTGGCCTTTGTCTTGATGGCAATCATCTGGTCAAGCGGCACGTGGACCAAAAGCTATTTTGTGGGCAAGCAGGAGACTCCCGGCCGGAGACGTCATCTACGACTGGCACTCTATTATGGCTATCCATTAGCCATCATGCGCATCAAGCTCTACCATCACGTCGAGAGCATCGAGGCCAGCGAGGACGTCATCGAGACACCTGCCGAAGAGGCGGCTCTCTGGCAGCGGATGAATATCTATGATGCACGCGCCATGCTTGGTCTCTACTGCTATCGAGCAGGATATTATCCAGCAGCCATGGCGCAATGGAGCCGTATCCCAGAGCGGAACCGGGTCTTACGTCCTGAGATAGCGCTCCTGCTGGCGGAGATCGATAGTCGTCTGGCCCTTGAGAAACAGGAGACTCAGCCGATGAAACGCGCTCAGCTTCAGACCAAGATCGAGGAAGCACGACAGCCTATCCTCACGGGCAACCTGCCCCCGGCCGATATGCCCAATCCGCATGAGCCGATCAGCGAAGAGGAGATCAGTACAGGCACAACCGGTAGCCCCTGGAAAGCCCTCGTGCCCGATAATACCTCCACACCCTAGTAGCGTCGGACGCTTGCGTACGATGTCCCAGTTTCTCGTACGATCCGGCAGGCTAGCGTGGTGTGACGAGATTCTGCTGTTTCGTACGTCGAGTGGGACATCGTACGCAAGCGTCCGACGCTACGGTTTGGTGACGATATTTAGCAGGCGTCCGGGCACATAAATGATCCTTTGCAGGGTGTGTCCGGCGATGAAGGGCTGGATCTTCTCGGCTGCGATGGCTTGCTGCTTGATGTCTTCCTCGGATGTGTCGGAGGCGATCTCCAGGCGATCGCGCAGACGTCCATTGACCTGAATTGGCAGGATCATGCTTTCCTGGAGCAAAGCCTGCGGATCGTAGGTAGGCCAGGATACACGATGGACCGAGCCAGTCTGTCCTATCTGCTCCCAGAGCTCTTCTGCGATATATGGAGCGAAAGGAGCTAACAACATGAGCAACGTTTTGAGCTCCTGACGGGTGCTGATTGTGCGACGTTCCAGCGCATTGAGCAGTTCCATCAGGGCAGCGATAGATGTATTGTACTTGAATGCCTGTATACCATCGGTGACGCGCTTGATGGTCAGATGCAATAGGCGTTGCTCTTCACGCTTGAGCTGAGTCGATTTCCGCGCTGCCTGCGCATAACGTTGCTGCACCAGCGTCCAGACACGATCCAGGAAGCGCACGACGCCACCAATGCCACGATCACTGTAATCGCCATCGGCCTCATAGGGACCCATGAACATCAGATGCAGGCGAAAGGCGTCCGCGCCGAGGCGCTGAATGTATTCGTCAGGATTGATTACATTGCCCTTCGACTTAGAAATCTTGGTACCATCGCGCGTGATTGTTCCGTTGGCGCGAAAGTGCGTGAAAGGTTCGTTGAATTCCAGCAGATGCAGATCGTGTAAAGCCATCGCGATAAAGCGTACATACATCAGATGCAGCACGCTATGGTCAGCTCCACCGATACACATATCGACAGGCAACCACTTACGCGTCATCGCAGGATCCCAGGCCTGTGAGACATCATGAACCGATGGATAGCGCAGATAATACCAGGCCGAGTCCAGAAAGTTATCGCTCACATCGGTCTCACGTCGGGCGGGCTGCCCGCAGATGGGACAGGTCGTCTGGACGAAGCTTTCGATGGCCGCCAGCGGAGAAACGCCGGTACCGGATGGCATCCAATTCTCGACATCTGGCAGCAGGACAGGTAGCTGATCCTCGGGCACAGGAACGGCTCCGTGTTCTGGACAGTAGATGATCGGGATCGGTGGTCCCCAGTAGCGCTGTCGACTGATCAGCCAATCGCGCAGCCGATATTTGACGCTCCGTTGGCCCAATCCTCGCGCCTCGATCTCATCAATGATAGCTATACGGGCCTGTTCAGAGGTCATACCAGAATACGCGGCTGAGTCGGTCAGGGTGCCGGGCAGGATAAAAGCCTGCGTCTGCTCGGAAGCGGTCAGCATTTTCCCAACGGGCTGCACCACAAACAGGATTGGTAGACCCATCTGTTGCGCAAAAGCCATATCTCGTTCATCGTGAGCAGGCACACCCATAACGGCACCCGCGCCATAGCCCTCCAGGACAAAATCGGCGATCCAGATCGGGATACGCTCTCCGCTAAAAGGATGCAATACATAGGCACCCGTAAAGACACCTGTCGTCGTCTGCTCGTCTGAGGTACGCAGGCTGTTCACGGTCTCCTGATAGGCGGCGACCGCCGCACGCTGGGCGGGAGTAGTGATCTGATCCACCAGAGGATGATGTGGTGCCAGCGCCACAAAGGTCATCCCAAAGATGGTATCTGGACGCGTCGTATAGACCTGGATCTGTTGCTCAGGCATCCCGGCGACAACCATCTGGAACTCCAACCCTTCTGAGCGACCAATCCAGTTGCGCTGAATAGACTTCACACGCTCGGTCCAATCCAGCTGCTCCAGATTATCCAGCAGGGACTGAGCATAATTGGTCGACTTCAAAAACCATTGCTCCAACCAGCGACGCTCCACAACCGACCCGCAGCGCTCGCAGTGACCATCGATCACCTGCTCATCGGCCAGCACCGTCTGATCATGCGGACACCAGTTCACAGGAGCAGCCTTACGTTCAGCCAATCCGCCTTTAAAGAGCTGCACAAAGATCCACTGCGTCCAACGATAATATTCGGGCTCGGTCGTGTTCAACTCGTGCGACCAATCAAAGCGATTGCCGATACGCTTCAGCTGCTGCTCGCGAAAATGCTCGACATTGCGTGCCGTGAGGATGCGCGGATGAATACCACGTTGGATGGCAAAGTTTTCACTATGAATGCCAAAGGCATCAAAGCCCATCGGCTCAAAGACATCGAAACCCTGCATCGTCTTCCAGCGCCCATGGATATCCGAGCCCACGTAGGAATACACATTGCCAACGTGCAGACCTTCAGCCGAAGGATAAGGAAACATCATCAAGTTATAATACGGCTTCTGAGCTCGCTCTAAATCAAATTGGTAGAGCTTCTGATCCTCCCAACGCTCACGCCACTTCTGCTCAAAGAGAGCAAAGTCGTATCTGGGAGCGCGTAGCTGCGACACAGGTACAGAAGCCGCATGAACAGGTGGTTTTTCAGACATAGCATCCTCCTCATTATTTCTCGTGCAAAATCACCAACATTATATCATTAGTCGAGCAGTAAAACGTTACGTGCGAAGGCCACGACAGATTTTGAGAACTGTCCCTATATCCCCCTTTGAAAGCGCATTGGCTTTTGCTAAGGTAAGGCGTGATATATATTCCCCACTCTGAAAGAGGGAGGCATTACGAAGTCTAAGTGAGCGATCAACAAAACATCATTTTTGGAATTGACCTTGGGACCACCTACTCCTGCATTGCCTATGTGGATGCCAGTGGTAAGGCAAATGTGCTTCCCAACCAGGAACATCAATTAACGACCCCATCCGTGGTTCTCTTCGAAAAAGAGGCGCGTATCGTGGGCGAAGAAGCGAAGAATAGTGCCATTTTGAACCCGGATAACGTGGTTGAAATGGTGAAACGTCACATGGGCGAAGCCGATTGGCAGTTTCACTACGATGGAAAAGACTATTCTCCGGAAGAAATCTCGTCCTATATCCTGCGCAAAATTGTGATTGATACGGAAGAGACGCTCGGCGTGCCGGTCAGAGACGTTGTAATTACCTGCCCTGCCTATTTCGGCATCGCACAGCGTGAAGCAACCGCTCACGCAGGCGAGATCGCAGGCTTACATGTACACGAAGTTATCAGCGAGCCGACTGCTGCTGCTATCTCCTATGGCTTGCAACATAGCAATGATCAAGTTGTACTGGTCTATGACCTCGGTGGAGGAACGTTCGACATTGCGATTATCGCGATCGAGAGTGATGCGACGACCGTCGTGGCCACCGGTGGTGATCATCATCTGGGAGGTCGTGACTGGGATGAAGTCATCGTCACCTACCTGGCTCAGCAGTGGAGAGAGCACACCGGTTCACCGGATGATCCCCTCGAGGCAGCAGACACCTTACAAGATCTGTGGCTAAAATCCGAGAAAGCGAAGCGTGCTCTGACTGTTCGTGGGAAGACACGCGTAGCGGTCTCTCACAATGGGCAAACAGTAAAGGTAGAATTGACACGCGATACATTCGATGAGCTTACAGCTAGTCTGCTTGATCGCACGATGATGTTTACAAAGCTCACCATGAATGCTGCTCGGAAGCGTGGCTATACTCACTTTGATCAGATTGTGCTGGTCGGCGGCTCCACCAGGATGCCACAGGTTACCGAGCGGTTGGATAAAGAATTTCAACTGCCGCTGCGTCTGTTCGAACCCGATGAGGCAGTGGCCAAAGGGGCCGCTCTCTATGGGCAGAGATTATTTCTGCAGCAGAACATTCGCACCCGAGCGGCCGAAATGCAACAGGTAGCGGAAAAAGTCAGCAGCATCAGCAATGATGCCGAGCGAATTATCAAAAACGCGAGAAACTCAGCATCGGCCAACGAGCCAGTAGAGATTCCATCAACCTTCCTCAAAAAGGCCCAGGCTGCCGTGGCTCGCTCGCTCAGCGTTGAAGATGAAGCAATCGGCAAGCTCACCTCATCCGCCATCACGAACGTAGCCAGCCACAGCTTTGGAGTCATAGCCACCATCGATCATGGAACATCCAGGAGTCGAAAAGTCATCTCGAATCTGGTCAGAGTCAACGATCCACTGCCAATCACACAGACAAAGACCTATGGAACCATCGAAGCTGAGCAGGAGACAGTGGTGCTGACGATTATGGAGACGACTGAGGAATCCCGCATTGTTGAGCCAGATAAGTTTTCCGATGACTCCGAGATTGGTACAATCACGTTGACCTTGCCTGCAAATTTGCCAGAAAGCGCGCCGATTGAAGTCACTATCGAGATGAACACGCAGGGCCGCCTGCATGTTACGGGAAGAGAGCCTCATAGCAACACGATCATTGACACCACGTTCGAAACGAAAGGAGCAATGACGCAAGTCGAGTTGCAAGAGGCGAGAATTCGCTCACAACAAATTAAAATTCTATGACGACATCAGCAGCCCGCCCCAACTTTTTCCTGCTCCTCGAGATCAATCCTGACGAGGAGTGGGATGCTGCGGCCTATAAAAAATCATTGCAGGAAAAAAACCGGCAGTGGAACCGCGATAGCGATGGAGTGGCGAAAAAAGCCCTGCTAGCACAGTTGAATCGTGCCCTCCTTCCTCAGATACGTCAGATCATGGAAAACCCCAAATTGCGCTCACAGGAGGCGGCTGAGGCTCGCGAGTTGCTTGCCAGACGTTATCAGGCGGAAAACGAGTATTTTGAGAAGCAGTTGTTGCTGCTTAACCTGAAAGAACATGTAGAACCAGAAGAGATTAACCGCTTCACAAAAGATTTCAAACATATCGCGTCAGCCGAATCGATAAAGAAGCGCATCACCGTCAAAGCTCCCCCCATAGACATGCAATATGACCTGAAGCATCAACCTCTCGATGCCTCCATGATGGCTAACATTACCGATCGTCTGGAAATTCTGCATATGCAGACGCTCTATGATTTTGTGGAATGTACAGCGCAAAGCAAGACAGGTGACATCTTTCATGCGGCCGAAAAGATCTATATCGATGAAGTACGGCTGCCTCCCACGGCAGAGGTTACCGTCCGCGTAGAACTGGCAGGTTTCGTGATGAATCTCTTCAAATCGGAGGAGATGCGAGCCAGATACGACGAAGCACTCCGTCAGACATCACTCCGCCAGTTGCTCAAGGATCTTGAGGATAATGTCAGGCGTTGCAAAATCAAAGAGATCCATCCCAAACAGGTACTCTACTATCTTGAACAAGCGACAAAAGCTGGCTGGCAAGAAGCAGAAGCATTGGCACAATTAAAAAACTATGGTCGAACCCATCAATGGTTTATCACGATGCCGGGTCTGGTACGACACGAGCGAGAGAGCGGCACTGGTACAGACATCGTGCCTGCTGGTGAGCCGCTCAATACCGTTCAATCCTCCGCCGATGTTGAGAATGTACAAGACCTACAATATCATATTTTAAACTCGGCGATCCGCCTCTATTGGAAATGGCCACCCAATTGCCAGGCAGTCTATATTTCATACGGCGATGGGACGGGAGCGATACAGCATAACACCAAAGATGTCACCACGATCTACGTCAGCCAATCCGAATACGATCGATTGGGATACTACGACATCAATGGCACCTGGGATCAACATTACAGCATCCTCATCTCTTCCATTATCGATCGAGATGGCTTGCACGTCGTAGGAAACGGTACCTATATTCACCTGCACTTGCATAAAACCATCCTGACCTATGAGATTCAAACCTCTCAGATCTTGCATCGCAAGCGTGTACTGTACTTGATTGTCAACAACTCTGGGCCAATTCCACCGCTTGTCTTGATCAGTAAAGCACATGGATTACCGCTCAAAAAAAGCGACGGCGATCGTTTTTACGTCGTCGAAGGTCAAACAAATAAAAAAGGCGAGATCCGTATCGACCTTCCCAGCACAGTGCTTCCGACTCAAACGTTTGGCAAGCTTTTCTTAGAAGATGAGCGTCTGTATAACACGATCATCATTCATCACCCAGCCCGCAAACAGTTGAGGTTAAGCTGATATGGCACGTACAATTATCTGTCCATCCTGTTATCACCGCTTCTCGGCAACTCGACTGCTCTTCCGTTGCGTCATGCCAGATTGCAGCGGACAAGTACCAGACGAGATCTATGCAAAGGCTCATAATGCACACGAAACGCCTCAGGGACGTATCCTTTTTCCCGAGCGGCATGGATTACACCTCCACCCTCTACGTACGATAGCATGCGATGCCTGCCATTACGCCAGCCATACACGCATCTGTCCCAGGTGCCATGAGGAACTGCCGTATGAGACAGGACTGATCGATCAGTATAGTATTACGATTATTGGAGCCCAGGAGGCTGAGCGATTGCAATATATCGCGGCGCTGGTCAATCATCTGCAATATGAGACGAGCAAGCACTTCAAGTTTACAATCCGCATCCCCGATGATCGCGTGCAACAGCGCTGGCAGCAAGATTTCTATCAGCCCCTCTTCACACAGAAAAAAACAACACCAGATGCCGTTGAGGTGGTCAAGCTGGACAACGTTCCACTGACATTGCGTTTCATGTTCATACAGGGTCATAAGCGGCGAGCACTGAATATCAGTCTGTTCGATACCAGTGGCGCAGCATCTGAAAGTACAGCGCAACCAGACCGCCAGATCTGTTCCGCCGATGGCATCATTCTCCTGCTTGATCCACTTCAGATTCCTGCCATCCGTCAACAGATCTCAGCCAAGGAACTGCCACAGTTCGATCAAGAGGCGACTCCGAAAAATAACGTCGAGCATCTACGCTACCTCTTTGAAGAGGTCCAGCATCTACCAGGATCTAAGAAAGTGCGCACGCCGACAGCCTTCACGCTCTCAAAAGTCGATAACCTCACAGCACTCCTGGAACCAGACTCGGCACTTCATCATCCATCCGAGCATCACGGACACATCGATCTCAAAGACCTGCAATCAGTCCATACAGAAATTGAAAACTATCTTGCATCATGGATAAGCCCACAGTTTAATCAATTCATTCACGAAAACTTTGCACGCTATACCTATTCTGGCATCTCCGCACCCAGCGAGCCACCTGGCTCCAACAGCAGAGTTTCGGCTGCCAGTACTTTGCGCATTGAAGACCCTTTTCTCTGGATTTTACATCAACTAAAACTCGTCTAAAATATGCACAGGCTCTCGTTGCTGATGAAAGATATGAGTCATGAACAAAGATATACGCAGAAGATTAAATGCTGGCGTCTTGATACTCCTGGAGCTCATAGGCTTTATAATGCTAAAAGGGCGCAAAATTGACATCATCGGCCCGGCAACACAGCTACTCAACTGGATCATTCAAGCACACGACTGGCTGCTGATATTCTCAGGATATCTCGGTCAGCAGGTGTTACACATCCAGCCAAGCACATATGGAAAAATCGCAATTATCCAGAGCATCATCATGACCGGACCGCTCCTGATCACCATTCTGTTCAATATACTCTTTGTCATAGTTCTTTTATTACCTGGCACACCGATCTTATTTATCGGCACTGGCCTGGTTAGCGGCTTGTTTATCGCGATCAGAAATTTGGAGCGGCTGCTTATCATTGGACATAAATATCCGCGGGAACCAATCATAGCACAGGGAAGCATCAAGCCTCCACCAGCGTATAAGAGCTATGCCTTCGATCGTGGATGGCAGATAGAGGCAATGGTGGTAGATCATCTTTACGAGAACCTGCGTCGTTTCAGCTATTCCTGGTTTGATGCCGCCGACACACTGACTGGCTGGACGTGGATGAGAAACTGGCATATCTCTTACTGGCTCTGGCTTATCAAATCGAGCTGTCAGCTGGCGGGGTTTATACAATATGGATTAGCGATCGAGTTTTGTAGCATTTACACCTGTATCTACACAGGTATACTCCTGATCTGGCAAAGCGTGGCGTTAGTCAGCATCACCATCTTCTCATTAACCTATAGCATTACGATGCGCATACGCCACTTTGCTCTACAATGTCCCGCCTGCCATAAAGAGATGTCGATGCCGATCTACATCTGCCCAACGTGCCAGACGGAGCATCCACAACTCAAGCCTGATACCTATGGCATCTTCTCTCATCGCTGTAGCGGATGCGGCACAAAGCTGCCAACATTAAATATGTATGGATTAAATAGCCTTACACGCGTCTGTCCTCACTGTCATCATATCTTGAACAGCAACCTCGGACATGGAACAAACATCCACATAGCCAACATTGGAGACCGGGCGGTCGGAAAAACAACTCACCTCATCAGCGCCATGCAGGAACTTTCCACGACCTACGCCCAACAACACGCAATGAGCATCACCTTCAGCGATCCGCGCCAGAAAAAAAGCTTCAAAATATTGTCGCAACAGCTTCAAAACGGTGACAAGCTCTCACCAACGCAAGAGATCGTACCAGCGGCCTACACACTCCAGATGCGAGCACTCCAGACACGCACGCCCTACATGCTCAATCTTTACGACACCAGCGGAAGCTCATTTGAGAGCACCGTGAATAGCACCAAGCAGCAGTATTATCGTCACATCCAGGCCATTCTTTTTATGATCGATCCGCTGACACTGCCGCGCCTCCCATCACGCCGTCAGAGTGAAAGCGATGCTGACATACAACTCCCGCCACCTGGCGAACTGATCATCATGCAAATTTACGAACACATGCTGCAACAGCTTGAAATCTACAGACGCATCAACAATCGTTGGCGCTCCGCGATTCCCATAGCCATCGTCATCACCAAGGCAGACGCAGACATCTTGCAGAAAGAGATCAGCATTTCAGCGATCCAGAAAGTGCGCACCAACGATGCAGCCATCCATACCGAAGCCGAAGCCATAAGGTATCTGGTACGCACATTCCTCATCGCCCGTGGGCTTGAGCCCTTAATGCGCGACATAGAGGCCCATTTCAAATACGTCGAATATTTCGCCAGTTCAGCGCACGAAGAGATACAGGCCGATCTGAACTCCCCCTTGCATCCCCTACATCCCCTGCTCTGGATATTAACTCATATCGGAAATATTAAAAAGTAGCGTCGCACGCTCGGGTGCGATGTCCCACTCGACGTAAGAGGCAGCAGGATTTCAGCGAACCATGCTGGCCTGCCTGATCGTACGTCGAGTGAGACATCGCGCCCGAGGGCGCGACGCTACTTTACGGGGTGGTACCAAAGATGATAGAGAAACTACAGGTCTCGGGACAGGTATAGGTACTGGTCGCGTCATCATAGGCGTAGCTATAAGCATGCGGGAAGGCTTCCTTAAAAAGCTTCGCGGAATCCATGTCGGCAGGCCAGGTGTCAGGATTGCAGACGCCAGGACCAAACGCTCCCAGGCAGCAATACTGATCAATGGTGGACGCTCCCGCATCTGTGGCGACAGCACAGGCACTCATGCAGATCTTATCGTTACTATTAGCACCGACCTTCTGCAAAGGTGTTGGACAGCTTTGATTTAGATCGGTACAGGCGTGGCTACCACAGTTGCTAGGAGACGGTGACCCATCACTGCCCTCGATCAGCATCGGTAGATTATAGCCATCCACTAGGCTAACATCGTAAAAGATCAATCCACCGTAAACATTCGTGGCAAATTCAGCCAGGGAAGCCGGTTCACCGTTACTACTCCCCAATTGGTCGTTACAATCACCAGCATCGCTACACGATCTTCCCCAGAAGCGCCCTCTCCACACGCCAGCGTTCGGGGTCGAAACCTGGACACTATGACTACTCCCAGGGGCCAATATTCCATCCCAGCCAGCGAAATTCACCGGGCCATCTCCCGTTGAACCCACCCAGACAGGGAACGACATCTTATTGACAAAGGTAAATGTATGCAAGTCTGGGGTAGATGGTCCTCCGGGGGGAGTAGGCACATTCACAACCTGTACACCACATGGGCCTGGATTGGCTGGCGGAGCTACGACTGCACCGGGCACTCTAGGAACGTCTGGCGTCTTGGTGGCGCTGGACGGAGGATAAACCTGCGACCAGTTAGCTGAACCATTAGCAATCCTGACATGATAGAGCAGCGAGCCATTGCTGGCCCAGCCCTCGGTAGGGCTGATGAAACTAAGATTTGATAAGGTTGAGCTAACCACTGAATCTTGACGTGCAGCTGGGACGCTGGCATCAAACTGATTCGTCAGAGATATCCAGTTAGTACCATCAAATTCATAGAGATGCCAATCGCCATATGTCCCATTGGTCTGATCTTGTCCCACGACAAAGACATGCTGGCCATCGGGAGCAGCTAAAGTATGTTGGGCATAAATAAATGGGACGGCAAATGTTGAAGTTGGACTCATATCGCTAACTATATAGTCACCTAAAGGCGACGCAATTTTGATGCGATACAGGTGCACAGAAAAATGCGTTGGATCATCTCCATCAGGATCACCCTGCACCTGAATAGGTAGAATCCCAGTTCCATCCGGAGACATAAACGGCGGCGAACTGGAAACCATTGAATCTGACGACTGCTTCAGAGTTCCGCCAGGAACAGGCAAAAAGCCCATCTGCCTCCAGACGGCTCCTTCACCAATTTGTTGACTCAACCAGACATGTGGTGTACTGGGCTGCGTGGCAGTAGCCAGGCCTACATACTTGGTCGTCCCAATAACTGTACACCCTTGAAAAGGGGTCGGCATGGTAGCAGCGCACTGAGGAAGATTAGAAGAGACATTAGCAGTAGCAGGCACACAGGTAGGAGCGATAGTGACTCCAGACAGCTGACCATCCACCGACACTTGCGAGGCGGCCGCAAGGTTTGTCTGATGAATACTCTTTGACAAAGTTGACTGTACCGAGGAGCTCAGCCCATTTAACGCCACAAATGTTCCACCAGGACCACCGAGAGGCGAAAAAATATTGATGCGCTGCTGCTTCCAATTTATCCCACCATCGACCGTATGATACACATCACCATCGGTCATATTACTGCCTCCGGAGCCGTGCATCAACTCGATCCAGCCTTCATGTACATCAAGAAAATCTGGTTGGCTAATGCCAACCAGATTTTTTATAGTGATTGGCTTAGAGGTCATCCAGGTGAGTCCTCCATCAATCGTCGAACGCACATACACGCTGGTTCCAAGCGGTGGCATCTGGTCTTTATTAATAGTAGGTGTACCACTATTGGTAACCGTCACTTGATTGGCAGCGGTCGAAGCTGCATCAAGATCACCTTGTGAAATATTTGTTTCCGCCACAATCCAAACGTGACTCGGGTCCAGAAAATACGCAGTGGTAATCCCTGAAACAGCGCCAGGAGTATTGGAACTTGAGCCGTTAGTCGCCTCCCAATCGGTCGGTGTGAGATCAGTCCAGGTTGCCCCTCCATTGGAGGTACGTAGAACCGCTTGTGGTGTGATCGCCCAACCATTGTTAGCATCAAACATCTTGAGCATCGAAAAATCAGTTTTGCCGAAGATATTATTTGTCAGTGAGCTATTAGTCGACAGTGGAAGGGGAGGTGTAGGATCACCGCACAGTACACCCATCAGTAGCGGAGTAATTATGATCAACGTCAGAAGAAAAAAAGGTCTCTTCTTCTGACGTCTCGTAAACAAATTTTTTCCCATACCGAAATCCCTTTCGATTATTTTATGAGTCAGCATCCTGATCTTTTTCAGCCAACTTATCGGCATCTGTGGCTTTCGGGCGCATATTATTTTTCATATCTTTAACCTCACGCTTCAGATCCATATCATAGTTAAAGACTTCTGGAAGATCGCCCTCGAAGGGATTGCCATAGACAAAAACCGTATTGGTTTCATCCACATGTATTGGCTTATCGTTGACATCGACAGTTTCAGAGGGATCAGGTTCAGAGAAAAGTTCAAACACAGCCTTATCCATATCAAATGCATCATCCTGCTCACCCTCATTCGGAGAGACAATTTGAATGCCCGTGCCCTTGAGAGAATCCTCATTTCGCCGACTGTCACCGGGTAGCACTTGCACACCCTGGCTTTTCGCTACCAGCGGCGTGTCAGTAGGAACGTTCTGACTTAAAGCCAGAGCCGCCTTTAAGCGACTGACACGCTGCTGCGTTCGCAATGCTCTATAAACGCCAATTTCACGCCAGGCTACTACAATAAGAAGTATCCAGGCAACCAGGATAAGCAGGGACTGTACGACCAGGATGATTAAAGGTACAAAGACAGCCCCACCAAGGATAGTTTGTAAGGCACTCCAGCGAAGCAAAACGCTCCCCAGGAGTCGCCACACAGTTGGTGGTATACCACCCGATACCCAGTAGATCACGATACACACAACAAGAATGGGTAGCCAGCCAACCAGCGCGCGTCGCATCACTGCCGCTGAAAAATCTTTTGATGCAGCATCCGATGATGATTCCATTTTTAGCCTCAGATTCATCTGAAATCGCCCCGCTTATTGCCGTCGGCCTGGCCATTCGTGCTTGCACGTGCCATTTCTCGCTCGTGCTTGACTGCTTGCTGATAATTCAGTTCGATATCTTTCGCCGACTGTTGCAATTGTGTCGTCGAAGCAAGGGTGGTATTCGCCATTTTTGCTTCCAGAGGGGAGGCAAGAACCTCCATCTGTGTCCAACTCTTGGTGGAGAACAGACCTTCACCACGGCGTGCACCGAGTAAAAAGCTCTTCTGCCCGGGACTAAGATGGAATGTATGCACAACCGAATCGATCGTACTAGAATCTTGCTTCATCAAAAATTTCATGGTAGCCATAGCCAGGATCGTCTTGCCTTCATCAGAACCCAGGAAGTCATCGGAATTCTGAGTAGTGCACCACAAGCCACCACCATATTTACGGATACGGCGTGCCATCTCTTCAAGAAATTTCGCCCCTTGCTCAAATTGCATCAACAACCAGGCCTCATCGATCAAAATAATCGTGTTCGGCAACGGGACATTAGATTGACGCGCCTGGCGGATCTTTGTCCAGAGAAATTCAGCAATCAAGAACAAACCAATAGGTTTAAGCGTATCGTTCAGCTCTCGAATATTAAAATCTATAAAGCGATTATCAAGCACCACACGCGTGCGCATCGGGAAAAGGTGGAGATAACGTTCCAGGCGTTCACCCAATCCATAAGTATCCTGGCCCACACCAAAGCGATCGTCACCACGCAGTGCACTCGACAGAATTACATAAAACTCTTGCATATTGGGGGGAACATTCCCATGAGTTGAAGCATCCATATTAATGCCACGATTCTCATAGGTTTTAATCAGACATTTATAAAGGAAAGCCTTCTCCTTCTGCGGCAACATACCATCGTCGGAGAGCAACAGGCTAAGCAGTGTAATTAGATTGAGAAGTTTCTCACGGAAAAAGTTAGCCTCGCCCTTAGCCCCATCCACAGCCTGAGTGGTATTGGTTGCGGCTCCATAGAGCTCAAAGGGATTGATCTGCAACGAATCCGAAGAGAGACGTACATACTGACCTTTAACGGTCTCACACATGTTACTATATTCGGCTTCCGGATCGATCACATAGACATTGCAGGTCGGCAGCAAACGGCTGGTCACTGTTTTGAGGAAGAAACTTTTGCCTGCTCCAGATTTCGCAAAGACCACCATGTTAGCGTTCTCTAGCTGCTGGCTATTAAAAGGATTGAGGATGACCAGACCACCATTAGGATTGGCACCAAACATCACACCTGTATCCATACTAATATCGCTATTAGTAAAGGGATAAAAGGTTGAAGCGGAACCTGTACCAAAAAGTCGACCACGTCCCAGCTGATTATTAGCGTCAGGCAGGCAGCTCATCAGGCCCACATGATGTTGCCAATGAGTTGGCAGAGCACGAAAATCGAGGCCGCGAATCGTACCGGCCAGGCGATCACTACGTTCACCCAATTCGCGACGATCACGGCCACGAACTTGAATGAAGGCCGACATGTTAAACACACGTTCGGTACCACGTGCGATATTCTCACGCAACTTTTCAACGTCGCCCAGAGCGATGGTTGTGGATGGATCTGCGGTACGTCCCTGACGCTCAGAGACCAGCGCCGCACCACGGAATTCTACGGCTTTCTGAGCCAGGCGCGATCCCACCTGTTCTGGGGCGAGGGGAGTGATGTGGATACTAAAATCGATATTGGGCTCGTCAACCTGAATGATACTATCAAACCAGCCGGGGTAAGCACTACGTGGATAGCTGGCCAGCGCAAGGGTGCGCACATATTCGTGATGCGACTCTCCCTCAATACGCACATACGAAGGAAACACCTGGATAGAGCTTGGAGCAATCAGATCAGGGACCTTAATAAAGTCAGGGAGCTTGCTGTTGGCCTCCTGCTTTTTATCCTTTTTAGAGGGTTTCTTCTTTTTCTTCTTTGAGTCGGTAGCAGCGTCCGGGACATCTTCGAGGGACATATTAATGCTAGAAAGATCCATGGGAACAGATTTATCCATGGCAGAGACGGTCGGCCCTCCATGACTACCCTCAAGCGCGTTTTCGGTAAGGGGCCTGAGATAGGCTTCCCAGGGGGTATAGCAGCTTTGATAAAGTTGTATAATCTCTAGCGATGTTAAACGCTTGCCACCCAATCCCATACGCTCTAATTGGCGCAAAAGCTCATCCAGGCGCAATTTCAACTGCATTTGTGCGTTGATCAGAGCCTCAGTTTTATCCTTGGCGACCTGACGATCTGAAGGCACAATCACATAAAACTCGCGTTTCACCAGCGCACGTCTGGAAGCCAGGGCGCGTACGAATTTCGCGTGGTCACGTGTGATAGGTGCCAGGGTACCTCTAACAGCGTCCATGGACTGTAAATATTGGTCCAGGTTATGGGGGCGATTACGAATCAAGATCTGGATAGGATAAGAGATACCATTCAAGAAGCCTTTAAAGCCCTCGATAACCCCTTCCTGTTCCTCTTCTGAGAGCAGGGAAAAGTTGATAGCACCAACCTTGAGGAAACCTCGATAATCTAAATTTTTACGTCCAAAGTCAAGACACGCGACATCACCCTCTACCTGGCGCAATCTGATAAATGCGTTTACTACACTAGGGGTGCCACTTATAAGCATACTAGGAGTTTTTGGTGCAGTTAACATGGAAATATAGCTCCAAATCTAATCAGTAGTCATCACCAAAGTCGTCATCATCGTCAGATTTTTTACTGTTGACCAGCGCATCAGCTTCATCTGACTGGTCGACAAGTACACTTACTTCCTCAGGTATATACAGATAAATTTTGGGGATGATGGCGTAAAAGAGCCACACAAAAGCCCATTCTTCCAACGGTCTTGTGGCAACCTTAAAAAAAGACACAATTCCGGCAACTACGAGTATCACGCCAACCAGAAAACCTTTGGCAATATTACTGGCAAGCACATCACCACCAATGAAGCTTCCCAGACTCACCCAGGTGAGATATCCACATGCCAGTCCTATCGTAATGACTAAAAGTTCGCGACCAGTACGACCAAAGATGATTGATGGTTGCTCATTTAAAAAGGTTGGAAATTCCTCTTTCTTCATATCTACACTCAATATCTACATTCGTTTTCTCACTAATGCGAGAGACAAGACACATTCTGTAGGGAAAAATACGCCAGGAAAGGACCGATGTAAAGTCGATAATTCCTTCTCTATAAAACGTATCAAACGCATCTCTCTTTGCCTGCTAGAGAAGCAGTGCACAATAATGAGGAACCAAATAAACTTTATGGTAGAAGACCATTGAAAGCTGTTGCGGCACCCTGGGCAACCAGCACAATGACCAGACCGATCACGGCGCAGGCAATAGCCTGGTTAGAGATAGCAACTTTTCTTTCATTACCGAAAGCAGTGGCGCGCATCAGTCCCCCGACCATAATACCAAGAACGCAGACCGCGATACCAAGGCCCTTAAGCAGAGTGGTCACACTACCGATCACAGTAGAGAGCTCAGTTTGCAGAGGACCCAGATCAAGGCTCCTAAACAGAATAGACACATTCATAATAATCAAAGAAAGTCCATGCAGAATAAATGCCATTTGCTTGTCACCCTTTCTCCTGTCTCCACATCATGTGAAGACATTTAAATTTATCAACGCTAACGAAAGAACATAGTCCATCCATGTTCAAACCTTCCATACCTGATCCAGGCTGTCTGCGCGACTCCAGGTATAGATGGTAAGGTTTAGGCGGCTTTGGACGACGCCCAAGCCTCACCATCCACACACACAATAACAGATAAAACGTCATAGCCGCAAGAGTACCCATCAAAATGGGCTAGTACAAAGAATTCATTCAACTACTCTTACTCAGAATGGCATTCACATACTTTGTAGTATGTTGATCTTTTTGTTGCTCGTTCAAGCAACTCTGCCAGCCAGACTTGCCACATGAATGAACAACGTTATCGATAACTACCTCGCCAGCATTATAAGCGGCAAGGGCCATTGTATAAGCTTCCAGCTCGTCCTGGGGGACGCGCATATCTTTCGTTTTGAGATAATGCTGATAAAGCAGCGACATCTCATAGGCAGCAGCTGGTATCGCTTCTGCTGGCTTCCTGGGATCAATGCCTGTTCCCTTGGGGAGACTGCCAGGCATGTGCGCACAATTAGGAGAATTGTTGACAAAGTTAATGATACAGCGCGGTATCTGAGCCGCAACGGACGATGACATTTGTGCAATACCTATCCCGCCTGTCGCGCTAATCATCGGTTGCCCTTGACTGTCAGTTGACTGAAATTTGCTCTGGCATAATTGTCGGAGCAGATATTTCGAGGGCACTCCATAATAGACAGCAACCTGGCCTGCCATGACTTCCCATTGTTGTTGCGCCGGGGTGGCTTGGAGCAACAAACATGGAGCGAGATCTTGCTGACGGATAAAACCTTGCAGATTATAGCCAGGCCATGAATCAATCTGACCATTGGTATGCCAGGCCAGTTCCTCAAAAGCACTGGGCGCGTTGGACTGTGCAACAATAATATAACCATCTTGATCAGACGTTGGAGCCTTTAGATCGACCACAATCGCCAGATGGCCAGTATTATTGCCGCTCCAGGCAACAATATCACCCAGTACTGGAGGATTTTTCTGTATCGTATTAGCGGCGATCTCTTGCCAGCCAGCTTTGCCTCGATAGAGATCCCAGAACTTGTCAGCATCACCAATATACGGTAGCTGATTATCGATGGTGGCAAACACACCAGTCACAAATTCAACGCACTGTAAATCACCGCTCTGCGCATTGGGACAAAGCGAGCCGTCAGCCTTATGGCATGAACTCTTCCAATAAGTGATTACCGCCGCCATGGTTGGATCATCTGCGAAGTATTCATCGGCCTGCGCACCATATAAGGCTGTAGCGATCGAGCTCGCTTGTGCTGCTATATATTGATGATAAGAAGAAAATCCTTGCTTGAGCGCGGGTGCAATCCATTTAGGAGTGGTTGCATCCGCTGGCTGTACCCATTGGGTCTTTTGAGCACCCGATGCTTGTCCGCAGGAAGTCAGAAAAAGCAACAAGATACTACCAAGTACGCCTAAAGCAAGTAGGCGTTCCCCCGGAATAACCTTGATTGTGCTACGAACATTCCTGCGGTATATCATCTTATGCTCCTAGAAAAGACAAGCCGAAAAGTGTATTCTCAATATCCATCGCTTAGGATGGAGCGAGAGGTGCTGCCTGTTTCTGTGCCACCTGTGCCACCACTGCACCGCCCTGTTTCACCAGGTCAGCTGCACCAGTCTTAAACAGTGAAGGTACACGCATCATCAGGACCAGAGTAGAATATTTCATCATAATTGCAACAATGCCGGCATTCTGCCCATACTGCCCCAGGACTATCAGTCCCATGCCCATCGCTACAAGGACCACAGATTGCGATGCAATCAAGCTGAGAAAGCCAGACACCCAATCACGGGCAAACTTGACACCCCCCTGACCAGGGAGCGCGGCCGCCACAATCGCTAACGGACTCAGCACCACGTAGAGATCAATCAGGATGAAGCGAATGATCGCCTGTCCTGCAACCACCATTGAGAAACCCGTCAGGATGTACTCGGGAATATAGCCAAGGATCAGGCCAACGGCGATAGAAACCATGACCACAGCGACACCTGCTCCAGCCGGTATCCCCAGAGGATTGATAGCCGAGACAGGCTGTGCAACCAGGATCAGCGCGCCAGCCGCTGTCAGCATCTGGAGCCATTGCTCCCATTGCCCGCTGGGCATCAGCACAGTAGTTATCCCAGGTAGGTTGTTCCCGCCAACGCTATGCAGCACATTCATAAACCCGATATTGAAGGCGCCACCAAGGTTAATCACGAAGTTTGCCACCAGCAAACAGGTTCCAATGCCGATTACCGCCAGTATCAGACGAGGCAACGCTTCTAGCACATCGGAATAGCGTAGAGCCCCCTTGCCTGTCATGAAGCTAAATCCCATTGTCATGATAATTGGGGCAAGAAGCGCCCAGGCAATTGCTTGCATGGCCAGCAACAAGCCTGTAACCGCCGGATTTGAAGTTGTGAGAAGAGGAACAATAGTAAACACCGCTCCGGAATAATTGCCACCATCCCCGCCAGTCAAGAAATCATTATTCGCGTTCGCGCAAGAAGAAGGCAGAGGAACCTTATCCGAATAATGAGCACCTTTTAATTTTTGCAGAGCATCATTACAATCCTTAATCGGATCATAGTCGGCCGCCAGAGAAACGCCACCAAGGCCGGTGCCGCGCATATAAGAAAGATTTTTGGTTTGCTCATCGACAGTCGCAGAGGAAAGAATGTTCGCACTGGCTGGTGAGAACTGTGTCAATCTGGCCTCAGCACTGGATTGCAAAATGGTATCTTTGGTAGTTAGATTTCCCACAGCCTGGTTAGAGGCTGCACTCGCTAAAAGCGAGGTAACAGAAGCCCCCGAGGTCACATGCTGGCTTGCGAGCCATCCAGCACCACTCAGAGATAAAGCAAGCAAACAGGCGCCAACCAAGAAGAGAGCCACGAATAACGATACGCGCATATTAAAAGTTAATTTTGTACGCGTACGATTACGTCTGCTTCTACTTTTTCGCACCAAGAAGTATCTGATCGCTCGCTCCATAGTTATTAGCGCATACTTCAAAATAGTGTGCTCCAGTCTTGCGTCACATTAAAAAAGACCACCCACAATCAGCACATTCACATCAGCAGCAAAAACTTCATAGTTATCTATCTTCAAATAGTAGTATTTTACCTGATTATGCTTCAATAATAGAGCATAGCCACCACGCACGTCTAGAGGAAAATAGGGACAAAATCCTCTAGGATTTCAGGTATAAATACACAAACAGTGATACATTTTCCACACTTCACAGGCACAAAGATAAGCCCAACTGAGTATCCTCCCACGCCCATCGATCAGGATGGCGCAAGGGGAGCCGCTTGTTTCTGTGTCACCTGTGCCACCACCGAACCGCCCTCCTGGATCAGCTGGACCGCGCCAGTCTTGAAGAGTGAAGGTACACGCATCATCAAGATCAAGGTGGAATATTTCATCATGATCGAAACAATGCCGGCATTCTGCCCATACTGCCCCAGGACCACCAGTCCCATACCCATCGCCACAAGGACCACGCATTGCGATGCAATCAGGCTCAGAAAGCCGGTCACCCAATCACGTGCAAACTTGACACCAGCCTGGCCAGGGAGCGCGGCCGCCACAATCGCTAACGGACTCAGCACCACATAGAGATCAATCAGGATGAAGCGAATGATCGCCTGTCCTGCAATCACCATCGAGAAACCTGTTAGGATATAATCTGGGATATAGCCAAGGATCAAACCAATGGCGATGGCAACCATGACCACAGCTGCGATTGCTCCAACTGGTACCTCAAAAATTCCCAATATAGCAAAATTGGCGGCCGAAACAGGGTACGCGACCAAGAGGAGCGCACCTGCCGCCGTCAAAATCTGGAGCCAATGCTCCCAGTGATCGCTAGGCATCAGCACAGACGATACCGGAGGCAGGTTCGGAGCAATGTTATGCAGCACTTGCATAAACCCAACGTTAAAGATGTAACCAAAGCTAATCAGGCCATTTGACAGTAGCAAACAAGTTCCAATGCCGATCACCGCCAACACCAGGCGCGGCAATGTTTCCAACATATCGGAATAGCGTAGGGCACCCTTGCCAGTCATAAAGCCCATTCCCATCGTCATAATAATCGGGACGAGAAGCGCCCAGGCAATCGCTTGCATGGCCAATAACAAGCCTTTGACAGCATCATTTGAGGTCGTGATATTGGACGGAATGTTATACACTGCTCCGTTATAGATGCCTTTATCCCCGCCAGTCAAGAAATCATTAGTAGAGGCAGCACAAGAAGAGGGTATTGGTAACTTATCAGAATCTTGAGCGCCCTTTAAACTTTTTAGCGCTGCCTTACAATCCGCATTCGGATCGTTGCCACTACCAAGATCTGCTCTATTCACATTGGTTATGCCACCCTGACCGGTGTTGTGCATATAGGAAAGGTTCCTGGTTTGCTCATCGACAGTCGCAGAAGAAAGAACATTCCTACTGGCAGCCGGGTACATGGTTAATCTACCCTGAGCACTGTATTGTAATATCGTGCCTTTATCAATGGGACCGTCGGTCGCCGGGGTAAAGGCTTCACTCTTTGATGACGAGGAAGCAGAATTTCCCGAGAGTATATGCTGGCTTGCAATCCAGCTGGCTGTGCTCGGGGAAAGAGAGAACAAACAGGCACCGGCAAAAAAGAGAGCAGCAAAGTACGATATACGCATGCCAAAAGACATTTTTGTATGCCTACGATTACGTCTCCTCTTACCTGTTTTTGCGAAGAAGTACCTGCTCACCCGCTTCACAGTTGTTAGCGTATACTTCAAAATAGTGTGCTCCAGTCTTGCATCACATTAGAAAAGACCATCCACAGCCTGCACATTCACATCAACAGTAAAAATTCTAAGTTATTTATCTTTAAATAGTAGTATTTTAGCCGATTATGCTTCAATAATAGGGTATAGCCACTGCGCACGTCTAGAGGAACATAGGGACAAAATTCCTCAAAAATCCGGATAGGACCTGGCAATGACGGTACGTTTGTCCCCACTTCCGACTAGCCTTTCAATGTCATATAATTTATGGTTGAGAGGAAGTATAAATAAGGGTTTGCAGATCGAACAACCCAAAAGGAGGTTTTGCTATGGGAAGAGGCGGAGGCGGAGGCCGAGGCGGCCGAGGCGGCAGTCAAGAAGGTGTTAGTCGCCAGTCAACATTTGGCGGTACAGAGATGGGCAGATCCGGGCGGGATGCAAGCGATCAACCCGTTCAAAATAAGAAGGACGCTAGTAATGACGATGTTTTCCGCGCATTTGCATTAAGCAAACAACAAGAAACAACCAACTCAACAGACTCGGGAGACTCATCCAGCAGGTCACGATCATCAACTATAAACGAGACTGAGGCAGAATCCAGCAGATCAACGACCAGAGAAACGACCAGAGAGACAACCCCCGAGAGTGAACAGCAAGCACAGTCGAAGGAAAGCAAAGAAAGTAAGAATACAGATAAGGAACATCAGGAAAGAATCAAAGCATTTAAGGAGGAACGGGAAGCTAGAGCTGCGGAAAGAGAAGAAGATAGAGCGTTTCGAGCTAAGAGCGATCAAGAATCCTATGATAGACAAAAGGCAGATTGGGATAAGAGAGAGAAACAACAAAGGCTAGACCAGCTAAGTCAAATGTTTACGGCAATAGGAGGAGGCGCAGTGCAAGGAATGGGTGGGGCAGCAGGAAAGGAAGGTTCTGTATTAGAAAAAGCATCAAGTTCTTAATAATTACAACTCTTAGTAAGCAATTAGGTCATTTGGAGCAGCAGAACATCCACGCTACTCCCATTCCCTAAATATATATTAGAACCTATCCAGTCAGACACAATCATAGATATCCAGCAACGTTGCCGCCTGAGAGGTATGCCACTGGTTCTGCGGCACGCGGGTACAATTGTTATGGACCCAGTCAATCAGTGGATTAATATTGGTACCACCGCCTGCCTCTAATCCCTCGGCCAGGCTGATCTGATATTGCATTAATTGGGGACTCAAATGCGCTTCCTGAAGCGTCTGGGGGAGTACAAAGTAGCGGATCTCTCCATTAGCAATGGATTGTTGCAGTCCTTTCACCGAGAGAATCTGATCTTGCCCTTGATAGCCACCCATCGTCATCACAGGCTTAACCGTATCTATAATCATCGGGGCCGACTGAAACGAGGACATCGTAGCCGCCAGATAGCGCGTCTTCCCCTGATGCTGCATCAGGTAAGCCATCAGTGTCTGATCGGGAGTCAAACCTTGATCCACCTGTAAAACTGATCCTTCCAGGGAGCTAATCGCAACGGCGGGACCGGCATAAGGAAACGTATCATTTCGATGCTCAAGCAAGGGGAGAACCGACCAGACAGTCGGTCCAAGCAACAAGGCACAGAGCGCGATCGCCAACAAGACACTCCTACTGCGTTGCGAGGACCAGCGGAGTAAAACTCCAGCCACGGCTCCCAGCAAGACAAAGGGGATCAACCAGACTTCCCAGTCTTTGAGATAAGAACTCAACAACACTATCTGCACCAGCGCGGTCGCCAGCAGCATCACAGGCAAGAGCCAGCGTCGATGCTGCTTCTCGCGCCAGGTCGTCACGATTCCCATCGCCAGCAACGCACAGATCGGGGGAGCCATCTGCACCGTATAGTGGGGATGAAAAAAGCTGGCTGTGCTGAAAACGACGAATTGAGTCAAAAACCATCCTCCCCAGAGAGCGAGTCCTTGTTGCTGCCGATTCAACGGCCAGAACGAGGGCTTATCCCAACGCACCCCGATCAATCCCAGCACCGCCAGGGGGATCAGCCAGCCAATCTGCGCACCCAGTGGCATGGTGAGCAGGCGCAATAGTCCTGGATCGCCCAGAAAGAAACTGGGACGTGCAAACACCGGGAGCTGATCTTGCAGCTTCAGTGATTGAGCCGTGGGCAACAAAGAGATCTCTTTGAGGTTTCCCAGCAAGCGAGAGCCTCCATTGTACAGCAAAGCTAACTGCAATTCGGAGTTACTGGAGCCGCTCGATCCCACAAACGGACGCTGCGAGGCCGGTACCAGGTCGACGGCGATAATCCAGCAAAACGAGACCAGCAGCGAGACGACCATTGCCAGGGTCAAATGTAACAAGCGTGTCTTTGGCTTGTGAGGAGCGGCGAACCAGTAGAGGAGAAAAAAAGCTGGCAAGATCAGATAAGCATCCAGCGTCTTGATGTTGAAGCCAATGCCAATCAGGATAAAGCTAAGTAGTAACAAGCGTAAGCGGCCTGTCTCCACCGCACGCAGCAGTGCCCAGGCGGACAGAAGCAGCACGAAGACCAATAAACTATCCATCGTCAAATTGCGATTCGTCACAATACCGATCGGCGTCACCGCCAATGAGGCGGCCGCCAGCAAGCCAGCCAGCGGTCCAAAGGTTCGTCGCACCAGATAGGCCAGTAACGGCACTGAAAGCACGCCAGAGAGCACCTGTGGCAACATCACGCTCCAGGGACTCAACCCAAAGAGCTTCGCACTCCCCACCTGAAGCCAGAAGGAAAGCGGAGGCTTATCCACACTCACAAAGCCCCCAGGATCAAACGCAACGAAAAAGAAGTTATGCCAGTTCAGCAGCATACTCTGAATGCCAGCCGCGTAGTAGAGATTGCCATATCCATCTTGTCCCAGACGATAAAAGTTCAGCACGAGCGAGATCAGGAGCACACCACCCATTCCCAGGAGATACCAGCGGGGAAAGCGCTGCCTCCAGTGCTCTGCCGCCTGTGGAGAGGATGTTCCTTCTTGATCAGTTATCTCGAGAGGTGATGTTTGATCCATAAGTCCTTTATACTGTCCATTAAATAGCATCGGGTGATTCGCTAGCCAGTATAAGAAAAATGGCTCGTCAGTGACAAGGGGAAAATAGGGACAAGCTTGCGTACCAGACATGTCCTCATACTCCAACAGAGACGGATCAGATCAAATACAGTCATACACATCCAGCAGGGTTGCCGCTTGAGAGGTATGCCATTGACTCTGTGGCACTTGCACACAATGCGTACGGACCCAGCTCATCAGAGGATCAATATTGGTATCACCGGCGGCCTCTAGTCCCTCGGTCACGCTGATTTGATACTGCAAAAGTTCAGGACTCAAATGGGCTTCCTGAAGCGTCTGGGGTAGCACAAAGTAATGGACATGACCACTGGCAATAGCTTGTTGCAGTCCTCTTACTGTAAGAATCTGATCTTGCCCCTGATAGCCACCCATCGTCATCACCGGCTGAACCGTGTCCACAATCATCGGGGCCGACTGAAACGAGGAGGTCGTGGCCGCCAGATAGCGCGTTTTCCCCTGATGCTGTATCAGGTAACTCATCAGTGTCTGATCAGGAATCACTCCCTGATCTACTTGTAGCACGGCCCCTTCCAGGGGGGTAATTGCAACGGTCGGACCGGCATAAGGAAAGGTATCATTCCGATGCTCAAGCAAGGGAAAAACCGACCAGACAGTTGGTCCCAGCAACAGGGCACAGAGCGCCATCGTCAACAAAACGCTCCTACTGCGCGAGGAGGACCAGCGGAGCAGCAGTACTCCAGCTACTGCTCCCAGCAAGACAAAGGGGATCAACCAGACTTCCCAGTCGTTGAGATAGGCACTCAACACCCCAATCTGCACCAGTGCAGTCGCCAGCAGCAGCATGGGCAAAAGCCAGCGCCGACGCTGCGTTTCGCGCCAGGTTGTCACGATCCCCATCGCCAGCAAGGCACAGATCGGAGGAGCCATCTGCACCGTATAGTGCGGATGAAAAAAGCTGGCTGAGCTAAAAAAGATATATTGGGTCAGGAACCATCCCCCCCAGAGGGCGAGTCCTTGTTGTTGCCGATTCAGCGGCCAGAACGAGGGTTTATCCCAGCGCACCCCGATCAATCCCAACACAGCCAACGGAATAAGCCAGCCAATCTGCGCACCCAAAGGCATCGTGAGCAGACGCAACGGTCCTGGATCGCCCAGAAAGAAACCAGGACTTAGAAAAGCTGGCAACTGATTCTCCACCTTCAGTGATTGAGCCGTGGGCAGCAAAGAGATCTCTTTGAGATTTCCCAGCAGGCGGCCGGCTCCATTGTACAGCAGAGCTAACCGCAATTCGGAGTTACTGGAGCCGCTTGATCCCACAAACGGACGCTGCGAGGCCGGTACAAGATCAACGGCGATAATCCAACAAAACGAGACCAGCAGCGAGACAACCAGCGCCAGACTCAGATGCAGCAGGCGCGTCTTTGGCTTATATGGAGCAGCGAACCAGTAGAGGAGAAAAAAAGCTGGCAAGATCAGATAGGCATCCAACGTTTTGATGTTGAAGCCAATGCCAATCAGCACAAAGCTGAGCAGTAATAAGCGCAGGCGACCTGTCTCCACCGCACGCAGCAGTGCCCAGGCGGAGAGAAGCAGCACGAAGACCAACAAGCTATCCATCGTCAAATTGCGGTTCGTCACGATACTGATCGGCGTCACCGCCAATGAGGCGGCCGCCAGCAGGCCGGCCAGCGGTCCAAACGTTCGTCGCACCAGATAGGCCAGCAAAGGCACTGAAAGCACACCAGCGAGCGCCTGTGGCAGCATCTCGCTCCAGGGACTCAGCCCAAAGAGCCTGACACTTCCTACCTGAAGCCAGAAGGAAAGGGGAGGCTTATCCACACTCACAAAGCCTGCTGGATCAAAGGAGGCAAAGAAGAAGTTATGCCAGTTCAGCAGCATACTCTGGATAGTTGCTGCATAATAGAAATTCCCATATCCATCTTGTCCCAGACGATAAAAGTTCAGCACGAGCGAGATCAGGAGCACACCACCCATTCCCAGAAGATACCAGCGAGGAAGGCGCTGCCTCCAGCTACCTGATGCCTGCGTAGAGGTCGTCTCTGTTTGATCTTTTATCGCGAGAGGTGATGTCTGATCCATAAGTCCTTTATGCTGTCCACTAAGTAGCGTCGGACGCAAGCATCCGACGCTGAATATCGTGCCAATCAGTATAAGAAAAATGGTTTGCCAGGGACAAGGGGAAAATAGGGACAAGCTTGCGCACTAGACCTATCCTCCTGCTCCAACAGAGACGGATCAGATCAAGCACATTCATACACATCAAGCATCGTTACCACTTGAGAGGTATGCCACTGGCTCTGTGGCACCCGAGTGCAGTGGCTATGGACCCAGTTGATCAGCGGATTAATATTATTAACACCAGCAGCCTCTGATATCTCGGCCAGGGTGATTTGATACTGCCTCACTTCAGGATTCAAATTGGCTTCTTGAATCATCTGGGGCAAAACAAAGTAATGGACATTACCGCTCACAATGAATTGTTGCAGTTCTTTCTCTGTAAGAATTGGATCATTCCCCCCATAACCACCCATCGTCATCACAGGCTGAGACGTGGCTATAATTATTGGGGCCGACTGATACGATGACATCGTGGCCGCCAGATAGCGCGTTTTCCCCTGATGCTGTATCAGGTAACTCATCAAAGTCTGATCGGGAAGCATTTCTTGATCCACCTGTAAAGCAGATACTTCCAGAGGGCTAATCTTGGCTGTCGGACCGGCATAGGGAAAGGTATCATTTCGATGCTCAAGCAAGGGGAGAACCGACCAGACGGTTGGCCCCAGCAACAGAGCGCAGAGCGCCATCGTCAACAAAACGCTCCTACTGCGCGAGGAGGACCAGCGGAGCAGCAGTACTCCAGCCACTGCTCCCACCAAGACAAAGGGGATCAACCAGACTTCCCAGTCGTTGAGATACGAGCTCAATAACACAATCTGCACCAGTGCGGTCGCCAGCAGCAGCACGGGCAAAAGCCAGCGTCGACGCTGCGTTTCGCGCCGGGTCGTCACGATTCCCATCGCCAGCAAGGCACAAATGGGGGGGGACATCTGCACCATATAATGGTAATGAAAAAAGCTGGCTGAGCTAAAAAAGATATATTGGGTCAGAAACCATACTCCCCAGAGGGCGAGTCCTTGCTGTTGCCGATTCAGCGGCCAGAACGAAGGTTTATCCCAGCGCACCCCAATCAGCCCCAGCACCGCCAATGGAATGAGCCAGCCAATCTGCGCACCCAGCGGCATACTGAACAGACGGAGCAGTCCTGGATCTCCCAGAAAAAAACTGGAGCGTGCAAAAACAGGTAACTGGTCTTGCAGCTTTAAGGCTTGAGCTGTGGACGTCGAAGCCATCTTTTCAAGGCTTCCAAACAGGCGGCCGGCCCCATTGTACACCAGTGCTAACTGCAATTCCGAGTTGCTGGAACCGCTCGATCCTACAAACGGACGCTGCGAGGCCGGTACCAGGTCGACGGCCATAATCCAGCAACATGAGACTAGCAGCAAGACGACCAGCGCCAGCACCAGATGCAGCAAGCGCGCCTTTGGCTTGTGGGGAGCCGCAAACCAGTAGAGGAGAAAAAAAGCGGGCAAGATCAGATAGGCATCCAGTGTTTTAATGTTGAAGGCAATGCCAAGCACGATAAAGCTGAGCAGTAATAAGCGCAAGCGACCTGTCTCCACTGCCCGCAACAGTGCCCAGGCGGACAGAAGCATCACAAAGACCAATAAGCTATCCATCGTCAAATTGCGGTTCGTCACGATACTGATCGGCGTCACCGCCAATGAGGCGGCCGCCAGCAGGCCGGCCAGTGGTCCAAATGTCCGTCGCACCAGATAGGCCAGCAAGGGCACTGAAAGCACGCCAGCGAGTGCCTGTGGCAGCATCTCGCTCCAGGGACTCAGCCCAAAGAGCCTGACACTTCCCACCTGAAGCCAGAAGGAAATGGGAGGCTTATCCACGCTCACAAAGCCTGCTGGATCAAAGGAGGCAAAGAAGAAGTTATGCCAGTTCAGCAGCATACTCTGGATAGTTGCTGCATAATAGAAATTCCCATATCCATCTTGTCCCAGGCGATAAAAGTTCAGCACGAGCGAGATCAGGAGCACACCACCCATTCCCAGAAGATACCAGCGAGGAAGGCGCTGCCTCCAGCTACCTGATGCCTGCGAAGAAGACGTCTCTTCTCCGTCTTTTATCTCCTTATATAATATCTGATTCATAATTCCTTCATAATATCTACTTGATTACAGTATCTACTCAATTATAATATCTACTCAATTATAATATCTACCCAACATCATTAGGCGATTCGCTAGCCAGTACCGTATTCGCTAGCCAATCTAGTATAGGAAGAATGATTTGCCAGTGAAAAGGGGAAAAGGGGGACAAGCTTATGTCTTATATGCATCTTCCTTAAGTCTCAAAAAAGAAACTGTCCCCCTTTATGACTAGGAGTATTCTGCTACGTCCATTAATCTGAGCGTGAGTAGATATTGAGAGGTACGAAAGGCAGCGTTTTTTATGGTTCAGGGATTTGATGTCGAAGCTCTTAATATGTTGGGCAAATTGATCAGTCGGCTTGAACGCTTTCATCTAGAAGGCGCGGTCCCTGAGCAGTTTGATCCCCGCAATCTGTTTGACGAGAGCGAGCAATGTTTTTTTCGTATTCGGGGTATCGCAAATTTCTGGAAACGTAATACGCAGGGGATTGACTTTGGGCAGTATATGGCAGACCTTGTGATGGCCTGCCACAATCAGATACAGGCCGATCTGACGATGATTATTCTGGGAAGCTCGCAGCGCATCGAGGTGTTTATCTCTTTGGGCTCGGAGAATTCCACGCGCTCGCTGCTTGAAGGGATCTTTCCTAATATCAATTTGGAGCCGGTCGATGTCGCAGAGATGTCGGAGAGGCTCTTTCCTCATATGTATGTCGGTGGCGTGATTACAGGCGTCCCCAGCCGCAAAACGTTTGGCAACGATAAGGGCGGTGGAGACGTTGATCAGACACAGATGCCCGGACAAAATGCTGCTCCACTCAATCAAAGCGCCTCACAGAATCAGGCTCCGCTCGAACGCATCATTCGTGGCATGTATGGAGCACAATGGGCTTATATCGTCCAGGCGCATCCTCGACCGCGCTCCAAAGTCGTTGAAGAGCGCATGAAGACGATCGATCTACTCACACAGATCACCAATCGCTCACGTGTCCAGTGGTCGGCGGCGAAGCAGGAAAACCTGCAAAAAACCCTGATCGATTCCGGTGGTCTGACACAGACGTATAGTGGCGATATGGTCAACTATCGGGCACAATATTTGATTCGCCTGCTGGAAAAGCAGCTTGAGCGTCTGGACCAGGGGATGGCCGCTGGACAGTGGATTGCCAGGACCTATTTTGGTGCCAACTCGGTCGACGATGCACAACGGCTAGGCTCTCTACTAATTGGAGCTTTGTCAGGCACCGATTCACGTCCCGAACCACTACGTGCCACACTGATGCAACACGACGGCGCATCATTAGAAGGCTTCCACACCTTTCTGACCTCAACCGAAGTAAGTACGCTGGTCCAATTCCCCCGTGAAGAGGTCCCAGGCTACGCGATCCACGATTTCGTCTACTTCGACTCTGACTTCCGCAATACAGACGCCGAGCAACTCCCCATCGGCACAATCCTGCATAATGGCAAAGATACCGTCGAGACCTATAACATTTCTCTGGACGCTCTGGCAAAGCACGCAGTAGTCATCGGTGTTACCGGTAGTGGTAAAACGACGACCGTGATGAATATGCTGGATAAAGTGATTGATGCCAATAAGCCTTTCCTCGTAATTGAACCGGCCAAGACAGAGTATCGTGCACTCCACAGTGCTTTTGGCGATCGTGCTAAGTTGCATGTCTACACGCTCGGCAACGAAATGGTTGCCCCCTTCCGTCTCAATCCTTTCGAGTTCGAGACCGACGATGAGCCGGGTAGCGCCTCTCTCCTGACCCATATCGACTTCTTGAAAGCGGTCTTCAATGCGGCATTTCCGCTCTATGCGCCAATGCCACAGGTGCTGGAAACTGCCCTGCATGATGTGTATGAAGACCGCGGCTGGGATCTTACCAGCGGTATCAATGTGCGTCTGGCAAACTGGGCGGAGCGCGATAAGTATCCGATCTTTCCCACCATGACGGATCTCTACTACAAGGTGGAAGAGGTGACAACCAAGCTAGGCTATCACCATGAAGTAGAAAGTAACGTCAAAGCCGCGCTGAAATCACGCATCGGCTCTCTGCGTATCGGTTCCAAAGGACTCATGCTCGACACCGTGCGTGGCATCCCAATGAAGGATCTACTCTCCGTACCAACAATCCTCGAACTGGAAAACATCGGTAACGACGACGAAAAAACCTTTATCATGGGACTGTTTCTGGCACGCCTCTACGAATATCGCCGCCTACAAGCGGCGACTGGCAATCTTCCCACAGGACTCCAACATCTGATAGTCTTCGAAGAAGCCCACCGCCTGCTCAAAAACACCTCCACGCAGGTAGACGGAGAATCCTCTAATCCGCGTGCACAGGCCATCGAGGTTTTCACCAACATGCTCTCTGAGGTACGCGCCTATGGGCAGGGCGTGCTTGTGGCCGAACAGATCCCCAGCAAGCTGGCACCAGATGTGCTCAAAAACACCAACATGAAAATTGTTCACCGCCTCATTGCTCAGGATGATCGACAAAGCATCGGGCAAACGATGAACCTTAATATGGAGCAGCTAACGCATCTGGGCATTCTCACACCCGGCACCGCAGCCATCTTCGCTGAAGGAGCAGATCACGCCTATCTGGTACGCATGGAGAACTATAAACGCAATATCAGTCCTCTGACAGATAAAAATCTGAAACAGATGAGTAGCAAATATGCCTCGGTCCAATTCGCCCAGACAATTACCGATATAAATTCCTATGGAATACCCAGCACGTTTAGTGGAGGACCTGATCCAGCCATCTACCAGGCAGCTGGTCGAGTACTCGACTCGGTCAAAAGCAAATGGATCTGGGCCAATACCATGTTGCGCCTGGTAGCAAATCCAGCCAGCGTGTTAGAATCAATCCTCCACTTCTCCGAACAGATAGAATCCGAGATGTCCTATCTGCCCAAGGATAAACATACCACGGTGCTCATTATGGCACTGATCCGCGGTTGTTCGGATCAACTGCACCAGCGCGGTGCCCAGTTTGGCTGGAGCTACCTCGAAGTAGAGGAACAGCGTATCCTACTGACACGCAGTCTGGTCGGCTATCTGCGTATCTTTAAACATAACTGGCGGCAGGATGATCCAAAATTAGTGGAAAAGCAGACAAAGGCAGTAGAGGTGGTCGAAGAAGATCTTTTCCAATTTTCCAAGCGCTACAGCAAGATCATGCTGCGGCAACAGGGACCATTCTCTGGCTGTAAACATTGTCCCTCCCGTTGCCTCTACCGCACCGATACCAAGAGCCTGCTGACCGAGAAAAATAGCAAGTGGATCAATGAAGAACTAACCGATTCCTCCCATGAAAATCTCTCTGACCGTTACAAAGCCGTCGTGTATGCAGCGTCAAGCATCGCACAAAGTTGGATGGGTAAAGAGATCGGATCTCAACCAACCGAATACGTGATGGAGATCGGCTACTGTGCCTTCCTCCATACTATCGCGGAGCAAGACTTTAGTGAATATGAGCAAATTATTTTATCCGATACTGCAAAAGACTTCTTTTTCGAGGAGCCTCTCCCCGAAAGCACTCCACCAGATGACGACGACGAGGATTTTGATATAGACGACGACGACATCGATGAATAAAATCTGACAATTGCAAATATACCTTCATTTGGACTATTATTCTGCTTGATAATGTTCTAAACTATAGTTATGGGCAACTATTCTGTCGTAAAAACTCATAGATGTTCATTTTTAGCCTTACAAAATGCCCTGATACAAAAGCCGAGCAAGAGCGCGAGCTCAGGAGTGAGAGATAAAATGGAGAGAAGAGTTTTAGGTAATTTAGGCAAGAAGGTAACTAGAAGCATTCCCCGTGAGCGAACTGGTTATTTGATGAGACCAAACAGAAAACTCCCTAGTGAGAGAACCAGTAATTTAGCAGGAACAGAAAGACCCATTACTGAAAAGATTCACAAGGCATTGAGTGTTAATCCAAAATCCATGTATGCCGGTTTGGCACCAGAAATACGCGGATATGCAAAAGAAAAGACGCGGGAGGCGTCTGAAGAAGCACGGAAGGCATACCAGGAAGCTGTTCAAAAAAATAAGGCCGACCTGGTAGAAAAGCTTCAAGATACTAGTTTAACAAAACTTGCGAAAGAGAAGTTACAAGAGGAATCGGATAAAACACAGCAAGCACTTAAAAAGGATTTTGATGAAGAAATCAATACCCTTCGTGTAGAATTACAACATAGTCCAGCCAAGTATGTTCCCTGGCTACATCACAAATTAGCTCAGCAGATGGCTGGAAAAGAAATGGCAGAGAGTGTCGCAAAACAGGACAAAAAAATTAAAGATGTAGCGAATCAACTCGTCAAAGCCCATGAGGTATATGATACAGAGGCAAAAGCCGTAGAAACAAACGCTACCAGCCTACACGCAGCCTGGACAAAACTACAAAAGGCACGTGCGTTTGCCGAAGATGCCTCCGGGGAAGTCGTATCTTCATCAGCAGAATCTTCCACATCGGCAATAGAGAGAATATCCGTCACTGGATATCTCTCCAGCTCAAGTTCTCCCCATAAGGATATTACCTTTGATCAATATGACATAGCACTTACCAAAACCTTGTCGGATAAAGCTACATTGCAAAAGGCAAAAAAAGCCAGCGATAAAGCTTCCAAGAGGGCAGATGTAACCTATCCTGCTGCCGACAAAATTCAAGATGCTTATGATGATCTCCTTAGAGCTACCAATAGTCAAGACCGTGCAACTATTGTGCAGGATTTTATAAAAGATAATCTCAAAGAGCCAAAATTTCGGCTTACCAGGTCAGATGATGGCAAAAAGTATCTAAGTCCAAGCGATCGTATAAAAAAGCGCAATGCGGAAATCCTTGCCCAGGAAAAGGTAGAGCAGGCAATACAAAATATAAGTAAACTCACACCAGCCGAACTTGCCGGGCAAGATGCAGTCAAGGGTAAACTTCAAAACGCCTTTAAAGAGTCATTTCGTGCTTCTGCTGGTAAGGACGCAGAAGAGAAAGTTATTCACACAGAAGCCACCGAACGATTTATGAGGCAGGTTGAGGCTGGTGCAGACACGCGTGTAATCACATCACGTGCCATTCGACAGACAATCGCAGATGACAAAGATACCGAAAACGAAAGGGTTTTACAAGCCAACGATCAGGTTCATGAAGCGCTGGATCAAATCAAACATTTCTCACCTGAAGCGAACACTGCACGCACTAATTTTCGCGAAAAATATCCCGATAGGCGTGACGTCCTAGATTCCACACGCACAAAAACGGAGGAAACTGACATTTCTGTCAAAGCGATCAACAGGCATAAAAACAAGCCTGCTGCTGACTCGACCGAATTTGAAGACGACCTTAAGCCAATTCAGGATCATATCGATGTAAGCACAAAAACCGATGTGGCAGATCTTCCAAAGATCTCTGAAAAGTCAATAAACGCACTGCTAAAACTTAGAGAGAAAGAGTCTACTGATGGTACTGCGGCCCATAAAGATGCTTACACAGCCCTCAAAAAAGAGATTGCAGACACCTACGATCCACAAATACGAGTAGCCAAGAATGAATATGACCACGCCTTAGCTGAAGCAAGCAGAGACGATGACACAGCTCAAAAAAGTATCGATAAGCAAAGAAGCAAGCAGTCCAATTCCTTATTTGGTGGAAAGACTCTTGAAACTGAGCTGCAAGAAAAAAGGGCAAAGGCCGTAGAAAAACTTGAAGCGCGTGTTTTAGAGACAAAGAAAAAGCATGATGATATAGTTGCAGCTCGTGATGGTGCATTAGCTGAGGCGAATCGCCTCTATATACGTGAATCGATAGCTGATCTACATGCAGATGTAAAAGCCAAAGCTCAGAGTTTGCAAGAAGCGCTTGGTAAAAGAGATAGCGCACTAAAAAAGACTGTAGATGTCATCGCAGCCGGTTATCGAGCCGAAGCAGTCAAGGCCCGCTACGAACATAACCAATATGGAAAAGCATTAGCATTAGATGATGCAATCCTAAAACACATGGAAGAGACAGAAAAGCCGATTATAGCACACAAGCAAGCAGTGGAGGTCGAGAGCGAAAAACTCGACCTTCTCCATCGGGCTGAAACTGAGGCCAAGTTATACCAGCGAGACTACGAAATGAAAAATAGAGATCTACGAGAAATAAACAAAAAGCCTGAAACTGGACCTGACAAAGACGACGTCAAAGCGGAAAAAGCGAGTGCCCTGGAGGCATCAAATAAGGCACTGGAAGCGTGGAACAAGGCAGAAGACAAAGTAGACAAAGCCAGACAAGCACACGAGGTAGCAATAACTGATAGGCTACTTAAGAAATCAGAATTGGATAAGGCCGAGGAGCATCTTCATAAGCTTCAAAAAGAGAGAGAGATGGCAGGAAAAAGAGATGATGCCGAAGATGCCAAATATTTCCGTTTCCTCGATCGCTTACGCGAGGATATGAAAGCAACAATCATGTTTGAAAGGCAAGAGCGTCTCATGAAAAGGCATTATCGCCAGCAGCTCTGGGCGGCTATTGTAGCGGGTATCTCTACCTCCCTGATGGATGCATTCAAACGTATTGAACAGTCGCAATTCGTCTCGATTAATAATATGTTGATGCGTGGATAGATTTTTCCACAAAAACACAGGAGAGAGATAGCGATGAGTATCGAAAAGTTGCGCAAAACGTCACGGGAAAAATCAGAGGGGATAAACAAAACCGGTGCAATGGAAAAATTCACCAGGATGTTCGACAACCGTTCTGAATTTGCGCGACAACAGGATGAGGCCACGAAATACGCCATCAAGCAAGGGAAGAAGCTCATCAATGATATCCATGCAGATAGCGAAAAGGAGCTACGTATGGTGGATGAGCAGCTCTTGAAAGAGATTAGTAACACCAAATTGACTCCGAGTGAGCTCAGGGCGTTAGAAAAACAAGCGGACAAAGATAAGCAAGAAATTCGGGAAGCACGCACGCAATCTTTGCATGACGTAACAGTACAAATGCAATTTCATTCACACGATCTTGCAAGCTACCTACAGCTAACAATGGCAAAAGCGAATGCACAAAAAGAGATAAAAACCAGCCTTGATAAAGCAAAAAAAAAGGTGGCCGATACGGCAAAGAAGTTGCATAAGGGAACGGAAGAGTTGCAAGAGCAAGAGGGGAAGGTTGCCAAGCAGGTCGATGGCTTAAAGGATGCATTACAAGATTTAGAAGATATGCGTCATCCTGGAACATCGGCACATTCTCATACAAAGATCACGCTTCAGCAGTATCATCAAACGTTAAGTGAGGTACAGTCGGATTCCTACAGCATAAGGAGAGCACAACAAGCTGGTATAAAAGTCTACGAGAGCGAAAGAACCATCTCCGACAGCAAAGATGCATTGAAGGAAAGAAAGGGCGTTCTGCATGAGCCGTTCGATACTGCAAAAACTGCCATCAACGACTCAAGCTTAGACGCTACAGCACGTGAAGAGGCAGTTAAGGACCTCCTAAAACAAGTCGTTAAGCAGCATATCACCTTTCGACTTACCCAGGCAAGCGACTCCGATAAGCAACTTTTAGATGCGAAATCCCATCTTACAAAACGCTTTCATGAAGTTCTGACGCGGGATGACGTAGATAAAGCGCTTCAACTCGCCCGCAAAGATCCTAATATGAATGAGGGGCAACGCGAAAACGCTCTTAAACGTGCCGCAAAAGAGGCCATCCGTTATACGCTGCAAATCAACGCACAAGAAAAATCTATTCATCAAGAGGTGGCGAAGCGCTTTACCAGCCAGATAACGGCTGGTGCAGAGATACGTCAGGACATACGACGGATGGCTGCCGCATCAATTGATCCTAAAAGCCAGGATAAAATCACCGCCATCAAAAAAGCCACCAATGAGGTTCATCGCGCCCTCGACTTGATCCAATACTTCTCACCGGAAGCCAAAGAAGTACGAAAGACCTTCCTTAAAACTACTCCTGATGATCGCACGGCGATAGAAACTCACGATAGAATTGCTGCTATCACTGAGATTAAAAATGCCAATCAGAAAACACCCAGGCCCCTACCAGACCTGCACACCGAGTACCCGGCGATCATGAAGTATGTTGAAATAGACACGAAGACCGACCCAGAGCAGATTCCAGCACTTGCCAGAGCCGCTATCCATGATCTAACAAAACTAAGCGATAAAAAGGCAGATGACAGCACCCACGTCGATCAAGAGGCCTATCTTCATCTAAAAAAGCAGATCGAGAAGCGTTATGAACAGCCACTCCAACTTGCAGAATCCGCTTACGAGAGCGCACAAACAGACGCACTGGAAACATATACTAAACAACTAAAACTTTTAGAAAAAGAAAGCAAGCAGAGCAGCCAAGGATCAGTAGAAGAAAGAAAAGCTTTAGGCGTCAAGCAGGACAAAAAACGTGCCAGGATTCTACAACAGTTCGAAGAGAGTACGATGGAGCTCAAACAAACTTGCGATAACTTACGGACGCAGCGCGACACAGCCCTGACCGAAGTTAATCGGCTCTATGAAAAAGAATCAATCGGCCAGAAAAGAAAAAAAGTCCAGGAAAAAGCTGAGAAACTTCATGGGGCGCTTGATAAAAGAGATAAAAAAATTTTTGAGCTTAATGATACGCTCCGTGCCGGCGAGCGGGCATATATGACACAAAGAAGATATGAGCGGGATAATCAAGGCGAGTATTTGATGGTAGAAGACCGCATGCTAGAACAGACAAAGGTGGTACAGGAAAAAGAAGCTCACTTGATTACAGCCATAGAGAAAGAAACGGTGGCTCTACAGGAACTGCACACCGCCGAAGCAGAGCAAAGCAGAGCAAAGATGCAGTTTGATATAGCATATCGTGAGTCATCAATTCGCAGGGATACATTCGAGACAATCGGGGGCACAAGTAGCCTGAAAGAGGCCCAAAAGAGGTTTGAAAGCGCCTCGGACCGCCTACGGCAAAAACAACAGGAGCATGAAACAGCGGTCATGGAAAGGCTTTTAGCGACAACAGTAAAAGAGCGTGAAGTACAAGCGCTCACCACACTTGAAACGCGAAGAGATATCGCCAAGAGCTATTATAAATCTGATGAGGATAAGGTAGATCGTCACCGCGATGCTGCTAAAGATCAGATGAAAACAATGATTGCGTACGAGCGGCAAGAGCGTTTAGCAAACAGACATTATCGTTACTTATTAATAGCAGCATTTGTTTCCGGTATTTCGAGCACAATGATGGATTCATTTCAACGGATTAATCAATCCCAGTTCGTTTCAATTAATAATATGTTGATGCGAGGGTAAAAACTTTCCCTCCTTCCGACTAACAATTTACGTTGTAATGCTCTACACTATGTCATATGTATTTTTGCAATGGAACTAGCGAGGAAACTCACAAAAATAAATTCGATGCTGAGGTTATACACCGAGATCAAAAGAATGAGGAATTTGTATGCCAGCCATTAAATGTCCAGCCTGTGGTTATCGTCACTTCGAAAGTGCCTCAAAGTGTACAAATTGTGGCGCTCCGCTGACGGTAGCACCATATGTAGAGAGGCAAGCAGGTACATCAAGCAGAGTTATTTCAGCCTCAGCGTCTCCAGTTAGCGTCAACGCCGAGCCTGAGAGAGACGAGGATATAGAAGAATACGAACGTTTTTTGAATGAGGTAGCTCCACAGCGAGATGAGCAAGGCATTAAAGAACCAGGTAGGGAAAGACGACCACAACGTCCAATACGTAATGGTACGAATCGTCTGCAAGACAACGCCGACATACAGATTCAGACCCCTTACCCTCAGATACCTGCCGAGAGCGGAGAAACAACGGGTCGCCCTACACGGCGTCCACCGACCAATGGAGCAGGGACATCACGCGATATCGCGCTACGCGATAGTATGCAACTGACGAACGCAGATTCTCGTGCGCTCTGGAAGAAACAGCAAATGGAAGTCCAGATGTATCAACCGTACGAAACTGCGGTAGAAATCATGCCACTAGACCCATTTGGGGGACAAGTCATCTCACGCGATCAGCAGAAGCCAGAAGTTGATCCCGAAAATTGGAAGAAAGACAAACTTCCCTGGTACTTTCCTAGAACCAGGCCCAAGCTTACTGGAGTCGTGCAGCATATAGAATCGAAAGAAGAGATCGTTGACTATCCTGATTTCTTTGCTGCCATTGCCACCTTACTCGTCGAATTTCTCTGGATCATTATCAATGTGCAACAGGAGAAATCCACTGACCGCATTGTCATGACTACTGTACGCATACAAACGTACAAGAACGAACTCAAAGATTCAAGGATTCGCGGTAATATGCGCGGAGCAGACCTTTCACTGGGCGATAACGTTTCCCTGTGGGGAAGACGGCGACATGGTGTACTCTTTATCAGTCAGGGTTACAATCATACCACGCAAGGTATAGTTAGCACACACTCCCTGGGTCTCATCGTACCGGCTCTGGTTGTAATCGTAAGCGTAATAGTCGGATTTTATTTTGCTCCGTCCTGGATACCAGCATTCTGGCACTCCTTCACGTCATCCTTTTCGGTCTTCTTCTCCTTCATCAAAGATCATCCATTTACACTACCTACTCAGAAAAAGTAGGCACTAAAAGAGGAGGACAATACTAGCAATACAATTACAGATCTTTTAAAGACAGAATTTCGGGCAGTAAGAAGTATCCATAGCCAAGGACACAGTAGACATAAACTCCTGTCCCGCGGAGCTTGCCACGAATTCGATCAATAAGTTTGTCCATCATCGTACGTACCTTACCATCCAACTCGCGACCGTACATCAGGCGGGCAAGAATTACATACGATACTGGGCGGCCATCTCTCAGAGAAGATAGCATGCGATACTCCATTTTGGTAAATGTGACACTGGTACGTGCTATTCTTAATACATGGCGTTCGTCATCCCACATGATATTACTCAATTGTTTGGGAGATACCTCATGTTCTCTCTGCGACATACACATGCTCATAGTCTTTCACCACTTTCAGCCCTTACAGGCGCTATCTGGTGGAACCCAGAGGCTGTTTTAACCATTTACACTAAAAATCTTGTACTCTCCTACAACTATATTACACAGGACAACTTGTGAAGTGCAAGTATAACGGTACTGTTGTCCATTTAAGAGAAAAGTACTAAAGCTACAAGGCATCCTGACGATCAGCAAAAAACCATCCTCATTCTGTCCCTACATCCCTCTACATAAACACATACGTCTCTGTCATACTACAGGACAAAAGCCGAGAAGCATGGAAGCACAAGAGTGTCAACGGCACAACACACCCTCAGAGATGGTAGAAAGGTTCTGTTTTTTCCATGGATACGCCAACTGATCCCAACCTGGGGCATATGATACGTGGATACCGTCTGGAGAAGGTACTTAAAAGAGACAAGCTAACAACGTTGTATCATGCTCACACAAAAGAGATCTGGTTGCCTTCCGAACTCTCCATCATGCTTTTGCATATTCCCGACACGCTTCCTGCAACAGCACATGCACGCTTTAAGGAGCGCTTCACCAGCATAGCCAGACGCCTCATCAAATTACGCCATCCATCATTACATTCTCTGTTCGGCTATGGAGATGAAAAGGGGCAGCTCTACTTGATATTCCCTCCCGAGAGTGAGAAAATAACCCTGGCGCAGCAGCTACATAAACAAAAAGAGTGGACATCGACAGAAATCTTCAATATTCTGGCTCCTATCAGCCATGTCTTCGACTATCTGCATCAGCAGGACCTGACCTATCAATTCTTTACACCAAACGCGGTCGCATGGCAGGAAGATGGCACGCTTCAACTCATGGAAGTGGGTTTTCCACAGCTACTGCTGATGCAGGGATTGGTCGAAGCTAATGAGAAGCATGATAGCAATCAACACCTCAAAAATATAGCCAATGAGTATATAAATTCGCCGGCCTATCTCGCTCCCGAAGTGGTCAGAGGGGGACCAAACACCACCCGCTCGGATATCTATGCGCTGGGAATTCTACTCTTTGAGCTCCTGAGTGGGAGGTTGCCCTTTACAGGAACAACCTATATGGAGGTGGCACAGAAACATATCCGTGAGCCATTGCCTGTACTACACACTGTCGCGCCGCAGATTCCCATCGCGCTGGAGCTCGTGATCAATCGAGCCCTCCACCGCGACCCGGAGCGCCGTTTTGCCACAGCCGGAGATCTGACAACCGCACTCGCTAACACACTGGATAAACGTCTACACACATCTGCCTCTCCTTCTTCACACACAGCAAGCATCCAAAGGCAAACCGGTCCATTGCAAGCGCCCATCAGTGCTCAGAGTCGCGTCGCGTCTCCACAAAGTCAGCCAGAGATCCAACCCAATCAAAAAAGCAAAGATACCATCGCAATCGCAGCACTCAGTGCCTCATCTGCTCCTAATGAGGCAGATGAAGAGCCACAATTCGATAAAAGTACGCCGTTGCGCACCGAGACGGAAATCCTTAGCGATATGGAGAAAATGGCGCAACATATTCAGGAAATCAGACAACGTATCCAGGGAGATCGTAAATGACAACGTCAAATGCACTCATCAATAAAAATTCTCCGCAGAAGAAAGCTCAGCATTTACAGCAACTCCTGGCATCCATCATCCCGGTAGCCGCGATCCTCCTTATGGGAGCCTATGGTTCACGACATGTCCAGGCAGAAAGCAGCATATTATTCACCATCCTTTTCCTGCTGGTCGCCGTCGTTGCCCTGGTGGGAGAGTATCAGGTTATCACTCTGATGTACCGTGCGAGGGGAAAATACTCTACCGAGCTCACCACAGCTTGTCAGGAGTTTCTGGCAGGCAATCAAGAAATCAAGGTCACAATCCACCAACAAAGCGAGCTAGCCGCGCTTGCCGAGTCCATCAACCAGCTCTTCGAGCAGCAAAGAGAGCAGCAAAAAAAGATCGCAGCGCATTCCGAGGCGAAGGTCGTTGCCACAAATGTACGCTCGCAAGATGCCGATTTGATGAAGCGTCAACTCCAACGCATCATCAGGGATCTCGCACCGATGTCAAACGGGGATCTACGCGTAAGTACAGGGCCTGTAAGCGGGATCGTGGGCATCATCGCCGACACGTGTAACTCATTAGTTGAAGAACTCGCCCAGTTTGTCAAATGGACACGCTATGCATCCCAGGTCGTTGTAACAACAGCACAAGGAGTACTCAATCGCTCGCTTGAACTTACCAAAAACACTGAAAGCCAGATTCATAGCCTCTCACATACCGCCCATAATATTGAAGAGATAGTTGCCTTCATGCAACACCTGAGCAACGTCCTCCACTTAAGTTTTGATATCTCGAAGGAGATAGAAGACAAAATGCATCTGAATCAACTAACTGATCCCTCACTCCTCCAGTTGATGAATGAGCTACAAAGACAGACAACATTACTCGAAGGAGTCCTTGGCGGCGCCGAGGAGACATCAACGCTGGCTGAGTCTTTAATCGATGAGCTTTATACAGTAGCTCAGCAGATCTATCAATCCAGCGTCAGCTCGCTAAAAACTGTTGAACGCCTCAGCGAACTAGAAGTACTGGCTGAGCGCTGGAGCAGCGCTACCTCTGCCCTGACTATCGAGGAAGATGATGCCGCAAATGGTTAATATAAGTGCCGACTATCATCACATTGCATAAACTATATGAAAAGAGAAGTGAGTATGCCAAAAAATGCCTCGCAGCAGCCAGCAGCAGGCCCTCAAAAGCCTGCTGATACCTCCATGTTCCACGAACTGCCCGCCGCAGAGCCAGAAAACTATACCCTGCAAATGGCGACACGCTTGCTCATAATTATTTGCATCGGCGCTCTGGCATCATTCTCGCTCGCCAGCTATTTCATCCCGCAACCAGCCACAAACCCACAATCTGCCACGAGCGGCAAGACCGCTCCAGGCAGTCAAACCACCGCAAGCAAGTATAGCGATGGCACCTGTACCGCCAATCCCCAGGACATCAAATATGTGCAACAGCCAGCCAAAGGAAAGTTGCCAACCGCAATACCGGTTGCATGGAACAAAGTAGGGAAAAATAGCCAGGATCTGGCGAACGCTCAGGCATGCGTTGCATCATTCGTGCTCGCATACCAGACATTTGATATCAAGCAATTGGGCTCACTGGACACACCTACATTAATGCTCTCCTCCAGCGCCAAAAAGCACTTCTATGAGGGCACACCTACCGAGCCTAAAGATCCACACGAAGATTCAAAATGGCTTACGCAAGCACAAAAAGATCAGTTGCGGCAGAGCGCTCAGATGGTCAAACTGGCACAACTACAAACCGTTGTCAAATCCACGCAGACCAAATTAGTCTCCGCTTCATTTTTAGCAACCGTGAAGGTTACAAGCAAAAATGCCAGCAAGACAACAATCAAGCAGCAGCAGATACTCGTCTATCTGTCCGATGTTCCAACGTTAGCGGGCAGCAAAGCAACCGGATGGAACGTGATCGATTGGAAAACCTTGTAAAATGGAAAGCGAGCCAACGTGACGTTGGCTCGCGGATAAAATGGTAGGAACTTCTACAATGCTGGTTCTTCCATCAGGATTGATCGTAGAGAACAGGTTTTTTGTGCTCCCCTGATTCGTCCTCTTCGGATTGGCCCTCTTCATCCATATTATAGGAATTAAGCTCCATCAGTTCCATCTCTTCAAGCATATCAGCAGTAGGTTCTTCCTGCGTGCCAAACCTTGCGGAGGGAACTTCAGAGACGTCTTCCATGTACATGACATCTTCCGGACTGCTCCAGCCGTCTTTTTGTTCTTTGTAGCGCTCCAGGCGACGAGAAGAGCTTTCACCGCCCAGGCGCTCACGATAGTTCCGGTATTCCCTTCCTTCAAGAAGGGCCTCTTCCGACTGCTCGCTCTCTTCGCGTCCGTATCGCTCTTCTTGTCCATATCGCTCTTCGCGTCCGTATCTCTCTTCCCGCCCACGTCTCTCTTCGTGTCCACGTCTCTCTTCCCGCTGGCCCTCATGCCGATAGGGTGACGGCAGCGCAGGAGGATCTGAGTCTTTCTCCTGCGATAATACCAGAGTCGAGGATGGGTGAGCTCCCGCCTGTGGAACCAGCCGGATACTTCGTAACATGGCTTCACTGAGTTGCTCATCAATTTCGGCCACCGAGCGGGTATAGCGGATACGGCAGCGTGTGCGGATGCTCTCGGTCAGGGCAGCGCTGGCAACATAGGTCGGGCTTAGCTTGAGCGAAAACGTTGGTTGCCGTGTGCCTGCGGCCAGTACGGATACATAGCAGGTGTTGACATCAAGGTACAGAATGTCATCCTGATCAACTCCCAGCTCTTTGGAAAGCATCGTCGCATCCGGAGAAGCCATATTGAAGGCGATGATCTGTCGAACGTTGGCTTGCAAGGTCGGCCACAAAAGCGGGTTGACTTTCTGGAGGTATTCCAGCGATTGTGTGGCAAGGAAGAAAGTCGCTCCGTATTTGTGCAACTCGGACAACGTGCGATAATCAGCACCAGCAACCCGATGAAATTCATCGATGATGATTGGTAAGCAGGTATTGTTCGACTGTTTCTGCCGATCCTGCTCTTCCAGGGTGTTCTGGATAAGTCCCAGCAGCGTCGCTCCAATCATGGATGCCACTTCGTTGCCAACGACTCCTCTGGCCAGCTTAAAGAGGATGATCTTACGATCCTGGATCATTTGAGGGATGTCCAGAGTCGAGACTCCCTGTCCCAGAATACGGCGAGCGACCAGGCTCTCAAATTTTGCCACTTTGGAGGCAATCGGATTGATAACGTCACGCTGCTGCACAAGCGATAGCGGCTCATAGTACTCGCTCCACCAGCGATGCAGATAGTCATCTTCAATCTGCTGTAAGAGGGTATGGCAGAAATTGGCATTGGTCAGCAGAGGCAGAATATCCAGCAGGGTGTACTGCAAACCCGGCCCATCTTTCGGGTCGTTGGATACGAGAAGCTTATTGGCCTCAAAGAGAGTACGCAGACTCATCTCGAAGGCATTCTCCATTTTAGCGGTCCAACTGGAGGCCCAGATCTGTGCCAGCATTTTCAAGAGATCGGCGATGAATTTGTCGCGCCGATGTCCCAGCGTAACGTCCAGCGGATTCAAGCCCACCGAGACCAGCGTATCAGAGAGGTCGATAAAGACAACGTCCTCAGAGCGATCGGGCGGCACCAATTGCAGAACCTGCTCACAGAGATCACCAAAGGGATCGATCAGGACCAGGCCACCCAGGCGCATCGCCTCCTGCGCGATATGCTGAATGAGGACACTCTTTCCCTCACCCGATTTGCCACCAATCAGTGTATGAAAATTAAAGAACTCCTGAGACAAGGCAAAGGGGAGACGATAACCAGCGTGTTCGGAATAGCCAATCGGCGGCAGATGCTCGCATTGACGCGTCACGGCTGGCGGAATAAGCAATGTACGCGCACGACGATGCTCGACCAGTGCCAGCTCTGGTAGCGCCTGTGGAGGTGGCATATGCCAGAGAGTCGCAACGGAATCCACACTAATCAAATGGCGCGAGTTGCGCAGACCTTTTTGCCATCCAGCCTCGCCCATCATATTCACGGAGAGCAGACGCTCCACCTCCATCGATGAGATACGCTTGGGAACAAAAAAGGCTCCATTGGCCATGTGGAATTGTCTGTAAGCGGCCACCATGCGCAACAATAGCTCTTCGCGAATATTTGCCTGCGCACGCTCGTCGGCCAGACGTTGCATGACCGAGTGTGGGTTCGGGCTCTCCTTGGGACCAATCACATACAGGCGCAAGCGGGTATGATATGCCATGCGCGAAATTTTACTGGCGACCACCTTAGGATCATAGAGCGCTCGATTTTTGAGAGTCGAGCGAACACCGAGATACAGAAACACAAAGAACGCTTCCAGCAGGATCAATACTCCAGCTAAGAAGATCAGCTGTGAGGTCTGCGCGGCCGGGAGCTGCGCACCTTCACCAATCAAGATCTTGGCGATGGCTCCCGGAACCCAGCTCGGAATAAATCCACGCAGCAGAAAAATCAATCCAGCTGCTACACCAACATTGGCGATAAGGACATTACTAAAGTAGGTTGAAACTACATCACCAGTTACGAGCGAGGTAATATTCCGACGCGTCTCTTCTCGACGCTCCGGCTCCAGCGGGCTTTCGATAGCTTTACGCAGGCTCTGTTGCGACCAGTTACTTGCCGCAGGGATGAGTCCCAATTGAGCCACGATACGCGTATCCTCAGGCAAGTGACCCAGGGCTCCCAGAAGGCTCAAAAGTGGATCAGTGCCATCTTTCTGGGCTTCTTGCCAGGTACGTAAGGGCAAAAAGGCAGCCGTTCCTGCCAGAAGCTCAACCGCAGTGATAGCCTCTCCAGGATCTAAACGGAATGGGTCATCGCCCGGATCGAGTGGACGTATCTCACTCTGAGGATATTGAGCGTGCAGCAACGATTCGACATGGTCGAGTGCCATCTGAGAGGTCGCTCGGACAATAAAACGACGACGCTGAACGGTGCCCGCCAGTTCCAAGGCGATCGGATGACGCCTGTCAAGAACCAGACTTTGCATGGTCGCTTCAAGTGCTATCGCATGTTCCGTATTCGAATGAAGCGGCGGAACAATCTGGATGGCAAAAGAAGGTTTCGACTGCTGCTGATTTTGCGAGAATATATCGGGTTTCATATCTATCAGAATGAGTGACGTATACACTCAGGCACCCAGGCCATAAATGCTGCGCCGCCCCTCCTTTCTTATTATACAGGAATTCTTAAAGAGAATTATCGCAAAAAAATTTAAAGAAAATAACATTTCTACTTAAGAAGTGTAGAAGGGCGGTATGTAAAAAACGCCTACTTCAACTGAATATTTCTCTTCAGCTTTTGCCGCAAGTTTGCATCAATTTAATGATTTTTAAGCTTATTTAGCCCATCCTGATAAACATGACTTCAAGACAAAACTGTCCCTACTTTCCTCTGCCTGCTCAATAATCCTTCTGCTATCATGAAGCCAAATACAGAAAGATGAGTGGAGCACGTCTCTATGAGAACACAATTTGTTCAGCTCTCCTCGGCAGATGTACCCGCACTGCCTTCAGGATATAGTTTAATGTTGAATGCTCAAGAACGGATTGTTACTCTGGTAGGACCAGAACGTATCTCCGCTCAATGCCGCTTCTCAAACAGCTCATTTCGCCTGCTATTTCTCCTGCTACGCGCATCGCATGGAGCAAATTATGCAGAGCTTCTAGCCTGTCTGCGCTGCTCAGAAACGATTTTTCGCCGCGTCCTCATCACCAACTCGCACGAAGATGCCCTCACAGTCCTGGCCCCCCAGATCGAGCGCTGGCATAAACACCTGGAGCATAGCGCCAAACAGGGACATAGCACCCTGGAGCGTGAGCTCAAAATGGTACGGCGAGCGGTCAAAGAACCTCACGGCGTCAGCTCGGTACTCAAGAAGCATGGCTTTGCCCTCACTGTCCGAGCCATGTACCGCAAAGGTTATCTGCTCACATCCACCAGGTAAGAACTGAACGCTACGCTTCTCGTAAGATGGGACGCTCACGCATGGCGGTCCCCTGGACGTCCAGAGGGGCGGTCTTCGTGGGGGCGATGATCTTTAATAGGCTGGCGATGCGTGTACTGTTATGCGAGGCGATGGTGTATTCGGCTACCGTGTGCAATGTTCTAAGATCCAGGAGGTAAAAAAGCACTCCAGCACTTCCTGAGGAGCGGACATGTCTCAGTGCGTATTGCCCGACAACAAAGTAGGGGCAATCAATGCCACCACTGCCGTAAAGTTGCCATAAGAGCCATTGTAAGAGATTCATCGGTCCGGTCTGTTTCCCCATGAGCATCAGGCTGGCCAGCAAGATACGGATACTCTTGGCCGCTTCGAGTGTGCGCAGCTCTTGCGCGTAGACGCTGGCATGCTTGATAACGTCGGGAAAGGCCAGCAAGATGCGCGATAGGATGGTATTTTCCCAGTCGCAGGGACGCAAGAGCAGCGAACGCATTTTTACTCCTCGAATGCCAGCACGTCCGACGGCTCTCTTCACATCGATCATACAGGTAGGCGATGAGAGCAAGTGATCACTGAGCAACGCGAGTAACAGATCGGCTCGATCGATGGCTTCACTGCGGGTCGTTAGATTCTGCTGCGATGGTGCGGCACTGTGCTGAATTTTTACGTTGGGAATAGTGTCAATTAAGGAGAGGAGCTTCTCTTGAATGGATTTCCAGAGGCGTTGATCCTGCGCATCTGGCGAGACGAGTACATAGATATTTAACGATCTGACACTGGAGATTGATCCGGTGTTGCCAATTGTGCCGGTCGTGCCAGCAGCCACCGTGGGCCTCGTCAGGCTACCGGTCACAGTGGATCGAGGCAGGCCTCCAGTCGTTTTCCTGACCGGCGGGAGCGTCTGTTCGGCACGCAAGAGCATCTTCTGGACACTTTTTATATTAGGAGGACGCAGAGACTTGTCGGCCTCGACCATGCTCATGACGAGATCCTCCAGTATCGGGACGTCGATCGAGATGGGTTTAAATCTAAAGGGGTTGAGCGATGGGTCGTCGCCGGTCAGAAGTTGATGCAGGACCGCTCCCATGCTGTAAATATCAGATTGTGGCGAGGTGGAGTTACGATATTGCTCAGGAGAGGCATATCCAGGCGAACCCAGTGCAATGGTATCTTTGGTCTGCTCGGGCCGAAAGAGGCGCGCAATGCCGAAGTCAATCAAATAGAGTTGACCCTGCGGATTTAACATGATATTGGCGGGCTTCAGATCGCGAAAAATAATGGCTGGCTGTTGTGAATGCAAATAATCCAGCACTGAACAGAGCTGTAAGCCGATACGCAGTATACGTTCGATAGCTACATTTTTCCCTCGCTGCCAATCATTATTCCAATGCTCCTCTAGAGTGGAGCCCTCGATAAAATCCATCGCCAGATAACGTCTTCCGTTATCTTCGAATTGTTGGTAGATGTGCGGCAAGCTGGGATGATCAAGGCGAGTAAGCAGTTCAGCCTCTCGAACAAAGGAGGCAATGGCATCACGCAGGTCCTGACCCGAGAGGCCACTCTGACTCATCTCTTTGACAGCCAGCACACGCTGCCCCGTATCGAAAAGATCGAGTACTTTGTAAACAGCTCCCATGCCCCCGGTTCCCAGTAAATTGATGATTGCATAGCGACCTTTGTGCAACAACGTCTGAGACGATAGTCGACCAGTAGCTGAGCTGGCAATCAGCACTTCACCACACCAATGGCAAAAACGTGCATCCGCTTGATTCTCTTTACCACACGCACGACAGACACGCATTATTCCCTATCCTTCCATCATGAAGAAGGTCGTGTGAAAACATCAGAACGACTCCAGGCTCATCATGCTTAAATACATGCTTACCCATTATATGTCATATATACAACATACCATCTGAAAAAGAGAGGAAGTTAGAGGGACAAATTATGTTCCATCCTCAACGTCTTTGACGCCTGATCCAGATATGCCGCAAAAAATACGCACAAATTCTGCAAAAACCGAGAGGATTTCAAGTATACTATCCCCACTATGAATCCTAAAATTATCGATGAACTAAGCGAAGGACCTCAGTTGATCGGCTACATGATCTATCATAATGATGCCTTTCACCATCTCCAAATCAATGGGAGACTCGTCCGACTCTCGCCAACGGAATATATACTCTGCATGCGCTTGCTAAGCCACTTTGAATGGCTTCAGCAGGTTGCACTGCGTCAGAACAGCAACACTGACATAGAGACTCCTAATGTCTATGTGAGCTTTGAGGAACTACGACGTTGTGCTCATCTGGCAGAACGCTGGCACGTAACAAAACATTTAAGCAATGCGAATGGCAAGTTAAAAGTTCATGGCATTACCATTATTTGCGTTGGCGACTGCGGCTATACGCTCGACTTCCATAAACAAAAACAATCAGAAGCGACGTATCACTAAGAGAGTCTAGTTACGACGTTGCTCCATAGACTACTCCGCCCACTCATCTTTGACGCGCTCGATGCTGTTCCTGATCATCGTGACAGAAAGTACTATCGATGTATTGGATTGGCCGTAGCGACTGACACGATCAATGAGTTTCTCAAGTTGATTGATCGATGGAGAGCTGACTTTGAGAATAAAAGAATCCAGGCCCGCGACACGATAGCATTCAAGGACCTCAGGAATAGCTCGCAGATGCTCGCCAATATATTCTCTTTTATCTTTCGGCACACTCATACGAATAAAGGCTGTCACCGGTAAACCAACTTTGGCAAGATCTACCTCCAGCCGATATCCACGAATAATACCCGCCTCTTCCATCTTACGTACACGCTCCGCCACAGCGGGAGCAGAGAGACCAACCTGTCGACCGAGATTTCTAAATGTGATGCGAGCATTCTCCTGCAACTCTTGCAGGATCTGCCAGCCAGTGTCATCGAGCAGGTTTTCATTTTGTAAGGTCAAAGTGTCAAACCACCTTTCAAAATTTGTCATTTTCAGAATCATACCTTTACCTTGCTATTTATTATAACTTATAAAAGCTTTATACTTGAAACATAATAATTCATTTCCTAGTTGTAATTATCTTTTGCTAAGAAAAATGGATAGTTAGTACATATTATTGCTAACTATTCACGATGCATTTATTCTTAAAATTCATCCCACCATTACACAAAGAAGAGGAATCATGACGACACTGATTAAAGATCGCCTGCAAAATCCCCTGGATCAGGCGCTGGAACAGTTCGATGTGGCAACCAGACACCTACAGCTCGATGCAGAACTGTGCTCGCTCTTACGTACCCCGAAGCGCGAATTGACGGTTCACTTTCCTGTACGCATGGATAATGGCAAGATCAGGATGTTTACCGGCTATCGAGTGCAACATAATACAAATCGCGGGCCTGCCAAAGGTGGCATCCGCTATGATACGCATGTCTCGCTCGACGAGGTACGCGCTCTGGCAATGTGGATGACCTGGAAATGCGCTCTCATGAATATTCCCTTTGGAGGTGCCAAGGGTGGAGTCATTGTCGATCCAACCGAGTTGTCATCGACCGAGTTGGAACGTCTGACGCGCCGCTATACGACTGAGATCGCTGAGATTATTGGGCCGGAACGCGATATTCTGGCTCCCGATATGAATACTAATCCCCAGGTCATGGGTTGGATTATGGATACATATTCTATGCATCGCGGTTATACGGTGCCATCAGTTGTCACGGGCAAGCCGTTGGAGATTGGTGGCAGTACAGGACGCGTAGAGGCGACAGGACGCGGTGTCTTTATTATCACGCGTGAAGCCTGCCAGGTGTATAACATCCCGCTGAAAGGCGCTCGTGTGATCGTTCAGGGCATCGGCAACGTTGGATCGGTGGCCGCCAAGTTGTTATCCGAAGCAGGCTGCAAGATCGTCGGGCTCTCAAATGTCTTTGGCGCGATCTATAACAAACATGGCATCGATGTGCAGAATGCGCTCGACATTGCACGCGCAGATGGTAATCTGACAAACGTGTCTGGAGCGACCCAACTGAGCAATGAAGCATTATTAGAACAACCCTGCGATATTCTGATCCCTGCTGCAACCGAAGGTCAGCTGAATGCCGTTAACGCAGCACAGGTACAGGCCAAATTGATTGTTGAGGCTGCCAACGGTCCCACGACGGTTGAGGCGGATACGATCTTCCAGCAGCGCGGCATCCCGGTGATCCCGGATGTGCTGGCCAATGCCGGCGGCGTCACGGTGAGCTATTTCGAATGGGCTCAGAATCTCCAGGGCATCTTCTGGCCTGAGGAAGAAGTGAACTCACGTCTGGAAGCTATGATGAAAGAAAGTTTCCAGGCCGTAAAAACGACAAGCGAGAAACAATTATGTAACTATCGTCTGGCAGTCTACCTGCTCGCCGTAGGACGAGTAGCGGAAGCAACACGCATCAGAAGCATTTATCCGTAAGTCGAAAGCGATGAATCACTCCACTCTACAGAAACACTTAAAGCCAATCATAACAAAGCAGAGGACAGTCATGCCCTCTGCAAGCCCTATCCAGACGACAAGAGACGACGAAAGGGTTTCTCAATGAAGGAGAGTATCACTTTGACGTATGAACGTGATCTTCATACCGTTAATATAGAAGATATACAATATGATAATGCAGCACATTCACTGCTGATTAAAGATAAAAAAGTCACTTTAACAAAAACTGAATATCGCCTGTTTTATCCACTCAGACACGGCTATCCAATTACTTATGTAGAGATGGCTCGCAGTACATATAATTGCGATGCCGATGATCAGGTACGAGCCATGATCGATAAGCATATCGATCGCATTCGCGCCAAGCTGCGCAACACTGGCATCTATGTCTACTGCGTCCTCTGCTATGGATATCTACTGCTGAACGAAGACCCAACCTCAAGAAATATATAGATACTGTCAAATTTTGACATAAATATAGTAGCGTCGTACGCTCGCGTACGATGTTCCACTCGACGTACGATCAGACCCACCAGTGTGGTTCACCGAGATCCTTCCTGCTGTTTCGTACGAGCTACTGGGACATCGTACGCGAGCGTACGACGCTACGTTGGCTGGCGCTGTTGGACAAGGGAGGCTGTTTCAGCCTGGATTTGTGTATGGGTGCGTTGGTCATATTCGTCCCGGGCGTACGCAACTTCTGACAGATGTCCATATGCCCAGATCGCTAGCGCCGTTATGGGCTCTCTCAGGGTCTGCCCCAGCGGCGTGAGAGAATATTCTACAATGGGAGGTACAACCGGGTAGACGACGCGCTGGACCAGGCCGTTGCGTTCCATGGCTCGCAATGTCTGGGTCAGCATTTTTTTTGAGATGCCGTCGATACGCTTGAGCAGTTGGCCAAAGCGCATTGTATCCTCTTGCAATGCGTAGATAACCAGAGGCGTCCACTGGTCCGAGATCAATCCCAGTACTTGCCGCGACAAGCAGTCAGATCGAAAAATATCAGGTGATGTTTGCTGCTTCGTTTCCATATGCTAACTCTACCACTTTTTAGTCCCTTCCCACAAGATGCACGTTCTTCCAGAGTAAGATATGGTTGTTCAGAGGTCATGTTTACCAGTATGATTTTCACTCTAATGAGGTCTCAACAGGCTTCGATCCACAACCTGGGCTAATATTGACAAAATTTATCAACTATATCATAAAACTCTTGACATAAAGGACTATCATCTTCTATACTTGGCATAAGTGAAAGCGAATTCAGTACTATTTATAATATTTGCAGTGCCAGCAACCAGTTTCCCGATTGTGACGCGATTGCGTTTATCCTGACAAAGATGTCAATCTTTAATTTTTACGGCCGTGCACTTGTACGGTCAAATCGTCATGCGTTCTTACGGCTAAAGCATCGGTGTAGATCGGCTTTTTAAGCGTATTAGCAGGATTTCACCCTGCAAGCCCTTGTCGAAAGGGATTGAAAACTATTCATATATAAAGGTATAAAGGAGAAACGTTCTATGGATCGTCGTCCTACGCCCCGCGGATCAGCAAGCAACTTAAAAGATACAACTTATCCTGGCGCCAAGTCAGCATCACAAGAAGATGTTTCAGACAAATCACCTGCTTTAAGCCGTAGAGAGTCACAGAACGCTATAACAAATGTTGTGCGTGACCTCGCAGAATCTTCCATACGAGATCGTGATTTAAATACAGCTACGTTACGTCGTACCGGGTCACAGAACGCTGCCACAGACGTCCTCCGTACTATCTCCAGATCATCATCGAAAGAACGTGATGAGAATGTACCATCTTCATCACAAGTATTGGACGCACCTACTTCACACACTATCGAGTCAGAGGTGCAAGGAAAACAAGCTATCCGTGATATCGCTCCGTATTCAGATCATCCTTCAGAATTACACCCTACAACCGAACTAACCAGCCACGAGGCTCGAGAGTTTACAAAACTTGCTAATGTCGCGTCTCTATTAAGTAGAGCTGGCGAAGGCAGTTCCCCAGGCTTCTCCCGACAATTCAACGATCAGGAATTGTCGGACAGAATCTTCGAAGTACATGACACCCCAGAATCCTCGCACCAACATGGTGGTCCCCCAATTGAGATGACTCGTAACCCAAGAAGAACAGAGGAAGGCGTCCTCGTACAACGGCACGACAGCAGATCATCAGTCGACGATTCTGTCAAGGCGGATGCACGAAACTTACTCAGAAGGTTAAAGATTAATGCAGATGGTGACTCAAGACATTCGGAAATGGCAGAGGATATCTTTCGTGATTTAAAACATATAAGCGCGTTAGAAAGCAGAATTAGTGAGATGACTGACAAGCTTAAAGAAGCTTCCGGTGATAACCAGTTCCAGAAATTCATTGGCGTAACGAGTGGAAAAATAGATAATCGAATTACCGATTGGAAAGATCAGATTGGTAAAGAGCAAAGAGCAAGTGGTCCCCCTGCCAGCTGGTCTGGCAGAGCAATGACGAAAGCGGGTGATCTGAATACCAGAGTGGCAAGGTTGACACGTACCTGGACAGGTAAGGCCGCTCTTGCTATTGCCCTCGGAGCCGTGGGTACTGCCTTTCCCTCAGTGCTGGCCGGACGATTTCTCCCGTCAGCCTTCGCCTCAAATGTCGTTTCTTCAACATTTGGAAATTACCTCTTCGACAAAGTCCCCTTTCCAGCGAACGCCATTGTTGACAACGCACAGTGGCAGTTTGTAAGTATTGGCGCTTACCTTGCAGAAAGGGCGGCGGAAAAGGCGCTAAGCAGAACCAATGATACCAGCAGTAATGCTACGGCTAGCCATGGCAATTTTACGAACAAGGAACTCGCGCATCGTTTGACTGGACCATTCAATGATCAGTACGGCAGTTCGTTCGACAACAGTACGTTCAGCAATCATACATTTGGCGAATTTATTACCGTCCGCCTCAACGAGCTTACCCAACAGGGTCCATTAACCCTTGAACAGACCAGGAACCCTTAAAAGATACGTAACCACTCAGTCATTGGTGAACACGGGAGCATTTTTTAAGATCTTTATACTGTGATTATAAGGATTAATTTACAGTACGAAGGTGTATATAGGTTGATTATTATCAAATTTACATCTCTGATCTTTATTCAAGAGAACAGACGGCCAAACTCCTCGAGGATTTCTTTTTATGGATCTTGATGCATTTTTGAAGAGATCCTCGACACCGAAACGCATTTCTCAGTGGTACGCTCTCGCTCTGCTGGGGATCGCAGGGCTGGGATTTGTGCTGCGCACCTATGGACTCAATTGGGATCAAGGCTATAATTTTCATCCTGACGAACCCTATATCGTCGCGTATGCACAACATATTGGCTGGCCGCAAAGCATCGGACAATTTCTCAATCCGATCACATCGCCACTCAATCCGCACCTGTTTTACTATGGATCATTTCCCATTTATCTGCTAGCTCTGATTGGACATCTGCTCGCCACTATTTTTCCGGATGCTCGTATCCTGGATCATTTGACGCTGGTGGGACGCTATCTATCAGCCAGCTTTGAAACTGGCACGATTCTGCTGACTGGTTGGTTGGGGCTGCGTTTATGTCAGGATGAGCTATCAGATGGCTTCTCCCCCTGGCCTATGTCTTTGCTGGCGGCACTACTTGTCACATTTACTCCTTTTGAGATACAGCAAGCTCACTATAGCACGGTTGATGGGATGCTGCTCTTTTTTGTGATGCTAACACTGCTTGGATGCGTTACGCTGGTGAATACAAGCGCTCCCTACCGCGTGGCTCTACTCATTGGATTGGGCTATGGACTGGCTCTGGCAACAAAGTTCAGCGCAGCCCCTCTGGCCGTTCCGATAGTGACTGCGATCCTGCTACGCTGGTCTCGACAGACGCTGATTTCGGCCTTGATCTCGCTTGGATTATCCACTCTAACCACCTGTCTGACTTTCCTGATCGTTATGCCCTACGCTTTGCTCGATCGGCAGAACTTCGTACAGAATCTCATGCAGCAAGGGCAAATGTCTATAGGCAATTCCGGGGTGACGTATATCATTCAATTTGCACCGACTCTTCCCTATGCATATCAGGCGAAAAATCTGGTACTGTGGGGATTGGGGCCGACGATGGGTCTGGTCGCTGGCTGCGGATTGCTCTGGCTGTTCTACCGCATGATCAGGCGGCGAGCCGGACTGTGGCCGATTGTGATCACCTGGATCGTCGCTTATGCCAGTATTACCGGCAGCTTTTATGTCAAGTTTATGCGCTATATGCTGCCAATCTATCCTCTGCTCACCTTGATCGCGGCAGCCGTGTTGAGCGCCTGGATACGCTCGATAAAAGTCCGTGAGCGATACGATCAGCTTTCGTGGAGCTGGCTAGCCTATGCAGTTACCTCTCTGGTAGTGATAGGGACAATGTTTCAAGGTCTGGCACTGGTGAATGTCTATCACAGTACGAATACACTCATTCAGGCGTCCGACTGGATGTTCAATCACATTCCCTCAGGCAGCTCGATCATGTATGAACAGGGCGACGCCCGGCTGCCACTTCCACTGGATGGCAAACTGCCTGATACTTTCTTCCGTATGCCTGCCACTGGCGTGGATATGTATGAGGGCGATTCCTTTATAAAGCTTCAGACGCTGGTCAGCTCGATAACACACAGCGATGTCATTGTAATGGCATCAGATCGCAACGATAAGCCTGTCATGCAATTGCCAAAGATTTATCCCATGACCACACACTACTACCAGCTCCTGCTAAGCGAGAAACTAGGCTTTCACCTGGTTGCCCAGTTCACAGATCCTCCCCATCTATGGGGTTTCACCTTTAACGATAGTGACGCCGATGAAAGCTATTCGGTCTTTGATCATCCCATTGTACGTATCTTTGTGCGGGATAAACCGGCAACCCGTCAAGCAGCTGATCATTTCCAGCAGCAGCTATTACAGATGCTCAGTTCTACAAAATAAGATAATGCTCTGCCAATGATCATGGCACTTCATGGAGAAAGAAGCCAAACGTAACATCGAACGCTACGTTTGGCCGTGAAGGTTCTGAGTTGGGCAATAAGAGATTAAGGATTGATCAGGTTGGCATACCAGCGACCGCTATCCTTAACAATACGGCGCTGCGTAGGATAGTCGACATAAATGATGCCGAAGCGTTTGCTGTAGCCATCCATCCACTCGTAGTTATCCATGAGAGACCATGCAAAGTATCCCCCCATCGGCACTCCCTGCTTGATAGCCTCTCCGACGGCTTCGATGTGGTCGTGAATGTAGGATAAGCGTCCGGCATCATTAACTTCATCGCTGCTTCCATCCCAGGTATCATCAAAGGCGGCTCCGTTTTCTGTAACCAGCAGGGTCGGTGGAGCATATCTCTGATGCAGCCACACAAGGAGCTCGGTCATTCCTTGAGGATAGATCTCCCATCCCATCGCAGTGTATTTTGAGCTCGGTAGATGCTTCACGATCTCGCCCTTGCCAGAGGTGGGATTATACTGGTAGACGCTGCGCGTGTAGTAGTTGACACCCAGGAAGTCGAGCGGCGCTCCGATGATGGCGAAATCATCGGGAGCGATGGTGGGCTCTTTGGTCTTGAGGTCTGCGAAGAGGCCGTCTGGATACTGGCCGCGAAAGATTGGATCACCAAACCAGCTATTGCCACGTGTGTCTTTTTCGACAGCCGCCAGCGTGCTCGGATGCTGATCGACAGCATAGGCCGGCGTGAAGTTAAGCGTGATACCAACTTTTGTGTCCGACGAACAATGTTGCCGTAAACGCGCCACACCTAATCCGTGAGCGAGCAGCAGATGATGTCCGACCGCTCCTAAGACAGAAGGATCCTTTTTGCCAGGCGCGTGAATGCCTGATCCGTAGCCAAGATAGGCAACACACCATGGCTCGTTGAGCGTCTGCCAGTGCTTGACACGATCGCCCAGGCGGCGCGCCATGATCTCTGCATAATCGGCAAAGGCATAAGCGGTATCACGATTCTCCCAGCCACCACGCTCGTGCAGCGCCAGGGGAAGATCCCAATGATAGAGCGTCAACATGGGTGTGATATCCTGTGCTAACAGCTCATCCACCAGACGCTCGTAGAAATCCAGGCCCGCCGGATTAAGCGCTCCAGTCCCTTGTGGCAGCACACGCGACCAGGAGACGGAGAAGCGATAGGCCTGCAGGTTCAATGTTTTCATCAGGGCAACATCGGCAGGCATGCGATGATAATGATCGGTCGCAACATCGCCGGTATCTCCCTGGTAGGTCTTGCCAGGCGTAGCAGAGAATTGATCCCAGATCGATAGACCTCGTCCATCCTCGTGGGCAGCACCTTCCACCTGATACGCTGCCGTCGCGGCTCCCCAGATGAAATCCTTGGGAAATGAAGCGCTAATAACTTCCTGCGAGGTTGTCAATACGCTCGCGTCATGAGAAATACTCAATTAATCCTCCTCTAAGTATGCTGATCCTGAAGTACACCCATCAGAATACCGGGATTGATGATGGGCGGACGCCGATTGGCTAGTCCTGGCATAGTACCACACGATGAGCGAACTATCAGTTGATTGGGCAAGAGTTTGCGGATAGGTGCTTCTCGCTGCGCCTTTGTAGCGAGAGAAGATGCGAAATCAACACCATGCGGGCCGGCCGTCGATGGTAGTCGCGAGTCAATGATAGATAGGAGCAGCTCCGCTGCGGTCACTCCCATTTCGAAGAGCGGCTGACGGATAGTCGTCAATGGTGGCTGCATATGCTCCGCGAGCGGGATATCATCGAAGCCTACCACAGCCACATCGGCTGGCACCCGAATGCCAAACTCATCAACCACACGCAACACACCGTAAGCCATCTGATCGTTTCCCGCAAAAATCGCATCGGGCCGCTCACTGACAGGCCGAGAAAAAATCGTCCGAGCGCTGGCCTCTCCGCCTTGAATACTAAATTCTCCTCCTCCAATTACCAGCGCGGGATCAAGCTCGATGCCCGCTTCGGTCAGCGCACGAGCGTAGCCATCATAGCGCTCACGCACGCACCGAAACTCGCCTGGTCCCTGTATGTAGGCAATACGACGATGTCCCAGTTGCAGCAGATGCCTGGTAATCTCATATGCGCCCGCATGATTATCGGTACCAACCCATGGAGTCTGAATAGGCAGCTCCTGATCATCGATCGTCACAACAGATAAGCCTTGCTCGTGCAGGTGGACAAGGTGATCCGCGAGATGACCCGGACAGATGGCCAGGAGTCCAGAGGTCAACTTCATCGCCAGAATACGATCAAGGATCTCGCTGTGATCACGCGTCTGACTGATCGTGTAGAGCACAATCTCGTAGGGTGTGTGCTCGACCACGGCTGCCACGCCGCGCATAATCTCTGGCACCGAAGGCCACGTCAGCGGAGGCGCCAGGACACCAATCAGCTGTGCCCGGCCTCCACGCAAAACAGTCGCCGTAATACTGGGTACAAATCCACGCTCATTGACAACCTTCATCACCCGCTCGCGAATCTCAGGATCGACCGTCGGCTTATTATTCAGTACCCGCGAAACCGTCGCCTTGGACACTCCAGCCAGACGTGCAATATCCTGGATCGTCAATTTTGCTCTCATAGCTGCACTCTTTCTTACTGAATTGGCTACTATGTCGCTCCGTTGCGCCACAAGAGAAATCAAGCCTCGGCCGTCCGAACTGTCTGGGAAATCGATTTCTCTGACAAGAGTATGCTGAGAAATCGATTTCTTGTCAAGGGCTTTTGCCTACTTTGGAGAGGTTATCGGCATTGTTATAAAAAACTGAAGAGTTTGCAGCATCCTTAGATGAATCTATTTAAGGAATACTACTCCCATCGAACAACAAGGAATAGAGAGGCCATAGTGTGGCCCTAACAGGTTAAGCTTTCATAAAAGACCTACCAGCCTTCGGGAATTGCACTCGCTTTTTCCTCTTGTTCGGTTTTCGTGCTTCTATTAGCGTTAATCAGATTCTCTAATTTGGAATGTCCATCACGAGATACATTGTATATTTTTTCATTATTGCTTGCATCTCTTATTACATAGCGCACATGTGTAGGTTCTTCTTGTTTCAGCTTAATGTCTCGACCAGGTACTGCCTGAGCTTGTATATCTTGTTGAATTATTTGACTTATTTTCTCAAAACCGTCAGCCAATTCATGTTGTGAAGGACCACCTATATCTTTACTATTCGTACCTATGACTCCTTTAAGGCGACTCCAATCTTCAGATGGCAGAGTATATGTTTCGGGTACCCCACCGATAAGAGATCTGTTGATACTTCTCATTTCATTAGGGTTCAGCGTAACTTCTACATAATTGCCGTCTAACGTCGATCGGTGTTGAGAAATGAGATCGCTGGGATCTCCATAGGACTTCTTAATAAATTGTAGCAAGCTTTCCAGTTTCTTAGTGTCTGGGTGATCAAGATGCTCACTCGGTTGTCTTGTTTCTTGGCGGAATGATGATGTACCTTCTGTGCTTCCAGGCACTTGCCCCAGTTGCGGAGTACCAGTATTTACTTCTGGAATCTCTTGACGTAAAATTGCTTTGTCTGGGCGGCCTAACGTGGAGAATCTTGAACTTCCCTGCTGCACATCTAATGCGTGTCGTATATCAGAGCGCAGGGAAGTACTTTGATCAATTGGAACCCTTCTCAGCCCCCTCTCTCCCCTCGTGCTCGCTCCTAATCTCCCTTCATTTCTAGCCGCATTCGGCTCTAGCTGTGCCATTGTCTTCCATCGACGGAGCACATCTTTATCAAGGGGGTCTGATGCAGAACGGCTTCCCACATCGGTTTTTTTCTTATCTCCCTTAGGAACTGCATCTGTGTCTCCCCTTCTTCCAGAGTCACTCATTAAGGGATTCGCTGAGGATTGGCTACTTGAGTTATCGGCTTGTTTAGACCTTGGTGCTCTAGGCCCATACTTAACATTTCTGTTTTCCATCTTCTATATATCCACTTTCTTATAAGAAATAGATTAAAAATTCTTTCCTTAGCTATACAAACTCTCATCATCCCCAAATTATAGCAAATAAAGACTTATCTATGCTTCACTTTAGCAGTCGTCCAGGTATCGTTTAGGGATCGTTCAAAAGTGTTTTCTTCATAAGCATGAATTGCTCCCTCCCTCGAAGGAGGGAGAAAAAAATTACACCTTTTAGTGATGACGTTTGAGAAGCTTTCATCTATACTCATGAATGAGCATGCTATTAATTGACGACAAATAAAAAGACCTTTAAGAAAGGACCTTTTCATGCAACAAGTATTGCCTGTAGGGATTTTTATCCTTTTAGCTATATACATTATCTACCGACGTCTACGCCCCCAACCTGTACGGCCAGTGCGCGCAGTAAGTATAGCAACAGTGATTGTGTTTTTTTCTGTCGTAAGTTTGTTCAGCACAAACGCACTTTTCACGCATACGCTTGCGCTCATCTTAGCGCTTCCCGCACTGCTGATTGGATTGGCAGGGGGCTTCCTGCTGATGCGCTCGATCCATTTCTGGCACGATCAGACTACTGGTGCGCTATGGATGAAAGGTGGCTTCCTGTATCTGGCGATCTGGCTCCTGACCATACTCCTGCGCGAGGGAGCCGCTTATGCTAATGGCGACTTTACAAAAGGGCACATTCCTTTTGCGCTCAACCCAACGCTTACGGCTCTTGCGATTGATCTGGTGATTGTCTCAATCGGCCTGTGGATAGCACGTGCAACCGCGTTGGTGCTCAAATATCGTGAAGATAAGCATGAGTCCGTCTCGCCGTCTCCTGAACACGTTGCCTGATGAATATGCTCTTCCTTACATCATTTTTGCTAGTGAATACATCAATGCTCGTAAAGTTTTTTCTTCACGAGCATGAATTACTTCCTCCCCCGAAGGAGGGAGAAAAAATCACCCCTGAAAAGAGAGATTCAGCAGCTCGTTCGCTCTTACGCATTTTTTTGCCAGCCACCGTATTTATCATCTTGTGCGCAGGCATTTTTTTTGCTTTTTTTGCGTCTCTACAACTTATACCAGAAAGTCAAAAGCCATCTGTTCCTGCCAGCTTCTACGGGTTGGGGCTAACCATCCTCTTTATTGTTTTAGAAGTGGCCTTTATCTTCTTTGAAGTCAGGTTTCTAAGCAAACATTTTGGACATAAAGAACTTTCCACTCAAAGAGGTATCGTTTTTCTCAGTGGTATCCCCTTCTATACCGTCGTGATACTTTTTATCCTTCCATTTTTTTACAACAATAATTCTAACCTACCTGCTGCTGCATTATTTTTTAGTGTAGCTGGATCTCTAGGATTCTTTATTATCTCATGCATTTACTTGTTTTCAATGTGGTTCTTGTTAAAACGTTCAACGACTATTGCTCTCCAGCAATAATTGACTCTCTAATCCTCGTTCAGCCTGAGCGTCTGACTCATGGTGGGAGCGGAGACGATGCGCACCATCATGGTGAGTGCGATACCGTAGAGCGCGACGACGATGACGAGTCCCCATAAGAGGGTCGCTGGGACGACGATGCTGGTTGGGAAGGCTGTCTGGAGTGCATAGAATTGGTCGCTGGTGGCAAGCGTGCTGTTCACGTCGGTGAGCGAGAGCGCCGGGATGACGGTGGCAGATAAGATAGCTCCAAAGCCGATCCCTAGCAGGAGGCCGGTCGCGTAAACGATGCCTTGCTCACAGGTTAGCATACTGGCAACTTCGCTCGGCGTGGTTCCGATGGCTCTCAGGATGGCGAAGTTTGTCAGGCGTACGCGTGCGCTTAGCCAGGAGGCAAGCAGGTCTCCAACAAATGCGAGGAGTAAGGCTGTGATTGTTCCGATGATGAGTAGTCCCGATAGGATGAGATATAACGGATCATTGTGCAAGGAGGACAGGATTGACCAGCGATCCAGCAGATTCTGAAGGGTGTACGTGGGCTGTTTTAAAGCTAAACGTATATTTGTCAGCGAAATTGCATCCGCATTGGTATGCAGCCAGACGTGGTTGATCGCAGGAGTGTCGACAGCCAACACCGACAAGTTCCTTTTCTTGAGAGCTGTGTCGTAGATGGTTTCGTAGGTTGGATAGTCCACGATGATACTTCCCGGGATGACGGTGTTCTTCCCTCCTACTCCGATGCGATCGTTGACCGTGGGGACGTGCGGGATAATCCCAATCACAATTGTATCCATATCGGTCACATTTAATCCCGACATGTGAACGGTGAGCGGCGAGCCGACGTGCAGGTAGAGCTGATTGGCCGTGCGTGTGTCGATAATCGATGGGATAAGATTACGTTCGATCGCGCCTTTTCTCTGTTGCGCTTCTTGCGCCAGCAACTTCGTTCCTGCTTTCGACTCCTGCTCGCTAGGCCAGAGCACAGCTGAGGCAAAAGTCGAAGCATCGACAGCACGCACATCCATCACCATGCCACCCTTCCCACCCACGGCCTGCGCGACGTAGCCCGAGCTGGCCGAGAGGACTCCTGGCATGTGCGTATACAGATTGGTGACCCCGGTGGCATCCCGCTGCGTGTTTGACTGGGTATACTGTCCACCGAAATCAGCTCCAACCTCGTAGATAGAGATGTCCTGGATGTGCTGCGTCTGCGAGGCCATGTAGACCAGGGTGAAGAACGCAAAGGCTACAGCTAAAGCTAATAGTAGCGCCATGCGGATCGCCTGTTTGGGCGAACGTCCAATCTGCGCCAGAGCCAGCATTGAGACCGCTCCCCGCCCACGCACAACCAGCGAGGTAATAAAGGTTAATAATAATGGAAAGAGGCGCAAGAAGAGGAACATACAGCCAATGATGAGAAAGAAGGGAGTGATAATCGATAGTGGATTGGCGATCAATATCTGTGCATCTCCCTGAAGGACGTTCCCCAGGCTTGTCAGGTAAAATGAGACTCCATAACCGGCAAGCGCGATGATGCCCGCTAAGAGGTCCAGGTTGAGTCGCTGCCAGAGCGGACGGCGCTGCGTGCGCGATGATGATTGACGTCGTAGCGCAAGAACGTCTGAGCGCGAGGCGCTGAAGATGGCGAAGCCCATAGTCAACAAGACGATAAACACAATCGAAAAGGCGTAAAGAATCCCAGTCGTGATCACGGCATCGGCGTTACCAGTGAGGACGTTCAAGGAATCTTGCGTGTTGGTCGGGAGGATCCTCTTTGAGAGTGTGTAGACCGCAAGTAAGGAGAGCGGGATACCAAGCACTAAGGCGACGATTCCTAAGCCAATACTTTGTGTCATAAGTGACCAGAAAATCTGACTGCGGCTGGCACCACGCGAGCGCAGGAGTGCAATCGTATCACTCTGACGTTCGACTAAGAGTCCCATCATCAAGCTTACAAAAAAGAGGATCAGCACCATGATCATCATACCCAGCACAGCAATGGGAATCTGGGCCACTGCGATCCGGCTCTCAAAACTCATCAGTTCACTGGGATTCTGTGGACTACTGAAGAGAGGACTCGTCAGCGCCATATCCCATAGATAGGGGGCATTATTCGATTCCTCGCGTAGAGATATATCATCATTGTAGGAGGCCTGAAACTGATTCTGCACATTCGATAGGGCACTCAAAAGAGGATCAAGCTTCCCAACCACAATCTGAGATGGGTCTATATGATAGTACCAGATCAGGTTGTAGTCACCGGCTGAGGAGAAGATAGCATCAGCTTGCTTCTGCGACTGTAAAGAGTCAAAAAGCGCGATCAGGCTGCTGTTCGAGGCTAACATTATGTATGTAGAAATGGGTGCGCTGCCAGAGCCGGTAACCAATGGTTGGAAGTTTGCGCCGTGCCAGTAGGATGTGTTCGCTGTATTGATATCAAATAATCCCGCCACATGCACCGTGACGTTGGCAACCTTTTCCTGCGGAGAGTCAAAAGATCCATTGTTGTTAAAATCATTCGTGGCTATCGGACGGGCTAAATAATTGAGCTGTAGTGGCAAGGTAGAACCAACCGTGAGATGAAGACTCTTCGCTGTTGCCGTGGTCATTATGACCTCCAGCGACAACGGTTGACCGCTACTGGCACCAGCCATATGTCCCTTGAGGTTACTGAGATGCCCGGATGCCTGTGTAAGGTCAGCACCCAGCATCACAAGCGAGTTGTTCTTCGAGGGTATTCCCGATGACGGCGCAAATGAAAAGTCTGAAGAGGACATTTCAAAATCGGGCGCTTGAAGCAGAGAACCAAATCCAGGTTGCAAAATGCTCTCAAAGTCCCTCTGGACCTTCTTGATGACTGATGAAGATATGCCAACTGTAGTGGCATGAGCCTCAATTTCTGAGCTATCAGGCGTCTCACGCAGCGTGTTACGGAGACCAGCCGTGGTCATAATATCTGTGAAAAGAGGTATCGAGCAGGCAATAATGACGGATGCAATTATCCCCAGGGCAATCATACTGAGTAAAAATCTCGTTTGCTTCCAACGCCACCAGGCAAGCGTCAACACCGACGATAGCGGCGAACGATTACTTCGTTGGGGTCGCGCAGATTTAACCATAAGGACCTCTTCTCATAGCAAGCACAAATAAACATTATGGCACAAGGCAATGGTGATAGTATGCTCTTCCAAATCCAAAAATGTCAATATAAAATACCTAAAGAAAGAGATATTTATTGATTTTTACTCTAAAAGAGTTTATATTTTAATAAGCATCTATTTTCTCTTTAAAAGAAAAAGCTTTTTTCAAAGCTTTGGAGCAAATATAAGTTTGTTGCTATCATTATAATAATGAGTATATATGTATAATGATAGAAATATTATGCAGCAATAAGGATGATAGTTTACCATGAAAATAAGTTACAAAGGTTGCCCGGCAGGGATTAAAAGACTGGCCCTCTTTGAGTTGTTCGGAGTGCTAAGTTGTATTGGGCTGCTTTTCTTTACATTACATGATCCACGCGACTTTATCGCATCATTGGTGGGAGCCCTGGTGGGGATGGCGGTGGTCTATGGATTGTGGACCGTCCGATTCTGGGCCTTCTGGCTGACGGCCGCCTACGAGATAGCCGAGATTCTTTATGAGCTGTTTCTTACTACACTTCCCTCCTATCAGGATATCCATCTGGCAGGCCCTCTCTTCGGTATTCTGATGAGCGCAATCACGCTTGGCTATATCTTTCTGGACCGTTCTGTGAAACCTGTCTTTCAGAGAAGCATCCCCTCTAAGAGATACTCACAGAGCTAACGCAGCAAAATACCAACCAGGAGCACCTCAAAGGGTGTGGTTCGGATGATAACCAGGAGCAAGGAATTTCATCTAAGCGCTATAGTAATTATTCGTAATTGTGCTCCAGGCAAAGCTGGGAGCCAGCTTCGATCAATACGGGACCAAGATCATTCTTGCGAAGATCACAATCTTTTACGGTGCCACGTCCCCGGTGAAAGACAGCAATCCCTTGATAGGCATGATGCTGGATACGACAGCGACAGATGATGGGATCACTCTCCCAGGAAACTTCGATGCCGGCTAAGATGTTATCAAAGATATCACAATCCTCGATGATCCCCTGGCTGCCTGCACTAACAGAGATACCTGCCCATTTCCCTTTATAAATCCTACAATTGCGGACGATGGGATCGCTATGCTGTTTAATTTCTACAGCCGAGCTTGTATTAGCAAAGATCTCGCAATGCTCAATCACGCCATGAGCATCCTGCCGGAAAGTTACTCCGGAGGCTCGGCCATCGTGCAATGTACAGGCAGAGATTTCAGCCTCGCTTCCCTCACAGATTGCAACACCTGCTTGCGCGTTCTGCGAGATATCGCAATGCTGTACCCGTCCCAGGCTGCACTCGGTCACCAGCAGGCCATAGCCTTTCCCGTGCGAAATGATACAGTCCTGCAACAGCACCTCACTATTCTGGATAACCGCTACTTCAGCAAAGACGTTCTTGCTGATCTCACATTGCTCAAGCATACCTCGGCTCACAGTCGCGATCAATACGCCATAGCCAGAACTGTCATGGATAGCAGAACTGCGTACAGTCCCTACAGTGTCATGTCCAGAAATATAAAGGCACGCATAAGAGGATGAAAAGAGGTCACAATTAACGATTTCAGCCTGTCCTCTGGCAATATCGATGGCTCCGTAGAGATAGCTTTCTCGGTTGAGGCTGCTGCGCACGCTCACTGTCAGTCCTTCAACATAAATACCCGGGGCTCTCAAAGTGAGACAGGGACGATTATTGCTCTCAAGCACAATCTGTGCTCGATCACCATCCCCGATGAGGGAGATTGCCTTATCGATAACGACAGATTCCCGATAGCATCCCGGCCTGATCAGGATAGTATCACCGCTTTGAGACATGGCAAGCGCCGCGGCAATCGTAGGATAAAAATGGTCAGAAGCAGATGATAAAGGTGAAACGATACGCACAGTTGACGGCTGATGATCATTATAAATTGATCGTAAATACATGATAGACAACTCCATAGCAGGAAACCAAACACCCAGCCACATAAAAACATTATTCAGATAAATTATTTAGATTCATTTTTATATATTATATACACAATGCTGTGGCACTGCAACGTAGCCAGATAACAGCTTTTCTCAAAGGATCATCAGGCAAGTCCTCGGTGTGATACTATACAATTAAACTCAAAAAAGTCTCCATCATCAACTTCACAAACCTCTCAATGTCGCAACTAGCATAACGAATCAGTAGGTAAATAGACAATGGAAAATGCAGGGCTTCCTATGGATAAAGCACACGAAAACAATGTCTTTGAGCGCGTATATCCTCCAACTCCACTCCCAACCGAATCAGCTCTCTGGTTTCTCCTCCAAGATAAAAAACTGCTGATCCAGGATTTGGATCAGGACAATAGACTCATTCAGGGAAAAGCAGAGCTACTCACAAATATCAAGCACGATCCCATCATATTTCTAGGCAAGTTGAACGGTCAACCATGCCTGGCAAGCACAATTGATCCAGAACAGCTACTCCCAGCAGGTTGGAAGGCCGTCGGGTTACGCGAGCTCTACAGCATCATCTCGGAGGTTGAATACAACATCGCCACATACGCCTCACAGATCATGAGTTGGCTAGAAAGCAGTCATTACTGTCCTATCTGTGCCACTCCCCTGACAAACATCGAGAAAACCTGGGGAAAACAATGTCCCAGAGGCCATTACAACGCCTATCCACCAGTCATACCAGCCATTATTGTCCTCATTCAGGACGGCGACCGCATCTTCATGGGACACAAACCAGGTTGGGGCAAGCGCTATGGCTTGATCGCTGGCTTCGTTGAGCCTGGAGAAACGTTGGAAGAATGTGTCCATCGAGAGGTAAAAGAAGAGACAGGACTTGAAATCCAAAATCTGCAATATATAAATAGCCAGCCCTGGCCCTTCCCTAGCCAGTTGATGGTCGGCTTCATAGCACAATATAAGTCTGGAACCTTCCAACCTCAGGATGATGAGTTGGACGATGCCCGCTGGTTTACACGCGAAACATTACCTGGACTCCCTCCGCCATTAAGTCTGGCTTATACGTTAATCACCAGTTGGCTTAACCAGGAAAAGTAACTATAAAAAAGTCGCTGCTTGAAATTTTTTTAAGGAGACTCGGTAGACTCTCTTATCTGCTCGCATGAAGGAGACTCGGTAGACTCTCTCATCTGCTCACATGAAGGAGACTCGGTAGACTCTCTCATCTGCTCACATGAAGGAGACTCGGTAGACTCTTTCGTCTTAAAAATCAAGTCTACCTGATATCCTAAAAGGATAACCTGGTAGACTTTTTAGCTGCACACCTGGTAATACTCACGCGATCAACGAAGACTGGGTAGACTTTCAAATATCCAACATATTTGGAGGGGAAAAGATTGCTACGTATACGTAATACGTAATTACGTATATATACAGATTCTAAAATTTTATATAAATATAAAATTACGTATTACGTATACGTACTTACGAATAGTAATTTTATTTAGAAGATTTATTTAGAGTTCGAATTCGAACTCTAAGACTTATTATTTATTTTTTATATATGTTACGAATTTACGTAATTACGTAGTAACATTAACAATTTTTTTGGCACTGTATAGTTACATTTTTCGATTTATTAACTTTATATATTATATTTTTAGCATTTATGAATTTACATATTTTAAATGGGCATAGTACAAATTTGCTAGATATATTCAGCTTTACAATAGATGACGATCATATTGTTATAATAGCTATATGCTTTATGCTCCGAAGATGTGGGGAGAGGATATGTTGTGGTTAGCTCTAACTCCTGAATAGCATTATTCCTCACACCTGCCATAAAACTATGACGGCCTGATTAGCAGATTTGAGGTTCTATGCAAGCACAAATTATTACTGATCGTCAACAATGGAATGATTTTATTTCGGCATCAACGTATTGCAATATCACACAGACGTATGAGTGGGGAGAATTGCTTCCTGTTCGTGCACACGATGTACTGCGCTGTGGAGTAATCGATGCAGAGGGGAAGCTGTGTGCGGCAATGTTGATCATTATCACTCATATCTCGCCCCTAAAAATTGGCTACTTCTACGCTCCGCGAGGTCCAATTATCGACAACCCTGATACTCTCGCGCTGAATACTTTGCTCAAGTTTGTACAGGTGCTGGCACAGAAGCATCACGTATTTATGCTCAAGATTGAGCCTGGCGTCCCCGCTGATAACGTTCTCTGGTTGACAGCCCTTGAAAAATATGGTTTTGTATGCAATCCCAACGCTCGCCATTTGCGTCATGAGTGGATACTGGATATCCGCCCTGATGAGCAGACACTACTGGCTGGCATGAAGAAGACCTGGCGCTATTGTATCCGTCAAGCAAGCCGCAAAGAGGTCACGGTGCGTCACGGCAATTCGTCGGCTGAACTGGATATCTTCTACGACCTGCTTCATACCACCAGCGAGCGGGATTCATTCTTTGTCTATAATAAATCCTTCTATGAGCGTGTGCTGACACTCTATGGTGAGAGATCCAGGTTACTCATCGCCGAATATGATGGCAAGCCACTGGCTGCGGCTCTCCTCGTCACCCAAGGACGCTGGTGCTGGTATATGTATGGAGCTTCAGGCAATGAGCAGCGCGATCGCATGCCCAACCATCTCCTGCAATGGACAGCCTTTCGGTGGGCGAAACAACAGGGCTGCTGGTTCTATAACTTCCGGGGCATTCCAGACCTCCTGGAAGAAGGTCAACCAATGTGGGGGGTGTATGTCTTTAAAAGTGGCTTCGGCGGACAGGCGATACGTTCAATGCAGACGCATGACTTCGTCTATCTCCCCATTATCTATTGGATCTATCGCCGCCTACTAGATATGCGTCACTGGTATAGCAAACTCGGAGCACAAAAACATCTTGTGCTAGCCGAACAGAAAAAAGGTGCGATAAAACAAGCTCAGAAACAACGAGATCTGTCCATACGGACGGATCAACCAGAGACACATGATGTAAGGCAACTTGAAAAGATCAGTTCAAAACAAGTAGCTCAACACGTCGATACTGAACTCACAAATAGCTCACTTAGATAATTTCTCATGATGAGATTTTGAGCGTGTACTTCCCTCCAATACCTCGAAAATAGATACATTCGATGAAGCGCACAACGTCAGCGTGCGAGTACGATCCAGAGGATTGGAAACGGTAGATCAGTGGCGAGAAAAGACTGAAAAAGCTCCCGACCATGATGGGCGTTGGGATGGCTGCGTCAAAGTCTCCGAGCGCTTTCCCTTCGTCCAGGACGGTCGAGACTTCATTCGAGATCTCTCTCAGGACCGATTTCGATTGCTGCTTTAAGGTGATCTGGAAATCTTCGTTGTTGATGAGAATGAATAGCAGATGTCCATGACGATCAAAGGGCTTCTGATGTAACGAGCGCACGATAGCCTCTAATTTGGCTTGAGGACTCTTGGGTTCGGCGCATATCAATCTGAACTCATCCAAAATTTGCTGCATCTCGCGCCGAAAAAAGGCGAGCATTAAATCTTCTTTTTTCGCAAAATGTAAATATAAGGTTCCCTTGGCAATACCTACCCGAGCCGCGATCTCATCCATGGATGTATCGCGATAGCCTTTTTCCAGCAACACATCTTCAGCCGCCTGCAAGATTAAATCTTCTCGCTCACGGCGCTGTCTCTCCTTCAGAGAAAGATGCTGGGGTGCTTCCATACGGCTGTCTCCTCACTGCATGCATAAAAAGAAAAGCATTGACTATACGTTCTAAATTATGACTTACCAGTCATCATATTAACGCTTAAGTCATGTTTTGTCAAGCATCCAGGAGAATCTCGTAGCTATTTAGGGGACTCGGAGCTGTTTAGTTGACAATTATTCGCGTCGACAAGTACAATTTAAGCTAAGCAAGAAGCATGTTTGCTCCTTACTTATGCGAGGAGTTGGCACACAGCCAGTAAAATGAATAATGGTCAATTTACATATGAGCGTCTTGGGAACTACCATATAGAGCAGCTTCTGGGCAAGAGCGACTTTTCAGAGGTTTTTCTGGCCTACGATGAAAAAGAGCATACCCAGGTAGCACTGAAGCTGCTCTACGGTCGTTGGACCGGCGAGAGCGCCGAGAAGTTCCTCACCCAAACAGCTGCATTAACGAAACTAGAGCATCCACACATTGTGCCCATACTTAATTTTGGGATTGAAGATGATGTGGCGTTTCTGGTCATGAAATATGCTCCACATGGTAGCTTACGTCAACGCTACCCCAAAGGGACACGTATCGCACTGGAAGAAGTTATCCAGCTTATCCAGCCGATTGTACAAGCCTTGCAATACCTTCACGATCGAGGATTAGTCCATCGAGACATCAAGCCGCACAATCTCCTGATAGGCCCAAACAACGAGATTATGCTCAGTGATTTCGGCACGACTATCGTCTCACATAGCCTGAGCCCGATTATCTCCTCACTACGCGCATTTGAAGGCACAACGCCGTACGCAGCACCAGAACAGCTTCAGGGAAAACCATCTCGTCGGAGCGATCAGTATGCGCTTGGCATCATGGTCTACGAATGGCTCAGCGGCTCCTGGCCCTTTAAGGGCTCATTCTATGAAATAACTCATCAGCACCTCTTCGTAGCGCCTCCAGCATTCAAAGAGAGCGGTGTCTACTGCCCAGAGAATGTCGAAAAGGTCATCCTCCGCACGCTCGAAAAAGATGGCGGTAAACGCTTTCCCAGCGTGAAACGCTTTGCAGAGGAGCTCGAATGGTCCTATAAGATTGCGCAAGCGAAAGGGCAATTAACAGCTCCAGAAGCTCCAGAAATTCCTCCGATCAAGGCAAACGTAAAAATGCAGTTTAAGTCGCCGCTCAACTTCAAGCGCGACTAGATCTCCTATCCAATATCGTCGCAGGCACAAAAAAAGTCCCACTTGCTTGAATAGTAGCAGTGGGACTTTCAATCGTGGTATACGATTAGGCTTTCTGGCTTGAAAGGATACGTGTCAGTTTTGTACCACAGACAGTACAGGTACCTTGCAGTGCAGGCTTACCATTTTTCATAGTAATCTGATGGGGGTCCTTCATATCTCTTTTTTCTTTGCATTTCACACAATATGCGATATCTGCCATTATCTTTATCTCCTCGCTAATATTTGTATGTATCCAGCTGATGCATGAGCCTAATGCCAGGAGGCAATCATGCACTTATGTTGTTGTAACGAATTACAACCTCAAGAAGACTCAGGAACACAGTTCAAAATACCAATTGGATTTCTAGAGCCGTTACTGGAGCGTCCTGAGATACTGCCAGCAAAGAAACTACTCCCAGATGACTTTATGCTTTTGACAACTGATGCCTTCGATTACGTTACTATAGCATCAGCATCTCAAAAGAAAATGCTGCGCTAGATATGAGTATACACCTGAACAACAGATTTTCAACAAGCAAGCTGTGTTAATAGGGAGAATAGTCCCATCGGAGAGCCTCTGGAGCGAGGCTCTTCCGCTTGCGTGTGCGTCTGCAAGCACATATCTGGCACATCAGATGGGCCAGGCAAGGCCAGCAGAAGCACAGCTTAGATGAGATCATGCCGATAGATGCGCATGTAAAGGACGCTACAAAGGGAGAAGACCCCTAAAACGGCAGAGAAAGCCATCAAGCCGTAAAAGCCTCCATAATCGATACAGACGCCTCCTAGAGAAGCTCCGATTAACTGGCCAACTCCGAGCACCACAGAATAAAGTCCCATTACCGCGCCACCCTTGCCCATTTTATGCTCAGCGATAGCAGCCAGTTGATTCAGAGAAGCAGGTGTAAAGCCGCTTAAAAGAATTGTCCCGATCAACAGTACAAACAGTAGTGGAAAAAGTACCTGATAATCGTGTGCAGTGAGCGTTGAGAGGTTCTCACCCAGGCTATTGATCAGCGTTAGCGAGAGAATACATAGCACAAGTCCTGCCAGGCCGATCAGCATAATGGTGGTCCGTCGTAAACGTGGCGTAATCTGTATCCAGATCGCCATCCCGAGCAAGAAGAACAGGCAAAACCCACCAAAAGTTAATGTCGCTGTATCCTTGCTAAAGCCGCCATACAACAATTGATGCGGATAACGTCGGTCGGCCGCAGGATTAGCATAGGTCAACATAATCACAATCAGAGTGATCCAGGCACCAACCAGCGTATTGATGGAGAGCCAGGCCGGCAGAAACGTAAAAATGTGCTTATCACGCAGCATCTTTACACTTTCAGTGAGAGAGTTATATTTGTTGGCCTGCTGCTCATGATAACTCTTCTCCCTGAGATAGATAGCGATAACAATGGCATTAAAGATGTGCAGGCCAATGACAACCAGAAAGCCTCGATTCCCCATCCATTTGCTAATCAGGCCACCAAAAGGGATGGCGAGCGCGATGCCTCCAACAGTAGCCACCTCGAAGGCTGTCATTACCTTTGTACGCAGCCTGGAGAGGCCAGCAGTCGCATCAGTAATATATCCCAGGCTGGCAGGAGTATTCAAAGCAGTCGTGACCCCCTCCAGCAAGCGTCCGCACAAAATCAAAGCCAGCAGCAGAAGCAGCGGCCCATGCACGTGAGTGAAAATGGGACGTGGATAGATCCAGGTGCTGACCCACAGACATAAAGCGGCCAGTGAGCCGCAGAGAGGCGCAAGCAACAAAAATGGCTTGCGTCCAAAACGATCAGAAAGACTACCGGCCACAGGAGCCAGCAGGAGTTCAGTAATATAAAAAGACTCCAGGACTAAAGCGACCATCGCCGCCGAGGAGAAATGTGCACCCAGATAGAAACCGAGCAATACAAAACTCACACGACTGGTGATACGCAGTAACAGAGTAGAAAAAATGCTGGTATAGATGGAGGAATAATCAGCATTCTCAATACGCGCAGGCGAAAGAGCAAGCGAACCAGATGCAGTCGTCAGGGAATCTGGCCTACATAAAGAGCTTTTTTGCTCAGCTATTTTTTGTTCATTGAGAAGATGCGGCTTCACACGTTTATCCATTTTTTTATTGAGACAAAACACTATTTGTTATAACGATACAAAGACTTCCCTAACCACATCTCTAATCACATCCAGACGCATAATCATATCATCATTCCTCGCGAAGGTGCGAAAAGCGCACAATCAGGCCAGCTAAATTCCTACCAGAGAGAGCAAGAAGCAGCATTTAGGATCTCTTAGCCACTTCACAAGAGCCGTACAATATGCTACCCTACCCACAAGGACGCAAATATGAGGGTAAGAGATAAAGGGAGCCTGCGCAGAATGTTAACACGAGACCTTCCGTCGCAAGCTATCATCCAACAGATGCAATTATGTTCGGTACAATGGTGATAGAACCAATTTTTGCGCACGCATTGACGAATTTATATGGCCTATGTCAAGTATCCTGAAGGGATTTTTTGATGGATAAACATCAACAACAGGAGCTTCATCTTGTCCCAACAAAGACTGTAGCTTCCGAGATGCCCGAAGAAGTTGAAACGGAAGTCGAAGCCGAGCCTGGCAGCACAAGTGAAGTTTCGGCACTGCTTGATCAAACCTTCGCGGACATTACAGACTACATGACAGAGGAAGAAGCAACAGAATATATTGCGCATATTCTGGATGGCGTAGAAATTGAGAGCGAGAATACTCTTTTTGAAAACGTCATGCCCTACATTCCTGAGAACATCAAAGTCACCAACTACCGCCCAGATCAAGCGGTAAGAGAAGCCTCTCTAGCGCAAAAGAATATGTGGAAACCCGGGGACGGAGAGATATCATATCTGGCCTCCAACACCCTGGAAGTTTATTTAGGGACACCTGAGCGACCATTGGAGCTACCTCAGGCGCTCAAGCAGATTCGGCAGCTGAGCGAAAGTACTGTCCTGGCCGCACGGATCATCCTCGGGCTGTGGAATATCCGCAGGTATAACCATCAAGTGGCAAAAAATGGCAGTGTAGCCATCCTCTTAGAGGAGATTCTCCAATGGCAGGGAGTCAAAAAGCATAGCCGCGTAGCTCATCCAGGCACGACCAAGCGTTACACCGATGGCTATCGAACAGAACAAAAGCAGAGAGTCCTCCAGGATCTCGCCTTATTAGCCTCCTGCAACGTGCGAGGCAACTGTACGATCACCGTGAAAGGCAAATCCGTCTCCATCCAGGTCGATGGACCATACATGCGCTACTCCGTAGTGAGCCGCAAGACGCTGCTCAATGAAAGAATCATCGTGGGCTTTCTGGTATCGCCGGGCGATTGGATCAGCACCTATGAGCAGAATCAGAATTATTATCTAGCTGAGGTGGATAGCCAGATCTTCAAGCTCAATCCTCAAAATGATCGCTATGCCTTACGCATCGCACTCTATCTGACTGAGCGCTGGCGGGAGCAAGCCAAGCAGGGAGATTTCAGTACGCCTATTATGATGTCTGAACTGTTACTGTCCAGCATGGTTTCAGTGGATGAACGCCATATGACTTCACGCTTCGTGCCTAGCGTAGAGGCAGCTCTGGAGAAATTAGAGGCGATGGGGATCATTGGAAAACAGTATTGTCTGACGGACGTCGATAGGAACCAGACACGCTGGAGCAAGGATTGGTTAGCATCACGTTGGGAGATCTTGCCTCCAATAAAATTGATACAAGAGTATCAGGCAATGAATAATCCTTCGAAAAAACGCTTGCGCAAGACACGTACACGCGAGCGCGAACAGTTTTAATGGGCTTCCCCACCAGGGTTCGGTGCATTTCATAGAGAAACATCGTAAAAAGCTCTCTTAATGTCCTGCTGATTATCCTCAAATACCAGGCCAATGCGTCCGACCCCACCAGGGTCCGGCGCATTTTTATCGACACAAAAGGCCAGAACCCCACCAGGGTCGGGCGCATAGTCGTCGTTTTCAGCATCAGATAGCCCTTTAAATAGCCATCCATCAGGCAGGCCATGCAGCTAAAACAGCCCATAAAAGACGTAATATCCGCCTTCCAAAGCCAGATATTCTTCTGCTACCGTTAGTGGATAGTAACTATTACTCGTATAGAGCGGTGGCAAAAACGCCTTAGTTTGTATACTTCACAAGCTCAAAATCGCATTAGTGCCAGCGAACAAAACTAGCGAAGTACCAATCAAAAACCCCACCAGGGTTCGGTGCATTTCTGCTTTTTTCGGCTATTACAACCCCATCAGGGTCTGGTGCATTTTTAGGGTTTTCGATCCACAGAAACCCCACCAGAGTCCGGCGCATTTTTATGATCTCTCTGTACAGAAACCCCATCAGGGTCCGGCGCATTTTTGGGAGTCGTGGATAAAAGAAACCCCACCAGGGTCCGGTGCATTTTTATGATCTCTTACCTATGATTACCCCACCATGGTTCGGTGCATTTTCAAAAGCTGAGATGATAAAAATGCATCTATCTAAAATATTAAAAATTTTGCTGCTTTTAGAAAATATACCTATATATAGGAACAGATTATATTGCTACATTTCAATTAACCCCACCGGGGTCCGGTGCATTTTCAGAAAAAGTAATTGAGAGTACTTGAGAGACATGATGATTTACATCAGCCACTATCCTCAAAGCATAGAGAGGGAATAACTATTTCGTCGCGCTCCTGGCGTTCCATAAGCTAAAGATTAGCTCAGAAGATATTTTGAAAGATACCTAGCCCATTTTTACTACCTTCACGCAGAAAAAAAACTTAAAAATCAGCCATGAGCTCAAGAGCCCCACCAGGGTCCGGTGCATTTTTGTAGAATTTCTGACAAGGAACCCCACCAGGGTCCGGCGCATTCCTACAACTCTCGATTTCTAACAACCCCACCAGGGTCCGGCGCATTCCTATGATCCAGTGGTACTCCTATCCCCACCATGGTTCGGTGCATTTTCGAAATTTTATCTTCCAAAAACCCCACCGGGGTCTGGTGCATTTTCACAGATCCATATAGCAAATAACCCCACCGGGGTCTGGAGAAATTCTATATATTTCTATATAGCGTACCCCACCGGGGTTGGGAGCATTCAAGTCATAGAATCGATTATGAATATATAAATAGTGATGATTTTTAAGCTTTTTTGATTCTTCAAAAACCCCACCAGGGTCCGGTGCATTTCTACAGATAATATTGTACAAGATAGCGAAACAATAATAATTTTGTCAACTAGCATATTGAACTTACTCAAATTGGTTTGCACGAATCAGTATAGATAAGGTGAAATATAGAGGCAAATAGATAGAGGAGCGATGGGAGAAAAGATAGTAATGGCCTGTTTTGAGCGCCAAGCAAGGGAGCAAATACACTGTAGATTGAATACTGTACAAAAGTACTGTGTGAAAAAATGAAAACCCCACCGTGGTTAGGAGAAAACCCCACCGTGGTTAGGAGAAAACCCCACCATTGTTAGGTGCATTTTTGTGCGTAAAAGTCTCCGAGTAATAAGTGACGAATAGACCATATACCCACTAGTAAAAATCGATTATGCGGGGTAACATGTACATCACGACTGGATGCGGAAAGGTAGCAGGGAATGCATAGTCAATACACGAAATTTTTCTGGCACTTAAACGACTAAAAACATGAGCAGTAATGCTTACGAACGATACATTGCGATGAGAAAACACAAAACAACTATGCAGTGAGAAACAGATGTGACACTGTGGGGAGGTACGTAGTGGTTGAACAATGCGAGCAATTTATAAACCCAAAAAAGGCTAGTTGTTTACCGTTGAAATCCGTCAATGAAGAAGCGGAGACGTATATGAAAAATAGTACGGTTGTTGCAGATCGAAGGCAGTCAGATGAGGAGGTCTTCGATCCTCTACTGGCTCTGCTCGCGCAGGATTGCGGGAATGCCTATGAACAAATCGATCCATACACCCTGGAAATAATCTCTAAAATCTTACCTAATAGCGGAATAGAATTTCTCAGCCGAATACTCCAGCATGCCAAGGTCATCCAGAACGTACTCCCGAACCTGGAGGCATTAGGGGAGCGCGTCGCCGTGATTAGTACACGTACGATTCGCTTGCTCGCAAAAGCCATACAGTGGGGATATGATACAACACATAAATATGTAAGCGTATTGATATCTCTGGGATTCCTCTACCGACACAAACATAGCAGCGGAAATATGCTTGTATTTCCGCTTAAGACATATACACTACCAGAAAATTTACACGCACTCGACAAGCTCATCGTGAAAAGCCGCCCAAAGGTGCGTCAGTTCGCCAGGAGAGTCAAAGAACGGCTTATCTTCTACAATTTGATATCTGAGGTGGAACAGCCAACAGAAAGCCTCTCTCGCCCTTCTGAGCGCGATATAAACCTGCATCATTTACTGATGGGATCAATGATTGAGGTAATCCAATCAGAAGGTATTGAAGCAGAGCAAGGAAAACATCTCGCCTTACGCCTGATGAAAGAAGTAATTCACAAGTTTGTCTTTTCCAGGCAGGGAACTGTAGCCCAAGCGGAAAAAAGATCTGGGTCTACCTCCATAGGGCAGACTTCTACCTCCCAACAACAGAGTACAAGCGGCGGCAATAGTACAGCCAAACAGTACCAAACGCAGCTCCCATTCCAAACTAAAGAGAAAAGTCATGCGGCCCGAGTATCCGTTCACAAAAAAGCCAGAAAGTCTACCCCGGTACAGGCAAAAGTATCCTCCAAAGTGGAGGAAGAGTCTACCCCTCAGGTAGACTCTTCCCCGGTACAACAATCCTATATAGGAGGAGAAACAAGACCCATACAAGTTGAAATACCCTCCAAAGTGGAAGGAGAGTCTACCCCTCAGGTAGACTCTCCAGGTAATAATCAATCCGATATAGGGGAAACGGAGTCTCCCCCCCAGGTAGACCCCCCAAATAATGAGCCGAGAGTCTACCCAAATGATGAGAACGATAGCCAAAATCAGTCACACGAGATTGTTAAACAGGAGCGTGGTTATATCTGTTACCTGTGCACCAGGGAGATGAACTCTATCATTGATATGATGGAGTTCTATGGTCAGGTGTTTGAGTGCGATGAGATTGATTGGGATGCAATGCTTTTACCAAGAAGCTTTTTCAATTTAATTTATGACCATATGAATGTTCATTATGAGCGTTCATATGGTACTAGCTACTTCGCACGTATGAAGCCATACCTATGGAGAGCAGTTGAAATCAGTATCATCAAAAGGGTCTCAGCGCTTTATAATATCAATGGTGATAGCGCTTGCAGCTATGTATTTGGCCTGACTGGACGCGAATATAAACTTGATCTGGAACTTCAACGCAATACCTATCGACCTGAGCCAATGGTTGCCACATATCAGCCTCAAACAGAGGATGAACTTGCAGCAGACAGAAAAGCAGCTGAAGAGGTAGACTCTTATACAACAACAAATGATAAAGAAGTAGACCACAATTATGAAGAGTCTACCGCCAAAGTTATCACAAGGAAGACTTTAAAGTCTGTTCAGGTAGACAATCAATCACAGGAGTCTTCTCTTTCACAACCAAAAGGAGACTCATCTGCTCAAGAGTCTTCCCTCGAGGAAAGTTTACCAGTAGAAGATGGAAATGCCTCTGAGGCCCATCCAGAAGCGTATCGACGTCGCCAACAGGAAGACTTTATCGCGATGTATCAACCGGAAATTAAACCTTTACGGATACCCGCCGAGGTAGACCCGGAAGATTATCTGGAAGCTTTCTATTACGTATTACGTAACCGTAATATTAATATATTATTTAATAATATATTTAATAACGATACGTTACGTATTAGCGGCGCTCAATTTTTAACCACTGTCTTTGATAGCGACAATGGCGAAAATACTGCTAAGGTCAATAAACAAAATGAAAAATTATTAGATAAATATCAGCCCGAGGTAGTTATGTCCGGGTTTATTGATACCATACTTGCTATGCATGAGCCAGGCCATGAGTCCCTACAAAATCCCGGAGCTTTCTTTACTTCTCGTTGTAAATTTTATCAGCAAAATAAACCCGATGTGGAAACGCAAGAACTAATCAACCGCTTTTCTAGTATGAGCTATCGTGCGTTTGCTGGCGAAATGCATACCCTGATTAATAGTGGTCAGAAGATCCGTACTAAAAAATACAAAAAACGCTCATAATGATACTTGTATGCTTTAGCCCTGAGCGCTTCAACGGGTTCTGAGTACTCTTGATGAAGAGGAGAAGTTATTTCCTGAAGAATCAATTATCACGTTGAAAAAAACTATAAGAAATACATCCAGTGTAGTGAAATGCTTCTATCAAAATAAAAAGGCTGCTTGCTTACTGAGTAATTGAAGCTCCAGATAGCTCTTCTGGTAAGTGGACAACCTTTTTATCTGGTCACTTTATATTCTATCTTAGCTCATGACATTGGTGAGTCGTCCAAGATTTCCTACTTCGATGCTGATTTCATCACCGGCTTTGAGCCAGCCATATTCGTGATGTCCGTCTATAACCCCTTCTGGCGTACCGGTGCTGATAATATCTCCGGGCTCTAGTGTGAGATATTGGCTGAGATAGCTGATGAGATAAGCAACGTTGAAGACCATGTCAGATGTATTTGAGTCCTGACGAATTACTCCATTGCGCCAGAGTTTGATACTCAGGTTTTGTGGATCTGCTACCTCATCGCTGGTGACTAGATAAGGTCCAACAGGAAGAAATTTGTCTCCTATCTTTCCTAGCATCCATTGAGAGGTGCGAAACTGGAGATCACGTGCGCTGAGATCATGCCCATTGGTATATCCAAGCACGTAGTTGAGCGCTTCATCCGGGCTAATATTATGGGCTCGGCGTCCGATGATGAAGGCAAGCTCTGCTTCGTAGTCATATTTCTCTGCTGAAGATGGGAGTGGAATCTCTTCACCCGAACCTGCCAGCGCATTTGCATATTTGGCGAAGATGATTGGAGATTCTGGCACCGGTTTGTTCGATTCAGCCGCATGGCGCCGATAATTGAGTCCTATACAGATAATTTTTCCCGTACGAGATGCGCTTGGACCATATTTAATGGTTTCTTCTACCAGGAGCCAGCTGCCACTCTGGTCCTTACTGGCAGCGATGAGGTCACTTAAACCCTCAAGATTTACTTCCTCTCCACTACAGAGTTCCTCAAAGGTGGTTGGGATACTTTGAGTGGATACGTTCTCTTTGAATACTTCACGCGCTGCCGCTACGTCAATAATGCCTTGCTCTGTTTTTATGCCCAGTCGTAGGCCAGTTGGTGAATGAAATGTAAGTAGACGCATAAATATTCTGTCTCCTGAATGTATTTGAATCAATGCCCACGTCTGTAGGTATCCTGCATGATCGATCATGCTTCCTTTTGGGCATATGGCACCTCTGCCAACGGATCTCAGTTTTCCTTCGATGCAATGTAAGTCATCGGTGCGATGTTAAACTCAACTTGAGTTTGACGACTTGTTCGAAACGTACCATGTCCCTTATCTCGGTGTCAAGGTTAGCTAGCTGCCTGATCAGGGCTTTTTAGTTCTCTGCATGCCCTTGGCATGCAATTTCCTCCTTTTTCAGGAGGTGGGTATGTCACGCTCACGCGAGCATTGGAATCTTTCACATGCGAGTCCTCTAGTGGCAAGCTCCAGGGGACTCGCGTGGAGAGCCGTGAGCTTGCCTCCAGCTACTGAATTTAAATTATGCGTTTGTGGTCACAGGTAGAATAATTCGTGAAGGATGTGTGGGGTCGTGATAAACGGTCTGGCTAGCGACCTGCAATTTTGTGCCAGTTGCTAGCGGCTCGCCCGTGCCCAGATTTCGCGCGAAACGTGGGTGTGCTCCACTAGAAACTTGTATGCGCAAACGCTGACCTTTGCGAAAATGATAGGCTGTGGGCCAGAGCTCGATATGTATGTGCAAGCTGCCATCCTCCTGAGGAACTGATCTGCCTGGCGTCAGACGCAGAATGCCGTCGCAAAGATTAATCGACTTTCCCGAAGCCTCGACCACACAAAGTCTGGCAAAGAAATCGGTATGTTCCAGGCTGGAACGTACAAACAGTTCAGCTTTCACTGGGCCAATTACTTCGAGATCTTCCTGTAAAATTGTGCTGGTATAGACTAATACATCGGTTCGTGCCTCCAGTTTGCGATTATCTTTTGCTCCGGCAACTCCTAATGAATTGCCACCGATGGCAGGCGTAGGATCGGCTGGATCATAGCGATACGTGTCTGGCTCGGAGACGGATGGCTGTACCGGGGCCAGACCACCTTGAGCCTGCAAGTACCAGGTCGTGGGCTGAGCTGGCGGTGGCCAGGCGTCAAAATCGCGCCACTTCTTCGTACCCATGATAAAGAGGCGTACAGGCTTTTCACGTAGATCAGATTGCTTATCCGTAATATGTGCATGCAACCAGGCCAGACCTTCGCGCACCGCTGCCGCACCACCATCCGGTTCTCCATGCACCCATGGACCAATTAAGAGATATGGTTGCTTCCCAGCTTGCTGTAAAATCTGAAAATCTTCCAATTGGGGGGCCAGGAACAGATCGTACCAACCACTCATTAAATAGGCTGGAGCTGTGACCTCCGCCAATTTATCGCGGAACATAACCACTGCCCAGCGTGGATCATCCTCGGCATAGCGAATCCGATCCTGATAGGCTTCCGATTTCTCCCCAATCGCTACCTGATCCGCTTCTCCTAAAGGCAGATGCATGTAAGCTTTCTTCAATCCGCGCTGCTGCCTTTGCATCGCCAGTAGACCAGCTAAACCGCCTCTCTCTATCAACTTTCCGGTCATTGACGTGGACCAGTCCAGGGAGGTTTCCAGGTTAAGTGAGCCTCCCTGGAAGCGAAAATGATGAAAATCTGACGTGGTAATTTGTGGTACGATGGCCTTGAGCTCTGGACCAGCCTCTGCCGCCACCGCCCACTGTACCACGCCCAGATAACTGGCCCCAATCAGGGCCAATTCGCCTGTAAACCAGGGCTGCTGCTTGATCCAGGCTATTGTCGCCAGGCCATCTTCTCGCTCATTGCTCACATAGGCAAATTTCCCTTCAGACCCTCCCGTCCCCCGACAGCTTTGCAGCAAGACCTGATAACCGCGTTCAACATATGGCATGACCATGAGGGCGCGGACAAAGCCTTTGCGACCATAGGACGAACGCACCAGAATTGTTGGACGTTTGGGACCCCGGCGCGGCGTATAGTGGTCGGCGTATAAGACTGTCCCATCAGGCATTGAAATGGGAATATTGCGGGTAATGACAATATTGTGGGTCTCAGCTGGCGGAAAATGTAAGTACCAGCTTAAGAGGCGGCTAGCTATACTCATGACGAAGTACTCCTGTTTTTCACTATATGGTGTTCAATTTCGGTCTGCGAGTCCATAAATGTTCGGGTATCAGTGGAGGAACTGGTGTCAGCCAGTGCTCCGTCATTCCTACCATTGTTATCCAGGAATTCTGGTCGGATGTCATGTTCGACGGTGGTGGCGAGCGGCTTCTCCTCTACAAAGCAGAGGAGAAGGACTGCAATGACAACGATTGGGATTAGGAATAAGAAGATAGGGGCGAGTGCGTCGTTGTATGCCTCCACGATAATATGGTGGATTGGCTGTGGTAGGCTTTTCACGAGTTCGGGGGTGATCGAGTTCGATCCGCCCACCATCCGGCCAGCGAGCAGGTGGACGAGCCGGGTAGCGAAGAGGCTACCGACAATCGAAGCACCTATCAAAGCACCAATTTGGCGGAAGTAGTTGTTTGACGCCGTTGCGGTGCCGACCATCGATGCTGGGAATGAGTTTTGCACAATTACCACCAGGATCTGCATGCAGGCACCCAGTCCTATTCCCATCACTGCCAGATAGCTGCACAGCATCCAAACTGGTAGATCTGCGGTCATCATGGAGAGAAGAAACAGTGACACGGCGACGATTGTGGCGCCGGTGATTGGCAACCATTTATAATGACCGATTCTATTGACCAGTTCGCCAGTGGCAATTGAGACGATCATCAGAGCGAGCAGCAACGGGAGCATGAACATACCTGCCTGGGTGGCGTTTACGCCGGTGGCCATTTGCAGGTATGTGGGCATATAGCTGTCCGTGCCAAACATTGCGATGCCGATGATGAGACCAGTAATGGTGGTCAGGTTAAAGTTGCGATCCTTGAATAGAGTGAGTGGCATCACTGGCTCTGCTGTGCGGTGTTCGACCAACACAAACAGTGCACCAGCGACGACAACTGTGACGATCAGAGAGATGATGTGCACTGAGCCCCAAGCGTAGATCGTGCCGCCCCACGTCGTTACGAGCACAAGGCAGGTTAATGTAATGGTGAGCAGCCCCATGCCGATCCAGTCCATTCGCGGTTTACTGATCGCGATCTTCGGCAGTTGCATAAAGATCGCCGTAGAGGCGATGGCCAGGATACCGAGTGGGATGTTCATCCAGAGGCCCCAACGCCAGCCAGGTCCATCAGTAAGCCAGCCGCCGACGAGTGGCCCAGCAATTGAGGACAGCACAAATACAGCTCCGATGATACCTATATACCGACCTCGCTGACGTGCAGGTACCACGTCGGCGACGATAGTTTCAGACAGGATCATTAGCCCGCCGCCACCTATGCCTTGTACTGCGCGACCGATAATCAACGACGTCATATTGCCAGCGAAGCCACCAATAGTGGAGCCGCCGATGAAGATTGCGATCGCGCCGATGAAGAGTCCCTTGCGACCGATCAGATCACCAATTTTGCCGTATATTGGCAGCACGATCGTGGAGGTTAAAAGGTAGGCAGTCATCACCCACAGCATCTGGTCGACGCCGTGCAACTGACCGACGATGGTTGGCAACGCGGTAGAGAAGATGGTCTCGTTGAGTGACGACAAGAGTTCGGCTATCACGAGGCCTATGAAAACAAGAAGGATGTCCTTCTTATCGACGTCGCTAGATGAGGCGACCACCGCATCGTTTGTTTGAGTCATTGATTGCCTCTGTTATTTGTGGTAGTTTTGCCTGGATTTGCCAGATCGCGCAGAGACGCTGGCAAGAGTGCACGTTCCACGAGCGCAATCGCGTGGTCGCGCACTTCGGACAGAGAGATCTCCAATCCCGATTCCTGCCATTCGCGCATCATGAACTGCACAACTCCCATTCCCAGAGTAGCAATCATACGTGCCTCGGCCTCGTCGTTGTTGCTATCTTTGGGCCGTCCTTCGGCCGCGAACCGGCGCAAGACGAGCGCCACGAAGAGATCTTCACTGTCGCGCATCCTGACCATCAGAGCTTCCCACAACTCAGGTGTTGCCTGGATCAGTCGACCTCGCTTGAGGATGAGATCGTTATCGACTTCGTGGTCCAATGCGGTGGCAGTCATGGTCCTGGCAAGATCGGTGATGATGTTGTCGCTGCCCCGATGCACAAAGGCATCCGTGGCCTGCTCATCGGGATCTGGAGTCGGGGGGCCGATGAATGCGCCCTCCTTGGTGCCAAAGTAGTTGAAGAAAGTACGGCGTGAGACCATACCTGCTGCACAGATTGCCTCAACGGTCGCTCGCTCGTAACCCTGTTCTAGTGCCATCTCTATGGCAATACGTTCAAGGGCGGCACGCGTCGTCGCACGTTTACGCTCGCGCAGCCCCATCTCAGTTTCTGTTGTCTTCATACGCATCCTTTGTTATCATTACAAATAAGTTTACCTGGTAAAATATTACACTAAGTGCATCGAAAATGCAAGTAGTAAATATGCAAATCCTGCCTGCCTGACGATCTGTGTATAGTAAAGAGAGGATGCTTGTTTTCTGACCTTGATGATGAGAGAGGATATGCAATGAATGGAGATGAGAGTGCGATAGACGATCTAGATTGGTCACAGAGAAAATACGCCCTCTCAAGTAAGCGTATTGCTAAACCTGCATCTGTACTTGTTACGGCACTGAATCAGATGGTCCAGAGAAATTGGCATTTACTGGATACTATTTCCTGTGGTCCTGATGGTAGTCGTATCGATCAATCTTGCCTGTTAGATGCTCTGTATCAGGCGATGATTCGCATCATTTTGCGTCTGGTCATTATTTTCTTAGCGGAGTCGCGAGACCTATTTCCGTGTTCTAATCCTCTCTATTTTCGATGCTATAGTCTGACTTTTTTGTTGGCAAGATTGCGTGGTTCCACCACACATTTATGCGATGATTCCTCAGATGCGTGGTCACATTTGTTACATTTATTTGCCATGATTCATGCTGGATTTTGTCACGATCAGCTCTCTTTTCCCTCTTATGGAGGGACTCTTTTTCGGCCTGGTTCCGGGGATAGTTTGGATGCAGTTGTACGTGCGATCTCCCTCTTTGAGGCGCTGGATATGCCATCTATTTCAGATACTTTGACCCTGGATTTACTTGAAGCAATCCAAGAGATTCTCTCTCTTCCATCATCACAAAAGCAACCTTTTTACGCTGAGATTGATCGCGATATGGCTGAGATTTGCCCTGAATATATTGGCCAGATCTATCAAGGATTGCTCTCTTTTCATCTGCAATCTACCACTCAATTTTCTGCGCCTTTATGCGCCGAACAAGAGATCTATATGGCTAACCTGACTCCATTTTCTCTTGCTCGCCAGAGCGGTACACGCAAAGGTTCTGGCTCCTTTTATACTGGTTTACCGTTGGCCTGTGCTCTGGTAAAGAAGACATTGTTTCCTCTAACTTTTAGCTCTGATGATCAAACGATTCCTCGGTTGCCTGAAGAGATTCTCTCTCTGAAGATTTGTGATCCTGCTTGTGGATCGGGCTCATTTCTACTGGCAGCGTTGCGCTATCTGACAGATATCACATATCGCTCAATGTGCTATTATCATCTCCTGGATCTGTCATCTCCGGAGCAGATTATCAAGCAACATCTGCGGCGTCAGATCGCCGAGCGTTGTCTGTATGGTGTGGATTTTTCTCCGCTGGCGATTGAACTGGCACGTATCTGTTTATGGATTGATCTTTCCGATAGTCATATACCTTTTACATATTTGGAGCAGCATATCAAAGTTGGAAATGCACTTATCGGAGCCTGGTCTTGTACTTATGATGATTATCCTTTGCTCGCCTGGATGCGTGATGGCGGCGATAAGGATCATGTTTCTGGCGTTCATTATCAAACTGGCCTACAGACACGGGCCTTACATACGATGCGCGATGAGATTATTCGGCCGCAATGGCTGGCTCTGATGAATGTATGGTCTCAATCCGAACCAGTCTCTATGGCGGAGAATGCTACATGTGCCTCTGTTCATGACCTCAAGGCGAGGTTTGATGAGTGGTGCGCTATCTGGTTTTGGCCAATTGATCAACTCGCTCATGTACCAACTCCAGCCTCTTATAGCCTGCATAAACCGGCTACATCCTTGACCAATCAGATTGTGGCAGCGTTGGCTGCGAAACTCTGCTTTTTCCATTGGGAACTTGAGTTTCCGGAGGTTTTTCATCGGTCAGCACCAGGTTTTGATGCAATCCTTGCGAATCCTCCCTGGGAGACGAGCAAGCTTAGCTCGCGCGAATTTTTCCGGCTTTATGACCCTCTTTATATATTATATGGGAAGCAAGAAGCGCTCTCTGAACAGATGCATATCTTTCAGCAGGATTTTAAGATTGAACGCGCCTGGGTTAATTATCAGGCGCACTTTAAATGCATGAGCAATTGGGTCAAATATGCCTGCCCTGAAGATCGAGAAGTTCCTTTTCGATATCAAGGCTCCGTCGATTTGAATACTTATAAGCTTTTTTTGGAGGTCTCACATTATCTTTTGAGAGCACATGGCTATCTGGGCATGATATGTCCGGCTAGCATCTACACAGATCAAGGTGCGGCCGCACTCAGACGTCTCTTCCTGGATCAGTGTAACTGGTTGTTGCTCTTTGGTTTTTGTAATCGCCAGCGTATCTTCGATATTCATACTTCCTTTAAGTTCGTCGCTTTACTCATCAAAAAAGAAGGAGTAACCAACCATCTGCGTGTTTCCTTCCAACAGGAACATGTCTCAGCCCTGGAACGTTGCACATCTGATCTGCTGACCTTATCACGCCAGCAGATCGCGTACTTTAGCCCTGCTTCTCTGACTATTATTGAAACTCAGAATCCCGAGGATATCTCCGTGCTTGAGAAGCTTTATTCCAGCGGAGTCTTGTTGGATGCACTGACTGCACAGAGCTGGCTTATTCATTATGGACGCGAGTTTGATATGACTAATGATGTGTCGCTCTTTGCTCCGCTTCCTCTATGGCAGCGGTGTGGCTATTCCCCCGATCTCTACGGACGTTGGATACATCCTGATGGCTCTCAAGCATTGCCTGTCTATGAAGGACGTATGGTTGGCTCCTTTGATCCTGCAGAAAAAGGATGGGTATCCGGGACTGGTCGTCGAGCTTGCTGGCGCGGTATTCCCTGGGCTAACAAAATATTTGAGCCACAGTATTTAATGTCTCAGACAATTTATCAGTCTAGAGAAACATCGTGTTTGGGCAATAAGATCGGTTTTATGGATATTAGTTCTGCCACTAATGCACGCTCTATGTATGCGACATTTATCTCGGGCTTGCCTTGCGGTAATGTTGTCCCGATCTTGCAACCAGCCTGCGGAGATCTAATAAGTGTCCTCGCTCTGCTTGCTAACTTGAATTCTTTTGTGTTTGACTATGCTGTGCGCTGCCGTCTGGGTGGACTGCATTTGAACTATTTTGTGATTGCTGAGGTACCATTGCTGGCTCCTGATATATTGTGTCCAACTATCTGTGCTCAATTGGCGGCACGTCTGAACTTGATCATGCCTCGCTTTGCTCCGCAGTGGCTGGAATTGCGGGTATTGTATCCGACTCTGGGACAGTATCACTGGCTCCAACTCTGGGCTGTTACCGACCATGAACGTCTCCGTCTCCGCTGTATATTAGATGCTCTGGTGGCCGATCTATATGGCCTGGAATATGAGGATCTTTGCTGGATTTTACGTGATGATCCTCAGAATGCGAAAGGCTTCTGGCGTGTTGATAAACACAAACCCTTTGAATTGAGGCAGACGTCGTTGACTTTACTCGCTTTTGCAAGATTGAAATACGTCGGACGCGAGATATTTCAACTTGAAGACTGGCAATTCCCCGCAGAGATTGCGACGCGGTTAGGTCCACGCTTGCTTTCATGGCAAACAGAAGGAACCGTTGAAGAAAGTTGGCTGGTCTGTCAGGAACATACTCGATCTATAAATGCGTTTATGTGAATTGTTTCTGGCTATGCTTTCGTGCCTTTTTATCAGGTTCAGGATGAGGTATGGAAGGTATAAGTGCCTATTGATGATGTGCGATAATAAAAACAATGTAATATGCTTTTTATATGCTGTAATCCGTTGTGTCAATGAAACGAAATAACATGGTAGGAGTACCAAGGTTTATGCAAAAACTTAATCGGCGTGATAGTCCTGGCAGGCTTGAGCGAGTTGGGTATCTTTGGACCTGGTGGAGAGGTGATGAACTGCCTCTCATGTCTCCATTGGCAGGTTGGCATGTGGCAACGTCTGAAGATGTACCCTTTGTGGCCAGGCTTTCAAATATTCCTATTAAAAGCGTTGAGGAGCGCTATCGTGCGCAACATAGTCCCATGATAGCATATCTGCATGATACTGTGGTTGCTTATGGTTGGTTGGCTCGTAATCGTGCAGCGTTTGGGAGTCCGAGTGTATCATTTGATTTGTCAGCGGACGAACTCTATTTGTATCATTTTGTCACCATGTTACCCTGGCGTGGCCAGGGATTTTACCCTCGCCTGTTGCAGGAGATAATTTTACGTGAGGTGAGCGGATCTGAGCGCTTCTGGATTATCCATCAGTCTTCCAATCATGCTTCGCGTAAAGGGATTGCGAAAGCAGGTTTTCAGATCGCAGCTCGCGTCTTTCATACTCCCGCTAATGATAAGTTGCTGGCTCCCGATGCCGATCTTGTTCGTGCTCAGGCCGGTGCTCAATTGCTGGGATTGCCTTTAATTGAATATAATGAATGAGTGCCGATAGAATTATGTAAATGATGATAATGTGTGCTCTATCCTGGCGCGCTCCAGCTACTTGATGGAATTATTTGATGTGAGGACCAACATGTATCATGGCTCTCTTCCTTTGTTTGCTGTCCGTTTTGATGACGTTTCCTATCAGATTGGAAAGCGACAACTTTTATCCCATATTACACTTACGATGAAGCAAGGTACTATTACAGGCATCCTTGGTCCCAATGGAGCGGGAAAGACAACTTTACTTAGTCTGATCACTGGATTACGCCAATCTTCAAGTGGATCTATTATGGTCTTTGATCAGAAGTTTCCTGTGCGCGGAAGTAAACTTCGGCAGCGACTGGGCGTTGTCTTTCAGGAGACGGCTCTTTATGATGAGCTTACTACGTTTGAAAATCTGCGCTTTGCCGCCTCCTTATATCACATATCCGATCCTAAAAGTAGGATCAAAGAAGTCCTTGCGTTATTATCTCTTTCTGACCGCGCTAACGATCGCGTCAATATTTTATCAGGTGGCCTGCGTAGGCGTGTGGCTATCGCACGTGCTCTGCTCCATGCTCCTGATTTGTTGATTATCGACGAGCCTACCCTTGGCGTGGATGTAGAAGCTCGGCATGCAATCTGGTCTCATTTGCGTTTTCTTAAGTCGACTGGGACGACGATCATTGTCTCGACCAATTATCTGGATGAGGCTCTGGCTCTCTGCGATGAGGTGGTTGTCTTGAGAAACGGTAGGTTATTAATCAGTGAGGCTCCCTCTATCCTGGTCGCTCGCGCTGGAAGTTGTCTGGATATTGAATGTTCCTCGGCTGCTGCTGCAGTTATCACAAATGCTCTGGCCGATGTCGATGGCGTATTACGTATTGAACGGACTGCGAGTGGTCTCTCCCTTTTTCTTCGTGGTCATGTTGTTCCTGATGATTTGATGCGTTTGGTTTTGCAAGCAACAACTGTCAATGGTTTTCGGATACGTGGCGCTGATCTGGCTGAAGTTTTGAGTGCTTTAGAGGGGGGGCCATCATAGGTGTTCTATGGACGGCTTTTATCGCAGGCATACGAGCGGAATTAATCCAGCTCAAGCGTGCACGTTTATTTGTGATACTTACGATTACCCAGGCTATCACATTTTTGTTCCTTGTTAGCCTCTTTGGGCTGACTGGTAGTTATGCTCCTACTGCGATCATTTCGAACGATCAAGGTCCATATGCTAAAGACTTTATTGCACAGTTAGCCGACACCCATCATTCTTTTGATTTGCGTCTGATGGACAAAGTGTCCGCTCTGGCTGCTTTGAATAAAGGGGCCATTGTTGCTATTATCACTATTCCCGCTAACTTTTCTTACTCAATTGCTCATGGCGAGGATGTTGCCCTCCAAGTTTCTGTCGATAATGTAAATACTGATATGACTGATGATATACAACGTGCTCTTCCTTCTGCTGTAGTGAACTTTGGTCGACAGCTTCATTTCTCCGATATTCGTGTTCACGTTGTCGAGCATGATCTGATAGATCATGATACTGGCTTTATTCCCTATCTTGTTGTGAGTGGATTAGCCCTGGATACCTTTGTGATCGCTTGCATTTTGAGTGCTATGGCGATGGCTCGCGAGTTCGAAGCTGGGACGGTGAAAATTTTGGCGATTGCACCAGTACATCCGATGGTCTCATTGTTGGGGCGCGTTGTCGCGACTGATCTTTTTGCGGTTGTGGCGATGATATTACCTGTGGCTGTCGCAATCTTTGGTTATAAAATTGTGCCACTTCATCCACTTGAAATGATCGGCGTGATTCTGCTCTGTATCGTTATTTTTAGCTGTATTGGCGTTGCTCTGGGGGCGGTGCTGAAGCGTACATTACCCGTAGCTTCTCTTGTCTTTGGACTTGCTTTACCTCTGTATATCGTGAGTGGTTCGCTTGAGCCTCAGCGTTTCGATGGCAATATTATTTGGGCTCTAGCTCATATTTCCCCCGTGTATTACGCTGTGGGAATTCTTGAGCCAGCATTTTATGATTTGCAAGTTACACCTGAGTCGGTTGCGATCAATTTTGTGGCTCTGCTAGGATGGGCTGTGGTGATGCTATTTCTAGCTGGCATGATGTTGCGTTCAGCTGTGGTCGAAAAAGCTATGACACGGCAGTCACCCCAGAGATATCACCGCATTTTAGCTATTGACCGGCTGTGGAAGAAACGTTTTCTGTTTTTGAATCGAAGGTCATTACTTATTTCGCTTTGTGGTCTTTATCTGGTTGGAGGAGTTTCCTGGTATTACTATCAGCAAGTACGTAGTGCTGATATATTGACCCAGCAACAACAGACTGCTTTGCTTGATGCAACTAATCAACAGCATGAGACCGCTCTTCTGAATTATATGCATACTATTTCTGATCTGCTGGCGAACGATAACTTGCTCTATGCACATGATAATGATGCCGCTAAGCTTGTTGCTAACGCTCAGACCCTGGAGGTGCTGAGGGAGTTAGATCCTGGACGTAAAGCGATCCTTATCCGTTTCTTGTATTCGACGAAGCTTATCGATGATGATTTTCATGTGATCAGTTTCAATGGAGCTAATCTTCAGGCTGTCTATCTGGCAGGTATGGACCTGAGCGATACCGACTTGTCTGGTGCCGATCTGAGCGATGCTGACCTGCATAATGTTAAGTTAAATTTCGCCGTTCTGATTGGGAGTAACTTCAATGGAGCTAACCTGTCGGGAGCCGATCTTGATGGATCTGATATGCATGGAGCAAATATACAAGATGCTGATCTGTCCTCCACAAATTTGAAGGGAACGCAGGGGTTAAGCGTAGATCAGTTGGGAAAAGCAAGATCACTTGCTGGCGCTACCTTGCCAGATGGATCGATTCGCCCAATATACGATGACGATGATGCTAAATAGAGAAGTTTCTTTAGCCTTTCCGGGAAGAGTCTCCTGAGCCCGGTTTATTGTGTTCCAAGCAATAAACCGGGCTCATTTTTATCTAACGCTACTCTCTAGATTCAGATATGACTTTTCACCTCTTCACCAGGTTTCATCCCTGAGATCCTTTGTGCAAGGGCTTGTGTATAGAAAGGAATGGAGTCTCTCTCAAGCCCTGGATTGTCATGTATCACTGCGGCCTGAAAGGTGATTTCGGCGTCATCTGGATAGGCTGCAACCAATTCTAAAAGGAGTGCACGTGCTTCTTCCAAGATAGGTTGGTCTTGCAGTGCTTGTCCCGTTTTACGCAGTTGAATTGCTTCTGCTAAACGCTCTCGCATCATTAAATCCTCTTTAGTTATTCCTCATTTTGTTCGTATCCCTTATTTTATCATGCATATCTTTCTCTCTCAGAGTATGAGGCCAGGCCAGCTTTTGTTGTTTATTTGCTTTATTCAATTTGAAGATAAAAACTTAGAGTCGTGATTAATTGATGCCTATGAGATTTGGTCAGATATTTCATTGATGTTTTTCTCTGTTATAAATTGTGGAAGTTCGAGTGAAGTCTCCTCGCTACCAAGATGTATGAGTGCACTAAAGAATATGAGTGCTGATATAGCAGAAGATAGTCACCTCAAATCTTTCACTTTTGAATGTTCTTATTAGTTTCCTCTGAAGTTTTTCTCTAATTAATCCTGCTGCATCTAGATTTTATGATTTTATTCTTGAGGGTGTTAAAACCGTATGTATGTTAATTTAGAAAGGATACAAAATCATTCAGTCATTTATTTGATCTTAATTTATTTAAATTATCAGGTAATGCTTTCTTCTTGTAGTCATTGCAGCGAAATATTCTTTTGTACGCAGATCTCTTTTATAAGGACTTGCATAAATGAAGCGGCCGATATTTAACTTTGTTAAGTTTGAAGCTTATATAAATCTTGTATAAAATTTTGTTTTCTTACTTAAAGATCAAGTTAAGCGTATGACGTCGCTCGACGTCGCAAGTACGATGATATGGGTTTAGGATGCTGCTAATTGTTTTCACGAAAACAATTAGACGTGATGGAATCTTGCTGTTAGATTTGGGCTATACTCTGATACTATGATTACTTTGGCTAATTGATTGCCACTATATAATCTTATCTGAAAATGCTAATAAGTGGGACTTGATGGGATAGAAGATAATTTTGGGAAAGCATTTGTTTTCGCGAAAACAATGGTTGCCATTGTATTGTCTCTGCAAGAGATTCATCCCGTCTTGTCTTTTGTATATTGCTATTTAGACAGGTCACTATTCTGTTGTTATTTAGACCAATAAATATAAATTGACGTTTAGATAAACAGGACTCCGCTGAACGTTTCTGAAACGTTCAGCGAGAAGGGAACATGATCACGATGAGAGCTCAGATTGGCTCATCCACTGGCGGTAGACGGCTTCTTTGGCCCTTTGATGACCACTGGATAGCGTGGAACCGGCTTGGGATGAAACCCAGGTGCTCGTCCAGGCGATTTTCCGCGTCTTTGGGGCCGATGAGCTGGTGTGCCAACCTGGGACAAAATCCTCGCCATCACCCGACGAACGTGTCGAGGGGTGACCGAGCGTTGACGGGCTTCCCATGGTCGATAGATGGCTTGCCCCAACGGCCGCGCCAGGTACAATTGGTTCATCACGATGCTCACGACCAGACTCCAGCGTTCAAATTGTTCTGGCGTGTGCACATGGGCACGCGTCCAGAGCATATCTTGTTTCAGATAGCGATATCCATGTTCTTGAGAGAAACGTCGTCCGTAGATGCGCGTGACTCCATCCAAAGCGATGGGTACCGCATCGTCATCCAGGCAGACAAACCAACTCTCACGTGGATCCCGCTTGCTGTCTTTGGCTCCCTCCCTTTTCACCTGAAAGACACAGATGGCGATCTCACGCGCTTGCCGGAAATGCAACCCGCTCCATCGGCTCACCATGACGCGCTTGCCAGAAATGCAACCCGCTCCATCGTCTCACCGTGACGCGCTTGCCATTCTTCTCCTTGTACATGAAGACCGTCTCGGTGCCTCGACAGGTCTCGGGACGACTCCCTTGAAAGAGAGGACCATCCAAAGGAGGCCGTCCTCGTGGGCTCGTGCGTTTCGGGCGTCGATACAGCTTGCGATTGCGCTTGAGCCGAATGAGCACGTGAATGCCCAAGGCTTTGCAGGCACGCAGAAATGCAGCGGTCGCATACCAACGATCCGCCACCAGGACGATGGGACGATCAATCACTGGCACCACCGCTTGCACCTGAGCAATGGCCACGTCGATGGCCGTTTGCGTTGTTGGAATGCGTCTTTGATCCAGGATCCCGACCCAACTACTGGGCTCCTGGGGCAAGAGCATCACGGTCGAAAACTGCTATCCCACGCTGATGGGTTTGCTGGCTCGTGGCAGATTCGACACGTGGATGATCCCTCGATCCGAACTGGTTTCGGACTCGGGACGAGCAATCGTGCTCGCATCGACACTGATCCAGACCATTCCACCCGCAGGCACATCAGCCAGCAATGCCTTCACCCACACCTCTCGCAACTGCTCCTCATTGATTTTCCCATTGGAGAGGGCTTGGTACACACTGGTCCATTCACGCTCAAAGTGGGCAGAGAGCGACAACTCTGGCACACTGCGTGCTTCGGGCTCGCACAGCAACGCATCACAGAGATTGAAGAGGGCATCGGCTCCTCATTCAAAGCTGTTGTAGACCTGATGACGAAATGCCTTCAATATGTTACAGTTCACCTTGTACTATCCTTTTTGGTTTTGAAATGTCTTAAAGAACAGTACACGTTTAGGTATCCTTTGACAACCAAGGGGTACCTTTTTTTACTCGTTTATCTAAACGTCAATATAAAGACAAGGATAAGAAATTATTAGAATTGCTGAGTTTGATTTCTATATAGATTATGTAATGATTCAAACAAAGAAGTTGTACTAGCTCATCTTATGATTTGTGCGAAATAGCTCAATTGTTTTCGCGAAAACAATTGAGTACACATTTTGCCTTTTTGGTCGACGAAAAGTTCGTAGCTCTATTCAATCGAGCCCAGGTGCGTACATGCAAAGAAGGCTGTTGTAGAAACCGATGGTTTGCTCTCGACGAAGCTATTGGCCGGATGCATTTGTGATCACTTAACTGCTACTATGTATTTTCTCTTTGACTGCCTTAACCGATCTGCCTGTTATTGTACCGCCAGCTCGTTGATCAAGCATCTTATTTGATAACGCATGTGGCCTTGTCAGAACACTATTCTCTGACTAAAGCAGGCCAGTTTTCGGCTACAGGTGCAAGCTTTTTATATCCTTTGCGACAAAAGACAAATCGTTATTGAATTGATGACCACCTTCTTTTCTTTCACATACAGTTGCCTCTGGGAGGATTTGAGCGTAGAGCGCAAGATGGTCAAACGGCACGGTTGCATCGTCACGGCAGTGGTACAAGAATAGCTGCCTGCCCTTTGAAAGATGTGTTACTCTACTAGTTAGCAACATCAGTTCCTCATAGCCAGAGTAGCGCCAGCCATTCCCACCCCAAAATGGGCACGCGAGAAGAAACATGCCAGCGATTGGTTTCTCTACTTTCATCTCGCTTATCCACTTGATGAGAATCGAAGCACCAACTGAATGGCCGACAAGAACAATCGGCCCCTGTATCGGAGCTAACTCTTTTTCGAGGTGATACCTCCACTCTTCATAGGATGCATCATCTTCGTGTGGTAGAGCAGGGTAGTGAACCTTGTATTGTAGGCCGAGTGAATGTGAGAGGCTCGTGGTAAGCTTTTTGTCCACTTCGTAAGCACCAGCACCGGCGCCTTGAATCATAAAGACGTGCATCGTCATGATCGATATTCCTTCCGTTTCTCTTGTAAGCCCGCTCTTTTTCTTATGTGAGGGGAGATTTCCTTGTTGATAACCTGACTGGGTATTAGCTTAGGAAGGCAGAACTCTCTGCTACTCAAGACATATTCTCGATAAAGTTGCTTGCATATTGCAAGCACGCCTACCCACATCTTCTCAAGTACCCTGGCAAAGTTGGAAAACATGCACTCCATGAATGGAGGCAGGTAAAATGTTATGAACAAGCGAACAAGTCTTTTCATAGTATCTATGAGAAGGCCAATTCAGTAGGCCAAGCTTGTAGAGCGGAAAGAGTTGCATCTGGAGAAGATATCCAGCTTACTGGCAACGATAACCTGGAAGATCTTTCTCTCTATCAGCACGTTCTTCTGCTGGGCGAATCGCCCTGGTCTGACGGTGAGGCGAGAGTAACCTTTACTCACTTATACATTAAACTAAGGATTAGCCTCTCGACATGAGGCCATAATGAGTCTCTACTACTTAAATAGAACAGTTAAACTTGTTAGGAAAAGGCTATTCCTCTCACCTTACTTGATCGATTAGAAAAGCCTGTCCTTTCCTGGCTAGGTTTCTGAGCTAAAATGATTATGGGGAAGTCGCGCTTCGAGCGCCACTGTATAAGACCACGTTGGTTTTCCATTGTTGTACAAGTTGCGTGATCATATATTGGTCAATTGTGAGAAGCAAGAACTGAAGTTTGGCAGCCTTGCTAGCGTAGGTTCAGAAAGATCTTATGCAAGTGGCTCCGCCTATTTACATAGTCGGGAAATTCTTAGCAATCGGAATAAGAGTGTTGACCTCTATCACAGTGATAAAGTAATATAGGCCACATCTTCTCATAGAAAACAGAACTGTTCTCAAGAAAGTAGTTGAATCATGGTACAAGATCATTCCGTTCCCCCCAAAGAGATTCGCTCTGAAAACGTGACTGATGAAGTTATTGCTTCCTATATGGAAAAAGGATACACATTGGATTTTGCTGAAGAGGTCATGCGCAATGATTTCTCCCACATACATTCCCAGGTTAAAGTTCCGTTTGAGGTTTCCTATTTCGAATGGGCACCTGAGCGAACGCATGCTTTTTTTGCCGTCTATGATGCTTCGTTTCGGGAGCGACCGGGCTTTCCTGGCTGGAGTGAAGCAGAATGGGTCGATTGGACCTCTAGCGATCCTGCCTTTCGCCCCGATCTGTCCGTTCTTGCAGTGGTCCAGGGTCAGGCAGTGGGATTTATCACCAACGCTGACGAGGGGCAGCATGGCTATATTATTCAAGTTGGGGTTCATCCCAACTGGCGAGGGCGGGGGCTTGGTGCAGCATTGACAACCTATGCGCTGCAAAAATGGCAGGAAATGGGGAAAGAGGGAGTAATCCTCGATGTGAATGTCAATAATCCTGGAGCCATGCGCCTTTATCAGCAGCTTGGTTTTGTTGCCATACGGCGTCGAGGAAAATTTTCTCGGCGCGTGGGTTAAACCATCTTTGGTAGCTGCTATGACAAAGCTATACATATGATAATGATAGGATTTTTGTTTTCGCGAAAACACTTATCTGATTACCAGGATTTAAAAAATCAAAGTGATCGATCCTGCTGATCAAGAGATAACACAAGAAAGTTTACGATATCCTTTACTATCTGTTTATCAAATGGTAGTTCTGCTCCAGCGGCTTTATATAATTCTGAAAGAGGACGTGTGTCACCGAGTAAGAGAGCTTCTCTATAGCTGTGCCATGCTGAGGCGAAATCATTTTGTGCCTTCTGCCACACTTGAAGCGCCCCTAAATGTGCTAGAGCATATTCGATCTGGTAGAAGGGCGTAGAGAATATAAAACCTACTCTTTGCCAACCTAAAGCACGTTCCTGTTCTAATCCGGTCCAATCGATGCCAGAATTAAATCGTTTTGATAACTCTAGCCATTTCCCATCTAGATCAGCAGGAGTGACATCTTTGGGAGCATATACATATACCCAATGTTGAAAAGCATCTACTTGTGCAATGAAGGGAAGCCATTTTATGACAACATCCTCCAATTCTTTATGATAGATATGAGTTGCTACTTCAGGTGTGTAGAAGCCCCCTGACTTCTTTTCCAAATATGGTTTGATGAGATATGTCATTGTAATCGCTGCAAATTCACAGAATTCGTCAGGGCCGCCCATATTCCAGAAAAGCTTCTGCTGCTCTAACGAAAGAGCGCTATGAAATGCATGCCCACTTTCATGCACAACCAGATTTACATCTTCATATGTACCAGAAGTATAGGCTCTAACATAAGGTAATCCTGTTACTGGGAAGATCCACTCTTCGCCTCCAAGTGATTTTCCTCTACGCGATCCTAAATCAAGATAGTTGCGGCGCATCCTTTCAAACAAATTTCCAAATGTAGGATCTATACGGTGATATATCTGGACTAACTTCTCTTCAAAATCTTTAGTATTGGCAAAAGGGTGAGATACAGTATCAATCTCCTGGGTGCGTTCCTGATCCCACGGCCTGGTAGATGTGAGTCCCAGTGACTGTTGACGTAATTTTCGCCGTGCTCTGGATAGTGGGATGATCTCCTTCTCGATTGCTTCATGAAGCTCAAGACAATCCTCTGGAGAATAATCTATTCTTTTTAATTCTTGCCAGCGATAAGCCCGATAATCTGGGAACCCCGCATTTTGCGCTATCTGGCGACGTTTATGAAGCAAATCAAGAAATAGCTGATCGAATACATCACGTTCATCTTTCCAACGCGTCCATACCAGTCTCCAGACTTGTTCTTGTATAGCTTGATCATGTCCGGCAAAACGCTGCTCGACCTGTAGAAGTGGAATATCTTCACCATTTATCTCTACATTCATCCCCCAACGCCTGCTGCCATATTCGTTGCTATGTAAGGCAATATCGGCTTGCAATGGGATATTTTCTTGTCGAAAGAGCTTTGCCTCAACTTGCAAGTAGCGTAACATTTGTACATACTCGGGTGTTGGTACATAACTCTTAACACTCAGAAGCTTTTTCTTAAGTGCCTGGCTTATTATCTGATAAGGGGAGAAGATCTCTTCGATAAAGTTTTGATAGGCTTGTTGAGCTGCTATGTTAGTTTCGTCCCAGGACTTATCTCGCTTGAGTGCCGCTCTGGCTTCCCATACGACCTTTTCAAGATCGCTCCACTTTTCCAGCCAGGAAGGTATCAGTTGAGGTGTTAAGTCTTCTTCAAGGAGGAGTGTGAAATGTGGTTCTAGCGTTTTCCAATTTAATGGCTCAATGATCTTTGCTGGATGCATATTAAATACTCTTTACTTTTCACCCTTTTGCCAATGGAGGAGAATAAGAGGGTCAAATAAATTTATCTACGAAATGGGATAAGGTGCAGATTAGTTGGCGCTCATTGTCCGCGATGCCTCTTTAAGATTGGTGGCCTCTATAGAAGATACATAATTAAGAGATGCATGTCAAGATAAAAAACGTATCTGACTTAGTGTATGTGCGCAGAGCACTTTGGTGTTTGGCGCCGTAGTGGTGCACGATTTATTTCAATGAATTGAGTTTAATGTGGCTGAGTTTGAAGAGATAAGAGTACATACTTTCTTTCCCGTTCTTTAAAGGCTGATATATTAAGCCATCCTTGAAATATTTAAGGATGAGCAAACACATGTTTTTGTTTACCAGATGTTCGCATCTCATCTCAGCCGGCCAGTTATATGTGTGTATGAAGATAATTTGATTCTATTTTTTGGTGGGAATAAATTTCCGTATTGGGTACTGTAGATGACTATTAAGTAAATAAGGAAGGAATACTCAGAAATTTAACACAAGAAATGGGAGATTAGGAGAGCAGTGAGCTAGAAATAGTAAAAGTGCATTTTCCTATCTTGCGGGATTTTTGGAAAGAGTTTATGGAATGATGTTGATCTGAATAATCGATTTAGGAATAGAGGGGCATTGCCACTATCCATTATTCATTATAAGGAGGAAATGCCTATTGGATAGCTAGAGAAAGACTGCGATAAAAAGCAATGATCGATGGCATGCGTACATATCTACGCCTTGATTACTTATATGAGCATGGTCATCGCAGTTAACATTAAGGAAAGCAGATCTGTTGAAGAGAAATGCCCAGAGCTCTTAGGAAGCTTGCTTATAAATGAATAGGTAAGGCTATTTAATGTTGTGTGTTCAGATCTTCGAATGTTTAGATCTTTCTAGTGCATAAACACAAGATCTCGACGGGAATGAATTCGTGAGACAATTCATCGAGCCAGCTCTGTACATTGTCATGCTTTCAGAGGCAGGTTTCTTTCTGGAGCGTTTCATTCCCAACTATCATTTGTGGTATGCACCAGGAAGCTGATGAGCTTAGGGAAGACGGACAGTTGGCTATCGTTGGTCACGTGAGCGCTTCTGAAACGATCTCATTTAATACCATGCCCTTCAATCGTCTGAGAGAAACCGCACGAGAGGTTCACACGCTTCTGGTCAACTGGTCGGCTTTTCATAGATGAGTCCAGGTGGTTTTGCCGAGATGCTTAATCACGATGTCGCCGTACATACGAGGCGTTGGCGATTGCATTTGATAACAAACGATAGATCATATTGTTGGTTTAGCCAGGGTCAATTGATTGTATGTTAGTTGTATCCTCGGAAAGAGTCAATATTGTTTTCGCGAAAACAATATTGGAGAGATGGAGAATGAAAATGAGAATGATAATAGAGATATGCCCGGGATACATAGAAATGACAAACTTTGATCTTGGGGAGTTACAGCAGAAATGACAAACTTTGATCTTGGGGAGTTACAGCAGAAATGCCAGATTTTGACCTCGGGAAATTACAGCAGAAATGACAAAGAATTGTTTTCACGAAAACAATTTGACTAATGTTATCCCGAGATTTATGACAAATACCCAGGAAAGATTGTTTTCACGAAAACAATTTGATATGATGAGCTAGTACAAATTCTTTGAGTGCATGGGCTGATTGATAAAAAGCTTTGAATAAGTTAGCTGGTTGGCAAAAATTCTGGGAGCGTGAGATAAGTTGTTTGATGCCAAGCCAGGATTTAAGTGGTTGCTGATCAGTTAGGAGGCCTGGAAACTCGTTTAATCTCAAGCTAGATTTTTAGAGGCTACTGATCAATTAGGAATCCTGGTGATGCCATGTTAGATTTTTAGAGGCTACTGATCAATTTTGAGAAACTGGCTGCTCAGTTAGAAACCCTGGAAAGCTGTTTGACGCCAAGACAGCTTTTAAGAAAATTGTTAATCCGCCAGAAGCTCTAAGAATTTGTTTGGTGTCGACTAGATTTTAAGCAAATTACTCGCCAACAAAAAGCTTTAGATAATTACTGATTTCGTTCTTGATTTTGAGTGCGTCCTGGGTTCATACCAGACTTTGAGTGGATTGCTTGTTTAACTAACCGTTGTGGCTGATTGTTTGTGTCACATAAGCTTTGACTAGATTGCATCTTTAACAAGAACTTTAGAGGCGATGTTGATTTCACTCTACGCTTTGGGCGTATTGTTTGATTAATCAGATCTCTTGTAAAGTTGTTTGACTTCATGCAAGCTTTAAAAGAGCTAGTTAGCTAATAAAAAGTTCTGGTAAGCCTGTGATTTCATGCCAAGCTTTAAGTGCGTTACTTGATTAACCAAAAACTTTGGGAGAGTTGTTAAATTACACAAGTTTGATTTTATCAATGAGGATTCTCACTTATATTCTTTTATCAGATAAGAACGTTTAGATGAAAAATGACTTGCTAACTGTTTCTCGTCGTTAGGCTTCTAAACGTTTCACGGGTTCGCTGTAAGTGAGAAATACGGTGATATGTCGAGGAGAAGGGGATAAGATGTTTTCGCACAGACAAACTATTCATTATTGGATTAAATGGCAACGAAGACAGCCGCAGGGAAGAACCCACATTCTGGAAATCTTGCATCACGATGAGGAAGGAAACGACATGAATACAGATATGCATGACGCTGGAGGAAGTGTCCACCTTATTGGCATTAATAAAGGTGGAGGTACCAAGACAACAACTGCTGTCAATATGGGGGTAATGATGAATCTTCTCGGCTGCTCGACTCTCATGGTCGATGCCGCTCCGGAGGCGCATACAACCTATAGCTTTGGCTACCTTCCGGATCAGATCGGTTACTCTCTGTATGATTTATTGGCTAAAAAATGTTCCTTGGAAGATGTGGTTGTTCCAACCTATTATGATTTAGAGTCTCGTACCTTTTTTTGTCCAACGGAAAAAGTAGATCCAAGTGATCCTCATTCTCTAACTCTCCTGCAAGCGAATGGCCAGAACAATCGGGTAATTCGTGGCCCCGATCTTATCCCACTGAAGTTGAGCGATGAAGGCGATGAGATTATTCGTGGCAAACCTCTAAAGGAATTATTACTGCGCAAAGCACTTATACCAGCGAGAAAACGCTATGACTATATCATGTGCGACTCTAACCCTGACCTGCTTAACATCCTCACCAAGAATGGTGTCTATGCTGCCGATTGGGTATGTATTCCTTTCGTACCGGAGCAATTGACGGCAGTTGGCTTCGGAAACATTTATCATGCTATTCAGCAAGCGCAGGAGGAAGGAAATCCTCATCTAAAAATCGCAGGTGTCGTGCTCAATAAAGTGCGAGATCTGAATGTACACAAGGATGTGATTGATCCTTTTCGTGAGATTACAAACTCACAAGATATTCGCATCTTTGAGACCATTATTCGCGATAATCCCAAGAGATTTTTGGAAGCGGCCAATCGCCGTTCTGTCGTGGTGCTGAATGATCATCTGAGCGACTCAGCTTTTGAATATTGGGGCTTTCTGGCGGAATATCTGGATGTTGTAGGTGGTCCTGGCAAACAATCCATCAAACAGACCTTGCAGCACTTGCTCAAAGAGCGGCAGCAGACGGAGGATGAGCGCGAGCGTAAGCGCCAGCTGAGAGCACTAAAAAAAAGTGACGTTCATTAAGTTTTAAAAATCATATACAGAGGAGAGACCATTATGAAAATGGTGCAACGCACCTAAAGAACATGATTTTTATTAGAGATCGTACATAATGTTCTTTTCTCTTTCTAATACTACCAGGTATGGAGGGCTATACCAAGTGGCAAAATCATCACGCAACGCAGCGGCTGCAAATCTTCAACGGCTGCTCAATTCGAATACGTTTAAAGCGAATGTGCCGACCGAGCAGGATATGGCACCGACAGCATTATCGGATAGTGAACAACCCCTATCTCGTCAAGCGAGCATCGAGAGAGAAACGTTACGCGACGAGAAACGGATTCAATATATTGCTATTGACTTATTGCTTGATAATCCCTATCAGCCACGCAGAGAAATTTTAGTTGATGATGACCTACGGGAAATGGCTGAAGGTATCAAAGCTTATGACTTGCTGGGAGCATATCCTGCACGGAAGCATCCCGAACTGGAGGGCTATTTCCAGATCGGATTTGGTCATCGACGCCGAGAAGCCTCCCGTCTGGCTGGAAAAGCTACCATGCCGATTGTCCTCGAAGATCTGGATAATCCCGCCATGGCTGGTCTTGCCGCAGTCGAAAACATCCACCGTAAAGATCTGACCGATCTCGAACTTGGGCGTCTATTCCTTGGTATGCAGCGTGAAGGATATACTCAAGAAGAGATTGCCGATAGCATTAAGAAAAAACGTGGCTACGTTGTGAACCGTCTGCGCCTGGCGGAAGCGTCTCCCGATATTCAAGCATTTATCGAGCGCAAGCCAGACAGTCTGCGCGTTGTAGCCTATCTGATCAAAGTTCCCAACGAGGCTGACCGTGCTCTACTTATCGATCGCTTAACTGTGGGGACGTTGACCGCAGATGACCTGGCGGGCGATATCTCAGAGTTGATTGTGATGCTCAGGAGTAGTAGTGTTTCCACAGGCGGGACCGAGCTCAGTGTACGACAATCCAGATCGAGAGCATCCAGCAATCATTCATTGCCTGAGGAGATGTCAAATACAGATACTTCTGAGGCGGAAAATGGATCATCTTTACCGAGAAGCTCGGAAGGAAACGATGAGGTTGCTGTCAGCACGGATATCTCTGTGAAGATGCATGTAAGCGATCAAGACATCGAAGCTATTCGGATCGGGAGTGCAAAATTGCGTTCAATCCAGCGTGCCTATGAAGCGTATTATGAAGGCATCAAGCAGCGGAAGAGCATCTCGAATCGCGAGCAAAAGTTTATTGATGATATTGGTAAGATACATGCACAGGTCACGGCTAAAGTAGACAAGGAATTATAGCCATATATTCTGTGAACTCCGGGCGCGGCAACTGTTTTGATAAGCTCTTGCTTACAACATATGGGTATAAGCGGAAGGATGTATCAAGCTTGAATGACTCTGATAACGAAGAAGACCGCAAGAAAAAAACGTCATAAGAAAAAGAGCACAGATCCATTGCTGTTTCTAAAAAGCCTATCATCTGGAGCTGTATATGCCCTAAAGGGGATGTGGTCGCTGGCATATCTGGATTTTTTACTTTGGTGTCGTATGCCCCTGGCTATTGCCAGCGCACTTATTCCTCCATTAGGGATGACTATCCTGCTGGTCGTATTATCTCTGACAGTCTCACAAGAGCCAGTAGCTTTAGTCGTCCAGGCTCATGGCGAGTACGCGACACAGATGGCGGAGCTACTCAAAGCCGATACGGATGCCTACGCTTTGACAGAGACAAGTGCTCCAGATGCTACACGTCTGCTACATGATCAAGAAGTCGCAGCGATTATTACCATCCCGAGCGATTTTGATCAAAAAGCTGTGACTTATAGTGCTGAGTTGCAACTCGATCTCAACAATATCGACATCGATTTCGCTGATGATATCCGGCGTAGCGTGGAGCGTTCTGTTGGGCAGTTTGACGCTCCCGCTTTGGGTCTTGATGGAGAGTTGAGTGCCAATAGCAACCAGATTAAGTACCCCAATCCATATCATATCGTTATTAATGAGCATGACCTTAGAGAGACCAACGTTGATTTTTTACACTATCAAGTATTGCCAGTATTTGTGCTACTCATTTTGAGTACAGGCCTCATGGGACCAGCGCTTCTATGTGCTCATGATCGCGAACGTGGTACTGCTCGTTATCTCGTGCTGGCGCCCCTGAGTGCATGGATATTAGTTATTGGACGCTTGCTAGGCGGCCTCTTGTCATCTTTTGCTGTGCTTATTCCCTGCCTGATTATATGTATTCTCACTGGAACGATTGCCCCGCCAAGTAATCACTGGCTTGCGCTTATCGCACTCTTTTTCGCAACCGCATTGAGCGCATCTGGCATGGGAGCTATCCTGGGAACTTTGCTGCGAGGCACCCGCAACATCGCCATGGCCTCATCCATTCTCGCGACATATCTTTTCTTCTTAGGCGGAGGTTTTACGACGATTGCTTTTCTGCCGCAATGGTTACGCACTATCAGTATCTTTAATCCCGTACGTTATGCGATTGATGGTCTACGGCAAGCCCTATTCTATCCAGATCTGATCGGCTTTTCTACCGACCTTGCAGTATTAATTGCCATAGCAGCGAGCGCTGTTTTGTTGGGAGCGATCATTGTGCGCCGGTCATGGAGTCTCTAAAAAGAGTGGATGAAAATGCTGACTATAGAGGGGGATTGTAGTGAAATGATCAGGATATGGAAATGGGGAGTTAATGAGTCTTAGAAGAAGAAGAAATGGATTGTGTCTTCCATCCTTAGATGAACACAATCCATTAGACTGTTGGCCTCCATCCTTAGAGAAAACAATCTTTTAAGATTATTGAACTCCATCCTTAGAGAAAATAATCTGCTAGATTGCCGGCCTCCGTCCTTAGAGAAAACAATCTATAAAATCTGTACTTGATATGGTGTAAGAAACCATCAGTAGGTGCAAGAAACGCTGACATCCCTGTTACATCCCCGACACACATCAAAGCTAGTTTTTACTTCCACCGGCAAATACAGTTTTAAGATTAGATGCTGATAATGCATCGCGGCTGTTTCTCAAAATGAGTTGAAACAGAGCATATGCATATCGGTAAATGCATCAAATCCTCCCACAAATAAATGTATGTATCTTCTCTTCCCCAAAGATACGCGGTAAAACGAACCAGACATTTAATCATCCATGCATATGACTATATCTATCCTTTAGATTAAACATAGTATAGACGACCTGACAATGCAGTACTGTCCTTAATCGCTTTTCCTTATAAAACAATATATACTATAATTACCAAAAAGTCAATATGATTAAAAAATTTTGAAGAATTTTGAGATTATAATGATTTTATCTATTCCATTTCCTTTATAGATACTAAAAATAGTTGAAATTAGTGGGCATTCTTATCTTGACTGGAGAGCAGTTGAAGCGAATAGAGATTTTGATGACTGGATGACCACCAGGAAAACCTTCTAAGGCATGGCTTTTACAAGGTAAGGCATAGCCTCTGCATTTTTCAGATCTATACCAGATCGAAATATTTTTGGGCTTTCGCGTAGTTGTGGTTATGTCAATATTGTTATGAATACGTATAGAATCTTCGCCTTACGCTTATGCTGTAATAAATACTATCCTGGCGGACATCGCTACTGCGAGCGTAGATACTTTATCCCTGCTCGGCTTAATTGAGCCAGGCGGTAAAATATAAGCACAAATTTTTTATGACTCTGTAAAATCATCCCACAGGCTGAGCGTTTGGATCACCTTCGAGCGCTCAGCCTCATCTTTGGTGAGCAGATGCGAGACTGTCACGCCTACCAGCCGTACATGCCGTTTTTCCACTTGAAGTTGTTCTCGCAGTACTGGTGTAAGGATCGAGATCATCTTGCTTGCATCTTGAGTAGCTGTCGGGAGCGTAATACTGCGCGTGAGGAGTTGAAAATTGCTCCAGCGTAGTTTGAGCGTAATTGTTTTCCCCACAATATCGAGTTCTTTGAGACGATTTTCTACTAATTCGGCCATCTGGTGCATGATTGGGAGAATTAGTTCGGGATCGGCGATATCCTCGCTCAAAGTTGTCTCCTTCCCCACCGACTTACGGATGCGTGTGGGTTGTACTGGTCGATTATCCTCTCCACGTACGTAGTGATAAAGGATAGTGCCTTGCTTACGGAGGATCTGCTGAAGTTCTTCTTCGCTTAGACGTTTAAGATCGGCTCCCGTCTCAATTTTCAAGGTACGTAGCCGTGCCGCAGTGACCTTACCAACACCAAAGAATTTATCGATAGGAATTTGCTCCAGAAAATGCAGAGCCTGTTGTGGTGCTACAACTGTCAAGCCATCCGGCTTATGATAGTCCGAGGCAAGCTTGGCGATAAATTTGTTGAAGGAGACGCCTGCTGAAGCTGTTAGTCCGATTTCGGAGTAGATCTGTTCTTTGATCATACGAGCAATATGTGTGGCTGATGCGATACCTTTATGATTATTTGTGACATCCAGATAGGCCTCATCGAGGGAGAGTGGTTCGACGAGATCTGTATAGCTACGAAAGATGCTCATGATCTGCGCGGAGACACGGCCATAGACGTCGAAGCGTGGCCTCAGAAAGATCGCGTGCGGACAGCGTTGATATGCTTGCTGAGCCGCCATGGCCGAATGGATGCCATATTTCCGCGCCTCGTATGAACAGGTTGCGACTACACCGCGCTTCATGGGATCTCCACCTACGACAATTGCCTTGCCGCGTAGTTCAGGATGATCGCGTTGCTCGATCGAGGCATAAAAAGCATCCATATCGATATGAATAATTTTCCTTATTTGCTCCATTGCTGCTGCTCATGCATCTTTTTGTGGTCGTTTCTACAACATGCTAACGGGCTGTGTATACTGATCTCATCATATCATGTAACCGCTCAAAGTATCTTCCTTTGAGAACGCCCATCAACGGATAGATGCCAGGATACAGATATAGTCACTGCTTTTTTGTCTACATATCCAGATAAAAGAAAGGATTATGATGATGGCGGAATATCAAAGTTCTTTAGTCATTAAAGTTGAGCCCGAGCACGTTGAAAATTTCATCTCGCAAGTTGATAACCTACCGAAATATCTACCCACTACGCGTAAAGCCAGTGCAGATAAAGGTGACAACGATAACGTGCGTGTCCAGGGACAGGCACATGGCCACTCCTACGATGAAGAGGGACATTTCAGTTTTGATAAGGCGAAACATCGTATGGAGTGGAGTTCTGATAATGCAGAAAAGTACTCGGGCTGGTTGCAGGTCACTCCATTAGATGGAGGGTCATCCTCAAAAGTTGTGGTTCACCTGACTTTTGATCCGCCTGCTGCCCTGAAAAAAGAACTGGCCGAAAACACCGGTAGTAAGGATAAAACCATTCAGGAGGGCTTGGATGCTGCATTGGCCTCAATCAAAAACCTGTGTGAAGGTCATGGCAGCAAAGTTGAACCCAAATCTGCCAGATAAAGTGTGCACATCTCCTCAGGATTGAGATAACATAAAGGATCTCATAGCTACTGCTGTGAGATCCTTTATGTTATGGAATATCACCATCATACGGATTTTTTGCCGTATGCAACTTGATTGCTTAGCCTCGTCTGGGCTGATTGTTATTGTTTAGCCATCGACTTGCGGTGTTCGGCTTGGCTGGATTCTGATAAGGCGCGTCGAGTTTTGGATCTGTTGTATCATCAAGTGTTCCTGCTGAATCTTGCTCAGGAGTGCCAGTATAGCTATACGTCCTTGATGGAGTTGTCGTAGCGATTGAGGCTGCTGTACTGACTGGTGGGGTCGCAATCGACTGCGTAGAGGTCATGGCGTCTGCCGGCGTTCTACCGAAGTTTGGAGATGATGTCTTGTCGCTATTCATGGGACTACTTGTCGGCCTGGATGTTTCAAGTGCATCTGCTGGTAGCGTAATTGGATCTGCGTGATCATCTTTGGCTGTGTCAGCGCTCATATCCTCTGACGCTGAACCAGACATTTTGTTTTGTAGCTGTTTCCAACGCTCGGAAAGCTCAAGACGCATCTCTTCCCCTTTTTTAGGAGCAAGTAGCAGGCCGATAGCGGCTCCAACGAAGAGACCAGGGAGAAATTTACCCATGATTTATGCCTTTCTGTTCGCTCGCACATAGTAGTGCAGAATACTATTTCTTATTTATATCGAAGAATCTGTGGCAAAGAATTCCTTATCTCCAATCTGCGTAGACGAATTCTTTACAAACACACGTCTTTCAAAGAAAAAGAGTTTCAAGTCTGTACCATCCACACAGGGCATCCTTTATAATTCATTGTAACGGGTCATCATGAGATCTGAAGTTCCCCTAATTTCACCGTATCCGTTAATTGCTGGCTACCTCGATAGATATGGACAGTTACAACATCGCCAGGCTGTCTGGTAAGCAGAGCATCTTGCAAGCCAATGATGTCATTTACTGGCTGTTGGTTGAACTGAACAATCACGTCACCCCTGCGCAAGCCTCCTTGACTGGCAGGGCTGTTCGATGGTGTGCTGACGACCAGAGCTCCATGGTCGACTGAAAGTTGGGCTTGAGAAGCTATGTTTTTGTCAACACTGATGACCTGCACTCCTAGTGAGGCTCGACCTGAGTTTGTCACGTGTCCAGAATTGATCAATTGCGGCACAATAAACTTGATCCGATTGGATGGAATGGCGAAACCCACGCCTGTGGCCGGTGTCTGAAATTCTGGATCTATAGGGACGAGTGTTGGAATGCCGATCAGATCGCTTTGCATATTGACCAGAGCTCCGCCACTATTGCCTGGATTGATGGCGGCATCGGTCTGAATCGCTCCGATGATTGTATTGCCGTTGCCCTCAGAGACATTGCGTCCTAATGCGCTGACGATGCCGCTGGTGACTGTTTGTGTTATGCCTAGTGGATTACCGATGGCAAGCACCGATTGACCAACCTCCAGGGTTGAAGAGTCGCCAATCTGAGCAACTGACATATGAGCTGGCGGATCAATCTTGATGATCGCCAGATCATCAACCGGATCTGTGCCGATGATTCTGGCTGGTAGTCTGGTGTCATCGAAGAGGATCACCCTTGTATTCTCGCTATCGGCGATGACATGATTATTGGTGACGATATAGCCTCTCTTATCGATAATGACGCCAGACCCCAGGCTTGATCCCTGGCTGGTCTGTGAGGCGATTTCAACTACCGAAGTATGAAAGTTGGCAGCTACGCTTTCTATCGATGTCTGTCCTGTTAATGGATCATCGCCCGTCCCCAGATTGGATGAAGGCATCATATTTCCGATCAGCCAACCCCCCAGGCCACTAATAAGCAAAAGAGCAATCAGTGCAGTCAACAGCAAGGTTAGCAGCCTGGAACGTCGTTTTTTGTCCTCATTCCTGCCGGGTGGAACTGTTCCATTGCTAGATATGTTTGAGCCAGGTGGACGTGCTTCAGTGCCAGGTGTGCCTAGGCCAGCGGAAGGAGTTTGATAAGGTGTCGCATAGCCCGTTCCAGCAGGTGGAGGTGTGTAAGGATATGGTACTGCTGATTCCGAGAGCGGCAGGCGTGGCGTATGGTGTCTGTTTGCTCGTTGCTGGCCAATTGAGAATTCTTGTTGTGCTACGGTTTGTTCCCCTCTATATTCTGCATGTGGTACGGCGGCTGAGCCTGGCGGTGGCTGAAACTGATGCGACGCTACCTTAGCATCAGCATTTTGATCAGGATAATCCATGGAAATACTCCTCAACTCTGAATATAGTGGGGACGAGCAAACGACAATTTCATAATTATAACTATAGCCTGCCCTTGCCTATTTGTATTCCTCCAAAGAGTGGATTAATGCGGATGCATACATCTCTTGATTGAACTCAAAAATCATATGTGTCGATCTATTAATCATGAAGGATGGGAGTTGAAAACTATGCATCATTTTCAACTCCCTGATGTCGTATCGCTTCAACTTAAGAGGTGGCAACTATCACAGTATCTGTGGCGATGTTGTTATAGATATTGCTGTCGTTGGGGATTGTGATTATTCCTGTGGTGACCAGGGCGGGGATGGCCGAGGCACTAATTGTTCCTCCGATGGTTACCGATGGGATACTACTTCCCGGCTCAATTGGATTGTCTCCTGTATAAGTTCCGTGTAGTAGCGCGGGACTGACCGTTTGTGACAGGACAATCTGCCAGTTGGGGTCTGCTGTGACGTGTATATTGCTCAGCCCGGCTGGAATAATCTCATCAAGAGCCAGCGCTTTTTGTGGCGAGACCGTTGCGCTGGCTGCCGCGTTGCTGATAACGATCGTGATTGCTACATGTTTTCCTATCTGCAAGGGATTTGTGCCGGTATGTCGTTGTTGGATAGACATATCTGCTTGCGTGGTCGAGACAGCTGGAAAGATGAGGCTACCAATCTGTTCTGTATTTGTCTCTGTGAACCAGATCTTCCCTTGTCCCCCATTTGTAATGCTGAATGGCTGAGTATCAGATGTAGGAAGCGGAAATTCAGTAATGATACCGTCGGCATTGATACGACCAATCTGATTGGCTCTCTCCTCGCTAAAGGCCAGTGTTCCATCTCCGGCATTGCCAATGCGGCTAAGCCTGCTTTTGGCTGTGGGCACGATGAATTCTTTGAAGTGCCCATCGGGAGTGAGACTACCAATGGTATTCTTGTTGCGTTCTGTGAACCAGAGAGCATTATTTGGACCTGAAGTGATACTAAATGGATAAGCATTTTTGGTGGGTAATGGAAATTCTGTCAGGATACCAGCCGTGCTGAGACGACCGATGCTATCGCTTGCTGGTTCCACAAACCACAGGGCACCATCGAGCCCCAGCGTGATATCAGTTGGATCGCTGTTCGGTTTGGGCAGGGTATACTCAGTCACGTTGCCCTTTGCCGTGATACGTCCAATTCTATTCAAGTTATCTTCTGTGAACCAGATTGCTCCATCGGGACCAGCAGTGATGCCGAGCGATGATGTATTGTGACGCGGTAATGGAAATTCAGTGATGGTCCCATCAGCAGTAATCTGCCCGATACTATTGTTTTCGGCGAACCAGATTGTTCCATCAGGGCTGGTAGTGATACCCTCCACCTCGGCATTATCGGTTGGTAGCGCATAGGATACAATTGCTCCTGTATTGCTGACTTTATCAATGGCATTGCCTTGCAGATCGCTGACCCAATAATTACTGTCTGTTCCCCGCGTGATATCAATGGGCAGGGCGATGCCGAGTGGCATATGTATCTCAGTAACTGTGGCGATCATACATGTCGGGACCACAAATTTAGAGTGGAGATGCGTGTGCGATGTTTGCGTATCTCCTTGCATGTTCTGTCCATCGACATGAGTCGTCTGTTTATGGATCAACGTGATATTTTTGCTTGTATGCGTTGTCTGTCCTTCTATGTAGACATCTTTGCTGTTTGCCTGGCTTGCAATATGATTGGAGATCCTCATTTGTGCCTGAATCGTTGTTGGAGATCCTGTCAGAGCTGCACAGATGATGCAGAGAAATGTCAGCAGAACAGGTACCCCTTTCTGCTGCTGGAATAGGTGTTGTAGGTTATCCCGATGACTGAATTGATGCCTCACACGTGCCTCATCTTCCCTGAGATAAACTCAGAATACGTAAAATATGATTGGCAATAAGATAAGATGTATAGAGCATGTATTATGCTATATATTAAATTGTAGCCCTATATGTAATTATAATACGTAGTAGTTATGCTCCATAATGGCCTGAGAAAGATGGCAGATGAGGGATTTTTTTTGATGGAGAGAGGGGCTATAACGTCATTCTATAGGATGAAATTCCTGTCTGGATATAGTATATATACTAAATGTGTTGTATCCTGACGAGAGAGATTGTTTGGAGCAAGTGCATACCGAGTTAGCGATGGTGTACAGAGAAGTGATGACGACACGCTATAAAGGAATCCTGATCTGGGTGGAAGAGATTTCGGAGACTGAATTTGACGGAATCTTTCGTTGGAATGGGCGTGTGATTAAGACTGATCCTTCATATGAATATTCGCAATCGCCTCAGGAGGCAATTGAAAGTGCGAAGGGGGTTATCGATACTCTGCTTGATCTGCGACGTGAGGGCATTCAGGTCATGGATATGGATGTAGGTACCGAATAAGTAACTATGCGTTTCATATAGTTTTTGCGTTAAACGGGAGTGTAGATGCGTATTCTGCGCTCCCGTTTAACGTTCAACACAATCCGTTTGTCAAGCCGATTTAGCACGGGACTTGGATATGATATCAAAAGCGACAGCAAGTAGAAGTACAAGTCCTTTTGCTTGCCTGATCGTGAATAACACTTATGGTTTGACTTTATAGATGGTAACTCCGTTAGCGCTGTAGGCTACTTGCATGAAACTGGAGAAGCGTGTGAGATTGGCATTCGGATACGTACTATGTTCTATCTGACCCACATAGAGATATTCAACGTGATACTTGGCGAGCAGGGACTCGACGCGTTGATTATCGGGATCAGAATAAATTGCATTAATGTCACTGGAACGGCTATTAAAATCCGCAGTGTTCATCAAACTCTTATTGAGCCACGTCACGCGCCACTGATATTCATGTCCCACCCAGCCCATAATTGTGGGTAGACCGGTAAAGGCTGAGATGCGGGAGTAATTGGTGTAGTCGCCTCCTTGAGAGTTGACTGCTTCGACAATAACTGGTGTTCCACTGACGTTTGTGTTCAACCATTGAATCGCATCGTAATCGCTGGCTAGAATATCCACTGTCTTGAGATACGTCATGCCATCCAGGCTATTGGTACGTACCATACCTACCTGGTTGGTGGCGGGATCGAAGGTTTTAAAACGATTGTACGGCGCAAAGATTGGATAGATACATCCTGCCAGGAGGAGAAACGCCAGACAGATGATCCAGACGACTTTTCCGGCCGTAAATACGCGGCGAATACCTCCGAGAGGAGCCACTAAGAATTTACTGATCTGGACGTTTTCGATGAGAAAGTAGAGTCCGGCGCTGCATGCGATGGAGAGCAGAGTCCAGGCCTGGAAGTAAAACTTAAAGACAGTATTCATACGAGGATCGCTGCCTTCAAAGACATCGCGCAAGTAAAAGATCTCGCAGCCGAGAATGAGTGCGAAGGCCAGTGCTCCGAGAAAGAGTGTAAAGGCATGTGCACGGTCATTGATGTGCTGAAGGACGATAACTAATGCCGTAACTGTAATACCAAATGCGATGAATAAGGTGGCATTATTAGGACTGATAAACTGGCAGATCAGACCCAGTAAGACGAAACCGAGTCCGGTCAGGATGCCAATGAACGACCAGGAGAGGTAGCTATCTTGTTCTGGTATGGTAGATGGCTTAATCGGCTCAACTGGCGCTTGCTGTTCTGCTTCCTCTGTCGCATCTTCATTCGCTGAAGCATCCTCTGTTTCAGCCTCTTCAATGCTAATAGCTGCAATTTTTGTCTCGCTGGCAGGAGCCAGCAGATGCCGTAGGATGTTACTGAAAAGAAGCGAGACAAACAGAAAGATAAATATCGCGTAGATAAGTATCTCATCTCCAACTGAGGAACGACTATTCAGCGAGACAATACCAATGCCCTGGGATGGTGATATAAAAAACAACAGAAATGGTGCATATGCCAGAGCGGCCAGCACTCCAAGAGGAATGACAGCGATCAAAACGTTCGCGATCCATTGGAAGCTCAAGTACTTCTCATGGGCAAACCATTGTTGGATGCCTATTGATACGATGACCAGGCCGAAATAGGTTGGTAGATCCCAGCCATTCATTACGAACAACCCACCCATCGAGAGAGCAGCAGTTCCCAGTGTCAGCCCGAGACGCCATCCGCGTCCAAAGAGAAAGATACCTTTGCCGTCCGGACTGAGCAGAAAATTGAGCGCGAAGCCAATTGCCAGCAAGGTAAAGGGAAGAGACAAGACATGTGCATGAAAATCTGAGAGTAGAAAGCTAAAAGCGGGAAACTCGTTGATGGTATGTGGAATAATCCTTGTCACATTGAACCACCAGTAGTCCTGCACCGCTCCATGTTGTTGATACCATGTCACCGCAGAATCCATGTTGCCAAGGATCAGAGCCATCACGATTGTAAACACTGCGAAAGGGATACCATGTCGTAGGGCATTTTTTTCGGCATAGATAGGTATCTCAACGCTCGTGGCAGCAGCGATTAGCTCTGGTTGTTCTAGCTCATCGACCACCACCACTTCCTGCTCTTCTGGTGCTGGTGCTTCCAATACCTCTGTATCCGAGATGATCGGCTCTCTTTGATTTTCAATGTCTGAGATAGTCGCTCGTTTCTGTGCCCGGTAGCGATGCGACCATGAAATAATATTGCTGGTGATCCCAAAGAGGCTCACAGCGGCCAGGCCATACAACATGCTGATACCGGTGTTGAAGGCTACAGATGGAATCTGTCCCAACAACTTGGCCAGCATGGCGATGATATAGTGAGCGTAGTAATAATAATTGATGGAGTAGCCAGCGTACCACATATCCGTGGGAGGAAAGTGTTGACTTCGCATGATCGAAGCCAGGAACCCCTCATCCATAAAGCGCTCATAGGAAACGATCTCTGGCCCATATGAGCGTAGTATACCTAAAAGTAACACCATCAAAAAGAAAACGGCCTCAGCCGCAAACACATACCATCCGTTCGAGCGTACAAGCTGCCAGAGTGTCTGACGTGTACGGAAGAATCCGATCACATTGAGAGCCAGGAGCACAATTACCACGCCGAAGACAAAGATCCAATTGAAGAACAGAGCGTGGAAAACCATCAGAGGGAACCAGACGCAAAACGAGGTCACCAGTAGAGCCAGAGCCTTGCTCCAGGCCCATCCGCGATCTGGCACATTGCGGAAAACAGTCACCGTGAGAGGTAGGAAGACAATCCCCAGGACTTCAACCAGCACCCACATTTGAAATAACTCAAACATATACACCCATCTCTACAAAAAAAGTGTCTAATTGACTCGAAAGCCTTCTATTTATGTAACGTACCATACAGAACGATCATTGCTCTCTGCTGGATAAACTGTATCATATACGTCCACCTTATGAGCGTATTTCGACGCTCTCATGTGGGCCTTGAACTCTCATTGCTATGGTTGTTTCCCAGGAGACAGGCTCTGCTTACGATCCCCTCATCAGTAGGAAGCAGACAATGCCTTTTCTAACTTCGAGATGGTCGAAGGGGAAGCGGCATAGATTTTTATACGGAGACTGGCAGAAAAGATGGCCTGCACATGGTCGAATTCCAGGAGACCGAGCACTGGATGCATGATGAGTCGTGGCCCATTGGGCAAACCTTGTATATCATGTTGCTCCCACCATTCTCGAAATAATGGGCTCATGTGCTGTAAATCATGGAGTAACTCCTCAAAAGAGGCATCATCTGGATAGCGAGCATAATCGGCACGAAATTGGGCTACCAGGTTGCGCGCCTGTACCTCCCAGTCAAGATTGAGCGGGTGTTTTTGCATCTGAAAATAGCGCCAGACCATATTGAGTGAGTACGGTGGAAAGGGCTCATCAAAGCAAAAGACCAGGTCAGCCGCCCGGTTCCTGAAAAGAACATCCCAGCGCCGCCCCATGATAAAGGCTGGATGCGGAGTTAGCACCTCCACTACGCGCTGTAGTTCTGGAGGGACCTCTTCTTCCTCTGGTGGCACTTTCATGGGCAACGTATAACCTGCCAGCAGGAACAGATACTTTTCCTCCACATGGGTGAGCCTGAGCGCCTGTGCAATACTTTCCAGGACTGGCATTGAGGGATGAACATCCTTTCCCTGCTCCAGCGAGGTGTACCACGAAACTCCGATATTCGCCAATTCCGCCACGTCTTCGCGTCTCAACCCGGGCGTTCGATGCCTGCTGCGTGCTGGTAATCCTACCTCTGCATGGGAGAGTCGGGCACGGCGCGTGCGCAAAAAGGCTGCGAGTGCTTGTCGTTGTTTTATTTCTTCCATCTGTTTCCCTCTTTATCCTACCACTCACAATCGTACGATCACGAGAGGTTGGTTATCTGAATGTCTTTCAAGCATACTAAGTCTGTGGAGTCCAGGTCAAGCGAGAGGCGCGAAGAGATCTGGCAATACCTCTCTTTTGATAATAGAAAAAAGCGTTCATTTACAAGGAGTCAAATGATCATGAAAACTATTCTTGTCACAGGTGCAACTGGTAAAGTTGGCAGTCACTTCGTGCCCCGTCTGTTGCAACGTGAAAATAACGTGCGTCTTCTCGTGCGCCGAGCGGATCAGGCTGAGGCTTTTCAAAGATTGGGGGCTGAGGTAATAGTGGGAGATCTGAGCCAGCCAGAGAGCCTCGCTGCGGCTGTTGCAGGAGTCCAGACCGTTGTGCATCTGGCAGCCTTTTTCCGGGGAGCCGACCAGGAGCGCATCAGGACGACTAATGAGGATGGCGCTCTCGCTCTGGCGAACGCCTCCCTCTCCGCAGGGGTTGAGCGCTTTGTTTTTACCAGCACGAGCAATGTCTATGGTCCAGATCATAGTCGGCCTGCTCGCGAAGATGATCCCCTGCGGGGAACAGCCACCTATCCGCAAAGCAAGATCGCGGCTGAACAGGCTCTGCTGGAAATGTATCACACACAAGGTTTAGGAGTGCGTATCCTGCGCCTGAGTTTTGTCTATGGAGAAGGCGATACTCATGTGCACGATGCCCTGCCGATGCTTGGCGAAATGCAGTGGCATCCAGCAAGACGGCTGCATATGGTGCATCATGCCGATGTCGCGCAGGCATTGCTGCGCGCTATTACGATCGCTGGTATCGATGGTCAGATCTACAATGTTGCCGATGATGCGCCCATGAGTCTCATCGAGTTGCGACGCTTGAATGATCTGCCAGAAGGTGCAAGTAATGCAAATGTCCCCTTTAATGATCCATGGGGAGGGATCGTCGATACCCTCCGTATTCGCGACGAACTGGGCTTCCGTCCCATCTATCCTTCATATTACGCGGCAAGAGATGCAGGTGCACTTTAATGCTGCTGCTGGGATCCTCTTTGGGCCTTCTGCTTTTGGAGAACGCTCCTGGGCCACGGCGGCTCGTCTTTGACAAACTCGCTTCCGGACGACTTTCTCAGCAAAAGCCGCCGGAAGCATTCCTGGACCTTCCAGGAGAAGCACAATGAAGTTGATCCAGAGGAGAGTGAGGAGATCAAAACCGTTTCAAGCTGATTTCTGTTCATTGCTCTGCTTGAGTGGTTTGATGATTTCATTAACCAGACGTGGGATGACTTCTTCCTGCTGGTAGAGTTCAACGATACTCAAGACAAGATGGGTTACCCCGGCATCGATCCAGATCTGTGCCGTCTCACGTGCTTGACGAAAATCCGTATCAGCTGGATTGAGTCGAAAGGCGCCTAAGCGTTCAAGTGTGCTGGGGTCACGCCCGATAGCTTCACAGTACTGCGTCAGACGAGCGCTTTTCTCGCGAAAATCCTCGATGGTTGGAGACATGGCGCTCCACACATTCGCGTGTTTGGCAACGACCCTAAGCATCTGGTCGCCTGCTGCGGCAATAATGATTGGGGGAAACGGCTTTTGCTGGGGCTTCGGTTCGCTATGGGCCTGGTGTAATTGATAATAGTGACCATCAAAGGTCGGGTTCGTTTCCGTCCAAAGCTGCTGGATGACCTGGCAGGCTTCATCGAGCCGTTTCACCCGTTCGGCTGCGCCAGGAAAAGCCAGGCCATAGCCCTGATGTTCTTGCGCCGTGGCTCCAATGCCAAAGTTGAGCCGCCCTCCTGAGATATGGTCCACCGTGACGGCTTCTCTGGCCAGGATAGCAGGATGACGATACGTAACGCCTGTTACTAGATGTCCCAGACGCACGCGCTCTGTCTCTGCGGCAAGTGCTGCGAGCAAGGTCCAGCTTTCAAAACAGGGACCATCTGTAGGCTCACGTAAAGGCATAAAGTGGTCGAAGAGCCACATATGGTCAATCAAAGGCTCACGGTCAGCCTCTAACCAGATCTCAAGGAGTCGTTGATAGCTAATATGCTGTTGGGGAGTATGAATACCAAAGTGTACCTGGGTGCTCATCAGTGCTCTCTTTCTCTTCTTCCAAGTGCCTGATCGTTTCTAGGGGAAGCAGTCAGGCAGATCTCAAAAAATTAACCGGTTAATGAAATGGGCAAAACAGATCGAGCTCAAGGTGCTTTGCTTTCGCACGTCAAGGTTCCGAAGGGATATCCTCAAGATTCTGAATCATCTGTTTGAGCAGACGCATCAAAAAGGCCCGTTCGACCTCAGAGAGACCTGCCAGCATCTGCTCCTCGACGTGCATTATGACCTGCGGGATGACCGGCTGAAGCGCCTTTCCTTCCGTCGTCACTTTCACAATGACCAATCGAGCGTCAGTGGGATGGGAATGTTTCTCCACCAATCCCTGGCGGCCCATCCGTTGAACGGTTCGGGTGATCGAAGGGGCTTCAACCGCAAGCCGTTCGGCTATTTCTCCCACCGTAAGGCCCTCGGGTGTCTCCCAGAGCAATTCGAGGAGGTGATGCTGACCAGCGTGAACGCCATAGCGTTGAAGCTGTTGCTCACAAGCCTCCTTGGCTTGCCTGGCAAGATACGCAAACATCTGTAGAAACGATTCCGTCTTCATCCTCATCCTTCATCCTCCAATGTTTTTCATTAACCAGCTAAAGAGATTAAACCATATCTTCTTGATGCTGTCAACTCGGCTTTTCTCTTCTCTTTGCGTTTCGGAGTCGGTCTATGACAATTGAGGAGCGTTTATGCAGAATTGTACCGTAAATCCCCATAGACAGGAAATAGAATGCCATCAAAAATTGTTGTTTTGAGTGACGTTGACAAAAGTTTTTTTTGCTACTACACTTAAATATGTTGCATCTGATGGTTATCCTTGTAATGTCAATTGTAGTGATTATTGTATTTCACAGCGTTTACGTATACTTGTGTTCATTTATATCGCTACCATTGTTTCTTTCAGGTGACTATCCTTGTCCGATGTCGATTTGAAAGGGTACTATTTTGAAGATGATAGCCCAGAACGATATTTTTTCTCACGTGCTCCACGGAGAGCTCCCTTCAGATGAAGAAGCTCGTGGCTTGCATACCTTCTCCGATCTTCCCCTTTTGTTAGAGACAGCCACGCAATTGCGTGATCAGGCTCATCTTAATCGGATCTCTTATTCGCGTAAAGTATTCATCCCGCTCACCAAGCTGTGTCGGGATGTTTGTCATTACTGCACTTTTGCGCAGCCTCCGCGGCGCGGGGAGCGTGTGTATATGACGAGTGAGGAGATTCTTGAGGTTGCGCGTGCCGGTGCTGAAGCTGGCTGTAAGGAAGCGCTCTTCACGTTAGGTGACAAGCCAGAGCTGCGTTATAAAGCGGCTCGTCAGGAGCTTGAGGCTTTAGGATATCCATCCACGATTGCCTATCTGGCGGCGATGGCCGAGCTGGTCTGGCGCGAGACAGGTCTGTTGCCGCATATGAATCCCGGCGTGTTGACTGCTGAGGACCTGGCTTTGTTGCGTCCGGTCTCGGTCTCGCAGGGGATTATGCTTGAGACGGTATCAGAGCGTCTCAGTGAGCGTGGTGGACCTCATTATGGCTCGCCGGATAAGCGTCCCTCTGTGCGCTTGGAGACGATCCGCCTGGCTGGAGAGTTGCATGTCCCATTTACTTCGGGTATTCTGATTGGTATTGGAGAGAACCGACTGGAGCGCATTGAATCGCTACTGGCGTTGCGTGACCTGCATCAGCGCTACGGTCATATTCAAGAGATTATCATTCAGAATTTCCGCGCCAAGCCAGATACAAAAATGGCTGATGCTCCCGAACCAGATTTCGATGATCTGCTCTGGACACTGGCGATTGCACGTATTATCTTCGGGTCGGCCATGAACATCCAGGCCCCGCCTAATCTCAGTCCTGACGGCTATCGGCATCTGGTGGCAGCCGGCCTGAACGATTGGGGTGGCGTCTCGCCAGTCACGCCTGATCATGTCAATCCCGAGGCACGCTGGCCGCACCTCCAGGAACTGGAAGAGCAGACACGGCTGACAGGTAAGATTCTCGTCGAGCGCCTGGCTGTCTATCCGAGCTATGTGCAGGATAGCGCTCTCTGGCAGGATAAGCAGATGGCTCCTGCGGTGATCAAGATGAGTGACACCGATGGATTGGCTCGCGTTGATACCTGGTCTCCTGGCGAGCAGGTTGCCATTCCTTCCGATTATAGTGCCCAGGTGATCCACGATCCTGCGTTCAAGGATGCAAATGTTACCGCCGAAGTGAAAGAACTGTTGGCGAAATGCCTGCGCGCTGAGCCTCTGACCGAGGCCGAGATCGTGCGACTCTTTCAGGTGCGCGGCGATGAGTTTGTCGCCGTCTGCCGAGCGGCTGATGATTTGCGCAAGAGCCTCAATGGTGATACCGTCACCTATGTGGTCAACCGCAACATCAACTACACCAACATTTGCTACTTCCGTTGTCAATTCTGTGCCTTCTCCAAAGGAAAGCTCAGCGAGAACCTGCGCGGAGCCCCTTACGATCTCGCTCAGGATGAAGTCGTGCGCCGAGCTCAGGAGGCCTGGGATCGCGGAGCAACAGAAGTCTGTATGCAGGGAGGCATTCATCCAGAGTACACGGGTGACACCTACCTGAAGATGTGCCGAGCGATCAAAGCGGTCCTACCCGACATGCATATCCACGCCTTCTCGCCACTCGAAGTCTGGCAGGGAGCGCAAACGCTTCACATCAGCGTCCACGAGTTTCTTGTACGTCTCAAAGAGGCGGGACTCAACACGCTTCCCGGCACCGCTGCCGAGATTCTGGATGATGAGGTGCGTGCGACTCTGTGTCCCGATAAGCTGAAGACCGATGAATGGTTGCATGTGATGGAAGAAGCGCATAAAATTGGCTTCCGCACTACTGCCACTATCATGTATGGGCACATGGAGCAGCCCAAGCACTGGGCGCGTCACCTGATGCGTATCAAAGCGCTCCAGGAGCGTACCGGAGGCTTTACCGAATTTGTACCGCTACCCTTTGTGCACATGGAAGCGCCCGTTTACTGGAAAGGCAAGGCTCGCCAGGGACCAACCTTCCGCGAAGCGGTCCTCATGCACGCCGTGGCCCGCTTAGTGCTCTATCCCGCCATCAAAAGCATCCAGGTCTCATGGGTCAAGATGGGCAAAGATGGCGTACAGACTTGTCTACAGGCCGGCTGTAACGATATGGGCGGGACTCTGATGAATGAGAGTATTACACGAGCCGCTGGCGGCGAGATGGGCCAGGAACTGCCTCCTGAGCAGATGGAAGCCCTGATCAACGAGATCGGCCGCACCCCAGCGCAGCGCACCACGCTGTACCGACCAGTGAGCGATGAGCGACGTCAAACATCGTTCGCCGCCCAGGAACTCCAGCCAATCGTACTGACTCCCAGCAAGCACTACGCCCGAACTCGCTAAGATAGCGCTGTCGGAGCATGAAGAGTATACTCGATGTTCTCTTCATGCTCCTGTTTTTGTCATGGGAGTGCTATTGGATGTAGCGTTCCCATGACCAGTGTCGAGCGAAGCGAGGACACCGTAGCGTCGAACGCTTGTGTGCGATGTTCCTGTGACTCGTACGGGGCATCGCTCAACATCTTTCTGCTGGTCTCCCAGGGCAAAAAAATGAGCACACCTGACAGACTTGACAAAGAAGATCTTTCTAATTAGAATAATATGTATTAGGAGGATTTAGGCGATGGAAATCGATCACCAGGAGGGGAAAAACCCCGAAGAGCCATTGGGCTTTGCGCTGGGAGCAGCGGCACGCAAACTCGCAAAATTTTACACTCAGGCGTTGGCTGGCTCTTCTCTCACGCCCTCGCAACTGTTTCTCCTACGCCAGCTCTGGCTCGAGGATGGGTTGCCTCTACGTGATCTCGGGCTGCGTGCTCAGCTTGATGCTACCTCAACCACCTGGCTCGTCGATCAATTGGAGAGAGCAAGTCTGGTCGAACGCAAGCGTAACGATCCTGATCGACGTATCGTGCGTGTCTGGCTGACCGAGGCGGGAAGACAGACTCAGGCTACCTTGATTCCAGAACTTTCACGCTGGGAAAACGCGCTCCACCGGGAACTTTTACCATATCATTCCTCTGATGAGATCGCCACCTTTCGCCGCGTGCTTGCCACATTGATCACCTCACTCCCAGAAGGAGATGATTTATGGAAACAGTTAGAATCTTCCTGGGATCAGCGGCTTGACCAATTGCGTTCGTTGACCGAAACGACTGATGAGAAAGGATAGCGATGTATTATGGAGCAAACACATTTGATTGGGCGAACACTTGAGAAAGAACTCTTTATCAAAGCGAGTCCCCAACGCGTCTTTCAGGCTCTGACCAGGAAAGAAGACCTGGAACGCTGGTTCCTGGTAAAAGCTGAGGTCGACGCTCGCCCGGGGGGAGCAATCAGATTTGAGTGGGGAGAGAGTGTAGTTGAAGTTGGCAAGATCCTTGTGTATGAGCCGCCCCATCGTCTCAGCTATACCTGGGAGGCTATGGAGCCTCATCCCACTACGATCACCTTTGAATTGACGGCTCAAAACGATGGTACGCATCTCCGCCTCATTCACACAGGCATCGGCGAAGGTGAGGACTGGGATAACTACTATCACTCCGTGAATGGCGGATGGAGCGCTCATCTGGTCGATCTGGTTGCCTGGCTCGAAACTGGCATCTGCCCTCCACCTGGCCCCAGATAGTATGTGCGAGGTCGAGCTGATAGAGCATAAAAAGCCTTCCTTGCAGAGGAAAAAGCAAGCATTTTCAAAGGAAAGAGGTTGTCAGTAATGATTACGCAGGATTATCACAAAAGCATCGCCACCACAGTTCCAGCGGAAGAAGCGTTTGAAAAGATTAGCAACGTATCTTCCTGGTGGACTCCTAATATCAAAGGCAGTGCCAAACACCTCAACGATGTTTTCACCATGTTTACTGAAAAGACAACAGTTACTCATCAAGTAGTAGAAGTTGTTCCGAACAAAAAATGGGTGTGGCTGGTGACCGATTGTTATCTGCACTGGCTTAAAGACACAACCGAATGGAAAGATACGCGTATTGTCTTTGAAATATCAGAAGAAAACCAGCAGACCCGCATCGACATGACTCATCTTGGTTTAGTTCCTGGAGTTGAATGTTACAACGTCTGTGAAGGCGGCTGGAATCGCCATCTCAATAACCTGGCCGCCTGGATCGAAACCGGCATTTCTCCCCTGGCTTAGTGCAGAGCAATTAGAATGGCCTGCCTCTACGGCGAGCCATTCTTCTCCTTTATTCCTATGAAAAGCTTTGACTCTCTTCTCTGGCAGAGCGATCCAATTTACAGACCATATAGGGTGAAATTCTCTAATGGCAGGAGCGATTTCTCCATTGTTCCGCTGTCCTGTCTCACTCTATACTCTGAGCAGGCGATATGGGTTGCCACATGAATACAAAAACGCTTCAGGAGTCCCCATATTTTTATTCCCTTGCACTCGGCTGGAAGCGAGAGAAAATCGGGACAAAATGTTGAGACCCCCTTTCGATTAGACCAATTTTCTTAGTGGGTATTTTGTTTGAACCTTTTCCTCCTATGCTGGTACTTACTTTCAGAGGAGGCAAAATCAGTTGACACTTATTGAAGGGTTGAGTAGCACAAGTAAGATGACCAGTCAACCGAAGAGTGAAAACTTTCCAGAAAACTTCCTGCTGACCTGTATTGCCAGAAAAGATCGTAAAGCTTTTGCAGAACTCTATATGCGTTTCCAGAGTCCGCTGTTTCGCTATCTTTTTCACTTGATAGGGCAAAAAGAGTTAGCAGAAGATGTTCTGCAAGAGGTCATGTTAATTATCTGGCAGAAGGCACATACTTTTAGTGGCAAAGTTCGGGCAGACTCCTGGATCTTTGGCATTGCGCATCATCAGGCATTCAAAGCGCTACGACGAGTAACAACCACTACATTTGTCGGTCTCGATGCTGCCCAAGATCTTTTAGATAATGCGCTTACGCCAGAAGATACTATTCTGCACAGATGCACACAGGATGAAGTGCTGCAAGCCTTGAAACTACTAACGCCAGAGCATCGCGAGATCCTGGAGTTGGCTTTTTTCCAGGATTTTGGTTACCTGGAGATCTCGACGATTGTTACCATTCCTGTCGGTACTGTTAAGAGTCGCTTAAGCTACGCACGGCGCGCATTGAAAGCCGCCTTATTACAAAATGGATGGGAGGCATAGTATTTCCTTATGGCACAATACGATGATGATTCTGTGTATGCTAACTGTCCACATGATCAGTTGGAATGGTTGGCTAACGGCACGCTTTCACCAGAGGAGCAACACGTTATTGAGGCTCACCTGAGTACGTGTATACGCTGCCAGGAGGAGCTTGCCGCTTTAACCAGCATGCGTCGGATGATGCGAGACATCAGCTACCAAACGCCAGAGCCACGCGCCGATCTTTTTGCCCAGATCGAAAGCCAGCTTGATCAGCTAGTCGTACCTACTCCAAATCTCTGGGCCTGGTTGTCTGCGCAGCTCAGAACATGCTGGCTTGCTTTCGCCATCTGTGTAGAGCATTGCAAAATACAGGTCCGCCTGATCAAGCTTGATCTCTTTGTGCTGCCTCTCTTGCTATTGCCTCTGGCAGCTCTGGTTGTCTATCTCCCTCCGGCATGGGGAGAAGCGCTCTGGGGGCACACGCCCGCTAATGCTGGATTACTGGCAGCATTGCTTACAGCGCTCAGTATGGCCTTTCTTTATGGTCAGGAGGCTGATCCCGCTCGCGAGATGACTCTGGCAGCTCCCACTTCACCTCAAGTGGTGCTGGGAATACGTTGTTTCCTGGTTTTTAGCTATGATCTATTAATCAATTGTGGTCTGGTATTACCATTTTTCTCATTGCATCATATCGCTACACCAGAGTGGTTTATCAGCAACTGGTTTGCACCTCTGTGTTGCTTAAGTGCCTTAGCACTCCTGTTAAGCGTGGTGATGAATACCAGCACAGCCATCCTTGTCTGCTCTCTACTTTGGGTTTTACGTCTGCCTGGAAACATTGCTCTGGTGCAGAAAATGGCCTGGTTACAACCATATGAAGACTTCTGGCATCAGGGGCCTCCCCTCTTCGCACTCACCGTACTGACACTACTTGTAGTCTTTATTGTTCTTGGAAAGAGAGAACATTTCACATGATGATATCGACAAAGCCAATTTCTTCCAAAAATCCTTTTTTTGCGGCGATATGGCAGATCTGGGCCACTATACGCATCGAAATCTTGATGCAATGGCGACGTTGGGGCTTCTGGCTGGCCTTTGCTTGCATCTTTCTTTTTTGTCTCTGGCTCATCTTAAGAGGCGTACAAGGTGATAGCTTGCCTGATGAGGCTGGCGCTATCGTTGCTTACAATATTACTGATGTTATTACCTTTTTCTCTATATTAACTTTTGGTATCGTGGTCTCGCTGCTCGTTGCAGATCGTATAGCACGTGATCGACGCCTGGGCATGGTCGTGCTCCAACGTACGACTTCCCAGGGGATAGGGATATATCTATTGGGGAAATTCATCGGCAACTATCTGGCCATCCTGATCCCAGTTTTTTGCAGCCTGCTCCTCTATGGATTAATTCTCGTGATTCAAGGTATCCACATGATTCTGCTGTGGGCCTTATTGCAAAGCTTTGTGCTGGTCTATCTGCCATCATATGCCGCCTTGCTTGGCATAACCCTGCTTGTGGCGAGCTGGCTACCTGTACGTATTGTACAAATCGCGATGGCACTTATCTGGCTCTATGCAAACGTGCATCCACCAATTTTTCCAGATCTCGCCGATACTATCTTTAACCCGAATGGAGGCTATGTGATCCCGGCTTTATTGCCTGGCCAGGGTTCAAGGATATTGGGTGTGGATCCTTCCATGCCATTAGCGCTACAGAATATCGAGATGTTATTACTGACCGCCTTTATCGCTGTTGTCCTGACGTATGGAAGTCTGCTATTCCGTCTTCAACGCGAGGAGGTAGGATCAAATGCGCGTATCTGAGCCGATGAAGACAGCGCCGCAGTACACAGAGACGTTAACTTCACAGCGTTTATCATGGCGCGACACGCTATTACTGATCTACTATCATTTTCGCCTGCTCAATTGGTGGCTCTTCCTGCTGATGCTGCTGGGATTTCTCGGATCATGTGTTCTGCTCTGGTTTGAGTTACGGATAGGTAGAAGAGACGATGTCATACATTTTAGCATTTTTGTCCTGGAATCAGGTGCTGGATTACTGGGTGGTATCCTCGCCAGTACCCTTATCGTTGGAGATCCGCTCCTGGAGCTGACTATAGCAACTTACTCGGGCATTGGACAAGTGTTGTGCTGGCGCTACGTGCTCATGTTCGTGCTACTACTACTCGGTTCAGCTACCTATCTACTGTGGAGCCTCGGCAATGGTGTAAGTTATATGCCACATCAGTCCCTGCTCATACTCGTGCTGATCTGGCTGGCTCCAGTCTTGCTTATGAGTATGTTGAGTTTATTCAGCTCAATGGTTACTCATAATGCTGCTCTGGGAGTTGTGATTGCTCTCATCCCTTTAATGGTCGCGCTTTTCCTGCACGAGCCACTATTGTCGACCCCGGCTATGCACATCTTCTTCATTCCCTACTCTTATTGGGCGTTGCAGGCACCTGATTGGTTGACAAACCGTCTGGTATTACTCGGTATCGCCTTCATTTTCGCCGTAGGAGTTTATCTGTGGATGCAGCATGAAGAAGCTCTCTTAGATCAAAGACAGTAATCGTGACTTTTACATCAAAAGGATTTGCTCATGAATATTATGATTGAGAATATGTCAAAAAATTATGGTACCCATCAGGCGTTACAAAATGTGAGCTTGTACATTGAGAGTGGCATGTTTGGTCTTCTTGGTCCTAATGGAGCTGGAAAGACCACGCTACTGCGTATCTTAGCGACCCTACTCCGTCCGACCAGTGGTCATGTTCAGGTTGGTCCATATGACCTGAGTCAGAAGAAGCAGCGCAAAGAGTTCCGCGTCCATCTTGGTTATCTGCCGCAGGAGGTCAGCCTCTATCCTGATCTAACAGGACGGGAGTTTCTTGACTATATGGGGCTTCTCAAACGCCTTTATAATCGCCCTGCGCGGCAGCAACAGATCGCCGAGTTGCTTGATATCGTCCATCTGACAGAACAAACTAACCGTGCGATCAAAACCTACTCAGGCGGTATGAAGCGCCGTCTGGGAATTGCCCAGGCCCTGCTAGGAGATCCTCGCGTTTTGATCATCGATGAACCCACGGCGGGTCTAGATCCTGAGGAGCGCATTCGCTTGCGCACTCTTCTCAATGAAGTCTCAAAAGATCGCATCGTACTACTATCCACACATGTCGTCGAAGATATTAGTCAGACCTGCGAACGCGTAGCTGTACTCAGTAAGGGAAATGTGGCCTTCAATGGCCTGACGAGCAATCTGATTAATGCCGCCACGGGTCATGTCTGGCAATTCCTGGCCGCTGCGAACTATAGTATCCCGGACGAACTAAGTGTCATCTCTGTACAACAACACCATGATGGAACGCTTTATCATGTCGTGGGGCCACAGCCTCACGGTGACATTGCTAACCTTCAGGCTCTCCCTCCAACACTGGAAGATGGCTATATCTGGCTGCGTCAGCAGGCATCCGGCAACGGCGTACCTCAAGCCACAAATTATGTGGCCAACAGATAGAGAACTTTCGTATCCATGCGCTGTCTCGGCGGTGAGATAAAAAAAGAGACTGTGTATCTAAACACACAGTCTCTCGACAAACGTTAGAAAAAGTTTTAGCATAGGTTTTTTGCATGCTCGGTTTCCTTTTCTCCTCTTTATCCTTCGTATCAATCAGAGAACCCCTTTTATCAAGCTCTCATACAGAGGGGTATGAAACCAGTGTAACAGGAAGGATTTGCTGATAGTATATTAAAATTGTATGTTTAAAAGGAGATTTCATGATGAACCTTAAACCAAAATATAGTATTCGTTATTGGTTTGAGTGGCATGGAGAGTGCTTTTGGAGCACGAATAAGGCTGCCCGTGAACAGTTTGGCTATGGTATTGCGCCAGAGGATTTACCTTTATCCATGGAAACTATCACACGAGCAAATGCTCTTATAGAGTGGCATGATCAGGCATTGAATTGGGATTATCCTCCTGATCCTGGTCCCTGGCGGCAAGATGAATGTGAGCGCTTTAATCAGGCTGCAAGAGACTTTCTCAACGTTGTTCGTCAGGAACTGGAAGCAAATTTTGAGGTGGTTGACGCGTTTGAGGAAGAAAAGGAAGATCCAGATCTTGATGCCTATTTACGAGATCCAAAGGGATTCGAAAGAAAGCCGTAATTTCTCTCAAGAACAGCTTCCTGGTCCATGATAGAATGTGAAGAGCATGTCTCTCTCGTTGAGGCGAGATAGCTCTTCACGTTTTTGTCTACGTACTGCGCGTTAGATAGCTATACGTCCTCCATCAACGGGAAGTATTGCTCCATGCACGAAGTTTGCCTCATTGCTGGCCAGATAGACTGCGGCTTCTGCAATCTCGGAAGGACTCGCTACTCTCCCGGCTGGAGCTTGTTGGGCAAGCTGATCCAGAGCCCCTGCTATGAATTCGGTGCCGGGGGTACGGGTTGGGCCAGGCGAAATCGCGTTGACATTGACGCCGCTGGGACCAAATTCCGCTGCCCAGGATTTGGTAAACAATGTGAGTGCCGCCTTCGTGGCCCCATAGATAGCGAATCCAGATTTCCCAATATGGGCAACTATGGTTGTAATGTTGATGATTTTTCCCGACTTCCGTTCAGCCATGGAAGGAGCCAGGGCTGCTGTGAGATAAAATGGTCCTTTCATATTTGTTGCGACCACTGCATCGAAGGCGACCTCATCCGTCTGTGCAGTTGGACCAACGACTCCGGCTCCCGCATTGTTCACCAGAATATCGATAGGGCCAAACACTTCGCTTGCCTCCCTGGCAAGGCGATCGGCTTCTGCCTTTGTGATAAGATCTGCTCTTACGAAAGCGGCCGTTCCACCAGCCGCCTGGATTGTCTCGACAACAGCCTTGCCACGTTGCGCGTTTCGCCCTGACACGACTACATACGCCCCTTCACGCGCAAAAGCTTCTGCAATTGCCTGACCAATCCCTGACGTTGCTCCCGTAACCAGAGCAGTTTTTCCCTGTAAACGCATACATATTTCCTTATTTTATAGCAGTACATTATTGAACGAAGGATTGTGTGGTGGCTAGGCACGTTTGTGAAGTTGTTGAAAAGACCAGCGATTGCCATCGGGATCGCTAAAGTGGACGAAGTCTCCCCAGGGCTGTACATCGACCTCGCTAATATCCGCACCTCGCGTTAGCAGTTCTTCTCGGATAGCTCTTACATCCTCGACGACCAGCAGACCACCTTCGAGTGAGCCAGGTTGCATGGTGGTAATCCCCATACCGAATGCGATGGAACAGGCAGAACCAGGAGGGGTCAGTTGCACAAAACGCAGGTTTTCGCTGACCTGATGGTCATGATCTGCGTGAAAGCCGATCTTCTCGGTATAAAAAGCCTTTGCGCGATCAACATCCGTGACAGGTACGATGACCAGTTCGAGTTTCATCTGCATTGCCATAATTTTTTCTCCTCTTTTATTCAGGCTTTACTGTTGCTTCTGTTCTCAGTATATGTTATAAAGAGGACAGAATCGACCCTCGTTTAAAGATGTTTTTCGTGCAGATGGAGAAGATATCTTGTTTGCGACAACGCACAAAGGGGAAGCTTAGATGTATCATCCGACCAGTCGCGTCTTGACCGTTCTTGAACTGCTTCAGGCCAGACCCTCGATCACCGGTCCTGAGCTCGCTGCTCGTCTGGAGATGGACGTACGGACCGTACGGCGTTATATCGCGCATCTTCAAGATGTCGGTATCCCGATCGAGGCCAACATCGGTCGTCTTGGGGGCTATCGACTACGTCCGGGCTTTAAGCTTCCTCCACTGATCTTCACCGAAGCAGAGGCGACGGCTATTATGCTTAGCTTATTGGCCAGCGAATGGTTGCAGATTGAACATTCGTCGCAGGCTATTGAGGGAGCATTAGCTAAAGTCTCGCGCGTATTGCCCGTGCCTGCGCGAGAGCGTCTCAACGCCATCTCATCGCATCTTGTCCTTTTTCCACAGAGCCAGCAAGTGCGTCCTGACGCCTCGCTCCTGATAGACCTGAGTGGAGCTATTCAGGCCTCTCAGCGTATCGAGATCGAGTACTGCTCATATAATCAGGAGATAACCAGACGCAAAGTCGAACCGTATGGCATGTCTGGTTGGCAGGGACACTGGTATCTGATGGGTTACTGCTGCCTGCGCCAGGGGAATCGCATCTTTCGTCTGGATCGCATCCAAAAGGTGCAGATCCTCTCCGAGACCTTTGAGAAAATACCGGACGTTGATTACGAAACCTTTATCCGTGAAAGGCATAAGCCTGCTAACATTCAGATAGAAGTCGAGTTCCAGGCAGACCTATCCACCGTCCGGCAAAAGATCCCCCCATCCTACGGGACGTTGACGCCCACAGCGACAGGAGTCCTGTTCCGGGAAAACTATCTAGACGTCGCTGGTATGGCTCGCTATCTGGTGTCGCTCAATCTTCCATTTGTGGTACACAATCCGCCAGAATTGCGCGATGAACTGCGTATATTGAGCGAGCAGTTGCTTCAGATCGCATCTCATTTTCCTCAGACAGTAGACAAATAACACTATGCATCTGCATCATTACAGCCTATGCAGCTTCGTGGTTATATGAAAAGCCCGGTAGGATATACAGTGGACTTGATATAAGTATTTTTCTACTGTACCATATAATTAACGATTTTGAGATATCATATTCAACAGGAAATCGCCCTCCTCACATTGGAAGGAGCCTCTCATGAGCAGCTTTGAGTTATGTGTGACTTTACTAGTAAGTTTGTTTCTTATTGGTGCAGGCACCTTCGTCCTTCGTCGTGGATTTTCTCCCTTTGGCTCAAGCGACCAATTGTGGAAAAGCCTGCTGAAATGGCGCGTTTTTAATACATCTGATCCGCCACGGGCGATGCTAGAGGATATTAAGCAGAGCTGGTGTTATCTGCGTGGGGTAATGATGATTGGTAGTGGGGTGGGCATTCTATTGTTTGTGGTTTTTATGGCGCTTATGGCTTTGGTTCTCACTGGCACTATCGTTAATGATGGTTTTGAGGATGCTTTTTCTTCCCTATCCATTTTTTACATTGCTTTCTTTGTGGGACTAGGCCTGGGAGGAATATTTGCCGTATGGAAGTTGCGCCGGTCTACGAAGCGCAAGATAACCTATGCAGATCTACAGCGGCGGCTGTCCGATTATCGTGGTCACATCCTTCCCTGGGTACCTGTAGTTGTGTTGCTGGAGACGCTGGCGTTTAGCTGGTTCTTTGCGCCACATCTGGGAACGGTGCTACAACTTTTTCAATGGAATGGCCTCAATGTAACTGTTTCAAATAATTTGTGGATGCTCAGTCTGATACCGGCTGTGATACTTGTGATCTCTGTGCTGGCGGAATTCTTAATGGCACGCTTTGTACGTTTGTCCCGCTTGCTGATCACTTCCGACGCGATTGTTTCTCAACGTGCCGATGATATGATGCGTGCTATGGTGCTAGGTATAATACAAGTTTATCAGTTGATTGCTGTGTTCAATCTGGGATTGTTACAGAATAGCATTATTGTACACAGTTTGTGGTCCTCTGGCTATTGGGGCATTGGGAATCGTCCATACGCTGTTCTGTCTGATATTTTCTTCTACGTGCTTGTGCTCACTCTGGTAGGAGGAGGTGGTCTTGCGGCATGGCGCAGTCCACTTGGAGGAAATCTGCGCCGCTGGCCCTGGCAGGCAGAGTCAGCTGGCTCTCGCAGTAATCTTCCTATCCTGGAAGAGGAAGCGCGTATGCATTAGGTTGTGGTGATGCTGTAGAGCTTGGAATAATGAGCATAGCGTAGATGTTTTAAGCTATATAAATAGTGTGAAAGTTCTTTTGATAAAACTTTACTTCTGTTTTTCGTTTCTTTGTAGATAGTTCCCGCAATCCCTCCTTGAATGCATGGATGTGAGCAACATTGGTTGCCCTCTATCTGCGTCCAGTTGTCTGTCGTGTTGTAGCGTATCGGACAACTTTCTCTATGAAAGAGGATTTTTATGGCTAAGTATATTCTTGCCCTGGATCAAGGAACAACCAGTTCACGAGCGCTTCTTTTTGATCACGCTGGATCGATCGTTGCTACGGCTCAACAAGAGTTTCCTCAGATTTATCCAGCTCCGGGCCTTGTTGAGCATAATCCGGAGGATATCTGGTCCAGCCAACTGGCAATGGCCCAGGAGGTGGTCAAAAAGGTTGGAGCTTCCACGTCTGATATCGCTGCGCTGGGCATCACGAATCAGCGTGAAACGGCGCTGGTCTGGGAGAAGTCCACTGGCAAGCCGGTGTACAACGCGATTGTCTGGCAGAGCCGTCTGACCGCTGATATCTGCGCCGCCCTAAAGGCCAAAGGCTTTGAGCAGGAGGTCCGTGAGCGGACAGGTCTGCTGATTGATCCATACTTTTCTGGGACGAAGGTCAAGTGGATTTTAGATAATGTTGCAGGAGCCCGTGAGCAGGCCGAGCGAGGTGAGTTGCTCTTCGGGACGGTTGATACGTTTTTGCTCTGGCGTTTATCGAAGGGGCGCATTCATGTGACCGACTATACCAATGCCAGCCGCACTCTCCTCTTTAATATCCACACGGGCGAATGGGACGATGTACTCCTGAACGAATTGGGTGTACCGCGCTCAATGCTGCCCACCGTAGAGCCATCGAGCGCCGTGTATGGCGAATCCGATCCTGAGTTCTTTGGTGGCCCTATCAAGATGGCTGGTATTGCTGGCGATCAGCAGGCGGCAACCTTTGGACAGGCTTGCTACGAGGTTGGCATGGCCAAGAACACCTATGGGACTGGTAGCTTCATGTTGATGAACACAGGCTCGCAGGCGGTGCCCTCCAAAAATGGCCTTTTGACCACGATCGCCTGGGGATTGGATATCCCTTCGGTGCCTCGCATTACGTATGCCCTGGAAGGGAGCATCTTTGTGACTGGAGCGGCCGTGCAGTGGTTGCGCGATGGTTTAAAAGCTATCCAGAGCAGCGGCGATGTTGAAGCATTGGCGGCATCCGAAAAGGACAATGGGGGCGTCTATCTTGTACCGGCTTTTGTCGGATTGGGTGCGCCACATTGGGACCCTTATGCGCGTGGTCTGATTGTTGGCCTGACGCGTGGCTCGACGATGGGACACATTGCGCGGGCGACGCTTGAGTCGATGTGTTATCAGTCGCGTGACGTGCTGGAGGCGATGGTCGCTGATAGCGGTACTGACCTGAAAGCTTTGCGCGTCGATGGCGGTGCTGTGGCCAATGATCTCTTAATGCAGTTCCAGGCGGATATCCTGGGTGTGCCGGTCCAGCGACCAAAGATCGCCGAAACGACCGCCCTTGGTGCGGCCTATCTGGCTGGATTGGCGGTCAAGTTCTGGGCAAGCATGGAGGAAGTCTCAGAATACTGGGCGATTGATCACACCTTTGAGCCACAAATGAGTAAAGATCAGCGTGATGATCACTATACACATTGGCAGCGAGCGGTTGAGCGTTCCTTGCATTGGGAACGATAATTTCTTTCTGCACGTGTAGGATGTAGATTGTTTGTCTCGACGACGCACACCCTCTTTGGATGTTACGAAAACATATGGATGTGATGATCAATGTATGCTTCGAGTTACACTTCAGATTATGCAGAAAGGAAGAATTGTACAGAAGAGGGAGTGCTACGATGGTCTCTTAATCATTGATCGCATTTCGCTTCTGTACATTCTTAGAGAAAGTATATGGAACCTCTTTCAGCGGAAGTACGGACACGTAATGTGTCAAAATTAGGACAAGAACAGTTTGATGTGCTGGTGATCGGTGGTGGTCTGACGGGCGCGGGCGTCGCATTGGATGCTGCTTCACGTGGATATAGTGTCGCGCTGGTCGAAAAAGGCGATTTTGCGAGTGGTACCAGTAGTAAATCGACGAAGCTCGTCCATGGTGGTATTCGCTATCTGCCCAACTTCGACTTTGGCCTGGTCCACGAGGCGCTCGTCGAGCGTGGATTACTGCTACAAAACGCACCTTATCTGGTTCATCCCATCGAGTTTGTGCTCCCCATGTATGAAGGGGATCGTCATCCGGTTGGCATGCCCTTTACCACGCCGCGTGGGATTGGACTGAAGCAGATCCTTAATCTCGGTCTGACTCTGTATGATCTGATGGCTGGTAAGCGTAGCGTCAAAAGACATCGCCACCTGACGCATGAAGAAGTCTTGAAATATGCCCCTGCGCTCGTGACAAAGGGCTTGAAGGATGGCTTTACCTACTATGATGCTCAGACGAATGATGCGCGTCTGACGATGACTCTGATCCTGACGGCGGCCCAGTATGGTGCGAGCATCACTAATTACACGCAACTGACTTCCTTTGTCAAAGATAGCAATGGCAAGATCAATGGAGCGGTGATTCACGATAATATCGATAATCGTGATTTCACTGTCAAAGCGCGCTATATTATCAACGCGACCGGTGTCTACTCGGCTGATATCGAGGAATTGACCGGAGTCGAGCCACAGATTCGCATCGAGCCCAGTAAGGGGGTCCATTTGATGTTCTCACGTGAGGATCTCCAGATCGGCGATCGAGCCATCGTTCTGCCCGAAACTGAGGACAGGCGTATCCTCTTCCTTGTCCCCTGGGAATCACGCGTTGTTTTCGGCACAACAGATACCGGTAGTGGAGATCTTGAGCATCCAGTCACCACCTACGAAGAGATCCAGTATCTGCTCAAATACCTGAACCGCTACTTCTCGCTCAACCTGACGCAGGACAATATCATCAGCACCTACTCAGGCTATCGTCCGCTTGTCAAGCCGCGCAACACTAAAGCGTCGACCGCCAAGCTCTCGCGTTCCCACGTCGTGTTGGAGAGCGAGTCCGGCCTGATCTCGATTGTCGGTGGCAAGATGACCACCTATCGACGCATGGCTCAGGACACCATTGATGTCTTAAACCGGCGTGATCAAGCCAGGCCAGTGCATCCAACGCAAGCTATACCCCTGCAAGGTAGTGCTGGCTGGGCACGTATCCGCCACAACATCAATGATCGAGGACTGAAACTTGGTCTCGCTCAATCGTCCATCCAGCATCTCGGAGACAGTTATGGCACGAACACCCAGAAAGTGCTGGATCTCGTCGAGCAAGATCCTATGCTTGGGAACCGGCTCATCGACGACCTGCCATACATCAAAGCCGAAGTGCTCTACTCTGTCCGCAACGAGATGGCTATGACCCTCAGAGATGTCCTGGCGCGACGTATGTCAATCATCCTTGAAGACCGTCAGCGCGGTTTGGGCATCGCCAACGAAGTCGCCACCATCCTGGGACGTGAACTCAACTGGTCAGAGAGTCGCAAGCAGGCTATGATCGACGAGTATCAGCAGGAGATTGATCTTGAGTACGCTGCCGAGCGTGGTCAGACACAGTCCCGGCCCATCAATGCTCCGGTCCAGGAAGTGCTTAATTAACATCGTGTTTGTAGAAAAAGTGGGTTGTCGTGCACGTACGACAACCCACTTTTTGTGGAGTACTCAATAAGCTATTCATTGAAGCCAACCATTTCGGAGGAAGCTTCTGGTGGCATGAAGTGATCTTCCACTCAGCCATGGTCCCTTCTCTTGCTTACAGGCCTGATCAAGGGTTCGTGTGCTCAGGCTGTTTGCTTTGCCTCGACCTTTTTCTCTATACGGAAGACTGGATAGGCCTGTGCAACCTTTGCAAATTCCGCAACGGGGGCATTTTTGTTTACGGGGATATGAGGTCGCGCTCCTGGTGCGCGTTGCAGGAATGCCTTCAAGATGGGCGCACGCTGCTCATCGGGAACCTCTTCGAGGTGAACCTCCACACGTTTGCCGCTTCGGATGGCTGCTTTGCCTCTTGTGGCACGAACATTGTGGACCCAGTGTACATTTTCTCCCAGCATTGATACCAGGTATTGCTGCCCCTCAAAGTTAGTCATCACGACCGGCAGCGAGATCGTACGCCCAGACTTGCTTCCAGTTACTTCCAGCGTTACCATCAAATCGCGTGTGAGCCCTAATGATGCGATCATTGCTCCATACTTATTCATGATCTTCGCGATCCAGTTAGGTCGTTTTTTTCGGTATAACCATCGCAGAAAGTCGTCGTATTTCATCTCAGCCACGGTCCCTTCTCCTGCTTACAGGCCTGATCAAGGATTTCGCGTTAATGCATGCCATGATCATATTTGCTCACTATTTATATGATAGAATCATAGTAAGCTCCTGTCACATCGCTATCACAGCAGCATGTCCTCGTACCTCAATTTCATCACAACATGCTCTCTATTCGGATGCGCTTGACGCTGGTCATGGGAGCGTTTCCGTGGCACAAAGGCGAAGCGTACCCTCTCTATTTCCCTTCTTCATGCATTGATCGCCTTTGTTCGAGATAGTGGAGGACAGAGTGGCACCAGGCAAGATAGTTGTGTTCGTAGCCAATGGTGTACGCGAATAATAACTCGTTTATCTCGAAGAAAACGTTACCTTCTGGTGTGTCAACCTTAGCGCTTCGCTTCTTCTGCAGGATGTGCTCCTGGAAGGCAAGATGCTCGGTATGAAGTCGAATCTGTTCGTGAAACATCTCTATTAGACGTGCTGGATCAGCCACCCAGAGGCTGTAAGCTTTTAAGTAGAACTCATCACGTAAGCTGGTGAGAGGAGTGGGTGACTCCACCCAATGCTGAAGCACTGTCCGCCCTTTTTCAGTTATCTCATATACCTTTTTATCAGGGCGTATCGCATGTTGCTCTACCAGCTTAAAGCGGAAGAGACCCTGCTCCTCCAACTCCCGCAGCGCCGGGTAGATCTGTGTATGACTGATCGCCCAGAATGGAGTAAAGCGGGTTTTTAACTGAGCTGTCAGGTCATATCCTGACATCGGCTCGCGTGCTATCAGACTTAGTAGAATGTATCCCAGGGTATTCATGACGTTTTTCTTCCTATGTCTCAATTAGACATATGTAATGTTTTGACATATGATAGCTTCTTGTGATATCCTGACTTATGTCACATCCTTACATACTTCAGGATTGAATATCTATTCTCGCAGAAGAGGTCTCGTCTGGCAAGCATGGATGGGGTAGTAACAACGAATTTGTATATAGATCAGGAGGAAGAAATGACACAGCGAACATGGTTTATCACTGGCGTGACCAGTGGTTTCGGTCGCCTCATGACTGAGCAACTACTTGAGCGTGGGGATTACGTCGCTGGCACTGTGCGCAATATGGATGTGATGAGTGACCTCAAGGCAACATACGGCGATCGCCTGTGGCTTGCTCATCTCGATGTTACCAATACACCGGCAATCTACGAAGTGGTGCATAAGGCTTTTGCTGATCGTGGTAAGATTGATGTTGTCGTCAACAATGCTGGTTATGGTCTCTTTGGCCCGGCAGAGTCGCTGACAGACGAACAGATCACCCATCAAATCAATACGAATCTACTTGGTTCTATTCAGGTAGTGCGTGCGGCTCTGCCACATCTACGGGCACAAGGTGGTGGTCGCATTATCCAGCTTTCCAGCGTTGGAGGTCAGTCTGCTGCTCCTGGTGGTTCTCTCTATCATGCCAGTAAATGGGGAATCGAAGGCTTTATGGAGGCAGTGATGCAAGAAGTTGCACCTTTCAATATTGGGGTCACCATTGTTGAGCCGGGTGGGGCACGTACAGCGTTCAGGTTTGGTGGCGCACAGCTTGGCTCAAGGATGGAAGCATATGAGGGGACGCCGGCGGATATGGTCTATCATATCCTGCAAGATACGTCGCATCCTTCGCCTGGCGATCCTACTAGGATAGCCAGGATTATGATCGACAGCGTTGACCAGCATCCTGCACCAAAGCGTATCGTGCTTGGTCGTGACTCCTTTACCGCTATCCACAGGGCTCTGACGGAACGCCTGGCCCTGGTTGAAGCACAGAAGGATCTCGCTTCTTCAACCGATATTCCTGCAAACGTATAACTATCACCATAAATTTCTCAGACCGGTAGCAGCTCGGCGGTACGTACAATACTGTGACATGAAGGAATCATCACCCCCAAAGAGATCAAGCCAGCCGACGTAGCGGCGCGGCTCCGCCGTGCTGTCACTTCCCGCACGAAAACGTTTCACATGCATCTGGAAGCAACGCAGAACGAGACGATCCACGGCGGAAGCTCTCGCAATGGAACCTCATGAGGAGCGTGGTCGTACGAGTCACAGACAGCACGGCGGAGCGTGTGACGCCGTGGGCGAAAGGGTTTTTATTCCCGGTTAAATCAGCGCGCCTGCAAAAACTGTTTGCGCTTGATACTGGCACGATCCAAAATGTGTGCAGGCGCCCGTGTGTCTATAAAAGCGATCGGCTTGCCCTGTGCATCAAGTTGATAGAATCCAGCCGATTTCCTACTCTGGATGGTTAGCAGGACAATCATCCAGCTCATCATCGGAAACGGTCCCATACGCAGCAGGAGAGGTAGGGAACGGAGTTTCGGCGCGTAGAATAGCTTGAAGAGACCACTGAGCAGTGTCAGGATTACCGCTATGCCTTGATAGACCAGAAGCTCTTTGGGCATAGCGTATCCAACGGCAAATTCGTCGCTGTCCTGTTGGGGCCAATAGGCAAAAATATATAATTGCTCTGGCTGTATATGATCGGGTGTGTTCATTTCTGTATCCTTCTGAATTTCTTATTGTTAGAGTGTTTCAGCTTGGTGCGACTATATCTGCTGTAAAAACTGCTTACGATTAACCCCGACTCGTCCCAGAATGCTCTTTGGCGCTTTTTTGCCGATAAAAATGCTCGGATTCCCCTGTGCGTCGAGCTGATAGAAGCCTGTTAATTTTCGGTGACGTAGCGGAAGGAGGGCGATGAGCAAACTCAGACCTATCTTGCTAAACGTAAAGACCATCCTTCCTTTATGGTTGGGATTTGTATTCACATTCTTGATTGGGTTAGGAAGGAATAGGCTGAGCAGACTTGTGGTCAGCGAGTAGATTATGCCGATGCTTCGATAGATCAGAACGTCTTTGGCAATAGCATATCCAACCGCCTGCTCATTCTTCATTTGGGAAGGCCAATAGGCAGAAATATAGAGTTGCTCTTGCTTGGTGCGATCGCGTGTATTCATTACATTTTCCTCTGGATTTCTTATAGTTATAAAGTAGATGTTGCGCTTGCTTATATAGCATGTGTTCTATTCTCTATACGCTATAGATGAGAGGAGGTTGTGCGAGATGAGTCAATGAGCTTACATCAATCCTTTGACAATACCTTACCACCGCACAGCCAGTAAGGCGGAATCATTGTGATCTCTGCTCATTTGATAACTGTCACGGATAGCAGTAATGTACCCGACTATCCGTGACAGTTATATTAAGCTTTGCGCATATATGCCTTCATGGTCAGTGGTGCAAAGATCAGTACTATTGCCACTGCGCCAAGCAATGTCAGCCAAAAGTCCTGTCCGATGGTGCCACTATCTGCGAGTTGGCGTACCGCCGAGACAAGATGTGAAATGGGATTGAACTTGACAAAGACCTGTAGCCAGACTGGTAAGGTATTTGCTGGTACGAAGGCGTTGGAGAGGAAGGTGAGTGGAAACGTAACTAACATCGAAATCCCCTGCACGCTTGATGCTGTTCGGGCGATCACGCCGAAGAACGCGAAAATCCAACTGACGCACCAGGACACACCCATTACCATCACACCGCCGATCACTATGCCGAGCAGTTCCGGTCGGTAGCCCATGATGTAGCCCATGACAATCGTCAGCGCTGTCGCAATCCCATACCGAATCGTGTCTGCCAGGAGTGCTCCTGCTAGTGGTGAGATGCGTGCGATTGGCAACGTGCGGAAACGATTAAACACCCCTTTGTCCATATCTTCACGTAGTTGCACTCCCGTAACAGTTGAGGTATTAATTACTGTTTGGACCAGAATACCAGGGATAATGATGGGGAGATAGCTTTGAATATCGCCAGAAATCGCGCCACCAAAAATGTAGGTAAACATCAAGGTAAAGATGATTGGCTGCAAGGTCACATCAAAGAATTGTTCGGGCGTGCGGCGCATTTTGCATATACTGCGATACGCCATCACCAGCGAGTTACTGATGGACTGCTGCAAGCTGACATAATTTTTCAGGTGACGCTCTGCGATAGAGGGTATGGCCTGGGTATCCTTCATAGTTTGGGTGCTATTCATCATCTACATCCTTTTCTTTTGTATCGTGTCCGGTAATCGTCAGGAAGACTTCGTCAAGCGTTGGTTTCTGGACGCTCATTTCGCTAAGGTGGATGCCTGCACTCCTGAGGGCGACCAGTACATCGCTGACCTTGTCTGCGTTTGCCATCGGCGCACTCAAGCTCCCGGCCATCGGTAAGTGCTTCGCTTTGATACCAAGATGGGTCTCGATAATCTGTTGCGCCAGTGGGAGCTGAAGGTTATCTTGTATGCGTATCTGTAAGGCCGCTGTGCCAACCGACTTTTTCAACTCATCGGGTGTGCCTTCCGCTACTACTTTGCCGCTGTCGATCACTGCAATGCGGTCAGCAAGCTGGTCAGCTTCATCAAGGTATTGTGTGGTCAGGAGGACGGTTGAGCCAGTATCGACCAGACGGCGAATTGTCGACCACATCTGCGCACGCGTGCGTGGATCAAGGCCAGTAGTTGGCTCGTCTAGAAAAAGCAGCGGTGGCTGCGCGATGAGGCTGACTGCCAGATCAAGCCGACGACGCATCCCACCGGAAAAATTCGCGAGAGGTCGTTTCGCCGCTTCCATCAGACCAAACACATCTAACAGTTCTGCGGTTTTTTGCCGTGCCGCCGCTTTTGTCAGACCGAGCAGCCGGGAAAAAATCATGAGATTTTCGGTTGCGGAGAGTGCTTCATCGACCGAAGCGTACTGACCGGTTACGCCAATAAGCTGGCGCACGATCTGTGGTTCTTTTTCAACGTCGTGTCCAAAGATGCTGGCTGTGCCTCCGTTGGGCCGAAGCAAGGTCGCTAACATATTAATCATTGTGGTCTTACCAGCACCATTGGGGCCAAGAATTCCGTAAATACTGCCGGCTGGGACGTGCAGATCAATACCGTCAACGGCGCGATGATCACCAAAGACTTTGACCAGTCCACGGGCGTCAACGGCAAGTTCCGGAGTCTGTTGTTTTGCCATATGTGTATATCCTTTCACGCTGTTAAGTTATATTCTTGGTAAATGTCCAGTTGCTTGCCATTTCCTTTTGCATGCATCAGCCTTTTCATTCCACTCTTGCACGTTGCGTACTCTGGGCGTAGTACATGATGGCATCAACAGCGCGCCTGGCTCCGCCTGCCTGGTAGATCTCCTGTTGTATTTCCTGTGTGCGGGCGCGGAAGTTGAGATCACTGGCAACCTGTTCGACAGTAGCACGGAGTGTCTCCACGCTCAGTGTCTCGCTATCGAGAGCCAGACCCAGACCGAGTTCCTGGACGCGGCGAGCAGTCATCTCCTGCTCGCTCATCTGTGGCACCACAACGAGCGGTACGCCAAACGAGAGGCTTTCCATCGTACTATTCATCCCGCCATGGCTCACAAACACATCTACACGCGGGAGCACTTCCAGTTGTGGGACATGTGGCGAGATGATAAAGTTGGCAGGAGTTTCTTTGAGTCCCGCAGGATCGATGTTTTGACCAAATGCGAGTAACACCTGCCACTTGCTCTGTGCGAAGGCGTCGAAGCACAGGTTATAGAACTCGATCTGATTATTGAAGGCTGTTCCCAATGAGATGTAAAGCAGTGGATGTTTGTCCAGGCTGTCCAGTGGGAAGTCACCGCTATAATAGCGATGCGTCTGCAATGAAGGGCCGACAAAGAGGTAGCGTTGCTCATCCAGATTCTCCTCTCCCGGCTGAAAGGAGCGAGGCAGGAAAGCGATGTTTAGATCGGCTCGTTCCAGGAGTAGCTCTAGTATCGTGAAATGAGGTAACTGGTACATGTCGCATAGACGAACTAGATCTTGATTAAGGGGAGCGAGAAGCTGCTCTCGACTGTCTTCTTGCATCTCCTCGAAAATGTTGTTGAGTACATACGTTGGGTTCAGAGCGACAGCAGGAATATCCAGAATCAGGCTCAGAAAAATTGCCGGAAGAAACATGCGATCATAGAGAATGTAATCAATCTGCTCTGCTCGTACCTCTGGGAGAAGTTGGGGTAAGACATTGAAGCATTCTTGTATCATCCGATGCATCCTGCGCATAGGTATCCCGCTTGGGTTTTCTTTTTTGTTGGACTGAGTGGATGGTGCGCCTGCATGCATAGTAGTATTGTGGAGGCGGAAGGTTGCTCCTGTTGCCTCCACGACGGAACGGAATGTTTCAGGGAGGTAATAGATGACCTGCTCCCCACGGGCAACCAGTTCCTGGGCAAGCGCCAGTGTTGGATTGACATGGCCGTGAGCAGGAGGAGAAAACAATGCGTACGTTGCCATAAAAAAAATCCTTTCTCTTTCTTGACAGCTAAAGTTTTGGGCGATGCGTGATCATCACCGTCCTGTTTGGACTATGCATAGTCTATAGCAGAGAAAGAGCAGCACCTTCCTCCCAAAGGAGCATTATAAGGAGTATTTCTGCGAGGTTAGAGTAATTGAAGCTCGCGAGCACGAGCAACTGCCTGTGCGCGATTGGTCACGGTGAGTTTGATCAGAAGATGCTTCACATGGCGTTTCACCGTGTTGAGACTGATCGTCAGACGATCTGCAATCTGCTGATTAGAAAGGCCCTCCGCTAGGAGCATGAGTACTTCTTGTTCCCGAGAGCTCAAGCGCTCAGGTAGCGGCTGGTGCCGCGTTGCGTGTAGGGTATCGAGTAATACAGGCTGAACGGGTGTGATCGCCGTTTGCAGCTGTTGCAGATAGGCTGCTGAGATTGTTGTGTATGGCGCGATTTGCGCGAGCAAGCGTGCCATCGGCTGGCCTTCGTCAGCAAACAAGCGCACATACCCTTCTGCTTGAGTCTGAGCCAGCACGAGTTCGAGTGTGCGGAGCGCCTGTTTGATTCTCCCTTGCGCCTGTAGGACGAGTGCCAGAAGCATCTGGACCTCTATGGCCCATCCATAAAAGCCCTTGGCTGCCGTGATGCTGCGCAGGCGTCCTAACAACATACCTGCCTGAGCAAGAGCAGATGGGCTTTGCTGGTCACGTCCGCGTGCCAGCAACACACGTGCCAGCGTCATATAAGCAATATAATCTCTGTTCGAAAGCCGAGAGGGCAATGGATCATCAAAGAGGAAGCCGCACGTTTTTTCCCAGTGCTCAACCAATTCCCCCTGGCCACACATGAGTGCCAGACGTACCAGAATCGTGCTTGTAAATATGTCCATGTGTGCTGGGAGAGGGGGACGTGTGATAAAGTGAACGGTAATTTCGCTGGTGCTATTTTTTCTCTGAGCTGGAAGCTGTTGAAGCTTTGCATGTGCTCCTTCTGCCAGCTTGAACAATTGCTGGACTTGCTCTTCGTTGTTTTGTGCTCTTGCCACACGTATCTGAACCCAGAAACTCAACAGATGGAAAACAAGAGGGCTTGTATCCATCTGTGACGTCTGTTCCAGTGCCAGCCGTGCTTTAGTTCCAGCTTCCGAGAGGTAATTCCATTCATATAACAAGGTAGCAGAGCGTATCTGGAGGAGCGTCAGAAACAATGGCGCCGGATCACCACGTTGAGCAAGTATCTGCAACAGGTCATCATGGAGCCTCCCAAGTGCATGCAGGCGTCCCTGAGATTCATACAGGTCTGCCAGGCTCCGAATTGCAAAGAGATTGAGGGGAGAAGCGGCGCTGATTTCACCAGAGTGGTCGATTTCCAGGAGTGCCCGTTCGGCAGCTCCCAGGTTTCCACTTGCAAGATAGGCAGTCCCAAGGATCGCCTGTCGACCTACTACAATGAGCTGGCTCAAAGCATTTTCAAGATGGGAGTGCACGAGTGAAGTCTGAGACGCGAGTGAGATCGCTCGTGAGATATCACCTTGATTTAGCGCCAGCACGGCTTGCAAAAGAGAAAGTCCATATTGAAGATCACTCCCGTAGATGGAAGTATCCTGCGTCTGCTCCTGGATCTGCCGGTCGAGGTACTCAATCAGAGTCTCCACGAAATTTTCCGTTGTATGTTGTATGCGCATCAGTTGTGCCCCGCTTGGGACCGCTGTGCGTGTGTCTTCTGGTACATGTGGTGGATCGCTAAAAATGCGCATCACCTGAGTCCAGATTGTAGCCACTGAGAGGAGCGGAGAGCTGGTGATCAATGCGGGCGGGAGTTGCGCCAGCCATTGCTTTATGCGCAGAAACTTTCCCTGCTTGAGGAGCTGTGGTACCAGTTGTTCTAAGAGCATTGCCGCGTGCGAGAGTTCTCCCGCCAGAAGAGCATATTCATATGCTTCTTCTTTGTGCTGGTGCAGCTCATACCAATGGCATGCCTGACGATAGAGTTCAGGAAGCAGATCAGGTGATTGTATCCTCAGATGCGTGCGCAGCGCTTCGGCGAATAGAGGATGGTAACGATACCAGGTTTGCGTCTCGTCCAATGCACTGAGAAAGAGTTTCGCTTGTCGCACGCTTGCAAGCTGTGCTTTCCCATTTGTCTCGCCTGTAATCGCATCGCAGAGTGGTCCGCAGAGACGATCCAGGACGCTGGTTCGGAGCAGAAAACGCTGTATCTCAGGCGTCTGCTGCGCCAGGATTTCTTCGTTGACATACTCCAGGAGAAAACGATGCGAGCCAGCAGATGCTCGTAGAAACTCGGCAGCATTGGCATGTCCACGCAAGGCCAGGAGCAGTAATTGAACGCCCGTAATCCAGCCTTCAGTACGCTCTGCCAGCAAGCTTATTGCTTCGCTGGAGAGTGTAAGATCCATTGTCTCTCCAAATGCCTCTAACTCGGTGAGTGTAAAACACAGCTCCTTTTCACTCAGTTCGCATAATTGACTACGTGCACGCAGACGCGCCAGGGGCAACGGTGGATCAAAACGTGTTCCGATCATCAGATGGAGGTGGACTGGCAGATGGTCAAGCAGAAAATGGAGCATGGCATGAACCACGTCCTTGGTAATGAGATGGACATCATCCAGGATGATCACGACGTCTTGTTCAAGCAAGCCAGTAACATCGTTGAGAAGGTGGATTATTATCGTATCCCAGGAATGTAGAAGAGCAGCATGATTGATCTGCATCTCGGCGCCGATACGTGTATCCAGGCGAGCCAGTGCGGCCATAAAGTATGAAAGGAAGCGCGCAGGGTCATTAGCGGCTGCATCAAGCGTAAGCCAGGCCACTGAATGATCGGTCCTTGTCGCCCACTCTGCCAGTATCGTAGTTTTGCCCGAACCTGCGGGAGCTGAGACTACCGTCAATGATTGGTGTGCTGCCCGTTCCAGAAGATCAGTGAGACGCGGACGCATGACATGCTGCCTTGATAATGGTGGAACGTGCAGTTTAGTCAGCAGAACTGGATCACTATCAACAATTGCTGTATCGGCCGAAGGTACAACGACTGACCTATGCTCCCTTTCGCTGCCTCGTGTAAGTAGCTGGAACGTCGCTTCACGGAGGAGCGAAAGTGTCAAATGCTCTGATGTTCCCAGATAGCGCTTGAAAAGATGACCATGCATGCGGCGATATGCATACCAGTACCAACTGCCACGACCACTACTGGCACGCGATCTGCGTGCGGTGAAACTGCCTTCCTCACATTTGAAGGTGAAAGAGGTCGCGTTCTGCAACCAGGCAAACCATGAAGGAGTGCCAACGACAAGCGTCATCTGTCGACCAGATTGCTGATACACCAACGTTGTATCGAGAACCATCCCACGTGCAACGGATGACTTGTCCATGTCGCTTCTTTCGCTTAGAACAGGAGAAGGTTACTGAACAAAATAGCAAACTCTATGCACAATATTGTTCGTCTAACAGACCTGTCTCCTCTCAACAGTTACAGAACGGAGTATACCCATCGGAGGACTAAACGTCAATGCGCCTGGTAGAAGCAAAGAGTCTTTGATTAGTAGCCATTCAGGCAGGCTAGAAAGCAGGCTGTTGTTGCTTCAGCTTTTCCTGCTCTTTTCTCAAATTGTTCACTTCGGTCTCCAGCTTCTCAAACTGCTCGGTTGCCCCCTGGAAAAGCGTTGCCCATGGGATGGATGGCGAGGTTTCATCTTGAGAACTTCTCCATTTCTGTGCCCAGCAGTACATCGTTACCAGGACAACCTGGAAATCTTTCCCCTTTTCGGTTAAAGAATATTCTACAGTCACAGGCACCGTCGGAAACGCCTGACGGTGGAGGATCTGGTTGTGTTCTAGATGACGTAGCGTATCAGTTAATGCCTTCGTACTGATGGGATTTAATGTCCTTCGCAACTCATTAAAGCGTCGTGGACCAGTAGCCAGTTGTGTCAGAACAAGAAATGACCATTTCCCTCCCAGGACGTCCAGTGCTTCACGAGCCAGCGACAAGCATGTTTGTTCCTCTAATGGAATTTCCATCTTATTTTCCTTTAAGAGAGCAAGTTTACTTTTTGAAACAAGGTAAAAAAAAGGTGCCTACTTCACATTTTACACTACCCGTCCTACAATGACAAGCGAATAAAGTTGATTGTGAATAGGCCCACGTCAGCAACAGAATTCAGTTGACGTTCAGGCCCAGGAAAGGACAGCATTATGAACAACGCCATCATGAAAGCGGTACAGATCTATGCTTTTGGAGGACCAGAAGTCTTAACATACGAAGAAGTGCAGCGTCCTACACCAGGACCAGGCGAGGTTCTGCTTCGTGTTGCCGCTGCCGGAGTTAATCCCGCTGATTTGATAATTCGTAGCGGCTTTGCGGCCTATCCGGAGAGCCTTCGTCCTCCTTACCCTCCTCTCCCGCTTATTCTGGGCTTTGACGTCTCAGGGATCATCGAGAAAGTTGGACCAGGCGTTACCTCTTTTCAGCCAGGCGATGCGGTATATGGTATGACGCGCCTGGGGGAGACTTTTGTGGGAGGCAATGGCCCCTCCATTGGAGCATATGCAGAATATACCACGACTTTTGCCAGTAATCTGGTCCTCAAACCAGCAACCATCGATCATGCCCATACGGCAGCCATCCCAACAGCAGGGCTAACGGCCTGGCAAGCACTTTTTGAGTATGGGATGCTAGAAGCTGGACAAACTGTCCTGATTAACGGCGCCGCTGGTGGAGTTGGTCATCTGGCTGTACAGTTGGCAAAGGTCAGAGGGGCACAGGTTATCGGCGTGGCATCAGGACGCCACGAGAAGTTTCTACGCGAAATCGGTGTTGATCAATTCATTGACTACACGACCACGCCACTGGAACAAGCAGCCCATGAGGTCGATCTGGTCGTTGATACGGTAACTGCTCAGAAGGGTGATAGTCTGCTGAATATCCTCAAGCAAGGTGGAAGGCTGGTTCCAGTCTCTTCGAGTTATTACTCTGCTGAACGTGCAGCCGAAGCATCTATCACCATTGTGAGCGGCCTGGTGCAACATGATAGCGCACAATCGATCGAATTTGACAAGCTGATTGAAATTGGCAAACTGATCGATGCCGGGCGTGTGCAGGTTGTTCTTGAAAAGATAGTGCCTCTTTGGGAAGCGCGTCAGGCGCACGAGCATGGTGAGAGAGGGCATCTGCGTGGGAAAATTGTTTTGAGTGTCATAGAGTAACGTTTACCAAAGTTCGCTGTGTCCAATGTAAGACGGGATACGGCTAATCCCGTCTTACTGAATTCTGTATACAGTATAAGAGTAGAGGTGAACAGCTCTGGCTAGACTCGTCTCTGGCACACATAAATCATGTATGGAGAGGTGGCTGTCAGAGGTTCTTGCTGCCAGTTTCCATAACACGAACAGCTCTGGAATCCATTGTAGAAGAGTAAGGTTTCCATCTCCTGGGGAAAGACATAGCGCAGTGCTGAGCGATACTGCTTCTTCTCCCGGAGACCGTCTGGCGTGAGCCAGTGTTCAGTGAAGGTATAGTGTTGAATCTGCGTGATCGATTCGTACTCTGGGTGCTCTCTGAGAATATATTGCCTTCCATCGGACATGGTGTACGTCTGTGGTTCTGAAAAGCGAGCTTCAAAGAGATTGCGTGGCGAGGGATGGCGTGTGCTAAAGAGAAAGCGTCCTTCAGGTCGTAAATGTTCCCGCACGCGAGCAAGCAGGGCTTCCTGGTCCTCTCGCGTTAAAAAGTGCTGAAAGGCATTTCCCAGCATGTAGATGAATGAGAACTGCTTCTGGAGAGAGAAGGTACGTGCATCTGCCACGTCCCACTCAACTGAGACACCCTGTTTTGTCGCCTTCTGAGCGGCCAACTCGATCATCTCTGGAATAATATCAACTCCCGTGACCTGAAAACCTTGCTCCGCCATGCGAATGGCCATCGTTCCGGTTCCACAGGCAAGATCGAGTATAGGTCCGTCAAGCGAGCGAGCCAGCTGCACAGTCAATGGATAATCTTCATCATAGTCACCTTCTTCCAGCTCGTATGCCTGTGCATCTCGATACCCTTCCAGATACTCTGAATAGTCAATCATCCTTGAATCCTTTGTTCATTCGTTGTTCACCGCTAAATTAACAAAAATCAGGAATAGTATATCATGTAGATAGTGGTCTATCCAGACAGGATGGCCCCTTGTGTCAGGCGTCCAGGCCAGCTGCTACCGTGCGGCGAGTTGTGATATATAAGCTCGCTCTTCGGCTCCAAACCAGGGAGGATTTCCAGCATGCGCATTTTCTGTCATGCGTGTAGGCTTTGAGGTTGCTGGAATCGTGATCTGGCAGCGTGGGTCGCTCAAAATCCACTTTAAGAGGATCTGCGGCCATGTACTGACACCAAATTTTGTGAGAGGTGCGATCTCAGCTTCGGAAGGGACTTTACGGAGCAGCGATCCTTCTCCGAAGGGACGCATGACGATGATTCCCAGTCCGAGATCGGCCGCCAGAGGAAGAATAATACGTTCCACATCGCGCTCTTTTGGATTATAGGGGATCTGAATCGTTGTGATGCGTCCGGTCTTCATAATCGTGGCCAGTTCACCAAACGCGCCGGGACTATAATGCGTTGCTCCGATGGCGGTGATCTTCCTGGCATCTTTTAGATCTTCCAGGATAGGAAGGTGATGCTGCCAGTTGAGCACGTTATGAATCTGATAGAGATCAATATGACCGCCAAAAAATTGGAGCGCCTGCTCGATCTGCTGACGTCCTTCTTTCGCCGACGAGGTCCATACCTTCGTCGCCACCAGAGCGTCATCTCTTTTTCCCTCAAGGGATTTTCCCAGGACGCGCTCCGCTTGCCCATACATTGGAGAGGAGTCGAAGAAGTTTGCGCCTACCTCCAGAGCCTGATCGACGACCGAGCGTGCATTGGCTTCAAAGTTTTTCCCGCTTCCATCAAAGGTGCGCCAGGTACCCATTCCAATGACAGGCACCTCAAGTCCTGAATTCCCCAGACTTCTTTTCTCCATGTTTTACTCCCGATCTGTGGTACAGAGAACGTTCTTCACCTCGTTGTATTTGTCTGGCTTTTCTTCTTTTTTCAAAATCCTTTAAGACTAAGACAAATCCATAAAAGCCAAGCCCAAGCATGAATAGAACGAAGATTATTCCGACGATGTCTCCTATCCAGCCATCCATAATGGTTGCAAAGAGCCTGCTTGCTGTATCAAGCCATGCACTATATTCTAGCATTCCAAAGCATGTCATAAATAGGCCAAATATGATCTGGTACTGCTTCCACCATGGCACGGACTCTCCCTTTAGTCGTTTGGCTGTACGTGTCAGTTGGATGCCTACATAGATATTAAATACTCCTACGAGGATGAGCACAATGCTGAGCGCTAGAGATCGATATTCCTGGAAATAGAAAAATGTTAGCCCGGGAGAAAGTGTTATTAGTAGGACCAGAGCAATAATAATGTATGTCCTCATCTTTGATCTTTTCTTCATGCTGCAATCTTCCCTGTTTGTAGTTGAGATTTCTTTCTCTGATATTAAAATAGTTATATACTATACTTATACGTTTTATTCTCTATATAAAGATCTAGAAAGATGTATGATTTGCTCCCTTGACAGTCGAGCACGTGTATGATACAAATTGAGACAATTAGATTGGTTGCAATCAAAGGGGAACAGTAAATCCTTACGTGTGCGTGCAGAGAGAAGCTTTTGATGCGCTGAGAGAGGCTTCCGCAAGCGTGATTGAACCCACCCCTGAGCAAAGATGCGATGAGTATCTCGGGACTCGCCCGTTACCAGAGCAATGAGCGCACTGCGTCAGGATGCTGGGATCGTAAAGATGCTGTTCCGGCGTGTGCGGATGAAGGTGGTACCGCGAAAGCACGTTCTTTCGCCCTTTGGGGGTGAGAGGACGTTTTTTTATGCGTTGGAATGGAGGATATCAGCGATGGATCAAAGGGGAGCATATCGTATAGCTTTTCTCGGGGCTGGCTCTATGAGTGAAGCTATGATCAAAGGTATACTGGCGGCTGGATTATTGCCAGCGGAAAGCATCACGATCTGCAATCGGAGCAAGCGCGAGCGCCTGGTTGAGCTTGAGCAGCGCTATGGTGTGCGCAGCAGTCAGGATAAGCGTGCAGCTTGTGCTCAAGCTGATCTTGTGATCCTGGCGATGAAGCCGTTTGATCTGGGATTAGCCCTGCAAGAGGTGTCATCCGTGCTAGCGGAGCGCCAGATTATTATCTCGGTGGCGGCCGGAGTTCCCACGGGAAGCATCGAGGGACTCGTGGGAGTGTCTGTGCCGGTGATCCGTGCGATGCCTAATACCTCAAGCGCGGTGCAGGCCTCGGCAACGGCGCTGTGCGCTGGACGTTGGGCGACGTCGGAGCATATGGATCTGGCGCAGCAACTTTTCTCAGCCAGCGGCCTGTCAGTGGTGGTCGAGGAGCGTCATATGGATGCTGTCACTGGACTGTCCGGCACGGGACCTGCCTACTTCTATTACGTGGTGGAGGCTCTGCTCAATGCTGGACTGTCCTGCGGGCTGCCTGCCGAGACGTGTCGGACTTTGCTGGTGCAGACGCTCTATGGAGCTGCCAGGATGTTACAGGAGTCGGATAAAGATCCAGCCGAGTTGCGCCGTCAGGTCACATCGCCCAATGGGACAACAATGGCCGGGATCGCGGTACTTGATCTGGGCGATGGACAGCGACTATTCTTGCGGGCGGTACAAGCGGCGACGCAGCGAGCGGCTGAGTTGGGAGCATTATTTGAGCACGTCCCTGACGTATCTGCAGTTCAGGCATCAGGATCTCATGTGAGTACGAAATAGGATCATTTGTCATCCGAGACGTTCATGGCTTTGACGATGGCTTTTTAGGGCATTCGTTGCACCATCCGGGATGAAATTGTCATTTTAGCGGCGAAGAGAGGAAGCGAAATATGCGTACAGAAGACTTGTTGCGCTTTGAAAAAGAGCATGGTGCACGAAATTACACGCCATTGGATGTAGTTCTGACGCGAGGCGAAGGTGTCTGGGTCTACGATGTGGAGGGCAAGCGTTATCTTGATGGGCTTAGTGCCTATTCTGCCCTCAATCATGGACACTGTCATCCCCGCCTGGTGCGCGCTCTGACTGCCCAGGCTCAGCGGCTAACATTAGCTTCAAGAGCGTTTCATACCGATCAATATGCTCTACTTCTGGAGCGCTTAACCCGTCTGACTGGTTACGATGCGGCACTCCTGATGAATACCGGCGTAGAGGCCGTCGAAACGGCGATCAAGCTGGCGCGCAAGTGGGCGTACACGGTCAAAGGCGTTGCTGCAAACAAGGCAGAAATCATCGTGGCGCAGGACAATTTTCATGGGCGAACGGTGACGGCACTTTCCTTCTCCTCTGAACGTCTGTATCGTGAATACTTTGGTCCCTACACGCCCGGCTTTGTAATCGTCCCCTATGGAGACAGTCAAGCGCTTGAAGCAGCCATTACTCCACACACGGCAGCCATACTGATCGAGCCGATTCAGGGAGAAGCCGGCGTGATCATTCCTCCGCGAGGATATCTCCAGGATGCCAGAAGACTCTGCTCTCAGCACAATGCTCTCTTGCTGGTCGACGAGATCCAGACCGGGCTGGGACGCACGGGCCTGCTCTTTGCCCATCAATATGAGCAGATCCAGCCTGATATCACCATTATCGGCAAAGCGCTTGGGGGAGGAATGTATCCAGTCAGCGCCATCCTGGCGAACCGGGCGCTCATGGATGTATTCCAGCCTGGCGAACATGGCTCAACCTTTGGAGGAAATCCTTTAGGGGCTGCCGTGGCGATTGAGGCACTCGATGTGCTGGTCGATGAGCAATTGATCGAGCGCTCGGCACAGCTGGGACAAATTATCCTCGACAAGTTACAGGCGCATCTCCAGACGATGCCCCTCGTAAATGAGGTGCGTGGCAAAGGATTGTTGATCGGCATCGAATTGTTCCCTGAAGCCGGTGGCGCACGCCGCTATTGTGAGCAACTCAAAGAGCAGGGGCTCCTCTGCAAGGAGACACATGAAAATGTCATTCGCTTTGCGCCGCCGCTCATTATTGATCAGGAAACTGCCGATTGGGCTGTTGATATTATTATTCGTAACCTGCAATAACGTCGTATACTTTGGATATAAGCTTCGTAATCCGCTTGATTTCTTTAAGGAGGGATACAAATAATGTCTGCGATGAATATGAATATAGGAACGCTGCAATCGGTACAAGTTGGGACTCCCCAACACTATGATACGCTGCAAACATCTTTTGTGCGCTTGCCGAGTGCTCAGCCGCGCTGGCTTTACATAACGCATCTTGATGGCAGCCAGCAGGCAGATACAAAGAATCATGGCCAACTGGATCAAGCTGTGCTTATGTATGCGGCCAGCCATTATCCGCTCTGGCAGGAGGAGTTTCCTCATTCTGAGATTGGTCCCGGCGGTTTCGCCGAAAACTTTACTGTGGATGGCTTGACCGAGGATATCGTCTGTATCGGCGATGTGTATGCGCTTGGTGAGGCTCGTATTCAGGTAGCTGGTGCGCGTTATCCATGCACAAAAATCGAGAAGCGCTGGAACCTCACAGGGCTGACAGCCCGTGTCGCAGAGACTGGACGCACTGGATGGTATTGTAGCGTCTTGCAAGAAGGGATGATCGAACCGGGCATGGTTGTTAAACGTATTGAGCATCCATACCCGGATTGTACCATTGCCTTGATTAACAAGGTCGCACATTCTCGCACGATTGATCGGGAGGCTGCCAGCATGCTTGTTGCCTGTCCACTCCTCAACGACTGGTGGAAAGAATTAATTATGCGACGCGTCGATGGAAAATAGCGTTCTCTATAGATGCATTTTTCAATCCCGACCCAACAATTTGCAAGATAGACAGTGTTCTCGAACATTGTCTATCTTGCAAATTGCTTTGATGCATCATCGATACTTACCTCTTGTTCACTGATGACCTCTAAACGATACTAAAACGATATATATTACAATTTTTCCCATGATATAATGAAACAATGTATTAGATTAATACATAAAATCTATAAAATAGCCTAAAATATAATTAAAGGAGCAAGATATTATATGTATCAAGGAGGAGAATCCTCTCATAAACCTCTTGAACGTTCCTCTTTGTCCGATACTAATCGCCCTGTTGTACTTGATGCTGTACGTGCACAAGCTGAGCAGGCAAAACATAGATCGGATGGAAGCCAAAAAATCGAGGATTTCTATCGTGAAAAGGATATCAAAGCCCTGAATGAGAGCCAAATTCAGGAGAAGAATAGGCACTTTGGGGAAGTCTTACCTTTATCTCACCAGAAACTATTTTCCAGATTGTACAATTTCAAAGGTAACCATTGAGAAGGACCCACGGTCTTATCCAATACGTTTACTAAGATTTCAGCTTGAACCATCTGAATAAGAGATTATCTTTGTTTTGTTTCTAGTGATATGATATGTGTTCCCATTGGCATTATGTGGCAGGCAGCTGTCTCTTACTATTTATAGGACATCCCTGGATACGATGCTACTGGTGCGTTGCACCGAGATTTTCTGTGAGTTTGCGTAGACTCCCTAGTAGCTGGATGTATTCGTCTAGATCGAAGCCATATTTGCGACCAATCTCGAACGGAATGCTACCAGCCTCTTTTTTTAATGCTTCGCCTTCAGCAGTGAGAGATACATCTACTACACGCTCATCATTGGCGCGGCGTTGTCGTTTGATGAAGCCGCTGGCCTCCAGGCGTTTGAGGAGAGGTGAAAGGGTGCTTGAGTCGAGATGTAAAATTGCTCCCAGGTCTTTGATGGAACTCTGATGATGTTCCCAGAGGACCAATAGTACGAGATATTGTGGATAGGTCAACCCGAGCTTGTCCAGCAGCGGCCGGTAGGCGTCTGTGACGGCTCGTGAGGTGGCGTAGAGAGCAAAACAGAGCATATCATTAATCCTGGCTGCCTCGTCCTGATCTGGTATATTGATAGTATTCATTTTAGAAATGCTCCCCTTCTGACTGATGACGAAACAACACCTGCTCTCTCACTTCTACAACTAATTGATTAAAATTGTATAGCATACGATTAAATGGATGTCAAGGTAGGCTTTCATACTCTTACGTTCTCGCGCTTCCACTCTTGACAATTTTCTTTGTGTGTGCTATAAAATAGATATAAATTAATTTGTACACAAATTAATTTGGCAGGAATAGCCTCTCTTGAAGAGTGTGTTTATTTTGTCATCTGTATCGTTATAAATTAGGTGAGGAAGCAGTACGATGAGCACAGAAAACGTTCAAACCTCGGTCAAAGGTGGTAAGATAGCAGTAGGTGATCAGGCTCCAGATTTTACTCTGTCCACCCAGAGCGGCTCGCCTGTCAGCTTGCATGATTTTCTTAATCAAAAGGCCGTGGTGCTGTATTTTTATCCAAAGGACGATTCCACTGGCTGTACTGCGGAGGCATGCGCTTTTCGCGACAGTTATGAGGTCTTTAAGGACGCTGGCGCTGAAGTTATTGGTATTAGCTCGGACTCAGAAGCTTCGCATCAGCATTTTGCCGGCAAGCATAAGCTACCTTTTATCCTGGCGAGTGATCCTAAGGGGGCCACGAGAAAGCTCTATGGAGTGGCCAATAAATTTGGTATCATACCGGGACGCGTCACTTATATTATTGACAAGCAAGGTATTGTACGCCACATTTTTTCATCAATGACAGCTCTGGAGAAGCATATCACTGAATCCCTGAAAACCATTCAAATGTTGAATGGCCAGCAGGCATAAGCGTTGTGTTTCTACGGTATCACGCATGCGTACGACGCGGAATCGAGTAAATACATGTCAAAAACATACGGAGTCATTATCATCGGCTCAGGGCCAGCGGGCTATACCGCCGCCATCTACGCTGCGCGTGCCAATCTCTCTGTCCTGATGTTACAAGGTTATCAGGTTGGCGGGCAGCTGATGCTCACCAGCGAGGTCGAGAACTTCCCTGGCTTTGAGGCAGGCGTGATGGGTCCTGATATCATGGAGAAGTTTGAGGCGCAGGCGCGTAAATTCGGTGCAGAAGTGATCCCAGAGGACGTGATTGAGGTTGATTTCAGCCAGCATCCCTTCACACTCAAGACGGATAGCACTGAATACAAGGCGCTCAGCGTGATTATCTCGACCGGTGCCAGCGCGAAATGGCTGAACCTGCCGAATGAGAAGCGTCTCCAGGGACGTGGCGTGACGGCTTGCGCAACCTGTGATGGTTTCTTCTTTAAGAATAAAAATGTGGTGGTGATCGGTGGTGGCGATACTGCGATGGAAGAAGCTACCTTCCTGACGCGGTACGCCAGTCATGTGACCATCATTCATCGCCGAGATGCATTTCGCTCCAGTCGTATCATGGAGGATCGTGCTCGCAAAAATGAGAAGATCAGCTTCTTAATGAATAGCGAGGTTATCGATGTACGCGGCGATGAGGCGGTCACTGGTGTCGTCGTGCGCGACGTGACGACTGGAGTCGAGAGCACACTACCGATCGAAGGCGTCTTTCTGGCGATTGGACATCAGCCCAACACCGAGCTCTTCAAAGGCGTCCTCGATCTGGATGAGACTGGTTACATTCTCCAGCGAGAGCACACGATGACTAATGTGCCAGGAGTTTTCGCAGCTGGCGACGTGACGGATCATCGTTATCGCCAGGCGATCACCGCCGCCGGCGATGGTTGTCGTGCTGCCCTCGATGTCGAACATTGGCTGGCCGATCAGGGACTGGATGTCAGTATCGAAAGCTGGGACTAAATTTCATTCTATAAAAAAATCCCCTTCCTTTGCTTACAAGCGAGGAAGGGGATTTTTTTTATCTCGTTAGCCTTGACAAGGCTGATAGCTACATATTGGTGTTATACGCGAGTTCGGCTACCAGAGATCGCACGCAGGATGGCGATCAGGACACACGCACCGATGAAGGCGATAATAATCTCTCCAATAAGGCTGGACGAACCAAGACCAAGCAAGCTGGCCAGGAAACCACCAAGTAATGCGCCAACCAGTCCAACGACGATATCGCCGACGATACCATAACCACCACCACGCATGACCATGCCTGCCAGTGCGCCAGCGATCAGGCCCACGACCAACCACCAGAGGACTGAGGATAGAGCGACATCACCTAAAGCCAGTGTTGCAAAAGTTAACATAATCGTAACTCCTTCTTTCATCAAAACGGTAAAATGTATGATTGCGCTGTAAAAAAATCATTGAGTTTGGGAGAAGTTCTTGTTTTCTCCGTTCTGAGTAGTATACGAGAGCCGAAATGAGAAAGGATACATATTTAGCAGGAGGAGCAACAAGACTAATCAACTCTTAAAGTTGCTTTAAGCGTTCTAAGCTTTGCTCTGTCAAGCTTAGAAATCCCTGAGCCAAAGTAGCGTCGTACCCTTGGGTACGATGTTCCAGTAACTCGTACGATACTGCTTGGTTTCGGGGCGCAACGCTTGCGTGCCTGATCGTACGTCGAGTGGAACATCGTACCCAAGGGTACGACGCTACTTTGGGTTGAAGTGGAATGTTTGTAATATGGGCAAGAAATACGCGCTCATATAATGATCAAAGTTGCCGGGAGCGCCGTCGGCGTGCAGCACAAAGTAAGGGATATGCTGAGCCGCCATGGGATTCTTTGCCACCCAGCCCATAATCTCAAGCTGCTGACCCGTAACTTGATCTGTGCGTAGCGCCTTCCCCTGCTGCCAGACAATCCCATGGACCTTGATTGTTGGTGAGCCAGCAAGCAGTTGGCTTCCGGGAATGTTTGTCAGGAGATGATTGAGGATAGTGACCGGTGAGGTCTGATCCTGGCTGGGATAGACGTGGAAGGCATAGGCATTCGTTGCATCGGTAAAGTAATCTCCCTGATAATTGCCGGCGTTTGTGGTGTTGGTATTGAACTGCCATGTGAGTGGATAATCTATTGTGTAGCCATCGCCAATGTATGTCTTCATGCTTGCATTTGTAGGCGTTGCTTGCCTCTGCGTATCATTTGTCTTGCTCGTGTCGATTATATTGGCCCCGGCTGGAGGAGCTGTCGGTAGTTTACAGCTCATGAGAACACATGCCAGCGCACATAGGCAGATAGGAGAGAAAAATAATTGAAATACCTGCTTTTTCATCACACCCAACCTCCATCCATGTCACCTGATGCTACCCTAAAAGTTTACATATAGCACCAGATACTTTCTCATTAAGAGAATCAACTCTACTATATATTACATGTTAAAGCTATTTTAACCACGCAATAGCTTACTAACTTTATTGTAACATATCTTTTTGATATTTTTCTGTAACAAGATTGTTTTTGTAAAAGTTTCACTACAAACTGTCCCCAGTACCATCTTGAATGTATCTTTTTGTACTATTAACATATATTCCATTCGAACTTTGTTCGTCTACAAACATAGTGCATAAATATTAGTAGGAGATATATGTTAAAACGTAAAAGTGTCTTAATTTGGGCAACTCCACTACTTGTTTTACTGGTAGTTGCAAGCATATTTTTCACAAGAGGAGTATTCGCTAGTAATAATCCTTTTACACCAAAAGTATCTACTAGCCAGACAAAATGCAAGCCTGGAATGACCCAGAATAATCGTTTTCATTGTACAAAAGTGACTCCCACGGCGTCGACAGTCGTTAAAGTGACTCCCACGGTTGTGACGACTCCAGTGACCAAAGCCACTGCTACTCCTATCGTAACGGCGACTCCCAAAGTGACTCCCACCGCGACATCGATAGCTAATGTAACGCCGACCGCCACCAGTGGCTCGCCTACCACTGGGCCTGTTCCCTGTCCAAGTTGCTGGCATCCAGCCGTGAATATCACCATGCAGTGGCAGTTGCAGGGAACGGTTGACCAATCCTATTCAGCAACTCTCTATGACATTGACATGTTTGATAATTCAGCGGCAGTGGTTACATCTTTGCATAATGCTGGCCACAAGGTAGCCTGCTATGTTGATGCAGGGACCTGGGAGAATTGGCGTTCGGATGCTGCGCAATTTCCCGCATCGGTAAAAGGTGCATCCAACGGATGGCCTGGTGAGGTCTGGCTTGATATCCGCCAGATTTCGGTGCTTGCCCCCATTCTACAAGCCCGTATGGATCAATGTAAATCAAAGGGTTTTGACGCCATCGAGTTTGACAATGTCGATGGTTATACCAATAAGAGTGGCTTCTCGCTATCTGCAAACGATCAGCTGACTTTTAATGAATGGTTAGCCAATCAGGCTCATATGCGAGGACTCTCAGTTGCGTTGAAAAATGATGGCGATCAAATTAAGACGCTTCTGCCCTATTTCGACTGGGACCTGGAAGAGCAATGTTTTGAGTTTGAGGAGTGTGATATGCTTAAACCTTTTGTCGCTGCTGGCAAGCCGGTAATGGATGTTGAGTACAATCTTGCTACGTCAGCATTTTGTCCGCAAGCTAATGCGATGAATATCAATGCTCAGAAAAAATCCATTGATTTAGATCCTCCTCGTACTCTTTGCCGCTAAAGCAGAGACCAACGTCTCTAATTTAGAGTAAAAATAAACAGATTCTACATCTTCTAGCCTCTATATGCTAAGATGTTAGAATCTGTTTTGCTTTATGGCATTCAGCATTGTGCTTTGCAGACAGTGCCTACTATGTATGTATCGCTTGCAGTCAGTACCTGAGGCAGTAAGATATTGCTTGGATTCCCTTTGACACATGATCGCAGTATACTTTTAATCACAGCATGAAAGGTGTAAACAAGATTATGCCACATAAGATAACGATGGATGATCTCTGGTCAATGCAAAATCTGGGCGAGGTTGCGCTTTCTCCCGATGGAAGACGCGTGGCCTTTGTGATGACTGGTTGTAGCCGCGAGCAGAATGATACCTTTAGCTTGCTTTACTTGTTGTTACTGGACGAGACCGGAGCGGCTATCGCGCCTCCGCGCCAGTTAACGTATGGCTTGAAAAAAGATGGCCATCCTGTCTGGGCTGCTGATAGTCGACGTCTGCTTTTCACGTCGGATCGGGAACAGGGCAATCAGCTCTGGCTGATCGATAGCGATGGTGGTGAGGCATGCAGGCTCACGAATATGTTGTATGGAGTCAATGAAGCTGCCTGGTCTCCTGATGGGCAGATGATTGCTTTTACTGCGCCGACGCTGGCTTCGGTTGATGATGATCTGCTGCTGGGTCGCAAGGCCCTGGATGAGTCGACGAAAAAGGAGCTGGCTGAGCAGGAGCGTTTACGCTTGCGCACCGTTACGCGTGTCTGGTATCGTGAGGATGGCATAGGCTTGTTGGAGCGTCCTACCCATGTCTTTGTGATGCCTGCTCCTGCGGATAATACGGACTGGAAGGCGCTAGCCGAGGTGCGCCGACTGACTTCCGGCGAGGATTTTTATGCGATGCCCCTCTGGACGCCCGACAGTCGTGAGCTTGGTGTGTTACAGACGTCGGGCGAGCGTGATGCGTCGTTTGTGACTGATCTCTGGGCGATTGATATCGCAAGCGGAGCGGCTCGCTGCCTGACCGAGGGCACTATTGAGGCCGAGACTTATGCATGGGCACCTGATGGACTGTCAGCGGCGGTTGTGGGGTCAAGGGATTCCAATGTCCATGGTCCTGGTGTGGCCCGACTTTTCCTTGTGACGCGGCATGGCAATGTTGGGGATCATCCCTTATGTATCAGTCCCGACTTTGAGTACGACGCTTCCATCAGGGTTGGTTGCGCCTTTGGTCGACCTGGTCCCTATCGTCCACAGTGGAGCGGTGATGGCCAAAAAATCTTTTTCCTGGCCACGGTCTCGGGCTCTGTGCACATCTATCAACTTGAAGTGGTCTGGCGTGCCATCACGCGTCTGAGTCATCCAACTTCTCTTACCTTGAGCGTGACACTATTTCCCGATGGACAGCATCTACTGGCGGCCCAGGAGTTTAGCGATCATCCCTGGGAGCTCTATCGTTTGCCTGTGACTGGCGATGTTGCCGCTCAGAGCGAGCGTCTGACACATCTCTACGATCGGTGGATTGCTGAAAGAAGCTGGGGTGCTTCCGAACGGATTGTCTATACCGGAGCGCTCAATGCTGAAGTGGAAGGTTGGTTGATTCATCCTGTCGGAGCGCGTGAGGGCGTGCCTTATCCATTGATCGTGCGTATTCATGGTGGACCCCATAGTGCTTTTAGTCTGGGAACGGCTCTTGATCCTATCAATCACTACTTTGCGGCCCAGGGTTACGGCATCTTCTACTGCAATCCTCATGGCAGCACCAGCTATGGCGAGCCGTTTATGAGACAGGTAGTTGGCGATTGGGGCGGCAGCGACTTTGAGGATATTATGCGGGGCGTGGATGTCTGTATTGAACGTGGTTTTGCTGATCCCGAACGTCTGGCTGTGACGGGAGCCAGCTATGGCGGATATATGAGTATGTATATTGTAGGGCATACCGATCGTTTCAAGGCGGCGGCTCCAATGGCTGGCGTCTCTGATCTTGCCAGCTTTGTTGGCACGTCGGATATGGGCTTCTGGATGGTCCAGCAAGCACAGGGCTATCCCTGGGATGTCGAGCGGATGGCTTATTATCATGATCGTTCGCCTCTCTCCTCGGTTGAGCATGTCACTACTCCTACGCTGCTGCTGCACGGCGAGAACGATCTGCGCTGTCCTATCGGGCAATCTGAGCAATTCTACATGGCCTTGAAGATGATCGCTAAGGCTCCAACTGCCCTGGTACGTATCCCGGCAACCTGGCATACCAACTCTGAAAAACCTGGACTGTATTGGCTTGCCTACGAAAAATCACTGCTGTGGTTTAATACATACATCGACGTAAAACCTGAAGTAGAGCCATCAGGCATTGTATGACACCCATAATACCTATGCTGTATTGTTTTTCACCTATCTGGATGTTAAAATACAGCTTATGTAAAATAAAGATATTCAGTTACGGAAAGGATCTTGTAACGCTCTATTTCGGTCTAAAAAATGCAAAGAGCGCATTTTATTCTCCTTGTAAACCCCTGTAAGAAGAGGAAACACCTGTAAGAAAGCACGAGCTCTAAGAGCTTATTGACTCTTCCAGAAGGATACGCGTTGATGGAAAGTACTTATTATCTTGATCTACAAACGCTCCTTGAATACCTTGCCGAGACAGCTGCACAATTACGCACATCCCTTCTTATTGCTGGCTATCGAGAACCATGCGAAGGTTTTGTTTTTATCAAGAAAGGGAATATCCTTGGATGTGTGATTCAGACGTTTGAAGGCAAGTTATTGTATGAAGGAAAAAAAGTCCATGAGCTGTTGCTAAATAGTCAGCCATGGTTTGTGCGGGTTGATCCTAACGTTGAAGTAGCGATGATGATGATTGCGGAGCATCATCGTCCATCGATGCCTCAGCGAGCCACTGAGCGCATGCTACGCCAAAAAGGTCCTTTGGATCCTTCCTCGATAGAGACATTGCCGATGAAAAAACGTCTGACACTGCGTATGGTTTATGCCATGGTGAATGGTCAGAGAACTTCTGAGCAAATCAAAGTCCAACTACAACTTCCTTCTGAACTCGTTGATGAAGCCATTGAGTATCTACATCTGATAGATGCTATTGAATAGCGTATCTCATATATCGAAGAGGAGAAATGTATGCAAGACCCATTAAGATGGTGGTACCAGTTGACTTTGCCCAGGCGGGAACCGGATGCGAATCCTGCTGATCGAGAGCGAACACGTTATGCGCGTCTGACCAGTATGTTTCTCTTGATTATCCTCTCGGTGACGATTTTAGTTTTACCCTTAGGATTTTTTAACGCATCAAGAGCATCTGCCCCCTATGTCTCTACCCTGGCTTTCCTCTCAGTTGCCTGTGCCTGGCCAGCCAGCAAGTTGGGATACAATATCCTGGCCGCCACGCTGATTGTTATGAGCACGATAATTTATGTTGTCGGGACAATGCTCACGAATCCGCTGGACCCAACCTTAATTCCGGTCTTTGAAGCACTCGTCTTGCCAGTTATCCTGTCAGGATCACTTATGCCGCCTGTGGCAGCGCTACTGACTGCATTTTTTACCAGCACTATTATTCTCTTGATATCTTCATTCCAGCCTCATAGTACATTATATGATCAGATGCTCAGTAAAGGGCTCTATTCGGTTTTTATTATCTTACCGGTGGCTATCCAATTGGTTGTTGGCCTGGTTGTTTTTGTAATTATGCGCAATCATATCGCGACTATTCGTCGAGCGGATCGTGCAGAAGAAATCATCCTCTTGCAAAAAGAGCTCCATGTCCATGAGCAACAGCGCGTTGTGGATCAGCAGCAGCTGGAAGAAGGGATTGCATTAGTGGCTCAAGTCCACACGTCCATTGCCAACGGAGATTTAGAAGCCAGAGTGACACTGCCGATGGAGCATCCGCTATGGCCGATTACGGGACCGCTGAATAATCTCTTGAATCGCATCCAGCGCTGGAAGCGCAACTCAGATCAACTCGAACGGACGCAATATGTCACCAATAAAATTATGGGAGACCTGCAACGAGCGAGGATTCAAAACAGTACTGTTACCTATCCGCAGCCGACGGGAACTCCGCTTGATCCTCTGCTTCCAGAGATAAGTTATCTATCGGAACGGAGCTCTCGGCTGAATTCACCTCGGTAGGGTGGGGGTGGGATACGAGGCTACTGGGAATGGAGTGTGTCGCTATGAGGTGCTAACTCCAGGAGAGCACAGCGGCCTCGGGTTCTGGTTGATAAAACTGCTGATTGCTCTTCGGTACAAATTAAGCTGTAGATACGGTACAGTTGATCAGAATAAGCTGTGAAGCTGCCAGTGACATCTTTGAAGCACTGCTCAAGATACTCCAGATCTTTCCTCAACTTGCTTTTATTATTATCATCAATTGGCACAATAAGTTGCATCTGATAATGTGTCATCGTTTGTCGTATCTCCTCTGGCATGTAAGCTTTGTGCGTCTGCGTGCTGTGATCGATCGAAAAGAAAAGTATCCTCCAGGATAAGCCTTGCTTGGTTTGCCTTGTTCTTCGCGCACGAGTTGGTATGAAGAAAGAATGCTTGAATGTTTCCTTCAGTGGAAAACATGTCTTCCAGTTCTTCTCTTGAGAAGAGGCATCACTGCCAGAGTGATATGGCTTGCATACTACTTTGCTGCCAGCACATGTCGGAGGCTACGAACGTCCTGTACTATGACGTTGATTTATGCAAACATAGGATGGGTCTGTGCTATTCTCTGTAGTAGATACGTGTGAAGATTCTCCAATGTTGCATACGGATAGAAATAGCATAACATTTTTAAGCCGATCAGGGTATGTTTTTTTTGTCTATAAAATATATCGTCCGATAAGTGAAAATGAAACACTCTGAGGGGAGACTGTATCTACGTGGTGGCTGTAGATGAGGGAGACGTGTCGATAGCGCTAGATACAGTAGAGCACATCAAAAAAACACCCATGTGGGCAGGTGAGACGGCGACTTCCTATTTTCCCATACAGTTGCCCATATAGTATCATCGGGGAGGAAGAGCTTAACTACCGTGTTCGGGATGGGAACGGGTGTGCCCTCTTCGCTAACGTCACCAGCTCACCTGCACATACAGGTGTTTCTTACAAAAAGAATACTACTACAGTTGAGACTTTCTGTCAACCCCCTGTTACGGGGCGGATTTTATTCATTAAGCAATCTAGCATTCTTACCTGCTTTCGGATAAAATAAATGCTATTGGAGAGGTTTTCATTCTCAGTGCCTATAGAGCGAGGAAAAAAGATAACTGGGCAGACGTTTGCTCACCTGTACATCTCCAAATTAGACCAGAACCTGGAAAAGAACAATGCGGATATTTTGGAACTGGCCGGCAAGGTGCATCCAGGGCTATTTATAAGCGATGAGAGAAGGAGAGGAAATATTATGCTTGGATTACAAGGGAAGATCGTCGTTGTCGCAGGAGGTGCAACGGGCATCGGGGCTGCTAGCGCCGAACGCCTGGCAGCAGAGGGAGCACGTGTAGTGATTGGTGATATCAATCTGGATGGGGCTAGAGCAACTGCTGAGCGGATCATGGCGACTGGCGGCGAAGCTCTGGCAGTATTTTTTGATCTTTCGGATGAGGTATCCTGTCAGCAGTTGATTGCCACGACGGTTGAAGCATTTGGATGTATAGACCTTCTTCACAATAATGGCGCGGATCTTTCTCCACAAACATTTGGGCAGGATGGCGATCTCTTGAGTATGGATGTCGCAGTCTGGGATCGCACCTTCCATACAAACCTCTACGGTTTTGCCTACACTATTCGGGCGGCCCTGCCTCTGATGTTGCAACGCGGAGGTGGTGCGATTGTAAATACCTCCTCTGATTCTACCATTGACGCTGAGCCGAGACGTGTGGCCTACGCCTGTTCTAAAGCGGGTGTGAACGTGTTGACCCGGCATATTGCCTCACGTTGGGGCCAGGAAAATATTCGTTGCAATGCTGTCTCTCCCAGGGCAGTTATGAGTGAGACTGCGATAGCGACGACGTCAGACGAGGTCAGAGCACAGGTCGCTGCCAAATTGCGCAGTTCGCGTCTGGGCCGTCCAGAAGATCCAGCTTCTATGATCGCTTTCCTGCTCTCGGATGATGGTGCCTGGATCAATGGACAAGTGTTCCATGTGAATGGTGGTGCTAGCTTGCGTGATTGAGCATAGAAATATCATCTTCGCCAGAAGCGAGCCTGTCGCTTGCTAAGTAAGAGCGACTGTTGTCTGGTTGTGGTGAGATGAAGTAAGACATCCTCAACGTCCTCGATACAAGCGGGTCGTTGCTCCATATGTAGCGAGACCATATAAGAGATCAATGATTGCAGCGTGAGCATCTCAGGAGAGCCGTGGATCGGTAATAGAGTAAACTTGAAAGGACTCTCCGCTGGATCGTCTCCACTGAGCATCTGATGCAGCAGGACTCCCAGACTGTAGATATCAGCCCGTGGAGTTGTCTGTGCCTTGCCGTATTGTTCAGGAGCGGCATAGCCAGGAGAGCCAAAGGGAATCGTATCTTTCTGCTTGCCAGGTTTAAAGCGGCGAGCGATCCCGAAATCGATCAAAAAAACGTGTCCCTGCGGATCAAGCAGGACATTGGATGGCTTGAGATCACGAAAAATAATCGCCGGCTGCCGTGTATGTAGATACTTGAGGACTGAGCATAACTGGAGCGCAATCGAAAGGACATCGTCGAGTGGCATAAATAATGTATCAGCTGTTATGCCGCTCGCGATACGTCGCTCGATAAATTGTTCCAGCGTCAACCCATCGATGAAATCCATCACCAGATACCAATGATTGCTATCCGTAAAGTGCTCGTGGATACGCGGCAGATGTATATGGAACAGATCGCTGAGCAGTTGGATCTCACGATTGAATGTATCGGTCGCCTCAATGATCTGACGCGTCGTCAGCCCATCAAGATTAACACGCTTGATCGCCACAATCTCACGCTGCACATAATCGATAGCCTTATACACATCGCTAAAGCCCCCCGAACCGATCGAAGTCAGCAATTCATAGCGACCCAGCAACAGCTCCTCCCTGAGATCGACCGCTTGCCCACAAGTCGAACACAGATCCTCCTCCTCCTCAACCTGAGCCACACCACAGTGCGCACAATACAATTCCATAGAGCTGAACCCTCCTCATAAAGCGTCTCCCTTATCAACAATTATAGAACTTTCTTGCCCGGGAAAATAGTATCTTGCGTACCCATTTTACGCACATATTGACCGCATTACTCCCAATTGCCTCCCGAAAGACACTAAAATTGCTCGTCCGACTACTTGACAAAGCGCAACGAATCTGTGATACTACCACCACAAACACATACGGACGATTTACATGATCGCTTGCATGAGGATGTCATCTGGGGACGTAGCTTAGCTGGTAGAGCGCCGCCTTTGCACGGCGGAGGTCAGGAGTTCGAATCTCCTCGTCTCCACTCAACACAAGAGGCTAGAAGTATGGGGATCAACCCGCTTCTAGCCTCTCTTTATGCTTCCTCTTCCTCTATCTCTGCTTCTTGAAATTCGTCATAAACACCACCTCCTTCGGCTCTTAAGCCGTATAACTAACAAGTGCTTGATAAAATTATAAGTAAAAGGAGCCACAATTGAGACCCTTGAATAGGCCGCTACTACTTATTTATGTAATTTTAGTCTTTCTTGCCCTGATTCCTGGAACTTTTTACCTTTTTTATCCTCAAGATATTTATCTAAATCGCATATTTGTAATAATTATGTCGATTGCTTGTGTTTGTATGATTTATAATCTTTATCGCAGTTTCAAAAAAATGTAGCGTTTGTACTTGTGTGATATTTGCTTATTAAGAGTCGCAGGTCCGCAGAAGACTTGTCTGGTGGGGTCAAAGAGGGTAAAGTAAGGGAGACCCATATAACTTGGGCTGTGATACCGTTCGCTTTTGATCTGGCAGTTACGTAGTAGAAGTTTTCTTGTCTGGAGGTATGAGGCATAATGGAGAGATATCCATCAAAAATCAAACCAGAATCGTGGCTTGTCTCGGCAGGCCGTGCTTCCGAATCTGGTGCGCCGCTGAACGTTCCCCTGATTCCCGCATCGAACTTCATTATCGGCAGTGGGCGCGAGTACTCACGCGATGATGGTACTCCGACCTGGGAAGCGCTCGAAGAAGTCGTTGGCGGACTTGAGGCAGGTTCGGCCGTGGCGTTCGCTTCCGGTATGGCTGCCATTGCCGCTGTGTTTGATCAGCTGGCGGTGGGTGCAGTTGTGGTGCTGCCAGATGATTGCTATCAAGGTGTTGCAGGCCTGGCCACAGCTGGTGTCGAGAAAGGGCGCTGGTCGGTACAGCGGGTGGCGGTAGATGATACCGCTGGTTGGATTCGTTCCTGTGGCGCTGCTGACCTCATCTGGCTTGAATCCCCCTCGAATCCCTTACTTACGGTAGCAGATCTGGAGGCTATCTGTGCGGCACCGCGCAAGCCAGGAGCGATCGTTGCAGTGGACAATACCTTTGCCACGCCTTTGAATCAGCAACCACTTGAGTTTGGTGCTACGGTGTCTCTGCAATCAGCAACCAAGTTTATTGGTGGCCATTCCGACTTATTAGCAGGGGTCGCCACGACCAGAGACGATGTTCTCTGGCATGCCCTGAGGAAGTCTCGTGAGCTAACTGGCGCAACACCAGGGACGCTTGAAGCCTTTCTGGCTGTTCGTGGTGCGAGAACTCTTGCGCTTCGCTTACAACGGGCTCAGCAAACAGCCATGATGCTTTCGGAGCGGCTTGAAATGCATCCGATGGTCACTCGTGTCCGGTATCCAGGCTTGCCTTCACATCCGACGCATGATATCGCCAGGCGCATGCTCAAGGGCTTCGGAAGCATCATTTCGTTTGATCTGCTAGGAGGGGCTGAGTTTGCTGATAGGGTCTGCCAAAATACCAGGCTCATCCACCATGCTACCAGCCTCGGGGCTGTGGAATCAACCATGGAGCGAAGAGCAGCGATCCCGGGACAGGAACACCTTCCACCTTCGCTCCTCCGGCTCAGCGTTGGTATCGAGGATGCCGACGATCTCTGGGCTGATCTTGACGCGGCGATACGCTCTGCCGCTGCGTTGGTATGAACACTCCTCTCGATATACGAAACTTTATATGTTTTGCCAGGGAAGGAAACATATGCAGACAGAAATCACTTTTCGCTTTGCGGGTGAAAAACGTCCCGTCCTGCTTGTCCCCACTCTCATCAATGGGCGTGGGCCGTTCGATTTTATTGTGGACACAGGTGCCTCTCACTGTATCCTCTCAGCTGATGTCGCTCACCATCTGGGTCTCGTCGGAGAAGAATCTCGTATAGGAAGAGATGCGGGAGGGACCATTGAGACGGCCAAGGGGCAAGTGGCAAGCCTGTCAGTCGGAGCCGTGACCCGGGAGAATCTGACGGTTGGGATCACAGATCTGAGTGCATTGAGCCAGACTCTTGCTACTCCCATTGCAGGTACTCTTGGAACCAATTACTTTCAAGGATTGCGTCTGACCATTGATTACCAACAGGCAACACTCGGCCTTGTTGAGAGTACCCAGGCTGGTGTCAGCGGGCATGTGGGAGCGGAAACTGCGCTCGCGCTCACAATTGCTCCTTTTCCGGTCGTCCCGGTCATAGTTAACGAGCAGGGGCCGTTCGAGTTCATTCTTGATACGGGTGCTACTACGACTGTGATCTCGCCGGAACTGGCCAACCATTTCGGATTGCTTACGACAGAGGCCAGGCAAATGAAAGGAGCAAAAAGCACGGGCATGGGATCACAAGGGATGCTTTCGTCGCTTGCGGTTGGGACGGCTCTGCAACTCCAGTTCTCGGTGACCGTCGCCGATATTTTTGGTCCGCTGAGACAGAAAATCGGAATGAAAGTGGATGGTATCCTGGGATATTCGTACCTCTGCTCCTACCGCGTGACGATCGATTATGCAAACGCAACCCTTCTGCTTGAAGCCTGATTATTTTTGTACAGAAAGTATGATCTATTTTTAGCTCTAAATATTGCTCGTGATCCTGGCTGGATGTTGTTCGCTATGCGCCGTCGAGATGGAGACTATTGCTAGCGTAACGTGGGCGCAAGCTAGAATAGCCTCCATATAAGAGAACTGAGAAAGTCAATTAATTGGTAGCTGCACCATTGAAAGTGAAGCTGGTGGGACTCGGATTGCTGCCGCTCCAGGAAGCGTTGAAGCCGACGGTTACCGATCCGCCGGGAGCAATGGCGGCGTTATAGCTCGCGTTATTGATGGTCACTTGAGCGCCGGATTGAGTCACTGTACCATTCCAGAGAGTGCTTATCTGCTGATTGCCAGGGAAGCTAAACTGGAGCGTCCAGCCATTGATGGCGCTGCTGCCGTTATTAGTGATGACGATATTCCCGGTAAAGCCACCTGTCCACTGACTTGGTACCGAGTAGGCGACATGGACACCTCCTGTGCCTGGAGGAGGCGTTGGTGTGGGTGTGAGTGTTGGTACCGGTGTGGGCGTATTACCTGGAGGTGGTGTCGCTGTGGGCGTAACTCCGGGTGTCGGGGTGGGTGATGTGCTAGCTCCGCCAAGGGCATTGAGTGCCGCGGTATAGGCGGGTTTCTTATTATAGTTTTCGTCAAAGAGCAATGCTGCACCCTGTCCTGAGAACGTGTTTGGTATCCAGGAGTATTTGTCGGTAATGCCCCATACGGTGATGCTGGTGCAGCGTGAGACTAAGAGGCATGCCGCTATCACCTTCTGATAGTCACTGGCTTGCTGCTGAAGATTAGCAGTGCCAGCCGGTGTAGACATGCGAATATCCAGTTCGGTGATATTGACATCGACGCCAGCATCGGCGAAGCGCTGCAAATTGGCCTGGAAGTCTGAAGGGACCTGTCCCACGATCAGATGCGCCTGGAAGCCGACGCAGTCGATGGGGATGCCGCGAGACTTGAAGTCGGTGACCATATTCAGGATCGCCGTGCTCTTGGCGTTGATGCCATCGGTGCTATAGTCGTTGTAGCAGAGCTTGGCACTGGGATCGGCTGCGCGTGCCGCAATAAAAGCATCCTCGATATAGCTGTTGCCGATCAACTGCTGAAAGATCGAATTGCGTCGCGTGCTGCCATCATAAGCCTCATTCACGACATCCCAGTACGCGATCTTGCCCTTAAAATGGGTCATCTCGGTCGTGATATGGTTCTTCATGACCTGGAGCAGGTCGCTGCCCGAGTTGATACTGCTGACCCAGCCAGGTAATTGATTGTACCAGACCAGTGTATGTCCCCTGATCTTCATATTGTGGCTCTGCGCGTGGCTGACGATTGCATCGGCGGCTGAAAAGTTGAATGAACCACGGGATGGCTCGGTTGTGTCCCACTTCATCTCGTTCTCTGGAGTAACGCCAGTGAACTCCGTATCGAGCGTGTTCACGTATTGCGACTCGCCAAGGTGGCTATTGGCAACCGCAGTTGCGAAAGTTCGGCCTTTGGCTGCGGCCGCAGCCCCGAGCGTCGAGGCGGCGGCTGCCGAGTTAAGAAAAAGTGTACTGGAGAATAGAGATATGAGGAGAAGCGTTAGAGGTATCACGAAAAACCTTTTTCGCGTGAAGCGATGAAACATCCTTGTTTTCCTTTCTGACATTCCAGACAAATAAGTGAGCCAGGATCTACATCAGGATGAGTAGACATACTCATGTTTTGACCCACCCATACATTTCAATGTATCCTTTATGATGCTGTAAGAGCGGGTACTGAGCAAGTGATTGCAAGCGCTTGCAGAAACTATCCAAGGTATACACTATGCCACGCGTAAATGTCAACGAATAGAGATCCCGATCATATTGTCAGAGAATGGCCTTATAATCAGGTTACAAGCCATCTCAGAGCCACAGGCGATTTAACGCGAATCGAGACTGCTTGAAACTGATAAAAAACTAAATACATTCGCGTCTCATCATTACGCATTGGATGTAAATTTGGGAATTATTCTGGTGCCGGGATCATGGCCTGGGCTTTGGGAACCCGTTCTTCGCTGCCCGGGTTATGCTCCCAGTAGGGGCTGCTGACTCCGCGCTTGCTGATCATTGATGAGATTGGCTACACTAAATTGACAGAGGTGCAGACTAACGCGCTTTTTGAGTTGGTTCGAGATCGCTATGAACAAGGATCTACCATTCTGACCTCCAATACCAACTTCTCGGAGTGGGCCACTTGTTGGGCAACGAGGTGCTTGCAACCGCATTGCTGGACCGCCTGCTCCATCACACGGAGGTGATCTCCATACCGGGAAAGAGTTTTCGCATGAAAGACCGTACCCCTTCCAGCAAAAGGAAAAACACATCTGCTAAACAAGATCCTGAGAAGGGGTCAATTTTCCCCGTTCAGGCCAGGGCCTCGAACGCTGCTCTGATCACCTCGTCCGTAATCAGTTCGGGGGTCAGAAAGCGCAGATAGAGCAGCCCTTCTGTCAACGCGTGCAGCACTTTCACAAACTGATCGGCTGGAATGGGCAGGGCGCTCTCCGGCACAACTTGCAGTAAGTTGTGTTCGGCCCAGTGGTAAATGTCGGCGTTCGCTTCCACCAGGCGCGCTCGCAGCTCTTCGTGAGTCAGGGCATACTGCTGGAACGAGAACGCCCCCACTGCCTGCGCGCGGCGTGCGGGGACCGATGCTACCACTGCTTCGCCCAGGAGGCGCAATTGCTCTTTGAGTGATGCACCAGGCTGCCACGGTGGAGCGATGGGCTGCCAGCGTGTCCCCACGACCGCCAGGATGAGGTCCTCCCGATTCTTGAAGTTGCCGTAGATCGCCCCGCGCGTCATGCCCGCCCGCTTTGCTACTTCCTCCAACGTGACTCGCTCATAGCCCTTTTCGCCAATCACCTGCGCGGCTACTTCGATGAGCTTCGCCTGGGTGCGCTCGCGCTTGTCGCCTTTGGGCACCCGGCACGCAGGCATATCTGTCTGTTTGACCATTTTTTTCTCCTAAAAAATACAGGCTTGTATTTTATACACATATGTATTATATTTCATTTGAAAGGAAAAAGCCAGTCCCCCCTTTCGTCTATCGGAAACAAAAGTTACCGTCTGGAAAGGATTACCTGATGATCATTGTTTTCTTGAGCCTGGTCGGCCTGCTCGTGTTTGTGCCGACCCTTGCCCTCATCTGCCGCGTCCTGCTCCAGCGCCGCGTCGCCAGATCGCTCGCTATTCGCACACCCAACGGCATTGCCGAAGGCCGTTTTGTCACAATCGGCGGCATCGAACAGTGGCTTCAAATTCGCGGCGAAGACCGCAGTAACCCGATCCTGCTTGTCCTGCATGGCGGGCCAGGGTTGTCTTATGCACAGTTCACCTCCATCTTTCGGGCCTGGGAAACCTTCTTCACCGTTGTGCAGTGGGACCAGCGCGGCGCTGGCAAAACCATGAGCCGCAACGGCAAAACCGAAAGCTCCGCCCTGACCATCGAGCGCATGGTCCAGGACGGCATCGAAGTCGCGGAGTTTGTCTGCACATACCTGAACCAGCGCCAGCTTGTCCTCGTTGCTCACTCCTGGGGTACCATCCTGGGCATTTCTCTGCTCAAACGTCGCCCTGACCTCTTCTCTGCCTACGTGGGCACCGGCCAGATTGTGAATATGGCAGCTAGCGAAGACATTTCCTACAGCCTGGCTCTCGAACAGGCGCGCAGCCAGGGCAAGGCCAGAGCGCTTCGGACCCTCGAAGCGCTTGGCCGCCCGCCTTACCCGAACGCGCAGACCTGGCTGCGCAAGCAACGTGCCATTATGAGTGCTGCACCCCGGCCAGCCCCTGAGCGTAGTCTTCCCAATGTGTTCTCGACGACGCTTTCCTCGCCAAACCACACCCTCAAAGACGCCTTTGCCCTGTTCAACGGGTTCCTCTCCACTCCCGCCAGACTCTTTGAGCAGATGATGGCCTACGATGCACGCAGCCTGGGAACCGCCTTCGAGACGCCTATCTTCTTCTTCCAGGGCGATACCGATCTGCAAACACCTGCCCAACCGGTTGAAGACTACTTCACCACGCTCGAGGCACCGCAAAAAGAGCTACTGCTCCTGAAAGGCGAAGGCCATGTCGCCATTCTGACCAGCCCCGACTCGTTCCTGCAAGCACTCCTCGCGCGAGTGCGCCCGCTGGTTCTCCCCCGAGCGAACGAAGATCCAGAAAGAACAAGCACTTGAAGAAAGTCCATTCATTCTCGTTGTGAGGGAATGAGAAGATCAACATGCATACAGATACTTACATAAAATGGAGGAGACACACCATGACTCAGACAGTTCTCATCACCGGCAGCTCATCCGGCATTGGCCAGGCCATCGCGCAACTCTTCGCGTAGCAGGGCTGGAATGTTGCAGCCACCGCCCGCAAGCTCGCGGATCTTTCGTCTTTAGTGGGTGCTAACGTGCTGGCGCTCCCACTCGATGTCACCGATGAGGCGAGCATCGCTGCGGCAGTGGCAGAAACGCTCGCCCGCTTCGGCGGTATCGATACCCTGGTGAACAATGCCGGCTATGGCCTGTTTGGACCTCTGGAAGGCACAACCGCCGGGGAACTGGAAGCGCAGTTCCGCACCAACGTTTTCTGCTCTCTGCTTAGCATCTCTCGCTCGACCTTCTTCCGCTATGTCAAAGGGACGGAATCACCAGAATAATTCCCAAATTTACAAGTAGCGGGTAAAATGACTGGAAGAGATAAGAGAGAATATTAAAGATATTGGATAGAGGTGTGTACTTCATGATATTCTCTCAGGTCTACAAAAATTGCTCTTAGTTGCGACGAACGACAACGGTGTGGGCAACGCGATCACCAAGGCGCTGCTTGGTCGGAGAGGTCCAGATGAGAATGGCTCCAAGGATATAGGCGGTAGGAAGAATATCGATAATGCGTAACAGGTTGCGGATAAAGGAAGCGCCTCTGGTCATGGGAGAGCCATCAGCCTTGACGACGCGGATGCCAAGGAGCATCTTGCCAATAGTGGCTCCGGATGCGGCTTCCAGGAGAATAAAGTAGAGGCAGGGAATAAGCACCAGGAGGACTGTAAGAAGACTAGTGACTTGGTGAGAGTTACTATTGCCAAAGATCACTCCATTGACAATGTTGGCTCCCTCAGTAAATGAGCCTGAAAAAATAGCACTAACGATGCCGTTGATGATGGAAAGAATGATGAAGTCGATAAGTGTGGCAAGAAAACGGCGACCAACACCGACATATTGTAGAGCCGGGGCGGCTGTAGCAGTCTGATAAGGGACCTGAGATTGCATAAGTAAACTCCTTTAATGTGTGATGAATAATTGTAACATGAAGAAGAGATGGTGAGGATCACCGAGCGCTCTTGCGTTTCACGATGTAAACAAAAATATTGTTCTGCACTCTCACTTCATTTGTCTAAGAGATAAACGTGATAACAGCGATTTTGTCAAATGGTGATGATAATCGATAAGTAAGGCTGCATTCCCCGTTGATAATCAAGCTCTCGGAAAGATATCGTTACAGAGCTGAATCACTCGTTGAAGAATGTGTAAATTCCACCATTATCCTGGTAGGCAAGCGCTTGCCTACCAGGATAATGGTGGAATTTTTGCCAGGAATAATGGATGGTAAGCGACTCTTTCAATCACGTGCGCTCATTTCAACATCCTTTTTCAGCGCAACAATGCTCAGCCGTCATGTACGATGCTCTTCTCCTGAGGACGCGAACGAGCGTACATAGCTGAATGCAGTGCGCAGCGCAATCTGTAATGGTTGCGTCGTCTTGCAGGTCTTCGCTAAAAGCAGTCCTCCCTGCAAACTGGTCATCACCGCGACCGCAAGTTCTGCCGGATCGGCATCCTTCCGCAGTTCGCCACGCGTCTGCATTGCGGTCAATCCCTTGATCAGGTATCCTTCCCATTGATCGAATGACGAGACCAGGGCCACACGACTTGCCTCGTCGTGATCGGCCAGTTCACTTGCCAGTGAGCCGACTGGACACCCCCCGATACATTGCCGTTCTTCTGTTGAGGCAACCAGCAATGCCCCCCAGCGTTCGAGATTCTCCCAACTGTCGAGATGATCGAGCAAGGGCTGTTGTCCGGCCAGAGCCATGCTCGTCTGCCGTTCAATGATCGCCAGCACGAGGTCCTCTTTATTGGCAAAGTAATGGTACAACTGGCTTTTACTGACAGCCGTCGCCGCGCGAATATCGTCCAGGCTGGTGCCCTGAACCCCCTTCTCATAGACCAGCCGCGCGGCCTGCGTGAGAATACGCTCACGACTATTATGCCCTCGTGGGGTAAGGAACTCCCTCGGCATGGTTGATCCTCCTTCCTCTCATGTGCTCCCATTTCGTCGTCACAAGAGGCGAAAAGAGAGTAGTCTTGTCTCTGAGTATACCATACGCTGGACTTCCTAGTCCACTTCTGTTATAATGGACTACATGGTTCAAAAATTTGAACCATGTAGTCCATTATCAGGTATAGAAAGAGGCAATCTCTATGCGTTTACAGGGAAAAACGGCACTCGTGACCGGATCTACCTCGGGCATCGGTCAGGCCATTGCGGAAGCCTTCGCACGTGAGGGCGCGAACATCGTCGTTTCTGGGCGTGACGAGCAACGCGGGAAAGCTGTCGTCGAGACGATTCGCGCGAACGCTGGATCAGCGGCATTCGTGTTCGCTGACCTATCCTCAAAAGCGGAAGTGGATCGTTTAGTGGGCGAGGCCATCAAGGTGTTCGGCCAGATCGATATCCTCGTCAATAATGCTGGCATGGCTACATTTGGCCCCACTGCGCAGATGGACGAGTCAACCTTCGATGCTCTGCTCAACACCAATGTGAAAGCTCCTTATTATCTTACCGCCGCTCTCGCTCCTCACATGGCCGAGCGAGGAGCCGGAAAAATCATCAACATCACGTCTATGGCCGCTCATATAGGCCTGCCTGGGCTGGCTCTCTTTGGAGCCACAAAGGCGGCTTTGACCCAACTTACTAAATCCTGGACGGCGGAGTTTGCGCCCAGCGGCGTCAATGTGAATGCCATTGCTCCAGGGCCAACCCTCACCCCTGCCAACGAAACAGTGGGAGCGGCTTTCATCGATCAAATGACCAGTACCCTGCCCGCCGGAAGAGCGGCCTCGCCCTCGGAGATTGCTGACGCCGCTGTCTACCTCGCCAGCCCCGAATCCAATTTTGTGCATGGCATCACTCTTCACGTCGATGGGGGACGCACAGCCGTCTAGTCGAGGAACAGGAAAAAAAGAGACCTTCATCCTCAACAAAACATGTTCACAACAGGAGTGTCATACAAAAGAGTTCAAAATCAGCAAGGAAAATACACATGGAACATTCGATCGCACTCGTAACCGGCACCACCTCCGGGCTTGGTTATGCGGCAGCCCGTATGCTCGCCATCGAGGGCTACCGCCAGGTTATCGTCACCGGGCGCAGCCTGGCCCGGGTTCAAGAAACGGCCGCTCAACTCGCGGCTGAGACCAAGACACAGGTTTTCATGTCGCTGGAGCTGGATCTGGACGCGCCGACCAGCATTCAATCCGCCCTTGCCGAACTGGTCAGGCTAGGTAGGCCGATCGATTTCCTCCTGCTCAATGCAGGGATGGTCGGAGGGAAGAAGCGCGTGCTCACTGCGGCGGGCATCGAGGCGACTCAGGCCCCGCTAATTGGCCATCATCACCTGACTGTCGGGTTGCTCCGCGCCAACCTTCTGAGCCCCAACGCGCGGATTGTTATCGCCGGGGCGGAACCTGCCCGAGGGGGCGTGCCCATGTTCAGTTACACCGACGTGCCAGCCTTTGCGGCCAAGTACTACCGCGATGACCGAACCGCCGCTGTGGAAGCCCTGCTGCGCAACGGGCCGAACGTGAGGTACGTGCCCAACAATGCGTATGCCGACGCAAAGCTCATTATCGCCTGGTGGGTCGCGGCGTTGGCGCGCCGGCTACCCTCCGGCATGGCTGTGTACGCTGTCTCGCCCGGTGGGGCGACCGACACCAAGGTGGTGCGAAACGCTGGCCCGGCGTTGAAGTATCTATTTATCCCAATCGTGAACCTCATTCCCGGCATGAATCAGACGCCGGAGACCGCGGCCCGTCGGTACCTCCAGGCGTCGGAGTTCGGAACCGACGTCTCAGGGCAATTCTTCGCCTCGGCTCAAGGGAAGCTCACAGGCCCAATTGAGGCGCAGCGCCAGCCACACCTCCACGATCGTGCCAGTCAGGAAGCTGCATGGCAGGCCGTCGTCAAGGTCTCCGGCGTTGACTTGTCTCTTACCCAGCATCCTTGAGCGCGGTATCCTGAAGGAGCGCCGGTCGTATCGAAGAAGTGCAACTCCAGCCTCCCCTATACGCTTGTGACAGCAGGGGCAAGCTTGCATTGGATGGATTGGAAGATTGTTATGTCGCGCTTTGCCGAACTGTTGCTAGAAGGAGCATACTTAGCTGGGGTGGGAACGACTATGATCCCTGGTCCGTGGACATTGCTTGGAGAGATGCTTTCCCGGTGTCGGAGGGCAAATGCTTCCATTGGAGGGCAAAATCCACGTGGGAGGGCATTGACCAAGAGCAGCAAAAGAGACACCGAATTCATCGGACTCATAAGCGAGAGAGCGCGAACTCGCTGAAACTACATCTTGGTCCTCGATACGACACGCAATTGTCAAAAAAATACGACACAGAATTTTGTCATTTACATGGCAGTAGTAAAGGAATGTATAATGAGCGAGTTGACAGGAAAGGTAGCGATTGTCACGGGCGGTGGACGCGGCATAGGTCGTGCGACTGCGCTGGCTCTGGCGCAGGCCGGGTGCGACGTGGCTGTATTCGCACGTGGCAGCGAGGAGCTTGAGCGCGTGGTGGGCGATATTCGTGCATCAGGACGACGAGGTATCGCAGTGACTGGTGATCTTCTCGAAGCCACAAATATCACCCATGCTTATACGGAGGTCGTACGACAACTGGGTCATATTGATATTCTGATTAATAATGCAGGCGTTGTGGAACCTCTGGGGCCAATCACTGCTATTGATCCGGATATGTGGGTAGCCGCTATTGAACTGAATCTTGCCGGCCCGTTTCGCTGGATTCGTGCATGTGTCCCGGCGATGCTTGAGCGAGGATGGGGCCGAATTGTCAATATTTCGGCAGGCGCAGCGGCAGAAACCGGCATGCCGTATGGCAATGCCTATGCGACCAGCAAAGCAGGGTTGGAGATGCTGACACTCAATCTTGCTGCAGAAGTGACGGGCACAGGCGTGACGGTAAACGCGGTACGTCCTGGCGCGGTGGACACGACGATGAACGCTCATGTACGCCATCAACCGCCCGAACGTGTCGGACAACAGATCCATGAGCGCTTCAAAAGTACCTACGAGCAGGGCTTGCTGCTCAACCCCGATCAACCGGCCCGCCTGATTGTGAATTTGATACAAGAGGGTGCTACAGGCGAGATTGTGAGCATTTATGATCAGCGTGGTCAACAACTCATAGGCCAGTAACGATCAGAGGGTTGGTGAGAATCGAAGATTCGCGGTGGGTTAGTCGCTGATCATAATATATTGCGTTAGGGTCTCAAATGATAACGTGACTGCAACCCCGCCGGCAAAGCTAACCCAACAGAAGGGCAAATGCTTACATTGGGAATCTGGATCACTTTTGGTGATGGAAAGGCCTTGGCCTGGTTTGAAAAACCTTTCCATCACCAAAAGCGAGCTAGAACCACCTGGGAGGCCATTTACTTGCTGGTTGCTTTTTATTTCCTTGGCATCTATTTCATTGCGTGCTCTAAAATCGTATGCTAGTTGTTCAGATGTAAGGAGGGAGAGATTTACTATGACAATTTCATCGCGCCAGGAAGATGGGTCGGATACGCGTAAGGCTACGAATAGGTGGGAGCAGGGCCAGGGAAAAATCGATGACATGCTCTGTTTCGCACTCTATGTAGCCTCGCGTGCGGCTATGGATGTGTATCGGCCATTGCTGGATACGTTCGGTCTGACCTATCCGCAGTACCTGGTAATGGTTGTTTTGTGGGATAGTGAAACATGTTCTGTAAAGGATATTGCGCGCACGTTGCATCTTGATTCCGGTACGCTCTCTCCCCTTCTGAAGCGCCTTGAGAGTACAGGTTTCATTAAAAGGCAACGCCGTATCCAGGATGAGCGTGTTGTAGACATCTCGCTCACGGACGAGGGGCGTGCATTGCGTGAACGTACAGTGGACGTGCCCATGCAGGTTAATTGCCGCTACAGTATTGAGTTTGATGAGTACGTAACTTTGTTGGAGCAACTTAAGAAGTTCACGGCGCAGTTAGCATAAACCATACTTGTGAGAATCCTTTGTGAAGGAGCGTTGGAAAGACCGATGATATGGTTCTTCTGAGGAAAAAATCCGCTCACTTCGTGTAGAGCATCTTCTATTTTAGGGTTACTAATAAATTCCCCATACAAGATTATTCCCTGTATGACCATCAAAGACAGCATCTCCAATCTCTGCGGTTGATCTTGCCTTTATACCTGGTATATGAGGACCTCCATGTACCTGAGTAAGTTGAAATGGACCTTGGACTTTGACATAACAAACTAAATAATTATCAGGACGGCCAACGCTTTCCCCAGACATGAATGTCTGTGCTTGTTTTGCCGTTACAAATTGGATGCTCAGAATTTTTAAGTGTGCTCCCTTGACTAGCGGTCCTGCATAAAATCCTTTCTTGTTGAGGAAAATCCTTACATCAGTAGCTGAAAAGGCAGGAGTCAAAGACGTATTTATATAATTGTTTTTTGCTTGTGTGGCTGCATTTGATTCTTCCACCGAGATAGCGGGAGTGCCTGGCATATATGTTTGATCTATATTAAAGCGAGTAGGGGTTACTGGTGGGTGTTGGATTAAAGATGAGGCTGCTGCATGTTGCATGGAGAAAAATACTGCTCCGGCAAGTATTATCGCTGTCAAAAGACCAGCACTGCACCACCATTTGGGTCTTGTCATCTTCTCATGATCCTTTCAAGAATATCTTCTTTCTAATTTGACGATATTCTTATCGTAAAAGTTCCTTCATGTAATCGAAACTTAATGATGTAATAGCGTTACGAAGATATGAACCAAAGCACAAAAATAGTTCCACTTTTCCATTAAGAATATTGGTTAATCATATGCCTGATATATACCTCTTATATTTCCTGAGCAACTACATGGCAAAGTGGACCAAGATCCATGAGGAGGAGATGTACTGCCATAGGAGGTTGATTAGAGAATTTTCGTAGGAATCCTCAATGAGGACAGGAAGACCAGAGTTCTGTATCTGACGAATTTCTACAGACTCTTAATATGGGCATCAAAAAACGCCCATGTGGGCGGGTGAGACGGCGACTTCCTATTTTCCCATACAGTTGCCCATATAGTATCATCGGGGAGGAAGAGCTTAACTACCGTGTTCGGGATGGGAACGGGTGTGCCCTCTTCGCTAACGTCACCAGCTCACCTGCACATACAGGCGTTCTTGATAGTTGACATATTACAACACTTATGCGCTTTTGTCAACACCTTTTACAGCGACTTTCTGACAGGATTGAGAAACGGAAGGCATTTGTCGCCGTGGATCGCTGGGGCCTGCACTTTGATGATTGACAGGTCCCCATGATCGCATGATTGTTATTGCCCGGCTGCTCGATTGATGCGGTATTCGCTCATCACCCGGTCATTGAGTTCTTCCAGCAGTGTGGGAGCGACTGGCTTATCCATGGTGATTTCGCCGTGTTGCAGTAGATTGATACGGTCACAGATTTCGAGCGCTTGCGCGTAATTATGTGCGATGATAATCACTGATACCTCGCCCATATTCTTGAGGTTGCGGATCAGATCCAGAATCAAGGCACCTTCTTTTGCTCCCATGGCGGCCAGTGGCTCGTCGAGGAGCAGGATCTTGGCATCTGAGGAGACTGCGCGTGCGATCGCGATCGCTTGCCGCTGACCTCCTGAAAGCTTCGCAATCTCGGTGTCGACCGACTGAATGCGTACTCCTATCCTTTTGAGCTGCTTTCTCGCTTCTTCGCGCATCGCCCTATTTCTCAGCAAAGGTAATGGCTTCCAGGTCAGCTCGCGCTTCAAAAACATATTGTGATAGACGCTCAGCTCATTGACAAGTGCCAGGTCCTGATAAACCGTCTCAATGCCCAACGAGCGAGCATGCGTCACTGACGTTAGCCTGACCTCTTGTCCATCGATAAAGATTTTGCCGGCATCGGGCTGTATGAAGCCGGTGAGGAGTTTGATGAGTGTCGATTTACCGGCTCCGTTGTCACCGAGTAAGCCCAGAATCTCGCCTTTTTTGAGGTGGAGATTGATATCGCGTAGTGCTTTGACCGCTCCAAAGCCCTTGACCAATCCTTCGATGCGGATCACGTCGGGAGCCTCGCTCTGTTGTGTCTCTGTCAAATCGATATCGGTCATTGCTTACCTGCCTTTCGCAATACCTGCAAGCGGATATTCAGGATCATCGCGAAAATGATTGCGATACCCAGAATGAGATCGAATGTGAATGCGCTTACTCCAATCAGGGTGAAACCATCTTTGAGTAATGAGAGAACCAGCGTTCCCAGCAGTGCTCCTACGATCGTCCCAGAGCCTCCCTGGAGGGCCGTTCCACCGATAACTGCTCCTGCTACTGCGGAAAACATAATGTCGTTACCGCCAGCTGTGGGATCGATAGAGGTGACGCGGAATGCTTCGAGGATACCTGAGATGGCCCCGAAGACAGATACCATCATGAAGTTGACCAGCTTGATACGGTTGACGTTAATACCAACTTCGCTGGCACCTATCATGTTGCTGCCGGTGGAGATGGTATGCAGTCCCCAACGTGTACCTGAAAGGACCACTTGCATCACGATCACGATTAGCAAGGCCCAGAAGCTCTCCCAGTAGATATTGTTGCCCAGCACTGCGGATATGCCACCATCGAGCTGGGGGACGAGAACCGGATAACCACCAGAGATGGTGAGGGTTAAGCCGTTGAGTATGTACAATGTACCAAGGGTCGTGATAAACGATGGGACTTTAAGAAAGACGGTGACAAAGCCATTTACCAGACCAATGGCGGCTGCGGCCAGCAGAGCAATTAGAATGGCGAGCGGCATGGGAATTCCCGCATTATAGGCGAAATACATGATGAATGGGGAGATCGCGAACACATATCCAACGGAGAGATCGATCTCTCCGCAGATCAGGACCATGACTTCTCCTGCCGCAATGATGGTCGTCGCTGCTCCAAATTGGGCTATCGTCTTGACGTTATCGAGCGAGAGGAAATTTGAGTTTGAGACCTGAAAATAGATGATAAGCGCGACGGCCACCAGAAAGATGCTGGCTTCTCGCCTTCTGATGAAAAAGCTGCCAATCGCTGCGCCGATGTTGCCGCGTGGCTGATCTTCTATTGCTATCTCTTGTGGTGGATCGCTGGCAAGAACCTTTTTAGCCACTTGATACTCCTTTGTGGTGACATTGCACAGATGTCCTTTGATGAACTCGCACGGCAAAGGAAGTGTGCAGCTGTTTGCATACTTGCCCGTTCAGCATGATCGTTCACAAATGATGATGTATACGACTTGCCTATTTTTACCATAGGCAAGTCGTCCTTCTGTGCAAAGGTGATTAGCTCGCAGGTACTACCTGTTGGGTGGTTGAACTACCTTCGAAGCGGGTCTTGGTTTTGAGATAGTTATTCACGTTGTCTTTGGTGACAAAGAGCAGTCCAGTGTTGGTGTTCGATGGCTGGGCCAGACCTCCTGAGAGCTTGTACAGGAAGAGTTGGACAACGGGGACGAATCCCTGGAGGTATGGTTGCTGGTCAATGGTGAAGTCGAGCGTTCCTTTTGAGATCGCTTGCAGCGTCAATGGCTCCAGGTCGTAGCCTCCACCGTGGATGCCCTGTGCTGCGAGGTTGTACTTCGCCATGACTTGACCAATGGCGCTGGTGCTACCACCGTCGACTGCGACCATTCCTTTGAGGTTTTTGTGCCCAAGATAATAGGCTTCGACTCTGTTAAGCTCACCTGTCTCTTCGGCACCTGTTGTGATTTCAACAAAATTGATTGGCTTGCCTGAAGCTTTAATGGCGTCTTTCACTCCATCGATACGAGGCTGAATGTTCAGCTGGCCCGGTGTCGCAATAAATCCTGCAATATCTCCGGAAGGAACAAGCTCAACCATCTTTTTGCCTACCTCAACGCCAGAGGCATAAAGATCCTGTCCAATATAAGCCAGTCGGGCGTTATTGCTCGATGCAGGAGCATCCGCGTTGTATGACACAACTGGAATGCCTGCTGCCAGGGCTCGCTTAACTGGATCATTAAAAGCGTTGGCGTCAGTCAGTGCGATTGCTATGCCATCAACTTTGGCGGCGATGGCCGTATTCATCTGGTCAACCATCTGAGATGCCAGGCTTGTTTCTGATCCGACCCATTGAGGTTCGGCACATCCAAGCGCGGCCGCTGCATCTGCCATACCATAGCGGGTTGGTACGAAGAAGGTGTTGGTGGTGACGTGGTTGACGAAGGTGAATTTCCATGCGGGATGCGATGGAAAATTGCCAAATGTGTTGCCTTTTGATGTCGTTGTGGTGGTGTCACCGCATGCTGCTAATAATGATGAGACCGATAGACCTGCAACTCCGGTTGCTGAACCGGCTAATAATGTGCGGCGATTGAGATGGACATTTGGAATGTTAAGAGCGGAATTTTTCTCTTTCATTAGGACTGCCTTTCAATTCTCGAAACAACTTTGTTGGGATCGTGGACCGTCTTTCAACTCTTATAAAACCACCTTGTTTTATTTGCTAGCTTGCACGCAACTCTCATAACCACCTTGTTGAATATATAGCACAAGCCAACCTCTAAATACAAGATTGTGACCTCCTGAAACTACCCCTCCTTTTTCTCGCTTTCATGTATAAGAAAACACATTGGATGCTCAAAGTTTCCAATGCGCTCGTGGTTGGAGATGTCAGTGTGTCAGATAAATCATGATCTTGAAAACCGCTAGAGGTAAAAGTACAGATCGTCAAAAATATTCTGCACTATTAAAATAACTCTGGCGTATCGTTCTCACACCAAAAAGAAATTCCAGATAAATCAATCAGTCAACACATACATAGTCGTAATTATAGTGCCCGATTTGATCAATGTCAATTCCCAAATGTGCATAATTATAAATAGAGGCATTCTTGCATGTCTGTACAGGCATATATAGTTATATTAGCTATATGATCTATGCTCAAATGTGCTTTTTAAGTGGATCGAGCCAGCTTTTTATCAGCTATAAAGAAGCGCTTCTGGAGAGAAAGAAACGCTTCTCAAAAAGCTTTAAACGCCTAACTCTCTGCACATATGTGCAGAGAGTAGCGTCGCACGCTTGCGTGCGATGTCCCACTCGACGTACGATCAGGCCGGCTAGCGTGGCTCGCCGAGATCGTGCTGTCTCGTACGATTCGCTGGGACATCGCACGCAAGCGTGCGACGCTACTTTGAGGTTGATGCTACTTTGGGGGTCTCGGATGGGGTGGGGGCTGCTTTGTCGTTGCCTGGTGCTTTGGCTTGATTTTGTTCCTGGGCTGTACGCTCGATTGCCTGACGTTCGCGCAGTTTGTTGCGACGAGCTCGACGATATTCAATCAAGGCGTTCCAGGCTTTGTACACGAGTGGCTTGTAGACATAATCCTGAGTGTTAATCACCAGTCGTGAGAAGCCATCAAACCCTTTTTTAAATTCGTAAACGCCCCACATCTCTTCGTTCGGCTTGAGGATGTTTGGAATGGCGCGGAAGTCGAAGAAGGTGCAACCGTGTTCTTTGGCCCACAGGAAGCATTGATATTGGATCAGATAGGTGGCTTTCAGGTTGCGCTTCTGATTGGATGATCCACCAAACATATCCCAGCACCAATCGCCGACCTTAATCAGCATTTTGGTTGCGATCGCCTCGCCCTCATGCTCGGCCAGAAAAAGGACTGCCTGCCCCTGCCTGTGGTAGTGCTCGAAAATTTGTTTATGATATTCTTTGCTATGGATAAAGAAATCGTCGCGCTCACTGGTGGTTGAGAGGATACTATAATAAGCATCGAAATCCGCATCGGTTGTGGCTTCGCGAATCGTGACTCCTTTGCGCTGTGATGAGCGGACATTTTGACGCCAGGTCATTTTAAAGTTGGCAAGCAGGGTTTCTGCACTGGGACTCAGATCAAGCACCCAGCTCCGACGCGAGACGCCGGTATGTGTATTGGTCTGGAAGCCCAGACGCTTGAATGCCTGGAGCCATGCTTCTACCTGAGGATCGTCGTCGGCGATGTTTGGATCGATACGCAGCACAACGGCCTGCTCTTTGCGGGCGATACTCTGGGCATGGCTGACTAATGCTCCCAGGATGGGCGCATCAGGATCTTCTAGAATGGGTCCGCGAATACAATAGAGGTAGTTCAGCCGGACGACTGGCAAGGGGATGGCTACTACATGCAGCTGCATAATGCCGACGAGCCGATGATCTTCCAGCGCACCCAGGCGATACACGCGCGCACCTAGATATTGATTCAGCTCTCCCCACTCATAGGATTGCATAAGATGCACATTTTTTTGTTGACTGACGAACGTGTTCCACTGTTCGCGATCGCTAATCTCTTGAATAGTTATATGCGCTGATGTATTCATAATAGATAATACTTTCTATCTAGCCCTTCTTGCTATCTTTGTATGCTTCGCACCACAAATCTTCCTGTGCTACTGAACAGTTCTGCTCTTCACACCTTATTGGTATACCATATTTAGATACTCTAAAGATAGCACACAGCACTTTTGGATCATCTTCGGATAGGATCGGAATGGGTTTTATCCTCTTTTAAAATTGCTTTGACCCTCTATCTCTGATGATAAGAAGCGGTAAGCTTTCCAACCATGCCATGCGACTTTGCTTCGGTTAAGCCAGATCATTTTTTTTGCTCTGATTTGTCGATGTAATCCTAGGAGTAAATCTTTACCCCAAAGCACTCAATACAACGTCTAGGTTCTATAAATTGAACTGTAGGAGCATTTATATTGCATTAGTTGAATATGTAATGCTATAAATATAGCATAGCAAATTTTTATGCTTGGCTGTTTCAGGAATACAGTTCAGTTTCAATCAAGGATGCTGTTCAGACAAAGTAAACTATTGTCTTGTAAGAGTGTTATTTGTGTAATATTATCAGAGGAGTCAAAACCTTGGCCAGACATAAACGCGAAGAAGTTCAAGAAGAGACGGTTGCGAACGAGAACGCTTCAGGTAAGGATCTGCTTACCGTGCGCGAGGTCGCTCGCCACTTACGTGTCGATGATACTACTGTACGTCGTTGGATTAAATCCGGGGCTTTGGATGCTGTTGCTTTGCCACATAGTGGCAAACGTTGTGGCTATCGTGTACGCAAAAATACACTCGATGCGCTATTCAATACAACTTCCACTGCGGCCGTCTAAGCATGTTCGTTCTATAAAAACTGGAATGATTGTTTAAAGCTCACTGCTTTTTTCTCTCGTTTTTTGTTTGATAGAACCTCTTTACTCCTAAAAGGGAACGATTTTGTCCGAGATTGTTCCCTTTTCTTCTGGCTTGAGTGGCTTTCACTCTGAGATCCTTTCCTGACTATTGGTTATCTGTGCCATTTTTGTTTGATAATGGTTTCCTCTTTGCGTTTACATGAATAACCTATAAAATCTATAGGCCATACTATTCTGTTGCCTTTTTCTTGTCCGACGTAGCTATGTAAATCTATCAACGTTCGCGGATAAAGTGTCAATGACGTGCGGACCTGAGCGCAGAAGGGCATGTTTCTGGATAGTAGTGGGGATGGAGTGCCTATCTCTAGCGAGGAGCGTCGCATGGTTCAATGGTTGATTGTTATTGGAGGAATTGTATTATCTGATCTTGTCTTAAGTGGTGATAATGCTTTGATTATTGGGGTTGCCGCATCTGGCTTACCGCAAAAGCAGCGCTTGTGGGCGATTATCTGCGGCGGCGGCGGCGCCATCATTTTACGTATCTTCTTGACTATTCTGGCTACCGTGATTTTGCAGATTCCCTACCTCGGTGCCTGTGGTGCGGTTATTTTGCTTGGCATTGCCGTGAAACTCTTGTTTGATCGCAGTAAAGATGCTACGAAAACGCCCGCGGACATCCATCGTGAGCAGGAGATTTTGAAGCACAAGGGCGATAACGGTCTCTTCGCATCTTTCGTGACTATTTTAGTGGCTGATGCCACCATGAGCCTGGATAATGTTCTGGCGGTGGGAGCATTAGCTGAAGGGAACATCTTCTTTCTGATCGTAGGCCTGGTCATCAGTCTGTGTATCTTGCTTGTCGGTAGTTCGCTGATTGCGCGGCTGATGGATCATTTGCCATGGCTGTTGGATCTTGCCTGTCTTGTCCTGGCCTGGACCGCATCGCATATCCTGCTGGGCGATGATAGCTTACAAGATTTCTTTGTCCAGTTCCCCTGGATACAGTATGCTGCCCCTGTGGTGGCTCTGGCCGTTGTCTCGCTGGCCGATCTTTTTCTGTACCGACGCGTCCAGAAAATAAAATATCAGCAATAATGCAGATTCTTTTACAACGCTCCTCCAGTTGCAAGTGAACCTGCATTCTTGTTTTATCTGTCCCGAACTTCTTAATTTTCTGGCACGTATGCTGTAAGAGGATTATTTTCTGTGAGGATTATGGGTGATTCTGATATCATCATCTGGCGCTGGTGGACGTTGACGAGGGCTATGAGTGATTCTGATATCGTCATCTGGCGCTGGCGTGCGCGTGTTACTCCTCTGACTGAATGGTGGCTGCGCGTATGTGAGTGACTTGCCTTGCAATACCGCAACCAGTGGATCAAGATTGGTATTGGTGAATGGAAGCTGCGGCGCTTGATGGAGCTGTTCCGCCTGCTGGATGATCTGGACCGACAACGAGACTGCATGCTCTATACGTTGGAGGTCTCTCTCCGCCTGAACTGCACGTTGTAGACGGACAAGCAATGTATTCAAGGCTCGGGCGATCTGCCAGAGGGCATTGTCTTGCGTTAATGGAGCGCGCGCATTAAAGTTGCCGTTCGCTACGGCCACATGTGTCTTCAAGATCTCTTTAATCCCATCTTCCAGCTCTTGTTTTTGATCCCCTAGAGCATGCTCCAGCGTGGCGATCATCTCGGCTCGATCGGCGCGTTCAATGGCTCTGGTTGTGCTGCGTACCCACACGTAGGAGACACCGGCTACGATGAATTGGAGCGCAATGGGCCTGATCATCAATGGAATAAATTGACTTTGCAAATCCAGATTCATCGGGGCCAGATGGGGTTGTAGTGTCAGGCTGGCCAGTACGATAAGCGAGTTGATAAAAGCGATGATGAATACGGTCCGTGCCGGTAGCAATGAGACGGCTAATAATTCGGCCATAATATACAGGTCATAAAGCTGAATACTTGGCTCATCCAGAGGGGTGAGCATGACTAGTGCCAGACTAAGCATCAGTTCATACATGGCTACGATAATCACTGCGGCCAGAGCTGTGAAACCATAGCGATTTAAGATCAGGCCTGTGAAGGCCGAAAGGATTAATCCTCCATCCGCCCAGGCAATATTTGGGTTGCGTAACAGGAGGCAACACGGTAGGAATACGATGACGACAATTGTGTAATAGAATAATACGATGCTCAGCAGTTGGGATTTGCGTACCGCTTCACGTTTGTAAAAGCTCGTATCGTTTCCAACCTCTGCTATTGAGGTGAGCTCGAACCACCACTGGAGTGCCGTGGGCCGTTGCATTGCATCACGTTTTACTACCTCTGTGGGAGACCAGTGCTTCCTGGTGAGAGACTTTTCTGGAGATATTTGATCGGTCATAGTCAAGACTTCCCTTCTACCTTTACACCATAATTACAATTAATTTCATCGAAAGCAGTACGCGTAACGCCTCTTCTGTGACCTCCGCTGAAAGAATTGAGTTGGATTTGATATCGTCAATGTTGAGCACACCGTCGATCAAATCGTACACGCTCGATAACATCAATTTTTGTTTCGATGTCCAACTGTCTAATTTTTCCAGTTCAAGTGGAGCAATAATTTTAGGGACGGGTGAGTGCTGCGTACCACGCAGTGGTGTCGTTGTTTTCGGCTGCGCTGAAAGAGGTACCGAATTGGATGCCAGCGTCCATTCAAATGGACCATGTTCTCGATCCACACGCACAAGAAAATCCTTGTCGATTGAGTGGCGTTGATCATGTTTATCCTCTATATAGCACGTGACAACCATTCCTTCAATCAGGTGCAAAAAACCCTTACAACGTCCACGAATACCTGGTACATGTTGTAATTCCGCATGTAGCAGCCCATTTTTTCGGTAGCGCTCGAATAATGCAAGACTGAACTCAAGACCAAGACTTGCATCGATATTCTCTTTACCCACGATGCACCTTTTACCATCTATCAGATATAAAGACCATGTCATTCACACATTTTTTCTAAAGTTGTTATTTCTTGTGTTACTTGTGTTGTGAAGAATAGAACTTGTCTTTATCAAAAAAATGTTATGACATAATTGGGTTCGCAGAATAAAATCTAACATAGTCTTATGTGCTACGTCTATTAAATCTGCATTAATAAGTGCATATATTTTAAGGTTGCAGGCACTTGAGTTAAGCGAACGTTGTGATGGGCTGCTCGGCAGATTGTTCTTTTTCCCATGGGGGCGAACTGATGGGCACTTCTATGACTGTGGGTCCCGGATGATGAGCGGCATTTTGAATGGCGAGACTGAGTTCTTCTGGTGTCCTGACGTGTATGCCGTGGACATGAAATGCGCTCGCTAAGGCAATGAAGTCGGGAGAGATGAGGTCTGTGGCGATGTAGCGTTGCTCATAATTTTTATGCTGGTCTTTTTTGACGCGTGTGAAGGTTGAGTCGTTGAAGATGATGATAATAATCGGTAATTTCTCTTGTGTGGCTGTTGCCAGCTCACTGCTATTGAGTAGAAAGCCACCATCTCCGCAGAGAGCGATGACTGCTTGCTCTGGAACTGCTACCTGAGCTCCCAATGCCAGCGGAAGAGCGCTACCAATGGTGCAGAGCTCGCTGGGATGGATAAATGTCCGTGGTTGATGTCGGGGAAGACATTGTGCGGCTGCATAGCCAAGCATTGTCATATCTGCTACCACGACCGTATCGGCGGGCAGCCGTTCCAGTGCTGCGCTAACGCCTGCCAGCAGCTTGAGGTTTTCACCTTGAAAGCTTTCTGTATATTGATAGAGAATTGTACGTAAGCTATCAAGTTGGTCTTGCGGTGACAGACGCTCTTGTGGATCATCTTGCATGATGCTATAGAGCTCTTCGAGGGCGCATTTTGCGTCGGAGACGATGCCCACCTGTGCGGGATAGTTATGCCTGATCTCCTGCGGATCGATATCTATATGAATCAATTTGTCGCTAAATGGCAGGCGCTGATTGTTGGTACGTTCGGCTCCTAGCTTGCTTCCCACGACGAGGACGGCGTCGTGGCTGGCGATAAATGTGTCGAGCTCTGGAGGAAGATTGTCGTTGGTGCTGATGACGAGAGGATGCTGCGTTGGTAGAACGTCATGACTTTTACTGGCCAGGAGTACGGGAGCTTGCAGGAGTTCGGCCAGCAGGAGCAGTTGTGTGTTGGCTCCAGAGAATGTGACGCCTGCGCCTGCGACAATCAACGGATGATGCGCGTCGCGCAGGATAGTGGCCGCCTCGACCAGAGCTTCTCTGGCAGGTCGAGGTCTTTGGCTAAGTTCGGGCGTGGGAATGATCATTTCGGCGGATTGCGTGAGGATATCATAGGGGATTTGGAGATAGGCTCCACGTGGACGGCCCTGGCGCATAATTTGAAAAGCTTCCTGCAAAGCAGCAGGGATCTCCTCAACACGCTCGATGGCCCGTGCCCATCCCACCAGCGAGCGCATAACGCCTAGCTGATCTTTGACCTCGTGAAGTTCGCCTCTGGCTGCCCCCTGAGAAGTAAGAGAAAGTGCACTACTAATAATCAGGAGAGGGATCGAATCCGCATAAGAGCTTGCTGCCGCTGTGCAGACGTTTGTCACGCCTGGTCCGGTGATGGTGCAGACAACTCCAGGACGTCCAGAAATGCGGGCATATCCTTCAGCCATGAAGCCTGCACCCTGTTCGTGTCGGGCCAGAATATGGCGCATGTCCGGTTCATGATAAATGGCGTCATAGATGGGGAGCGTGTGAACGCCAGGGATACCGAAGATTGTGTCGACGTCGTAGGCCTGTAACGTCGCAATAATTGCTTGAGCGCCAGTGAGATATGTCCTGTTGGGCACGTGAGAAACTCCTCTACATCATTTTTCGATAGTAAAACAAATGCCTATTCTTATATCTGAGAATAGTGTCTAATCATATTTTTTCTTAGCTTACCACATTGAACGTAATCGACATATATATAGCCTTTTATTACCTGTTCTCAGCTAAGACGGGTTGCTTATGTTAGCTAGATAGTTTATCTTTCGTCGTATATGCAATACAAAGTAGTACAACATTGTATATTTATAGACGTATCTATGAAAAGTATAGACACATCTGTAGAAATTTGTCATGCATAAGGAGTGGGTGGAATGAAGTTGTTCGATCGATTAAAACGTTTTCACATTGGAAGGTATGAACTCTATCTCGCGGGGATTGTCCTCATTGGGTTGGCAATTCGTCTGGCTTTGATTACGCTCAATTGGCCAATCACAAATAGTGATGAAGGGAATATGGGTGTGTTGGCAAACCATGTTGCTTATAATGGCGAATGGCCTATATTCTTTTATGGTCAACGTGGCGAGCTCTATGTTGGGCCTATCGAGGGCTATGTTTCCGCGCTTTTGTTTCGTGCCTTCGGATCCTCCCTGTTTATGCTACGACTGGGTTTATTACCATTTTTTGCCTTGTTTCTTGTGTGTATGTATGGATTAACTTGCTTACTTCAGACCAAAAAATTTGCTCTCTTTATCGCTATCCTCTTTTCTTTCGGTGCCTCAAGTATTGTCTTCTTGCAGATGAAGGCTGTAGGTGAATATCCAGAGACGGAATTTTTTGCTGTTGCTATCTGCCTGATCGCTGTGTGGCTGGCCCTGTCGCTGCCTATGGATCCCTCCATCAAGCGGCTTAATTTCTTTCGAATTGGCATCTATGGTTTGTTAGGATTGTTCATCGGATTAGCTATGTGGGTTGATATGCTCATCCTGCCTTTTGCCTGTATGGGTATCCTCTTCTTACTTCTTTTCTGCCGCCGCGAGGTCTTTTCTTTCGCCGGATTAAGCTTACTGCTTGGCAGCATCGTCGGGCTTTTGCCTCTAATTATCTATAACATACAAGTTCCTTTCGATCAAGGTTCCATCGCCGAGTTGATGAATATTCATAATGGAACCAGCGATGTCCAAGCGCCGTTTTTAGCCCATCTGGTTGGAGCATTTGGCATTAGTCTGCCTCAGATACTGAGTTATAATCCCGTGTGCCAGCAAGCAACTTATCCTTTCTTTGGTGGTACCGATGTGACTTGTGGCATTATGCAATATAGTTGGGGGATTGGGTATCTGATTTTGTTTACGATCGCGGTTGTTCTGTCTTTTAAGGTCGTTCGGAATATTTGGAGCCATCGTAATGGTACATCACTCTTTGCACCTGATCTGACCTTTGAGCAGCGTCAGACAATGATCCGTGAATGTGGTCGCTTGATGGTGATGATTTGTGCGCTTGGCACGCTTGTGCTCTATGCGACGAGTGCCTCTGTTACCTCATCACCTGGTGTTACCACGCGTTATCTGATTGGTGTGCTCATCTCGGTACCGACTGTGTTATGGCCTTTGTGGAACGGCATTCGTTCTTTACATGACTCAGCTCCCTGGAAGAAAACCGCTGGTCTATGGACGCGACGCTTCTTCTTAGCTCTGGTGATGGGCATGTTTATCTATGGAACCAGTCTGATTTTTATCAATGAGGTACCTGTGGCTCAGCTTACTTATAGTAATCAGCAAGACATTGTCAAGCATCTGGAGTCCCTGAATGTCAGGTACGTCTATTCTGAATATTGGACATGCAATAACTTGATCTTCCTCAGCAATGAAAAGATTATTTGTAGCTCTCTGGATGAGGAGCTTCATCTTGGTAATAACCGCTATCTCCCCTATCAAACAGCAGTAGAGAAAGCTGCAAATCCCTCCTACATTTTTCCCAATGGCTCGCCTCAGAATCAGGTCTTCCGGGAGCAGGTTGCTCAGAAAACAGTTACGACAACCTATCGAAGAACCCTTCTGCATGGCTATACTATCTACACACCATTGCATTAATACATCTTTTATTGATATATAAGGAAAATGAATCAAAAATTCTTTGTGCCTTTCTGCCGGTAGGTTTTATCTGGTAGCAGATCTCTCCTACCAAAGAGGCCAATTTGTGTCATGGACAAAGGGTCTCATGTGTGTTGGCGTGAGGGAAGTTCTCGACACCAAAATCTTCATTGATGTACATTGACACATGATGATGCGTGTGTTATTTTTATATCTTATATTGATAGTAGAAATATATGCTGAGTTAATCTCATGGAAATGACTGTTAACAGAGGTGTTCAGGCTATGAGATTTTCAGGATATCAATGTGTGATTTTGTTATCCAAAGGAGGATAAAAGCATGGCAGGTAATAAATGTGTTGTATATGTTGAACCTGGAAAAGTAGAAGTACGTACCATTGAGTATCCAAAGTTGGAACTGGCAGAGCAGCATCGCAAGTGCGAACACGGGGCTATTCTCCGTGTCATTGCCACGAACATCTGTGGTAGTGATCAACATATGGTGCGCGGACGCACTACGGCTCCTAAAGGACAAACACTGGGGCATGAGATCACGGGTGAAGTGATTGAGCTTGGGCGTGATGTCGAGTTTATTCGCAAAGGTGATATCGTCTCGGTGCCCTTCAACATCGCTTGTGGGCGTTGTCGCATGTGTAAGGCTGGTAATACTGGCGTATGCTTAAATGTCAATCCGGCGCGACCGGGGGCAGCCTATGGGTATGTTGATATGGGCGGTTGGATCGGTGGGCAGGCGCAATATGCGATGGTCCCTTATGCCGATTGGAACCTTTTGAAGTTTCCTGACAAGGCTCAGGCGATGGAGAAGATGAAGGATCTGACGATGCTCTCTGATATCTTTCCAACCGGCTATCATGGAGCTTTTTCCGCTGGTGTAACGACGGGATCAACCGTCTATATTGCTGGAGCCGGCCCGGTGGGACTGGCGTGCGCTGCGTCGTGTCAACTTTTGGGCGCGGCAGCTGTGATCGTTGGAGATATGAATCCTCAACGTTTGGAACAGGCTAGAAGCTTTGGCTGTGAGACAGTGGATCTCCGCACGAAGGCTGATCTTCCAGCCATGATTGAGCAGATTGTCGGCGAGCCCGTGGTGGATGCGGCGATCGATTGTGTGGGATTTGAGGCCCGTGGACATGGCCATGATGCTGGCGAGGCTCCCGCTACAGTGCTAAATGATGTTATGGGGATTACCCGTGTAGCCGGGCGTCTCGGTATCCCTGGACTGTATGTGACGGGCGACCCTGGTGGCATAGACGAAAATGCGAAGAAGGGCCAACTTGGTGTACAAATGGGCCTTGGCTGGGCGAAATCGCTCTCCTTTACCACTGGCCAGACTCCTGTGATGCGCTATCATCGCCAGTTGATGATGGCTATTTTGCATGATAAGGTGCACATTGCAAAGGCAGTCAACGCAACGGTGATTCCTCTTGAAGATGCTCCACAAGGTTATCGCGATTTTGATAAGGGTGTGGCAAAGAAATTTGTCCTTGATCCTAACGGATTACTCAATTAACCTCTTGAGATGCATGATGGTTGGTGTAGACGTTTGAAAAGATGTCTCTGACCATCATGCATTTACTTGTTTCGAGCGCTCTGCATGTGCTGAGAATATGGCCAATCCTGTCGCCACGTTGCCCTTCTCCTTTGTGTCGTGAGTATACTGTATAGTAAAGACTTACTCATCTTTTGTTTCCGCAGGGGTAACAACAATTTTTTGACGAAGAAGGAGTAAAGGCGTGGATAGTGCTGAATTTATCGATTATGCGGATACCTATATCGAAGCATCCGTAGATTACATTCTTGACCATATGCAAAAGTGTGGCTTTTACCACGAAGATTGTGACAATGGCCTGTGGACTGCCCTCTATGATGAAATTGGTCATTTTTTAATGCGAAGCTACGATCGGCACATCGTTGAGGATGTTCTTGCGGCAGGTGATACTATGTGTTGGGCCTTTGGCTCTTCTGAGACCGTTGAAGGTTGGAGCTGGATTCGCGGTGATGCGTCGTCGCTACAACGTGAAGAGGGACCTATCTGGCAGGCATTGAGAAATGTTGGCATGAGCGTGGTAAATTTCTACGACAGTTTTCCTCAAAATCACTGGATAGAGATATGGTATGGTCCAAATACGTTGAAATTGATCAAGCACGAGGACAAGCGCATCATAGTAGCTCTGCCGAGCCATATTGAAGCTCGCATCGAGCTCCTTCAGCATACGCTCAACGAGTATTATATCAAAGACTATCAGGATGAGCGCGAAGTTGAAGCTACGGATGCGTCTGGGATGGTTGTCGTTGTGCGTCAAAAAACCAGCTCAGATCCCGAGACTGGCCTACCTGTACAGCTCTATACCTGTCAGATCGAGCAGCCGCGTGGTTCATTGCTATTTACCAGCCAGAAATTTCCCTCGCCGTCGCTGGACGCGCTCGTGCTGATGATGTGTTATGACTTTGCTGAGTTCGAGCAGTTTTTTATTCAAAATCGCTTTCAGGAACGTTTTGGGCCGATTGGTGGCCTGAGTCATAGAGGAGAGTGGAAAACGCTGGAGCGGGCACATCAAGAGGCTATAGCACGCTCTATGGCCCAGCATCAGAACACTCAAGCTTTCTCCGAATAGATCATGTTCATCCAATTCAATATTCCCCTCTATATCAGGTCGATGATATTCTTTCTCGCTGGCTTACTACCAAAACTGATCTGAAAAGTTACAGTATCTTTGAAACAGCATTTAAGTAGTACTTTGAGAGGACGGCTTATTCCTTGTTGTTATGTTTCATCTTTTATAGCCGTTTATTAGGATGAGCTTCTGATTTGTCTACTCTAGAGCACAAATTAGACAATGTAAGAGCCCAAACTATTGTACTATTGTTGAATGCATGCTATTTTGAAGACCAGGGATAAAATGGCCCTTTTCATTCTAAAGATATATATTTTTATGCATATCTTTTACAATTGAATGCAATTCTCAGGCGAGGAGAAACATATATGCAGTGTCGGGTTTGTGGAGCACCTCTACCTCCTGGTGCCAGCACGTGCTCTTATTGTGGGAATGTTGTGGTGCCCGCAGCCAACCAGCCAGGATATAGTGGACCACCTTCTAATTATGGAGCTCCCTATCAACAGCCGGGGCAGTGGGGACCGCAGCAGCCTCCGTCAGGGCAGTGGGGACCGCAGCAGCCTCCATCGGGACAATTAGGACCACAGCAGCCCCCATCGGGACAGTGGGGACCACAGCAACGCCCATCGGGGCAATTGGGGCCTCTGCCCCCATCGTATCAGCCCCCATCGGGACAGTGGGGACCACAGCAACGCCCATCGGGGCAATTGGGGCCTCTGCCCCCATCGTATCAGCCCCCATCGGGACAATGGGGACCACAGCAGCGACCATCAGGACAACTGGGACCTTTGCCCCCATCGTATCAGCCCCCATCAGGACAATGGGGACCACAGCAGCCACCGTCAGGACAATTAGGACCACAGCAGCCACCGTCGGGGCAATGGGGAGCCGGGCAGCCTTCATCGTATCAGCAGCCCTCTGGGCAATGGGGAGTGAGTCAGTCGGTGGATCCAACGACCCCTTATCAGCATCCAGGCTCGGCGTTCTATAATCGTCCGGGAGCGAAATCGCAGCCGCTTGGTCGACCAGGATATGGGCAACAGCAGCCAGTGACAGATAAGAAAAAATCCCTGGGATTAATCTTTGGTGTTGTTGCACTTGTTGTTATCCTGGGGATTGTTGCCTCGCTCGTTGTCTCATCCTTACTTAATCCTGGAAGTGGCACCGCTACCACCAATCCTACGCCCGTTGCCACCAGCAGCGCGCATACTCCAGCAGCAACGGCCAGTACACCGACGACGGTCGCTACTACACCAACCGTTGCGATTACTACGACGCCAGTGGCCAATGGCACTGCTCCGTCGGGTAAAGCCATCGATGCTACTGCGGCACAAATTGTGACAAATGTAGAGACATCGAGCGCGGTAGATGCTGCTTCGCTAGAAGCTCCTGCGGGTACTGTCACCTCGACGTTTAAGGTAAACGCTCCTATTTATGTCTTATTTCATCTGGATACGACGAAATTTGATGCCACGACTGAGAAAGATTATGTGAATGTACGCTTCTATACAGATTCGACAAGTATTGTACAGGACGATCCATTGCAGATAAAGGCGTATGAGACGGTCGGATATTTTGAGGCGAAATATTACACTGCGACTACAACAGGAGCTGCCGAGATTTATTGGTGCCATATTGCTGATTGTAGCGATGGGAAATTGGCTCAGGTTGTACATTTCACCGTCACCGGGTAATCCTGTAGAGAGATAGTATTTATATTTGGTCACGAATTGATAAACTCCCCCTCTTTTGGGCCTCAATAGCTGCGACATTTAGCGATTTTTTATGTATGGCTGGCCTCTGTGATAATTGAGACCCATGAGGAGATCAACCATAGATAAAAAATCGCATTTTATATGCAACATATCGCTCATAACAACGGATACTCCTTTATTTATACAAAAGCGCCAGCTCTATTGGCGGCTAGCGCGCTCTATTAGCACTTTAAGATTCCATTTTTACGCTTAAGTTTTAGTAATCGAAAAGAAGTAATACTAGATAATTTTGTATCTATCGATACGTGTGAGCTTTAACGGATTTATAGCGTATTTACATTGGAAGAACTGCTTCATAGAGTTAAATTTATCTAAGGCGCATCATCTAAGAGTCGTTTTGGATATTGCACTGACACGCTATGACAGTTTGACTCTTATCCACTTTTATTCCTTCACAAAGGAGAGGTTCTCCATGCGAGCTACAAAAAAGTTAGCTTTTGGGATCATCCCCACTATGCTAGCGGCGCTGGCCGTCATCCTAAGTGCCTGTTGGGGCTCAGGCGCTTCCATCAGTGGCACGGACAGGGCACCAGCCAATCAGCAAGTCTTTAATCGACCAGAAGTGGGTCTATCGGATCTTACAACCTTTGATCCAGCTATGGTTGCTTCCTCAACCTCGCTGGTGCCGATCAGCATGGTCTTTACGGGTTTAGTCACCCTTGATGAGCAGCAAAAAGTGGTTCCAGAACTGGCCCAATCCTGGTCTACATCCAGTGACGGTCTGACCTGGACCTTCAGGTTGAAAGCACATCTAAAATTTAGCGATGGCACCGCTCTCACCTCAAAAGACGTCGTCTATAGCCTGGATCGAGCGCTTCAGCCTGCTCTACATTCGCCCGTCGCGCCCACCTATTTAAATTTAATCCAGGATTCCGATAAGCTACTGGCGGGCAAGATTTCTACCATTATCGGTGATAGCATACTGGCAACCAATCCAAGCACAGTTGTGATCAAGATTAACAAACCGGTCTCTTATTTTCTATCAGCACTGACTTATCCGACCGCCTTCGTTGTCGAGAAAAAGCTCATTGACGCCTATGGAAATGCCCATTTCACAGATCATCTCAACCAGGGCGGGGGGTCAGGACCATTTGAAGTCAAAAGCTATAGCCATAGCAATGGTGTCGTTCTGATCCCAAATCCCAACTATATTAAACAGAAGCCAGACATCACCGTAAATTTCCTCTTCTACAAAGACGTCAACGCTGCGTATCAAGCGTATCGTAATGGTCAGGTCGACCTGACGCCTGTCCCCACACCATTTTTGAGTCAGATTCAGAGCTCTAATGAGTATCATCAGACGCCCCTACTGGAGATCACTTATTATGGGCTGAATTTTAATGCCAAACCCTTTGACAACATCAAAATTCGTCAAGCGTTCGCGCTGGCGCTCAACAAAAGTCAAATGGTCAAAGTTGTCTACAAAAACGTCGTTGTCGCCACTAATCATATTATTCCGCAAGGCATGCCAGGTTATAATGCCAACCTCACAGGTCCCGATGGCACAACCAGTACCAGTGGAAATCCAGCGAGAGCTCAGCAATTATTTGTCGAAGGACTCCGTGAAGCAGGCTATGCTAGCGCTGCAGCCTTGCCCAGGATAAAATTTGCTTATCCAAGTGGGAGTTCTGAGAGCAATCGAGAGATCGAGATCGCCATCAACGAATGGAAAGAGGTGCTTGGAGTTGATGTTCAGGCCCAGCCCATGGACTTTGATACTTTAACGAATATGCAGCCTCAAACGGTGGGGAACAGTCGCTTGCAAATGTTTCAATCATCCTGGAATAATGATTATCCCGATGCGCAAGACTTCACCACGCTCCAATTCAGTGCTGGCTCGCCCAATAACGCTACCAACTATGGACAAAACACTACTCCCGCCGCTGCGCAGCAGGTGCAAGTTCAGCAGGAGCTGAGTGCCGCTGACGTTGAGAAAAATACAAGCAAGCGCAACGCTCTGTATAACGATGCCGAGCAGCAACTGGTTAACGATGTGGCCTGGTTGCCGATGTATCAAGGGACAAACTCATGTGCGCTCAAGTCATATGCCCATGGATACGTCTTTGATGCCACAAATATCATCCCACCCTTTAATTGGGCCAATCTCTACATTGCAAAGCATTGAGACTTCTAGCGAAGTGGTATGAGACCCGGAGTAGCGTACGGCCCTAATAGTTCTTCGCAGAAGCGCCTCTTTGTGTTTATAATAGAATAATATTAGTAGAAGGAAGGATGAAACACTAAATTTATGATGTCTGTTGAACCCTGCACATTGACCGGGGAGATTGTCCGTTTGGAGCCATTGCAGCCCAGGCATGCTGAAGATCTCTTTTTAGCTGGACAAGAGCCCGAGATGTGGCTTTATATGTCGACCAATCCATGTCTTTCCCGCGAGGCGATGGATCAATGGATCATCGATACGTTGCGCTCACAGCAGGCGGGCGAGTGTATACCGTTTGCGATTATTGAGCGCGCTACAGGACGGGCTATCGGCTCTACACGCTATCTGACCATTGTGCCGAAAGATTATGGCCTGGAAATTGGCTGGACCTGGATCGATCCTGCGGTCAGACGTACTGGAGTGAATACCGAGTGCAAATATTTATTATTGACCCAAGCTTTTGAGGTGTTGAAAGCTATCCGTGTGCAGCTGAAGACCGATAGCCGTAATCTGCGTTCGCAGGCGGCAATTGAGCGTATTGGAGGAGTGAAAGAGGGTGTGCTACGTAATCATATCATTTTGGCTGATGGATATCGGCGCCACTCTGCCTATTTCAGTATCATTGATAGTGAATGGCCGTTGGTGAAAGCTGGATTAGAGACGAAAATGCGGGCCTATTAAAGCGTAGGATTTTTACGTATCACTTTTGGTTTCGCGGAAGCGATTGTTGGTATAACGCGCCACGACCTTACGCCAGAAAAGCTGTGCATCGGCATTCTCGACATCCTGCCGGACCCTCCAGCGTCCGGGGAACATATCAAAGATCTGATGCGCCACGACCTGTCCCAGTCCTTGATGACGGTATTTGCGTAAGATAAAAAACTCGGTCACGCTATAGGTGGCAGGCTCTCCAACCTTGTGAACCAGGGCGAAGCCTGCCAGTTTGCGCTCAACCCTGATCAGAAAAGGATAACGGTCAGGATCAGTCCAGTAGTGATCTAAATAGGGATAATCAAAGAGACCATAATCATTGATATTCTTGTTTGTGAATTCACTGTAGTCGTGCAGACAAAGTTCCAGCAGGTTTCGTACGATAAGTTTCTCTTCAAGCGGAGCTACGTTGATCTCAACTTTCATTTAAATACGCCTCTTCATTTTTGATAATACACATGTTTTAGTCGCTACAAGCTATTTCACAAATCGCTGCTATGCGGGCATTGTATCAGAAGGTTAACTCGACTTCTGATACAACATCCACACAGATTCCTTTCTCTTAATAGTGGCACAGACGCGACCATTTTGCCAATGCTGACCTACTTTGGTGTCGGCGTAGGTTTCGGCGTAGGTATGGGGGTTGGTTCAGCCAGCGGCAAGGCCAATCCCCAGTCGAGGAGCGTTGGAGCATCGGCGAGACGATCGCCAATCGCTTTTCCTTGCAAAACGACACCAATCAATGTGTGTTTCGCGTTTCTGGCGGCAAATACCAGGCAATAGCCCGCCTCGACGGTGTAGCCAGTTTTGACTCCGAGCATGCCTGGATAGGAAGCGAGCGCATCGTTGGTATTGACCCAATCGTAGGCGGCATGATCATTATTGGCCGGTATAACAAATTCTTGGGTTTGGACGATCTGGGCAAAGACTGGATTGCGTAAGGCATAACGTGTCAGTTGAGCCAGGTCAGCGGCCGTGGTATATTCGTTTGGATCAGCTTGTTTGTTGGGGCCATCGTAGTAGGTAAGGCCGTCGGGATTAATGTAATGCGTATTGTTAAGATGGAGTTTGTGCGCGTACTGATTCATAAGCTTGACATAGTTGGCTGGCGATCCACTGAGCGTGTCGGCGATCGCGATCGCTGCATCGTCGCCTGATGGTAACATCAGGCCATAGAGTAGCTGGTTTAACGGAACCTTCTCTCCTACTTTCAGTCCGGCATTGCTACCCATATTTTTTACGATCTCGGTAATTGCATCCTGTTTGACGGTGACTATCTGGTGCGGATCGCCTATCTCCAGCGCAATAATAGCCGTCATTATTTTTGTCGTGCTGGCCATTGGCAGTCGCTCGGTTCCGCGTATGCTGAGTAACGTAGCATTTGTATCTGCATCGAGTAGATAAGCCACAGGTGATTTTATGGTCGGAGGCGTGCTCCCAAGGGCATTAAGCACTGGTAGCGGGGTGGGTGTCGGTTTAGGAGTCGGTGTGGGGCCTAATGTTGCGATGACTTTGCTTCCAAGTGGCGTCAGAACCATGATCGGAATGGTAAAGATGAGTTCAATCGCGATGACTAATAGGACGGTTGCAATAACGTAACGCTTCATGATGAAGTATATACCTCAAATTTCTTCATAGGTTTCTTATTATCTACCTTACTCAACACCTCTTTCTGCTTAAGTAAGTAGTGAGTGGTACTGCTTTAGCTGTACTATCCACTACTTACTTCTAGTGCTGACAAAGTATTATTGCCCGCAAATTTTCAGAAAGAAGAGGCCTGAGTTGTTCTACTGGATTTACACTCTTACATCATAAAACGTAGAGGAGTGAGAATATGCTCACTGATTTTGGCATACCAGGGACGATGGTGCCATTGTTCTGCTGTCAGCTCGATGGCTTGATCGGTATCGCAGGCAAAAAGCCTCTCCATCTGCTGCGCAAACTCAGTGCTATAGATCTCTACATTGATCTCGTAGTTGCCAAGAGAGCTCAAACGATCCAGATTGGCTGTGCCCACCGTTGACCATTGACCATCAATGGTACAGGTTTTTGCATGGAGCATGGCGTGTGTATAACCAATGACATGGATGCCTGCATCCAGACATTCGCTAAAGTGACTATGGGAGATCCAGTCCGTAATGACGTGATTCGAGGTCCAGGGAACGAGGATTCGTACGTCAACTCCACGCCCGGCTGCCTCTTTGAGTGCTTCTAGCAAGCTACTGTCGGGGACAAAGTAGGCGTTTGAGAGCAGAATTGAGTGGGCGGCACGATTGATAGCTTCAATGTACATATCGCGAATTGGAAATGTCAGGCGTAGAGCATCATTGCCGTGCAGCGTGACGAGCGGATCAAAACCACGCGAGAGGCGCGTCTTGATATGGTCGTTGCGATTGCTGAAGCGGTTCCAGAAATCGATAAACGAAGAAGCTATCTCGACTGAGAGTGGTCCTTTGATGCGTAGATGGGTATCGCGCCAGGATGCAGCATACAGGCTCCCGATATTGTAGCCACCGATAAAGCTGATCTCACCATCAACAATGAGCAGTTTTCGATGATCGAGCGCGTAGCGCCGTGGATCAAAGAGGTGCAGAATTGAGCTGACCGATAGGTATTGCTGGAGGTGGATGGCGGGATCAAATGAGGCTTTGAAGCTGTGCGGAACTACCAGGTTACCAATGCGATCAAAAACTACATAGACTGCCACACCTTCGGCCGCTTTCTTCTCAAGATGTGTTTTGAAGGCCCAACCAGCCTCATCATCTTTCCAGATATATGTTTCTATGTAGATGCACTCTTTGGCATTATCGATCGCTTCCAGCATATCATCATAGAGATCCTGTCCATAGCAGTATAATTGCAAACAATTATTTTCTAGCTGAACCTCATCGAGCGCTATACGTGGAAAACTACGATTTTTTTTGTTCCTGTCCCTGATGGTCGAGACGATGACTAAGATGATTGCGGTTATGAGCTGAATAGAGAAGATCGAAATGATAAGATCACGTATGAGTAGTTGGATTGAGATTGGCTTGTCAAGAGCAAAACTGAATGGCCTCTTCCGTATAACTTCTGGAAGTTTAAAAGAATACTTCCTCTTTTTCTGGAGCATTCTCACCGGGTGGTTTTTCATATATACAACTCAACTCTATAAAATTCCTATAATAGCCACGCTAAAACAACTTTTGCTTGTTCAATGATATCTTCTTATTCTAGCGTTTTGGTAACCTCTTTGGATTATTAAATAGCTCTATCTGGCTATGCTATGCGCTGAATCGGCCAGACCAGGACCTCTAAGCGCTCCGAATAATACAGGAGTGGCTGTGTGTCTGGTAGTTGGATGCCATGGGAATGTGCCATGGTATTGGTTGTGCTTTCATACTCGGCTGCCTGCAAAGGCCAGCGGAGATGATGGATGTCGGCGCGATATGCCTGTCTGCCGACGTTTGTGTAGAGACAGTAGCGATCAGTGAGCCAGGATTCGATTGAGTGAGGCTGGGCGTATGCCACGGGTCCGGTAGGACGATAGCTGGCGCTAAAATCTGCTTTTGGAGCTCCTCGGTGCGTGCGATGACTGCGGTACTGGATTGTCGTGTCGTTGCGCTGGCATTGCATCAGCGCGTTGAAATAGGGGAGATGAAATACCGCACGTGCAATCGCAACAGCGATCGGATTACCAGCCTCCAGGCTAAAGAAATAGACTCCTGGTTTGCCGTTTGCCGTCACATATGTGCGTACATTGAGCTCGGGAAAGTGGGAGAGCGCGGAAACAGCGGGTAGTCCGCGTGGTCGGACGTTGCTCATACGAAACGGGACTATGCTGATCCAGGCCTGGCCCTCAAAGGTGTCGACCTGGAAGCAGGATGGCATCAATGGACGTAATACCTCTGGTGCCAGAGGCCAATTGGCGAAGAGCAGTTCATGCCAGTTCTGGCGCATAACCCAGCTGCCCGTGGGCAGAGGATAATTACGATATTCCGTTGATGTGAGAATTTCATCTGCTCTCATGCGGCTTTTTCCTTTGTGTGTATGAGATGGCGAAGCGTTGCGTACGATGAATTGGACCATCGTATGCAACGCTTGCGACGCTATTGGCGTATCTGGGGTTCGTAAGGGCCGGTGAGGCGTTCGAAGCGTGGGCGGTAACGTGTCTCATGATAATCTGCGGGATTGACGCGGCGAGCTGGAATATCTTTGCCCGGGATGTCCGTGCAGATGTAGGTGCCATGACGGTGCGCTGCCATGACGTTATCCACTCCTTCACCGACCTTGCTCATGATGAGATTGGCAAAGTTGATCGCGATATCTTTATCATAGACCTCTGGTTCGCCACTGCGCAGGAAGTAGGTCAGGTCGATGGGCAGGAAGCGTACGCCGGGGATACGTGTGGTCAGTTCATCGACTAGAAATTCTGCCACATTAGCTTTTTTCTTATGTCCATAGGCATCCGCCTCACCGATCGTGGGGAGGGTGATGCCCAGGTTGGCACCTTCCGACATGACGACAAATGAGGAGCCCTCTGGATTCTGACGGTCCTGAATGACCAGGTCTGCCAGGGTATCGATATTGATGGCTACCTCGGGAATGATCAGGCGATCGGCCCAGGTGACTGCGGCAGTCTCGAGAGCGGTAAAGCCAGCATCTCGTCCGAAGAGACGGAAGATGACTGTCTGGCGATGTGAGTCAGCCGTTGAGCGGATGCGGTTGATGAATTCAGCGGCCCGACTAATTGCCGTCTGGAAGCCGATACAATAATCGGTGCCAGGGACATCATTATCCATCGTTTTTGGAATGGCCCAGACTGGAATGCCGGCCGCCGATAATTTCGATGCATAGCTCAGCGTGTCATCGCCGCCGATCGCTACCAGGCCATCGAGCTCAAGAAACTCCAGATTTGCGATGACTTCTTTGGTCAGATCGATGCGATCTTCCGGCTTGTGGCCTTCTCCATACGATTTCAGGTGAGCTGGCAGATCGCTGACGCGTGTGTTGGCCGGGTTGGTGCGCGATGATTGCAGGATCGTTCCACCTTGTCGGTCGATGCTGCGCGTATTAAGACGGGTCAATGGCCTCAGATAGCCATCTTTCCAGGTAGCTGGATCTTCTTCATGGAAAATAAGTGCCTCTTGTCCACGTGAGCGATCGAGGAATGAAATCCCTTCCCATCCAGCGCGCAATCCCATCACGCGAATGCCCATCGTCTCGGCACGATAGACCAGTGCCTTAATCGCCACATTGAGTCCTGGCACATCGCCGCCGCCAGTCAGCACGCCAAGGGAGCGGATAGGTTTCGATACATTTCCTGGCATGATCAACCTCTTTTCAATCGAGACTTACTCTTTATAACGCTATACCTTTTTGCTTGTTGGGAGGTAAAAAGGTATATTCCCTTTTCTTTATTCATACGAAAACATTTTCGTCTCACAAAGATGTACAGGGAAAATTATACCACTCTTGTCGACAAGAGATCCTCTATTCGCATGTGACTCTATCATTATGCATTTTTGTTTCTATGGATACTTTTTACATATGGGGATGGATGTGAAAAATGCTCAACCGCCACTCTTATATTCTCCTGTCCAGCCCCTTTTCTCCTCTGTTGAGGTCTCTTGCCTTTGCAAATCCATTTGCAAAACTTGATATCGTTCAGCCAGACGTTATAGAATAAAGAGATAGAGGGATGTCAATTGAAGACATCCCATTTCTTTTATGCCGTATTTCCCTGGTTTTCTTTTCTCAAAACTGGGCTCACTAGATGTGGATGTGACCTCATGGCTGAATCGGTGCTCAAAAATCGGACTTCTCAGATTTCTTTTCGTCTTCAGGTAGGGCTGGCTTTCTTACTCTTTATTTTGATTGGTGCCAATGATGGCACTAGCGGCGTACTTATCCCCAGCATGGGAACATTTTATCAGATCAACAAATCTACGGTGAGCCTGATCTTTTTATTCAGCACCCTGGGTTATCTGATTGCTTCAGTCAATAGTGGCTTGTTGATGAGAAAATTAGGGATTCGACAATTTCTGCTCATGGGAGCGATTATCATTTGCATCAGTATGTTTTTACTGAGCTTGACGCCTCCATTTTTCATCTTTGCGGCCTGCCTGCTCCCTCTGGGATTTGGGATTTCGAATGTGGATACAGGTCTGAATGCTTATATTGCTGGTTTGCCTCGGAGCACCGTTCTCTTGAACTACTTGCATGCTTTCTATGGCGCGGGAGCCTGGCTGGCACCGGTTGTTGCCTCGGCCTTTTTAGCTGTGAAACTCCCCTGGAACAGTGTATATATTGTCTGGGCTGTTTTATGTCTGGTCCTACTGATTGGGATTGCGCTGATCTTTAAGAATCGTTCTACGCTGGAGGCGGAGGCGTCAAAGACAGGGCTGGCGGAAAAACATCTACTTTCCTTGCTGCTCAAGCAGCGCCTCACCTGGCTCTTCTCCTTTTTTCTCTTTTTCTATGTAGGTGTTGAAATCGTGATGGGAAGCTGGAGCTATAGCTTCTTTACCGAACAACGCCATGTGGCTACTTTAGCCGCTGGCTGGATTGTGAGTGGCTACTGGCTGGGCTTGACTCTGGGGCGTGTGGTATTAGGGCATGTCGCACAGCGCTATGGCGAGAAGCGTACGTTGCAAGCCTGCGTGTTTGGATCTGGTGTGGGCATCCTGTTGGTCTGGATTGCGCCTATCAGTGTGCTGGCGGCCTTTGGTCTCTGCCTGACAGGCTTCTGCTTTGGACCAATTTTTCCCACCGCGATCGCTATGACAACTCAGATGGTTCCTCAGGATCGTGTGGGCACGATGATTGGCTTCTTGATCAGTGTGGGATGTGTCGGCGGCGCTTTCTTACCCTGGATTGCTGGCAATATGGCGCAGTTTGTCGGGTTATGGTCTGTGATGCCTTACGCTATCGTTTTGATTGTTTGTTTATTAAGTGTCTGGTTCATTCTTCAATTCTGTTTAAAAAAAGATCATTCATTTGCGTAATGGCAATTGGTACTTTGGTACCGGTACTGAAAATATGTGGGCATGTGAATATAAATTTAGCGTACATTTACATGGAATACTTGAGAGGAATAGTGGTCTTTAAAAAAAGCTGCTCGTATAAATAAAAAAGTGGAGGGCTGTATTTGATAGTAAAGAATACAGCCTCTCCATTATAGATTTATACAGTTATATCTGTCTATCTATTGCAGTAAGCCTTCGCTACCTAATACTTTGTTCAAGGTGTCGCGTTTGATGCGGTATGCCTGACGTGCATTCACGTGTGGCAGTACAACGGCCTCCAGCGCACCTTGTTTGACCCAGCGGCGAACGGTTGTGTCATCGACACGTAAAATTTCAGCAACTTCAGATACAGTTAAAAGATCGCTCATAGTGATATCTCCCCTTAAAAATTCTTGATGTTTACACTCACTTTTATCTATTTAGAATAAAAAAAGGTGTGAAACAATGTCGTAACTGGTTATTACACAAACATTGTATAACAATGTTGTGAAATTGTAAAGATGCTTAAAGAAGTTATACTTTATGCATCCTGTGCTTTCACCATCCTGATTCTTCGAGCTTAGTAGTTGACACAAATAATTGTCACGCACGCCAGTGTAAAAGCCCGATAATTGGCTCCCCATGCGCTATCAGGCACCTTTTAGAACAACACTTCATCCTAGAGGGCAATTGGGAATTGAAGCTGGAAATGTAAATTGACCTGACTAGACTTCTGTACTATTTGTCATATGATTGTAGTATGTAGCAGATACTGGTGGAGGTTTCTAACAGAAAATACTAGATGAAGAAAGATAGAATTAGCCCTGTCATATTCCTTATATTGTTTTACAAATGTATCTGCTTTGAAAGATAAAACAGAGTTAAAGTAATTATAGAGATAAAGATCTATGATACAACCACTGATTTAGAATGAGACAAGACTCACGTAGAAGGATTGTGTTGTGATTTCGTCTGAATCTATCGTCCTCCGCCCGACGAATATTTTGGCAGGATCATCTGTGGCGTGGAATACGAGAAATGGGAACAAAATGGGTCGGGGCTTTTTACGGCCCCGACCCTGTTAAAGAGGTTTGTCATTCATATTGTTTGCGCTACGTTATTGAAGCTCTTCGAGGACTAATCACGCCCCTTCGCGGCAGATCCTACCATCATTCCTTTCTGGAAGCGGCGATCGCGTGTCTCTTGCTGCTGGGTTACACGAGTGCTCAGGACGACACGCTTCTGAGCAGTTTTTCCCCACTGTTGATCGGCTGTCTGCTCAACCTGACGGAGGACCATCATTCCCTTTTTCAACTGCATCATATTTGTCACCTTCGTTGCTCGTGGCTTCTTCAGCCTGTGGATACACTGCAAAAGACGTTTTTTTACGACTGTTGTTACTCTCATGGACGCTTGTTTTATGACTTTGCTCTTACACTAAAGAATTCTTTTTAACTCGCCGAAAAGCGGTAAAAATTTCAGTATATATGCGTGACTCATTTTTTATCTCCTTTCCTGACGAGCCGGCTTTTCTGAGCCGATTTCCTGGTAATTTGAGCACAAAAAAACAACGCGACACTCTCTGAGTGTAGTGTTTCCATATAGATATCGATATATAGTAGTACGCTGTGCGCCGGCTTCAGGGCAGAATAGCACAACTGTGTGTGTGAGTTCTTAACCTGAATGTACGCATACGCGCAGGAGTATATACCTATACGAGAAGCTTGAAAATGGACTAAAAAAGTGCTTCCGGCATCCTTGTGCCGTTACATGAAGCAGAAAAAACAAATGCGAGTTTGGCGCAGCTCTACAAACTTAGGTCTGACCAACTACCGCCAAATGCATAGATGTCTTCACCATTTCGGTCTTCCAGACATCCTTCAAACGTGGGGTTGAGGTGATGGGATATCGAGACAGACATCATGCGGCGGCTGCATTGTTTTCTGCTAATGTAGCTAATCATGCATTTCCTCCGACTTCTTTCTCTGTCTTGATACAATAAAAGTAGCAGTTTTTTCTCTATCGATGTATTACTTTATTAAGATACCATAAAGCAGTACCATTGTCAAGACGATTACAGACAAATTTTGTCAATATCACCAAAATGGTACTCACAGTCATTTGCGTGATTGTTTTTGGTCACAGACGCCACCGAAGATAGCCGTAAGTACAGACAAGACCATAATAACTGATACTTCCTTCCCTTCAGATGAGACATGTGTTGTCGGCGATTTCTTGTCTGAAGGCAAGATAGAGCAAGGGAGAGAGATCAAGGATTAGGAGAGTGGCATGAGTTAGACACAATGAGAAGCCTGCTGCTCCCATCTTTGAGATAATAGGAGGCAGCAGGCTTCTCATGCTTACTATTCTGAGACAGCTAAGGCGATCTCGTCCTCTTCGGTGCTATCTACAACTTTCAGGAGGGCGAGCGATGACACCCAGATCTCGGCGTTTTTGAAATCTGCCTGAGAGAGAGCTGTGCTTACGGCTACAGCTGGTATGTGAGCTGCTGTCGCCGCCTCTACCCCTGCCAGGGAATCATCAATCACCAGACATTCCTCTGGATCGGCATGCATTAAGGCTGCTCCTTTAAGATAGCCTTCTGCATCGGGCTGACCTTGCTTGACATCCTGGCTGGAGACAAGGAGGCGCGGCTGCGGAAGTTTGGCGGCACGCAGTCTCGCTTTCGCCAGTAACGGAGGATCGGATGTGACGATCGCCCATTGTTCTGGTGCTAATTGTTCGAGCAGCTTTAATGCTCCAGACATAGCTACTACATCGCGTGTATCCAGTGTCTGTATATCGTTTAGATAGCGAACCTCCAGCTCAGTTGGAAGCGTAGGAGCGAACTTGTGTATCATTTCGAGTGTCGTACACTCGGGTAAGCAACTGAGTACCTGTGTCACATCCAATTGATGCCGTTGAGCCCATTCGCTCCAATGCCGTTCTCTATTCGCTGACGAGTCGACAAGGATACCATCTAGATTGAAGAGTAGCACACGACAAGTTAATATTTTCTTATATTCTTTTTTCTTAGTCATAAGTATGTAGGTTTTAAATCATCCTTTCTTGAAATGCCCGGCTGTAATACACAGGTCTATCGAGCTTCACGTGAAGTGCAAAAGAAGTTGCCTGCTTTTCAGGATTGGCGATGCTTCACGTCTCGCTGCGTTTGATCCTGTAGGTTGTCTCACTCCCTATAAAAAATGGTTCTGTCTATGCTACGATGGTGCGCGAAATATTGGATACTTTCCGCTTTGTGCTGGCGCTGTTGCCAAAAATAGTCTGCATTATATTGCCAGCGCCATGCCTTTGCATAGTATACATCCTGGAAGTTTATCATGTTAGTGCGAATATCGCATTCTCGTGGCATATATCCAACCAAAAGTAGTGTCGTAATCCGCTTGAGCGCGGCACTACTTTAATCTTCTGGTATCCAGAGATAGGATTGAATCTGGCAGCATTCACGAAAGCCAAGTTTGGCATAGACACTGTATCCCGAGGGTGATGCCTGTAAGATACTGATATTGTAGCCTAACGAGCGTGCCTCCAATAGAGGAGCGAGCGAGATAGCGCTTCCAATACCCTGCCCGCGAGCCTGTGGCAGTGTCCCGACCGAATATAATCCTGCGACACCTGCGCCCAGAAAGAGCGAGGAGGTTGCGACCGCTTCGCCATCAAGGCGTCCCAGGAAGCGGCGATAGGGACGCTCTGGTCCCCAGCCCAGACACTGTTCAAATCTACCATAGTCGGAGTCAAGTGTGAATACTTCTTCACCAAAAGCTCTCGATGAGACTTGAATCCACTCTTCTAAGGCACCTTTGCTTTGGACCTCTTCGATTTGAAAGCGTTCGGCCAGTGCAAGCGTGGCTGGTAGTTGTGTGAGTTCCATGACCATGCCTGGTTCTGTCCCATTGAAGCGGAGGCTGTGCTGCCTCAGGTGGATACCTAGATTTGTGGGTTGTGTATCTGGAAAGATCCACCAGAGCATCGGTACCTGACGCTCCTTAAAGGGAAGCATTGCGGCGGCGATGCGCTCGCTGATGTCCTGTTCATGCATCCGCGTGCGCATGATGACGTTCAGTGATGGTTGAGGTATGCCGGTAATCGCGGCGATGTGATCCTGGTTGTGAGCGGTTTGCGCTCCTGGAACACAGCTACAGTATAAAATAAAAGCAATTAAATTATCTTCGATGGCTTTTACTGCTTCAGAATTGGTGGCTTGTTGGAGGATATGGCTGCGTGTGCTCAATAAACTATCCTTTAACATTGCTTGATTGGATACGCTTACTTTTTATGTATCCTACCATGTGTGTTTTACTATAATCAAGAGCTTTCAGTACAACGCTTGTCATCTCTCAATGGAGCTTTGAGCACTATTTGGTGAATAAATAAAAAAAACCGAAAAATATCAAGAAGCTCTTGAAAGGTGTTGCTCTTATGTCGTATTATAATAGATAATATTATCTATCTGCATCCCGAAAAATAATTCCAACATCAATGCTTGTTATTGAGACAATGATCCCATCAATAAATAGGCGTGGTCAAAAGTTGTTCAATACAAGAATGTTCTTTGTATTAATAAAGAATCCTTTCTATTAACACCACCTACCAATCTGTGCTATGATGTAGGTAATAACTCATGAATAGTAGACAAAGAATATTTGCAATGATGCTGTGTGTTATGGTCTAAATGGGTTCGCTATATAAAGGATAAAAAGAGCGTTTAACTTAGAAACATCGTGTTGTCGGTCTACAACACTAGGCGCCTCTCAGGGGTATGCGATTTTAGGAATATATCTATGGATAACATGGTAATACACGAAATTCCATTTTCTTTTGAGCAGCCTGATCAAGTTTTGAATGCTATGCTCAAGCTCTTACAGCAGCGTCTGAGTCAGTCATTGGTTTCAAAGACCTCTAAGGAGATGACGGTTCGTAACGCTCTGACAGTTTTAATTGTTGATCTGCAACGAGAACGTGCTCAATATGTTGGTGGTTTGTTGACTACAGCAGGCTATAGAACTGTTGTGGCTGTGAATGAGCTAGAGGCTTTTACTTCTTTTTTGCAAGGGCATTTTGTACCCTTAGCTCTAGTATTACGTTCTGATGATAATACTAATCGATTATTTATTAACCGCTTACGGCAACAGTTAGTGCAAAAATATGATTGGGAGCCATTATTTATTCGCTTGCAAGATACCACTTCTACGGTGTTTCCATCTGTGAGGTCTACTGATGGCTATCCAAAAACACCTATAAATCCACCTTTTCAATCATCTCATCATACTAGTCCGCTTCATTCACGCAATACTCACCCGACCAGGGGGAGTAATAGTCAGTGGCAATTTTCAAATGATCTCTCTTCAACTCCCATTTCGTCGGTAAATCATGACGCTATACCGACAGAGCCTGACGTGCATTTACCCTTTACCCATACAAATCCTCCCATATCACCTACGCCGCCTCCATTGTCCACGCCACCTCCATCGCCGACACCTCCACCGGTTTCTCGCTCTGGCTTTGCAACGGCGCCAAACTATCCCGCTTATCCACCGCGTGAGAAGAAGCCGTCTGTGCCGCTGGAATTGCCCAAAGAGCAACAACCAGAAGTTAAAAAAGAGAAGGTCTATCTGGATGGACAAAGCCTGGGACGCTATCATATACGTGCTCGTCTGGGTAGTAGCGCTTATAGCGAAGTCTACAGAACATATGATCGCTTGCGTGAGCAGGAGAGTGCTTTGAAGGCCATCCAGGTGGATATGGTGCCCTATCACATGCTCAATGATGCTCCCGAAGAGGTAACCGTTTTTCAACAAGAGGCTGACCTGCTTGGACCTTTGCAACATCCTCACATTCTGCCGGTTTCAAACTGTGGCAAATCCTATATCAGCGGAGTCAATTTTGTCTATAAAAACATGCCGTTTTGTGCTGAGGGATCTTTAGTAAGCTGGCTGCGACGCAATGGAGGTGTGGGGAGTTTTTCGTTAAAAGATACACTGCCTATCATTCTTCAACTGGCGGATGCACTCCAGTTTGCACATAATTATCAGGTGACCTACCAGAAATTCAAATTTACTAATATTTTAATTCTCAATCATGGCAAACGTATCCAGAAACTTGAGGTGGCATTCTCTGATTTTTCTGTGGTGCAGGATGGCTCGTCTCTTCCAACTACACCCGATGACCTTCCATATATCGCGCCAGAACGTTGGGATCATATCGTCTCGCCTGCCTCCGATCAATATGGTTTTGCCGCGATCGTTTATGAGATTCTTACCGGTCGTCCGCCATTTCAGGGGACAACTGAACACGTGATGAAGATTTTACATACGACAAAGATGCCACCGCCGCCATCCACACTAAATCCGAAGCTACCGCGCACCGTAGATGCTGTCTTCGCGACCGCTCTGGCAAAAAAGCCGACCGATCGTTTTGGATCGGTCTCTTTGATGGCTCAAACCCTTCAGCGTTGCTAAGAATGTCCTTTTTTATCGCTGTCATGCTATCGTCGTTGCTATGGATAAAAGATGAACCAAAAAGTCCTGGAGATAGGTTTTTATTATAAAGCCTATCTCTTTTTGATAGGCCGGATGGAGAAAAAAGTCTGGTCGCACACAAAGAAGCGGATATCCCTGGAGACATCCGCGCTGAATACGTTCGTCTGTTTTTCACATGAATTGATGACCGCACATGCGTATGTAGTAGAACTATGCGTGTGCTAATTCGGATTCTTCTGAGCCGGTCAACAATTTGTTTAACGTTTCACGTTTAATACGATAGGCCTGGCGCTCGTTTACATGGGGCAATACAATTGCTTCTAATGCGCCCTGTTTGACCCAACGACGTACTGTCGTATCATCTACTCTTAATATATTGGCAACTTCCGATACAGTCAATAGCTCGCTCATGTGGTTTCGCTCCTTTAATTTTTGAGTGTTTGAATACCGTCCGCGACGGCTAATTTTTCAATAACAGGATAAGTTTAAAAAATACCTGCTACTGAATAAAACTATGTAGCTCTTGTATTTATATTGTATAACAAGAATTGATATTTGTAAAGGTCTATCCTCTATTTTAAAAAATTGTTATCCAAAACACTTTTGCATAAGATAGTTATTGTTATTCAGGTCTCCGTGCTATCTATGGTGGTCAGCTCTATTGTAGATACCTGACATCTCTTTACGGCCTCAAATCATAAAAAGTACTATGTATCTATGATATGCTTGCCAGATAGCACATATATTGAAGCCATAAGAAAAAAGTACTTGAATAGTTCTCTGCAACTCTTTTAATGCAGGTTGTTCGAAGCAGCGAGCGTTATCTTAATACTTTTTTTTCTTATCTCAATAAAACTAATAGTTTAAGAGCATGTTTATATATACGAGCCACTGGTGAAAATAGAGACAGTTATCGTACAATTGGGTCAGATTGGTTTGATCGTGCGTTCCTCTAAAATACTCAATGAGACGATTCAAGTGAACATACGGGCTGCATATACTCGGCCTGCGAAATGTTCGCTATTAACATATCAGAAAGTCGATTGTGAAATAGATATGCAAACAAATATACATGAGCCGTTACATGACAAGCGCAAAGCGCGTTCGCATGTTCATGCTTTTTATACAATACAGCGCTGGGCATTTCGCTTGCTTATGTATAGCATTGTGCTACTTTTTGTACTACTTTTGAGTGGCCTGATTACTCTTAAGACGTTTTGGGGAGCATGGTTATTAAGTTCTGCTGTTCCCTGGGCTGGGATCTTCTCTGGAGCCTTGATACTTGGATTCCTTTTTATCTTTACTGACACCTTCATCCAGGGACAGGAGGAGAGTTGGTTCAGACGCTATGGGACTCAGATTATGGCGACTGTGAATGATATTGAGGAAGTCCATACTATGAAATGGAGGCGCTGGTTTTTTCTTGGTACCATCGAATATCGTTTGAAATTGGCCTGGACTCATCCTCAGACCGAGAAAGTCTACACCTATCAGCGCCGTGTCCGTCATATGCTGCTGCCTGCAAGAGGCACGCAAGTTCCGGTGATTATCGATTTTGATGATCCCACCTACTATTGGCCAGAAGATTTTAAGCGTCCTTATTAGGTGATATCCCGCCAGTGTGAGCTCTCTTTTCCTTATTTACCATGTCAGCGTGATTTTTTATGTGTCACAGACGTTATGTGTGATAGGTCCCTGTATTCTAATGTTTGTTCTTTTCAGATACATTGGTTGGTACGTAGAAAGGTGAGAGGGAAATTATGGTATTGAATAAGATATTTCTCATCGCAGCATTTGTGTTTCTTCTGCTTGGCGTTGCTCCGCTTCCTCATCAGAGTGTCCAGGCTGCCAGAACTATGGGGATGGTAGGAGCGGCCAGCGCGACACATGTGCAACATTTTTATCCAGTCGGAACACGCAATACTCCTGCACTCTCTGGAAACTGTTGGGAGACCTCATTGGCGGCTCCTCGCCCTGATGCCTGGCGTTGTATCGTGACCGATACAATTTATGATCCCTGTTTTAGCTCGACCAACTATAAGGATTATGTCGTTTGTGATACTGCGCCCGCTGTTGATACGCTCGGTATCAAGGTTATGCTGACAGAGCCTCTACCCGCCAGCACGGCCACCTCGGCGGATCATCAACCCTGGACGTTGCGTTTGTCCGATGGCGATATCTGCACTTTTCTAACCGGTGCTACTCCCATCATCGATAACGAGCGCGTGAATTATGGTTGTACAAATAATGTTGTTCTCCCGGGCCTCCCTACCGGAGGGAGTATCTGGACTGTCAAGGAAAAATTGCCTGAGCAGAGCACTCTGGTGAGCCGGCAAGTGCTTGATGCCTGGACGTGATGGCTCTACGTTGCCGATTGCTTTTTACAACCTGCTGCTAAAACCCAGGCGGTTTCCCTATTGCCAGGTCGACATTCTGGTGTCCATAACCGTATTAATAAAATGCCGCGCCGGTTGCGAGATATGGCGAAAGCGATGATAGACGAGGGCAAAAACGAATTCTTCGGTGATGTCTTCGATGGGAAGCAGTACGACCTCCCGGCCGATCTCTCTGGGATAGAGGAGTGCTGAGAGCATAAAGGTGATGCCTTTGCCATGCCTGACCATCTCTTTCAGCCCGGCAACCGACTCTATCTCCACAATCGGTTGGAGGCTATGTCCTTGTGATGTGAAGGCGCGTTCGACCGCACGGCGCAGGCGTGACGTCTCTCCCAGCAGAAAGATTGGCTCGTGCAGTAGTTGGGCCAATGTGACCGATGTGACTTTGCTCTGAGCGAGCGGATGGTCGATTGAGACCATGACCTGGAGTGGCTGATGAAAGAGCTCCTGAACTACCAGGATCTCTGGCCGCACACTCGGATTGAAAATGAGTCCAAGATCCAACTCGCCCTGCTCGATAAGCTTGAGCAGATTATCCGTCCGATTGACACGCACCTTCAATTGAATATGGGGATAGCGCTGATGAAAAATCGGAAAGATATTCGGTAAGAATGCCGTTGTCAGCGGCTCAATGCTCCCAATATAGATCGTGCCATGCTCTCCATCTTGCAAGCGAGCCATCGCCTGCTGGCCCTGCTGGAGCTGATCCAGAGCGGCACGCACATACGTCGCGAAATCCTGTCCCTCCGTTGTCAGGACAACGCGCTGCTTCACCCGACGGAAAAGTTGAACTCCCAACTCCTCCTCCAGTGCCGCAATCTGACGGCTCAAAGCTGGCTGCGCCACCAGGCATATCTCGGCGGCCTTACGGAAATTCTGTGTCTGAGCTGCCGTAAGGAAATAGGTAAGTTGACGTAACTCCATTTTTTCTCCTAAAAGTAGCGTCGTACGCTTGCGTACGATGTTTCTGTAACTCGTACGACGTCGCAGGGATGTGAGAGTTGATAATTAAAAAGCATCAACCACGACTAAAATAGGTATTAGACATATCAATTCTGTGCTATTATACTGCATAGAACAATGATGTCGCTTGTATTGCGGTAGGCAAGTTCCTGCTCTACGGCGCAGACAGGAAAAGTAAAGAGGAGATTGTGCATATGGCAGCTGAAAATCACTCTGTGGACGATCAGACGCAGCAGCGTCCACGTTCGCTATTCGACAAAGTCTGGGATGCTCATGTCGTTATGGATCTGGCAGGTCAGACTCCCCTGATTTATATCGATCGCCACCTTGTCCATGAGGTGACATCGCCGCAGGCTTTTGCGGGCCTCCGTGCCGCAGGCTTGCCTGTACGTCGTCCCGATGCGACGATTGCGGTGATGGATCATAATATCCCGACCACACAGGGCCGTCGACGGCTTGATATTGTGGATAAGGCTGTCACATCCTCGATCGATACTCTTGAAGATAACACGCGTGACTTTGGTCTGACCCTCTTCGATATGAACGATGCACGTCAAGGAATTGTCCACATCATTGGACCGGAACTGGGTATCTCGCTCCCCGGCATGACCATCGTTTGTGGAGACTCGCACACCTCGACCCATGGCGCCTTTGGGGCGTTAGCTTTCGGCATTGGGACGAGCGAAGTGGAACAGGTACTGGCGACGCAGTGCCTCTGGCAGGATAAGCCTAAAACAATGAATATCCGCGTGGAGGGAGAGCTTGCCCGTGGCGTGACGGCGAAAGATCTCGCACTGGCGATCATTGGACAATTGGGGACTGGCGTTGGAACTGGTTACGCCGTTGAGTTCAGTGGCTCGGCCGTGCGCGGATTGTCGATGGAGGGCCGTATGACGTTATGTAATATGGCTATCGAGGCTGGGGCTCGGGCCGGGATGGTTGCTCCCGACGAGACGACGTTTGCCTACATCAAAGGACGTCCCTATGCGCCGCAGGGAGAACTATTCGACCAGGCCGTGGCCGCGTGGAAACTGTTGCCAAGCGATCCAGGTGCACACTTTGACGCTGTACATGAGGTCAACATTGCAGGACTGGGTCCTCAAGTGACCTGGGGCATCAATCCTGGCATGGTCAGCGACGTCAATGGAAGCGTACCTGATCCGGCTCTACAGACAAACGCCGAGACGCGTCAAAGCTATGAGCGTGCTTTAGCCTACATGGGCCTGGAGCCTGGCCAGAAGATCACTGATATCAAAGTCAACACGGTATTTATCGGCTCCTGCACCAACTCCCGCCTTGACGATCTACGCTTTGCTGCTCAATATGTCAAAGGGAAGCACGTCTCGCCGGAAGTACGGGCACTGGTTGTCCCCGGCTCAACAAATGTGCGTCGCATGGCCGAGGAAGAGGGGATCGCCGATATCTTCCGCGAGGCTGGTTTTGAGTGGCGCGAGGCTGGTTGCAGCATGTGTATCGCTATGAATGGTGACCGTTTAAGTGAAGGCGAGCGTTGCGCCTCGACGAGTAATCGTAACTTCGAAGGCCGTCAGGGACGCGGCGGACGCACGCATCTTGTGAGTCCTGCAATGGCGGCGGCTGCAGCGGTGGCCGGTCACTTTGTCGATATTCGCGAATGGTAGCTGACATTCCCTCGCCGCCAGATGCAAATGGATCATCGCGCATTTTTCGCCAGGATAGTGGCGTGACGCGCTCAATTGTGATCTATCTGGCTGGCCTGGGGATATGAGAGGACAGAATAATTCATGAAAGCATTTACCACCCATACCGGTCTGGTGTTGCCATTGGATCGTGTGAACGTCAACACCGATGAGATCACTCCGGCGCGTTTTCTTAAAACGACCAGCCGTACAGGTTTTGAGGCCGCCCTGTTTGCCAACTGGCGCTATCTTGGAGAGACGCAGGAGCCCAATCCTGACTTCATCCTCAATCAGCCCCGTTACCAGGGAGCAAGCGTCCTGGTTGCTGGCGATAATTTTGGTTGCGGTTCATCGCGTGAACACGCTCCCTGGGCACTCTCGCAGTATGGTTTCCGCGTGCTTATCGCGCCCAGCTTTGCTGATATCTTCTACAACAACTGCTTCAGCAATGATCTACTGCCAATTGTTGTGGATGAACAGACTGTCCAGCAGCTGTTCAAGGATATCGAAGCCACCCCTGGCTACTCCCTGGACGTAGATTTGGCGCAGCAGACGGTGACGCTTCCCGACAAAAAGGTCATTCATTTTGATATTGACTCATTCAGGAAAGAACGCATGCTTCAGGGGCTTGATCTGATCGCCTGGACTCTCTCGATGAACAACGATATCGTTGCCTATGAGCAGAAACGTAAGCAGGAAGCTCCCTGGTTTTTTGCAACTCGCTAGTAGCGTCGTGCCTCGGGCACGATGTCCCACTTGACGTACGATCAGGCGGGCTAGCGTGGTTCGCCGAGATCCTGCTAACTCGTACGAGTTACTGGGACATCGTGCCCGAGGGCACGACGCTACTAAAGGGTAAGAGTGATTTTGTTTAAGCCACGCGGCATATCAGGCTCCAGGCGCTTTGCCAGCGTCAGATACAGGCCGAGTAGCTGTCCAGGGATAATCGCGGCGATTGGGCTTAACCATTCAGGGATATCTTTAGGAAGCGCAAAAGCTGTTTGAGCCAACGCTAACGCCTCATCCTTATCGGAGATGATTATCAGCTCAGCTTTGCGACTCTGGAGATCTTTTGCCAGATCCAGCATATCAGCCGCCGTTGCCCCGGATGGCATAATCAGAATGGTTGGAAGTCCCTCTTCGATGGTCGCGATCGGACCATGGCGAAAGTCGGCTGAAGAATAGGCCGTGGCCATCACATAGGTCAACTCTTTGAGCTTGAGTGCCAGCTCAAACGATGTCGAGTAATTATAGCCTCGACCAACCACGATACACTGATTCATATAGCGATAGCGCTCCACTTGTTGTGCGATTGTGGGAGCATTTTGCAGCACCCTGGCAATCTGATCAGGGACCGCCTGTAACTCGGCCAGACGTTGTGGATCACCATTCCAAAGTGCTGCGAACAGCATCATCACTGCCAGCTGAGCTGTATATGTCTTCGTCGCCGCCACACTGCGCTCCTGACCGGCATGCAGCTCCACCACATGATCAGCGATGCGCGCCAGTGCCGAATTGCTATCATTTGTGATCGCGATCGTGGGACGTCCCTGACGCTTGCCCTCTTCAAGGACAGCCACAATATCTGGCGACTGTCCCGATTGTGAGATACCGACGACCAGAGCGTTTTTCATGCGCGGAGACGTCGCATAGAGCGTCTGCAACGAAGGCGTCGCCAGTGCAATAGGATAGCCTGCAAAGGTCGCCCAGGCATATTTGGCATATGTCGCAGCATGATCTGATGAGCCACGAGCCGCAATCAAAATATAATCGAACGCCGGAAGTTCAGCCACGATCTGCTTAATATGCTCCGTCTCCAACGCCAAAAGATGTGCAATTACCTCCGGTTGACTAAAGATCTCCTGTTCAAGTAATGATGCCATATGTCCTCCATATATACCCAGCGCAAGTGGAATCCCACTGCTGGTTCGATGAATTTAGCCTATCTATCTGTTCCCATTTGTAACTATATCACATATTCTGGTATAGTGGTCTAGACGACTGGTACGGGCGGCTATTATTCCACGAGACCGCAACGCGATAGCATGTAGCTCCAAATGATATGTTTTAACGAGTAAGGAAGAGACATATGATTCTTTTGTTATATTTAAGACGATTATGAATATTAAATCCAATCATCTTGCCAATTATTTGCCCTTGCAAGGCTCTGAAAATCTCGATGGCTTAGTAAGTTATTTATTTTTACCCAATCTTCTGTCGGTAAGCTATAGCCTACTGCATTGGGTTCTCTTATCTCAATAACTTGCAGGCCTTTTTGTTGAGCCAGTGGTCTATCTAATTTGATGATTGTATTGTTCGAATTGTTTGGATCTTCTCTAGGCATGCCAATGACAAGTAAGGATGCGTCTATTCTGTCTCTGAACATATTATATATAGTATTATGTAGCTTTTGAGAATTTGCATCCTCGAATCTTTGCGGCGCAACATGCTCGATGATTGGCTTAGTCCATTCTAAGTCAAATTGTGCACCGTCAACTGTCACTCGTTGGAAAGAAGGGGGGCGCTCCATATTACGGGGTGGATCAATTGTTCGGACTTGCTCCTTTATTTTAGCCCGCGCTTTACCCCAACCAGATCTATGACCACGCTGGCCGCTTGATGTAGAAGGTCCATCTGTCCCCATAGGAGGTAGTGTCTGTTCGACATTCCTGTCCCACATTGATCTAGAATCATGAGATGATAGGTGTGCTTCTAATTTTGATTTTGAAGTAGAAGCATGAGATGAATCAATAGTTGATATAAGTTCTCTGCGGATTGCTTCGCGTTTGTATAATTCAGCAGCTTCCTGTGCAATAGCCGGGTCTATGACTGATCCCTCTCTTCTACGATTTTTAATCCCCCTATTTGTAACAGCAGGTTCAAAGTGTGATCCGGATCTTTTGTCTGATTTAGACGTTGAGTCATCCTCAGCTGATATTGAATCTCGCCAAAATGATGGTGAATCTCGGCTAAAAGGAGGTCTTCCACTGGATGTTGATGGTTCTTCACTCACTGTTTCCATCGCAAAAACACCGCGTGGATTATAATTTGGGCTAGTTCTTTTGGTTAATCTAGCAGCCTCATGTGAATTATGAGCTGGTATAGGTAGTAGTGATAAATCTCTATTTGCACTCGATGAAGAAGCCTCATGTGAAGAAAAGAGTGGTGATAGTGATGGCCGGCTGCTGACTGGCGTAGAGTCAAAGCCAGATTTACGAGGTGGAAAAGACGTTAAAGGTAATTCACTTGCCGATCTAAATCTAGAAGCGTAAGGTGAAGTATCAGATGGTATGGGGGCCTCAAATTGTCTAGGGGGTGTAGAAGGTGAGGGAGTGTCAGTGTTATACTGATGACGTGTTGTCCTAATAACACGCGACCTCATTGATGAAGAATGGGTGTCTTGTCCTGGCTGTTGTATGGGGGCCTCAAATTGTCTAGGGGGTGTAGAAGGTGAAGGAGTGTCAGTGCTATACTGATGGCGTGTTGTCCTAATAACACGCGATCTTATTGGTGAAGAATGGGTGTCTTGCTCTGGCTGTTGTAAAGATGACTCTGGTGCAAGTAACCTATACCTTCCATCACGTAATAGATTGGGGGTTGCGTTGCTCCTATCACTCGCAGAAGGTGTCGTATGTTCAACCCCTTCTCTTCTGTTTCCTTTATACATGTGTTTTTTCCTTTTTTATAAAGATGCTATGTTTGGAAAGGATTGTCATGGTGTGAGAAAAGAAATAGACAGAGGTCAAAAAAACTTTTCATGATCCACGAGTTCATCCTTATCATAAATGTGCGTTAATGGATTGATTATTTAAGGCCATTAATATAAACAACTCTGTTCACTTACATAATATATAGGGGAGAAAAGATAGAAAAAAGGTCTTTTGGGATCGTCTAGAGGTCGTTTCATTTTGATAATATTTAGTTACGGCTTATGTGTTGGTGCCAAATATTCCGTCTTCGGGAAGTAGTGGCGAGAAATTGTAGGGAGCGTTAGGCACATGAAAATAAAGCGTATGCATGTGAAAGGATAAGCATAATGTACCTTCAACCACATCATCAGCGTGTTATCGAGCGACTCGTCGCAGAATTCCAGGATGATCCACGTTATCTGGCCCTGCTCGTCGGCGGATCGCTGGTCAAAGGCTGGGGCGATGTCAACTCCGATGTCGATATCATGATCATCGCCACCGACGAAGAATATGCCCAATGCGTGAGCCGTAACAGCTTCTGGTACTACAATACCGAATTCTGCGACTATCCAGACGGATACGTCGACGGCAAAATACTGGATCTGCAATTCCTGCGCGATGTCGCTCAAAAAGGTAGCGAGCCAGCACGGGCTGCATTCAGAAACGTCATCACCGCCTTTTCCCACATCCCCGAGTTGGACAAATTGGTGCAGCAGATACCTGTCTACCAGGAGGCCGAACGAGCAGAAAAAATGCAAGCATTCTACAGTCAGGTACAAACGATGAACTGGTTCGTGCGCGAAGCCGAAAAGAGACAATCCGCCTACCTGATGGCTCACTCCACCACCGAAATGATCCTCTATGCTGCTCGCCTGATCCTTGCGTACAATCGCGTCCTCTATCCCTATCATAAATGGCTCATGCGCGCCGTAGAGGACGCTCCAGACAAACCCGCAGATTTCCTCCCTCTGGTTGATAAATTGCTACAACATGGCTCTGTGGCGAACGCTCAGGCCTTATGGGAATGTATCATTGGCTTCCGCGATTGGAATATTTCCTATAATCAAGGACTAACGCAATTCCTCAAGGATAGTGAGTGGAATTGGCGCGATGGGCGCGCTCCTCTGCAAGATTGGTGATTTTTATTCGAAAGGATCTGCCATGGTGTGCTCAGAGAAATAGTTTAATTCTTGGGAAAGTGATTACTATGGCGAAATGGAGCTACTATATCTAAAAAATATTGAGTAAGTAGGATTATCTAGAAATGCTTGGAGTCGTTCTTTTGGCTGTTTGTCATCGGGGAATACTGTGCTTGGGGTATGTTGCTGTGGCTCTATAATTTGCTGCACGAAGTATTTAAAGAGTTTTCCTTTAAGTTCAATGAGATTGGCTCCGAACTCGCTACCTTGATTGTGCCCAGTTCCAACTAAGTAATAAGGTTTTTGATCAGGTATCTGCTTTTGATTGGATGGTCCATGCTGGCCTGAGGAAGAAAAATTAGAAGACTTGGTATAAGACGTATAAGACATTGAACAAAAAATTTTCTGGGAAAGATTGTTCAATGTCTTCTTTATATCCGGCGGGATACGGACGATGCTTGCTAAATTAAAGCCCATCCACACTTCTGCGAGTTTTTTCAAAGTCGTGGTGTTTGAGCAATTATCTTATCTCTGCATCAGGATCTTTTCTTAAGAGACATACCTTAATTATCGATAGTATGGTATCTACAGTCAATGGGGATAGTACCTATGGATTTTTACGTTACTGTGCTGCTTTCCTGTTTTTTCTGCCGATATTTCCGGATGAGCTGTGAGTTGTCTTGGGAGCTAGCTAAAATCCGCATCTTTTATACTTAAAGCAAGTTCGGATTGGTGTCACATCTTTCAGGAGGTCCCTTACATGAGTGAAATTGCTCAACTGCGTGAGCGTATCGAGTTGGAGTTACAGGCGATGCGCCGTGGTTTATCTGGATTATCTTCGGGTACGGCGCGCCATGAATTTATCCATGCGCGTATGGATCAGGTTGGTCAGTGCCAGGATTGTCTGGCGGATCAGGTTGGCGAGCATACGGCGACGATGATGGTGTGTCAGTTGTATGTGCAGGCTATGGAGAGTGATCTTCCCCGGGTAGAGCCTGTCCCTGTTTTCTACGATGTTGCACGGTAGTATGTGTCTGTATGTCATCACTGTAACTATTTATATGTATTGCTGACATCATTTCTTGCATCATCTTAGTTATTCATGTAGGAAGTACGTAGATCACTCATGATGTGTGCTGTGGCGTTTTGAGCAAAGCAAGGGAATAGGGCATGTTCGCTGAGTTTTTGACACTGTATGATATCAATCGCTGGCTACGTTACGTTACCTGGATGGGTCTGGTCTGTGCGGGCATTTTTTTCCTGATTGCTGATGGTGGCCTCCCTCCGAGTTCCTGGGTATCTTTTATACAGACGCTTCTGATCTTGCCTGCTTTGTGGGCTGCTGATAATACCTCCTCTTTCTGGTGTTTGACTGGATCATTGCTCTGGTCGCTGGCCTGGGGAGGTCTCTGGTATCTCTTACTGTATAGTGGTGGGATGCTTATCCGACATCATCTGCGTGCGAACTCGACCTCCTCGGAGCGCATGCGGGAGGCGGCCGCATCATGGCTGCCATCGCAACAGTTCTCGCTAGCTGTCTCTCCATCGGGCATCAGTGCGGACACACTGAGTTCGACCGCTCCGCGACTGCGCCTCCCGCAGCGACCATCCAGGGGAGATCATGGTCAGACCGCTTCTCTGACGACGCCTCGACTGCATCCTCAGCCTGAACTTGCCGATCTGCCGACGCGTCCGGCTGGCAATATGCAGCGGACGTCAGTCAACACGTCGACGGCCATGCGGGTCTTGCCCATGCGTGTGGGAGTTGGCTGGCATCCTGGAGTTGCACGTCGTCATTATCCTAACGAAGATAGTGTTGTAGTGATGCAAGGCAGCTACACGTATCAGAATCAGCTGTTGCCATTCGGTCTGTTTGTGGTCGCCGATGGGATGGGGGGACATGAGGATGGTCAGGTGGCCAGTCGGATGGCGATGCAAACGGTCTCTCACACAGTGCTTCAAAACATCATTATGGGGAAAGAGCTGAGCGATGAGTTTTTCACCGATATGCTGGTCGGAGGAGTGGAATGGGCTAATCTGGCCATCTATCAGCGAGGCAAGGCCGAGGGAGTTGATATGGGGACGACGTTGACGGCTGTGCTGGTGATTAATATGCGGGCCTATATTGTCAATGTCGGGGATAGCCGGACATACTTGTTTCGCGATAGTGCTGGATTGATCCAGATTACGCGTGATCACTCTCTTGTGGCCTCGCTGGTGGCCTTTGGACAGATCACGCCGGACGAGGTGTATACGCATCCCGACCGTAGTCAGATCTATCGTAGTCTTGGGCAAATGGAGGATCTCAAAGTCGATTCATTTAAGATCGATCTGGAGCCACACGATCGCCTGCTGCTCTGCTCGGATGGTCTCTGGGAAATGATTCGTGATCCCGCCATTGAGAGGATCATCCGCTCCAGTGACGATCCGCTGCTGCTGACCGATCGCCTGGTTCAGACAGCTCTACGTGGTGGCGGAAGTGACAATATCAGCGTTGTTGTTGCCCAGATCTAAGCGCTAGCCAGGTTGTAGGAGGTAGCTCAGAAGTAAAAAGCTATCAGGATTTAAGAGATAATGTATCATCATAGATTTTTTATCGTGCTGCCTGACAACTCTTTTCTGATCAATGCAGTAGAAAAAAGAGTTGTCAGGCAGCACTTTGATTCTTTTAATACTTTCTTCATTCACTTAAGTGGGATAGTAATGGTAGACTTTAAGTGCTCATCATCGAGAGGTGCCTGATAAGAGGGAGGTGTTCCCCGGCAAGGAACGGCGTTGGGAGGGGAAGGGCTCTCATCAGGCATCTTATCTCCCCAAAAGTATCTTCATAAGCCTGGAGTCCCTACAATCTAGTGGATTACTATGTTCCAGTGCACTTCTCAATGCATACAATCGACATTGTGCATAAAGAAAGGTCGAGCTTGATGTGCTTGGCGGGCTCATCTATTGCTCGACCTCTGGTCATACAGGACATCATCTTATGTCTACATCGTCCTGTTACTCATCATCGAAATGGCTCAATCGCATCACCCCAAAAAGTCTTGGAGCCTTTTGCTGCGGCTTGGTGAGTCTAATTTGCGCAACGCGCGGAATTCAACCTGACGTACCGCTTCATGGCTCAGGCCTAACTTTTTTCCTGTTTCTGATAAACTATGTTCACCCTGGTCATTGAGACCGTAGCGGAGTTGTAACACCCTCCTCTCGCGTTGTGATAGCACGGATAATAGGTCGCGAATGTGTTCCTTCAATGTTTCCGAGATCACAACCCGTTCAGGAGAGTAGATAGGATCATCTTCTAACAGATCGCTCAAGGTAACTTCATCATCGCCGCCTTTGCGTGGCATGTCGAGACTGACGGTCTCCTGGTTCGTGGATAGTAAGGCGATGACCTGTTGGACGCTGACTTCCATCTGTAGAGCGAGCTGCTCTAAGGTTGGTTCGTTTTCGAGCCCATGTTCCTGTTGTATACGGCGGCGTACGCGACCCAGGCGCTTGATCTCCTCCACTTTGTAGAGGGGGACGCGGATCATATGTGCCTGTTCGACCAGTGCGCGTGTAACATATTGTCGAATCCACCAGGTCGCATAGGTGCTAAAGCGATAGCCTTTTCTGTGATCAAACTTTTCCACGGCGTGCATCAGCCCAATATTGCCCTCTTGGACGAGGTCCATCAGGTCAACACCGAAGCCTTTATACTTACGAGCGATATGCATCACCAGACGAAGATTCGCCTCGATCAACTGCGTTTTCGCATCGTTCGCCTCACGTGTAGCCTCAACTTCCTTCAGCTCTCGGGGCTCTTTGGGCAGACGCTGTTGTAAACCGCGTTGGCGCTTGCCTGTCAGGACACGAGCCTTCTCAATACGTTCGGCCAGGTTTTTCACCTCATCCGAGGAGAGTAGATCAACCTGTCCGATCTCATAGCGATAAAAGCGACTTGAATCATTCAAACTTAGTTCAGCCGGATTCGCTTCTATATGCATATCAGAAGTAGAAGTTGTGGGCGCATCGATTACCATCGTATTTTTCATCTGGACATCCTCTCAAATGGGTGTTTATTTGGCCTCTAATGAAATTGAGTATACGTGGCGAAGCTTTCTACCATCTCCTACATTGCTTCCTCTTGATACATAAAGAAATAGCCACATTTTTTAATGAATCGTCACGCAATCAGTCCTGGAGACAACAAAAAAGACCTTTTTTTGGCCATCATCGCGAGGAGTACAAGATTTTTTTTACAGAAATTGTGTAAGAATGTACCTGTCTTATACCAGTCTTACCATTTTTACTTCAACGAGGGGAGCTTGGAGGATGTCTTTTCTGGAGAATTGAGCTTAAAAATGCATGCGTACCGATTCGTCTTCGTCCGGCTTAAACCGTCTTGTTTTTACAAATTGGCTGTCAAATTGGCTGTCAAAAATTGCGCTCGTCCCACGGGGATAAGCCTTGCTTTACCTTTGTTTTAGGATTCCATTAATGTAATCATGCTCGCTCCTTTTGCGCACTCTGATACTTCTGATCAAGTTCTCTCATGGCATTCTGCTGCATAGCCGGAGTAACATGTGAATAGATATTGAGTGTGATGCTGATATTGGCATGTCCCAGTAGCTCTTGAATCACTTTCACGTTCACTCCCATTGACAGTAAGATGGTGGTCGCCGAATGACGTAGATCGTGGAAACGCATATCCGGGAGATTAGCCTTCTGAAGCGCGTGTTTAAATTGTGCCCACAACGATGATGGATTGATGTGCTTTCCCAGCGGACCGCAGAAGACAAGCTGATGCTGTTCCCAGGCTTTCCCCGCTTTCATGCGTTCCTGTCTTTGTTGCAAACGATGCGCTTTCAACGCTTCTTGAAGAAACGTTGGGAGGATAATGGTACGCTTACTGGTTGCTGTCTTTGGATCCGTTTCAAGATGCATATGGCGTGCTCCCGTATGAGGTGGAATGTAGGACACTGTCCTGCTCACATGGAGCATTCCCTGCTCGAAATCGATATCATCCCAATGCAGACCAAGAATTTCTCCCCGTCGTAATCCGAGCGTGACGGCGACTAAAAGAATTGTTTCAATACGGTATCCTCTCGCCGCTTCTACCAACTGCATTGCTTGCTCATGTGTGATGTATCTCATCTCAGTTTTTTTGTGAGATGCTGACAGGGATTGAGCGCTATTCTATGCCATTTGACGGCATCACCAAAGGCGGCATTGAGTATGGTATGGATGAGATGAATCGTATTTGGCGAAATACCATTGCTGCGTAGTTGTGTATACAGTTTTTGAATCTGTGTGCCGGTCAATTGTTGCAATGTATCATTTCCAAGTATTGGCACCACATTTCGATGAATATAACTGCTATACGAGACATACGTCGTTGTTTTAATGGCAAGAGAATCACGGCGTATCTCAAGCCAATCGTCAAGATAGTCTCGCACCTTTTGATTGCGTTCTGTCACCAGAGAGCCCTGCTCATGTTTACGAATCAGCTGCTTTAATTTCTCCTTGGCTTCCTTTCTTGTCTTGGCGTAACGCTCAATACGCTTTCCGCTGATTAATCGCAGGCTCGCGACGAAGCGCCCGTCTTGACGCTCATAAATAGTTCCACCCCCATAATCACTTTTGGGTTTGGCATTTTTTACAGGTGCATCAGAACCTTGTCTTATTTTGACCATGTGATGTACTTCCCTTTCAATGAAGGGCAAGACTGGATTCGTCTATTTTACAGCATCTGTCGGCAAATTTGAAGCCATTGCTATCCATTTCCTCCTTTTTTTGAGACTTGGAGCTTCTTTTTCTGAATTGAAAGAACTATGGGAGTAGAGAATTGCTCAATTGAGAAAAATTGTGTGCAAACTTCTGCTAATGCTTCCGTAGATGCTTTCTCATTGATCTGATTTCGTACTTCTCGAATGATAACGTTTCAAATTACTTTGATAGTGAAGCTCATGCAGTCATATCTTCTGTTCATTCGATGATGTTATTGTTTCAGTATCAGTTACGGCTGATGTTTGAGTCACTATCGTTGTCAGATTAGCGAAATAGCCTAGCAATCGGCGATGGATGAAACGATAGCCTCCCCCTACTCGCTGGAGGAAGATGCGTGTTGTTGCATCGTCGAGGAATGTTTGTGCCTGCCAGGGAAGACAATGAGAGTGGGCAAGAAACCAGCGAATAATATAATGGCGCAGAATGGTTACACCTCCACTCAGTACCCACGTGATTAAAAATCCACTGATTGGAATTATCAGTGCGGAGGTCAGCCCAAAGCTTCGTCCGTAACCGAGCTTGCTGATAAGTACTGAGATCGTCTTAGTGCTGAGTCCGAAGTTTAGCCAGAGGCTCATTTCAGAGAGTAGTGAGGAGATCAATCCGAAGATCAACACGCTTATCCCAAGAATGATACTCGCGCTTATAAGACTGAGGAATATTCCATTGCGCAACGAGCGGCGAATGCCCTGATTGAAGCGATGACGATCTTGATCCTTTACACGTTCTTGAGTTATGCCTTGATAGAGCCCAAGTAACAACCAGTAGCTCAAGCCATAACCTAGTCCGTAGCTCAAGCCATAGCTGAGCCCAGAGATCAACCCTGTGCTGATCCCAGAGATCAGGCTAATACTGAGTCCATAGCTGAGTCCGACGCTAAGTCCATAGCTGAGCCCAAAGAAAAGGAAAAGAACCCCTGTAAGCATGACACTCGTACGGAGATGCTCTAATTGAAGAAGATGCTTCCATGTCCAAGAAATGCGCTCTGCAAAGCGGAGGGAAGTAATTGAGCTAGTGAGGACGATATGAGTCAATATGACTGATGCACTCATGATCAAGCCTGCGCCCAATACGACACTTAGCCCTTCTATTATTCCGGAGCGCAGCACAACTGTTAACCCGAAGCTTAGCCCCATTCCAGTGCCTAAGGCGAGTGCTGCCAGCCAGACGCGTTGAGGTGCCATAGTAGCGAATCTTATCGATATAAATGTATACCAGGAAGAGTGTTGAGATGAAATGAGAACTTGTTGCCTCTGGCGCTGAAATAGAAGAACCTGAAAGAACCAGATACTTAGCCCACTCCCGATTCCGACAATGCTACCGTCGCGTATCCAGGAGACGAGGGAATAGGCTGTATCAGATGAACGAATTGCTGGTTGATAGAGATTGATGCCAAAGCTGACCGCCAGAAGGACGCTAATGAATATGCAACGTATGAACTGAATACGTTTCGATGGAGATGGATGGCATTCAATCGAAGGCATTTCTGGGTTAGTCGGCTGGGCCAAGCAATCTCCTATAACTCCTCCAAGTAGTACCGTTCCAACGTTACCTGTTAGATCAGCGTCACCTCGTATCAGATGTAAAATAAGAAAAGAAGTAATACAGCTGATCACGATGGCAGGAAGACGGATACTGAGCCATGCAACGATTCTTTGCTGTGTGTTTGTTAGCCAATCGGTTTGTAGATATTCAGCATAAAAAATCGTTTGCTGATGTACATGCATTTGTTGTGCCAGATATGTTAGCAAATGACTGGTATACTCCAGGGGATAACGAGTTTTATCACCTTTGCGTTGTACCATTCGGGCGACATAATCAGTCCATACTTGTTGCTCCAAATTTACGATCGAGTGAAGTATGGCCTCTCGGGGCGATTCTTGATAGGTGAGTAGCAAAACACTGAGCATCAGGGGAGTTGTGGCGAGTTCCCGCAGAACAGGCTGCTGAGAGAGTGCCACTCGTAGCCCAATATAGGCCGGGCCTGCTGCTCGTAACGATGTTTCTGTTTGTTCGTCAGTGAGTGGTTGCACCACAATTGCACTTTGCAGTGCGAGGCGTTCTTTTGTTGCTGCTGTATTATACTCGTGTTGGCGTGAACACACGACTAGTGGCGTCAAATGCTCTCTATGATAGGTATTGATGGCGTCAATACAGGCTGCGCGTGCAGTCTCCTCCATCTCATCAAGACCATCGAGTAGTGGGATGATGTGTTCATCCTCTACCCAGTGTGTGCTCACTTTGAGTGGCACATCATACGTATGTGCGAATTGTTCAATAAGCCATTTACCCAGTGGAGGTTGCTGGATTGCCCAAGTAGAGAGAGGCAAGATAATAGGTAATGGATAGGTGTCGTCAATGAGAGCGCGTTCTACGATGTTCTGGGCTAGATCCAGCAACAACGTGGACTTGCCAGCTCCCGGTGCTCCCAGAATGAGCAACTCTTCTTGAGCTTGTTCGTAGATGGCTAGAATCGAGGTACCTGTAGGAAGGATGCGTTCCCTCTGTTCTGGTAGCTGCATAAGCAGAGAACCCGCCGTACGGACAGCATCTGGCTTGCTTGCTAAACCCAACTCTATCCATGCTATTCCTTGTAAGGATTGATCCAGCAAACTTTGGTACGTTTGTTGCAGGCGATCCAGCACTCGTTCCCGATCAGATGTGGCACGCCGTTGCTTTCGTACAGATGGATATGTAAAAGTAGACACAGATATAAGGTGCCTAAGAATGGGCTGAAGACCGAGCAGACAGGCATGCCACGCTTCATCCTCGGTTTTCCATTGGGTAACAGGTATGCTATTGAGAGGTAAAGGAATCAATGTTCCCAGTTCTGTTGCTTGCCAATGGACTGGGCGTAAAAGCAATGGAATGACTTGTGCGGTCTTATTGTAATGATGGAGAAGTGCTCGCTGCATTACCTTTAAACAGGTCTGGGAGGCAAAGAAATCTGGACTTAACAAGAGAATAATCAGATCAGCTTGCTCAAGATGATATGTGCGTTCCTGTTCTATATTTGTGCCAGCATTTAAGTGATGTTCAGACCAGCATGAGATCAAATGAGCATGGTTAGTGAAGGGAAGAAGAGCGGTTTCCCAGTGAGCGAGCAACGTCTCATCAGCAGGAGCAGCAGCACAGAACATCGAGAGAGAGGAGTGGGATGCTTGTAATGAGGCATTATTGTTACTCTTCTTCATTATTAATTCCTATCTATTACTACATATAAGTATACGTCTAGTATAGAGATTTTCTTTTCCACATGCAAGAGGAAAGGGCTGTGAGTGAAGGTAGGACAAAAGATGCATATGGCAATTCCAAGAACATTTATTATGATCTCCATCGATCACAATAATTTAGCCGGCTTTTCTTTTTAAAACAAGCATGAATGGCTTCTCCTTTGATATATCCCCCGCATTATTTTGAAGCATCGCGATGGGAGTGGGGATATCCACGGCGATCTTTGATGGTGTGTAAAATGATGAGGCCATTTTTTTTGCATGGAGGACTTCGTTGCATTATCACACTCCTTTTAGGCAGCAAAAAAGCCATGATGGATCGTGCATGACCCACATGGCTTTTTCAGCACACAAAAACCGCATATGGATCATCAGATCCATAGCGGCATACAGCAGAGGTAAATAAAGGGCAAAACAATGCGAAGAGAGTAGGATCATATCCTTTACTTCAGGATTTTTACCTATAAGGATGACTAGCAACCGCATTCACGAGGGAAAAGAGGGGGGCAAGCACGCAAAGATGGAAGTATGGGCGTATCCATACTCCTCTCTTTGTTTGATCGTTACTTATTTTGAACGTTTGGAATGGGCGCGTCTTGAAAGATGCGCTTTTTTTCGGGCGAGCTCCTCTTGCTTGCGATCAAGTTCTTCTTGCTTGCGCTCTAATTCAAGAAGTTCATCCAGGATATGTTGCTCTTCTTCTTGCAAGCGTTTGGCTTCTAAACGCTCTTGCAGGAGCAGTTTGCGCTCCGACACATCCAATTCGTCTTCCTGAATCTCGATGCTCCACGATTGAAAACTGACCCTGGCTGCCTGCTCAATCAGCCGATCGTGATCGGGATACTGTGCACGCAATTGTTCGAGGTCTTGCAACTCAATTTCCGCCTGAAACAGTTGGAGTTGCAGTTGTGAGCTTCTCGATCGGGCTTGCGTCACCTGATGAAGCTGGCTCCCTCGCACGAGAGAAGGGCTCAAAAACGCTCTGAGTAAGGAACCTGGCGTCTTGACGGACGCGATGAAATCTTCTTCGGATTGAATTTGCTCTTGGAACGAGCGGATTTGTTTCTTGAGTGTCTGAATACGATTTTTGTAGGTCGTTTGGGTGCGATTAGCATGAGCCATGGTTGTTCTTCCTCTCTGTACACAGCCAAAAAGGCAAGGGAAAAGAGAGAAAGCCACAAGCTTTCTATACACCTCCTTTCTCTTGCCTTCTGGCAAGCAAATAATAACATCATAGGTGGGCCATCACAGGAGCAACTCACTGCCAGAGCAGGCCCAGAGCTCCGGATACCTCGGAGGGCATCCTAGTCTCATGCAGGAGCAACTCACTGCCGTGGGAGACCATCCACTTTTTTGTGTGGTTGTATCTGGAAGTGACCCGCAAAGATAGAGAGACAAAAGATGGTTAGCTCATCGGTTGATCGTTTGCCTGCTCAAACGAGATCGGACTGACATAGGCTAACGTAGAATGAAGCCGAATTGAGTTGTAAAAACATTCTAAGTACTCAAAAACCGCTTGACGTGCTTGTCGCCGTGTTTGAAAAGAGGATCGGTAGATACACTCTTTCTTCAGTGTTGCAAAGAAAGACTCCATCGCAGCGTTATCCCATGCGTTCCCGGTCCGACTCATACTCACCTGAATTCCTTCCCCGGCCAAACACGCTTGATAGCCCAGGCTGGTATATTCGCTGCCCCGATCTGAATGATGTAACAGTGGAAAACAGTCACTTTCAGGCTGCTGCCGAGCTAAGGCCATGCGGAGTGCCATCGTCACCAGCGCCTCGTCCTCAGTAGCGGCCATCGCCCAGCCCACAACCCGACGTGCGAACAGATCAAGGACGACCGCGAGATAGAGCCATCCTTCCTGTGTCGAGATCATGGTGCAATCGGTGACCCACTTCGTATTGGGTGCCGATGCATTGAAATCACGATCCAACAGATTGGGTGCAAAGCGGGCCGTTGGATCGCTCGCGGTGCCCATGGGACGACGAGACCGCTTAGGCAAGGCTGAAAGACCCAACGATTGCATCAAGCGCACCACCCGTTTGCGTCCACAATGAATCCCCTGTGTGGCGAGCAGCGCATGAATACGTGGGCTCCCATAGACCTGGCGATGCTCGAGAAAGAGTTGTTGAATCAAGGCGGAAAGTTTGGCATCTTCTCGCTCGTGCGTGCTGGCCGGACGGGTTTCCCAGGCATAATAGCCACTTTCTGAGACGTCCAATGTTCGACATAACACGCGAATAGAGTAGTCCTGACGGTGATCCGCAATAAACTGATACGTCAGATCTGGTGTCGTGAGAAGATGCCGATAGCTTTTTTTAAGATGTCACGCTCCTGTCGAAGGACATCAACTTCTCGCTTGAGTTGTCGATTCTCCTCTTCTAATGGAGGAAGATGCCCACTTCCAGGAAATGCTTGTTCTCCTCGTTCGATGAACTGTTTGCACCAATTGCTGAGCGTGCTGTCTGCAATACCCAGGTCTCTGGCAATTTGCGCTTGCGATTTCTGGCTCGATTGCAAGAGCTGCACTGCTTCCAGCTTGAATTCTTTCGTAAACGTGCGTATCATTTTTGCCATGTTCTTGACCCTCCTCTTGGAGTCTTTCTCCAAGTTTACCATATCCATCCTAGCGGGTCAAGTCCAGATTGGCACATGGATTGATAGTGTTGTGCAAATTGCTGCGATGAGAGATTAGGGAAAAGTCTGGTCTTAATTGAAGCAATGATTTTCTGACCTCATCAGAGATTTCTCGATGAGCGGCTTCCTCTTGGAGAAGCAAATGATTGATCTGATTCTGCCAGTCATCGAGCACGTTAACGGGAAGACCATAACGTTGTTGGTGGTACTCTCGTAATGCCAGAAATCCATCGAGCCTATGCATAATACCTAAGACAAAATCAAAGGTATGGTCTGTGGTATTATTCCTCAATGTGCTGTACGCGCCCAACTTGTCCATCGACCAGCCGTACCTTGATCCCATGTGGGTGAGAAGCGGAGTTAGTCAAAATGTCCCTGACGATTCCTCAGGTCAGTTTTCCTGTTCGCTGGTCTTGCTTGAGGACGATTGGGGAGATAACATACTTCATTGGCTCTTGCAAGAGGTTTAAGCGAAATTGCTTCACTCATGAAGAATGTATCAACCAATTTCATGATCACTTTCACCATTTTCTAAGGGTGTTTCGTCCAATACTATGTCTGTATAAGCATCATTGAGGGGGAACTGAAGACCGAGGCACAGCAATTCGATTGTTGCGTTTGCCTCATACATATCGTATATCCATTTCCCATTTTCTTTATGGTACATTTCCATTTTTAAAGCTTTGGCACTGACAAGGATATAAACTTCCAGTGTTGGAAGTGCGAGATAATTTTGAAATTTCCAGGTTCTATCAGAAATTTCAGTACTTGGAGAGAGGACTTCAAAAATGACCCGTGGAGATTGAAGCAGATCACCGGTACCTCTGTCTCGTTGATCGCATGTGACCGTAATATCGGGATGAAAGTAACGTTTTTGAGAAATTTGCACTTTGATATCAGAATTGTATACACGGCATGGTTTTCCTTGAAGGAGGTTCCGAAGAATGCTATAAATATTGCCACATATTGTGCTATGGTTAAACGTTCCTCCAGCCATCAGATATACCTGGCCATCAACGTACTCATAGCGGTTTTCAGCATCGGTTTCATCCAGATGAAGGTATTCCTCAACCGTCATCGTTTGTGCATGTTCCAAAGCCATATATGTATCTCCTCTAGAGCAGAAAATGTACGGATATGTGCAATCTGTATGCGCTCAAATGCCTGACATTCCTGTTGCTTTCTCATAGAAATAACTCTGTCAAGATGACAGAGTTATTTTTGCTTTACTCTGTCAAGGCTATTGTACCATGAAATGTGAAATAGCCCATTCTCAAAGAAGATGGCTTATCAGGTATAGTAAACCTGGTTACTTGCAATGGTTGTTGCAGATTTTGTGCCGTCAAAGCGAGTTTGAAAGAAGCCAGACAATATACGTGATAAAGCCGCTTTGGAAGACTTTTGGGAGAGTGTTGAGCAGTATTTGAACTTGGCTGTCAAATTGGCTGTCAATCGGTACTCAGCATTTTTTGAATATCCCCATCGATGCGCTCCTCAGGCTCCCCGATGAGGGGTCGTATACAGGCCCCTGTTTGATACCAGTCTTACCATTTTTACTTCAACGAGGGGAGCTTGGAGGATGTCTTTTCTGGAGAATTGAGCTTAAAAATGCATGCGTACCGATTCGTCTTCGTCCGGCTTAAACCGTCTTGTTTAAGTAAATTGGCTGTCAAAAAAATGAGAACAAACCAGCATGAGAGCCTCCTTTGTCACCAGACAGATGTGAGAGCGATGCCTCCTTATAAGGAATTTTTTGTGACAGAGTTGGTTTCCTCATCATCAAACTGATCTTCGAGGGGAAGTTCTCTCCATCCTAAATCACCAAATGTTTCTTGGTGTGGATCGTTCTCAATGTATTCCTGCCATTCTTCGTATGTTAAATTGCTTGCCAGACGTAATTTAGCTTCTCTCTCTAAATTATGCGGCCTCCATTGCCAAATTCGTACAATGGCATCGTCACAGGCTGTCGCTAGATATTTCTTATCACGACTAAATGCGACTGCATAGACTTTGCCATCCTGTGACAGACGTGCAAGCTGTTCTCCTGTAGAAACATTCCATATACTAACGGTATAATCAATGCTCACGGTTGCCAGATATTTCCCTCACTGTCAAACGTTGCAGATACAATGTCATTTTTATGATGGAGATGTTGTAATAATACTCCTGTTGTCATATCCCATACTCGCGCACCTGCGTCATTGTTTATCGTAAGAAGATAACGTGTATTCGGATAAAGGGCGCGTATGCATGTGGAATCTTCGTGACGTAGGACAAGATATGGCTCTTTCGCCTGTGTTTTCCATTGCCAGATGAATACTTTATTCGTGTTATTGGCAGTAATTAAGTACTCATCGTTCTTACTAAAAGCGAGTTCCTTGATATTTTCTACCTGGAAAAGGAAAGCAGGCTCATTCTTTTGTTCTTTCCGTGCCCAGAGAAGTACTTGATCTTGATTGTTTATATATGCGAGATACTCTCCGTTGTGGCTGAAGGCAAGCATGCGAATATCACTATGTATTGGAAGTGTATAAGTGTAGATCTTACCACTTGTTTCCTTTACTTTTATAGAGCCATCACTTGTAACATCAGCTATATAGCGGCCGTCCGAGCTGCGAGGGATAGTATAACGTGAGTCAGGAGCAAAAGCATGGGAGAAATCCCTCAATTCTGTCGCGAAAATGTGAGAGAAGTCCCTCATGCTTTTGAAATGCGCCTTGCTTCCCTACATCTCCTCTGGCAGCGGTGGGCGTACCGATGGCAATGCATCTTTTCGAATAGCTCCAAAGCGTAGGTAATTTTCCCTGCCCAATGCCAGGCTGATATGGTTTGGACTTAGTATGCGGTTCGTATTGGCATCCACATCATTCTGTCCGTCATCTTGCCAGGAACACACCAGACACATCTCGTATTCTTCATGTGTATTCAGCGTTTTCCATCCACAGCACGGACAGCGATAACGCATCCCTTTCCGGGGCGGAGCCTCGATTGAACTTTTCTGGATACTTTCCTTCTCCACATGGGTAACTCTCTTGTGACGTTTTTTGATGAGTGCGATAAGCTCGTCAAGCTCTTGATAGTTATTAGTGAGCGTGAGTGAGGCAGGAGGACGGATCTGTTTATTATCCCGATAGGTGATGAAATACTCTGAGGTAAATCCTTTCTGTATTGCCATAATATCTTTCCAGTGGACGACTTCAACACGATTGTGCCTGATTCTTTTTTTGATCTGGAGAAGCCCTTGTTCGCACACAATGACACGCATGCTCTGAGCTTGTCGGACCATCATGCCGTAAAAAAAGCCTCCCTGAAATAGGACATAGAAACTACCGCATAAAGCAGGCAAGAGAGAAGCGGAGTTGGGATGAGAGATTGGAAGAAGTAAGGAGATCAGGATCACGATGCCTGTGAGAAAGAGAAGCAGACTGATGATGCGCAGGAAGCGAATAGAACTGGGTTTCAATCGATAGATCTCCAAAGGTGTACCAAGCTGATTGATCTCACTCAGTTGATTGTCTTCATTGGAGAATATGTTTGTTGTCTTCATTATTATGAAGTGTTCCTCTCTCGAGCCTCTACTACTCCTGGAGAAAATGGAGCGTATTCCCTTCCACAAGCATCTCCAAAGCCGGGAGGAGTCCTCCTCCCGGCTCTATGGGATGATAATCAATACCAAAGCCACGAATGAGGGCAGCAAAATCCTCTTCATGATTGTCATCAAGCAAGATGCTTTCGCCTGGTTTGAGGGCATGTTTCTCAAGATAATCTGCAAAAAAGAGGCTTCTGCCACTGCCATCCAGATCACCTTTTAATGCGCGTACATCAAACGAATTCAAAATATCATCGACGAGCGTATGGAGCTTGAGGGCGGGAACCGTCCAACGGGTAAAGGTATCCATGTTATCAGTCGCAATTGCGACGCGCATGCCCGCAGCCCGTAACTGTGCAATAAAACGAGGTACTGTCGGCGATACAAACTTCATTGCCTGACAACTTACCGTAAGCTCTTGCAAAACGAGCTCATAGTCTAAGCGATGACGCAGGCACATTTGTTGAAGAATCTCCTCCACTGCAAGTTCTCCACGCATCCATGCTCTTGTTTCAGGGGTATCTTCTGAATGATGAAATACATATGACACTACAGGAGCATGCAGAGCGTGAAGAGGGTGCGTTGGATCTGCCCAATGTTCCCAGAAGAGCGAGGTTGAGAGCGTCTGATACCAGTCGATAAATATGCAACGATAGTGTTTCATCAGTGCTTCTTCACTTTGCGGTGTCATACCATTTTTTGTAGAAATGTCAGTCGAAGACAGGCTCTGGTTCAATTGGGTAGAGACAATACGTATGATGTCACTACGATCATGTACAATGTGTTCTTCTTTACTTCCTAGTTTACCATATTCTCAGGTAAAAAAGGCTCTTACACAGCTTTGGTGAATCTACCTGCTTGCTTTTATTGATACTTATTGAGAAGTCAAACCTCAGCATAGATTCATGGTTGTGTATTAATTACATGATCGAATTGCAGAAACTGGATATTTCGCAAAATGTTCCTCCTTTTACTCATTACCGTGTCTGCAAATAGGTAAGAATGGCTTGAATACCCTGCGCAATAATTTCTGATGGAGGTGTTTGCAACGGATTATTGTCCAGGCGAAGCTTTATGAGCCTCGTGAGATTGCCAATTTCAGTCGGCAGAGAGATGATCTGATTGTGGTCTAGCCCAAGCCACCGTAGCCTTGTGAGGTTGCCAATTTCAGTCGGCAGAGCTGTGATCTGATTGTTGCTTAGCTCAAGTCCTTGTAGAGAGGTGAGGTTGCCAATTTCAGTCGGCAGAGCTGTGAGATGGTTATTGATCAGGTTAAGCCCCAGGAGAGAGGTGAGGTTGCCGATTTCAGCAGGCAAAGCACTGAACTGGTTGGTATCGAGCTCAAGATATTGTAGTTTGGAGAGCTTTCCAATTTCAGCAGGTAATGCGCGGAGCTGGTTGCCAGCCAGGTAGAGCCTTTGCAGACTGGTAAGGTTGCCAATCTCGGCGGGCAGAGATCTGAGCTGGTTGTCGATCATGTCAAGATCTTGCAGGTTGGTAAGATTGCCAATTTCAGCAGGTAGAACACTGAGTTGGTTATTCGGTAGATGAAGTCCTTGCAGGCTGGTAAGATTGCCAATTTCAGCAGGCAGAGATCTGAGCTGGTTGTTTGGTAAATAAAGAAGATGGAGCATGGAAAGGCTGCCAATTGCCGCAGGTAAGGAGCTGAGCTGATTCATATCCACATTAAGATGTTGCAGGCTGGTAAGATTCCCAATCTCGGTAGGCAGGGAGCTGAGCTGATTATCGTACAGATGAAGTTCTTGCAATACGGAGAGGGTGCCAAATTCGGCAGGTAGGGATCTGAGTTGGTTGTTCGATAAAAAGAGCCTTTGCAAAGAGGGATGTTGCCATATCTCCCCGGGAACCTGAGTTAACCCTAATTGGCAGAGATGCAGTTCAATCAGCGATCCCTGTTCGTCATATGTTGTACAGAGCCCTCCTGGCTCGTGCATGCCTTTGCACTTTCCATCAGGGTCCCAATTCTTTAAATATTTTTGAAGTTGTTTCACCAGATCTTGATCGTTTGCCATCGTTCCTCCGTTTAGACGCAAGTAGGCGGATTCACCAAAGCGATGGAAGAACCAGAAGCTCTGTTGAATCACAGAAATCAATGTTCGAAAAAATTGTTAAACGGCATCCTCCGCTGACTTGAACTGTATGAGAAGAGAAAAGAAATGTTCTCGATCCGCCTTATTCTTGATAGAAATCACTTTCTGCCCATACGGTTCAAGATACCTACGCACGAATTCTTCTGTGGGTGGACGGATAATTTCTATTCCATACTTCTCAAGGCGTGCAAGCAACCATTCAGTATGAAGTGACTCCGGGCTCATTTGTTGCTCTTCGAGGCATCTGTTCATTGCCTCTATTAGATCAGGAGGACACTGATTGAAATAGTACTGGCGGCTACTCATTAAGAATGAGATCAGCGACCTGATCCCTGGATAGGGATTGATGCCTCGCAGGCTCTTGGCAATGTGACGACGCACAATGCGATAGGCAGCTGTTCGCCAGGGAATCTCAAGCAGAACAATATAGTCGGCTTGAGCGAGAATGGGATCGTTCCAAATGAGGCCTCCACCCTCTGTAACCCAACCTGAAAGAGAGCTGATTGTGAAGGCATCCTCAATCCAGGCCATATGTTGTGTCCCGTTTTTTTTGCCAAGTATGTCCATTTCGTAAAAAGGGAGATCAAACTTGGTGCCTATTTCTGCTCCGAGCGTCGTCTTCCCACTACCAGATCCTCCCATGATGTGGACTTTGAGCATCATGCGTCCTTTCTGCAGTGGCTTGTTCTCTCTGAAGAGGTGATTGTCTTTTCTTATGGGGATGAGAGGATATCTGCGAGAAATAGCAGGAAAAGAAAACCTCGTATTGCTCTCGAAGGAATGAAAGACAATTCTATGATTGATAAAAATCTTTTCATGATGCAATATACACAAAGGCGAGTAAAAAGTCAAGATGCTCATTGCATGCACGGATATCAGAAGGTTTGCGAGATACCTGGAGAAATTTCGTCTATTGCTTGCTTGACAGAGTGGATGCTTTCATGTATGATGTGCAACACAGTTTCCCTCTTGATTCTGTATTGAATAACTGCATTGGCCTATGCATAAGAACCAGGGCCACCTGTTTATGACACCCCAGCAACTCCTGCACATCTTGGAACCTCTTCCCTACAAAGCCAGATTGTCTTCTCTGATTGATCTCGGACGCCTGTCGGTACAAGATGTTGCTAGCGCTTCCCTCTTAACTGCTTTAGAGCAAGGTGATTTCTATGAACGTTTCCTGGCGCTTCAATCCTGCTATGGAAGTTATGATGGTGAACATGTTGTCCGTGCACTGACTGATCCATCGCGGACGATTCGTCATCTGGCGATCAAGCTGGCACCTATGATCTGTGATGAGGCTCAACTCCGCCGGGCGCTTCATCTGATTTATCCTAAGGAATGCATCCCGTTCCTCTGGAAACTTGCTCAGTATCACCATGCAGACCTGATCGACGTCTTCCTTGGGGATCTCATTGACAAGCGTGATCCCCTGTCACTTTATCTGCTTCCGTTTGGTTCTGCGACGTTGGTGCGTCGCTTTGTTCATGACTTTCAAGCACAATTGAAGCTGATCGATTGGCGTCGTTTGGCGCGTCATCATCCAACGATCGCCTGTGATCTCCTCCAGGAGCAGATCAGCTCATCCACAAATGTTGATTTGCAACTACTGGTGTATGCGAATGCGAGCATGTCGATTATCGCCAAAAAAGCGCCCGATGCCGCTGTGGCATTGGTTACGGCGCTCACGCGCTCTGTTTCATTGCAGCAGATTGCGTTCCATCCTTTGTTGATTTCACGACCTGAGGCCATGATTGATCTGATGATCCGTTCCGACGATCGTCTCGATATTCAATTTTATCAGTTGCAATACGCCTTCAGGCGCAACATAGATAGTGATCTCCTTTTCCGCTTGATGACAAAGTATCCTAGTCTTGATCTGTCTGAAATGGATTTTGAGGATGTGGCGATAGCGACGCGCGTGGCGTTGTACCATGCCTATACTTATCAATTGCGTGATCATCGAGGATGTGTTTCTACGGAGAAGCTCGCTCTTTTACCAGCAGCGGTGAGAGAAGCTGAAGCGCGTCGCCATCTGACGTTGCCAGTTCTCCAGATGCATCCTGATAATCGTTTGCCGTATGTGGCATTTTTGCCGTGGGAGGAAGTACAGACGCTCGTTGCTCCGTATTTGAGGAGTCCGAATGCTGCATTACGTGCAGGCTCAGTCAGTGCTCTTGTGAAAGCCACTTACTATCAGCAGAGTTGCTTGCCTGATGTGCTGATGATGATCAAGCAGCGAGGTCAAGAACAAGATACCGTGCGCGACTCGATGCTCTTTGATCTGGTATCTATTCCGCCTGGTCGTTGGCAGCCAGAGCATCTGGACGATCTGACACAGATCATTTCCAATGCTCTGAACGCTCGTGATATATCTCTTAATACGACGAGCAAATTATATCAACTCGTCTTGAGGCTTCTTCCTCGTTATCCTGCCTGGAGTGCCGGACAACTTGCAACGATCTTCCAGAGGCAAGGACCGAGACACATATCCCCAGCATACTTTCGAGGGCTTTCACATGCTGATGTGCTTTGCGTTGTCGATGTTCTCCAGCGCGTGTTAGAGGAGTGGGAAACACATGAGCAGCATGACGAATTATGGATGATCGCGGAACAATTCAAGCCTCATTTGCGTCTGTTTCCGGGACTGTTCACTGTCTTGGAACGTGTCCTGAAGGGCACATCTTCACCCGACTTTGCTGATAAAATCCTGCCGCTTTTCGTGACCTATCAACCTGCGCATGCTGCTATCTTAATTCCTGATCTGTTGCAGGATGATCCTAGCTGGATTACACGACCAGCTATTTCTGCGTACCTACATACCTATCGCCAGGATCTGCTGACTCCCTTCCTCGGTCAACACAGCTATCAGGGTCGTTTTAGTACCGGTCATGCGATGTTTGTATTCCCTGCGCAGCATGGATTTGCGCGCTGGACCCGTCAACAGCAAGAACTCTTTGCTGAAACGTTGCTGGTTACTATCAAGGAGAACTCCTCGTTTGATCCCAGTCTTCGGTCAGCCATCAAAAAACTGGCGGCTCTCTCAGCTCTTCCGGTGTCTCATATGCTGGTGCTTCTCGATGATGAACGTGAGGTGGTGCGTGATGCAGCTCTCTTCTCTTTGAGCAAGATGGATGCTGGGCAAGGGATGCCGATCTTGTTGCGTACGGTCCATGAGGCCAATACGGGCAATGCTGTTGCTGCCCTGCATGCTCTGTGTCTGTACTTTCCCCCTCCGCAAGCGCTGACGATCTTGCGGCAGATGCCACTGGAGAAAGTACGCATCGCGAAAGAGGTGGTCCGGACTCTGGCACTGTTGCCAGGCGAAGAGGCATATCAAGAATTCTTGTCATTTCGTGAGAAAGTTGTCCATCGTGATGTACGTGTCGCCTTTCTGCGTAGTTTGTGGTATCACCTGGATCGAGATGAGGTCTGGCAGATTCTGGAGCAGGAGACGCATTCCTCCGATAGTGCGATTGTTTTGAGCACCGTTCACATGAGTCTGACCCCGGATGCCCGCCAATATCGACAGCGACGTCAGGGGAACGATCGTTATCGGGCGAAGTTCCGTGCTTTGACATGGAGCCAGGGATGGCGTAACTTCTCTACCTGGATCACGATGAATGCGACTCGTGTCTCAGCTGACAGTCTTGCATATCAAGCGCAACGCCGATTAATGCATCTCTTTGTACTGTTGCTTCAGCATCCGCAACTGGAAGTACGGGCGGCTGTGCTCAAGTACTGTGTACGTGTGGCTGTGGCTGACGATGAGCATACCTTGTTATCGATGCTGCTTCAGGCCATGGATTCCACACATGAGGAGATCTGTGAGGCGGCGGCAGGGGCTGTTTTTAGAAGCTATGTCGTTGGTGATCTTCCCTTTATTGTCGCACGTTTTCAACATCTTCTGCCAAATCGCTCTGCGCTCTACACTTGCGTACACGTTCTCCAAGGAGCAGTGGTCGAAAATCGAAGACGCTTTCTGCCTATCGTGCGAGCTCTCTTGCCTGTGCTGGCGAGCGATCCACTCACGATCAAGCTACAAGTCATGTTGATTGTCACTTCCCTTCCCTGGAGCGAGGTTGGTACATTCTTGTTGGCAGCGACCGCGACTGGAGCACTTGGTACAGAAATCTGCACGCAAGCGAACACTATATTGCTCGCTGAAGGCATGAATCATCCTGATAGCGCGGATATTAGTCAGTTGGAAGCCATGTTGGTAACCAGCGAAGATGAGCGATTGCGACGTATCGCGCTGACGGCCCTGCTATTACAGGTGAAAGGAGCCAAAGGGTGGACACCAGCATGGCAGGAGCGCTTGCGGAACTATCAAAACGATCCAGCATCACTCGTGGCAGCCGAAGCGCAATTTACCTTTCCTACTAACAGCACAGAGTAGCAAACGGCATGCTATTCTGTACGTTCTGCCTTGTTTTGTTTGAGCTGAAAATGTCTTTTTCAGCTCAATGTTGTACTTTATGTTTCCAGAGCGAATTGAAATCCACAATTGTAACAGTAATGATGACTTGCGGGAGGACGATTTCCACAGACGTTACAGACACGTATGAGTTTCTCTGTGGCTATGGGTTCTCCGGCCATTTTTTCAAGGTGTTCCCTGTAGAGATCAACGCACCCATTACAAATAAAGACATTGCCCGGCCCTGCTGTGAGCCGACTGACTTGATCTTGGCGCTTGCTGCAAAAGGAACATGTAGCAAGAACGTTTTTTTCCTGCTTGGTATCTTCCCACATCAACCTTTTGTATTCCTCTCCCGCTTGATATGTTCTCTTGTTATCTCTTATCGAAGAGAAAATATGATCCAATTCTTCTTTTTATTATTATAACATATCGTGCGCACTTATAAAGCTCCATTTGTACAATGGCATTATATTGATCAATATCTCCTCCGCCCCCATCTCAGACTCTCTACGCCATCACTTCGCAATCCTTTCCAAAAAAAGGAAGATGTTCATGCTACTAGCACATTGAGGGAGAGAGAAATAAATCCATGATAGAACATGATAGAATAATACGAAGTACTTTTTGCATATCCATCAAGCCGCCCCTTAAGATCCTCTATGAGGGAGCGTATGTAGATCTCTGTTAAACTGTTCTTGGAGATACAACTGGTATGCTTCATCGATATATTGATGCTGAGAGCGATAGAGCTCAAGGGCTTTATCGCTGACCACCGGAACATCTTGCCCTCTGACCGAGAGAAGATTCAAGGTGTTGTGAGGCCAGACGAGGTGATAGCCTTGATTGAAGAAATATGTGTGGTATCTTTCGTGTGCATCTGGTTCGAGTAATATGATTTCGACCATCATACCTTGCGCATGAAATGCTCGCTTGTGGGGAAAGTGCTTGGCAGGAATGTTTGACAGGTCAGGAGAGAGAGCCAGCCACTGATCCAGCCGCTCAAAATCGGGAGCTGGATACACCAGATCAATATCTTGATGAGATCTTGTAGGGCACATCCCCCACAATTCCTCGGCCCAGCCTCCACACAACCACGTGGCGATCTGAGCCTGAGCAAGTTGGTGCATGATATCCAGGACAAAATCAAATGTATGGTCTGTGGTATTCAACTTCTTTCCTCCTTAGAAAGGGATTTTAGTTCAATTGTTATCGCTATATGTATCCAGAGGCCACCTTACGGTTTTGACAGAACGTAAAGTGATTCCAAGACAGGCAAGGTACTTTCTTTCCTAATACCAAAAACAGCGGAAACTGTGTCAAGTGTTTATGAGAAATTTGCTCCCATGCTTGCCAATTGCTCATCTTTAGATGATCTGCGATTTGGAGCCCTGATGGCTCAACAGATGCCCATAGATAGTATTTCGAAGCGTCTTCTTCGCCAAACCACATCGATTGCGTGGTTCCATCCTTTATGCTCTGTTTCGGCAGGAGTCTGTAAACAGCACTCAACTGCTGCCAGGTTGCCTCATCAAATTGATGGAAATCGAGGCAATACACTCTATCGATGTCTACATTGCCGTGAATATCTGGTTGAACCTCTGTATTATCATAATAGTACATCTGTTTAATTATTCTCTCTTCAACTAAGATACCGCTCATGCTCATGTTCCGCTGCTAACGTTGGCGTCGAGGAGGAATTTCCCAACGCTGCCACTTCTTGCAGCACTGCCTGATTATCGCTGCTCTCAATATCGCTGGCAAAGACCATAATATAGGTTGCACCAAGATTGAGCGCAGCCGTCATATCATCCAACAACGTATCCCCGCTCTTCGTTGTGGCGTTCCTCTGCTCCGAAATGAGCGGCACCTGAAACCATTGATTCGTCGTGAAGCTACGATCTGTCGCCAGACCATTATCCTGCAGCCACAGATGATGTGAAACCGCATAGTCGAGCACCAGCGATTCGCCATAGCCATGCGTCTTGCCAATAAATGACGCGTCAGGCATCAGCACCAGCGGTGTGTGCTGAAAGGATGTGCTGTAGCTGGTGATGATCTGCTGCATCGTGTCCCACCAGACCGGATCTGAATAGCCGATAGCCTGCCAGTCGGCCAGCAGGTTAGGATTATTGGTGCGCGTATCGACCTTGGTCTCGCCACCCGTGCCGATGCCCATCTCGATGGCGCTGATGTGGGGATTGCCGTCGTAGTGAGCGGCGAATGCCTGAATAAAATCTCCGTAGCTCTGGAGGAACTGCGGGTTCCAGTACTGTGGCAGTACGGCGTTGTCGACTTCGGTCACTGACGAGACACCCCGATCGTAGACCCACTGTGGGGTGGCGTGGCCAGAGTTTGAGCTGGGATCCCAACTGGTCCAGCCAGCGGTGGCGACGCGTAGAATGACGTTCTTGCCATTATCGATCCAGGGCTGCATCTGCTGATCGATGAGATCCCAGTTGTATTGTCCTTGTTGTGGTTCGAGTTGGGACCAGTAGTATCCCAGGTATGTGCCTGCGATGGAGGGATTGTTTGCGTCCGTCGAGGAGTTGTGCCCGCTGAACTCGTAGATGCCTTTGAAATTTGGGTCAGCGGGCAGGGTGTTTGGGTGGGCTTTGGCGATTGTTGGGGTGAGCATGAGGGTTATGAATATGAGGATGATGATGAAGATTATGCGATGTGGTATGTGCATTGTATCTGTATCTCCTATAAACCTAATCTTTCTAACACACTTCTAAATATTGCTATTTAAACTAACAGGAATCGTGTCGGCAATCCCCATTGCAGAGGATTACCGGAACGAGTAATGAGACCTTAATACAACTGGCAGTGTTTTTCTCGTAGTGGCGATGCACTCTTCGAGTTGACAGATGCCTTGGCCTGCGAAAGCAGAACCGATTGTTGCCTGAACTGTCGTTGTTGCCAGCTTTTCGATGAAAGCGGCCCAGCGTGTATGAAGCACTGGAAGATGGAAGGTGCCAGCATTGGAACGAAGTCTGGACAACAGCCTTTTTGAGAACCAGCATTGACATCACATTGTCTTCCATTTACATGGCTTTCAATCTAAATGCCAATGCTATGACAAGATGATACTAATGCTATTGCTTGTAAATTACATCCCAATTACTTGGCGCTATGTCCTCTTGTTGAGCCAGGGCGGTGCCATACATATTCTCCATTGCATAACTTCCAATCCAAATGCCTGTTGTTACGGTACCTGCATCTATAGGTCCGGCCAATCCTACTTGCATTATTGCACTACCAAAGAACTGTGCGACCACACCCCCAAGACCAATTATGGCTTTTCCAAGCAATGGAAGTAAAGCACCAGCAAGGCCAACACCAATACCAATGAGCATATACTTCCCCGTTAGGGCACTGGCCTTTTCTGCCATGTCATGAGTTAGTGAATACACCCCTGGCTGAGTTAAGTATGAGAGCGGGGCTTTCGCCTCTGCTGCAAAGCCTTGTGCATAAACCTCTGCGATATCAGCTAAAGCTCCTAGCAAAGCACTTAGTCCAGACATTGATCCAATCATATTCATCCACCAAGGAGCAGTGAGACCACGAGCCCAATCTACAAAATGTTGAAAAGAAGCAGCGGTTGCCAGTGCGTTTTTCTGAACTTGTGCCTCACGACATGTGATATTACATGTATAGTGTCCAGTCGGATCATTCTTCGTTTCCGGATTGTCCTGCACATACGCATATGGATCGAATCCATGTGCATTATCCTGCTTGATATCCGCAGTAATGAAGACTCCCAGTGACGGATCGTAATACCGCGCATTGTAGTAATCCAGCCCAGTCGCATCCGCATATTGCCCCGTATAGCCCTTGTTTGTCCCCATTGTTCCCGCACTATAGAGCTTGTTTCCATAGGGGCCGTAGGCTTGATTGGTGAGGACAGAGGCGGCACTAGGAGTATTATTGAACGTGGCAAGCACACTACCCAATTCGTCAGTTAGATTGAACTGAGTGTTCGTTCCATCAAACTGGCCAATTAATCGTTTATCCAAACTGTAGTAGTACGTGTTGCTGGTACTGTTTCCTGAGCCATCATAATGATGCTCTTCCAGGCCGAACGCATAGGTTGTGATGCTTGTATTTCCACCACTGGTATCCCTGAGCAAGACACGATTACCACTTGCGTCATAGGCATACCATTCCTGACGGTTTTTGGCAGAGCTACTGCTATCTGTACTATTCCATTGCGTCAGATGATCAAGCACATCATAGGAGAGTGTTGTACTGGTATTTCCTGTAGTTCTCGAGGTCATATTGCCCCAGCTATCGTAGCTGGCACTATACGATGCCGTTACTCCTGATGTGATCGAACAAGTGGTCCCGGTCGGATACACGCCCGTCAACTGATGTGGCATGTTGCTATTGCAGTAGAGATACTGCTGTGAGCCTCCCGTTCCATTCAACGGTGCCTGCCAGATCTGGCCCAAGTGGGTGTAGGCATATGTATTGCTATAGCCAGCCCCACTCAGGCTATTCCCTGGCGTTGCAGTTCCACAGGTTCCGTTGCCCGACCCTGGCTGAGTACCGCTATTCCCAGCCCACATCAGACGGTTTTGTTCGTCATAACAGAAGTTCTGAGTCTCACTGCCTCCTGAATTGGCCTGGCTCGATAGAGCAGACTGGATCAGACTAGAGCTGATGACATTTCCAACCGGATCGTAGCTGCGGCTGGTACTGAATACAGTGCCGCTTGCTCCACTGCCACTTTGCCATGTAACTGTTGTTCCGGTCGGGCGTTGATCACCATCATAGGAAAGCTGCTCATCCGCCAGCGCGGTACCACTTGCTGTCTGGAAGCTGATATCGCTAATCAAGCCACCTGCATTGTAAGAAAGGCTGGCGAGATTCGCAACTCCGGTATTGTTGTTGCTCAACCCAATGAGCGTACCCGTTGTACCATCATATGCCTGACTAACAGTATAGCCGATCTGGCTGCCAGCATGTGTCTGGGTCGTCATTAGCTGGTCATTATCATTGTAAGTCTGCGTCTCCAGATAGGTTGGTAAAGATGTGGTTATGTTCCAGTTACCTGGATTGCTTATACTCTCGTTAGTTGCGATCGTATGCCCGCGCTGATCGTACTCAAATTGCTCGGTTGCAGCGACCGAACTGCCATCAGGATAGTAGGTCGTGGCGATGCTCTGACCCAGTTTCCCGGTGATGTAGTTGGTCGTCCTTGACAGTTGCAGGTAGCTGGTATCATAACTATTCTGCACCAGAGGGTGACTGCCACTGCTGCAACTGCCAGATCCATTCGTGGTTGGTGCCGCATCCTGGATACAACGCGCTCGTCCCAACAGATCATAGCTAATACCGAGGGTGCGTGTTCCAGAAACATCAGTGATCTGACGTCCATCGGCATCATAGGTATACGTATGGCTTCCACGGTCTGGATCGTTCAGGCTGGTCATACGACCTAAATCATCATAGGTCGTCGTCGTCGTCACCCTCGTTACGTTCTGTCCTGTTTGGGGTGTCAGATCAGTAACCATGACTGAAGTTGGCTTATTCAGTACGTTGTACTGCATCGTCGTAAGTGTGTTGCCCGTGAGCGTCCCACCGTAGCTACCTGTGTAGGCCAGGGTATAACGGATACGAGGAGTCTTCTCATTGGCAGGGGTATCCTTCTTGTCGGGTGATGCATCTTTATAGTTGTCAAGTGCATCAGTATAGGTATCCTGCACATGCTTGTTGGCATCAATGCTCGTTGCTACTTCATAGGTATTACTATCGCTATTGAGCCAATTCAGTGTACTCAGGCTATAGATGGTACGCGATTGATTGCCCAGTGGGTCAGTAATCGAGATGGCACGACCTAGCGGATCCGTTATCGTGATGGTACCGGTGGGTATGTTACCCTGATCATCTTTCGCAGTGAAAGGATCGACCCAGCTGCTGCCATTTGCGACACGGAACGATTCACTCACAAACTTGGAGTCGTTCCATTCATTGTAGACAGTAAATGTGACGATGTCATGCGTTGCATCCAGCGGTTTGCGCGTCTCGGCCTCGTGTCCTTGAGCATCGTAGAAAGTACGCGAGACAGCACCAGGGTAGAGCGATGACCCGTTATCAATCTCGTAGCAGGATACCTTACTTGCAAAGACACAGGTTGAAAAGGTGCTGGACTGTGACGTATAGGAACCCGTTTCCCCTGGTTTCTTAGTCTGCAACGTCTGATTTCGATTACTATCTATGCCGTACGCTACATTCGTCGTTTGCCCAGTAATATCCGTGCTACTGATTGGCATATGTCCTTGCGTGTCGTCATAAGCCGCGCTACTAGTCTGTGCAAGCACATTCTGCTGGCTGATGGCTTGAGCAGCATAACTATCATAGACGGTGCAGGTGGTGTAATGCCCTTTCGTCCAGGATGATGACAACACGGAAGGGGTTGTTGCAAGCGTGCAGCCATTGCTGCTATACAGGCTATTATTGGCTACACCAAAGGCATCCACAGTTCCCACGGTATTACCAAAACCATCGTAGGCATTATAGGTTGTGAGAGCAGTACTACTTTGATGGCTACAATCACTATAGGTCTTGACCGTTGTTGCATCGCCTGCCGCTGGCGTATGAATACCCGAAACGCCCTCATCATAAGTTGTATCCTGGCACTGCCAGATATGACCAGAGGCATCATCGATTTCGCTGTGCTTCACTTTATCGACGGTATAATAGGTAAAGTTACTACCTGACGAATTGTTGGTTGCATACGTCAACTTCTTCGTAATTGTGGGAGCATTTGAGCTGGTTATTTGCTCCTGGAGCAGGTTGTGATACCCACTTGTTTGCAGGCCGCCAGAGGTGTTGTAGTCGTCATAGGTATCAGTCGTCTGGACCCAGGGAGCCGAGGTGTTTGCGGTTCCGGCCTGATCATAGGTAGTCGTTTTGCTAAAGGCCTTGACGATTTCACAAGGCGTGTAGACATTGTCCACACTCGTATCCACACAGGCAGTGCTGTAGGCAGAGGTCCCTGATGGCAAGAAGTCGGAGGTGCCACTGTACTGGTTGACGGTCTCTCTGATCAGTTGTCCGTCGTTCTCACCATCACCCGAATACATATCATCTTTGATCATCTGACCCGATTGATAATTCTGGGCATCGGATTCGGGGGTGCCCCAGGATTCAGGCGTGTAATAGGTCTGTACTTCGAGATTGCCACTTGGTGGAACAGTATACACTTTAGCAAATCCATGGAACTCACCGTGATAGAAGTCTTGCCAGTCCTGATCCGTATTGCCATCTGTTGTACCGGGAATAAAGGTATCAAAGACACAATCATTCTGGCCTGCTGGCAAAGGACTCCCTTTAGCAGGGTAACAGAAAGGGCCATTGCCGCTAAAATCGTTCTTGTAGTTGCCCCAGACACCAAGTGTATAGGTATAGTTGTAGGTGGCCGGCTGCAGATTAGGATCGCCGCTATCTTTGCCCAATGCCTCCCGGTTGGTCACCACCTGCACTGACCAGGTCTCATCATCTGGATGGGCATAGTTGCCGGAACAGCGTTTGCTGGTGTCGCTATTCTTGGCCTGATTGGTACAGTAGAAAGGATCGTGACGATCATCGATAACGACGCCATTGTTATCCATCACATAGGGCGTCCCATGAGTGTTGCTATAAGCTGTCTGGTAGTCAACGCTTTCACCAATATTCGTATTTAGATCGACGTAATAGTTCAGGTATTGCCAGTTCGTTTGCAACTGGTATTGCGTCGAGCCATCGTTGGCTGTTTCCTGGCTGTCGTAGTATGTATTCTGAAGAGGGACGTAGCTAAATGCAATCTGCTTCAGGGGGTAGGCTGTACCGCCGAGATATTGGATTGGAGTAATATCGGTCAACAGATGTTCTCCTGCCCAATACTGGTAGTCAAGCGTCAAGGGGTCCTGATGCTCGGAAAAGGGTGTATCCAGATAGTCGAAGGTGTAGCCATAGGCTAGATGTTTTGCGTGATCGCTTCCTACATAGCTGGTGATGCCTTGCAGGGAGAACGTGCTCATCACCGCTGGTGAAGGATAATTAGAATTGTAATTCACCGGATCGTCGCAGCGTAACGTCGTTTTTTCAGGTGGTTTCACGGTATTCTGACCTGTGGCGTCTTTACAGTTATAGTTCGTGCCATAGGCAGTAATCCACGAGGGCGAGGTACCTGAAGGCACTGAGGAGGAAGATGGGACCGTAGGGGCACGATACTGGAAATCAATGGTCCCAACTATCATGGTCGTACTCGGAGATGTCGATGGATCCACCGTTTCGTAGACGACCTGTGCCATCACAGCGTCACGCACCGTATCATAACCCGTCGTAGCGCTGTTCTTATCTTGGAAGTAGGAGATTTTAATCTGTTTGCTGGGCGCATTAGGTCCGTTGCGAGGTGCAACGATGCGACTAAGATCCCATCGATAGGTCGATTTTGTGTCCGTACTGTCCGTAACGTATTGCAAAGAATCGGAGGTACAGCCATATTCATAATAGTTTCCTGAAACACCCCAGACATGGAAACAGCTCGGTGTATCGGTTGTGCTACTCATATTCAGGCCGAGAATTTTTTCATGGGAAAGATGCTCGGTATAGAAGTAGCCCACATTATTGGGGTCAGGGATGAGCATATCGCTGACCCCATCTGGCCCACTTAAGAAATAGCGGGTTTGTGCATTACCATTCGCACTGTTATCAGAATAGTTTTCAGCCGTAATCGATCCCATCCCCAGGGTCCACCCATCTCCCATATTATCTGCCGGTGCCAACTGGCTATGGCGTCCGTTAGGCATGGCTGACGAATAATTGAATGCCAGTTGTGGCGTAAAGCCTCCAGGACCTGGTGGCAACTGCATCGGATAACTATAGGTCAGATTACCAGAATTGCCCTGGACGGAGGCCAGGTGGGGCTTGGGTGGTTGTTGCACCGTAGGCACACTGGCAAGCGCAAAGATACTGGCGCTTGTCATCACACTGCTTTGAGCCGTCAAGGTGTGCGTCTTCGCATTGTTGGTCATACGAATGCTGAGGCCCGTTGTGGGCTTGTTCGCCTTGCGTGCAGCAGATAGCAATCCGGGCCAGGACAGGATCACGCGACCAGGATCAATGCCCAGCGCTTTGAGTTCTCCCGGCTGGTAGTGATAGACGATCGTGATGGGACGGCGTGCTGTAATACCCTGAACAGCATGCCCCTGCTGATCGAGTACGCTCAAGGTATAGGTTCCCAACACACTGCTCACACCGGCATAGTGACCGGAATTCTGCGTCACCTGCAAGGTCAATCCGCTTGTTGCTATCCCCGCCGGTGCAGTGCCATTGACCAGACGCGCACTCGTAACATTCAACGTGCCGGGTGTCACCTGCACTTCGAGGTGCTGATCGCTGCCAATCTGTGTCAGGGGAGTTCCCGTCTGGTTAGCGCCGAGAAATGTGGGTGCCAGCGACAGGCGTATAGGTTTCATCTTCGCCGGTTGTACACTTGGCAAGTTCTTCGCCGTACTCTTTTTCTTCGATTGTGTAGAAGCCAGAGCCGCCTTTGTTGTCGGTTTCGTGAGCTGACGGACAGGTGTCCTATTGGCTTGCGGAGTGCTGTGCGCCAGCTTCATGAATTGCTGGTACGTGGTTACGCCTTTTGCGGGTTTCTGAAGGGTTGCGGCGAAGGCTTTTGAGGCTGGAAATGGTCCATTCCCCAATAGGATGGTAAACAAAATAATACTAATCATTACTACAGAGAAAATGCTCCACAGACGTCGGAAAGGGCGTCGACGTGGTGGTGGAGAGATCGACCGAAAATCGTCAGGGAAAGAAGATAGATCCTGATGACCGGACATAGTTTTGTCTCCTTGTAGGTTTCACTGTATAACACTTGCACGTGTGATGCCTTCGGCTCCAGATAACGCAATTTGGAGGAGTCGTATTAACAACGCTATGGAAGATTTTCAAAATGGGCATCTTCATTCTGAAGGGAACACAGAGAAAATCTCTATGCCATTTCCAAGTATAGCGATAAGGCCACGCTTTTTATATATCGCGCCATGTCGTTTTGAGGACGATACTATGTCGAGTTGAAGACGATATTATCGTGTTGCAGTGTCTTCTTGCATTTTTTTATTTATTTTGTCAATTTATTGCGGTTTTGCACTATTTTTGATAGGCATAACCCGACTCTGAACAGATACTGGCTTGAGGATACTCGTTCTCAACGTGCCTACCACTGTTGGGGCATTCTCTTTCCAAATGTGCTGGCCGCAGGACTCCTTGGAATCATCCTTGTAAGTTCTCTACAGCCTCCCTAATGGCGATGGCAACATCGAGAAAAGCCTTATCGCGATTCGTCCACAGGGTAACAGGTTTTGCTGCTGTGGGAACACATTGAAGATGAGCGAAAGGAGCTTTTTGCCAATCGGCTGGACGCAGAATCACAGGTATAACACGTGCTTCTCCTGCTGCATGACGTGCCAATGCACGTTGCATCTCGTTTCCATAACAGTAGTCGGAAGCTAGAAAATCTGAGCTAATGAGTAGCAAGATAATCGTTGCGCTCATGAGATGGGTATCACTCAGTTGCTTCCAATTTGTGCCAGCCACAATTTTGCGATCATGCCATTCTGTAATCACTCCTTGTTGCCGTAACACGCTTAAATGTGTTTCCAGCCCTTGACGAAGTCGCTCATCACGGTGTGCATAGCTATAAAAGAGCTTGATTGGTTGTGATGCGATTTGCATCATTTGTTTGATTCTCCTCAAATTTTACGCACTAGCATATTGTTGCATTAATAATTCAAAGTCGAGCTGATGCCAGATTTTGAGTTCTGAAAGGCATAACGTTGACTGAGATGAAAAAAGAAGAGGCGCTGTATTTGAAAGGACATCGACAATCCTATTCGCTAAACCAGAATCACTTCGGCGTACTTGACGACAACTCATTCCTGAGAGAAGAATGCGTGATGGAAGAGACGCTTGATCATGTGCTTGTGGGGACGCAAGCGAAAAGCCAAGGAGAAAAGGATCTCTTCCATCACGCGTATCACGATCATGGAACATTTGCGTTACCGCCTGGCGCACCACCTCGTTTTCTCCTTGCAATGCAGCTTCTAATGGTTCAATCATATGTGTATCTTGAAGTGATGGGATGATGGCTTCTTGTAGTGTCTTACCAGCCTCTTGATACACACAATGAAGTAGTAAGACAGACTCCTGTGCTGTCCATACGAGTTGATGTCGCGTGACCCACCCTTGCTTTTCGCCCATAAATTGAGCTAAAGCCCAGAATACCTCGGCATTTTTTTCATTTTGAAAGCAGGAAGACAAAGGAAATGCTTTTGCGAGATCATGAAAAAGCGACTGACGTTGTTTCTTACGAGCAGATATCCCCCTGGTTTCTTCATCATATTGCTGTAAGGCCCAGGCTGCGGCATCCTGTACTTCCTCATTATCATCGTTGGCTAGTGCTTGATAGAGCACTTCTTCGCTCTCAGTCGTCCGTGCTAATCCCAGCGACTTTGCCGCTTCGGCTCTGACTGATTCATCTTCATCTGACTGCAAGCTTTGGCAGAGTGCCGCTGTTGGTATACCATTTCTGAGTTGCCCAAGTGCCCAGGCAGCGGCTTGCCGGACCAACCAATCTCGATCGGAAAAAAGTACATCGATAAACAGCGGAAGAGGAATCTGCATTGGATGCTTTCCCAGTGAGCGAATGAGTGCTTCTCGAACGGTCATATCACGTTCATGCGTTAACACTCGAAGTAGTGGTTGCAATGGAAGATTTGAACGATTGCCAATCGCTTGCGCAGCAGCAGCTCTTACATCCCAATATGGATCGCTCAATGCGAGCAACAAGACAGGAAGTGGTGAATGATCACCAAGTCCGCCAAGAAGATCAATGATATTGACCCTTACTTGATCAGTTGCCTTTTGTAATAATTGAAGCAGGAGGGGAAGTGCCTGTTGGCGCTCTTCGTAAGTAGCTTCATTTAATGCATGCAACCATGTGAGACATGCTGACTCATTGAAGCCACCTATTTCATCACACAACTCATTCTTTGTTGTGAATGATACGTGATCGAATGGTGATGAGGATTGTTCCTCACACTCTCTCCACCACGGAAACAAGGAAATGGGATCGGTATGCTGCTCTCGCTGCTCAAAAAATTCCTGACCTGAAACAAAACTCATTGTGAATCCTCCTTTTTATATGATGAGATTGCATACTACATCTCTTACTTACCGTCCCATTCTTTTAAATGGGTTCGTAACATTTGTAATCCTCGAGTGCGGTCCTGATAAACAGCGCTTCTTGATCGTCCGGCTTCTTTCGCAATATCGGGCATTTTCTTCTCATCTATATAGTGGGACCTGATCACATTTTGTTCATTTTTTGGCAACGCTTGTACTGCCTGTAATAACTTATGGTTCAATTCATCATGCAGTATAATATTTTCTGGCAAGAGTGCTCTCATCTCGTCTGTGATAGGAGTTGCATAATCTTTTTCTGGGGAATCGTCTATAGATGATATCTGTGGACTATTTTGATGACGTTTAATAGCATCCGCGCACACACAGAAAGCGATTTTTCGAAGCCAGAAAAATGGATTAGTGATTGCATCAGGATCTCCATTTTTTAATGTCCGGTGGGCTCTAGCAAATACATCTGCCAGGAGATCTTCTGCTTCTTCTCCATGGTAGGTAGTCTGCTGATATATATACGCCAATAAAGGAGAACGGTATAATTGAAACCATTGATCTAAAGGAGAGGTTTCTTCGTTCGATTCGTATCTAAGCATGTCTTGTTGCTCCTCTTCTACTAAGCGCCTTCTTAGTCTCTTGATCCTATATTTCCTTGATTCACTTCTAGCAGATATAATATAGTGGAAAATATGCACTATAATTACTCTCAGATATAATTGTTGCAAAATATGTATATGTAGAAATATGGCTTAAGGAATGAAATATTCTTCCCTTATTTGACTCTCCTGATATCTACAGCATACAATGAATCTTTTCCCTCTTTTACTTTGGTTATATCTTTATCCGTGTTCCCTTTGCATGTCTGCCTAAGTGTATAAATAGTCAGTTTCTCGATAGCATTTGTCCTTTATCTCACCATAGACAGGACTAAATTCCTGTTCAGTTCTATAGGGCGGAAATATTACTGTGGCTGAATCACCACACATTTCGGCTTTTACTCTTCGTGTTTACGATCTATCATTGGCAAAATACCTCTTTTATGATCTTCTCCTGCCTTTTGTGCCTTGTATAAAACTACCATTAAAGAGCAAGTTACTTGATCCGGGATTATTGGTAGATGGAGTCGTAGTGTCATGAGGCAAATAACACTTGGCATTGACGCGTCCCCAGATATACTGTAGAGTATGAAGTACCACTACTGCTTTTCAGGGAGGCTTACATGCACAACGTGGTTTACATACTATCGGGGAATAATCTCATATATAGCCTTATTCTCATCATCGGAGCAACGCTCCCATTTGTTTTTCTGCTGACAAGCATCATCATTATGATAAAAACAAAAACGACTTGTCTGCCTCACTCCAGGCATGGGGGAGAATTTCAACAACGCCTTGCGACAGGTCTTGTTGCTCTTGCCTTACTTGTCTGCTTTGTTCTTGGTATGTACCTGTTGCAAGCGTCTCAATCGCCGATGCTTCTGGTGTTGCGCCTGGGTATCTTCCCTGGTCTTGTTCTGGGCATCCTCTTAGGGATCTGGGCGCAAGCGATGTCAGTACAAATGAGCCTCTATGGTGCCATCTATTCTCTCCTTATGAGTCCTTTGATCCTCTCCTTGTATATCAAAGCGAGGCAAGCAGGTGAAACGTTCCACTTTTTAGAGAAGAACGTGCTCTTGCTCACTAGCTCGACCTGCGTTTGTGAACGATCTTCTCAGGAGGCTGCTGTCAGTTGGGCGATATCGAGCTGATCCACATCGCGAGCCAACATTGCTTTGTACGCAAGCAGCTCATCCTTTGGCATGACCATCACATTCACTCCGTAGAGATACAGAGGAGTAGATGCGAGAAAATCGATATGATGCTCTTCCCAGCGATTATCACGATGGTTGTAGAAACGCGGTTGGGTGGTCGCCTCGCCAATTTCAATCTGCATTCCTCGATAGTCCAATGCCAGATAGATGATGTCCCAGGAAGCGCTCAGATGCGGCGACCACTCGCGAATGAGGTAAGGATGGATTTCCTTCATGAATTCCTGGAAGTGTGGACTCTCCTGCAACGCCGCATAGAAGTCGATATCTACGAGCGGGCGTGTTGCCCCATATGCTTTCGCAGCCATTCCCCCACAGATCTGGTAGGGGATTTCGTAACGCGTGAGGAGAGAGACAATCCAACGCAGTGCCTGACCAATCTTCTCTTGATCAGTGGTCGCTTCAATCATGACCTGTTTCCTTTCAGTGAGGAAGGCTGCCTGGGGCCATTCCAAAGAAGAGATTACACGTGATTTCTCTCATTGTCCACTCCTCCATTCACCGAATTACAAGCTTTTTGCGTGAGAAGCTTCTCCCTATGATCTTTTCTCCCTCCACTTTTCAAGCTCTTTACAAAACAAATACTATCAGCTACAATTTTGTATATGAAAATAATAAAGGCGTATCTTGCGTATCTTGCCTGCTATTTAGTATCAGCGGATGCTTGCTTGCTGATGTAAGTACACATGGCGCACACCTTCTGATCAGAACAAGATGAGTGGCACAAAGCCACCCGGGATAGATGCTTGCCTTTGTTGTTTCAGTGAGTCTGAGCTTTAGCCACACATTGTAATACGTGGTTTCTGCGGAAACCGGTTACCGCTCTGACGATGCTAAGAGGTCGTCTCCTTTGCGGGAATACGGTGAAAACAGGCCATTACTCATGGAAGAGTAAGCAAAGATTTCTGCGAATAGAAAGGAAACAAGGACGTGAAACCCTCAAAAACAGGTGCGCAATACCTCCCCGCGCACAGTTGGAGAATCATACTGGCACTCGTAGGTACGTTGTGTCTTGTGGCAAGCACTTTTGGCCCTGTCAATCTATTTGGCGCTATGACAACGCCAACGTTGGCTGCTGGATCATTGCCATGCGACATTTACGCGTCAGGCAGCACGCCCTGCGTGGCGGCCCATAGTACAGTACGTGCTCTATACGGTGGCTATAATGGGAGCCTGTACCAGGTCAGACGTGCCTCGGATAACGCCACAATGAATGTTGGCGTACTCTCTACTGGAGGCTATGCTAACGCTGCGGCGCAAGATTCGTTTTGCGCGGGCACGAGCTGCGTCATCACGATCATTTACGATCAGTCCGGGCGTGGCAACAACCTCACGCAAGCACCTCCCGGCGGATTCTCTGGTCCGGCTGCGGGCGGATATGACAATCTGGCGTACGCGACGGCTGCACCGATCACGGTGAATGGTCACGAGGCGTATGGTGTCTATGTGGTCCCTGGCACTGGCTATCGCAATGACAACACCAACGGCATCGCGACAGGGGACAATCCAGAGGGCGAATATGCGGTCGTTGACGGCACGCACTATAACCACGGGTGCTGCTTCGACTACGGCAACGCCGAGACCGACGCCCATGATGATGGCAATGGCACGATGGAGACCATTTACTTTGGGAAGGGCGATGGTACCACGAATACTGATGGTGGTCCGGGCAGTGGTCCCTGGGTGATGACCGACCAGGAAAACGGGCTGTTCTCTGGTGTCAACCCTGGATACAACAGTGGCGATCAGACCGTCTCATCTCGCTTTGTGACCGCGATGATGAATGGTGGCCCCAATCTCTGGGCCATCAAGGCGGGCAATGCTCAATCCGGCGGCCTGACCACTATGTATAGTGGACCACGCCCCAATGTCCCCGGCTATAACCCCATGCGCAAAAAGGGGGCTATCATTCTGGGCATCGGGGGTGATAACAGTAACGGTGCTGCTGGTACCTTCTACGAAGGCGTCATGACTTCCGGCTACCCTTCGGACGCAACCGAAAACGCGGTGCAGGCCAGCATCGTCGCCGCTGGCTATAGTACCAGTGCTGAGAACGGAACAAGCGGGGCGATTCATGCGCCCGGCGGCAAATGCGTGGATGTGCAGGCAGCTAACTCCGCCAATGGGACACCAGTACAGCTTTACACCTGTAATAATACCAATGCCCAGAACTGGACTGTGGCCGCCAATGGCACACTTCAAGCGCTGGGCAAGTGCCTGGATATCATTGGAAATGGAACTGCGCCAGGTAGCAGGCTTCAGATCTGGGACTGCAATGGTGTTGGTGGTCAGCAGTGGGTTCCCCAGGCCAACGGCTCATTGTTCAATCCCCAATCGGGTATCTGTCTAGACGATCCTTCGGGCAATACAGCCAATGGCACGCAGTTGCAGGTCTGGACCTGTAATAATCTCTGGCCTCAGGTCTTCCAGCTTCCGAGTCAGCCACTCATAGGCGCAATAGGTGCGCCCGGCGGCAAATGCGTGGATGTGCAGTCATCTAACTCGGCCGATGGGACACCAGTGCAGCTTTACGACTGCAACGGCACCAATGCACAGATTTGGACAGTCGTACCCAATGGCACACTTCAAGCATTGGGCAAGTGCCTGGATATCATTGGAAATGGAACTGCACCAGGTAGCAGGCTTCAGATCTGGGACTGCAATGGTGTTGGTGGTCAGCAGTGGGTTCCCCAAGCCAACGGCTCATTGTTCAATCCCCAATCGGGTATCTGTCTGGACGATCCTTCGGGCAATACAGCCAATGGCACGCAGTTGCAGGTCTGGACCTGTAATAATCTCTCGCCCCAGGTCTTTCAGATTCCCTGAGTTTGTGGAAAGTATACTTAATTGTAGTTCATATCTACGCGTCGCTTGTCTCGTTCCACGATCGACATCACATAGCGTGGCGAGCGACGTGTTTTCATATGCTATGGCATTTGAGGAATCCCCCAGACAAGCGTGTCGAAAGTAGACAGCGTCAGCACTCCGTCTTGCAGAAAAGGCGAGATCACTTTTCTGACCTCCTCATCAAAGGCGTTGGCTGCTTTTTCACCCATACGTTCCCGAGAAAACCCGTTCATTGAGTGAATGGACTGAATATACTCCTCTCCTGATTGCGTAAATGGGACCGGATGCGTTAGAATGCTCCCGTATTTCTGGAAGAGGTGACGTATCTCCAATTCCTCAATGAGGTCGTAAGGACGAAATTCTTGATTGGTTGAGAAGCGTGCAACGATAGACCTGAGATCATCATCCCAGAGGCTGGGTTCCGCTCCCCGCTTAACAATGGCCAGAAAGCCATGAGAGGTCAGGATGCGGTGAAACAGCGGAAAAATAATCTCCCATTGCATCCAGTGGAGACTCTCCCCTGCGGTGATGAGAGCATAGGGAGGCTGGAGTGTCATGTCCTCGATGCGTCCGTCTCTCCAGTTGAGTTGAGGATGATCGCCGTCTGGTAAGGTTTTCCCCTTATCGAGCATCGCCCGGGAAAAATCAACCGCATCCACGCGCTGCGCCCCGCTCACGAGCCGACGCGCCAGGTCCCCTGTTCCACACCCAACATCGAGAATGGCCCGTGGCTCATCAGTCACCAGTTCCAGGAGCAGATTGATGGTTTTGTCTGAGTAAGGAGGCCGATGATGATACACCTCGACAATACTTGTGTCCTTGAATTGTTCTGCATACTTTAAGTCCAGATGGCCTGGTTTTGGCTTCGTTGAAGTCATGTGCTTTTCCTTCCTTACCGTCTGAATGGGCGCTTCTCGTTTTAAGCTTGCCTCCACCAACATACATGTCTCTTGGGCGAAAAATTTATAACATCTGGTATAGGAAATTATCTATTTTTTATCTACTATATCATGAAAGATGCCAGGATTCGCGAAAGTTGGGAGATAAAAAAGAAGAGTCAATCTCCCTACATTCTTTTATCTCCAGGAAATGATTTTCCAATCTATGTACGTAGCTAAGCGAAAGATCTTGCTGTCGCTGTACTTGTAGGGATTTTCTGATAAGATGATAGGAGAGGGTGGTAGAAGTAGTCTTATGGTACACTGTTTCTCAGAGGGAACATGATCTGTTTGTATGTGTGTAGAGGAGAATCTCATGGCGATGAATGCTCAACGTGAGGGATAACCGCCGTGGATGATCTGGCAGAGGCAAAATCATGAGCGAGGATGCCTATCACGAATTGGAGCGTCTCTCACGCAATCGCACGTATGAGTATGATGAATGAGTCTTCCATCGAGATACGCTTGGTGGCTTTTAAAAATATATAAACTGAGTTATGTTCCTGTTTTGGATACGATGATATAAACTTTCATGTGAGAATAAATATGATAGATATACAGTTTGATTGGGAGGAAGTTGATGCCCTGATCACGCTCTTGGATGCCGAGGGCGTGAACTACCTCCGAGGGAATGGTTCTTCTTTTCATCGGAAGGATGCTGATATTGATGCGGTGCAATTGATTCAACGCCTGGCTGCATGTGGGTATCCGTTGGTTGAGAATGCAAGTATTTCTTTGTTTCTCTTACATCCAGATCTATCTTCAGCCATTGTGGATGCCCTCCAGAACAGTGATGAACTTGTTACTGAGCAGATTGCTGTTTTGACGCTGGCAACGCTCTATCTTCAGCAATGGTGGATTTTTCGGCTGACCTGCGCTTTTGGTCATCTTTCACAATTTCCAGTGACTCCATTTCGTGCACTCTGGGAAGAGCGTCACTTACCTTCGCCAGATGCTGGCTCTGGGTTGCATGGCTTATTAGCATTACAAGAGTATCAACAGCAGCGTTCTGGTCTCCCACTGAATTTTCTTGAAGACTGGCAAAATCAAATCAATCATCTTTTGACGCAGGAAGAGGCTCATCATCGCGAGCTCCCAGAAGATGCCAGAGTGGTACTACAACAAATCAGTCTTCAGGAAGGATTTTCGGCATGAGTATGCGACCACATATTGGGCAACGAGAAATTGAGCAGTTTCTTGTCCAGGTTGGACGGACCCGAGAGTCGGGACGATTATATTTAACGGGAGGAGCGGCACTGGTCCATCGAGGGATTCGTCCTGGGCAAACGCTCGACATCGATATTCATATTACGATCGATCCCGCCAACCTCACCAATCAGATTGCACGTTTGAAGCAGACCATGAATATCAATATTGAGTTTGCTTCTCCAGGTGACTTTCTGCCTTTACCGACACAATGGGAGGCTCGATCGGCCTTTATTCAGCGCTACAATCAAGTTGATGTGTTTTATTTTGACTGGTACAGCATTGCTTTATCCAAAACGCAACGAGCAAGCCGACAAGATGCGATTGACGTCCAGCTTCTGGTTAGTCAGGGATTTGTGGATGTCGCAGAGCTTGATGTATTATGTCGGGATGTGATACAAAAAATTGGCGTGCCACCATATGATAAGCGTTTTCCCAATCTCTCACAATCGCAGTTTGCTCAACGTTATCAAGTTATTCGTCAACTTCTCTAGGGTGGATAACAATGTTCTTATTATTCATTGAGAATTGTCATTGTCGGCAGAGATAAGACTACGTTGCATCACCGAAGTTCGCAGATGTAGGACATAGCTGGCTTGCAGTTGAGCGTGAGATTGCCAGTGGCAACGAACCCATTGTGTTCAAGCACCTTGCGCGAAGCTGGATTGTCCAGTGTGACTCTCGCACGCAGCCTGCTGAGTCCGTACTCTGTGGCGGCCAACTCGCGCACCTTGCGCACCGCCGCTGTCGCCAGTCCCTGCCCCGCCGCCTTCTGCGCAATCCGGTACCCCAGTTCCGCCGACCCATCTGCCACTTTAGTCAAGTTCACTCGCCCCAGCACCTCGCCGCGCTCGGTCACTAGCAGGTGGAAGTAATCCGTCCCGGTAGCCTGCCACGCGAGTAGTTGTGCATGCCGCGTATTGAACTCGGTGAAGAACTCATCCCCCCGATCTGGTATCGATGCCGTGAAGTAGGCTCGATTCTCCCGCTCGAACGCAAGCAGGGCTGGTGCGTGGTCGAGGCGGAGCAACTGAAGATCTGTCCTGGGAAGATAGGGGGTCGATTCCGACCCGGTTTCCCTGTCCTTCTTCGATTTCATGGGGATAGGTGCCTCGCTCACGGCCTGCCCACTGAGATAGGGATATGCATCGACCTCTGGTGTGTCTCGTTCATCTCGTTCATCCATGTGTTTCTCTCCTGGTTCAATGATGAATTGATAGAATTTGCCGATTTCGATCTGCTGTTGTGAGTACAAAAACGTATAGTGGTATCATACCTTACCTTAACCGACCAGGAATAGTTCCCTACTATATAGATGTAGAGCTCTCTACATTGAACTATGTTCTACGTTCATGATACACTGCGTATGGGTTTCCTGATCGTTAAAGATTTACGATTAAAAAAGCAAACGAGAACAAAAAGGATTTTGGCAATGAAGAAAATCATGCAAATCGTCGTGCTTACTCTAGTAGCAATTGCGATTATCTCCGGAGTACTTGTGCGTAGTAGTTCTGCTCATGCTGCCAGTACAGTCAAGAGTAGTGCATATGCTTCACATACGCCACAAAAACACAAAGGCGGCAGTACACCTACACCTCGAGCGACTACTAACAAGATTATTGTGCCTGCTTATTTTTATCCTGAGGTTGTGAATGGTACCAATGACTGGTTCACGATGTGTGATACTATGCCATCTCAGAGTATTGCCATTCTGAATCCGGATTCTGGCCCTGCCACGGCAGTCGATAGTGGTTATACGGCGGCAGTAGATCATTGTCAGCATGACAATCAGAACGTGGTTGGCTACGTGCATACGAGTTATGGAGCTCGCTCGAAGGCTGATGTAAAAGCAGAAATCGCTGAGTATTATCGCTGGTATGGAGTCAATGGCATCTTCCTGGATGAGATGTCTGATGATCCGACCACCGCGAGCTATTATAGAGATCTGTACTCCTATATTCACACACAAGGTAATTCCTCGCACGATCTGGTGATCGGCAATATGGGGACGTACGCGGCAACCGACTGGGCGCTCGCCAAAGGCAATGTGGTGAATATTCTGGTGACATTTGAGGGGAGCTACGCAGATTATGGCAGTATTCAAGCACCTTCATGGGTGCGCAAATATAAGTCGACTGATTTTGCAGCTTTGATTTATGAGGCCAGTGCCAGTGATCTCCGCAGTGCCTGCTCAAGTTTGAATAGTCTGGGAGTTGGCATCACATATCGCTATATCACTGATGACACGCTGGCGGGTAATCCCTGGGCTTCGCTTCCCTCTTACTGGTCGACCGAAGCCCGTTCCTGCTAGAGCACTGGTCAAGAAATTCAAGCAGCGACTTGAAACTCAACGGGAAGTTGCTGAGAACGAACTAAGACGTGCAAATTGTGGAAGACGGCGCGCTATCAAAGAGATTCTTATGCACTCTTCGATAGTGCGTCGTCTTTTCCTGATCTCGACTCCACACGGCTGCTCGAAAAGCCGGGCCTTCAGGAAGAGGGTCACCTTCGCGATCGTCAATATGCGACCAACCAGTTCGTTGACGAAAGAATATTTTGACTCATCAATACCAACAACATGAATGGATAAAATCCCCTTGACAACTCGCCACTACCGAGACCTGTAACCTCTACACGTATGAATCAATGGTACACCAATGCTTCTTGTGGCCACACAGATAATATACAGCATTAAATATTCTTTAGTAAGCACTCTACTTGTAACATGTACTTTTTGCCTGATTTTGTCTCGATGAAGATGCAGATCCAGATGTACATGCGGCATAAGTCGCAGAAAGAAGAAATCATGGAACACAAGGTAAAATACTTGCGAAGCTTTGATAGCCGTCGTGCTTTTTTGCGTACAGGTTTCGTAGGAGCAGCAGGAGCTATCGGTACTGGATTGCTGTCCAGTGGTACTTCAGCCTTTGCCGCAACCGCCAACCGTGACCTTACCCAGGGAGACATCGCCATTCTACGTTTCTTGTCTGCAGCCGAGATCATCGAAACGGATTTGTGGCAGCAATACAACGAATTGGCAGGCATTCAGGATAGAGAATTGCCGGGTGGGAGTGGAAATGAGGCATATACCAATGCTATTGCTCAACTCGACGGTGATATGTCGCAGTATATCCACGACAATACCGAAGATGAGATGAGCCATTTTACCTGGCTCAATGCTTATCTGATCTCCAAGGGAGCTCAACCTGTCAACCTGGATCGTTTTCGCACCTTACCAAGTAGCAAAGCGCGGGGAGCTCAGCAGATTGGTCGTCTGACCAACCTGATGGAACTTACTGTGGATACAAGCTGGTGGACAAAGTATCGTAGCCGCACGCGGAATCCCGATTTTGGAGATACCTTTGCTCAGGCTATCCCAGATCTCTCCAAAGGACAATTTCCTGCTATTCCTCGCGACGATCATGATACGGTTAATCCAGACCATATCCAGGCTATTGCTAATACCGCTGGCTTCCATTTTGGCTTTATTGAGCAGGGGGGGAGTAGTCTCTACCCGTCTCTCGCACAGCGCGTCACCAACGTCGAAGTTCTGCGTATTCTTCTGAGCATTGGCCCGACCGAAACAGCGCATTTTCAGACCTGGCACGACAAAGCTGGCAACATACCTGTGGTGACAGATCCTACGAATGGTTTGACGTTCCCTAATCTGAACGTGGCTCCTTTTGGTGGCGAGGATTTTCAGACCAATCTGATTATGCCCGAACCAACCATCTTCCTCAGCCGCAAACTGCCTGCCATCTCGATTATTCGCCCGACCGAGACGCATGGAGCGGCCAATGCAGCACTCCAGAGTTTGATCAAAGACGGACTCTTTATTGGGCAACCGCATGCATTCTTTGAAGTCCTCAACGGACTTGCTCAAGAGGCTGATGCGGCCCAACGCGGCTTTTAAAGCAGCCTCTCTCCGTTGAAATGAACCACGCCAAAATTGTGCACCAGTGCAGGGATTATGCTGGACTGTAGTTGTAGTCGAGGTCAGGGAGTGGGCCTAAGGCAAGTCGCTTGCCTTAGGCCCACTCCCTGTTGGCTCTATTTCCACTTGGGCTTGCATCGGATTTGGAGGAGGAAGGAAGTAAGGTTCGCTTCGTGTGGTATTACTCCTCGATGTTCTGTACGCGCCCAACCTGTCCATCGACCAGTCGTACCTTGATCCCATGTGGGTGAGAAGGGGAGTTTGTCAAAATGTCCTTGACGATGCCTCGGGTCAGTTTTCCTGTTCGCTGGTCTTGCTTGAGCACGATTGATACGGTGATTCCCGAACGGATATGTTGACGGATGTGTCCATCTGGCATGCAGTTGTGCTTTCTACTGTCATCTCTGGTGAATGGATGTCTCTTTTCCCAGAGCAGATTTTATATGTTTCCTGATGTTCACCATCACACATTGGATGAAACATTATTGTCCAGAGTAACACACTTTCACTTCATCTGTCCATATTTTGTGCCACACCTTCATGCCCAACTTCCCAACTTGATTTGCTCTATATAGAGAACAGGGAAATTGAAAATTCAATCAATGGTGTAAGAAACTACGGATGCGAGTGATACTCCACACTCTTGATGAGATGCAAGCAGCTAAAAATTTTCCACAGGGATTGATAGTGTTGTGCAAATATAGAGTTCTCACATTGCTTTCTTCAGACACTGCTGGCGAGCTTTACCTTGTTGAGCATCCATCTCGTGGAAATCCAGCCATATTGCTGCTCTGGCCATCGATTGAACTGAAGACCGAGGCACGGCAATACGATTGTTGCTTGCCTTCAAGGTGAATTCCACGAGATACCTCCCTTTGTTTTATGATACTGGTAAGAGTAATATAGGTTATCCAGCCATAAGGAAGCAATGAAAACCGCTGGACATTTCATCCTCGTTGTGATGAAATAAATCTCAAGTATGCTTAATAGGAGTGGAAATAATGACTGGAAAACTGGAACAAATGCAGGAATTGTTAGCAGCTCTCCAAACAAGATCGATGACAAAAGCAGAGCGAGCCAGTGTACGACAGATGGTCGATGAGTATTATACGAAGAAACTGTCAGGCTTACAAACAGCGCTCTTTGAAGCGATCTCGTCGGATGGAGACAAGAAGCTTAATCCATTTGAGATTGATGAATATATTCATCGTTATCATAAGCAATCACAGGAATTGTACATATTGATGAATAGTCAATCGCCTTCAAATGCCAATCTGCCGGGCTGGCTAGGCACCATTGCTAGAGATGAAGAGGGCAGTGCAGTGTGGCGACCCAGGACGAAATTACCTACTGTGGAAGAACTGCGTTAGGGTGATCATAAACAATCTCTATATGCTTTCCCTCTGATTATGCTGCATGCTGGAGAAAGTCTCGCTCTTAGCACGAATACCACTTGTATTATTTGGTGAAAAGATTTGTGAGGAGGGTAACCAGTAACTGACCCCACTCGGTGGTATCTTCACATCAATCGGTGGTAAAAGCATACGGCGAAAGAAAAATAACCCGGTGCCCAGGATCAGGAGCAGGCATAAGAAAATAATCACGATAAGTATCATCATATGTGAAAATCCACTCTCTCCCAACTGATTTTGCATCTGTTTTTCCGGGTTTCTATTCCTGGTAACGGAGATGCTTGTTGGTGTGGGGCCAGGTGTTTGCCCTGCTCCTTTAGAGATTATCACACTCGATACGCCAGGTGTCGCTGTTGGTGACGAAACTGCGTGTGGAGTGATTGCCTGATTCGGTGTGGGTGTTGCGCTAAGAGTAGGTGTAGGCGTTGGATTAAGTATAGGTATGGGCGTAGGCGTAGGGATTAGATCAGGCGTGGGCGTCGGTGTAGGAATTGGATTAGGCGTGGGCGTCGGCTTAGGGATTGGATTGGGTGTGGGTGTTGGACAAATGGAAAGTATACCACACATGCTTTTGGCATAGGCATTATTCACTCTAACGAAAGAGGTAAATCCCAAAATAACTATCAATAAGAGTACCGGCATGGTTATAATAACGCGCAGAGAAACCAATCGGTCTGTCTTTTGATGAATGTGCGCCTTGCTCTGCGCTTGCCCTGGCCTTTCAGGCTGACGCAAGGCTTGTCCATTTATTCTTAATTTCTTCATATTTGAAACATTCCTCTTGATGCGTAATTCTTGGTAGCATACTTGCTGTACGTTGTTTGCTGGATCTGATAGAGAACTTTTCTCCAGCATTTATAGTATCTGGTGCGTTCTGCAAAGTAGTGGGCGAACAATTATGGTTGTTCGCCCACCCATCCACAACAAATGAGCCACGCAGCGGTCAGTAGATGGTTTCGTCTTCGTGAACCCCTAGTGTATCGGATAGAATGAAGCAAACATGGCATTGAAGATCTTTGTATTGGCACTAAACGTATCCTGAGGCGCTCCAAACTCGATTTTGTAGGGGGCATTCAGGTTAGAGTATGCAACTTGAGCTTGTGTTGTATTTGCGAGATAAATGATCCCAACCGCCCAGGGAATCCCATGATAGGTAACCGTACTCGTGCTTAGCAATGCACCCAGTTCCACATCTGGATCCGTGAGTAGCAGCTCGGCACTCGAAAGAGGGTTGCTGTTCATGACACTGATATTGACGAAAACAGAACTTGTGGCAGATGGGCGAAATTGTATGGTTTGTATGTAGCCATCTTTTGTTGCTACATTGGTAACTATCCAGTTGGCTGGATACTGGATCTTGAAATACTGGTTGATATATTCTTTTAAGTTATCGAGCACATTAGTTGTTGGTGTCGATGTCGCCGTGATCGTTGGCGTTGCAGTATTTGTTGGTATCGGTTGGGCTGTAGGTGTGATCGCTGGTGTAGGTATGGGTGTAGGTGTAGATGTAGCCACCTGATCTGGTTGCGTAGAGAACGAAGCGAACATAGCATCAAAAATTTTTGAATAAACATTAAACATATCTGATGTCGCGGCAAACTCGATTCTCCGTGGGGCCCCTTGATTGGAGTAAGCCACTTTAAATTTACTCATTTGAGTCTGCGTAGAGTCTGCGCGTTCGACGACACCTATCGCCCAGGGAATCCCATGATAGATTACTTTACTTGTACTTAGTAGCGTACCCGATTTTACATCAGGGTCCATCTGCAACAACTGCTCATTGGAATAATTGCTGCTGGACATTATATCGATAGTAACTTCTACAGAACTCGTTGCCAATGGACGGAAATGCACTTTTTGCAAAGAGGAACTTGTGCCGCTTGCATCAACACTCGTTATTTTCCAATCCGTGGGATACTGAATCTTGAAGTATGTCCCGGCGTATTGTTTCATTCCAGGTAGATTTCCTGTTGACTGGGATTGAGGTGTTGCTACCTTTGTGGGCTGTTGAATGCTTGCAGTCTGTAAGCTATGAATTGCATAAGTCCATAACGGCCAGGTAAAAAAGCTAATGAGTAGCATGGCTGCGACTAATCCGACGCCGAGGTAGGACCAGTTCCAACGCAATGGTTGTTGTCGTTGCTTATTTGGCCTGCGCAGGATTGGGTTAAAGTCTTTGCTACGTAAATTTTGTAGCGTTTTCTTTTCCCTCGCTACTGCCGGGCTCGTGGGTATCTCCTCAACCGACTCTAGCGAGCCAACCGCACCCATATTGGGCACATGACGCTGAAGACGTGCCCAGACCTGTTCCAGCCTACGGTCCTCTTCGTAGACACTTCGGAGATTATGGACAGTGCGGACCAGAGGCGTTAGATTTGCATGCTCAATCTCTTGTGGCAGCATAAGCAACTGCTCTACCTGCTCATCCACGTTTTCAAGTGTCAGCTTTTCATCGCAACTATCCATTAATCTGTTCTTCCTCGTGTGAGCTATAAAGATTACGCAAAAGATTAAGGGAACGCAACAGCAAGGAGCGGATGGCTCCGTCGCTTCTATGAAGCTTTAATGCAATCTCTTTGGTGCGTAGACCATCTTCGAAACGAAGCTGCAATACCTGCTGTTGTAACTCTGGTAATTCCGCCATGTGGGTGCGTAACAATTCTATTTCTTCCCGTTTTACCACGGCCTTTTCAGGAGTAAGATGATCAGCTATAAATGGGCTATCCAGTACATCTTCAAGCGTTACCGCAGGATATTTGATGACTTTCCGCTGATAATCGATGACTTTGTTACGTGCTACTCGTTGCAACCAGGCAAATTGTTCTTCCATCTCCAATGTGAATAATGTAGAACTTTCCATAGCAGCCAGGAAGACCTCGACTAATAAATCATCTGCGTCTTCCTTGGAAAAAATATAACGATGAACATATTTCAAAACATTGCGTGAATGTTTGTGATAAAGACTTTCAATTGGTGAACCGTCAAGAGCTTGCCTTTGTCTTTGGTACATTGTGCTCCTCAAGAAGGTATTTTCTATGACTTCATATTTGTTATCGAGGCACTTATAAGAATGTTGCGTGGCTACTTGTTTCTTAGCCAAATAGGCTATCTGCTCGATTTTGTATAAACGTGCTAAAAGGAGATCTGCGTACTTGATGGAGATAAATGCTGGCCTGGCTTCTTTCTCTCGCTTGCTTTGAGCTGGATCTACATCACGTCAATAGTGATGCAGATACGGAAAATATGATAGCCAACAAAACAGATTTTCAGCAATTGCCACGAACCGCGTAACATTTTTGACATTTCTCCGATAACTATTGTGAGAGCGTTGAAATGCCTGAATATTTGGTAATTTATCAACAATCTCGAAAATCTCTGTTATTCATTAATAGAGTATTTAATTACTTGCCGATGTTTATATTGATATTCATCGATGTGATATGTTTGCTTATAAAGTAAAAATATTGATGAATTGCTCGGTAAGTATACATTTAATTGTTGTTGCCAGGATCTATGCAGATCTCTGAAGTCAGCAAGAACTGGCGAACGTTTATGAATGGAAGGGAGTCTATCATGTTTAAATTTACGAAGAAGGACGCAGTAATCGAAGAGCAGGTTTTGGAAGAGGTTGCTGATGAGCAACTGGATCAAGTTACCGGTGGTAGCCTGCTTCAGGCAGTGAATGTGGGTGGTGTGCTTGGTACCGTTGGCAATATTGCTAGCCCCGCAGCCCAGGCGATTAACAGTATCGGGATTAGCGGTATTGGCACACAGGCAGCTGGCGTGAATGTCAGTACCCCTGAGGTCACACCAGGATCTTTGCTCTTCTAATAATACCAGATAGCCTGTTTTAATTCAGGTATTACTGTATAGCAAGGTAAAGAACATATATGCGGTCTGCTTGCATTGAGCTTTGCCTTGCCCGTTCACTGGACTCCTGCCTGCAATTGTCAGGCAGGAGTCCAGTGAGCCAGATAAGAAAATCAGGCTGCGAGAGATCAGAGGAAATCATAATGCCTAAGTCGGAACAATCGATCTTTCGAGAAAGTGCCTTGAAGCAGTATCAACAGAGACAAGAACAAGGGATATTACTACGTGTGTCTTATCCTCCAGCATTAATCTTCTTCTGGGTTTTTCTGCTCCTGCTTATCGCCGCGGGAGGATTTGCCTGGTCTGTACAAGTCCCGGTTGTGGTCCAGAGCCAGGGAGTGATTGTGGAACAGAAGATGGTAGGACAAGTAGCGGCCGATGTAGTAGCAGTGCTTTTTTTTTCATCTGATCATCGGACAGACCTGCATATTGGACAACCCGCCGTTGTGAGTATTGGCCCTACATCCATTAACGTGACTGGCTCTGTTGAACATGTGGATACAGCGATTATTAGCCCTGACGAAGCGCGTAGCCGTTTTGCTTTGCAAGGAGGACTTGCACAAATAATTACAGGGCCATCTATTACAGTCACGATTTCTATGAGGCAGGTGGCTTCACCTCAGATCTACGCTGGTAGCCTGTGCAATGCTCAAATTCAGACAGGATCGCAAAGCGTGCTTTCCTCATTGCCGGGCTTAAAGTAATTTCTCACAAATAAAGTAACTATGCTGGATTCTTTAGCATTTAAGGTTTTAAGGAAGAGAGCCTCGCGTAGTTATGAGATAAAAGGGATAGACTCACTATGGAACAAGCACAAAATGTGCATTTTTCGGAAGAAACTGCCAGACAGGAGGATCGGCAGAGAATACTGGTACCACCTCGCTTGTCGCTACCCAGTTCTTCCCAGGAGCTTGCTCAGGATTCCTTGTTGCCTCCTGCAATCTTTCCCTTGCTCAGTCCAGCCAGAAAGATAGGCAAGGATGCTCTGTTCGGAGCTTATACTCTTTCGTTACCCAGCCGTCCAAGCACTCCACTCAATGGCAATGTTTTTCCACAGGCATCCTCTGCCGGTGTTCAAAGTGAGGTTGTGCGAGGAAATACTCCGCATCGACCTGATACAAATGTCAGACCTGCTAGCGTCTCCGCCGCACCTCCATTGGAGCAAACCAAAGAGCAGGTACGTAAACAGCCCTCCACACAAAGTAAATCCTCCTCACGCCGTAAAAAGCGCTGGAAGCGTGTTCATGAATTAAGACAGATGAGTGCTGTTGAATGTGGTGCATGTTGTCTCGCGATGATTCTGAATTATTATGGATATGCAACAAGCGTTTCAGGCGTTCAGGAACGCTGTGGCGTGGGGCGTGATGGGCTCTCTGCGCTTGCTATTGTCAAGGCGGCTCGTCAGTATGGGCTGCGGGTACGCACTGTTTCATTAAAAAAGAATGACTTTCGTTTTATTACATTTCCAGCGATTGTCCATTGGGAATTTAACCATTTCGTGGTTGTGGAGCGTTGGACCTCCAAGTATGTAGATGTGCTTGATCCAGCATTAGGACGCAGGAAATTATCTCCTAAGGAGTTTGAAGCGGGCTTTACTGGTATTTTGATTATGCTCGAACCAGGAGCGCAATTCGAACGGCAGGCTTCTACTGGTACTCTCTCTTTGTGGACTTATCTGCGGTCTTTGCCGCGTCTACAAGGTGTTGTGGCTCAGATTATTGGCCTTTCTTTCTTACTTCAACTGATTGGGTTAGGGGCACCACTGTTAACTGAGATGATAGTGGACTACATTATTCCAACGAAAGCCAGCAATCTTTTGACGCTTCTGGGAATGAGTATGCTCTTTCTGATTTTTATCCAGGGCATCATGAAGCTGCTGCGAACGTCTTTACTCATTTATTTGCAGACACGTATCGATGCTCAAATGATGGTTCATTTTTTTGAACATATGCTTAGTTTACCGTATCGTTTCTTCCAGATGCGTTTGAATGGTGATCTCCTGGCTCGTGTAGATAGTAATGCAGCCATTCGTGATCTCCTGACGAGTCAGATGGTCTCTACTTTACTGGATGGTTTTTCTGTTATTGTCTATCTTGTCGCTCTGATTGTGGCATCGAAGCTCTTTGCAGGTATTACGGTCATCATTGGCGTTGTTCAGGTGGGATTATTGCTGACTACCTCTCCTGCGATTCGTCGGTTGACTGTACGTGATCTGGTGGCACAGGGAAAAACACAGGGATATTTGAATGAGGTTCTGGCTGGTGTTGCCACTGTAAAGGCGGCTGGCGCTGAACAGCGAGTTCTCGCACATTGGACAAATCTCTTTTTTGATGAAATGAATATCTCTATTCGCCGTAATTACCTGTTGGCGGTGGTTGGTATTGTCTTTGAGATCTTGCAATTCCTCTCGCCCATACTGCTCCTCTGGATTGGGGCGACTCAAGTAATCTCTGGTGCAATGACAGTAGGTGCCATGCTGGCGCTCAATACACTTGCTGTCTCTTTTCTGACACCCCTTAGTTCACTGGCCTCTAGTGGGCAAAAGGTACAGGTGGCACGTGCGCACTTTGATCGTCTGGTTGATGTGCTGGGGAACGAAGCAGAGCAAGATCTTCATCAGGTGCTCATGCCTCCGAAGCTACAAGGGGGGCTTGAACTGAGAAACGTAAGTTTCCAATATGATCCTAATACAGCACCTATTCTAAAGAACGTTTCGGTACGTATCCAACCTGGTCAGAAGGTGGCGCTGGTTGGGAAAACTGGATCAGGTAAGAGTACTTTAGGTAAATTGCTGATTGGTTTAATGGTTCCTACCGAGGGAGATATTCTGTTTGACGGGATCTCGTTACAGAGACTCAACCTTCAAGAGGTGCGTAGACAATTTGGTGTTGTCCTACAAGAGGCCTTTATCTTCAGTGGGTCGGTACGAGACAATATCTCTTTCAATAATCCTGGCATGGATATGGAGCAGATTATTGCGGCGGCACAGGCGGCCGCCATTCATGAAGACATTGAAAAGATGCCTATGGGATACGAAACGCTGCTTTCAGAAGGAGGAAGCGTCTTTTCTGGTGGACAACGTCAGCGCCTGGCTCTGGCACGTGCTTTGGCTGCCATACCTGCGCTGATCTTGCTTGATGAGGCTACCAGCGCTTTGGATGTGACGACGGAACGGGCTGTTGAGCAGAATCTCAATCGCCTACGTTGTACCCAGGTCATCATAGCACATCGGCTCAGTACTATTCGCAATGCAGATCTCATTCTGGTATTGGATCAAGGCCGTATTGTTGAGCAAGGTACCCATAATCAACTGCTTCGATATTGTGGTTTCTACGCGCAACTGATCAAAATACAAGTAGAGAATGGTGAGATTCAGGCTGCGTAAATGCCTTGTCTCGAGTGCGTCTCTTGTCGTGCTTTCAAGGAGAGCGACAGGAAGTGAGCGTGGAGGAGGAATGGAATCCTAAAGAAAGGGTTGTATGACCAGATTTCTGTAACCCTTCACGCTATCGCATGAGCAGAGATGCGAAAGGTCCTGTTCTGCTCTTTTCCTTGTCTTACATCAGACGCTTCTGGGACAGCTCGTCCTTCCCTCTTTTAGATCCTCTTTCTGAATATTTACAGTGTTGGTGTATTCCTATTCGCAGCAGCCCATATAGTCATAGAATAGAAGTATACATTCTCAGGTCTTCACAAGGAAAGAAATAATCTAATACCAAATACTCCTATACCTTCTTAGCACTATACGCATGCTTTCTTGACACTATATATAGTCAATCTTTATTATATTGGTTCAATAGAGATCTTTATATTTCACCAGAATGGAAGGAACCTGTTGTTAAAAGAAATTCATGACAGTAAAAATTTACAAGAGGCCGCGCAGGCATATTATTTGTTCCTCCAGCAAGAAGGATGGCAAGGTACACAAGAGCGTTCTATTCAAGTCCAATCACAGATAGAGCGCTATGGATATTATGCTCATACTCCTGAAGAGCTCCTTTATGGCGCACGACTGGCATGGCGCAATAGCTCTCGCTGTATTGGTCGACTTCACTGGCAATCCTTGAAACTGCTTGATCAACGACACCTCTCAAGTGCGGCTGATATTTTTGCCGCCTTGATTCAGCATATAGTTGTTGCCACCAACCATGGAAAAATTCAACCGCTCATATCGGTATTTGCACCACAATTACCTCATCAAATGGGGATACGCATCATAAATCCACAAATTATCTCGTATGCAGGATATGTATTACCAGATGGCACGGTCTTAGGAGATCGTGGCAATATCGCTTTGACGCAGCAGATGAAAGAGTGGGGATGGCAAGAACCTGCAAGGCGCAGTGCCTTTGATCTGCTTCCAGTTGCCATTCAAGTTCCTCATTGTGCACCTGGTCTTTTTGAACTGCCTCGTGAGATTGTGCTTGAGGTTCCTATAGAGCATCCTGACTATCCCTGGTTTGCGGATATGCAGATACGTTGGTATGCCCTTCCAGCCCTCTCTCAGATGCGCTTGGAGATCGGAGGAATCTCCTATACCGCTGCTCCGTTCAATGGCTGGTATATGGGCACTGAGATTGGGGCACGCGATTTAGCAGATGAACAACGCTATAATCTGCTACCTGTCATTGCAGAGAAATTGGGCCTTTCTACCAGAAAAAATCGTTCTCTTTGGAAAGATCGTGCACTCCTTGAATTGAATGTTGCAGTCCTGTCCTCCTTTGCACAGCATCATGTTATGATCGTCGATCATCATACCGCTTCGCAGCAATTTATGACATTTATGCAACGTGAGCGAGAAACAGGACGAGATGTTGTGGCCGACTGGGGTTGGATCGTTCCACCTATGTCAGCGGCAACGACTCCCGTTTTTCATTGTCCAATGCATGATGGGCTAAGGTCCCCACAATTTACGGCTCAAATTGAATAAGAACACCTTGAAGACATCCATCATTTTACACGCTGTTGGTGTCAGATAAGAAAAAGGAATAAAATATGCACGGTCTCATTCTCGTGACATTTGAGAAATTTGTCCAGGAACGATTTGGAACTCATTATTTTAAACGCTATAGGGAAGCTGCATACAAACTTGGTGGGGTTGCTGCGACACGTCCAATCATCGATCGTGTCTATCAAGATGATTTAGTCGTCCAGGCAGTTTCTTTTGTGAGCGAAGATACTCATATGCCTTTACCAGCTCTTTTACGTGAGTATGGACACTATTTTCTTCTTAATGGGTTGACCAGTCGTATTTGTGATCAAATTCTTTCACAAGTCACAAATGCACGCGATCTACTGCTCATGATGAGTCAAGCCCATCAGCAGATGAAGCAAGCGTCCTCTCTGATAACACCGCCACTCTTTAACTATGAGATGATTTCTCAAGATGCGAATGAGTTCATTTTAGTCTATCAAAATGAACGCAAATTATGTCCCATCCTCCATGGTGCTATTGAGGGTGCAGCACATCGCTATCACCAGGAGGTTCATATCCTGGAACAGACATGTATGCTACAAGGTGCAACTGCATGCCGTTTTCAAGTGTATTTTTCCCCAATGAAAGGGAAAAAGCGAGTGCCTGCGGTTACACATCATAATGCACATCATGAGGAACAAAAAGAACTCGAAGTGCTATTGCTTCAAGTTCTTCCGACCGGAAAAGAATACGCTCTTACTTTATCCCAAATCATGAAAGCTCTCCAGGGAAAACATGCCCATCTTCGTCTGTTTTCTATTCACACGCTTCTAGAGCAGCTGATCATTGTTGGGTATGTAGCGAGTTCAGCATATGAGGGAGACACACTTACTACGCGTTTGTTTTGGCAGGTACCGCGCCTGAATGCGCCGAACCCTGATAGATCGTTCTCTGGCTACTTAAATCGTTCCATCTAAGAACCATTGAGGATCATCAAGAGCAAAAGGATGAATGAGTTCTTGTCGTATCATGTTGCTTCATACGTATTGAAAGCGTCATATTTTTCTATCAGCATGAATAATGTCGATAGAAAAATATTGACGCTTTCAGAGCGGTTCTTCATTTGATTGCAGTCTACGAGGTCGCGACATTTATCCGTAGCCTACTCCTGGATGGAGTTAGGACCACAGCCGAAATACTAGCGCCGAAAGAGCAAGGCCGTTTGATGATAGCCTACCCCAACCGCAGCGAGTACAAGGTAATCGGCTTTAATCGTTGGATAATGATATGCCAGCGTAACAGGATAAGACGCTGAGGTCAAGTTACCAAACTGCTCTAGCGTGTCGAGGTATTCTCCTGGCTGAATTTGTTGGGACCAGTGATCCATAAGCACGCGGGACGCCTGATGAGTAATCAGAGCAATGTCGTTTCCTATCAGGCCATGCTTTTTCAATAAAGCTCGAACCATCTCTGGTATCCCCTGCATTGCTGACACCTGGAATGAGTAGATCCCCTCATCTTCCATAATTTTATACGTGGGAGTACCACCATCACGCACCTGCATAGTCATGGCTCCATATTGTCCGCTGATTGTTTGCGTCGCATAGTCAACTAATACAAAGTCGGCATCCTCACCCACAACAGCAGCCCCCGCACCATCTCCAACGCTGAGAGCATGCCCTTGTGTATAATCCATATACTTTGTCCAGTTGACTCCACACACGACCAGCGCATGCCTGCTATATCCTGCCACAATAGCATTGCATGCTTCAATGACGCTGAGCAAAAAAGTGCTAAATTCGTTATTGATAGGGATAACCAATGTCTGTTCAGGAAGTCTCAGTCCATAATGAACGGCGTAGAGACCATTGGGCGTGTAAAATTCTGGTACTGATGCGTAGCCGTAAAGCCGATCAATATCTCCCAGATCCAGATGCGTTTGCTGCATGGCCTGACGTGCAGCGTTTATCATCAGCATTTCCAGTCGTTCATCTTTTTGTAAATAGCACCGATCTTTCATGCCCGTAAAAAGATCTGCTTCTGATATCCCTTGCGCATTTTTTTCTTTAATGATCTGCTCAAAGATAGGATCATCGTTATAACGAACGTGGGGAGGAAGACTATATCCTGCCGCTTTGATACCCACACGTTTTGGTTGGCTGCGCTGCATGCCATGCGATTGAAAGAATAAAGACGGCTGTTTAAATAATCCCATTTATATGCATCCTTCTCTAAGTAAAGCGATGCGCCACGAACCGATCATATATATAATTGCTAACGTCGTTACAAGCAATCTTTTATACGACAAGCACAGATTTCGAAAAAACTTTCCTGTCACCTGTCTTGAAAGTGCTCTACTTGCCAAAAAAAGCTTTGAGGGTATCTGCTCGCTGCTGTAGCGAACGAGGTATTTCGTCAACGTTTACCACAGCTTCAATCATACAGGGTAAGCGTAAAGCAAGCGCTTGCTTTAAACTTTCTTCAAATTCGGCAAGATTAAGCGCTTTGAAGGCATGTGCTCCCAGACTGCGTGCAATGGTGGCGACGTCTAGAGGCTGCTGAAAAATGGTCAGATATGATTTGTTGGTGAGCATGATTTCTCCATTATAAGCCATACCATGTCCTCCATTGTTGAGGACAATCCAGATAACAGGGAGGTTATACTCTACCGCTGTATGAACCTCCATACCGTTCATTCCAAATGCACCATCGCCGAGCAGAGCCACAACTGGCGTATGAGGGGCCGCGATCTGACCACCAATGGCGGCCGCAATCGCGTATCCCATTGAAGCAACATTCGTCGCAAAGAATACTGTTCCCGGCTGGCGAGCCTCATAGAATTGGCCTGCCCACGATAGACAGTTTCCATTATCGACAAAGAACAATGTTTCATCCGGTAATACTTCACTCATCTTAGCAACCACTGCCTGTGGTTTAAGCGTCTCGCTTCCCTCTTGCAGCGCCTCGGCTTGATAATAGCGGGGAGTCTTCATATGCATCTGTTCCAATATATGGTATGTCTCGCGTGGTATGGCAGGCATTGACGTCGTGAGGACATCGGCAAGCGCTGAGAGGATAGAGTTTGCGTCGCCCACAATGCTATAGTCAACAGGGTAAATATTGCCAATCATCTGCGGATCGAGATCAATCTGCACAAGTATCCGATGTTCGGGTGCTAAACGCTGATCCCAGCCATTTGTTTGGAATTCACCCAGACTGCTTCCCACAACAACCAACACATCAACTGCCTCGGAATACAGATACTCTTCTGCGAGAGGATGACCGCCAAATCCGAAGACGCCTAACGACAGAGGATGCCTTTCTGAAAAGGCACTTTTGCCTTTGAGCGTTGTGGCCACGGGTATATGTAAGGCTTCGGCGATACGCTGTAACGGCTTCCAGGCCATTGCAAGGTTGACACCATGACCCGCAAGGAGAGCTGGTCGCGTGGCTTTATGCAATACTTGTGCTACTTGTGCGATTGCCTCGGGGTCTCCTGCCGGAACGACGTGCGAGCGATACGCTGAAATAGGACGCGTCATCGCCGTGGCAGGCTGTTTCACCACATCTGCTGGCAGATTGAGGTGGACAGCACCTGTGCGGCCTGAAAGCGCTGTACGTAGCATACGGCGAATCATTTGTGGCATTTGTTGTCCACTTTGCAGCATCAGAGAAAGCTTCGTTGCGGCTTGATATACATCAACCACATCTACATTCCAGTTACCGCTACTACTATCCTGTACTGCGCCCATTCCGAAGGCACTTGTGGAAACCTGAGCTGTCAAAGCCAGCAAAGGAATTGAATCACTATGAGCGCTGGCAACTCCTGTAAGAGCATTTGTCGCGCCTGGTCCACTGGTAGCACAACAGACTCCCAACCCGTGTCTGACACGAGCATAGCCCTCGCTCATGAAAGCGGCGCCTTCCTCGTGTTTAGCCAGAATAGGTTGAATATGTTGCCTTTGATCTAAGGCTTCAAATAAGGGGACAAGGGGGCCACCAGGAACCCCAAAGATATGGGTAACCCCCTCCTCCTCAAGTGCCTGTAACAAAACATGGACGGCAGATAATGATTTCTTTGACTCCATTGCGAACGAATCCTTTCGACAAGAAGAATAGCATCACAAAAGTAGAGGGGAGCGAGCGAAAAAACCTTTATCAAAGATCTCGCTCCGAGAGGAATACAAGACATATAAGATGGCATAAAGATCTCCCGAAGTCTTGGCTTGACTATTTTCAGGAGATCTTTATTGCCATATTTACAACCTTTTATGCTATAGCGTATCTGTTTTTGAAATAAGATAGCGCAGATGAAAGGTATGTTCTATATGCCTGGGAAGTGAGTGTCGTCATCGGCACGCATTGATGGGTCGTCTCGCGTAGCAGTACCGGTTGTGCGATTTCCAAAGAGAGATGGACCATAAGAAAACGTTTTGCCTTGGATCTCAACGATCAGTGGATCGATTTCGGGAACTTGTGTGAGAGGCAAGCTAAGCGTCTGATTTAATTGCGTCGCGTACTGAATGTTTTGTACCGTTGAAGTTACCGCCTGCCTTACGCGTTGCAGCTCTTTCTCTGCTCGCGATGCCCGCTGTAAGCGATCAAGCAGCATATTTAATGAACGTGCGATCTGCCACAGCACATTATTCTGAGTAAGAGGTGCACGAGCAGAGAGGTCTCCATTTGCTACGGCGACATGGGTATCCAGAATAAGCTTAATACCCTCGTCCAGTGTACGTCGCTCCACTTCTAACTGCTCCTCTAGCTTGGCGATCATCTCAGCACGATCGGCACGTTTGATGGCCTGGAACGCACTACGAACCCATAACCAACTGACAAATGCAACCAGGAATTGTACAGCGACTGGCCTGATCAGAATAGCAGCCCATTGTGCCTGTAAGTCTTGTGCCAGAATGGCTGTATGAGGTTGTAAAAAGAGGCTGGCCGCAATCACACCAATATTGTAGAGCATAACGAGAAAGACACTGCCAGGGTTCAAAAGCGAGACACAAAGAAGTTCGCCAAACACAAAAAGCTCATATTGCTGGATACTTGGTTCGTCTAATGGCAGAGTGGTAAAGATAACCGCAGTGAGAGCTAATTCAAAACCAACAGCGAGTAAGATACTGGCTATTTTTGGCTGTTGAGACCGATTGAAAAAAATGGCCATGAGGCAAATAATCAGCATCCCAAGATCAACAAAGATAATGTAATGGTTGGGAACGACGAAACATGCTGGGATAAACGAAATAAACATCACGAAGAGCCAAAAAATAATCGTAGAAAGTAGATGCGATTTGCGCGATGCCTCGCGTTTAATAAAGCTTGCGTTGGTAGCAACCTCAGGGATAGCGGTGTGGCTATACCACCATTGAACCAGATTATTACTTTGAGTGGGCTGGTCTATTAAATCATCTGGAGACCAGCGCCGATTGTTTTCTGTCGGCAAACTAGATGTGATGGGTTTGTTCATATTATTTCGCTTCCTCCTTGTGGAATAATAATCACTCTTAGGGCCAGAAGTATACGTAAAGCCTCATTAATCCCTCCTGGCGTCAGTGGAATTTCTCTTTTGATTTCATCAATGGTTCTCCTTCCATCGATGGCGTCGTATACTGCAGACAACATATACTTTTGAGTAGATGTCCACCCTGTTAATCGTTCTAACTCGCGATCAAGTGGCGCCGTCTTCCTTGGTATTGGTGAGTGCATTTCTGTAACAGGCGTCTCCTCACTTGGCTTGGATGAGGGTGGGTCTGGAAGGGCCGTGAGTTTCCACTCGAATGGGCCACGCTCATTGTCCACGCGTATGAGCGTGTTTTTATCTATCAATATATGTTGCCCATCTTTCTTGACAGAACAAGATGTTACTTTGCCTTTAGCAAGCTGAAGATAGCCAATACATTTGCCTTTTATTCCAGGCACATGATGTAGCTCAGCCTGCAACAGCCCATTGCGCTGATATCTTTCTAAGATAAAAAGACTGAACTCCAGACCCACACCTACATCTAAAGGATCGTTTCCCAATACTTTTCTCCTCATAAATGAATAAGGTTGTGATTATGCTTGCTTTGTTTCTGAAGACTATTTGGCATATCTCTATACTGTTGAATAGGCTGTGTTTGTAGTCTCACCTTGTTATCGAAGAAATGCGAAATTTGTTGCTCTATGCCGCCATTGGTGACTCAAAAGTCATAGAGCGATTCCGCTTCCAATGCAGGAGGGTTTAGCACAGAGAAAAAGGAACTTCTGCCGCGTATTTCAGCAGAAGTTCCTTGTTGAGAAGCACTTGCTAGTCCTTCATCAGCCTTTGGTCCCAGCACGCTTGCTGCTGGTGTGGATTATCCTTGAACAGACTGTGCTGCAGTACGGATCACCTCAAGGACGATATCAGGGTGGGAAAGCATCGGGACATGACTGCTGGCAATTTCATAGGTCTTTGCATTCATTCTCTTCGATACGAAGCGTTGCAATTCAGGGTGGACGGTTTTATCCTGCGTGGCTACAATGTACCAGCTCGGCTTTGACTTCCAGGCAACCCCCGGAGCATTCCGCTGGAACAGGTCTTCAGCGGGCGCGAAGGCGGTCGCCCAGGCGACCTGCTGCTCCTGCTCGGATAGATCTCCTGCAAAGGCTTTAATGCCTGACGGCAGCATCCAGGCTCGTCCATCCGAGAGGCTAACATGAGAGAAGATCTCTGTGGTCGGGAACTGGCCTTGCTGACTCTGCGACGTCTCACTTTCGTCTGGGGCAAGCGCAGCGATGTATACCAGCCCAACCACGCGCTTGTCGGTTCCAGCAGCGGTAATGACCGATCCGCCATAGGAGTGAGCAACCAGGATAACAGGATTGCTGGCACGCCCTAGCGTACGGATGACAGCAGCCACGTCCGCTTCGGCGCTATCAAGCCCATATTGAGCTGAGATCACTTCATATCCCTCTGCTTGAAGTGGCGCAATCACCTTGTTAAAACATGAGCCGTCTGCCCAGATTCCGTGGGCAAATATAATGGTTGGCTTCGATGATGGGGATGTACTCATGAATGTTCTCCTTGGGTGTTTCTTGAGCAGAATGCTCTGCTCGTCCTTTTTTTATTGTGCGCTCTGTGTGGTGGTATTCCTTTTTTTCCCGAAGCTCTGGTTTTCTCTCCAATCCTCTGGTATTATGCTATTATAGGGAAGAAGACCACGGGAGATCTGAAGTCCCTGAACAGTCCTCCAGATCTCCCCCATCAGAATGGATCCACGTGGAGCGTATCCAACAATGAGAAGTATACCGACAGATCAGATCCAGTGCACTGCCCAACACTGCCCAGCACTGCCCAATACTGATGCCCAGATCCTTTTTCCTCCTCTCTCTGATGCGCTCCCACAGGATACGGGAAGGATGATCACGATGAACCATTTTCCTTATAGCGAGCGCGACTATGCCTTTGCTCAAACGCTTGTGCGCCTGCGCACGACCATTGGATTGACTCAGGCTGACCTGGCCACGCTGCTTGGTATCTCTCGGAAAGCCGTGAGCCGCTGGGAAGTTGGCGAGAGTTATCCGAAAACCTCCCATTTGCAAAGACTGCTGGCATACGCTATCGAACAGCACGCGTTGGCTTCCGGGCAGGAGGAAGAGGAGATTCGTGCCATCTGGCAACAGGCGCATCAAAAGATCCCACTGGATGAGCGCTGGCTTGATGCACTACGCGATCGGATCTCTTCATCTTCATCTGACGAAAGAGCGCAACAGGCGAGTGGGAGCAACGAGATTTCCATGGACGCTCGTGAACGGGGTATCTGGATCGTGCCATCTCTACGTAATCCCCACTTTACCGGACGGCAGATGGTGCTTGAGCAACTGCATCAGCAGTTCGCCGCATCTGCGTCTCCATCACCACCCCTGGTGGCCCAGACGTATTCTCAGGTCATCAAGGGTCTGGGAGGCATCGGCAAAACACAGATTGCTATTGAATACGCCTACCAGGCCAGAGCACAGCAACGCTACGTACATACTATCTGGATCAACGCTGCCAGCGAGGAAGCTGCCATGGCAAGCTTTGTTGCTTTTACCGAGCACGTTTCTGAGCTGAGGGCAAAGGAAGATAGGAAACAACGCGTGCTGATTGACCATGCCCTGCGTTGGCTCGAACAGTGTCCCCAGCCCTGGCTGCTGATCTATGACAACGCCGATGACCTCACGTGGTTGCCGCCGTATCTGCCGAAGGAAGGCTGGGGAAGCATCTTGTTTACCACCCGTGCCAGTGCTTCGGTCGCTCTGGCGCCGTCGATAGAGATCGATATTTTATCATTAGAGGATGCCACCCAGTTGCTCTTACGGCGAGCAGGGCGCGATAACGCCACCCTACAAGAGCAAGCGGAGGCGAGTGCGATTGTCCGGCTTCTCGGGTCTTTCCCCCTGGCTATCGATCAGGCCGGTGCCTATCTCGAAGAAACGAGCTGTGACCTGGCCGATTACCTGCAATTGTATCAGGCCTATCAGCATCGCCTCCTCGCACGCCGGGGCAACCAAATGACGGGCTATGCCGACTCGATCGCCACCACCTGGCAGTTGGCCTTTGAACAAATTGAACGGGATGATCCGGCGGCAGCGGAGTTCTTGCAGCTCTGTGCCTTTGCTGCCCCTGATTTTATCCCTGAAGAGTTGGTGATCGAGGGAGCACTGTTTTGGCCCCAGGCGCTGCGAGAAGCGGTTGCCGATCGGTGGCGCTTCAACCAGATGCTCTCCACGCTGCTCTCCTTTTCGCTGATCAAACGGGTTGGACAAGAGCGCCAGCTGAGTCTACATCGTCTGGTGCAGGCAGTGCAACAGGCGCGCCTGACGCCAGCAGAGCAGCACCACTGGGCCGAACGGTTTGTGCGTGCGGTCTATCACGTTTTCCCTGACGAGCCGGAGGAGGTTGCTTCCTGGCCCATCGCTCAACGTTTGCTGGAACAGGCTCTGAACTGTGAGGTTTTGATTAAACAGTATCAGGTCTTCTCGCCCGAAGCGGCAGAGGTACTCTACAGGGCTGGTTGTTACTTATACGAACGTGGGATGTACGCACGCGCAGAACCCCTCTTCTTGCTTACGCTGCACATCCGCGAACGCCAGCTTGGATTGGAACATCCCGACAGAGCTCTCGCACACAACACCATAGCAATCCTTTCTACGAAGCAAGGCGAGAAGGATCAGGAGGAGAAGAGCCTGGAATCAAATGCTCTGCTGGTGGCCAAGCCACTCAACAACCTGGCGAGAGTGTATCACGAGCAGGGAAGATATGGGGAGGCCATTCCCCTGTATGAACGAGCGCTGCATATCTGGGAGCAGAGCCTGGGACCAGACCATCCAAATATGGCTTTTCCACTCAACAATTTGGGGCTCGTGTATCACGAGCAGGGAAGATATGGGGAGGCCATCGCCCTGTATGAACGAGCGCTGCATATCTGGGAGCAGAGCCTGGGACCAGACCATCCAAAGGTAGCCCCTCCGCTCAATAATATTGCGATAGTATACAAGGAACAGGGAAGATATGGAGAGGCCATTCCCCTGTATGAACGAGCGCTGCATATCTGGGAGCAGAGCTTGGGACCAGACCATCCAAATATGGCTTTTCCACTCAACAACCTGGCGAGAGTGTATCACGAGCAGGGAAGATATGGGGAGGCCATCGCCCTATATGAACGAGCGCTGCATATCTGGGAGCAGAGTATGGGACCAGACTATCCAAAGGTAGCCTCTCCGCTCAATAATATTGCAAACGTATATAAGGTACAGGGAAGATATGGAGAGGCCATCCCTCTATATGAACGGGCTCTGCGCATTCGAGAGCAGAGCCTGGGACCAGACCATCCAAAGATGGCCTCCCCGCTCACCAATCTGGCACTTGTGTATTACGAACAGGGAAGATATGGGGAGGCTATCCCCCTGTATGAACGAGCTCTGCATATCTGGGAGCAGAGCCTGGGACCAGACCATCCGCTGGTAGCCTTTCCGCTCAACGACATTGCGAATGTGTATTACAAACAGGGAAGATATGGGGAGGCTATCCCCCTGTATGAACGAGCTCTGCGCATTCGAGAGCAGAGCCTGGGTTCCGGTCACCCAGATGTGGCAGAGACGCTTCACGATTATGCCAGGTTGTACGAACAACAAAGACAATGGGAAGCTGCTCTGGTGTTGTACCATCGAGCCTTGCACATTCGAGAGCAGGTTTTGGGTCTGGAACACCCTAAAACCTGCAAAACACGTCAGCGCCTTCAGGCCTTGCAGGGATCCGACGAAGCAAGAGCGTAAGGATAAGTCAGTTCCAGACCTTTATGTGATTGAAGCCCGCTTTAAGTCCCTCAATCGGCCCTGCGACAGGTTTACCCTCCCTGAGTGCCCCGGTGTAGTCGGTGTCGAGGGCAATCGGCTCGCCGTTCGGATCGTCAAAAATGGCATCCACAATGCGTACTGTTCCGAGCATTTCGGTAGAAACGATCTTTGCTGGAATGTCTAGCAACGCTTTTTCTACGTTCATATCAAGATAAACCGTGTCTCCCTCTTCGATGATCTTTACGTCGGGGTCAAATGCCTTACTATAGTAGCCGTTCTTTTCGCGGTCAAAGCCTTCAGCGCCGTTTAAATAAGCGTTGGCGGCGATATAGACCGGCTGCTCGACCTTTTGAAACATATCGAGGTCTCCGACGCCGTGACCGAGCACCTGCTCGACATATTCCTCATAGGAGACTGTGTTTGGATTGAAGCCGGCTGTCCCACAATTCTCGATGTCTTTGCCACCGACGAAGATGTTGTTGTAAAAGCGGTCGTCGCCTCCATATACCACTGCTGTGCCGGCCACCTCAGTGGTGTGCGGAAAGTGATAGGGTGTGGAGCGATCCAGCACCTTCTCTATACGCATTTTGCCGCAGATGAGGTTATTCACATACGCTCCGCCCTGGGCAACGTTGTCGAAGGAGTAATCGGACGCAAAAATGTTGTTGTCGACCAGATAGGGACCATGGGTGACCTCCATCATCAGGTCGCGGTCGTTGTTGTAGAGGAGGTTACTGCTGATGCGGACTCCTTGGGCCTGCCAATCGAGCCAGGTGCCGAGCGTGCAGTTGTGGATGCGGTTGTGATGGATCTTCACGTCGATAGCAGCGTGAAGCTTGATGCCTGCGATCTCGTAGCCGAAGAACTCATGCTTTACCGCGATGTTGTAGATATGATTATTGTAAATTTCGCTGAAAACGCAGCCCAGATGGCCGACGATGCCATTCTGTCCGCAGTCGTATATGACATTGTTACGGATGATATGCGAGCCTATCTTCTCCTTGCTCCAGCCGCTCTGGAGACCACGGAAGACCGCCTCCATCTGGTACTGATAGCCAGGCTTTTGATGCCTGCGTGTGGAGAGGTTATGACCGGTGGAGGCCTCCTTCCCTATGCTGATGGCGCTGCATTTTGCGTCGTGGATAACGTTGTTTTCAATGATCCACCCTTTACTCCAGTTGGCACCCAAAAGGCCGGGTTGATCGGCAGTTGGCGGAGCCCATGGGCAGGCGGCCTGAGCCATCTCAAATCCTCTTACCGTAATATAATTCATGCCCGTTTTCACAGGGTAGAAGCAGCATTTTCTGACATTGATTTCTACCAGTTCCTTATTCGGATCTGCGCCCTGAAAGTTTGCATAAATGGTCGTGTTCTCATTGTCTACTTCGCTGTACCACTGATATATTGTCTGCTCAGGATGCAGTATTTTTTCAAATTTCATTGTCCACGGAACAACGACTACACCTTCGCGCTTCTGCGCGTTTTTCACCTCTTCGATGGAATTTGCCTCGTAAAAGGATACTCCATTCAAATAGACATCTCCGGTGTGACGGTAAATATCCGGATAAATCATCCAGTCGCCGCTGACAGTCTCCTTATAGGGATTATATTCACCGAAAAGCGTGTTTGGGAGAAGCGCTTTCCACACTGTACCCTCAAGCTTTTCCCAGTTCTGTATGCGCTCCGAACCTTTGATGACGACTTTTTCGCCCTCAGCTGCTTCGTATGTAATTCTATTGATATTGCTATAGCCGCTGTGTTCAGGCTTTATCCATTCACGGTATTCACCCTCGTGGACGATGATTTTGTCACCTGTCTCTGCGACCTTTGCCGCCTGGGAAATGCTTCGAAAAGGATGTGTCTTGCTGCCTTCTGAAAAATCGTCTCCGATAACGGCCACATGAAATTCTTTTTTCATTTGTATTGCTCCCTAAAATAATCTGGCTCAGCGCGCTACTACGCGGTAGCGCGAATATCTCATAATCTTTCTGCCATGGTCAATTTACGATTGAATGTTAGCACACAACATCCTATAATACTTGACAGAAAGTATTTTGTTTTAGCCATATATTGCAGTATGGAGGGAGCTATTGATTCCGTTTTATCAGAATCGCGTGGGTGACCTGCTGATTTTCCGAGCAGAAAATCTGGAATTTTTGCCACATCTTCACGCCCAACTTGAACTGCTCTATGTGGAGGACGGAGAAATTGAAAATTCAATCAATGGTTGTAAGCAGCTATTAAAAGGCGGCGATCTTTCTGTCATATTTCCTAATAGCGTACACAGCTATCATACTCCGACAGACAAAACAGACACACACTGTATTATTGTCATTCTCGATGTGGCACTTGTGGGCGATTTTATTAATACGCTCATGAAATTTCATCCCCAAAATCCCTTTGTCAGCAGTGATCAACTTCATAAGGATGTGCCTTATGCCATACATACGCTGATCGATGAATGTAATCGCAATAGTGCTGCCAGCCAGCTTGTGTGTTCACCTATCTGCAAGGCGTATATACACATTATCCTTTCGCGGTTGCTGCCACAAATGGAACTGATTTCGAATGTCGACGCCAATTATTTTGATGTCATTTATCAAATCATCCATTTTATAAACGAGAACTTCAGGCAACCGCTCTCTCTCGATGATATGTCCAGAACCCTGGGTGTCGGTAAATATCGCTTGTCCAGAGTTTTTTCCGAAAAAATTAACGTCAGCTTCAGTGATTATGTAAACGGCATTCGCGTAAGCTGGGCACGTCATATGCTTTTAAGCACAAACAAGCATATAACCCAGATCGCATATGATTGTGGCTTTCAAAGCACACGCACGTTCAACAGAGCGTTTCACAAAGAGTATAGTATCAGCCCCAGGGAATTTCGCACCGCACAGGAGACGATAAATATTTCGAAAGACAAGAACCTTGCTCCGCTATAAGAGGTCGTATGCAGGCACCTGTTCTAAGAAGGGAACATGATTTGTGTCTATGTGTACATAATTGTATACACGGCATGGTTTCCCTTGAAGGAGATTCCGAAGAACGCTATAAATATTGCCGCATATCGTGCTATGGTTAAATGTTCCTCCAGCCATCAGATATACCTGGCCGTCAACGTAATCATAGCGATTTTCTGCATCGGTTTTATCTAGATGAAGGTATTCTTCAACCGTCATCGTTTGTGTATGTTCCAAAGCCCTATATTTATCTCCTCTAGAGCAGAAAATGTAAGGTTGCTTGCAATCTGTATGCGCTCAAATGCTGGAGAGGTATCATCTGCTTCGCCGTTATCTTTTACACAAAGGATACCGAACCTTGAGAAGCGTGTCAAGCACTCTATTCTCTATGCACAGGGTTTCGCAAAAGTTGTTGTTGACCGATTCCCTCTGGCATTCCTGCACTTTTGGGGTTGCTATCGCTTCTTTGTGAGCAACGTATAATCATGAAACCTTCTTGACATCTTTCTTCCTGTTGTGTATATTTGTATCGTAAAGCGATACAAAATCAAAGGAATCAAGTACTCCCAAGAGATTGTATCTATCTTATTCAATAAAAATGGAAAAGAAGAGATAATATTTAATATATGGAGAAAGAGGAGTAGGATATATGTTTTTCACGCTGTGGCCGCGTTTTGTCCATTCATTTAAAAATTTGGGAAACCATGAAGCATTAGGTAAACTTGGGGACTTTACCGCAAACTCTCGTATGATCCTGCTCTCTTTCCTGGCGCTTGGTATTGGGATTATCAGCGCATTCGTTGCGCTGATTCTGCTCCGGTTGATCGGGCTTTTCACCAACCTTTTTTTCTTTCAGCGCTGGAGTACCGATCTTGTTTCTCCTGCGGGCAATCATCTCGGTCTCTTTGAAGTGATTGTTCCTGTGATTGGTGCCCTCATCATTGGTTTTATGGCTCGTTACGGTTCAGAGCGTATCCGTGGACATGGTATTCCTGAAGCGATTGAGGCTATCCTTATCAACGGAAGCCGTGTCGAACCAAAGGTGGCGCTCTTAAAACCACTTTCTTCTGCCATCTCGATCGGTTCGGGAGGTCCCTTTGGAGCTGAAGGACCAATTATCATGACGGGAGGAGCCGTTGGATCAATGGTAGCTCAGCTTTTTCATCTTACCAGTGCTGAGCGCAAGATTTTACTGGTCGCAGGTGCAGCTGGAGGGATGTCGGCTACTTTTGCCTCTCCTATCGCCGCTGTATTGCTTGCCGTCGAACTCTTGCTTTTTGAGTGGAAGCCACGTAGTCTGGTCCCCGTTGCATTATCAAGTGCGGTCGCAGCCATTATGCGTTATTATCTCCTCGGACCTGGTCCACTCTTTCCCACGCCGCCACACACTGCGTTTATTGGCGTCGGAGGATTTCTTGGATGCGTCCTCGTAGGAGTGTTGGCGGGTGCGCTTGCCGCACTTTTGACCATGGCAGTCTATGCCAGCGAGGATTTATTCCACCTCCTACCGATCCATTGGATGTGGTGGCCGGCTATCGGTGGCCTGATCATCGGAATTGGAGGCTTGATTTTTCCTCAGGCGCTCGGTGTTGGCTATGATATGATTGGGAGCCTGCTTCAGGGCAATGCCACAACGGGCTTAATTCTTGGCATTCTTATCGTCAAATCACTCATCTGGTCAATGTCACTTGGCTCAGGAACATCAGGCGGCGTCCTGGCGCCCCTACTCATGATTGGCGGAGCGCTTGGTGGGATTGAAGGGCTCTTCTTACCCAATGAAGGTGCGGGATTTTGGTCGCTTATCAGTATGGCCGCTGTTCTGGGAGGAACGATGCGTTCTCCGTTCACCGCTATTATCTTCGCGCTCGAATTGACGCACGATATGAATGCACTCTTACCACTGCTGATTGCTGTTATCACGGCGCATGGTTTTACGGTCCTGGTGATGCGCCGCTCTATTCTCACCGAGAAGGTTAGTCGGCGTGGCTATCATCTCAGCCGCGAGTATGCAATCGATCCGCTGGAGATTCTGTTTGTGCGCGAGGTGATGCGTACAAATGTGGTGGCACTTTCAGAAACGATGACGTCCAAAGATCTGACACTATTATTACAGGATGTTCCCGATCAGAGCCGTGTTCAACGTCTGTTCCCCATTATGGATGCAGAACAAGCTCTCCTTGGCGTGATGACCCGCAAAGAGCTACAGAAGATTTTGCAAAGACAGGATGGCCAGGATGAGAATGATCAATTGAAGAAATTTGTTCATATTCAACCAGTTGTTTCTTATCCTGATGAGCCACTCCGAGCTGTTGTGTATCGCATGGCTGAATCTGGTTTTACCCGTTTCCCTGTGGTTGAACGCGATCAGCCACAAAAACTGTTAGGTATCGTCTCACTTGGAGATCTCCTCAAAGCACGAATGCGCAATTTAGAGGAAGAGCGCCAGCGAGAGCGTGTTCTCAATCTGCGTTTACTTCTACCGCGCCGGGCTTTAATGAGGAAGTAATGACTCCTCAAGCCAATATGCTTTCCCCTCATTGACTTCGTTGGAGTAGCATGCTACGATCACAACAAGCGCTTTGTAAAGAAGTAAAAGAGAAGAATTATGAATGAAGAGAGTATTTCTCTCACTGATTATCAGGCTCTGGCAGAGTTTCGCTATCAGATTCGTCGCATTCTTCGCTATAGTGAAGAAGCTGCTTATGCGGTTGATCTGGAGCCGCAGCAGCATCAACTGTTACTCGCAATCAAGGGGTTGCCCGCGGGAAGGAGAGCGACAGTGGGTGAAATCGCTGAGCGGCTTCAGATACGGCATCACAGTACCGTTGAGTTAATCGATCGGTTGGTGAAGCGAGGGCTTGTTGAACGGCAGCGCGACGATGAAGATCAGCGGCGCGTCATTGTAAGTCTTACGCTGCAAGGTGAAGAGATCTTGTACGCTCTTTCCCGACAGATGCTGGCAGAGTTACGCTCAACTGGTTCTACCTTTGTCCAATCCTTGAATGCACTTCTTGTCAGTACAAATAACGTTGAAGATGTGGCAAACGAGAAGTAGAGGGAGGAAGAGCGCTCCTATCATCTCAAATAGTCACATTATGAGTGCGCTGACGTAGATTTTCTCCAGCTTCCACGAGGAGCGAGCTGGATGGTTGATACGCTGGGTGATTGTGCCTCTTGCGGTTCACTTTCCTGTGTCGTCCCACAGCAATCAGGGCTGCCACATGCACAGGCGTCGTCGGTCTTGTCTGTTGGTCTCGTCATTGCTGGGGAGATACCCGCTGTCGTAGGAAGCTTCTGGCGTAACAGGCGTGCAGAGTTCGCCATGATGCCCAAATCTGGAAGGGACTGCGCGGCGGCTGCCAGAATTGGTGGCAAGATACCACATGCTGCCAGCGTGAGTCCAACGAGATTATAGAGGATCGTAAAGGTGAGGTTTGTCTTTACCACGCGCATAGTCCTGCGTGCAATAGTAAAGAGGTCAGGCACGAGATTCCAATCTTCCCGCATCAAAGCCGCATGCGCCGCTTCCAGGGCAATATCTGTTCCCATGACTCCCATCGCGATGCCAACGTTGGCTTGTGCCAGTGCTGGTGCATCGTTGACTCCATCACCAATCATCACAACGGTATGCCCCTGTTCCTGGGCCTCTCGTACGATGCAGATCTTATCCTCTGGCAGCAATTCCGCCTGATAGGTGATTCCCAGAGCCACTGCGAGTGCTTCAGCTGTGCGTTGATTGTCTCCCGTCAAGAGTTCAATATGATGAATGTTCAGTGCTTGAAGTTGTTCGATTGCTCCTTTTACTTCTGGACGAAGCGTGTCGGCTACTGCGATGATGCCGAGCAGTGTCCCTTCTCGTTCAAGGAGGAGCAATGATTTCCCCGCTTGCTCAAGCGTCTGCGTGATGAGAAGAGGAGCCTGCTCTGTAATCATCCGAGCGTTGCCAAGAGCAATCTGCATTCCATTCACACGCGCTCGAATGCCCATTCCTGGAATGGCTTCAAAATGTGATACCGCTTGAGGAGTGAGTCCATTGGCTTTTGCATGTTGGCGCACTGCTTCTGCCAGTGGATGCTCGGAATCGCGCTCGGCACTGGCGGCCAGGAGCAGGATTTCTTCGGCGCTGGCGTCTGCCAGAGGCACAATATCGGTCACCTGCGGATGACCTGCTGTGACGGTTCCCGTTTTGTCGATGAAGATGACATCAGCTTGCGCGAGTGCCTCCAGGTATTTTCCTCCCTTTATGAGCAGACCATGTGAGGCGGCGGCTCCGATAGAGGCGAGCATCGCGATGGGCGTGGCTAACGCAAAGGAGCAGGAACAGGCAACAACGAGGACGGCTGCGGCCGAAAGAGGATTGCGGCTGATTGCCAATGTGACTAGAGCAATCGTTGCGACAACCGGTAAGAAGTAGGCGGAAAAACGATCGGCAATGCGTTGAACCGGAGCACGATGCGCTTCTGCTTCCTCGACCATCGTGATCACGTGTCCGAAGGTCGTCTCGGCGCCGATAGATATTACCTGTATGCGTATACTTCCCCATTGTGCCAGCGTCGCCGCGAACACCTTGCTTCCCTCGGTAACCTCGACTGGTATCGACTCGCCCGTAATCGCAGCCTGATTAATCGTTGCCTGGCCAGAGATCACCGTTCCATCTACCGGAATCGACTCGCCTGGACGGACAATGATAGTCTCTCCGCTGTGAACCTCTGCAATCGGGATAACCTGCTCCTGACCGGCACGTTCCACGCGTGCTGTCTGAGGCGAGAGGGCAGAAAGGCGTTTGACCGCTTGTCGGGAGCGTTCGGTTGTGAAATGTTCCGCATAGTCGCCAATGCGCATGAAGAACACAATCACCACGGCGGTCGGCCACTGACCAACTGCCAGCGCTGCGATGACACCCAGACTCATCAGCGTATGCGAGAGGACCTGGCGCTGTAGTGCCGCTTTGAGGACGTTCCAGAAGATGGGATAGCCTGTGATGACGACGATGCCCCATCCCACATACCAGGGAAGAACATCTGTCACCCGCGCAAAAAGACCAAGCCATTCTCCGGCAATGACAATCAAGAGCACGGCTCCAAATACCAGTCCAAAGAGGGTGAGAAGTGGGCGGGTTATATCGCGTAGCTCTCTTCTCGATGGTGTACCCTGGTCAATAGGGAGTGTGGTATCAGGAACCGCGTAGCCTGCTTCTTCAATCACTTTCTTGAAAGAGGTCGCATCGGTTCGTGTTGGATCATAGCTGATTACCGCCTTTTCTGAGGAGAGATACACCTGGGCTGAGGCGACTCCTGGCAATCTGGTCAGAGCGTGCTCTACCCGACGCGTACAGTCGGCACAATCCATCCCTTGAATCTTCAATTCTTGTTGGTACAATCCATCAGGGGTTACAGCACTCATCGGTCCCACCTTTCGCTTCAAATCCTGGATGTAGCTCCGTATAATTTGTACACTCATACATTCCGCGAGCAATATCACGGAGGATATCCTCTGTAATCTGAAACAGGTCAGCGATTTTTGCATGACTCAATTGGTAAAAGGTGTAGCGTCCCTGTGACTCGGAAGTGACAAGATCGCAATCCGATAAACAACGGAGATGGTTACAGACATTGGTTCGTGACAATCCTGTCTTCTCGACAATCGTATGCACGGCAAGAGGCCCCTCTTGTAGCGCCTCCAAAATGGAGAGACGAGATGGGTCAGCCAATCCTCGATACAGTTTTGCTTTGAGCGCGATCGCCTGCGCTTGTAATGTTGGCATGAGACTTCCTTATTGATTTTTTCCACCTCTAAACAGGTGTTGTTAAAGGTCTCGTGAAGGTATTGATCTGTCATGTTAATACGTCAGCAACTAATGACATATTACCTTCAAAGTCCATGCATTGTCAAGCCATTACGATAGAGCGGCTTTTATTTCTCCTGATGCTCGACCCATTGAGCTCGCCAGGCAGGCGCCTCGAACGGATCGGCAAAATACTGAGTCTCGTGGGCAACTTTGCCATCACGAAACTCCATAATGCTGACTGTTTGTGTTGGCTGCCCGTTATAGCTGAGTATATACTCTGTGATCCAGAGATCGCCGCTCCCAAGGATGCGCCGGATGGTGAATCCCAGCTTCGCCGGATGGTGTCCGCGCAGGGCTTGAATGTTATGGCGACCTCGGATGCGTTCGCCTGACTGTGGATATTCGACCAGGACGTCGTCGTGATAGATTTCGTGTTCCGCTTCAATGTCTCCATCTGCGGAGGCTGCCCAATGCCGATCCAGTGCAACCCGAATTTCTTGGTTTTCCATGATTTATCTTCCTTTAGCTTGTATAGAGTAAGATTCATCTCATGTGAAGATGTCATAGTACCATATTCGTATGCAGGAGAGAAGTACGTATCGACATTTCGCTCAAGCAATCCTGGGTGGTGGCAAATTTTTTGGATCGAGGATGCCAGGGATATACTTCGGCTTTCGCAAGCAAGACAAAAGGTATGATGAAGGAGCGACCACTCCAATGTGGAGGCTCCTCGCTTTTTTGTTTGCCTCCATATTGGAGTGGCCTCTTTAGAATTCAGTGTTTGTGCATCTCGCGATCAGAGGGCGCGATTGCTTGTGGCATGCGCCTCCGCTTTCTAGAGATGACCCCACCCATTGTATGTTGTTGTATCCAGAACAGCGAACCAATCGAAATCGGTGAAGCTCTGGGGGGTGAGTGGTTCGTAGCTTCCGTTCTTCCTGCTGCCGGAGCGAATCGGAAGTGCCGCAATTTCCTCGGCAGGAAGCCCTTGCCCTTGATGGGTGGGGATGAATCTCACCGGTCCGGGTGTGGATGTAAGCCGCGCCTCAAGTGTCCCGGCTTCTGGTTGTCCGATCTCGCTGGCTGGCGAGGAGCCTACGGCTGAGCCGATGACGGCATAGCGGCTATCGAACCGTTCATGGAGATGAGATCCAACGGGCCACCAGCTCACGGTCTCTTTTCCCCATTGCCATTCTACCTTTCCACGCTTGAGATGGCTCTTGTGAGCAAAAGCCAGGACTTTGCCTCGCCCCTGTTCACGTGAGACGATATACTCCAGATTCTCGGCCATTATGGCGGCACGTATGCCGAGTAGGCGGCTCTGGCGTTTTTCGGACGTTTGTGCGAGCGTCGCATGATAGTGTAAAAGTTGTCGAGCTCCCACTGCATAGTGGACTGCTTCCTGATAGCGTCTCTTGTCGCTTTTTGCGACTAATTCAGGACGGCGCACGTATAGTTCTGCAATCAGATCCTCGATCTCGATCCGTAGTGCGGTTGCCTCTGGTGATCGACCTATCGCTTGCGTCGAGTCGAGCGCGGCAGCTGGATTTTCCCAGGCAGAGTCCTGTCCGAGTAGCAGGTCGATGCGCTGGCGATATTCCTGACCAAGCATCTCATCAACTGAGAGAAGGTAATCAAGCACAACATAGAGTGTCTGGCGGGGACTATCTGCGATCATATCGGTCGGGCTATCGAACCCATAGAATTGGATTTTTCTCTGGTGGGTTGAATCAGCATTGTAGTGCCTCATCCACTCGATCAGTGCTCGATTCGCCTCGAACGTGCCAAAACCGTGGCTCCATCCGGTCTCCTGCACCGCTTCATAAGATGTCGTACTGCGGCCAAGCACGTAATCGTTGATGATCGATCCCCGAGGAAAACTGCTTTCAACGGCAATGGCGCTGTAGCCATGGGTTTCGACAAGGCGTTGGAAGAGCTGGTTGCGCAGGACAAGCAGCTCTTCCCCTCCATGGAGCGCTTCTCCAAAGCCAAGCAAAACTATCGAAGTGCCAAGTGAGTCGATCACCGTATCAACGGCAGCATTGAAATCCGGGCGAGAATCGAGCGAGCATGGGATCGCTTCGTGTGCAATCCAGTCGTCAAGCGTTGCATATACTCTTGTTGAGTGCGTCATGAATCTACCCTCCGTTATTTTTACTGTACCATTTCATCCAACTGCTGCTTCTCTCTCCCATGCCCTTGTCTAGCGCTCTCTTGAGCATGGGAGCCTGGAAACGTGAGAACACTCTCCAGGCTTCAGCAGATCGAGTATTCTTTTGCATGCATGCATCTCTGATCCAGGCTGCCAGGCTTTTTGGGGATCACGTCTCTACAGTACAACACAGATGCAATAATGGAGGGTAGAACGAGAGCCCGCAGTATGTCTATGGACAAAAATGGATAAGAGCAGGCTCAATATACTTGGATTTCTGTGAGAGACCGGGACGTGTATTGCAAAAAGTCTCAACTACAAACTTGAGAGTTTTACATGAAGCTTGGTACTGCTTTATATCTTTGCGTCCCGAAGTATTCATTTATTCCAGGCTGTGGTCTTCTTCCGTGACACGCAGGACAATGATGCCTTGCAAGTGTCCAGCTTCGCCCCGCTCGTGCGCCTTCGGCGCTTCTGCCAGAGGTACAACTGTATCGACATTGACGCGCAACTGCCCCTTGTCGATTAACTCACTGATTGCAGCCAGATGCTCTCCATTGGAACGGACCTGGATTTTCTCAATAGTCACGCCAGCCTCGGTACGTTCAGTTCCGATCACGCCGTTTTCCAGAGTGTGCAGGCCAATCCACAGGAGCGTGCCGCCGTGCTTGAGCGTCCCGAGTAGCGGATTTTCTCCCATTGTGCCAACGGTATCGATGGCTACATCGACCTCATGAGCTACTTGCTCTAGAGGTGTGGTCGTGTAATCAATGAACGCATCAACACCCAGGTCGCGCAGAAACGCTTCGTGACGCCCGGATGCGACGCCGATGACCCGTGCTCCTTTGGCCTTTGCCAGTTGTACTGCGATGTGACCCGTTCCACCAGCAGCCCCATTGACCAGCACGGTCTGTCCTGCACTTAGATTCGTGTGCTCCATAATCCCTTGCCATACGGTTAGAGCTGCCATCGGGACCGCAGCCGCCTGGATATGATCGATGCCTGCTGGCTTGAGTGCCAGGTGCTCTACCGGAGCTGTGATATATTCGGCATAGGCTCCAGCCGGAGAACCGCTACCGGGAAAGCGAAGCAGGCCATAGACGGCATCACCCTTGTGAAATGCAGTGACTCCTGGCCCAACAGCCTCGATAATCCCGGACATCTGTGAGCCAGGAATAAGCGGCAGAGAGATTGGCCAATCCTGAAGCCAGCGCCTCACAGGCTCTGGCACGGTGGCAAACCCTGAGCGGATATACAAATCACCAGGGTAGAGGCCCGCCGCAAATACGTGAATTAGAACTTCGCCTGGTCCCGCTACAGGACGTTCCACATCCTCGTACACTAATACTTCAGGGCCTCCGAAGGTGTGAAACTGGACGGCTTTCATGGTGTGGGACGTTTCAGTATTCATATATTCTCCTTTATGAACATATTGATTATCAGGTATCTCGTCGATTACCTCTTGACTATAGCGCTATACTAGCCATATGTCCAATATATCGTCCCTATCCCTGCGAGATATAATATGTATAGCCAGAATGTTGAGTTGCGCCATTTGCGCTACTTTATCGCCGTTGCTCAAGAGCTGCATTTCGGCCGCGCCGCCGAGAAATTACAGATCGCGCAGCCACCTTTAAGTCAACAGATTCGCCAGTTGGAGCGGACCTTAGGAGTGCAGCTCTTTGAGCGGAATTACCATACCGTGACGCTGACGAATGTAGGTCAGGTGTTTCTGGAGGAAGCTCAACGCGTGCTTGAGCAGATGGAGTATGCTCTCTCTCGGGTGCAAGATACACAACGAGGTCTGGCTGGTTGGCTAGACATTGGATATACCCAGAGTACGAACACGACCACTACCCTGATGTCTGACATGCTGACCATCTATCGTCAGCGCTTTCCTGCTGTAGAGATCCGCCTGAGAGAGATGACTATCCAGGATCAAATGCAGGCCATACAAGCGCAACAGATCCAGGTCGGTTTTGTTATCTGTTCCTCTGCGCTACCAGATGAGCTAGACTCAGTTATTATTGAACATATTCCTCTCGTTGCTGCTTTCGCACAATCTCATCCTTTCGCCTCACAGGCGTCTGTCTCGATCCATTCTCTGAGTGATGAAGCGTTCATTTTTTGCCAGCGCCAGGCTTCGCATTTTTTTTACGATCGGATCATTCAGCTCTGCGGCTTTAGTCCGCGCATTACGCAGGAGGTCCCCGACATTCATATGCAGCTTGGGCTGGTGGCAGCAAACCTGGGTATTGCCATTGTGCCAGCCTCAGCAGCAGACATTCGCAATTCTGGGATTGTTTATCGTCCTCTTGTCGATCTCGATGATGATGGCGCTATCGAAACGGCTCTGGTGTGGCGTCTAAAAGACACCTCTTTTTTGGTCCAGGAATTTCTGGCCGTTGCGCGTGAGGTGTTAGAGCATCATACACATACCGCAACAGCGATTGAGGAACTTCGTCGTTGATTCTGGAATTGCTGTGGTCGAAGCAACCCCTTCTTATTCCCTCCATCTTGTACTCGAAAAGATGTGTCTGTAAGGCAGTGTGTAAGTAGATAGGAGGTGATATAATAAAGACGGGAAGGTTTTCATTCATTTTTTGAGAGGTTTTGGTATCTATGTCAGTGTGCTGCTAACTCCATCCTGTTTCCTGTTTAAACGGTGAAACAGACGTCATCATTTTTTGTTTCCACTTATCGCGTGTCTCTCAGTGGGCATGAGCGCTTTTTTGTTCTGCATCTAAAATGTTGCAAGGCAGGTGCTCAGAGATAGCCCTTCTGGCTTTGCCAAAGCAAGACGCTTGATAGTGCGGATTCAAGCATGTGATGGTGCTCAGAGATATGGAGAAGCACATGCGGCAAATAGGTGCCAGGCATAGATCTCCGGCGAACGTATCGCTGGTGTTTCCCATCCACCATACCATTGGCAGATGGATGCTCTCTTTTTCCTATCGTGGCAGCCGCATCCTTGGTCATTGTGCAAACGATTGACCTGCTCTCTCCTCCTTCTTTCTGTCCCATCATTTCCTCGCACAAGTTGATATGATCGTGCTGTTTTTTCTCAAAAAAGCAAGGAATACCTATCATGACAGAACATCAGCATTCACTCCTCCCTTTTTATGCAGGTTGGGGTATCTACCAGCAGCGCCTTATCGCAGCCATTGCGCCTCTTACAGAAGAGCAGCTTGCTTTGCGTAACACGCCGCAAAACTGGTCGCTTGGCATGTATGTGACGCACATTGTCGCAGATCGCGCCTGGTGGTTTCACGCACGGATGGGCGAGGGGAGCGCCGATCTGACTTCCCTCGAATTATGGGCTCTGGGAGTCTGTGAGGCGAACGTGGATCCATGCCACTCAGCAGCAGAACTTGTTGCTGGGCTGGAGAAGACCTGGCAGATGATCGAACAGACGCTTGCTCGCCTGACCCCTGCTGATCTTTTTAAGGTCTTCCCGCCTTTAGATCAGACGGAGCGTGTGCGACACGCAAAACTGGTTGAGCCAACGCTTCAGCCATTTGCTCAGATGTGGTTGGATGCAGCGGCTCGTTCTGGAGAAGTGAGACCTGCCATTTCTCTCCAGTGGATTATCTGGCATGTGCTCGAACATGACATCCATCACGGCAGCGAAGTCTCCACCATCCTCGGCGTACATGGCCTGCCAGTGGTCGAACTGGATTAAATAGGAACGTACTCGGTTTTCCTCAAATTTCACAGGCGAAACCTATTCGTCGATGTCTCGTGCAAGCCAGCCAGAGGTATCAAGACGAATAGGATCGGTGCCAACCAGTACTGTCAGGTGTTTCTCCATTTCCTCGAGCTGGGTGGTACCGATCTGCTGAGCCCATTTATTGCGTAACTCGTCAAAGATCTCTTCAGCTTCTTGCAGCATATTGAAGCCGTGTGCGGTGACACGAAGGCGTTTGCGACGAGCGTCTACTGGGTCCTCTTCACGTACAACGTAGCCGCGCTTTTGAAGGACTCCAATGGTTTTCGCCGCCGCTTGTTTTGAGACTGCGAGACGTCGAGCTAGCTCTGAAGCGTTGTCGGCACCGGAGGCAATGGCGCGAATAGCGAAGTCATGAACGGGACGAACATCCTCGTAGCCGCGGGCGGCAAGCTCAGCTTGCGCAGCGTCTACCAGTGAACGAAAACCGCCAATTAAAAGCATTGTGAGAGTAGCACCTGAAAGAGACATAGTTCACTGATAGTAGCATAGCGAACGGAGACCGTCAAGGCTGTCATATGTCAAAATTTTCCCTCATCGCAATGCCACTTGACAAAGACAACCAGGTTGTCTATTATGTATACAGACAACCAGGTTGTCTAATTAGTATAGAGGAGAAATGTATGAATAACAATCAAGTAGGTGCTGCGCTAACTGGTATCTCGCATCATTATGTACAAGTCAACGGAACAAAGCTTCACTACGTGTCAGCAGGGACTACTGGCTCTCCCGTCTTACTGGTCCATGGTTTTCCTGAAACGTGGTGGGCGTTTCGAAAACTTCTTCCACTGCTCGCTGAGAATCACCGTGTTTTCGCTGTCGACCTGCGTGGTTTTGGTGACTCTGACAACGGACCTGGTACGTACGACAGCAAGGCCTCTGCTGAAGATCTGCACCTTTTCATCGAAAAGCTCAACGTTGGCCCGGTACATCTTACGGGTCAGGATATCAGTGGAGCAACTGTCTTCCGCCTTGCGACTACTCACCCGGAGGATGTGCAAAGCTTTACCGCAATCGAAACGGGCCTGCCCGGGTTCGGCGTGGAGAGGCTGGCCGACGTCACACACGGGGGCACCTGGTACATCGGCGTGCTTGTCACTCCGCATATTCCCGAGATGCTGCTTACTGGTCGCGAGCGCGAGTTCTTTGGACAATTCATATTCCCATCCATGAGCGTGACACCAGGAGCGATCACCGAAGCTGACATCGACGAGTTCGTACGTACCTATTCCCGTCCCAACGGCTGGCGCGGGGCGACTGGCCTTTATAAGTCGATGCTCCAGGAGGGCGAAGACATTGTAGCTCTCGCCGCCGCTCACAAGCTGAGTATGCCTGTGCTCGCGATCGGAGCCGGAGGCGGTGAGTTCACTTTCAGAACGATGAGTCAGGTCGCGCTGAACCAGGTCCAATCGGTTTCCCTTGATGGCGTCGGCCATTATGCAGCTCTGGAGGCGCCCGAGAAGGTGGCCAATGCTCTTCTCGAATTCTTCAGCAACATTGGTACTGCTCGATAAATAGAAAGGAGAATCAATAAGATTGAAGGGCGTTTACAGGATAATTTATCTTCTATATTGAAGTATAATAATAAAATCTACTGAGATTAAATATATGGAGGTATTGGATGAGTTATGAGATTACGCCTACAGGGATTTTACAACTGGCAACGGGTTTTTGGGCCTCCAAAACCCTCCTGAGCGCCGCTGAATTAGGGGTATTTACTGAGCTTGCCAATGGTCCGCTTGATGGTCAAGTACTCGCACAAAGGTTAGGGATTCATCCACGGAGTGCGCGAGATTTCTTCGATGCACTCGTCTCGCTCCAAATGTTAGAGCGACATGATGATACCTATTCTAATACTACCGAAACGGATCTGTTTCTTGATCGGAAGAAACCCTCCTACATTGGCGGCTGGTTAGCCACATTAAATGGCGGATTGTATCCTTTGTGGGGAGCATTGACCGAAGGGTTACGTACAGGAGAGCCACAGATGAATATGCAATCTGGTGAGGATCTTTTTGATGCTATGTATCCTGATCCAATCCGTGTGAGGAATTTCTTACAGGGCATGACTGGACTGAGCAAGGGTCCGTCTCTGGCCATTGCCAGCAAATTTCCCTGGCACAAGTATCAGACCTTTGTTGATGTGGGGACTGCACAAGGGCACTGTGCGGTACAGATTGCGCTGGCACATGATCATCTACATGGCATCGGCTTTGACTTGCTTCCCGTTCAGCAGGTGTTTGATGACTATATACTCCAATCTGGCTTGCAAGATCGCCTACGCTTTGTCGCCGGTGATTTCTTTAAGCAGGATTTTCCGAACGCGGATGTGCTGATTATGGGGCACGTTCTGCATGATTGGAATCTTCAAGAAAAACAGCTCTTACTTCACAAAGCATATCTGGCATTGCCAGATGACGGTGCTCTCCTTGTTTATGATGCCATCATTGATGATGATCGCCGGGAGAACACTGCTGGTTTATTGATGAGCTTGAATATGTTGCTTGGAACACGTGGTGGTTTCGATTACACTGGTGCCGCGTGCGTTTCGTGGATGCAAGCAGCTGGCTTCCGCCACACCTATATTGAACATCTTGTTGGAGCTGAGTCTATGGTTGTCGGCATCAAATAAGGGAGTATTATCTGTACGATTGTGACGTTGCGTACAACCAGGGCAGCAACCAATGAAAAGCCATCGCATGCTTTCCTTTTCTGGAGCACACGATGGCTTGCCTCTACGATATAATTGACAACTTCGTCTTCGCCGTTTATGATTAAAATATCATCTATTAAGTTGTTAGCACCAGACAGAATTCAATGCGTGAAAAATTAAAGAGGAAATTCTATGTATGTTGCTGTCCTACATACGCCTTGGCAACCATCTTGCTTTGAAGAGTTTCCTGCACCAGGGATTTGGGGATAAAACGTTGAATTCAATCTTTCTTTGAAAAGAAAGGCGAGATGGAGAGATAGGAAGGAACTATCTGTTCACTTTGCTCAGTCAGTGTTCGAGAGGAGACCGCTATGGCAGAAAAATCTTTGACCATTGCTGTACTTGGAGCAGGCAATATTGGTGGCACGTTGGGTAAAAAGTGGAGTGACGCGGGACATCAGGTGCATTTTGGTGTTCGTGATCCTGAGGGGGGGCATGCTCAAACACTACGTAGTGAACTCGGTGAGCGAGCAGTCATTGGCACACCTGAGGATGCGTTGCAAGGGGAAATCGATGTCGTACTGATCGCGCTTCCAGGAGGAGCTGTCGAAGCAATTGCTCAGCAATATGCATCCGAGCTCAATGGTCGCATCATTATTGATGCTGCGAATCGGATGGGCGAAGACTCAATGCATAATCTGGCCCCTTTCCAACAGCATGCTCCCCAGGCGCAAATCTACCGGGCTTTTAATGCATTGGGATGGGAAAACCTGGCCGAACCCACATTTGATGGTATTCAGGCCGATCTTTTTTATTGTGGACCTGATGGGGATGCGCAAACGATAGTCGGGCAACTGATCTCAGACGTTGGCTTACGTCCAGTCTACCTTGGTGGAAATGAGCAATTGAAGGTACTTGATTCCATTGCGGCTCTCTGGTTTACTCTGGCATTTGGACAGAAAAAAGGTCGTCATCTTGCCTTCAAAGTATTGGGTTTGTAACCTATATTTTCTACGCAAGACCATGAGTCAAAAAAGAGACTGGCTCATGGTCTTTCTTTTTGTCATAATTGATCAGAGAATATTCTATTATTATATGAATGATGTTTTGCTTCCCAATACATCTTCATCTTGATAACGTGATTTGATAAGACTGATGATGTTCTTTTGAATTTTGACAGAATCATTCTACATGAATCTTTTTGTACATACTGACGCGTAAAAGATATATATCAATCTATGATTTTTTTACTATCTTCTGTTGACAATGAAAGGATTATTGTATGAAGGATACGCGACGTTTCTTTAAAATGTCACTTCCTTTTTTTGTGGTGATCTTACTGGCTCTTTCCTCACTGGCTACCTCTCGTCTCGCGTTTGCGCACAGTCAGCAAAGTACACCAACAGCCACCACGTCGACCACAAGCGATTGGAACATATTTAATCTTTATAATGCCCGTTTTAATCTTAACGAGCACACATTGAGCCCATCCAATGTAAGTAAACTCAAACTTGCCTGGTCAACACTCTCAACTGACCGAAATGTCTATCCAACTGAGATTGTCACCTCGAACGGATATGTCTATACCTATATGCCTGGAGATACACTATCAGCGTTTAAGATCACAACCGGGTCACTGGCGTGGCACTATACTCTGCCACATGGTACGCTTCCTGGCAACGGCGGACCCGCTGTCTCTAACGGCATTGTCTATGCCAATGATGGTGGATTGCTCTATGCACTCAATGCCACGACTGGCGTGAAGCTTTGGAGTGCGGCGGTCGCCTCCGCCTATGCCGTTGTTGTTAATCACGGTGTTGTCTACACTGAATCAGGACTGGGCTTTCCAAAAGGCAATGGAAGTGTGTATGCTCTTAATGCCACAACTGGTAAAGTGCTTTGGAGTTTTGTTACTGTCAACCCACCCGGAGCGATGACGCTTGCGGTTGCTAATGGGGTTGTCTACGATAGCGATGACAATGGAGAATTCTATGCTCTCAACGCCACAACCGGCAAGCCTCTCTGGAAAGATAATCTGGGCATACGCCCTCTACGTGCGCCAGCAGTGGACAATGGTCTTGTCTACGTTACTAGCATCAGTGATGGTGTGTTTGCTTTAGATGCACAAACAGGCAAAAAACGCTGGTATACACCTGCCAATATCTATGGCAGCTCCCTGGCTATCGCCTATGGATTGGTATATGTGGTGGATAGTAATGTTGGTTTAGTCGCTCTCAACGAAAAGACAGGTGGACGTGTCTGGCCTACCCCAACCCAAAAGGCGCTTCCTGGTGATATCTCCTTTTCTCCATCGGTCGCAAACGGTGTCATCTATATCGCTACTGGAGTGGGTATCATGACCATCAATGCCAAAACGGGCACGCTCTTGTCACAGTATACAGTCCCGGCAAATCAGTACGACCGATTCATGCAACCTCTCTCTTCAGCTATTGTCGCGAATGGCATGGTTTTCTTTTTGATCAATAACGATCGTCTCTACGCTTTACGTCTCCCTTAATTATACATGTATAATTGCTTCTGCTTCTTATTCTGTTCTCAAGAGGCAGAAGCAATATTGGTTCTGCGAATGGAGATGGAATTTTGCTTCTACTAATCCTGCTACGGATACAGGAGCACTTTCCCGATTGTGTGCCCTTGTTCCAAAACTTCATGAGCTTTGGTTGCATCAGCCAGAGGGAAAGTCGCTCCGATGTGGAGATGCAGGGCTCCTTCATTGACAAGCCTGAACAGGTCCTGGAGTATATCGGGGAGTTCTCCTGAACTTATATAGTGTACCAGAGCGACCTGTGTTAGAAACAATGAGCCTTTTTCTGCGAGCGTGTATATGTTGAATGGGGGAATGGGTCCACTTGCTGCCCCATACAGGACAAAAGTGCCTCGCTTCGCCAGACAATCGAGATTCGTCTCAAAGGTTGCTTTCCCAACGGCATCGTAGACAACATTGACTCCTCGCTCCTGCGTGAGAGAGCGTACTTGCATCTTGACATCCTCCTGTGAATACAAGAGTACGTGATCTGCTCCCACTTCACGGGCTACCTGAGCCTTTTCTGCCGTGGAGGTAACTCCAATGACGTGGGCACCACTGATTTTTGCTAACTGGCATAAGAGCAAACCTACTCCACCTGCGATGCTCTGGATCAGGCAGGTGTCGCTCGGCTTAAGGCGATAGACGGATTGAGATAAGATATGTGCCATGCAGCCTTGCATGATTAATGCGACTGCCTGCTCAAACGTGATCGTCTCGGGAATGGGAAATACCTGCCGCACCGGAGCAAGGATGTGAGTCGCGTACGAGCCGTTAACCCATGCCCATACTACACGGTCTCCTACTTGAACTGTGGTTACATTAGATCCAACAGCCTCTACAAATCCAGCACCTTCGTTGCCTATTGCCAGGGGAAGTTTGCCTGGGAAAAAAGGATGAGGCGCACGACGAGTGGCCGCGTCAGAATAATTGACTCCTGCTACTACGACGCGCACACGTATCTGATCGGGTCCTGGTTCTGGAAGAGATATCTCTTCCAGGTGCATCACTTCGGGACCACCGTAAGTATGAATACGAATGACTTGTGTCATCACTGCCCTCCTTGCGTTCATTCATAGGTACCCATTGAATCATTGGCGTTTTTATAAATGTTCCTCTTGTTGGCCTTCTAATAATTTGATGTATTGTTCAATCCATTGCGCTTCTCCTTCAAGACCGCTCTCCCTGAAGCGAATATTGCGGTGAATATGTGCACGCTGTTTATCAGGAATAGAGGCATCTGTTGAGGCAAGTTGCTTGCCTCTTTTCAGGTAGATAGCCTCGATCTGTAGATATCCACGATAGTGGAAGAGGACGACGAGTTGTTGCTCAAGAGAGAGATGATCAAAATTATTGAGCTTGGCCATGAAGAGTTCACGATAGTCAGCAGTGTAATTGCCCTGTTCGAGCATCAGAGTGTAGAAGTGTGCTCGTCCAGCCGGGGTGATCGCGTAGCGTCTCCGTTGTCGGACGCTGGATCCCGTCTGCTCACGTGCCTCTGTCGCCATCTCATGCTCGGAGGCAATCAAGCCCTCGCGTTCAAGCTGGCGGATCAGCGGATAGAGGATGCCCCAACTAATCTGACGAAATGGCCCAAATATGCTGCTGAGAATTTCGCGCAGCTTATAGCCGTGATAGGGTCCATCCATCAGTTCTCCAAGCACGAACAGTTCATAGATGAGGCGCTTATGACCGCGACTTACCTCTTCCTTGTCCTGATCAAGAGGCGTTTCCTCTGTGTGGCCTGCTTCGATACGTTCGTGTGTCATGCATTGCCTCCACCTTCTTTATATCTTTTTGATATACTAATATATATATCAAAAAGATATAAAGAAGGTGGAGGACACTTAAAAAGAAGATGTGAGCTGGAGCGAGGGAAGGGGGATAGCGATGCTCTTAATAGCAGTGACCATCAGGATTCTCTTGTTGGTAATCGTTGTGGGTTGGGCGGGATGGTGTCTCAAGCAGGAAGTATGCAATGTACGCCAGCTCCAGAGCTGGCGTACATTGCATGTATGAGGATAGATTAGAATGTGAGTTGTCTCAACGCGCTAAAGAGCGGTTGAGCGTCAGGACTGCCCCAGCCGGTGGCGGCATCCCAGCCAGGAGTTGCTTGATAACCAGGGATCTTTTCCACAACGTTCGCGTTATTGCCTACGGTGATGTCGTGGAAGACGGTGGTCCCTGTCTGCTTGTTCACGCCGAGGCGGTACAGGAGGGGATTCAAGAAACCAAGTGGATGTCCGACATACTGGTTGGCGTCTGCGGCGAGTCCAGCCCACAATGGAGTACTTTCGCTGGTACCACCGAAGAGCTGATAGCCGTTCTCTGAGCTTCCGAGAAAGCTCATGTAGACGGGTACTGGTGTGTTCAGATCTGCATTCATGGAGATATCTGGGATAGCACGATACCCATTTAGCAGTTTCTGGGTCTGCTCAGGTAATCTGAGGCGCTGGTACATTGGCTCCTTAAAGTATTGGCTGATACCACCTCCGGTGGCGTTGACCAGGTTATCGTTCCAGACGGTCTCGGATTGGTAGTTGCCACTGGTATCGGCGTACAGGCTTGTGCCTCCGACTGCGGTGACCCAGGGTGATGATGACGGATAGCCAACGGTTGGGAATGGATAAATGTCGCCGTTGATGTCTTCATTCGCTGAGCCGAAGTCTCCTGTTCCGGTGAGGATTGAGACATGCTGTGAGGCTGCGTATTGATAGAATTGTTCGAATTGGCTGATCAATTGCTTACCTGGAGCATCAAAGAGGGTATTTTCGGTCGCCGTCCAACTCTGCGAGATGATTTTGCCGATGTGATTATTGACGGCATATTGCTCAAGTTTGAGGAACTCAGGCATGCCTGTGATGCCTTCTGTCTCGGAGACTGGACTTGTCAGGACCACTATGCTTGCAGCGGGAGCCATCGCGTGTGCCCACTGGATATCCAGAGACGTCTCCGCGGCCCAGCCAACCTGATCGCTATTGTTTGGATCGAAAGGAACTGATCCAAGCGGAGCTAACTGTTTGAACGATGGGGGATCAGGGACTCCGTAGTCAGTATCAAACTGCTTCAGATCAGCATAGGCCGTTGGACTGCCAAAGGAATCGATGATCACAATTGTCTGACCTTTACCGCTATCGCCGTGATTGACGAGCGCAGACAGATTATATGCCTGACGCATCTCTTGTGGACTGTAACATGGTATCTGATAGGTACTACGGCAGGCGGCATCAGTTGGAGCACTATTGATATCCCATTTTGTCCAATGTCCATATGATGAGAGTGCGCCAATGTGTGAAGCGCTACGAGCCATAGTCGTGGATGCATTGAGAAATGCCAGTGTATTTAAACTTACTATTAAAGTAAGACTCATCCCTATGATGCGCGCGTAGTGCGATAGATGCGTACGATGAGAAGAGACCATCCTTTGTCCTTTCATTCTATGTATAATCATGCTTATTTATGAGTATAGATGAAAGTTTCTCAAACGCCATCACTAGAATGTATGATTTTTCCTCCCTCGTTCGGGTGAGGGAGGGAGCAACTCATGTTCTTGATCCGTTTTTATTTTCGTATCTTATGAAGCGGTTGCCTTCAAGTTCTCTCAGGTCACAGCTAAGCAAGTTTAAATAGCCTTTCGGCGTTGCTGTGGGCGATTTTTTCTTTGTCTGCAGGACTGATTGGGGCATTCTCCAGAAATGCTCTGGCTTGATCTCCCTTCTGGAAAGGATAATCAACGGAATACATAATACGGTCAGCTCCTAATATTTGCAATGTCAGTTGGAATTGAGGAAGCGTGAACATTCCGCTGGGAGTGGCATGCATCTGCTGGGTGAAGTAGTCTGCGACAGGGCGCTGCAAATGCCTGGCCATTGGAGTCAATCCCCTGGCAAAGCGGTCCAGATAGAAAGGAATCATTTCTCCCCAGTGACCAAGAATGATTTGCAGGCCGGGATAAAGATCGAAGACGCCTCCTAGTACCATGCGTAGCGCATGAATACCGGTATCCAGGTGCCATCCCCATCCGAAGGTGGCAAAGCTTGCACTGACGATAGGATCAAAGCCAGCATAGTAGGCATCCACTACGGCTTGAGATGGTGGAGCAGGATGCAGGTAAATGGGAACGTCGAGCGCGGCCGCCGTTGCGAGTATGGGTCGAAACGCTGGATCGTCCAGAAAACGGCCATTGGTCTGTCCATGGATCATCGCGCCTCTGAAACCTAGCGTGTTCACCGACCGCTCCAACTCGGCAGCCGCAGCTTCTGGATCAGGAGTGGGTAGGGTCGCAAGGCCCACGAAGCGGTCTGGATGAACACGAATGGCCGCCGCCAGTCGGTCGTTGATCTCGCGTGCCAGCGAAACCGCCTCTGCGGCCGGAATCGATGGTATCCCCGACGCGGTATGCGACAGAACCTGGACGTCGATGCCCATCGCATCCATCGCTTGCAGGCGACTCGCTCCCAGATCGCCGAGTTGCGCGGTCGGGGAAGGATAAGAACTTTCCTGTGAATGAGGCAATAACCGGGCAACCGCCTCAGTGATCTCTGCAAACTGAACATGCTCTTCAAGCGTGATTATCTTCATATGTTTTCTTTGTCCTTTTACTAAAGCAAGTGACGCTTACTTTTTGGAGTATAGCAGATCCTGTCATGAAAAGCAAGTGCCACTTGCTTTTTGCAGAGGTAAGAGTTATACTCTAGACATGAAGAAATCAGGAGACGAACCACCTATCCGAGCGGGATATCCATCTTCTCAGTCCAGGGTCCGTCCAGGAGGACGCAGTGCACACGTGCGAAAAACTGTGCTTGCTGCCACGCTTGAACTGTTGAGTCAACGAGGCTATGAGGCCATGACAACAAAAGAGATTGCTTCTGTTGCCGGAGTCAATGAAGCCTCGTTGTTTCGTCGCTGGGGAACCAAAGCGGCCATCGTGGCTGATGCTTTGCAAAACTTTAGCGCCACAGAGACGCCTACACCAGATACAGGCAACTTCCATGACGATGCGGTGGAGTTGCTGCGCGGGATTATCGTGCGTATACAGACTCCTTTAGGAAAAGTCATTGACAAGATTGTGATGGGGCACAATGTACAGCCGGAGTTGGAAGCGGTGCGTCAGGCTTATTGGCGGGATCGCTTCAGCAGGGCCGAAGTGCTTATCCAGCGAGCCAAAGACCGTGGCGAACTGCCCGCAGAGGTTGATGCGCACTTTCTCATAGAAGTTGCCATTGGACCGATCCTGGTGCGAGCGAATGCAACGGACCAACCGTTCGATGATCAACTGCCCGAGCAGATTGTCGCCCTTATTCTTTTTGGAACTGGGAACGCTGAGAGGACCACTCTGTAGAAGACTTCTTATTACGTTTTTATCCTCTCTCCTCAATCTGCCTCCTACTATTAAAAATAGTTGCTAAATGTCGTGGAGTATGATTCATTTTTTTGCAATCAGAACGCTTCTAGAGACAGGGTTCCCAAAATCCGTGTCGAGCGAAGCGAGGACACCGTAGCGTCGAACGCTTGCGTACGATGTCCCACTCGACGTACAATCAGGCTCATCAGCGTAGTGTGCCGGGATGCTGCTGTCTCATACGAACTTCTGGGACATCGTACGCAAGCGTTCGACGCTACACGGTCTTCGCTTCGCTTGACCTTTTGCTGCAAAAAATATCCAGGGATGAGAAGAGATCTCAAGGGTAATGAACTGGTGGATCATTGAGGTGGTACACCAGTTCGTTGTTTTTCCGATAGGTTACTGCTCGTTATGACAGCAGTGTGAAGAGGTGGCGGTGACATGGGCGCCGAGGTTGTCGGAGCGTTCGGCGGACAGTCGGGACCACTGAGCTGTGGGACGTCCATCGGTGCGGAACTGTGTGCCGTTGTTTGTCCAGTGTTGCGGCCAGCCGGCGGGCGAATCTTCATGGGTCTCTTGTCGACCGTACACGGTCATGTCCAACAGCCCATAGCTGGAGCTCATCACCTCCGGGCCGCGTCCAGTGCTCCAATAGGTCTCGAATACGCGGTCGCCGTGCCGCAGGTAGCATACCAGCATGCCAAAGCCGCGCCCGGCGATCAAAGCGTCGGAGGAGTCCTGTACCGAGTACCATGGGACGTCCCATCCCATGAAGTCGCGGTAACGAGCACTCTCCTCGTACGGACCTTCGCAGAACGTTGCATAGGTGACATCGCGGGAATGCAGGTAGGAGAGCTCGCGCACCTGGCCGTTGAAGAATGTGCAACCCTCACACTGGGCTTCGGCAGGTTGACCGGTGTGCCACATGTGAAAGTAGACAATCAACTGCCGTCGACCCTCGAAGACCTCCAGCAGCGAGACCGGTCCGTGCGGGCCAATCAGCGTAATGGTAGGATCTATCTCCACCATCGGCAGCCGTCGGCGAGCTGCCGCGATCGCATCCCCTTCGCGAGTGTGTGCCTTTTCCCGAAGCAACAGCGTGTCCAGTTTTGCCTGCCAGCTAGCCCGGTCGACCACTGCTGGTAGCGTAGCAGTGTCGCCGCCGATCGTGGAATTGTGTTGATCAGGTGCATTCATAGGTGTGTCTCCTTCTTTCTTATCCTTTTGGCATGTAGGATGATGTATGGTGAGCAGTGATGAACTCACCAAGTGCCAGTAGATTTATTCTACTGGCAGAGAAAGAAAAAAACTTCTTCGATCTTACTTAAATCCTTGATCCGTTACCGAAGTCCGGGCTGGATGTCTGCATGCTCTCTGGACCGAGGCGATACATGAGACAAAAATAAGTGTCAAAACCTTCTCAGCGCGTGAGTCCGAATTGACACTGCAACGAGGGATGCTATATGCATCAATCAATGAGAATACAATATTGCTGCTACGCCACCGTTGTGACTACATGCTCCGCGAACACCGCCACTGTGACTATAATGGCCATCAGCACATTCCACCACATAGCCGTTTGTGGCAGTCCAGAATGTGGTGACACAGGTCACATAACTGCAAAAATCGGCAGCAGGATTATAAATTACATTTCCAGGGTTGAAGTCATATCCGTATGGATTGCCACCAACTCCAGTGACTGCTGGAACAGGCGTTGGAGTTGGTGGAACAGGTGTTGGCGTCGGTGGGACAGGCGTTGGAGTTGGTGGAATTGGTGTGGGTGTTGGTGGGACAGGCGTCGGCGTGGGTGGAACAGGTGTGGGTGTGGGTGTTGGCTTGGGCGTGGGGATAGCTTTTTGTGTAGGGGTGGCTTGTTTGACAACCTGTTTTACCGCAACGGTTGGATGAGGTACTTGCGTTGTGCCTGCGGTGGCTGCCGTCGCGCTGGCAGAAAAAGTGAGAAGAGAGAAGAGACATACGATGATACCTACGATCATGGCGACTGTATTTCTGCGTGCTTTTATTGGCCTGTGGAGTTGTCCAGTCATCACTTGTCTAGATTGAAGATATGCGCGAACAAGATAGATGCCAATCGTGATCATAAAGAGGAAGATTAATGCACATACGATGAGTGCCTTTTTGATGCCTCTTTGTTGCCACGTGATAAGCCCATTAAGTGTCGTGTATCCCTTCCAGTCCATAATCAGTACACCCACGAAGAGGCCACAGACAAGGCTTTCTGCTAACGATGTCAGGAAGATATTTCCTGCTGAATTGGCAGGAATGGAGCTGCCAATAAATCCGATTATCCAGAATGCCACATAGACGCATAGAAGAAGCAGAAGTATCTTGTTGCTATATGGGCGTGATGGAGGCGTAGAATTGTTTGACGGTCGAATGGGTGGGGGCGGATAGATTGGTGGATTGAGCCCCTGGAGATTTTGAGTGTATATTGGCTGCTGGTAAGGATTGTTTTGATTGGGATTATTGTACATAATTTTTCCTTATTTCATAATATAAATACATGTATTTGCATCTATATGAACGCAGGTATCATGAGAGAATTCGCCACGCATTCTGGCTATGGTATACTAGAGCTACGCAGGCCAAAGAAGGTGTGAAACCCGGCAGGGATTGAAACGAAGCTACGGCTCTTCATATCAAAGAAGCAGAAAGCTACGCAAAGCGCTTTGCGTAGCTTTCTGCTTCTTTGTAGGCTGGATTCGTGTCAGCTTCAGCCAGCAACTTGCTGTATGAGCTTATGTCATCCTACCTACACGCTTGATTGTCATAAGTAGTGGTTTTCAGCCTCAAATCAGTTGTTGAAGTAGTGCTGTTCGAGGTCTGTAATGAGTCCGGGGTGCACAGGCTGCCATCCCAGGATTTCCCGGGCTCGTGTGCTCGATCCAGGGATGTCGAGTGCTGTCACGGGGCCGAGAAACGAGCCGAAGTGGGCATCTGCCTCTTCGCGAGAAATGCTGACTATCGGTAGGTTCAGGTGCCGACCGATGACGTTGGCAATGTCGTGGAATGGCACACCCTCTTCGCCAACTCCTTGAAAGCGTGATCCTGCTGGAGCGCTTTCCAGTATGAGGCGGAACAGGTGGGCCGCATCGAGGAGATGGACGGCGGGCCAGCGATTAGTTCCGTCGCCGACATAGGCTGAGACGCCTTTCTCGCGAGCGATGTTGATCAGCATCGGCACTAAGCCATGCTTGTCGAACTCGCTGTGCACCGATGAGGAGAGTCTGACGACCGATGATCGCACGCCAGTCAGTGCGAGCACTGCATTATCTGATGCCTCTCCGTGTAGGTGAGCAGTGGTTACGAATGGCTTGCCTGTTCCTTCGAGCGCCTTCCCCATTGCCTCGACGGCACGCAGATCGGTAGTGAGCGAGCCTGAGAAGTCCGAGAGGTTTTGGTCAAACGCGAGGTGGATGACGCCATCTGCGGCGGTGGTGGCAGTACGAAGTTTGTCGAGGTCGTGGATGGTGCCAGGATATGCTTCGGCCCCAGCCTCCTTCAATTTTTCGGCACCCTTGTCTGAACGGGTCAGACCGATAACCGTATGACCTGCATCGATGAGTTCGCGGACGACGGCTGAACCGATGTAGCCTGATGCCCCTGTGACGAAAACACGCATGATAAAGTTCTCCTTTTACTAGCGATTGTGTGTCCTGGGAATACTATAGACGAAACCAAATGTTCTACCAAGAGTAAAACTACGCTTGACTTTCGGCCCTTTGTCATTTAGTATGCAATCGATATTGGATTGTATGAGGGAAAGATGCTATTACAATCACCTGCAATGAGAGAGGATGATACGTCCTCAAAAGATAATGCGCGTATATTCTATCAACTGCTCGGAGTCATTGAAGCGGTACGCGAGAAACGTCACGAGGAATACCGTGAGAAGGGCCATCCTCAGTTGAAGCGTTTTACGCAGCTCGAACTGAATGACGAAGCATGCCCAACGTATAAAAACTGGCTGATCGGACGCTCTAATCGCTTGCCGAGCCGTTCCATGCTGATGACGATTGCCGACTATCTGGAATGCAGCCTCAGTGAGCGTAACGATTTCCTACTGGCTGCACAATATCTACCCGAACAGCCGACGTTGGAAGGCGATTCGTTGCGACAAGCGTTGGAGCAGGCGCAACAGATCATGGAGAACTTACCTTATCCAGCCATCGTGGTCACGCAAAGGTTCCAGGTCCATGCCGCAAACAAGTTATTTCTACGCCTCCTCGATGTGCCCTCTCTCGAGACTTTTGCACCGCATCAGCGCACGACGATTTCTTTTCTCTTTAACCCGGATTTTCGTGTACGTTCCACGGTCAATGCAGAAGCATACGCTATGTGGCAAAAACATGTCATGTATGCGCTTCAACACTTCAAGCAGCTGAACGTGTTCTCTCAGTATGATGCCTGGTATCAACAGAGCGTCCAGCAGTGGTGTGCTTCGGTTCCAGATTTTCAAACGTACTGGGAAAGATCGCACGAAGTTATCGGTCAGGAAGTTTCTCCGACAAAGATGGTGTTTACACGTGTGGCGACAACCAGCGAGTTGTTACCCATACGTGTACGACATATGCTTATCTCCGTGAGTAGCAAAATCTATCCAGCCATCTCGGCGCTGCTGCCGGTCGATGAGGCGGCGCATGCCGCTTATGCTTCGTTCGGCAGCGTGAACGCTCGATCCGAGCCGGTTGGCTGAGGTGAGAACGGTGCTGTTCATGCTTCAAATAGCTTAAATCAGCTCGTCTTCTGAAGCGCCGAAGGTTCTCAGTATCCTCATCGCATCATCGCAGAGAGATGTCATTTGTCCCATGTCGTTTTCCTCCAACCCTGCTATCCTTGAGATTAGCAACGATCGCGCCCGGCAGCGATCACACGCAATGAGATATGAGGATAGACGTATGATACGCGATTCACGATGGCGCTTGGGCTTGCTCATAGGCGTTCTGGTCCTGCTCTGGACAACCCTCTTTCCATTCATGGCTCAGGCTGGCATCATACCTATCACCCTTAGCCCCGCCAACATTGGGGAAGGATTCCTTATCATAGCGCCTGCCGCGCTGATCGAGTTCCTCATGGTGTTGTTTGTGTTTTTTAGAAGAACTCGTCCTTTAAGCTTTGGTCTGGCCGTTCCTCTCCTGCTGCTCCAGGTAGCACTCATCCTGCTGACCATCCGTCTGGGACCCCAGGTGATCTTTCTCATCAATCTGCCAGGTTCTCTGGCATTGCTCGTCGTAGGAATTGCTTTTCTCCTTGAACAGCAAAAATAGCCCAAAAGAGAGCCTCTCGCAAATTGTGGTTTTCCCCCGCCTCCTATGGTACACGAGAGCCGCGCCGTCCGAAGAGGACGAGAAGCCCGGCAGGGATTGAAACTAAGCTATCTCTTTATCTCAATAAAACTGAAGGCCACACAAAGCGCTTTGCGTGGCCTTCAGTTCATTTTTGTGTTGGATGAGTGCCTGCTCCAGTACTCCACTTGCTTTATGAGCGTATGTCATCCCTACCCATACATTTGATTGTCATAAGTAGTGGCTCTCAGCTTCAAATCAGTTGTTGAAGTGGTGCTGTTCGAGGTCTGAGATGAGTCCGGGATGCACGGGCTGCTTCGGGCCTGTGCGCTTGATCTCGGGATGTCAAGCGCCGTTACGGGTCCGAGAAATTGTTGAAGTGGGCATCTGCCTCTTCGTGGGCAATGCTGACTACCGGCAGGTTCAGATGCCGACCGATGACACTGGCAATGTCGCAAAATAGCACGCCCTCGCTGCCAGCTCCTTATCAGATTGTGTGAGGGAAAGATGTCATATTGCGTTTTAATAGCTTGCTGTCAGATCGGGAAGGCAATGCGCCATGATTTTAGCCAGTTCATCTGGCGTTTGCTTGCAATCAGTTTCGACCCAGCGTTTCAGTACCGTCGTGAGACCGGCCTGAAAGTAGACAAAATAGTACATTATTTCATCTTCAGAGGTAATTCCTGCGCGCTGACAACTTGGCTTCACTATCATATTCCAGAGTGGCTCGAATCCTTGCTTGATTGGAAAACTCTTCTTGTTGTGTAAGCAAAGCTTGTAAAATCGTTTGTGCTGTTGGATGTGTCTTAAAAATAACCAGAGATATTTTGGCGAAAAGATATTCTGCTCAGAGATATTTCGCTTGCGGTATTGGTCCACCAGCATCTTGCTCATTGCCTGTTCCGTTTTGTCCAGTAGGTCAGTGATATCAACATAATGTGCGTAAAAGGTGGAGCGGTTGATCGTAGCTTTTTTGCAGAGAGACTGCACCGTGATCTGGTCAAACTCGGTGCACTCCATCGCGTCCAGCAAGACCTTTTGTATCTTCAAGTCGGTGTCCCGGAAACTCTGATTGTGCTTCGTATTCATGCACTGTCTCATCTCTTTTATTATTGCAACACCTATTGCGATATTGTTGGTTGTTTTACGAGCATACCTCACGGATAATACGAATTACAATAGTTGTTTGCTAGTTTCGGCTCTCACGCTTCCCAATGGTGCACGTTGCGGTGGCACTGGCGAGATTAAGCCTACAATTATGTACACTAATGACGCGAAAGGGGTTACAATAAATGCCTACTACTAATCCATCAGATCAGACCGCGCTTCTTGTCATGGATGTGCAACCTAGTACTGTTGCGCTCTATGCTAATGACAGTGATCTGCTTCCTCGTCTGGCCACAACAATTGCGGTCGCTCGGGCTGCGAATATTCCCGTTATCTACATCAGAGTAAAATTTCGTCCGGGCTATCCAGAAATTAGCCCGCGTAATAAAATGTTTGGAGGTATCAAGCAGCGCTCATCTTCAATTCAAGGAGCAATGGCTGCGATGGAGATTCATCCAGCTATTACTCCACTGCCGACCGATAGTGTGGTCACAAAACTGCGTGTCAGTGCGTTCATGGGCAGCGACCTGGAGGTTCTGTTGCGGGCACAGGATATCAGGCATCTGGTCCTCTGCGGCATCGCTACCAGCGGGGTTGTCTTATCAACGCTGCGCGAGGCTGCGGACAAAGATTATCTTCTGACCGTGTTGTCTGATTGCTGTCTGGACAACGATGAAGAGGTTCAACGAGTACTACTGACGAAAGTGTTTCCTCGCCAGGCTGACGTTATCACAAGCGAGCAATGGTGCGAGGGGATAAAATAGTTAATCATGCCATGAGTGACAGATTTCAACGCAGTTGTGGCTGGACCTCGCGCTTCTTTTGAAAAGCGTCTGGTGTGGAGGGCAAAGAACATGATTGACGCGGTGAGAAGCCTTATGTACTCAGCGAGTTGTACGGAGCGGACGGAAAAACGCGCGTATATCCTCAGCCAGTAGTTCAGGTTCCTCTAGCGCGGCAAAATGCCCGCCACATGGCATCTGAGTCCATCGCTGGACACGTAAACTGCGTTCCACCCACTCACGTGGCGGAAGCGATATGTCTTTAGGGAAGATCGCGACTCCTGCCGGGACTTCAATGTGCTGTCCTGGTTTCAAATACGGTGACAGACGGCTGTTCTCGTAGTATATGCGCATGGAAGAATTGATCGTTTCCGTTACCCAGTAGATCGTGATATTTGTAAGCAGTTCATCCCTGGTGAAACGCCGTTCCACGTTGCCATCGCAATCGCTCCACGTACGGAATTTTTCCAAGAACCAGGCCGCCAGGCCAACAGGAGAGTCGTTCAAAGCCGATGCGAGTGTTTGTGGCTTGGTTGAATGCATCAAGGCATATGCACCCTCCTGCATGCGCCACTGCTGGACGGCGTTGAGATACTCTTTCTCTGCCTCGGATAGATCGGGTACTTCGGTGTTTTGTGGAAGGCCATTGTCTGTGAGATGAATCCCAACGAGCAGATCAGGATGCGCGAATGCCAGATAGCGTGTGACTCCGCTTCCAATGTCTCCACCAGCGGCAGCAAAACGCCGATAACCAAGGACGTCTGTCATCAAGCGCGCCCACAGTTCGGCGGCACTATTCGACGTTATGCCAGGCTTGCGTGGACGGTCTGAGAAACCATATCCCGGCAGCGATGGCACAATGACGTCGAACGCATCGGCAGGATCGCCACCATAGCGAGCAGGATCGGTCAGCATAGGGATGATCTTGTACATGCGAAAGAACGAATCAGGCCAGCCGTGGGTCAAGATCAACGGCAGTGGAGCAGGTCCTTTGCCACGTTCGTGTATGAAGTGGATGCCAAATCCATCGACCTCGGCGCGAAACTGCGCGAATTGGTTGAGTCGTGCCTCTTGTGCCCGCCAATCAAATTGATATTGCCAGTAGGCAACTAAAGACTTCAGATAGTCCAGATTTGTGCCATAATCCCATCCAGCCTCCTCTATCTCATCGGGCCAGCGCGTCTGAGCCAGCCGTTCGTGCAAGTCGTCAAGAATCGCTTGGGGAATGTGGATGGTGAACGCTTCTGCCGTCATCATAGCTCCTTTTCTACAACAGTCGTTTTCTCTTTTTTGAGTATAGCATGACTGTCGCCTCTCTGTCGTGCCTGACTTCTTTTTTTGTCCAACTGTATCATTGGAATTCCCCCTTTGGACAGTGGGAGAAGAGAAATCTTATAGTCTGGCATCACGAGGATGCACTTTGCGAGAGATAGGTGCTCCGCTATCTGTGAGCTCAGCCTCTCGCAAATTGTGGTGTCAGCTCGCCTCCTATGGTATACTAGAGCTACACCGTCCGAAAAGGAGAAGAAGCCGGGCAGGGATTGAAACCTTTCTTAAATGAAACAAGAATTTTATTTTCTCCTTGTATATCCTATCTGGTCCTTGCATAAGTGATGAGTCTGTGGTATAAATAGAATGATTATTCGATCTATGCGGCTGTTTGCCTGCGTTCTTGAGATGAGGGTTCGATGCGAATTGGAGAGAAGGTACCTAAAGGAGACAAACGTGAAGCTATCTTGCAGGCGGCACTTGAACTGATTGCCGAACATGGGTTGCAGCATACTCCGATGTCGCTCATTTCCAAACGCTCGGGGGCCAGTGCAGGTATCATTTATCATTACTTCGATAGTAAGGAGGATCTGCTCAGGTCGCTCTATTACCGTATCAAAGGAGAGATGAACCGTGCTATTGGCGCCGTTGATGATCCACAACAACCGCTGGCAAAACGTTTTCAATTGTTCTGGTTGTCCCTCTTCCGCTATTGCCAGGCTCATCCACAAGCGATGCTCTTTTTGGAGCAGTACGAAAGCATGCCCTCAGTAAAAACCCTGGAGGCGGAACAGCAAGAGACTGCAGAAACGATCTATGATGCGCTTGATGGCATGCATAGTCAAGCTTTACTCAAAGGAGAAATTCCTTCTGATGGGCAAGCATTTCATCGGCTGGTAGAGGATCTGCGCCGTCAGGACTTGCTCAAGGATCTTCCGTTGGAGGTAGTGATTGAATTCACGCTGGGCGTAGCGCTCAGGCTAGCTCGACAGGTCTCGGCGGGCCTGATAAGCCTTGATGAGAACGTGCTCAAGGATTGTGCCGGGGCATGCTGGGACGCAATTGCCCGCTAAAAATTTTAATGGCGTTAGAATGATCATTCGATCTATTTTCACATAGGAGAGATTGTGATGGCAACTATTGATATGCAGGGAAAGATTTGTCTGGTGACGGGTAGCAGTGCCGGGATTGGCAAAGTGACGGCTAGAGAGTTAGCAAAAATGGGGGCGACGGTTGTGATGGTCTGTCGTAATCGCACGAAAGGGGAAGCGGTGCAGGCAGAAATCAAGCAGATAAGCGGCAATGCTCAGGTAGATCTGATCGTGGCAGATCTCTCCCAACTTTCTGAGGTGCGTCGTGTGGCGCAGGAATTCAAACAGAAATATACTCAGCTTCACGTTTTGATCAATAATGCCGGGGCGGTAAATGCCGAATACAAAAGTACGGTTGATGGGTTGGAGACGACTTTCGAGACCAATTATCTATCTCCACTCCTGCTGACACAACTGCTACTGGATACACTCAAGGCCAGTGCACCAGCACGTATTGTGAATGTGAGTTCGGCTGCCCATATGATGGGGCGAATCGATTTTGCTGACCTGCAAAGAATACAAAGATATAGAGCTATGGATGTCTATGCTCAGTCCAAGTTGGCACAAATCTTCTTTACCTATGAATTGGCTGATCAGCTTGCGGGCACGGGTGTCACCGTCAACGCGCTCCATCCCGGTCTGGTTGTCTCCAACTTTAATAATGGGACAAATGGTATTGTACATTTTCTCTTTGGCTTGCTCTACTCCGTCGTAGGAATAAGCACCGAGAAGGGAGCACAGACGCAGCTCTATCTGGCGACCTCACCCGAAGTTGAAGGAGTGAGCGGGAAGTACTTCTCTAACAGCAAAGAGAGTCGCTCTTCTAAACCATCACATAACGTGGCTATTCGCCGCCGTCTTTGGGATGTCTCCGAGACGTTGATTCGGCAACACGAGCCGGTTTCGCAGCCTCTCCTGGAAAACTAACATTCACGTTTCTCTTCAGATACATGGTGCTATAAACCAGAGGTAGCTGCCACATGCGGATCTTCAGTACCATGTGGCAGCTCTAAAGCTTACGCTACAGGCACATTCGTGTGTTCTGGCTGGGTATTGGTTGAGGGAGGCTGTTGCCAGTTGCGTGGAAGCATCCGATGCTGACGAGCCGCGCGGAAACAGATGATTCCTCCCGCGGAGCCAACAATGAGAATAGTTGCCAGGCCCGCTTGAGGACCAAAACTTCCCCCAGTCCAGGCCTCCGGCCCGGTAATGACCGAAGAAAAAAAGCCGGGCAGAGCATAGCCGGCGATCTGTGTGCCGAAGACGGAGCCTTGAAAAAAGTTCCAGCCAAGGTGTACGCCTATTGCGCACCACAAACTACGGGTTTGTATGTAGACAGCAGCAATGAGGACTCCGGCTGAAATCATCATCGCGATGACCCCTATCAGGGTTGAATGGGGCGTTACCAGATGAATGAATCCAAACACGATTGCGCTGACCACCAGAGCAATCCAGGAACCGAAGGAGCGTTCCAGTTTGCGAAAGATCATGCCACGAAAGACAAATTCCTCTTGAATCACACCTGCTGCCAGTATGATAAGAGAAATGATCGTAGAAAATAGCCCGAAGACAAGGAAGGCAAAAAGCACATAGTGGAAGAAACCGATCTTTTTGTTTCGTGTCAAAAGCGGTGCCAGCAGGCATAAGGCAACGATGAAAAAGATCAGTTGGACAATCGCCAGGGGATTAATGCCGGTAATATGGTAGGAACCGGTTATCGTCAGCAGAAGAGTAACAGCGGTCATCAAAGCACCGCCGAATGAGAAGCTGAGCAGAAGTTGACGCAGCCACTGATGCCTCGACAGTCCTACTTCGGAGGGCGAACTATGTTCTATCTTACGAAGTGTCTGGACGAATACAACAGTGATAATAGCTGCCGCCGAGATATTGAGTAGCAAGTCTCCAGCGATACTCTGACGAAACGATACAGGTAGCAGATTCCACACAGCCTCCAGCAGAATCACTGGAACCGCCACCAGGACGATTTCTATCACCAATTGTCCGATATTGGAAGAAAGTAAACGACGTACGAAAATCATAAAGACTCCTTTCTTTTCTCTAAAGGAGTCGCATTTGAAGACAAAAAGCTTACATAAAAAAACTAAAAGCTACCAGCATTTCCCTTGTTAACGGTTCCCAGATGAATGTGCTTATCAGCGGTTGCCGCAAGCTCATTGTTATGCGTCACCGTTGGACTGTATGGTCGTTTTATGGATGTTGAGCAACATCCTCAATCGCTTCTGGATAAGTCCAGGGGATAGCAGAGATCAAATTGAGCTGTTCACTTGTTGCGTTCGTCAAAGGATGAGCTGTACCAAACACTTTTCTCTGTATCGTTAATGCACGCTGATATAACAAAGCTGCTTCGGGAATCTTTCTCCAGTCATGCTGTGAACGCCCGAAATCATATAAAAGCATGGCCATCTCAGCACTCTCTGGTCCTACCTCCTCTTCTCGTATACGTAATGCTCGTTTGTAGAGTGGTTCTGCTTCTGTGTAACGCTTCTGCTCTCGATACAGGTTTGCTAAGCCATGTAAGGGATTGGCGATCTGAAAATGTTCTGGCCCTAGCCGTGCCTCTCGTATGTGTAACGCTTGCAGATATAGTGGCTCAGCTTCAGTATACCTCTGCTGTGCCTGATATATATTGGCAAGTCCAAGGAGTGCATAAGCTGCCTGCGTCTGCTCTGCTCTCGCCATTTGTCCCCAGCACTGAAGCGCTACCTGGTAAAGTCGCTCGGCTTGTACATAGTGTTCCTGCTGGTGATAGAGCAATGCTAGATAGTTCAGGGCAGAGGCTTCTAGCAGATGTTCCGGTTCTCCTTGTTGTTCCCATACACGTAATACATGCTGACGGATTTCCTCGGCCTGCGCATATGCACCTTGATGATGGTAGAGGAGCGCAAGTTTGCTTGCCAGTGGGACCTCAGAGAGAGGATTGGAATTCTTTTGTTGGGCACGCAAAGAACGTGCTCGTTGAAAGAGTGGCTTGGCCAAAAGGTCAAGGGCGCGTTCAAACAGGTAGGTTCCTACCTGTTCAAGCAGATCAGCCGCTTCAGGCAAAGAGAGTTGATAGCGTTGAATTAGCACGTCACACTGTTGTGCCTGTTCCAGATAACGCTGACACTGACCCCAGGTACCAACGGCGTCGTGCGGATAACGAGGAAACAGAATCTGCATGGCCCGAACCAGCCGCTGTGCCCACTGCTCCTGCTCCTGCCAGGAAAGACGCTCCAGTAAGACAACCTGTACCAGGCGATGAATACTGAAGAAGTTTCCCTCTGAAGACCGTTTCACCAGGGAAAATCGCAGCACGTCTGCGAGCATCTGATTGAAGGTGAGGCGATCAGTGACGGCCTGTTGCAGCACGGCAGGCCATTGAGGTGCACCCGCGCTCAGGAGTTCTTCGGGAATGTGATCTGGTGCCAGAAAGGCGCACAGATGCAAGAGCTCAGCCGTGGCGGGATTGGTTTGCTCAAGGTGTTGAAATGAGAGGGACCAGGTAGTCATCACTGACTCTGGATACTGCAAGGCAAGTTTGTCACGATATGCAAGCAAGGCGTGCTGATGCTGTTGATAGAGAGCCAGATAGTCGTGCAAACTACATCTTGTTTCTTCAATGTAGGCACCCGCCTGATCGATGGCGAGAGGAAAGTGTGCCAGCGCCACGACGATATTCGCTGCCTCATTAATCTCTTCATCTGAGGCGTGTATCCAGCGATGTGCACGATGCAGCAAGAGATTTGACCCCTCCATGACGCTCATGCTATCAATTTCGATGGAGGTGGCCAACGGGCCGATTGCGCTGGCCCGGGTTGTGAGCAGGATGCTACCATTGCCCCACTGAGGAAGATATGGTTGGATAAGAGAGAGGTCATCGGCGTTGTCTGCAATTAGCAACCAGGGATGTGAACAGTGTTCCAGCCACTGAATGACTGATGCCACCAGTTTGTGTTGATCCGTTTCACCTTTGGCTGATATGGAAGGTAGCCGTTCTGCCAGTGTGGCAAAGCTTGTGAGGATACTTTCTTCACTGGTAGCAGCGATCCAAAGGATATGAAAATAACTCCCTTGCTGGCGAGCACGGTAGGCATATTCGACAGCAATCTGAGTCTTGCCGATGCCGCCCAATCCGGTGATTACCTGAGCCTGAGTCAAAATTACCTGCTGGAGGCACGCTGGCTGACTTGCTTCTTGAGGAGAAAGTTGCTGCATTATTTGTGCGAGGAAGCCCTCGCGCCCGGTGAAATGAGGATTGCGAGCATAAGGCACAGTCCAAAGTGGGATCTTCTCTGGTATTCTCTCTTTGGAAGAAGGACTCTCTAAAGAGCATGGAACCTCATCAATCAGTCCTAGTTCCTGGGCGCTCAGTCCAAAAAGAGTGCTTAGTTTGACACGATAATAGGTGCTTGGTTGTTGGGTACCTTGTTCCCAGCGCTGGACTGTTCCGTGTGTGGTTCCTAATTGATCGGCTACATCTTGTTGACGCCAGTTCCGTTGGATGCGATGCTGGCGTAAAGCATCATTCCTTTTCACGAAGTTTTCTCCTGGCCTCTTCTTCACTTACCTTCCAAATTTGGGGGAATTCCATATACACATAAAAAACAAATGTGCGAAAAGGGATATTCCTCAAACGATAAATAAACGATACCTAACGCTCTTCATATGAGAAACGCTTGAAGGTATACTCTCTAATAAGAGAAGAAGCTATGTATATGCACGTATTAAGAAATAAAACATCTTCAAGGGAAGATGTGAACGAAAATGTGAAAGGGATAGAAGCATTGATAAAAGATCCACGTACTCTTGTTATAGGAGCAACTGGCAAAACGGGTCGATCCGTAGTGAAACATTTGCTGGCCTCTGACACATCTGCGCGTCTATTAGTTCATCATCGAGCAGAGGCAGTTGCTCTGTTTGCAGAAGATTCTGTCGATATTGTGGAAGGGGATGTGCGTGACAGCCGTGCTCTCCGAAGAGCACTGACTAACATTGAGAGTGTTTATTTTTGTTATCCTATTCTCAGTGACCTGCTGACCGCTTCCACAACATTTGCTCTTATCGGAAAAGAAGCAGGTATCCGGACAGTAGTGAATCTATCGCAGCGTGAGGCGCAGGAGGTTGCGATAAGTCCTGCGGCACACTTATTCTGGTTAACAGAGCGACTATTCGAAAGCAGTGGCTTTGCAACGACCCATCTGCATCCCACCTTTTTTACTGATAATTTCTTACAATCCGTGCATGGAGGCCGCACTGCAAGCAGTACAATCGCACTTCCCTGTGGCACCGCCAGCTATGCACCGGTGGCTGCTGAAGATGTAGGACGCGTAGCGGCACAAATCTTGCTCGATCCGTCTCATCATGCGGGTAAGACGTATCGCCTTACAGGATCTCAAGAGTTTTCCTTAAGTGAAGCAGCAGAAGTATTCAGTACCATGCTTGGTCAACAGGTTCGGTATGTTGATACCCCGCCAGAGGAATGGAAACAAATCGCGATAGGGATTGGCCTTGATCCGTATCTGGTTGCTCATCTGGTCGCGTTCTATCAAGATTTCAGGCGTGGGAACTATCGTGGAGTCAACGATAACGTAGCTACAATAGGGAAGAGAGCTCCTTTGACCCTCGAGGACTTTATTCGGCAAGTGTGGCCTGAGCCTGATAAATAGTCACTATAACGAAGTTGCCATCTATCTCTGTTTCTGCCCTCGAGTGTCAGCTTGCCCGGCAAATCCCCTTCTGCTGCGCTTGACGATTGCATTGGCAGAAATCGCAATGGCTGTCGATACGTAGATGAATCAGGTACTTGAATAACATAGAGAGTTGCACCTGGCCTTTATTGAAATCTACTTTATGCAGATATCCAAATCTCTAATCTCTTGCATTTTACTCTCATTCTCTGACTATAATCAGAGAATGAGCAGTCACTTCTTGAACACCTCTGGAGGTATGCATGGAGATGTCTTTAGTGGATCAGGTTCGTAGCTTTCAGCGCACCGTGACTGAGCGCGTGGGGGTTCTCAACGATCACTTTCTGGGTCGAGACCGTCCACTTGGCGAAGCACGGCTCTTGTGGGAGATTGGAGAAAAAGGGACTGAGGTTCGAGAACTGAGGCGCCGACTGTCTCTTGATTCTGCCTACGTTAGTCGCCTGTTGCGTTCTCTTGAGCAACAAGGCTTGCTGGTAGTGAGGGCAAGCAAACAAGATGGACGGATTCGCCTTGCCCAACTGACCAAAGCTGGTTTTCGTGAACGTGCAGAGCTGGATCAGCGCTCTGATGCCTTTGTCACTTCCTTGTTGGAGCCACTCGGCGAGAGCCAGCGCCTGAAGTTGGGGGAAGCCATGGCACTGGTTGAGCGGCTTCTTATTGCATCCATGGTCCAGATTACCGTTGCTGATCCAACCAGTCAGGATGCCCGATGGTGCCTTGAGCAATATTTTACGGAACTGGGCCAGCGCTTTGAGGCTGGTTTTGATCCTACCCTGGGCATTTCGGCCCATCCGCACGAGCTTGTGCGCCCATCTGGCCTGTTGCTGGTAGCTCGTTTGCGAGAGGAGCCTGTCGGTTGTGGTGCGTTAAAGTTTCACGAAACCGCTCTAGGAGAAATCAAGCGCATGTGGGTCGCGAAGCGTGCGCGTGGGCTGGGGTTGGGGCGGCGGCTTCTGGATGCTTTGGAACACGAGGCGAGGCAAGCTGGTATCAAGATTCTTCACCTGGAAACGAACCGGAATCTTACGGAAGCCATCGAACTATATCGTCACGCTGGATATCAAGACGTTGAGGCTTTCAATGACGAGCCCTATGCCCATTACTGGTTTGAAAAGCTCTTTTAAAGCTTGTTTGTCCCGTTTCATTTTGAAAGGAAGATATCCATGCAACTGACGCGATTTCCTAAGAATGACATTATCTCCCTGGTGGGGGAGACGCCCCGCTACGATCTTGGTGAAAGCGTTGGGCCTGATCTCAGACTCGCCGAGTTGCTCGATGCTTCGGGGGAGGAGGGTCTGGGTGAAATGATGCTCGGCTACGCGACAGCTGCGGGCGATCCCCGGCTCCGTCAGGCAATTGCCGATGCGCATGAAGTGAACTCTGATGATGTCGTTATCACTGTAGGTGGCATGCATGCATTGTTTCTTATCGCCTTTCTTCTGTGTGGTCGTGGTGATGAAGCGGTGACAACCTCACCGCTGTTTCCCATGGCACGCAATGCTCTGGACGTTGTTGGTGCAGACGTGCGCGTCCTACCGCTCTCCTTCGAGCAGGGCTATCAACTTGATCCAGCGGATCTTCGCCAGTATCTTTCTCCATCCACCAAACTGGTAAGTCTGGCCTCGCCACAGAATCCTTCAGGAGTCGCCATTCCTTCATCAACGCTCCGCGAAATTCTAATGTTGCTGGAAGAGAGATGTCCTGATGCCTATCTTCTGGTAGACGAGACCTATCGTGAAGCTGCCTATGGGGATGATCCTATCGCCAGGAGCGCAGTTTCTTTGAGCCCAAAAGTCATTTCTGTCGCGTCACTTTCCAAGTGTCATGGCACTCCTGGATTGCGACTGGGATGGGTGATTACGCGAGATCCAGCGTTGCGTGAGCAATTGGTACTCGGCAAGTTCAATACAGTTGTTTCCTGCTCGCCAGTTTGTGAAGCTCTGGCGCTCAAGGTGTTTGCGCAGCGTGAGCGCATCATTGCCGAACGCCGTCAATCTCTGGCGGAAAGTCTTGCGAGGGCAGTAGAGTGGGTAGCGGAGAATCAGGAGCTTGTTGAGTGGGTCCGGCCTGATGCAGGAGCAATCTGCTGCGTGCGCTTAAAGCCCTCATTTTTTTCTGACAATGCTGTGAGCCGCTTTTATGATGCTCTATCTCATGAGGGGGTCAGGGTGTCCAATGGCGCCTGGTTCGGCGATGAGCCACGCATCTTTCGTCTGGGATTTGGTTTTCTTTCATTGTCCGATCTTCAGATTGCCCTGAATATTATTTCGGCGGTAGTGCAGCAAATAGCACATGCAGATGGCTGAAAAATCCATAATTGAGGAATCTCAAAGATAAAAAAGCTTTTTATTGCAAGTTGTTGACATAAAGGGGTATTCGTAATCTATTGGTATCCCTTTATCTTCATCCTTTTGTTTCTGAATATCATAGAATGCTGGTTCTCTATCGCCCATCAACAAGTGCAAGTGTCTTGAATCGGGCTCGTGATAAACCTCATGGAACACGAAACTTCCCAGAAAAACTTCCTCTTATTCTCCAATATTACCTATTACAGTCGTTTTTGATGCGTGTCCTGGAGTACTTCGCCGTGGCATTTTTAGTTCTTGAGCGACACATAGAGTGAAATCGCTAGCGAGAACAATTACTTAGTAGGATGGGACAATGAACCATGCAACAAGACGTACGCATGTCGGCCACGAATGATGCCTTTGCGGCCGAACTCTACCAGTGCTACGCTCAGGAGATCTTTGCCTACTTACGTCTCCATACGCCAACGCGTGAGGATGCTGAGGATCTGCTCATTGACGTTTTCCTGGCAGCGCTGGATCAGAAGCATTTTCAGGATGTGCCCAGAGAGAGACAACGAGCCTACCTGTGGCGGGTGGCACAGAACAAGAAGGTTGATCTGTATCGTCGCCGGAAGTTCCGGAAGGTATTGCCTCTAGAGCAGGTTGTGGATGCGCTCTACTTTGATGAGGATCAGGAGCCAGAACAGCATGCGATGCGTACAGAGCGCTATGCGCTGCTGCATTCGCATGTGCAAGGGCTGCCAGAGTTACAGCGCACAATACTCTATCTTCGCTTTGTCAATGGATTGCGTAGCACAGAGATTGCACACATCCTCGACAAAAGAGCGGGTACGGTACGCATGTTACTCTCGCGTACTCTCAACACCCTGCGCTCTATCTATGAGAAGCACTAAAAAGGAGAGGCACTATGGAGACATCGAACGAACATTTTCATGCCAAAGACATTGATACGCAGATCGATCAAGCTATGGAGCAGGCTCACCTCAATGAGTCTCATACACAGCTAACTGCTGATTTACAGCAACTCTACCAGGCGGATGCCCAGGCTGATAGGCAATCGCTCAACTATGCCTGGCAGCATATTCACAGGCGTAGTCGCTCGCAGCGATCTCAGAATACAGGAGGAAAGATTATCCCCATGCATATTCCTTTATCACCCACCCCTGACAGGATGCAGAGTGGATCACGCCAGCGGCGCTTTGCCTCTCTCCAACGAACCTTCGTGCTGGCTGCTGCTGTCCTGGTGGCAGCCCTGCTAGTAGGTAACTTACTTGTGGTGCTTTCCAGAGTACATATAGCTCAGGGCGGAAATACTCACCTAACTCAATCATCCCAGGTTTATCCAGGCCATGTTGTCTATAATCATAAAGTGCATGATACCAGCATGATGGGTTTACAGTGGTCGCCTGATGGCAAGCGTCTTGCCCTGGTGGGGAAAGACCTGCATATCTGGGATGCTACGACCGGGAAAAACGAGGTGACATATTCTCCTTCCAGTGGAGAAATGGACCCTATTCAAAATGTTGCCTGGGATCCACATGGCAGTCAACGTGTCGCTATTGCTACCAATACTGTGAAGGTCATAGACTCCAATACTGGTCATGTGCTGATTACCGGTCCAACGTCTTCGACAGCGAACATGAAGAAATCCCTTACCAGTGTACTGATCCCTCTTCTTTCTCACAGTGGGGGAGGTTCCTACGTACGGGCAATGGCCTGGTCGCCTGATGGCAAATATATAGCTTCCAGTCTGGAAAACTCAAGCATATCCTCTCATAACCCGCAAGATCATCAGATTCTCATCTGGAATAGCAGTACTGGTGCCGTTGTCAAGACTCTGACAGGCTCTATTGCCGATGTAGAGAGTGTCGTCTGGTCGCCCGATGGTAAGTATATTGCTTCCCTTTCTATGAATTGGGACCCATCAGTACGTGTCTGGGATGTAAATACGGGTAAGCCCGTGTATACTGTTACGGCGACAGGTTATGGGTCAATGGATACAGTGACCTGGTCACCAGATAGCCACTATCTGGTAGTCAGTATGAGTGTCCAGGTTGGGAACAATACTGTTGGAGTAATCAAGACAAAAAATCAGATCCAGGTCTGGAAGGCTTTGACCGGCACGCCTATTCTGACCTATCCTCTTGCCTCGTCAGGTGATTTGGTGCAATTTCTCGCCTGGTCGCATGATGGGATGCGCATTGCCTCGGTTGAAAACGCAGAACAGGCGATCGCTAGTGGTTCGAAGCAAAGTCAGCTACAGGTAGGAAATGTGGCTATCTGGAATCCTACGACTGGGAAGATTCTTTTTACCTATCAGGAAAAGGGTAGAGAAATTCGGGGCGTTACCTGGTCACCAAATGATGCGTTTCTTGCCACAGCAAGTATGCCAAATACGCAAACGAACGATACGATTGATGTGAATGTGTGGGATGCTCCCGCTAAATAGAAGAACTGTAACCATGTTTTCTAGGAGCGTTGTTGCGGTGTGAACCAACAGGGTGAGGATCAGAGTATATTTGTCTGGAAAAATGCATTCCATCAGATATACTCCTCCTGGAAAACACATGCGTTCTGAGGAGCACCCAAACATTTCTACAGGTAACCCAGGCTCTGGATATGAAATGTTACGGTTGTATCCTGCTCCTGTACGAATGCAAGCAGCATGTGTAGAGTATAGAGATTAGCTATCTCCTTTAAAGGAATAGTGACTTTTAGAGGCTGGCTATGTGTTTTCTGCTGGCTGACATTTGTGCGTTGCGTTTTGACGATCATTACCTGCGCTCTTGCATACTCAATACTCGAAAGCTCCGACCACGCCAAAAGCCTGCCCTTATACTGAAGACCTTTCTGGCTCACCATAAGCGTGCCAAAAGCGATGGATTGTCCTTGCTGGTAGGTATCAATTATCCCCGGCCAGAGAACACGTTGCACTTCCTTTTCTACACAATCGACGAGATCAAAACCCTCTGATGCAACCAGCCATCCGCGGCGGATAGGAAATGCGAGGTTTTGATCTATAAAGATGGTTCCATCATGGCGCTGGAGGCGACAGAAGTGCCATACGAGCAGCACAAATTGTATCTTATGCCAGATCATAGCGATATCTTGCCAATGAATAACATCGATATGCATCAGTTGCCCCTGATGATAACGCAGTTGCGCCAGCCCATACTCATAGCGATGGAGGATTGCCTCCCGCTCGCGTACATAGGTAAACAGTGGTCGCACGCTGAAGAAAGTAAGAGGGAATAATATCCCAACCTCAAAGAATGTCCACCAACCGTCTCCATGAAGCAGCCCCAGGAGAGTTAGAGACAGAGTCAACGCGAGAAAGATAGAGGCGTATATGGCGAAGTTACGAAAGTTTTTTTGATTGTAGCTTTCACGAAACTTACCCAACTCATACTCGTTGCCAAGACGTGTTAACATGGCTATTAATGGATCAGGTTCTAGCTCTTGCATAGTTTTTGTCACTCCCTTGCCAAAAAATATGGAATGCTAATTTTTCTGGTTCTATGATAGCGTGACGTAGACGCTTTTTCTCCTCTATCCTACCATTCCCGCCCTCCCCAGTACAATCTCCTCCTGAGCAGGTCAGGTCAGGGCAAAATCAAATCAACCATCTTTTAAAACAGGAGGAAGCTTATCATTGTGAGCTTCTAGAATAGTCCAGCCATTGCTTATAACGTGTTTTGAGGAGGCCTTGTAAACAACATCGTCAGTCCCTCCTTCCCTCCAAAGTTATTGCGTATACATTATTCAATCTGGCTTTGGGAGACAATTGAACATCCTATTTTACGTACTCATCAACCCAGGTCAATATCTCTTTGGCTTCCTTGTCAGGTGCATCAAGTGCGATTGCATGACCGCAGTTCATACGCACATATTTCCAGGGTCCTTTGACCAGTGATCTGACATGTGCGACGTCATTATCATCCAGGGCACCTGCAAGCCTCCCATTATGCATGAACCAGTTTGCATGTAAAAACAGTACTGGCTGTGTAATCCTGGCCAGTGTCGTCGCATGATCAAAGCCTTCACCGACGGTACCTTCTACAAACGCCCTGGAGAAATTACCATCGAACTGCGTATTCCCTTTGATGACTATTCGTGCCTGAGGAGGCAATATTTTCAAATCTATAGGATTGCCAGGGAAGAAAGCCTGGTGCGCTGCTATCATCCAAACTAGTAACTTTATAATTGGTCTGGGTGGTAAATTTAGATTCATGACACCATCGGAACTCTTAGCCCTCCTTGTTGTTCCGTCGAGAAATTTTGAGAAACCGCCGCCGCCTGCGATTGCCATTCTGCTGAGTCCCAGAAACATATCATAAGCCTCCGTGGTCTTTATGTTGGGCCAGTCACAGCGAAACAGTGGAGGATCTTCAAGAATGATGGCCTTGACACATTCCGGCACATTCGCAGCCAGCCACGAAGTTAATACTCCACCTGATGAATTACCTGCAATTATGGCTGGTTTCCCTACAACATTTTTGAGAAAGGCCGTCATATCTTGTCCTAGTTGATTGAATGTATATTTGCCTGGTGTCCAACTCGATTTGCCATGACCACGTAAGGCAACCGCAAACACCTGAAATTTATCTGCCAGTTGAGGCAAAATCAATGTGTATTCTTCCCATGTGACAGATTGCCCTGGGATGAAGACTAGAGGTGTGCCATTAGCCGGGCCGACAACATAGTTCATGATAACTTCGCCGGTGTGAAAATATTTCTCTTCAATACCAGCTTTTTTCAACGCTTTGTCCATATTTGTTTGCTCCAATTTACCAATTTGAGAGGTTAAATTATGCTTCTCGGTATTTTTCCAGTCTACTGATGAGTGACCGGCAAATGAACTTATGGAAGCGATGTGTGGCTGATGCTTCGCGAAGAGAAGAGCACTTCAGGGTACTGTTTTGACGGACCTGCTAGCAGTGCTGCCGGATGCTCCTCCAGATGCTGGTCAAAGAACGCCAGAGAGTACGCGTTGACGATGTCGAACCCTCGCTGTGCATTGATCGGTCCAGTAAAACCTAGCAGAGGTCCAATCGAGATAAAGTAGGGAGCGTCGGTGAAATTGACGTGGAACATTCCGGGCACCGATACATAGTATCCATTGCCGGTAGATTCTTTATTGAACACTGCCTTTATTGTATTCAGTGTTTGGGTAATGTCTGACTCTTTCCAGTTTTCGAGATGCATATCGCTGGCAGGGCGAGTGATCCACATGCCAGGCTGTCGCAATCCAGCCTGAACCACATCGGCAGGCATTGCGGCATCCATCATCAGACAGGCCTTCAAGCGTGCATCCATGTGACAGGCTTCACTGGCGATCATCGCACCCAGCGAAATCCCGAATATTCCTACTCGTGACAGGTTGAACTGTCCGGCAAGAATGCCATTCGGGTCAGCTTTGTTGAGAGCACTAAGTTGGTCCAGAGTGAAACTGACGTCTTGTGCTAAATATGGCATATTTCCATTCTTGAGAGCAATGCCGTTAAGCTTTGGTGCAGGCTCGATCGGGCTTAGACTTTGATTGGTGAAAGGATCCATCTGAGCGTGGGTCCATCCGGTTATCTGGTATCCATCCGGAAAAACGACCGTAGCGGCCGTGTAAGGTTGATCAAGTCCCACGACGATGTAGCCGTGAGAGACCAGATTCTCGACCTGGAAGGTATTCGATTGACGAAAGCCGAATATGCCGGTCAAGAAGATCAACACCGGGTAGTTTGGTCTGGCAGTTGCTACAGGGGCGGACGGAATTGCATTAGTGGTGACGTATTCGAAGTGATCAAAGGTAAAAACTGGAAAATGGATCACTCTTGTCAGGGAGGCCGAAAGTGCGCTGGCATCCTGTACATAGGGAGCACGCGCCGATGATGTGTCTCCCATGACTGGATACCAGACTTGCGCCATCAATTCACGCTGAGCGTTGGGGTCAGTGCTGAAAATCTCGTGACGATTTTCTACCCAATGATAAGTCAGCGTCCCGACCTGGTAGGGTCCACTGGGATGAGGAAATTGAAAGACCGGAAGTATGATGGGGAGTGCGGTGGCAAATCCCAGATCCAGTAGACACAGGAAGATTGCACATCCCAGGATCAATCGGCTGTGGATAAGACGTTTGACGATGCCACTCGACTTCTCAAAGTATTGGACCACCCAAACGAGCAGGAAGAGTCCGCTCAATATATAGGCAGGGATCATTTGCCAGCGTGGTCCCTCTCCAAGAATCTGGATCAGAGCCAGGGATAACGTGATAAGGACGATGTATCTTGTCCAGCGAATAACACGCAGTTGTGGCACGGCGAATATCAGCAATGTAAGGGAATTAGCTACGATCAACAACGTTTCAATAGGTCTCATGCGCTTCTCCCCTCTGTGCTCTCAGTTTTTGATGAGAGTCCTCGGCCACCACAAGCTCTTGTTTAACGTGTTCAACATGCATAAACTACTGGAAGCCTGAGAACAGGATAGCTCTGGTATCTCACAACGAGATCACAGCATCATGTTTCCTGCTCACACATTTCTATCAGGGAGAGATTTATATTCCTTCGTTCAAAAATGCTTGCTAGATGGATTTGGCAACTGACTGCTCCATTTTTGCATATTCAGAAGCCATCTTTTGAGGAAGTGACTGCGGGTCCGTAGCGACGACGGGCACTGTGGTGACCGCTCTCTCCCTATGTCTGAGGTAGCTTCATCGCTACGGTTATCATGCTAGAGCATGGTTAGATTAAGAATGAACAGGTTCAATAGGTCCATAAATGGCGGGTTTTGAGGTCTGAATTCCCCAAAACTGATCTCCATAGTCAAAATGCCACCATTCTTCACAATAATTGGTAAAACCATACTCACTCATGAGATGATAGAGAATACGTCGATTGCGTAACGCTGTTGTATCTTCCAGGCTCAATGTAACTCCCTGCTCTTGTAGTTCTTCCAGGCTGCATGTCCGAGAGCGTGCATCGAACGTGTCGAAATCTGTGCCCATTGGCAGTGGTTGACCGCTGGCATCAGCCAGGGTTAAATCAATCGCGCCGCCTGTATAGTGAGGTGATGGGCGTAAAGGATGGTTAGATGGAAGGCTGACGTAAACTGCTGTTTGGGTCATGACTTCTTCTTCCGAGAGCGAGGGCTGTTGCTGTCTGATAATCTGACTCTGGCTGTCGAAGAGGGCTTGCTGGACAGCTAAAGGACGCCAGGCATCCCATATTAATAGCTGATAGCCATCAGGAAGATGTTCGGCCAGGGCAACCAGTTTGTGCGCGATGGTGGTCCGTGTATATACTTCGGGGGTGGCAAATGGGATTTTCCACTGAAAATATGCCGGTTCGAGCTGTATATTACGTGCTTTCAGACTTGATAACTCAACGAGTGGTTCGTTATCTGGCTCGATAATAACCTGCTTCCAGTTCGAAATACTTTTGGCAGCCGGTATTGGCATAGTTGCCAGTTCATTGAATTGAACCATTATTTCCTCCTCTGAACAGGATGAAGATGTATTTTTGTAGCAGCATAGCAGATGACCTAGACGTATGATAGCTAGAGAGAGGGACAATGCAATTCATCAAGTGAAGAGTAAGCCCTCGAAGTGATATTAGTAGCTATCCAGTACAGGCAAGTTGGTCAAATGATACGAATCCTTGTGTCTTAACACACGCAATCGTTAAAAGTTGATCATTCCAGCTGATTGCTAGAAATTAGCATGTTTGGAAGCGAGGTGCAAAGATGGACTCTTATAACCATCTTTGCACCTCGCTTTCCTCCTAAATGGTCGTGACGCGTTGTCACACTACTTCTTACCTGCTTGTCTGAAAGGACGGAAGAAGGCACGTAGGTCCTCGGCAACTCGTTCTGGCTCTTCTCTCTCCAGAAAATGTCCTCCGGAAGGAATCTCTGTCCAGCGCTGTACCTTCGTAGATCGCTCAACCCACTCGCGAGGAGTTGGAAACATGTCTTTGGGAGACATCAACATAGCTGTTGGCACCTCTGCACGTCCCCAACTTCCCGGGTTGCGTACCATCTCATAGTAGAGGCGGATCGAGGAATTGATGGTCTGGGTCGCCCAATAGATGGTCAGATTGGTCAGGAGGTCATCTTTGCTGAACTGCTTCTCGATGACGCCATCGCAGTCGCTCCACGCACGGAATTTCTCGATAATCCATGCTGCCAATCCTGCTGGAGAGTCGTTTAAGCTGTATGCTAGCGTCTGTGGCTTGCTGGAGTGTTCCATCGCATACGCCATTTCCTGTAGATTCCATCGTTGGGCATTCGCTACGAACTCCTGCTCAGCCCTGGTTAAGTCGTTGGGAATGTTTCCTATATAGGGATTGGTTCCGCTCTGGTGAATGCCGATCAAGTGCTGGGTATGGGTCAACGCGAGTTGTTGTACGATACCAGCACCCAGGTCGCTGGCACGCGTTGCGAAGCGTTCGTAGCCTAATTCCTCCGTGAGTAATTTCGCCAGGAGGTCCGCTATGCGCCCGAAGCCCATTCCCTTTTCATCAGGTCGATCTGAGAACCCGTATCCAGGAAGTGAAGGAACGATCACATCAAATGAATCTGCGGCGTCTCCCCCGTAACGCGCTGGATCAGTGAGGAGCGGAATGATCGTGAGCATTTGCCAGAAAGAGCTTGGCCAGCCATGCAGGAGGACGAGTGGCAATGGATTTTCACCTTTTCCTCGCTCGTGGATAAAATGAAGCCCGAAGCCATCTATCCGAGCATGAAAATGGGAAAATGCGTTGAGAGCGCGTTCTTGTGTTCGCCAATCAAAGTTGTGTTGCCAATAGTCTACGAATTCCTTCAGGTAGTCTGAATTCGTTCCATACTCCCATCCTGCTCCCGCTATCTCGTCTGGCCAACGCGTGCGAGCCAGACGTTCCTGCAAGTCAGTTAGTGTTTCAGGTGCGATGTGGATGGTAAATGGTGTGACACTCATAAAAGTTTCCCCTTTTTTCTCAGTGCATTTGTGTGCAACGTCTTTATGGTTGTAGTCTACTCCGCAATGATGGTAAAATTGACCCTGATTAAAAAGAATTTGCCTGGAGGAAAAAAAGTGGTATACCGCCCGACTGCCCGTGTGCTTACTGTGCTTGAACTCTTGCAGGCGCATGGACGCATGACAGGTGCAGAACTGGCTCGCAGGCTTGAGGTCAATATTCGCACCGTGCGAGATTATATCGAGATGTTGGGTGATCTAGGTATTCCTGTAGAGGCAGAACGAGGCCGCTACGGAGCTTATCGGTTGCGTCCTGGCTACAAACTTCCCCCGCTGATCTTCACTGAGGATGAGTCCCTGGCGCTGACACTCTCGCTGTTAATCGCGAGAGTGCAGGGGTTTGCGCAGGCGTCCGCCGCTTTTGAAGGAGTTCTTGCGAAAGTGATGCGTGTGTTGCCTGAAGCTACGCGCACTCAGGCCAGCGCGGTAGCACAGACAATTCTCTTTGATGATGATGCCTTTCGCTTTCCTCCTTCGCTACTTGTCGTGACGGTGCTGAGTTCGGCGTTCCAGGCTGGTCGGCGGGTGCACCTGCACTATCGCTCTCCGCGAGATGAAGTCACCGAGCGCGGATTTGATCCGTATGGTGTTGTCTCACGCGATGGGATCTGGTACACGATCGGCTATTGTCATTTACGACAAGGACAACGACTCTTTCGCCTCGATCGTATCGCACAAGTCGAAATGGCGAATGAAACCTTTTGTCTCCCGACCAACTTTGATGTACGTGAAGCCGTGCAGCAGGCGCTGGACTCAGTCCCCAAAGAGTGGCAAATCGAAGTATGGTTGAAAACAACGCTCCCGGAGGCACAACGGTCTCTGCGTCTTTCTCAGGCGTTTTTTGAGGAGCGAGGGAGTGAAGTTCTCTTGCGCTATGAGGTTCACGATTTGTCCTGGATGGCGCAAAAGCTTGCTGGTCTGGGTATTCCCTTCATTATCCATCGACCTCAGGAATTACGGGTTGTGATGGGCCAGTATGCACAAAAGCTCGCAGACTATGCACAACAGATGAAAATGCAAGGAAGCGAGTCAGAGTAGTGTTTAACCTGTTTCTTCATAGCTGGAGAAATACCTCTTCTCTTTTCATCATGAGTGATCCTTTTCTTGCCTGTTCCTATTTAGACCTTATCCGAAAACCAGTGATACAATAGAAACAAAAAGAAATGAGGTGGAAAAGAGTAATGACACGAACACGACCTTGGGAAGTGAGCGATGAATTGTGGGAGCGTGTTCGCCCCTTGATTCCGCAACGGCCTCCTCACCCCAAAGGAGGCCGTCCAACGGCTGATGATCGACAAATGTTTGCAGCCATCATCTACGTGTTGCGCACGGGCATTCAATGGAATGCGTTGCCCCGCGAATTGGGAGCATCAAGTACCGTCTATGACCGCTTTCGTTTCTGGGAAGCGCAGGGCTTCTTCCAGCGCTTGTGGCAAGCCGAGTTGCAGCACTATGACGAACTGCTCGGCATCGCTTGGGACTGGCAAAGCGTGGATAGTTCGACAGTCAAGGCCCCTTTCGCCAAAGCCGCCGTCGGTCCCGCTCCCACCGATCGCGGCAAACAGGGGACCAAACGGAGCCTGCTGTGTGATCGGCGCGGACTTCCACTGGCTCTCTGTATTGAGGGAGCGAATCGCCACGATAGTAAACTGCTTTTTCCAACCCTTGACGCGTTGTGTCTTGATCGTCCAGAGCCAACCGTCGACGATCCGCAGAACCTGTGCTTGGATGCTGCCTACGATCATGATCCCATTTATGGGGAGTTGTATGAGCGTGGCTATGAGCCACACGTACGGCTCAATCCTCAGTACCACAAGTGGTATCAGCCTGCAGAGGAAGAGGTCAACAGTTTGGAACCGGGCAAAACACCTCGACGATGGGTCGTTGAGCGGCTTTTCTCCTGGCTCAATCGTTGGCGTCGCCTTTTGGTGCGCTTCGAGAAGCTTGGTGAGACGCATCAGGCTTTTTTGCAGTTGGCGTGTGGGCTCATCTGTTTTCAGTACACTTCTCATTTCTAGGTTTTCGGATAAGGTCTTAGTAATAACAAAATGGAAATGGGCGAAAGCAAGGAATGTATTTGTGAGTTAACTTGTCAGTTTCCTGGCTGTGAGAACTGCACCGGGCTGAACAATGGTTGCTTCTATGCCTGTCGATGACTCATCACGTGTAAATTCGATGCTGAAGCCAGAGAGTCCTTTCAGGCGAAATTCTGTGCCTTGATGGGGTACTAGTTCGTACGTTGGCTGTCCCGGCATGGAGAGAGCAAGGGCGTGTTCTCCTTTGAGGACAACACTGATTGTCAGGGGTAGACCTACCAGGGTATACTGGCCAGTGAACTGCTCAAGGAATTTCGTGTCAAGCATCTCCTGACGAGGAACGCGCTTGAAAACTATATCGTTAACGGTCGGTTCAAATGGCGCACTCAGCCCATCAATCTCACCTCTGGCATTGGTGGAGAATAAGATATTGATATTCACGTCGAATTTCTCGATCACACATTCAAAGGTATCATAGTGATAATGCTTGAGGGGGAGATTGAAGGCGTTAAAGTGCAGGTGTAATTGCCCTCCATCCTCCTCGATAACAAGGCGGCCATAGCCTGGATGCTCATAATCGCCTGTATAGGCATCCAACGCATGTGACGGCTGCGTATCTACGTGGCGATCGGATGCGGCCTTCTCTTTGCCCTTCTTGCCAGCCGTTTCGATCGTATCGAATATGTCTTTGTTGCGTTTATTCCACGGTACCTCCGGTAGCTGAAGAAAACGATCATAGATGTTATATGTGAGAATGGTTCCTAATGGCGTACCATTTAGATTGGTGAGAGCAATGACGCCAATATTTTCGGTGGGTAAAAAACTGACCAGACTGCTGAAGCCATCGATATTTCCTCCATGATGGATCAGCGTATGCCCACGATACGGTACGATGAACCAGCCCAGGCCATAACTGGAAGCGAGCAACTCGGCATATTCACTGTCCCCACCCATAATCATTTGGGGGCTATGCATCAAGGCGATTTGCCCTGCCGAGACAAACTGCGTATCCTGATGTTTTCCCTTGCTCAGGTGCATTTGCACCCATAGGCTCAGATCGTTGATACTGGAGACAATCGAGCCTGCGGGTCCTACGGCCCATTGCTCACCGTAGAAAGGGAGCAGTCTGGCCTCGCCTTCTTTTTTTTGATAGGGAAGGGAAAAGTCGGCTGTCTGCTGGGCCTGTGTCGTATCAAAGATGCTGTGGCTCATACTCAGGCGCTCAAAAATGCGCTGCTGGACAAAACTTTCCCAGCTTTGTTCAGAAATCTGCTCTATGAGATAGCCAGCCGTCATGTACATCAGATTCTGGTATTGCCAGGTTGTACGGAAATCAGAGCTTGGTTCCAGGTAGCGCAAGCGGTCGAAAAGTTCCTTGCGTGAGAAGGGAGATCCATACCACATGAGATCGTGGCGCGGCAGGCCAGAACGGTGACAGACAAGATCACGAGGAGTCATGTGCTCGGTGGCAAATGCGTCATAGAGTTTGAAGGTAGGTAAATACTCTTTGAGTGGGATATCCCAGTCGAGCTTCCCTTCATCGGCGAGTAAAGCCATCGCCATGGTCGTAAAGGCTTTTGTGGCCGAGCCAATCGGGAAGAGAGTCTGTGGCGTGACATCCAGATTGTGCTCGACATCGCGTTTGCCGAAGCCCTGCGAGAAAACAACTGCTCCATCTTTCACGATAGCAAGAGCAAGTCCTGGCACATTCCAGTCCTGCATCGCAGTACGCACGAAATCCTCAAAGCCCTGTAACTGAGGAAGTGCTTGTGAGTTTTCTTGAGTGTGCATAAATAATCCTCCTTGAATAATTCGTGTATGGTAGAAATATGTATGTAACAACAATAGTTGGCTGCCAGGATGGATAAGGAAGTTTCAGTAATCTCATCAAGCAATGGAATTACGTGCGATGTTCCATCGAGCCGGCATGCTAATCGATGATTGTTACCAAATATAATTATAGCTCTTACCAGACCAAAAAGCAGCAGATGAAAGGTAAAGGGGGATCATTCGTATTTTTACAATGTGAGACAAGCAGAAAGAGGTCGAGCGAAGCGAAGACACCGTAGCGTCGCATGCTCGCGTGCGATGTCCCACTTCGACGTACGATCAGGCTGGCCAGCGTGGCTACTGGGGCATCGTGCCAAAGGTCACAACGCTGCGGTGTCCAATAGGTCTTATCTAGCTGATGAGATCGCCGCTTTTAGAACATCTCGGAAGAGTATTGGTGGTCGGTTGATCAGGCGGGCGAGTGTTGGATCGACTCGGGCGAATTCTCCGCGCCGGCTGGCCTGAAAGATACCCATAAGCATGGCCGCGCTCTGCTCCGGGACGCCATGCGCGACCAGTCCTGCCTGATACTCGGCGTCTGATACGACGACACGGCGGATCGGGCGCTGCACTAATTCTGAGGCCAGGGCTGCGATATCTTCCAGGTCGAGCGCCTCGGAGGCTGTAAGGGCAGGGGTTATGCCGTCGAAGACCTCCTCACTCAGAGCGATCGCTGCCACCTCAGCTAGATCAGGATGGGTAGTCCAGGAAACAGGGCCATCCTCCGGGGCGGCCAGCACTCCTGTTTTGACAGCGTCACCGAGCAACATGAGCGCCGAACTCGCGTAGAATCCGTTGCGGAGCGATGTAAAAGCCACACCCGCATCCCGTAGTGCATCCTCAGTAGCAGCGTGGTCAATCATAGGATGGAAGAGCGATGTCGGGGACGAGCCCATGTGGCTTGTATAGAGTATCCGGCTGGCACCTGCTTGCCTGGCTATGTCGATCGCCATGCGATGATGATGAAGCGCTGTCTCGCCGGAGCTGTTGACTGATACAATGAGAACTTGCGATGCCCCTTCAAAGGCGTGGGCAAGGCTTTTTGTATCGCTAAAATCTCCCAGGCGGACGCGGATACCTTGCTCTTTAAGTCCTTGTGCCTTCTCAAGATCTCGGACGCTCACGCCGATCTGCTCGGCAGGAACACGTTCGAGCAGCTGCTCCACGACAGCTCGGCCGAGTTGGCCGTTGGCTCCAGTAACGATGATCATGAAAACCTCCTGTGTGACTTTTTTCATTCACGTCTCGCTTTGTTTATGACGACGTGTTGTTCTGTTGTTCTGTTATATCTTTGATTTTTCAGCCATAAAAGTAGCAATAAAAAATTCCTGGGCTGAGCCAGATACTATGATAGGTGTGTTATCTTTGTCGCCTGTATGCTTTCCTTTCCTCCTGTTCTCGTTGCTCACTTGTCAGATGACCTTTTCGACTGGAAACTGGATCTCGGAGAGAGAGTCGTCGAGGTATTCGCCCCGACGCAGGCAAATTTTGCGGCGCTGACCGACGATAGTGTAGGCATTGTTTTCCATCCAGTTGCCCACTGCTTGATAAGCCGGCATCACCAGCGCAGGAGATCCGTGATGGATAGTACTGGCCATGTAGGGAAACGCTGGCAGTTCACAACGTGTCAGCCGTCCCTCACTACGTGCTATCAAGATGCTGACATCTCGCGGCTCTACAGGCGCGACAATCTCTACCGAAATTGGGATATTTTCGTTCGTTGGCTCGGAGTGAAGTACAATCATATAGTCAATTGGTTCGACCTTGTTATGCTTCAACATAGTGCTGAGGATGTCGATCCAGTGTCCCTGGCGCGTCAAACCAGCTGTCGTCAGGTGCAGAGAAACCCCTGTGATCGGTTTGACCGCTTTGAGCACAACTTCATAGGCTGGCATGCTGCTGCCTTGCTCAAGAGAACGCAGTCGCGCCTCGATGCGTACGAGTTTCTCCTGCTCTGCCTGGATATGCTGCTGGAGCTGTGCCTGCCTGAAGCGTAGTATCCCTTGAAATGCCTCGGATGAAACGCCTTCGTCCAGAATCTCGACGATCTGTGTGAGTTCCAGTCCGAGCTCTTTGAGCGCCAGAATACGATGTAGGTGCGGTAACTGATCCATCGTGTAGAACCGGTAGCCGGTCTCAGGATCAACATGCATCGGCTTGAGGAGCCCAATCTCATCATAATAGCGAAGTGTGGTCATCGACACCTCGGCGAGCCTGGCAAAATCGCGAATCTTTAACATCTCATCTCTTCCTGCCTGTTTATAAAGAGCTCAATCTCTGTTATCAACAGCATACAACTTTCAGGTAGGGTGAAAGTCAAGTACTCGTCGCGGTGAACTGCCCAATTTCTTAATGGAATTTTTTGCCCTCTTCAAGCATGGCTATACATTTTTGAATACGTGATCGGCGCATCTCTGCGTTCTTTGCAGTTGTAATGCGCCAGATGAATGCATATTTATTGGTTTTGTTTAGCGCTTCGAAGAAGCTTTTAGCCTCCTGGCTTTGGTCGAGCGCGACTGCAAAATCTGGAGGAACTGTGGCATTCTTTGGTGATTCATAGGCCAAATTCCAGCGGCCATCAGCTTTTGCAGCCTCAATCTCTTGGAGGCCTGGCGGTTGCATACGCCCTGCCTCAATGAGCGTTTCGACCTTCCCGACATTTATCGCCGACCACATACTTTTTGGCCGGCGAGGTGTAAACTTCCGTAAGTAGTATACCTGATCGTAGGGCTTGCTTTGGCCATCTATCCAGCCATAGCACAGTGCCGCATCGAGCGCCTCCGTATAGCTTACTGATGGTATACCGGAGCTCTTTCTGGCAAATTTTATCCATATGCCTTCTTGCTTCTGATGATGTGTCGCAAGCCAGGTTTCCCATGTGTAAGCATCCTCGAAGTGCATAACTTCTTTTCCATCATATGTTTCCATGAATATATCCGTTTCTTTTATGACTTTCTCTCTTCTTGAAGAATACCATCAAAGGAGGAAAGAATTGACCCTCATTAAGATATTGGCTTGTTGCCCTTTCCTGTACACATATGAGAGAATTTCATGCTTATTTTACGTTCTTGGTGAGACGCTATACCAGAAGTGTAAGCCTCGAAAAAAATGTTGAGTAATTCTTGAGTGAGTTATCGTCTTCTCTGCATCTACATTGATATTTTCCCCTGTATACTTTCTGTGAGATAGATAAAAGGTATCTCTTCTATCTCAAATACTTTACTGTTTTTGCATTATTATAGAAAAAAGGAAGTATACTATGCGTGAAACGAATTTGTATCGTAGTACAAGCAATCCAGAGTTAAAATCGGCCTCTTCAACGTTAAGAACTGAAAGTGCAAGGCCAGTTGATGTTATCCGGCAGACAGTACAACAGGATAAGCAAAAAGGGCGAGAGCAGCAGGAAGTTGTCGCATCTTCAAGTACCCGTCATCAAACAGATATGCTCAGGAGTCTCGAGGCAGAACGCCACTCTTCCGAGCATCAGCGAAGTGAGAGGGCCATTGCATCTTCAAGCACCGCAGGTCGCCGTGGTGTTGATGCTTTTCGCAGCTTTGAACAAGAACAACACGCTGAGGAGGCCGATACATTTCATATCTCGCGTGGTGATATGCCTATGAGCACCTTCGCCCGTAACTCCGGTGCTTTAGGGGATCGGGATCTCAGACATCTTGAGGAAGGCACGATGAGAGATGACATGCGAAATATGATACGAGAAGAATTGAATAGACAGAATGACAGGCCGCGCACCTGGAGGGAATGGGCCAATTCTGACTTCAATACTATCGTGAGTACCGTTGGGACGGCGGGGGTCGTACTCACAGCAGCAGGCTTCGTTTATACGTACCGCCCAGACCTTATTCCGCATCATTAAAAAAGACGTGTAAGCGAGACTGTGTCTCATTTTTTGAAGCTGGCAAGTAACTCAAGCGTCTGGTGGTGAAGGATGAGCGTAATACACTCTGAGCTCAAAAAGTCTCGGATGCAGGCAAGTATCGCCGCTTGTCCTTCGTATTCAATCAACTCTTCAGGTTCTATCAGACAGTGCTCGTGCTGCAAAACGAATTGATAGGCAGGAAGGTAGGTCATGCAGAGTGAGAAGATGCTAGTTGTGATCTTTCCACAGGAGGGACATTCGAGTACGATGCCAAGACGTTGATAGAAGGGGGCAGGCAATATTTCAGTCTCAATATTGCCTAAGGGGGCAAGCTCCTTGCAGTATGGACAATGTTGATAGCCAGTGGCAAACGCTTGTGCATAGAAGACAGGCACCGCCTGTAGCACCCGCTTAAAGGCCGGGCGGAAAGAGCGTATATCAGCGAATGATACACGGTTGCCGGTATGAATGATGTCTGTGCCAGTCAGGATGGAGCAGTCTGAACAGCGCAGACGAAGACTAACATCTCCCTCAGATTGGGGCTCAAAGAGACCTTGCAGCCGACGTCGGCCACAGATACAGCACCAGATACTGGTCTCACGCCAGCCCTGAGCCGCAGCATCGTTATCGAGAGGGAGGCCAAATGCTTCCGCATCGGCGCGCAATGCGCCATTGAGAACCTGGCGTAATTGGCGACGAGCACGATGGAGTTTGACTTCCAACGCATTAATTGTCATTCCCAATTGTAACGCCACCTCGCGTTGCGGCAATTCGGCAATATAGTACATTTCTAATGCCTTACGCGCAGGGGCCGAGAGATGCTTCATTGCCCGGTCGAGAAGTATCGTCAGGTCCTGATGATTGAGTTCTTCCGCAAGATCAAGCATCTGGGGATCAGGAATATCGAATGAGGGAATCCCATTGTCGCTCTCCTGTACTGTGTGTAATGAAGAGAATGTGTGCTGGCGACGCTCAATACTTCCCTGAGCACGCGTCCAGCGCTTACTTACGTTGCGACAAATACCATTGAGCCAGGCATCAAAATGGTCAGGAGCGCGTAAATGATCAAGATGTTGCCAGACGTTTACAAACGTCTCCTGTACAACATCCTCTACTCCATCAGGAGTCACACCATTTGCCAGAGCAAGACGTGCAAGGCGAGGCTGAGCAGCCGTCAATAGCTTTTCCAGATCATTTGTGAGTGTCGTGTATGTGTCCTCTTCGATGGGGACCCCTCTATCTTTAGTGCTATTAGAGCTATCTTCATTATATATCGGCACTATTCTATCAGATATATATGCAAATTTCTAGCCTGCTGTAGCTTTCCATGGACAACTACTGAAATGAGTAAATTGCCTGCTGAGTTTTGCAACAATTTTAACACTTTTTGTTATTTCATTAGTATCAGTAGTTATAAAATCTTTGTGAAAGGGAGAAATGCAAAAAGATACTTCCAATCTGCTGCCTCTGCTGGCAAATGATCTGGATCGCAATTTCGAGGTATTCGTATTAGTGTACCAGCGCCAACTTTATCCTTTTCTTTTGCATCAGATAGGTAGCCCTCAAGAAACTGAGGATATACTTCAAGAGATTTTTCTCCAAATATATTATGCATTAAAACGTTATCCTGAGGACCGCATACGGGCTCTATCACTGCGTCCCTGGGTATATAAAATTGCTCGTAATGTTTATTATAGCTATTTGCGCGCAAAGAAACTAGATGAAGTTTCCAGCGAGTTTGTTGACGAGACTCAATGGCTTGAGCGCGAGGATGATGTTGAATATCAACCTGAAATGATGGTCGAACAATGGGAGAATCGCCAGGAATTGGAAATGGCGATTGCTCAGTTGCCAGTCCACTATCGTGAGGCGATTACACTGTATTATCTTGAGCACTTCAAGTATCACGAAATTGCCTACCAACTTAATCAATCTATGGGTACTGTCAAAGCACGGTTGCATCGTGGTATACAGCGTTTACGTCGCATTTATAGCACGAACATTAATGAAAGGAGGTTGATGCATGGACCCAATACAGCCGAATAATAGTGCTCCACCTTCTTTGTTGCCGACGATTCTTCAACGTCTGAAACATGCTGAAGATGTGCAAGGATCAATTTCAGCGCACCAGTTACGGGTTGCATTGACTCAATCCGATTGGACTCTTCGAGCCAGCTCACTGCAACGCGTGGAGCTCTCTTCAGAGGCCAGCGAGATGGCGCAATTGTATGCATGTCTGCAAGATGCCTTACACGATCAACATGTTTCGGTGCGGGCGGCGGCTGTGACTACTCTGGGCCGTCTTGGCCAGTATGAGTTGATGCTGACTGCTTTCGATGATGAGGATTGGCAGGTTCGTGAAGCTGTCATATTGGCTCTGAAAACCAGACATGGCGGAGATGTGCCCATCCCAGGCGGGCTGTTGCCTCAGGCCCTTCATGACTTTGATAGCTCTGTGCGTGATACCGTGCACCACTTATTAAATACAGATAGTGTAACTCAACTTCCTGCTTCCTCAGTTACACCGACTATTCGTTTACAAACGGAGCAAAAAAAGATGCAAACTCAAAAAGATACTCCTATTGTGCCTGCTCAATATGACACTGCCGAAGATATGATGCCTGGATCAATCAATGGCCGTTTACAGGCAGCAACAATGATATCCCGATCGAAGCATAAAACGGCTTCCCCATCTTCTCGCTTTTCGCCTATATTGCGCGTGCTGACTATCTGCGTTGCTATTATTATTATTGTGTTCTGTATCGGTTTCTGGATTCCTTTGATTCAACATAGCACAAAGGTGGGCCATAAAACTGCTGATAGTAATCAAGGACAGCTCGTCTATCAGTATACACTTGGCAAAAATCAGGTGATAAATGATCTGGCCTGGTCGCCCGACGGCCAACGTATCGCACTCGCAACGGGATCTCAGGGGCATGGGGCTGTGACACTTTGGGATGCCAGGACAGGCAAGCATCGCGTTACGTATACGCTTTTGCCTTCGACAAATCCACAAGTGGATCATAATGTTTTTGCGACTACGGTATCCTGGTCACCCGATGGTAAGCACCTGGCCGTTGCCGATGGCGATATACAGGTCTGGAATACTACTTCTGGAAGGTTAGAGACAAGATACTTTACTCAGCTATCAGCTCTTTATGGCACATTTAATGGTGCAGCCTGGTCGCCAGATGGTAAGTATATCGCAGGAGTTTATGAAGATACGGATTATCACACCGGGGTTTGTATCTGGGAGGTCAGTACTGGTAGACTGGTCCATACATTTGCGACAGAGGGTGGGCCGGTGTCTGCAACCCCAACAAAGAGTTTAGTCTGGTCTCCAAATAGTAAGTATCTGGCAGTTGATGGAGCTACTATTAGTATCTGGAATGCTACAACAGCTCAGAGGGTTTTTCGGATACCTCATCAATCTTCTATTGTTCGCCCAATAATCTGGTCGCCTGATAGCACACGCATTGCCTCGCAAAGTACTGATAATCAGTATGTTCTGGCACTACGCATCTGGAATGCTCTGACTGGTAGTATACTGTCCACCAGTAACCATGGACCCCTATCAGCGATTGCGTGGTCACCGGATGGCAAGCATCTTGCCATCAGCGGTTCTGAGGTCCAGATTCTGGATGCGCGTAATGGAAAGGCAATCTATACGTATCCTGGTCAGGTGACAAAACAAATGGAGACTCAGGGTCCTAGACTGCGAGGGCTGGCCTGGTCACCGGACAGCAAACTGATTGTCTCGGGCTTGCAGGCCACAAACAATGGTGGTGGCAACATTCAGGTGTGGCGTGCGGAGTAACCAGACTGATTTATAAGGATCATGGGATGGCCAGCGCAATGGCTCCCATGATCCCTGCATCGTGTGAAAAATGAGCCTCTTCAATCTGGGGTGGAAAGGGCACGAAGCGCTTGATATGCGCTGCGAGTCGAGGTAGGATCAGATCTTTGGAGCGCATCAGTCCACCGCCAATCACCACGCGTTCGGGATCAAGCGCAATGGTCAGATTGGTCAGGTGAAAGGCGATCTCTGTCAGGGTGGCCTCGACGAAGGTCAGAGCTTCCGCATCGAAGGGAGCGCTGGTTGCTCGGTGGAAAATCTCCTCGACGGTTGTCTCTGCTCCAAATTGGAGTCGTACCCGCTCGCGTATCGCGCCTCCACCGACAAACTCCTCCAACGGGGCCTTGCCTGCTGAGATCCCTTTCTCATCGTGGAGGTGACGGAGATTATAGGCGATCTCACCTGCTGCGCCGTGTGCGCCGCGCAGAACACGGCCATTTACTACCAGTGTAGCGGCGATCCCGGTGCCCAGATTTAAATAGAGGCCGGTCTCGCAACCTGTCAGTGCTCCCCAGCGCAACTCGGCCAGGGCCGCAGCCTTGACATCGTTCTCAATTTGTATTGTATCGAGTGCGAAAGCCTGGCGCATCTGGGAAGGTAGTGCCAGGCGATCCCAGCCTGGAACGTTGGGAGCCAGCAGGACGCTATCATCCAACGTGATGCCCATCGTCGCGACTCCGACGCCAGCCAGTTTACCGTGCACCTGTCCTTGTGTCTGCTCTACTAAAGCTTGACCACTGGCAAGCGTGCGTGCGATAGCCTGCTCAGCTCCCTGCTCGGCCAGCGTGGCTAGCGTCTGCTGATAAAGAAATTTTCCATTGGTATCGGCGGTTGCCAACGCAATTTTTGTCCCTCCCAGATCAATGCCTAGCACAAAGTCGTCAACAAGCGTGCTCATGTACATTCTCCTCTTCGTGGCATGAGTGTCGAGCGTAGCGAGGACACCGTAGCGTCGCACACTTGTGTGCGATGTCCCACTCGACGTACGACCAAGCAGGCCAGCGTGGCTTGCCGAGATGCTGCTGTCTCATGCGTCGAGTGGGACATCGCACGCGAACGTGCGACGCTACACGGTCTTTGCTGCAAAATAGGATACTCCAAATTTGGAGATAGGTACAAGTGACAGTGAGTTTATGCGAATGGCTGAAGGTAATCGCGTTCGGCTTCCCACATCTCATCGAACATGGCGCTGATTTCGGCGGGCGAGCAGACGGCAGCAGTTAATGGATCAAGGAGCAACGCATAGCGTGCAGCCTCTTTATCATGTGTGAGCAAGGCGTCACTCATCAACGTATGGATTGCCATGTGGCTGCGATTGATGGCAGCCAACTGCTCTGGAAGTGCTCCAAAATGAGTTGGTTGCACACCATTGCGGTCAACAAGGCAGGCAACCTCGACGCAACCATCGGGCAGGTTGTCGATAAGACCGGTATTGCGTACGTTCCCATAGAATACTGTCGGACGATTGAGCACCATCGCCTCAACGATATTTGAGCCATATTCATAGCTGCGTGTGAGATCCAAGGGGCGTGTCCCGGCGAGCATTTCGCGAATCTCTGTATCGTTCTCCTCACGCCATGTGGACCAGTTGTGTGCATAGAAGCCGGTCTCGCCCAGATAGCCTGCTCGGCAATAGCGCTCGATGAGTTCAGGACGCTTACGGAAGTAGGGGGTATACTCAGAGAAGTGACCGCTTCCCTCACTCACAAAGGCGCCGAAGTGGAGCATAAACTCGAAGCGTACCGGATCTTGCTCGTAGATCTCAGGAATTTTGGCGCGCTCACGCAGACGCGGATACATATCCTGACCGTGGTGGCGTAACTGTGTAAACCAGGCATTATGATTGAGTCCCGCGCTCCGCCACTCCAACTCGGCCAGTGGCACCTCCAGATACTCAGCCAGCAACTCTGAGGTTCCCTGGATACTATGGCAGAGACCAACCGTGCTCATGCTTGTGCCCCTGAGCGCGGCCAGCGTTAAGATGGACATGGGATTGGTATAGTTGAGCACGAGGGCGTTCGGGCAGAGTTGTTCAGCGTCGTGGAGAATATCGAGCCAAGCAGGACCGGTGCGCAAGGCTTTGAAGATGCCGCCTGGACCGATGGTATCGCCAATACACTGATCAACACCATACTTCATCGGAATCTCAAAGTCATGGTCGACGTTGGCGAGTCCCGCCACTTCGATGGTGTTGATGATGAAGTCGCTGCCTGCCAGCACCTCTCGTCGGTTCGTGGAGGCCGTCACGCTCCAATGCTTGCCACTATGAATAATCAGGCGCTCGGCGATGCGGTGCGTCAGTTCCAGGCGTTCTTCATCGATATCGACCAGTGCAAAACGCCCTTCGTCCAGTCCTTCGATCTGTAATATATCAGTTATGAGTTGGCGGGAGAAGACTGCGCTCCCGGCACCGATAATAGTGATCTGTGGCATGATGAATGAAGCTCCTTACCAACAAAAAAAAACAGTTTACGTATGTGCTGGAGCAGGACCCGTTGATGCACGGACAACAAGCTGCGATGGGACTATCAGTGGAGAAACGTCTTCTGTTTCTTCAATGAGTGCGATCAGACGTTGCACTGAGCCATTGCCCAGAGCTTCTTTATCCTGTCGGACCGTTGTAAGTGGTGGCGTCAGATATTGGCTGAGCACCACATCGTCAAAACCGGTCAGTGAAACATCTTCGGGCACACGGAGTCCGGCCTCGTGGAGTGCTCTCAGGATGCCAATCGCCATCATATCGCTCCCGGCGACAATCGCGGTAAAGTCACGCCGACGACTTAGAAATACTTTGGTTGCTTGATAGGCTTCGTCTGTACTCCATTCAATCTGGCAAAGCAGGCCCGGATCGAATGGAATGCCGGAGCGAGCAAGTACCTGCTGACAACCTAGAAGACGCTCGGTACTCGTCGGATTGCTCAAGGGCTCTATGAGAAAGGCGATGCGCCTGTGTCCGAGAGAGACGAGGTGTTCCGCAATCTGGTGTGCCCCCTCCAGATGGTTCGATTGCGCGTAGGTTGCATGGCGGCCCGTTCCCATAGTATCCACAAATACGGTAGGGATGTTAGCCTGAATCAACGCTTGAATCCGTGGATCTGATTGGTCGGGGGCCAGCATAATAATACCTGCTGTGCGGCGTGCCTGGAGGCTGCGAATATAACTATCTGGTGTACTATGCGGCAGTGATGGCATGAAAAGGTCATAGCCACTGGTTGCCACGCTCCGGTCAATATGTCTGACCATGTCAATGTAGAAATAATTCTCTGTACGCCCAAGCTGTGAGAGTGCCAGCCCTTCTTCATCATTAAAGAGACCAAGCGCAATCATGCGTGAACGCGGTCGAGCGAGGTTTTGCGCTACAACATTTGGCTCGTAGCCGAGAGCCTTGATTGCATTATGAACGCGTGTCCTTGCTTCAGCGCTGATATGTACTGAACCATTCAAAACACGAGAAACTGTAGCACGCGAGACGCCAGCCAGCTGAGCGACCTGTTCGCTCGTCACCATAAAGATCTCCTTCTCTAGTCATGTACCCGCGTACAACTCACGAAACGGATAGTACCATCTCTTTTAGGCATTGTCAAGAGTACGCGCGTTCATATTTTAAGCCTGCTCAATGCTATGTCGGTTCGATTTTTCCATATATCATCATCGCAACTGCTATTTTTCACAGCTACTTTCTTAAAATAGTGGTCTTTTTATCCATCTTTCCCGGTCACCCTGTTGGTCGTTGTCTATTTCTATAGTCATATTCTCTTGACATGGTGAAAAAGAGATGCTACTATCGCTTTCATAGTATGTACGCGGGTACACAGATATACGGAAACTACAAGCCTTTCATGAGGAACGTTGTTCATCTACCGCTGTGAGCTGATCCCTCATAGAGGTTAATAAGGAGTAGCTGTATGCGAAGACTGCAACGAAATGCCCAAAGTCCTCCTGAGGAGAGAACACCAGAGCCAGCTCTTACCGTTCAAGACAGCCTACCAACATCATATTTTGTGCGCTCAAATACCTCTCATGTAAGGAAAAGCACACGTTCCCGCCATATCTTTGGCTTTGAGACACGCATTACCCTTCAGGCGTATGCATTCTTATTGCCAAGCCTGATTGGTCTTCTGGTCTTCTTACTACTGCCCGTGATCGCGGTTGCCGTGCTGAGTTTCTTCGACTGGGGATTAATCTCCGATCCACGTTTTATTGGCTTGCAAAATTATAGCACGCTCCTTCAGAGTCCTGCTGTTCATCAATCGTTACTTGTGACCGTCTATTTTGTCCTGCTCAATATCCCCCTGGAGACGGTGCTTGCACTGCTGCTTGCGATCCTTATGAATAAGAAATTGCCGGGCATTGGGCTATTCCGCACCCTTTTCGCTGTGCCCTGGATGGCTACTCCCGTTGCCATGGGAATTGTATGGCAATGGATTTTTGATCCTCAATATGGAGCGCTCAACAACTTCCTGGCTATCTTCGGAGTTCATCAGTTAACCTGGCTTACCTCTTCACAACTGGCATTACCTGCCATTGCCATTGTAACGCTCTGGGGCAATGTTGGTTATACCATGCTCTTTTTTCTGGCGGGCCTGCAAGGGGTTCCCGAATATTTGTATGAGGCTGCTTACATCGATGGAGCAAATCCTCTGCAAACTTTTTTTCGAGTGACACTTCCATTGCTCAATCCCACCATGTTCTTTGTGCTTGTGACCAATTTAATCAGTTCATTTCAACTGTTCGATACGATTTACGCGATGACAAAAGGTGGGCCAGCGGGATCAACGAATGTGCTTAACTATTACATTTTCAAAGAGGCGTTCCAATTCTTCCATGCGGGCTATGCCTCTGCGCTCTCGATGCTGCTCTTTGTGATTCTCTTGCTCGTGACCTTGATACTGGCAATCTACTTCCGTGATCGTACAACCTATGATCTGAGTTAATGATGTCTCAATCAGAGGACGTGGGTCTGGTAACGTCCGAGTTTAGAAAGGAGGGGGTCTCAATGCTTCCAATTGGCTCTGATCTTCAGTTAAATCATCGTGCGATGCTGGCAAAAAGGCGCGTGAGAGGACAATTTCTGCGTCGACTTCCTGGATACACTATCTGGTATGTGGTCATTTTTATCGGCGTGATTCTCTCGATATTTCCTTACTGGCTGGTGCTACTGACATCGTTTAAGCCTGCTGACCAGATCTTTTCAGGAGAACCCTGGTCGTTACCAACTGTCTTTACCCTGCAAAACTATCTCAATGTAATGACACAGTACAATTTTCCAGGCTATATTGTACACACCTTGATTTATGCGATCTTTTCTACGCTTGGCCAGTTGATCTTTAGCACAATTGCTGCCTACGCCTTTGCACGTATGCGTTTTCCGGGCCGTGATATACTTTTCTGGCTCTACCTGTCGACGATGATGGTGCCAAATATCGTCACGTTGATTCCCATGTTCATCCTGATGAGGCAGTTTGGTTGGATCAATACCTACTATGGCCTTATTATTCCTTCTGTGCTTGGCTCACCGTACGGTATCTTTCTGATGCGCCAGTTCTTCCGCTCAATTCCGGAGGACCTTGAGAGTTCAGCACGTATCGAGGGTGCAGGTACCCTTCAGATTCTCTTCATGATCATTCTTCCCTTAAGTCGCCCAATTCTTGCCACGCTGGCGATTATTACGTTTGTACAGGCCTGGAACGACTTCCTCTGGCCATTGATCATTACTTATACGGATGATCTACGCGTGCTCACCGTTGGCGTCACGTCGTTCCAATCCATGCATGGCGCACAATGGAACTTGATGATGGCAGCGACCTTTATTATTCTCGGTCCCTTGCTCCTATTGTTCTTTGTATGCCAGAAACAGATTGTACGTTCAATTCAACTCAGTGGCTTCAAATAAAAAGAGCATCGTTCTCTCGTATTTTTAAGACTCTTAGCTTAAAGAGGAGGCAGAAAATGCAACGTGGTATCCGCAATGGATCACATGTCGAGGCAAGATTACTGGGATTGTCTTACCGGTCGGTACCGCAATCGCCACGGAAGCTTCATGGCCCTCGTCTACTACAGTGGCCGACGGTAGCTATACTCATCTCATTGCTGCTCTTTGCGCTGAGTGCCTGTGGTGGGACACAGGCACCGGGTGGGAAGGTCAATCTGACCTATGCCTTATGGGACTCAAATGAGCAAGTTGGTTATCAAAAATCGATTAATGAATTCGAGAAATTACATCCGAACATCACTGTAACCATTCAGCAGGCTGACTATGATCAGTATTGGCAGAAGCTCGATACCCAGTTGGCCGCCGGAGCCGCTCCCGATGTCTTCTGGGATGATCTCACTTATTTCCCTCATTATATGTCTCAGGGGCAGTTGATGGATGTCACACCGCTTATGACACAAGATAAGCTGGACACCTCGATCTACTATCCAGAACTCCTCAAGCAATATGCATACCAGGGCAAATATTATGGATTGCCCAAAGACTGGGATACGATTGCTCTCTTTTACAACAAAACGGCTTTTAAGAACTCGGGCGTCTCTATTCCTACTGACCTCACCTGGAATCCCACTGATGGTGGCTCATTTGTCAAACTGGCTCAACAGCTGACGGTTGACAAGAACAACCTCCATCCCAATCAATCGGGCTTTAACGCGAATGCTGTCTCTCAGTACGGATTCATTTCAGCTGATCTGAACCAGGAGATCTATTGGAACTATATGGCGATGAATGGTGGCCAGCTCATGGATAAGCCGTTTGGCCAGCATTTTCTCTATAATCAGCCAGCGAACATCCAGGCGTTACAGTATCTTGTTAATCTGATTTCGAAGTGGCGTGTCTCGCCTTCGGCGGCCGAGACAAATAACTCTGGCGATGCGATGACGCAACTCTTTGCCCGTGGTAAGGTTGCAATGATTGAGACTGGTTCATGGAATGTCTCGTATCTTTCCAAGCAGGTCAATTTCCCGCTTGGCATTATGGAATTGCCGGTTGGCCCTAAAGGTCGCATCAGCGTGCTCAACGGCCTCTCGGATGCGATCTATGCTAAAACAGCACATCCTCAAGAGGCATGGGAGCTTTTCAAATGGCTCGCCTCTACTCAATCGCAACAGATCGTGGCGGAGAATGGTATCGTCTGGCCTGGCATTCAGAGTGCCGCTCCATCATTTGCTTCCTATTGGCAAAAACAGGGCATTGACGTCAGTGCTTTCCTTAAAGAAGCGAAAGGGCAAACGATCAGCGCTCCCGTTACTCCAGCTTTTAACGAAGCTGAATCGAAGATCGATGATACCTTTAATCAGATGTGGCTGAATCAAATCTCTGTCCAGAAAGCTACCAATCAGGCTGTGCAGGATGCAGATGGTGTGATTCAATCCAACGATAATTAATCTTGTTGAACCGTGCGAGGATAGCGCCTCGTGCCTGCCCGAGAGGTCGGGAAATGGCAGGGGACGCTGTTCCTGCATGGCATCTACGATGGATGTTATTGCAGCAAAGTAAAGGATATACCCATGCAATTTCCCTTTCTGTTAATATATTCAAGGAGGAACACATGACAACACAACGTACGAACATCTTTCGACCTCTGGCCAGACTGCCACGTCCGCTACTGGCTTTCACCCTGGTATTCTTAGGATTGGTGAGTGCCGTTGGTGGTACCGTGCTGGTGCTCAACTCTGCGAGTGCAAAGAACACAGCACTCCCTGCTCCAGTAAGTTGTGCCAGCTGTTGGCATCCAGCATTAAATACCAGCTGGCAATGGCAACTTACTGGAAAGGTTGATACTACATTTAATGTGAAAATGTACGATATTGACATGTTTAATAATGATGCCAGTGTAGTGAAAACACTACATGATGCAAAGCGCATCGTGACCTGCTATATCGATGCAGGAACGTGGGAGAGTTGGCGTTCTGATGCCAGTCAATTTCCTGCTAGCGTCAAAGGAAATGCCGTGTCGAAAGGCGACGGTCAGGGTAACTGGGATGGTGAGAATTGGCTGGATATTCGTCAATTGTCAATCCTTAAGCCTCTGATGCAAGCACGGGTGAGCCAATGTAAAGCCAAGGGCTTTGATGCCGTCGAATTTGACAATGTCGATGGCTTTGATGGCAACAATACAGGCTTCAAATTGTCTGCCAATGATCAGCTTGCCTACAATGTGTTTCTGGCCAATGAGGCACATACTCAAGGTCTCTCGGTCGCGCTCAAAAACGATCCAGCACAGGTCACACAGCTTGTATCCTACTTCGATTGGGAACTGGATGAGCAGTGCTTCTCTAATGAAGAATGCGACTCTTTCCTGCCCTTTATCAAGGCAGGTAAGCCGGTGATGGAAGTTGAGTACGATTTGGCCACGTCGCAATTCTGCTCAAAGGCAAACTCGATGAACTTTAATGCCATGAAGAAAGGGCTCGATCTCGATGCGCCACGCACTGCATGTCGCTAAGGAAGGCGCTCTATCTGGTCATCCAGATATGAGTGAAAAGTTTTAGCTCACATTGTGCTCTGGCTCTCAAATGGAGTTGTCAGGAACTGGACTTCTATTGGTTCCTTTTGATGAGGGCTGCAATTTATGTTAAATATAAATTGCAGCCCTTTTTTCTTGAGAGAGGACGTATTGCTCTGTCAAAACACAGAAGGACGTTGCGTGGCAAAGGAGGATGGCCCCTTGAACCAGGCGCTCAGGCTCGCCGACGTAGCGGCGCGGCTCCGCCGTGCTGTCACTGCACGCACGAACACGTCCCATGTGCATCTGAAAGCAACGCAGACGAGACGATCCACGGTGGGAAGATCCCGCAATGGAACCCCATGGGGAGCGTGGTCGTACGAGTCACAGACAGCACGGCGGAGCCGCGCCGCTACGTCGGTGAGCCTCTCACCCCATCGCCTTCTGGAGCTGTTTTGGACACACATCACCGATACCGCATCGGCGCGATGACCGTTGACCGAGTAGTATCTATATTTATAACGAGAAAACTATTCTTCTGTGTTGGTTGATTTAAGTGAGGCTCGTCTTCTCATAGATATCCTCCAAAGAGATTGAGACGTCAATGCTGCTCAGTTGTATCATACTGTCCGGTTTATAGCGCCGCGAGACCCATGTATCCCCATCCCGACGATACACTTCAACCAGTTTCTTCTGTGAGCCAACCGGGATGTACTCTTCAATTGAAGGATAATCAAGGTACGCATCAAGCTTTTCGCCTTTGTCGACGTTTTCTGTTCCTGGTGAAAGAACCTCGACAATCACACGAGGATAGTGAATATTATCCTTCTTCCCTTTGTCTCTTTCATCGCATCCTACAGTGACATCTGGATGGACATAGCGAGACTCTGAGAGCTTGAAACGAATATCAGAGTTATATACCGTGCATGGTGTTTTTCTGAGCGCACTGTGGAAAATACTTGCGATATTTGTTGCAATGATCGAATGATCAGGACTGCCTCCCGCAAGCATGCGTAGACGCCCGTCGAAGTATTCATACTTTACGCTGCCAGCTTTTTCATCAAGAGCCAGATAGTCTTTCACGTCAATGAATGGATATTCTGGTAGCGCCATGATAAAACCTGCTCTTTCTGTCTTATTAGCGAAGCGACTGGTTTCTGATTGCTCTCTCTCATCATATTATACATCTGATACGTCGACTGGTATATCTAGTCCCGGAGTTTGAGACTAAATAAGACAACGACACTATACGTCTGCCCTCTGGCTTATTTTATACCATCACGTTCGAAAAAAATATGCTTTTCATGGCATAATGATAGGAAGTCACTGTTGATAGCTTTTATAAGAGGATTTTTATGCTAGAAATACCACACTCATCCGATCCGGCCTCCAATCCACAATCTCGGAACATCGACTTGCCGGCGGGTCGCTTTCACTATCTTAGCTGGAACGAGGAGCGCGTCGATCTGCCATCTTTTGTCCTGTTGCATGGCATTACCAGTTCAGCGCGTAACTGGATGCGGGTTGGAGCGGCGCTGTCCGATCGCTATCGTGTGTATGCTCTTGATATGCGTGGACATGGAGACAGTATTAAGCCGGCTGCTGGCCCTTATAGTCTTTATGACACAGCTACGGATGTTGCTGCTTTTATCCAGGCGCTTGCTTTAGATCATCCAATTGTGCTTGGACACTCCTGGGGCGGCGCGACCGCACTCATGCTGGCAACCAAAATAGCTCCTCAACGGTCGGAGCTTACCTTCGATAGAATCATCCTTGAAGATCCCGCGCATAACTTTGGAAAAGATGATCCTGTTCAGCGAGCCAGCCGTTTTGTGGTCGACATTGGCCGACCCGCAGAGGAACTGCGCGCTGAATTGCCACGCCTTAATCCTGATTGGTCGGCCAGCGATATTGAGGCAAAAGTGTATGCGAGTAGCAAGGTGAGCTATGAGGTGGTGCTGAGTGTCTTTACTGAGGCGGGTAAACAAGGTGAATTGCTCCCGCTCTTACGAGAACTGCCAGCTCCAACGCTGCTCTTGCGCGCTGATGCAAGGCTTGGCTCAACTTTTACTGATGCGGAATGGGAAGAGGCACAGCAACTCCTACCTTCGGATAGCTATGCGATCCAGATCCCTGGTGCAACTCATAACATGCATCGCAACCGCTTCGATGCTTTCATGCAGGCTGTCAATACGTTTTTATTGTAGAGTCGTGTGCTTAGCGCCCCCGCGATCTAGCGGATTACAATACTGTGAAGATAAGGAATAACCCCCCTTTGCTCACGGCATTAACTCTCCCCCACGTAGCGGCTTGATTTCTTTGGGGGAGATGATTCCTTCACTTGATAGTATCTATATGGCCGTCATAGTTCTCCCGGGCAGCAATGATGGTATAAATATTCTCTTCTGACCATGTCCGAAGCGCGGCCAGTGGCCCACAGAGTGTCTCTCCCAGAGGTGTCAGGGTATACTCCACACGTGGGGGGATTTCTGCGTACATTGTACGTAGTACGAGACCATCTCGTTCCAGATTGCGCAGATTCTGTGTGAGCATTTTTTGTGAGATGCCACCGATCCGTCGCTGGAGCGCTGAGAAGCGCAAAGGTCCCTCTTCGAGCAGACCGACGATCAAAGCTGCCCATTTATCGGCGATTAAATCCAGCACATGCCGGGTAGGGCAGTCTGCATTATAGACACAGGGAGTCAGGGTTTCCATCAGATTACCTCCGCACCTTTTGGTAAGTAGCGCACTTTTTGGTTCCTTCTTGCAAAAGGAACGCTTCTCTCTTATAGTAACTAATGGGAGGAACGTTGTCAACATCTTCCCTCTACAGATGCGAATTCAGTAGAAAAGATCATAGAGACAAACAGAAAGGCCATTCTTATGTATGCAGTTAGTGGTGCGAGCGGCCAACTTGGTCGCCTTGTTGTGAAGCATCTTCTCACACTTGTTCCAGCCAATCAGATTATTGCCCTCACGCGCAATCCCGAGAAATTAGAAGATCTTGCGAGCGGAGGCGTTGTGGTACGCAGAGCAGACTTTAGCGATCCTGCGGGCTTGCCAGCGGCGTTTGATGGGGTGACACGTTTACTCATCATCAGTACAGACGTTGTAGGCCAGCGTGTTGATCAGCACACAGCGGCAATCGATGCAGCGGAAAAGGCCGGAGTTGGCCATATCGTCTATACTTCGGCCATTGGAGCGGAACCGAATTCGCCCGCGCCGATTCAGCGGGAGCATGGTCTGACCGAGGCTGCTCTGGCTGCTTCGAGTATGAAATGGACGTCCTTGCGCAACAGCTACTATGCTGAGGTTCTTCCCGGCCTTATCGATATCTTCCAGGCTGATGAGCAAGTATCTCTGCCTGATGGCCAGGCCAAAGTCAGCTGGGTGACACGTGAGGATTGCGCCCGTACGGCGGCTTTTGTACTGGCAGGCAAGTCCGATCTTGAAGGGCCTGCAGATGTCACCGGGCCAGAGGCGGTCAGTCTCGCCGAGTTCGTGCAACGGAGGTCAGCTGTTTCTGGTAATAAGGCGACGATAACCATCGCATCGGATGAGGAGTTGATTACTCTTGCTCTTGCCAAGGGTCTACCGGAGCCGGTAGCCAATATCATGGTTGGCATCACTATCTGGGCGAATCGCGAGGGATATGCATTCGTCTCAGATACTGTTGAGCGTGTCACTGGCACCAGGCCGTCCCCTATTGAGAGCACGTTCGTCCAGGCAATTGCTTAAGAGATTATCACTGGATAGCACGTAGCATCCAGGCGACAACGCGTGAGATGTGATCTCATTGGTACATGATTGTCACATCTCACGTTTTCTCAAGAAATTTTCTTAGAAAGCTACTGGTAGGCTTTTCAGCCCACGTATCATAGGACTATCGCTCCAGCTCAGCGTTGCTGGATCGTCGAGCAGGCGTAAGTCGGGCAGGCGTCGGAGTAGCGTTTCGATAGCGATCTGTCCCTCCATGCGGGCGAGCGGTGCCCCCAGGCAAAAATGGAGACCTTTGCCGAAGGCAAGGTGATGATTATTCTGGCGTGTGATATCGAGCTCGGTTGGATTGGTAAATTGCTGCTCATCTGAGTTTGCGGCGGTCAACAGGGCAAAAATTTGCTCCCCTTTGTGGATTATCTGGCCATGTAACGATATATCTTCGCTGGCGAAGCGTTCATCGGAGAGATTTACGGGGCTGCTGTAGCGCAATAATTCCTCGATCGCGGTGGGAAGCAATTCAGGTGTGGTGCGCAGTAGTTGCATTTGATTGGGATGTTGTAAGAGTGCCAGAGTCCCGGTACCAATCAAGTTGACCGTGGTCTCATGCCCGGCGATAATCAGCAATAAGATCATTGAGACCAGTTCTTCCTTACTCAACTGATCGTTATCTTCTTTGGCCTGAACCAGAAGGCTTGTCAGGTCATTGGCAGGATGGGCATGCTTCTCGATCAGAAGGTTTTCGATGTAGCCATTAAAAGCCTCGAAAGCAGCTACACTCTCTTCATCATAATGCATCCTTATAATAATTTGTGTCCAGGTGCGGAACAACTGGCGGTCTGTTTCAGGAATCCCTAGCATTTCGGAAATGACGGTTATTGGAAGCGGATAGGCAAAATCGGCAATAAAATCCATGCTTCCATGTGCTGGAAGGGCATTCAGCAATTCGTCGGTAACCTGCTGGATGCGTGGACGTAACTGTTCGACCATGCGTGGTGTAAATGCCTGTGAGACCAGACGACGCAGGCGTGTATGATCGGGTGGATCTTCGCTAAGCAGATTACGAAAACCTTCTTCCCCGCCCTCAAGATCCTCTGGTGAGGCGAGCTTTGATCTGTCCTTAATGAAGCGAGGGTCCTTCAAGATGAAAATGGCGTCCTCGTAGGAGGTGGTAATCCAGGCTTTCATATCTTCTACATAGGAGAGTGATCCATGGGCGCGTAGCTGTGCATAGGCGACCTGAGGATTTCTCTTTGCTTCCTGCGATATAATAGCGTGTGAGCTAATTGTGGTCATGTAAAACTCCTTGTAGCTTTTATTTGTTTAATGGTCATATTACAGTTTATCTGCTCTCTCTCGTGAGCTTCTTCTGTATCCTTTATCTGCTACAAGTATAGTGAGCATGGGGATGATACGACATCCTCCGTTTGGGTGTTTGTGCGGGTGTTTTTTTGTGGCTGGAGAGAGACGACGATCAGGAGAGGTGCAGGCGGCGTGTTACTTCGCTGGCCTCCATGCGACTGTTCACCTGGAGCTTGCGGTAAAGGTGTTTGACATGATCTTTCACCGTATTCACTGAAAGTATCAACTCATGTGCTATCTCCATATTTGTAAGTCCCTCTGCCAGCAAACGGAGCACACGGCGCTCCTGCGCTGAAAGTGGCTCTACAGGCAAGCCAGCGGGAGCGTCCAGCGTGAGCTGGTGTATCTCTCCATGTTTTGACATCTTAGAAGGAAGAGCCAGCGTGTTTCTGCTGCGGGCCTCCTGTTCGACCTGAAACATAGAGAGAAGGTGCTGTACATAGTGGGAGAGCTCTTTTTCCTGTATCCTGGGGAGGAATGAACGTAGCACGGTTGCCAGAGGTTCTCCCTCATCGATAAAGAGGCGAATAAATCCCTCATTCTGTGCCTGTGAGAGCGCTTGCAGGAGCACCTGATGCGCCAGTATACTTTGCTGGCTGGCGTTATAGGCGCGTGTTAGCAAAATCAAAATCTCCAGCACATCATGCATCCGTTTCCTGGCAGAGGCCAGCTTGAGGCATCGTTCGAGGCGAGGGAGCGCTATCTGTGTTTCTCCTTGTGCGAGCAGAAGGCGTATCTGGAGCAGCTCTAGTTTGAATCTGAGGGCAGTAGAGGTCCGTTTCTCATGCGGCATAAACATGTCGAGATGGCGCTGTGCGGCGGCGAGATCGCCAAGGGAGAGTTGCAGGCGGACTAACCAGTTGAGTACCTCGAACCTCAGCTCCACAGGAGCCGATGGGATGCTTTGTAGACGAGCGAGCAGTGTGCTTAGTTGCTGTTGGGTGGCTCTGGTGTCGTCACGCCTCTGCTGCGTTAGAGTGAGACGTAAGAATGATATTGCGCGCATCTCCGCTTCGATGCCATGTTTGCCTCTCTCATAGGCTTCCTGTGCCATCTGTTCCACCATATCCAGATCATTCCATTCATAATAGATGCCTGAGAGGTAAAAAAGCGCAGATGTCACATCGCCCCAATCATTGACTTCCCGAGCCTCGGTGAGAACCTGACGCATGACCTCGGCCGGATGATGAAGTTCTCCACGTGCCAGATCGATGGAGGCAAGCATCATCATCGTTGCCCGTGTGAAGCCCCGATGTTGAGCACTGACACACCCTTCATAAGCTTGCATGAGGAACTGGTGAGCTTCATCTAACCCCCTTTCTCCGGCAGCTTCCATGCCCAATACCGCCAGACAGAAGCTACGCGATTTCGTGTCCTGTAAATGCGTGCGCTTCCGGTGATCTTGTGTGGTGGACAATAACTCCAGAGCTTTGCGAGCATATGTAACCGCGCTTCCAAGCTCCTCCAATTGCCAGTTGATCAGAGCACGAAAGGCGAAAAACTCTCCGAGTCTGGCATCCGTACCGCGCTCACGCCAGCCTTTTTCAGCCATCTGAAGCATGTCTTCTATCAGAGCTGTCATTTTTTCAGCTTTGAGTGCGCCGAAAGGAGTGTTATCCCGCGTATAAAGCAATACCTGCGCATAGGAGAAGCAGAGCGTGGGACGTGAGGGGAACATTGTTTCTGGTATCTGCTTTAGCCAATGCAGCAGAGTATGCAATTCGTAGAAGTTGTCTTGCTCGCAGATGGCTTCAATCAGGATCACTGCTTGCTCGATTTGCTGGGCATACAGCATTGCTTCTATCGCTTCCGCCAGCATGTCATGTTGCTGATACCATTGGCCTGCCAACAGTGACAATTCTCGCAGATATGCATCTCCCAGGCGCCTCCGCGCCTCGCTTCTCATAGCCTCTGCAAAGAGCGCATGATAACGATACCATTGTTCGGATTGTTCCGGCCCATCCAGAGATTCCAGAAAAAGGCCGGCCTGTTCTACTTCTGCCAGAAGCGCCGCGCTATTTTCGCGACCAGTCATATTGTCACATAGCGAGCCAGTCAGACGGCTGAGCATACTGGTCTGGAGCAGGAAGCGTTGAATCGGCTCCGACTGGGCGCTCAGAACCTCGCTGATAAAATACGCCATGATGGCTCTTTGAGGAGAGGTAAGTGGATTGCTGATAGGAATGGGCTCGTCTACTAGTTGTGTCAGATGTCGTTTAATCTCGTGCTGATCTTTGGGGCCGTGCAGGGTTAGCAATAACAAACGTAGTCCGGCGGCCCATCCCTCGAACCGTTGGGTTAGCTGTTGGATCGTTTCCTGTGAGAGCGATTGAACAGGCGTTGCGGCAACTCCTCCCATCTGATACAAGAAAGCGGCCGTTTCTTCCTGCGAGAAGCGCAGATCAGCGGTCTGAATGTCCTGCACCTCTCCTCGTGCTCGCCAGTGAAGCAGGGGGAGTGGTGGCTCGCTGCGTGTCAGGAGCATCATATGCACAGTTGGAGGGAGATGCTCAATGAAGAAAGCCATGGCTTTATGGATCGCGGACTCTGTGATCATATGGTAATCATCCAGGATGAAAAGCCCATTGTGCACGTAGTGGGTGATATCGTTGAGCAGAAACGTCAGTATTGTCTCTGGCGCGGGCAACTCAAAAGGAGGCTGGAAAGCCGAAGAAAGCAGTGTCAGGGCTGAGCGTCCCAGGTCAGGATGAAAGGTCTGGCTGGCGGCAATGATGTAGCGCCAGAAGCGCACTGTATCGTTATCGCCCTCATCCAGCGTTACCCAGGCTACCAGTGGAGCGGATGGGGCGGTTGAAGGCACAGAGAGGGCCTCATCCGAAAACTGCTCATGACGTGCGTTGCGTGTGGCCAGCCACTGGCTGACAGCCGTTGTTTTGCCAAATCCTGCTGGTGCTGAGAGTAGAGTAAGCTTATGGGCCGTGCCCGCATCAAGATAGCCAGCGAGTTGGGGACGTGCTACCAGTGAGGCTGGGAGTCTGGGCGGGTACAGTTTGGATGCGAGTAACGGCATCATATGTACTGGCGCTGGTTCAGATGAATTGCTTATAGTCGTAGAGGTGGACGGCTGGGTAGTAGGCGTTGGAGAGGGGATTACGCTATTTACGGGAACTATTTTCTTTTGTGACCGATGGCTCAGGTGTACCGCGACCTCTTCCAGACGAGCCAGGGAGAGATCAGCCGTTCGACCAATATAGCTCTTGATGGTCTTGCCCTGGAGAGAGCGATAGCCATACCAGTACGAACTGCCACGCTGGACCTTCTCTTTGCGCACGGTATAGGCAATTCCTGAGCGACTGGCAAAGGCAAAGGAATGTGCCTGCCCCAACCAATCAAACCAGACATGATTGTCAGGCTTGAGATCCAGCGGCTCTGTGATGGGAATCCCCGCGCTTATGAGCTCGTATTCCCGCTCTTCCTCTGACCAGCGTAGCAGATAGGTTGCGCGCCTGGACATGATCCCTCCTCATCCAGAGAAAAACATCTATTACCTAACACCCACCCTCCGCGCCAGCAGTATAACATAAATACTCTGTTAGGTAATAGATGTACCCCCTAGCAATTCATTGCTTGAGCACTTCATATAATTCATACTCAAAAATCCCCTGCATAGGGGATGACGGATTGCCCCATGTTCCGCTAATCTAGTAATCAGGATAGAGCATCCTGATTACCAGGAAATATCTTTTTCCTGAATGTTTGTTAGTGTCCCTGGAAAAACGATATGTATCTATGGAGTGTTACGGAACTGATTACAATGGCATTAGATGCAACCCCCTGGGCTATTCCCGGATGTATGGTTGTACTGATTATTACTATGATTATGCATCGATGGATTGGATACAAGCTACACATTTCTCGTTGGATCGCATTTGCGCTGTTGTTGTGTATCGGGATGATTTTGTCGATTACCATGACTCCTTATGGTGGATCGCTCGATTTCTCGGCTTCCTCTGTCTGCTCAACGAGCGTTTACGCATTGGAGCAATTAAGCGCAATCAGGTATTCCAATGAGCGTATCCTCAACGTATTGCTCTTTCTTCCCCTGGGTTTCTGCTGCCTCCTGCCGCAGCGTCGATTGGTGGCCGTGGCGCTTTTTGTGGGAGCATTCTGCTTTCCCTTTGCGATTGAGGGCATGCAATATCTTCTGCCGATGCTTGGGCGCAGATGCGATGTTACCGACATCATCGATAATCTCGTCGGACTTTTTCTTGGCGGAGCGCTTGGTCTGATCGTGGTGCTTGGCTCGCTGGGAATACGTTGGATCGGTTCAATGGATATCTCATCGCTCCCTACTGGTCCATTGAAGATAGATGGTTAAAAAATCGTTGGTTGTGATCAGCTGTCTCTATCAACGATTTTCTTCTTTTCTGTTATCTCTCGCTTATTTTATTTCATACAACCGCCATATACTTGTGCTTCCACTACTATATTCAGCAATGAGCAGAAATCCATTTGGATTGAACGATGCAGCCAGGAATTGGGTATGGGACACTTTCAATTGAGCGTGAGTCATCTCGTTAGGAATCTTCCAGTTTAGCCAGGCTGTACATGTATCGTAGATGATTTGTCAATATCTGGCTGAGGTGATGTATATAAGTAAAAGGAAACCGCTGTATAGACAAAAATGCATATATGCTGATAAAATAGTGTTCTTATTATCATAGCAGACTTGTTTGAATTCATCTTGAATTTATGACAGGCTTTACTTTTGTCTATAAGGTTGAATATCGCATGAAGCAATTAAAATCGTCTCTACCTGTATTACTGTACCTGTGTGTATTCCTTTTTATCTTGATGTGCTCTGCCTGTGCAAATGGTAGTACAACCAGTGCACCGCCAAAGATCACTCCTAGCCCGACAGCTACGGCCACGCCCATTCCCACTCCGACGCCTACACCTCTTCCGGCTCTTACAACATACACAGGTTCTAACTTTTCTATTGGCCATCCTGATGCCTGGGATGTTCAGAATGAAAACGATAGCTTTAAAACTGTACGTATGATTGGCGATACCTCTGAGGTGGATGTGATGACCTCTGATGTTACTGCAAGTACCACTTCGGTTGGTGATGTGATTAGTAGTGAGATTAGCGCCGTTGCAAGTACGCTCAAAAACAGTAGTCAGTCTTCGCTTGCGCCTGTCACGATAGATGGCTTGACCTGGCAACGCCAAGCAGTTTCCGGCGACTCTACGACTGATGGAAATACGGTAAACACAAAATTTATCATTTTGGGGACACGGACTGCCAATGGTGTCTTTTTTTTCCTGGTCTTACAAAATCCAACTGCCTCTTTTGATGCCGCAGATACGCAGTATTTTCAGCCTATGCTTGCCTCCTTCAAATTCAAATAAATGTTGAGCATTAAATAAATAATTGCAGTAGACATCGCACATTGCCCGGCGGGACAGCACTGATTATAAAAAGAGAGGAGGCTCTAGAGCCTCCTCAAAGCGATTGCAGCGATCTTTTTCTCATATGATCATCCCTGGTGTCTGAGGATGGGAGATAACGAGTAGTGGGACACGGGTATTTCCCAGGAGTTGTTCCGCGATACTGCCTGCCACCCAGCGTGGTAAGCCCTGTCGGCCGTGGGTTGCCAGTGCGATTGTGTCATAGCCGGTGCCAACAGTTGTGTGATCGATCGTCTCACCGTACTCGGCGACGCATAGCAGCGTATGGGCAATATCCGTTTCAAATGCTACCGCTGATGTGATGTCCAGATGAAATGGTGCCAGCTCGCTCTGGCTGATCAGATGTTCCATACGTTCGAGGTACAATTTGGCTTGAAAGATGGCTTCATCATTCATTTTTCTGACCATGCTTCCGGCACGTGCGTCAATCTGGATCGTTGGCTGAACGATGCGTAACAGATGTAGCTTGCCCGGTAGGGGCGCTGATAGCGCTGCGCTTACCCATGCGGCTGGAAGGAGCACTGTATCTGCGAGAATAGAGCCATCGAGTGTGACCAGCATGTTGAAGGGACGATGTTGTGCTTCTATCTCCTGGAAGAGTGCGGACGATCCCTGGCGTACAATCAGCATGGGGATCGGATTCTGACGTAGCATCTGTTGTGCCACGCTCCCGGAGATCCAGCGTTTCACGCCTGTATTGCCATGGCTGCACATTACGATCAGATCGATCTGCTGATCTATCGCGTAGTTAACCAGCACATCGACTGAATTGCCAATCAGGAGTTCGGTATGAATACCGATGCCTTCCAGGGTTTCGTTAGCAAAGATCTGTTTGAGATAGCTCTCGGCTGCTTGTTTGCTTTGCTGGTTTATCTCCTCTGGTATAACCGCAAGGTTCTGTGGGTAAATATCATATCTGTGAGTTGGTGGTACGATACGGATCAGGACAATGGTCGCGTGCGAGGCGCGAGCGATATGCGCTGCTATCGGGAGTGCCTCCTCTGCACATGCCGAGCCATCGAGTGGCACCAGAATGCGTTTGAAGAGATGGAGCTGTTCGATCTGCGGCATCTGTGATGGTTCAATGACTGTTTCTCTGGTAAGCATAAATGCCTCCTCTATGTCGCCTGGTGAGGCGTTTAGCCTCACTCGTTTTTGTCTATTCAACAGGTTCTTTCTTCAAATGTAAGGTGGCCTGTTCACAATAAAATCTCAATCGCCAATAAGATCATCACAACTTCATCACAGCTTTGCTGGTTAATGTCCGGGAGCGACGATCATCGCTCCCGGGTTCGGCTGGTCCTGTTATGTGACAGGAAAAAGCATCTGGAACGTACTTCCTTTGCCCGGGACGCTATCCACCCAGATAGCTCCGTTATGTAATGTCATAATGTATTTGCACATAGTGAGGCCGAGCCCTAATCCAGAAACAGGACTGGTTAGTTGCATATTTACGCGTTCAAAACGTTCAAAGATGCGTTCATACTCTGTTGGAGGAACGCCGATACCTTTATCCTGGACAGAGAGTTGCACATATGGCTGCTGATGCTCCTGGAGATATGTACGTACCCGTAGCGGAACATGTTCGCTCAACTGATCTCGTCCTTGAGAGGTAAGCGTGACCCTGATCGATGGAAATGTGGAGGTATACTTACGCGCATTGTCTAGCAGATGGAGCAATAACTTTTGAAGCAGCAACAGGTCACCCTGAATTATATAATGACGTTGTTGCTCAGAGATCATTGCTGCGTATGTATTTTTCACCACGAGCGATATGCTGCTCTCTGGATACTTTTGCTGTTCCGTGGCCAGGATATCTTGTACGAGTTGCAGCAGGTCTACTGGAAATGGATGAAATGTGCTTGTACCCATTTCGAGAGAGGCGATGTCAAACAGGCTATCGAGCACGGAGGTCATGCGATGGCTTCCCTCGGCGATGGCTTCAAGAAATTCGTGATGCTCTTCCGGTGTGATCTGCTCTTCATGGCGCAGCAAGAGCGTGGCATACCCCTGGATAGCTGCCAGCGGACTGCGTAGTTCATGGCTGAGATTCGCCAGCCATTCTGTCTTGAGGACAGGATTAGCGAGGGCCTGGTTTGTGTCAGCTCTCTTTTCCTGGGATTTCTTCTCATGTTCCATAATATACTTCACTCATCATGTTGTGATGCCTGATTGTCGTCGCCTCATCGGATATTTCTTATTTTTTCAGTATAGAGAGAAGAAATAACAAAGGAAAGCGTTTTCAGGTCTATTTATGTCACAAAGAGGTCACAGATAGGATTTTTGTTGGCCGCAGTTTATCTAGCCGTTCAGTCTTGCGATATGATACTATTATTTCGATGGGGCATTCTCTTTTTGTGCACTGCTACTATGACCCCGCGTTGTTGGAGGGCGACTTATGTCCATGGATACACAAAAAAATCACCATGGTCTTTCAGAACCTGAGCGATTTGCTGCGCTGTGCCGTATTAGTGCAGCCTCCATGGGTGAACAGGATGAAGGTCATCTGCTTCATCTGATTGCTGAAACTGCAGCTAGCTTGACCGGTGCCGAGTTTGCAGCCTTTACCCTTCGTCCTACTAATGAACACGGAGAGTTGCTTGGTCCTGCTGAGGGCAGTTCTTTTCATCTGGCGGCAGTCGTAGGAGCTACTCCCGAGCAGGAGGAGCTCTTTCGTCGTTTCCCTATGGGGGGAGAAGGCGTACTTGCACCCATTTTCCGTTACAAGGTTCCGGTACGCGTTGCCGATGTATTTGCTCTCAGACATAAACATCCTCGCGAGGCTGAGAATATGAAGATGGAAGCGCGGGATTCGGCACTTGCCTTTGCACATGGGAAGATTCCTGTTGAAGACCTCCAGGCGATCGGGGTACCCCGTGGACATCCAATTACGCGGAGCTTTCTCGGAGCACCGATGCTGAATCGGTCGGGCGAGATTCGTGGCGGCTTATTGTTAGGACATTCTCTTCCTGATCAATTTACAGAGCTTGATGAAGAGATCCTGATGGGGCTCGCCGCTCAGGCAGCCGTGGCTGTGGATAATGCTTATCTCCATCACACCATGCATATGCAAGCACAAGAGCTGCAAGCTATTTTTGAAAGTCTCTCTGATGGTGTGACCCTGGTAGATCTACACGGTCTAATCGTGCGTGAAAATCGTAGTGCTCAGGTGCTGCGACAGGATTTAGAGGCGTATACGGATGGCAAACAGGCTCTGGAGGCTCTTATCCATGTCCCCGCTCGTAGCGCTCTGAGTGGTTTGGCAGAACATGATGTGATTGTGGCGTTGACGGACAGACAGAATGAGCATCGTGAGTTTGTGGTGAATGCTTCACCCCTGCATCAGAATCGCTCTACTTCCCGTGACGAAGTTATCAAACTTGCCGGTGGGTATGAATCTCCGCATCTTAATCCTGTTCGCGGGGCGGTCGTTGTCTGGCATGATGTGACTGAAAATCGGCGATTGCTGCGTGAACGATTGATTCATGCCGAGACAGAGGCTCGTCGTGTCTTGTTGCAACGTATTCTGGACGAACTTCCTAGCAGTGTTTATCTGGTGCATGGGGATGATGCGCGTTTGTTCCTCTCTAATCATGCAGCTCATAGCGTGTGGGGGGCTGATTGGTCGTATGAGCAGCCCATGAGCGCGTTTCTGCAACAGCATGGTATTCAAATTTTTTATATGGATGGACGTCCAATCCCTCATGACCAGATGGCAACTATCCGTGCCCTCCAGCAAAACACCTCTATTTATCAGCATCAAGAGAGTATCCGTCATTCCGACGGTTCGACGCTTCCTGTTCTGGTCAACGCTATTGCTCTTGATCCCCATACCTTTCCGTTGCATCTTTCGTCGCAAACTTTAGCACAGCCTGAGCCGATAGCTCTGGTGATGCATCAGGATGTTTCTGCTCTTAAGGAGGCGGAAGCGTTGAAGGATGATTTTATTGGTATTGCCGCTCATGAATTACGAAATCCATTAGCCGTCTTACAAGGATTTGTCCAGCTTTTGGTCTCACAATTGGTGACAGAGAATGAGCTGGCGTTAACCCATGATCAGCAAGAATCTCTGGCAGGCATCCAGCAGGCCACGAAACGCTTGAATGATTTGACTGATGATCTTCTGGATGTGACACGTCTCCAGGCTGGTCGCTTGCAGATTCAGCCAGAGCCCACTGATCTGGTTGCGCTTGTCAAACGCGTCGTGAAGCGTTTCCAATTAACGGCTGAGGATCATCGCTGTCTCGTGCAGTCTCAGATAGATGTGCTTGTAGTTTCGATTGATATTCCACGTATAGAACAGGTCATCACCAATATTCTGAATAACGCTGTGAAGTATAGTCCCCAGGGAGATACTGTCCATATCAAGTTGTGGGAGGACGATGAAAATCAGCAAGCTCTTGTCAGCATCAAAGATGATGGTATCGGTATTCCCGCTCAGCAGCAGTCGCGTATCTTTGGGCGCTTTGAACGTGCTGATAACGCACATGCACATGGTATCTATGGCACTGGCCTGGGTCTATATTTGAGCCGAGAACTAATCGAACGTAATGGAGGTCGTATCTGGTTTCAATCCGTGGAAGGGCACGGAACTACCTTTTTTGTCTCCTTTCCTTTGCACCCCCTGGACGACGAGAGCGATCTCTAGTATCCTCCGCCATCGCTATCTCTCCTTAATCTGCTCGCCTGCTCTTTTGGTGTATTTTATGTATAAAAATTATACAAGGGAATATTGTGTAATTAATGAGTATTGTATTTTTATCTATGAATGTGTTATACTATTGCCTGTTATGTACTAATGCATAAATTTGAAAATAGCTGCGAGAGATTTCTCTGAGTATTGGAGCGGTGAGTAATCTAAATGTAGTAGATTGCTGCATCGTGTTAAATAAAAATTTCTTCGATCTCTACGCGTATGTTTTCTGGAAGATTTGTGGATCAGGTTGAGGATGTATGAAGATAGATAGTAATAAACATTTTGATTTGCCCCTTTCAAGCGCACAGATGCCACTCCTGCCAGATATCCCAGGCACACCGCCAGCAAGAATCTCTACGATACCGCGAACGCTTAAAAAGACGCGCCTGGAGCGCTTGTATCTCAACGAAGATCCTTTGATTTTCCAGGTTATCACGGCGGCGCTACCCGTGATTGAAGATACAACATACCGGCGCAGAAAATTTACTCAACTGTGGTTTAAAAATTTCTGCCTGCTGGCGATGACTGATCCCCTCTATCGGAATTCGCTTTTTACTATGGCGAGCACGTTTATATTGGGAGGCTTAGGCTTTTTCTTCTGGATCATTGTGACGCGACTGTATAAGACGGAAGATGTGGGGGTAGCGACAGCTCTTATCTCTCTGATGACATTGTTAAATAGCTTTACGGTGATGGGTTTAAATTCCAGCCTAAATAGGTATCTTCCCAAATCTCCGCACAAAAATGAATTAATTAATTCTTCATTTGTAGTTGTCACATTGATTACGTTTCTCGTGTCGCTGGTCTTTTTGCTGGGATTACGTTTATTCTCACCACAATTACTCTTCTTGCAGTCCAATCTTTTCTATATGATTTCATTCATGCTTTTTGTGATTTTTTATTCCTGGAATATGTTAGTGGAAAGCATCTTTATGGCTTTCAGAGCAGCTGGAAATATACTCATAAAAAACACGCTTATCAGTATCTTCAAAATTGTTATCCCCTTTATACTGGTCGCATTTGGTGCCTATGGTGTCTTTGCATCGACGGCCACGGCGTTCGCGTTCGGCGTATTATTTAGTCTGGCCGTACTTGTGTTTCATTTTAAAATCAGGCCCTCAATGGTAGTGCATATTGCATTATTGAAAGAGACTCTCTCCTATTCCTTTGCTAACTACCTTGTCAGCTTTATGTTTAATATGCCATCGCTTGTGTTACCAATTATCATATTAAATGTATTATCTGCCAGATATGCGGCGTATTATTACATTGCTTCGATGATTCAAAGCCTCTTGTTGGTCATTCCCATTGCTACTTGTCAGGCATTGCTCACAGAAGGCTCTTATAATGAAGCCGAACTCAAACAACATGTCAGGAAAGCGACGGTCACAATTGCGATCATTCTTATCCCGGCGACAGCCGTCGTTGTTTTTGCAGGCAATATCTTGTTGCAGTTTTTTGGTAAAAACTATGCCTCTGAAGCTTTTCAATTTCTCCAGCTTTATAGCGTATCTACACTTTTTACTGCGCTGCTCCTGATTGCCAATGCGATCATGAATGTGAAGCATCAGATAAAAACGCTGGTTGTCTTAAATGTTCTGGTAGCCTTGCTCACCCTCTTTTTATCCTATGCTTTTATCTCGCACAAGTTGCTCGGTGTCGGTTGGGGATGGCTGATCAGTCAGATCATCGCGGGGTTACTGGCCGGTCTTTTTATCGTATATAGTTTCTATGTTGGAGTGCGGGTGAGGAAAAGTATTGTATGTTAAAAAGATCAGATAGAAGAACCAAAAGAGTTCTGTTGCTCTGGCTAAGTGGCATCTGTGCCTTTGTCTGTCTTGCGGAATGTATGCTCTCTCCTTATATCAGCCTGTCCGTGCTGCTGAATATTCATCCCTTCTTATCCTCCGCAGCGGACAGCACCCCCAACTTTTATGGCGAAAATATGGATATGAGTCAGATTTTGCCTGCGTCACAACACTATATCGTCAATAGCAAGGGTCAGGATCTGATAGATGTTGCTGCTGATCTGGGAGTGAATCTTATTCGCATCACAAATGGCCAGCGCAGCTTTGATAATACTCTGGATTCTATCTATACGGCAGAGCAGTGGAATCAAGTGCTCGATAAGATGCAGAGTAAGGGGATGAAGGCGATTATCCTGATTGAGGTTGCCAGTAACGACAGCGATTATCATACTCCCGATATACGGCCGGTTTATCTGCATCTGGTGCAGGAGTATCTGGATAGTGGCGTTTTTTCTAATCCCGCCGTCTATGCGGTAGATATTAAGAATGAGCCTCTGCTCACCGCTGCCAATATCAGCATGCTTGAGGCTGCGCATGCGCTGATTAAGACAAAGTATCCAGATCTGAAACAAACGGTAGGATGGTGGGCGGGGAGTAAATCCTCAACAGATCCGTACAATCTGAACAACTATAACTGGTCAGACTTTGCTGGCGGCCAAAAGCTGTCCAATATCGTTGACTTTTATGCTATCCACATGTACGGCGACCTGGATAGCGATAATTTGGGGCTGGGCGTGAATGCTGATCTGAAGACCAAACAGTTTCTTGCTCAGGTCGAGAATGGCTTGCAGACCACAAAGCCGATCCTGATTGAGGAATTTGGGGAGGCCAATGGCGATGCTGTGAGTGATCAGAATACTATTGGGAGTCCAGAGTTGCAGGCCAATATCTATCAAGGTGTCTATCAGGCGCTCAAAGAGCTGCATCAGCCTCAGATACTGGGAGCTGTAGCCTATAATTTCTATAGCCGCGATCAATATCCCGATGCCTGGTCTATCGTAAAGGACAATGGGAACTACCTCTTTCCGGCGGCATACATTCTGCAAGAGTACGCTTTAGGGAAGCCCAATGCCTCTCTTCAGACCACAACGGTCGTTCACTCACAGAGTTACCTGCTGCAAAATAGCAGTGACCAAACAACACAGAATCTGCATGTGTCAGATCGATTTGGTCTGAAGCTTCAACTCGATAATAGTGGAACATACTCTGTGCACTTCAGTCAAACAGGCATCTTACAGTTGGCTGAGCCCTTCCATTATGATGCTACAACAGATACATACTATGCTGTCTATCAGGCTACTGGCACAGGGGAAGTTCAACTCACGGTCGTAAATACTATTGATTCAACAAAGGATAACTCCGCCGCGCCAGATTATACCATAACGCTGAATATCCAATAGTAGAAAGATCATGATACATATGAAGAGAAGGAAAATCGTGTTCCTTGAAGCGTTTGCATCGTGAGCGAAAGGATATTTCATCTTCTTAAGCTTCCTGGAATGGAGTATCTCCTCTGGATCTTACGTCCACGGTGTATTGACGTTGGAGCCAGGGCATAAACGTTGTGTCGCCGTTGGAGGCGTCTTTTGTCGAGGTTACTCTTTTTTGTGTCGGGAAGGAGCCGATCGATTTTAATCGGTAGCGAGCACGTGCGCTCAATGAGCGTAGTAGAAATATCAGCCGGCGCAAGCGCAGGTTCATTTTCCAAGACTGCGGTAGAAATGCTGGCAGCGGTCCGACGGCCTGATCATAGTGCGCGTAGCTGTAAAACGCGTCTTGCTTGGCCGTGAGGTCTGTCCCGCGGACGTTTGCGCTTAGAGAGGATGTCGTATAGCCTTGATAGCCTGCGAAGTTATGGGGATGCTTATACGCTTGCGCTGCTGCCTGGACCAGATAGGCCACAGAATGATGGTCACTGTGATCTCCATCATCATAGACTCCCACATAATCTTGCGTATGTATGTGATCGGGCTGAAAAGATGAGATAAATACGCTGAGCGTCTCGATCAATGTCGCTTTACTATAGCTGGATGGGCCATCGATGGTATCAATAGTCGAGATTGACCCCGTCCAGAGCTGTTGTAAGCTCTGATAATGAGTGGCGGCAAATCCATGACCATCGCGATTTCCGTCGGGGAGTCGCATAAAGATAAGAGAGACAGTCGAGTGCTCGGCGAGTGTAAAAAGCGGGATCGAGTGTCCAGAACTGGCGATATTCGTGTGTGTCCAGCCAGGAGCTACTCCGCACATCTGAGCATAAGCCGCCTGGATGCCGATTTCGCGGGATTGCCAATAGGCAGCTTCAGCACCGGCATCGCCCGCCGTAAGGAAGATTGTGCGTACAGAACCACCCGCCTGGATGGTATGGAGCAGGTCTGGACTGAGAAAGAGCAGGTCATCATCGGGATGAGCAACGATGTTGAGCGTTTTTCTGTCTGGTCTGAGCATACTTTACTTGCTCCTGATCATTGCATAGACTTTTTCTAGCTCGTCTACGTGTTTGTTTATCACAAATTTTTCCGCCTTCTGGCGTGCGTTTTTGCCCAGTTCTGTCAATGATGCTTCTTTAGTGAAGAGTCCGATGGTTCTCTCCGCGATTTGTTCAGCGTTGTGAGGATCAACGAGATAGCCATCGATGCCATCATCGATAATCTCTGGGATGCCTCCGACTCGGGTGGCAATGACTGGCCTGCCCGTGCTCATCGCTTCCAGGATCACAATCCCGAAAGCTTCCGCAAAGATTGATGGTACAACAACAACGCTCGCTTTTTGATAGTAGCTATCCAGATCTTGATTCTTGACCCATCCTGTGAAGTGTACATATTGCTCAAGGTGCAGTTGTATGGTTAGATCGAGCAGATCCATCTTGTTGGAGCCGTCTCCAACAATGGTCAGAGACGTTTGGGGAAAGGCGCGAATGATGGCGGGAAGAGCCTGGATTAAGAATTTTGTCCCTTTTACCTGTTCTAAGCGCCCCACGAAAAGCAGGTTGTAGTTGTGCGTGATAGGATGGAATGTCCTGAGCTCGATGAAATTTGGCAGGTAGATGAGTGGCGATACATCGACTTCAGCGACGGTCTGGATGTATTTGCTGGGCGCAAGAAAGATATCAACATTCTTGAGGCCAGGAATATACAGCGCTTTCTGGATAGCATTGAGATAGAAGTAGGTGCACTTCCCTGCGATGGTCAGATCTTTTGGATTGTAAAGATGCTGCTTAAAATGTGCTGGTGCGAGAAACCAGAGCAACAAGTTCCTTAGAAAAGATTCGGGTCCATGCAACGTCATGACGGTCGGATACTTCCTCAGTAAAAAGAGCACTGATGGCGTAACCTGATTCATAGTATGTAGATGGACGATGTCTGGCTGATATGTCTGCAAAATCTTGCGTACGGCGAAAAATGAGAAGGGATTAAAAAGGAAAAAGAAAAATTTTAGGGGACCAGTATGATCGATATTTTTAAAAGTGGCATCGCTAAAGTGTTGGAGATGTTTATTTTTGATTCCTATATCGCTGGCAAGGATTTTTACCTGATGACCGTGATCCAATAAGTAGGGTTTAATTTGCACGACGATATTTTCCGCTCCACCGGCCACATATCCCAGGCTAATTATCTCCAATACTTTCATGGGCATCTTTTTGGGGGCTTCATGATTATGCATCGTACGCTCATTTGGGCTGAGAATGTTCACTGTTTATGTCCCTTTCGATAGTTATTTGTGATGATTGATGGTGTCTTCAAGTACAGTATTCATGGCAGCAGCAGCAGCATGCCAGGTGAAGTGCTCCCTGACATGACGAAGGCCGTTGACGCCCAGCAATGTTGCAAAATCTGTGTCCGATAGGATGCGCTCCAGCGCTTCAGCCAGTGCCTTAACATTTGCTGGTGGAACCAGTAAACCGGTCTGATTATCGAGGACTGCACAAGGAATGCCTCCTACTCGTGTCCCGATTACAGGGATCTGGCTGGCGGATGCCTCGATCAATACCAGGCCTAGCCCCTCCGATCTATTGATGGATGGCAAAACGCATACCTCGGCCGAGCGATAGCATTCTGCCAGCTCGGTATTTTCCACTGGACCGGTGAACAAGATGTGATCCTGGAGGCCGAGATCATGGGCCAATTTTTGGTAGCTGGGAATCGCATCCCCTTTACCCACGGCCAGTAGCAGGATGTTCGGATAGCGATCTTTCAGGAGCGCCAGCGTACGGATAAGTATGTCGAGTCCTTTATGGGCATGCGTTGTATCCATCGTCCCGACGAAGAGGACTATCCGCCTATCTTTTTGATCTGTGTGCACGGTTTTCTTCTCATGAGGGTGGGGATGAAACAGATCTGTATCGACGCCGCATGGGACAATACTCAACTTTGAGCGCTGAGCACGTAATCGATGTGATGTATCTACATAAAAGTCGGACGTCGCAACAATACGGTCGCTACGTTCAAGTGTCTTGCTCCCGAGCAGCAGATAGTAAGCTCCTGCGAGTAGTCTGCCAGGGAGGGTAGATTTCTCGATGTCGTTGTGGACAGTCAATACAAAAGGGATGTTCCCGTGTGCACGTTCAGCCGTGTCTGCTAGGAAAGGAACGGGCGTGTGCGCATTGATAATATCAGGCTGCTCGTTTGTGAAGATCTGATTTAACGCTCTCCGCCAGCCGAGGCTTACAGGCGTGTTGGACAGTCTCATGCTTGTCGGCAACGTGTATGTCTTAAAGCCGGCTCTCTCCTCAACGTAGAGCGCAACTGGACTGCGTCCGGTCGTGACGATGAAGATGTCATGCTTGTATGTATCTCGTAGGTGTGTACCTAGCTGAAGAGTGTACGTCTCAACGCCTCCGCGTTCCGGTGCGAAGTAAGGGGTCACGAGGCATATTTTCATGTTTTGAGTCTCCATTATTATGTGAGTAGAAATCAGGATATGATCATTTATAAATATTGTTTTTCCCGTTACTGTAAATAAGGTTTTTATTCGCATCTAAGAATGCTTTGGCAGAGTTATAGGTGAGAATATTTGTGCTAATCGCAATTTCTCGATTGCTTGTCACCTCCATATACACGTAGGCATCTTTCTGGATCACGGGTGGAAAAATGTCACTTGCTGCGGCTATATGTGCATACGTCAGTAGTTTATTGTTTCCGGCTAAATCGGCTTCAACATTTTGATGACTGGGATCATTTTTTGCGAGCCAATCCATGGCAAAAATATCCGATGTATGAACGTAGTAAGCATCGTAATACAAACCGGCATTGTCCAATGTCATTTGAGGATAGTAGTCGCCGGTCAGATGCGAAATGAATCCTGTCAAGTTTAAAAAGAAGAAGATGGCGATGAGCGCAGAAAAAATCACCCTTTTTTGTTCTTTCACAAAGAATAAGACAGCCTCCAGACCAAGCACAATCGGCAAAGAAAGCACAAAAAGCAGCTGCTGAAGCATACGTAGTATTCCATATTCTACTGATAACGCGGGCAGTATGGTGATAAGTAGTAGCAGCAAGAGGGAGCCCAGGCAGAGCAACAGATATGCTAGATCAAACGATTTCTTATTTTTTATAAATAAGATTGCGCACAGACCAATGCAGATAAAGATCTGCATGAAAGCAGCCGATAGCGAGCGTAGTTCTGCCTGAATGTCGAATACTGGGATATGAAGGGACGTTAACCATTTTCCCACTGGCGTTGGTGGTAGCTGCTCTTGTGGGAGAGGGTTGGTTGGATATTTATCTGTGATGGCTTTATTGTAAAATTGACTGGTCTTTGCTTGTACGGTATTGCCCGCTTTGACGACGCTTTGAATATACTCTTGTAGTTGCTGATTGGGATCAGTTTTGGTCGCAGCGAAGATACTATAGGAGAGGTCGCCTGATTTTGTATCGTTGCTGGATTGCACGAATAGGCCATCTACAACTTGTATGAGGACCGAGCCGGTATGCGTTGATGAATTTGTATAGACGGTATTCCAGAGATAGGTTGCTGTAAAGAGAATTATCAGTAGTGGCAGACTGAGAAAAACTTGCTGAGGAAACGCATTTTTTAACTTGATGTGGGACTTTAGGGATAGCCAGGTCAGGCTGTTTTTCACTACAGGTCGTGTGCCAACGAACGTGAAGAGATAGACGAATGCTATCAATGCCAGTAACACAAAGTTGGTCGAATAATGAGAGATGATCGTGCTCAGTGCGAAAATAATAAACAGAAGTCTGCGCATTCCTAAAGGGAGTGTAGGAGTGAGCATCATATATAGCGCCAGGCCAAAGAAAAGAAAACCTATCTCCTGACGATTAAGCATCGGCATGTCATTGAAAAATGTCGGGAACGAGATAAAAAAGAATGTGGATAAAAATGCCAGCACCGGAGTCGTATAGTTTCTGAGTATGAAGAATACGAGGACTGGTGAAGTCGCAAAGAGTATTTGAAAGATGACTTTATAAATGTACATGTCCTGGATGCCTAAGAGATTCGTGAGCATTGTCGGTAGGATCGTAATACTCAGGCAAGCATTGTAAGGGTCCTGAAAAAAGGCCATTTTCCATAGATGATGTGCATTTGTCAATTGAAAGATATAGAACTCCCTTTCGATATCATGGCCTGATATATACCAGCTACGGAGAGAAGTGGTAAATAGCATGGATAAGCTGATAAAAAAAATAGCATATGGAAAGAGATCACTGGCTATTTTATGGCGCAAGAGTATCAGGAGCAGGCTATAGCTGGCGATGGCTCCCAGGAGAATCAGCGTCAGGATATTGCTGCCACCGTTGTTAAGCATGATCGCTCCTAATGTCGCCAGCAGAGGGAAGAAGAGTGGGAGGAGATACAACCAGCGTTCGAGTACCGAGCGTTCGGGCAGATAGATTTGTTTTGCTATCTGAATTGTGAATGGCCTGCTTCTGAGCCAGGCACATAGAAAAAGAAGCAAGAGAGAGATGTTAAAACCTATGGCAATGTTTTGAAAGAGAAGTGGATCATTTATGCCGAATACTGGCAACAGGATATTTATCAGCAGCCCATCTACTTCCAAAAAAGCCACGCTAAGCCCTACGACAATGAAGAGATGCTCCCAAAGGGAGAGTCTCTTCATACGTATAATCAGTGAAATGAGTAGTCCTGGCAATAGTAGACAGGTACAGCATGAAAAAAGTAGTGCTATATGTAGAAAAGTAATATGTGTAAGCTCAAGGACATTCGTGAGAATGTCCCATCCTAGTAAGAGAGAAAACAGGGCTTTTTTACCGATTATCATAATTTTAACGCGCTTTCTCCATGTAATCTAACGGAGTGGCTACTTCTTTATACACATCTTCTATTGAATTCAGCACGCTCGTCCATGAATAATCGCGTGCTTTTTGTACGGATAAAGTACTCAGGGTATCCATTTTAGCGGTATTGGATAAAAGTTCATCAAGAGCCCTGGCATAATTCGCGGCGGTAGGATTTTGAATCAGGATGCCACATTCGCCCAGAATATCTCGTATTTCAGGGGCATCGGAAGCTACAACTGGAAGACCAGCTGCTAACGCTTCCAACATCGAGAGCGAGACACCTTCTTTTAAGGAGGGCAGTACGAATATATCTGCTGCCTCATACAGGGCAATCAGATCTGCCCCTGTCTTTTTTCCATGTAACTGGACATTTTTTAGCTTATATTTCCGGATTAGTGCCTCGATATTTTTTCTCAATTCTCCTTCTCCTACGATGTCCAAAAAGACGCTCGTGTGCATTTGCGACACGGCTTCAATCAGCAGCGATAGGTTCTTCTGCACGACCAGTCGGCCTACGAATAGAAGATGTGGAACGTTATCTTCTGACCTTTTTTTCTCGACGAAGTACGTCTCGGCTACTCCATTGGGGATCACTACCAGCGATGCTAATGGGAGTACATACTTTGCGGCGATCAGTTGCTTTTGCGCTTCGGATAGGCAAATGACCTTGGCGGCCGACCTCAGCACTCTTTTGAGGAAGACGCGCTTATAGGTTTCAAGCAGAAAGCCTAGAGGACCAGAAGGATTGACATCGAGGTGGATATGCGCGATATAGGGTATCCCTTTGATTTTGGCTATCAAGTAGACGACCTCTGGCGCGAAGGCTTGCGCGATATGCAGATGGATCAGCGCATGACGCGGAAGAGTCAGCAGCCGAAAAAACAGGCTGAATATAATTGGGGTGTGTGCAAATTCGATGGATTTCAGGTAGTGAACTGGCACTTTTGTGCTCACCACATTTTGCCAGGAATAGCCTCGGTCGGATGTGTAGACTGATAATTCATACCCTTTGTCTATAAATCTCTCTGAGATCTGTGCTGCGACATTCTCCATCCCGCCCAGATGCGGTGGGTAATAGGATGTGATCTGCACGATAGTTGGTTCATTGCCTCTGTCAGCGCAGGATGTTGCCTCTTTATGATTGGTGAGGCGGGTCAGGCTTTGATCGTACAACTCCAATAACGCGGTCGTCATTCTCTCCCATGAGAAATGCTTTCTGGCTATGGTGCTTGAGTATTCGCCCATCTCTTTCTGAAGGGCGCGATTGCTTTGTATTGTTTTGATGGCAGATTTTATCGCTTCTGCTGTAATATCTACGTAGCTGATCAGCGGACTATCAAGTATCTGGTCAAGATTATTCTGTTTACTGGTAATAATGGGGAGCCCGGTCGCCATCGCTTCCTGGATGGCCAGAGGGAATCCTTCGCCATAGGAGGGAAGAATGAAGGCGTCGCTGGCTTGATAGAGCTGAGCTAGCTCTTCTTGTGGCAATGGCTCTATGATTCTTATCGAGCTATCCGCCTGGATAGAGGCTGGAGTACTTCCTCCACCCACAAACACGAGCAGATAGGCAGGATCTTTGGCCTGATAAAGAACATCAAATCCTTTTTTTGATACAAACCTGCCCACGAACAGGACGATAAATTTATCCTGAGGTATGGCATAACGTTCGCGAATGGCCTGTCTTTCTGGGACTGTTGGCTGATGGAATAACTTAAAATCTACGCCATTGGGGAGATAGTAGACTTCTTTTTTGTATTGTTTTATTAGTGCGTTTACGTGTGAGTTATATACTATTGTGGCGGAGCTGGCATGGATGCTATATATGCCAGCTGTATGAAATGCGAGTTTTTCAAGTAGATGAATGATGATGTTTTTATAGCTCACAAAGCCAACATGTTCCGTAAGAATGAATGGCTTTCCATGCATCTTTGCATAGAAAGCGCCGCAGACAGATCCCATATATAAAGCGCCATGCGCATGCACGATGTCGTGCCGCTTAACCTCTCTCTTCATCGTGAGCAGTAAACGAGGCGAGAAGAGAGGATAGGGAACGCCGCATGCGTTCTCCAACACATTCCATGCGGGCACCCGTACTATGCGGATGCCTTCGCTCTCTTCCAATGTTTTCTCATGCTGAAACTTACTGCTGATAATCGTGACCTGATGACCTCTGGCTACCAATTCTTTGGCCTGGTTATACGCAATAATTTCTATGCCACCAATATGCGGCTGGAAATAATGCGTGACGATTAATATTTTCATCCTTATACGTTCCTCTAATACGCGATCAATATTTGATAGCCGACTGCTTTTCTTTTTCGTTGGCGACCAGGATTGTTTCTCTGATGGCAAGTGCATTTACGCGGCTCGGATTGGAAAAGATGGTAGAAAACTTTTTGTGGAAGATCTGGAGGATCACTTTTGATCCATCTTTGAATGTACTGAGCTTGGTATCTCCTGAGCGAATGCGATAGTTGATGGGCACTTCAGCACACTTGAAACCGCGCATATGGGCCTCAATCTTGATCTCCTGGGAGAACGGCATTCCTGATGAGCGCACATCCAGCTCATCCCAGATCGTTCTGCGGAAGATCCACATACCGGACTGGGAATCCACAAAGGGGAAGTCAAAGAGCAGCTTGATGATTTTTGTGAGCACCTTGTTGCCAAAGATATGGCTTGATGTCATCACTTCTGAGTTAACATATTTCAATCTATTGGTATTAATAAAATCCAGGTTGTCCCGTTCCATTTTTTGGATGATGGCGGGGAGATCCTCAAAGGGATACGTAAGATCTGCGTCGCCTGTGGCTATGATATCGCCAGATGCGTTCGCAAAGCCCGCTTTATAGGCATTTCCGTAACCTCGCACCGGCTGGATGATAACTGTCGCACCATTTTGCCTGGCTATATAGCGTGTTTTATCTTTAGAACCATTATCGATAACCATGACTTCGGTCTTATAACCCATCTCCAGCAGCGTAGTGACAGGTATCTCTCTGAGAACGGAACCGATGCCCTCTTCTTCGTTTAACGCCGGTATAATCACAGTAATTGTCTTCATATCATTTATTCCCTATCCAAAAATCTATCGACTGCCTTTTATTAGTTATTTCAACAATTACATCTTGCCTTCCAGGAGTATTTATAAGCTTAAATTCTTCGCCTTTTGTATAGGATTGATTATTTTTGACCCGTACCTGTCCGCCATCGACGATATGTCGAACACCATTGGCACTCGTCGAAACCGTATAGACATACTGATAGTCGGTTGTCTCTACGTTATGGATGATGAAGGCGAAGCGTATGATATGGTTGCGCGGCATGGAAACTGGCAAAGTGATGTGCTTGTCGAAATAAAGTTCGGTCAATTGGTCTGGCTGGGGAATGAGATCAAGCATCGCGAGTTGATTGTTAAACGATGCGCTGTTCAAATTGGAGAGGATTAGCATACTCACTACTACGATCACGCCCACCACTACAGGTATCAATCTAAAAAATTGCTTAGCTATCAGATGCATTAATAAGCCTCCACTACTGATCACTACTACCCGCTGCTTTTATTAAAGCAATATATTATTCTCTTAAAATTTAAGGCATATATATCTTGGAATGTTATCTAATCTGCTAACAAGTGTAAGAATACAATCTTTTGTTTAGAATGTCAATATCTATAAATCTGAATTTAAATACATGAATAAATTGTCATAAACGCAAATATTTATGTAACACATGTAATCTTATGTCAAATAGATTGTAAACGTAACGTCGCACACTGGCGTGCGACGTTACGTGGGGTTTCCTGCTTGATGGAGAATAATGAATATTGATAAAGTAGTTACAAGGAGGATTTTACTACACGGAACGAGAGATGAGTGGCTCCTGGAGTCTCAAGTGTGCGTATTTTCTCCAATGGGATAGGTTCCGAGCCGAGATGATCAAAGAGGCGAATGCCCTCGCCTAGTAGAACATGGGCGATGCTCATATGGAGTTCGTCGAGCAGGCCTTCCTTCAAAGCCTGTTGAACGGCACTAGCCCCATGAAGCGCTATATTTTTCTCGCCAGCGATCTCTCTGGCTTGCACGATTGCGCTCTGGATGCCATCGGTGACAAAGTGAAATTGCGTCTTACCCTTTTTCACAGATGCCCGCGCTTGCGATTGCAGGACAATTACAGGCCAATCGGGAGCCGTGCCATCAGGAAACACCCATCCATTCTCGCCATCAATCATATTGAAGCTTCTGTGTCCCATAATCACCGCGCCGTTCTCATTCAGCGCATCGCCAGCGATCTCATTGAGATGCTCCCATGCGTCTCCAAACCACGCGAATACCCGCGATATGTCATCATTTTTATCAGCGATAAATCCATCGAGTGATACCGAAAGGCCAAACATAACTTTTCCCATGATATTCCCCACATTCTGTGTAAATGATATTCAATGCCATATCTGGCAGGTAAAAACAGTATATCCCGAGAGAGGCCAAAAAACTTCTCCAATCATGCCGCTATCTGATAATCTCTTCTCGTTTTCCAACATTTTCTTGATTATGTTCCCTATCCAACAAACATACATTATTGCTGATTGATTATTCTCTTCTTTCTGATTAGTATCATATATGATACATAAACTTTGGGGAAATTGTTCACAGATGAAGAAAAAATAAACAAGGAAAAACAGTCATGGAACAAGAAATAGCCGTTCGTTCTTTGCAGGAACGCGTTGGGATATCGGTAGAGCTCAGTGACCAGAAAGTGCTTGTCAATGCTATAGTCGAGGCCGAACAGGTAGGAGTGAAGCAAGTCTGGGTAGGTGGTCCACCTCAAAAGTTGGAGACGCTCACAGTGCTGGCGGCGGCGGCGGCTCGTACAACTCACCTCAAGCTAGGAGCCTCTGTCTTGCAGATCTTTTCCCGCCATCCTGTCCTGATGGCTCAGCAGGCATTGAGCTTCGATGCACTGGCTCCGGGTAGACTAAGACTCGGCATCGGTACGAGCCTGCCAGAGTTGGGCAAGAGCATATATGGTGTAGAAATGAAACGGCCTCTCGCCTATTTGCGCGAATATATCCAGGTGCTACATCCTCTTCTCCAAGCGGGCGAGGTCCATCATCGAGGACAATTCTTTACGACTGATATCTCGTTACCTGCATCAGCACAGATGCCCTTACTTATCTCGGCTCTCGGACCAAAAGCCTTTCATCTCGCGGGAGAGATAGCTGATGGTGCCATTGCTGCGTATTGTCCGATTCCCTATTTGCTGGATACTGCGCTGCCTGCTATGAGTGCAGGTGCAGCCGCAGCCGGGCGCCCCCGACCGCCGCTCATTGCTGGGGTACGGGTGGTGCTCACAGAGGATCGCGCAACCGCATTACGGATAGCACGTCAGAGTTTAGCCGTTGTGCCAACGCTCTCAGTGTATCGTAACATGTTTATTGGAGCAGGCTTTTCAGCTCAGGAGCTTGATGCCGTTTCAGATCGCTTTGTGGAAAGCCTGATAATCTTTGGCGATGATACTATGATACGAGAGCGGCTATTGGAATTGCTCGGAACGAAAATTGATGAACTGAAGCTTGGCCTTTGCTCGGTTGCAGACGAAACGCAAGAAACACTTCGTCTTGCCAGGATCATTGGTCAAATGTGATATCAGGCGTTTGCGGTCATGCCAGCTTGAGAAGATTTTTGAGAAATATATGTAATGTTTTAATATCATTTATAGATATTATACTGTCTACCTAATTATATTGCTGTTATATGTGGTATTAAAAAAATGGAGTGGCCTGTGGAAATTAGTCCACAGGCCACTCGTTATGTGTGCAAGCGTTATGCTTTAGCCGTATCTTTGACTGGTAGGCTGCCTGAGCCTCCGACGGGATCAAAGGAGTCGACGATATAGTTGACAACGACGGGCTTGCCATCTTTGCGTGAGCGTTTCACCTTCCAGGTTTGTCCTGCGAGGAAGTCGATGCGCTCGCTTTTGGCGGCGGGCGGGTCCCAGGTGCTGGCCTGCCAGTGCGTGACGAGCTTGACGTCTGCACTCCCACCATCTTTGCTGATGGTGATGGCTAATTTCACTGTCTGATGAATCTCGTCAAAGAAGCTGGTGGTGACGCGTTTGTACCAGGCAGTCAAGCCAGCTATGTCGGTGACGGTGACTTCCGGGAAGCGAAATTCGATTGTTTCATCTTCCGTGACCATGCTGAGAAATGTTTCCAGTGAGACGTGGATGTCCAGGCTGTGATACCAGAGATCCACAAAGCGCTTTACTTCGGACTCACTCAAGGGAGTTGCGTTGCTCATGCGATTCTTTTTCCTCATCTTTTGCTACTGTGGCACAGTTGCCATATCTGCGGCATGGGATTATTTTGCGGCTGGCGTGAGATCCTGATATTTGGCTATTGCACGTAGATCTTCCCAGACCTGTGTCTCTTGTAGTGTTTTTTTGACTGCTTGATTTGTTCCAACAATCACGATGTCTTCGTTGAGATTGAGTTTCTGTAGGGCGAAGCTCAGTTCGCGTGCTGCTTCCTTGGACATTTTGGTGAGTTTCTCTACACGCAGGACGAGTCGTTTTGGCTTGAGTACGATGATTTTGTCGAGATCGACTTTGAAGGCTGGTACGGCGATGTCGTTAAGTTCTCCGTAGAGCACGAGCTGGACAAGATCTCCGGCGATATCCAGTTGGGTATCAAAAAGAGTCTGTGCGGGCATCAGGCGAACGCGGACGTTCAATGATTTCTGCGTTTTTGCTGTGGCTCCTCCAGACCAGGCTGGACGGTTGGCTTGTGATCCTGTCTTCTGCTTGGATGGCAATTTGACGGTTAATGCTGTGGCATCAAAGTCTGTATGTTCGGCTCCGTCGATCCAGACCTGCTCAATCTTGACGCTTCCTGGCGGTAGGATATCGGGCTGAATGCGTAGAATATTGTCTTTAAGCGCATTCACTCGGGGCTTGAAGTAGAAATCCATCGGCTGCTTGGTGATCAGCAGATTGGTGTAGACCGATGAGAGGTAGCAGAGCTCAAAGGAGTGATATCCAGACATGGAGTGGCTTCCTTTGAGGCGTTCTGTTCCTGTCAGATAGGGAGTGCCGTTGGCCAGGACGTTAAAGTAGACACCTCCATTATCCTGGTCCGGGAAAAAGGCGTTGTAGAAGGATTCAGATTCACGCGCCAGACTTTGATATTCTGGCTTCTTTAAGATGCCTGCTAAAATGAGATAGGCGAGAATGGCTTGCTCTTGCTGCCACCAGGCTTTGCGATCATGCCAGACGTAGCGATTCCAATCTTCACCCGCATTGCGTACACGCTCCATGACGTCGTACCAGCCGCCGCGTTCTTTATCCATGCCAACTGTCGGCATGATGGCGGCGATCTTCTGAGCCAGGTCGACATATTCGGTGTGAGGTCGCAGGCTGTTGATGCGCATCAGATTCCAGGCGATCTTGAGATTATGTCCTACTACGCCTCGGTTCTGTTGCCAACCCCAGGTGCTATCGTGGCTCCAATCTTCGTGGAACTTCTCCTGCACGAATGGGCTGTGTTCGTAGTCAGGGAAGTATTTCACGATTGTGTCAGCCGTATTGATCAGGAAATCTGCATATTTTTCTTCGCCTGTGGCAAGCCATAGGTTGATGAGATAGGCGGGAGCATGGTCTCCAACCGAGTTCCAGTTCTTACGGGCACGGTCCTGATTGAGCGATGCCGCACGGGGATCAAAGTTGACCGGATCGACGTGCGAGAAGTAGCCGCCTTTTTCGCGATCAAGGAAGAACTTGTCAAACAGGTTGATCGTCATCTCTGCATCGTGCAGGATCGTCGGATCTCCCGTGACGCGATAGGTCTGAATTGGACCTGCCAACGCGTAGATCTGCTCATAGGCTGGAATGGCATCATAGTCATCGCCAAATTGCGAGGCCAGAATTTTTCTGTCTTTTCCCTGACTTCGATCTGTACCATGATACCAGTAGACAACTCCTTCTTCCTCATCAATGGCGCGCATGTGATCATGCAGGTACGCCGTTCCTTTTTCAGCTGCCTCCAGATAGCGATCGTTGCCGGTAAGCATATAAGCTGTCGCAAAGCCATAGACCATACGTGAAATGGTATCTGTCTCCTGCCGTGTTCCCTCGATTTTCTGGCCCTCTAAGGTCAACTGCGTGCGATAGTTGTCATAATTGATCTGCCCATCGGGAAACTGCGCGTGCAGATAAAACTCAGCCAGAGCCTGTATCTGCTGAATCCACCAGTCGGGTGTCTCAAAGCGATACTCGCCTGGATTGCGTCCCGCGAAAATGATATGCTTTGCTTCGAAGGTATAGTCGTCGTGCTCTGGATAGAAAATACCGTAGGCAAACAGGTAGACGCCTATCTTTAAGGCTTGGTCCAGTGGCTGCCCCAGATCCTGGAAAGATTCTCCCAGATTGCGAAGCAATTCTCCATAGGTTGCCGCAGTTAATTTTATCTGAAATTCTCGCGCATCGGTCGTTTTTAGACTGAATGTCTGTGCTTCAGTATTCACAGAGGTAACATAGCCAGCAATCCCATCAGAAAAGGTGAATTGCATTTTATTCATGGATGAAAGTTCCTTTCTTGCACGTTTCCGGTCCTAAAGAATGTACGCCTCAAATTTCCTGATACACCGATACAATTTCTTCGTCGCGAATCCAGATTGGCTCTTTGATATAGGTTCCCTCCAGCGCGACTTGATAGAAAAGGAAGAGCGTATCGTCTTTTAGCTGATCAATACAGTGGACTTTATGGATCGTGCCTCGCAGTCCCCTGAAAGGACCATGGCTTACGACACATACTCTGTCACCGACCCTTAACTCGTTTGATGCCATTTCACAACTCACTTGTTCTCTGTATGTTTTGTCCAACAAGACTCTCACCAGGTTGTGTGACTTTCAAATGAGTCTGGCACGCTCAGTGTCAGTATCTATGCCCGTGCGAACATTGTGGACATGGCACCCTCAGCGTTGAGGGGCCTCGCCAGAAGCATTCAGCTATCTGGAAGTCAGTCAGAACTATTTCCACAATGTCGCAGGAGATACGATAGGAGTAAACTACTTGAAGACGATGAAATACTCCACAATGAGCAGCGTATCGCACTCTTTTGATATCACCTATCGTTGGAATACTTGGTTCGCCATGGACAGACTGCGTAACGTTGTCAGGCAGACCGGGCGTCTCAGTGACGCGTTCTTGTGAATGCCGTCTTTTGTGTGGCTGAGAGATCCGACAGTGCATGCTCTCTTCACAAGAACCGTAACTGTTCAGATTTAACGCGACACAAGTATCACAACACTATGGCTCTGTACATGGTAAGTATTCTGTATAAGTGCTTCCTCCTCTCCTACTTCCGCAAAATCTTGCGGAGAGGGCATAGATGTATCGACAATCTTGTACCACTTGCGGGTGGAGAGCAGCGGAATCTCGAAATCCAGTTCTTGCCAATCCATGTTGAGAATGACAAAGATATCGATATCCTCTGCGCTCTCCGGAACGGCGACACTGCCCAGCGTAAAGCCCAGTACGCGGCACGATGGATCGTACCAACCGGGTTGATTACACACACATCCATGCCAGCCGATATCCGGGAGGCCGCGATGATTGACCTCGCCGGTAAAAAATCTAGTCCGTTGCAGAGAGTGAAGACTCTTGCGGAAAGCTATCATTTTTTGAAAGAAGCGTAGCGTGTCCTGGTTTTTATCGGTAAGTGTCCAATCGAACCAATTGATCTCGTTATCCTGACAATAGGTATTGTTGTTGCCCTTTTGGGTCCGTCGCACCTCATCGCCTGCCACAAACATCGGGATACCCTGTGATACCATCAGGATCGCGCAGAAGTTCTTGATCTGCTGGATACGGAGCTGTTCAACATATGGATTATCTGTTTCGCCCTCAATCCCACAATTCCAACTGAGATTTTCATCGATGCCATCGCGATTGCCTTCGCCGTTGGCATCGTTATGCTTATTGTTGTAGGACACCAGGTCATTTAACGTAAATCCATCATGTGCCGTTAGGAAGTTGATACTGTTAATTGGGAGGCCACCATTCCATTGGAAGATATTGGCGCTGCCGGCAATCACATCGGCTGCATTGGCGACCACTGTTTTGCCATCCCGATAGCCCACGTCACCCTTGACAAAGCTGCGGATGGCATCTCGATAGCGGCCATTCCACTCTGCCCAGCGATAGCCGGGAAAGTAGCCGATCTCATAGAGGCCAGCGGCATCCCAGGCTTCAGCAATTACTTTGGTATCTGCCAGCACCTCCGAGAGCTCGATCTGCCAGATGACGGGCGGATAGGCCATCGGCGAGCCATCGCTATCGCGGCTCAAGATCGTGGCCTCATCAAAGCGGAAGCCATCGACATGCATATCGGTGACCCAGAATTGCAGCGCCTCAACCACGAGCTTGGATGTGATCGGATGATTGGTATTCAAGGTGTTGCCGCAGCCTGAATAATTCATATAGTACTGGCGATCATCGGGCGAGAGGATGTAGTAGGCGTCGTTGGCGAGTCCTTTGAAGTTGATTGTGGGGCCGCGATGATCTCCTTCGCTGGTATGGTTGAAGACGACATCAAGAATAACTTCGATATCCTCCTTGTGCAACGCTTTGACCATGTCACGGAACTCGGTGATGTGCTGTCCCGTTTCTGGCGACTCGCAGAAGGAATTTTGTGGTGCAAAGTAACTCAGTGGATCATAGCCCCAGTAGTTAGTTAAGCGCTCGCCGGCCTCATTGACTTGCTTGACTTCTTTTTCGTCGAAGTCAAAGACTGGATTGAGCTCGACTGCTGTGATGCCCAGCGCTTTGAGATAAGGAATCTTTTCAATCACGCCGGTAAATGTTCCAGCGTGTTCAACATTGGCCGTCTCTGATTTGGTGAAGCCTCGCACGTGCATTTCGTAGACGATCGTTTCGCTCATGGGATGCTTTAGCGTTTTATCGCCCTCCCAGTCGTAGGTAGAGGTGTCAATGACGACGCTGCGCATTGCTGTGCTGATGTTATCTCCTGGACCACAGGCGGCTCCACGGTCCCAGAGCGTATTCGTATTGCCACGCGCATAGGGATCAATTAAGACTTTGGACGGGTTATAACGATCTCCACGCCCGGATAGATTCTGTTCGCCGTCTACGCGATAGGCGTAGTGGATGCCAGGACCAATGTTTGACACGTGGATATGCCAGAGCCGAAATGTTTGATGTTTGTTCGGGTCAAGGCTGATGGTCAGTAATGGCTCGGGATCATCGTGACTGTCGAACAGTAAAAGGTCTACAGACGTTGCGAAATCCGCAAAGATGGAGAAGTTCACACCATTTTGATCTGGAGTCGATCCCAGGGGATGAGAAAATCCCGGACTGATGGTGTATGTAGTGCCATTTCTGTCAGTGACCTTTGTCTCTAACAAAGTGGACGCTCCCGTCGATCTCTCAATAGTCGTCATGAGTGTTCTCCTGTACTAGGATAGGGTGGGTAGCGTGTATAAATGTATCGTTGTTGTGCGTGCTCTCTGACGAGAGCTCTATTGTGTCTCTGCTTTGTTTTGGGATTTTAAAGGTGACCATTGATCAACAAATCCCTGGGTGATTTCGATGATGTTTCCCTCTGGATCAGCGATCCATGCGGTACGCCATCCCGGAATAATCGTATCGAAGTTGATTGGTCCGAGCGTCACGTGCGCCTCTTCTCCCAATTGTGCCAACTTATCATCGACGCCTTCCACGCTGAAAGCGAGATGTCGCCAGCCAGGATACTCAGGACCTGATGCTTCGGCTGGCGGCGCTGGAGCCTCTTTGGTCGCGTGGAAGATTTCCAGATACATGTTATCCTTTTTCAAGAAGACGATTTGCTCGTTTCCCAACGGGACCACTCTGGCTCGCTGAAAGCCAAAATGTGTGGTATAAAAACGCTCGATGGAGAGCGGATCTTTGGCTGTGATAGCCATATGTGAAAATGTTGATGCTACCATGTGTCGTACTCCCTGGACGTCTCTTTCGCGACCAGTTTCTCGATGATGGCTTGCGCGAAGAGATGGCAGAGGGGACCCGAGCGTCCAGTGATAAGGTCACCATCGATGACGACATCTTGATCGGTGTAGATTGCGCCCATGTTGCGGACATCTCCAATCAAGTTGTTGTGCGCCACTACCGGTCGCCCACGTACCAGTTCGGGAGCAGGAGCGACTAACCACATGCCGTGGCAAATGATCCCTTTGACGATCTCTTTTTCTGCGAATGCCCTTCTGAGAAACTCGGTTGCTGGCGGTGTTTTATGCACGTCTTCCGTGTAACGCAGGCGATCTGAAACGATGGCTGAGGGAACAATGATCGCTGCATAGCTTCTGAGTGTCTCATCATCCATATTTTCAAAGCTTTCGTGGCACTCAAATGGAGCTTTGTATTCGTGGCCTGTAAAGGTGATGGAGGGTTGTCCCCAGAGACGAGTGAGAAAATGGAGTTCGATCCCCTCCTCGGGAAAGCGATGCTCGTAATAAAAGATCTCTTTTTCGTAGTAGTCACTTTCAAAAAGGACACCAACTTTTTTCCCTGCTAAGCGTTGCTGTGGCATATGCCATTCCTTTCCGGTCTTCATCGATTGTGAGTGGTCATCACTGGGTTATTGCTTGCGTAGACCATAAGCGTCTTTCACAAGATCAGCTGCTTTCTCTGCGATCATCAAGATCCCGGCGTGGCAGTTTCCGGAAGGAACAACTGGCATGACGCTTGCATCGGCGACACGTAGTCCCTCGACGCCGTACACACGCAACTGTGTATCGACAACTGCCATGGAGTCGCGCCCCATTTTGCACGATCCGGCCTGATGATGGTACGAATCGGCCGTTTGCCGCACGAAGTCGCGGAGTTGTGCGTCGGTTGTGAGATCGGCTGTCGGAGTCAGTTCTTGCTTGATCCAACCTGAGAATGCCTTGCTTCTAAAGATCTGGCGCGAGATTTTGACTGCCTGGACAAGGCGCTCAAGATCGGAGGCGGCAGAGAGATAATTGGGATTCACTAAGGGATAATCTAAGGGATCGCCGCTTGCCAGACGTATCCAGCCTCGTGAGAGCGGTCGGACGACTCCCGGCAGGATGCTGACCGAGTTTGGATGTCCCTGTCCAATGATGATGTTGAATGGGACATGGACAAATCCTATCTGGAGGTCGGGACCGATCCAGCCTGGCTCTGATTTGCAGAAGAGTGCGCTCTCGGAGAGGTTCTGGTGTGGTGTGGGCACTGGCTGCGATGCTTCGCAAATCACGCCTGTGAGCACGTGATTATGGAAATTCTCGCCGACCCCAGGGACGTCAGCGACCACAGGAATACCAAATTGCTGCAGCTGCGTCGAGGAACCAATCCCCGAGAGGAGCAGCAGTTTGGGCGATTCAATGGCTCCCGCGCTGATGATTACTTCGTGGCGTGCGTAGGATGTCTCGAGTTTTCCGTTGCGGTTATACTCCACACCAATACAGCGCTTCCCATCGAATAAGAGTCGTGTGGCTTGCGCGTTCGTGCGCAGCGTCAGGTTAGGTTGCAGGAGCGCGGGCTGGAGGTAGGCGACGGCATCACTATGACGCTTGCCGTTTTTGATGTTGACATGATGCCAACCAGCGCCTTCCATATTTGGTCCATTGAAGTCAGCGGTCTCCGGATAGCCTAGCTCTTTACAGGCTTCAATGAAGGCGGCTGAAGTCGGATTGGGCTCGTGTAGTCGTGCATTGGCGACGTGTAGCGGCCCGTTTTTTCCAGCGACAGGACTGGTATCATCTTCTTGATCTTCCAGTTTCTGGAAATAAGGCAGGACGTCTTGATAGCCCCAGCCGGGACAGCCGTTGTAAGCCCAGTTGTCGTAGTCGGATGCATGTCCACGGATGTGCATCATGATGTAGAGATTACTGCTTCCTCCCGGCAACTTGCCCCGTGGCTCGGATGTGACACGATTGTTGAGGCTGGGTTGCGGAACACTCTTGTATTTCCAATCGATGGCTGAGCCCAGTAGCGTAAACCAGAGCGAGGGATTGTTGACATTCTCTGGCACTTCAGGGCCACCAGCTTCCAGCGCCAGCACCTGGACAGAGGGATCTTCGCTTAGTCGTCTGGCGAGAACTGAGCCAGCAGAGCCAGTTCCAACCACTATAAAGTCATGTTCGCTCATGAAAACCTCTCCTCTCTTTTCAACTCCACCTGCTCGCGCCGTGCTCTGCGCCGCAAGCGTGGATCTTAATCAAGCTTCTGATTGACAAATGGAGCAAAAGGAATGGTGTCATGAAAGTTTGCCATGTAGACGATGCGACCTTCCTCAAGTCGGAAATAGTTGGCAACATTCGCTTCTATTGGCACCCCTTTGGCATTGGCCGCCGAAATATGCGAGATGACACACGCTTCGGAGCCCTCTACGACGACATGGCGCGGTTGATTGATGAACCTGGAATAGCCTTTCTTCATGCCATCGATCGCGCCCCGCAGTACTGCGATGCCTTCAACATGGCCGGCCAGCTGCTCGTCAATGACGATATCGTCGGCGAAAAGCGTCAACCAGGTGTCCCAATCGCTGTTATTGACGGTCTCATAATATTTATTAACAATATCTCTGGTACTCATCGTATTCTCTCCTTAAACATATAAATCCAAAATGTATTCGAGAGGCCATGGAGCGACATGCCTGACGCCGCTACGCCAGGCTGTATGTGTTGACGGCTTTCGATAGGATATGATCGGGAATTTCGTCTGTGATGACGAGGTCGATCAGGAATGGTTCGTCGTCTGCGAGCGCCTGACGGATCGCTGGGCGGATCTGTTCGGCTGTTTCGACCCGTATCGCTCGTACTCCCATGGCTTTTGCCAGATCGTCGAAACGAATCTCGGGGCTATGCAGGTCAAATGAGTTGGGAAACTCATGTTCGGGGGCCTCGATCTCGCGCCAGTATTGCTGGATGTTCAGTCTAAGCAAGCGGTAACTACGGTTATTGCAGATGATGAATTTGGCTCCGATATGATGACGGGCCGCTGTCCAGAGGGCCTGGATGGTATACATGCTGCCACCATCGCCGCTAAATCCGATTACAGTCTTGCCAGGATTCGCAAGCTTCAGGCCAATGGCGCCGGGAAGCCCTACCCCTAGTGAACCTCCTCGTGTCAGGAAGTAGTGTCCTGGTAGCGTTGCTGGCAGCGCGTATGAGATGTCCGGGGATGTTGTGAGGGCTTCGTCGAAGATCACGACATCCTGTGGAAGCTGGCTGGCTAGCTCTTCCATAAATTGCGACGCGTGGAGCGGTGAGGTGTTACGTCTGGCTTTATCTGCCTCGCGATGGGCCTCAAGTTCTTGTTTTCTCGCCGCGACGCTCTGGTTGAGACGGCCGTTGGCTGCTGCGTGCTGATCAACGGTCATACTTTTTTCTAATTGAGCTCCTAAGGCTGCCAGGGTCAATTTGGGATCGCTGACGATGCCAAGATCAACGGGAAAATTTTTAGCAATCTCATAGGCATTGAGGTCCACATGAATAATCCTGGCCTGTGCATCAAATACATCATCCAGGGCTGGAAAGACCTCAGGGAAAACATAGGTGCCACAAATAAGGACGGCATCGGCTTTTGATGTAATCGCTCGACTGTGCTCACCAAACATGTGTCCCAGTTGTCCTTTGAAGAGAGGATGGTCCGCACTCATATTGACTTCCGATGAATCAGCGCCCCATACCTCAGCACCGAGCAACTCGGCTACTTTTGTTAACTCGTTCTGAGCTGCTGAGGTTGCGATGCCATCACCCATAATAATCAGTGGTGTCCGGGCTGGTGCCAGAAACTCTGTCGCCTGGATGATATGCTGGCTCTCAGGTATGGTGCGTGTGATTGGGAAAGAGGTCTGTGTGACACGATCCTGGAGCGGCGCGTCAAGGATATCCATGGGGAGGCAAACAAAGACGGGTCCCATGGGAGGCGTGGCAGCTAGCTTGATGGCTCGTCGTAAGACGCGCAGGAGCGACGATGGATCAATGACGCGTGTGGCCCATTTGGTGACAGGTTCGGCCATGGCAACGACATCGGCGGCCATCTGAGCGTCCATAGCATCGTAACGAATGCCGGCATCGCCGTTAAGCACGACCAATGGTGCATGCCCACGTTTCGCTTGATAAAGCATCCCAATCCCATTGCCGAGGCCGACTCCACTGTGTAGCTGCACAACCGTTGGTTTTTTTGTGGCCCGAGCGTAGCCATCGGCCATCGCCACCGCGATCGTCTCCTGCAACGTCAGGATATATTTAAAATCGGGATAATAGTTTTCCAGTGCATCCAGAAAGCCTTGCTCTACCGTGCCAGGATTCCCAAACATATAGTGAATATCGTCGGCGAGAAGCTGTTCAATGATTGCAAAACGGCCAGTTTTATCTGTCATAAATGTTTGCCCTCCTTAAAAGTTCCTGGTCTATTTCCGTGAACGACGCGGGTGCCAGTTGCGCCATGACTGACGTTCACGGAGGACGCTGTAAAGGCTAACACCGAAAACATTCATGCTGCCTCTTTGTGTGAGTTCGTACTCTGATCAGTGCGACAAATTGTAGGGGCAAACTGTCTACCATCCATATCTGGTCAGGTTATGCTCCAGTACCTCGACGATTTTCTGACCGGTTATATACGAGTCGTGGGTAGAGCGACCAGTGATAAAGGGATAGTCAACAATGACAGAGAACTCGTGACCGAAGTTTCCGTGATATTGTCCGTCGGGAGCGGTGGCGTCTCGCAAGATATATTCCAGCGGAAAGGGAGGAGGTCCCATGTTGATGTCCGATCCGACGAAGCCAGTTCCATCTTTATAGTCATATTCTTTACAGTGTCCTGTGACATGCTTCCCCTTGATGATACTTTTACGGTCCCCAAAGTCGCGAGCAAAGGCCAGGCAGGTGACTCCATAGCATTCAGCTGCTACGGGTTTGCCTGCTCGATAAAATGACAGCAACAGGTCATGCACGCGATGATTATTGCCCATGTCGACAATCGGGCCACTACCTCCGACCAGCAAGAGAGTCGCATACTCTTCAACAAACTTTTGGGTCTCATCCACTGCGTTGTTGTAGGCTTCCATCTCACGTAAGAAGTTTGAAGAACTCCAGTAAGGCCGATCGGGCATTAACTTGGCGATATTCAGAGGATGGTTGAGTCGATCAGATTGATCCAGGGCTCGTACTTTGCGTGCCGTTTCACTACTCGTGACCGATTTACCGAGAGGGGGATCGATGAAATCGGGGTCCATACTACCAGGAATGGGGACTGGTCGCTTGCCAGTTGGTGTCGCAAAGATGGATTCATATCCCGCCGCGTCGAATGTTTCTAAAGGCCCAAGCAACTCTTCTCCCCAGTATCCCCATTCTGATAAAACAATCAGGATCTTTTTTGTCATCATGTCACCTCTTTTTTGAGTACAAGCACACTGCGTCTACTTACTTTGTGCACAAGAAAGGGATATCCTATCTTCTTTATCCCTTCATTAGAGTAACATGTGATGCTTTATATATACTCTATAGAGGTTCTATGTTCAGTCTATACCTCAACAAGAATTGGGGGATAATATATCTCGTATCCTTCATTTGATAATTTGACATTAGGGAAAGAGATGATATAATCTTGGCAGTATACTATTTCATCTGCTGCTTATTTTCTTCTTCCATCTCTAACTACCGTGTAATGTCTATTGCATAGGAAAGATATTGTACCTTTCAGGTTCTATCTCACAGGATAGGAAGAGCATCATAAGGGGATCATCCATGGAAGGCCATATACGAAAAAAAGCGCGAGCCAGTATGCAAAAAGTGGATTTTTATGATGAGATATTAAGCGTGGCCCTGGTCGAAAATGCCATGTATGTGGCAGTACAGCCGATTGTGCATAATTTACTGCTCGATTGGGAGATTCAGTATCAGTACTTGATTACTGATATATTGTTATCAAAATATATTCTCTCAATTACAATGTGTGGCGATGATGGGAAACAGCAAGATATGTTGTGCCTCCATCTGGAGTATCTTCCTGGTTGGCTGTTTCACCTTCAGACGATCCCTCAAAAAGATAAGCTGATGCGTTACCAGAACGAATGTTTTCAGGTCCTGTGGAGATGCTTTCAGCGCGAATGGACCGCCCAGCTCCTGCTTCAGTATCACTTATCGTTAGCAACCCCGTTGTTGATGGATACAGATGAGCTCTCGGCTACGCTTTTACAGATACGTAATACCGCTTTATCGGTGGCTCAACTGGCCAATGAGCAGCTTACCTTGCCTCCCTCTGTAAGCTACCCTGCTTCTCTGGTGGTCCTTTCCCAACAGGAACTCGAATTGACGGCCGTAGTTCCCCAAAATCTTGCCAATCCTATTTCAGAAGTGCAGATAGATGAGATTCGCCTCACGATTAAAGCGATCTGTGACCTACTTGAAACCAAAGGGACAACGTCAAAGAATGCCTATCGCTATATTTTTGAAGAACTCTATCAAAGCTATGGACTCACATCGTACAGGTTGTTATCCCAGGATCTCTTTGATGAAGTGCTCACTTTTTTGACGAACTGGCATCAAACGCTGCTAGATTAGTCCCGGCCTGGTCTCTGGTGCTCCTGATGCCAGTTTTTTACACAAGAAAAAACGTTTATACGACCTCTCCACGCATCAGGGTTTGAAATAACGTCACGGTCTCTGGCATTGGATCAACATTCATCTCTTCATGCAAAACGTGCATGCATAATTGATACTGGCGTAAAGCGTCATGCCGTCGGCCTTGCATGGCATAGATCCGTATCAGATGTTGATGAGCTTCTTCATCACAATGATTTTCGGCCAAGATCTTGGTGGTCCAATGATGAGCTTTTTCATAGTTTTTCATCGCGATATGGTAGCGACTCTGTGCGTGACACATAGAGATATAGATCTGTCGGAGCTGTTCTCTAGGCTGAAATGACCAATTCGCATAGAGATCTTCTAGTAGAAAAGGTCGCTTATAGAGAGAGCAGGCTTGTTCAAAATAAGAGATGGATTTCTCTCCAATTTCTTTGCGACCCATCGCGTATAAGCGCACAAACTCATCGATGTCGGTATGGATCAAGAGCGCTGTGTCCAGTTGATACAGGCCCTGCTTGTAGATGATGTATTTGTTTGTTTCTTGTTTGTCTTTCTGTTCCTGGACGCTTTTTTGCAAGGAGCGACGTAGTAGGCTGACCGCAACGTATAGCTTATTCAAGGCGATGTCCGGAGGATCATCGGGCCACAAGAGTGTCATCAGGGTATCGGTGGTGGCGCTCCGGTTTTCCTGGGTGACGAGATAACGAAAAATTGCTTGCCCATTGCGATTGGCACATAACTCCAGCGGCACACCTGCACGCCGTAGCTCAAATGGCGCCAGGCAGATCGCGTACAAATCTGGCTTCTGAAGCTTTACTGGTATTCTGGTTTCTTCCAGCAGGAGGGGGTCTATCTGATCGGAATGATGTGGCAACAGTCTCTTTGCAATACTTTTCTGGGCTGATGTGAGTCCTTTGATGAAAAGAGTTTGCTCATCCTGAAAAATCATCAGGCACTCCTGAAACTGTTTCTGTGTATCTGCAATTTCTATACTGGTTGCCAGTAACAGTTGTTGGAGTTGCGCTTGCTTGTCATAAACGGCAATGAGGGTCTCGAGCGAGTGAGCCAGATCCCGCTGTTCATGTGGTACGTACTGGTTTGCGAGTACCAGCAGAGCCATGCCTTCCGAATAACGTGCCTGGGTTAAATATGCCCATCCCTGCTCCAGTAGCAGCTCTACGGATAAATCTGTGGTGTTTGTCAGAGCATTTGATGGCGTGAAATGCTGTGATGATGTCATATTTGTCTCCCTATATACGAACTTACAAATTAGAGACACATTGACAGAATTCACTTTACATATTTGACCATAACAGTATCCATGTTCATGAGAAGCAAGGCGGGGGTCTTTGAGTTGTCTTCTCTGGATACGAAGATTTGTTCCCTCACCAAACAATGTGTTGTGATGCTTATCACTATAAGGCAAACACTGGAAATGAGTCAATTTGGTTTGGGAATGTATCACTTTTCTGGATTTAGCGGCAATCAGATAAAGTAGATCTTCACAAATCTTTGAATTATAGGCATTGTTGCACTGTGACATGTCTTTGCAGTCAGATGAAGAACGTGAGATAGTGTTCTATCTGAAGGCATGCAGGTATGAGAAATGCAACCAGGCAGCTCTGGTATCTTTAACACATCCTTGTGTGTTTTGGTACTTGTATTGCTTCGTAAAGAATCTCCATTGATTCTCTAATTACCTGTTTGTCTGGTGTAAAGCTCATTGTTTTTTACCAACACTTGTGCTTTAAAACCTGTTTAAGCATACCCGCTAGCAGGGTATATTTACAATAGGAATCTATAGGCAAATAGAAGGCGTTTGTTAGGCAAATTTGAAGCGCTCTAATTTTTTTATAAACGTTTTCGCCAATTCGAGGGAGGAGTAGGGATTCTGTCCGGATATGAGGTTGCGGTCTTCGACTACGTGTGATCCCCAGATGAGATCGCACTTTTCATAAATACCTCCCAGGCGTCGCACCTCAACTTCGAGCACAAATGGGAGTTTGCCTGCCATCGTGGTGGCTAGCTCTTCTCGGTGTGAGAAACAGGTGATGTGATAGCCTGCAAAGGGCCAGTTACTTTCGCTATCTCTTAAATTGAGGAGCCCACAATGCCCATGGCATACCGCCGCGATAGGTTTATCCATCTCCAGGACCCAGTGGAAGAGCTGTGTCAGCTCGTCGGATTTTGTCATGTCGCCGATCGCGCCGTGTCCGCCGCTCAGATAGATGCCGTGATAGGATGCTATCTGTTCTCTGGTGAAGAGGTCCAGATTCAATGGATGCTTTAATTGTGGGAGCGTTTTGATCAGTTGCGCATAGGCGTCGGCGTGAGCAACATCGTCATCGTAGGAGCCTTCTGGCCTGACGCGGCTCAGACATGTGGGATCGATACTCGTCTGATCTACTGTCGGACGTATACCGCCAATGGTGGCAATATCGATGTCATAGCCTGCTCGCTCAAAGAGTTGATACGGAACGACTAATTCCTCAGCCCAGAAGCCAGAAGGATGCATCTCTCCATCGATCAGATGAAGCGTCTTCATATGTGTCATAATAATGAGAATCTTCATGATGCTAACATTCCTTTCATTGAGAGGGATATGAATTGATGCAACCGTCGTAGCGTCGTGCCCTCGGGCACGATGTCCCACTCGACGTATGATCAGGCACCCCAGTGTGGCTTGCCGAGATCGTGCTGTTTCGTACGTCGAGTGGGACATCGCACGCGAGCGTGCGACGCTACGTGGGTTGTAGGCGCGTGAGGACGCGTCTGGTAAGGATTCTGGTCATGTATGCTCGATATTCGGCTGAGGCGACTAGATCTGTGATGAGACCTTGCGTCAGGTCTGTCCATGGTATATTGGCGATACTTTCGTGGGTGAACCGTTTCCCTGTGAGTTCCTTTTCAACTGAAAATAAACGGAGCACCTGTCTGGACACTCCGGTCACGGCGACGCGACACTGGCTGACAGTTTTATCGCTGGCTAGCGTGATTGTCGCCGCTACGCCGCAGATAGCGTTTCCGGTGGCGCGATGCTTGAATTTTTCGTAGGCGCTCCTTGTGTTGGATGGATGTGCTGGAAGGTCGATCGATGTGATGATGTCATCGTTGGCCAGAGTGAATGTTCCATTATAAAAATCGTCCGCTGCGATTGAAAATGCTCCGCGCGGAGCAAAGATGTTGATACTTGCTCCTTCTGATAGCACGATCGCAGGTAGATCTGCTCCAGGACTGTTCTGGGCCAGATTTCCTCCGATGGTGCTGCGGTTGCGGATCGCTACTCCTGGAGTGCTCTTTACGGCCTCGACCAGCGATTGGCGATGTTCTTGATTGTGGATATCTTCGACTATCTCCGTGAAGGTGACCATCGCACCGATACGACTGCTCCCATCTGCACGATGTTCAAGCGTGTGCAGCGCTCGAATTTTGCGGAGATCGACCAGGGTAGAGGGGGTGGCCTTGCGAAGCTTCATCTCGTTGAGAAGACTTTGTCCGCCTGCCAGCAGCCGTGTTCCTCTCTCTCCTAGCAGAGCCACGGTATCTTCAAGATTGTCGGGTGCTGCATAGTTAAACGCTACAGTAATCATAGAGTCTTCTCCTATCAAAGAAAGAATCGTATTTCCCAAAGAGATCAAGCGTATTGCAAGGCTCGACGCTACTTATTTATTCAACTTTATGCAGGACCCGCCAGATTTTTTCAGACGTAATCGGCATTTCAATATGGCGCACTCCCAGATCTGCGAGTGCGTCACAGACAGCGTTCGCGATTGCTGCGGCTGGCGGGACAGTGGCGATCTCGCCAGCACCCTTGAGACCCAGCTTATTGTGAGGTGACGGTGTGACGGTATAATCGAGCTCGTAGTCAGGAATATCGGAGGCTTTGGGCAGCGCATATGTCATGAAGTTATCTGTCAGGAGTTCACCCTGCTCGGTATAGATTGCCCTCTCCATCAATGCCTGTCCGAGTGCATGGGTGATGCTTCCTTCTACTTGTCCACTTACAACCAGAGGATTCCCAATGGTGCCGACGTCGTTGACTGCGATGTAGCGCTTAATCTCGATCTCTCCCGTCTCATCATCTATCTCAACCATGGCGATGTGGGTGCCGAATGGATAATTGAAGTCGGCCGGATCGAAGACGCTGGTGATATCGATATCGGGCTCCATGCCTGGTGGTAAGTTCCAGCCGTACCAGAGAGCCAGTGCCATCTCCTGAAACGTTTTGGTTTTCTTGGGATCGTCTTTCACAAAGATTTTGCCGTCTTGATAGACAACGTCTGTCTCTGCTACTTCAAAGGTATGAGCGGCAGCCTGACACATTTTTTCTTTGATCTTGAGCGCCGCCATATGCATTGCGGGTCCACCAACACTGTATGAGCGGCTACCGTAGGTGCCTTGTCCGAAGGGAGCCTTTTGCGTGTCGGAGTGGAAGACCTGGATGGAATCCATGGGGATATTTAACTCTTCGGCGACGATCTGCGCAAAGGTCGTTTCGTGACTCTGTCCAGTCGATTTTGAGCCGAGCATGATGCTTACCTCACCGCTGGGGTGAACGCGGATATTCGCGCTTTCCCAGGTGCCACCAAGCATCCCTTCCTTTGACATACGCGTTGATGGACCAACTCCACAGACTGCGACGAAAGATGCTAATCCAATACCAATCCTCTTACCGCGCTGTCGCGCCTCTTCTTTCAGGGCCTTCATTTCATAGTAGCGTAGCATCGCCAGAGCACGATCAAGTGTCGCTGGATAGTTGCCTGAGTCATAGAGCCACCCTAATTGATTATCATAGGGAAACTTATCGGGGGGAATCATATTTTTATAGCGCAGTGCCGCCGGGTCCATGCCGATTTCTCGCGCATAGAGATCGACTATACGCTCTGTCAGGAAGGTCGATTCCGCTCGACCAGAGCCGCGCTGTGCTCCCAGTGGCACGATGTTGGTGAAGACGGCGAACACCTCACAGAAGGCATTTTCGATGGCGTAGACTCCTGTGATGCTACGTCCCATGAGGGCCGTCGCTACACCAGGACCGATCGTCGAAGGATACGCTCCCAGATTAGCATAACTGGTACAGCGGAGTGCTGTGATCTTCCCATCTCTGGTACCGGCCAGCGTGATATGCTGCTTATGATCGCGTCCCTGTACCGTCGAACGCATCAAGCCACTGCGCGTATCCACCCACTTGACCGGCCGACCGAGCTCTTTTGATAAGAAAAGAACCAGAGCCATGTCTGGATAGATGTATCCTTTGGTGCCAAAGCTGCCACCGATGGTGGGGGCTATGACGCGGAGTTTATTAAAGGGGATGCCTAATATAAGTACAGAGAGTAAAAAGCGATGGTTATAGGGAGATTGGGTGGTGGACCATAATGTATATTCTTCGGTAATCTGATTGTAATCACCAATCCCGCAGCGAGGCTCTATGGGATTGTTGATGGTTCTCTGATTGTAGAGGTCGAGCTCCACGACAACTTCTGCGTGCGCTATGGCCTCATCTGTAGCGGCCCGATTCCCACAGGTCCAGTCGGCGTTCAAATTATGAGGCACTTCCTCATGCAACTGGGGGGCGTTATCTTTGAGCGCTTCTTCTGCATCGACGACGACTGGTAGCGGCTCGTATACGACTTTGATGGCTTCAAGTGCGTCGTCAGCCTGATAACGTGTCTCTGCCACGACCGCTGCTACTGGATCACCGATAAAACGCACTTTCCCATTCGCCAGTACGGTACCGGCTCCTGGTAATCCAAATGGATGGTGCGGAAAGTGAGACTCGACGCCTCCAGGTATCCAGACGCAGGGGAGTGGCATGATTTTCCCGTCGATATCTGCATAGGTGATGATGCGTACGACCCCGGGCATTTGCAAAGCGGCACTTGTATCGATGCTCTTGATGTTGGCATGAGCGTATGCGCTGCGTAATATCGCCATGTGCAGCATGTTTGGAAGCTCAATATCGGCAGTAAACTGAGCCTCTCCTCGGAGCATCTGCGGGTCTTCGCGACTTTTTAGCGGTGAGCCTAGAATTTTTTGAGCCACGATTTCTCCTCTTAATCCGATCCAAATATTTTTTGTCGCGCTTTATGAGACTACGGGACGCTCTCTAATCGGTTAACACCCCTTCGGGAGCGGCTTCGACTGCTTGCTGACTTTGCTTGACAACTGCTTCTACCGCTCGCACGATGCTGTTATACCCTGTACAGCGACACAGGTTTCCGTCCAGAGTGGAGCGAATTTCATCTTTATCAGGAGCCGCATTGCGTTGTAAAAGATCCTGGAGCGTCATAATCACACCGGGAGTACAGAAACCGCATTGCAGCCCATGCGTTTCCCATAAACTTGCCTGAAGACTCGTCAGTTGACCGTGGGTGGATGCTCCTTCGATGGTTTCTATGTGCGCATTGTCTGCTTGTATCGCCAGCATTGAGCAACTCGTGGCCAGCTTGCCATCAACTTGCACAATGCAGGTTCCACATTGTCCTGTGTCACAGCCAATTTTTGTGCCCGTCAACTTTAATGTCTCACGGATGAAATCCACTAGAAGCAGCCGTGGTTCGACATCTGCTGTATGCAGCTGACCATTGACTGTTACCCGGATCTGCATAACGTTTTCCTCTCGTGACTTTCGCTTATTTGACTCCTGTAAAGTGATAGGAAATTTTGCTATTCTTCAAGACAAAAGCGTCAAAGACGAATGCTGGACCAATATCGGTCATCACATGGGCATCGAAAAAGATTGCGTCTGGCCCTTCGGTAAAATGGTCGGTGGAGATTACTTTGATATTTCCGAGCGTCTTCAGGTATCCACGAAAATGATCTTTCAAGGCGGCCCTTCCTCTGACTTCGAAGTCGAGTCCCATGAGTACGGCATCTTCGTTGTAGTGATTATCGATCAGGCCATCGATATCGTGAGCTGCGATGTAGGCGAGTTGCTCATCATAAAACTGCCTGCCAAAAGATGTGGCCATCTTCTTTCTCCTTCTCATTTTTTGTACGGATTAATAAGATACAGAATACCATTTGCCGCTTTATAACTGCTTTACCGATGCTTTACTACTACTTTGTGTCTCTTTAACAAATTTCATCTTCCACTTGCATTTGCTTATTATCGATGCTAGACTGAATTGCAGCGGGTTGCCTTTGATGTTGTTTTCATTTATTATGGAGAGGAGCAGACGTATGCCAGATCGCACTCAAGGCTCTGATGTAGGCCTGAAACCAGCAGCTACACGGGAAGAGTTGATCTTTCTTCTTACTTGTGCCTCTGAGCTTGAACATGGATTGGCTTGTGCGTATTTGTTTGCCGCTTACTCGCTTAAAGGCGATGTACGTGAGGGCGGTTTAACTGCCGAACAGGCTACCAGTGTTCGCCTATGGCGACGACGCCTTGCCGCTTCGGCTACAGATAGACTGTTGTACATGATCCAGATCTCGAATCTGTTGACCGCTTTAGGCGAGAATCCATATATCCAACGTGTTGAATTTCCGCTTTTGACTGCGGCTGATAGTGCCAGTGGTGGACTGACTTTGCGGCCCTTCTCTTCAGCAACTGTTGAGCAACTGGCTATGTATGAGCGTCTCAATGCCCTTCTCGATGCGCCAGGATCTCCTCTGGCGGATGCCCCTGGACAAGCTCCCGATAACTTTGCACGCTCTTCGATGACCAATGGAGAGCTATATGCCAAGATTGCGCTGAGTCTACGTAGTTTGCCTGCTGATGATCTCTTTATTGGCTCTCCAGACACTCAAGTGCAAGGGGGGGTTCTCAATCTGGACCGTCAACCCATTGCCGTGATTGATCAGAACTCGGCGCTCGCCGCTGTGGCGTTGATTACTGGGACCTCGGAAGATGCGCCGGCAGTCGTATCCGGGACGCCGGCCGATGAGCCGATGACTATTCCCACTGAGTATGCACTGCTCCTGGCCGATGCTCAGCAGGAGGGGAGGCCGTTTGAACCTGTGCGTCCGGTTGTGGCTGATCCAAGGACCTCTATTTCTTCGTCCGATGCCGTAAGCACGCAGCTTGTCGATGAACTCACCGTCGAGGCTGCTGACATCTTTAATCGTGCCTATGATACCTTTTTGATGCTGCTACAATGCTTTATTACGCGTGCCGATGAGTCTGCTGTCGATCTCGAACAGCTGTCACATGCTCTCACACAGATGTTTTATAGCGTCATTCGTCCCCTGGGAGAGGCGCTGGCACGTCTGCCGGTTGATAGCACATCTCTGCCGGGACGTTGCGCGGGTGCGCCCTTTGGTGATAAAGGCCATATGAATGTATCGGCGTTAGCACATCATACACCTGCCTGGGCGCTGTTCGAGGAACGGCTCTGGCAGTTGGCTCTGGCAGCGACAAAGCTGCGCGTGCGGCTACCTGTGCCTATCGAGATTCAGGAGGCGACCGCTGCTCTACAAGATCTGGCCTGTCAATTTGCTCCAGCCGAGGGACCGCACGGTGTCGAGGAGAAACTGGTAGCGTTGAGAGCTCTACAAAGCTCGTTGCCGAGTAGTATTCAGTCATCCATTAATGGTCCCTATCTTGTGACCAACGCGGAGCTGCTGAAGACGTGGTTGGGAGAGGTTGTCCCAACGCGACCACAGATGGCTTTTTGTCGTTGCGGCGCGTCTTCTACGAAGCCTTTCTGCGATGGAACCCATGCTCGCGTCGATTTTACGAGCCAAAAAGATCCCGGACGTGTGGCCGACCGGCGCGATACCTACCTTGGTACGGCGCTCACCGTGTTTGATAATCGCGGTATCTGTGCTCACTCAGGCTTTTGTACAGATCGACTTTCCACAGTATTTCATGCTGGCGAGGAGCCGTTTGTTAGTCCCAACGGTGCCAGAATGGATGAAACAATTCGCGCCGTACGTGCCTGTCCCTCTGGTGCTCTCAGCTTTGCGCTCGGAGATGTCGAGGCACGTAACCAGGTTGACCAGAATCGTCCGCCCGCGATCGAAGTCTCTAAGGATGGCCCATATCGCATTACGGGACATATTCCTCTGAAAGATGATCAGGGTAACGATGAGGTGCGCAACGCAGGCGTTTCCCTGGAGCATTATAGCTTGTGTCGCTGTGGCCACTCCCAGAATAAGCCCTTCTGTAGTGGGATGCATTGGTATGTCGATTTTCACGATCCGGTGCCCCCGGAGACGCATGATCCTTCGCTGTTTGAGTGGATGGGAGGCTTGTCGGTGGCGACGCGTATGACTCATCTCTTCTATGACAAGTATATCCCACAAGATCCTTTACTGCGGCCGATATTTGCTCATATGTCTCCTAATCATCCTGAACGCGTGGCGTCCTGGCTGGGTGAGGTCTTTGGTGGGCCGAAGAATTATTCAGGACAATGTGGAGGCTATTCCCATATGCTTTCACAACATATTGGCAAGGGTATTACTGAGGATAAGCGTGCTCGCTGGGTTAGCTTGCTGATGCAGGCGGCCGACGAAGCTGGCGTTCCCGCTGATGCTGAATTCCGCTCGGCATTTGCTTCATACATTGAATGGGGCTCGCGGCTCGCTGTGGAGAATTCGACCATCGGAGCGCATCCACCGTTACATATGCCAATGCCGACCTGGAACTGGGGGACCGCTGGATTGCCCTCATCGAGAGTCTCAGCGCTCGTTCCACCGGTAGAAGAGACTGTGGCGCCGTTACCAGGCGAAAATGAGGAGCTTCATTTCACTGCTCATATCAAACCTCTGTTTCGCTTGCAGGATCGGCAGTCAATGACCTGGGTTTTTGACCTCTGGTCATATCAAGACGTCGTCAAGCACGCAACAGCCATCCTGGCACGGCTCCAGCAAGGATCGATGCCCTGCGATGGGGCCTGGCCCTCTGAAAAAGTAGAGGTTTTTCGACGCTGGATCGAATCCGGCACAAAAGAATAATCCAGGACACGAAAACGAAGGTTTTATAGAGGAAACATAGAGTGCCTGGCTCTATACTTGCATAGAAAGAATATCTTCAAAAAGGAGGATTGAGACATTGAAACATTGCGCAGGCAGTCTGACCGCTCTATGGAGAACTCTCAGATCTGCCGAGGCGCAAATCCATTTTTCCTCTGTGGATCAGTTATCTCTCTGCTGGGGCCAGCACTCTCTGGCACGGCTCAGTTGATGAATGCCTTGATTGTCTTTCGTGCGTATCTTCTATAACTTCTCTCTTCAAAAAGAAAGCACACCGTTACCTGATGGGAAATTACATGGGTTCTCATGATGAGAAGCCCGATCGAGAACCGAGGTTGAGGCAGCGCGTCATTCGCGATACTGCTCGTGTTGAGGCATTTAGCGACGGGGTCATAGCCGTAGCAATTACATTATTGGTCCTGGATATCCGTGTCCCGAATGTAAAACCTGAGTTCCTCTTGCAAGCGTTGGTGGATCAGTGGCCCATGTATCTAGGTTATCTTACCAGCTTCCTTGTGATCGGTATCTTTTGGGCCAATCATCACAACATGTTTTGCTACATCGAGTGTGTAGATCACTTCCTACTGCTGATTAACACCTTTTTTCTCATGTGTATCGTCTTCATCCCTTTTGCCACCTCTTTGATGACACAATATGTCAACGTTCCCATTGCTGAACATATTGTTACGGCCATCTACAGCGCCACGCTGTTCTTTAATGGTCTCTTTTTTAGTGGTATTTGGTGGTATGCCACTACGAACAATCATCTCCTTTATGAAGATATTAGCGTTCCGGCCAGACGTAAGTTGACAATCAGCTACATGATTGGATTGCCCATCTATCTGGTGTCCTTTTTCGTCTCACTTCTCAACGTTGAAGCCAGTATGGCCTTGTATATTGTGGTAGCCATCATATACAGCCTTCCGAACCGTATGCGGGACATTGATTTTCCGCCAAGACATTTAGCGAAATAAGCAAAAAGAGAGTCGGCACGCAGTGCTAAGTTGTCTGCGTGCCGACTCTCTTTTTGCTTGCTGCCATGGTTATGTATGACTATACCTCTATACATCTCGGTCCGTGTTAAAGTCCTCTGAGATCAGCTTAATCCTCTTCTGATAACGAAGCAGCTTATTTTGTAAGGCGTCATCTTGTACGCGCTGGGCGAGCAGGAGCGCTTCCTGGTAATAGGCAGCCGCCTGGGAATATTTCTTTTGCCTCTGGGCGATCTCTCCTTGTACAAAAAGAATTGATGCTTTCTGTTGAAGGTTGTTAAGGTTGGTGACGACGCTGGCTGCTCGCGTCAGATGTTGTTCGGCCTGTGCATACATACGATGGGAGGCATGAAAATGTGCGACGGCACTGACTATCTGCATGATAGCTTTTGAATGCCCTAAGGTGTAAGCTTCATCAAGTGCTTGCAAGACCACTTCATATTCCGACTCGAATTGTTTGGCGTTACTCTCCAATTGTTCAGCACAACGCACACAATATTCAATCAAGCGGATGCGTGTATCTATCATAACCCCTCCATGAAGGCGACCATAATCGGCTACCACTTGATGTATCCTGTAGCGCTCTGGAGCATAGCTTTCAAGCATCCCCATATCAAGGAGCTCATAGAGCACCTCGATGCTGCTACCGGTGATGGTTAACGCCACTGTTTCTGAGAAGCTCGCCGGTTGTGTGGGCAGAAAAGAGAGGGAAAGCAGAGCATTATGAGCAGCAGGAGAGAGGCGTTGATCACTTAAAGCGATCATCGTCTCTAAGGATGGCTGTACGCCATTGGTTAGCGCAGGCAGGCGTTCGGTGGGAAAGAGAGGAAAGGTCAGGTGAAGACGTGCAGAACGTTCGGTAAGAGAGCTCAGAGCCGTCAGTAAGCGGCGTGGTTGTCTACTTTTGGCGACTATCTGGAGATGAATGCCGATGAGCGTTAATGTTAGTGGTAGCCCTCCAGTATAATGAATAACTTCATCAATAGATGCATTGTCAACAGAGGAAAGATCAGGAACCATTGTTCTGAGGAGGTTTAAGCTTTCCTCCTTACTTAGCACTCCCAACTCATTGGTAGCATTATCAGATATTACATGGGCGATGTGTGGGAATCGTGTTGTCACTACTTGTGCACAATTCGGACCACCGATCAAAAAAGGTGCCGTTGCCTCAGTTGTCCAGACATCATCAAGCACAAGTAGGAAATGCCGTTGTCCAATCGCCTGATGGAGCAAGTATGGCAAATTCTCAGGCGTTGGTTTGTGGTTGATAGTCCATGGCTCTATGCCCAGAAGAGTGGCCCAATGTGTGAGATGATTTTGAATGTCAGGTGCAGGGCCTAATTTCGCCCAGAGGATGCCGTCTGAAAAGCGTTGATGGATGAGTGGATGTCGTACAAAAACACTGACAAGGGCGGTTTTGCCCACTCCTGGAAGTCCGAAAAGCACCTTGATATCCCCTGCATGCAGAGAAGAAACCAGATGATTCAGTAATTGGCCACGCCCTACCAACAGTGACTCGGTGAGCGTTGGATAGGGAATGGTAGGATCAATGATAGCCTCTTCTTGTGTAAGCTGAGAGATTGACAATACTTGCATCTCTTGTAAGGTTGCGTTGGCTTGTTTGGGCGTTTCTGAGGCTGAAAAGAAGCCTAGTGCCTGTGCGTCCATCTCGAAGATGAGGCACAATTGTTCACGAAAGTAAGGTGACGGGATACTAATCCCACGTTCCCAACGGCTAACAGTTCCAATATCTGAATTGATTGATTTTGCAACTTTAGCTTGCGACCATCCACGCAGTTCTCGTGCCTGGCGCAAAGCATTTTTAGTATCCATGCATTCGAGCTTTCTACTTGCTGTGTTGATACCGTAGCAATAGAGAACTATTCCACGCAAGTTAAGTGATTTAAATCTCATCCTTTTTGGACGGCGCTTCAATTATACATTATAAAATGATAGTATGACCTGTTGCAATTAAATTTTATGTAAAACTTGTACATAATGCCATCTCTTAAAAAGCGGTAAATCCATGAGCTCCATTATCCTCGCTTGGTTAGAACATATTTCTACTACGCCAGTGAAGCCGAAATTGCGCAGTTGGATGAGTCGTGTATAAAGTTTCTGTAAAGCTTTTTTTTAGCTTTCTAGAGTATACTTTGCGTACTCCGAATAAGAGGCAAGTAGAAATGTCTGCATGAATACTGCTTATTTGTGTATGGGATAAAGATTTGATTCATGTATGAAATATATATATGAGATAGACCTCTCGATGCATCAACTGCATGGCTTTGTCGATGTCTGTTATCCAGTGACCGACGTGGGGCTGCGATTGCCAGCGGTTCTTTTAGGACCATAGGATGATTATTGCTCCTTGCTCAATCCGCACGATGAGCGAGATTGCACATGGTATCAGCAGCAATCTGCTCACGAGGGCCGCTGATGTGGTACTGATTGCTCTGGCATTGGGCGTTGAGCCGTTTATTCCTTTTGTGGGTGGGATGCCGCTCCCCGCGAATGTCGATGAGTCCGGGATTGTGGGCGCGTATTTTGGGGCGGCAACCGAAGTTGTGCGTTGCGAGACGATCGATCTCTTCGTACCGGCCAGCGCAGAAATTGTCATTGAAGGCTTTGTTTCTCGCACGGAGACCGCGATAGAAGGGCCGATGGGCGAATTCGCTGGCTATGAGGCTCATGAGAGATCACCTAAACCTGTCTTTACGATTACCGCCATGACCTATCGTGACAATGCAATTCTTCCCGTGGTGACGGCAGGTGTGACGGTGGAAGAAGATCACACGGTTATGGGGATACCACATGCGGCCCGGTTCCTCTCTGATCTGCGTGCACATATTGTCTCTCATGGCGACTGGACTCCGGACACGAAACCCCTGCTTACATCTTTCAAGGATCTCTGGCCCTCTGAGATTCAACAGCAGGTGCTGGATAATTGGAGATCATATGGTTATACTTGATGTGAGCTTGATCATGCCTTCCATTTGATCAAAGTGATCAGGCTAACTAAACAATGTTTGAAGAATTATGAATTCTTTGACCAGCAAATTCCTGCCAGATAAGGCGTAGATCAGAGGGAGTTAAACGTGAGGTTACTGGGATCGCATTTCTCCATTCGGTATCTGTGAGTTGGCTTACCCAGCTACGGATATCATCATAGTCTTTTGGCTCACCGCTTTGCTTTTGCTGCCAAATAGCCGAAAGGCCATCCGCTACGATACGAGGGACGCCAGCCATTCTCAGCCAAATTGCTTCCTTATTCCGGACTCCAAAAAAAATCATTGATGGCACATAACCGATCTCTTCCCATGGAACATTTTTGTCGCCAGCTAAACAGACAGTTTCTAATGCCCCAATTCCCCAGGATGCTTTGCCCAGTAACTGTGAAAATAGATAGCCGGAGAAATCGCTAATTTTATCTTCCTGCGCAGTTTTATTCCCTTGATAATACTTGTCTGTTAAATTTTTTAACGTATCCCCATTAACCCAATCTCGCAGTATTTTAGCAATTCTGTCTGGATCAAAAGATCCGTCATAGCCGTCGCTTAGCTGCATTTCTGGCAGGTCTGCGATGGTCTGAATGCGTTTACTTAATGATGAGACATCTTCGTTAAAAAGTTGTTGTGGATGCCATTTTTCAACAGAAGTTAGTTCATGGTTTCGTTCTTTTTGACCCAGGAGTTTTTTCACGCTCGGTGTGGCAAAGCCAGTCTGATCTGCAATTTCTAGCATTCCTCGCTCTTTGCGGATGCTGCGGAGGTACTTATGGCATAAGTCGATAAGGCGACGAGCATTGATTGCATTTCCCTTCTGAACTTGATAATAAATTAAACTTGCGCGGAGTAAGTCTTCGACTTCATTGGCGATATCATCACCCCCTGAAATACGCATAGCATGAGCAAGAAATTGCAAGAGTGGTGAAAGTTGAGGAAAGTTATGTAAGGTAGGAAGATCAAATTTGTTTGCGATATCGTCGATATGTTCTAGCAGCAGCGAAAGTTGACTGACGATTTCTTCGGCCTCTTTTTTTAGAAAAACTTTAAAAGCATCTGATTTTTCTGAAGTGGGGGCCGGGCAAACGACTACGCCCAGTGTATCGACAAGTGTTCTTCCAGCACGCCCGGCAATATTCCAGAAATCTTGTGGCGATAAATCTTTCGTGCCTTTTTTAAGCGTCTCAACAATCACTGTAGTAATCGGGAAATTTACTCCTTGAGCGAGTGTCGTTGTTCCACATATGACCTGCACATGCTTACGACGAATTAATCCTTCGATGAGCCAGCGTGTTTCGTAGGATAGACCAGAGTGATGATATGCAACTCCGTGCCTTAAACAGTCTGTGAGGATTGATTTTTGTCCTACTTCAGCTTCTATATAACGGCATACTGCCTCAACAATACTTTCTTTCTCTAATGAAATGGGCATATCAGATGCGATCTCAACCGCCCTTTTGGATGCTGTTCCTTTCCCTCTACATAAAATTAGAATTGTTCCCCTATCTTTTTGAGATAGTACGATTGCTTTTGTAATACTCTTTATGCTCTGATGCTTATTTCCTTTACCAATAAAAAACTTTTTCTCGGCACTGACATCCATTATGTGGGAAGATGGTAAAGTTTCAAGTTCGAGTAACCATTCTTTATTGAGCTTTTTATTGGCTACAACACCTACAATTTTTCGATTCGGCTTCCAATCTATTGAAATGGGTGGTAATGCGCGATCTTCACCGAGCCAGGTTACAAGTTCTTGACCGTTGGGCAAAAACGGAGAGAGTAACAGAAAACGTACTCCCAGACGATCGCGTTTGATTGTACCTAGTAATAATTCTAGGCGCGATCCGCGTCCTTCATCGCTAATGTTATGAGCTTCATCGACGACAACTAGAGACATATCATGTGTGACAGGATGGTTGCGCTTGATAAGCAAGTCGAATTTCTCGGGTGTCGTTACTAATATGTCCACTTTGTTGCGTAAGAAACGTTCTTCTGTTGGGTCAAGCTCAAATGCGGGTACTGCCTGCTCAACATTCAACAATTCACGCAAATCCTCTCTAAGATCTAGCGTTACTTGATTAACCAAAGCCCTCGTCGGCACAATATATGCAATGATGCCATGTGGCTTGAGCGCTTTGGTCTGGACAATCGCAAATTTGGCGAGCAATGTTTTACCTGCACTTGTTGGCATTTGCACCAGAACGGCGTATGAATAAGGATCTAATAAGTTTTTACGTAAAGCCTTTTGTTGACCAGGCCATAGCTCAAGTATAGGATCAGTACGATGAGAATCTGTTAGTGTTTTTATAAATTGTTGTGTGTTTTCGCTTAATTGACGTGTGTGAGTCCAAATAGCATTCTGTACCAGTTCTCGGCATCCCGCCCAGAGAAGATTGGTCATATGTGCGAGGTATATGTTCTTTTGATTTTCAAAAGCTAAAAGTGCTTGATCTCGGTGGCGGTCCAACCTGACATTTATGCGCGCTATGGGGATAGAACCTGCTTGTAGATATTCCCCTACGATAGTTATAATTTGAGCTAAATGGTAGAGCCCAATCAGTTCTACTGCTGCACTGGCTTGCTTTTCCTCATTGCCCTGATGAGTTAAATAATTTTCTTCGAAAGAGCTCTGCAATTCTCGAAGCTTACTAATATTCGTTAAAGCTAGATGTATATCTGTCCAGCCATTATCTTTACGGACTAGTCGTATAAAAGAGCTAAAGATATATTCTAAAACGTGATGGCGCCAATCCCCTTTGTTTGATACATCGAGAGGAATCTGTCTGAGTGTTAAACGGATTTCGGCCGTCTTTTCACTTAAAAGACCGGTGACAGCAATACGGAACGCGATATTAAGTATGGTAGATGGTAATACATCTTGATCTGCGTCATGAATAAAGTAATCTTGTGAAGCAGAACTATGATTGTTAAGTTCCGTAGGAAATGAAAATAACGCATTCCAGCAAAAAAAAGCATTTGTGAAATCTTCTCTCCACTCCAGGGTATGCTTTTCTTCTTTGGATCTGTTCCATAACTTGAAAGCTTTTATTCCCAGGTCTTCAAAGAGCAAGCCAAGGCGTGGTAGCCTTTCTGGAGACTTCAACACAATATTATCATTTTGCCCATAAGCAATTAAGTTAATGGTTGCCATCTCATCATTCAGATGAATTGAATCCGACAACAATTTTTCATATGCAGCAACGTCAAATTGTGCTTGGCTCATGATAATGACTCCAACTTGCTGATAATTATTTTATCCCACTCTTTTATTATTATATCCACATCCTCGGGAATACAGACAATAAGGAACCTTACTGACGCTGGTAAATACTCGTTTGGTTTATTAAAAAAACTACCAAAATCTTTTTTACTATATTTTGTCTCGGGGCGAATTAAAACACTGCATGCAACTAATTGGAGGTGTTCCCAACTCTCTTCGTCGAGTAAAAATGCCACAAGTGATAGCAATTTACTGAAATCCTGGTCGTCTGTACGCCTACTTAGGTCAACAATTTTGGCTTTTGTAGCAGTTTTTCTCTTTTGTATATGTTCTAGGTGCTGTTTTCTAAGACTATCTTTACCAGTGTCCACGACTTGCGGGGGAGAAGCTTTTTCGTCGGAAACTTTTACTTCGCTGATAATAAGTTTTATAGGAGAAGTGTTTTCGATACCAATAGTATCTATTCCTCTAGCTGGTTGATATATGGTATCTCGCTCACTCAAGCTTTTATATCCTAGATGAGTGCTGTAAAAACTTTCTAGCAATAAATAACAAATAAGCTCTCCAAAGTCGCAACGAAGAATATTAAAGTTGCCCTGATTACCCTGCATATATGTAGGAACAGATAAGCTGGCAGATTTTACTGCAAAAAGTCGATATTTTTCTATTAGTTTGGTGTTCATTATGCTAATATCTTCGGTGGAAAGTTTGTCCAGTAAATGTTTTCTACTAGTCCTTAATTTTATGTATTCGTCAGCCAGCCAATCTAACCAATCATTGATATCATTCTTATGAAGCGAATAAACGCGGTAAGTATGATCGTCGATATCATAATTATTTGTTAATACAAATGGCGTACTCATTAAATTTACCTTACCCCACGGAAAATCCAATCTCTTGATAAGTCTCATTATATATAATAATGCACTGGAATCCATTAAAATACAATGAAGTATACTAATTATGGCTATACTGAGCACAAAGGATATACTTACCCCAGATCTTACTTTATGGGCTTTAGCAAGTATTATTGAAGATGGTATTTGGATTATCCTGCACTGGCCACGAATACCTGCTCCTATTGACTTCAAGTACGCTTGAAGTTGTATGCTTAGAGCGGACAAAGATACATTTCAATTTATTGAGTAGAAGGAGATAATATGACAAAGAGGCATGAGGGCACTCCTATCCTCGCATGTATCATGGATGCTATTCCTAAAGAGCAGCGGCCTGTGCATCAAGCCAATACCGAGCAGATTTTTGCCCAAGTGCAAGAGGTGCGCGAGCTTGAAACCGGTTATGCCTTCAAGCTGCCAAATGAGACCGATCTCTTGCAGAGGATCGTAAATTTTCTCAGCTATGAACGGCTCTGTTGTCCTTTTTTTGCTTTTAATCTGGAGATGCAAGCAGACCGGGGACCGGTCTGGCTCTCGATTACGGGGGCCGTAGATATGAAAGAATTTTTGCGTAGTGAAGGATTATTTGTTTCTTGATGTACTTCCGCAGGCCCTGCTGATTCTTATGCATGAGGTGGTGTCACAAGAAAATTTTGGGAAAGGTGAGACTGTATGAGTGCCAGGCGAGCGACGGTGGATGATGCTGAGGCCATTGCGGCTATTTATAATCAGGGGATTGAGGATCGGGTGGGGACGTTCGAGACGGAGTTGCGTACTGAAGAGATGGTGCTTGCCTGGTTTGATGGCATCCATCCGATCGTAGTGGTTGAGCATGAGCACGAGATTGTTGCCTATGCTTCGACCTCGTCCTATAGTGCGCGTCCTTGCTATGCCGGTATTGCGGAGTTTTCGGTCTACGTTCGACGCGATTGGCGAGGCAAAGGTACGGGGCGGCAGGCCATGTTGCAGCTCTTCAGGGAGTGCGAGGCGGCTGGATTTTGGAAGCTAGTTTCTCGTGTTTTTGTTGAGAATAGATCCAGTCGCAGGTTACTGGGTGGATTGGGATTTCGGGAGGTTGGCATCTATGAGAAGCATGGTCAGCTGGATGGAGTGTGGCGGGATGTCGTGATTGTTGAATATCTGTTTCCTGTTCGGTTTGTGTGAGACGATGTGAGCTGGACAAACCATCTGCGTCCTTTTTTTCTTTCACTCGTCTACAAGGATACTTACATTAAACGTTATGAACATCCTTGAAAGAAGATTTGCTGCTATGAATGAATCATCTTTGCCAGTTGTGATTATTGGCGCTGGTCCTGTTGGATTAGCTGCGGCGGCCCATCTTATTGGGCGCGGAGAAACGCCATTGATCCTGGAAGCTGGTCCAACTGTAGGCACAGCGGTGCTTCAATGGGGACACGTGCGCCTTTTTTCTCCCTGGCGCTATCTGCTGGATGCGCAGGCTGAAGTCCTCCTGAAAACAATGGGCTGGCAGACACCTGATCTTGAAGGCTATCCGACTGGCCGGGAATTTGTTGAGCAGTATTTGTATCAGCTGGCGTCACATGCCGCTATTCAATCCCAGCTCTGCTTGAATACTCAGGTTGTGGCGGTGTCGCGCTTGGGCTTTGATAAAATGAAAACGTCTGATCGTGAGCAGGCTCCGTTCCTCGTGCGTGTGCAAACTCTTGCTGGGCAGGAGCGCGATCTTCTGGCACGTGCTGTCATCGATGCCTCTGGGACGTATGCTCAACCCAATCCACTTGGTATCAATGGTATCGTGGCTCTGGGCGAACGGACGGAGCGTCAGGCCCTTTTTTATGGCATTCCAGATGTTTTGGGGAAAGAGCGAGAGCGATACTCTGGACGTCGTGTTCTGGTAGTGGGGAGCGGTCATTCGGCTTTCAATGCTTTAATTGAACTGAGTGAACTGGCTGAAGAGGTGCCTTCGACGCGGATCGTCTGGGCCATTCGCAGGCGGGAGACACAACAGCTCTTTGGTGGAGGCGAGAACGATGGGCTTCCAGCTCGTGGGCAACTTGGCCAGCGTATCCGAGATTTGCTGGAAAGCGGGCGTATCCGTCTGGTTACAGGAGTTCAGGTGCACGCGCTTGCTCGGACCTCTCAGGGGATAGTAATTGAGGGTGAGGAGGAGCGTCTCGGGGCGGTCGATGAGATTATTGTCACGACGGGCTTTCGACCCGATCTTTCGTTTGTGCGAGAATTACGTCTCTCTCTGGATGCTAGTCTGGAAAGTCCAACGGCTCTGGCCCCACTTATTGATCCGAACCTGCATAGCTGTGGTACCGTTCCACCTCATGGAGTTGAGGAACTGTCTCATCCAGACACAAACTTCTTTATCGTGGGGATGAAGAGCTATGGTCGAGCGCCTACTTTTCTGATGCTTACTGGCTACGAACAGGTACGCTCTATCGTTGCGGCTCTGGTTGGCGATTGGGAAGCGGCTCGCAACGTCGAATTGGTTCTGCCGGAGACCGGCGTCTGTTCAACAGATAATGGCGGTTCATGTGGAGGTGTAGCAGATGATGGTGGTTCGAGTTGTTGTGCTCCCGCGACGCCTGCGCTGGTGACAATTGGAGTCACGCGTCGATCGTCACGCATCCATTAAAAAGATATGGAGTAGGATGACAGGAATTATTCGTAAGTCGCCTTACTATGGATGGGTCTTAATGGTGGTGTTGGGAGTGACGACCATCATATCTTACGGGACCACACAGTATCTCTTTGGAGTGCTGGTGGTCCCCGTGAGTAACACCTTTCATTGGAGTCAGGCCAGTCTTTCTGGAGCCTATACTGTGAGTCTTGTTCTGGCAGGAGTGCTCGGCGTTCCGGTTGGACATCTTGTGGACCGCTGGGGCGCACGCGTGCTGATGACGATGGGTTCTCTCTTAGGAGGCGTCTCACTGATTGGACTTTCCACGGTGCACTCCATCATAGCTTTTTATCTCTGGTGGTCGCTTGGTATTGGACTGGCGATCGCTCTTACATTTTATCCGGTCTCATTTACGGTCGTGGCGAACTGGTTTGAGCACAAACGAGGAACGGCCCTGGCGGTCCTGACTCTAATTGGAGGATTGGCATCGCCTATTTTTATCCCCTTGGAGGGCTGGATGGTTGTACATCTGGGATGGCGGAGTATGCTCTTTATCCTGGGACTCTCTCATCTCGTGGTGGCGATGCCTCTGCATGCGATCTTGCTCAGGCGGCATCCAGAAGATATGGGACTCTCTCCCGATGGCTCTCTGCCGATACAATTACCTGTGTCTGGACATCTCCCAGGCATGATGTTGCGCTCGGCATTCCGTCTTCCTGCGTTCTGGCTTCTCACGATCGCATTCTCGCTGACGATGCTTGGCAGTACCATCGTGCAAGTGTATCAGATACCTGCTCTGATCACACGTAGCTATGATCCTGTCGTTGCGGCCAGCGTCGCCGGTGGTCTGGGACTTGCCAGCCTTCCTGGTCGTGTCGTTTTCAACCTGCTCAGCGAGCGAATCTCGCCCCAGTTGCTCTTATGTGGAAGCATCATTGCGCAAGCTGTTGGTGTCGTGCTCTTGATTCTTGCTCCCTCTCTGGCCTGGCTGTTGATGTATGTGCTTCTGTATGGAGCAGCTTATGGAGCCGTCTCACCGCTGCGCGCCGCTGTCATGGCAGAGCATATGGGGCGTCGTTCCTATGGATCGATCCTCGCCTGGCAAGGAATCGCCGTCGCTCTTAGTTCTGGATCAGGGTTGTTGCTCGCTGGGTGGCTGTATGATACGTTGCATACTTACACTACTTCTTTTGAGATCTGTATCGGGGTCTTCCTGCTCGCAGCGCTTAGTATTATGCTCACGGCACCTCCTGAGACCTCTCGTGGAGAAAGCCAGGTAGTGCAGAGCGAACAGATAGATGATGCTATGGAGCGTACTCGTGCATCAAAGCTTTTGAGGTAGTATGAAAGATAACGATAAGAAAGTGGAACGTATTGTATCTGGTGGGCAGACAGGAGCTGATCGTGCAGCTTTAGATTGGGCAATTCGCTATGGGATACCCCATGGAGGGTGGTGCCCTCGGGGGCGTAAGACTGAAGATACTTTCCCGCTTGATCTGCGTTATGGGCTGAAAGAAACTCCATCAGATGATTATGCTCAACGGACTGCGTGGAATGTGCGTGATACCGATGGGACTGTCATTTTCTCAATAGCTCCTCATCTTGTAGGAGGTTCTGCCCTCACACAATATTTTACACAGTATTATTATAAACCATCTATACATATTCATCGCGGTTCTGCTCATCCGGCGGCTACTTTATTAACATTTCTTCGCCAGCACAATATCCATATCCTTAATGTTGCAGGGCCTCGTGCTTCAACGGAGCCTGAAATTGGGTCATTTGTGACTATGGTCCTCAGTGAGGCATTTTCTGCGTTATGAATAGCATGGCAGGAAATATCCTTCAGAAAGTGTGGCATAGGACTCTTTTCTATGGTATCCTATCTAGTGTGGAGATTGCTCATTTCTCTCATATTTCTACCAGCGCAAGTTTTTGTTAGCTGCTAGATCATCGTCTCTACGCGGTTGTTTATATCGATGTGTGTGTATTTAAGGTAATGGCAGGATAAAGAATGGTACAGCGTTTTTCTTTTTTTTCTCTTCTTACGCTATCTAAAGCTGTCAGACCGACGACAGTTGGGGTTCATCAGGATGAGAGCAGCATCTGCCGTAATGTTGACATCTGCTCGATAAAAGAAGCGATGCCCAATACCCCCCCCCCAGGTAGATGCATCTGCATATAATTATCCATCAAGTGATGCTCTCACCGAGATAGCCAGTAATGATGGCGACAAATCAAAGTCCAAGAAGAAAGGCCCTGAGCCTAAGCCGAAACCCGGAAAACAGAGCGATAGAGAGCAGCAGGAACCGCAGAAACCAAAAACAAAAGGATCAATTACCCCTTCACTCGTTTAGCTGGTTCGCCTGACGGAGGATAGCTGCTGCTTCATGGTGGTCCATGGCTTCCAACAAGAGCGCGTATTTCTCGCGCGTACGTGCGACATCGGGATGGGTTGGACCAAACGCTTGGAGGCGAAGCGCAAGTGCTTGTTGGAACAATGCCTCTGCTTCCTCATAGCGCTGCTGAATGGTGAGCAGCGTGGCGAGATTGCTCAGGCTCTGAGCTGTATCGGGATGTGTCGCGCCGAGCGCTTGCTCGCGGATGGCTAATGCTCGCCGTAGGAGCGGCTCCGCACGTGCTTGATCCTGGTTTTCCTGATAGAGTACTCCTAGATTATTAAGCACGTCTGCGACAAAGCGATGCTCCATTCCCAGGGCTTGTTCATAGATACTCAGTGCGCGTTGATAGAATTGTTCGGCTTGTCGATACTCTCCCTGCTTGTCGGCAAGGAAGGCCAGATTATTGAGGAAGAGAGCGATATCTGGGTGATCCACTCCGAATACTTGCTCACCAATGATCAGGGCTTGTTGATAGAGCTCTTTGGCTTGCTGATCTTTGCCCTGTGTTTCGTATATATCTGCTAATTTATTGAGGCTCTGGGCCGTGGCAGGATGTTTATCCCCGAGTGCCTGCTTGCGTATTGCAAGGGTGCGCTGATAAAATTGCTCGGCTTGTTGATAGTCTCCTTGCATCTCGGCGAGTGCTCCCAGGCCGTTGAGGGGATAGGCCAGATCAGGATGTCGCTCCGTAAGCTCACGCTCATAGATTGTGAGCGCTCGATGGTATGCCATTTCCGCTTGCGTATACTCTCCCTTCTTATAGTACAGTGACCCCAGATTATTTAAGGTCCTGGCGGTAGCGATGTGGTCAGGACCCTGTATCCGTTCGTCAATCACAAGAACCCTTTGATAGAATTGCTCGGCTTGTTGATACTGATCCTGGTTCTCGTAGAGTGTTGCCAGGTTATGGAGACTTTCTGCCGTTTGTGGATGATCTGGACCAAGCATTTGTTCGCGCAATTTTAGCGCTCTCAGGTGAATCTCTTCGGCTTCTTGATAGCGTGCTTCTCGATAATACAGGAGCGCCAGAGAATTGAGTGTCCGGGCTGTGTCCGGCGATTCAGCCCAGGGAGACTGTTCCTGTAGCCGCAGCGCCTGGATGAGATAGGTTTTCGCTTCTTGATAACATGCTTGCTGATAACAATAAGAGCCCAGACGCTGGAGCAGCAATGGCCCTTCTTTCAAGGTGAGTTGAAGATCGTCGATCAACTTGGAGCAGTGCTGTGCTTGCGGTAGATAACGCTCGCACGCTTCTCTTGTGTCGAAGCTCACTTCTGGGAAGAGGCGATTTATGAGACGGACGGCTTGATTGGCCCACTGGCGTTGTTGCCTTTTTGTGAGGGTATCTATGAGGATGGTCTGGGTGATGCGATGGATACATAGCATTGTCGTGTCGGCCAGGTAGTGGATCAGGGAGTAGCTGTGCAGATCGGCGAGCGTTTCATTGAGCTCGATTTGATGGCTGATATGTGAGCGTAGTGGCTCGCTCAACGCGTCTGCTCCATCCACGAGCATTTCGTAGGGGATGGCTTCTGGATACAGAAACGCTAGCAGGTTCAGTAGGTGTCGATTTATGGCTCGATCTTGGGTTACCTTGTCGATTGTGAGTGTCAGAGTAATCATCACAGAATCAGGATGGCTCTGACTACTCACAAGCCGTCCACGTCTCCCTAACAATGTCCTCCGCTCTTGCTGTTTTTGGAAGAGCTCAAGGTAAGCGCTCAGCCCACAGCCGGTCTCTTCAAGATAGGCTCCAGCCTGATCAAGGGCCAGTGGAAAGCCATCCAGGGCTTGTGCGATAGCATGCGCAGGCCGATGAACTTCTGGAAGAATCTGCTCGTCAGATGCTGTTTCGGTCATGATCCGGGCTCGCTGGAGCAGAAATGAAACACTCGCATCGATGTCCATTTGAGTGACGAAAACCTCGGAAGTAGTCTCTCGCCCTGCCTTTTTACGCGTGGTCAGAAGGACATGTCCACTGCTTTGTGGCGGCACGATCAGGTCAAGCAATGCGATATCTTCGATCTGATCCAATACCAGCAGCCAGGTTTTCTGGTCCTGCAACCACTGCTTGATCGCAGCAAAGAGATGTTCTTCATCCTCACGATCTTGCCTGGGGAGCGCGAGTCTCTCCGCGATGGCACTCACTTCGGTGCAGAACATCTCGTGCGACGAGGCGTCGAGCCACAGGACTGTCTGATATAAGTCGGATGAGCGATAGCTATATTCCAGCGCGATCTGGGTCTTGCCGATGCCTCCGAGTCCGTTTAATGCCAGGATCTGTGTCTGATGGGTCTGTGAGAAAGAAAGTGAGGAGGCCAGTAAGGAGAGCGTTGTTGTCCGATCTGTGAAAAAAGCATTTCTCCGATAGGGCAGATGGTACAAGGGACCTCTGGGCACGTCTGGACGTTTGTGGCTTCTGATGACCTGATGGACCAGTTCTTCAGCTACCCTACGAATGCCCTTCGCCACCTCAACTAATGCCTCATCAATATTGCGCTTGCGATTCACTGGAGTTCCGCCAGCCGGGAGTGGACTATATTGGTAGAGTGGAAGTGCCTCCCAATCGGTCGGAGACAAGATCACAGGAATCAAGCGTGCTGCTCCTGCCTCACCAAGCTCCAGAGCGTGCCGCATCTCGATATCATAGCAGCGCTCCGACGCGACAAAATCCGCACTGATGAGCAGGACAATGATATCGGCTGCGTGCAGATATGCCTCAATGGCCTGCGTGATATTGTTTCCCGCACTGATGGCGCTATCATACCACTCATCGATAAGCTTCTGTCGTCGCAGGATGCTTAAGTGGTTTGTCAGCTTCCCAAACAGGCGTGCATCCTTGCTGGAGGCGCTGTTGTAAGAGAAAAAGATTTTGATGGCTTGAGCTGGCGGTGAAGAAGACATAGCTTATGTATCTCTCCAATATTTATCTATTATCACTGTTTCTAGGGGGAAATCCATAAATGAGGAATTCTTTTCTCAATAGTGTATGCAAATTTTAACGTGGCCCATCCCTCAAATATATAGTATCGGCGTATAAATCTGTTTATATGATACAATAAACAACGAGTAATTGCTAATGGAAAGAGATATTTCAAAGTATCTTTCCATTCATTGATAGTGATTGGCATTTATATTGGTTTTTCGATCTGCTGCTGATTTCTGTAGAATATGTGCAGGCCTAAAATATATAGATAGATATATTGCAATATAGGCCCGTTTTATGATATTATCTCTTTACACGAGATGTTTTAAAACTGTATGAGACTGACAAAGCAGGAATGAGGAGAGCTAGCATGAGTTGTATGAACAAGAGAGCCGTTGAAGAGGATCACGAAGTTTGCTCTCAACATCATCTACCTCTACAATTTCCTCCGCGAATAGATAGACAAGCTATGATCCAATATGTGCAGCCAAAAAAATCTTCCAGCATTTCCCTGAGCTGTGGGGCTTTTTTTAACGTAATACCTAATACCCCCCCCAATTAGATGAATTTGTATCTAGCGATGTAAACAGGAAAAATCTCTTTAATCCTTTTGCATCATTGAGCTGGTCTTTTCCTGTCGGAGACCAAAAGAAAGATGGGGAGCAACCAAATTCTCCGAATCCTGCGAACTCTCCCAGACCATCCAAGCCGAAGGTCAAGCAGCCTGAGCGAGACGACGATAAGGATAAGCAGGATGATACTTCTCCAAGGACTGAGGGCATGGTGCTCTAGTTCATAGAGGCGATAAAATTGAGCGGTTTACCCTGGCCTTTCTTTCATGACCTGTTATTTACAGATATTATTTTTCCTTCTGGTCGGCTACTGCTTTTCTCACCAGTGATGCCTCGTCGCTTCTATTTGTATGCTCTAGTAGAGATGTATATCCTTCAGGCACGCGCATAACATCTGGATGCCTGGGAGCTGGTAGCTGAAGATAGAGCGCAAATGCTCGTTCGAATAAGGGCTCGGCCTCTTCATATCTGTGCTGCTCTGCCAGGAGATCTGCCAGATTGCCCAGGCTCTGCGCAATGCTGGGATGTGTGGCATCCAGCCTCTTTTCGCGGATGGCGAGAGCCTGTCGTAAGAGCTTTTCGGCGCGTTTCTCTTCTCTGAGCATCCGAGCGAGCTTCCCCTGATTGTTGAGCACGCTGGCTACCGCAGGATGTTCTGATCCCAGGACCAGTTTATAGATGCTCAATGCACGTTTGTATAACGGGCGAGCTTGTTTATATTGTTCCTGTCTGGTTGCCAGTAGTGCTTGATTGTTCAGTATGGTAGCCACCTCGGGATGCTTTGATCCTAATAGTCGTTCATTCATGGTGAGCGCTTGCTGGTAGAGCATTTCAGCCTGCTGATAGTCCTGCTGCGCTTCGGCGATGACTGCTAATTTGTTGAGGCTGGAGGCGATATCCGGATGCTCCTCTCCAAATGCACTCTGACGAATAGAGAGTGCCTGCTGATAGTATTGTCTGGCTTGTTTGTGGTTGCCCTGTTTTTCTGCCAGATCGCCCAGACCATTGAGTGGATACGCCAGATCAGGATGATCGCTTGCTAGCGAGTGTTTATAGATTCTAAGAGCGCGTTGATAGGCTTTTTTCGCCTGTGTGTAAAATCCTTGCTGGGAGTATGTCAGGCCGAGGTTGTTCAGCGTGTCAGCGATAGTGGGATTATCTGGATCTGTTGTTCGCTCCTCCGCTGCGAGCACGCGTAGATAGTACTGCTCGGCTTCCTGATACTTCCCTAGATCTCCATAGATGGCTGCTAGATTGTGTAGACTCGCGGTCGTTTTAGGATCATCTGGACCCAGCACGCTTTCGCGGAGCTTCAATGCTTGCTGGTGTAGCGTCTCAGCCTGCTTATACTGGGCGCGGCGACGATAAAGACGTCCCAATGTATTCAATGTCTGTGCGGTATCTAACTTGTCGTTGGATAAGTGATTTTGATAGAGCTGCAAGGCTTGCGTCAGATACTTTTCAGCACTGTCATAGGAGGCACGTTGTAAACAGAATGAGCCCAGACGCTCCAGCAGGAGCGCTCCATCTTTTGTGGCGAGCTGGAAGCGGCTGATGATGGCAGCAGCGTGCTCGGCCTGTGATACATAGCGCTCGCAAGCAGCAAGATGAGCGGAACTGACCTCTGGAAAGATGTGATCAATCAGGTACACTGCCTCTTGCGCCCAGAATAGTCGTTGCTCGGGCGTAAGCTGAGCGATGATCACTTCCTGAAATGTGCGTTGCATCTGGAAGACTTCTCTGTCTGGATGATAGTTGATTAGAGAGGAATCGTGTAACTCGTCCAGCGCCTGACGAAAGGTCACAGCGTCGGCCAGCAGTGAGTGCAAAGGCTCGTGTAGCTCCTCTGCTTTGTGTGTGAGCAACTCTTCGGTGATGGTGTCGGGATGCAAGAAGGCCAGGAGATATAGTAGGTTCAATGTCTGAGTTCCTTTGAGCTGTTCGAGGGCAAGGAGGTGGGTTCTGGCTACCGATAGATAATATCCATCTTTCTGTTGCCCGCTGTCGTTTAACAAAGTGGCTCGCTTATGATGATCCTGATAGAGTGTGAGGTAGCTCCGTAGACTGATCTCCCAATGGCGGATATAGCTTCCTGCCAGATAGAGCGCGAGAGGATAGCCTCCCAGCGCCCGTACAATGTCAAGTGCTTCATTTTTGAGTACGTCAGAGGCTTGATCGTAGGAGTCCAGCTTCTCGATCTTCCGAGCCTGGCGCAGCAGAAAAAAAGCTCCAGGATCAGCGTCCATCAATGTAACGGAGAGAATGTGCGTCAGATTTTTTGTATCCCGTATATGCGTCGTGAGCAGGACGTGACCGCTACTGAGTAGTGGTATCATATGAGTGATTAGTGTGATGTCTTTGATATTATCAAGTACAATCAGCCAGTTCGGCTGATCGCGTAGCCAATCCTTCATCGTTGCAAAGAGCTGCTGCTCATCATCGCAAACTCTCTGAGGCAGCGCAATCTGCTCCGCCAGCCTTCTCAGAGAGGCACCCAAAGCCATACGAGACTCAGCATTGAACCACCAGATATTTTGATAAGTCTTCTTCCGCCTCGCATTATCGCAATATTCCAGCGCGATCGACGTCTTGCCGATGCCAATAATGCCACTCAACGCGAGCAGCGAGGTGCGTTGCGGATGGCTTGATGCCAGCGATGATGGGATCTTTTCTAGAATGGTTTCTCGATCGGTAAAAATATCTTCGTAGGGATAGGGAGGATCACATACGTGAATGTGTCGTGTCGTGGTACCTGGTGGAATGGCCTGTGAGGATGTCAGGTCATTGATCGCCTTTTCAATTCCTTGTATGACATGTAAGAGTGCGTCATCGCGGCGATTCTTCGGCCAACTCATGATTGTTCGACCATTCGAAGGAAGCGATTTGTATGGACTGAGTGGAGTGTTCTGCCAGTCGCTGGCACTCAACTGGATTGGGATTATAGAGGATTTCCCAGCGCCCTTGAGTTCAATAGCCTTTTTCAACTCTATCTCACTGCACTGCTTGGAGGCAAAAAAATCTGAGCTGGTAAGCACGATGATCAAATTGGCAGCATTTAAGCTATCCTCAATATATTGTGCGGCATTGCTACCTGCATCGGGCTTGCTCGTGGTCCAGTGATGCGGCGATTTGTTCTGTAAGGGCTTCAGGAACTTGAAGAATTTAGTGATCAAAGATTTATCATCTGTAGAATCGATGTCGTACGAAATGAAAATATTGATGGCTCTGGAAGACGACAAAACGGACATAGTTGGCATTCCTCTGGACGCTCAATCGGTGGCGGAAAGATTATTTTAAGTGGAATGTGCGAGAAGATCATCTCTTCAGGCGCAGGACCATTGTAGCATAGAATGCAGTATTTGTATAGAGAATCACCTCTCCTCTAATGAGACATCGTTCACCGTGATGTCTCGTATAGCCAATGGATTGTTCTCTTCAGAAGGCGCTCTAAATACTCGTGGACGAGTGCCACGCAAGATGTCCTGTTAGCTCAGATGTTGCAGAATCAGACAATCATTTTCGACAATTATTCTATTCTCCTGTGCTTGGGGGTGTTTATAATAACACCAGACAGAGTACATGCCGCTAATCAGATGAGCTTCTTCTCCAGGAGAAGATATAGTCGTAAGAGTGTACCTACCGCTAGAAAAGGAGACTTTCATGGCACATATCCATTTTCGCTCTACTGTGCAGAGCGCCAACGAAATCGAGATCGCTGTGATCGGTCGAACCTCCGGTCGATCTCTTTCCTATCCTATCTGGTTCGCTCTGGAAGGCGACAAGCTTTATCTGCTTCCGGTGAAAGGATCTGATACGGACTGGTACAAAAATTTGCGCAAGACGCCGACCATCCGTCTGACTGCCGGTGGGGAGACGTTTGCGACGAGCGCCCATCTTCTCAACGATGAGGCGCGGATAGCAAGGATTCTTGAGAAGTTCAAGGAAAAGTATGGGAGGAACGTGCGATCCTATTATCCCAAGCTTGATGTTGCCGTCGAAGTTCCACTTGAGCAAAAGTAAATTGAGTGATAGAAAGAAGTAACCATTTTATGAGCAATAATATTGAAGGGAAAGTTGTCGTCATCACAGGTGGGAGTAGCGGATTGGGCGAGGCGACCGCTCGGCTTCTCAGTGCACAGGGGGCACTGGTTGTATTAGGGGCGCGGCGTGTTGATCGTATCCAGGCATTAGCAGACGAGTTGACCAGCAGTGGCGGCAAAGCACTTGCTATCCCAACGGATGTCACGGACGCCGAGCAGGTGCAGCGGTTGGTCGATGCGGCTGTACAAACCTACGGACGTCTCGATGTCATGATAAACAATGCTGGTCTGATGCCTCATTCGCCACTTGAGCGCCTCAAGATCGAGGACTGGGATAGGATGATCGATGTAAATATCAAGGGCGTGCTGTACGGTATTGCGGCCGCGTTACCGTATATGAAGCAGCAGAAAGCTGGACATATTATTAATGTTTCCTCGGTTGCTGGCCATAAGGTCCGTCCCGGCAGCGCGGTCTATGCGGCCACCAAGGCAGCTGTACTGATGCTCTCCGAAGGGCTGCGTCAGGAAGTGAAGCCTTATAATATCCGCACGACGGTGATCTCACCGGGGGCGGTAGCAACGGAATTGCCCAATAGTGTGACCGAGCCGGATATCGCTGCGAACATTAAGAAACTCTATGAGATGGCCATTCCTGCCGACTCATTCGCGCAGATAGTCGTCTTTGCTATGAGCCAGCCGGATGAGGTGGATGTGAACGAGATCCTGTTCCGACCCACAAGCCAGGAGCTATAAGCCCTCGGATGAAGGAAACTTTTAGTCTTTTATCACGCCAGCTATGCGTGCCAGTGTCTCAAAGATGATCGCGAAATCTTCTTCGGCCAGGCCCATCGCACGCGCTGTGGTTAACGTCTCATTGGCGATAGCGACACTGGTCAACGGGACATTATATTCTCGTCCCAATTCCTGAGCGAGTAGAAGATCTTTTTGCATCATGTTGACATTAAACCACGCGTTGTCTGGTTTGTTGAGGATAAAAGGAGCGCGATATTTTAATGAGGGCGAAGCCAGCACACTGTTCAGCCAGACTTCCAGGGCTGTTTCGCGGGGAATGCCACCTTTCTCGGCCAGCAACATTCCTTCGCTAAAGGCTTGAAATTGTACCGCCAGACTGAGATTGATTGCTATTTTCATCAAGACTGCCTGTCCATGTTCGCCCACATAATTTACTTTTGGTCCAATATCCAGCAGGATGGCTTTGACCTGTTCAAAGGTCGCCTTATCTCCTCCGATCATCAGAGATAGATTGCCCTGCTCCAACGTGATCACGCTGCCGGAAACGGGAACGTCGAGCATTTGTGCTCCCCTGGCAGCTACCTGCGCGGCCAGGTTTTTGCTGAAGGCTGGACTGACTGTACTCATGTCGATATAAATTTTACCAGGTGTAAGAGCTACCAGAATCCCCTTATCCCCGCCGGTAACCTCTTGCAAGGCTGCTGTATGAGTCACCATCGTAAAGACCACATCCGCTTGTTGTGCTACCTCGAATGGAGTCTCTCCCCAAAGCATACCTGCGTCAAGGAGCCATTGCGCCCTGGCTTGGGTCCGATTGTAGCCGGTCACGACGTGACCAGCATCGAGTAAACGTTTGACAACACGACCACCCATTTCGCCCAGTCCAACGAAACCAATATGAGTCATACCAGCCTCCTTATCGTTGCATACAAAACCTCTGCGTTGAAAGTGTGCTTAGATGCTACCACCTGGACAGAGGTTTCCAATCTTTGGATTATTTCATATCTCTTGCGCACATCTGTGGTCAATCAGGACCAGGATTTTTTTGGGTATTCTGGATTCGCTTGTGCCTGATTGGCTGGATATACTGGGATCAATGCATTCTTTTGCCATTGGAATAAAAAGGGTTCAGCTACGGAATTTTCACCATCGCTTTTAAACTTCACTGCTCCCTGGATGGAATTGAAGGATGCGCCTGAGTGCAGCTCATTGATTAATTTGTTGTTGTCGATGGTGTTCGCCTTGCTGATAGCTTGCTGTAGCACTTGCCCTACGGAGAATGCTTCAACGGAGTCAGCGCTGATATCCCGGGCGGTCCCGCCATATTTAGCGATGAAGGCGCTGATAAAGTCGCTATTCTGATAGGATTTGAAACTAGGAAACCAGCCGTTGTTTGGTACGAAGACGCCTTCAGCTTTGGATATGCCGCCAATAGGTCCGGTAAACTGGCTTCCCTGGTCCGGCCCAGCCGTTTCGATCAGTGCTTTCGGATTGAAATGTTGCTGAATGAACGCTTTGGTGAGGGCGACTGCATCTGACTGACCTGTTGTGCCGAGTACCACGACATCTGGCTGGGATGCAATGGTTTTCTGTGCAATCGGTGCATAGTTGGTCGTTTCAGCGGGATAGACATCGTAAAGGGCCGTCGAAATGCCTCCTTTTTCCAGAAGGCTCCTGGCACCATCGACCTGAGGTTGCGTGAAGAAATCGTCGGATGTGACGTAGGCGATAGATTTTGGTCTCTGAGCCTGTGGTATAGAAAGTAGATAATAGACGAAGCTCTTCAAATAGTCTGATGCTGAGAGCGAGACTGAAAAGAGATTAGAGAAATTCTGTGCGAAGATTTTAGGAGCTACTCCTGCGCCTTCGATAAGAGCATAATTATAGCGCTTGGCAACACTAGCCACGGATAATGTAAGGGTGGATGAATAGGGACCCAGGATTAAATCATCATGGTTCCTAGTAATCATTTTCTGATAATCGGTGATTGCCTGCGCATTTGTGCTATTGTCATCTAAGATATCGAGCTGGACTTTACGTCCATTGAAGAGGCCACCATGACTATTAACGTAATCTGCCCAGATCTGGTAGCCCTGTAGCAGGGCCGCTCCGTCTTGAGAAAAATCTCCTGCCTTTGAAACTGAGAGGCCAATTTTAATCGGGGAACTGGATGATGACCCTGGTCCACTTTGTTGATCACACCCTGTGAGCATCAAGACAATACATGTCGCGAGGAGGAGAGATAAAAATTTCTTCGTGTGGACTCCTCTAAGACGCTTTAACATGTTCATTACTCCTGTTTGCTGAAGATTTGTAACAATGAGAATGTCTAGAGAAGATCCTTACTTGCTATCCAGGACAATGAAGCCTCTTCCCTGAGACCAGATAGTGCCATGAGAACTTTATGTTCTGTTCCTCTTTACTTTGAACGTACGTATATCATTCTTGCTATCATATGTATGTATGTATTGCTCTTTATTCTGTATAATATAGGTTTTAAGTACATCAAATGGACGCTTTATATTCTATGCTCTATCAAATGATGCTTATAATATCCTACAGTAGCTGTTTTTTTACTCTCAAAAAAGGAGAAATTCAGTATTTGAGTTCTCGCGAACACTCTAGCAGAATTTGTTGATATTCGCAAGCCTTTTAATATACTGTTTTAAATAGAATAGCAAACATAGAATAAGAAATTTGTGAGAATAGCTTTCTATGCCAGCTTTTATCGAAAGGTTTCTCAATCCACATTGATAGTACTTTGCTGTATTTCAAGTAATTGTATAAGTATTCATCCTTTTTACTATTGTTCTGTAATATTCATAGCTTACCCCGCTAACCTTATAGCTCAGAAAGATTAGCATAGTTCACAAAATACCCATTATAATATATAATCAGGAAAATATTACTACGCGCTAACTAATTTTAGATTAATTTATCGATTTACAGCCTACTTTTTAGTAGCTATGTGGTCGTATCGTTTATTTACTTTATTAAAAAACGAGTATTTAATACAATTCGGGAGAGGACTCACACATATGGCCGGATTCACCATCAATAGGCGTGTATTTAGCAATATACGTATATTTCCTCGACTCCTGGTACTCTTTGTCGTACTGGTGATTATTTCCAGTGCCGCAATAGCTTTCTTGGATTATTTCTTTCTGCAAGCATCAAACACTCATGCTGAAGCAGTAAAAACAAGTTTTAATGCTCAGCAGACGGCAACAGAGCAACAAATCAATCTGGAGCGTATGAATGCCTTGTTACAAGCTCGTTTTGCTCAGATCTTTGCCAGTGATAGTCCCCGCCTGGGAGGAGATGCCTCCTTGGGGGCGTCTGGAGCATTGACCGAGATCGATATTACGACGAGCGAGATTAACTTTGATCAGGCTTTATTGACGTATACAAGTAATTACGATATAGCTAACTCGGCTACGATGAGAACGATTCGCACCATCTTATTGAATGGTAGTGGTAATAGTCACTTGATCAATGATCAGCAAGTTGCGCTCAATGCGGTCGAGTCCCATCAATGGAACGACTATAAAAACTATCAAGATCAAGTTCTGGCCGATCTGAACAAGGCCCATCCGGACTATGAGATTGGCTATTCCACCCTCTACCAGGCTGATGCGATCTTTCTGAACCTTCAAAAAAATTGGAACACCGTAGTAGATATCTCAACAACGGTTGGTCAAGCCGTCGCAAGCCTGAGTAGCAGTGAGATTCTTCCATTGCAAATCGCTACTATCAGTGCCATTGCATTGACCATTCTGGTGATTGTGGCAACAGCCTTTGTTGTAAACATCAGCATTTCGCGTCCGCTGACCCAACTGGCGGCACTGACCGGACGGATCTCACGAGGTGACACCAGTGAACGTGCGCAGGTGGAAGGGCGTGACGAAATATATATGGTGGCGAGCTCAATGAATACGATGCTGGACAACATCGTTCAATTGATGAAGGAGGCGCAACTGCGTCACGTTTCACTGCAAGGACAGATTGAAAAGCTGGTGAAAGAGATACAGGGCATCGGTGAAGGCGACTTACGCGTCCATGCAGAGACCTCTTCTGGGAGCCTGGAAACTCTGGCCCGGTCATTTAATTATGTGGTGACGGAGCTTGGGGGTATCGTTATCAAATTCAAAACTCTGGCCAACGAAGTCGAAAGATCGACTATCCAGGCATACGACGATATGCTCCAGGTGGTGGAAGATACTGACCAACAGATTCAACACATTACATCGGCAACGGCCCAGGTGCTTGAACTGGCAAATGCCAGCCGTCATATGGTGGAGCGTGCGCACTCGCTCTCAGTAGTTGGAAACGAAGCATATTTAACTATCCTCAATGGGCGACATTCGGTGGCTAAAGCGACTGATGGCATTACCCATATCAGCGCTCATGTAGAGTCAACGGTAGCAAGGGTTAAAGCGTTAGAGGAGCGCTCACAGGAGATTGATACAATTGTGAAAGTGATTGCTGGTGTCGCCTATCAGACCAACCGCCTGGCTCTCGATGCCGCTATTCAAGCCGCCATGGCTGGCGAAAATGGTAAAGGTTTTAGAGCCGTTGCCGATGATATACGCCGCTCTGCGGAAGTTGCCAAGTCACAGGCTGTCATCGTTGAGCGGGTGGTGAAGCAGATTATCGAAGATATCAAAATGGTGGCTACCTCTATGTACAATACCGAACAGGAAACTGTCGCAGGCATACAATATTCACGAGAAACCAGCGTTGCTTTCGACGCGATGTTTTCGGCTATTGAACAACAAGGGCGGGAGATTGAGCGTATTAACTACGTGTCCAAGCAACAATTAGATATCTCCAATTCAGTGTTGCTGACAATGCAAAACGTTTCAACTTTAACCCATCAGAGTAGCCAGAATATCCATGATGAAGCACAGCGCATGGAAAGTGTAGCTCAATTGGCTGAACGATTATTATCCTCGGCGGAAGTCTTCAAGCTCCCTGAGCACCAGGATATATTCGCGCAAGCAAATGTCGCTAGCCAGACAGTGGCACCGAACACACCTTACCCTCTACCATATCGGTAAATCTAGAAGTTATCTGACGCGTTGCTGCCTCGCTCTTATGTGTGTTGCTGCCTGTATGCTAATCCGTCCCACCGGGATAACTGGATTCGTTCATCCAGAAAAATATTAGCTAATCAGGCAGCGAAGCGTGTAAGTGTGAGGATAGTTGACTTATGAAAAGAAATACCAGGTCACATAATTGTATTGGAGAAAGATGTGTCTCAACAGCAGGGGAGAGTAACTGATAACCTAGCGAACATTATCCAACGGGTCCAACTTGAGCGTCGAACGGGAGAACTGCATGTCAAACGCTACGATGGGCTCACGATAGAGCAGGGCTCAATCACATTTATAGACGGCCGAGCCGTGCAGGCACAGCTAGGTTCATCTCAGGGAGCAGCGGCCTTTGATACGTTACGCAGTTGGAAACAATGCCTCTTTATTTTTGTGCTGCATAGCAGTAGCTCTTACCAGCTGCCGCCTTCGCCGCAAACGCCACTCCCAGCACAAACGCCACTCCCACCAAGTAATCCTCTGTCTGATTCAGGCTCTAATGGCTTTGCACCGCAGACGCAACCACTGAATAGCTCCTCATTACCGAATATAAAGCTACCACTGGCGCAAAATAATCGGATTTCACAATCGGATTGGAATCTCTCAGCAGATGGTTTTTCCTCACCAGGATGGACGCAACCGCTTGAAGGTCTCTCGCCAAGCTCAAGAAATCTTCCTGTGTCAAAAGAAAATCAGGAGCAGAGAGCAGTACTTCCTTCCACCTCCTCGATCTCTCTGATTGCTGTTCCTCGTCCCACTATGTCGATAGTGAAAGCGATTGGACTGATTAACAAATCTGGTCTTCCACGCACCTGCCGTCAGGTTCTGCTATTGATCGATGGACGGCTTTCAGTCAATGAGATTATTACGCAGGCAAATAGCTCGCCCGAAGAAATCATGAAAGCATTGAATGCTTTGGAAAGTATCGCAGTGATTACGATCTCAAAGCCAGGATGAACATTAACTAGAGTTCATCCTGGCTTTGAGATCGTGATTGAACTGAACGCAGCATCGCGTCAGGGCTTTTTTATGTTGACAGATGGTGTCGCAGCGAGCACAAGGAATTAGACTTTGAAGTGAAAAACCACATCACTGCTAGCGCCTGGGATCATTTGATAGTGAATGAGGAGGGTCCAATCACCAGTTTTGTTGAGGAGTGGATAATTTATTTCCAATTGGATACCTTCCACTGCTTGATGTTTATCATCATTATTGTTCCAGGTATTATTACTTACTCTGGTTTTATTGTGTGAACTCCAATTACCTATGCTCAGCTCATAGCCAGGCGATGCAAGTGCATCAGATCCGTCAGTGGAATCGCTACCTGTATTGAGTTGTAGGGCACGTAAATAGATAATGGTTTTGGTCGTTGAGATACTGACGTGGTCGACTGTGATTGGTTGATCATTGACTGTCTGGGTCTGATTGATTGTGACGGTACGGCCGCGATGAAAAGGTAGGGAAAAATTGAAGGCTACCGACTTGCTCGCACTTATATCAGTGGATATTTTCGCTTGAATGTGAAGTGTGCTGATCGTGTCCGCAACGCTGAGCAATGAAATCGATGCCAGGTTATACAACGTGCTTTGATCCGGGTAGCCACCGCTACTGGATCGAGGGGATATGTCGACCCCTTTTTGGGCGCTTAGTTCCACAAATGTTTGCGTCATTAGATTTACAGTAGACTTATTGAGTGGGACGGAGTACACCAGAATAATACGATTAGAATCTGCATAGCTAGCATACAAGTGAATAGCAGTCCCCTGGATGCTTTTGGTTTGATCAATGAGTGTTTCTTGATGTGTGGTACATACAGCCTTCCATCCATCGTCTACCAGGTTACAGAGTTTTGATGGTAGCGGGGCCGGAGTTGGTGTCGGTGTTATGACAGGTTTTTTTGTTGGTTGGACCGGACCTGATCCACCAACGTGGCCGTTAGGGGATGTTTGCGTGTGAGCGTACTGGAACACTACGATTGAACTTCCGGTTACAAATAAGGCGAGTAGCACGGCGGCCACCAGGGTCGTCCATGAGATGAAGCGTCGGCCAGGCTTTGGGGGCCGTACGGATTGTGTCTGTATCATAGCATGTATCCTTTTCTCTCGAGGTCGCGCTGCTATCGATGGCGTTTGTGTCTGCTCCATATATGCATGCAGGCGATCTTGGACACGGTTAAGAAGCTCTGTATGGTCTCCTGTAACGATGCGTAGATCTCGCATGAGGTGAGACACTGCTTGCTGCGGCGCGGCATGTTCTATTGACTCAATCTGTTCATCGACCTGTTCAGGCAGAAAGCGCTCATCATGTTCAGTCATGTTGGGACTCCTTTCGTCCTTTCTCATAAATGCCACGTAAGGCGTTGAGGGTGCGCGAGAGGAGCGTGCGCACCGCTCCTTCGCTTTTATTTAGATGAGTGGCGATTTCTGCACAGCGCAGGTTATTGGCAAAACGTAGCCGTAGTAGTTCTTGCTGAAGCTCCGGGAGCAAGGATATATTGGTACGTAGATGTATTATCTCTTCCTGACGTAGTACCGCTTGCTCAGGCGAGTGGTATTCTTCTTCGTAAAGAACCTCATCCGCTTGCTCAATCGGAACCGCCGGGTGGCGCGTAGAGCGTCTATGATAATCTATCGATTTGTTCAAGGCGACCCGACGCAGCCAGGCTAGCTGTTGACGCTGATCGAGTGTGGCGATAATCGGACTTTCCAGCGCAGCAATAAATACTTCGAGCAACATATCCTCGGCATCCTCTTTCGAAGAAACGTGCTGCAAAATATGTATCAGCACAGCATGTCTGTGGCGCTGGTAGAGTTCCTCCATGAAGGAGGCGCTTGGATGTAACCCGGTCTTTGCCAGTTGCATTATGTACCTCTACGATTCCTTTTTTTGAGATCTCATAGAGTTATCGACGAAGTAACTCAAACGTTACACATGCGTCGTATACCGCATTGTAGCCCGTACTTTTTTCAGCTTTTCAGTCAGCCATTTTTGAAGATAGGTTTATCTCTTATCAGATCAAATATGGACAAATCTATATTTAATCTGATAAGATAGCTGCATTACTCTCTTAACAGAGCCTATTCTGATTTTATTTGAATATATGATCAGGTTCTGTTTCTTCTTGAATAAGGTTAATATCGCATGAAAAAATTCAAATATTTTCGGACTTTCTGTTGTTTCTTGAGCCTTTTGCTATTTATTGTTGCTGGCTCCGCTTGTGGGAGTTCAAATCCAGTGGCTACAACTCCTAAGAAAATATCCACTCCAACAGCAACTCCTCTCCCAAGCCTTACAAAGTATGTAGGATCTAATTTTTCTATTGGTTATCCTGATGGTTGGCCATTACAAAAAGGGACCGATGGTTCTTTTCAAACTGTGCACATGACTGGCCCACTGGCAACTGTGGATATTATGACGAGTAGTTCAACAACTGGTGATACCAATCCGAATACTGTTGATAATGTGATCGATAGTGAGCTCAGTGCAGTTGCGACAACTCTTACAAACAGTACGCAGTCTAAATTGACTCCTATAACAATAGATGGAGCAGTGTGGAAACGAATGACCATTTCAGGAGATTCCACTTCACATGGAAGTACCACGATAACCAAGAAATTTGTTATATTAGGTACCCAGCATCCAGTCGATGGGCTTTTCACTGTTGTCTTTCAAAGTTATACTGATCAATTCGATTTTATGGACGAAACCGCATTTCAACCGATGCTCACATCATTTAAATTTAAATAGATGAAAGATTGTTGCTCTTGTAATAATTTTAGATAATAATCTTTGTCTATTTTTGTATGGATGCTTCCTATTACTTTTTTGATTTTCTTTGTGCTATCATTTAGTATGTTATTCTAGCATTTGTATAGATACAACGACCATAAGCGAGAGGCCCATCAGTATCATATACCTGATGGGCCTCTCGCTTAGATACTAATCCTATGGTGCTTACTTGTTTGCTACCTGAGGAAACTTTTTCGCCAGGTAGGAGGCATCTGGATTTGTCTCAACGGAGCCATCAGGGAAGATGACGGTTGGGACGGTCTGATTGCCGCCGTTGACGGACATGACATACTGAGCGGCGTCCTCGTGTTCTTCGATGTTGATGGTCTCATACGGGACGTCATGCGAGTCAAGCCAACGCTTGACGTTACGGCAATAAGGGCACCAGGAGGTTACGTATACCGCTGTGATTTTCTCTGCCTGAGAGGTTTCAAGGTCGGACATGGGTAGGTTCTCTTTCACTATCAATAGATATATTTACATATATAAACATGTAAGTGCCAGTATATTATTCCACTTTCCTGGTAGTCGTGATGACCTTATTGCAAGCAGTGATTTTGCCCACTCATATCGCCGAAGCAAGAGCCGTCTTCTGTGAGGATGACAACTTTTTTGATGGCAGGAAACTGTGTTAGCGTGGCATTAATCTCTGCCTGTACGCGAGCATCTGCGCCAATGCCTGCGGAACTGAGTGCACGACAGAATTTTAAGGTGGCAGCGTCCTCCTCGGAGACTGATCCTTTCTTCTTGAGTGTGAGGGTAAAGTCTGGTCCGCCAACGGATGTCGTTGTGCATTTTGATGGGCCACTGAGCATCGTATTGAGTTCAGTGAAGTAGCCAGCTTGTTGCTCGGTAGGCGTAGGTCCGGCGATGAGGAGTTGGATGGAGAAGTATGCTACCGCGCTCGTTGTGGAGAGACGGCCTACTGGATAGACCTTCGTGAAGTCAGTGGAGAGTGAGTCTGGTGCCTTGGAGAAGAAGACCTTGAGTGTGTACTCTGATAGGATAGGATCTCCGTTCGCTGTGGGTAAGGATGTGCGGTGATCAGATGTGGGTAGGGATGTAAGATGATTGGATGTGGGTGAGGTGGTGGGATGATTGGATGTTCCATCTACGCTACAAGAGCTGAATAAGAGAGAAAACAGAGCACATACGCTGATCATTATGGGCAGTCTAAAATGACGGCGTTGGAAAATGTCTGTCACATCTAGACGAGAGGTTTGATGATCTGTCATGATGTTTCTCCTGATTGTAGGTGATGATGCGTTCTATACAAGCCCTTTTAGATAGTCTAACTTCCATCTTATAGAGGAAGATGGCTGTAGTTAGTATATCATGGATTCATTGCTACAGTATAGATGAATACTAGAATTTGGTGTGATAGGAGTCAAAGATGTAGATTTTCTTTGGTGTTTGATAACTTCTGCGAATGTACGTTCGTATAAATATATGTTATAGTATCCCGAAGTATCTAAGGGATTTACTTTATATTATGAGGGAGTCATAAAACTATGCCATATGGGCATTATAGAGGTGGACATCACCATCATCATCACTATCATCAGTCTCGCCGCATGGAACGCGACATGTTCTGGGGCATGATGGCTGGATCTCCCTGGTCACGCTATTCTCGCCGTGCTTACTATGGCCCTCGTTATCGACGTCGCGGCGGCGGAGCAGTGCTTGCGTTGATCTTGATTTTACTGTTTTTTGTGTTCGTCTCTCACTTCTGGTGGATTATACTTCCGCTGTTTGTTCTGCTGGTCGTTGGAGGTATCTTTGCTGCCAGGGCATTTATGGCGAGATCAAATTCCAATTATCAACAATATCAGCCGATGGGGCCGCAGAATCAGCAAGGTCAATATTATCAGGCAAATCAGGCTGCACCGTCAAATCAATACTATCAACCGAGCCAGCAGGCACAATATTATCAGCCAGCGCAGCAGAATCAGGCACAATACTATCAACCGGGAGCCAATTACACACCGGCTCAGCAGCAGTCCTCTGGTGGACAGTATGCGATGCCTCAGTCGCAATATCCTCAGAATCCCCCACCGATGCCATGAGGCTTCTGCCTCTGGTATCGGCTTTTTGGTATTTGAATGGAGATCTCCAGGCAGCATTTTTTTGCCAGTTGTCCACATCAATATATTTTGCGCACCCCTTTTTAATTTGGATGGATAGCATTTATGCAAGAGTTCTTTCTACAATATCGTCTGATTGAGAAATTAGCTACTAAAATGCTAAGGACTACCTATCTTGCCTATCCATTGCAAGAGACTAAAAAGAAAGTCATCATCAAGATATTTGATTCAGAAGGTCTTGTTCTGCATCAAGCACAGAACTTATCGCAGGTGCATCCATTATTATCGATGTATCATCCAAATATTGTACCTGTCCTGGATATGGCTATTGAGCAAGGTAAGCCATATATTGTGCGTGAATATCGAGCTCGTGGTTCGCTTCGCCAGCGCCTGGAGCGCTTGAAGCATTTGGGTCACAAGTACATGGATTGGACCGAGGCGATCAGCATTGTGCTGCAAGTCGGTCGGGCTTTGAGCTATGCTCATGATCAAGATGTGATCCATGGGAATATCAAGCCTGAAAACATCTTCTACAGTGATGAGGGTGATGTCCAATTGACAGATTTTTATCTGCCAGCGTTTCTTGAGGGAAGTCAATCAGATCAAAAAGCCGACTTGTATGCAACCAGATATATGGCTCCCGAGCAGTTTATCGGAGAAACTGAGAAAGCCAGCGACCAATATGCTTTAGCTTGTCTGGCTTATGAATTGATCACTGGTCGTGTTCCTTTTGTCGCTCCCCAGTTTGTCTCGATGTGGGGGAAGCACATGACCGACTATGCTGCTCCTCTTTCCACGCATGTTAAGGTACCGATGCCCATCGATCTGGCGATCCTGCGGGCACTATCGAAAAAAAGCTCTGATCGCCATGAAGATATGAATGCCTTTTTGTCCGCGCTTGAGGTTGGTTTGCTCCCACCAGCCCCTGAAATCTCGCTTGAACTCACCACATCGGCGTCAGCGATCGTCGGGAACGTACCGGTAGTACCAGTCACAAAACCTTTTGGATTTACTCCTTTTCCCACGATAACCGAAAATGTTGATCCTGCAAGTTTACCTGAAGTGCTCGCAGTGCCAGATAGGCAAGCGCAGATAAATCCACTTCCGATCGATCCACCAGCGCTAGCAGGCATCAAGCTGGATGACAAGGACGAGGAATTTGCCAATGCCATATCATTGGCAACCACTGATACAAACGCTGTGCCATCGTCAGAAAATGTCTCATCAGGGCCGCGTGGTCGGAGCAAAAAGACAGTTGCGCTCTGGATAAGTATGATCTCAGCATTATTGATCCTGATAGGTATTCTCATTCCTTATGCTCTGTATACCACTTCACTTAAACAAGCTCCACGCGACGTGAACCCTTCTACTCATGTGATCGTTGATAGTACGGCCATAGGGAGTGGGACACCACCACCAGCCAAAGGTATTTCACCGATGTCACCTCAGCAAGTTCCGACCTCGCCAGCGACAAAACCGGCGACCGCCGTTCCTGCTATTGTGCCGACCTTGCTTCCCACGCCGAAGCTCGTTGGGACGGGATCGGTGCAGATTAATGCAGGTGGAACCTCTTCGGGGGCTTTTGTGGCGGATGAGGATTTTTTTAATAATCCCGAGCCTGCACGTCCATCGACAGAGTCATCGCATAGTGACGTAATTGATACGAGTGGCGTTATCAATCCAGCGCCCCAGAGTGTCTATCAATCGGACCGTGTTGGCGACAGCACCTATGTCATTCCGCATGTGACACCTGGAGTCTCCTATACTGTGCGCTTACATTTTGCTGAGACCTACTGGACAAAGGCGGGCCAGCGCACGTTTAATGTGCTCCTGAACGGCCAACAGGTGTTGAGCAATTTTGATATCTGGGCAGCCGCTGGTGCCAGCGATAAAGCAGTGATTGAGCAGTTTGTGACTATGCCTGCCAGCGATGGTACGATCACGATCCAATTTGTCACTGTGCATGACAACGCTCAGATTAACGGCATTGAAGTACTTGCTAGCTAAGGATTTTTTTGTACTCAACCATTGCTTGTGATATGTCGCGCTCCTATTTGCCTTTCAGGCTTTGCCGGTTCTTTCTCACTGATGGCATAAATGATGACGCCATCGACGTCACCGATGGCATCGTGAGATGGGACAATCGTGTAGGATGTATATTCTTCTAACGATTGTTGCCAGCCAGATTGGTCCAGAGAGATATCTATGACTGGTGTATGGCTCAACATATTTGGTAGCGTTAAAACTCTATCCTTTATATAGGTTTCCTGCGCCAATTGCATAATACGTTTTCCTATAGTATCTTCCCAGAAGAGGTCGAGAACCTCTTTAAGCGGCTGATGCTGTATTGCCCTTCCTCCTACTGGATGGATATATCTGGGATTGTATGTTTCAATGATGAGGCTTGATCCTCGCAGGATCAGGATATCAAATGGAGCCAGCTCTACTATCTCTCCTAAACGCACACGCTCACTTTCCAGGGTAGTTGTCAGCTCCTGAAGTTCATTAGTACGAGCACGTAACTCATCATTGGTTGTTTCCAACTCTTCATTGGTAGCCTGGAGCTCCTCATTATTTGTTTCCAACTCTTCGTTGGTAGCCTGGAGCTCCTCATTGGTTGTCTCGAACTCCTCAATACTGGCCTGGAGCTCCTCATGTGTTAGCATCAGCTCTTCATTAGCGACTTGCAATTCTTCATTGGCATCCATCAGCTCCTTATTCACATCGCTCAGGCGTTTGTTGGTGGCGCTGATCTCATACATGAGTTGTGTTTGCTGCTCCTGAACTGTCTCCAGGCGCCGTCTGATATGGACATGATCGGTGACATCCATGACGCTGATCGTGGCAAGCTCAAGTACTTTGTTGTCAATTTGCATGAGAGCAATTGAGAGACTGACAAAGCGTCCGTTGCCGCCACTCAGAATGCTCAATTCTACTTCTGGCAGAGAGATGACATTGTGTTCGCGGAAGACGGCATCGATGGCTGTACGCGTTATTTGATAGGGAATACCTCTGACTGTATGCAAGAAATCTTGTTCGCTGATACCATCATGCAATCCCAGCAGTCGGCGGGCACCAACATTTGATGTCAGGACGTGGTAGTGGCGATCGATGACGACAATTCCCACAGGGAGGAAGCGGAGTAGAACTTCGTTGAGGCGCTTCAGTTGATTTAGCTCAAAGGTAGGAGGTACTAAATCTATTTCGGTGTTGGACTTTCTCACTTGTTTGTTTGCGTTACTCAGCGATAGCCTTTCTAGATCCGACGATTTTATATTGGAGAGCGTCTGACGGCGAATGGCGGGTAACGCTTTGCCTGTACATTGATAGATCTTCCAATGCTTGTTGATGAGCTCGTAACAGGCTTGCGCAGGGCGTACCGTTTCGGCTTTGCCCAGAAAGAGGTAACCATGAGGAGAGAGCGAGAAGGCGAATTGATTGAGGACATAATCTTGTAGTTCAGGCGTGAAATAAATCAGGACATTGCGGCATAGGATCAGGTCGATGCGTGGGAAGGGGGCACTTCTACTGAGATCTTGTTGTCCAAATATGATCATCTGCCGCAAGGTTTTTGAGATGCGATATCCTTGATCGGTCTGTTCAAAGAAGCGCTTATGGTAATCAGCAGGGACTCCTTTGAGCAGATTCTCTGAATACAATCCTCGGCGAGCGAAATGGATAGCGGCTTCATCCAGGTCAGTCGCAAAGATTTTAATGCTCCAATTGGGACGATCTTCACCGAGCAGATCCGTCAGCAACATGGCTAAAGAGTAAGATTCTTCACCTGTTGCACAGCCTGCCGTCCAGAAGCGCAGAATGTGATCATGCTCGCGCCCATAGGCGATCAAGGTTGGGAGAATCTCTTGCCTGAGATAGTTGAAAGCTGCAGTATCACGGAAGAATTGCGTAACATTGATGAGAAATGCTTTGACTAACTCTTCAACTTCCTCTGGCTCGGTGATCAGGTAATCCGCATAGTCACGCATGGTGCGGCAGCGTGTGACGGCGATCCTGCGACCGATGCGCCGCAGGATGGTGGATGTTTTGTAGGTATGGAAGTCCATATTGGCCTTCCTGCTGACAAGATCGAGGATCTCATGGAGAATGTCCTCTGTTTTCTCTTCTGTCTGGGGGATATCGGCTCCGTGAAGTAGATCGTAGAGTAACGTCCCCAGGTATTCTATGGAGACTTCGAAGTCGACGATGGTGGGAGGAAGTGAGAGTGGCATCGATGGGTAACGGGCACTTTGTGGATCTTGCACTATGATGGTTCCACCGGCATTTTTGACATTCACTGCTCCAATTGCTCCATCGGAGCCAGAGCCAGTGAGGATTACTGCGATCAAACGCTCTCCATAGACTTCGGCGGCCGTCGAGAAGAGCGTGTCGACTGATGCTCTTGGATGTTTGTTACGCCCCTCATGGATCTCTACGTACTGATTTTTGATGCTGATATGCAGGTTGGAGGGTATAATATAAATAATGCCTGCATGGAGCTGGCGACTCGTCTCTACTAGTTCAATTGGGAGACTGGTATGTTGTTGCAAGATCAGGTTGAGCGAGTTTTGACGATTCGGGTCGAGATGCTGAGCTACGATGATCGGTGCTGGGAATGGTGTGGGTAACGTACTGACTAAAATCGAAAGCGCTTCGACTCCTCCGGCTGAGGCACCCATGATGACAAGATCGTATGTGAGAGAAGCCCTCTTCTCATTTTCGTTCATTGTGTAATGATCCTCTTCTTACCAAACGTATCCTTCTTATAAGGTCAAATATATCCTATACTCCTACCCTGTGAATAAAGGCTGTTTATAAGTATATCACGAATGGTGCTTGTACTCCTTTCTGGCGGATACATGCATTTTTTAGATGATCTTAATGCGTATTTTTGCTTTGTTATTGCGATGAAACGAGGCCCAGGCGCGACTTTTCCAATAATGTTTGTATGCTTTTTAAAGAAGATATTTTGCTGACATTTCCTGGAAATTGTTTAAAAATGCGCTTCTCGTTCCTTGACGCCGCTCTTAAGACAACGTACTATGTAAGAATACAAGACCTTTGCATCTTTGATAGAACTTTTAACAATTAATAAAAAAGCAAGGATTTATTACGTAAGATAATCTATGTTGGTCATCGCCATAAGTTTTTAAAGAAAGAGGTCCAACGATGCCTTTTCTGATTGGAGAGTATATCCGTCAAATACGCCGCCAAAAGGGGCTGACACAAGCAGAACTAGGAGTGAAGGAGTTCTCAAAGTCATATATTAGTGCGGTTGAACGTGGCCAAATTGCCCCATCACGCAATGCTCTGCGTTTCTTTGCCAAACAGCTTGACCAATCAATTGATTATCTGGAGCAGTTGCTTGAGCAACCTCAAGCAGAGCTTTCGCTTGTCCCGTTAGCTGAATCGCATCTAGGTCAGACACATGAGGATAGTTACAACGATCAAGAGGTGGTTGCCCTTCTGGATATGGTTTTGCATGGCAAAGGGATTGTGGCCGATCCGGTGGCAGACTACGGCGATACACAACTTGATACCGGAACACGGCTGGCTTTGCAAAAGCGTGCACGTTATGCCTTTCTTAAGGGGATACGTGCGCAAGAGCAACTGAACTTTTCGGCGGCCCAGTTCGATCTGGAGTATGCTCTGGCACTGGCCCCGGACGAGTATAAGTCTGCTATTCTGGATTCTCTTGGCACAAATGCCTATCAGGTACAGGCATATGAACAGGCTCTGACCTATTACTTGCGTGCTCTCTCTAGTTTTCAGATTATGGACACTCCAACTGCCGATCAGCTGTTTCAGATTGAATTGCATTGTGGTGATGCTTCCAGAGTACTTGGCTATTATCAGTACGCTCAGGAGCACTACTTACAAGCGCGTAAGCAACTGCGTTCAACGCACAATATGCAGATTGCCGGACAACTCTACTTGGGCTTGGGATACAGTGTCTATGCGTCTCTCTATCAGGTACAAAGTTCTGCTTATGTTTCTATCGCCTCGCTCTCTACGGAGGAGATTGAGCGACAATTTCAGCAATCTTTGAGTTTTCTGATGCAAAGCCGTACGCTATATCAGATTGGCCGCGATTGGAATGGGGAGACTCAGGCTCGCTTGACGCAGGCGATGGTCTTACTGGATCTGTGTACCTGGCGTCAGCAGCAGGCATTACATCGGTCGCAACAGAGCGGGGGCGTAATCTCGGTCAACTGCGCTTCTTTGTTCGAGGAGATAGATGAGCAATGCCGTCAGATTCTGCTGGGGTTGTTGGAAAGGCATCAAGAACTGACGATTCTGCCGTTGGAGCAAGAAAATGATGCTTATCTGGCGCTGGCCTATATGATTCGCGCCCTGAGTCGCCGGGCTGAGGTGGCACAGCTTGGCGGTTATGGGGATACTGCCGTACGAGAACGTTCATTAGCCTTTTCTCTTTGTCAAAAAGTATTGGACGCGTTACGCAATACCTCATTATCACTGACCCTCATTCGTGACGCGATAAATATGTCTGGACATTATGCAACTACCTCAACCCCTTCACTTTTAGTGTTACCTGAAATCTCAGCACAAGAGGTGACCAATAGATTTTCATCTTTTATTCTGGCTGAGACCTACTTTGCCATTGGGGAAATGTCGGAGGAGATTGGTCACAATACGCTTGTCCAGGATTTCGCTATGCGTTGTTACGATGTGGCCGATCAATGTTTCTCACGTGCTCTCGCGCTTGAAGTGAAACATATCCATGGAGCCTCTAACGAAAACGATCCTAACTACTTTGTGCGTCTCTATCAACGCTACACAGATGTGCTTGAGCAGCGTCTGGCTATCTCTTTTATCTCGGGCCGAGAGACGGCGGAAAAGTCGCTTGCCTTGCTCAAAGATATCCTGCAACAACTTCCCAAAATGAGAAGCACTTTTCCGACCCAGGTGCACGAGCGCTATTAGTAACAGGTCAGTGGCTACGTGAGTTGCCTGGAAGCTTTTTTCTAGCGTAGCCACTTGTATCTTGCCAGGTGTTGTTTTTACAGGGACTCAACCATCTGTTGAAGCTTATCGATATCGAAAGGCTTGCTCAGGAATCCTTTGATCTCCATTTGATCCATCTGCTGTTTCAGCAAAACATCGCCGCTCATCACGATAAGTGAGAAGGTTGTATGCAAGTCTAGACGATAGAACTCATCAAGTACACGATAACCACTCATATCTGGCATCATCAGATCGAGGAGGACAATATCGGGCTTCAGTCCTTGCTGGAGCTTTTCGAGGGCTTCTTGCCCATTTGAGATACTAATCACCTCATAATCAGTATCCTCAAAGAGGGCCTGGATAGAGAGACGTATCTCTGTTTCGTCGTCAATGACCAGGATTTGTTTTTTCATACATGTTAATCTTTCTCATTCTATCTCGTTCTGACGTGCTCTCTTGCTCATATCGGATGCCTCAATGAGGTGCTTCCTCTTAGAGAGGATTCAGAAAGAGTACGGATAAATATGAATAAGTGCTCTATATATACTACGTGTTTGCTACGCTACTCGTTTAACTTACGCATGGGTGTTCGTTTATAATAGTGAAAATACGCAAATGTGTTGGATGATGTTGCTTTATTGCTTCCTACCTGCTACAGTTTGAGCATACCTGACAACTTATCCCAGGGGACACCGCGCTCAAGCGAATTGGTCTCGACGTAAGCGCATGACGACATTACCCGATACAATATATAAAGGAAAGTTTTATGCAAAATTCTGAAGCCGGTCAGCGTTCCTCTCGTATTGATCTCGTTTCTACGCTCGTGACAGAAGGCATTACCCAGATCGAACAAGCAATGCCCCGCTTCCTTCAGGATCTGCAAACGCTCTGCTTGATTGATTCGCCTTCCGATTATACTCCTGGGCTCAATCAGATGGCCGAGCAACTCGTGATTTTGCTTCAGCGCGTCGGCATGCATACCACCGTGATTGAGCATGCGCGTGGAAATGCGGTCATCGGAACGATTCTGGGGAACAATCCTACCGCGCCGGCCTGTCTGTTGCTGGGGCATCATGACACCGTTCATCCCATCGGTGCAGCCTCAGCACGCATACGCCTTGAATCTGAGCGCTTCTATGCCCCCGGCACGGTGGATATGAAGGCTGGACTGCTACAGGGGATCTATGCTTTGGAGATACTTCAGCAGCAGCAATATCAAGATTTCAGTAAGATCATTTTCTTATCAGTACCTGATGAGGAGATTTCCTCGCGCTATCACGTTGGCTTGATCACGCAGATTGCCCAGGAGCATCCGCACGTGCTCGGATTAGAGGGGGCCAGCGCTATCGGGACAGTTGTGACCAGACGCAAAGGCTGTGCACACTATCGACTGACCGCCGAGGGCGTAGCTTCCCACGCGGGTAGTAGTCCGGAGAAAGGACGTAATGCTGTTCTCGAACTGGCGCATCAGATTATCCAGGCGCAGAGCTTCATGGGATGGCGCGACGGCTTTACAATTAACGCTGGCCCCATCCGAGGGGGATCAAAGGTGAATATCGTCTCGGACTTTGCCGAGATCCTCTACGATACACGCTTTCTGCGCTCGGAAGATCGTCTGGCGGCCGAAGCTCGTTGGAGCGAGCTTTTGAAGGATCAACTTGTCCCAGATGTAAAGCTTACGCTCTATCCCGAGCCAGATGGCATGGTGCCTATGCCTGCTACCGAGGAGAGTCTGGCTATGGCCCAACAGGTCCAATGGATCGCAGAGGATATCCTTCATACCAACTATCTACCTGAGACCAGAGGGGGAGCTTCTGACTGTTGTAATACTGCCGAGCTTGGTTGTCCCAGTATCGACGGCCTTGGTGCTATCGGTGGCGGAGCACATACGCACGAAGAATATGTCGCCTTGCCACCTATACCCAGTCGTGTGGCGCTTCTGGCGGGTCTCATTGCCGCAATCAGTACCTCTCACGCATGAAAAGAAAGGCCCCATTGGCAAGGATGTATGTTTGAGCTACCTTTTCCTGTTAAGGCGATGCTGTTTGATTTGGATGATACGCTTTATGCGAGAGATGAGGCTTTTTATCGCTGGGCTGCTTCTTTTGTGCATCGGTTTATCCCGGTACGCGAGGAGCCGCAGCGAGCGAAAATCATACAGCGTATCATCTATCTGGATCAGCGTGCTGAGACTGAACGCACGATACTTTTTAGACAATTGCGTCGAGAATATCCATCACTTCGAGGTATGACCGTCGGATATCTGGTAAAGATGTTCAGGGAAGAGCTATCCCAGCATATTATGCCGGATGCCACGATGAGTTCCTGGTTGGCTGAATTGCAGAAGGCCGCCGTTCCATTTGGCGTGATCACAAATGGAAGTATCCTCAATCAAAGTCGGAAACTGTCCAGGCTTGGCATCGATAAGCTGACCTCGTGTATTTTTATCTCGCAGGCTGTTGGCCTGAAGAAACCACAGGCGGCTATTTTTCTGGCGGCCGCAGCATGTCTCAAGCAAGCTCCTCAGGATATTGTCTTTGTCGGAGACAATCCTGTGGCTGACATTCAGGGCGCTCATGCGGTGGGGATGAAAACCATCTGGGTTCAAGGAGATCAGGTTTGGCCTGAGAATCTGCCTTATGTCGCTGATATGTGTCTGGCAAAAGATAAGGCTGATTACCATTTTTTTACCTCTCAGTAAGAATAGAGTAGTAGTCCCACAGATTCCTGTTTTACATTTACGTGCAAAGGGGAAAATCTTTTATGGCAATCTCTTACCATATTGATCATTTTGTCGGGAAACCGGTTAAGGAATTTACTCTTGATGAGGGCATTGTTGATCCTACCACCTTTGCCTATCGTCTTGCTTATGATAGTCGTACTGATGATACGGATTGGGATGTCATTGTGGCGGCCTTTGTGAATGATCCACAGGCCTCGCTCGTGTCTGCTCTGGTGATTGGTGAATGGGCGGACGTGATGGATGGTCCTCCTGATGAGATTATCGAATTGCTGACGACTTCGGTGGAGAAACTGCCAGCACTGAAGGCACTTTTCATTGGAGATGTAACTTTTGATGAGTGTGAGATTTCGTGGATTAAACAGGGCGATCTCTCTCCAATTGTGGTGGCTTATCCCCGCCTGGAGCATCTGCAGATACGTGGTGGCGATGGATTGCAGTTGGGAAATATCCACAGTGAACATCTGCGTACCTTGATTGTGGAGACGGGCGGCCTTAGTCGTCAGGTCGTGCATGAAATCTGGCAGTCTCATCTACCCGCCCTGGAACATTTGGAACTCTGGTTGGGTTCTGAAAATTATGGTGGTGACACGACCATAGATGATTTTGCTCCTCTGCTGGCGGGCGATCTATTTCCTCATTTGCGCTACCTGGGCTTACGGGATAGTGAGTATGAGGATGAGTTGGCGGCCGCAGTCACGGTCTCACCGTTGCTGGAGCGCATCAAAGTGCTGGATTTATCTTATGGGGCACTTGGCGATCGCGGTGCGCAGGCGCTACTGGATTGTCCGGCGATCCGTGGGCTGGAGAAGTTGGATCTGCATCATCACTTCTGCTCTGATGCGATAGTGGCACAGTTGCAGGCCTTGCCTATCGAGGTGGATGTGAGCGAGCGGGAGAGTGATGATATCGATAACGAGGAGGAGCGCTATATCGCTGTGAGTGAGTAGGTAGAGGGACGTGAAGATGAATGATCCATATCCAGCATTTGTTCTCATTGGGACTCCTGATGATCGGCGTGTGGAGCTGTTTCAGCAAGCTTTGCGACAGGCTGGCTTACAGCCCGCACGTCTGATTAGCTATCTTGACTTGCTTTCTGGCGTGGCGTCGCTGACCGATGTTATCACGCCTACTACTCTTGTGCGTATCGAATCGCCGGGCAAGAGTCAGGCCGTCGAGCGAGCTTTACTGGCATTGGGGGCCGAGTGTGCCGATCCTGATGATGTCAACTATGAGCCCATTAGCCGTCGTTGCCTTGATGCCCTCCCATTGGAAAAAGGGCAACTGCTTCCTTCTCGACAATGGTATCTAGGCTATCGACAGCTACTCACTGGACTGATGCCCGCTTTGCGTGATGTGTGTCTGATGAATCGGCCGGAAGACATCTTGCTGATGTTTGATAAACGTGCCTGTCATCAGTACCTGGTGCAGCATCAGATTGCGGTGCCGCAGGCTTTGGACCCTGTTCATTCCTACGATGAGATGATGTCCGAGCTTGTCAGACGTGATTGGTCGCGTGTCTTTATCAAACCTGCCCATGGATCAAGCGCTGCGGGGATCATTGCCTTTCGCTTTCATGGACAGCGTCAGCAGGCGATTACGACGATCGAAATGGTTCATGATGGATCTGGCTGGCATTTTTATAATACGCGTAATATCAAAACATATACGAAGAGCGCTGAAATTTCGGTTTTGGTGAACATGGTCTGTCGCCAGCGAGCACATATCGAGGAGTGGATTCCCAAAGCGACTTTCTCCGACAAGTCTTTTGATTGTCGTGTGGTGGTGATCGCTGGACAGGCTCGGCATGTCGTGGCGCGTCTGAGTAAGAGTCCGATGACGAACCTGCACCTGCTCAATCAGCGCGGTGATGTCGAGGCTATCCAATCCATGATTGGTGTGGATAATTGGCAGGCGGGATTGCATACCTGTGAGCAGGCGGCGGCTCTGTTTCCTGCTAACCTCTATGCGGGAGTTGATCTCCTTTTTGCGGCGCATAATTATCGGCGACATGCTATTCTTGAGATGAATGCGTTTGGTGATCTCTTGCCCGGGGTATTGCATCGTACGCAGGATACTTACAGCGCGGAGATCTCGGCACTCTTAGAGAGGATATCTGATGATAAATGTTCCTGAGCTGATTGGTTCTCATGATATTCTCTTTATCACATTGGATACGTTGCGCTATGATGTGGCACAACAACTGTTCCATAAGGGACGTACGCCGTTCCTGGCGAGCCTGCTGCCTGCCACTGGCTGGGAAGAACGCCATTCGCCGGGTAGCTTTACGTATGCGGCCCATCAAGCCTTCTTTGCTGGCTTTTTACCCACGCCTGCCGCACCCGGTCGACATCAGAGACTGTTTGCGGCGCGTTTTCCTGGGAGCGAGACAACTACCGAGTCTACTTTTGTCTTTGATGCTCCCGATATTGTCTCCGGGCTGGCGCAAGAGGGCTATCGTACCATCTGCATCGGCGGAGTTGGTTTTTTCAATCGGCAGAGCCCACTGGGAAACGTCTTGCCGGGACTGTTTCAAGAGAGCTATTGGTCGCCTGAACTTGGCGTGACCAATCCAGACTCGACTGCGCATCAGGTTGAGACAGCCTGTCGAGCACTGGAGAGTGTGGCGTTGGGATCAAGGGTCTTTTTATTCATGAATGTCTCTGCCTTGCACCAACCTAACTACTTCTATTTGCCTCAGAGCGAAGGTAAGGAGGATACATTGGCTTCTCATGCCGCTGCTCTGGAGTATGTGGATGGTCAGCTTGCTCCACTGGTGCAGGCGCTTGGGCGTCGTGGTCCATTCCTGGCGATCCTGTGTGGCGATCATGGAACCGCGTATGGTGAGGATGGCTACAACGGTCATCGTATCGCGCATCCGGTTGTCTGGACTGTCCCTTATACCGAATGTATTTTGTTTGATTGAGGAGCAAGTTGTGATGGTATCTACTCTTTTGCCGATGTTACAGAGCGTGCAGAGCTCTCCATATAGCTCATATACCTATGCTTATCCGCATAAGACGGCCTATCGTCATTTCCCGGAGCGTCTGTCACTGACGGATCTCTGGCGTCAGGAGGATCGGGAGTCAGTCTTTCTGTATCTGCATGTGCCGTTTTGTGAGATGCGTTGTGGCTTCTGTAATTTGTTTACGACGGCGAATCCGAGCGGCAACTTTGTTACTTCATACTTGAAGACGCTACGCCGGGAGGCTGAACAGGTCCGCCGGCAACTCGATCGGTCTGGTGGCTTCAATACTGCCCGCGTCGCTATCGGTGGAGGGACTCCAACTTTTTTGCATCCCGAGGAATTGGAGCAGCTGTTTGCTATCTCGGAAGACCTGTTTGAGGTCTCGCCGGGGAGTATCTCGATGTCTGTGGAGACTTCTCCTCTGACTGCCACTCCCGAGCGTCTGGAGGTCCTTAAAGCGCATGGAGCAGACCGTATCAGTATCGGTGTGCAGAGCTTTCTTGAGCATGAGGCGCATGGAGCCGGTCGAGCTCAGAAGACCAGTGAGGTTCATCGCGCCCTGGAGCAGATTCGCTTGTTTGACTTCGCCGCCCTTAATATCGATCTGATCTATGGACTTCCCGGACAGACGGTGTCCAGTTGGCTGGATTCGCTACGCAGCGCGTTACAATATCAGCCGGAGGAACTGTATCTCTATCCCCTCTATGTACGCCCTCTGACTGGTCTGGATCATATGCATCAGCGTAGTACGGCGCATAGTGAGGACGTAGATATTCGTCTGGTTTGCTATCAAGCGGCGCGAGATCTGCTGCTCTCAGCGGGATACACACAGGTTTCAATGCGGATGTTTCAAGCGGCACATGTGCCAGTTGAGTCAGGTCCGATCTACTGTGTGCAGGATGATGGCATGATTGGATTGGGCTGTGGTGCTCGCTCATATACGCGGACGCATCATTATTCCAACGAATATGCGGTTGGGGCCAGAGGAGTACAGGCTATCCTGGCAGAGTATATTGGTACACCCACAGAACAATTTGCGTATGCGCGTTATGGCTTTCATCTCAACGAGGATGAGCAGCAGCGCCGTTATGTACTTAAATCCTTGCTGGAGGCCGGTGGACTCGATCGGCAGGCGTATCGCCAACGCTTTGGCCAGGATGTATTTGTCCATCTCCCACAGCTGCAAGAGTTGCTTCAGTATGAGCTGGCTATGATTGCAGATCATATGATGTCTTTGACAGCACATGGTCTGGCCTATTCGGATACGATTGGACCCTGGCTCTATTCGGCGCATGTGCAGGCACTTATGGAAGGATACGAACTGCGATGAAGCTCTCAATTCTCTATCGTGGACCACTCTCAAGTTGTAACTATGGCTGCACCTACTGTCCGTTTGCCAAGCATGTGGAGACGCGTCAGGAGCACGAAAATGATCGTCAGGCTCTGGAGCGTTTTATCGCCTGGGTCGAGGACCGTCCGGCAGATGATCAGATTGGCATCTTCTTCACGCCCTGGGGTGAGGCTCTGGTTCGTAGACGCTATCATGATGCATTTATTCGTCTTACCAATCTGCCGCAGGTCACCAAAGTTGCCGTTCAGACCAATCTGTCCAGCCGCCTGGAGTGGCTTGAGCAATGTGACAAAAGCAAGGCGGCACTCTGGGTCACCTATCATCCGACGCAGGTCACGCGCCAGCGCTTTCTTGACAAGTGTCAGGAACTGGATCGGCGTGGAATTAAATTTAGTGTAGGCGTCGTTGGACTTAAAGAGCATGCCGAGGAGATTGATGCTCTGCGGGCAGCTTTGCCGGAGCACGTCTATCTGTGGATCAATGCCTATAAACGTGATCCCGACTATTATAGCCCGCAAGAGCTTCAGCGCTTTACGGGAGTTGATCCCCTCTTTCCCCTCAACACCAAATATCATCCCAGCCTGGGACGAGACTGTCTTGGTGGTCATCAGGTGATCTCTGTGGATGGCGATGGCACTATGCGACGCTGCCATTTTATCAAGGAACCAATCGGCAATCTCTACGAGCCTGATTTCGAAAAAGCTCTCTATGCCAGAAGCTGTAGTGCTGCCACCTGTGGCTGTCATATCGGATACATACATATGCCTGATCTGAAGCTACATGAAGTCTTTGGGGCGGGGATACTTGAACGCATCCCCGCACAAAAAATCTGGTGAAGAAGAGAGGCTACGTCTCGGCTAGAGGCTTGTAGTCGTCTGGATTGTCGAAACCGGCGATCCAGGCGGCAGCTTGATGACAACTCTTCATGGTCGGCGGGACGCGTAGCATGTAGCTGTGAGCGGTCGATGGGCATTTGACGGCGAGTGAGACGAGATCTTCATCGCCTGGGATGGCAACGCGCAATAGCCGACGTTGTCCGCCCGGGTCCTGATCTTCGTCGATGACCTCGGCCTGACTGCGCTCCATAAAAGTCTCGTAGCCCATACGTTCAACCATCACACGGCGTAGCTCGGTATTCTCCTCGGCAAGAATTTCTTCCACTGTGATAGTTTCAGGCGAGAAGATGATCCGCTCGTTGATACGCACGTCGCGCCAGCGCAATTGGACGTGTTTAAGGCTTGCTGGTAGTGATGTCAGCGACGTTTCGGCCAGATCCAACCAGGAGCGTACCTGGAGGTTTGCTGGCACTTCTGTGATGTTAGGACATTCGCTGATATCAAGTTGCGCGACAGTCTGAAGCCAGGAAGGCAGCGTACGTAACCGAATGCAGCCGCGCATGTTTAGTCGTCCCATCGAGGATGGACCTTGCTCGGGCCATGCTTGCATGGCTGTACATGCTGAGATGATCAGAAAAAACACGTTGAAGTTTTCGGGTAGCATTCTGAGTGCGCTACAATTGTTGAGATTAAGCCTGCCGACCTTTAAACCAGCAGGCAGGGATTCCAGTTGGGAACAGTTACTCAGGTTGATCTGATAGGTGACCTGCAGATCTGCCGGCAACCCTATCAGTGCAGTATCCTCTGCCTCAAGTTGGTAGCAGCGCAGACCTGCGGGCAGCTCTTTGAGCGCGGAGCAATGATTGAGCGTTAAATTTCGCACTTGCAAGCCAGCGGGCAAACTGGTTAACGTCTGTTGCATGGATAGATCCAGATCGCCCTGTACCAGCATATTATCAGGAGCTTTACTGCTGAGGATCAAAGCTTTCGCCTCATCAGGAGTGAATGTTGCTATCTGTAGCATATTACTTCTCTCCTTTTCTCAGTCGCGCACATACTTAATCGCCTCAGGCGTGTACTCGCGCTGCTTCCAGACACGATAGCTGCCAGGCTGAAGCGTGATAGGATGATGCTCTTCATGGATGATGCGTACGATGCTGGTGACTTGTAGATAGAGATCTTCGCCGTGACCAAGATCGGTATAGATGGTTGCATTTGCCAGAGTCTCGACGCGATGACTATGTCCTGTGATCTCACCACGCGCCAGAATGGGACTCTGCGTAGCTGTAGCTGTGGTTGGAATGGAATCTATCTGAGCAATCAAAACATCTCCGTGACGCCACATAGCATGTTCCTCCTTGGTTTCTATTATCCTTCTGTCTTTCTATTCTTTCTGGAGGTCATCAATACGGTAATGGAAAGGCTTGTTTTTCCCGATCATATAGCGTATGCTTTGATGAGTTACTCATACACAAATAAAAGATCTGCGAGACCTGAAAGAGAGGTACTCATATATGTTGGTTTCTGCACTGATTAATGCGGTACATGGAGATGTATCATCAGTGTGAGTGAGCATTCTATTCTGTTAGCGTCCTGCTTGTAAAGGGCGTCTTCTTTCCGCTGGAATTTTCCCTCTCCATTGATATCTCAGCTATAGGGATACATCTTACTGGCTGTGCTTTTTCTATCTACCTTGTCTCCATCTGCTGCATTATTCCTTCACATGTTTTTCGTTGTGCTGAAAATTTTTGAGGGGATACTATGCGTAATCGAGACGCCTCTTTTGTCTATATCATGTTGAGCGGTGCGCTGTCGCTCTTCTATGGGTTATTCTTGCCAGTTGAACTTGTCTACCTGATTAATGTAGCTGGCTTCAATCCCATCCAACTGGTGCTCATCGGGACATTAAGACAATCCATGAACTTTCTCTTTCAGATGCCAACGGGTATTCTCTCTGACATGTATAGCCGTCGGATTGCTGTCGTCCTTGGCATACTGCTGATTGGTGCTGGATATCTTGTGGAAGGCTTATGGTCTATGGTTGGCATTATCTTCGCGGCTCAGGTTTTGATAGGACTTGGGAATACGCTGATGAATGGCGCCGATACGGCCTGGATTGCCGATGAAATTGAATCAAAGCGTGTGGGACCTGTGTATCTACGGGCGGCACAAATTAGTTCTCTACTCTCGCTCCCGGGTATTGCGTTAAGTGCTCTGCTTGTCAATATAAGCCTCAACCTGCCACTTGTGCTCAGTGGAAGCCTTATCATTGCGCTGAGTGTTTGGCTGGCCTTTGTGATGCCTGAGAGGCATTTTGTCCCTGCCCTGAGGGAGAACCGCTCCATGATGCAACAGGCGGGACATACGTTGCGGATGAGTATTCAGTTGGTGCGTCAGCGGTCGGTGTTACTGACCATCCTCGGCGTTGCCGTGTTCGCAGGCGTGTTTGGGGCCGGGTTCCATCAACTCTGGAACTATTATTTGATTAACGCGTTTGTCTTTCCGACACTGGGAGGACTCACGTCTGTTACATGGTTCAGTGTAATTGAAGTTGGCATTGTCATCACGAACTTTTGTGGCATCTCGCTCGCCAACAAGTTTGTCGATACAAACAGTCGCCGCGCAGTCATTGTTGCGCTGTTTATTGTCGATAGCCTGTCAGCACTGAGCGTGATCGGCTTCGCGCTGGCAGGACAATTTGCTCTGGCTTTACTGCTCTTCTTTCTTTTCACGACTGTCAGCGGCCCCAGCCTGTCATTGGGACAAGTGTGGATGAACCAGCATCTCGACTCGAGTGTACGAGCCACTCTATTCTCCGTGCGTGAACAAGTGAGCGCCATCGCGCAGATTGTGGGTGGCCCTTTGTTGGGCTTGATCGCCACACAAGTGAGTATACGCGCCGCGCTGGTCGTAGCAGGGATCGTTCTGTGTCCTCCCTTGCTCCTTTACCTGCGAACCATGCGTGACGATAAATCAGGTAGCAGTGTGGCTCCCGAATGAAGTCGATTGACAATGACAAAGTCCCTGCTCTATAGTGTAAACTAAATTGTTTACATAGAGTAGTCAGTAAGCTTTATGTCATGGGGGTTAAGGAGAAAAGTCAATGCCAACGATGTCTGACATTGCACGGAGAGCAGGAGTTGCGTTGAGTACGGTTTCCTATACGTTAAGTGGGAAGCGGCATATTTCTGATGAGGCCAAGCAGCGCGTCTTTAAAGCGATGGAGGAATTGGGCTATCAACCGAATTCGCTGGCGCGTGCCCTGGCGACGAAGCGCACTCAGATTATCACGTTGCTGTATCCGTCGAGCACGTCCGGGCTGGGTCCAGTGCTGGAATTTGTGACCAGTATCGTGGATGTGGCCAATGAGTATGGCTATGCTGTTCTGCTCTGGACCAGCACCAATGAGGATCAAACTTTCAATATGGCTCATCAGGGATTTGTCGATGGGGCGATCCTGATGGAGGTGGCTCTGGATGATCCTCGCATGGATCTGCTGAAGAAGCAGGATATTCCCTTTACGATGATTGGTCATGGCTCGCACAATGATGGCATCAGTTATGTCGATCTGGATTTTGATGATGCTCTGGAGAAGGCTATTGCTTATCTGGTGCAGGAGGGACACGAACATATTGCCTTGATTAATCAAGCTCAGAGTATGTTCGATCGGAATGTTGGTTATGTGCGTCGCTCTCATGATGCCTTCTATCGCGAAATACAGCGCCATGGTCTCACAGGCAAGGATTGTTGCTGTGATGCTAATGAGCAGGCTGGCTATGAGACGACGATGGCTTTATGGGAACAAGATCCTGAGATCAGTGCCTTTGTCCTGATGACTCCCTGGCCAAGCGGCGGAATTATCCATGCCATTGCCGATAAAGGACTCTCTATCCCGGATGATGTTTCGCTGGTGGCGGTGCTTTCTCCACGACTGGCTGAGATGACGACTCCTGCTTTGACCTCAATCGATTTTCCCTTTGCGGAAATGGGACGCATCGGCACCGAAATGCTGATTCATCAGCTGGATGGCACGGCAAAATCCCCCTCTCAAGTTCTGATAAAATCTCATCTGACCTTGCGTCGTAGCTCGGGTCCACGTGTAAAACAGTGATAAAAACATTCCACAATAATTTGACAACCACTTGACAGTTTGATTTTTGCTATTTATACTTCTTGTTAACGAAGCGCTTCAACAACTTTGAAAAAATGGATGTGTGGGGGAGATTAGACATTTTCAGGCGCTGTTTTGCCTGAATAGCTCAATGCGTCTAAGATCGCCTGCACTGTGTTTTTATGCACACGTGAGTTATCCGTATCGTTTTTGCTTATTTGATACACGGACTTTTCGTATCAAACTGTTTCAAATCCAAAGGAGGATATGCTGTGAGCGCTCAAACCCCCGATATACATGCCGGGCCAAATATGGCGCCGAGGAAAAGATCATTTTTTCGGACGATCCAGGCTCTCTCCGCAGGCTGTCTGGCATTGATGCTAGTTGGTATGCTTGCCGCCTGTGGAGGCTCTACCACTAGCTCAACTAACAATGGCGTCACAACAATTACCGAGATGGATTATTGGACAACTGAGCCTGCAAATACGCAGATTACTAAATTGTTCAATCAATATATGAAGCTGCATACTAACATCAAGATCAAACGGGATGCCGTCCCTTTTGGCTCATTACTCTCAAAAGCAGATCAAGAAGCCGCCTCGCAGACACTCCCTGATCTGTTGCAACTCGATAATCCCGATCTACCAAACTTTGCTGCCACAGGTGCTCTGACACCGCTCGACTCTTATTTGACTGGCGATATGAGTAAGTCCAGTTTCTATGATGGCTCATACTCCACGATGACTTATAAGGATAAAGCCTATGCTGTCTCTGTGGGTAGTAACGACCTGGCGCTCTACTATAATAAGAAGATATTTAGCGCTGCTAAATTGACACCTCCTACAACCTGGGCTGAGTTGTCTGCCGATGCCAAAAAGTTAACCAGTGGCAATACCTATGGCCTGGCCCTCTCTGCCAAAGCTACTGAAGAAGGTACATGGCAATTCTTGCCTTTCTTCTGGTCTAATCGTGCTCAGCTTGAAAAGGTTGACTCCACGCAGGGAGTCGCCGCTTTACAATTGATCACCAATATGGTGAAGGAAGGTTCACTCTCGAAGGCTTCATTGAACTGGGCTCAAGGTGATGTAGAGACGCAGTTCCAGAATGGTCATGCAGCCATGATGGTCAACGGTCCCTGGAACATTGGCATGCTCGATGATGCGAAAGTTGATTATGGAGTTGTTCCCATTCCGGTCCCACAGGCGGGCTATCAGTCGGTCTCCCCACTGGGCGGAGAAGTCTGGACGTTGCCGGTGACCAAGAACAAGAATCAGAAGGCCACCTGGGATCTCGTACACTGGTTGTCAGAGCCAGCACAGTTGCTCGTGTTTGATCAGGCTAATGGCTATATTCCTCCACTGAAGAGTGTTGCTCAGACATACCTGAAAACCAATGCTGGTCTGGCCATCTTCGCCAATGAGCTGAACACAGCTCAGGCTCGTACCGCGACCGTCGGAGTAAAGTATCCCACGATCTCACAGTATATCTGGACAGCGGAACAGTCGGCGATTTCGGGAAACCAGTCTCCCCAAGCCGCGCTTACGCAGGCCCAGCAGCAGATTACCCCGCTACTGAATAAGTAGCCAACGATACCAGGTAACTTGATACGTTGTCGACTGGAGTCGTGATTGACTTCCAGTCGATAATGTGTTGATAATGGCCTTTGGTGAGCTCTTCGGTATGGTGACGTTCCTCAGGTCGTTGGCTCAGGGAGGTATATTGTGGCGACACATACACAACAAAATCTACAAGCAATTTTGGATAGAAAAGCTGCGGTGCAACCACGGCAGAAACGTATGAGGAATCGTTCAAACTGGATACGCTTCTCGTTTTTGGTGCCGGCTATTCTGTATCTGCTTCTCTTCTTTGGCTATCCACTCTATTACAGTTTTAGCGTGAGCTTTGAGCAGTACGATTTGCAAGCAGAGATCACCGGCATCGCACCTTTTGTGGGGCTGGCAAATTATATCAGCGTTATTCAGGGCTCGGTCTTCGGGGCAGCAGCTCTCCATACGCTTTTATTTACGCTTGGTTCGATCATTCCGCAGTTCCTGCTTGGCATGGGTTTAGCGCTGTTTTTTAACAAGCGCTTCCCGCTCAGTCGCTTCCTGCGCTCGATCTTACTACTTCCATGGCTGCTTCCATTAGTCGTTGCCGCGACCGTCTGGCGCTGGCTCTTTGATCAGACCAATGGTATCATCGATCAATTTCTTTCTGCCCTGCACATCCTGCCGGCCCACTTCGGCTGGCTGACCACACAAGGCTGGGCGTTAGGGGCGGTGATCATCACCAATATCTGGATTGGTATCCCGCTGAACATGGTACTCATCTATAGTGGTTTGCAGGGTATCGATAAGGAATTCTATGAGGCGGCCTCGATCGATGGCGCAACACGCTGGCAGAGTTTCCTCTATGTGACGCTTCCTTTGCTACGTACAGTGATTGGTGTCGTCTTAATGCTTGGCTTGATTTATACGTTGAAGGTATTCGATGTGATCTATGTCACGACGAGTGGCGGTCCCGCCAATGCGACACAAACTTTTGCGACCTGGTCGTATAATCTCTCCTTTACGCAGCAGCTGTTCGGGCAGGGAGCTGCAATGGGAAACATGATTATGCTGATCTCTCTCGTGGTTGCGCTGATCTATCTCTGGTGGACGCAGCAGGAGAATCGCAAGAACAGAGGATAGCTCCATTATACATGCATGGGAGCAGACGTTTTATCGATCTATTGCATATTCACCTTACAGGAAGAATATCTATGTTCGACTGCTGGAATAAAGGAGTTTTGCAGTGCAGACTCAAATAGCTTCAAAGCCTAAATCTGGAGGGAGATTTTCTCTCAAGACTGTTCTGGTAACCGCTATTGGCGTTATCTTGACGGCGATTATGCTGTTTCCTCTCTATTGGATGATCATCAACTCCCTGGAAACAAATGCAACTATCTTTAGCATCCCTGCGCCATTGGTGCCTTCGCAGATTACATTAAGCGCATATTCAAGTGTGCTTGCGACTCAACTGCCCCATCTGGCGACCAGTCTGATGATTGCGCTGGGAACCGTAGTTGTCTCATTGATCATTGCCATACCGGCGGCCTATGCGCTGGCGCACTTTCAACAGCGCTTTGCTTTCATCCTGGTTTTTGCCTTGCTGCTCGCTCAAATGATCCCGACCGTTACATTGTCTACTCCCATGTTCCTGATTTTCAACAACCTGGGATTGCTGAATAGCTATCCGGGATTGATTCTGGCTGACACTACCTATGCGGTCCCATTTGATATCCTGATTATGAGCGCTTTCTTTCAATCGCTTCCATACGAGTTGGTCGAAGCGGCCTTCGTCGATGGCTGCAAAGAGTGGGGAGCTTTTTTTCGCATCATGCTGCCCCTGGGTGTCCCTGGAGTCGTTACCGCTGGCCTGTTCGCTTTCCTGTTTGCCTGGGGAGATTTTCTCTTTGGCCTCACATTGACGACCACCAATGATATCCAGCCAATCTCGCTGAGCATCTATAACTATCTGGGAGAGTTTAATCAGCAATGGAATGGCTTGATGGCTGTGGCGACGTTGGGATGTATCCCCGCTGCGATCTTGCTCATCGCTTTCCAGCGCTACATTACTGCTGGTATGACATCAGGAGCCTTGAAGGGATAATGTGCTTTGTGTTATCTAGACTGTCAATGACCATTTGCACTGGGTCCACAAGCTTTTGAGCGAGAGTGAAAAGGGACTTTGTTTATGGACAGTTTTCGTTGGAGATGGGGAGGCATGTCTTTACTGGTTGGGCTAATGATGTTGTACTTGATAGCATGTAGCTCTGCTTTAGCGCCAGTTGGACAAACCTCTCCAACTGCCACATCTTCACCATTGGCCACAAAATCAGCGCTTGCTCCCGGGACGGTGCTCTATCAGGCTGACTGGTCCCATGGCCTGGATGGTTGGCATGCTTCGAGTGGTTGGCAGGTAAATGATGGTTCTCTACAAACGAATGGCTCTGATCAACTTGCGATCACCTCGCCCTATCGGATCAGCATCTCTGACTATGCGATTGAGGTGCGGATTCAGGTCATGAAAATAGCCGATGCTGGAGCAAATGTAAGTCTCCGAGCTGATAAAGCTCCTGGCAAAGATGGTTATATTGCAAGTGTCTTGAACTTGCTCAATCCCGGTCAATATCCCAACGGACTGCATCCCCAGGCACAAGTCTATCTCGATCCAATGGGATCTATGGAGCAAGGAAGCTTTGAAACCATCGATTATGACCCCAAATTTTTGCCACATATCTATCGTGTCGAGGTACGCGGCGCGAATGTCAACTTCTCCATCGATGGAACCACTGTGAGCGCTGCCACCAGTACAAGTACAGCTCATCTCTCGAATGGTCCGATTGAAATTCACGCCTCGTTAGCTGTCCTACGTGTAAGCAGCTTTCGTATCAGCTCCTTATAATAATACGTATCACGGAAAGAGTATGCTTCGTGGCAGCTTTCTCCATTCAAAAGATGTAGATAAAAGCACAATGGTTGATTTAAGAGACGGACTATACTGAAACAAAAGCAGATCTGTCTTGACGTAAGCGATCCCATGCTTTTATCTATCTGGAGAGGAGGGGAGCTTCTGATGGCATATGAACCGGTAGGCCATAGTCCTAATAAAGTCGTTGCCATCCTCAAAAGGCGTTTAAGGCTGAACTTTCTTTCGAAATCTTCTCTTTCTATCCATTTTGGCTTAAAAGCGCCTAACCAACACCTGTTGATAGCGCTGGCACTGGCCTTTGTTTATCATGGGGTATTGTTACTCTCCTACGATTTTAAGAAGACATATGATGCCCTGATCCACGTTTTTTTTGCCGATCACTATTATCGCAGTTGGTGGGACCCATGGGAATATCGCTGGTATACCGGTTTTACGATGACCAGTTATCCTCCGGGATCACAGCAGAGTGTGGCACTGGTCGCCCATCTCCTGGGTGGTAGTCTGCTCAATGCTTTTATTGTGGTGCAATTATTCTCTATCTTAAATATCACGCTGGGCACTTATCGCTTTTCAACAATCTGGGTCAGTGAAGAGGCGGCAGGCTATGCTGCGTTGCTGGTTGTCTTCTGCTCCAGCCTCACTGAAACGGTCCATGTCTTTGGGCAGCTGCCAACGACTTTCTCGATAGGCTTTTTGTTAAATGCACTGGCTTTTGCCTATAACTGGCTAGAAAGCGGAAGGAAACAAGAGCTTTTCAAAGCTCTGGCCTGTAATGCTGCGACCACGGCCGGACATCACGTGACAACCCTTTTTGGAGCTATCTTCTTTGTGCTGCCCGTGGTCGGATTAGTGATTGTGCAGAAGTTTCGTCTGCCGCTCCCAGACGAGTCGACACAGCGACCACCACGCGTTTCGCGTAGAAATCTGCGCCCGCTACTTGTGCGACGCCTGCGACGCATTCTCCCTGTGAGTGGACGATCTATTATCTATCTGACTGGTATGGTAGCTGCTCTCGTGATAGTTGTGCTGCCTTATTGGATCTATAGTAAAACCGATCCGATTGCGCAGGTTCCGATCCCTCATGCATCACGGGATAGCTTTTTAGTGAACACCTCTGCTGGTCTTGTCTTCTGGCTGGTTCCATATGGCCTTTCGGTGATTACTTTTCCTTACGTTTTTTACAAGGCTTATAGCACGAAAGCCTGGCCATTGGCGCTGTCTTATTCGTTGCTCGTTCTGCTTGGTACCGGAGGGACAACCCCGATACCGCATAAGATTTTGGGTAAAGCGTTTGAAATTTTGACCCTTGATCGCTTTACTTTCTGGGCCACAATTATCCAGCTCCCCATCCTGGGGGCGTTCGTTGTGAGCATACGGAATGGTGGCCTGGCCAGGTATCTCCAGGAGCAGATGGGATTTGCTACCTGGCGCGGCGTCCAGGTGGGTTTATTGATTTTTTACTTGGTTATCTCTATCTATGTGGCTAACCTGACCCAATTTCGCCGTTTCCAGCCGGCCTCGATTGATTTTCAGCCGATTGTGACCTTTCTGAATAAGGATCAACATTCGCGCTGGCGCTATATCACGCTTGGCTTTGGTGATCAGATGTCCCTGCTTGCGTCTCAGACGCTTGCCACATCGGTTGACGGCGACTATAATTCGGCTCGTCAACTGCCTGAATTAAATACGTCGCCAGTTGAGCGTCTGGAGGGGGCAAAATATGCAGGCATACCCGGTATTGGTTCGCTTCAGCAGATCCTGACTATTCCAGAAAAGTATAGCTTGAAGTATGTCTTCTCCAACGACCAATTCTATGATCCGCTGCTCTTTTTCTCGGGCTGGCATCGTCTGCAACGGCTAGAAGATGGTGTGATGGTTTGGGAGCGTGCCGATATTGAGCCTTTGCCCGCTGTGATCCCACGTGATGACATTCCAGTCTATCAGAGTATCATGTGGGGAACTGTCCCTATCGGCTCGATTTTTGCCGCGCTTCTGGCAATGAGTTCGGGGGTATGGTGGCCTGTGCTGCGTGGCCTTTTTATCTTTCTTGGCGTGCTTCAATTCGTGCACTTTGTGAAAAAGTATATGTGCCGTCTGGTACATAGCTCTTTACTGCGGTCGACCTTCTTACAACCTTTGTGGTTTATCGTGATGCTTCCACGGCGCATCGCTGGTAGCATACACGATCACTTAGTGCGCTGGTCGTGCCTGCCGCCTACTGCCGAGGATGAGCAGGAGCGAAAGCATTGGCAATTAGGGCTGCATTGGATTGCGAAACTCAAGCGAACGAGGCCAGCGCCTCCTACGGCCAGGCAATTGCGTACAGTGGCTCTCTGCCTGATTCTGCTAGGTTCGCTTGGCTACGGTGTTATGTCGTTCATAAAGCAGCAGAATGATCCTGTGATGATCGTTCAGAACTACTATAACGATCTCGACTTTCGTAACTATGGTCCCGCATATGCTATCCTTGATCCTCTCACACGCCCAAGCATGGATCTCTATATGTTACAGCTATCCGTTGTCAATGGACTGGTCGCCTCGTATGGCAAGCTCAGTTCGGTGTATGTCCATATTCTCAAGCAAAGTCCCGATCACATAGAGGTACGCGCCGATGCGCTGTGGATTACTGCACTGGTTGCTTATCCCACAAGCGACTATCTCTCTATGGTTAAACGGTCGGGGACCTGGTATATTGTGCCTGCACGTGCCAGTACGGCATCATCACCCGATGAATTTTTGCGCCGCCCAACGGTGAGCTGGCACTCTCAGGGAAGGACCGTTGTAACGACCGGAACGACCGCTTTCGGCGATATCCAGGATCGTCCCTTGTTGCAGATCCTGTCGGCTCGCTTGGTCAAGGTAGGGGCGGTCTATAGCGTGGTGGGCGAACTGGTGAATGCCGATGTGAATCCCGCGGATGTGACAGTTACCGCGGTGCTCTATGATCGAAACCATATCGGGCTTTCGACCTATAATGCACAGACAAATATGCTGCATAAACTGCTACCCAAGGAAGTGACGCCGTTTCGTGTCGATTTCGAGGGTGTGGCCGGTACGGGTTTAATCGATGCTACTACACTGATGGGAGCTTTTAAGCCTGGATTAAAGACTCCCTTACACCTTAAGGCGCCGATTGCCTCTTTTGATGTGTCTGCTAAGGCCGTTGTCACCGACCATAATCTTGATCGGGGCGTTGTGGCACACGATGTGAGTGTGAAATATAGTGCTGATGGAACTGCTCATCTGGTGGGTACGTTATATAACACAAGTATCAGTGAGGCGACGATTCCTCATATCCTGGCAACCTATTACGACTCTGATAATCAGGTGATGTGGATGGATAGTATGTATGTGGAGCAGGCCGATGAGCCTGAAAGTAACGAAAGCTTTGATCTACCTATCACCCCGTCTCTCTCGATCACAACTATTTTGAAGCAACCAGCTATCTCTACGAATATTTTGCATTATCCCAGTTACGAACTTACAACCAGGTTGCCATGGTTGGAGCGTTCTCCTATGCCGGCACGAACGGGCTATAGCTCGGTGCGCATCAGCATTAACTATATGATTGGGGTGCTGCCAACATGACAGGTGTCGGTTGCGCTCATGCTGTGGTCAGGAGTTCTCTATTCAAAATGGTGATGCTCCTGCTTGTAACGAGTTTTATGCTGACTGGTTGTGCCGGACAGGCGCCACCGCCTCCTGTACTTCATGGAACGCTGTCAATCAGCGCGGCAAAGATGATTGTGGCTGGGACTCCCACGACCGTTACGGTGGGACCTGTTGGAGATGTCGATGGGCTACCTGTGCTCCTGATCGCGGCCGGAAGTTACGGGCCGCATCTCTATCAAACGATTTTTCATCGGGGCGTTGCTCATTTTATGTTAAGTGGACAAGAGACGCAGCAAGCTGGACTCGTGCGTTTAACCGTCCGAGCAGATCAGGCACAGGGAATGGCTCAAATGATTATCCAGTCATCGCATCCGGTTGAGCCGCTGACACCTTTGATTGGTGCTCGCGCGATTATCGCCGATGATCTGCATTGGAGTATGGTCGTGGTAATTCCTTTTGATCGCTTTGGGAATCCCGTGCTGGAAGGTACACCTATTGAAGTTCTGGTGCGCCATCCAGATAATACCGTGGAGCGCAGAAGCCTGGTCGTCCATAACTTATTAGCCTGGACACGTATCTTTAGTCATACGCTTGCGGGGCGCAGCCTGATCTCAGCCACGATTGGCGAGGTCCATGGTTTTGAGGGAACACTATTGGAAGTTGCGGGCTGGCCACTTCCCTTTTCCGTCTCTGCTACGCCGCAACCACTATCTGCTGACGGTCGCCTGATTACAACGCTACGTACGGCGACGCTGCATGATCGCTTTGGGAATGTTGTGCCGGATGGGACATTGATTACCTTTATGCTTAAGGACCCCAATGGGTCGTTTGGAAGCATCCCGGCCTATACGATCGATGGTATAGCCGAAGTTCCATTTCCGGCTCCTCTGCTGCCTGGTGACTATATATTGCGAGCAACTATGTTAGGAGTAGTGAGTCAAAGCAGTATTGTCCATTTTTCGGCAGGCCCTGCTGTGAATACTTTTTCGATACAGGTCCAGATGGATGCTATCGATCACGCTTATGTACTGCGTACTGGTCCATTGCTCGCCTCACTAGGACAATATATTCCCGATGGCACTCCACTTCAAGTTGTGATTACCAATCCCGATGGTAAGCGTCAACAACTGGATAGTCTTTCTAATGCGGGTTATGCATCTACTCAGCTTCTCAAGTCGCTTTTCCCACCTGGAAATTATACTGTCCAGGTCACTATTGGCTTGCGAGTGGTCACGCAAAAAATCACGTTGAGATAGGAAAAAGCTATGCCCAAATATCTGTTTAAACGTATCCTCTGGTTGATGATCATTATCTTTATCGCATATAGCTTTTGGTATCTCTTCTCAGCGAGTAACGCGCTCATCGTTTATTATAGCCAGGGAGCTGATCCAGCTTCGGCGCTTCATATCGTGCCCAACGTCCCACTTGATCTTTATGTTAAGCTGAACTGGAAGACTGACGACTCCGATACGGGACGCGTCATGGATCAGTTGTCCCGCACCGAGATTCAATCCGCCTATCTGCGGGCATGGTTACAATGGGATCTCTCTCTGGTGAAACAGGCTCTTTATGGAGTTGAGTCCTACTTCGCGGGGCCGGCACTCTCTGATGTTGGTAGCTCAATTCATCAGGTTGCGTCGCATGGATGGCGGGTGCAGCAGGCAGATATGTCCCATACGCTAAAACTTCACTTCTATTCCGCTGACGGATCGATCGTCTCTTTTACCGATAGCAATGTCGATATGATCAATATTATTCATGATAAGCATGGGAATGTAGTCTTCGCCAGTGAGAGAATCGTTGCGTATCAGGTCGTGATGATCCTGGCAGATGGCAACTGGCGCGTGCGCCATTGGATGCAGATCGGTAGCCAGGATATCGATGTCACGCATCCCGCGCCGTCATCCACCAATTTTGTGAGTCAGGACCCGCTACATCCGCGTTTGATGTGGCAAGGGCAACCGTATCATATTGCAGGTATTAATTACTATCCCACTGATGCGGCGTGGAATCGCTTCTGGATTTGGTATACGCCGAAGACGATTGACTATGATTTCAACATTATACGTACTCTCAAACTCAATACGATCCGCATCTTTGTACCCTTTGATCAATTTGGTGGCCCCGATCTGAGCACGAATGCGACTGCAACCCCGATCAGCTCAGCACCTGGCCAACCTCCGCTGGCCCAGCGTCCTCTGGACAAGCTTGATGATTTACTCAGGCGGGCCGCGAATAATCACTTGCACGTGATTGTCACCTTGTTTGACTTTCACTCCGACTATGCGTTGCTGCAATGGCCTAATACGGATCGCCAGCTTGAGACCTTATTGACGCGTTACAAAAATAATCCGACCATTCTGGCCTGGGATCTGAAAAATGAGCCAGATCAAGACTATCACGCAGCGGGCAAATACCTGGTGAATGCCTGGCTGACTCATATTACCTATCTGGCACATCGCTTTGATCCGAACCATCTGATGACTATCGGCTGGGCTACCGCTCAGGCCGCTCTCAATGATATCCCGGGGACAAATTTTGTGTCGTTCCACTACTATGCTCTCGCTGCCAATCTGCCTGCTGCCTATAGCTCGATGCGTGACGCGTACCCAGTATTGCCAATTGTCCTGGGCGAGTTTGGCCTGCCCACCTGGAATAGTCCTTTCTTCCCCAATGGACATACAGAGGCTGAACAGGCGAGCTATTATGCCTCGATCCTGCGCTTTTTGCGCACAAGCGATAGTGAGGGCTATCTGGCCTGGACCCTCTATGACTTTCGCTCTGCTCCGGCGAAAATAGTTGGAACCTGGCCCTGGCAGGCTGGACCACAAAAAAACATGGGGGTTCTCCATATCAATGCCCAACCCAAGTTAGCGGCACAACTGCTGGCTCCGAATGCCAATCTAAACATTCCAGCACCACCAATCTGGCAGGAGATCAAACTCTTCTGGGTGACGCTCTTCATCTGCCTCATCGTATGCGTCGGGGTATTTGTTTTTGTGCGCAGGCGGCGATCAAAATCCTCTTGACAAAAGCGCCTCGCGTAGTCTATACTCTCATTAATAAGTTAGTTATCGGTAACAAACATATGCACGATAGGCAGGATACCAATGAATGAAGAGCATGAAGACAAAAAGCGTACGCGGATGAAGGGCGAGGAGCGGCGGGAGTTGATATTGGCGCGTTCCAAGCATGTTTTCGCCTCCTATAGTTATCCTGAAGCCAGCACTGGTATGCTGGCAAAAGAGAGCGATGTGACTGAGCCAATGTTGTATCGGCACTTCGGTAGCAAGAAGGGATTGTTTCTGGAGGTGCTTGCTATGTGCAGTCAGCGTTTCATGGAGCGCTGGCAGCGGCATGTGCAGCAAAGAGCCGAAAAAGATATTCTGGATGCTCTCTCTCACGTGATTCTGGACTACCATACAGCCGTTAAAGCAGATCCAGAGATTCAGAGAGTTTTCTTCCAGGCTATTGCAGAGTCGCATGATCCCGAACTTGCTCAGTGCGTGAGCAGGCATAATCAGAAAATTTATGCTTTTATTGAGCTACTGTTAGAAAATGCCAGAGATCAGGATTTGTTGCTGCCAGATGCCAATATTAAGGCTATCTGCTGGGGATATATGAGCATGGTATTTGCGATGCAGTATAGTCAGATGCTTGATATGCCAGAAAAATTTAACGGTGAAGTTTTGGCTGAAATGAACAGTTTGTGGTTACGAGCCGTACGGCCCTGAATGGATCGCACGACTGGATGAGGCTGCTCTTTTGGCCGCCTTTGATGAGCTTTTATGTTAGTTAGTGCTAATAAACATTGGATGGAGGCAGACATATATGTTTGCAGAGAATCGTGCGAGGAAGATCACAACATTAGTGATCACCTGTCTTGGTTTCTTTATGGTTTTGCTTGACGTATCGATTGTGACTGTCGCATTGCCAACGATGCAAAATGATCTGCATGCCAGTCTGGCTGATCTGCAATGGATCGTAGATGCATATACATTGCCGTTTGCAGTCCTTTTACTCACCACGGGCACACTGGGTGATCGCTTTGGACGCAAGCGACTCTTTCTGGTCGGATTGGGAGTCTTTACGCTTGGCTCAGCCTTGTGCGGCTTTGCGCCAACGTTGAGCCTGCTGATCGCCGGACGTGTCTTGCAGGGCATCGGCGGAGCAGCACTCTCACCTGGAAGCCTCTCGGTACTCGCCTCCAGCTTTCCCGACGCCCGCGAACGTGCACAAGCGATCGGTATCTGGTCTGGAGTCTCCGGCATCGCCCTCGCTGCTGGACCGCTGATCGGAGGATCGCTGATTCAGCTATCGAGCTGGCCTGCAATCTTCTTTGTCAACCTTCCTATAGGCATAATTGCCTTCATACTGGGATGGCGTGTACTCATGGAATCCAGCAATCCCAACGCCAGACGTGCCGATATCGCCGGGCAGGTCCTGATTATCGCTGGTCTCACGGCCCTGACCTACGCTCTGATTGAAGGTGGCACTCAAGGATGGACTTCAACTCTGATTCTCTCGCTCTTTGCGCTGGCGGCTGTTTTGATTGTAGCCTTTATCGTTGTTGAGGCGAGAGAAAGTGATCCTTTACTACCCTTATCATTCTTTAAAAACGCGGTCTTCTCGACGTCAAACGTGGCCGCCCTGATCGTCGGATTTGCCTTGTTAGGGACCGTCTTTTTTCTCACACAATACTTTCAAGGCATCCTTGGCTATAGTGCGTTGAACTCGGGATTGCGCACGCTGCCGAATACGATGGGCATCTTCCTCGCCGCTCCGCTGGCTGGTCAGTTGACAGCGCGTTTCGGCCCACGTATTCCGGTCACCATCGGGACAATCTTTTCCGGGATTGCGCTCCTACTGCTCACCAGCATCGATCCGACAACCAACTATGCTGACATCTGGTGGAAGCTCGCTCTACTGGGCATCGGATTTGGCCTGACGCTGAGTCCACTCACGACGGCTGTCCTCGCCGCAACTCCGCCCGAGCGCTCTGGATTGGCATCATCGATGGTCACCACCAGCCGCCAGATCGGCAGCGTCTTCGGAGTCGCAGTGTTGGGCGCTCTGACCACCAATCAGTTCACCACCAATATCACGAATAGTCTCACGAAGATCGGCGTATCGACATCGATCAGTCAGAAGATCGCCGATGTCGTCGCCAGCGCAGGCACTCAGGCCAGCAAAATCCATTTTCCTGCCAGCCTGCCAATCTCAGGTCAGGCTCTCCACGCTATGCTTGGTCAGGACTTCACAAATGCTATACACGTTGGCTTTACCATCTCGGCTGTCGCCCTGCTCTGTACCGCTGTCCTGTCCGCCTTCCTGCTGGGGAATGTGAAGAAGGAGGCGATCGCTCAAAGCGAGCCAGGCGATGATCTGTCAGCAGAGATAATCCCTGTACCTGTCCTCGATTAGAAGCTTCATTTATAAAAGAGAGCAGACAGATCCCTATGTATTCAGGTATAGCGATCTGCCTGCTCTCTTTTTGGTTCGGCGAAGCGGCGATGTGTGCAGCGTCTGAAGGACGTAAACTACACGTTAATCGGATTGATAGAAATGTACCAATCAATCTTGACGCTACTTCAACGCTCTCACGATCAAGCTTGCAGAATCCTAAGTCGGATCGATAGGCATGTACCTTGATATTGAGATGGTTGCTCATGCTGTAAGCCTGCAACTTGTAGAATCCTAAGTCGGATCGATGGGTATGTAACAGATCATCAACGCTCATTGTCGATTAATAAAGTATCCTTGCAGAATCCTAAGTTGGATCGATGGGTATGTAACCTACGATTCTTTAACATCGACAACGGCGCATATCACAACCTTGCAGAATCCTAAATCGGATCGATGGGTATGTAACTCTGATGATGTTTGGTATTGCGCTGCGAGCAGTGGATCTTGCAGAATCCTAAATCGGATCGATGGGTATGTAACTCTGATGATGTTTGGTATTGCGCTGCGAGCAGTGGATCTTGCAGAATCCTAAATCGGATCGATAGGTATGTAACATCATCGGGTTCGTGGTGGCAGTATCCAAAGTGACGCTTGCAGAATCCTAAATCGGATCGATGGGTATGTAACCCTATGCCCGTAATAAAAAAATCGTAGAATTGTCCACAGTTCTTCTTGCAGAATCCTAAATCGGATCGATGGGTATGTAACCTACACTGGAAGCAGATAAGATCACTGTTATCCTCACGAACCTTGCAGAATCCTAAATCGGATCGATGGGTATGTAACCGTTCGGCCCAACTGCCACGCCGTTCTTTGAGGCTGCGGCTTGCAGAATCCTAAATCGGATCGATGGGTATGTAACTCACCACTGCAACGATCTTGTCCGCTCCATGCAGTTCTTGCAGAATCCTAAATCGGATCGATGGGTATGTAACTTGGAGATTATTGGACTGTCAGGCCCACTCGTGAGCATCTTGCAGAATCCTAAATCGGATCGATGGGTATGTAACTTATCCAGTTCGTCACCGCAACGCATGCGTAGACAACTTGCAGAATCCTAAATCGGATCGATGGGTATGTAACTTATCCAGTTCGTCACCGCAACGCATGCGTAGACAACTTGCAGAATCCTAAATCGGATCGATGGGTATGTAACATGGCAAATAGGATGATGGCAGTTTTGAGTATCAATGCCTTGCAGAATCCTAAATCGGATCGATGGGTATGTAACGCATGGTACTGATCGGTATCGTGCCAAGGCAACATCTTGCAGAATCCTAAATCGGATCGATGGGTATGTAACAATTGCCGTTAAGCTCCACGGCGCGTTTCAGTACATTAAACTTGCAGAATCCTAAATCGGATCGATGGGTATGTAACTCTAACCGTCTGTACCCATGCCTCTTGTGCTAGGTCTTGCAGAATCCTAAATCGGATCGATGGGTATGTAACCGTGGGTTTAGCAGGAGTATGCCTGCCACAAAATCCTCAAAAAATCTCATGCAGGCCACTCTATGAGGCTCTGAGAGCCTCGTTTTTGTCGAAGTAGCTGCCTCTAGTATAGCATATTGGTCTCCGTTTCGAAAATCGAATTCTGCTCAAATGGGCGGGGGATTTTCGAAATGCGGCAGGCCCAAAAGCGTCAAAAACATGCAGGAAGTCACCTATATAGGACAAATTAGGACAGGATTTTCCTGCTCTATGACATATTTTGTTTCGATTTTCGGATGGTGTCTATGTCAGGCGTTTTTTGAGGGCATTGTATGAGCTCGGGAGGATAATTTTTTCGGCCTCGAAATCTCTTTGTAGATTTCCGACGGTTTGTTGGTAAGCTCAAACTATACTCGGCTTATAAGCAATGTTGTCTATACGCTGCGGCGTGTTGCTTATAGTCGTTTTAAGCACTCTCCGATTGAGGGGAGATGGCGTTGTCGGTAAAGGAGATACTGGTTGTTATGATTGATTTTATTGTGGAGGGTAAGGGACTCTTTTTAGGGAAGCATCAAGGGCGGATTCGGGTGTATCGTGAGCAGAAGATGTTTCAGGAGGCGCCACTTATCCATGTGAGGCAGATTGTTGTGGTGGCGAGTGGCGTGGGCATTTCGAGCGATGTTATCCAGGCCTGCAGCGACGAGGGGATACCGATCCATTTTCTGGGTCGCAGAGGCAATCCTGTGGCGGGACTGTACGCGGCTGGTTTGACTGGTACGGTTTTGACGCGTCGGGCACAATTGCTGGCGTTCTCGACTGCTCAAGGAGTTGCGGTCAGCAAGGCGTTTGTGATGGGGAAGCTAGAGAATCAGGTGAATCTGCTACGATACATGGCGAAGTCGCGTAAAGATGAGGATTATTATCAGGAGATGCTGATGCGTATCGATGCGTTGCGCGATGCTATCCAGGATGTCGAGACGCTTCCTGGAGAGACTCTGGATGAAATGCGTGAGCGGCTGTTCTCGATCGAGGGCAGGGCGGCGCAGAAGTATTGGGAGATAATTAAGTGTGTGTTGCCTGCGGACCTGTCATGGCCGGGCCGCGAGACGCGTGGGGCTAAGGACTTGTTCAATTCCGTGCTCAACTATGGCTATGGGGTGCTGTACGCGCAGGTGGAGCAGGCAGTCATCCTGGCGGGACTGGACCCGTACGCTGGTTTTTTGCACACCGATCGTCCGGGGAAGCCAAGTCTGGTACTGGATCTCATCGAGGAATTCCGTCAGTGTATCGTTGACCGTACCGTGATCGGATTAATAAATAAGCATGTGCCGCTTGTGCAGAACGAGGAGCTGCTTTTGACGGAGGAGACGCGTCGCAAGATCGCCGATAAGGTTCTGGAGCGACTCGATGGCGGTGTGGATGCTTATGAAGGGAAGCGTCAGGCTCTGCGCTTTATTATGCAGAGCCAGGCGAGACATCTTGCCAGCTATCTGCGCGGTGATCGCGAGACGTATAAGCCTTTCGTGGCAAGTTGGTAGAGTGAGGGGATACATGTGATGCGTTATCTGTTGATCTATGATATCACTCATGATGGCACACGGAGCAAGGTCGCTGATGCTTGTCTGGACTATGGACTGTCACGCATCCAGTACAGCGCCTTTTTGGGAACACTCTCGACAGCCCATCAGCGAGAGCTCCTCTTGAAAATTCGGCAGCGGCTAGGAGATCATGGTGCCAATATACAACTCTTTCCGCTTGACGATCGAGCCTGGACCGGTCGTCAAGTCATCGAACGTGAGGAGAAGGAAGGAGATGTATCGCAATGAATGATCCCTGGCTGATTGATGTCACCGACGTCAAACAATATGTCTGTTGCCCACGACTTGCCTACTATCGCTACTGCCTGCCAGATGTCCGACCGCTTACATACGCCATGGAAGTAGGCATCGAAAGTCACAAGCAGGAAGAAGATCGAGAAATCCGCCGCAGCCTCAAGAGCTACGGCATCGAGGAAGGAGAAAGGCTTTTCCGTCATCAAATCGCCTCAACCGCCCTCGGACTCAAAGGGATCATTGATCTACTCATCGTTGTGCCATCGCTGCAAGCAGAGGACAAGGAAGCCATCATCGTCGAATACAAACATTCTGAGCTGAAAGCTGGACCACATTTCAAAGTGCAGATCGCAGCCTACGCCCTCATGATCGAGGAAATCTGGCAGATTCCTGTACGACGAGGCTTTCTCTACTCAATCCCGCTGCGTAAAGCCGAAGAGATAGTTATCACGGCCGCCCTGCGCAAAAAGATCCCAATCATCATACAGGCAATCAAGCAACTCATGGACAACGAAGACATGCCGGAGCCCACAAAAGCTTACATGAGATGTCCCACCTGCGAATTTCGACGCTTTTGCAATGACGTTGTCTGAGCCCAGATATTGATCCTCATGGCCTATTATTTTAGCTCATGAGGATTGATTTGCAGAATCCCTCAACGGATCGATGGGTATGTAACTAAATTTAACACTCTGGATACGGAACTAACCATACTTGACTTACAGAATCCTCAAACGGGTCGATAGGAATGTACCCATACGACAAGATCGACAACAGCGCTTGATTGTCTATCTTACAGAATCCCTCAACGGATCGATAGGAATGTACCCTGAGACACAGTCAACAAGGTTGTCGTTGAGTTGACTTACAGAATCCCTCAACGGATCGATAGGAATGTACCTCCGCATGCAAATCTTGCACGATGATGCGGCGAGAAAGACTTACAGAATCCCTCAACGGATCGATAGGAATGTACCGCAGAAGAGAAGATTGCAAAGCATTCCAGATCATCCATCGACTTACAGAATCCTTCAACGGATCGATAGGTATGTAACAGCCGCCGCTATGCCAAAGCACCCCCAGCGCCGCAGCTTACAGAATCCTTCAACGGATCGATGGATATGTAACGACTCTCCTATGTCATTTATTGAGTAGGCGCAGTCTGTCTTACAGAATCCCTAAATGGATTGATGGGTATGTAACAAATCGCCTTGCTCCAGCAACAACTTGCAGTCTGTCTTACAGAATCCTTCAACGGATTGATGGGTATGTAACGCTGACACCGTTCAGCGTGAACGTGATCCAACGGCAGCTTACAGAATCCCTCAACGGATCGATGGGTATGTAACGCGGTCAATCAGTGGTACAGTCGCTCGTTTAGCATCTTACAGAATCCTGAAGCGGATCGATGGGTATGTAACTTCGCGACGAAGAAATTCGTTGTGTCGACCTCGAAGAACTTACAGAATCCTGAAGCGGATCGATGGGAATGTACCCCACGGTGGTAAGTAATCCTAGTCTGAACACGAACGGTTTGCAGAATCCTAAATGAGGGGTGCAACTAATTCATTTGTAGAAATGGCGTTTTTCTCATCTATTTCTTTCTCGGATATTGCAGTTCTACTAGCGAAACTAATTCATAGTTCAAAGAACTACCATACTCCAAGAAGAATATGGGCTTCATTGTCAAAGAAGTAAATACTATTTGAAATGAGTCTTACTTAACCGCAACAACCCTGAATCTTTCCGCTTCATGTTCTCCAATTTGCAGAAACTGCTGCTTATTTCCAGTCATTCTGTTGAGAATGGCGATTTCCTTGAGATCTCTCTCTATCATATAGATATTCGTACTGTCTACAGCCATACATGCTCCATGGATTTGTGAGCAGCCTCTTTGGGAAAACCAGATCCTTTTTCCGGTCATGTTATCAAGAGCAGAGAGAGATGTCCCTGATATATTCGCATAAAGTCTATGATCAGGTAAGGCATAAAAGTCGATCCAGCCTTCTATCCTCTGTGTCCAAAGCAAATCCCCTGTAGAGGCATTGAGCGCAGTAAGAATCTCACCCCCCGAAACTAAGAGTACATTCTTCTCCACCATAAGTGGTTTACTATACACTCCTTTGTTACTGTGCCAAAGGAGTGTTCCATCCTGAACGTGTAGAGCAACAACTTCGTCAGATTGCAGGTGTCTTGATCTTTTTACGGTGTAGAGAATGTTTCCATCCACAAGAACATTTTCACTGTGAGGACTTAGTGGTGCAGCTAGGCCCAAAGAAGTATTCCAGCGTACTGCTCCCGACGTTAAATGCAAAGAGCGGACAAAGGTCTCACTCTCCTGAGAATCCCAGCTATATCCTGTAAAGAAGACAGCATCAGTTGTTACGGATAGTGAACTTCCCAATCTATCCCCAATGCGCCTGAAGTCGTAACGCCAAAGCATCTTTCCTGTTCTTCCGTCAATAGCTTGCAATTCTGTACTGTGCAGGAACACGATCCCATTGCAGATAACTATGCTCCGGGTGCCCGTACATGCATATTGCCAGCGTTCTTGCCCAGTACCTGCATCAAGAGCGGCAAGCAACGGTGGGAGAGTCCCTACTCTATTGTAGAGAAGATAGACAATGCTGTTATTCGCGCGAAGTTGGGCGGTTCCCGTTGTCTGAACGGTTAGCTGCCAGATAGCTTGCTTGTTGTTCAGGTTACATGCAACAAGCCTTAGCGTTTCAGAAAAAGGTCGTGTATGATTGGGAGTACCATATCCAACGTAAAGGATTTGCCCTTTCTGCTGTAGATTGCTGTAGGTAAAAATACCATCAATTGGATGAAAGGAAGCATTGTACACAATCGGCTGCTTTCCTTCATTTGATGCCTCGTATTCTTGCATTTCCATATATCACATCGCCTTTGTTTTTAATATTCCTCTGTGCGAACTGAAGCACTGTAGCCTCGTAGTAGTTCTAAATCAGCGAATAAAGAATGGCTCTCTTTTTCTTGCAGGCGATTATTTATCTGCACCCGATCTATCGTTTCTATGATTCTACAAATGAATTAGTTTCGATCCTCCCAAATTGGATCGAAGGGTATGTATCCACGCATTTGCGGCCAGGAGAGTCGCAATTTTAACAACTTACAGAATCCTCAAACGGGTCGATGGGTATGTAACCCTGGGAAATGGATGACCGGTCAGATATTACACAAACTTACAGAATCCTCAAACGGGTCGATGGGTATGTAACATCCATGTCCCATTTCACTAGCTGATAATGGACGTGACCCTTACAGAATCCTCAAACGGGTCGATGGGTATGTAACATCATGTTGACCGCGACCTATTACGCCGCTGTCTCCTTACAGAATCCTCAAACGGGTCGATGGGTATGTAACTCCCAGGCCTTCGCTGAGACGCTGCGCATCTGTTTATAGTCTTACAGAATCCTCAAACGGGTCGATGGGTATGTAACGAAGAGCTTCTTGATATTCAGATTGTCGAAAGTAGTTCTTACAGAATCCTCAAACGGGTCGATGGGTATGTAACATAGTGCGAGAGATTATTCCTGAGTTGTATGTGCTCTTACAGAATCCTCAAACGGGTCGATGGGTATGTAACTGTGGGTTTATCAAGAGTATGCTTACTACGAAATCTTTAAAAAATCTCACGCAGGCCACTCTATGAGGCTCTCAGCGCCTCATTTTTGTTGAGATATGTGCCTCTAGTATAGCATATCGGCCGCTGTTTCGAAAATCGAAATCTGCTCAAAATGGCGGGGTATTTTCGAAATGCACCAGGCCCAAAAGCGTCAAAAACCTACAGGAGGCTACCTATATAGGACAAATCAGGACAGGTTTTGTCGATCTGATGCTCGCTTCCGTTTTGATTTTCGAATGGAGGTCTAATTGGGGGGCTTTTTTGGGGTTGGCGGCTTTGCTAAATATGGCGGGCCTTCTTCAGATGTATCTCATTGTGACAAAATGCGCTTTTGGAGCTATTTGCTTGACCTTTGCGCGTGTGCTATCTATACTGGTGCTAAGATTATCGGCTGATATGCTGTAATCTTGCAATATAGAGAGAAACGAGGGAATAGGATGCAAGTGCCTTTTCGATCCGCGACCCTGACGACGACGCATTTATGGTTTACGGTCCGAGCGACGACTATCCTGGAGCTTGACGCTTATAGTGGAGCGTCATTGAGGGGAAGCTTTTTCAACGCGATCTGGTATCGCTTTTGTACGAACAAGAGCGCGGCCTCATGTGGAAAGTGTCCGCTACACGAGGCGTGTCCGGTGAGTGCGATTGTGGCTCCGCTGCGCGAGGAGAGCGCTCTGGGACAGGATATTCCGCGTCCATACGTGATCATTCCGCCGCTGGAGGGGGAGAGACGTTATCGCCCTGGGGAGCATTTTTCGTTTGGGATGACCTTTTTTGGCAATATTATCCAGTTGTTGCCATACATTATGTTGTCGTTGTCGCAGCTTGAGGCGGAGGGTCTGGGACGTCGGCTAGAGGAGAATCGTGGCGAGCGTGGACGTTTCCAGGTTGAGCAGGTAGAAGTATATCATCCCTGGACCGAGCAGCGGCAGACGATCTATGCTGAGGGCAGTACGCGTGTGAATAGTGAGCTTATCAGTGTGCAGATCGCTGAATGTGTGCGGCGAGCCGAGATGCTCAATCATGAGCGGTTGACGTTACAGTTTGTGACGCCGCTCAGACTGGTTGATCGTGAGCATCTGGTGAAGAATGCGAGCCTGCGACCGCTGGTCCAGAGGCTGCTGGAGCGTTATGTGACGCTGGAACAATTCTATGGCAATGCCGATTTTGTGCTGAGTCGGGATGATAAGTTTGCTTTGTTGGAGCAGGCGGAGGCGGTGGCGTGCAGTGTTGATCGGACGCGCTGGCAGGAGCTGAAAAGCTATTCTAATCGACAGAAGCGGACGACTCCGATTGGCGGCCTGCTGGGAGAGGCTACTTTTACGGGGGATCTGAGCGCGTTGCTGCCGATATTGATCATTGGTGAGCTTATTCACGTGGGCAAGAACGTCGTCAAGGGCAACGGCTGGTATCGCATTGTGCAGGATGTTGAAGTAGCCAGTCCAGTTGAACGCTAGAACCTGGATGGCGCGATCTGTGCTCAACGAAAAAGAGGAAGCCAGCACGTATGCTGACCTCCTCCTTTAGTTTGTTTTTTTGCGGTACGCTGACTAAGCCTGAGCTTAGTAGCGGCTGCCGCCACGGTTGCCGCCATAGCCGCCGCCACCTGAGTTGCGATCGCGGTTACCACCGGCGGGGCGCTCTCGAGCCTCGTTGACGGTGATGGTGCGATTGCCCAGGGTTGTGCCATTCAGTTGGTCAATAGCTGAGTGGGCATCCTGATCATTTTCCAGTTCGACAAAGCCGAAGCCTTTGCTTCTGCCGGTGTCGCGGTCTGTGATAACTGTAGCGAAAGAAACTGCGCCAATCTGACTAAATAGATCGCGAAGATCCTGTTCATTTGTTTGGTAGGGGAGTCCCCCAACGTAAAGTCTCATTTGTGTATGCTCCTGTATGTGACATCTCTTCATCTATTGACGCTCGAAGAAACCATTTCTCACAGAAGCGATACAATTCATTTTCGATGTCATACGTCTATTAAAACGTCTGGATAAAACTATTTATTCCCATTTCTCTGACATTTTTATAATCTATTTATTTTTGTCGGCAAATTTGATGGCATAATGGTGTTGTACGTCTGTGTATGATAGGATGTCTGCTTGTGACAACGTTGTTCTTTTTGATTGCCGTATCTACTCTCTCTACGTTGCCCACATAGTTCCATTCTATCTGACTCTATAATGAGAGGAATTTTTCTAGCGCGACTGCGACACCATCTTCTGTGTTCTTGAGCGTGACGTAGTCGGCGACACTTTTGACTTCGTCGTGCGCGTTTCCCATCGCGATCCCGAGTCCGGCGAAGCGTAGCATCTCGATGTCGTTATGATTGTCTCCGATGGCGATGACTTCCTCTGGCTTGATGCCAAGACTCTCGACGATTATTTTGAGCGCGTTGGCTTTTGAGACGTCTGGATGTAGCATCTCTAGCCAGCGGGGAGAGGTCTGTGTCACGTAGAGTTGTCCTTTGAAGAGATGATCCAATTGCAGTCTTTTGTCTCGTATGGTACCGGCCTCGCCGTATGCTCCCAGTTTGAGGCAGGGCTGCTGCGCGACCTCTGTGATGTCATCGACTTCCCTGGCCGCGACATTGGTAAGATAGTTGCTATCGTGAAAGGCGTAGAAAGCCTTCTCCATGTAGAGATGTTGGCTGGTGTAGTAGCAGATCTGTAGGTCCAGACTGCGTAGGGCTTCGATTGCTGGCAGGACCGCCTCTGCCGGGACAAATATCTCCTGCATGACACTGTTGGTCCGGAGATCTATAATGGCCGCTCCGTTGCTGGTGATCTGAGGTGCGTTGAGTGACAACTGCCCCAGAAGTGAGCGAAATATCGTAGGGACGCGTCCCGTGGCGATGACGATGCGAATGCCAGATTCTGCGGCGCGTTGCAGAATAGTCTGTGTACGGTGAGTAATGATGTGATCCGGAGGAAGTAGTGTTCCATCCAGATCGATGGCGAGAAGGCGGTACATAAGAAAAAGTGCTCCTAAATCGAGTTAGCCAGAGTAAAAGCTCCGTGCTTCTACTGATAGCTAAACGATATCATAGCTGAGAGGAGTCGTCTATATTGCTTTGTTTTTCTTGTCCTGACCATTGAAAATATATAAAGAATGAAAAAAGTTTGACAGCAAAATTTGATTGTTTTTATAATAGGAAGTAATGATGTGTATAAGATGACGAGAGATTAGATATGAATAATAGTAAACAATTTGATAAGTGGCAAGATCTGTTAAAGGTTATTATTCGTAATCCTCAAGAGCGACAACGTATTGCACGAGAGATGCATGTGAATGCTTTGACATTGACGCGTTGGGCTGCCAGTGAGTCACAGCCGCGTCATGAGAATATACACCTGCTCCTGAAAGCGATCCCACGCGAATATGTGTCTACTTTTCTGCCACTACTCGCCAAAGATTTTCCTGATATTGAATATCATCTCTCCGTCGAAAGAGAGGTGCCCGCGCATCCTCTACCCGAGTTTTATGCGCGTGTACTCAACGCCTACGCCCATACACCTCCAGCGCTTTTGCCGCAATCATTATTTGATCTCATTTTGCAGCAAGCGCTCGCGCAACTTGATCCCAATCGCCAGGGGATGGCGATTAGCATCGTGAGTTGTGTGAGTCCCCTCGATGGCAGGATCGTGCGTAGCCTGCGCGAGATCGGTGGAATTGGAACGCATCCCTGGAAACGCGACCTGGGACAGAGTACAATCTTTCTGGGAGTTGAGTCGCTGGCGGGATCAGCGGTCAACGCAGCCCGTTTGGTCTCGGTGAAGAGTCGCGAGGAGAAATTTTCTCTGTCGTCTGTGCATTGGGTGCAATATGAGCAGAGCGCGATTGCGGCACCCATCTCGCGTCATACTAACATTGCTGGCTGCCTGGTGGTCTCCAGTGCCCATCCAGCTCATTTCACTCCGGAGGATGAAGCTCTATGCGAGCGCTATGCGCATCTGATGGCGCTTGGCTTTGAGGCTGAACAATTCTATCCCTCGGAGCGCATTCAGTTGCGTATGATGCCACCGTATGAGAGTCAACTCCCCTATTTTCAGAATTTCCATGCGCGTGTACAGCAGAAGTTTGCCGAAGGTATGCGCAAGCAGCAAGAGGTAACTTTACATAAAGCGCAGACACTTGTCTGGCAAGAGATAGAGGAAGAGCTTCTTCGTCTATTTTTGCGGTCCAATTAAACAGTTTCAATGGATTTGAGAAAAGGAATGGAGGTTACTATGGCAACATCGTCGGAGCAGCCGGAAAACACCTATGTCATTGATACTGAAAGTTCGGCTGAGATGGCTCGTCTGATGCGTCAAGATCAATTGGTGACGCAGGAGATGGGAGGGCTTTTCCCCGAAGGTATGGATTTCTCTCATGTCGAGCGCATTGTGGATATTGCCTGTGGCCCTGGAGGTTGGGTGCTTGAGACCGCCTTCGAACATCGCGATATTGAAGTGGTCGGCGTCGATATCAGTCAAAAGATGATTGCTTATGCCCAGGCCCAGGCCAGAGCACAGCACCTGACCAATGCCACGTTTGCTGTGATGAATGCTCTGGAGCCGCTTGATTTCCCTGACGATTCTTTCGATATCGTAAATGTGCGCTTTATTGTCGCCTTTATGCTGCCTGAGGTCTGGCCCAAATTTGTGCAAGAATGCCTGCGTATTGCGCGTCCCGGAGGCATTGTGCGTTTCACTGAGACCGAGTGGGGCTTTTCAAATAAGTTTGCTTTTGCGAAAATGAACGAACTTTTCTGTAAGGCATTTGCCAAAGCGGGACAGAGTTTCTCGCCGAATGGCATCCATCTGGGCATCATTCCTATGCTGCGCCGTTTTGTGCAGGATGCAGGATGCGAGAACGTGCAGAAGATGGCCCATGTATTGGAGTTTTCATCAGGGACTGAACCCCATGATAGTTTTTTTCATAACCACGCTACCGCTTTCAAATTGCTCCAACCTTTCATCATGAAATGGGATGTTGTCTCGCAGGAAGAATTGGATCAGCTTTATCAGCAGACGCTGATTGACATGCAGTCAGACGATTACAGAGCGTTATGGATCGTTTTGACTGTCTGGGGGTATAAGCCTCTAGCTGGATCAATCAAAAGTTAATCTATCCTTGCATTATTGCTGTTTTACTTGCAATTTTTAGCAGCATAAAAGCGTTTTATTGACACGGGGATGGCAATACTGACATATTTATACGTAGAAATATGCTCATGCCATCTCTATTTGGATGCGAAAAGATAGAGATATTTTTGGCTACACCTATGCATGTTTCGACGTGTTAAAGAAGAATCATCTATCTTTGATAACGCTGAGAAGAGAGCTTTTCAAATAACGTCTCTCCTATTTTAACCAGAGGAAAAGTCTATGTCACAAAATGCCTGGGAATCTCCGGCTCAACCTGTTCAGCCATTGCCGCGCAGGGGTGGGAGATGGTTACGCACCCTTTTCATCGGCTTGTTACTTTTTATCATCACCACACTGGTCATGTTTTTCACGAACAATACAAATCTGTATCCCACTGTCATCTTGATTGGAAACTTTCTTATACCCGTCGTCTTTGTTGCATTTTTATACGACCATCAGCACATTAGCGCCCTCTCGCCGGTCACAATCGCGACCAGCTTCTGCATCGGAGGCGTTCTGGGAGTCATTGGGGCTTCAATTCTTGAGACTTTACTCTTGCCGATCGCATCGAATCCCACCAATGGCTTATCCTTTGGCAGCGCCTTGCTCGTGGGATTGATTGAGGAGGGATGCAAAATCGGTGCAGTGATTATTCTGGCGCGCCGGATGCCTCATACTTCACAAATGGATGGACTCTTGTTGGGAGGTGCCGTCGGTATGGGCTTTGCCGCTCTCGAAAGCACTGGCTATGCATTTACTGCCTTCCTTATTGCACAGGGACATGTAGAGGCATCGATTGCCACCACCATCGTGCGTGGATTGATTGCCCCATTTGGTCATGGTATCTGGACTGCTCTCCTGGGAGCAACCTTATTTCAAGAAAGTACTCCCCAACGCTTTCGCTTTAACCTGAAGGTTATTCTCATGTATCTTTTCGTTTCTCTCCTGCACGGTCTCTGGGATGGATCGCCATTAGTGATCTATCTGGTCATATTTGCAGGCATCCAGATCTCACTCTCAACCATCATCCTCTGTCTCGTTGGAGTAATCTCACTGCTGATTGTCTATCAACAATCTATCCGACGACAAATACGGCACATTACCTCAAATCTCACATTCTGATCTATGTGTTTTCTGACAATAGAAGTTTGAAATGTGGCAAAGGTGTGTGTGCCCTTTACCTGGCATTTGCTGTGTTGGTTGGCTGATAAGAACCCGGCTCTGTACGGAATGTCAGGACGAGACGGTTCCAACTGTTAATTGATGCAATCGCCAGGGTGAGATTCACAAGCTCTGCGTCGCTAAAGTGCACTTTGACCTCGTCATAAAGCTCATCAGGAACGTGCGTGTCGGCGACCCTGGTCACAGCCTCGGTCAATGCCAGCGCTGCACGTTCACGCACCGTATAGTAAGTCGTCTCTTTCCATGCAGACAATCCATACAGGCGCTGCTCGGTCTCGCCGGCGGCGCGTGCATCTTTCCAATGCATATCTGTACAGAAGGCGCAGCCATTGATCTGCGAGGCGTAGACATTGACGAGCTCGATTAAAGATGGTTCAAGTCCGCAATTGTGCACATACTTCGATAATTCGGACATGGCATGATAAGCTTTCGGTGCCACTTTGGGATAGCGCATACGTTCTGGCATAAGATACATCCTCCTTTAGTTCCTCTGTTAGAGCCTCTGTCATATGAATCTCTTGTTATCGATCTTAACGCTGAGAACGGCAGAGAGACAAGTGCCAATTTGCATCAACGTCAGCATACCATTTACTCATCAGGAAATGCTCCTCTTTACGAAAGACAGGAGGCGCGTGAAATGGCTGCTCAGGCAGAGTACTTAGTAAAGAATCTTGACAAATGTCGATCTGGAATGTACAGTTGTATAGACAGGATCGAAATCGATATCGATACTTTGCAAAACTATGACACTTTGTAAGGTCTTTCATGGAGGAAAGCGATATGAAAAATTCGCGACGGTTGCGCTTCTCGCTGTTAGCTGGGTTGCTCATCCTGGCAGGGGTGATGGGATTACTGGTTCAGGGAAAGTTAAGTCCAGGGAAAGCGAATCAGGCTCATGCTGCCAGTGCACCGGTAGGTGAAACCATCTGGCTCAGGACAACCAACAATAACAACTATGTAAGTGCGCGTACGGATCAGACGAACACGCCGTTACAAGCGGTTGCGACTGCGGTGCAGGGCTGGGAGGAGTTTGATGTTGTTGATGCAGGCAATGGACTGATCGCCTTGCGAGCTCTTGCGAACAACAACTACGTAAGTGCGCGTACGGATCAGACGAACACGCCGTTACAAGCGGTTGCGACCTCGGTGCAGGGTTGGGAGCAGTTCACCTGGCTGCCACAAAGCAACGGGACAATTGCCTTACAGTCCGCTGCCAACGGCAGTTATGTCAGTGCGCGTACCGACCAGACCAATACACCGCTGGATGCAAACGTGACACAGATTCAAGGGTGGGAGCAATTTGCATGGGGGCAGGTGGCAGGTACAGGCACGCCAACACCGACGCCAACAGCAGGAACGCCTGACTTCGGTTCCAATGTGATTATTTTTGATCCCTCAATGTCCAGTGCCACGATTCAAAGTAGATTAGACTCTCTATTTAGCCAGCAGGAAACCAATCAATTTGGCACGAATCGGTATGCGATCCTCTTCAAGCCAGGGACATACAATGCCAATGTCAACCTTGGTTTTTATGAGCAGGCTCTGGGCCTGGGGCTACAGCCTGATGCTGTGACCATCAATGGTGGAGTTACTGTCACAGCTAACTGGATGTCAGATCATAACGCCACGCAGAACTTCTGGCGTGGAGCTGAGAATATGGAGATCGTTCCGAGTTCCGGCACCGACACCTGGGCAGTCTCGCAGGCTGCACCCTTGCGTCGCGTAGATATCAGAGGGAATCTGAAGCTCGATGATGGTGGATGGGCCAGCGGTGGCTTCCTCGCCGATAGCAATGTGAGTGGTCAGGTGAACTCGGGAACACAGCAGCAATGGCTCTCGCGGAACGATACATGGGGTAGCTGGACGGGTTCCAACTGGAATATGGTCTTCGTTGGTGCGACCAATGCGCCTTCGGGAGCTTTCCCCAGTCCACCCTATACGACCGTCACGCAGACGCCAACAGTCAAAGAAAAGCCCTTCCTCTATATTGACTCGTCGGGCAACTATCAGGTCTTTGTGCCTGCTCTCAGAACCAACACGCAGGGAACCAGCTGGTCCAGTGGCTCGGCGGCGGGGACCTCTCTGCCGATCAGCCAGTTCTATATTGCCAAACCGGGCGATAGTGCAGCAACCATCAATAATGCCCTGGCGGCAGGGAAGAATCTGCTCTTCACCCCTGGCGTGTACAGTCTCAGCAGCACGATTAATGTAACGCGTGCCAACACGGTTGTGCTTGGATTGGGTCTGGCTACGCTGGTTCCTACCAATGGCATTACGCCGATGACGGTCGCCGATGTCGATGGCGTCTCGATCGCGGGCTTGCTCTTTGATGCCGGGACTGTGAACTCGGCAGTCTTATTGCAGGTAGGTCCAACAGGATCTTCTCAATCGCACGCCGCCAATCCGACCGTGCTCAGCGATGTCTTTTTCCGCATCGGCGGCGCGGGCGTCGGCAAGGCCACGCAGAGCCTCGTCATCAATAGCAACAACGTTATCGCCGATCACATGTGGCTCTGGCGCGCTGATCACGGTAGTGGAGTGGACTGGACTTCCAACACGGCTGCCAATGGACTGATCGTCAATGGCAACAACGTCACAACCTATGGCTTGTTTGTGGAACACTATCAGCAGTATCAGGTGATCTGGAATGGTAACGGTGGACGCACCTACTTCTTCCAGAACGAGCTCCCGTACGATCCCCCCAACCAGTCATCCTGGATGAATGGGAGTGTGCAGGGCTACGCTGCTTACAAGGTAGCATCCTCGGTGACTACGCATGAAGCCTGGGGACTGGGCAGCTACTGCTACTTCAGCACCAACTCGAGTGTGGTAGAGGCGCATTCCTTTGAGGTTCCGAGCACATCAGGAGTGAAATTCCATGACATGGTGACGGTGTCGTTGGGGGGTGTGGGAACGATTAGTCATATCATCAACAATAGTGGTGGACCATCCAACTCAAGCAGCAACGTTGCCAATCTGGTGAGCTATCCCTGATTGTAAGCGGGGCAGGCAAGATTACTTGATGAACGTCGACCTACATCATAGCACCTTTGTCCCATGATGTAGGTCTGCTAATCATCGTATAGTGTAATTTTTGTTTCACCGATTATATTATGTCCCTATATTCCCCTCGACTTCTTTTTACCGCTCAGATAAAATACATATAGTAGGGAAGAATGATATCGTTAGAGAAACGTACAAAATTCATATATAATCTTTCTGCCCCATACTAGCCTATCTCGTACCATTCAATGCGACTTCACTAGCCGCGTGAGCGCGGCGTTTAGCATTGCTTTTGATAGTATGATAATGGACTCTTTATCGTTTACTCCTCTCCACTCTATGATCACATTTTATGGTAAAAGCACATCTGCTTGAGGAAGGCTTTGTGGCACTTTGAGTTTAGTTGTATATACAAAATTTCTATGAACACGTGACACAATTACACCTTTTGAAGGATGATTGTTCCATAACAATGTTTGGACATGGAGTCTTTCACGGAGGAAAGCACTATGAGGTTTTCGCAACGGCTTGGCTTTGCGCTACTAGCGGGTTTTCTGGTTTTGGCGGCTGTGCTCGCCTTATTTTTTCAGGGCAAGGTAGGCCACGATCTCCTGGCTCGTGCCTATGCCGATGATATGAGCGCTCCTCTTGGTAAGACTATCTGGCTTAAGTCGGCAAACAATGGTAACTATGTGAGCGTGCTCACAGATCAGACCAATCAGCCGCTGAATGCAGGGGCGACTGAGATGCAAGCGGCAGAAGAATTTGATGTCGTTGATGTTGATAATGGGCGAATTGCTTTGCGATCCCATGCTACTAATAAGTATATCAGTGCTCGTGTTGATCAGTCCGAAGCCCCTCTGGAGGCTGTGATAGACAATGTTGAGGATTGGGAACAATTCACCTGGTTGCCTCAGAGCAATGGGACGATTGCCTTGCAATCCTTTGTCTCAAACAAATACGTGAGTGCGAATACCTATCTGGTTGATGCACCATTGAACACGAATGGGACCTCGATACAGATCTGGGAGGAATTCAACTGGGGCGTTATCACAGATGGAAGTCCGACTGCGACCTCCACCGGGACTGAGACGCCTACCGCGACCGAGACTGCAACTCCGACCCCGTCCCCCACGCCAGTTACGACGACAGATACAACGATCGAGCCACCCATCAGTTCGTCTTTATTGGCGACGACTGGAACGCCCGATTTTGGTTCCAACGTGATTATCTTCGATCCCTCGATGTCCAGTGCCACGATTCAAAGCAAACTGGATTCTCTCTTTAGCCAGCAAGAAAGCAATCAATTTGGCACGAATCGGTATGCGATCCTCTTCAAGCCGGGCTCGTACAATGCGAATGTCAACGTTGGCTTCTACGAGCAGATTTTGGGCTTAGGACTCAATCCTGACGATGTCAAAATCAATGGAGGCGTCAATGTCAATGCCAGCTGGATGGGCGGGAATGCGACCCTGAACTTCTGGCGTGATGCCGAGAACATGGAAGTCACGCCAACGTCGGGCACCGATCAGTGGGCGGTCTCGCAGGCTGCACCTTTGCGTCGTATGGATATCAAGGGGAATTTACGACTGGATGATGGTGGATGGTCCAGTGGTGGTTTCCTGGCTGATAGTAATGTCAGCGGTCAGGTGAGCTCGGGATCGCAGCAGCAATGGTTCTCGCGCAATGATACATGGGGCAGTTGGTCCGGCTCCAACTGGAACATGGTCTTCGTTGGTGCAACCAACGCGCCAACTGGAACCTTTCCTAATCCTCCCTATACCGTGGTGAATCAGGCGCCAACGATCAAAGAGAAGCCTTTCCTTTACATTGATTCCTCGGGTAACTATCAAGTCTTTGTCCCCGCTCTTGGCACAAACACTCAGGGAACCACCTGGGCCAGTGGGGCTCCTGCGGGAACATCTTTGCCCATGAACAAGTTTTATATTGCCAGGCCAACTGATTCGGCCGACACGATCAATAGTGCTCTGGCGCAGGGATTGAATCTGATCTTTACACCGGGTATTTATCATCTCAGCAGCTCAATCAATGTAACCAGGGCCAACACCGTTGTGCTCGGATTAGGTCTGGCAACCCTCACTCCAGATAATGGCATCACGCCGATGACGGTCGCCGATGTCGATGGCGTCTCGATCGCAGGCTTGCTCTTCGATGCCGGATCTGAGAACTCTGCGGCTTTATTGCAGGTAGGTCCAACAGGATCTTCTCAATCGCATGCCGCCAATCCGACCGTGCTCAGTGATGTCTTCTTCCGCATCGGCGGCGCAGGCGTCGGTAAGGCCACGCAGAGCCTCGTCATCAATAGCAACAACGTTATCACCGATCACATGTGGCTCTGGCGCGCTGATCACGGCGACGGTGTCGGTTGGACTTCCAACACGGCTGCCAACGGTCTGGTTGTCAATGGCAACAACGTCACAGCCTACGGCCTGTTCGTGGAACATTATCAGCAGTATCAGGTGATCTGGAATGGCAACGGCGGACGTACCTACTTCTTCCAGAACGAGCTTCCGTATGATCCCCCCGACCAATCATCCTGGATGAATGGAAGCGTGCAGGGCTATGCCGCCTATAAGGTAGCTGACTCTGTCACCACGCATGAAGCCTGGGGACTCGGTAGTTATTGCTACTTCAGTACCAACCCAAGCGTGGTCGAGGCGCATTCCTTTGAGGCACCAAATGTGGCAGGTGTGAAATTCCATGATCTGGTGACGGTGTCCTTGGGAAATACGGGTACCATTAGTAATGTCATCAACAACACAGGTGGCTCAGCTGGTCAGGCTGATCTGGTGAGCTATCCATAATTGCAGGTAATCTACTTTTATCAATAAATACATATGTGCCTCGACATCCTGGTGTCGAGGCACATATTTCTATCTATCATAAGATTTGGGAGCGTCCAAAACCATATTCGCTTCAAGATCTCATAAGGAATACCGCTTTGCTCTCGCGTGGTTGCATGGTAGAGGGATTGCAAAAGAGTGGCTTTTGTGTTAATATTCAGTTATACTTACTAAATTTTACGATATAGTGTATAACTGAATAGTAAATACGCGAGCAATTGACGACAATGCAGCGAATCATGGCGCTGGAGTTCTAGCGCCTGCCTGCTTTTTCACCTGATGTGTGATCTCTTGATCAGGAACATTTTTGAGAGGAAAACGGCAATTGATGAAATTAGTTATCTGGATATTACATCTCTATCCACATGCTTGGCGTGAGCGCTATGAACAGGAGATGCTCGAACTTCTGGAACAACATACCGTGACCCTTACCACCGCTTTGGATCTTCTGATGGGGGTACTTGATGCTCGCTTGGACCCATACTATCGAAGGGAGAATATGCTCTTTATGTTTCGAGAGCGGCGTTCTGTTCTCATTACCTTCTTGCTTGCGCTGGCAGTGGCTATGGGAATAACGATCTTGTGGAATGATCTTTTTATCTCGACCTTGGAACAGGACAGTTCGCTTAGCGTTTTTTTTAATAACGCGATGGTTTTCACTGGTTGGCCAGTTTTGCTCTGCCTTAGTTTTTGTGTCCCTTTTGTCGCGTTGTATGCAGGAAATGAAGCAGGAAGGCCGTGGCCTATTGCAACGCGCCGCGCTGCGTGGGTCTGCGGTGCCATTTTTATGGGGTCTGTAGGATTGATGATCTTCTCAGAGGGTTTTTTTGATACCGATGGGCTTTCCAGATTGCTGAAGCCGATTGTGTTTACCTTCATTCCCTTGTTTTTTGTCAGCCTTTTGTTTCTGCTTTTCGTGGCGGGAAGAAAAGCCTTGATCCAGGGTATGAGAGGAACATTTTTTCTCACCTTGCTCTTTCTGATATTCTCACTTGTCTTTGCCTGGACACGCGTCGCCCCAGAAGTATCTACGGGTTCGGTGTTTCATACCTGGACTGACTTTATTGTGGCTGTTGGTCCTACAGCCAGCTTCAGTGCCCTGGCACTCTTTCTGGCCTCAAGCACTCTGGGTCAGAAAAGTTTCCGGAGAGTATTGAACGTGGGAACATTTCTTCTCTCCTGTGTCATACTCTTTTTCCTGGCCAGCACAGGTTGGACCATCTCTACTTGGATACAAGGAGGAAGCAGATTCAATGTATCACCTACTGGCATCTGGTCGCTGTTTGGAGGTAATGCGATGCTTCTCTTCTGGCTGGAAGTGTTTGCAGGAGGGATAGCTCTGGCAGTTGGAGTTACTGCGCTCGTACGTGGTTTTCAGTTCCAAAAAGCTTCCTCCGTTTGATTTCATACTGGATGTTGAAATCAGTATGAAATCAGATGGAGGAAGTGTGGAAGCCGTGAGCATGCATTCCATATGGGGTCATCGCTAGAATATTAGCGTCCGATGCCGGTGATCGTTTTCTCGCCGTCACCAGGAGTCCAGCGGGTAATCACGACCTTACTTTCGGTAAAGAAGCGCACGGCGTCGCGTCCCTGGGGATGAAGATTACCGAAGAAGGAGCGTTTAGCTCCGCTGAATGGAAAATAGGATACGGGTGCGGCGACTCCTACGTTGATGCCGATATTGCCTGTCTCGACGCGATATCTAAACTCGCGGGCGGCGAAACCGTTCTGAGTGAAAATAGAGGCGGCATTCCCATATTCGCCGGCATTGATCAAATTGATGGCCTCATCCAGGCTGGCGACCGAGGTTAGACTGATCACAGGGCCAAAAATCTCCTCTTTGTAGACGCTCATGGTGGGCAGGACGCCGTCGAGGACGGTCGGGCCGACAAAGTAGCCCTCGGGATAGTCTGCTACGCTGGCTTTACGTCCATCCAGGACCGCCTCTGCTCCTTCCGCGATGCCGTTGGTGATGGCTTCCTTGATGCGATCACGTGCGGCTGCCGAGACGACTGGTCCCATGTCGATGCCGGCTTCCAGGCCATTGCCTAGGCGTAATTTGGAGGCCGCTTCGGATACGCGTGTCCGTACAGCGTCATGAGCGCTTCCGACGGTCAGGATGAGCGAATTGGCCAGGCAGCGCTGTCCTGCGGCGCCGAAGCATGAGTTCATGATGGTGCCCAGATACATATCCAGATCGGCGTCAGGCATCACCACGATGGCGTTCTTGGCGCCTCCCGATGCCTGGACGCGCTTGCCAGTTGCGGCGGCCCGGCTATAGACGTATTCGGCTGTCCGTGTGGCACCCACAAACGAGATCCCTTTGATCTTTGGATGATCCAGCAGGGCGTTGACCGCCTCTTTTCCTCCGTTGACCAGATTGATCACGCCAGCGGGAAAGCCGACTTGCTCGATCAACTCGAAGACGCGCTTTTGCACCAGAGGATCTTGCTCGGATGGCTTCAAGATAAATGTGTTGCCACTGGCGACGGCGTAGGGCCAGAACCAGAAGGAGATCATAAAGGGGAAGTTGAAGGGCGTGATGCCTGCGAAGACTCCCATTGGTTGATAGATGACTTCTTCATCGATGCCTTGTGAGGCCCCATCCTCCAGACTATAACCCATCATCAACGTGGGGATGCCACATGCCGTCTCGACATTCTCGATGCCGCGCTGAATCTCGCCACGAGCATCTTCGAGTGTCTTGCCCATCTCGGTCGTGATCAAGCGTGCCAGTTCATCACGATGCAGATCCAGAATCTGGCGCAGCTTAAAGAAATAACGGGCACGCTCCTGAGGAGGTGTGGCACGCCAGCCAGGATAGGCGGTCGCTGCGGCCTCAACTGCCTGAGCGATATCGCTCTTTGTACCAAGAGGAACCAGAGCCAGCACCTCATCCGTTGCGGGATTGCGGACTTCCTGCGTCTCCTGAGCCTCTGCCTCTACCCAACTGCCACCGATATAGTTGCGCAAGATTTGGACCTGTGACTTTTTTGAAAGTGTCATAACCTTGTTCCTCCTTAGTCTCTAGAATAAGTCTGGACATCGGAATGTCGCTTGCCTGATTACTCGATCGTGGCCAGCGCTGCCGAGAGTATCTGGATTGCATGAGCCAGCTGCTCCTGTGTGATGACCAGGGGAGGCTGGAGGCGGAGTACGTTGCCGAATTGTCCACCGACGCCGATTAAGACTCCAGATTCGCGGCAAAGAGCTCTCACACGTGCGGCCTCCGCTGTCGCTGGCTCTTTTGATGTCTGATCCTTCACCAATTCAAGTCCCAGCATCAGACCCTGACCGCGCACATCGCCAATCAATGAATACTTTTCTTGCAAACTATGGAGCTGCTCCAATGCCCAGATACCAAGCTCGGCGGCATGATCGATAATCCCCTCGTTCTGCAAGACGCCGATATTCGCAATGGCGGCGGCGCAGGAGACCGGATTGCCTCCGAATGTACTGAGATGCTCCCCAGGCTGAAAGCTATCCGCGATGGCCTCAGGAGCGATCACAGCTCCAAGCGGGAAGCCATCCGCGATCCCTTTGGCGAGTGCCAGGATATCCGGCTCGATGTCGTCATGATGCTCGATGGCAAACATCTTGCCAGTGCGCCCGAAGCCAGTCTGCACCTCATCGGCAATCAATAAAATACCATAGCTATCCAGAATCTCTTTGACGCGTTTCAGATAGCCATCTGGGAGCGGAATAATCCCGCCTTCGCCCATCACTGGCTCAACCACGAATGCCGCCACGTCACCACTGGTCTGATAGCGGATAACGTCTTCGACCGCATCGGCGCAGGCCAGCCCGCAGGATGAGTGATCCAGATTCATGGGACAGCGATAGCAGTAGGGAGCAGGCGCAAACGCGACTCCAGACATGTATGGACCTCCACGAGTCTTACGTGCCATGTTGCCTGTGATCGACAACGTCGCATACGTCCGACCGTGAAAAGCCATCTGCAACGCGATGATCTCGCGCTTGCCCGTCGCCACCTTTGCCATCCGCAGCGCACTCTCGATCGCTTCCGCTCCCGAATTGCAGAAAAACGTCTTTTGGAGGGCACCAGGAGCGATGGTGGCCAGTAGCTCGGCCAGATCAGCCGTGCTGGGTACATAGTAGATGTAGGAGGCTGCATGGATCAGGTGATCGATCTGCGCTTTGGCGGCCTCAGCAACCTTCGGATGCACATGACCCGCATTGACGACAGCGATCCCTGCGAAACAATCGAGGTACGTCTTACCATCGGCGGCAAATATCTCAGCGCCCAAGGCCTGTTCCACAACGACCGGCTCAATACCCTTCACAAAACTCGTGGTGACAAAACGAGCATACTTTTCAGATGTATCCATTATAAAACCTCAAGCGTCGTGCTCTGAACGCACCCTACGATTAAGCAGGGCGCGCCGCGATCAAGCAGATTACAATACTGCCACAAAGAAAGATGGTCCCTTGCAATTCGCTTGATCGCGACGTGCCAGGCGTCCAGGTCAACCGATGTAGCGGCGCGGCTCCGCCGTGCTGTCACTGCACGCACGACACCGTTCCACCTGTATCTGGAAGCAACGCCGACGAGACACTCCACTACGGGAAGATCGCTCAATGGAACCCCATGTGGAGCGTGGTCATACGAGCCACAGACAGCACGGCGGAGCCGCGCCGCTACTTTTATTAATCGAGAGTGAGCCAATGTTGGTCGGCGCGTTCTTCCCAGAGTGCTCGCAGGGTCTGATATTCTTCTTCAGAGAGATTTCCGCTGGCGATCAAGGCCGCGTTGCGTGCATAACGCTCGGGATGGGCTGTACCGACGATGGCTGTGTCAACGCCTGGGACGCTCAATGTAAAGCGTAGTGCCGTTCCAAAAGCGGTACCGGGACCGCTCTGCAAGAAATCGTATTTGAGTTTTTCCAGACGTTCCTTGTACTGATAGCCATAGGCTTCTTTGGGGAGGTTGGGATCGATCCAGGCGACGTTGGCGACGGGACGCTTGGCTATAATACCCATGCCTCGCTCGGTTGCCATTGGGAGGAGAAAGTCGATGCCTTGTTGATCGGCAATGTTGATGCTGGTCTGTAGGGCATCGAATACTCCCATGCGGACCGCATAGCGACCATCTTCATTGCTGCCGCTGAAGCCAATATAGCGGGTCTTGCCCTGACGTTTTGCCTTCTCCAATACATTAATCACATCGCCTTTGCGCAGCACGTCGAGTGAGCAGGTATGGAGTTGCAACAGATCAAGATGATCAGTTTGCAGGCGTCGCAGGCTACGATCGATGCTGGCTTCCAGCAGGCGCGGGTCCCAATCTGGATAATCGGGCAACTCTTCTCCGACTGCGTGACCGCATTTTGTGAACAGATAATACTCGTCGCGCCGCGTCGAGACAGCTTTACCAATCAGCTCCTCGCTATCGCCATAGCACTCACCTGTATCAATCACGTTCAGACCTGCATCCAGAGCGCTTCCCAGCAATTGCTCGACGTCGGCCAACGAATGCCCACGAATCTCTGATCCGCCGAAGCCGAGGACGCTGACCTGCATATCCGTCTTACCAAATTGACGTGTTTCCATGATTTCTCTCCCTACTATTTACTCACAACATTATATCCCATCAACAAGAGGCAAGTGAACATCCAGCCAGTACTACAATAGATGGCTGGATGCTCACTTGCTTCTTATTGCCTCTTTCTGGCACGTATCATGAGTAAAAAATGTTTCAGGCTGGCTGTAAATTTGTTGGGAGTATTCTGACTATCTGAGTCAAGTGCTCAACCCGGGTGACGTTATATACTAAACGTCCGATCCTCGCAGGTTTTGGAGAGAACAAGATGGCGCCACGGCTGTGCATGCAACCGTGGCGCCATCTTATCAGGGAGGCTTTTAGCGACGGGTGTTAGTCGCCATTAATCAGCCAATCTACTTGAGCAGCATTGGATGATAATCCATCCAATGTGGCCTGGCTCATACCGGAAGGGACGGCAAATTTCCATTGTGGATGGCTGGAGAAACGCAGGTGGAGGGTTGGTCCACAGGGAATGCTATCTGCGTAGACAAATGGATTGTTGGGATTGGGCATTTGCTCAACGGTATTGTTACACCATCCCATCGCGCGTTCCATCACACTATGCCAGATTGGCGCGGCACCCGTGATACCAATCACATTACTCATCGGCGAATCATCACTATTGCCGACCCAGACTCCCACCACCACATCTGCGGTATAGCCCATCGTCCAGTTGTCATTGAAGTTATCGGTTGTACCAGTTTTGGCAGCAACCTCGTACTGACATGTGACGTTGTAGGCACAATTGACATCCACATCCGAGAAAGACAGATCGTGGTCACCACTAAATTCGAAGGAACGAGACGGCTCATCCTGGAGTACCGAAGTCATCTCATAAGCCACCTGAGGTGAGAAGGCCTTGGAGGCAACTACTTTGTTCTCGTCGTAGTGGTAGAGCTCATCGCCATAATTGTCCCAGATATTGAGGACCGCTTGTGGCTTAATATGCTTTCCTTGATCTGCCAGAGTCTGATAGCCTCCCACCATTTGGAGGAGCGAGATGTCTTTTGATCCAATTGCCCAGGACAATCCGTCCAGACCAGAGTTGTTCGCAAAGGTAATTCCCACGCGACGAACTGTGTTCAAAACATTTTGAGCACCTGCGAATTGCATGGCTCGAATAGCTGGAATGTTAAACGAGTTAGCCGTGGCATAGCGTGCCGTAAATGGTTTTTCCCAATATTTCTGACCGTAGTCGTACGGTGCATAAATGATGGATTGTGCCAGGGCCTGGTCATTGGTTTGTGGCACCTCTGTGCCAGCCGGAGCGCCATTCGGGAAGTATGTACGTGTGTCTTGTAAGACAACGCCAGGATTCCAACCCATCTCGAAGGCAGTTGTGTAATCAAAGGGTTTAAACACTGAACCGGTTGGGCGAGGGCTATTGGCCGCATTGTATTGTCCATTGACCGCTGGATCGGTCGAGTTGTAGTTGGCGCTGCCGACCATCGCGAGTAACTCGCCTGTTTTCGCGTCCTCAACCACGACCGCCGCATTATGTACATTGTTATTGGTGCTTAACGTTTCTATGCCACCAACCGCTTTCTGTAGCTCCGGTTGATAGATATGTCTCTGAATGGCAGCCTGAGCATAATTGTTGAGATTTAGATCAATTGTCGTCTGGATGTTGTAACCACCGGTGACGAACGCTTCTACGCCATTATTGGCGTTACCATTGCCGAGAGCGGTCTCGACCTGGTTAATCACATAGTCGACAAAACTTGGTGCCAGCTTCGTCGAACTGGGTCGTTTAAACACCATCTTCGCAGTGATCTCCTCCGCCTGGAGGATCATCGCTTTCGTCAGTGGTTTTCCATCTACCGACATCTTCTGGTCTAACATGGCTTTAAGGACAAGCTTTTGTCGATTGAGTGCAGCTTCCCGGTTTTTTGCCGCTATCGATGGATCAAAGCTTACTGGTGAGTTGGGAATACCTGCCAGCAGGGAAGCACGCGCCAGACCGAGAATTGGATCGTTCTTTTTTGTGCTCTGATTGTACTCTAGTTTAGAGATCGCTGGCGCACAGGGCTGGTTTGGCTCGCAGGTTGATGTCAGGCCGAAATAATCTTGCGCTGCAATCTCGACTCCTGCATCCTGTGACCCAAAGGGGGCTACATTGAAATACATTTCTAGGATCTTGGATTTGGGATACTGTTGTGTCATCCCGACTGCCATCGCAGCCTCGTTGATTTTGCGCACTAGCGTGTCTTGCGTATCGCCCGAGAGATTTTTGATTAACTGTTGTGTCAGAGTACTGGCACCACCATAGCTGCTGGCTCCTGCGCGGATAATCGCTAAGGGATCAACACCTTGATTGGTCCAGAAGGATTTATCCTCGATCGCAACCATAGCGTCCTGCATCACTCTAGGAATGTCCTGATAGCGTATTGCGAGCCGTCGGCCGCCGTTGCCAACGGTTGAATTAGGATCATAGGCCTCATAGAGGAGCGTCTGGTTGCGATCAAAGATACGTGTCATTTGAGGCAACTGCTGATTGGCGTAGCGCTGCACCCGCGGTTGTTGTTGCAAGTAGTAGCTATACCCATAAGCGCTGCCTGCCGAGGTCGAGACGATGATGATCGAGACTAGCACGATGAGTATGATAGCGATGACGCCGTTGACACCGTGATTCTTTTTGAGACGCCTTTGCCGTATCTGCTTGCTGATCTTGCGGATACGCGCATTTCTACGCAATGAGCTTTTTCTGGCAATCTTTTTTTGTTGCAGATCTTTTATCGATGATGGTCGATAAACGGCAACCGGGGCTGGCGGTTGATAAAAAGCCATCGGTGGAGCAGGTGGTTGTACGGTATGGCCTGCTATGGCGGCCATTTTATTTGTCCAGCCACGAACGCGATTTAATGCCTGGTCAATCTGTGGGAAAGCGGGCCTGCCTCCGAATCGTCCGCTGGGAGGAAAGTCCTGCTGCGGAGTTAATGACTGATTCATTGGTGGCGCGTCTGCCCGCGGCGGTACGTTTGCCGGTGGTGCAGGCATATTTCCCGGCTGTAATCCATAATTGCTTATAGGCCCTGGAATGCCAGATTGAGATGGCGTCGCTGGCTGTCGGTTAGCATTATTTACCTGAGGATTTTGGCTATTTGGATTTGGCGGTTGTTTTGCTGAATTGTTATATTGATCCCTTGACTGCGGTTGTCGATTATTTTCTGATTGCGGATTCCAATTATCACTCATACATTTTCCTCAAAAATAGGCACACGCAATGAAATGTTTTGTGTTATTCTGTACAAATTCACTGCCTGATAAAGTTTTTTTTCTTCCCCTGCTGCTACGAATGCCAATCCAACCTATCCAAACAGTATCAAAAAGAGAGAAGCATTATAATCTATATCTGTAAAGGGTTACTTTCTCCATAGTACTACACAATAGTAGACTGATCAAGGCACGTAATCATAACACTTCCATTGTGTATGGGTGATAAGTACTTATGCGCCCGAATTATATGGTTGAGATAATTAAAATTTAATTTTTATGCGTACCATTGGGTTTCTCCGGATACCAATGGTGCTTGCGGTCCTGGCAAGATTTCTCGCAGATAGCTCTTGACTCCTTTTTCTTGCTGCCAATTTTTTTCGTAGCCTAATGATACTTCCTCAAAACGCACTCCTTCGATATAATCGGTGGCTCGGACGTGTACATGCCCGTAGACCACTGTGGAGACTGCGAAGCGACTGTGCCAGTTCTCCGTCCGCGTGGTGCCGCACCAGATGGAGAATTGTGGGATACGATTGACGCGTGCGCATTCGCGCCGCAGCGGAAAATGGTTGATCAGGATTATCTTATAGGTCGGATCGATTGCTTGCAGGCGTTCTTCGGTGAGATCGCAGCGTTGCTGGCACCAGGCAATGCGCGATGCGTATGGTGTGGGATGCAGGAGATATTCGTCCGTACAGACGATGTTGGCTTTTTCTGCCATGAGGATCGCTTGCTCGGCTGAGGTATCCGGTGGACGAAAACTATAGTCGTAGAGCAAGAAGAGTGGAGCGATGATCGTCGGTGCACCTGCTCCCGGCCAGATTAAATAGGGGTCTTCAGGGGTCTGGACTCCATAGCTGCGACAGATTTCAACCAGGTAGAGATAGCGCTGTTCTCCCTCTAAGCCGGGTTCATGCTCGGAAGGAATGGTCCAGAGGTCATGATTGCCAGGTACCCAGATGACTTTGTCGAAACGTGCGATTAAGATCGTGAGGGCGTAGTGTAGATGCTCGATCGTCTCTCCAATATCGCCGGCAATGATCAGCCAGTCTCCGGGATAATGAGGCAGTGCTGCTAAGGCTGTACGATTGCTCGGAACACCTAGATGTAAATCACTGATAGCATATAATTTCATCGCTGTTCCCAATATCTACTGGATCTATGGCAAACCAGTGGTAAAATAAGAGAAAATCATGAACACTTGTAGTATAGTAGACGATCGATAAAAAGACAATGTTATGGAGCGCTCTATGTCTCAGCATCAACTGGAGCCTTTACTCAATGCTCTACACGATCAGCAAGCCTCTGTCCGCGCCAGCAGTGTGGATGCGCTTGGCGAGATCGGAGATCTATCGGCCATCGAGCCCTTGCAGAATCTGCTTGAGGATGAGGATCTCTTTGTGCGTGTCCGCGTCGTCCGCTCTCTGCGTCAGATTGGAGGCCCGGCCGCCGTTGACGCCTTGCTGTTGGCGTTGCGCAATCCCATACCCGCTGTACGCAGAGCTGCCATCGTATCCCTCTCTCTCCTCGCAGATGAGCGTTGTTATCCTGCTCTGGTGAAAGCCCTCGAAAACGAGACCGACGCACGCGTTCAGGATTCAATTACCCTCACATTGCGCCAGATGTCAGCGCTTCAGATCTCAAAACGACGCTATTGCATGGGCTCAAAATAGCGAATCATCATCGTTTTTAATTCATGTATGAATGCGTTGCTTTGCTGGTCAGTAGCGTTCAGAATAAAAGGTAGCAGGGCCAGGAGGGTGCGATAGGTCACTGTGGCAATGACTTCTCGCTGTTCGGGAGAACTGTGAGGGGTGAGCAACTTTATGACCTTTGTTATCTGGCTTGATACATCCTGGCGTTGCTCTGAGAGGGCATTGGCGAGTTGTGGCGAGATGGTTGATCCCTGCAAAAGGGCGAAATAACCGGGATTTTTTTTGTTAAAAGAAATTAATCCGTCGATGAAGTAGTCGATAAATTGTGGAAGTGGTAGCGTCATTACCTCTGGCACCAAAACCGTGTCATTGTAAAAGCGGTGGAGTTGCTCAATACTTTGGGTGGCAAATGCCTGTGCGATGGCTTCTTTATGTGGAAAAAACTGATAAAGCGATCCCGGAGATACTCCTGCATGCGCCGCGATCATATTGGTGGTCACATTATCGTAGCCACGCTCGACAAAGAGTGTTCCTGCTGCGGCTAGAATTTCTTCCACACGTGACAGACCACGTTTCTGACGATGCGCCTGACGGCGCTCTTGATTTTCTCCCATTAAATTACCTCTCGATCTGCTTCACAAAAATTCCTTGACAATACGATAGATTACTCGTATAATTGCTTTGTAAATACGATTATTTACTCGTAATTATAATGAGAAGTGGGTTCAGTGTCAAGAAAGGAAACTCTTATGTCTTCACAGACGAATACCGATCATGATGTCGTTATGGCGACGGAAATCGTCCTACCAGGGGTGGGCGAGCCGGAAACATTGCAGGTGCGGCACCGAGCATTGGCGTCGCTGAAGGCAGGCGAGGTGCTAGTGCGAGTTGAGGCGACGGGTGTATCATTCGCGGAGAAGGCGATGCGTCGTGGAATGTATCCAGGTCAGCCTGCTTTCCCCTTTGTGCCGGGCTACGATCTGGTAGGGATTGTGTTCAGACTTGGCCCTTCTGTTACAGAGTTCGCGATTGGACAGCGGGTGGCGGCATTAATCAAGGTTGGGGGTTGGAGCGATTATAGTGTGTTGTCTGTAGATGATCTTATCCCCGTGCCTGACGGAGTAGACGCTGCTGAAGTAGAGACGATGGTTGTCAATGGCGCGACTGCATGGGGTATGCTGCACGACATGGCGAAGGTGCGTTCAGGTCAGACTATTGTCGTGCATGGCGCAACGGGAGGCGTAGGAGTTTTGCTTGTTCAACTCGCTCGTGTCGCTGGCGTGCACGTAATTGGTACAGCCTCTCCTTCCAAATTTGATTTTGTGCGTACGTTGGGAGCTGAGCCGCTCGACTATCACTCTGATAACCTTGTAGCCGAGGTTCGCGAGCTTGCACCTAATGGAGTCGATGCTGTTTTTGATCCTCTGGGAGGCAAAAGTATCAACAACTCGTGGCGGATGCTTGGTCCCGGTGGTACTCTGGTGTCCTCCGGCATGCAATCTAAATTTGGTAGCAACGCATCGCTGATCCCGCTGTTCATTATCCTTCTGCTCAAGCTCTACCTATGGAATGTTCTACCCAACGGTCGTCATGCATACTTCTTTGATGTTAATAGCGGCAAAACACGGCAGCCACAAAAATTTCACCAAAGGCTCCGTACATCGCTGACGGCAGTGTTTGCCTTGCTTGCTCAGGGACGTATCCAGGCTCAGGTCGCCAGGCGTATGCCTTTGGAGCAAGCGGCTGAAGCGATGCATCTGGCCGAATCGGGTCAAACGGTGGGGAAAGTCGTGCTTGTTCCAGGCTATATAGATAGATAGTGATTGTGAAAGGAAATATTGTTATGACTTTATCATCCAACAAAGAACTCTGGCTCTCTTGGAGTGCGTTATGGAATGGAAATTTGTCCCTCGCTGATGAGATTATTGCACCAAATTTCGTCGCTCATTTTGCTCCTGTTGGTAATAGTCCTGACGAGGTGCATGGTCCTGATGGGCTGAAGCAGTGGCTTGGTGCCACTATCGGTGTTTTTACCGACTACAGCTTTACTACTACGGTTGGCCCTCTTGTTGATGAAGACAACATTGCGGGCCGCTGGCTCTTTCGAGCAACCTATCAAGGGGGCATTGTAGGGGCTTCACCTGATGCAGTAGGGAAACATGTCGAGTATGCGGGCATAGATCTCTTGCGCGTCGAAGCCGGGAAAATTGCAGAGTATTGGCTCTGTGCAGATACTCTGCAACTATTACAGCAAGTCGGGTTGATTCCTTCCTAAAACAAAGTAGCCTTCTTGACGGTAAAGAGTAGTGCTTGTACAAAGTTCTACTCTTTAGTTGTATCAATTCTTATTAGTTGTATCAATTCTTAATTAACAGTTCCCCAATTTAAGGTTTCCCATACGCCGATAGTTTTTACTGCTGTGTATAAGGGTGTATTAGCTGTATTGAGCCAGGTGCTGACATAGCAATTATTGGGATTGGCTCTGAGTGCAACCTGTCCATTGCCAAGATCGATCCATTGGAATTTTTCCCAATCCTGTATTGTGCTGGCGGCGGGCTCCAATGGGCCATATGATTCATTCATGTTGGTTGTCACATAGAGTCCATTGGTGAGGTTCAGGAGCGCTACCATACCATTGCCTGCATCGACAATCTTAATCGGTGCTGCGTTTTGTCGCGATGTTTCGTCCGCGTAGAGAGGCGTATCTGTCTGACTGCTTTTGCCGATATACAGTCCATTGGCGGTCGCTTGTAGCCAGATGGTTTTTCCCAGGGGCGTTGTGGACTGTGGTATCTGTTGAGGCGTTGGTGTGGCGGTCGGCGCTGGTTTGGGCGTGGCGGTTGGAACGATTACTGGTATGATAGCTGTCGCCGTTGTTGGTGGTGTGGGCTGAGGCTTGCTGGTAGGTTTCGGCGTGGGTTTGGGTTTACTGGTGGGTTTTGGTGTGGGCTGGACAGTCTTTGGAGGTGTATGTGCAATCAAAGTTTCTGGAGACAACATCCCCAGTGTGTCGATGGATGCATGCGGTGTCGGGGTCGAAAGGTTAGAAAGCAAGGCGAGTGTGGATGATGTTGATGTTGTGGCAGAGAGGGCACCATATGTCCACAGGCTGCCGAGCATCAGTAGGAGTACTAGCGACCACACCATGATCGTGTTGGGATGCTTTGAGATGGCTTGCCATCCAGGTATATTCATCCCTGCTGACTTGTCCGCTAGCTGGATTGAAGGTTGGGGGGATGTGCCGTCTGCATTGAGCATGGCCATCCCATTTGGCTCTACGGTCTGCATCGTCACATTGCTCTGAGCGATGACCTCTGTTGGTGCGGAATAGGTGCTGGTGGTAAACTGTACCTCTTCCTCACGTGCCAACTCCTGGAGCATATCTGCAAAAGGATCGGCTATCGCGTCCTGAGCGGGGGGAGGAGGTGGCTCTACCTGGGCTTTTGGTCTCTCTTCTTGTATGAGCTCCTCAAATAAATCATCAAAGTTTTCTGGCAGGGCAGCTTGATCTTCCGATGGCACCATCTCAGATGATGTGCCTTCTTCGAGTATCATTTCTTGTAGAAAATCCTCAAAGGAGGCTGGTGGCGCATTTTCTGGCTTGGACGCAGGGATCTTCGTCGCGGATGGCGATGCTTGTTGGCCGAATAGTGGCAAAAAAATAGCATCATTATTGAGCTCTGGCTTTGAAGAATGCGGTTCTTTTAGTGGATCATCGGTCTGACGCGTCAATGGAAAGCGAGGCGGTTGTGGATGTCTCGGCTGAGCAAGTGGTGGTTTGGTTGCAGCCTCTGGCTCCTGCCTGGTGAATAATGATGGTGGTGCTATCGGCCGAGAGGGATACCTTGGCGTTGTTTGTTTAGCCGCTGCTGGCTCCTCCTGAGATGTGGGTATCGGAGGGACGAGCGCTGACGAGCGGCGCTTTGAGCGCGGCAGGGGAAGATCTGAGCCAGTAATAGATGTCTGTACGAGTTGTATGGCTGCCAGAAAGGTGGCGATATCTGTGTGGCGTTGTGTGGGATCTTTAGCGAGTCCCTTCAGGAGTGCTTCCTCGATTGTGGGCGAGAGGCTGGAGATAATCTGCCTGGGAGGAGTTGGCTCTACATATTTCTGTTGCTCTGCTAATTTTTGAGGATCTCTGAGTGTAAAGGGCGGTCGACCTGTGAGTAATTCGTATGCTATACAGCTGAGCGCATATTGATCGCTGAGTTCGCTGCATTGGTGGTCGAACTGTTCTGGCGCCAGGTAGCGAAAAGCATCGCTGGCGTGTTCATTTTGAGCTGTCCATGGTGGCGTAAGAGTGGAACAATAGGGATCAGATAATAATGCACGTCCATTGGTATCGAAGAGAATGTGCTCAGGTTTTACCTGTCCATGGGTCAAATAGCGGGCATGCAGATAGATCAGTGCCTGTCCGATCTGCGAGATAATCGTCGTGGCTTGTTGGAATGGGAGGCGCTGTGGATATGCCCGGTCTAAACGGATACGTAGTGAACCATTGGGCATGTAGCTGCTGACGATATATGCTTGTTCGTTCTCGATCCCAGTTTCAAGAATAGACACAATATGAGGATGGCTGAGCTGCCTGAATCTATCAGCCTCTTGCAAGAAGATCTCTCGCTCATTGGTATAGGTAAAGATTGGTTGATGGAAGATTTTTAGCACCACCGTGCGAGCGGGTCGATCGTTGTGGGTTGCCAGGTAGGTCGTACTGGCTGCTTGTTGCTCAAGTGTGCTGGTAATTGTATAGCGCAGAAAGTGTCGCAACATTCTGTGTTCCTTTATTTTATCTTAGATGTGCTGAGCATAATATGATTGGTTGTTTGTAAGCATCTCTTGCCATAGCAGCCTCACTGCTGAAACCAGAATAAATTTGATGAATATATTAATTAAAACTTATGAAATGTCTCAAATAACGATTTGATTTCGATTTTTTCTAAAAAGTACTAGAGCGGCTTCCATTCTCCCCTGATTGATGGGCTGCATGCATGTGAGCTTTCTCCACAGATATTGTATAAGTTTAATCTTCTCTCTCCAGGAATGCAAAGCAGATAGGTCTTTAGTAATCTACTTGGGATCCGAGGGTGGCAAATTCATGATGCTGTATTGTTATATGTGCGTGTTCTCTAATAGTTCTTGTAGAAAGATGCTAGTATGTGAGATGATAGCGTATAATTAAGGTGTTTCGTTTATGCCATAGCGGGAGATTTAAAAATCTCTGCGGCGTCTTTCGATGGTGAAAGATGTGGACAAATTACAGTGCTAGTGCTTCTCCTTTCCTTCTATGATGAACGTTTTATATTGCTAAAAGGACAATGATGTTATGATGCGATATCTTAAGGATGCCTCCCTGGCGGGGTCCAATCGACGTAAGGATGCCTGGAATCCTCTCCTTCTACTTGTGATTATCCTTTTACCTGTAAGTTCGTTATTGCGTTCTGGCGCACCAGCTTATGCGGCTACAGTGGCTGCGCCTGATGGGCCGGGAGCTCTCTCCTATTTTGATCTGGCTCGCAAGGATTGCCTGGGGACAGCCAGAAATACCACCTCTAAAGTCTGGTACACGATCGCTAACGGAGTGTTGAGCGATGTCTATTATCCAACTATAGACACGACCAATGTGAACACCTTGCAGTTTGTGGTCACCGATGGCAGTACCTTTACGGATCTGCAAACACGCGATATGACCTACACCGTCAAAGCTCTGAATAGTGCTGCGCTGGCCTGTGAAGTGACGTCTACGGCGAAGAGTGGTAAGTATCGCATCGTGACTGATTATCTCACCGATCCGGACCATAACGCTGTCGTGATGCAAGTACATTTTGAACCGCTCAAAGGAACCGCCCTCTCTGCATACAAATTTTACGTGCGTTATGATCCAACGATCAACGGCAATGGCGGAGGTGGAACCGGCAATGGTGGCGCTGATAATAGCACGATTGATACCTCTACAGGTCATCCGATCCCGATCTCTTATGATACACAAACGAAAACGAATGCTGCCAATCGTGATTATGCTGTACCAATCTATAGCGCTTTGGAGGCGTCTCAGCCCTTTAAGCAGGTATCCAGTGGCTTTGTCGGTACGAGTAGCGATGGCTTGCAGCAGTTAGACACGTCTCATACGTTGACTCCCCTTTATAGCGATGCCTCCAATGGAAATGTGGTGCAGACGGCGCAAACTGATCTTTCGCGTGGCTCAACGTTCACGCTTGCTCTTGGATTGGGTCAGACGCAGGCTACCGCACTACAAGCGGCACGAGGCTCGCTGTCGGGGAGCTTTGGGGCGATGCTTGCCAGATATACGGCTGGCTGGCTCAATTATGATGTACATTTAACGTTGCCGCATCAACTGGTTCCGGCGGGCAAGCTCTCAAACGTTGATGTTGCCAGACTGCTGCAAGAATATTATCAGAATGCCAACGTTGTGAAGGCGTCGGAGGATAAAACATTCCCCGGGGCGATTGTGGCCAGTCTGGCATCGCCATGGGGACAGGCGGTTTCGGCCGGAGATCCGAACAACACCTACTTTGGATCGTATCGCGAGGTCTTTGCTCGCGACCTCTATGAGACCTGGTCGGCTCTCTATGTCGATGGCGACAGGGCGACGGCTCGCGATGCGGTGAATTTCCTGTTTTATCGTCAGCAGCAAGCGGATGGCTCGATGCCGCGCAATAGCCTGTTGAATGGCAAGATTGCGCCTGACTCGTTCAATACGCAGCTTGACGAGGCCAGCTATCCGATCATCATGGCGTACCAGATGGGCATGACGGATAGTGATCTTTATCAGCACCATATCAAGGCTGCGGCCAACTTTGTGATCAGCCATGGACCCTCTTATGGTGTAGAGCGTTGGGAGGAGCAAGGTGGTTACTCTCCCTCGACGATCGCTGCGGAGATCGCTGGCCTGGTGGCGGCCGCCAGTATTGCCCAGAAGAACAATGATCAGCAGAGTGCACAACTCTGGCTGGGAGTCGCTGACGATTGGCAACGCTCGATCAAAAATTGGACGGTAACGACTACTGGTCCTCTCTCTACGAATCCATACTTTATTCGCCTCTCAAAGACCGGAGATCCGAACGCTGCCATCAGCTATAATCTGGGCAATGGTGGTCCTACGCTGGATCAGCGCTCTGTGATCGATGCCGGCTTCCTTGAGCTCGTACGTCTGGGAGAAATCTCGTCACAAGATCCCACCATTACAAACTCGCTTAGCGTTGTCGACAAAACCATCAAAGTGCAGACCGCCAGCGGCCCCGGATGGGATCGCTATAACGGTGACGGCTATGGCGATGGTGTGACCGATGGGCATCCCTGGGCTCCTAGCAATAAAGGAACCGGACATGTCTGGCCGGCTCTGACTGCTGAACGTGGTGAGTATCAATTGACTACAGGCGATCTCTCAACGGCTGTCTCGCTACTGTCAACGATGCAGAAGATGAGTGGAGGTGTTGGCTTGCTCCCTGAACAGGATTGGGATGTTGCCAATCTGGCAGCCTCTCCTTATGGGTCCGATCCGACGCTTGCTTCGATCGGTTTCCAGAATGGACAACCTGATGGCTCTGCTAATCCTTTGACCTGGTCGACTGCATCGTATGTGAGGCTTTTCAACGATATTCTCTCCAATCGGCTGCTTGAGCAGCCGGGTAATACGTATGATCGTTATGTGGCGCATAAAACCAGTACAACTCAATTGACGGTGACTTCTCCTCAGAATAACTCGGCCGTCAGTAGCTCATCGATTACCGTAACAGGGACAGCTACTCCCGGCGCTACTATCTATGTTGCGGCAACCAATACCGATCAGCAGAGTCAGACAAGTACTGTGACAGCCAAAGCGTCAGCGACCGGTTCTTTCAGCGTAACGGTACCGGTGAGGGGAGGCAATACGGTACTGAACACCGTCGCAGTCAGTCCCAGGGGGGCCACGGCCCATGATCAGCGTACGGTCTATTATGATTACACGCCGGGCACCTTGCTCTTTGAGACGACCGATGCAAACAATGATGACAACGGTCCCGGTACCTATGCCTATCCGACTGCATCAGATTTTCATGCCGGCGCTTATGACATCCAGGACTTCCGCATCTATGATGATGGTACCAATATCATCTTCAAGTTACAGACGCGTGATCTGACACCCACCTTTGGGAGTAATCTTGGTGCTCAAATGATCGATGTGTATGTCCATACTCCAAATGCCACAACCACATCGACCGCAGCATCGTTCCCGCAGCGTAACTATACCATCGCGCCAGGATCGGCCTGGAGCCAATTATTGGAGGTACAAGGCTTCGGACAGCGTTATGTCGATGCGCAGGGAAACACTCTGGGGATGATTGCGATCAGTGCCAACGCCATCTCGCGCTACATTACCTTCAGCGTACCAAAGGCTACACTCGGGACGCCGACATCAGGTTGGGGCTTTACCGTCACGCTAACTGGACAGGATGGCTTTAGCTCAGATCTCGCACGTGCTTTTACAGCCACACCGGGGGCCTACTCATTCGGTGTATGTCAGGCTGCCAGCAGCGATCCGCTCTGCTCAGCTGATCCCGCCACCGTTCCAAAGGTGATGGATCTTCTGACGCCTGGCGGCGTCAATCAAGCTGACGAACTTAATTATGCCCAGCATGCAGTTACTTTACAGGATGTAATCATACCCTGATCGCACAAATGTACTTTAACGTACAAGACGATCCACTCGCCCTCCAGAAGGAGTATCAGTGGGTCGTCTTGTACGTTGAGCGTTGTGGATGTGATGATTAGATGAGTTGGTTGCGTGATATTTTTTGCTGCTTTTGTTGTTGATAGATCATCACCACGTATATTATGTCATACACGAGAATCGCAACATAGAGGAATTGTAGCAAGATTGAATGCTGAGAAAGCGGATTGTAGAGATAAAATGCAAGTGATGCGCATGCGGTCCCGATCAGTTTACATAGAGCGATGCCCATCGATTGTCCGCGCAGAGCTTTGCGTCGATAGAGCATGGAGATAAAGGCCACCGACATCAGCAGGTTTTGTGCGAAGGCGGAATAGGCTCCCTGATCATGAAATGTAAGCTCTATGAAGAGGACGGCACAAAAGCTTGTGATCAGTGTGAGTGTGGCAAGCGTATAAAAAGTGCGCTTTGAGAGATCCGCGAATTCGTTGGGGCCGTAGCGGAGAAAAAAATACATGATGGCTGCATCAAGTGCGAACCACACGATATTGACGAACCGCTGTATGCCATCTGATGGTAGGACGAATGAGTAGATAAACTCCCAGGATATGTTGGCGCAGAGTGCAATGACTGGCATACCATATGTTTGATCGAGTATGCTACGTCGAATGATCAAAATATAGGTGATGGTCCAGAAGAGACCTGATCCAAGCATAATCAGAGTGAATGTCATAAAGCCCCCCATTTCGCAACATTGAATTGAAAGTGAACAGTTTGATCGTCCTCACTATACCCCATTTTAAGCTTTTACAGCCACCGACACTGACCGGTTTTCTGTAGGTACTGTGTTACGGTGCTGGTTAGGGGGAAGGGGCAACCGTTGGAGCCGATTTTGGTGTCGCAGTGGGCGATGGGTTCATATTGGTCGTGCCTGTTGCCTGTGGCGGCAAAATTCCTTGTGCATCGATTGTTGCCTGTGGCGTTGGCGTGGAGAGATGCGACAGCAGTTCCAATGTTGATGCGGTTTGTGAGCTTGCCGCAGATGCGCTATACGCCCATAAGCTAGCCACCATGATCAAGAGTACCAGGGAACGTATCAGTATAGTTGTAGGATGTTGCCGGATGCTTTGCCATTCAGATGTACTGTTAACTGCATGTCTGCCAGTTACTGACGTAGGGACTGGCGGTGCTGCTTGATGCTCCTCATTGTTCTGATCTGTGATTGCCTCATTGCGGATTGTCTCGAGGTAGGCCTCTTCTTCAAGAGCGAGTTCTTGCAACAGTGTCTCAAAGGAAGCTTTTACATCATCCTGGGCGGCAGGTGTAGGCATATCCTGCCGCGCTTCTGCTATCGTTGCGTGCTTTTTTACTTGTAATAAGGTATCTGGATTTTCCGGTAGAGCTTTTTGCGTATCAGATACAGGTGGCATCAGATCAAATTCTGTTTCGTTAAAGTGTGTCAACTCTTGCAGGAATTCGTCAAAAGTGTCTGGCAATTTCTGATTTTTAGAGATATGAGGAATCTCCTGAGGTTTCTGAGCTTCGAGGACAAGGGAAATCTCGCGTGGTTTTTGAGCCTCGGGGACAGGAGGAATCTCCTGAGTTTTTTGAGCCTCGGGGACAGGAGGAATCTCCTGAGTTTTCTGAGCCTCGGGGACAGGAGGAATCTCCTGAGTTTTTTGAGCCTCGGGAATAGGAGGAATCTCCTGAGGTTTCTGCACTTTGGGGTTGGCGAGAGGCGAGAAGCTAGCCTCTCTGTTGAGGTTTTTTAGCGTGGGAGGCATTACTTCTCGTATCTCTTCTGTATTGCTTGGGCGCTGCGCTGGAGGCGTCGTTTTTGGCTGTTTCACTTCTGTGGCATTTGGGCGCGCTGGAGGTGGAGAAGGTACCAGAGGGGATGTGCGACGTTTTGAGCGTGGCAATGGAGGTTCTGCTCCTGTTATCTCTGTCTGCGCCTGCTGAAGAGCTATCAAGAAAGCGGCGATGTCTGCATGGCGGTGCCTAGGATTTTTGGCAAGCCCTTGCAGCAGTGCTTGTTCGATAGCTGGTGAAAGGCTGGAGTCAAGTTGTCTGGGAGGTGTCGGCTCGGCGTGCTTTTGCTGTTCGGCCAATTTTTGTGGGTCCCGGAGCGTAAATGGCGGTTGACCCGTGAATAGTTCGTAGGCGACGCAGCAGAGGGCATACTGATCGCTTAACTTGCTCTGGATACCATCAAACTGTTCCGGAGCCAGATAGCGAAAGACGTCTCTGGCGTTTTCGCTGCTGGCTGTCCAGTTTGGAGGATTGGGAAAGCAATAAGGATCGGAGAGCAGTGCCCGTCCATGAGCATCAAAGAGAATATGCTCTGGTTGTACCTGCCCATGGATCAGATTGCGCGCGTGTAAATGAAAGAGTGCCTGCCCGATCTGGATGATGATCGCCATCGCTGGTCGGTATGGGAGTCGTTGTGGATATGCTCGATCTATTCGCACGCGCAGTGAACCGTTTGGCATGTATGCGTTGATAATGTATCCCTTTTTCCCCTCGACGCCTGCCTCAATGAGCGGGACAAGAGAGGGATGGCTCAATTGACTGAACCTATCCGCCTCCTGTAAGAATGCATCTCTCTCGGACGCTCTGGTAAGCGTCGGTTGATGAAATATTTTTAACATCACACTTTGCCCGGGTTGCTGGTCATGGGTAGCAAGATAGGTTGAAATGTTGGTGCGTTGCTCCAGTGTATTGGTAATTGTATAGTGCAGAAAGTGCTGCGACATGTTTTATCCTTTTAGCTTTAGTTTGCGGTTCCCCATTTGAGCGTCTCCCATGTGCTGACCCTGGTTGCCTGGCAATAGAGTGGAGTGTTGGCAGTCGAGAGCCAGCTACTAACATAGTCTCCGTTTGCTTTGGAGAGCAGTGCGATATTACCGTCGCTCAGGATAATCCATTTGAACTCCTCCCAATCATCAATCGTGGTCGACTCGGCTTGCAAGGGAGCGTTCGCTGTGTCTGCTCTGACACTGACATAGTCTCCATTTCCGACGGATTGTAAGGCGATATAGCCACCACCAGCATCAAGGACACGGAATTTCTCCCAGGTTTGTACCTGAGTGGCATTGGCAAACAATGGAGCGTTGGTATTGAGCGAGGCGTCAATGTAGTCTCCATTGGCCGTCGCTTTTAGCCAGACGGTTTGTCCTATCGGCACAGTCGGTATAGGTGTTGGTTTTGGTGTTGGCGTAGGTAGGACTATAGGTGCCGATGTTGGGACGGTGATCGGTATCGTCGGTCCGGTTGGTGTTGCGGTCGGAGCGGGTTTGGAGGTTGGTTTTGGCGTGGGCTTGGCGGTTGGTTTTGGTGTGGGCTTGGCAGTTGGCTGGGCCGTAGGGGTTGCTTCTACTGTTGGAACGGTGGTTGGTGTGCTGTTTATCTCCTCGGGCGACAAGATTCCTAAGGCGTCAACGGTTGCTTTCGGCGTTGGAGTAGGGAGGGTAGCCAGCAGCGTGAGCGCCGATGAGGTCGGCGTTATGGCGTCCAGGACAGTATATGTCAGCAGGCACCCGAACATTAGCAAGAGTACCAGAGACCAGATGACGATGGTTGAGATATTTTTTGTGGCGGCCTGCCATCCGGATGGCGTCACCACTGTTGTCCGCAATGGCGATGACGCAGATGCTGCGCTGGTATTGAGTACGACGGCCCCATTTGAGGCTGCTCCTGCTGTCGTGGTATCTGCCTCGTCTTGATCGTCATCCTCCGTGAGGCTGGAGTAAGAACTGGTAGCGAGCATTATTTCCTCTTCGCGAGCCATCTCTTGCAACATATCTTCGAAGGGATCAAAGGTGACATTCTTGGCGGCTGGTGGAGGTATTGAGGGTGTCACTGCACGCGTTTTTGTCCGATTATCCTGTGCTGTATCGTCCAAGAAGTCGTCGAAGTTATTGGAGAGGGCGTTCTGAGGAGCAGACGGGGACATAATTAAACCCGAGGTTGAGTTATCTTCAAGATCCATCTCTTCCATAAAGTCATTGAAGTTATCAGGGAGGGCGTTCTGACGAGGAGGTGCGGACATGATCAGATCGGATGCATCTTCTTCGAGCGCCAATTCCTCAAGGAAATTGTCAAAGTCGTCCTCTGGAATCCTCTCGGGTTTGTAAACCGGGGGAATACCTTCGGGTTTGGAGGCCGGAGAGATATTTTGGGGCCTGGATGCTGGTCGAGAGGTATGAGGCGCAGGCGCTTTTAGGCCAAAGCGAGATGAGAACATCGCGTCGTTGCCGGGATCTTCCGCCGCAAGATGGACTGTTTTGAGGGGATCTTCTGTTTCTCGCCCGGCAGAAGATGGTGTCTGCATGGGACCACTTGATTGGTCGAAAGATGATGGTTTTGAGGCTGAAGGCGATCTCTGGGCAAATGATTTGGGTATCCCTGTCGGCTGTGATGGACGATTTGAGATTGGTGGGTTGGAGTCCATGTTGTCAGGTCGCGATGCGGATATAGGTGCATTGGAGCCTGTGTGACCAGGTCGCGATGTTGGTATCGGAGGAATGAGGGATGATGTGCGGCGTTTTGAGCGCGGCAAAGGAAGATCGGGGCTGTTTATCGTGGCCTGTACCTGTTGCAGGGCTGCTAGAAATGTGGCAACATCTGCATGGCGTTGTGCCGGCTCCTTGGCGAGCCCTTTCAGGAGCGCCAGTTCAATCTCTGGAGAGAGAGTGGAGACAAGCTGCCTGGGTAATGTTGGTTCTTCATATCTTTGCTGCTCTTCTAACTTCGCGGGATCCCTGAGTGTAAAGGGCGGTCGACCTGCCAGCAATTCGTAAGCGACGCAGCAGAGAGCATACTGATCGCTCAACTCGCTCGGCCCATCGGAAAATTGTTCGGGGGCGATATAACGGAAATCATCGCTAGCATTTTCATTATTGGAGCCCCACGGTGGCGTATTGGTGGAGCAGTAGGGATCAGCTAATAAAGCACGTCCACCTGTATCGAAGAGGATATGCTCAGGTGTAATCTGTCCATGGATGAGATAGCGGGCGTGTAGGTAGGTCAGTGCTTGCCCGATCTGTGAGATAACGGTCATGGCTTGCTGGAACGGGAGCCGCTGTGGATACGCTCGATCTAAACGGATGCGTAACGAGCCGTTTGGCATGTAGGTACTGACAATATATGCCTGCTCCTCGTGGATGCCTGCTTCGAGGATCGCAACAAGGTGCGCATGACTGATATTCGTGAATTTTTCAGTCTCCTGCAAGAAGGTTTTCTGCTCGGATACGTTGCTAAAAGTTGGCTTATGAAAGATTTGTAAGACTACCGTGCGTGCTGGCCGCTCGTCGTGGATCGCTAGATAGGTAGCGCTGGCCGTACGTCGTTCCAACGTGCTCGTAATTGTATAGTGTAGAAAGTGTTGCGACATTCTGTTTTCCTTCGCTTATAAATACTGAGCGTGCCATTGTTTGCGAAACCTATTGTCATCTCCGTCTCGTCACAGGAACTAAAATAAATATAATTGCTTACGGATTTATCACCTACACGGTATGAATGTGCAATGGAATAGGTCGCGAATAATCTGCCTGATATATTGATGCGATAAATTTGGCTCGACACATCGTTGAAGATGTGTGTGTTTCGCAAATAGTTCTTGGGGAAAGAGCAATGCATGTTATGTTGGTAACATGCTCTTGCTCTTTCTTTTTTTATGTTGCTTGAACAGCCTTGCTGTCTCATTAATTAACAGTTCCCCAGGTAAAGGTTTCCCAGGTACTTATATTTGAAGCCACACCCTCCAGAGGCGAATTTTTGGTTGTGAGAGCAGCGCTGACATAATACCCTTCGCGGGCTTTCAGCGCGACCTTTCCACCTCCAAGATTGATCCAATTGAATATCTCCCAGCCATTCATCTCAGTGACGGTTGCCAGTAGCGGTGTATTTGTCTGGTCACCTTTGGCACTGACGTATTTCCCATTGACGACAGCCTGGAAGTCCACTGTGCCGTCTCCATTGTTGATGATTCTAAACTCCTCTTGTGTTTGAACCTGCGTGGCTGTGACTTGCAGCGGAGAACCTGACTGCTCAGTTGCGGCTCGTACATACATGTTATTGACAATAGAGCGTAACCAGATGATTTGTCCCCCCTTTGGCATTGTGGGCTGTGGCGTGGCCGTCGGCTTGGGCGGAGTCGTTGTCGCCGCCGGTTTGGGCGTAGCGGTTGGGACAATTGCTGCTCTGGTTGGCCTGGGCGTTGGTATGGCAATTGCTATAGATGGAGTAGTGGGCTTTGCTTTTTCAGTTGGTTTGGATGTTGGTTTGGGCGTTGGGTGGTTCTTGGTTGGAACTGAGACCGGATCTGAGGTCGCGGTTGGTATGACGAGTGCTATAGATCCGTCGTTGCCCTCGGTAGACAAGATTCCCAGCGTGTCAATCGTAGCCTTCGGCGTTGGGTAAGAGAGATTTGAAAGCAGCGTCAGGGTCGATGGCGTCGGTGTTGTCGCAGCCAGTGCACTATAGGTCCACAGACTGCCAAGCATTACGAGGAGTATCAGGGACCACATCACGATGGCCAGCTCGCGTTTTTGTGGGGCTTGACGCGCCAGAATGGCAGGCTGTGCCGCGATGGGTTTCTCCTGGACCTGTTTTGCAGATAAGAGTGTGAATAGTGATGTGGTACCGGATACTTTATGGTCTGATTGTATGAGTAATGTGTCTTTGTCGTCTCCATCAGGTTGAGAGACAGCTTCTGGCGTAGAGATATCAGGTTGAGCGACAGCTTCCAACGCTGTTGTAGGAAGATCAGCAACATGCGTCTGGTTATCCAGTTGCTGTTGTTCCAGAGCTGGCGTTGGTCTGGTATGTATATCCGCTACAATCAGCTCCTCTTCGAGTGCCATTGTTTGTAGGAGCTCATCGAGAGAGCTATTTTCTGGTTCTTTGTCAAAAATTTCAACCATATCATCTTGATCTGTAGCGAAAATTTCAACGGTATCGTCCTGTTCCAGTCTGATCGGGTTGAATAGAGCAAAATCGTCTAAAGCATCAGGAGTCGCTAACGCAGGAGGAAGTGCTTCCTCCTCTTCTAATCCTCTTTCTGAAGTAGTGATATGCTCCTCGATCTTAAATAGAGGCGCTTCATTCGGCGTCACAGTGGGCAAAGGTTCGTCAGCAAAAATAGCCTCTTGCGCAGGCTTCTCGTTGATGGCCATTGCTGGCAATGGCTGATCATCAAGGATAGGTGCTGCTTGTGAAGGTTCGTCGTGTAAAATTGGTGCCGTAGGGAGCGATGCGGCCCTGATATTTTCGCGCAGCGATGATGGTGGTTGTGCAGCTTCAACCCTGGGTATCTTTGTATTAAAAAGTGGGGCGAAAAGGGCATTGATGCCAAGCTCTGGGATACCAGGACCGATGGCCTCTTCTTCCTCCTCTTTTGCCTCGTCCAGGGGTGGATTTTCTGCTGGTAAAAGATTGTCCGGTAGCTCTACCGGCGCACTTGCTTGTGCGGCCTGTATTGGCTGGGTAGATGATTGCGGTGCGATTATAGGTGGCATCGCTGGTGTGGGGACTGCTTGCTCCGGCTGAGTGCTGCCAGGACGTGATGGAGGGCCTGGTGGCGTTAAGGATGTTGTTCTGCGCTTTGAGCGTGGCAAGGGAAGGTCAGCTCCGGTTAGCGTTGGTTGTACCTGCTGGAGTGCCATCAGAAAGGTAGAGATATCTGCATGACGATTGGCTGGATCCTTGGCCAGACCTCTTAAAAGCGCGTGCTCAATGGTTGGCGAGAGATATGACATAATCTTACGCGGAGGTGTGGGTTCTGCGTACTTATGCTGTTCTTCCAGTTGTTGAGGATCTCGAAGTGTAAATGGTGGGCGCCCTGCGAGTAGTTCATAGGCAATGCAGGAGAGTGCGTATTGGTCGCTCAATGCGCTCTGCTCATTACCAAATTGCTCTGGGGCTAGATAGCGAAATGTATCGCTTATATGTTCGTTGTCGGCATCCCACGGAGCCAGTCTTGTGGCGCTGGTGAGATCAGATAGAAGTGCTTGTCCACTGGCGTCGAAGAGAATATGTTCAGGAGTAACCTGCCCATGTGTGAGCCGGTGGGCGTGCAGAGAGGATAGCCCTTGTCCGATCTGTGTGATGATCGCGAAGGCTTGTTGAGGAGGAAGTCGCTGTGGATAGTTTCTATCCAGACGAATACGCAACGAGCCATTTGGTAGGTAGGCGCTAACAACGTAGGCCTGTTCCTCATGGATACCTGCTTCAAGCATTGGGACAAGGTGTGGGTGGGTGAGTTGGATGAGCTTTTCTGCCTGCTCCATGAATGTTTTCTGCTCAGATGCGCTGCTAAAGGTCGGTTTGTGAAATATTTTTAAGACGACAGTACGAGCCGGCTGCTCGTCCTGGATGGCCAGATACGTTGTGCCAGTTGTACGTCGTTCCAACGTGCTTGTAAGTGTATAGTGCAGAAAATGCTGCGACATTCTGATTTCCTTCATTTGATGAGTACTGAGCTACAAATTATTGTCTGTTATTCACATGTATCAATTGTTATAGCAGCCATGTATGAGTATCAGGATAAATATAATTGCATATTAATTAGGATCTATGGATTGCTTCAAATAGTGATTGGGCTGCTCTTTTGTTACGATAGGTTTATGCCTGGATGCGAAAATTTTTATTTGATCATGAGCTGTATTGAACTTGCTTGCTCAGGTCTCTGACTTCCCTGATAGTAAGGTAAGGAGGCTGATATTTCAGCCTCCTCTTGTGCTGTTTTCTCCTTAAGCTGTATAGACGTTGAGCACACAGGTGGTCGTGGTAGCTGTGCCGAAATCGTTGGCCATGATACCTACGCTACCGGAGCTCGAGCTGCTGTCCTGTAAGTTGATAATCATGGTTGAGTTGACCCAGACAGTGATCTGGCTTCCTTTGGCTATGATAGTGACATGGTTAGAAACACTATTGCCTTGTTTGATGGCTGAAGTGGAGCCACTTGCCAATGCCTTTGCCGGTGTTACCAGATCGTAAGTACCATTGGTGCTAATGCGCAGGCGGTAGGAACTTGTGCCATTGTTGCGGAAAACGATGCCTCCTCCATTGCCCTGAGTGACGATATCCGCCTCAATTCTGGTATTGGTAACAGTTAAATTTGGAATAAATGCCATCACTGTGACATTTGTTGTCGTCGATTGCGTCGAGACAGTATTTGAATAGATAAGAGACGGCTTTGGTGTAGGCTTTGGCGTAGGCTTTGGCGTAGGCTTTGGCGTAGGCGTCGGTATAATAACCGGTGGAACGTATACCGGTACGGCTGTAGCTGTCGCTGTGGGCGTAGGCTTGGGCTTCGGTGTGGCCTTTTTGGTTGGCTTTGCTGTAGGCTTGGGCTTCGGTGTGGCAGTGGCAGTGGGTATGGCCGTAGGCTTGCTGGTCGCAGTGGCTGTAGGCAAAAATCCCAACTGATCGAGCACCGCCTTGGGTGTAGGAGTGGTATCCGTAGCGAATAGTGCAAGCGAAGATGATTGTGGGGTTGTGGCTGCCAATGCATTATAGGTCATCAGGCTGCCGATCATAATCAAGAGCAGCACTGCCCATAGCACTGTCCTCTGTGAGACAAAATCTCCATTGCGCAGGCTATCCAGCGATGTGACGAAAAAGTTTGACGAAGATTGTGCGCCGCTACGCTTCACCACAGGCGTAGGTGGTGTTTGTCCCAGTGGCACAGTTGAGGCAAGAGGGATGGCAGCGGCAGCTGCTCCAACGGCAACCAGTTCTTCTGGCTCGTATGGTGCTGGCTGTACATCATCCTCCTCAGGATAGACGAATTGTACTGTGGCTTCTTCATCTTCCTCATCCTCGGGGTATGTAGACATCGGTGGTATCGCACCTGCATGATATGGTTCTGATGAACCGGGATAGGCATTTTTCCCCAACATCAGTAGCTCATCTTCTATTGCCATCTCTTGCAGAAGTTCATCCAACGACCCAACTGCATTGGCTCGAATGGTGGCTGCTGGCATCTCGAGAATATCGTCCGGTTTCTGCTTCTCGCTGAGATGAGACGTTGGCATCTCGAGAATATCGTCCAGTTTCTGCTTCTCGCTGAGATGAGACGTTGGCATCTCGAAAAGATCATCGTCTTGCTCCTGCTTCTCGTCGAAATGAGATGTAGGCATTGCGAAGAGATCGTCAAGATACTGGTCCTCATCCTCGTCATGAACCGTAGGTGGCGTTGGCAGATCATCCATCTCGTCGAGATGATCTTGCGCTTGAAGATGGGATGTGGCGATCTCAAAGAGATCATCGGGATATTGATCCTCTTCTGGAGTAGGAGGCAGGGGTGTAATTGGCTCTTTCGGTGGCGTTTTTATACCGAATAGGGATGCGAAGATGCTATCTTTATTGTTCTCAAAGGCATCGATTGTCTCCTCTATCTCACTGCTGGGCGTCTGAGGCTGCGTGGCGCTTGTCGACAGTTCGGCAGGCTTTTTAGCTGGCATCGGCGGCGGGGTAGGGATGGATGGCGCGATGGGGATAGAAGGAGTTAAGGATTGGCTTCTGCGCTTCGAACGCGGCAAAGGAAGGTCGGGAGCCGTCGAAGTCTTGCTGGCCTGTAATGCCGCTAAAAATGTGATGATGTCGGCATGACGTTGTGATGGCTCTTTAGAAAGTCCTTTCAGGATGGCTTGCTCGATCGTGAGCGATAGATCAGGGAGCGTACTACTGAACGAGCCCGGTATGATATATTTTTGCTGCTCTTCTAATGCTTGTGGATCTCTGAGCGTGAACGGTGGTCGTCCTGTCAAGAGCTCATAGGCTACGCAGCAGAGCGCATATTGATCGCTCAATGCAGTGCTTTCACCCTCAAATTGTTCTGGTGCCAGATAGCGATACGCATCGCTGGCGTTTTCGTTGTCTATGCCCCAGGGTGCGGGACGGGTAGAGCAGTAGGGATCGGACAGGAGTGCGCGTCCATTGGTATCAAAGAGAATATGTTCAGGTTTAATCTGTCCATGAACCAGGTAGCGAGCATGGAGGTAGGCGAGCCCTTGTCCGATCTGTGAGATAATAGTTAAGGCTTGCTGGAGCGGAAGTCGCTGTGGATAACTCCGATCCAGACGCACACGTAGCGAGCCATTGGGCATATATTCACTGACGATATATGCTTGTTCCTCTTCGACTCCTGCCTCAATCATAGGCACGATATGTGAATTGCTGAGAAGGCTGAATTTTTCAGCCTCAAGCACGAACTTTTGTTGCTCGGATTCATCCTTGAAGCTGGATTCTTGAAAGATTTTTAAGGCGACGGTACGTGCTGGTCCAAGGTCGCGAACAGCTAGATAGGTTGTACTGGCTGCGCGTTTTTCCAGCGTACTTGTAATCGTGTAGTGCAGAAAATGCTGTGACATCCTTTTCTCCTCTGTACCTTTTTCCTCGTTGACTATGCCTGCTGGTTTTCACGCCAGTCAGAAACCTGCCAACCAACACCTTGTATCGTGGCATCTGGCTTGGTTTTTTTGAGTCGCACTGTCATGGAGGCATATGTGATTTGTTTGACGCCCTTTGTATATGTGGTCAGTTGATACTGCACATTGAATGTAAGAAAGAGCTCATTGTTTTGATAGGTGTATGTTTCTAATGTCGGTGTCGTGGCCGATGCCATTTGGACAACGGCATTTGTGACGACCTGTTGCTTCCAGTTTTCGGTTGTGCGTGGATCTGGTTTTCTCTGCCCATATCCTTCGGCAAAGAGCTTTTTTCCGTCGGCTGAAAGCATAGGCAGGGCAGCTGTGATGCTTTCCAGTTGCTGATAGTTGTACGTTTCGTACGTATCGGCGAATGCTGTCGCGCAGCCCTGGGCACGGGTATAATCCTGAAGCGTATTGTTTGTCTGTTTCCAAACCGTTGTCAGCGTATCGGGCAACGCAACTGACGTTGGTGTTGGCGAGGCTGCTATGGTTGGCGTGGACTGCGGTGTTGGTGTTTTTGTTGGTGTTTTTGTTGGTGTCGGCTTTGACGCAACAGGGGTGGCTGTAGCAGTAGGTGTTGGTATTACCGGCGTTGGCAATGCTGCAGCCTGGGCAAGTATGCTAGAGGTACATTGCCCATCTTTGTATGTAATTGTGACGGTTTTAGTCGGTTGTAGTTTGCTTGAAACAAGAAAATGCTGGGCAATAGGAAATGATCCCAGGCAGCCGATAATGATAATGAGTGGGATAAGTAAGAACCGTCTATTTGTATCTTGTGTCATAATAATGTATTTTCCTAAAATTGTGATGTGTCGTTTGTTTCATCTATTGGAAGTGTATAATTTTCTGTTGCCTGACGCCACCGATCAGCGAGCGTTGCCATCAAGTTGACCATGCTGGAAAATTGCATAATCACTTCATTGATCTGATAGACGGTCTGCGCAAAGCTGTCATGATTGATTGTCGTTTGCTCTGCCAGGCCGGTAATTTCATGCGCTCGTTCCAATAGATTCGTCAACAGCGGGCCTGAATCGAACTGTTCCTCGGTGGTTTTGGATATTGCCAGTGGCTCGTTCAAGACGAGTGGAAACAGATCCATTTCGGCGGCTGGATTAGAAGATCTGACATCTATATGATTGCTATAAGTGTTGGCTATCTGCTGTTTGTGTTGCAGCGATGTCCAGCTCGCTTGAAAGATTTCAAGATCGGTAGAGAGCGTCTGCTCCAGGCGCTGCGCCAGAATGACGAGACTTTCCAATGCCTGGATGGTCGTGCTATCTTGCTCGACAAGCTTTTCTGTCGACCGTGTGATTTCGACCGATTGCGTCATGAGCTGGTGCGCTATCTGGATGATATGCTTGGACATATCTTGCGCCCATATAATTAATTGCGCTGTATCTTCAACCAACTCGGTACAGATAGTGGTGATCTCTTCTAATCTTCCAGGCATAGGGATTTTTGCAATCCGTAAATCACCATCAGCTACAGGTTGAATCGTTTTCGTAAATTGCTCGATCTGGGCATTGAGCGTCGCAAGTTCTTTTTTATTCGCGTTGGCTTCTTTTTGGCTTTTGATATTCTTTTCTAGCAGTGTGTTGATGATAGCAGTAAGATTGATGACTTCTTTATTGTCTTGCGCGACGTGAATAGGCTCTGCTTTTTTCCCTTCTATGATCGCCTGACAGGTGGAAGAAATCTGAGCGATAAGATCTTTCTGGTCTTTTTGTTGATCCTCAATATAGGTCCGTACTATGGATAGGATAAGTACTGCTGTAATGATACATGTGAGAAGCGGAATAAAAATTTCTAACCAGGATGCAACAACGCTCATACAAAACATACTGACGAGTAAAGTTAAGAATATTAGGGCCGCTGGTAAAAAATAAGGTAAGCGACGCATGGAACTAAGAATGTGTATATTTTTTCCCTGGGATATAGGACTGGAATCCATAGATAATTATCTCCTCATATGCGCATGGGAAGGTGAGGCTTCGATTTTGATGCTTTTAATAGAGCGATGATGTCTCATAGGAGGTGGTATCTCGTCTATTGGGAGCACCAGATTGTTTACGTGCTGGATGCGCCTTTGGCGTCTGCGCATCTGGTTGTTGATCATTCGTTTGCTCGCGCCGCGCTGCATTGAGCGCTGTCGCTTTATCGATACGCTGCCTGGGAATCTGATCAGTTTGCTGCCTCATCGGCGTCGGCGTACGCGTTGTGGCGACGGGAGGCGGAGACGTGTTTAACCAGGCATCAGCTTCCTGATCTTCAGGAGTAGATGGGGCATCGTCTTCGAGCATAATCTGAGCTTCATCTTTGGCAGTAAGGTAGGACATCGAGAGTGCATAATTGACGTCAGCGACCTCTGGCAAACTCTGCTTTTGCAGCATCAGAGCCTCAAGCATAGATGTATAGGATGGCAGCTTATGCTCTTGTAACGCCTGCTGGTAGGCCGTGATAAAATCCTGTGCCGTCTGAAAGCGGTACTGAGGAAGCGGGTGTATGGCGCGATTGATCACAATCTCCAGTTGCGTTGGAAGATCTGGGATCAGCTCGCGTATGGCCAATGGTACCTCAAAAAGATGCTTTCTGGCGGTAGTGAGATAGTTGTCGCCGCTATAGGGTGTTCGACCGCTTAAGAGCTCAAAAAGAAGCACTCCCAGGCTATAAATATCGGAGCGCTGATCGGCTTGATCGCCCTTTACTACTTCGGGGGCCAGATATTCTGGCTCACCAAGGTAGTTGCCATCCAGTGCCTGTAGGTGCGCGATGGGTTGCGGCGATGGATGTATATTCTGCATGCCGACCATTTGCGCTAGCCGTAGGCTCGTGATTTGTGGCACCTGCTCGTGTGTGATGAGAATCTGAGCAGGGTTGAGAAATTGATGGATCAGGCCGTGATGATGAAGCGTATCGATGGCATCGGCGAGCGGCACAAGTAACTCCAGTGCCTCCTGTGGGCTCCAGGGATCTCTCCTTTTCATGCGCATCGCCAATGTCTCTCCGGGAATAGAAGGCGTGAGCAGATAAGCGCTATCATCCAGCTCTCCGTAACCAAAGAGAGGGAAAAGCGCTTTATGACGGAGCAGAATCATACGTTGAGCTTCATCGATAAAATTGCTCATGAAACGGGCCTTCTCCTGAGCTGAAAACGTATCGGGAAGATGGAAAAGCCGGATAGTAATCTCTGGTGGAAGCCAGAGCTCTTCCGTTTGAGCATGATAGACGAGCGTAGCCATTTCATAGCCAAGAAATTCTGTTAAGCTGTAGCCACGAATCATCAAACCCTTTTGTAAATCAATTGCTTTGTCTATCAAGGCCGATATTGTCCTTTCTCTTGCCTGGGCCTGCTTTTGCCAGAAGTCCCCTCCCTATAGTATAAAACGAGCCCTGGTAATCTGATAGAGGAAGGTAGGGACAAAATGCACACTTTTCTTTTAGAATTTACCTCCTCTTTTCACAGAAAAGCCCTGGCTTACTCCCTATTGGAGTGCTTGGCTACTCCATTGTAATGAAACTTTTCTCTATGAATCATAGACACTAGTTTTTAAAAGTATTTTTGTAGCAAGCAGTATATGTATAGCAGTTTTTTTTACCTGGAGAAATTGTATAACGATTGAGTCTATTTAAACAACCTTTCTAATCATATGGGCTAGGAATAAATTCCGTCTCCGCGATGGTATATTTGAAATAACTGTTTAAATACTGTAACATATGTTTACCGAAAGGTGCAGCTATTAATTATGAATTTTTGTGGATTGTAGAGAGTCGACGGTTCATGGCTATCTTTTCTGAAAAAAATGCCGTTGATTCATGAAGAATTTCTCTATACAATATTTGTGTGGAGATGAAATGCATGTATGAGAAAGTGGTTTTTGTGCTAGAAGGAGCTTTAACTCTGGAAGGATCTCATCGCTTATGAATAGTTTGGCAACGTCGTTTGTCTCTGCCGTTGATATTGATGATATTCGATTGATTCCTCAGCGCCGCATGATACGTATCCAGAACCGATTGATCGAACTCACGCGGACCGAATATCAGTTTTTTTCACCTTTGTTGGCTGGGACCCCTGTCACTTATACTGATCTGGCTATGGATGTCTACCGGTGCGATGTAGATGCAAAAGTGCGCTTGATGATGGATAAACATGTTGACCGGATACGTGGGAAACTGCGTGGGTCAGGTATCTATATCTATTGCATCCTGGGCTATGGATATGTCCTACTGCCAGTAGCTATTCCTGATATTTAATGGTGCCACGCAATGTGCCTTGGGGCCAATCAGCAGGGTTTTTCATCGGTGAAAAACATTGATCGCCGCAGCTCAATTTTTCTTTCTTATCATCCCTTGCAATTTTCTATCAATGTTGCCTATGGGACGGCCTTGTCTCGGTATTTGTGGTAGTGTAAAATGGACCTCATTATATAAATATATCTGCATGCGTTGGCAAAAGAGAGGTATTTATGAAACTTTCACTTTCTATCTGGGCTCCAATCGGCAGGGAGGCATGGTTGGCTGGACGATCTGCGATTGAGCATGGCGACTTTGTCTTTACCTATACCCCTGATGGTAGTGTCTTTTCTGACTTGAAAGCGTATGCCTATCCCCTGGCCGAAAGTGCTGTACGGCGCTTGCAAGTAGAGCATGCCTTGACTCCTGCTCTGCGCGTGCAAGTTACTATGATGTATGTGCATGTCTTTGTCCATGGAGCACTTGATCAGTTTCTCTCTGGCCGACGCTCTGAGGAGTAATCAGCGTTACTCAGGAGATCAAAATCTGATTGATGGTCTGAATAAATGCGAGGTAGTTTTCGGCGCAGGTAGCCATGTTAAAGTGCGTTCGTGCGGATAACGAACACGCAGAACGATCGATAGTTGCTACCTGCTCTATCGCTTTAGCCAGACCTGCGATATCATCGGGTGGCACAATGGCTCCATTGAGGCCATCGGTGATCAACTCCGAGGCGGAGCCACGATTATACATCACGACAGGTGTCCCCACCGCCATTGATTCGATAATCACGTTGCCAAATGGCTCATCCCACTTGATTGGAAAGATCAGCGCCTGCGCCTGCGAGATGGCTTGAAAGAGGGTTTGCTGGGTGACCAGGCCATGATAGATGACATTGGGATGCTTTTTCAAAAGTGGTTGAATCGATGTCTCAAAATAGCTGTAGTTATAAGGCTGTGGCTCCCCATAAATGGCTAACCGCTTCCCTAATAGTGAGGCAACCGCAATCGCATCCTCTAATCCCTTATCTGGATCAATGCGTCCTACGAAGGCGAGTGTGTCATTGTGGGTTGGGCTGAAGGGGAGTGTTTCTACGTCGATGCCGTTGGCAATGACGGTGCTGACTGGATAATACGGTTGCCAGAGCCGAGCCTGCTGCTGAGAAATGGCGACAATTGGCAGTACTATGTTGCGGCTTTTACAAAAACTCAGGGCATGGGTCATATTTGGGAGCATCGGTGGCAGATGCAGCGTATGCATGATGGGCATCTCAATCAGGTGCGAGAGAAAAAATGGAATGGCCGAGAATGAGTGATTGTGTAAGATGTCGATCGATGGATCAGTACGTGCATCTTCAATTGCCAGATGCATGATAGCATCTTCATACGCACGAATGACCAGTATATCATCGCCAGCCATCTCTCTGGAGGCGTGGGGGTAGGAGAGCGCATCTTTAGGAACCGCAAAAGTACGGATCTCGACTCCGGGAATATATGACCCCTCGCAGGCATAGCAGACTACTTCGACCCCTTTTTGCAAGAGGGCTCGGGAGAAATGGAAAATAAATGCTTCGGTTCCTCCTGCAAAAGGTTCCGCAATAGGATGGATGAAGGGGGAGAGAAGTGCGATTTTCAAAATAAATAGCTCCTGATAACTGGAGGGCTCCTTAACATGTGCGTTTCTATTTTTAGACGTAAAAGTGATACAACTATCGATTATGCGTTGTTCTTATCGTACTTACGAGTGAACAATTGTGAAATAGCTTCTATTCCATAAGCCAGAAAGGTCTATGGAGCCCTCGATCTGATCTTTTTAGATGATTAACGGAACAATACTGGCACAGACCTTGTTCACAATGGTCTGCGCAGCCAGCAACGTTGGTTGATTTTGTGTGTAAACAGAGAGAATATAGGTCTCTTTTTTGAATGTCACGATGCCAGAGGTGTTCATGACCCAGAGATTATTTGGACCAACCACCCAACCATTCTTCATCGCTACATACGCTGAACCAGGTGCAGTATCGCCAATGCCTATTCTTTGATCGGCTTCAACGTGCTGCATCAGATTAAGCGCAAGTTGGCGATGATCGGTGCTCAAGATTGATCCGGCATGCAGCCTGGTGAGGAGGCTGACCATCGCTTGTGGATTGATCAGGCTATATCCCCAGGCTGAGGCGTCCGGTTGGATACTACTTACTCCGATGCGCTGCATAAATGCTGAGATGCCTTTGGCGCTTCCGATCTTATTATAGTAGAGGATCGAAGCAGCGTCATTATTAGAATTCTCAATCATCGTTGTGAGCAACGTCAATTCATTACTACTGATAGTACGTCGCTGTCGCTCAATCATATCAAGAAAAGTTAACATGATTGGCACTTTGATAGAACTGGCAGCAATAAGCAGGTTACTACTTTGATAGTTATAGTAGCGCTGCCGGGTAACATCATAGAGAAGTGTACTCACATTATCGCCTTGCTGTGCCAGATAGCGTGCAAGCGCTGGCGAAAGCACGTCAAATGATGACCAGGCGGCCTGATGATAGTGCGGAAAGATACTCATTGTGTCTGCTAACACCCAACCGTTTCTTCGGCCTCTGGGCAAGGCCCATTGGACTTGATACCAGAGTCGACTTCTTGCCCAGAGAGTTGCCCCGAGCAGTGTCAGCGCAAAATTCCTCCCAACATGTGCCAGCGGTCTACGTGCAGCCGGGGTAGCGAAGAGCATCGTTGAGAGGGACGTCCAGATGGTGGGTTGGATGGAAGTTGCTATCGTCGGCGGCCCCATGATCCATAGATAGTCTGGGCCGGTGGCGAGCCGCTGAATGATTGGCCGATGTGCCCGCCTGGAGCTATCCTGGTCAAGTAGTAGCACTCCCCGGGCAAAAACTTGTAGTTGCATGTGATGAATGACTTTTTTTTGCCAGAGTGTAAATGTGAGAGCCTCCGTTAATGGAGCGCCGAAATTTATTTGCCAGCCATCGGGTGCGTTGTACTTGTTGAGCATATAATGCCAGAATGCTGACGTAATAACATGTCCTACTGCTCTGCCGCCTCTCGTGCCTCCCTGAATAAAAATGCCTGCTTGAAGCGTCGGGTTGCTTTCTGGGGAGGGAGCTGATCTCATCAGTTCAGGAGCTGTTGCTTTGCGCAGATCAACGTAAGTGAGATTACTTCTCAGCCCTCCAATGGGAATCTGTGCGCCAGCAATAAGTAATGCCTGGATAAGCGGTAAATTAATAATCTTGGTGTGTGTATCTTTTGAGCCATGATCGACTAATGCGAATGTGATATCCTGTGGCGTTGGTAGCAGTAATGGTTGAGTTGGTCTCAGGAGTAAGGCGCTGAATTGAAAAAATTGTAGCCAGCCCTGTCTGGTGGGAATGGCGCTGGTGATGGCTCTTCCCAGGCAGTTCTCTGCTCCGTGGAGCTGATAATAGTGGCTAAAGAAAGGCGCAATCTGTATCCTTTTTGTGCTTGAAGGCGCAAAGGGCTGTGTCGGCCTCATTGTCTGTGTATCTGTGCTCCATTGCCTGGCTTCATTGGTAATCAGCGTGGCGAGGGCTCGCTGTGGAGCTGTATGGTGAGCACGCAGGATGATGAAGAGTGTGGCGCTCCCGATAAGCCCAAGATGAATAATGATGATGATTGATACGATATTGGTCAATCGCTGTTTAGGAAGCAAACGCTTTAGTATCTGCCTCCTCATACTGGATATATGCTGCATTACTGCATTGCCCTCCACGCCCACCTTGCTTTCTCGTGTTTCTAGCGCTACCGTAGCTATTTTTCTTTTTCACATGAGGGATAGTTCGTCTGTATTTATATATCGAATGATATCGATTTAACTTGAAGGTGGGATGGCGTTATATCTGGCTACATATTTAGATGGCAGGTTATACGTTGCCCTGGCGTTGCTCATTTCCTCGTACCAGAGAGGTCAGAATACCGATTGCGGCTACTCCGGCGCAGACAATAAATGCAGCATGGAAGCTCTGATCGAATGTCTGTTGTAGTTCTGCTGTATGCACTGATGTGGTATTCGCAGCTAAAATAGCTCCGGCAGCAGCGCCACCCAATCCAGCGAAAACCGCGCCCGCCAGTGCAATACTGATACTTTGCCCTACGACACGTGAGGTTGCGAGAAAGCCAGAGGCGCTGCCTTGATGCTGTCTGGGAGCTGCTCCAAGCAGGGCACTGTTGTTTGGCGATTGGAAGATAGCTTGTCCCGCACCTGTGAGGAAGAGCCGCCAGCAGATGTCGAAGATACTGCTGTGTTCGTTGAGGAAGCTGATCAAGACCAGACCAAGGCAAGCGATGGCCAGTCCTCCAGCGGCGAGCCAGCGCGTCCCGATGCGATCGGCCAGCGTGCCACTGAAAGGAGCAATGCAAGCAATCGCGAGCGGCATCGGTGTGAGGAGGAGTCCCGAGAGCTGGGTCGGAAAGCCTTTGAGATCTTCCAGATAGAAAGGCATCATAAAACTGACAGCAAAGAGTGCCAGCGTCCCTAGCAACAGACTGAGCGTGGCGGAGGTGAAGACGCGGTTTTTGAGGAGCGAGAGGACGATGACAGGCGTGGATACGTGCATCTCGATGAATGGTAAAGCAATAAGTGCAATAACTCCTATGATCAGTAAGCTAAGGATAATTGGCGAAGTCCAACCAAATTCTTGTCCAAACGAAAGTGCCGCCGTAATACAGGCCAGACCAACTGCAAGTAGAAGTGCACCCAGTGGATCAAATTTGGTGGCTTTACGTTCAGATCTTCCTTTGAGCACAATCAGAGTTGCAATGAAACCGATAATCCCAACCGGGATATTGACATAAAATATCCAGCGCCAGGAGAGAGCGCCGGTTAAGAAGCCTCCAAGCACGGGTCCCACACTGATACCAAGTGAAACCACGATAGCATTGAGTCCCAGTGCCTTTCCTCGCTCCTGTGGCATAAAGGCTCCTGTGATCATCGCCGGGCCGACCGCCATGATCAGAGCGCCCCCAAGCCCCTGGATGGCACGGGCGACAATCAAGAAAATCAGTGTCGGAGATAATCCACAGCAAGCTGAACTAATGGTAAATATGATCAGACCAATAATCCAGACGATCTTGCGCCCGATCATATCGGCCAGACGCCCGGCAGTCAACATAATAGCGGCTGTTGCCACCAGATAAGCAATCACAACCCACTCAATTTCGCCATTGAGTGGTACGTTAAAATTATGGGCAATCGTTGGTAGGCTGATATTGACTATCGATGAGTCCAGCGTTGCCATAAAGGTGCCAATCGCTGCTACAGCCAGAATGGCCCATTTATTGGCGCTTCCCGTGGTGCTGGCCTGGATCTGTGTCGCGTTGGCGGAAACTGGTGACTGGTTGTTTGCTGTTTCCTGGGTATTGTGTTCTTGCTGTTTCATCCCTATTGTCCGGTTTCTGATTGATAAATGTATGTCTGGCAATATACTTATTATATACTGAACATAACGTTGTGTCGGGCGACCCACTGCGCAATTGCTGCTATTCTTCGTATAGCCTTTAGTTAGGAGGATAGCTTGTGAACCCGTCTCATAGTACGGAGGCGCTGGGATCTATCTATACAATGACTTCTGCTATGGTTTTAGCGGGTACACTTACTGTATATACACTCTGCTGAGATGAAATTGATACAAATTGTTCGTGCTGAAACTGTATGCTTTATCTTGAATAAACGTTGTTCTCTGGCGCTTCGGAGCGTCTAGATATCCACACAAGGATCTTGACATGACTAATCTTTCTAATAAGCAGGATATTTTTAAGGCTTGCACGCGTTTCCTGACAGGGCACTATCCTCAGAGCCCGCAGCAGGTTCTGCTTGAGCTATCTGAGAACATGCTGCCGGATGAGCTACCCGATATGTATGGTAACGGTGAGTTGATCTCTAGCTTTGAGGCTGATATTGCTCACCTGTTGGGCAAGGAGGCGGCTGTCTTTATGCCGAGTGGTACGATGTGTCAGCAGATAGCTTTGCGTATCTGGACCGATCGGCGTCATGTGCCGCGTGTGGGTTATCATCCGACCTCCCATTTAGAGATCCATGAGTTTCAGGCGGCTCAGCGTCTACATAACTTGCAGAGCGTCTCGATAGGCTCTCCTCATCAACTCATGACCCTGGCTCAACTCCAGGCTGTGGCGGAGCCGCTGGGTGCTCTGCTGCTCGAACTGCCTCAGCGTGAAATTGGTGGAGAGCTTCCTGCCTGGGATGAGTTGACCGCGATGATTGATTGGGCTCGCGAGCAGCATATTCCTACTCATCTGGATGGTGCACGCCTCTGGGAATGTAAGCCTTATTATCAGCGCGACTATAGCGAGATCGCTTCTCTGTTTGATACTGTCTACGTCTCATTTTATAAGAGCCTGGGAGGCATCGCCGGAGCTGCACTGGCTGGCCCTGCTGATGTGATTGCGGAAGCGCGTATCTGGCAGCGTCGTCAGGGAGGCAATCTGATTAAACTGTATCCATACGTTGTGTCAGCGCGCAAATGTCTGGCTGAGCGTCTGGATCGTATGGATGCCTATTGCCAGAAGGCCAGGGATATCGCTGCTGCACTCTCAATCATCCCGCAGATCGAGATCAAGCCTGCTGTACCTCAGACAAATATGATGCATGTGTTTCTGCGCGGCGATGCGACATCTTTAATGGAGGCTGCCCTGGATGTCTCCGCTGAAACTGCAGTCTGGCTGATTGGATGGCTTGCTCCATCGCAACTGCCTGCTTATCAGGTTACGGAACTCACAGTAGGCGATGCCGCACTTGATCTCAGCGAAGAAACAATCGTCGAGCTCTTTCAAGAAATCTTCAAACGAGCTGAGCAGAAGGCTTAGTCCTGGCCGAAGTTGATGCTTGCTGGGTATCAGATTGAAAATAGATAGGTATTAGACATATCATCTGAGGTTGTCTATACTCGATGGTAGGGCGGGATAGTTGATTCTACGCTCATCTGTTTCGATGAAAGGGATTATTATGTCTGATAGTAAGCATCAGGACACTTCTCAAGATGTCGCTACGCAAGCGAAGCTCCAGTTGATCAAGAGCCGCTTCGGCGCGGTGGCATCCTCTTATGTGACCAGCACTGTTCATGCGAATGGTCAGGATCTCGCCTGGCTCGTGGAGGCTGCGGCCCTCACTGGCACTGAGCGTGTACTGGATATCGCCACTGGTGGTGGGCATGCGGCCTTTGTTCTGGCTCCCTATGCGTCTGAAGTCGTTGCATTAGATCTCACACGTGAAATGTTGGAAGTAGCGGAGCAGGAAGCACTCAGGCGTCAACTTACCACGATCAGTTTTCTGGAAGGCGATGCACTCCAACTACCGTGTGAGGATGCGAGCTTTGATCTCGTCGTATGTCGGCAGGCGGCGCATCACTTTCCACAGATTCGCCAGTCTGTACAGGAGTGGGCACGTGTGCTGAAGCCTGGTGGTAAGTTGCTGTTAGATGATACGATCTCTCCCGCCGATGCAAAGATAGATGCGTTACTGCATAAGATCGAGATATTGCGTGATCCTTCGCATGTACGCTCACAAAGCCTCTCTGACTGGAATGCTTTGCTGCTTGAGGCTGGCCTGACGGTACAGGCGGAGCGCGAATGGAATATCGCTCTGGATCTTCCCACCTGGACCCAGAGGATGCGGACTCCTGCAGAGTCCGTGGCGACAATCGAGCAGCTTATGCGTGATGCCTCTCCGGCAGCTCGCGAACTGCTGCATATTGAAGAGCAGGATGGTAGTTTTCTGTTTGTCTTGCCAGCAGTGTTGATAACAGCTACAAAGAATAAATAATGTGTAAGGAAATATTCTCTTAAATATTGAGAAGTATTTCTAACAGAAAAACGACGGGAGATGTTGCTATCTCCCGTCGTTTTTCTATATTTTTGTGCGCTAATCTACTTTGCTAATAGATGGTGTAGCTGATCTTCTGCCAGGTTTTGCCACCATCTGTCGTTTTTTCTAAGGTGTTCAGTTTATTTGATGGGCTACCAATTGCCCAGCCTGTCGTATCGCTGATGAAGCTCATCTGTCCAATTGATGATATCTCACTGGTTCCCTGATTTACTATTGACCAGCTTTGCCCCGGTGGAATCTTTGCCGATGGAACTCCAGAGTAAAATTGTTGTAATTGACAGGCGTTGTAGTTGTGCGCTACACTTGAAGCTGTTTGCTGATGAAAATCTCTGCTCAGGATTTCTGGAAAGGAGGCGCTCAGTTGGAAGGTATAAAAAATTATTTGACCGATATGGATGGCGTGATTGTGTGGGGCTCGAAGCTAATACCGGGCGCGGCAGAATTTGTGGCTAAGCTGAGGGATAAAAATATCCCTTTCTTGATTTTTACCAATAACTCACTGTATACTCCGCGCGATTTACAAGTTCGCCTGGCTTATATGGGACTACAAGTCTCGCCGGACTCAATTTTTACATCCGCGCTCGCGACGGCTCAGTTCCTCGATGGACAGCGTCCCGGCGGCCGGGCGTTTGTGATTGGTGAGTCCGGTCTGACGACGGCTCTCCATGATATTGGATATATTTTGACCGATCAAGATCCAGAATATGTCGTGCTTGGCGAGACGACGACGTATAGCTTTCAACGCATCTCGCTGGCGAGCCGCTTTGTGGCCGCAGGAGCACGCTTCATTGCTACCAATCCCGATGTTATGGGGCCTGGAGAGGGTGGTATGGTGCCTGCTACGGGAGCGGTCGCTGCTATGATCACCGCCGTTACGGGTGTCAAGCCCTACTACATTGGCAAACCGAATCCTCTGATGATGCGTATGGCCTTACGCAAGCTCAACGCGCATTCTGAGGAATCTGTCATGATCGGCGACCGCCTGGATACAGATATCGTCTCCGGTATAGAGAGCGGTTTGCATACGATTTTAGTCTTATCTGGCGTCTCAAATCGCGAAATGGTCGAGCGTTATCCCTACCGCCCGACCTGGGTTATGGATTCGATCGCAGATATTGAAGTTTAAAACTCTCTCATAGAGATTACGCCTGGACGAGTGCTGCTTGTTGCTTGAGTTCTAGTTTATTGTTTACAAGGGAGCGCTTGGTGATAAAGAGTACTCCAGTTGTGACGCAGGTGCCGATAACGATCGCAACCAGGTAAGGTAGTAGATTGGTGACGGCTCCTGGGATGAGCAGGACAAAAACGCCTCCATGTGGCACTTGTAGCTGGCAGTTGAAGAGCATCGAGATGGCTCCGGCGACAGCTGATCCGATCATGGTCGCAGGAATAACGCGGAGCGGATCGCGGGCAGCGAAGGGGATGGCTCCTTCTGTGATGAAGGCCAGTCCAAGGACGGCTGCGGCTTTACCGGCATCCCTTTCATCTTTTGTGAAGCGATCCCTTAAGAGAAATGTCGCCAGAGCGAGTCCGAGGGGAGGCGTCATGCCTGCAGCCATGACAGCAGCCATAGGGGTGTCGAGATGGACGCTCAAAAGCCCGACTGCGAACGTGTAGGCCGATTTGTTGATCGGTCCTCCCATATCGATCGCCATCATACCGCCGAGCAGCAGGCCGAGGATGAAGGCATTCGCTCCTTGCATGGTTTTGAGCCAGTTGGTGAGCGCGTCCAGGATGTAGCTGACTGGCGTGCCGATAACGAAGATCATCAGTAGCCCCACGATTGCTGTGCTGATTAGGGGGAGCACCAGGATGGGTTTGAGTCCCGCTAGATTTTTGGGCAGGTTGATCCACTTGCTCAGATAAAGTGTGACATAACCTGCCAGAAAGCCAGCAATTAGACCTCCCAGGAAGCCCGCACCAATACCGCTTGAGAGAACACCTCCAATCATACCTGGTGCCAGACCAGGACGATCGGCAATCGAGTAGGATATGTATCCGGCCAGGATGGGGACAATTAAACTAAAAGCTCCTGTACCCGCTCCAATCTGATTTAAGGCCCAGCCCAGCGTGCCTTTGGTGTCAGCCGCGTTAATGCCCCCAACGGCAAATGAGAGTGCAATTAATAAACCTCCCGCGACGACAAAGGGAAGCATGTACGATACACCCGTCATCAAATGCTTGTAGATACCCATGTTGGTGGCTGAGCGCTTCGCTTTTGTCTGCTGGATCTCGGTAAGATAGTCGACTGGTTCGGCTTCTGTTGCTCCTGTGGCTGTCGAGGTCGATGCCGCTTGCGCCAGGGCTTGCTTGATGAGTCCCTGGCCGTTTTTGAGCGCGTCGTTGGTTGAGGTCTCATAGATTGATTTGCCTGTGAAGCGGCTCTTGTCGACTTTGGCGTCAGCGGCCAGAATCACGACGTTGGCTTGTCTGATCTCTATGGGTGTGAGCGTGTTTTGCGCTCCGACCGAGCCTTGCGTCTCGACTTTGATGTGGTGTCCTAAGGCTTCTGCTGCACGTTCGAGCGCTTCTGCGGCCATGAAGGTATGCGCGATGCCGGTTGGGCATGAGGTAATGGCTACGATGTTGGCGCTCTGGATCTCTTGCGTTGCTGGAATCGCTGCCTGAGTTGCTGGAAGCAGTTTTGTGGCTTCCTGAATGACATTTTGCCCATCTCGGATAGCTGTTTGTGTGTTCGTGGTGTAGATTGGCTTGCCCGCGAAGCGTGTGAGGTCGAGATCGGCGCTGCTTGCAGTAATGATGATCTCCGCGACTTGTATATCCTCAGCTGTGAGCACATTCTGAGCTTCGGTCGAGAATTGCGTCTCGATTTTTATGCTCTCTCCAAGTGCGTCGGCGGCGCGTTGAAGTGCCTCCGCAGCCATAAATGTGTGGACAATACCGCCTGGACATGAGACAATTGCCACAATCTTTGGCATAATCGTACTCCTTTGCACGAGAGGTATAAACTCTATTTACATCAGTGGTTGGATGACTACCTGCTGGCTGTATTCCTGGATGATCTGACGCGTCGGTAGATGTGGTCCGATCTGAGTGATGGTACCAGCCGAGAAGGCAGTTGCCAGACGGGCACACCCCGCCAATTCAGCCTGTTCAATCATCCCGACGAGCAATCCTGCCACCATTGCGTCTCCTGCCCCCACGGTACTCTTTACTACCACTTTGAGTGGCTCCGCCAGGAGCGCTGTGTGTGTATTGACAAATATTGCTCCTTGCTCTCCCATGGAGATGACGACCAGCTGTAGCTGCGCATGGCTCTGAAGCAGATCCTGTGCGGCTTGCACGATACTCTGTTCATCGCTGAATGTTTGGCCTGTGATCTGTTGGAGCTCGACAATATTGGGTTTGATGATCGTGGGGCCGGCTGCTATGCCTGTTCGTAGCGCCTGTCGACTGGTATCCAGCACGATCTGCTTGTCGCTTTTAATGAGCAGCTGGATGATATCGGCATAGATCTCTTCCGGTATGCCGGGAGGGAGATTGCCTGCCAGCACAAACCAGTCGCAGGTCTCTATTAATGTTTCCAACTGTACGAATAGTTGTTGTATCTCTTTCTGATTGGGTTGGAGGCCGGGCAGGTTGATATCCGTCGTCTGCTGAACTATGGGATCAATGACTTTAATGTCTGTACGTGTCTGACCGGTCAGCCGTACAAAACAGTCATCGATCTGCTTACGTTTAAAGTGCTGTTCAAAGATATCTGCGTTATCCTGCCCCAGGAAGCCGGTGACGGCTGTCTTATAGCCATAATCGGACAGGAATGAGGCAACATTGATGCCTTTGCCACCTGCATCCATCTGCATATGCTGGCCACGGTTGACGCTGTTGATTTCAAATTGCTTGACTTCGACGGTGAGGTCGATGGCTGGATTGATGGTGATGGTGGCGATTTTACTCATAAATTATGCACCTCCTCTGCTGTACGGCACTGGAGTGCTTGCCGGGCGGTATTCTGCATATCTGTGAGGGATGCGCTACGAATCTGTGCTTTGATCGCGGCGATGCTGGGAATGCTGACGCTAAGCTCCGTGACTCCTAAACCGATCAGGATGCGTGCTCCTAATGGATCAGAGGCCAGACCACCACAGACACCAACCCATTTGCCTGCTTGTTTGGCAGACTCTACGGTTCTCTTAATCAGGGTGAGGACGGCTGGATGCAGGCTGTCGGCCTGCTTGGCAAGCTGAGGATGTCCACGATCCATTGCCAGCGTGTACTGGGTAAGGTCGTTGGTGCCGATCGAGAAAAAGGAGGCTTCTTTGGCGAAGTGTTCTGCCAGGATGGCGGCGGCTGGCACTTCAACCATGATCCCAATTGGGATCTTTGGAGCATCTAACTCCTGGCGCACCTGTTCAGCGGTTGAGTAGGCTTTCTCCCAATCCTCCAGAGTAGCAATCATGGGGAACATAATACTCACTGGACCGTAGGCCGCTGCTCGATAGATAGCTCGTAGCTGCGGGATGAAGAGTTCGGGATGCTCAAAGCAAAGCCGGACACCACGGATACCTAGAAATGGATTCTCCTCTCGCGGCAAATTGAGGTACTTTACTTCTTTGTCTCCGCCAATATCCAGCGTGCGGATAATCACTGGTTGTTGCTTAAATGCTGCGACAATTGCTCGATAGACCTCAAACTGTTCGTCTTCGGTGGGAGCCGAGTCGCGAGCGAGATAGAGAAACTCTGTGCGCAGGAGTCCCACGCCTTCAGCGCCCGCCTCGGCCGCTTTACGCGCGTCCTCGACATTGCCGATGTTGGCAACCACCTCGATACGCTGTTGATCGGTCGTGGTGGCTGCTTCGAAGCGTTGCTGTGCAGCCACGTTCTGCTGTTTCTGAGCCTGTTGCTGGAGCTCGAGTGCGTGCTGAATGTCTGCATCGCCGGGCTGTAGGTACAGTTTGCCGCTTGATCCATCCAGGATGCTGGCCGTACCCTCTTTCAGCGTCAGAATATCTTTCCCCGCGCCGACGACGGCTGGAATGCCGAGCGAGCGGGCAATGATGGCTGTGTGCGAGGTGGGACCACCTCCGGCGGTACAAAAACCGAGCACGGTAAGCGGATCGAGCGTGGCTGTGTCGGAGGGGGCGAGATCATCGGCGATCAGGATAGATGGCGTCGCGTTGAATGGCGTTTCCTCCTGGGTGCTTGCGTTGCCGGTTAGATGTTGTAGCACGCGGTTTCCGACATCATTGAGATCCGCAGCACGAGCGGCGAGAGTCGGATCGTTGAGTTGCTTGAGTTGCTTGACACGCTCCTCGATGTTCTGTTGCCATGCCCAGGCGGCGCTATGTCCTTGATAGATACGTGTCACCGTCTGCTGGATTAATGCGGTGTCAGCGAGGAATTCACTGTGTGCCTGGAAGATAGCTGCCTGACTGGCTCCCGAACGTGCGCTTACCTGTTCATAGAGCGCCGTGAGGTCATGCTGAGCGGCGTCTAATGCCTGCTGGAGTTGCTCTCCCTCAATGGTGGGATCACTACTGTGATCTTCGACCTTGATTTCTGTGTGGATAAAATGCTTGATGGGTCCGATAGCTATTCCAGGAGCTGCCGCTACTCCGACGCATGTCTGTGCTACCTGCTGTGGTATCCAGGCTGGCTCCGCACTTTTTGCTGTGGCTGGCTTGGATACTTCGTCTTCTTCGTTAAACTTTTGTTCAAGAGCCTCGCGCAATGCCTTGAGCGCTTCATTGGCATCGACTCCTCGTGCTGAGACGCGGATGTGAGCATCATGACCGGCACCCAGCTGCAATAATGATAGGAGGCGCTTCCCGTTGCCGATGTGATTTCCATTGCGTACCTGGATATCTGCCTGGAAACGCTTGGCGATATTGACAAACATGGCCGCAGGTCTTGCATGAAGTCCCGTTTTATTGAGTACCACGCCATCAAAGAATTGTTCATAATCAGCAGACACAGCTGAGGAAGAGGATGGTGCCGGACGTTCTCCTGTCAGCGTTTCGATAATATCCCGGGGATCGGTTGTGCTGGTCAGACGAGCAACCTCTTGCTCGTTGCTGAGTACACGCGTCAGTCGGCGCAGGACCTCTATGTGCTCGTCAGATTTCGCAGCGATGCCGACGATCAGATGTGCGGTCTCACCATCATTCCAGGTTACTCCTGCTGGTACCTGTAGCACAGCGACTCCGGTGCGTTTGATCAGATCACGATTCTCGTTCATGCCATGCGGAATAGCAATGCCGTTACCGAGATAGGTATTGGCTACTTCTTCACGCTTCTCCATACTGGTCACGTAGTCTGCGGAGATATTATCACTATCTACGAGGAGCTTTCCTACGAGACGAATGGCTTCCTGCTTGTTGGCTGGGTGAGCCTGTAAGTGGATCTGTCGTTCATTGATCTCAATCATGTTTCGCATCTCCCAGAGTCAAATCCATAGATGGTGATCATCAGCGATCTTTATGAACTCTTGTAATCGATTACAATGATATACTAATTGTAATCGATTACAAGCCAGATTGTTAGATGCTATTCTTGCCAGCATCAGTTTGATGATGGAAGATACTTACAGGATATTTAAAGTGCCATGGCCCACGATACCTGAGCAGGGAACAATGCGTTGAATAGGATAGGGTTGTTGATCCAGACATCAGGATAAGCCTGACGTAGGTCAGCCAGACTGCGGTATCCAAAGAGTGCCTTATAAAAGACGAGCGGTGGGAAGCCGCCATCGGAGCTATTATTCAAAACCGTCGAGCGCCATTTTTCGGCTGTAACGAGATGTCCTTTGTCAAAGACCAGACGGAGCCCGTCGCGATAGAAGTCGAGCTTTAATTCACCTGTATAATTGGCAACCGCAGAGTCACTCAGTCGTCGTTCGAGTACTGGCGCGATGTGCTGGATGAATTTTGGCAGGTCTGCTACACGAATATACCAACCATATGGCTGTTCTGGCTTGCCGAGACCTTCCAGGGCTTGATAGACAGGATGGTCAGGGTATAAGTAGAACCTGAAGTTTTTGATGGCCTGGTTCTCTGGCTTTAAGGCTGGTATCTTTTCTCCATAGGCCTTGAGTGCGCGTAAAACTGATGGCATCATGGCTTGCACGTTTGTGTGTTTATTGGTAGCCATTAACCATATGATAAGCTCACTGCCGCGGCGTCTTGCGGGAAGCGCGAGAAATCCTTGGACCGTGTTCTCTGTATCGACAATGACGAGTGTCGTATCTAGCTTATCATGCTCAGGATTTTCTTTCCAGCCTTCGATAAACCAGCGGAAATGTGTCTCGTGTATCTGAGTGGAGACAAGTGTTCTGGCTCGTTGCTGGTCATAGAAATCCTTCATGCGTGGAATATCCTCAAGAGTCGCTTCGCGTAATGTATATGGCTCGGCTTCTCCCTCTTTAGCCGCCGGGACAGCGGCAACTGGAACGGTATGGAAGCCTTCGAGCTCTAGTGCATATTCGTAGCCAAATTGACGATAAAAGTATGGAATTCCTGTGATGCCTTCTATCAGACGTCCTTCGGCGGCGCTGCGTGCGTGGATGATATCGAAGAGCTTGCGAATCAGTCCACGGTTGCGATAGGCCGGGTCAGTAGCCACGATCTCTGGCCGCCCCATGAGAAACGGGATACCATCATACTCCCATGTGAGACGCTGCAAGCAGATGCCGGCGACGATGGGGTTTCCCTGTTTGTGCAGATCTTCTACGATCGCATAGTCTCCCGGACCCATTACAGGCGAGCGACCGCTCAGCAGTAACTTTGTCATTGTGTACATGAATTGGTTGGCAGGGTCTTCCTCTTTATCGCGGAAAACGATACTTGTCAGTTGAGCAATATTATCCGCATCCTCGGCGGTTGACCAGCGTATGATCAAGCCATCGCCCAGATCTTGACGATAATTTGCGGCTGCTTTATCCTCTGACGTAAACATAATGATGTAACCTCGTTTCTCTAATCATGTTGAATCGATTTCCATCCATCCTGGTGGTGATAAGCATGTTGGGGTTAAGAATCATCAGCGTATGGAGCTACGACCACCACAAAAAACCGTAGGCTCGTTGCATTCTGATGCCCACGGTTGAGATTTGTGTGTTTAAGCAGTCAATGGTGAGGTGACGTGTTCAAGACACTCTCGAAAATGGGCACAGAGATCCCATGGGCCGGATGATTATTCGCAGGTGGCAAAATATACGTGCGGATGAGGTGCACGATGACAATAGTGGCATACCGGTCTGCAAATGATAGCTGATAGTTCTTACCGCTCTTCATATATGGTAGCCCCCTTTCTGTTCAATCGTGCGTAAATTGATGTGGTGTTCAATTTAACTATATTTGATAAAAGCGTATTTGTCAAGGTCGATATCGTGATGCTGCCTGACTCTCTGGCTTGTGAGGATATTTTTCGTCTCTTATTGCACTTTTTTTGCGTGTTAAAATTAAAGCACACTAATCAATAAGGAGACTATGATGAGCGAATCGATCGGTTTTATTGGGCTGGGTAATATGGGAAAGCCGATGGCATTGAATTTATTAAATGCAGGTTATTCTGTGAAGGTGTACAATCGTGATGCCGACAAGATAAAAACGGCCGTGGATGCGGGAGCAGAGTCAGGATTGTATCCGAGCGATGTAGCGGAACGCGGTGGAATTGTTGTGTCGATGGTGGCCAACGATGAGGCTTTAGAGGCAATCACGCTAGGTCCTGAGGGATTGCTCTCTCGTCTCGGACCGGGTGGTATCCACCTGTCGATGAGCACCGTCTCTCCGCAGATCGCCCGTAAATTGAGCGAATTACATGAGCAACAGGGCTGTAGCTATGTTGCAGCTCCTGTCTTTGGACGTCCTGAAGCGGCCGCCGGTCGTCAACTCTGGATTGCTGTGGCGGGCAAGGCTGAGGCAAAAGAACGTGTCCGCGCTTTACTCGACATCTTTGGCCAGGGCATCTTCGATTTTGGCGAAGAGCCAGCTAACGCCAACGTCGTCAAGGTCAGCGGCAATTTCTTGATCGCCGCTGCTATGGAATCGATGGGGGAGGCCGCTCTATTTGCCGAGCAGAACGGAGTTGACCGTGTCAAACTGATCGACATGCTCAGCCACACCATCTTTGCCAGCCCGATTTATCAAAACTATGGCAAGAAGATCGCCGAAAAAAGCTTTACGCCCGTTGGCTTTCAAATGAAGCTGGGATTAAAGGATGTCAATCTCGTGCTTCATACCGCCGAGCAGGTACAATTGCCTTTACCACTGGCGAGCCTGCTACATGATCGCTTCCTTTCAGGCATCGCTAAAGGACGCGGCGAACACGACTGGGTAGAAATGGTCCAGGGTATCTCAGACGACGCCGGCTTATAATTAAGAGAAGGTCATCGGAAGGCTTTTGACCCCGTAGACGAAGGAGCTGGAGACGTGGTGCAGTGGGATGTCTGGTAAGCGCTTGATTGTTTTAAAGCGTGTCAGGAGCGCTTCTAGAGCCAGCCTGGTCTCCAGACGTGCCAGCGATGATCCGATGCAGTAGTGGATGCCGTGCCCGAAGCCGCTATGTTTGTTGGGGGTGCGATGGATGTCGAATGTTTCGGGCTCGGAGAAATATTCTGCGTCGCGATTGGCTGAACCCAGAATTGGGGAGACAATCTCGCCGGCTTTAATTAACTGGTCGCCGATCTGGACGTCGATGGTCGCGGCGCGCCGCAGGCGCTGTATTGGCGTGCGGTAACGGATAACCTCTTCGATGGCTCCTGGGAGCAACTCTGGCCGCTCCTGTATCTCGGCGAGCGCGGCTGGATGTTCATCAAGGGTGAGCATGGCGTTTCCAATCAGATTGCTTGAGGTCTCGTGTCCGGCTACCAACAGGAGGCGGCAAAAGCTCAGGATCTCGGCATCCGTGAGATATATGCCCTCTATGTGGGCGCTGATGAGAGCACTGATGAGATCCTCTTCTGGCTGCTGACGTCTCTGCGTGACGATCGTAAGAAAGTAGGTATTCATATCGATGACGGCTTGCTTTTTCTCTTTGCGTGCTGTGCTGACAATGATATCCGACCAATGTTTGAACTGGCTCTGATCCTGTATGGGGATGCCCAGTAGCTCGGCGATGACAATGATGGGTAGCGGATTCGCGAGGTCCTTAATGATGTCTAACGAGCCCTGCGCAGTTATGGCGTCGAGATGGCTGTGGACAATCTGGGTGATGCGGGGAGCTAGATTTGCTATCGTACGAGGCGTAAAGGCTTGATTAATCAGTGTCCGTAACTGACGATGGCGGGGAGGATCGGTCCAGAGCAAGGTCTTGCTGCTTCGGTTGGGATCGGCTCCCGGTCGGCTCCAGATGGATTTCTCGGAGGAGAAGGTAGCTGTATCGTCAATCACGGTCTGGACATCGCCATAACGCGAGACGAACCAGCTATGAAATTCGCTTGAGTAGTAGATCGGATAGCGTTCTCTCATGATTCGATACCATGGGAACGGATTCAATGGGTCCTGCAAAATATGCGCCGTCAAAGAGATCGTGCTGGCTTTTGGTGTCGTTTCATCCATGTGCGCAAGTATAACATGGATGATCGTATGAAGCCAACTACCCGCATGGCCTCCCTTTGCAAGAAGTTATCCGAGATCTTTTTCGAGCAGAAGGGTGAGATTGTCGAGGGCGCTCTCCGCGTCTTCTCCATCGGCCTGGAGGATAACCTGGTCTCCCTGGGTGGCCCCGAGCGAGATGACTGAGAGGATAGATTTTCCGTTGACCGTTTTGTCGTTTTTGGCAAGCGAGATCTGACTCTGGAAACTCTTGGCTTTCTGGACGAAGATAGCTGCTGGTCTGGCGTGCAAGCCAGATTTACTGGCGACTGTGATTGTGCGTTCGGCCATCGTGATTCCTTTCATTCTTTCCTGATATGTGCGGATCTGGCGTGAAAAAGAGATCAGCCCGATTCTATTGTATCTCTATTATACAACGGAACCAGGCTGATCGGATGTTTAAACTTCTAAGACAAAGAGTACGTCCTGCCCTGCCTTGATAGGTCCACTGGCCCGGCTTACGATGGTTCCCCCTCCACTGGATACTACCGGGCTCAGGATGACTTTCCCCTGGCCTTCGATGGTCGCACGATCAAAGCGCACAATCGGTGTGCCCGCTTCGACGTGTTGTCCTTCCGTGGCGATGTTTTCGAATCCCGTGCCATTGAGCTCGATTGTGTCGAGCCCAATGTGCACAATTAATTCAACATCACCAGCAGCAATGCCAAAGGCATGCCCTCCCGGAAACAGTTTCACCAACTCCCCACTGATCGGTGCCACTGCGATACTTCCTGACGGATCGATTGCCACTCCATCTCCGGCCATTTTCTGCGCGAAAACTTCGTCGGGTATGGTGGTCAAATCGATCGCGATGCCATCGATGGGGGCGAGAACGTTCAATTTTGTCATAGTCGCTTAACTTTCTAGTGAGCTTTCGGTGCTGGCTACCGTGGGAACATCTTCCTCTGAAGCTGTTTCCGTGGGAGCCGCTTCCGTCACTGTCTCTTTGCGCAGACTGTTGATACGCTCGGCAATACGGTCAGATTTTGTCCCCAGAACAACCTGAACGATTTTGCCTTTCTTGAGCACACCTGCGGCTCCGAGATTTTTCAAGGTCGCGTCATCAACCTTTTCTGGATCATTGACGAAGGTACGTAAGCGTGTGATACAGCCTTCCAGGCTTTGGATATTGGGATTACCTCCCAGGGCAACCAGTATATTACGTGCCAGTGTTGTATCTTCATCATCGTTCGTTGCTACGGGAGTACCAGCTGCGTATGGAGCTACTTCACCAGCCTTCAGGCGTGGTCCACGCTGGCTTTCAGGAAGAATCCAGTCTGCGCTCAAGCCAGTAGAACTCTCGCCGCGCCCAGGTGTCCCCAGATCAAAGCGGGTGATGAAGAAGCTGAAAACAAAGTAATACACGATGGCATATACCAGACCGATAGGGATAACCATCCAGGAATTTGAACTGTTCGCTTTACTAAAGTTGAAGATATAGTCGATCAGTCCAGCCGAGAAGCCAAAGCCGATGCGTACCTGCAAAATGTAGCAGACAGCCAGTGCTGTACCTGTGAGTAGAGCATGGACAACATAGAGTACTGGTGCTACAAACATGAAGGCAAACTCGATAGGCTCGGTAATACCCGTCAGGAAGGAGGCAAAGGCAGCGGAGAGGAGAATTCCGGCGGCTACTTTCGGGAAGCGCGCATGACGAATCATTGCTGCACAAGCTGCTGGTAAGCCAAACATCATAATCGGGAAGTAACCAGCCATATAATTTCCCGCCGTCGGATCGCCGGCAAAGTAGCGGTTGAGATCTCCATGAACGACTCCGGCAGGGCCTTTATAGCTGCCCAGTTCTTGCCAGAAGTAGAAGTTCAGGATATGGTGCAGGCCGAGCGGAATCAATAGTCGATTCAAGAAACCGTATATGCCAGCGCCAAATGCGCCGAGGCCGACGACTCCCAGGCCGATGTTATTGATGAAGATGTTGATGGGGGGCCAGATAATTCCAAAAACCAGGCCCAGTATGATGGCGGCGAAGGCTGTGATAATAGGAACAAATCTGCGACCACCGAAGAAACCAAGATAATCGGGAAGCCGGATAGTATGATAGCGTTTATAAAACTCGGCTGCAACGACACCTATCATAATACCTCCGAGCACACCCATAGTGATGTTCGGGTCGGGCGCGGATACGCCTGCGGTGGTGACGTGAGGGATGACGTTGCTGAAGACAGCGTTGAAGACGAGGAATCCGACGAGGGCTGCCAGAGCAGCTGTTCCTTCAGTGCCACTTAAGCCAAGGGCGACACCGATGGCGAAAATAATAGGAAGGTTACTGAAGATCGCGTTACCGCCGTCAGCGAGCCAATCCCAGCGGATAAATCCCCAGTGGTATTGACCTAGCAGGTCTCCCTGCCCCAAACGTAGGATGATTGCTGCTGCCGGAAGGACGGCGATCGGGAGCATGAGCGAACGACCGAGAGTTTGTAACGATCCTAAGATGCGGTCGCTGACTTTTGTGCTTTCAGTTGATGGGCTTACTGAACTCATTATGTAAGTTCTCCTTTGCTCAAGAGTTACGTGTCTGTAACCCTTCCAAAAGGGCATTTATAACTAATTTCAACCGTGAGTAAGTTAGCTTCAATGCAATTTAAAACCTATCAGTATATGGTTGATGCGAAAATAATCTGCGCTTGTGTTGGAGGTGGAAGATGAACACTCCTTTCTCTTACTGGGTCATTTCTCTATAAAAGGTAGAATGGTGCCTGGAGTTGAAATGCTAAGAACTACATGCACTTACTATAAGTTTTTTTGAGTTGATTGTCAAGATGTCTAGACCACTACATTGCTACGTGGCAATTTAATTTAATGAGCTCAGATTTGTCGGGTTGCGGGAAGTGCTTGACTTTTGGTCACAGTTCGTTTAAAGCGCTATATTGACTATCTCTGATGATAATTTGCGGTATAATTTATGCTGTATTGTAATATGATGATGTGGTGATATAATCTGCATAGACATGGTTAGCTATCGCCAGAGAGAAGATTCGCATAAAGCAAAAAGATGTTGGCGATGTCCTATTCGTCTCATTGAATGCCCGATAGGAATTTGGAATCTTTTACGAACACGTTCTTCTTATAGAATATTTGATGGGTGAATCCATATATCTTTAGTAGACGTGTTGTAGGTAGCTGAATTCTATCAGGCGCTTTTCAGGTAGAGAAATTTTTCCTGGCAAAAATAATCTTTAAATCCTGTGATATCATCGACTTTGAGCCTGGTGATATCATTTATTTTCCTCTATAATGGTGATAGCATCGTAGGATTTAGATAATTTACAGTTTTAAGCGCTTTGATTAGTGAGAGCCTGCCGCTCTTAATAAGGAGTACATTATGCAACCTGATCAACATCCACCTGAATCAGGCAAGATTGCTTTTCGTTATGGACTCATTTTTGGCATTGGATTGTTTATCATTGCCGCTATTCTCACTAGCATTGGCACCTTTGTGTTTCTGAAAAGTGGCCTGAGCGTATTATTTTCTATCGCATATTGGATTCTTGGCCTGGTTGCCTTCTTCCTGGCGGGCCTGTTTGCCGCCAAGCAGACTGGTAAGGTAGGCACAGGCACTATCGCAGGTCTCTGGGCTGGCATTTTTGATGGAGTCCTTTATGCTATCTTTTCGATTTTTCTTGACTTAACTTATACCTTAGATGCAACTGCGAATGCCCTTTCAAATAGTAGTACATCTACCCAGATTTCATCTGCGAATGCCCGACAACTTGAAATTGCGATTATTATTTTTAGTCAGGTATTTGCCTTGCTGATTGCTATAGGTTTTGGTGCAGGGCTTGGAGCCCTTGGTGGTCTGGTAGGACGCGCCAACTCGAAAGTCCAGCATCCCGGGCAACCAGATTTTGGACAGCCATATCCAGGACAGCAGCCGTATCCCGGGCAGCCATATCCAGGACAACAACCATACCCAGGACAACAGCCATATCCAGGACAACCGTATCCCGGGCAGCAGCCGTATCCCGGACAGCAGTCATATCCCGAACAGCAGTCGCGTCCTGAGCAGAATCGATCTGCTGAACCAGAGCAGCCACAAAATATTCCTGTACAGGAGCCAGAGCCAGCTAAAGCTCCTGAAACAGAGCCCACTCAGAAAGCTGATAGTCCTCCGAACGTCTATAACTCCTATCTAGCAGGTCAAGACTCACCGTCCTCATCGTCAGATGAGACCACGAAGCAGGCAGATCAGTAAGACCTGTTGCCGTGTACAATCCCTGCTACGAGCAGAAATCCGTTCAATGGTAGAGAGAGCCTGGGAGAGCATTAAGTTTCCAGACTCTCTCTTTCATTATCGCTGTAATTTTTAGAGATCGGCTGCCTGAGGAATGGCGAATGAGAAGATGTGTTCGAAGTCGTTTTTCATGCTGATGATTTGCCAGGAACGCTCCTGGGCGAGTTGGAGCGCGTTAGTAGCTCCATCTTCGTAGAAGAACTCGCGTTCGGCGTCGTCATGGTGTATGAGAAGGGCAAGTGAAGGCTTGCCCTGGTCTTCGGTGAAGTGAAGCATATCGATGTCGCCGTCGGAATTTCCTACTGCGATGATGGGCCTTCTGCCAATGTGAAGATGGATGTTGATCGCTTTTCCTACTCCTTCGTTGAATGGCTCTAACAGAGCATTTTTCCTGATGATGATTGGATGCCCATCTTGTACGTCGATGTCAATCTCGACGGCACTACCAATCACGTGACCGCGCTCAATCCCATAGATCTCTTCACAGACTTCTCGGACAAAATCTGTTTCGCCTCCCGTGACGATGTACGTCTGGAATTCGTGCTGCTGAAGATATTTGATGAGCTCAAGCATGGGAGTGTAGGCGATGCTGGTAAAGGGTTGATGATAGAGTGGATGGCGCGCTTCGGCGAAGAATTGTCTGATTTTTTTGATGTACTCTTCCTGTGGAAGGTTCGCGACTGCTTGCAGTACGAGCTCTCCTACCTCCTGTATTCCGAGGGTTTTGAAGTATGCTCGATCGTTCTCCCAGAAGGCTTTGTAGGGTTGGCGGTTGCGCAACTGAGGATCAAGTTTGGCGCTGTCCTGAAAAAATTTAATGATGAATCCTTCTTGTACGTATGATGGCTTCTCGCACCAGAGCGTGCCATCGTTGTCGAAAGCGGCAATACGCTCTGAAGGCGGTAGATAGGTGGGTTGCGTCTTATCTGTAACCTGCCTGACGAATTCTATGATGGCTTGTCGCGTCGCGCCGGTTCGCCAGGATGGAAGAACTTTTTGTGATGTTGCTTCTGAATTCGTCTTTTCATTAGTGGGGTGATGTGCGTTATGTGGATGCTGTGTCATGTACTATCTCCAGGGAACGTGCTCTCTATCTGTCGTCCATCGCAAGAAATCAAGCAACGTGATCGCTAATCAGTCTATTTTGATTAGTGTACCTTCAAATGCTGAAGATGAAAAGAGTTTGCGCCCATAATCTGATGTTGATCATGTTCACCCGGTCGCAAAACAGATTCTAATGAAGTTTGCTGAAATAGGTCATGTTTTGCTTGTCATTCTTTTAATGCATTGACTATACTATAATGAATGGCTTGTGCGTTTTTTTTGATCAGATGAGAAAATTATGCAAACTTTAACGACAATACCTTTGCCCTGGCGTGAGTATATACAGCAACATCCGCTGGGGGCGGAGACGACTCATTGGGAACTGTTACGAAAGTGGGGACTATCAGAGGTCTGGCGTGTGACGACTGCCAATGGGCAATCATGGATTGCGAAGCGGAGTACCGGGTCGATGGCACGTGAGCTGGCTGTGTATCAGGAGGTACTGCAACCGTTGCATGTGCCTCGTGCAGAGCTTCATTCTTACTGGCGGACGCCCTCGGAACAGTTTTTTCTGCTGGAGGATGTCGGACCAACGACGCTTGAAAAGCAGCCGTATATTGAGCATTTTCAGGAGGCTGCACGTGTGCTGGCACGTGTGCGGTGTATCTCTTGCGTGCAGTTGCAAGAGATCACTGTCCCCGAACACTTTACAGTGACTCCTGACTTCTATCTGCAAGCTTTGGACTATCTGCTGCAACATGATGGGTTAGATGCTGCTCGCAAGGCGGTCTTGATATCTGTTGCACATTGGCTACCTGAGCGCTTGCAGCATCTCTATGCACATGTGCCATTGACTTTGTGTCACAACGATTATCATGTGAAGAATCTTATCCTGCGCAACGCAGCGGTAGTGCCCATAGATTGGGCCATGGCTTATATCAGCCCCTACCTGGGCGATATGTATTGCTTGATGCATGGCGCCGCCTTCAGAAATGTCGAGGCTGCTGTGCTCTACGAGGCCTATACAGATGAGATGAAAGGCTGGGCCGAGCGTCATGCATGTGTACGAGCACTGATGAGCCTGTCACTGGATGAGCAATTAGCTTTAGGAGCCGTCTGTATCCTGATTACGAGTATCCGCTGGACGCTGTTGGAGGCTATCTATGAATTGCCTGAATCGAAGAAGTGGATACCCGCAATGATCCGCAACATAGAGTGCTATGCTCGCCAATTACAGTAAAGTGCAGCATCATATAGCAAAAAATAGCCCGATAATATTCTTATAGGAATTATCGGGCTATTCTTATGTTATGATATCAAGTAGCTCGCTTGGTTGTATATGAGTGCTTTGCGCCTCGTGGAGAAGGGGGCTATATTTGATTAACGCGAGTGAAGCAGTTAAAATACATAGATTAACTGTCTTGTGGTTGAGTAGAGAGATACATACATGTATGATCGGTTGGAAGAGCTGCAAGCTCTTCTCTATAAAGAGATACCTATTACGCAGCATTTTCATCTTTCTGTGGGAGCTTATTCGCAGCAGTTGCTGCGCTTAGACGCTCCCCTGGCAGAGAATATCAATCATGCCGGGACGGCCTTTGGTGGAAGTTTGAGCTCCCTGCTTACTCTTGCTGGCTGGAGTATGGTCTGGTTCTTATTACAGGAGTACCATCTGCAAGGCGAGATCATCATTCAGGATAGCTCATGTAGATACGTGCATCCGGTCAAGTACGATTTTTCAGCCTGTTGCTATCGTCCTGATGACTCTGAACTTGATCGTTTCGATAAAATGTTGCGCTCACGTGGCCGTGGTCGCCTTGAGCTAAAGGCAGAAATTATCGAAGGAGAACAGGTAGCCGTCTCCTTTACCGGGCGCTACGTGGTCTTACTCACGTAGGAAGATGTCTTACATATTTTGGTGCCTCTGCCCATGTTGAAGAAAACGTTCTGTTCAGGTATGCTTGGTGTGTATGGTTGTTGCCGACAATGAGAGATGATCGCTAAATTATGCCTTTCGATGCGTTCTATATTGTACATCTGGCAATTAAGAATATTTCTATGCACCAAAAAAGATGGTTCTTCGGGTTGACTCGATGAGAGTTTATTTAGCAGTGTAATCGATCCACTACTGTATGTCTTTCTCACGCTGCTAAATAAACTCTTCCTTGTGTAGAACCCCATCCATTGGTCACCCTGTCAATGTCGCCTTTTTGCTGATCACATGCTGGATTTTTTTAATGTGATTTTAATGCAGTGATGATGTTTTCTTTTATATACGATATACTATTTTCTGAGTAGTATTTGATGTACCTGCCATCTGGTCGTCCTTTTAATGACTCACTTTTTTCTGAGCCATATATTGTATTGTACATGCGCTTGTGTGGCCTGAAGACTCTGATGGCTGCCGGGTCTCTGGCTAATGACGTTCCGTTCGCTGCTGGCTGGAGGTTGGGTATTAAAAACTTAAATGGGACAGCTCTGTGAATTAAAGCATGTGTGGGCGATGAAAAATCCAATGACCGTAGGACTTTCGGGCTGTGACCCCAGGAGTATATATGGTGAATAATACTGGCAAAATTACTTATCATCAGCAGGTAAGTTATTGTGGAAAGCCTCGTTGTAAGCGTTGCCGTGAAGGGGTGGGACATGGTCCCTACTGGTATGCGTATCAGACCATCGATGGGCGTACATCTCGCAGTTACGTCGGAAAGCATCTCCCGCCCGACGTAGCGACAAGTATGCTTGGGGATCAGCCGTCATCCACGACCCAGGCCAGTGAACGTGATAAGTCAGTGATTCGCGTCTATACTCTGGGACAATTTCGTCTGGAGCGGCGCAATCCGCACGATGCCCTGGAGTGGCAGACGGTTACCGATGCTTCTTGGCAGCATCAGCGCGTACGGGCTCTGCTGGGATGTCTGGTCAGTGTCAATGGCCGTAAGCTGGGCCGTGAGCAGATCATGGAGGCTCTCTGGCCCGAACAGGATATAGATGTCGCTGGAGGTCGTCTGGATCGCGCTGTGTATAGTTTACGGCAAGTATTTGAGCCGAACCGTAGCCGTCCAGCGACCTCGCCATTGCTCCTGACTGAGCGCGAGGTGCTATCGCTCGCGGGCTCCAGCCAGATCTGGGTGGATGCCGATGTCTTCGAGAATTTAATTGCTCAAGTTCACGATACCAAGCATAGTGAAGTGGATCTCGGGACAAAAGAGAAGCTCCTCAAAGAGGCGGCGAATCTTTATGCAGGTGAGTTTTTGCCGGAAGATCGCTTGAATGAGTGGACACGGACGCGTCGTGAGACGCTCAAGCGTAACTGGATCGGCCTCTTGCTCGAACTGGCCGATATGATGATCGATCGCGATGCCCTGACCAGCGCGATCGAGCCACTGGATAAATTGATTTCTGTCGATCCAACCAATGAAGCAGGCGTGCAGCGCTTGATGATCGTTCTGGAGAAGCTGGGTCGTCGTGGTGAGGCCTTACGATCATACAAGAAGCTATCAACCGTCCTGAAGCAGGAATACAACATCGCTCCGCTGCCGGACACGCGCAAGCTTTACGATGATCTACGGCGTGGACGCGATAAGACGACGACACGTGCGCATCAAGAGACTGTGGCCTCTGAAAGTGTGGCACGTGAAGCTGGTACGAGTACAGCTCCAGGAGGAAACGAAGCGCCAGTGATCCAGATTGGGCGTACACATCAGAGTCCGCTGGTAGGTCGTCAGCAGGAGCTAGAGCAGCTAAAGGATCTGGTGACGACTGCTGAGCAGACAGCTCGCTTCCGTCTGGGCTCACAGCGACGCTCGACCATTGCAACACTCGATCCCAATCGGCGTCCACAATGTATCCTCTTAATGGGTGACGTTGGTATCGGCAAGACGCGTCTGGCTGAAGAGCTGGGACGCGATGCCAAAAAACATGGATGGGCTGTGGCCTGGAGCCGTGTCTATGCTCAAGAAGGTACTATCCCGTATCGTCTCTGGACCGAGATCCTGCGCAAAGCCATGGAACAAGGCATCTGGCAGCGCCAGGAAGTCAAGCGTCGACCACTTGTATTTCAATCCCTGGGGACCTTGCTCCCCGAAATCCATGACCTGCTCCCACCAGTCAACTTCCCCAACTCGCTCTCTCCCGAGCAGGAGCAGCTACGACTCTGGGAGGCCGCTCGCGAATTACTGACGCTCATCAGCGAGAGCACACCTCTCCTGATCGCCCTCGACGACCTGCAATGGGCCGATAGCAGTAGTTGTGAGCTTTTAGCGTATCTGGCACGCCGTACTTATGGATATCCAATCATCATCGTTGGCACCTGCCGCGAAAACGAGCTGGCACCTGATCATGCCTTGCGCCCGCTGCTGACCGATCTGCGGCGCGAGAATGCAGTCGAAGTTATCTCGTTGGAGCCACTGAGCAATGATCACATTATTTCGCTCGTCTCGCAGGTTTCACAAGCTCCAGAAACGGTCGTAGAGAAGATCACCGACCGAGCAGCTGGTAATCCCTTCTTTGCCGAAGAATTAGCGCGTACCGTCTTCGACAACCTTCCCTCCCTGGATGCTCTGACCAAAAGCGGCAACGATATCTTGCCCGATACCATCAATGCGGTACTTGAGCTGCGTCTCAACCGCCTGAGCGAAAAATGTCAGCGCTTGCTGGGTAAGGCCGCAGTGCTGGGAGGCTCATTTGAGTTCCAGGTGATCAGCGAGATGGAAGCAACCTCTCCTCAATACGACGAAGATGAGGTCCTTGAACTCCTTGAAGAGGCTCTGACATCTGGCATGCTCACAGAAGAAGGCACTGGCACCCGGATAACGTATCACTTCTGGCATCCGCTGCTGGCCGCATACCTGTATGATAGATTATCGGCAGCGCGACGAGCTAGCCAGCATCGTCGCGCTGCCGACGTTTTCCGCAAAATGCATAAGGATCGCGAGGAGGAAGAGGCGGCAACGATTACAAACCATCTGGTGAAGGGTGGCGCTAATGGCCTGGTAATTGCTCAGTATGCCGAGCTGGCTGGTAATCACGCTTCTTTGCTTTCGTCATATCGCGAAGCCAGAGAGCATTACCGCATTGCTTTAGAACATCTAGGCTTGCAAAATGAAAACTGGAGCCGTGTGTCATACCTGCTCGAAAGACAGGGAGAATGTACGCGCTTCAGTGGAGAGTTTGAAGTTGCTCGTCAATTCTTCGAAAGTGCTCTTGAAATATACCTTAGCCATATGAGCACGCATAATAATAAACAAGATGCAGAAATTCATGCAATGCTCTTATGGGATATTGGTGTGACCTGGTATAACCAGGGTGAGTTATCTCGTTCTAAAGAATGCCTTGAACGCGCTGTACAGATATTACAGAACAATGATATTGTATCTGGAATTGTATGGGCAAAGATCAGAGTACAGCAAAGTTATGTTTTTTGGCGCGAAGGTGATCATGAAAAAGTTAAAGATACTGCCAATACTGCTTTAAAATTGCTTTTGGATATTAATGGCAATCAAAATCAACAAGTGAGCGATGATCCTTATTTATCACTTGCGAAACGAGCTCTTATTGCAAGTGCAGTAGATATTATAAAGGTATATACAATTTTATCGAACGTGGATGGTTCTAGTGGCCGCTGTAGAGATGCCTTACTTTATCTTAATAAGGCTCTAGCTATTGCAGAGCAGCATAATTCTCAGCGTGACATAGCTATCATTAGCTGTAATATGGGTGATCTTTATCTAAGAATGGCTGACTATTCTCAAGCTCAGGCCGCTTTTCGGCGATCTTATCGTTTGGCAAAGGAAATTGATGAAGCTCTTGCTGAATTGATCAATTTATTTAATATTGGAGTTGTGGATATTCGCACTGGAAATCTGGTTGAGGCTGGTAGTGAAATAAAAAGAGCTATTGATCTGGCAGAGACTACCAAGGATAAGTCATCAATAAGTTTTTTCAATGCATATTTAGCTTTCTCTTTTCTTGAACAAGGGAAAATTTTGGAAGCCAAAGAGGCTCTGTATAGTTCTTTGAATAGCGGTAGAAAAACACATGTTGCAATTTATATTGGTGTATCTCTAATAACGTTGGGCTATCTGCGCTTTATTCAAAGCAAAGACAAGCATATAAGTTCTGATGAGCGTGGTCGTTTAAGATTATTGAGAAGTGCAAAAAGGACGTTAACGTATGCCATTAATTTTAGAGGCATTGAGACGGAAACAATTATTGATGGTCGTATTATCTTGGCACATGTATTAATTCAACTTGCTGATCTTAAGGGGGCTTATTCGCAAGCTGAACAAGCTCTAGAAGAAGCTAAGAAATATGACTTAGAGTGGCTAATTGCTCGTGCTAATCACGTTTTAGGGAGTATAGCACTGGAAAATAGTTTTTATGATCAGGCTATCAATTACTATCAAAAAGCGGAGGATATAACCCTTGCAAAGGGTATGAAGTTAGAATATGCTCGCGTCATTTATAACCACGGACTGGCTTTACTAAAAACAAATAAATCTATAGAGGATAAAAATACAGGGAAGAATTATATTAAAGAAGCACAGAAGATATTTGAAGATTGTAAAGCGGGCATAGATCTAAGAGAAATGGAATTAGAATTCCTCAAAACTAACTAAGGTTTTTGACGTTTTGCTGTCATGAAATATATTTTATGGCAGTAAAACGCTCCTCAATTATAAAATGGTGTTTGTAACTATACAGACATCCCAAAAAATGACGATATCCACCTCATTTTGAGTCTTGCCTCCTGATTTGATATCCCCATCCACTGGCTCGGTTACGCCCAAACCAATTAAGGATTCTTTTCGCCTGTCTACTAGCGACCTAGTACCTCGTATCATGGATAAAATCAGCCATGTTTTGTCCTTATTCAGTGTATATTTTAATCACAAGCTACTGCTTGATCGATACGCGAACCAAGTAGTGCATCCGATGCGAATATATTTACCAGAGGTTGTGTAGGTAAGACGTTTGTGAAAGGAATTGATTAAGTCATTACATGAAGAAACGTTCGCACTAAATCTGGTTACTGGTAAATCGAAATACTTTATCTGGCTCTCAAGAGCTAATATCCAAATTTTTTGTTCTTCCATTGGAGGAACGCTGCCAGCTTTCTGGCAAGAAAGGTTACTCACATGATGCTCGCACTTCGTAACAAACAGGCTGTCGCTCTTTTCGTCCTGGTCGTCCTTTCTCTCTTAATCCTGAGTGCTGTTGCTTTTAGCATGACCCATACGCATTTCTTCACAATGGCCTATCCCTGGCTTTAACACAAAGTGACGTACCTACGTCCGTAACACCGGTCAGGCTATCTTCGATAGAAGATGACGTGCGTACATCATGAACCAGAAATGGAGGGATGATTATGTCACATTTTGATTAACTTACAATTAAAACTAACTCAATAAAGAAGCGGCCCGCCGTGATCAGCCATGATCCAGAAGGTGGGCCTCTTGCTATTACGGCCAGATTTGGATATAAACCTCCTCCTCATTGATCTCCCTGCCCCTCTCCTGATGCCTTTGCATCTATAAATGAATCTTAGAGCACAGTTTCACTTAGAAAAATAAATGAATCGATTTCTTGTATGGTTGCGTTTGTATAGATATATATACGTTGATGTTGTCTGAAGAATGTCAGGGGATCGTTCAATCATGTTCTTTTGTGAAAATAAGTCTCTTGCGTTGGATGTTCGGATGGATGAGGATTTCTCTGCCCCTTCAGAGCTAAGGTTGAGACGCTTAACTGCTCGCCGGGGATTAGCTGTTTATTTTCTCTTTTTGATTATCTTTTCTGCCCTGGCAAATTGGTTTCTGGAGGCGACTGATAATCCCTTTGGTATTTTTTTTCTGATGTGGTCGCCGGGGATCGCTGCTCTTTTGACACGCTTCCTCTTGCATGAAGGTTGGAGTGATATCTCATTCCGTCTGGTGTTACATCCGCTTAGTCAGTCGATAAAAAGATATTGGCTGTCAGGTTTCGCTGCTTATCCTACGCGACGAGCTGAAGCTACGCTGGCTGGGGATAAAGTATCGGGTGGACGCACTGTCAGGCTGGCTCTGCTTGTGGCTTTTCTTGTTCCTTTTGTGGTTGCTTTGATTGCTTACGGGAGCGCCTGGATCACTGGATTAGCCCATCTTGTTCCTTTTCAGCCGTCGGAGAACTTGAATTTCGGTATCGCTTTTCTGGGTAGACCTTTGTCATGGTGGATGATGGCTTTGTTGATCGTGGCTTTTCTGCTTGCTGAGGTTGTGAGTGCCGCCGGGGAGGAGATTGGCTGGCGTGGGTATATGTTGACTCGCTTGATTGACGCTGGCGTCCCACATCCTGTCCTGGTGAGTGGACTTGTCTGGTCTTTCTGGCATTGGCCATATATATTTTTAGAGGCAGATCATCTAAGTTTATCGATATTGTTATCGGCTTGCATCTTTGTGGTGACCATCACATGCCTGGGATGTCTGGCGGCACGTCTGCGTCTGCAAACGGGGAGCATCTGGCCCTCGATTGTTCTACATGCCACGTGGAACTTCTGTATTCTTGAGTTATTTGATGCTGTAACCAGCCATGGCGACTCCTCTTACTGGATCGGCGAATCCGGTGTGCTGGTGGCGCTGATGATGATTGTGATGGCCTACATTTTCTGGCATGGCCATCATCTAAGGCATCCTGTGGCTGAATAACCAGGCTATGTACGCATTGCTAGCCCAGTTCGCCCCATGTCAACGTGACTTGTAGTTGAGCTTCTCCGCTGGCTTTGGCCAGTATTGCTCCAAATTGGGCGTCGATCCTTATTGCGAACTCTACTTCAATTTGCTTTGGACGAACTTCCTGTGGGATGGCCTGAACTGTGGTGGAGACTTGTGATGAACAGGTTTTTATCAGGCTCATTGCCTGTGCGAAACTATCCTGAGCCAGGTGGGGGAGTCTGTTTCTTGTGAGGCCATAACCGGCGGGAGGATCGGCGTCTCCGATGGATGCTGACATCGTTTCGTCATCCACCTCGATATACATAGTGATGTTGTCCCCGTTCTCGTTTTTGAGAACATCTTTGATGATTGCCAACGTAATCTCTCCTAGCTCATCTATTTTGACTTCTCGTACATGGTAGTTGTCAGTTCGATGAATGTGAATATGTATATGGAATAGAACTACCGATCAATTTAGCAATTTATGTTACATATATTGTGCATTATAGTGTTGAATTAAATACTTGTCAACGCTACACTTCATCTTATAGTACTAATGAGCGCTTTTAGGTGCTACACGGCTGATATCGATTTTTACTTTTATCTATTCTATCCGTTGGTAAAGTTTGATCAGGTGTTGGCTTTCGTTCTCCCAATTAAGATCTTGACGAGCAGCTTGAAGAGCATTGTCATGCATCCGTTGTAGCGTAACGGAATCGTTCAACAACGCACTGATAGCCGCACCAATCTCTGCTGGATTCATTGAATCAATAACCCTGCCAATGTCGTACTTTGTCAGGATCTCTTGTACGGCAGGTAATGGCGATGAGAGTATTGGTAGACCCGCTTGGATATATTCAAAGAGCTTGTTTGGCAAGCACATGGTCATATTCGGTGTAGAGTTGAAAGGCATGATAGTCAGTCCGATATCTGCGGACGAAGTCCAGGTGGTCAGAGAATCATAAGGGACAGCTGGCATGATCTTCGTATAGTCATAGATGCGTTGCCCGATGATTAATCGTTCAAGTTTAGCTTGTGTGGTCCCGACGTTATGTCCCATGATTATCACTACGCATCCTGGCGCCAGATATGCTGCCGCTTGTACAAGAAGCTCCAGGCCACGATCGGGCTGGATATTTCCCTGGTAGAGCGCGATCCGTGTTTGTCTGGGGAGCTTAAGGTGATCTCTCAGATAGTGTGTTTTTGTAGTTGCCTGATAATTGGGGATATTCCGTAGCAGGGTGATATGTGGTATCCGATATTTTTGTTGCATCTCATGAACAATTGGCGGTGATACTGTGATCACGGCTGCACAACGTGGCAATATGTAGACCAGGAAGCGCTGCATGCAGGCATACAGTATGCGCCTACCCATGTGTCTGGTTAAGTGTGGATAATCCTGCAAGGGAAGTTCGTAAGCTTCGAAGATCAAGGATTTGCGTCGGAGGAGTGACGCTATATAACATGCCGGTAGGGCTGTCCATTCGCAGGCGTGATAGACGTTGGCTGGCTGCTGCCATACTGCAATTGTTGTGCGTATGATAAGGAATAGTATCTGCCAGGCACTCATTCCCGCAAAACGCTTGTGTCTAAATTTGGAGCTTGTGGTGATGTGCTGTATTGTATATGGACATGTTTGTGATGTCATAGAATCGTTATTGAGCATATCTTCCCGAGCACTTCTGATATCTACCACAGTTACCCGCCATCCTATCTGGGCTAGAGTAGTCGCTGAGCGTCGTAGGCGTACGTCATCGGCTATATCCCTCATGACATGCATGCAGACATGCTGACTTAAAGCCATTGTTTATCTTTCCTCTTCTTTACCGAATTGTATCTGCTGAAGTTGTTGATTTAATCTTGCCGCTAATATTTCGTAATCAAAATGTTTGCGAATATAGTTATGTCCGTTCTCTCCCAGCTGCTTGACTATCTCTGGATGTTTATAGAGGTAGCTAATGGTGGCTGCGAGAGCAGCCGCATTTTCTGGCTCACAATAGATTGCCGCCTGGGCTTCCCGTTCGGCAATTCTGCGGGCTTCTCCATTGACTGCCAGTAGCACAGGACGGCCGCAAGCCATCGCCTCGAACATTTTTATAGGAAGCATGGCGGCGAAGAGCGGTAAATTTCGCGTATGCGCCAGACAGATATCACTGGCTGCAAGCAGTAGAGGTATCTGCTCGTGGGGAATGGGATCAAGAAACTGCACGTTTGTGAGTCTCCGCTGACAGGCCGTGGCGATTAGATTGGCTTTTTCTGCGCCATCTCCGACCAGGATAAAGCGTATGGATATTTGTTCACGCAACTGTTCGGCAGCATCCAGAAGCGTCATCAGGCCATGGGTCAGACCATGTGTCCCGGCGTACAGAACGACGAAATCATCATGCCAGATCCACTTCTGGCGTGCCAGATCACGAGGTTGAGGTCTAAAATGTCTGGTATTGACGCCGTTATGAAGTAGTAATATCTTACTGGCTGGCAAACCTCTTTGGATAAGCATCTCGCGCATCCCTTCGGTTACCGTCCAGACCAATCGGGAGCGTTGATACGTTTCCCATTCAAGCCACTCCGCTAATTTGATCAGGAGGTTGTTCTGCAATGCCCCCAGTTCTATCGCTGATGCTGGCCAGAGATCCGCAACCCAGAAGATGTAGGGGCGCTTGGCGCACCATGCCAGTATGTGAGCTGCAAGCGCGTTGAAAAGAGGCGGTGATGCAACTATGATGATATCCGGGGTGGCGATGATCGGTCGACTGAGAAGTATTGTCAGGCACCCAAAGGAAAACTGCGATAGGATGCGTCTAAAAAATCCCCGATTGGGACTTGCGTAGCTCCACGTGCGTACAACTTGTATCCCTTCGATGATCTCTGTCTGTCGTAGACGTCCTCGATACTCGAGCGGGACGACGCCAGTTGGATAATTAGGCATTGTCGTCAGGACAGTTACTTGATGGCCGTACGTGAGAAGACGTTTTGCTATCTCTCCTACGCAGACCGCCGCCGCGGCTTTTTCAGGATAATAATATCTTGTTATAAAGAGGATATGTATTTTATTACCTCCTTCTTTAATCCGTCGCCGTTCAGTTGTGGGGAACTTGATGCTGGACACGATCATGGGACTGTTGCTCGTTTGCTGACGTAAAATTGGCAAAGGCAGCTTTGATGAGCGATATCTGTTGTTTCATGTCGCGCTCATCAAAGGAGCGGAGATGCTGCTCTACCCGCTCTAAACCAGTTTCTGCAAAGAAGTCGGTAATGATGCCTCCATGGCTGGTAATGAGGTCATGAGAACTGGGTGTGGTTGTGAAGAGTGGTATATCGCCATGCCATAGATCCTCTCTCTCGGCAGTAATAATTTCGTCTATGCGGGGTTGATCTTTGGCTGTCACCCATAAGCGGTCAAAAAAGCGATCCCGATCGAGCGCATCGTGCAAAATGTCGGGATGGTAACTATTTTTGAGCAAGGTGGCATAGAGCAGGGTGGGACGTATCAGGCAACGTATCTCATCGTTGGAGAAGGATTGTGCAATGATGAGCCAAAATTCATTGCAATGCTGCATGAGTAACTGATACATTGCTGTAAAGCCGGTAATGATTGCGTCACAGAATGTATATGTATCAACCTCTTGATCATTGAGCGTGGGGCGATGTGCGCTGATGGATACTTCAAAATGCTCAAGATGTAGTTGCATATTGTCTGTGCCAACATTTGTCCATGAAGGCATTGGTGTAGGAGAGATCTGTCCTGGGGTTGCTCCCAGGCCACTGATGTCGAGTCCTTGAGCTTGCTTGTTTGTCCATATACGTTGAGGGAGGAGATGAGTATGTAAGACAGAATAATCTAAACCTGACGTATGTATCTCTGCATCATCAGGAATGTCTGTACCTGGATGAAAAAGGGTTTCTAAATCGATCAGGATTGGATGTTCTCCCGCCGCAATTAAATTTTCAGCATGGAAGTCGGTTGCTTCCAGCGCATAGAGCAGGGCGAGATAGCCTCCTTGCCGTTGGTAGAAACGTTCTATCTCTTCTTGCATTGTACATGGATGAGTCGTCACGAACTCGGTCCAGCCATATTGATCGCGTTGAATGACCTTGATTGTCTGGAACGCTGGTTGAAATCCATACTGGTTTAGACAGATTAAAAGCTCCTGAAAGTGAGCGTCTGCCGCTAGTGATCGTGGTTTGTAGACCAGATGAAGTCCAGAACTGCATATGAGTATCGCTACACTGCGTCCGCTTCTGTGTGTGTCGCCTTGACCAGCATGGATGGCGATTACTTCTCCTGGATCATTGTCGGGGCTTAACGTCTGGCAGATCTCCTGCCAATCGTTGCAGAGTCGTGCCAGGAGTTCCAATTCATAGGCAATCCACAGGTTAAGAGTTTCTACCAATTGGCGTGCCAGCACAGTATATTCTTCCAAAATCGAGAGTAATCCTGCTGGTTGCATTAACTGTTCAATAAAGTAATCGAAGCGCTCTCTGGTTGTTTCTCCATGTAAGAGGCCCTGTACACGGGCCACGTTTAGCTCAAGTACCAACGTTTTGAGGGCTTGTGGCATGACTCGTTCTGGTATGTGGTTGAGCAGTAATATTGGTAGCTTCTTAATATCAAAGGGAGGATGGGCATAGATGTGGACAAGTTCTTGTATCCCCTGGTCGAGTTGTGCCAGACTGTCATATATTAGTGGCGCCAGCGTATCAAGAAAAGAGAGCTGCTTCTCTTCTTGCCTGTGCGCCTGTAAAAAATCATGATGATCTGCATAGCGCTCAAATGCTCGCTGCATGTTTATAAGCCAGGAGCATGAAGTTGTGGCGGCGAGACGTTTTTGTAGATGCTCTTCTGGTTCTGCAAGAAGCGCTAAAAGATCTTCTTCGGTCAAAGAATCCGCGGCGAGACGCTGTGAAAAGTACGTTTCGTCTGTAAACGGTGATTGCTCTTTCCACTTTTGCAGGCGTTGGCGGCCATTTTCGTACTCAGCAGAAGTACCCTTGAGGTGCTCTGGAATCCTTTGTAGTTGGATGACTGTGCGTTCTGCGAGTGTGAGCGCACGATACCAGCTTGCTTTGTAGTCAATTTGCTGCGCATTTGAGTATATAAATTGTCTTATCTTTTCATGCATCGTTCGAAATTCCTGCATTATGGAGTAGCGTCGCACCTCCAGGGAGATACGTCGCTACTCTGGTTTCCTTGAGCACTTCAAACTACTTCAAAGTTATCCTTGATGATTAGTGGCAGGGATCGTAGCAACCTCTGTGACAGGGCCTCGGAACTGGTATAGGGAAGTAAGTTACTTCACCACCGAAGTGTGCTCCGCCGAAGAAGTCGCCAGCACAGGGTTGTGGATCATAGGAGCCGCAGCCTCCACCCAGGCCGATGCCCAGACCGATATGAATTGGCAAGCATCCGCCGCCTCCACAAGCTCCGGTGACGATTGCTAGATCTGAATCATTCAACTCAAGCATAGTGGTAGAATTCTCAAGAAGTTGTACGTTATTATTATTCATGTTAGTTGTCCTTTCTTGTATCAAACGTTTATAGACTGATAAGATACTATTGTTTATAGGGCGAACAATAATTATTTATTCGCCCTATACATCTTAATAACCCATTGTGTTGGATGTTAGATGAGCAATCAGTGTGTGACAGGAGCTAATGGGGTATTAGCAGCCGCCACCCAGAATGATGCCGCCGCCAAGGCCGAAACCACCAAGTCCGAACCCGCCATTGCCACATCCGCCATCACCGAAACCATAAATTCTGTGATGGAAGCCAACGAAACCGTAATCATCGGGGTCGAAACTACCGAACCCGCCACCGAAGGAGTTGAAATTACCGCCGCAGCTACTGCCACAGGCGCCAGCTACAGCAAAAAGATCCTCATCGGTGAGTTCAAGCGTACCAATAGGATTCTCTGGAAGCTGTGTGAGCTCCTCGCTGGTCAATGTCTCGCGGTATTGTGCGTTTTTCCATGCTCGTGCAATATTAATATTCATAGTTATGTAACCTTCCTTTTGCTTCCGCAAAAAATTATTTACTCTTAGTACCATACGTATGCAAAAAATTTACTTGAAGCTCTAGATAGAGAAGTCTTTACAGGCTTATATAGCGAGTGCACACATCTCTATCCTCTCTTCGCGTACATTTGTTTGCATGATGTTTAGCAATCTCGGTACCTGAATGTATTATAAAAATGGATAAAACAAGCAAACTGTATGTAATACTTATAAATTTAAGAAAATATTCATAAATGTAGCAGAGAAAATTATTATGTTGAGTATTGATGAAATACTTTTCATACCGACATACTTTAGTTTGTTGTTATTGCAGAGATTGTTTTGAACTCAATTGAATGAAATTTTCCGTATTTTCGTCAAATTTAAGAAAATGAATAAAATATTGATAGATTTCGGCCTTTATATGAAGATTGACGTACTATAAATGCATCAAAAAGGATTGTTTACTAGCAAAACTTTAGGCTATCCATCTATCTATGCCAGCAAGTAAGCAAATGATGTTGTACAAGCTAATTTGCATTGTAGATTATAATATATACAAAAGACACTTTATCAAGTAATCGATAGATGGGGGTGACTGTATTATGAATGCTCCAATTTTTCGAAACGAGGCCATTGAGCAATATAGACAACGAAGAGATAAAACGACTCTTCCAAAATTTATTCCTTTTCCTGTTATGTTTCTTTTATGGGGATTATTGATTTTGCTCTTAATTGCTGGCGGATTAGCCTGGTTTGAGCAGATTCCTGTCTATACGACTGTTGCTGGAACGGTACTTGATCAGCATAGTCAGGGGACAAAAGATCACTCTGAAACGGTCGCAGCGCTTTTTTTGTCCAGAGCTCAGATGAGTCATGTCCATGTAGGTCAGGTGGCAATGGTCCAGATTGGCTCAGCGCAGACGCAATTTAACAGTACCGTTGTCAAGCTTGAGCCAACTGTTACGAGCCCGAAGACGCTCCAGCAACGCTATGGAGCGGTGGCTAACGTTGTGACCGAGCCATCGATAGTCGCTCTGATCCAGTTCAAAGATGTTTCATCGGCTAATTATGTGGGAAGTTTAGTTGTGGCGACGGTGCAGATTGGATCGCAACGCATCATCTCGCTTTTCCCGGGGGTTGGTAGTTTTGTGAGGGGATAAAGACTGAGCTATGAATAGTATTGATAAACCAGTGGATGCAGTTCAAAATCAAGAGAGTGAGCAGCCATCTTCATATCTGCTGAAATCTCTTCTCAATAAAATATGGAGAAAGCGTGTTCCTGTCTTGCTACAGATGAGTGAAGTTGAATGTGGACTGGCTTGTCTGGCGATGTTATTAAGCTATCATGGTCGCGAAACCTCGATTTCAGAGCTACGCACCCAATATGGGGCGAGCCGTGATGGTGTATCGGCTTTGAATCTGGTGAAGGCAGCGCGTACCTGTGGCATGATTTCCCGAGCTGTCTCGCTGCGCCAGAACGATTTGAAAAATGTAACCTTACCAGCGATTATCCACTGGCAATTCAATCACTTTCTGGTTGTGGAGCGCTGGACGCCTGAACTGGTAACCGTCGTTGATCCTGCATCAGGGCGGCGTCAGATGACCGAAGAGGAATTTAGCGGCGGCTTTACTGGGATCGTGCTGATGCTTGAGCCAGGTATGGACTTCCATCGTCGTAAGGTCTCCTCTCCTCTTTCGCTTAGAATGTATGCAATACAGGCGCTCAGGCAAGCACCTGGAGCCTTACTACAAGTTATTCTGGCCTCAATATTCTTGCAGGCTATCGGATTGGCTCCTCCCTTTATGACTGAGCTGATCATCGATAAAATTATCCCACTGCGTTTGAATAACGCTATGTTGTTGCTGGGTGTAGGCATGTTGGTGTTAATCTTCTCGCAAGGATTTCTGTCTCTACTGCGGGAGTGGCTACTCATTTATGTACGGGCTCGTATTGATACGCATATGATGCTCAGCTTTTTTGAGCACTTGTTACTTCTACCCTATAGCTTTTTTCAGCAGCGGTCTAGTGGTGATCTCCTGACGCGTATGGGCAGCAACACGATTATTCGTGATACGCTCAGTGGCCAATTGATCTCTACATTTCTGGATGGAAGTATGGTGATCCTGTATCTTTGCATCCTGATGATTGCGGCCCCCATCTTTGGCCTCCTGGCTCTGGCGATTGGATTGTTACAAGTTCTGGTTATTCTCTGCATCTACCGGCCCATTGCGAGTCTGGCGGCGCAAGAACTGACCGCTCAGGGGAAATCGCAAGGCTACATGGCTGAAGCTCTGGCCGGTATCGCCACCTTAAAAGCCGCTGGTGCTGAATATAGCGCTCATGATCGTTGGACCAATCTGTTCTTTGATCAATTGAACATCTCAACGCGGCGTAGTTACCTCTCTACCGTTGCCAGTACTATCTTATTAATCCTACAGGTTTTTGCCCCCATGTCATTGTTGTGGGTGGGAGCCATCCAGGTTCTCAATGGAACGATGACTGTTGGTACTATGTTTGCGTTGACCTCGCTGGCTACCTCTTTTCTCACACCGTTATCATCGCTGGTGGGCAGTGGACAGCAGATACAGCTTGTGAAGGCTCATCTTGATCGGTTGGCAGATATCATGACAGCCGAGCCGGAGCAAAGTCTCCAGGAAGTGCAATCGCCACCGCAACTGGGTGGATATATCCGGCTTGAGAACGTAGGTTTTCGTTATTCGGCTGACTCTCCGCGAGTTTTGCATTCGATTAATCTCAATATTATTGCCGGACAAAAAATCGCACTGGTTGGACGCACAGGTTCGGGTAAGAGTACATTGGGTAAGTTATTGTTGGGTTTGTATATACCTACAGAAGGCCAGATCTACTATGATGGTCTGGCCTTGCATGAGATGCAATATCAGGAGGTGCGTCGACAGTTTGGCGTTGTGCTTCAGGAGTCGGCAGTTTTCAGCGGCTCTATCATGGAGAATATCCTCTTCAATAATCCCGGCATGGGAAAAGAGTATGCGGTTCATGCTGCTCAGATGGCTGCTATCCACGATGACATTGTGAAGATGCCGCTGGGTTATGAGACTCTGGTAGCCGAGGGTGGGAGTGCTCTCTCCGGTGGACAACGCCAGCGACTCTCGCTGGCACGTGCGATAGCTCATCATCCAGCAGTCTTGCTCCTGGATGAGGCTACCAGTAATCTCGACGTCGTTACCGAACAGGTAGTTGCACAAAACTTAGAAGCGCTCCCATGCACACAAATTATCATTGCCCATCGCTTAAGCACAGTGCGCAATGCGGATATGATTCTCGTGATGGATCAGGGCACCATCGTCGAATATGGAACACATCAGGATCTACTATTGAGAAATGGATTTTACACGAACTTGATCAAGCAGCAGATGGAGAAGAAATCCTCGCGACCACTTTTGCGTAGATTTTAACTCTCCTTTGTTGGCTAATCTCCTTCGCTGATGTGCTTTTCATCGTTAGAGGGTGCCTGGTGTGAGCGTGTCTGGTGAGAAAGTACCTGTGCTAATTGGTGCGCTGTTGGACCAGTTGCCGGGCCGCTGTGCTCCACGGCTAGCGATGCCGCTATGTTGGCTGTATGGGCTGACAGATATATATCATCTCCAGCAGCCAGACAAGCCAAAAAGGCAGCTGTATGGGCATCGCCAGCGCCTGTGGTATCGATCGCCTGCGTGGGACGTGGCTCGATATGTATCGGAGCATCTTTGGAACTGGCTATCCAGCAGCCTTGCTCGCCTTCGCGTGCTATGATCCAGGCGTCGGGAGCCAGACGTGGTAGAAGTGCATGGATCGCATCAATCAACTGGCTTTTGCCAGTCAGGATAGCGGCCTCGTGAGCATTCAAGCTGAGAATATCCGTACGGGCCAGTACCCGAGTCAGCCTTTGTTCCGGAATATCGGCAACCAGCGGTCCGGGATCAATGAGGAGGAGCGTTTTAGATGGGAGTGTGGAGAGCCATTGCTCAAGCGCTGGTCCTGAGATTGGATAACATAATTCGTAGCCTGAGATATAGAGTACGTCGTCAGTTTGTAGGGTGATCTCTTGTAAGTCCTCCAGGCGCAGTTTTGATTCTACGCCTGGAGAGGTGATAAAAGTACGCTCGGCAGCTTGTTCTACCAGAGCTACGTCAAATCCGGAATCCTCACCCTGCACGCGGGGGAGCAAGAGTGGAATAGCTGCGGCACTCAAATCATTCATGATCTGTGTACCCATTGGACCATCTCCGACGCGGCCAGCATATGCGGTTGCCAGGCCAAGGCGTTGTGCTCCAATCAGGACGTTAAAACCGCCGCCTGAAGTAAATAAGCTGCGTTGTGCGAGAATATCTCCGCCACGTTCTGGTAGTCGCTCGATGTACATTAAGACATCTACCAGCACGCTACCAACTAAGACGAGGCGACGTGGTCGGAGGCGTAGCGTTTTTTTCATGATAGTATCCTGGCCTGTAGATCGTGTTCGGAGAGAGAATCACCCGCGGTAGGCTGTGCTCTAGTTTTTTTTGTTGTGAGGATGGTGAGTAGCCAATAAAGAAGCGCACTGGTGATGAAGCCAATAAAATAGCCCAGACTGCTTGTGGCGAAGATGCCAGAAGCAAATGGTCCAATGAACCATGGCGAGACTGTGAATGCGATGCCGACCAGTAGTCCAGCGAGCCAGGCGCTACATGCTGTCCAATTAACGCCTCCAATGTAAAAATAATGGCTGCCTGGACCTGTCTGCGTCAGGCCATTGCTGTCATAGCGTCGTCGCAGCAACATATCTACCAGGAAGACCGCCGCCCATGTTGCCAGAAAAACGGCCAGTACTTGAAGGAAACTTTCAAATGGTCCGATGAAATCCTGAGCAATAAGCATCACATAGACAGATCCTATAATCATGAGGATGCCATCGATGAGAACTGTCTGGTAACGCTTCATTTTGACTCCCAGGGTCAGAAGATTGAGTCCGGATGAGTAAATGGAGAGATCAGCGCCAGTGACTAATCCTCCGATCGCAGTTATTAAGTACGGGATAGCCATCCAGGGGGGGAGAGCACTTCCTATGAGGGCTACCGGGTTTGTGCTGCTTGCTAACTCTCCCATGTTGCTTGCCAATAGTCGACCCGTGATGATCAGTACGAAGAGCGGTAATGTTGCTCCAAGGACACTCCAGCCGGTGATGGCACGTGCCCTGATTGCCCGCGGGAGATAGCGCGTATAATCGGCTCCAACGTTGATCCAGCTGATGCCTGTTCCCGCACTGATGATGCTGAGTGTTGCTAAGACTCCAGAGTCCCAGGGACCAGCCTGAGCCGTGAGGATCGATGACCAGTTTGTTTTTTGAAGCAAGAAGATGACCACGATAAGCGTGAGCGCACCAAAAATCCAGGTAGCTGCTTGCTGAATCCAGACCAGTGTTGCATGACCGAGCAGGCCAATGCCTACCACTAGTAGCGCGATAATGACCAGGCTTACAACTGTCCATGCTGTATTTGATGGTATCCCTGCCAGATTGATCAATCCTAGCAGCGCGTAGGCTGCTGTGATCACAGAGATTGTTTCCCAACCAATCAGGCTGATCCAGCTGATCAAAGTCGGCGCCAGATTGCCTCGCGTACCAAAGGGGGCTCGTGATAATGTGAGTGTTGGTGCACCTCCCCACTTGCCTGCGACGCTTACTATCCCCACGAGCGCGAATGAGATGGTGGGTGCGAGCAGGGCTACCAGGATACTCTGCCACAGGTTTAAACCCGACACTGCCAGTATCCCCCCATAAACAATGCCTAAAATACCAATGTTGGCAGCAAACCAGATCCAAAATAATTCGACGGCCTTTCCATGGCGTTCGTCGTCCGTGATGGGCTCAATTCCATGTTGCTCGATGGACCAGAGCTGATCCGCCGCAGTGAGCTCTTGCTTCGGCATAACTAATCCCCTTTATAACGATATCAAAATATCCATGCTATCTTCTGGGCAAGTGTAAGCACATCGGACTGCAATGTCAAGCTGAAAGGTGCTACTGGAATAGTTATATGTGTGCAAAGGTGACATAGGGATAGTGGAAGAATGCCGTTAGAAAGTGTATGATGTATGTTGTATGATTACCTCAAACGCCACTGACTCTTTTGGGAGTAAAGATAAAGTTTTTTGTGTATTTCCATTACTATATTGTAATATATCTGTCTGGAGATGCCATCAAAAAAGGAATGGTCCCCCTGTTTGTTTTATAAAGTGGAACTGGGACTTTCTCTAGGTGTTGAAAAATAAAAAGAAAGGTTACATCATGGAGCATCGTATGGATGACATTTTCCCAATTTTTGAATTGGATGCTCTTCACGATGATACTGTGGTGGATACGGCCATGCCAGGGGTAAAAGAAGATACTGATAGCGCTGTTGTCTACAGTATGCAAGGGGCTTTATACTATTATCTGCATGAATATCGTAATGCGATTGATGAGTTTACCAAAGCGATTGATCTCTGTGTATTACGCTCAGATGTGCAGGAACAGTTGATTGATTTATATCGACAACGTGCTGAGGCCTATCGTAAGCTTGAAGAATATGTGTATGTTGTCGCTGATTATACTCGTGCACTAGAACTCGATGCCAAGCGGGGGCATTTTTATTGTAGTCGTGGCGTTGCTTATAAGATGCTGGAGCAGTACGAGCGAGCCCTGGCTGATTATACCAGGGCAACGCAGGTTTCACCAGATCTGTCGGAACCATACTATTGCCGTGGGATTCTCTATAGCGTTATTTTGAATCAACCCGAAAAGGCGATTGAGGATTATACTGAGGCTTTGACACGTGAACCAACGTTGGTTCAGGCGTATATGAATCGCGCTCACGATTATCTCTCTTTGAAGCAGTATGAACTCTCCGTCGCGGATTATAGTCAGGCGATCCAATTGAGACCTGGATTAGGGGTTGCCTACTATGAGCGTGGTTCGGTGTATAAATTGCTTGGAAAAGTTGACTTAGCCAAAAACGATTATGCTGAAGCTCTCAAGCTTAATCCCACTCTGGAGCGCTTAGAAAAGTACCTGTAGCTGTAAATAGTTGTGAATATATCTGTGGTGCGGAGGAGATGTTTCATCAAATGCATCTCCTGTGTCCACTGCCGGCTCAGGCCTGATAGAGAATCATACACGAAATGCCGGTGACGGTGATGATTCCTGATAATTGTTGGATGCCTTGTTCGTTAATCTGATGCTGGGCACTTACTACTGTCCAGATGTCTTCTGGTAGGCTAAATGAGATGGCATCGACGTTGGGATTGTAGATGACAAGGATATTTTTCCAGTTATCCTGATTGGCATATGCCCCCAGTTGAAAGGCGATGGTATTGTCAGGACTACTCAAAAAATTTAGATGGTTGTCGATATCTTGAGCGGTCGTCATGCGAAATGCTGGATGATGCTGACGGAGCTTGAGTAGTTCTCTATAATAGGCAAAGACATCTCTATAAAGAGTCTTACGTCCCCAGTCTAATTGATTGATCGCATCTCCCGCTTTATAGCTGTTATCGTTTCCCTCTTTTGTACGCAGAAACTCATCGCCACCTTGCAGAAATGGAATCCCTTGTGATGTTATGATGATGGCCTGAGCAAGCTTGTCTCTATTGATGCGCTCTGCCTCGCTACTTTGAGCAGTACTGGCTGCGATTTTATCCCAGAGCGTCAGATTGTCATGACTGGATATGTAATTGATTGTTTCGTTTGGACTTGTAGTAAAGTCATGGATACTTCCACTAATTCCTCGCTTGATTGCATCTACTTGACCTGTATCACCGGTGGCAAAGCCTTTGTTTGCCAGGGCAAAGGCGCTTCCTACGATGCCATTACGCATGTTGTCGTTAAAGACGGCCAGGCCAAGGTTTTTTTGTTGTCCTTTGGTGAGTAATTGATTCTTGGATAATGCCGATATACCTCCTGTCCAGGGTTCCCCATACAGGAGCAGGTCAGGATTGATGCTATGGAGGTCCTTTGATATTTTCTGCATGGTATCCACGCCCAGTAGAGCCATCAAGTCGAAGCGAAAACCATCGATATGGTATTCCTGCATCCAGTATTTCACAGAATCACGAATAAATTTTTGCACCATCGGTCGCTCGCTGGCAATCTCATTGCCACATCCGGAGCCATTTGTATATGTTCCACTATAATCGGTGCGATAGTAATAGTGTGGCACAATTGCATCGAAATCTGAATCCCCAGCTGAAAATGTATGATTATAAACGACATCCATCACGACTCCCAGGTTGTGTGCATGCAGACTCTGGATCAGTTGCTTATACTCAAGTATCCTAGTTGCGCCGTGAGGAGTCGTTGCGTAGGCTCCTTCGGGAACATTGTAGTTGCGTGGATCGTAGCCCCAGTTGTATTGTGTCGGGTCTGTCTCATCAATGCTGGCAAACTCGAACGCTGGCAAAAGCTGTATATGCGTGACACCTAACTCCTTAAGACTGCTGATCCCGGTTGGAAGATGCTCAAGATTATAGGTTTCTCGCTCGGTAAAGGCGAGAAATTTCCCCTTATTCTGTATTCCTGAGGTGGTACTGATCGAGAAGTCGCGTATATGGACTTCATAAATGATTGCATCGACTGGATGTTCCATTTTCTGATAGCCATCGGCCTCCCAGCCGTCGGGCTGATGTTTTTGTAGATCGACTATCAGTGTGCGAGTGGCATTGACTGCCAGGGCTCGTGCGTAAGGATCATTTGCTGTCTTTGTATGTCCCTGGATGGTTATTTGATAGAGGTAATACCAGTTTTCCAGATTTTGGGCGACCATTGTGTGCCAGGTTCCCTGTTCGGCTTTTTGCATTGGAATCTGCTGGCTCAGTGGGCCATCCTCTCTGGCAAACAGGAGCAGCTGGATGTCTTCTGCCGTGGGTGCCCATAGGCGAAAGCTGGTGGCCTGCTTCGTAAAAGTTGCTCCTAGATCATTGCCGGTATAGAGAAAACGCTCAGCACCAAGCACGTTGCGGGGAATAATCGTCACTGCCGGGGCGTTAGGCAATATGATCTGCACTGTATGGGTGACGTCGATGGCTGTATCCACTGTGATCTGTACGAGGCTGGTTGGAGATTCTGCTGCTGTCGGGAGTTTTGCTGTGGGATTGTTGATCGAATCGTATATATGTGGCTCCTGCGTCACGCTATCGCGTGGCACGTACGAGAATGTCACACTTTGTGTACCATCTGGAATGATCAGCATAATGTTATGATCGTGCGGGAGGACGTCCTCCCAACCGTCATGGAAGGCTATCTTGTAGTGATAGGTACCTGCTGGCAAGGAGGTAGTATATTGGTAGAGATTAGGATTGATCTCATGTAAGCTGGTATGATCATCATCTGTATTCCAATCGCCTGGCACACCAAGCAGATGTTGCATGTCTCCCACCACGATCATACGATAGCGTGGAGCGTTCTTGATAGCGCTGACGCCGATTTTCTGCTGATTTGTAGTATCAATGATGGTAACCTCGCTGAGCTGGTATGGGAGCACAATACCAGTTAGAAGCGACACGGTCAGGCTTGTATCACTCTCTAAATAGGCCATTGTAATGCTCTGGTGGCCTGTATCGGAACTTGTCAATTGGCTATCTCTTTCTACATACAGTATATATGCCAGTATCTAAATTTTAATATATACATATATTTATATTATGCATCACGGCTAGCCAATACGATAAAAGTGTTGACAAAAACGCCGCGATATTTTATAGTATCCCTACGTTCGTAAAGATCATTGATCCTCGATAGCTCAATGGTAGAGCAATCGGCTGTTAACCGATTGGTTGTAGGTTCGAGTCCTGCTCGGGGAGCCAATAATGTGGCCACTACTTGTTGAGTGGCCTTTTTTATGCCGTAAATTATTGTCCCTTGACGCACCATTCATAAATAATGCTCTCTAATTTCTCCTCGACATCCATGAAGTGTTCGATGGCGATGCTCTCATTGGGCTGATGCGCCTGCGCTAATTCTCCTGGCCCCCAGATATAGGAGTTGATGTGCAATTCCTGAAAGTTTCCTGCATCTGTGCCGTATGGTGCGCCTTGATCGCCGGGCTTCTTGATAATCTGTCTGAGCAAAGAGTTGAATGGGCTCTCGAGTGGCGATTTCATAGGGGGAGTGCCATGTATATTTTCTACCGTGACATCGCATTCCGGCGCGAATTTACGAACCTCTTGTGCGACCTCATTCTCGATGCGTGTTTTTACCCTCTCAATGATCTCAACTTCACTATCCCCTGGTGACACGCGCAGGCTAACGCGTACAATGCAGATCTCGGCGATCATATTGTTGGCGAGTCCTCCCGTGATGGTTCCGAAGTTGAAGGTCGAGGTGGGACATTCTGGGAAGAGCCGAGTATTCTCTTCGGTGGCGTGTGCTTGTAAATCCATATCGATTTCGTGGATGATGCGGATAACGTCTCCCATTTTCTCGATGGCGTTTAAGCCATTTTTGGGGACACTGCTATGACCACCTTTCCCGTGGATATGGACTTCGAAGGTTGCCATACCTTTGTGTGCTGGATATATTTCGTAGTCGGTTGGCTCGCCAATGAGTGCATATTCTGGCATCGGCAGCGTCTCTTTGAAGAAGGTTGGCAGGACGTTGCGCACCAGGATACCTGAGCCTTGCCCGGTTATCTCTTCGTCATAGGTGATGATAAAGAGCAGTGGATGTTTGAATTCTTTGTGTTGTTGATGAACCTTTCGTGCTGCTACCATGGCCTGGGCAATAAATATTTTCATATCTGCCGTACCTCGACCATAGATCCGCTTGCCATCTGTCTGTAGCTCCAGAGGATTCGTTTTCCAGCCCGGTTGACCGTCGAATGGTACCGTATCGAGATGTCCCGAGATGATCAATCCGCCAGGAGCTACAGGCCCGGTCCAGGCCAGTATGGATGCCTTTTTGACACCATCTATCACATCGATCGGCATCTGTACTGTCAGGCCGCTATCCCTCAGATACTTTGCCAGGTATTCAGCCGCTTCCAGATTGCTTTTATTACTGACGGTATCCATCGCAATCAGCTGACGCGAAACTTCCCAGAGCTCGCTTTGTTGAATGTCGGTATTGCTCACGTATAAATCCACCCTTTAAAATAAAAAAGATATGTTCGTTGCGACTGTAAGGATGTTCATCCCTTCTTTATAGTAGCACATTACATGTTTTTCATCTCCGTCGACTGGATTGAAAATATGACAAAGAATGACATATTTCTATGGTACAGTTATGTGTAGAAGAAGATGTATGTCTATCGCTTTTCTTACGGAGGGCCTACCGACTATGCGTGCAGCCCGTTTACTCTCAATCTTACTACTTTTGCAAGTGCATCGACGGATAACTGCTCGAGATCTGGCACAACGTTTGGAAGTATCGGAGCGTACCATTCATCGCGACATGGAGGCTCTCTGCATGGCTGGTATTCCGGTGTTGGCTGAGCGTGGAATCGGAGGCGGCTGGAGCCTGTTGGAAGAGTATCGCACGAACTTGACTGGCTTGACGGAGCCAGAGATACAATCCCTTTTTCTTGCTCGACCATCGTCGCTGCTGACCGATCTTGGATGGCATAAAGCTTCAGAGGAGGCTCTTCTCAAGCTCTTTGTGGCTTTGCCTGTGATGCATCGGCGCGATGCGGAATACGTCAGTCAGCGTATCCATATTGATGTCACAAGCTGGCATAATCGTGCGGAAGCTACTCCTGAATTATCCAATTTGCAGCATGCGATCTGGCAAGAGCGTAAAATCACATTTCTCTACCCTCGTCACGACATCCTGGCAGAGCGTCAGGCTGATCCTCTGGGATTGGTCGCCAAAGGAAGCACGTGGTATTTTGTGGCAGTCGTTGAGGCGCAGATACGTACCTATCGCGTCTCGCGTATTCAACATGTTCAGGTGCTAGAGCAGACATGTCAGCGACCGCAAGACTTTGACCTTGCAGCATACTGGTCGCACTCATCAAACAATTTCAAAGCCGGATTACGCTGCTATACCGTGACGATTCGCACAACTTCTGAAGGGATAGCGCGTATGTCCGCGATCGGTCATCACTATCAGATCGGAGCGCCGGTTGCCGTAGATGGTCATTTGCACGTACAGTTAGGCTTTGATACATCGGAGGCTGCCTGCGCCTATATTCTGAGTTTGGGGACGCTTGTTGAGATCCTCGATCCACCAGAACTGCGCGCAGAGATTATTCAGTTAGCTACTGGCGTGCTTGAAACCTATCTCAGTAGTGTTGGACGCTTGTAATTTACTTGAGTGCGTTGTGGCCTCACATGGATGGTCGTTAAAGTGCTAAAATTTTAGCAGAGATAATTTTAGCCTGTACTATTTGAAGGGAGCTCATGATCGGAACATCTATGAAAACATTACAAATTCGCACTCAAAGTAAAGACGAGATTACTGATATCACCGAAACTGTTGCAGAATATGTACGGACCTCAAAAAATGAAAGTGGTATCTGTACACTCTTTGTGGCTCATACGACCTGCTCGATTACTACGGCTGATCTGGACCCCGGTACCGATCTGGATTTTCTAGATGCTTTGAGAAATATTCTTCCTGATCTCAATTATCGTCATCCGCATAACCCGGATCACGCACCGGACCACATCATATCTTCGTTGATAGGTCCATCGCTCGTCATACCCTACACCAATCGACGCCTGTTGCTTGGCATCTGGCAGCGTATTGTGCTGGTCGAGCTCGACGGACCCAGACAACGAGCTGTCCAGATCACCTGCATCTAGTAGCGCTGTGCGCAAGCGTCCAATACTGTTCAAAGAAGGGAGTCTCTCCCTCAAAGAGATCAAGCAAGCCGACGTAGCGGCGCGGCTCCGCCGTGCTGTCTGTGACTCGTCTGATTCAGCTTGGGGACGTCTCTCAATGGAACCACATGGGCAACGTGGTCGTACGAATTACAGACAGCACGGCGGAGCCGCGCCGCTACGTCTGTGAACGTTGACGCCACGGGCGAAAGGTTTTTAATACCCTACTTTACAACATTGGACGCAAGCGTACGACGCTACTATGCGGGCGTTGCTGGCTGGGAAATCATGATGAGATCAAATTGGCTGTAGGCATCAAAGGTCGACTTGGCGGCTTCGATGGGATTGGTGCCATTAGCACCACCGTGGTTGATACGGCTGAGGTAGAGGCCATTATCAGCTTGCAATGCAACTTTCCCATTTCCCAGGAAAAGAATGATGGAAAATTGGCTGTAAGGATCGACCGTTTTCTTGGCAGCCTGAATCGGATTGGTGCCATTAGCACCACCGTAGTTGATACGGCTGAGGTAGAGGCCATTATCAGCTTGCAGTGTGAAATTTCCACTGGGAAGCCGAACAATTTTAAATTGGCTGTAAGGATCAATTGTTTGCTTGGCGGCTTCGATGGGATTGGTGCCATTAGTGCCACCATAGTTGATGCGGCTAAGGTAAAGGCCATTATCAGCTTTTAATGCGACGATGGTATCATCTCCAAGCGTCTGCTGGGAAGGATGTCCAGTCGTATAAGTTATCCGTGTCGCGGCGTGAGTAATCTGTGATGACATTACGATGAGTATCATGACCATGAAGAAGATACTTATCGAGCGTAGCCATAGGCTGTTATATCGTAAAGACATGTTTTCTCCTTTTTATTAAGCGAAAATAATCTTGTGGAAATTATCCAACAACTCTATTATTATACAGGAATGCCAAAATAATAAAAAATTACGTGTATTCTATTAAATTTGATCTTGACCCGCTTATAGTCTTTTGCATGCTAAATGTGTGATCACGCGAGCGAGTTTGTAAGAGTGGATTGTCAGGTGTTTTGAGGTCATTTTATGCGTTTATGGCTTATCTTTGTACTTCATTGCTTTAATTACGTCTACTATTTAGAGTGGACTGTGTTTTTGATCACATGGATTGTAGAGTCTCAAGCGTGCAATTGTTCTGGCAATCTCCTCTGGTAAACGTGCATCGACGCGAAGGCATGCGTTAAAGATCGGGCGCATTGAGTGCTAGTAGAAATAAGTAACATTAAGAACCATGCTGCCAGGTATAATAGTTCCTATCTTTGTGTTTTTCTATAGAATAGTAGTAAAATTGTGGTAGACGATAGAGGAAATAGATTGTGGTCAGGGATAGCTTGATCAAGCAGGCCGTGCTGGAATGCAAGTAAAACTCGTACCGTTAAATATTGATGATTTGAAAATCATATGGTATCTTCATACATTGAGGTAAAAGGTAAAATCGCCCTTTTGTGGCAGTTTGCCTCATGTCATCTTTCTGTCAAGTGGAACGTGTCCTGCTAGCTTCGGAAAAGAGAAGATGTATATCATGTGGCGTTTAGAGGGTACTGCGTGTGCCATTTATTCTATATACTGGTCTCCTGCATATGCTGATTGGTGTGGTGTGCTATGCAGGCATGGGTCCTAGATGAAGGAGTACGGCATGACACAACACGGCAAAATCACATACCATCAACAAGTGACTTATTGTGGGAAGCCACGTTGTCGTAGGTGCCGTGAGGGGATCGGGCACGGCCCATATTGGTACGCTTATCAGACCATCAACGGTCAAACGACACGTTCGTATATCGGAAAAGATCTCCCGTCCACTGTACAGGCTGGTCTGGATACGGCATCTGTTGCCTCAGGAGAGAGTTTTATGTCTGTAAATCTCACTGCATTTCCATCCCAGGTGACGCGTTCATCGTCAACCGTCGAGGCGGAGAATGTAGTGTTGCGGATCTCCACGCTGGGCCAATTTCGTTTAGAGCAGCGTGCTCCTGCTCGCAGCAAGCAAAAGAGCCGTGATGGCTGGCGCGTGATTGATACTGTGGCGTGGCAGCAGCGTTCTGTCCGTGCTTTGCTGGCCTATTTGATTTGTAGTCCTGAGCGCCGTGTGAATCGCACGCAGGCTATCGTCGCGCTCTGGCCCGATGATGATCTCGCCACAGCTAATAGCGCCTTGAACAAGACTCTCAACGCGCTCCGTAAAGTTCTGGGACATCCTTCTGTCAAGAGTGGCGAGGAGCGTCAGGCAGACTCCGGCGAGCGTTTCTCGACCGACGGCGATTGGTTGCTTCTGGCCGGCCAGGATCATGTTTGGATCGATGTGGATGAATTTGAGCGCCTGTCTCAGCAGATTGAAGAGCAGGGAAGTCAGCTTCCACAGTATGAGGATGTGCTGCAAAGGGCGATTGAGCTGTATAATGGCGACTTTTTGCCTGAAGAGCGTACGGCCGAGTGGGCTGTCTCTCTGCGTCAACGCCTGCGCCATAAGTGGATCGAGCTGCTGCTAAAATTATCCAGTCTGTATGTCACGCGCAAAAACTATACCGGTGCCATTAATGTCTTAAACAATCTCCTGGCGAAAGATCCAACCAATGAGCAAGCCATCCAGCAGCTGATTGTGGTGCTGATGCATCAGAAGCGTCGTATCGAAGCCATTCAAGCCTATCAGCGTTTTGAGAAGACGCTTCAGCGCGACTATAAAGCCACTCCCCCGGCCGAGATGCGAGCTTTGTATGACGCGGTCTGCTCCGGCGAGGGTTTGCCCGATATTGATACCCTTACCGATGCTTATGCCTTGCCACATTCCGAGCAGAGTGATAGCAGTTTGGTTGCTGCAACGTTGCCAAAAGCAGAACATGCCCCACGCTCTCATCATCTATTTGTGCCACGTTCTCCCAGCGAGTCGATTGGACGTCGCCACCAGGGAGCGTTGATCGGTCGCGAGGCTGAACTGCGTATGATGCGTGCTATGCTGCAAGATGTCGAGCGTAATGCCCATCTGCAATTAGTCGGAGCACGTCGTGTTAGCGGTATTCCTCTCGACACTCAACGGCAGCCGCAGTTGCTGCTCTTACGAGGCGATATCGGTATTGGCAAGACACGTCTGGTGGAAGAACTGGGAAGCGCGGCTCAGCATGAGGGCTGGAACATCATCTGGAATCGCATTTATCAGCAAGAGAGTGGTATTCCCTATCGCGTCTGGATCGAGGCTCTGCGCAAGATTCTCACGACCGTTCCTGGATTAATCCCGCAGTTGAACATTGAGACGCTTCGTGCTTTATCCACGCTGCCCGGCTTGCTTGACCTGTTGCCGGCCGGGATAGATGCGAGCTCGAACCCGTCGCTCCTCCTGCCCGAGCAAGCCAAATATATGCTCTACAATGCTATCTGCGAGCTGCTCAAAAAAGCCAGCGAGAGTAGTCCTCTTCTGGTTGTGCTGGATGATATCCAATGGGCCGACGTCAGTAGCTATGAACTGCTTGGACATCTGGCTCGTCAACTGACCGGGTATACGATAGTCTTTTTTGCTACCTGCCGTGTGATTAAAGGGACGATCGACACTCCAAAACCTTTACGCAAGCTGATTCTGGAGATGCAGCGTGAGCATACGATTAAAACGCTCGACATTGAGCCTCTCTCCAGCGAACAGATCAAGCTGCTGGTGACCGACATCTCAAATCTGCCAGAGGATATGGTTACACATATCCAGGTCCACGCCGCCGGTAATCCCTTCTTCGCCGAGCAACTTGCTCGCTCGACGCCGCCCGATATGCCTGTCACGATTAAAGAGGCGTTACGCTATCGTATGAATCAGTTGCGGACAGAGTGTCAGGATCTACTAAGCCGCGCCGCTGTCCTGGGTGGATCATTTGAGTTACCTATCCTGTGTGCGATGGAGACCGATTCCGGGACCGATGTAAGTGAGACGGTTATCTCCTTGCTCGACGAGGCTATCGATGCTGGCGTCTTGATGGATGAGGGGAATGGCACGCGGATCACATATCATTTCTGGCATCCGCTGCTGGACAACTATTTATATGAGGATAGGTTGTCGGCATTGCGTCGTGCGCGTCTGCATCGACGGGCCGCCGATGCGATTGTGAGTACCAATCAGGGGCGCGAGGAAGAGGTCGCTGCGACAGTCACGATGCATCTGGAAAAAGCTGGTGCTGATCCCACACGGATCGCTTATTATGCTGAATTGGCTGGGAATAGCGCCTATATCGTCTCTGCATATGCTGAAGCGACGCTCCATTATCGGAAAGCTGTGAGTTATCTGGAGCAGAAGCTTGCTCCAGAGCAACTTTCTCAGCTTATCTCGCTGCTTGAGCGTCTGGCCGAATGTACGATGAACAGCGGTGGCAATTATGAGGAGGCTCGCGATATCTTCCAACGTGTGCTGGATTTACGCCGCAATCAGCTACGTCCTTTAGCCGATCAACAGTTGGAGGCTCAGAATCAGGCACTGCTGTGGGATCAGATGAGTTGGACATGGCGCTATGTGGCCGATATTCCTCGCGCCTGGGAATGTTGGTCTCAGGGAGAGGCTCTCTTACGTGCAGCCGATGTTGTGGGAGGTCCGGTCTGGGCGCGGCTCTATTACACGCAGAGTAATCTTTATCAATGCGAAGGATCATACGTCCAGGCCTTAGAGAGTGCGCAGCAGGCGATCTCTCTGATTGATGCGGAGCGGACATCTCCTCCGGCTCCGATCGCGGCAGGGCAGAAAATCTGTAAAACGCTCTTTCAGCGCATCATTGAAGGCTATCCTGATCTCTATGGTCGGGTCCAAAGGCATATGGGATCGATTGCGGTCGCCATAGGACAGCTAAGTCAGGCGTTAGCCTATCAGAATCTGGCCCTGAAGTTCTTTGAGCAATATACCGAATTGCGACAGATTGCACATGTCTCTTGCAATATTGGATATATCCATTTGAAGATGGCTGAGTATAATCAGGCTCAGGCTGCTTTGAGACGCGCCCTCCATCTGGCGGAAAGCATCGGTGACAGACCGCTCATCTCGTTGGTGCATAGCAATCTGGGAGAGCTGGAAGCCGCAGTTGGCAATCTAGATGAAGCGGAAGCACAATATGAGAGTGCGCTTAAGTTGAACAGCCTCCTCAACGATCGTGAGTATATGAGTAAGTGGAACTCGGGTCTGGCCAGTGTGCTTCTGGAGAAAGGTGAGGTGGAGAAAGCGACCAAATGCATGGAATTGGCCTTCTTTGTTGCCCGTTCGATCCAGAATGCTCCTTGTATTGGACAAGCGTTAGTTACGCTGGGCAATATACGTATCAGGCAGGCTCTGGATGTAGCGACGCCGGTTTATGAGCGTGCACGTTTGCTTGCTCATGCGCAGCAAGATATCGAGCGGGCTTTACGCCTGGAGGTGGAGGCGGAGATACGCATGAAAGGGGCATTGGCGCTGGCGCATATTGCGTACGTGCGTGGAGAGCAGCACGATGCACGTACGGCCTTCGATCAGGTCATCGTGGAGGCGTTAAGCTCTGAGCATTTACAAATTGTGGCGCGAGCCCGGCAGCTGCTGGCATTGGTCTAGCAGCTGATACATGATGAGTCGGATCTGCTAGCTGTGCGGCGTGCTGGTGCGGGCTTAGCGCTGGTTGACACGTGCGACGATGGCAGTAATATTATCCATGCCGCCTTGAGCATTGGCATAATCGACCAGACGGTAGACACTTTCTTGCGGGCCAAATTGCTCAACAATACTTGTGATCTCGTCGTCGCTAATCATACCACTGAGTCCGTCACTACACAGTACAAAAGCGTCGCCCTCTTCGACCGGCTCGATGAAGACGTCAACCTCGACCTCCGGGAAAGGGCCAAGGGAGCGGGTGATAATGTTGCGCATGGAATGGAGTTGAGCTTCTTCCACAGTCATCTGACCCATACGCACCTGTTCCGCAACCCAGGAATGATCCTGCGATATCTGGCGCACATGGCCTTTGCGCACCAGATACGCTCGGCTGTCTCCGACATTGGCGATAAAGGCGGTCGTCCCGCGCAGGACTGCAGCGACGCATGTGGTCCCCATTCCACTATGCTGAGCATTTTCGGTAGCACGTTGATAAATAGTGGCGTTGGCATATTGAATCGCACGTCTCAAGCTGAGGGGGATATCAGTATCTGCGTCTTGATAGTAAAGTGTGCAGACCGTATCGACGGCGATTTCACTGGCTACTTCTCCTGCGGCATGGCCTCCCATGCCATCTGCAACGATAAAGAGCGCTCCTTTACTTTCCAGGAGCTGCTGATCCTTTGGAATAATATACGCCACGCTATCTTCATTATGTTGGCGTTTGCGCCCGACATCGGTACGCTGAGCAACGGTCAGGCCAAGAGGTCGCGACTTGAAACCACGCTTGGGGTTGACTCCCAGATGTGGATCAGAATGCTTAAAAATATGTTGCTTGAAGCGAGAAATAACCCCTTGGTGATGCTCTGTCTGGGCCGATATGGATAGGTCATGAATGGTATGTGACGGAAAGATCTCCATTATGCTTCTCCCAATTCCAATCATTCCTGGATATATGTCAGATATGCCAGCTTGCTTCTATGTACTCCGTGAGACGCGTGAAAAGAAAAGTAAAGCGAAATATATCCGTAAAAAGAATAGTAGCGGGAAATTGGCCTGCTTGTCAAGTACGCCCTATTTCTTATAGCTAAACGTAGGTCATTAGATAGTATCTAACTACTGCTTCTGCTTACAAGTATACTAACGTTTCCAAGTTCTACTTTAGTTCTTTTCGTGTTGTAAGAATAGATAATAGCTGCATTATACTCAACTCATTCTCTCTTTTTTGCCTGCCAGACTTCTGCTAGCCGTATAGAATTTGGCCTATAACGTTGCAAGTGCCACTTTTTTATCCATCTCAAAGTACTAATCATGATTGTCTTCAAAGCGCTCATATCCTGACTTCAGAGAGATTTGTCGCTCTTTTGCTGCCACCAGTAGAGATATTAAAATTGCGATCCCTGTCGACATAGACTCTGTGTGTAGATGGAGCGAGCTAGTGGGATGTTTCGCGTACTTGTGGCTTGGATTGATAATGTTGTATAAATCATTTATACTATAGTTAGCCTAACTAATTACTTACGAGTGCTCTCTTTGGAGAACGGTGGGCTTGCCTATTGCTGTAAGGATAAATATGAAGGAAGAATTACCTGAGAAGTCTCCCCTGGATCGGTCTCCAGGTGGTGAGGATGTGGTAGATGCGCTCGTCGTGGCTAATCAGCTGCGCCCAATATTGATGCGTTTGCATCGTTATCTGCGCGGGGAAGCACATGAGCTTGGTGTGACAAGCACACAAGCCAGTTTACTTGGCGCGATACAGCGCACTCCCAATGTTGGACTGAGTGAGCTTGCTCTTCAGGAGCATATCAGCGCGCCAACGCTGGTGACGCACATTAATAAGTTAGAGGCCGCAGGATTTGTCGAACGCATACGTACAAATCCTAATGATCGGCGACGCGTGGATCTTTCTATTACTTCAACAGGAGTCCAGATTCTACAGACGCTACGGGAACGACGTACTGCATGGCTGGCAACACGTCTGGCTGCGCTTTCACCGGAAGCGCTGGCTCTCATTGCTGCGGCAATCGAACCTTTGCAGCAGCTGGCAAGGCATAAGGTATGAAATACTCTCTCAGCGTCGCCACCCATAAAGTGCTCAGTGGACGCACATTCGTCAGCCTGCGTGAGCATCATAATTACCGCCTTTATTTCTCCGGTCAATTTCTTTCACAGATTGGGACATGGCTCCAAAGCGCAGCGATGGCCTGGCTGGTCCTTGAGTTGACACACTCGGCATTTCAGGTTGGTATGTTGACCCTCTGGCAATTTGGTCCATACATCGTACTTGGTCTATTCGGTGGCGCACTCAGTGATCGCTTAGACCATCGTAAGACACTCATCGTCACGCAAGTTATACTGGCCCTGTGTAGCGGTGTGATTGCGATATTGACTTTGATGCATATAGTCACTGTCTGGGAAGCCTTTGCGATTGCTGCTATGCGCGGCGTTGTACTTATCTTTAATAATCCCAGTCGGCAGGCCTTTATCTTCCAGATGGTGGGAAGGAAAGAGCTTCCCAACGCTATCTCGCTTAACTCAAGCGTCGCCAACGCGACCCGGATCATTGGTCCTGGATTGGGAGGCATCCTGATTGCTTCGTTTGGAGTCGGTATCTGTTTTAGCATCGATGCCATTAGCTATGTGGCTGTGGTCGTCGCGATGCTGATGATGCATATCGATGAGCTGTTACCTATCGAGCGACGCGGTACGCCTTCGATGCTGCAAGGTATGGGCGAGGGATTTCGCTATGTCTTTCGGACGCCAGCTGTATGGTTGGCGCTGACGATCTTTCTTTTTATCTGCACTGCGAGCATTAACTTCAACGTTGTTTTGCCACTCGTCGCCAGTGATACCCTCCATTCTGGTGCACAGGTCTATGGACTCCTCACCGCCTGCTTTGGAGCCGGTGCTCTGATCGGTGCTCTGGTTTCGGCCTCGATCGGTCGTGGCAGCTGGCGCGTCCTGTTGCTGTGTGCCTTTGGATTTGGGATCGGAGAAATCATCCTTGCCCCACAATCCAGCGTCATCGGAGCCGTCCTTGCATTATTATTGACAGGTATCTGCTATACCCTCTACACATCCAACACCAACACCATCGTCCAGCTCTCCACCCCTGGATACCTGCAAGGACGCGTCTCCGGACTCTATAGCTATATCTTTTCTGGCTCCAACGCCATCGGTGGACTCCTCGTCGGAGCCCTGGCCGATCGCGGCGGAACACAGTTGGCACTCCTCGTGGGTGGTGGAACGGCCGTCATATTGGCTCTCTTCGGAGTAATCGTGCGCTTTCGTGGCTCTCATGAGTCAACCGTTGAATCCGCCTGATCGTGGCGTGCCGAATGTTATAGCTGATCAAAAAAAAGGCAGGCAATTGTGCATGCGATGTATTATATTGTACATTTTCGTGCGTGAACTGGTCGCCGGGTACGTCGCGATCAAGCGAATTACAAGACCACGGCGCTACGTTGGCGAGCATTTGTATCTGGCACAAAGAGAGCTTTTGGCTAACTGAAATGTATTGGACGCGAGCGTCCGATATCACAAGAGCAATCGTACTTGTTGGGTAGCCGCTACCATGTGCTCGAGGGCTGGGACGACTTCTTCCCATGTACGCGTCTTGAGACCACAATCGGGATTGATCCAGACATTCTCGGGCGGTAAGACCTGGAGCGTTGCTTGTAGCATGGTTACGATCTCGTTGACGCTGGGGACGCGTGGCGAGTGGATGTCGTATACCCCTGGACCTATCTCTTTGTCATAGCTGGTCTGGCTGAAGACCTCCAGCAACTCTCCGCCTGAGCGGGAGTTCTCAAGCGAGATGACGTCAGCGTCGAGTGCGGCTATGGCGTCAATGATGTCGTTGAAGGCGCTATAGCACATGTGTGTATGGATCTGGATGGCTGGTCCCGCACTGGAGGCTGCTAGCCGGAAGCAGGCGACTGCCCAGGTGAGATAGGCATCCCATTGGCTACGCCGTAAGGGAAATCCTTCACGTAGGGCTGGTTCATCGATCTGGATTACACGCAGTCCCGCCTGTTCCAGGTCGGAGACTTCTTGATTGAGTGCCAGAGCAATCTGACGGCATGTTGTCTCGCGTGGCTGATCGTCGCGCACAAATGACCAGTTAAGCATCGTTACCGGACCCGTTAACATCCCCTTGACCGGTTTGTTGGTCAGGGACTGCGCGTAGCTGCTCCAACGGACCGTCATGGGCGCGGGACGACTGACATCTCCATAGATGACTGGTGGGCGTACGTAGCGTGAGCCATAGCTCTGAACCCATCCATAGCGCGTGAAGGCGAAGCCGGATAGCTGCTCGCCAAAGTATTGAACCATGTCATTGCGCTCGAACTCTCCATGGACCAGCACATCGATCCCCAACTCCTCCTGTCTGGCAATGATCTCTGTGATGGATTGCTCGATAAAATGATCATACTCCTGGGCTGAGATCTGTCCTGTCTCGAAGCGTCGGCGCATCTGACGCACCTCAGCAGTCTGCGGGAACGAGCCGATTGTGGTCGTTGGCAAGTAGGGCAGGCCCAGATGATTTGACTGGATCTGACGTCGCTCGGCGTAGGGCGAAGATCGATCGGTTGCTTGCTGACTGACGAGTCTGGCCTGAACCGAAGCGTCATGCGCCAGGAGAGAAGTTGCTCGACTCTGCGTTATCGCGACGCTCTCTTCAAGTTCTCTGGCGATAGAGTCGCGACCTTCATGCACGGCACGACCCAGGTTGACGACTTCTACGAGCTTCTGTTCGGCAAAGGCCAGCCATTGACGTACCTCCTGGTCGATCCCGCTTTCACGTGAGGAGTCATAGGGGACGTGCATCAGCGAGGACGAGGGGGCCACGATAAGGCGTTCACGTGGGACGATTGTTGTGATGTCATCAAGCAGATCAAGCGTGGTAGGCAGATTGGTGCGCCAGATGTTGCGTCCATCTACGACACCCGCAACCAGGATCTTGTCGGATGGTAATCCGTGACGGTGCAAGAGATCACGATTTTCGGAGCCATGTACCAGATCAAGTCCTATGCCGTCGACAGGTAGAGCTATCAGTGTCTCATAGCTTTCGCCCACGTGACCAAAGGAGGTTGAGATGATCAGTCTGGCTGATTCTTTGTAGGCGGAAAGCGTTTCGTAGGTACGGCGCAGGGCATCAAGCTCTGCTGGAGTGCGATCCTGGACGAGACATGGCTCATCCAATTGAATCCAGCTGGCACCCAGAGCGGCGAGTCGAGCGATGATCTCTGCGTAGATAGCAGTAATACTGGCGAGCGTTTCGCCAAGTAGATCTAGCTCCTCGTTGTGCGCTTTTCCCAGGAGCGCCAGACTGAATGGTCCTATGAGCACCGGTTTAGCCGGAATCCCTTGCGCTTGTGCTTCTGCGAACTCGTCAAAGAGCTTGGTCGAAGCTAACCGAAAGCGCTGTCCCGCATGCCATTCAGGGACGATGTAGTGATAATTCGTGTCAAACCATTTCGTCATCTCCATGGCCGTGGCATCGAGACCTGCGCGGCGTACGCCGCGAGCCATCGCGAAGTAGGTGTCGAGATCGACCAACTCGCCGGTCCAGTGATAGCGCTCAGGGACTGCTCCAATCAGAGCGATTGCGTCCAGAACTTGATCATAAAAAGAAAAATCATTGACCGGGATGAGGTCGATACCTGCGTCATGCTGAGCTTGCCAGTGTGCGCGACGCAGCATCGCCCCTGTCTTGTAGAGATCATCTGCTCCTGATTTGCCGCTCCAGTAGGACTCGCAAGCTCGCTTTAACTCGCGCTTGCGGCCAATGCGTGGATATCCTGACGTCGTTGTACGTATCATTATCAACTCCTTGGGAACAACTTGAAAAGTCCATTTTTGGACTGTTTATAAATCGAACGTGCGTTTTATAAACGATCATAGCACTATGATATCATATGAAGAGAAAATTACCAAAGGGAGGACCTCACATGCCCCCACGCCCAGGGATACATGAGGCCGTACGTCGTGCCCAGATTTTACGTGCGGCACGTACCTGCATTGTGGAGCTTGGTTATGAGCGTGTCACAGTGCGTGGAGTAGCGGAGACGGCCGATGTCAGCACGGGAACCATCATTCACTATTTTGGTGACAAGGATACTATGTTGGAAGCCGCCCTGCTTGATAAAGTTCAGGATACTGGGATCGCATTCCGAGCCGCGCTCACGGGTGCCCAGAGTGCCTGGGAACGTTTGGAACGTCTGGTGACGGCGAGCCTGCCCGAAACCGATGAGGTTCGCGACGAGTGGCGCCTGTGGCTGACATTCTGGGGAGAAGTCACGCGTAACGAGCGGCTCCGTGCGGTGAGCGAGCGCCAACATCGACGCTGGACACGCTTCCTGTCCCGCATTATTGCTGCAGGAAGCGCGTCGGGTGAATTTGCGGAGGTTGATCCGGTTGCCACCGCGACGCAACTGGCTGCTTTGATCGATGGATTGGCCATCCAGGCCACCCTTCAGAATCCCATGCTCAGCCCGACGCAGATGCGCCAACTCTGCTTGAGTGCCCTGCGACAGCTTCTCTATTGAGCTTGATACGATGTGTTGTGTGCGGTCTCGTGCTCAAGTCTGCGCACATCACTTTTTCTCCGAGCCAGTTAATGCTGCTGCGAGACCCAACGTTATGTAAATGCTGCCCGTTACATAACGTTGGATGCGCTGAAAGCGTACATTTCTTTTGAGGAGTGTGGTTATCGTTCCGGTCAGAAGCCCATAGAATGTCAGGCTACAGAGACCCAGGAGCGCAAACAAGCATCCGAAGAGGAGGAATTGCAGTGTGATCGTTCCACGGGCGGGATCAATAAATTGAGGTAAGAAGGCTAAAAAGAATAACGCGGTTTTGGGATTAAGCAGTTCTACAGCCATTCCCTGGAAGAACATACGGGGAAGCGTTTTTGGCTCAGCTCTCTCAGCCCGATGTCTCTCCTCGCGTCTCACAAGCGTGCGGATGCCAAGATAAATCAGATAGGCCGCTCCAAGATATTTCACTACGCTAAACGCGAGGGCAGATGTCATGAGCAGCGCCGATAGCCCAAATGCTGCCGCCGTCGTATGGATGAGATCTGCGGTCCCAATGCCGAGCGCTGAAATGGCACCGACGCGCTTGCCTTCGTCGGCACTGCGTGTCATGACAAACAAAACGGCGGGACCAGGAATGAAAAGCAATCCCAGAGCCGTAAGCATAAAAAGTGACACTGTTGTCCAGGTAGGCATCCGAATCTCCTTCGCCGTATGAGATATGTTACATGCAATTTCTTCTATGGTATCAGAGAAGCTCTTGCGTTGTCTAGCACGTCTCGTCATGAGGACAGAAAGATTCACATTTGGGGATGATATTCCTTTATTCAAGGTAATCAAGCGAGCCAAAGGTAGTGTCCGAGCCTACCTTCGGCTGATGTCATCGTAGATAACTAATGCGTGATTTCCTCTAGATTAGCTACCTTGCGCCGCTCTGGAGACGTCATCCCATTGTTCCCATGTCTTAAGCCGTTGCTCATAGCTGGCACGGGCTACCTGTAATGGATAACTGCCCAGGAAAAGTCGGAGCGGTGGAGTCGGGGAGTCAACGAGTGTCAAAATGGCTGGCGCGGTTGCCGCAGGATTACCTCGCACTGCGCTTCCATTGCCTTTGAGGAGGCGCTCACGTAGGGAGTTATAATCAGGAATCTGCATATCTGCCCACACGGCAGAACTGCCGCCCCAATCGGTATTGTATCCGCCAGGCTCAATCAAGGTGACGTGGATACCAAACTCGGCAACTTCTTGCGACAGCGCTTCGCTCATCCCTTCGAGTGCCCATTTCGAGGCATTGTAGAGGCTCAGTGCTGCAAACGCACTGATACCACTGATCGATGAAACCTGTAAGATGTGACCGCTCCTCTGCTCACGCAGATAGGGTAACGCTGCCTGCGTGACCCACATTGCTCCAAAGAAATTGGTCTCCATTTGCGCACGAGCCTGTGCTTCTGTGATGGTTTCGAGTATGCCAAACAGGCCATAACCAGCATTGTTGACGATGACATCAAGTCGTCCAAATTTCTCATGTGCCCGGCTGACAGCCTCACGGACCGCTTCTTTGTTGGTTACATCGAGTGGAAGTGCAAGCACAGCATCCCCATACTTGTCCACAAGAGCGCTCAAGCTGTCGACGTTACGTGCCGTGGCAGCAACAAGATCGCCGCGCTGCAATGCAGCATCTGCCCAGTAACGACCAAAACCGCGTGAGCATCCAGTAATGAACCATATCTTTTTTGTCATGATAGTTATCCCTTTGGTAGTTTCATAAGAGTTCTTTCTGTCGCAAAAATGAGAACCATAAAATCCTCGCTTTCATCATAAAGGTGGCAATTCTGTTTGTCCAACACTTATTTTGCATCTATTCACACTGAAACGATACATAATGAGAATGGAATGAGAGCCTTTTTTAGTTTTAAGTGATGACGTGTATGTGATCTTTCTTGTGCTTGAAGCTTGCCCTTGCTATACTAGCATCGATTGCAATGAGAAATCCTCTGCTTGACATCGATCATGTGTTTAATCAGCAGAATGAGTAAGATGGTCTGCGACTCTCATCTTTCGAAGGATGGTGATGAATGGAATTACGTCAGTTACGTTACTTTATGATGGTTGCAGAGGAACTGCACTTCGCACGAGCTGCGGAGCGCTTACATATGGCACAACAGCCATTGAGTTTTCAGATCAAACAGCTGGAAGAGGAGTTGGGAGTACTCCTTTTCAACCGGACCACGCGACATGTGGAATTGACTGATGTTGGGAAGGGATTGCTGGCGGAAGTGCGTCTGGCCTTTCAGCATCTGGACGAGGGACGCGCACTGGTGCAGCGCGCCAGGCGGGGAGAAATAGGGCGATTGATTGTCGGATATTGGAGTACGACGCTTTATAGTGTGCTACCGACCATTATTCGCATTTTCCGCGAGCGTTTTCCTGCGGTGGAAGTGATATTAAAAGAGTTGCATTCGCCAGCTCTAGAGCAGCAGATAGCTGAAGGATTGGTTGATGTTGGCTGTATCGTGGTTCCACCTATGCAAGCTGTGCCATCGTTGGAGATGGAAACTATTGCCTCAGATGCGGTAACGATCGCGCTTCCGTTTAATCATCCACTGGCGGTGCAAGAAACAATTCAGCTGTCTGCGCTTTCCAACGAGTCATTTGTTATGTGCTCACGTAAAGACAAACCGCAGGCAAATAAACAGTGGATCGAACTCTGCCGCACGGCGGGTTTTAGTCCGCATGTGGTTCAAAAGGTTGCAAGCGAGCAGGCACTGATTGGTCTGGTTGCTGCTGGTATCGGTGTCTGTTTCACGATGGCAAGTTTGAGCCATGTGCGGTCTGATGAAATTGCGTATCGCGTGATTGATCCACCTATCAATGTAAACGTTGCCCTGATTTGGAAACCAGGAACCATGTCACCGCAAGCGCAATCGTTACTCTCGATCGCACGCGACCATTGTTAGAATCTATTGTTATTCTATTGAGTATCTGTGGATAAGATCTCATTTGTTCAAGGTGATCAAGCCAGCCGACGTAGTGCTCTGTCAAAACACAGAAGGACGTTGCGTGGCAAAGGAGGATGGCTCCTTGAACCAGGCGCTCAGGCTCGCCGACGTAGCGGCGCGGCTCCGCCGTGCTGTCACTAGACGCACGAAAACGTCCCATGCGCATCTGAAAGCAACGCAGACGAGACGATCCACGGTGGAAAGATCACGCAATGGAACCCTATGGGGAGCGTGGTCGGACGAGTCACAGACAGCACGGCGGAGCCGCGCCGCTACGTCGGTGAGCCTCTCACTCCATCGCCTTCCGGAGCTGTTTTGGGACACACATCACCGATACCGCATCGGCGTGATGACTTTTGACAGAGTAGTAGCGGCGCGGCAATTTGCTTGATCGCAACGTACCGCCGTGCTGTCACTCGACGCACGAAAACGTTCCATGTGCATCTGAAAGCAACGCAGACGAGACGATTCACGGCGGAAAGATCACGCAATGGAACCCTATGAGGAGCGTCATCGTATGAGTCCACAGATCAGTAATTAGTGAAAATGAAAATGGGATAAGCATGCTCAAAATGCTTATCCCATGCCTTTGGTACCTATTGACATGTTTAGGTATTGATCAAAAAGACTTTGGATGGAGTCTCTGATATTCCTTGTACGAGTACAGAACTGTAATCGCCGTGACAAGCAAGATTGGCACGATCAAGCCAATAAATCTGATGGGTGGATCAGGTGCGAAGGCGGTGAGCAGGCCAATAATGCCTGCGGCCACGAATAACCAACCGCCCAACCTGTGCGTACGTTCCCAGACGGTATCGTCGGCGATAGTCCAGGGGGTGCGGATGCCGGCGTAGAAGTTGCGTCGCAGTTTCCCCATATAGTTTCCTATCCCGATAAAGAGCAGCGAGACGGCTATCGATATAATCGCGGTTGTGTCGATCGGGATGTGCAGGGCGACCGCTATGGTGATCAACTGGATTACTTGCATGAGTACGATGATGGCGACGATTACATAATCGGTAAAGAGGGTGGTTATCTTCTTGTTTTCGCGGTTGATGTATGGTCCTAAAGCGACCAGGCCGCGTACGAGTATTAAGATGATCAGGCTCGTTAGCGGAGGAAAGCATAAAGCTTCCAGCTTTGGTCCATAACGATCGACCTGTCCCAGCGCATTCCAGTGCATAGGTAGTTGGTCTGGCACAAATGTGTAGGCGATAATGGCGATGGTCACCTGGATGCCGATGAGGATCAGTGACATGATTAAAAGTTGCTGGCGACGTTCTCTATCTATTCCTGTATCTTCAATTTTCTCGGACATAATCTCCACCTTACGATTTTCTCGTATTATTTGTCTGGCATGACAGCGTCATCGCGTTCCTCTTCTGGCCTCTCAGGTCCGTCCTCGGACTCATCGAAGCCTCCCAGCCAGCCCACGATCTCTGTCAGCAGATCCTGAAACACAGTGGTGTTTAGCGAGTACACCTGGAATTGCCCTCTGCGCTCGACTCGCACCAGATCGGCCATCTTGAGCACGGTGAGATGATGCGATAACGCGGTCCTACCTGCTCCCACATATTCTGCCAGGTCTCCGGCGGTCCGCTCGCCGCCGCGCAGATATTTTAAGATGCGCCTGCGTGTGGGATCAGCGATAGCTTTATACGCCTCTTGCATTACCATTCACAATCTATCCATGTCCCTTCCTACTCAGCCACAACGGGCTCGTCGACGGCATCCTGTATCTGAGGACGCTCTGGTTCATGCAAGCGCCAGATGATCCATACCGAGAGCAATCCGCCGATGAGCACGATACCTTCAACGATTAATGATATATTTGTCGAGCTACCCCATATCTGTGGGATCGCTACGCTGATAAAATCAAAGCAGGCATGTAAGCCGATAGCCAGGAATAGCCAGGCGATGTTTTGCTTGCGGAAAACTTGTAATACTACTACCGATAGCGCGACATGTACAGGGATGGTCCACAAACGTTCCCAGGCTCCTAAAAGAGGGAACCATACAGGTTGCCCATTGAGCGCTGCAAACTGTTTGATGACAAGTTCATGCTGTGACGCCGATAACGTATTCAAGTTGAGTGTCGAGGTGACAAGGACATTGATCAGTGTAAGCACAGTCAGCCCGCCCACTAGCACGATGGACTCCAGGCCACCGTGTCCCAACCCGAACATCACTGCTTTGTTCCAGGTCTTCTCCTCGCGACCCATAAATAGTCGAAATCCCAGATAGCGTCCCACTTCCTCAAACAATCCGGCGGTCACTGCCAGAATGATCAGCCAGATCCAGAGGAACGTTGTTGACGTTTTCAATGGACCAGCCAGTACTGTTGCCTGCAATACCGTTACTAAGGGAACGCGTGTGAGTAATTGTACAACCAGGAAGACCAATGCACCGAACCAGAAGTATTTCCATCCCACATTTAGCCTGCGCCGGGCGATCCAGGCGAGCACCAGAGGATAGATAATCACAAAGACCAGGGCAATACCGGTCATGATTGGCCAGCTTGTATTAATGTGAACTGTCGATGGCATAATTTTAAGTCCTTTTAATGCTAAATGCAAGCATGATTTCTTGATCCATTGATCACCATTTCAGTATTTCAGCATATACTGAAATGTTAAAGTAAAAAGAGCTCTTTGTCAAGGGATTTGATAGGAATTTAGTGTGCATTTGTAAAGAGGGAAGGCTGTCTATCAGACATCCAAAATTTCGGCGATGGTCTGACGTATATCTGTTGGTTGTGCGTCCCAATCTGTGATGGCTTGGCGCTTCTTGTCTGCTAGCAGGAACAGAGAAACTGTGGAAGAAATGGCCTCATTCCACGGCTGCATTTGGGTATACTTCTTGCAGGGTGTGCGGATGGGGATTTGAGAAGTGTATCGAAATTACCAGAACAGTTCGCTCTTTGAGTGCTTCTGCTTTCTCGTAAGCTAATATACGGTATACCGCTTCCTACCGCCTATACACTTTTGATGACTTTGTTCTGATCTGGCTGCGCTCTAGCTTGATCGGGGCCGTGCGCACATCTCCTGTCTTTATCGATACATGCATCCTGATTGGATGTTGCAAATAGAATTGTGCTTTGCTTGTGCGGTTTTCCTATTGTGGGTATGAGGTGTCGCTTTTATGAAGATGAAGTTTCTGATTATTCTGGCTTTTGTGCTGAATACGTTTCTCTTTGGTTCCTATTATTCGGTGGGCAAAGAGATCCTGGGGCGTGTTGATCCGATCGTGTTTACTTTTTTCACGATGATGACTCTGGTACCGCCCGCTATCTGCATCCTGGCCTTTTCATGGCGACACCTGACACGCGCTGCGGTGAAGAGCGGCTTCCTGCTGGGTAGTTGCCTGTGCCTGGGATTATTCACGTTGGCGGTGGCCCTGAAGTATAACAGCGCGACCGGGACAGCTTTTTTCCCATCGCTCAACGGCCTGCTGGCGGCTATCTTTACCTGGGCCTTTTTGCGGCAGCCGTTGAACAAGTCGACCTGGTTTGCGGGCGTGGTTTCGGTGGTTGGGGCGGTACTGCTGATGGCCAATGCTTCGATGGGTGGGGCTAGAGGCGCTTTGATCGCTTTTATCGGTGGACTTTTCTGTACCTTCTACATTTTTCTGGCCGATCGTGAACAGAAAGATCCTTCAATTTACTGGCCGCTTTTCGGGGTTGAACTCTTAACGATGGCTCTCTGGGCTAATTTGATCGCTTTGCTCTTTGGTGATTGGCATTTTGTAAATTTCTCACTGCCGGGTGACGCGGGCGTGGTTCTGTATATAGGACTGGGTACGATCTTTTTACCAACTCTGATCACTGTTCTCTTACAAAAATATATCTCGCCCGTGACGGTTTCGTTTATCTCTATCCTGGAGCCGATCTTTGGGGCCATTGTGGCATTTTTCTATTTGCACGAGGTGCTACCACTCGATGGGTATATCGGTGGTGCGTTGATTGTATCGGGTGTCTTGATCCATACCTGGGGCACGATCGAGCGACCCGCTCAGCGACAACTTGTCATGCATCGAAGTGCCATGAACAGTCAACAGCTTCAGACATCGTGGTTTCAAGCCTTTGTCACTCCTTTGCTCTGCTGTATTGCGGGTGCCTGCTTTGTTTTCAAGCTCGGAGGATTTCCACCGCCAGTCTGGTCGGATCTCGCGCAGGCGTGGCCTCATCTACTCCCGATGCTGCAAGGCGGAGAGCGCATGGATGCTATCCTGATGCTGGCAAGTTCTCTCTGCTGGTTCATGGCCTGGCTGACGATTGCGATCCTGGGAGGACTGGTCTTTTATCGGGTATGTAGCAAACTTTTGACCACATCGGCATCTGACGTCGATCTGGACCTGTTCACTTTGCGACAGATGAGCTATGCACCACAACAATACACTGGCCCTGCTCATGCTGTCTACATGACAAGAAAGCTCACATATGAAGAGCTGGAAGAAGAAAATTCATTAGAACAACAACGTCATCTTCATCGCCGTGTTCGTCTGGCGCATATCGAGCCGGCGGATGATGAAATATATGAAGCTCCAACGCATGTGCCCAATCGACCTCGTATAGTCACGCAGAAACGCGCGTATCACGATCCGCTGGAAAAGCATTGGCATTGGGGGAATGACAATGGAGCTATGGAAGCGAGGAAACGATGAAAAAAAATGATGCAGGCGATTTTAGCGTGCTCTATGTAGAAGCAGATGATGAGAGGGGAGAACTCTTTCCCGTCATTGCAGGACAGAAAAAACCTCTGGTCTTGATGCTGGCTGAACAATCCCATGCCTTTCAGCGTCCCGAAGATTTTTCGGCGCTCAAGCATATCAAACGTCAGTACAGCCTCACGATCATTTTTGTCTTTGGACATAGCAATCAACTGAAGCAATTGGCTATCAGGAATGGCTTTCCTGTCTATTCCTCAATGGATAAGCTGGCGGATGCTATCAGTGTAGGTCAAATGTCTCGTCAACGTGCGATCTCGCGCCCAACGCTGCCTCTTGATGAGCAGCTACCACGGAGAACTACCAGACCGCTCCCGTTACAGGATCATATGGCAATGTCGACCGAGACATCAGCCGCTCCAGGCGAGCAGCCTATGAGACCGACGGAAGTCTCCTTCGTGTCCAGAGAACCGGTGATGAGACAGGCAGAAGTGCCTTTTATACCTAAAGAGCCAGTGGCCAGACAAGCGGAAACCTCCTTTATCCCTGATGAACCATTGATGAGGCAGGCAGAAGTGCCGTTTGCTCCTAATGAACCGGTAATGAGGCAGGCGGAAGTCTCCTTTACGCCCAGAGAGCCGGCGATGAGAGCAAATGAGGCCATTTTTACTGCTCAAGAGCAGGTGATTGAACGTGATACTCTGCCGCTTACTCCATCGGAGCCGGTGATAAGACAGACAGAAGCGCCTCTATTTGCCTCAGCGCCCAGGAATCGTCCCAGTTCGCCGGATGGCTTTGCTGCTTTTGATTATCGGGAACCCTATAGTGCTCCGCCGCGACCGACGTTTGTGTCCGAGCAGCGCAAGGATAGTGATCTCTTATTCCGCTCCTTTCCAGGACATGAAACGTCTGAAGGATCGTATGAAGCCATACCACGTCGACCACAATTCACTCAGACATCCAGACACAAGCGTCTATCGCGGATTGTGGTTCTTCTGACTGTGGCCGTAATCCTGGGTCTCATTGGCTCATTTCTTATAGTCTCAAGGTCGTTTCAGCCGGCTTCTACCCCTACCCATCAGGCTGTCACGCCAGCGATTGTCAATGTAGGACAACTAACCTTTACGAGTAGTGGACAGATGAATGAGAGTAGCAGCCAGGGTATTTCTGATCAGGTTGTACTCAGTATGCATAATATACCTGCTCCAGCGAGCGGCAAAAAATATTATGCCTGGCTACTGGGTGACAAAAGTCAGAGCGATCCAACCTCTATGGCGCTGGGCACGTTAACCGTCACGAATGGAACGACGCAGCTCAAGTTCGCTGGCGATGCCAAGCATTCGAATTTGCTGCTGACCACAAGTCGTATTCTGATTACTGAGGAAGATGCCGCTGTTGCTCCGATGTCTCCGTCGCTGGATACCAGTACCTGGCGCTACTATGGAGCGTTTTCGAGCGCGCCAATTGTGGCTGCCGATAATCCCAATCATTTTAGTTATCTGGATCATTTGCGCCACCTCCTCGCCGCCGATCCAACGCTGGATCAGCTTGAGTTGCCGGGCGGATTAAATAATTGGTTTTACAATAATACCGGTAAGCTCGTGGAGTGGACCGGCAGTATGCGCGAGACCTGGATGGATACAAAAGATACTGCGTTTATGCGCCGTCAGACAACGCGTGTCCTGGCTTATCTCGATGGCTCGACGTTTCTGTACAAGGACATCCCGGCAAATTCTCCGCTGCTGGTCGACGAGCGTCTGGCGCGTGTGGGCTTGCTTGATGTGAATGGTCCCGATCAGGAACCGCCCGATTATGTCGAGCACATCAATAAGCATCTACGCGGCTTGTTGGAGGCAAATGATACATCTGCTAGCTTGCGAGCTCAGATTACTCAATTGATAGCCGCAATTAACAATATCAACCACTGGCTGACGCAGATTCGTCAGGACGCCCAAAAGATTGTCAAAATGAGTGATGCGCAGTTTGCTCAACCGTCAACGCTCACTTTGATCAATGACATGATCACAAATGCGAATAGTGCCTTTGCGGGTCAAGTTGATCCCACAACTGGTCAGGCACAGCCCGGGGTCAGCTGGCTGCACGACCACATGCAATTGTTGGCGACGGTAAATCTAACGAAAGTACAGCCCGACGCCAGTGGTGCTATTCCGCAACTCTTGCCCGGGCAGATGAGTACCAAGGCATTTGTACCTGTTGAGGCGGAATAATGATGATTTGGCAAAAAACATATAAAATTGCTGTTTTACACAACTCATTGTCTGTCGACGGTGGGAGGAGCGCGAATTAGGTATGGAGAAGCGTTTATTCATTATGCTCACCCTTTTGGTGATCATTGGAGGGATAGCAGGAACTTTTTCATCCTCCATCGCGAAAGCGCTCACGCCCTCAATGACATTTATGCAGGGACAGACAACGCGTCAGGGGCAGATGAGCTCAGCGACGAAGACACCGCCAGGGCAAGGCAAGCAGACAGGGACTAATCCAGGGAAGAGTAGTACTCAAGTACCAGCGACTCCCGTACCATCGATGGCATCGGCGACTCCCGTGCCATCGATGGTTCTGGCCCAGGACACGTTTCGGCGTGCTAATCAGCAACTGTGGGGACAATCCAGCGATGGTCGTCAGTGGCAGGGAGATGCGAATACATCTAATGCTTTCTCGATCAAGGCGTCGACCGGACAGGTTACGGGAGCTGGTACCTTCAATGCTATCCTGGGTAATGCGAGCGACAATGTGAATATACAGCTGAGTGGGCAGGTGAATCAATTTGGTTCAGGCGTCAATATGGGAGCGCTGCTACGCTGGAAAGATAATAATAATTGGTATAAGGCCTTGATCGATGGTCAGCATCTGATCATTTTGAGGCGTGTGAATGGCACATCATATCAGCTTGAGTCGGTGCCCTTCCAGGCGCAAAACGGTATTGTATACAACATCCGTTTTCAGGCGATCGGCGTGCTGCTCTTTGCGAAAGTATGGCAGAGCGGTAAGCAGGAGCCAATCGATTGGATGATTACTCTTTCCGATACGTACTTGACGAGTGGGCAGGCTGGCTTGCGTTTAGTCTTGCAGTCAACGACGGTCATGAAGATGACCTCATTCCTGGCGACCCCGGCAGCAATGGGTGGTGATTCATAACGTATAGATAGATAGTATATGGAAGAGAAATTTGTATGGAATGGGATGACGTAACACTGCTCTCAGGGAAAAAGTTTGGATGGAATATGATGATTGAGAATGTAAAAGAAGCATACGTACATCATCGCTGGGTAAAATTTGTTGCATTGCTGGGCATTGTGCTCAGTGCTCTATTGCTACCGCTTTGTTCTGGAGGCTTTCCACCCTGGGCATGGCGTTTTCTTGTCCAGGTCATTCCACATCTTCCATTGCTCTGGGTTTCCCAGGGAGCCATTATTCTCTTGCCCCTGATTGGATTGTGCTTGCTCTCTCTTTCGCTGCTTATCTTATGGATGCTTGTGCTTGTGCTGGGAGGCCAGGTGATTACGCATATCTGGCGCGACTTTTCAGCTCGTCAGTCATTTGAGGATGATCTTCGCGCCGCCACTCTACTGGCCGAGCAGGCACTGGATGAACATCCTGATCTGTCCGTTGTATCGACACAGGGAGCCTCAAAGGGTCAAAAACGTCAGACTCAACCGATGCAGGTACGTGTTCCTTCGTTACAGCCTGATGCCGTCCGTCAACGCACAACCAAAGTTCTCACCGAAGCTGAAGCTGAACGGCGCACCGCTGCGGTAGCCTCTACTGCGGCCGCGAAAGCGACCGCTTCTGTGGCTCCTAAAGCGACCGCAGAAGTGCAATTTCCAGGCTTGAGCTATCCAACGCCTGTCCTGCGTCCAAAGCAAAATGGAGATGCTCGGGAAGTTGGCCAGAAGGCATCACGTCCAGCAGCTGCGCCGCAGTATGCTACGCGCAATAGTCAGCCATCTTTCCTTACACTTCCGCAGAAAGATCCTACTACGCGTGAACGCTTACGCGCCATTCCTCAGACGGCCGTCGAGGACGCTCCTCAGCGCGCCCAGAGCACTGCTTTGATGGGAGATCAGATCTTTGCAGAGCCTCTCTCGCGTGAGCCGGAGACTCCTCGTCACTACGATCAGATCAGCTTTGATGGACAGATTCTGGATGATGAGTTGGAAAGCGCTTATGGGCAGGATGAGGAGCAGACACGCCTGCTGGACGATGGGGTAGCGGATGAGGAGATGTATATAGATGAAGATGATGATGAAAGCGCTTATATAGAAGATGAGGATGAGGAGACACGCTCGTTTGAAGATGGCCTGGAGATCGATCTCTGGGAGACACGCTCTGATGATCTCAAGGACGAGGTGGACCTTGATCAATACGATTTTCTCGATAGTCAGGGTGAAGAGCTGCAAGAGGGTGAATATCCCATTCCGGCACGTTATACCACGCTGCCAGGCGAGAGCGATGATTTTGATTTTGATCAACAATCGTTGCCGATCAAGTATGGTGTCCCCACCAGTGGTATGCTCAACTTACTAGTGGGAATCGGTATCGATCCAGGATTGAAACGTAAAGGTGCTCCCAACGAAGACAGCCTGTTTGCCATCCAGGGCATCCGCGTCACCGATGAAGGATCTCATCCGGCGGGACTGTTTGTGGTCGCAGACGGTATGGGGGGTCATTCCAATGGACGTGAGGCCAGTCGGACTGCTATCCACTCTATCAGCGACGTGATCGTTCCCGCACTTCTGCGCGACGTCAGCGGCAATAGCGCCAAAGAGGAAAAGGCTTTGTTCCTGGATATGCTTAAAAACGGTGTCCATCAAGCGAACCTGGCCCTTTATCGTCGCAATCGTGAACTGGCCCCGAATATGATGGGGACTACCCTCACCGCCGCCCTACAAGTAGGCACGACCGCCTACATCGCTAACGTAGGTGATAGCCGCACCTATCTCTATCGGCCATCCGAAGGCTTATCGCAGATCACCCATGACCACTCGGTTGTAGCGCGTCTGGTCGAAGACGGGATCATCACGCCCGACGAGATCTATACGCATCCCAAGCGCAACCAGATCTATCGCTGTCTTGGCGAGCACGCATCCGTTGAAATGGATGCCTTCGTCGTCAGCTTGCAGGTAGACGACATCCTGCTACTCTGCTCCGATGGCCTCTGGGAGATGGTCCGCGACGATGCCCTTGAGAAGATCATCGCCAGCTCCTCGCATAATCCCTCTCAGATCAGTGCTTTACTCGTCCAGGCCGCCCTCAACCACGGCGGCGTCGATAATATCAGCGTCATCGCCGTAGGCCTCACCTCAAAGTAGCGTCGTGCCCTCGGGCACGATGTCCCACTCGACGTACGATCAGGCAGGCCAGCGTGGTGCGCCGAAATCCTGCTGTCTTGTACGAGCTACTGGGACATCGTGCCCGAGGGCACGACGCTACTTTTCAGATCCCGTATTTATCAATATATTGCAAAATAAAAATATCAATATGCAATGATATCGTGTATAATTCATAGGAGTCACTGTGTAAATTAACTCATATTTGTATTTATCGATAAAATATGGCACAGTATCTTTTATTGGTCATCGGTGATGAAGGGGGTCTTGATGTCTTATTATAGCGTTAAAGCGGAACTAGAGCAAATTTCTGGACATTTTCTCCATTTCGCAGAATATCAGGCTGCGCCAGATGATTCTCCTCTCTATGCATTTTTGGCTCGCCATATTGCTGCCGATGCTGAAATGCTTGCTCTTGCCAAGTCTGCTCCGCCAGATCAGCCGATGGCTCCTATCTTTCTTGCTGCTGTGCATTATCTGCTTTTGAGTGGAATTCAACATCCCTTAAGTGCATTTTATCCGACCTTGACGGCTACTCCGAGGAGTATCAGCGAGGTCTATCCGACCTTCCGTGAGTTCTGTTTGGCGTATGCGGTGCAGATCCGTGAGATTATGAGTACGCGGCTCGTTCAGACTAATGAGGTGCGTCGTTGTGCATGCATGCTTCCTGCCTTTGAGATTATCTATCAGCTGGGGCAGGGGCGTCCGATGGCGATTATTGAGGTCGGCACGAGTGCCGGTGTGAATCTTCTCTGGGATCAGTATGGCTACGATTATGGCGACGGAAAAGCATACGGCCTCCCGGGTGCGTCTTTACAACTGGATTGCGAGCTGCGTGGCGAGCGAGAGGCTCCTCTTCCACAGCAGATGCCGACGGTGAGCCTGCGTATTGGATTGGATCTGCATCCGATTAATATCAATAATGCTGATGCGCTGCTCTGGTTACGAGCTTTGATCTGGCCTGAGCATAGCGAGCGCGTCACTCGATTACAAAGCGCTCTGGAAGTTGTCAGGCAGCATCGACCGCTGGTGATGGCTGGCGATGCTCTGAAGCTTTTGCCAATGATTATGGCGAATGTGCCCTTTGATATGACTCTGTGTGTTTTCCATTCGTTTACTCTGAATCAGTTTTCTCCGGAAGCGCGTAAACAGTTTTCGGCTGTGTTGATCGAAGCGAGCAGGCATCGAGAGATTTTTCGTGTCTCCTATGAAGGATTGACTCCGCAGGCGAAAGATCCTCTGCTGGATCTGTTTCTATATGTGCAGGGGACGGAAATGAGACAGTTGGTGGGGAAGGCTTCGGCCCATGGCAATTGGCTGGAATGGGTGGCATAACAGTCGTCAGGAGTCTGGGAGTGGGTTTAAGGCTGTTGCGTGTGATGAGATCGTCGCATTTTGCGACCTCCGTACTAGATCGGTATGCTAACGCCGACAAACAACCTCACGACATGCGCGTTGATAGCGATTATTTTGCCGGAAAATAGTTGCTTGATGTGCTATTGTTACTGTTAGAAAGGTTGTTCCTATTATGTGCGGAGGTTTTGATGCAAAAGTCTGAAGCAGATCGTGTTGCTGGCCGCTATGGTTTCGAAGAGATCGCGGCTAATCAGTTAGAGGCGTGGCCTAATGCGTATCCTGACCGGGATTATGTGACTCATTTTGAAATTCCGGAGTATACATGTCTCTGTCCACGCTCTGGCTTCCCGGATTTCGCCACCATCATTGTTGATTATGTGCCCGATAAATCTGTGGTTGAACTAAAAAGTTTAAAATTGTATATTAATGCTTTTCGTAATCGGCAAATTAGCCATGAAGCATCGGCGAATGCTATTCTGGATGATCTTGTAGCTCTGCTTTCTCCTCGTTGGATGCGTGTCGTCGGCGATTTTACCGTCCGTGGAAATATTAAAACGGTTATCACAACCGAGTATGCCCAACCGACTTATCAGGGAGCACGTCCGGAGTTGAAGCGTTATCTTCCAACTACCGGCTAGTTCATCATTTATCCATTTGTGCGCAACAGGAGGAAAATTATGCCTATAACCAATCGAGCAGTTTTGATTGTCAGTGGTGGAATGGATAGCTGTGTGCTGGCTCATTATTATGCCGCCGCTGGCTTTCAACTGCATTTGCTTTCATTCGATTATGGACAGAAACATGTGAAAGAATTGACGTATGCCGAACGTTATATTACCGATCTACGTACGCGCTATCCTCAGCTGGAGATTGTCCAGACGACGATCGAGCTGCCTATCGCTCGGCTTCTGACCGATTCCGACTCGGCTCTGATTAATCAGGAGCGCAAGATGCCTCATGGTCATTATACTGATGATAGTATGAAGGCGACGGTCGTTCCGTATCGGAATCCGAATATGCTGTTGCAGGCGGCCACTGTGGCGTGGAATGAGCATGCCAGCGTTGTGGCGTATGCCGCCCATCAAGGGGACTACGCACAATATCCCGATTGCCGCAAGATCTTTGTCGATGCGTTTAATACGCTGCTGTCTGTCGCGATGGAAGGGCAGCAGATCGAAGTTGAGTCGCCATTTATGCGCTTCTCAAAGGCTCAGATTGCGCGCCTCGGTGCGAGTCTGCACGTGCCCTTTGAGTTGACCTGGAGCTGCTACGAGGGTGGCAATGAAGGCTTAGGCGATAGCCATTGTGGCATTTGTGGTACCTGCGTCGAACGCTATGAAGCATTTAAAGTCGCTGGTGTACCCGATCCAACTGTCTATGCTAACGATCCTGAACAATATTTACATGTTCCCGGACGTGCCGATCAAGCATAATTGAACCAGGAAGCGAGCTTGCCCACACGAAGAATGAGACGAGGAAATCTGATGACACGATACGCTATTATCACCAAAGAATTTACCTTTGAGGCAGCCCATCATCTTCCTAATCATCGCGGTAAATGCCGCCGTCCGCATGGACATTCCTATCGCTTACAGATTTCCTTGCGTGGACCGATTACGAATGCGCCGGGCGAGTCGAGCGATGGGATGGTGATGGATTTCGATGACTTAAAGACGATTGTGAGTGCGACGGTCCTTGACCAGCTCTCGGACGCTGTCCCTCTGGGAAAAGATGCTCAGCCGGTGGAAAAAGGTGGCCTGGATCATAATGATCTGAACGCTCTTACCGGCATTCGTACGACGGCTGAGAATCTTGTGCATTGGATCTGGGATGCCCTGGTAGCAGGCGGTGTACCCGATACACTGCTCTACAGCATCAAACTATGGGAAACTGAAAAAGGGTATGTGGAGATTACACATGCCGAACGTGAGGAGTTGTAGGGATGATAGAGACTACTCAAACTGTGCTGCCACGCACGAAGACGATCATGGTATCCGAGATATTCGGTCCCACGATTCAGGGTGAAGGCGCATTGATAGGGAAGCCGACTGTGTTTGTTCGGACCGGTGGTTGCGATTATCGCTGTTCATGGTGTGATAGCTTATACGCTGTCCTGCCGGAACACAAAGGAGAATGGCAGGCGCTGGACACCGAGCAGATCTTTGCAGACATCCAGCGTCTCTCGGGGGACACGCCACTGCTCGTCACGCTCTCGGGTGGTAATCCTGCCATCCAGCCGTTAGAAGATTTAATTGACCTGGGACATGCACATGGCTATACCTTTGCGATTGAAACGCAGGGGAGTGTTAGCCAGCCCTGGTTTGCTAAATTAGATTATCTGACTCTTTCTCCTAAGCCACCGAGTAGTAAACAGGTGACACGTTGGGAACGGCTGGATCGTTGTATACTCAACGCGACGAATAAACAAGCCGATCATGAAATACAGATCAACCTGAAAATTGTTATCTTTGATGAAGAAGATTATGCTTATGCCAGATATGTCACCGAACGCTATCCGGCATTACCGATCTTCCTGCAAGCAGGAAATCATACGCCGCCACAATCTTCATCACAGATTGACATATCGGGCATCTTGGATCGTATGGATTGGCTCATCCAGCGAACAATTGCAGATCGTTGGTATGATGCGACTGTGCTTCCACAATTGCATACGCTCTTGTGGGGGAATAAACGTGGCGTATAATTCCCATTGGGCAACACAGCGAACTGCACTGAAATGAGGATAAATAAATATGGTATTGCATGTAGATCAGGACCACGCGAGAAATAATGGTCATGCACAACATAATGGCCATGGTGAAGACGCCTCTGTGCTAGACTGGGACCTCTCACAGGATGAGCTTCCGGCAGAGCAAGTAGCTACAAGGATGGTAGATTATCCCAGGTTGCTGGAGTTAGGGCGTGAGTTGCTTGTAGCTCTGGGTGAGAATCCTGATCGAGAAGGATTGCAAGATACACCTCGGCGCTGGGCCGACTGGTGGCGCGAGTTTATTGAATACGATCCAGGAAAAACTGAAACGACCTTTAGCTCCACCTCTACCGATCAGATGGTCTGTGTTTCAGGCATGCGCGTCTTCTCACTGTGCGAGCATCATCTCTTGCCGATGTGGTGCGATGTCTCGATTGGCTATATTCCCGCCGGGCAAGTGCTTGGCCTCTCGAAATTCGCGCGTATTGCCCATCAGTTTGCGCATCAGCTCCAGATTCAGGAGCGTCTTGGCCAGCAGATCGCCGATGAGATCAGTCGTATCACCGGGAGCGCCGATGTGGCTGTAACGCTCAAGGGTGAACATCTGTGTATGTCGGCACGCGGTATTCGTACTCCTGGTGTGATGTCCTCGTCGGTCATGCGCGGTGCGTTCCGCTCTGATCGCGACCTGCGTATGGAGTTCATCGAGATGATTCGCTCATAATTGAGCAACATCCGGGAGTGGTGATTGGGTGGAAGCGGTTCTTTTTGTCAGCAAAACGAGCCACTTTCTGCCCTTTTTTTGTGATCTTGTCCCTCCTGGGACTTTTGTCCCCGAAGATGAGGATTGGCCTGGTTTCAGATATATTTGCTTGCATATGACGATTTCTTACGTGAATTGGAATATTGTATATAAGCGTACAATCAAGCAAGCAAGTAGACGTAGCGCCGTGGTCTTGCGCCCGGCGGCCACGTGACGTACGATTCGTTCGTTTTCGTCATACAATGCTGAACATGCGCACTGGTATCTCTGGAATATGATGGGGAACATTTCCGTGCGTGAACTGGTCGCCGGGCGCAAGACCACGGCGCTACGTTGGCGAGCATTGATGCCTGGGGAAAGAGTATTTCTCCCTCATTACATATGGAGGCTGCAACGATTGTTTAGTCATGAATCTGTTCCGACTGCTCTTGAGGGCGCTCCTTATTTGCAGCCGCCCCCGGGACGCAGTTATGTGCGCTCGTTTCTTTTTACACGCCGCGTGGATGCTCCGTTAGCGCGCATTCACTTGCTGGCACGTATTCTGTTGATTATCTGTCTCTCGGCGGCTCAGTTTCGCACTATGAGCACTGCTCATCCCGATATTGTGGGGTCGATTGTGCTGTGGATACCGAGTGTTCTCTTATTCTTCTCTAGTGGTATTCATGCGAAGGTTGCTCGCCTCTATCTGTTATTAATCATCCCCACTCTTTTGAGTCTATTTTTAACCTGGACCTTTTTGAATCCTGTGCCTGGATCAATAATCTTTGTAGATACTCAAGTCTATCCTGGCTTTATTACTCTCAGCCTGGCTGCCTGGCAGCCGCTCTGGTTGGCGATTGTGATTGCTTATTATTGGTGGAAGCGTGCGATTATCAATGGTGTGATCTTTGCGAGCGTTGCTGCGATCCTTGTCTCATGGCTGCTTCCATTGCCCTCGTTGGTGCTGGGTCACGTTTCGCTCTATCATCCGCTGACTTTGATGATCAGTGATCAGGGACTGCTGCTGGCGTTGACGAAGGTGATTAGCTATTCTGGGATGATGATTACTACCCTGGCCGTCGTGTTCACCTGTCGCGATATAGAACTGATGGGGCTGTTGCGACAGTTGCATCTGCCACAGCCGATAATTTTCTTCTTGAGTACCGTCTTCCGGGCTTTGAATCTGGCTCTGAGCGACTATGAGACTATCTATCAGGCGCAGATAGCACGAGCTGTCAATGCACAGCCGCGTAGCTTTTATCGTCGCCTGCGCGATCTGGCAAGCATCGCTGTGCCGATGGTGGCGATGATGATACGTCGCTCTAGCGAGATTGGCGATGCCTTACTGGCTCGCGGATATCATCTAAGGCAGCAAAGCGAGAATTTCTACGAGACGAGTCCCTGGAGAGCAATCGATTGGATGGTGTTGATTATTTGTCTGGCCCTGTTGTATATGGCTGTTGGTCCCTATCCCGGCCTGACAGTGCTGTTCCAAAGATGGTGGTAAAACGATGGTGACAAAGGAATTTAGAGATAGATCTGATCAGCCATTGTCCGGTGTGGCAGGGAGACTGGATATGGGGACCCCTCAAGGGATTGTGCAGGTGGCGGGATTGTGGTGGCGTTATCCAACCTTTAGCGAGCAGGCCGGTGCCTGGACGTTGCGCGATCTTACTTTTCAGGTGCAGCCGGGCGAGTGCTTTGGGATTACTGGTCCCAGTGGTGCAGGCAAAACGACGTTGTGTCGCGCACTGGCTGGTATTATCCCGTATACGACGCGTTTCACTGAGGAGCAATTTCCACATCATTTTCGTGGTCAGATCAGTGTGATGGGGAAATCTGTCAATGCGACAACCTCTACCGATCATAAGATGGGTATGGTGCTCCAGGATCCAGAGAATCAGTTTTTGCGTATGAGTTTGCTGCATGAATTAGCGTTGGGACTCCAGATTCAAAATGTGCCCAAAGCTGAGATTCTGGAACGGATCTATCAGGCCCTGCAATGGGTTGGCCTGGAAAAGCTCTGGCATGGTGCCGTGTATCTGCATCCCTCAGACCTTTCTGGTGGACAGAAGCAGCGTGTCGCGATTGCCTCGTTTCTGGCGATGCGACCCGAGATTCTCATCCTGGATGAGCCAACCAGCGATCTTGATCCGGTAGGCAAGCGCGAGGTGATTGAAACTATTGCCCGCCTGCGTCGCGATTATCATATGACAGTCATCCTGGTCGAACAAGATCCTGAAATTCTGGCCGCATTCTGTGATCGCATCGCTTTGCTGCACAAAGGTCGGATCGAATTGATCGCTCCACCAGCCGACTTTTATAGCGCCAAAGATGTCCTGGAACGCAGCGGAGCCTCGGCTGGAGAGTTGACCCGCATCTCCTGGGCAACTGGCTGTACCTTTAAGGAGCGAGCTCCTCTTTCGTTGCCTCAAGCTGAAGTGGCTTTTATGTCAGCCTTTGAGCGCGTGCAGCTACCAGCGATCGTAGAGGCGGCTGCCAGTGCTTCTCGGGAGGCCGTTGTCCAGGCTGAGGGAGTTGTCTATAGCTACGGTGATGGATCTCTGGCTTTGAAAGGCGTTGATTTGTCGCTCTATCGTGGCGAGATGCTGGCTCTGCTTGGACCAAATGGGAGCGGGAAGACAACTTTTGCCAAGATTATCGCTGGTATTTATCGCGCCACGCGTGGACGCTTGCAGGTCTTTGGACAGGATACCGCCTCGCGTAAAGTGAGATCGCGGCTCCCAGGCTCAGTTGGCTACGTCTTTCAGAATCCCGATCACCAGCTCTTCTGCCGCAAGGTCAGCGACGAGATCGAATATGGATTAAAGAATCTGGGCATTGATGCCAAACGACGATGTGCGATGGTGGCTGAGACTCTGGAGGCTGTTGGGCTAACCAGTTATGCCAATGAGGATCCTCTCTTTTTGAGCAAGGGACAGCGTCAGCGTCTGGCTGTTGCGGCCGTACTGGCTATGGGACCAGACATTCTGGTCGTTGATGAGCCGACTACAGGTCAGGATTATCACTCGATCACGAGCATTATGAGCCTGCTCTGCGACCTCCAAAAACAAGGCAAGACCATCCTGGTGATCACACATGATATGACATTGGTCGCGGAATATTGTCAGCGAGTGGTAGCTTTCCGCGAAGGAGAATTATCCTTTACCGGCACGCCAGCGGAATTATTTAATACCGACGAAATTTTGCAACAGACGGGCCTGCGTCCACCGGTCACAGCGGCATTGTCCAATTATATGCGTCGCACGCAGCCTGATTTTCCATCCTTACTGACGGTCGCCCAATGGGAAGAGGCGCTGAAATCATCGTAACGCGCCCAGAATTTTTTGTGCTTTGTGCATGATTTCAAGATAATATGTCGCGTGATGGGGACAAAAATCTCTGATCGTGCACTGCTTGTCGTTGCTCTGTAAGGTCCCATCCGCTTGCCTGAGATAGCCGTGAGCAATGATGCTCTCTGTTTCTCTCAGGATCAAGCGCTCAAAGTCGTGCAAGGCAATAGAAAAAATTCCTTGCACTTCCTCTTCTTGCAGCATAAAGGTATCCAGAGGCTGTTTCAGAAGGTAAAAATAGCTATGACCAAACTCGTAATCTTTGAGCTTTCCAAGCGTAATCTGATCTTTGATAACACCCGCAGCAATAAGATCTTCAAAGGCCAGATGCAGACCTAGTTCTTCTTGGATTTCGCGTATACCATCCCGTGGTGTCTCGTGGGAGAGCAAGTGACCAGCGGCTGTGATATCTAATGTGTTGGGGAAGTCCTTTTTTTGTGCGGCACGAAGTTGAAAGATGAGAAATGGTTTTCCCCGCTCTTCTGTGAGAAACCAGCATTGAAACGTCTCGTGCCAATAACCATATGCATGTACCTCTGCCCGCGTGCGTGTGCCGATACGCTCCATTTTTTTCGTAAAAATAGCGAGTTTCTCAGTTTCCATCACTTGTCATCTATCCTCTCATCGTTTAAACGCCTGGAGTAGAGATTCTTACTCAATTGTGTGCAAATTATATCAAATTGAACAAGTGTCTCGTTTGCTGGCAGCTCTTTTCTGACATCACTCCAGGTATATACCTGGAGCTTATCTGCGAGCGTATGCATGTATTTCAGTCTTTATCGTGTCAAATCACTGGAGTCAAGAACATTTCAAGTTCAATTTCATCGCGTATAGGAATGTCATTTTTTCCCAGCAAAGGAATGTGCGGTTTAAGCTGGCGTGACTGCTCTATAGCGTTTCGGTGGACGGTAACCAGAACAAAGTTGCGCTTTTGATAAAATTGGAGGGCAGTCAGATTATCATTGGTGGTAATGAGCCAGAGACGCATGCAGCCAGCCTGTTGCGCCGCTTTTTTTACGGCATCAATGAGCAACGTTCCAATTCCCTGTGTGGGTCGCAGGCTGTCGATACTCACGATTTCACACATTGCCCCTTCTTGATGATAGGTAATCACACCGACGCGCTGACCTTGGTCTTCAGCGATAAAGCCGGGCAATCTGGCTAGCTCATAGCTTACTCCATGGCTGATCACGATAGGTGCTCCCCAGCGTTCACTGGCAAATTGAGCCAGCCACGTCTCGTCTTGTGGTGAGATGGCTCGAAGCGTAATCTGTGGCCTCTTTTGAATTCCTTCTGGAGTAGCGGCATGTGGAACCCCCTGATCTTGAGAGGAGGTTTTCTTCTGGCGTTGTGGCAGAGCAAAGAAGATTGCTATTAATAGGCTAAGGATGATACTTGCTGGCACATTGATCCAGGCCATGGCAAATGTGAATATATAAATAAACGGCCCTAAAGTATATTGTCGATTGATGGCTTTTACACCTTGTGGATCAACGTCTTTGTGTAAGAGTCGGTTATGATAAGAGGCATAGCGCCAGAGCAGGTTATAGCAGATGGCCAAAACGATATTTGTTCCACTGTACATAATGGCGGCTAATTTTCCGTTAGGATAGTTTTTATACTGCTCTGCTACTACGGCTGTGGGGTAAGGGATGAAAACAATGATGAGTAACAGCAGTAGATTAAGTAAGAGCAAGGTGTTGTCCGTATATTGGATGCGCGTGAATAATTTGTGATGATTGATCCACATGACGCCGATCGTGGAGAAGCTGGCCACAAAGGCGAGCAACATCGGCCATTGGCTGAGCAGATATTCGTCAAGATCAGCTTTAATGTCTGGTCCTGGGATCGCGATATCGAGGATGAGTAATGTAATCGCAACGGCAAAGACACCATCACTAAAAGCTTCAATACGTCCTGTCTCCTGGAGATTATCCATGGGGTAACTCCCTTCGTCTTTTAGCCATGCAAGTGGCAAATATACCGTTTTCATCATACCATACATGAGATGGATAAAGCATTCTACCGGTAAAAATCCTATTTTTATAAAAAGACGAAAATATCTGAACAACCCTTGATCTATGCAGGAAAATTATTGAAATGCTGAGTCAACTGAGACATTTATCCAAATAGTAAATAAATATTGACGGATCTTGACAGGCACTTTCACTCTATTGTATCTTAATAAGCACCTTGTATTCATCAAGAAAACGGCGAGAATATTTTTGTTGTGCTTTACTTATATTCTCTATTTTGTATGTCTGTCTAGTTATATATGCGTAATTAGATGATGTTGTCTTACCTCAAGGAACTACCATTTCTATGCGTAAAAATGCAATTGTTCAACATATAATCTTTGCCTCAAGCGGAGTGATTGTAACCATTCTCGTCGTTGTGGCATATTATGTGAATCATCCCGGTGTGGAAATCCTTTCTGATACGTGGAGTTACCTCTATGTGGTAGACCGTATACAAACAACCGGGCAATTTGTTAATTTTTGGCGACTGCCCGCTTATCCGTTTTTTATTACATTTGTCTATATATTGACCGGACAGGGGAATAATGCCGCTGTAAGTATTGCACAGAGCGTCTTATTTGTGTGTGCTACGCTCGAAATTTATATCTTAACGGCCCTGATCTTTAAACATGCCTGGATTGCGTTACTGATCAGTCTGTTTGTAGGATGTAATCTCACGCTTTTGTCTTATATCAAACCATTGATGTCTGAAAGCCTGGGATTGTGGGTGGTGATCTCGCTGGCATTGAGCACTGTGTTATTGTTACGGACTTTACGGCGGCGTCTTTTCTGGTTGGTTGTTTTTTTTATGTTTCTGCTCTTTATGACGCGTCCTGAATGGCTCTATTTCCCACCTTTGCTCTTTGCCTACATTTTGTTAATCGCTTTCTGGCGCCAGAAATTTCGTTATCTCCTTCCACATGCCATTGCTGCGACGCTACTGCTTTATATGGCTGTCGGTGTATATATCTATGTAAATGCGACGCAAAATAATTTTGTAGGCGTGACCTGGGTGCAAAATATTAATGAGCTTGGAAAGATTTTGCAGTATAATATGCAAAATGATGCGACATCCGCGCAATATGCTACTATTCAACATGCGATTGTTAGTTATAAATCTCAGGGGATCTACGATCCTTATATTATGATGGGGCACCATCCACAAATGTTTCGTGACAACTTAAAGCTGGCTGGTAGCTATGCGGTCTCTTTGATAATACGTCATCCTGTAACCTTCGTAAGGAATACCATCCCAATTTTTTTTACCTCATTAACTGTGTTTGCAAAGGAATCGGTGGTAGAGCCAACCGGTTTTATGGCTGCTCCCCTCTTCGGCCTGCAACGGGCCGCACGTCATTTTCACGAGAGCAATGTATTCGTTCCTCTGGCGGCGGTATTCTGGATATGTGCTTTGTGTATTAAGCAGGTTCGGCAACAATTACGCGTGCAGTCCTTGGGATTTTTCATCCTTCTGTGCACGTACGGGATAATTATTACGGCGTTTGGGGGGTATCGCGATCTCGATTATATGCGTATCCATGTGCTGTTTGAGCCTTTGATGATTATCTTATTATGGGGAACTTTTCTGGCTGGCATTCGCTTTGTCTTTATGCGCCAGATTGATAGAAAGCGAAAGAATGCAGAGCCTAAATATGCAGGAAAACATGACTATTTACTGTCCGGCGTTTCAAAGTAATATGAATTTTAGTGCCAGGAGTGACTCTCTATGCCCAGGTTTCCCTATCTATTTTGTATTGGCTGTATTGCTATCGTGATACTTTTGAGTGGTTGTGGATTACAACCAATACAAGCTGTGCAAGCTCTGCATCCGGTTGCGTGCCATCATGAAGCCTTCGTGGGCATTATATATGTCACTCTCGAAAATGATGGCTCTGATGCCGGAACGTCATCGATGCATATTTCATATACAGTTGGTGACGCTCAAAAAATACCTGTCAATATTCAGACACAGTTGCCGTTGATTCCGGCACAGACGCAACGCATGGTGATGGTGAACGTTCCTACCGCTACACCAGGGGTCCTGGCTGCTACCGATACCACACATTATAGGACTCCCGAAGGCCACATCGTGATCCAACTGAGCAATAAAAGTGGAGGAGCTGAACAGTCAACCAGCACTTTTCCTTTTAATTGTTAGTTATTTTGGCGGCTAGCGATTAATGTTTTGTGCTGCGTGTAGATTGAAGTCTGTCATTTTTAAAATAGTAATCCTGGCTGCAAAGCAGGGATAGATGTATCTGTAGGTGTGTGACACCTACAGATACATCTATCCCTGCTTCAACTCTATCGAGATATTGCCACTATGCGCCGAGCGCTTGCTTAACACGGGGCACAACCTCGGTTGCCAGTAGTTCGATGGATTTGAGGAAAACATTGTGAGGCAAGCTTCCGAGATCCATTTGGAAGAATTGCCGCATGTGACCAAGATGTCCGTGGAGCGCGACGATTCTGCGAGCAATGTCCTCAGGCCCACCGACGAAGAGCGCTCCTTCCGATCCTGCCTGACGCTCAAAGTCGTCGCGACTGGGAGCTCTGAAGCCGCGCACTTCGCTATGGGGAGCCATCGCGCGTATCCAGTGTTCCCAGTAGAAATCTCTGGCATCCTGATTGTTCTCTCCGATGAAACCAATACTTGCCACGGAGACTTTGATTTTTTCCTCTGGCTGTCCCGCACTTCTGGCAGTCTTGCGGTAGAGATCTGCCAGAGAGGCGAAATTTTTCGCGTAGCCACCAATAATGGCGTAGGCGATGGGCAATCCCATGATGGCTGCTCGTGCCGATGAGGTAGGAGTTCCTCCTGTCGCTAGCCAGATTGGGAGAGAACCCTTGACCGGTCGCGGTACCACCAGGGCATCCTCTAGCGGTGGGCGATATTTTCCCTGCCAGGTGATGCGTTCGTTGGCGTTAATTTTGAGCAGTAGATCAAGCTTTTCGGCATACAATTCGTTGTAGTCATCAAGACTGTATCCAAAGAGAGGAAATGATTCAGTGCTAGAGCCGCGTCCAGCCGTAATCTCCACGCGTCCACCGGAGATCGCGTCGGCAATCGCGAACTGCTGAAAGACACGTATCGGATCGTCTGTGCTGAGTACGGATACTGAACTGCCTAATGTAATGCGTGAGGTCGCTCCTGCAGCCGCCGCAATAACTGTGGCTGGTGATGAGGCTGGCATCTCGTTCGTGTGATGTTCACCTACGCCGAAATAATCGAGACCGGCTGCGTCTGCAAATTTGATGGCTTCGAAGAGATTGGCGATCGCTTCGCTGGTTGGGCGGAGCGCTCCGTTCTCGTCACGTTGGGTATCACCGAAACTGTATATACCGATTTCCATGATTGTCTTTTCTTTTTTAATGCGCTATCTGTGCTGTCTTGCTATATGCATCGCGATAAATGCACTCGCGCTCTCTATTTTGCCCCTCTGGTGGCTTAGAGATGTGGCAGGATGTTTGTAGCCAGGGCGTGTAGACCGTCTATATCATCGAGATTAAACCACTGGAGCATAAGCTCTTCAACGCCAGCTTGCTCGTAGCTATGTATCTGCTGGATAATCTGTTCCCTGGTACCCACGATGGCTTTATTGGTGGATGCCAGAGTTGTAACCAGATCCTCGGTTGAGAGATGCTGAAGCGTAGGATCTTGACGATAAGAACTCAGCTTGCTCTCTAACTCGCCATGATCTTTGCCTAAGATCACCTGATGCATCAATGTACGCTTAAGATCTGCAGGTTGGCGTCCAAATTGTGGGAGTAAACTATCCAGGCGTACACAGCGCTCCTTGAAATCCTCTGGACTGAGATAGACGGCATTCCAGATATCGGCATAGCGAGCCGCTAAGGGCAGGGTGCGTTTGGGACCATTGCCGCCGATCAGGATTTTTGGACCGCCAGCGCGTTGTGGGCGTGGGAGTAGGATTGCGTCATGGAGCTGGAAGAAGTTTCCCTTGAATGTGACAGGCTCATCGCTCCGTAGCAGACGTATTACCACCTCAAGGCCCTCTTCAAAACGAGCCATGCGGGTTTTCAAGTCACCTAGCTCGTGGCCGAAGTTATGATGCTCTCTCTCCTGCCAGCCTGCTCCCAGACCGATGATCATACGACCATTGCTCAAATCATCGATAGCAGCCGCCTGACGGGCAAGTAGCGTCGGCTCGCGGAATGAGATGGGAGCCACCAGTGGTCCAAAATGAATATGTTCCGTGCGATCAGCCAGATAGGTCAGAGAAACGATCATTTCCAGAGAGTCGGCGTCGGGTGGCTCAGGATCGGTGAAGTGGTCCGAACGAAAGAGACCTGCAAAGCCGAGTTGATCTACCTCGGCGGCCAGACGTTTCCAATGGGGCCAGGTCAAACCTTTTTGCCCCTCAATCATTATCGAGACATCTACCATTATTTATGCACCTCTGTTCCTTGATTTGCTTCCCTGACTATACCTCGTAAGAAACAAAGAGTGCAAGTATTTGTCCTCTATCTGTTTGAGTAATTCATTTGTCCTATTGTGATTAGCTTTTCGCTCGCTTCCTCACAGACTATGTTATACTCTCTCTGTGGCCTCCTCAGAGGCCGATCCATGTGGTCTTACCCATTTGCGCCCTATCAACCTAATCCTGGTCAGAGGAGCTCTTTCCTTCCTTCTCTACACTGCTCCTCTGTACCAGGCTTTTTCTACCATAGCGTAGCCGCTGGTTGTGCCAGAAAACTTACTCTAGTTTTGATGAAGCCTCTTCTCTGATGTCCCTAATGATGCGCTCTTGTTTTGTGCGCACAGCATTTGCTTTCCTCGCCTTCTTGAGTAGATACTCCACCTCTACCTGCATCCCTGCATCTGCCAGATAATTGTTCCATTTAGCGCAGGTCTCACATTCAATGACACGGCACACATCCACATGATCAAATGCACTGCGGCACGATGTACAGTACCACGGCTTGCGTTTAAATGTATACCGGAATGTGTACCATAAGCCTTGATACCATGGAACACTCAGAGCTGTGGCGCAATAATCACATAAGTGAAACTGGTATCTACGTATAACATCATCCATACTACTTCTCCCATACCTTTTTCATCTGAAAAACTATGTAAGCCTCTGTATTGTTTCTCCCATAAAAAATAATTTATTCAATATACATTATGCCATAATTTGAATTTATTACAATGGATGTGCTTCCTTACCGCAAAAATAGCCAGGAGCAGAGCTTTTAAGTGGACACGTCCCTATCGCTGTATAGTTCCCAGTCGATGTCCGCACGGAAGGGAATAGATCCAGTGCCTGACGATTTGTTGCCGTTCCATTGGTTGCATACAGACTGGACATAGATTGTTTCTGATGGCGTCCAGGCGACTATTTTCACAAGCTTCAATTTCTTGTACTTTTTGTACGATTTCTGCTGCGGTCGGATAGGAAACTTGAGCGCAACGCGTCGAGCAGTGATCCGATTTGATACAAGGGAAGGTGTAAGGTTGTTTTGAACTATCCATCACATCATCGTAGAGTATATTGGCTCCGCAGCGCGGCTGCGTAAGGCCGGTAAAATACTTACATTGATTGGCTATCTGGTCATGCAGTGAAGTTTTTTGATTACTCAAAGGATGTCTCCGTATAAGCTATGAGATGTATGTAGAATTCAGGCGAATTGAACATAGCATTAGAAAGACGGACATCATTGTTCCTGAAGGCATCTACGGTGGTGGTTGATTGTTTGGGGAAGTGACAAGCCCATCTCTATTTAAATGGTGGCGACCTTTTGCAAGAGAATATTATGGGCGATACGTTTCCTGTTCAGGAGTATGTGAAGCGATAATCTACACATGTGCACAGAAATGCAATCTTTGTTGCGTGGCAACGCGCCTGTCTGGCGGATAATGATGATGCGGCGTCATCGTATATATGCATTTTCGAGAAATCCATTCTTTTAATCATATAAACAGTAAAAGAGTCAAGAAAAGGTGTGCTATGCAGGTTCTATTAAGATACATAAAAGATAGCAACTGTTTTACATATCAGATTACTATGACTTTTATAGTATAAATATTGAAAGTAGCATATGTCAATGGTATCAATACTATTGAGGAAAATTTATTAGTCAGAGCGAAAGCTATTAAAATTATGAACTCTAACGGCAGAGCTTAAATGACGTTTCATGTGATACTTCTACGATAAAAAAAGTTTTTATAGAGTAGTGACATGTTTCTGACAATGCTACTGCTCTATAAAAACTTTTGTAATCAGCGCTGAAGGTTCGGTGTTTGACTAGCGCAGGGCGTCGCGGATAGTCAACCCAAAGCGCTCTACGATCGGCCCCAGGGTGGAGAGGAGGATCGGACTGATGATTACGACGATCAGTATATTAGAGATGGACCAGGCACCCCAGTTAATAAAAAATGTTTGGGGCGTATCCAGGCCTCCGGCTGTGAGAATAGAGACTCCGTAAAGTCCTCCAAGGATGTTGGTTGGTAGAACCGCGCAGATCAGGAAAAAGATAAATCCACGTAGCGTGTAGACATCTTTCCCAATTGGGCTAACTCCAAAGCGATAGGCAAAGAAACGATAAAGGAGCATCGGGATGCAGAGTTGGATGAAGTCTGCGGCTCCAAATGGGATGGCAAGCAAGGGCGGAATATTCGAGAGTAGTCCTGCCCCAACGAAATTTCCAATGTAGGCTATGACAAAGGCCCAGCCGCCAAACCAGAGGGCAAAGACGAGACCAAATCCGATTGCGATAAAGAGTGCACTGACTCCCAGACCTGTAGTTGGTAATGCAATGACGGCGAGCCATGATAAGATGGTGTAGACCGCTGTGGCGACAGCTATTGTGACCAGTTGTGACAGGCTTGGCCAGCCAGTGAAGCGGAATGTGTAACGGATACTGGTCGAGATACTGCTCTGGCCTTCAATGGCAGGTGGCTGTTCAGGATACCCTTCTTGTGTGGTCGAATTAGCTGTCTGCTCATCAAGGTTAGCTGAATGCTTCAATGAATCGTCCATGAGTCTGGTCCCTTTCTTCTAAATAATGGAATCATATATAATGGCAATGGATTAAGTCTCCTGTAGGAAATAACTACGCTACGGGAGTTTTCTGTAGGATGAGATGGCGCAATATCTCGAGTTTGGTCAAAACTTCTTGCGTGATTGCACTATTATGCTGTCCCTTGGGTGTTTTTGACAGTGCAAACGTACAATGCTCGCGTATCTCTTGCCGTAGAGCTGCCTCATCGACGTTGATGACTTTGCCGCGTTCGACAACGACTTCACCATTGACAATCACGCTGTCGACCGCTTTACCGTATTCACAATAGATAAGATGCAGATAGGGATTGCGCAGAGGCATAAAGCTATCGGCATCGAGGTCGAGTAGCATGAGATCAGCCAATTGACCGGCCTCCAGCTTGCCCAGATCTTGGGATAAGCCGAGGGCGGAAGCGCCTCCCTGGGTTGCTGCATATAAGATCTCTGGCGGCTGCGGCCATTTATGATAATCTACATCGGCAACATTATGCATCAATCCGGTTTGTTTAATCACATCGAACATATTCTGTCGATCGTTGCTGGCCGAGCCATCACTGCCCAGGGCGATCATCACGCCTTGATCGAGTGCCTCGGTTAACGGGAAGCGTCCACTGCCCAGACGCAGGTTGCTGATTGGATTGTGTACGACGGTCGTTCTCGTTTGCGCAAGGATCTCCAGGTCGCCTGGATCAAGCCAGATGGTATGCGCTAACGATGTGCCCGCACGAAGCAATCCCATCTGCTGGAGATAGGGAATGCCTCCCTGACCTAGCGCTTCATGGATCACACGGGCCTGTAGATCGGTTTCGACCGCGTGTAGATGCATGCCTGTCTGATAGCGTTCCGTAAGATCCAGACAGCTCTCCAGCAGCTTGGGGCTGCACCAATGGATACCGCTTGGCCCGACAAAGCCGCGTAAGCGTCCATTGGCTGCATTGTCCCAGGTATGCAGAAATTGTTCGAGCACATCGACCTGCTCATCGATGCCTGCCCAGTCATCAAAGCGGCTGGTGAAGGGATGCTTCGGAAAGGTCATGCCATGTTTTATGCCAGCCTCCAGTACTAAATCCTGATCTTCAATCGATGGCGCGACCGCTGCACGGATACCAGCATCATGATACGCGTGCATGGTTGCATCGAGATATCTGGTCACGACGCCGGAACCTGTCCAGAGATGATCGAGTACGCCCGTCGTGCCTGTTTTGAGCATCTCGATCGCGCCCAGCAAAGTACTCAGATAGACCAGATGCGGTGACCATTCAAGCGCATCGGCGAAGAGTGGCACGAGCCAGAGTTCCAGGGGCGCCGATGGCGATGTCGCTTTAAGCAAATTTTCTAGCGAGTGCGTGTGGGCATTGATCAGACCTGGCAACGCCAAACGGTTCTTACCTGTAATGACTCTTTCAAGGTGGCGTGGATTAAATGCAAGCGTACCGGTTGGTCCCACTGCGACGATACGTTGTCCCGCAATCAAAATATCTTGATCGCGCAGCAGTTCTTCAGGATCGTCAGGATCAAGCAGGCTACAGCCCTGGATCAGTAGATGCTTCTGGGGCAGTGCGAGATCTGGTCGCTGGCTATACAGTGTGGGTGACTGAGCATACGATAGCGTTTGCATAGAAGACAACTCCTCTTTAAATAGTAGAACAGGTAAGAGATAGAGCTCCATTGCTCATCTTGTCTCTGTGGCGTGATGGTGAGCGGAACGAGGCTGGACGCGTTGTTTATGTTGAACGTAGTTGCTCGGAACGTTCATAGCAATCGAGCGCTTCTCGATGGCGTCCAAGTTCGTCGAGGGCGGTGCCACGGTTCGCCCAGGTCTGTGGATCGTTGGGATTGAGATAGACCGCTTGCTCATAGGCCATCAGTGCTTCTTTATGGCGTCCGAGCGCGAAATAGGTGTCGCCCAGAGCGAGCCAGATGTGTGCTCTCTCTCCGTTCACCTCTACTGCGCGATGATAAGATAGCAGGGCATCTTCATACTCGTGCAGTGCAAAAAGTTTGTCGCCACGTTTTTCCCAATCTTCAGCCGTCAAAGGAACCGCCGGGGTGAGCGGTGTGGCTGGCAGAGAAGGCGTGAGCGGACCAGCCGCTGCATAGCCCGGTATTGGTGTAAAGCTCTGAGCGTTATTGCCATGCGAACTGATGGGTCCACGTATTGCTGATGAGCCTGCCGCTACCAATTGTGCTCCTGAATGGCTGAGCATCTGTGGCTGTGTTGGCTTCTGGACTGTCCGGCTGGCAAGCATCTTTAGATCTTGCACCATCAGATCGATTGAAGGATAACGGCGCTCCGGCTTGGGATGTGTTGCCCGGTTGATGACCGGCTGAAAGGTTTCGTATTCCTGCCGTGGCAGGGTCTGGGTGAAGATCTGTTGGCATAGGATGGCAAACATATATTGATCGCTGGCCGGATTGACCGAGCTCCAATATGCCTGGACATTTCCTTGCTGGCTGGCTTGTGCCGCCGTATAGAGCTCCGGCGCGAGATATGGCGATGGCGCTGGTTGTAGGCGAGCCAGTCCAAAATCGGCGACCCAGACACGTTCATAACTTGTAAATAAGATGTTGCCAGGAATCACTGCTCCATGGACCGAGCCACGTGTATGGATGGTGTGAAGCGCCATACCTATCTGTTGCAAGACATGAACTAATAATGCACGTGGTGAGCTGCTTTGTTCGTTGAGTGAGCGTTGAGCCTCTCCAGTTTGAAGATAGGCGATAAAATGATCCAGGGTTCCGGGAATGAATTGGCAGAGTGTGAGCAGATAGGTACTGGATGCAGGTGCTTGTCGTATATGTAGCGGGCTACTCCCCTCGCCGACTTTTTGTCCCGGTGACCAGGCACCACAACTGAAAACGGCACGAATCGAGTTATGGCGTAGTGCTGTTGTCATACGTACTTCGCGCCGCACGCTCTCCCAGAGCTCGGGATTGGCGGTCTGGGATGGCGATAATTTGATTGTGACTGGTTGACCCGAACGCTGATGATGTGCAAGGTAGGCACGTCCGCTTCTCCCAATCCCTAACAGCTTTTGGACCTGATAGATTCCAAGGGTGGTCTGCTTTGCCAGCGCGCCACAGACGCGGCAAATGACCTCCTCAGGCTGTAGGGGATGTGAAGGATGTCCAAGACAAAACGAAGCCCTGGTGCCGCTGTGTGGCTCGTATTGTGTATTGTGATCCATCTCGTTCTGCCTCTCTTTTGAACGACGGAATGCCTTTTCCATGCTGAAAACACATGCTCTGCGTGAGGGATATTCATGCCGGGGAGTCCGCCACGAGGTATCCCTCTCAACTAGCTACTTATTCATCTACAGGCATACGATCTACTTGGTTCAATTGGTAGAAGCGCTGATTATAGGCGCTGTGTGACCCTTGTCGGATTGGTGATAGCTGTCCTGGTGTCGCTGGCAACCCGGGATTGAGCGTATTCTCTATCTCCGTGGCATATTGAGTCCGTGGTAACGTTCTCAGTGGAGCTGCTCCGCTCGATCTCTGAGGCTCTCGGGGAGTCTCCGTGCTGGTTGTCGTTGTCACCTGGGCAATCTGGCTGATGATGTTGTGTTGCTGCTCTTCGAGCAGATCGATCTCGCGGACGACACGGTCGAGTACCATACGCTCAAAGCCGGCGCTGGTCTGCGATTTGAGCAGATTGGATTGTTTGACTTCGTTCAGGGCTTCATGGATGCGTTTGGTGAGCTTGTTGATCGATTCAAGGGCACTGGCGACACGTCTCCATTGTCCTTCTTGTCGACGCTGCATATGACTCAGGCCAAGGTAGACCGAGCGCAATTCTGCTGCACCCTGGGGCATGGGCTGATTGGGTGCCCAGAGAGGTAGTCCCTGTCCCAGGCGCTCGACGCTCTCCTGCAATGTGCGACACTCCTGTGCCAATTGATCGTAGCGAGCACCGCGCTGCGAGAGGGCGCTAATACGATCCAACATCAGGTTTAAGCTGATTGCGATCGGCAATAATGGGCCAGATACCGTGGATGCTCGGGCGACAATATCTCCTCGTGCGACCCGTGCGTGGACTTCACGTAGAGCTGCGATACCTTGCTCCATACTCTGCTTGTCCTGAGCCGAACGCGTTGCCTCATCCGCCTCACGTCGCGTTACCTGTAACTCACGGCGAGAGATCACCAGCTCGCCGCGCATCTGCATCGTCAGCCGATTATTCTCCAGTAGTGTCATGGCCTGACGGGCAATCACGATCAGGATCAGCGCCAATGCGACGATGTCTGCCTGGATCAGCGTGGTACCACCGCGACGTGCAACGTTGGTCAGGAGTACGGCGCAGGTTCCTAGGACAAGGATGAAGGGAGCAATCGTCTGAGCGGTCATGCTCAGTTGTGTCAGTCGGGTGGGCGCTAGCTGCGATATTCCGAGATGACGTGCACTCTTCATGTGTTCTTCTTGCTCTTGTTCTCGAGCAACGCTGCGTGGATACTCGATGGCTGCCAGACCGATCAGCGAAAGGCTTAACGGCCAGAGCACGTCTTGTAATGTTCCTGTGTTGAAGCTGAATGAGAGACTATAATATGCCAGCAGGCTGTCTGTGACGGCTAGAAAAAAGAGTCCCATGCACAGCAGCAAGAAAACAGGTTGTTGTGCTCGGTTGGCGAGCGGACTAAACATCAGAATGGCACCAATGGCGACCAGGAAGAGATCTCCTGTTGGAAAATAAATCGACAGGAAGGATGCTCCAGCGCTGGGCGATTGCGCCAGACCAGCGATCAACGGGCTCAATAGGAAGAACCAGGAGAGTGTCAGGGCCGTTCCGATCACTGCCAGTGCATCGAGCAGCAGGCGAGCTCGTCCCGCTGAAGCTTTATTGCGCCGGGTCAGGAAAAGGGTTCCGACCAGGAAGAAAGGATACGAGGCCACAAAGCCAATATCATAGATGCCTGGGAAGGGAACATCGGCGCTATTCATGCGGATGTCGTAGGTCGTCCAGATGGCTTGTCCGCCGGCGTACAGCGCGATGGCGATCGCCAGGAAGGTCCAGGCCATGAATGCCCGGCGGGCGGCCTGCGCTTCGTTATGTACGATGGCCAGCTCGTTTGGCGAGCGTCGCTCCGAGCGATGCTCCATCAGTTGGCGACCAAGCCGATTGGAGACGCGGTAGAGGCGTAGGGCGATGCGTGTGCAAAAGATAAAGCCAATGCCCTCACCAACGAATTGGAGAATGTCTGATGCTCCTTTGAGCGAAAAGCTTTTTCCCGGTGTCTGTCCGAGCAACACCATACCCACGAGAAAGAGTGAGAAGGCGGCTGAGAATCCTAGAACGATCCATGGACCATAACGTTCCGCCCAAAAATCACGCGCCAGAGCCTCGCCGTGGAAAAATGATGGCTCTTTCTCCACAACCGGGGGGGCCTGTTCGTTATAGTAGGCGTTCCCAATGTGTTGCATCATGGGATTGGCTCCGTGCTGGGATGGTCTCCCACCCAGAAAGCCCGAAAATTGAGATGCTTCCTCGTATGACATAAGGTGATCCTCTCAGACTGCTTGCATACAATGTTATAGCGATAGCGTTACGATTTACGGAGATATAGCCAACGATCATAACTGAAGTGCTGACCTGCGTTACTCAGTAACAGACCGATAAATGCTAGTAGGAAAAGGATGATTACGCCGATGTCAAATGAGACCGTTCCAGAGAAAGTATGCAGCAAACCGGCTCCCATACTTCCAGATAGCGTAAGTACTAATCCTACTCCACACGCTAGCCGGGTCCATGTTCCTGCGATCAGACAGAGTCCCACACCTACTTCGAGCAATCCGATGACCAGTACAAAGCCTGACGGATTGATCTGGGCGATGTGCAGCCACGCGTTGAAACAATCTGTGACGATCGGTATCTGACCATGGGCAGCCTGAGTTAGCGTTACAAGATAGTCGTGACTGAATCCGATCTGCCATTTATTCCAGATATCGTAGAGGCAGAAGCAGCCACAGAGAACACGCAAGAGACTGATGATGCGTACACGCCATGTGATAAGCTGGCTCGTTTCATGCGCTATCACGACTCTCGGCGCTGCATCTGCCTGATGATTTCTGATAAAGGGTATGGGCTCAGAACTGGATCGCAATGGCCTTTCCTGGACATAATTGCGTTGTTGTAACTGAACGCTTGCTTTGCTCTTCACGAATAATGCTCCCCTTGCATGCCGCTCTTGCATGCATAGAAGATGTTACTACAGAGCTTTCTGCATCAATGTAACAGCTTATTGGTACATTGCATCGTCTCCGGGAGAAGACTTCATCTCAGCTGGCAGATACCGCTTCCTATCGTCGTCATCTGCTTCGCCTCAACCGCGTTCTATCTCTCTTATTGAAAGAGAACCATTCCCTTCTCCAGAAGAGCGATGCGTCTACAAGTACAAAACCTATAATGAGTATAGATTTTTGAGCTTGCGACGACCTCCTATATTTCTTCGTGCGTTTTTTCTCTTGAGGCAGACTTATCATGGCTTACCTGTGCGTTAATCCTATGCATGGCACATCTGCGATGTCTTATGTACACTCTCACTGAAAAAATTTTCCAGCTACTGCCTTTTCTCTATGTACACAAAAAAATCTTCAACGCATTTCTGGTATAAGATTTTCAAAGAAGGGATCGTCTTCGCCACAGAGATTAAGCTCACCGACGTAGCGGCGCGGCTCCGCCGTGCTGTCTGTGACTCGTATGATTCCGCCCGGGTGCATCTCTCTCAAGAACACCACACGGAACGCTTCACAGCGAGAAGACCTCTCAATGGAACCTCACGTACAACGTTGTCGTACGAGTCACAGACAGCACGGCGGAGCCGCGCCGCTACGTCGGTGAGCTTAATCTCTGTAGCGAAGACGATCCCTTCTTTGAAAATCTTATACCGAGAATGAAGTCTAGAAAAAAATCATTTGTCTTATACCAGTCTTATGTAGCGCTTTGTAAGACATTGTTTAACGAATTTTATATAAATTTAATACATTTTAGCATGGACAAAGGACAGAGAATGTGCTAAGCTGAAAGTGGTTTCTACTTTCATTTATATAATACTTGTGTGTTTTATATACTACTTATGCATTTTGTGTTGCTTTTATAAAACAAGCGTATTGTGATTGTATGCTGTCTCTAGAATGGAAGCATTAAAATGAAAGCACATATCCCGGCTCAGGCAGATCTTTATCCAGAGGTTCCATTTTCATCATCTCCTCCGGTATCCGTCGTTCAACGTCATAATCCATCGGCTCAAATGAGAGCATCTCAGCTTCATCAGGTCCTCAGCCAGCTGGTTAATACGATGACTTTGTCTGTAAGTCTGCCTGAAATGTTGCAGCTCCTGGCTGAATTGATCGTCCAGACACTTGATCTTGATCTGTGTCTGCTCTTGTTACAGGATCAGGCGGATGACAGGTTGCGTATATGTGTAAGTTATCCTGATGTGATAGATGCTTCTTCTGCACAAGCGATTCATGTCGATGCGCCTCTATGGGAACATTTGCGTACATTTACACTCCAGGGGCAGTTGCCGCTCCTGACACTCACCGAAAAAGTGACACTCGATCCATTATCCAGCGATCATCAACCTTTAGTGTTATCCATTCCATTATGTGTAGGTACCGAGCCTCTAGGGCTTCTCAATTGTTATGCCCGCCAGCAATGCATGTGCAGTGAAGATGAACAATTGTTGCTGAATACCATTGCCAGTCAGCTGGCTCTGGCGCTTAAGCATCGCCGCTATCTGGAAGAAGATGTGGTTACGCAGAAGAATCTTGTCAAAGCTTTTGTCGCTGATCTGTTTGCTGGCAAGGCTGAGACGGAGTCTGCCCTTAAGCGCCGTGCTTATAGTTTGGGTTTTGAACTACTCAAGCCTCATCTTGTGGCACTGATTGAACTATCTGAGGTGACCGAAGCTGCAGAGGATGCTCTGCAGAAGGCGGTCAATGGACCTGAGCAATTGATCCATTATGATACCGCACAGACGCGGATTAAGCAGCATATGCATGCCCTCTATCCCGGTATCTTGATCGATGAGTGGGAAAACGGACTTGTCTGTCTGCTCCCATACGAGAGCGAGCCGGAGTTAGCCGCTATCCATGCGCAATTTGAGCCACTGATCCGCTTGATTCAGCAGGAGTGCCATCTCTCTATGTCGGTGGGGGTGGGGAACGCTTGCCTGGATCTGGACGATTATCCGCGAGGATATAGAGAAGCGAGCGAGGCTGTACGCATTGGCTCCTGCTTTAAAGCAGATCTGCGTTGCACTCCTTTTGCCGAGCTAGGAGCCTATCGCTATCTCTATCCCTTTGCTCAGACCCAGAGTATCAGTGATCCTTATCAGGATGCTATTGCGGCCGTGCTGAAACATGATCTTCGTAAGAAGATGAATCTCTTGGACACACTCGAAGCGTATCTCGAATGTGGTGGAAATATTGCGCGAACCGCCAGTATCCTGGAGATCCATCGCAACACATTACTTCAGCGCATCAGTCGTATTCACAAGCTTTGTGCACTTGACTTAGAGCAAGCATCACAGCGCCTGTCACTTCTGCTCGCGCTGAAAGTTTACCGGCTGCGTGCGTATCAGGCACGTAACGATATATGTGTTGATGAGTAAAATACGCCCGGGTTGAGCAGATTACACTTCGGGATGTTTATATCTTGGCAGATGCATTAAAATGTATCCGGTTTCTAAAATGGATGAAATTTCGATGCCGAACGAACGTGTCTTCAGGCGTGTGCGCGAAAGCACATTGCGAACGGGTCTCATCTCCTGATCCCATATACCAGCCTCTTGAGCCTCCTGCAAACGTTTACGGCTGCGAGCAATCGCTGCGTCCGAAGCACGCCCGCTGTTAAAGCTGGCTAGCAATACCTCATAAGGACAATAGTAAGGATATGCATCAAGGAGGGGCATCAATACACAGATCTCACTTGTCGTAAACTGCTGCTCCATGAGCATCAGCGGACGATCATCTTTACAAGCAAGATGGGAAAGCGTTCCCAGGGGTGTATTGAGGGCAAGTGTGTGGCCGGTGGGCAGTAAGCCTTGCAATGAAAAATGTAAGACTTCTTCACTGTTTTCCTGCAAGTAACTGACAGGTGTTTTCACCTTACGCAGGGAAACTTTTTGCATAGTGACAGCTCCTTGTGTGAACTGGCTGACAAATGATGATGCGAACAAAAAATACAATTCTGAAAAGTAAGTAGATAATATAGTCTATTGTAACTGTTTTAACCGCATATTACAAGCCTTTCTGCTGTGACTACCTTTTATCCTCGACTGAGGAAATGCTACCGTATCTGTTTTATTTATAGGGAAGACACAAATAAAACTTTTTATATAATTTTTCTGTGCTTACTTGCTAGTATTTGTGGAGCAAATGTTCTATTTTCGTTATTATATATCCTGCGAGAAATATGTGCAAGCGAAATGAGGTGAGGGCATGCTCCAGGGACATTACATTCCCTCAACACGATACAATTTGATGGGAATTTGCCTTGAATTGCTCTGGTCTGATGAGTGGTAAATGGAGAAGCTGCATAAAGAACCATACAATAGCAGGGTTCTTTATGCAGCTTATGCTGCTTTCATTGCATGAGAATCGATCTCATGCAATGAACATAATAGAGAATTACTTTTTAGGGCAATTTATCGTGACGGTATTGTATGCGACAGAGAATGTACAGGGGACATTATTGATTGTTGTGGTACCAGTGCAGCCGTTGATGAGTTGTCCATTCACGCTGCAATTAATGGCTGCTCCATTGCCGCCGGAGCCGGTGCTGCCAGTTGTGGTTGGAACCGGTGTTGGCACGGTTGAGGAGGATGTTGGCACCGCGGTCGGTACAGCAGTTGCAGCGGTCGTCGGTACGGCAGTTGGTGTCGTAACAGGAGCGGTCGCAGCGGTCGTTGGTACAGCAGTAGGTGTTGATCCTGTGGGTGGCGTACCGGTGCTGGTGTTGGCAAAGGTGGCTGAGGTGACGATGCCATTGGCGTCTGTCTGGACAGTGACCGGATTGGGGATGTTGGTCAATTTTGCGCAGTTAAGATTGTCCCATGATCCCTGGAAGCGCTGGGCCAGGAATGTGAAGAGAGAATTGGCAGCAGCAGGATCTGGCGAGGCGGCGGTCATGGTGTATGGCTTATCTAATGCTAAACGTGGCAATCCTGTTTTAAGATAGTTTAGGCAGTATGTGGCACCGCTGGCCTGGTTGTTTCTGACCGCAATAATTTGATCAACACCGCTACGGTAGAGGTTTGTTTTCGTCAGGCTTTCGTTGTCGCCAACGAGTGTCATCGGATTGTTGAGAGGTACCAGGGCGATGGGTGCTTTTTGCAGTGCGGATGCCTGAAGCTCGTCAAGCGCCATTGCTCCAGCGGGGGCGTTGTTGTCGGCCAGGTTGGGCGCTGTCCATGCCTGACATCCTATTGCCGGGTCGATGAATGCGGTGAGAAGAGCATTGTCGCTTGGATTGGCTACCGTGATGGCGTTTGGTAATTTTGTCGCGTTGGCGGCTGAAAATTGCGCCAGACGACCATCAGCCGTGGCTAGATACTGTGTCTGGACATTGTCGCTTTGATCCTGGTCGACTACGCTGAAGTCACGGACCGTTGGACATGGCAGTCCATCTTTTGCCGTCGTCAGTTGAGGGATTTTTACTTTGCCTGCTACGACTCCCTGATTAGCGGCTGCAAAGAATGCCGGCGCATTACAGTAGGCGAACTGGCTGAAAAGCGAGTTGCCCAGACCATTGACACAATTGGCTTGTGTCAGGGTATTCCTATTCTGTGCTTTAAGTTGCAGGTTGGTGGCGTTGAAGCCGAACCAGAGACCGACAATTGCTCCTTTGGGTAGGGTCGGAACTTTGGGATTCACAGCCGGGCGCGTCCCTTTGTCGATGACAAGTGGATTATAGATGCTGAATTGACCTGTTGTACGGTCGTAGATCACACTCTGGACAAAGGCGCTCTGAGCAGCGTTCGCTTCGTTACAGGGACCATCTTTGGGATTTGTCGCTGTAAGTTGATATGGCGTGGCAAGCCCTTTAGGGGAGAGCGGATCAGGTGGTACAATTAATGTACAATTGGCGTTTGGGTCGGCCGCCGCAGCGTGCGTATTCATCTTGGGCAAAACGATAAAGTAGAATCCCGCTCCCAGGACGAGAATCAATGTAACTGCCACTGCGATGAGACTCAATGGCGAAAAACGTTGGCTTCGTACAGAGGAGCTCGGTCGTAGTTTTCGCATGGGTTTAAATCCTTCTCTTGTTCTGTGCTGTATTTGAAATATACTGCCACTCTTTCGATCCTCTGGCTGGAAGATTTTTCTGAGCGCTCTTTCCAACGCGGTGGAGAAATGGTGTGGTTTTCTTATATCCTTTGGGATCTCTGGATACACATTTCGCTGTCATTTTCATGCTCTGCTTTTGCCGCGCTCGCGAATACGCTGCATCAGTGGATATGAATGAAATAATTTGACCCGTTTTGACATCGAAAGTTTTACTGAACCTAGTTGCGATATTATCATATGTGCATGTAGTTATTTTCATATATGTGCTCAATTGGGATGAAAGTACCGAAGTCAGGTTAAGGTTTCAGTATTAGTAGAGGCTAAAACGTCCTAAAAGTACTATGGATAAGTTGAGATTTCGATACTATCCATTTATTGACTGGCTGATGTCTTAGTGAGATATCAGGAAATATTTTATTCGAGGGAGATAGTATTTGTATGGCTACAAATAATCTTGAGGCAAAAGATCCGTTGGCTAAACTTGCACCTTATGAATTTATCGTGCTCAACACGTACCGCCGCGATGGTACCGCGGTTTCAACGACCGTGTGGTTTGCTTATAGTCAAGGGCGTGTTTATATTACGACAGGCAAGACTGCTGGAAAAATTAAGCGTATACGCAACAATGGTCGTGTGACAATGTTACCTTCAGATCGCGTCGGCAAAATTTTGGATCAGTCCGAGATCGTCGGCACTGCACACGAAGCCACATCCGCAGAGGGCGAACTGGCACGTGCACACTTGATACAGAAGTATGGTGCGCAATTTCAGCAGGTCGCCAGTCAGCGCACAGGCGATCGTACTTATATTGTCATAGAGCCGTTTGTGAACTGATCAATTGCCGGGCTAAAAATCTTACGGGTAGTGTCAGGCGATATAGCCTCCGTAGACGGCGTGACCAGCACGCATCCAGAAGCAATCGACTAGTGAAAAGTTGGCTTCGTGGAGCCAGCGGAGTTGATCGTCGAGGAGTGATGGGGTGTCAAACGATGTGGGATCGTTATAGTCATAGGTGAAATAGTTCCATTGCTGCTCCAGGAATTGATCATAGCCGCTGAGATCTCCACGAAGCTCCAGGCTCTGTGTGCGTACGATGTTATCATATTGCTGGGCGAACAGGTCAGCGATCTGCTGATTGGCTGGCTGGATAATATCTGCTAGCAAGAATGCTCCCTTCGGCTCAAGTTTGGCGGCCATATCCTGGAAGAGCTGACGCTTTTCGGCGTCATCGAGATGATGAACGCAGAGGGAGGATACGATACAACGCGCCTCAGGCAGGCTGGTGCGCCAATCTTGCTGATGCATGTCGAAGGCACGAACCTCCAGGCGATCGGAGAAGTGCGCTAGCTTTTCTGTCAGATGCTGCCGCATGACCTCCGATCCGTCGAGGGCGAGATAGTGACAGCGTGGAAAGGCTTCCAGGATTGCTTGTGCCAGCACTCCTTCACCGGATGCCAGCTCGATGATGGTACATGCTTCATCGTGCTCAGCAGGGATCAAACGTAACAGCGTTGCTGTCTGCTCTGCGCGCCCAGGGACAAATATAGCACTGAGATCGATAAAGTTGGCTGAAGCTTGTTCGTCCCATTGCTTCTCCGTAGAAATGTCATTGCTCATGAATAATTCGCCTTCCTTTTACTGCCAGTCATCAATGTCTCTATGTCTATAAAGTATACATTAAAAAATGCTTTGAGTGATAAGCAGAAAGAGATCGAGCGGAGCGTCCGACGCTCCGCTCGACACGGGTTATGAGGAGTGTATTCGTACGCGTTACTGGACGATGCTGGGGTAGAGATAGGCTCCGATGGTGATTAAGATGATGGTAATCACGATCAGGACGCCAAAGTCTGTGCCGATGCTGGGCAGGTCTATTGGTACGTTGGCAATCATCAATGAGCGGATGCCGTCGACGACGTAGCTGAGCGGGTTGATGCGTGCAATGGCTTGTAGCCATGGTGGCATAACGGCGATTGGGTAAATGGCGTTGCTGGCAAAAAAGAGTGGCATGGTCAGGACCTGACCGATACCCATCACGCGATCGCGTGTTTTTAGCAGGCAGGCGATGATTAGTGAAAAGGTTGAGAAGGCTGCGGCTCCCAGGATGGCGAAGGCGAGTACTCCTAGCAGGGCGAGTGGGTTGAAATTCATGTGCACGCCCAGGATGATGGCCAGGATATAGATGACGATCGCTTGTGGGAGGGCGCGTATGCCGGCCGAGAGGGCTTTGCCTAAGACTAGCGAGCCACGTGCCGTGGGACTGGCTAGGAATTTGTGAATCACTCCTAGATCTCTTTCCCAGACGACGGCTATGCCTCCGAAAATAGCAATGAAGAGAACGCTTTGGGATAAAATACCGGGCGCGAGAAAGGCGAGATAGCTGACGTTAGGGTTGCCTGTATCGATGGGATGCAGGCTGTTGAAGACTTCTCCAAAGATAAGCATCCACAAGACTGGCTGGACTGCACGGGTGATTAGATCCGAGTAGTCGTGGCGTATTTTGCGTATCTCCCATTCAGTGATCGTAAATGTTTTTCTGAAAAATTCGCTGATGTACTTGAAGAAAGAGAGATTTGTTGGATCTGATTGTGTCAGGGTGGTGGATTTATCCAAGTCGGCGTGCTGTACGTCGTGCTCGTGAAGCGTCACGGTAGCTACCTCCAGAAACCAGGTCATCGCCTGCGTAGTGCACAAAAACGTCGTCCAAAGTCGGATTTTCAATCTCAAGGGTGGCTTTTAGCTCGTCGGGAGTGCCAATGACGACGATCTTCCCGTGATGCATGATGCCAATCCTCGTACATAGACTATCTGCCTCTTCCATCGAGTGCGTGGTGACAAAAATAGTCATGTTGGATGAGGCTCGTAGATCCATCAGATGATCCCAGATCGACTGTCTGGCGATTGGATCGAGTCCGACGGTTGGCTCGTCGAGAAAGAGGACCGGGGGCTGATGCAGCAGGGATTGGGCGACCTCCAGACGGCGAATCATGCCCCCTGAATAGTTGCGCACAATCTGCTTGCTGGCGTCCAGCAGTCCAACGTATGAGAGCACTTCTTTGACACGTGTATCGCGAATCGCACGTGGTAGATCATAGAGTTTGGCGAAAATCAAGAGATTCTCATATCCCGATAGATTTCCATCAGCTGAGAGGGCCTGCGGTACATAGCCGATGCTGTGTCGTACCGCCGTGGTCTGATGGACGATGTCGAAGCCGTTGACCAGAGCCTCTCCCGAGGTTGGATTCAATAGCGTGGTCAACATCTTGATTGTGGTGCTTTTGCCAGCCCCATTGGGACCGAGCAGACCAAACACTTCACCTTGCTCAACCTCAAAGCTCACATCGTTGACTGCCGCATACTCTTTGAATTTCTTGACGAGGTGAGATACTTTAATGATGGCTGTCATTCTTTTTCACGTCTCCAAGTCCTTGTGTCTTCGCAGCATCCAGTAACAGCTCTATCAGCCGTTGCAACTCCTGTTGTTCCTGCGCGTCGAGCACCTGCAATAAATCGGTCAGCGAAGCACGTCTCTGTTCCCACACCTGGTTGATCTGAGTCTGTCCCTGCTCGGTCAGTGAGACATGGACTACGCGTTCATCCTCAGCCTGACGTGTGCGTGTAATCAGACCTGCTTTTTCCAGGCGCTTGCATGCCACCGTTGTCGAGCCCGTGGTGATACCTAACCCCTGTGCTAGCTCACCGATACTATGCGGGCCTGTACTCTGAAGGCGACGTAGCAACCAGTATTGCTCGGGTGTCATATCCGTGTGCCGTAGGGGACGCATAAGACGCGTGAGCAAAAGCAGATCCTCTGTCAGACGCTCTGAAGCCATGATTCTTCCTTTGATGATCGATTGTTTTGATGTTCAAACTGATTATACTGATGCTGGCATGAAATTACAAGGTCAGGTCGCAGCTACTTGAGTTGGAACGTTGCCGTCATCTCCTGTTTGAGTGCATTCGAGGAGTCGGGTGAGAACCTGAATGTAAAATCTTTGCTGCCTGCTGGCATGATAAAGACGCATACTCCCTGAACGTTTGTCTGACCGGCGGCTATGCTACTGGATAAAGTGTTCGAGTCTGGCTGACTTTTTGTGTCGCCTGCTTGTAGACGCATGGTACCGCTGGCGGAGGGATAGAGGTTTGTTGACGAGTTGTTATCGATTTTCATGGAAATAACAATGTAGACTTTCCCTGCGTCTGCTTGCGTAGTCTCATAACTGGTCTGACTGGTTACGTTGGTGATGGTCCAACTGGCATCGGAGGCGCTCTCTGGCTCGAGCTTTTTGTTAATGGCAGCGGTTTGAGGCTGATATTGGCTGAGATCGACTCCCGCTTTCAACGGCATGCTGATCTGTGATTCCGAGCTTTTTCCGATGACTAATGTGATCTGGCCTGGTTGTAAACTGGTTGGTACTGGGAAATCGATCCAGTTTGTACGCGTGACGGCGTTATCCGGGCCGGATGAATTTTGCTCGGCGGTTGGATGAACACTGGTGCCGTCTGGGAGTTTTAAGAGCATGACATCACTATAAGAGTAGTATGCTGTCTGGGATGAAGTGTTCTTTTCGTGGATATCGAGGCGCAGTACCCCGGACGTGTTGGCATTGTCATCTGCTATACTGGTAGCCTGCTGCACGTCGGTGATGGACGTGCTTACACCTGCGTAGACGACTTCAGACGTGTGCAATGCAGTCGTTACTGGCTTGGACACTTTGGTTGTAGCCTGTGACTGAATATTCTCAGTTATTGTTTCATTCTGAGAGCTATCATGAGCTTGTGAGCTAATCCAGTTATATGCCAGATAGCCGCCACCTGCACATAAACCTAGAATGATTAAAATCACGACCAGGAAACCACATCCGATCTGCCGCAAGACACTCTTTGAGGAATCTTTAACGGGCATCGCATAATTGGGCGGTGGTGTCTGATAGGTGCCAGGAGTGGGTTGAGATTGGTATCCTTGTTGCTGTCCGTATGGGAGCGGCTCAATGTATGGCTGTATCGGTGGAGGTGGAGGTGTAGATGCTCCAACGGTTGGTCCTGTTGGCACGTAGGGATTTTCATCTACCTGCGATCTCTTCGTCTGTTGATCATTGTCTAGCGTGACTGTTGATCCACAGTTAGAGCAAAAGCGCTGCGCCGGATCTAATGGAGTACCGCAATTGCGGCACAAACCTGAAGGCTGATTGGACATCATTTCTCTCCTCAATGTATGATCAGAAGAATTAAGAGTGCAATAGATTGGCAATCGGTACTTATATCAAGTATCTACTAAAATAAACGTTGGAGGCCAGTAAAATCCCAACAGCAGAAATTTTAGAGATAAATGGATGCCCTTCCCTGCTGCATTTTGTTGCATGATGTGTCAAAATGCTCCATACCCTGGTGGGGATCTTTCTCTATGTCTATCTGTAGGCACTCATCAGACTCGTCTCTTGCCAAAACATGCTGCTGCTGTCATACTGGATTTTGCTGATATTGACATGTAAAGATGGAGCTGTTTTAGCATGGATCTTTCTCACATATGGGCTGCCTGGCCGATAGTAGGACCTTGTCAGCTTACTCCGTTGATTGGTGGCATCAACAAATCTGTCTGGCGCGTGCATGCCGCAGATGAAAAATCGTATGTGCTGTGCGTTTTTCTGGATCATTCTCAGGAAGCGCGTATCCGCTATGAGCATCGACTGCTTCAGGCTCTGGCTCAAAAAAACCTACCATTTCTGGTGCCTGCTTTGTTGACTGCATCTCATGGAGGTGTGATTGTCTCTTTTGAGCACACAGATGGCACGCCTGCCTTTGCCACTATCTATCCCTTTTTGCCCGGCGAGATGTCCCGAAAAGGTGAATGTACCAATGCATCCCAGGCTGGACACGCTCTCGCACTCCTTGATCAGGCTCTGGCTGCTTTGTCTGAGAGAGCGCTCCTGGTTCCTCCAGAGGCCCCCAATTCTTTGCCTTTTGGTGCGTTCGCCCGGCGTTATCCTGCGACGCCCGATCCACTCGTTGCTGTGCGGGAACTGCCACTTGATCCAGAGCCGAGCCGACTTTTATCGCTCAATCTGGCACAAGTCCTCGCCAGCGTCGAAGACTTGTATGCTCGACTTCCGCAACAACTGGTGCATCGCGATGTAGATACCAGCAATCTTCTCTTTGATGCTCAGGGAGTTAGCGCTGTTCTCGACTTTGAGTTTGCTGCCGTCGATCTGCGTGTGATGGATCTATGTGTAGCTTTGAGCTGGTGGCCGGTAAGTCGTATGGGTACTGGCACCGAATGGGAAATCTTTAACGCTCTTGGTCGTTCCTATCTGGCCGCTTTCCCTCTAGAGGATGAGGAGTTGCTGGCTTTGCCTGAAATCATGCGCTTGCGTGACGCGGCCTCTCTGATGCATCATATTGGACTTTATTTGACTGGCCAGGTCTCCGCAAGTCGGATTCAAGAGCGCGTACAGCATTCTCTCTGGCGCGAAGCATGGCTAACCGAATATCGTACGGCCCTCCTTGAACATGCTCTGGGTTGGCGTCATCTAGCTGGATGATCTATAGATCTATATGTTGAGGAGATTTTTACTGCTCTGAAGCTCCCAGGCTGAGAAGCGTATTTTTTTGCGTTTCGGTGAGCCCTCTGGCCCCTTTGATATTCATGCGTTCATAGGGCCTATCGCTTCTCCAGGTGTGCAGACACTGCGAGGTTTGACTATCCCAGAGCTTGATGGTGTCGTCGTGGCTCCCGCTGATCAGTGTGTGATCGGTTGGATTGAAGGCGACGGCACGTATTCTTTGGGTGTGCTCTTGTAAGCTTGCCAGAGGCTGCTGCGGATTCATTTGCCAGAGGCGGACTGTATGATCTTCACTGCCGCTGGCAAGCATTGAGGCATCGGAACTGAAGGCCAGCGAATAGATGCGGTTTGTGTGTCCCTCAAAGACGCCAGAGCTGATGAATTGCCCCTCCAGGCGCTGCCAGAGGTGGATGGTTTGATCGTCGCCACCACTGGCGAGCAGGTTGTGATGTGGATCGTAGGCAAGCGCCCAGACTCTTCCTGTATGCTCCTGGAGCTGCTCGATGCATTTTCCATTGCTGATATTCCAAACGCATATATTCCTGTCGTCGCTGCCGCTGATGAGTGTGTCGTTATCTATGAAGCTGATGACGCGCACCCGATCTTGATGTCCTCTGAGGATCTGTTTGCAGCGGCCGGTCTGGATGTCCCAGATGCGTATCTGCTGATCATCGCCGCCGCTGGCAAGCAATGTACTGTCGGGGCTGAAGGCGATTGAGCGTAGACGACCATTTTGTCCCGTTATTTTGTGCATGCGATAGTCATGCTGAATATCCCATAGGCCAATCGTTCCATCGTCGCTGCCGCTGGCAAGCAGTGAGCCATCGGGACTAAAGGCAACGGAATAGATCCAGCTACTATGTCCCTGAAGCTTTTTCAAGCAGTGCCGACTCTTGATATTCCACACATTGAGCTCCAGGCCGGCACCGTTGCCAGCCATCAGCGTTCCAGTTGGATCTATCGCGACGGCATAGATCCAACTGCTGTGTCCCTGCAAAGTCTTCAGGCACTGTTTGCTATGAGCATCCCAGAGGCGTAGTGCCTGATCGTCGCCGCCACTTACAATCAATGATCCACTGGCGTCGAATGCAACTGAGCGTATCCGGTTGCGGTGTTCTTGTAGTCGTGCAAGACACATGCCTGTGGTGATGTCCCAGATGCGCAGGGCTTGATCGTCTCCACCGCTGGCGAGCAATCTGCCATCGGGACTGAATGCCACGGTTTGTATCCTGCGCTCGTGTCCGTTGAGCTCGCGTAGAAATTGTCCGGTTTGGGCATCCCAGAGACTGATATGCTGCTCGCTGCCGCTGGCGAGCAACTGTCCATCGGGGCTGATGGCAACCGAGTAAATACGCCCATGAGTTTCTTCTATCCTGAGCGTTTGTTGCCAGGTGTCGACATCCCAGATAATGATGCTGTGATCCTCACTACCACAAATCAGTCTCTGACCATCGGGACTAAAGATCACAGAGCGTATCAGGCCTGCTGGTCCAGTCAAGATGTGGGTGGATTGTCTCCTGGCCACATCCCAGATGATGATCATTTGATCATCGCCGCCGCTGGCGATCAGCTGTCGATTTGGGCTCATCGCGACGGCATAGACTCTGCCATGATGGCCTCTAAAGATGTTCAGGCATTGCGTGGTTTGGACATCCCAGAGGCGAACTGTGTGATCCTCGCTGCCGCTTACGAGCCAGCGATCATCCGAGCTGAAAACGATTGAGCGTATCCAATCGCTATGCCCCTGGAACGTCGCACGTGGTATGCCTGTGGGGAGGTCCCATAATTCAATGTAGCTGTTGGCGGTCGAAGCTGCCAGCCGGGTTCGATTAGCCATCAGTGCTACGCAAAGAATATTGCTGAAGGTCTCGGTAAACGTGCACGTCGAGAGATCTGCATCGGAAAAGTTAACGTCGGCCAGATGGACGTCCTGCAAATGTGCTTGCCTGACGGTTAGATGTGAGAAGTCGTAGCTATCTAATGGCTTGTTGGCCTGAATCAATAAGTTGAGTATGTTTCCTGCCCCGTATCCTGTGGTCTGAAGTGAGCTATCACGCCATGTATCGAGCAGGCGCTGCCATTTTTTTTCGATTTCCAATGCTCCGAAGCTGACGTATAGATAGTCGTTCAATGGAGCAATCAAGAGGGCTATCTGGCTTTTGCGGATGTAGTCTGCTGCTTCCGCTTTCATCAGGCTATGGCTTTGAAAAAGTTGAAATACCTCGGTCTGTAGCTCCTGCTGTATTCTGAGGACAAAATGGGCGGTTACATACTCCATGATTACAGGCTGCAACGAGAATGAGGCGCTGGTATGGCTCTCGACCAGAGAGTGCCGCTTCAACGATTTCAAGGCTTCCAATAGTTCGCCCCTGGGAATTGTATGCACGATATCGTTGCGGAGCGTCTGCAAGTCTATCTTTTCGCGCTCGATGGCTAACCAGTAGAGGATCTCCTGCTCGAATGGGGATAGACGTTGGAATTGTTGTGTCAACACATCTTGAATGTCGCTGACCATTGTATCGGGCTGCGCCAGAAAGGCTGCAATGTCGCCATGAAAGATCTCTCGCAGAAGCTCAGCTACCAGTTTTAGTGCGAGTGGATTGCCTGAATAGAGATGAATGAACCTTTGCCAGGTCTGATCATCTCCAAAGAGATTGTCATGCTTGAGCAGGCTCTGGGCCTCACTTTGACTGATCCCTGACAGTTGGAGTGAGCGTACCGGGAATGTTTGTCCTTCTAGATGCGCCAGCTCGCGTGGCTTCTCGCGACTGGTTATCAGCAGACAACTCTGATGCTGAGTATTTCCTACTAATTCTAGCAGACGACCAAAGCTTTGATAGCCATCCTGGTAATATCCTGTACCACTACCGCTTTGCAACACAGATTCAAAATTGTCGAGCACAATCAGGCAGCGATAACGTCGCAGGTAACCGATAAGTAGCATGATCTGGGCATCAATATGCTGCGGAATGTTTGTGTCTAAGGGTTTTGGATCTGGCAATGCTCGTAAGAATTGCATGAGGATATCTTCAAAGAGCGGTGTATTGCGTAAGGTGCGCCAGAAGATAACATCAAAGCGTGTACTGACTTTTTGCGTCATGGCTGTTGCCAGCGTGGTTTTTCCTACACCACCCATCCCTTGAATCATCATCAGGCGACAATGTTCGGTTTCAAGCCAGCGTGCCAGCGTCTCTAATTCTTGCTCTCGGCCATAGAAATGTTCGACCGGTGGAGCTTCACCCCAATCGATATATGCTTTGTCGAGTACTTTTTCTGCTCCCGCTTCAATTTTCTCTAGCGCCAGGACCTCTATCAGCGTAGGCAAGACGCTGGTAGTGGCAGCGTGCTGCTGCTCTATTTCTGAGCTTACTGCTAGTGGGGCCGAGACTGTGATCTCGGTCGGATTGGTGTTCCCACTGTGCAATTGGAAGAAGTTGACGAGGAGAGTCAGAATACTGACGACCATGCCGACAACCAGGGAGACCAGAGTTAAGGTTGTTGTTCCTGTCATGATACCTTGCTGCATAATCACTATGAAGGCGACGAGGATGATGGCGAAAACTGCGAGAATGCACAAGCTTACAATAATCCAGATCAGATGCGTGTGCTCTTGCTGTTCTGATGGCGATGACATAATCCTTTATCTTCTCCAGATAGAGATAATTGAATATTCATACAAGTTTTGTTTTCAGCAAACCATTAAAAGTGCTACTGAATGCCGAGCTAGCACAGCTTTACTTACAGCATTGAATGGCATGGAGTGTGGTTTTTGCTGCATATTTAGATGTAAGTGAGAGGTTTCCCCATATGAATATCGCTTTAATAGTATCAGTAGAGGCTGCTGCAGAATCGTAGTGGCTTTCTGCTTTGTATAGTTAACTTCAATAGTATAACATATAGAATTTATGTACTTAGAGCATAACATATAAAAAGCAGAGTGCGCTTGAGTCGGAGAATGCAACAAAATGTGTTGCTTAGGATCTATCTTCGATGAGCTTGCCCAGGAGTTTAAGTGTTATCCCGAGTGTTAAGATCACAGCTGCGTTGACGCCCAGCTCTATCATCGCGGTGGTAAATTCGTTCCCCTGTACATGTTCGACTGAGAGCCGTGCTCCGATGGAGAGTATGCCACGTGTCGAGGAGACGATACCAATAAATAAAAATGGACGCAGCGAGGTGGCGCGTTCTTTAAGGTAATGGATGACAGTTCCCAGCACTTCCATGATAATCAAGACCAGGAGCAGGTCGGAGACGAATTGTATGACCGATGTGGCAATAGCCGCTGGATTTTCTTTGGTGAAGGCTACGTCTAATGAGGTTCCGAAATCCCAAAAGCTATAGATAAGAGCACAAAAAGCGCCGAGTAGAAAACAGAGGCCCACAATTGAATACACGAGACTATCGACGCGCTCTAAGATGTGTCCAGAGACAAAGGCAATGCGATCTTCTTCTGCATGGGAGATGGTATGTTGGGTGAGCGTAGGCTGTAAGATGTAGCTTCCTTCATCTTTTAATTGATTGGTTTGTTCGTCCATAAAGTTGATGTATAACCTCCAATGTGACCGGCATAGATAAAATAAAAACGTGCGTGCATAGTATCATATTTGCGTTTGCTTATGTTAATGAATTGTTCTGTTTAGCACTAACTTTCTGCTACCCGCCATAAAGACATAGGCATGCGATGAGAGATCGCTATTGTCTGACGACAATGCTCTCATCACATGCCGGACAGTAGGAATTCATATAGTCCCAAGTGTGGTTAATCTGTAATCTCAACTGGTGTGTTGATGTCTGCCCAGCGATAGAGCCAGGGCATGATGCTATAGGGGACGTTGACGCAACCATGCGAGCCCGATTCGGCTCCGTAGGCGGGCACCATATGGGGTGTGTTTGAGCCGGGACCGTAGTCGTGACGCCAGAGTGAGTCATGAATGAAGTAGCCTGGCGAGAGGAATTCTAAGGCGAAATTGATATGTGTGGGCTCGAAGTAGTTCGCAGACCCAACTGGCCACATTGAATAAAAGGTAGTAGGACTCTCTTTGCTGAAGACATGAAAGATCCCTAGAGGTGTATCCAGTCCCGGTCGTCCGGTTGTAATTGCGGTGCTGGCGATCTGTTTACCGTCCTGGTATATATACATCCACTGATTCGAAATGCTGATAAGAATGACTTTTCCTTGACCTCCTGGTGCCGCAGGTGTCTCGGTAGATCCTGCTTGCATGGATGATCCATTTGTTGGTTGCGTTGAAGTCCCGTTTACTGGTTGTGCCGATGATCCATTGGCCTGTAATACTCGTGTCGCTGCCACAGTACGCTTCAGGTTTTTACCAAGCTGACTGGCTAAGTGACGGGATGTGTGCACGGCACGTTGTCCCGCTGGCGTTGTGAGAGCCTTTGTTAAGTCGATGGATGCATGATGCTTTTGATTAAATGTAATGAGGGAGGTGTGATTCCCTATGTCAGATGTGATGGGGTGAGTTGCATATACTGATCTAGCCGTTGTCATTACGAAATGACGCAGGGTTAGCGCACCTAGCGTTGATAGGAGAAAGCATATGAGAATTATCCAGCGGATTAATGATTTTTTTCGTTTTTGCATGAGCGCCTCTTTTTTATCCTATCTAAATGCAATGAAAGATAAGATACTCTATCGGCTTTCTGCTATTGAGAGTTAAATGCTGGGCTATGAACAAAAAAGAGAGGTATCCTGACTCCCATGAGCAGAGGATACCTCACTTGCTCTCCACACAATAAACTTGAATAGTCGTTCAGTTTCGAGTATGGATTATCTACTCTTTCTTTTTGCTAGCGGTGAATGTGGTAAATTTTCGTCATCCGCCTCATAATCCACCAAAAAAACGTCTTGACGCTCTATTTTACATAAACCAGACGGCGACCATGCGATGGAATATAGCAGGTGAGCTCTGGATGATGCTCCAGGATGTAGTCAACGAAGAAGCCTGGTCGACCAACGTTGGTGGCGAATATCTCGTAGTGTGCTGGAATGACGGCTTTAATACCGGCAGCCGCAGCCAGATCAGCCGCTTCGCGTTCATCAATATTGCCAATCAGATTTTGTTGCTCGCGGAAATAGCTGCGCCCATTAATAGGTAGCAGGGCCAGGTCAAGATGAAGGTCCCTGAGTGTTTCAATTAAGCCATCAAAGACAAGCGTATCACCTGCATGATAGATGCGTACTCCATTCAACTCGACTGCATAGCCAAGATAGCGATAGAGACCATCACTGATCTCCTTGCCGAAGCTGTAAACTACTGGCGGAAACGTCAGGCCGTGAAAGGATGCGAGTGGATAAATCTTAGCATCGCCCACGCGCAACTCTTCGCCAGGTTGTACCCCCTGGAGGCGCTCCTGATGCACTCCAGCTTGCAGGAGTTGATCGAGAATGGGAAGCGGCGCAATGATATGGGGATTGCCAGCATTTGTCGCCAGAATTTTAAGCGTAGGAACATCCAGATGATCCAGATGCTCGTGCGTGTAGAGAATAAGATCGATTGGCGGACAGTCCTCTGGTGCAAATGGAGGTGCTACTGTGCGGCCCTCCATCTGTGTTAGAAAAGGATCGATCAGAATTGTCGTTGTCCCGCTGCTAATGACGAAACCTGCTTGCCCTAACCACCATAACGCAATTGATCCATCGGGCAGTTGTGTCGTCGTTTTAATTTCGTTCACGGTATTGAGTACTTGTTGGTCTCCCATGATTTTGTATCTCCCTCGATGATGTTTACAATCCCGGATACTATTTTTATTGTATCCCCTGCAACGCTTGATTGGGAACAAGAGTATACATGGAAGCAAATTTGCTTGTATCTCTGCCCTTTTTGTGAGATAGTGAAATTGTGCTATCTACTATCAATCTATGGAGGCCAATCATTCGTATGGTGCAATTAATGGCAATGACCGAGCTCGAATATGAGCGGTGGCTGGCAAATCTCACGATTAATTATGCTCAATCGCATGTTGATGCCGGTAACTGGACCGCTGAGGCAGCATTACACGCTGCTAAGGAGCAGATAGGAAGTTTGCTTCCAGAAGGGAATCAGACGCCGGATCAATATATCTATAAGATTATTGCAGATGATGTGCAGCAGAATGTTGGATATCTCTGGTTTGGAAAAGTTCAGCATGCAGGCGTTAAGACGCGTGCTTTCGTGTATGATATAGAGATTGTTGAGGCGTATCGCCATCGTGGCTATGCTTCTCAAGCTTTTAAGGAACTGGAAATGAAGGTGCGTGCACTGGGTATGGATGAAATTGGACTCCATGTCTTTGGACAGAATCATGTCGCACGCGCTATGTATGAGAGGCTTGGATATCAAGCAACGGATATTCAAATGCTAAAATCATTGTAAGTGGTGATCTATTCTCTCGCTCCTGGCTAATGTGGCTATGACTGTTAAAATATAAGATAATAGGATTAGAAGTAGGTCTTCAGCGAGAAAAGGTTATGATGGCATTGGATACGCACCATTATGTCTATATTGTTCTCTGCTCTGATGATACTTTGTATACTGGCTACACTACCAATATTGAGCGCAGGATAGCCACTCATAATACCGGGAAAGGCGCACGTTATACGCGAGCACGCCTCCCGGTCAGTCTCGTGGCCTCCTGGGAATGTAATACCAAAGGCGAGGCTCTGAGCGTGGAATACGCCTTGAAACGCTTGCCACGTGCGCAAAAATTGCTTTTGATCAACACCCCTGCGCTTATCAATCAGTATCTCTCTTTTGAGATCAAACAAGTCGAGGGTATCGAAGGCGACTCCGATGATCTTGTTCTCAGATAATTGTGGAAGGTAGAACGAATGCAAATTCCCGCTTTTTTCAATGATTTTACGTTGCCACCTCTGGAATGGCATCAGCAGATGCGCCAATGGAGCCAGACGATGCGTGCCAATCAACCTGTCTGGTACGATGAGGTGCATGCTAACTGGCGTATATTTCGCTATGCCGATCATCAGCGTGTCCAGAGCGACTATGCCACCTTTTCTTCTGTGCCTGGACCCAATGAGGATCAAGGTGCCAGCATCAGTATTCTTGGTATGGATCCGCCACGCCATCGACAATTACGGTCGCTGGTGACGCAGGCTTTTTCGGCTCGCACGATTGCACAACTGGCTCCGCGTATTGAGGAGATCGTGACTGATCTGCTGACGCAGGCTCTGGCCAAAGGTGAAATGGATGCCGTGGCTGATCTAACGGTGCCGTTTCCTATTATTGTGATCGCTGATCTGCTTGGGTTACCAAGTGAAAATTGGCGCTTGATGAAGTTGTGGACCGATGCTTTGTTGACGGACTCGGTGAAGGAGGATGCTCTAACTGGTAGTCAGGAGGCGCAAGATTATGCGCAGATGATGTTTGCCAGTATGGCACAAGCTATCGAAGAACGGCGTCAACATCCCCGCCAGGATATTCTCAGTTTGTTGCTCTCAGCCGAAGTGGATGGGGAACATCTTAGCGATAATGATTTGTATGGCTTCTTTGTTACTTTATTGGTAGCAGGCAATATCACTACGACCCAACTGATTGGTAATGCTCTGCTCTGCTTTGACGAACATCCAGAGGCGTGGCAGCAACTTCGACAAGATCCTACACTGGTCCCCAGCGCTATCGAAGAGGTCCTGCGCTATCGACCGCCCAATCGTGGTACGGGAGGCAATCGCGTCATTATTGGTGGCCGTCGAGTACTGCGCGATGTGCAATTAGGTGATCAACTGCTCCGTGAAGGAGATATTCTTCAGGTTACGACGATCTCCGCCAATTTTGATGAGCAGCAATTTCCTCAGCCCGAACTGTTCGATATTCAACGCACACCGAACCGACATATCTCTTTTGGGCACGGTATCCACTTTTGTCTGGGAGCGCCCCTGGCGCGTCTGGAGGCGAAGATTGCTATAGAGGCGATGCTCCGCCTGATGCCTGCCTGGCGTCGTCTTGACGATAAGCCTCTGGAACAGATCAAGAACGAGATAGTCTTTGGTGTGAAGAGCCTTCCATTAGTTTTCTCCTAGAGCCGCACTTGTTTTTTATCTGGCTACATAGGGTTTTATCAATGCTGAATACGTTGGGGAACTTCCTGCGTGATAAATTCTTGAATGATTGGTATGATGATGTTTGCTCGCAAGAAGAAGGTGGCATGGTTGCCTTTATGCATCGGGATAAGTGTGACATGAGGGATTTTGTGCATCAGGAGTAAGGCATCTTCAAAAGGGACGTCGTCGTCGGCGGTGCCGTGAACGATCAGGGTGGGGATGCTGATCTTCTCCAGCGGATACCGCTCGATGGCGGCGAAGTGCTTCTGATCATTCTGATAGCCAGCTTTGCGAAGCCGATAGATGGTTCCTGAACAGAGCATGCCAGCCATGATCTCTCCCTTTGGCAGCAGGCGGATGATGGGGAGGATGCTGTAGAGAAAGAGATCCGATACGAGTAGATGCTCGGTAAGCCTGGCAAGCAGGCGCTGCCAGGGAAGCTGCATCTGTATGTTTTCCAGCACGCTATAACGCTGGACGATCGCTCCGATCATGATCAGGCTGCGGCAACGTTGCGGATGGCGTAAGGCGAATTGGAGCGCCGATGGCCCTCCACCTGAGAAGCCGATAATGCTAGCTTGCTCGATCCCCAACGTATCCAGTAGGGCCGCATAGAGATCGGCCTGTTCTTCTGGAGATGCTCCCGAGGTCTGAGGCGTCCGGAGATAGCCAGGGCGCGAGAGCGAGAGGACGCGGCAAGCGTCCTCATCAAAAAATTCTGCGAAGGCCAGTCCTTGATCGTAGCCGCCGGGCGTTCCGTGCGCATAGATGACTGCCGGGCCTTTTCCTCTGCTTTGATATTCCACCGAGCCAGCAGCGGTTGCCACGAGTATTCCATTCTCTTGAATACGCTTTAACTCTTGACGTTGCCAGCGTCGGAATGATGTGACCATGTGATCAAGGTTCCTTTCATATATTTTTGAGCGATGGCGTTCTGTAGACTCTAACAGAGTTGTTTCATCTTGACAATAAAAATGACCCGTTGCTAGTATTCTTTGGTAGAGGCGTTTTGCCTGTGTGTATGATACCTCTATTACACACAGGCTTGCTTGTTGTGCTGTCTGCTATGAGACGTATGATTCTTTGCTTACTTTCATTCAAATTTAATGTCATCGTACTACGATGTAAGACAATGTCGGTAGATAGATAGATTCCACAAGGAATGAACACATAGAAGTTGCATGCTTATATATGTTATTCAGAGCGTTGATCTTGATGTTTATGTGTTTATATTAGACCTCTTGCTCAGCAGATCGCGAAAGGGTAGCCAGACTATGAAGAAATTCATCGTAGCTGTTTTTATTATCGGTGCCTTTGTTATCTATAGCTTTATCTATGATCACTCAAATATTGCGCCACTCGTGCCAGAGAGCTCAAATAGTTCAAATTCCTCAATTTCTACTGTACCTACTGCCACTGGCAACGCCACAGGTGGTACATCGAGTACGCTTTATAAGGATGGTTCTTATACGGGCAGCGTGGCGGATGCACAATGGGGGAATATACAGGTCAAAGCGATCATTCAGGGGGGAAAGATCACCGATGTACAGTTTTTGCAATATCCCAATGATCGTAATCGCTCCATCGATATTAATAATTATGCCGATCCCCAACTCGCTAACGAGGCCATTCAGGCGCAAAATGCCAATGTGGATATAGTGAGTGGCGCTACAGATAGTAGTGAGGCATTTATACAATCTCTGTCAGATGCTCTTGCGCAAGCTAAAGCGTGACCATGAAACAGACATCTTTAATTATGGATATGCCGATTACGGTTGAAGTTGTCGATACAACTGTGACAAAAAACGATCTGGATGCTGTCTTTGCCTACTTTGTGTCAGTTGATGAGATGTTTAGTACCTATAAAACGACGAGCGAGATCTCACAGATAAACGCTGGCACGCTTCCAGCAGCGCAGTACAGTGCAGATATGAAGACGGTGCTGGCATTAAGTGAGCAAACGAAAAAAGATACTGATGGGTATTTCGATATTCAATATAACGGTAGCTATGATCCATCGGGACTTGTTAAAGGCTGGGCGATTCAAAATGCTGCTAACATGTTACGCGCACGAAATTTTCGCAATTTCTATATCGATGCAGGTGGGGATATCCAGGTGTCAGGAAATAAGGATCACCATCCCTGGAGGGTCGGCATTCGCAATCCGTTCAAGCGGACTGAAATCGTGAAAGTGCTGGCACTCACTCACGAAGGGATTGCGACCTCAGGTACGGCTATTCGTGGACAACATATCTATGATCCGTATCATGGAGGGGAGCCGCTTGTGGAGCTTGCGAGTATCACTGTGATAGGCCCAAATATCTATGAAGCCGATCGGTTCGCGACGGCTGCATTTGCAATGGGCAAAAAAGGCATCAATTTTATTGAGAAGTTAGCGGGCTTTGAGGGATATGTTATCGGCGTAGATGCTCGGGCAACATTTACAAGTGGATTTGAAAGGTATGTGTTACATCAATGATAAAACAACTGGATTATCTATTAGATAGAATAACGATGTATCGGCTGGTCCTCTATCTGCTGATTGCGTTGATTGGCATCGCTACTGTCATGGCCTTTTTTCATCTGCTTTCATTTTCTCCACTGGCGCTGATTGGATCAAGTATATTCCTGGTCATCATATGCTGGGGCGCGAATACGATTCTGGCGCGTATCTTTGAAATTCCTGCCAATGTTGAATCTACCCCGATTACTGCCCTCATTTTGGCGCTGATTATTGATCCTGCCAAGATACCGAGCGATCTGCAATTTTTGGGATGGGTGGCGATATTAGCTATGTCTTCAAAATATATTCTGTCACTGTATAATAAGCATATCTTTAATCCTGCTGCCATTGCTGTTGTGATCACCTCGTTTGTGCTGCGCGAGTCGGCGAGCTGGTGGATTGGCACGATCAGCATGTTGCCCTTTGTGCTGGTCGGAGGATGCCTGGTGACGAGGAAATTACGTCAGGCCGATATGGTGATAAGTTTTTGTCTTACGGTACTGGTGCTTGCTTGTAGTATCAGCCTCATACAAAGAGGGAATATTGTCACTGAGCTCAAGCAACTATTTGTGCTCTCGCCACTCTTCTTCTTTGCCTTTATCATGCTTACTGAGCCGCTTACCGCGCCCCATAAAAAGGCGCTCAGAAGAATATATGGCATACTTACAGGTATCCTGTTCATTCCACAATTGCATCTAGGGAATATTTACACGACTCCCGAGTTAGCCTTAGTCATTGGGAACGTTTTTGCTTATCTGGTCAGCCCGAAGCAAAAAGTAGCCTTAAAGTTAAGCCGAAAAATCAAGATGGCACCTGGCATCCTGGATTTTGTTTTTAAGCCTTCACAAAAACTGGCTTTTCTGCCTGGACAATATATGGAATTTACCCTGGAACATCCTCATCCTGATAGCAGAGGAAATCGCCGTTATTTCACAATTGCATCATCGCCAACCGAGAATACTATGCATCTGGGGATACGCTTCTATGATCAGGGGAGTAGCTTTAAAAAAGCTATGTATAATATGAATGGCAAGACAAAAATTGTAGCCGCTCAGATTGCTGGAGATTTTACTCTGCCAGCTGATCCACAACAAAAACTGGTGTTTATTGCCGGAGGCATCGGTATTACTCCGTTTAGAAGCATGCTAAAATATCTCATTGACTCCCGCCAGCAACGTGATATTGTTCTTCTCTACGTCAATCGAAGCGTCGATGAGATCGTGTACAAAGATGTGCTAAGCGCAATACATCCTCAAACTGGCATCAAGATATTCTATACCCTGACGGATGTAACGTCTGTCCCGCGTAACTGGACTGGATTAGTGGGGAGAGTCAATGAGCAGATGCTTCACCATGTGGTGCCGGATTACCTGGAGCGTACTTACTTTTTATCCGGTCCACCCAGCATGGTGAATGCCTATGAACAAGTATTAGAAAATATGGATATAAAGCATAAACATATCCGCAAAGATTTTTTTCCTGGACTTGTATAGTCATGCTTGTTCTTGTCTGCTCTTGTCCATCCACATTTCTTTGTCGTGAAGGATCTTGTGTTGGCGCTGTAAAAAGGGGCACATGTTAGCGGATTTCGGTATGCATAATTAATCCCCCAAGGTATCCCACGTAGCTAAGCACGACAACACTGATTAAAAGTATCGCCAATATGGAGATACGAAAGTACAGAGGAAGGGTTGGCCTTCGACTGTAGAGGACAATGCCACCCAGCGCCAGAAAGCCGGCTATAAACATGATAATCAGGCCGTAGCGAGCAACCTGTTCGTGTGCCTGAATCATTGTATCTGAAACTTGTGGTAATCCCTGGACCGCTGCTTTGGTCCCATCTCCTGAAGCGTATGTCAAAGCTGTAGAGAGCGCTACTCCAACGAGAAACCACAACGATACCTTTTGGAGGAAGACGTTTTTGAACAGCAAGGCGATGATAAACATGACACTGATAAACATAGAACCGAGGATAGGAAAATGATTTACCAGAAGGTGTAAATGGGCCATAGTAAACATTTGGTAAGAACTCTTTCTTTCTAATCTTTTCTTGATAAGAGGTATAGAAACATGACGTGTTTCCAATATACGTAGTATAGAAATGTCTTATGAAATTTAGATGAAAGCTAGTTCTTTTTTCTTCAGTCGCGGACGACTGTTCCGGTTGCTATGCAGGCTCTTTCATACTCGTTTCACATTTCTAGCATATACTATGCTGATGCATGGAAAGGAGGTAGACGATGCGTATTTTGATAGCCGAAGATGATCTCTATTTAGGAGCCAGTTTGAAAAAGGGCTTGGAAGGGCAACAGTATGCCGTAGATCTGGTGACGGATGGGGTAGAAGCGGTTTCATTGGGGCGTGTTGTGACCTATGATCTTGTCATTCTGGATATTCTTTTACCTAAACTTGATGGATTTGAAGTCTGCCGACAACTCCGAGCCCTCCATTTGCATATCCCTATCTTGTTTTTGACGGCTCTTGATGATATTGATAACCGTGTGACCGGTCTTGATCAGGGGGCAGACGATTATCTGACCAAACCCTTTGCCTTTCGTGAACTGGAAGCCCGTATTCGCGCATTGCTACGGAGAAATAGTCCTGCGAGGACGACGAGCTTGAGCTTCCTTGATATCACATTGGAGACGTTGACGCATGAAGTTCGGCGGGGAGACCATGTCCTGATATTGAGTATGAAAGAATACACTTTATTAGAAGTCCTGCTGCGTCATCCGCATCAGGTGTTGAGCCGCATGATGATCGCCGAACATCTCTGGAATATCGATGCTGAGAACCTCTCGAACGTGATTGATGTCTATATTAGCACCCTGCGCCGCAAGCTTTGTGAGCATGGCGAGCCAAACGTGATCCAGACCGTGCGCGGATTTGGCTATCAACTCAAGGAGCCTTGAAATGCAAAAGTCTCTTCGTAACTACTGGCCACTCGGCATCCGAGCGCAGTTGACCCTCTGGTACATTACAGTCTTTTCGGTCCTGCTGGCTCTCTTTGGTATTGTCTTCTACCTGAATTTAAGTTCGACGCTGTTGACGAGTTTTGATGCCAATCTACAGGCACGTGCACAACAGATTACGCAAAGTAGTACGCAGGTGGATGGCTCTATTCTCATCCATGATAAAACTGGCGAGCTGGCTGGATTGGTCAGTAGTGACGACACGTCGAGAGAACATGCATTGGGTGTGGCTCGTGATCTTGAGGCTCCCAACTTCGATGTTGATCTGGATGCGCTGATGCGCGTTCTTGATGCGAAGGGAAATATCGTCTATAGCACGCCTGACTTTCACACATTGGCTGTGCCAGAGAGCAGCGTGACACAGTCATTACAAGGCACGGCGTGGCTTGGCACTATTACCGTGCATCATGAGCAAAAGTTACGGTTGTATAGTAAGCCACTCATGGCGCACGGTCGTATCTTTGGTGTGGTACAGGTAGGGATTTCACTGGCTCCTTTACATGCGACACTGCATAGTGTCGAGTTGGAACTTCTGCTCATTGTTCCGCTGGTGCTCCTGATTGGAGCGATTGGAAGCTACTGGCTTGCCACACGTGCTTTTGCTCCCATTGAGCGCCTGACTGCGACCGCACGTGCTATCCAGGGAGGAGATCTCCATCAGCGCGTTCCTATTCCGCGTGCGAATGATCAGGTTCAACACCTTGCTCTTACCTTTAACGATATGCTTGATTACCTGGATAATACCTTCACGCGTCAGCGTCGCTTTACGGCCGATGCTTCTCACGAGTTGCGCACTCCCGTGGCCGCGATGCGTAGCATGACGGATGTGGCTTTGATCCACGAGATGCCGAAGGAAGAATATGTTAGTCTGCTGCGTGATGTCAATGGACAAGCTGAACGTCTCGCTCACTTGATTAATGATCTGTTCACGCTGGCACGTGTGGATGAAGGTCACATTCAGTTTGAGCAGCAGCCCGTCCATCTGGAAGAGTTGGCCAGTAACGTGGTGGCCTCTTTAGAATGGCTGGCGATTGAGCGCGGTATTGATCTGAACTTGCAAAAATGTGAGCCTGCCATCGTTGTCGGCGATGAAGCGCGGCTGCTCCAGATGATGATGAACTTACTGGAGAATGCTTTGACCTATACGAAGCGTGGCGGCCAGATTCTGCTGAATGTTGAAGTCAAAGGTTCGGAGGTCTCCTTCACCGTTAGTGATACCGGCATTGGGATTGCTCCGCAACACATCAAGTATATCTTCGAGCGCTTCTATCGTACGGATGTGGCACGCTCACGTTCGGCTGGCGGCACCGGACTTGGCCTCTCGATTGTCGAATGGATTGTCCATATGCATCATGGAACGATCTCGGTCGCCAGCCAGCCTGGACAGGGATCAACTTTTACAGTGCTGCTACCTATAGATACGAACGGCGCTATTTAGATGTATAGGCATTGACCTTAAATGTAGCGAGCAATTCGATTTCGCTGCACAACTGCGAGGCGCTTAACACCGTGACTTGCGTTTTTGGATCGATGCGACCATTGACGACGTATGCGCTTTGCACATTGAGGTCATTACGGAGTGTGGTGGCGTTTTCGAGCTGCGTATCGTTCATGCTGGATAATTGGATGCTATCTGTACGTATCTGTGTCAGCCACTGGTTGATGTCGTTGATGTTGTCGCTGATCTTGAAGGCCAGGGTCTTCTGGGCACTGGTAGTGCCGGGGGCTTTGATGATTCCTCCAAGGTGACTACTCAGGTGCGCGACGTGCCCAACTGCACTGACTTTAGCGCAGGCAAGCAGGCCGATCTTGGTATCGTTAATAATCGTGTTGCTGTCGGGCGTGGATGGCAGAAAGGTTGGTATGAGCTCGGACTCTGCACATTGACCATCCAGGTAGTAGAGGATGTTTGTTAATTGTTGGCGTACGATCGTGTCATCCTGCTGATCTTTTATTGCCAGGGATGCGGTCTGTATCTGCTCGATATCGTTGAGGAACCAGTAGTCGATGCCACCATAAAGATGAAACGAGTTGAGGGTGGGATCTCCTGAGAGCAGGTGTCGTAAATGATCGAGCTGGCTAAAGTGATCTGTGGTGCTACGAACCTGTGGAATTTCTCCTTGATAACTCCACTGCTTCTGATCAAGTGTCGGACTGGCTGGTACGATTTGATCGCTCTCTTCTGTGATCAGAAACTGGCTCATGGTGGAAAGCAGGTTGTGATGCTGCGGATCTGTGTAGGTGAGCGTGTTTGATCCTGCTTTGATGGTGGTGGTTGGATTGAGTAATATTGACGTTTCTTCTGTCTGGTTATCCTGTAGCCATGCGTAGTAGTGCATGCCGGCTGCGGGCTGGGCAATATTTTCGAGTTCTATCTGGACACCATCGTTGACGCCGGGCGTGCCTGTGCTGGTGAGTTGGCGCGTGTTGAAGAATGAGACTTCTCCAAAGCTGGGTGGTGCGGGATGTACCTGTACTTGTATCTGGGCTTTTGAGCCTTTGGGAAAGATGTTGGTAAAGCGATAAAGGGCAGCTGTTGATCCAAGGATCAAGAAGACTGTGAGTGTGACGATCAGGATTGACCAGCCGAGTCTCTTGCTTGAGCGTTTTGGTGCTACCTGCTGAGGTATAATGGTTCCTGTTAATATCTCTTGAGCCTGCGCTGGCGTCGGCGTCGAGCGCAGAAGTGATGGTCGTCCCTGCGGCACAGGTGTGTTTGTTTGCCTTGGTCGGGTAGGGAGGTCTTCCAATTGTACCTGGTTGGAGTCTGCGGCTGCCGGGGCCAGCTTGAGGTACTCATCAAGCTGAGCTGAGCGCTTGAGAAATGCTTCCAGATATGATGAGTTGAAATTATCTCCCTGAGGATATGTTGCCAGCGCTGAGACGGCTGATCTCATCTGCTCTGGAAAAGGAACGTCAAGTGCCTGGGCCAATGCAACTGTCATCGACATCGCGTTCGCAAAACGTTTGTCTGGATCTTTGGCCAGGCAGTGCTCGATGACATGATCCAGATCTTTGGGCAGGCGCGGGTTGATCAGGCTGGGAGGCGTTGGATTATTGTTGACATGTTGAAGCAAGATTGCATAATAGTTGTCCCCATGGAAAGGTGTGGTGCCTGTGCACATTTCGTAAAGTACGATACCGAGCGCATAGATGTCGCTCTTGACGTTCCCGGGCTGTCCCTGGACCAGTTCTGGGGCGATGTAGAGTGGTGTCCCCAATGATGTTCCGGTCGTTGTAAGTGTCTCTGCTCCTAACATTTTGACGATGCCGAAATCGGTCAGGATGGGTTCTCCGATGCGATTTAGCTTGGTGTTGTGACTGTCAAGCAAGATGTTCGCAGGTTTGATGTCACGATGAATGATGCCGTGTTGATGCGCAAAGTCGATTGCCTGGCTGATTGAGGAGAAAATTTGTACAATTTCAGCAAACGATGGGAAATGACCCAGGCTCGATATATGATGAATATAGTCCGCGAGCGTTGGCCCTTCTATATAGTCCATAACCATGTAGGCGAGCGATTCTGGATCTTCTGGTCCAGATACATGGATATCGTGGACCTGGACGATATTTGGATGGCGTAATGAAGCGATCGCTTGTCCTTCACGTACAAAGCGCGTCTTGAAATCGGGTGTGGTGCGGAGGTTGGCCTTCAGAATCTTGATGGCCACAAAACGCATCAGCTGGGGATCAAGCGCCTTCCATACTTCTGCCATGCCTCCCTGTCCTAATAGCTCTTGTAATTCGTATTTACCCAGACGTTTTGATTCTGCACTCATGAAACCTCACCTATCGCAGTGGCGAATGTCCGCCCCTAATGTTATCTAGAGAATGTAAACTTGTTTCATCATACGAGATCATACTTGAGATGTAAATGCATGAAATATTCATTATCGTAATATAGAAAACGAATTGTGACATGCATTGATTCGTCGTTCTGCATAGGTAAACGCGTGGAAGGGCTAAAAATTAGGGGTGCATTTAGTAAAACTATAGTTATCAATTAGCAGAGTGCTAGAAGCATCGATTTAGCTACAGCCTGTGTACGGCTCTGCACTCCTAGTTTGCTACAGATATTGGAGACGTGTTTTTTGACAGTGCCTTCACTTATAATCAAGGATTGTGCGATGTCGCGATTTGAGGCTCCCTGAAGCAGTTGCTGTAAGACGTCATACTCGCGCCTGGTGAGGGGTTCCAATAGCATCGTAGCGAGTTCGGAAGCAGAGGCTATTGTTTGTGATGGCTGTGAGGTTTGGCTCGGGCAGGGAGCGGTATTCTGCGCTCCCTGTAGGCGTGTTAGCGTATCGACATCATAGGCCAGAGTTGCATGCTGTATGGCCGATAGCATGAGTCCACGCTCTTCATACCAGAGACTGGCTCGACGGTGCAGTGTGGGCACACTGGCTGGATAGTTGCTGTGCAGGTGATTACGCAGGGCTTGCCTGAAAAGATGATGATAACGATACGATTGTTCTTGATTGTCCAGGGGAATGAGAAACATGTTAAGGTGCTCTAGCCTTTCGAGCTGGCGCTGACTATCATTTTGCTCGCGGATGGCATTGCAGAGCGAGCTATTAAAGCTCTCAAGCAGAGAGGTTTGGAGCAGAAATTGTTGGATGGCTGGAGCTTGCTTCAATAATACTTCTTCGATTAAATAGTCGAGGATATCGCGGTTCTTGCTCAGATCGCTCGTGAGCGTATCGATGAAGCGAGGTTGGCTCTGCATATGCATCGATGCTAGCTGTATGCCTGCGATCCAGCCCTCGGCTTGCTCTGTGAGAGGGATGCATTCGCTGGCTGAGATCGATTGTTGGATATTTGTGCTGAGGAGCTGTGCTGTATCTTCAGCGCTAAAGCATAGATCGGCATTGCTCAATTTTGTGATGCTACTTTGTAAGCGTAATCTGGTCAGAGGCAAGGGAGGATCTTCGCGGCTGGCTATCACGAGATGCAGGCGTGCTGGCAGATGGTCGAGTAGAAAGGCGATCTGTTGGTGGATGTCTGGTGTTTGAATGGCTTGATAGTTATCTAAAATAATTGTAATCTCGGCTGAGAGTGTCTGACATGTATTTATCAGCGTTTTGAGCACACAAAGTATGGCTGAAGACGGTGCCTGGTTTAGTAAGGTCAAAGCATCACTGGCAATATTCGGCTGTACGCGATTGATTGCCGTCAAGATATGTGCCCAGAACTCTGAGGGCTCATCATCATCTCTATCTAGCGAGATCCAGGCGTATGCACCCTGGGGATCAAGCTGACGTGCATGTGTACACCAATCGCTCAAGAGCATTGTTTTGCCGTAGCCAGCCGAGGCTGACAGCAATACAAGCTTGCTTCGGGCTCCTCGCGTAATGCGTTCGAGCAGTTGCGGTCGCGTAATCGACGTTGTATTGGTCGTAGGCACAGAGAACTTCTCGGTCAAGACCAGGTTGTTTCTTGTAGGGCTGTCTGCTATATGCTGTGGTTGTGGCCTGCGTTTATGGAGTGCAGCTTTTGTTGATAGTACTGTGGCTCCATGTTGGAGGCGCTCGATGGTCAATTCGCCAGGACGACCGAGATACGTTTTGTGGATCTGCCCATCACGTTTGCAATAGGCATACCAGTACCATCCATTGCGTTGGCGCTCGTGTCGCGCTGTGATGGTTCCGTCGCGATGGTGAAACGAGAAAGATAAATGCAGCTCATCGGCCAGCCAGCGATACCAATCATCTGATCCAAGCGGTATTCCCTGTTCTTCACCATCGATGGTCTGTTCTGATAGCCATAAATATTCGTCAACAACGACCGGAATATGTTTACGAGCCATGTATTGCTGATCCTCTTCCTGGCTTATTTCTGCATTGAAATGGGAAACATGTATCTACTAGTGTACAGAAAGCGCAAGGACAATACATCAGCGAAAGAACGTATCTTTGCCCGGCGGCTATGAGGCGGTGATGTTTTCTAATGGAGCAATGGCGTACGCCTAATAGCTGATGCTTGGGGGAAGATGATCTTATCCCAGACTGTGCTGGAGGGCATAACGTGTGGCGGCACTGCGCGAGACGATGCCGAGCTTGCTATAGATTGTGCGCAGATGTGCCTGGACCGTGCGTGGACTGATCACTAATGTTTCCGCGATCTGGATATTGCTCAAGCCGCGTGCTACCAGTTGTAGGACCTCTATCTCGCGACCGGTGAGCGTTTGCTCTGGGATGGTTGTCTTATCCTGGGTGACTACACCCGCTCGCTCTTCTTGCCTGGATCTGTGGGGCACTGGATCTGGCGTTTTCAATTTGCTCTCCGGGATGGCTGTGATGGGACGTACCTCCACCTCTGAAACGTTCAATGCCTGTTCAAGCGTAAGGGTATATCCCTTTTGCCAGCAGTCTGTGAAGTGTGACTCGCCGAGCTGCCGTCGAGCTGTGGCCAGTGAACTCTGGTAAAGCTCTCGCTCGATGGTCGGAATTGGTGCTCCGATGGCTTCACGCATCGCTTGAGCGGTTCCCCAGAGGAGGGTGGCTCGCGAGGGTTGTCCTTGCATGACGATAACTTCTCCCAGGCGCTCCAGGCATGATGGTACGAACCAGCGATCGCCCGAGCGCATACAGAGAGCCAGACTTTCCTCGATCAAGGTATGAGCCCTGGCGAAGTCCTCATGGTGGAGCGCCAACAATCCAAGATCGGCCAACACGTAGGCTCTGGTCGAGCCGCTGCGCATCTCGCTCTGCATCGCCAGACACTCGTTTAAGAGCGACTGAGCAGTCGTATCGTCGCCATCATAGAGAGCAAGTAATCCCATGATATGCAAGGCTTCGGCGATATAGCGTTGATCGCCACTTTTTTTGGCTGTAATTACGCTTTCTTCGATCAATGTGCGGGCCTGCTCATGATCACCTTCGTTGAGTGTGATCAAGCCTAACTGTGTCAGACGCGAAGAGAGCATCCAGTGATCGTCTATGGCACGCGTGAGCACCAGGCATTCTTCCATCAGTGCATGGGCGACGGCGTAATTGCCCTGGTGCGCTTCAAGATGTCCTTGCATGTTGAGGATAGCCGCTGTCATGACACGGTTCTCATGACTTTGAAAAAGAGAGAGGCTTTCTGCCAGTGATTTTTGAGCGTTGGCAAAGTTTCCTTGCGAGAACGCGATACAACCGAGCGCAAATAATTTAGTGGCAATACTTTCATCGTTACCGGCTTCCTTAAAGGTAGCAATGCTCTCCTCCAGGAGCTTGCTGACAGGGATATGTTCCTGGGTGTGTAAGAACGATGTATCTCTGATCGTGTTCAGGTAGTTAGTGATGTGAGGCTGATTGCCGAGTTCTCTTGAGACCGTCACGCACTCTTCCAACAAGGACTGCGCTGTATTATAGTCTCCCTGATAGAGTGTCACGATGGCAAGCGGAAGGAGCGCAAAGGTGATGCCGACGCGATCTCCCACCTCTCGATGTAAGGCCAGGCATTCTTTAAGGAGGGTGCTGGCTTGTTGATAATCTCCGACGTGTGCCAGGATTTGTCCCAGACCATCGAGACAATAGGCGATACTGCGCATGTCATTGAGCGTTCTAGCGATGGCCAGACGCTCTTCGATGAAGATACGCGCTTCGTTGAGAAATCCCAATGCAAAGGCTTCGTCGGCCAACGATGCCAGGGCATCGGCGATCTCGTAGCGATTGTTCTCACTGCGTGCAAGCATCAGGCTCTGCTCGTAGAGCTCATGGGCCTCGGTTGGAGCGTTGCGCGCATAGGCGGTTCCTAGCTTATTAAGCGTGGCTGCCAGACCAGCCTGATCATTAAGCTCTTCATAGAGCAGCAGGCACTTTTTCCATAATTCGATGCTGCGTGGATAGTGTCCCTGACTATCGGCCAGAGTGGCTGTCGCGAAAAAAGCTTTGACACGTATCGACGATGGAACATCCTGCGTTTCGCTCTTCTGCAAGGCCTTTTCTGCCCATTGATAGCCCTCATCATGACGGTTGCGGATCAGCCAGAAGCGCCATAAAGCTGCACAGAGTCGCAGGGCTTCCTGATATGAAGCGCTCTCTTCTTGTTCGATGAACCAGTGCAAGGCTGCGCGTAGATTGTCAGACTCCTGTTCCAGGCGGTCAAGCCATGATGCCTGCTGTCCCTGACGTAGCTCTGGCTCGGCTCGCTCTGCCAGCGCCAGATAATAGAGCGCGTGAGCGCGACGCGTCGCGATGGCTTCGTCTGCGGCGAGCAAGCATTCTTGTCCATATGCCCGGATCGTCTCCAACATACTCAGGCGCAGTTCGCCGTTGGGTTGTTCGATCTGTTGAAGCAAGCTTTTGTCGATCAATGATGTGATGGTATTTAAGATGTCGATGTGCTCTCCATGGAGCAGTGAGCAAAGCTCTTCGGCGGCCTCGAGCGTACATCCACGTATGCAGGTAGAGAGAGCACGAAAAATCATCTGCTCATCGGCCTCCAGAAGATCATAGCTCCAGGCGAGTGCATCGCGGAGCGTTTGCTGCCGTCGAGGCAGATCGCGGGCTCCACTGACGAGTAGCTGAAAGCGGTGATCCATGCGCGTCAGGAGCATCTGGGCAGGTAGATGCTTCATACGGGCTGCCGCGAGTTCGATCGCTAGCGGTAGCCCATCCAGGCGCGTGCAAATTTCGGCTATGATGGCGGCGTTGGCGATCGTGATGGCAAAGTCCGCTTTGACGGCGGTCGCCCGCTGTGTAAAGAGGGCGATGGCGGGATATTGGGTCAGAGTGTCGCTGTCGGGCAGCCGTTGCAGATCGGGTAGCGCGAGCGGTGGGAGAATGAGTTCGTGCTCGCCGCTAAGATGAAGGATCTCGCGGCTGGTGATCAAGAGCTTGAGGTGAGGGCTGGACGCCAGTATGTCGGCGATCAGTGGTGCGGCTGGCATGATCTGCTCAAAATTGTCGAGCATGAGCAGGATATGCTTGTCGCGTAGATAGGCTTTGACACGTGTGAGCAGTGATGTTTTCCCCGTTTCCACAAAGCCGAGCGCCTGCGCAATGGTGGGTACAACCAGTCCCGGATCTGAGAGAGGCCCCAGCGAGACGCAATAGACACCACCCAGGAAATACTCAACCAGGCGTTGCGCTACCGCAAAGGCCAGGCGTGTTTTTCCAACACCGCCAGGTCCTGTAATCGTGAGCAGGCGGATATCCGCATTTAATAAGAGTGAACAAGCGGCCTGCGTCTCCTGCTCGCGCCCGACCAGAGAGGTGGGCTGTAAGGGAAATGCGCCTTTAATTTCTAGCTGGGTAGAGGGCACTGGAGCATCCTGTGTCGGGTGGAGTGTCGTCTCACGCGTGAGCTCTGCGGCGATTGTGTTCAGTCGCTCCAGCGATAACGCTTCAGATTTCCCTAAATACGCATGGCGTACTCTCCCTTTTCGTTTACTATACGCTTTCCAGTACCATCCACCACGCTTATTGCTGGCCTGTTCTTTGCGGGCTGTGAAGGTGCCGATAGGGCTGTTGAACGTAAAGGTGGTTGCATCTATCAGCCAGTCATACCAGGCTGGTGTGTCTACATATAAGGTAGACTCTTGTTCATTGTGTAGATATGACAGTACATCAGTCCGTACGATGGGGGTTGAGCTCGCCATTGCTCCTCGTTCTTACGCCTAAAGTTTGCTATAAAAGTTCCACAACACCAGCATTGGTGTCGAATATGCCTGTTCGGTAACTTTTTTGCTATTGAGCCACCAATGCTCTTCAACTTAGAATAGTCTGAAACTATCTACTCGTTTCTGTCTGCAAGATAAGATCTGTTTTTAGTAGAGTCGTGCTCTTTTAAATGAGGCAAAGTTACATAACTACAGTATACTATAGATCCTATCCTGTGACCATAGTGTTTTTCGCACGAGAGGATATCTTACGTGCCTCTTATCAGCTCCAATAAAGTACTTGTTAGGTAACTTGTTTCTGGCCTTGAGGGGTAGTTGAAGTACAAAAAAGAGAGGAAATCATGCGAAAAATAAACCCTCAAAATACTACTTTCGTTATCGTCACTTTCGGTTTTTAGCCATTAAACTTCATCTATGAAATCGTTTCCGAAACCGCTAACGGTAGCGAAAACGGCTAGAAATTTTGTGTGTAGATTGTGTATATAACAGTTTGTGCCAAAGAAGGATGCTGATGGCAGGAAAGATCACCATACAAGATATTGCGCATCTGGCAGGCGTGAGCAAGACGACAGTGTCGCGTGTGCTCAACCATCGACCGGATGTGAACCCTGAGACACGAGCACGCGTTTTGAACATCATGAATGAGAAAGGCTTTTTCCCGAGCCTTACCGCATCCGGGCTGGCTGGTGGGCGTAGCCGCCTGATAGGTGCTCTTGTTTCTGTCTGGCACTGGCCTTTGATTCCAGAGATCATGCTCGGTATTTCAGAGGCGATAGATCAGAGTCCTTATGAACTGGTCCTCTATAGTTTTAATGGAGGGAACGATCAGAAAAACTATAGTGAAGTCATTGATCGTATTCTAGCGACCAAGCTGACGGCTGGCCTGCTGGCGATTTATCCCGGCCAGGTGACGCCTCATCTGGCAGAGCTCTGCCGCGACGGATTTCCAGTGGTGATGTTCGATGATCAATGCGTGCCTCCGGGAGATGTCTCCTGGGTGGGTGCCGATCATCAGACAGGGGCCTATGAAGCCACCTGTCATCTGATCCAGCAAGGACATCGTCGTATCGCACATATTCAGGGTCCGCTCAAGTTTCAGGTCTCGCTTGATCGCTATCAAGGCTATTGTGATGCCCTGGCGGAGGCCGGAATTGAGCTGGATAGCTCTTTGGTGCTGCAAGGTGACTTTACGTCCAATGGAGGAAAAGAGTGCACAGAACAATTACTTTCGTATGCGTCTCATCGTCCCAGCGCTATCTTTGCAGGTAACGATCTGATGGCCTACGGGGCTCTGGCGGCAGTAGTCGCTGGTGGCTTACAGGTACCTCAAGATATCGCTGTAGTTGGATTTGATGATATATCTTTTTCTGCTCAATTGCAGCCACCGTTAACCACAGTCAGGCAGCCGTTCTACGAGATGGGCAAGCGCTCAATGGAAGTGCTCTTGAATATGATCGATCCACCGGTAGTCAATGTACGGCCCTGGAACCAGAAATCCACGCAACATATTCAGGGAGCGGAGGCGATCTCCGTGACTCCCGTGCATGTGAGATTGGCAACGAACCTGATCGTGCGTGCATCGAGTGGTAGTCCTCAATATGTCTCATAGTTGTGATATGGCCTTTTGCTTGCTCTATGAGTAGCCAGGTAGTAGCGAACCGCTTGCCCGTCAGGGCACGCTACTTATCCGCGCTGAGGATATTTAACGTTCACAAGTTTTATCAAGAGAAGAGGCGAAATGAGTGACTTAGATAATCAATACCTGGCTGATAAGCATGTCTCGCTGGCAGCCCATTTTCCGGCAGATTTTCTCTGGGGAGCGGCTACATCCTCCTATCAGATCGAGGGTGCGACTCAGGAGGATGGGCGTGGGGTGTCTATCTGGGATCGTTTTTCCTCAACTCCTGGCAAGACATATCGGGGAGAAACGGGCCAGATCGCGATCGATCACTATCATACGATGAAGCAAGATGTAGCCTTGATGGCCGAAATGGGGTTGCGAGCTTATCGTTTCTCCATTGCCTGGCCGCGTATTCTACCAACGGGGACGGGAAAGGTGAATCAAGCTGGCCTGGATTTCTATGATCGTCTGGTCGATGCCTTATTGGCGCAAGATATTCAGCCTCTGGTGACGCTCTATCATTGGGATCTGCCACAGGCGTTGCAGGATCTTGGTGGCTGGGTGAATCGTGCGACGGCTTATGCGTTCGCGGATTATGCCGAGATTGTGGCACAGCATTTAGGCGATCGTGTTGAGCGTTGGATTACGCATAATGAACCATGGTGTACCGCGTTTCAGGGCTATGGCAATGGACTTCACGCTCCGGGCGTGGCGGATGTGCCATCGGCCGTCGCTGCGGCTCATCATGTGCTCTTGTCGCATGGATTAGCTCTGCCACGCCTGCGAGCGACGCTCAAAGAGACTGCCCAGATTGGTATCGCTCCCAACCTTTTTCCTGTTTATGGTACCGATGATTCGCCGCAGACGCAGGAGCGCGTCGAGCATGAGATTGATTTTAGGAATCGTTGGTTTCTTGATCCGGTCTTCAAAGGACAGTATCCGGAAAAATTCTTTGCCGCGCTTAAGGTGTCAGGCCCTCCAATAGAGGATGGCGATATGGATTTGATCAGCGCCCCTATTGATTTTCTGGGCATCAATTATTATAATCCAGTACGTATAGGTATTGTCGCTAAAGATGATGGACATGGCGCTCTGGTGCGTACCCGAGAGATATTGGAACCAGAACCAGATGTGATCAGTACTGATATGGGATGGGAAGTCTATCCGCAAGGATTAGCTGACCTCTTTACCTGGTTGCAGAAAGATTATACTGGTATCCATGCTATTATAATTACAGAGAATGGTGCAGCTTTTCCTGATCATCTGGAATCAGGGGGAACAGTAGTCGATGTGTTACGAACACAGTATTTGCAGGGACATATCCAGGCGATTGCCGATACCATCGAGCGGGGAAGCAGTGCACCAATTATTGGATATTTTGCCTGGTCGTTAATGGATAATTATGAGTGGGCAGAAGGTTATAGCAAGCGATTTGGCCTTGTATATGTAGATTACCCGACGCAGAAACGCATCATCAAAGAGAGCGGTCGCTGGTATGCAGCTTTTCTGGCATTGCAAAGACCAGTGGAAATATGATTAGATAATCAGTAGGAAAGCAGAAACAGTTTGGTCTGGTAAATATACATCTATCTGGCTCCTCACACGCTTACTACTTGTAAGAGATCGAGGAGCCTTTCATCAGCCAATGGCTGCTCTATGACTTTCACTTCGAATGCATCAAACCATGCAGGAATAGTCAGGCTTGACGCCTTGATTGCTATCTAAGGGAGCCAGTCATGAGTGAAGTAGAAAAGTTACGGGAGAAGATTGCACTAGAATGTGAGGCGATGCACCATATTATGCATAATTTTGCTATTGTCGCGAAGCACGAAATTATTGCGCACCACTACGAAGCGATAGCGGATTATCAAACGCAACTCGAAACGCTCGTTGGAGATGAAGCAGCATCGACAATTACAGTAGAAACCTATATCACAGCGATGGAACCAGGAGCAGTCTAGAGAGAAGAGGCATCCGATGGAATGTAGAATCGGTTGCGGCGCGTGTTGTATCGCGCCATCAATATCCTCTCCCATGCCTGGCATGCCAGATGGCAAGCCAGCAGGGGTGCGTTGCGCCAATCTGAGTGCAGACAATCGCTGTAACCTCTTTGGTAAGCCCGAACGTCCCGCCGTCTGTCTGGCATTTCAGGCCAACCTCGACACATGTGGACAATCCTCAACCGAAGCCCTCATCATCATCACGCGTATGGAACGGCTCACTAAACCGTAGCGTTAATGCATCAGAGCAATCGCGAATAATCCTGCGATCCCCAGTGCATAGAGGAGAAGCACCACTAACGAATCGATACCCATACTCAATATTTGACGCCTGGGACGGAAGATCAGTCCGTAGATATAAATGGTTGTGAGTAGGATGCCTAAGCCAGCCAGATAGATGTCTGTGTTCTGAGCCAGAGGGAGGACCGCTTGTCCTGAGAGCAGGGTGGCGAGCAGGAAGAGGACTGGCAGGAAAGCATTTCCCCCAAAGATGTCGCTAAAGGCCAGATTGTAGGCTCCTGCTTTGACCGATTGCAGGCCGGTGGATAACTCTGGTAGTGAGGTGGCGGCGGCCAGAATCGTGCTTCCGAAGAGGACACCACTGAGTCCAATATGTGTTGAAATCGCATCGCCGCTCTCTTCAAGTATCACGCCGGCTATCAGGGTGACGACTGCTGCTGCGATGAAGACCAGTAGCAAGCGGGAACTGCTCCATTTCTGTGTGGTGTCTTGTGTTTTATCTCCATGTTTTTTTGGTCGGGTATCTGGTGCATGGCCCTTTTCCTGCCAGGGCAGATCTGTGCGAGCTTTATCGAGTAGCCAGACGCCGGCGATCCATGTGATGACGATCAATAGCTCACCAGGACCGATACGAGCGAAGACAAGCGATTTGGGCAATTGCGTCGACATGATGGAGACAATCAGCACCGCAATTACCAGGACCCCTTCGAGAACCAGTTCAAGAGATGCCGACACGTAACTTAATGCATTTTGGCGCTTTAATCCGAAGATATCGAGCAGGACCAGGACCACGGTCTGTATCCCAACGCCGCCGAGAATGTTGCCGATGGCGATGCCCAGATTATGTGAGAGTGCGGCACTGGCTGTAATTGCGATTTCTGGTAGATTGGTCGCTATGGCCAGTACAATGATGCCACCAAGTGCTTGTCCGAATCCGAAGCGTGAAGAGAGCACATCAGTTGTATTAGAGAGTTGAATACCAGCTATCCAGACGGCCGCTGCAGCCACCACAAAGAGCAGCAGGAGAGGAATAATACCTAAAGAAGTAAACACAAGCGTATCCTTCTGGAAAGAGGCGGTGAGCCGGAATTACTCTTGTAGATTCCTGGCTCTAAAACATTGATCGGTGTTGCCTGCGAGCCTCTTTCCGTCATTTCTTACTGATACGTAATTTGATCGGGAAATGTAACAGAATATCTTATGGAGAGGGTTTAGACCTACTTTCTTTAGAAAGATGCCCTTCTGACATATGTACCAGATCCCGGGCTATGTTCCAAAGATTAGGACTACCCATGCCTGTGGCGAGATCGTATCCTGGACGAGCCGGATAGTACAGGTTTGTGCCTAGCGTAATATCGTGGTAGGGAGGATACATCTGTGGCGTATTATACAGGTTATAGAGGGTTATAATGGCATTTCCTAATCCTCCGGTTGGAGTCTTTTGCTGGAGATACTGATTAATATCCGCTGCCATTCCTGCCCAGAGAGGAGCGGCGGCACTGGTCCCACCAAGGACTCCCCAACCAGAAGTGCCGGTAGCGGTACAGGTAGCACAGTAGACGGAGTATCCTGGAAGGGGACTCGCATTGGCAGAGACGTCTGGTAACATACGGTAGATACTTGTCAGATTGGGTCCACTCTGGAAACTGTGGCGGAAGAAATGCGTACTGAGACCACCACCACTCCCATTTCTTAGCGGAGGGCTTTGGTTGTGGCTTGAGTCCGTCCAGGCAGTCTCACTCCCATAAGTGTTAGCTGCTCCTAGATGCAGGATGGTGCCTCCGACACCAACGACATAGGGATCGTTAGCGACCGAATCTACCGCAATGTTCTCTGTGCCACAATCATAGGCTCCCGCGTCTCCACTGGCCGCAAAAAATGCCTGCCCCTGAGCTGCCCCTTCCTCAAAGATTGCGTTAAGTGCATCAAGTCGTGCGCGCACAACCTCCAACTCGCATCCCCCCCAACTGGTTGTTACGACTTTTACAGTATTGTCTGTGACAATTTTATTATAGAGATTCATCTCTCCAGACAGGGAATTTGGGCCAATGTACACGTTTTGCCGAGCACCTGGTGCCATAGCTGAGGCTAATTCCATGTCCAGCGCTGCCTCCAATGAATCGTCGGTAATTCGATTAGTGACGCCATCAACCAGGATAGGAGTGTACTTGGGGGCACCGAGTTTGTAATGTTGCAGATAGGTATTGATATCCGACGGATTATAACCAGCTAGCTCGACGATTCCGATGGTTTGTCCTGTTCCATCTGCTCCAGCTGTAAGTAATGGTTGTACATTGTAGGCTGTACGGATCTCGTTTGGAGTAAAACCACTGATTGGATCAAGTCTTCTGTACATTGGGTTATGCTTGATACGATTTATGACAGGATAGAAATGGACGACATTATTTAGTCCACCGATCAGTTGTATGGAGTGAAGCAGCGGTATTGGGAGCATAGGGTCAAAAACGGGGGCGTAGACAACACGACTCTTGACCTGATAGTTATCAAGCTCAGTTTGAAAAGCTTGTTGTACAGTTGCAACCGTCCCTATTATATTTACAATTAAGTGATTCGGTGCAATTGATAGTACTGAGAAGTGCTCGTGATGTAAGTAAGACACGACGGTATTGATCGTTGCCTGGGTCGGACTGAACTGAGCGATAAAGGCTTGAGGAGTGAGAAAGTGATGATATTGTGGTGACTTTGGATCAGATTGAGCCAGCAACAGAGCATCCAACTTTGGCTGGTTGCGCAACTTCAAGTTAATGGTGAGCTTGAGTTGTTGATTCGGATCAGTTAAACCGAGCGGCTGTGCATGCTGAAGGACTGGCACCAGATGGCCGGGAATTCTTTGCATTCCGAAGGGAGCCTGGATGCTCTGAGCCTTAACGTGCTCAGGACGATTGTGTGAACAAACGAGGATCATTGTTAAAACGAAGAGCAAAAGATAAATGCCAATACTGTGTGTAATATGCCGATAGGTTGACGTGTTGTTCATATAAACCTCCAGGCAACCTTGTCAAAAAAAAGAAATATTTGCGTTATTTCTTCATTTTTTGATCAATGCGGAATCTTTATGCCTTTTTATTATTATAATGCAATTTATTGAAATTGTAATAATAAAATATGGATAGATGAATCATTTGCATGTATAGATGTGTCTGACCCAAAAAACACTGGAGGTAAGTCGCCAGGCAAAAATTTCTATGAGAACCTGTACCCAAATTATGCCAACTTGAATAAACCTTTTTCTAGCAGCGGTGCCAGTCCCTCATCCATAATTTTATGATGAGCAGCTGAAGCATCTTCATCAGGTCGCGCAGTCATCACAAATATGAGATCAAGCTCAGGGAAGCAGGCGATGATTTGTCCACCATAACCGATCGCATAGAAGGCGTCATAGCCATGATAATGAGGAAGATACCAGCAGTAGCCGTAGCCACTGCCTTGTGCGGTTGTCTGATAGGGATGTAAGGAGGCCCGGATATATTCTGTGGGGATAATCTGTTGCCCATCCCACATTCCCTGGCGCAGGTAGAGATAACCCAATTTCGCCATTTCCCGCGTCGTTAACTGGAGCCCATACGCGCCAATCACATTGCCTTGCCGCTCTACGCTCCATAACTGATCACTAGCATCATCCCACAGCCCATAAGGATGAGGAGTATCTGCCACCGCTGTAGCGTGTTTCCAGGGATAAATGGATCCTTGTTCATCATGCCAGATGCCTAGAGGGTCAAATAAATATTGCTGTGCAAAGTCTGCGGTTGGCATACCAGTGATACGTGCGAGAATGAGTGAGATCAGATGAATGTCGATGTCGTCGTATGAAAAGACTGTGCCGGGTTTGTGTATGATTGGACGGCTCAGTATCTGCTCAAGAGATGTCGTGCGTTCAAGGAAGACGGCCGGCGATCCCTGGAATGCAAAACCACTGGTGAGGCTGAGGAGATGGTGCAATTGAAGCGCTTGCTGCTGTTCATGTGCATCTGATGAGACATATTCGGGGAAAAAGGTATCGATGGATATATTGACTGTTTCAAGGAGCTTTTGTTGTAATGTGATGCCTACAAGCGCTGACGTAACGTTTTTCGTGATTGAGTTGATATTGTGATATTTATGCTGTCCACCTCCGTGATAATATTCTTCAAAGATGATAGAGCCAGCATGCACAATTAGAATGCTATGAGTCCTTTCCTCTTCCTGTGCATATTGGTGCAGTAATTTGAAATTTTCTGGATCAATGCCATCTTCTTGCGGTGTGATGGTTCTCCAGGCAGAAGTGGGCCAATATCTTTTTCGTTGCTCCATAGTGAATTAGGAACCTTTCCGACTGACTGTCTATAACGAGTGTAATTTATTTTTGCCATGGGTTGTTTCTAATAGATAGATAAAGTATACTGGTAAAGTAACTAGCAAAACTTCTCTGGATAGGCTTGTGCGGTAGCCGTGTGTGTAAGGAAGCTCCAATAGGTGCCGTTCGACTCGGTGCCGGCCTAGACATGAGGCTGTCCAGAGCAGTATTTCTAACCATTTATCTCTTCATTAATTTGGGCATGGGTTATTGGGTCTTTGGGGTGAGGATGACAACTGGAATTTCGCGTGCCGTTTTTGTTTGGTAAGCGGCAAAGTTTTTAAATTGGCTGGTTACCATCGACCAGATACGTGCTCTCTCTTCTGAATTGGCCTTGCGTGCCGTGACTTTAAGTACCTTTGATCCAACCTGTATTTTTGTATCGGGATTGGTTTGCAGATTGCGGAACCACTGAGGATCCTGAGGTGCTCCCCCATAAGATGCAATTAAGATATAATCGTTGCCATCTCTTGTATATTGCAGAGGTGTCGTCCGTTCCTGTCCGCTTTTTCTTCCGGTTGCCATAAGTAGGAGGAAATGTATCTTCCCTATACGGGATCCTATGGTACCGTTTGTCTTGCGATAAAGGCCGATGTGCGTTTTTGTGATAAACCTCTGGAGACCTGTAGTACGGTTTGTTTTAACTACCTGACCGTTTGCTGACATTGTTTGAGCTCCCATAAACGCTTTGATATAAAATATCCAGCATATATATATGCATTTCTTCACAAGCAGGATCTTATGAACTGCAACTATATTGTAGCATGTCTTGCAGGAAAATACCTTTTCTGGCAATGCTTACCAGGCATCTTTGTTTCCAGGTGTATATTTGTAACTAATATATTGATTTAGTGATTATAGTGCATTATAAGATATAGTACAAATAATAATTGTAATAATAAAATGTCAATATCACGCTTCTAATTTTCTTTATTATACTATTATAGTGTCTGTGATATTTTTAGATGTAGGAGAAATATATGAAAAGAATTTTTTTGCCAGGAAGCTTTCGTGGTTTTATTGCTGTGATGCTGCTCTGTAGTGTAATGATGGTTGCCATTGTGGCTGTTCTACCTCTGCATTCCCATGCTGCGGGGCATTATTTCTCACTTGATCCTGCTGATAGCTTTGCTGTGCTTGGAGCTACGACTGTGACAAATACCGGGCCAACTTTAGTTAAAGGTGATCTTGGAGTGAGTCCGGGGCCTTCATGCACTGGATTTCTCTCTCCTTGTACCGGTGGCCCCGGCGTTGTGAGTGGATCAATCCATGTGGCGGATGCTGCGGTTGCGCAAGCTCAAGCGGATGCAACGAGCGCTTATATGTCGGCTGTGAATCAAACGTGCACAACCACGTTTCCACCAATTACAGATATCGGTGCGATGATTCTCACGCCAGGAGTGTTCTGCTTCCCATCTTCAGCTGGCATAACAGGTACTCTTACTCTCGATGCTCAAAATAATCCTGATGCCACCTTCATCTTTAAGGTTGGCAGTACCCTTATCACCGCCAGTGCTGCTAAGATTGCATTAATCAATGGCGCTCAACCTGGTAATGTCTTCTGGCAAGTTGGTAGTTCTGCTACATTGGGGACGACAACCAGTTTTGCTGGTAGTATCGTGGCGCTGGCTTCGATTACTGCTACAACTGCTGCCACGTCTAGTTGTGGCTTGTATGCTCTCAATGGTGCGGTGACTCTCGATTCCAGTCTCATTCAAACGTGTTCGTCTGCTGTGCCGCCACCATCACCCTGTAAATGTGCACTTTTGCTGCCATCTCCGCTTGCTCGTTCCATACCGTCTTCTATCATCATTCCTTCTTAGGTTAATTGTAGTTGACGAGAGCAGTGGCAATAAAGAACGTTTAGTGACTGATAGGGAGCATTACTCTCAATTCTCAATTTTGCTGTTCGCGTGATGCTCCCTGCTTTGCTGATAACCTATTTCTATGCTGCACGATTTTAGGCTAGACGCGCTCTAGCGGTTGATGAGGGAGGGGCGGTAATACGATGCGAATCGAGTCACCGGGTCGGATGATACCTCCTGTGAGCACAATGGCCATGATACCAGCTTTACGGATAAGTTTTCCGTCTGCATCACGATCGAGGACGGCAGACATCAGACCTTTCTGAAAGTGGTCAAGCTGGGTGCAAGGATTTCTGAGGCCGGTAATCTCGATCACGGCTTCCTCTCCGATGTGGAGTAATGTACCAGTAGGTAGCGCGAGTAGATTGATGTTCCGTGTAGTAATATTCTCACCCATCTGTCCGGGCGAGACGCTGAAGCCAGCGTCCCGCAGTTCCCCGTGTAGTTCTTCGTGGATGAGATGTACCTGGCGCAGATTGGGCTGGGTTGGGTCAATAGCTACACGTGAGCGATGCTGGACTATCGTGCCTAGATGTGCATCTCCCTCAACCCCCAGCCCTTTCAATAACGTGATGCTGTCCCGATTTGGCTTGCTGAAAGTATGATCGGCGTGACAACTTACCGCTAGCACTGTTCCTCTACTAGAGTCCATTCCATCTTTGATGAACATACTGCCACGTTCTCCTTAGATCTCTCCTTAATTATGGTGTCACCGCTTCTTTATAGCGGCGCAGTATGTCAAGATGCTCGTCAAGCGATTTGAAGTTGGCGTTCATGGTGTTAAGGGTGATATGAGTGGCCCCTAATGCTTCCCATTGTGCGGTTTCACGTACCAGCGTGTCCAGATCGCCTTCGCCTGCACTGACACGTGCTTCGATGCCGAGTGAGCTACGCTCGCGCCCGGCTTCCTCGAGGTATCTGTATAAGCGCTCAAGTGCTGCACTCATCTCGCTGGTGGGAGAACCAAGCGGAAACCAGCCATCGGCGATACGGGCAGTGCGTCGCAACGCGGCCTCCGAGGAGCCTCCTGTCCAGAGAGGGATGTTGTGGCGTACGGGAAGTGGATTAATGCCTGCTTCAGTGACGGTGTGATACTTTCCTTTGTATGTGACGACGTCTTCGTTCCATAAATGGCGTAGGAGGTCGATTTGCTCATCCATGATACGTCCACGCTGTTGAAAATCGACTCCCAAAGCCTCGTACTCAACAGGATTCCAGCCGACTCCAATCCCTAAGCGGAACCTCCCATCGGTAAGTATATCAACCTGAGCTGCTTGCTTGGCTACCAGAGCCGTCTGGCGTTGAGGTAAGATAATCACGCCCGTGACTAACTCCAACTTTGTTAGCGCGGCCAGATAGCCAAATAGCACGAATGGCTCGTGGAACATAGTCTTGTGTGTATATCCTGTCCAGCCGGGACGGTGGGCCGGATCGGCTCCCAGGACATGATCGTAGGCTAACAGGTGGCGATAGCCCATCTCTTCGACTGCCAGTGCATATGTGCGTATGGCTTCTGGGTCTGAACTAATTTCAGATTGCGGAAAAGTTACACCGATCTGCATATATCCTCCCGATATAGTATGATGTTATTTAATTATATGAGCGAAGCAGCCGCTTGAGCGCGGCGTTAACGGTCGCTTTTTACATTCCACTAAAGAAAAACAATGTGAGACTCGTTTTTGTTCCAGTGCGGCAATGAGGTGTCAAAAACAGTATATAATGCGTTAATATTATGATTGGTAGCAGAGATCGATCTTCTAATGTGTCCCCTTGACAGCTTTGAGATAGTAGATGAGCACAGATGTCTGGATTATCTTTCTTATAGTATATAGAATGGCAGGGAAAAACATTGTACCGTATTATTCTGGATACCGATCCCGGTGTGGATGACGCATTGGCACTTTTTTTAGCCTTATCTTCTCCTGAAATACAGCTTGAAGCTATTACTACAGTCAGCGGAAACGTCAATGTAGAGCAGACAACGCACAATGCTCTTGCTCTGTTGACGCTGGTTGGACGGACCGATGTTCCGGTTGCTCGCGGGAGTAGTCATCCTCTTGTGCGGGCACCAGTGCACGCTACTCATGTTCATGGTGAGCGAGGACTGGGGAAGGCGATACTGGCAGAGCCAACTGTACAACCTGTAGCACAGCATGCCGTTGATCTCATCATCGAAAAGATCCTTAACCATCCTGGTGAGATCACTCTGGTCGCCATCGGACCACTTACCAATCTGGCCCTGGCGCTGCGTCATGAGCCACGTATCGCTCAAGCCGTACGCGAGGTTGTCTTAATGGGAGGCGCTCTCCGCACTCCTGGTAACGTCACTCCGAACGCCGAATTTAACATTTATGCCGATCCACACGCTGCTCATGTGGTCATGCACGCGGGCTGGCCGATCAGGATGGTTAGTCTGGATACTACCAATCGAACTCCTTTTACGCGCGTGGCGGCGGATGCCTTTGCGCAGGGAGAGAGTTCTGTCAAAACCTGTATACGACAGATGTTGGATCATTATTTCAACGCGTTCGCAACTCCCTCTGGCATAAAGGATTTCCATATGCATGATCCACTCTGCTTGGCTGCAGTCTTCCAGCCAGATCTGATCACCTGGGAGCCCGCTTATGTCGATGTCGAACTCAACGGTACTTTGACATTGGGTGAGACCGTTGGCTATTTTCATATCCCAGAAAGTCTGGAGGCCAACGCGCGCGTATCGGTAGAAGTCGATGCAGAGCGCTTTATCCAACTCTTCATGGAGCGCGTTGGACATACCTTTCCCTGATAGTATGCTTCGTCTCCTGCAATTTTACAATCTGGCTGGATTGCTCGTCGCGTCCGATCCTTCTCTCCGCTCGGATGGCGTCGGAAGGAGAAAAGTCCTTCTTCCAGTTGGGGCCGGGACGATTATGGAGTGAGGCTCCGCTGTAGGCAGCAGCATGGATGAGATGCAGATGGCGCGCTCTATTGAGATTCTTGTACTAGACATGAGAAAGCCAGATGATGTAGGATTGTGCTACCCGCTTTCTGTAGTGAGAAGGGGAATAAGAAGAAGAATAGATAAAGGGAAAACGTGACGGATGAATTTATATGATACTTCATTGTTTGCTTCATCTGCGACTGAAAAAATAGGAGTAGGATTTCATAACATTGGGAGTGGAGTCCTACGCGCCTCAAATCCTCTGGTGGTCCACAAAGTTGAAGCGCATTATGGCGAGCGCTGTGGACATATTCCTTTGCATTGTCAGAGGGTGCGTATTCTGGTGACTGAGCATACTCCTGACATTGCGGCTCAGATCGCGTATCTGAGCGATCTCTTCGGGAAAGAGATGCGGGCTGTGACGGCAACCGAACTGCGCGAGGAGCAGCAGCACGAGCCAGAAAATCCAGCCCTGGTTGTGCCTTACATCAATGTCCCGGAAACGGAACAGTGGATTCAATCCGAGTTTGCATCGCATTCGTGGGGACTGCCAGGAAAGATGGTCTCACTACTTAAAAATAAAGCTGATTTTTATAATTTGCTTGATGAATATGATCTACCCGGTTTCCAGGCACCAGAGTATCGCATCACAGATATCGACAACCTCCAGCAAGCGGCGTCGGAATTTCTCACCACGTTGGAAGCGATGTATACCGAGGCCGATCTGGTACAGTATCCGCTTGGGTTGATGATGCGTGCCTCCGAGTCCGATGGTAACTATGGCTGTTGCTTGCTTTATGAGGTCAATGGCTTGATCACGTTGGTGCCAAATGGTGTTGTGGAACTGACACGCAGCTATACAACCTGGGCAGAGGGTTTGGAGATCTCTCAACAAGTCCTGCTTGAAACGATGGACCCGCAAAAAGAGACACGTGTGGTACTGAGTCGCTATATTGAATTTTCTGACTCCCCAGGTATGTCGATGGTTATCATGCAGGGACATCTCGAATCGCTGCGCTGGAATGGACAATTGCAAAAAGCTGGCAGTAAAGCATGTATTGGGACGGGTAACTATCAGCCGCAGGATTGTACCATTGCACGGCTGCAACAGACCTACGAGGATCAGACCATTGCCTGCTTTGAGGACCTGCTAAGACAAACAGCGCAGAAGTGCGATCTCGACTTCTCAACGCTGCATGGGCTCGCAAATATAGACATCATGGTACCAGGTCCGCTAGAAGAACAACTCCAGAAGCAACGTGGACAAAAGCCGATACTCTACGTGGCCGAATGTAATCCTCGCTGGACCAACTATACGGATGCTATCATGAGCATTCTCGGAGCCAATCGCAAAGAACCAACGATTAATAATATGCGTACAACTATCCAGGAAAGACTTCAGGCGATTGATAAATACGACCTGCCAGCGCAGGTAGATCCCAGGCGCGTACGCGACCGCATCGTTGCGAAAGATCTCCAGCTCAAAAAGACAGGCACCAGGATTATCTGTCGCATGACACAGACGCCGTTAGGTGTCATCTTCGCAGGAGATATCGAACAGGCTCAACAAGAGCTGGCAAATATTGTGCAAGCGTTGGCGTAAGCACACGAGAAGATAAATGATCGAGCATAAGCATTTCTGATCTGCTACTCAGTAGGGGAGCAGATACAGCTAAACTTTAAGTTGGAGGCTCTGCTCATCCAGGCTAAATTTTGCTTAGCAGTAGAGCTTAGTCATCGGTGTTCCAAGTGGCTGTGAGTTTATAGCCAGGTATTGGATCATCTTTTATCTCGCCCCATCGTCGGTTGGCTGGCAATGGATTGGTATCCTTTTCTAAATTTAGGGTGACTCTTACAAAACGTCTGCCTTTGAGTGCATCCTGATGTTGCGCTTCCAAAAATCCTTTTGATTGACCAAGGGAGGTGCTGCGCATGGCATCGAATTCAGGGCTTCCTCTATGATAGGTTTTTTCGCCAGTCTCGAATCCGCTACCATCATTTGTTCTGGCGAAGAGATGTGGAACAAGGGCGCGTGTATCTGTATTCGCGACCTGGCTGTCTTTCCAGGTAGTAAGATCGGCGGCATCAGATTGTTTGGTGCCGCTTTGTTTGAGCGCGAGGCGGCGTTGATGAAATACTACTTCTGAGAAGGAATAGTCAAGTGAGCGGTCCTTTGTATTGACCGCACAGTTGATTTGGTCGCCGTGAGCACTCATTTTGTTGATAAAGTAGCTGGGGTTCTCGCTATCTGTACCACTTACATGTACTTTGTAGAAACCTTCGCTATCGGGTGTTTTATCCACTTCATGATTAAATAGTGCATTAAATTTATTTGTTGTATCCAGATCTTTACCAACATGTTTTTCTGCTTCGTCTACAAAAACTTTTTCTTTATCACGTCCTTTTTTTGCCGCCTGTGCAAGTTCTGGTGATAAAGTACCGTCATAAAGGCCTTTGTTCTCTTTAACCCGCTCTGTGAGCCTATTGAGCTCCTGTATATTGGCTTTGAGATTCCTTTCAGCTCGATAGCGCCGCTCGTGGCCAGACTTTCCTGTCATAACCTTAGCCAAAGTATCACTATCCTTGGTAATACGTTCCAACTTTTCCACGATTTCTGTCTTATTTAAGCTACCGGCTGGACTCTTATCAGAGATACCATCCAATGCATCCTGAAGAGCTTTTGTTGCATCGGCGCGTCTCTCTGTGAGTTCTTGAGCACGTTCTTTTTTATGTGGTTTATTTGCAGGGTCACCCTCCAACATGGTGCGATAGAGATCATCTTTGCCTTTCTTTCCGAGCAAAGTTTGGAGCCATTGCTTTTCTTTTGAAGTTTGCTCTGACGTTGAAGCTTGTTCTGTATAGGTGCGGCTTGTACCAGGACGGAGTAGATCAGGGGTGTGTGTGCTTGCGGATGGAGCGTCCTTGACTTCCGTCATTTTACCTGTATCACTAGCACTGCGGGGTGTTTTTTTCATTGGTTCTCAAAAATCCCTTCTTGATGATATCCATAGAGGCGAAGCTGTGGGCAAGATGCTTGCTCATAATAAGGTGTTCCATATGAGGAAATAGAGTGAACGTCAACCTGATAGATATCTTAAGTCATTTTGGTGTCTGGGGCAAGGTGCTGTTGGGAGAAAATGATGGGGGATCAGCTGGAGTGGTGACCCTCTCCAGGCCGATCAAGTGCAATAGAGATTGTATATAATTGCCTTAGTCTATCTTGAATAGAAAGCGAGCTAACCAGCCAATTCCTCCTAGTGCGGCGAAGAGTTCGAGGGTACTGATGTTGGCTGTGATGTGATCGGTTGATACTAAATAGAAGGCTCCGATCTTAAATGTGGCGAGGACAAGAAATAGCCCCAATCCAATCCATGCTGGCAGCGTTGCCATCAGGAGCGCTTTTTGCCAGGAGCGATAGCCGAAACCGATCAATGTTGGTAATATATAGAGTAGCAGGCTGATTACTGGCGCGATGCTGGCTGGATATGGTCCGTTGAGCGCGGTCGATGAGGATGGTGGGAGTAGGCGTGTCCAGAGCTCTGCCGGTACGAGGGCTGTGGTGACCAGTATGGTGTCTAGAACGATGATTGTAATCAGCGCTATCTTCTGGTAGCGCATAGCTTTTGTCTGAGGTATGCTTTCTTGCAGCATATGCATCTCTCTCTATTTCTTTGTTGTTGGGATTGTAAGGAGTCCCAGCTGGTATTTCATCATTAATATACGTTGAACTGACTCGTCTATTCTTGATTGTGTAATCGCCCCGCTCTCAATTGCCTCTTTGATGCCAGTGACCATGGTGGCAAGGTCATCTGCACTGTTGGCTCCCATGATGATGTCTGAACCGGCTTCAACGGCGGCGATGGCGGCCTGCTGCGGCGTATAATATTGTGAAATGCTGTCCATGGTCAGGCTATCGGTCATGATGATACCCTGGAATCCCATTTCTTTGCGGAGAATATCTGTGACCAGTTTGGATGAGAGGGAGGCTGGTTTGTCTGGATCGATGGCTGGCACAACTTCATGCGTGACCATAATGGAACGTACTGCGCCGCTCTTAATCAGCGTACGGTAGGGAGCCCAATCGATGTTCTCCAGGTCGCTCCTGGTGCGTTGAAGCGATGGGAGTCCTGAGTGCGGATCTGTGCTCACATCTCCCAGCCCTGGAAAATGTTTGAGCGTCCCAATTACTTTGCCGCTTTGTTGTAGGCCTTGTAAATACGCGCCCGCCATGGCGGTGACGGTGGTGGCATCGCTGCCATAGGTTCTTCCGTCGAGATGGAGTTCGGAGTCTGGATCGTTATCGACGTCGACGACCGGGGCCAGGTTGATATTAATGCCATAGCTTGCCAGGTTTGTGGCTACCTGTGTGCCGGATGCCTGGGCTTGATTGGGATCATTGGTAGCACCAATGGTCGCTTCGGATGGTTGGGCTCCATCGAGCTTGCTTAGACGATCGACTGTACCACCCTCTTGATCGATGGAGATGCCCATCGGTAGGATTGGGCTGGCCTGTTGGATCTGGTGCGTGAGTGTTTTGAGTTGCTCCTGGTCGATAATGTTCCCATTGGCATAGAACAGTAAAACTGATCCTACATGATATTGTTTGATCATTGTATCCAGGGAGATCGAATAGTCAGGCCCGACAAACTGAACCATCATCATCTGACCAATCTTTTGATCCACCGAAAGCTTGCTGACGATCAGCTTGATATATTGTTGTGGCGTCAGCGTGTTGGCGTTTTGTGAGGATAGAGGATGACGCGTGATCTCTTCGAGGGCTTTTGTATTCGCCGTATCAGCTGGATTTCCATAGAGAATATAATTCCAGCCCTGGGCACCTGTGAATTGCCATGCACCACGAGCGACACTCTGTAGAAGAATAATGCAGAGCATTGCGATAAATAAGAGAGACTTTTTTCTGGAGATACCGGTTCGTTGTTGTTTTAATGCTTGACTGGTCTGCGCCTGCCGATAAACTGGCACGCGCCATGTGACTATCTCTGAAATGTCACGTGCGAAATGGGAAAATCTTCCTGATTGAGAACTTGCCTTGCCTGTACCTGGTCGTGAGGGAGGTGGAATTGGCATTGGCTGGGTTGGTATCTGGTTTTCCTCCAGGATAATAGCATCGACTATTACCGTCTCCATGCTGGCCAGACGCTCTTGCAGCCCTCCTGGTCGCTCTGTATCACGATCATTATTCATCGATTAGCGATCACTTTCAATAAATATAAGTCTATATGGAGTCAATGAAAAGTTCCCTGGTCCTATAGATAAAAGTGTCCTGAATATATATAGATACTAATGATACTATCGATTTACTTGCTGAAATGTCACATTTTCATAGATTTCTACCGTATTGTATATTCCTCTCCCCATTCTCGCATTAGGAGCAGGATAGGTCGCAAGCTTTGGCCGAAAGGAGTTAGCGAATACTCTACCTTCGGTGGCACCTGAGGATACACTTTGCGCTGAACAACACCATCTTCTTCTAACTCTCGTAGTTGTAAGATCAACATACGATGGGTGATACCCTGGAAGGAACGTTGCAATTCATTGAACCGTTTAGTTCCTGAAAGCAAATGGTACACAATTACGCCCTTCCATTTGCCTCCAATTACATCTAGCGCTGCCTCCACAGAACAAGCAGCATGGCAATCATATGCGCCCTTCTTCATATAGTATCTTCTCCTTTTTCAAAGTCTATTTTTGATACCATATCACAAAAATGTGCGTACTTACAAAAGCTCTTCTGCCCTGATATAACTAGAGCAGATCTTCATACGAAGAACTTTCATCTACCAGTATCGTACACGTTGGAAGAGTTTTTGAAGGAAAAGAGAGGAAAAATCAATGGCAGTCTATTTTGTCCTTGATATCGAGAAAGTAAACGATCAACAAAAGCTGGCCGAATATAGTCAGCGCGGTGTAGAGACAATCAAACAGTATGGAGGAAAATTAGTGGTGATAGGAGGAGCGCCGGAGGCAGTTGAAGGAAACTGGCAGCCGCAAGCGGTGGCGATCCTGGAATTTGAGAATGAGGAGCACTTTAAACGCTGGTATTCCTCGCCCGAGTATCAAGAGGTGATATCACTGCGCTTGCAGGGGGCGACCTCGCGGGCAACGCTCTTACAGGGAGCTTAAAGTAACCCGTGAAGCACTTGTCCGCATCTTTGCCGAAGCTACTCCGGCAGGAAGCATTCTGCCACGGCTTGCTAACATTACCTCTCCAACTCTCCTGATCAGGGCAGATGTCGCTCTTGGGACAACGTTGGATGCTACTGCGTGGGAACAAGCAAAGCTGTATTTATCTACCCGCAGCCGGGCTGTTCGGATTGATGGGGCTTCCCATAATATCCATCGTAGTAAATTCGATGAGTTTATGCAAGTTGTGAACGATTTCCTACCTTTATCTTCAATTTGATTGTGTCTTGAAACCTCATATCAATCCAGGATGAGTGTGGATTGTAGCAGATTGACGCCAAAGTGGTAGCCAATTTCGCGATAATCCTTGATGGACCAGAAAGCCAGTTCGCAGCGCTTGCCGACCTCGATGCTGCCGATCTGATCTTGCAGCGCGAGGGCGTGTGCGCCGTTGATAGTGGCGGCAGTGAGCGCTTCTTCGAGCGACATGCCCATGGCAGACATTGCGAGTCCGATAATCATCTGCATATTTTCGCAGTAGCAGGTGCCTGGATTAAAGTCGGTGGCGAGTGCGACTTTGAGCCCGTGATCGATGAAGCGGCGCGCTGATGGATAAGGTGTGCGTAAGGTATAGGAGCAGCCAGGCAGGAGGGTGGCGACAACATTGGCTGCGCTCATAGCGTCCAGGTCGGAGTCGCTGGCGAAGTCGAGATGATCGGCGGAGATGGCTCCTACTTCTGCGGCCAGTTGGCTGCCTCCCGAGGGACTGAGCTGGTCGGCGTGGATTTTTAGTTTGTATCCCAGTTCCTGCGCACGGGTAAGGATGCGGCGGGTTTCGGCGACGGTATAGGTTTCGCGCTCGCAATAGACATCGCAGAAGCGAGCGAGAGCAACGAAAGCTGGCAGCATTTGCTCGACGATCTGATCGACGTAGAGCTCGCGTCGATCGCGATATTCGGCCGGGATGCTGTGGGCACCTAAAAATGTCGGCACGAGACGCAGTCGTTGTGGAGAGGCTGATCCAGCTTCGTGTTCGTTGAGGTCTTTGATGAGGCGTAGACAACGCTCTTCGGTCGCGAAATCTAATCCATAGCCAGTTTTCACCTCCACTGTTGTGGTGCCGAGCGAGCGAATAGAGTCCAGTCGAGCATGAGCTGACTGCATCAGCGTTTCTGTGCTGGCGTTACGTGTGGCCTGGACCGTGGTCAGGATACCACGTCCCTGAGCAAGTAGGTCGCCATAGCTTTTGCCGTCGCGGCGCAGATGAAATTCTCCAGTGCGCTCGCCTGCGAAGATGAGATGTGTATGAGAATCAACCAATCCAGGCGTGACAACTGCTCCATGAGCATCGATGATCGTTGTTGATTGTGATGCTTCGCCTGCCCTTCCTATAGCCGAAGAAGGAGCGGCTTCAAAGGTGTCGTGTGAGAGAATTTGTTCGGCTTCATTATCGGGACCTAACCAGACGATCCGTCCGTTGTGAACTGCTAAAGCGGCGTCGGAGATTACCTGAAGCGTGCCACTAGCTCCAACAATCGCTTGCTGGGAGACGGTGACGAGTTGTCCAATATGGCGAATAATAGTGCTGGCCTGGATTGGCATCTGGCTCGAAGTGCTCATCGGCATATACTCCTTGTGACGTATCTCTTTTCTGAATGATGAAAACTTACTCTATGTTGATGAAGGCTCCTTCTCTGACTGCCTGTGAGAGCTTCTCTATATCGGGCGAGAGCACGCGATCTTCCTCTAAGGTGGTAACGTATGAGCGTACGATCTCCTGGGCCTGCTGGACACCTGATCCAGGTTTGAGTGGTAGGCGGAAATCGAGGAGCTGCGCAGCACACATCAGTTCAATGGCGACGATCTGCTGCGTTTTCTCAACCACGCTACGGGCTTTATGCGCACTTGTGACTCCCATGCTGACAAAGTCCTCCATGCCGGCGGAGGTCGGAATCGAGTCGATGCTGGATGGATGGCATTGCACTTTGATTTCACTGACGAGGGCGGCCGCTACATATTGTGGAATCATCAAGCCTGAATGGAGTCCGGGAAATGGTGTCAGAAAGAGTGGCGTCTTTGATCCTTCATCCTCCCATTCGTGCGGCCCCACCAGACTGTAAATGCGTCGCTCGGCAAAGCCGGAAAGCTGCGCCAGCGCAATCGCCAGCATGTCTAGAGCCAGGGCCAGAGGCTGACCGTGAAAGTTTCCTCCGCTGAGTACCGCGTCATCTTCGGGAAAGACGAGTGGATTGTCGGTGACGGCGGCCAATTCGCGCTCGAAGATTGTCGTGCAAAACGTCAGGGCATCGCGTACGGCACCGATCACCTGAGGGGCGCAACGCAGCGTGTAGGGATCTTGTACACGAGCGCAGTTCTGATGGCTGGCGTTGATCTCGCTATTCTGGACCATATGGAGCAAGCGTGCCGCGCTGATCAACTGCCCCGCTTGTCCTCGTAACTGATGGATACGTGCATCGAGCGGGATATGACTTCCCATCAGTCCTTCGATACTCATCGCGCAGGCCACTTCAGCGGTTCTGATAGTGTTCTCCGCGTCAAAAATAGCGAGAAGCCCGATGGCCTCCATCAGATGCGTGCCGTTGATCAAAGCCAGTCCTTCTTTGGCCTGGAGCTTGAGTGGCGTCAGATTGGCATACTCCAAAGCCTCCAGTCCGCTGCCACGCTGACCGTTGTAGATAGCTTTGCCTTCACCAATCAGCGTCAGGGCGAAGTGAGCGAGCGGAGCCAGGTCGCCGCTGGCTCCGAGCGAGCCGCGTGATGGGATGATTGGATAGATGTTCGCGTTGAGCATTGCCACAATGGTCTGGACGATCTCTACGTGAACTCCTGAATGCCCACGTGCCAGACTGGCCGCCAGCAGGAGCATCATGGCGCGTGCGACCTCTTCGGCCAGCGGCTCACCGACTCCAGCGGCATGGCTGCGCAGCAGATTATATTGTAGCGTGCCGAGTTGATCGGTTGGAATGCGGATTTTACTCAGATGTCCAAATCCGGTGGTGACTCCGTAGACCTTCTGTCCCTCGGCTGCCATGCGATCGATGACCTGGCGGGCCGCCTGGATACGTTGCAGCGCCTCGTCACTGACCGTGACGGGGACGTGATGACGTGCGACCGCCACGACATCTATCAGCGTCAGGGCATCGCCACGAATAGTGACCTGAGCAGGAAGGTCGTAAAAAGAGTTTATTTCCATCAAGGCATCCTTTCTGACAACCATACGATGATTATCTGAAAAAGCAGACACTGTGTTGAGGTGTAGGCATTAATCTTGCATAGGGATTTTTATCCCGTAGGCTTGCGCCTGAGCCAGAGCCTCTTCGTAGCCAGCATCGGCGTGGCGTATAACTCCCATGGCTGGATCGTTGGTGAGGACGCGCTTCAGACGTTCTGCCGCTTCCGGCGTTCCATCGGCTACGATCACCTGTCCCGCGTGCTGCGAATAGCCGATCCCGACGCCTCCGCCGTGATGCAGGGAGACCCAGGTTGCGCCCGAGGCTGTGTTCACCAGCGCGTTTAAGAGTGGCCAGTCGGAGATGGCATCGCTTCCGTCTTTCATGGACTCCGTTTCGCGATATGGTGAAGCGACAGATCCGCTGTCGAGGTGGTCGCGTCCGATCACGATGGGCGCCTTGACGATGCCTCGGGCTACCAGATCGTTGAAGGCGAGTGCGGCTTTGTCGCGTTCGCCGTAGCCGAGCCAGGCGATGCGTGCGGGCAGTCCCTGGAATTGGATCTTTTTGCGAGCCATGGGAATCCAGCGCTGCAAGCTCGCATTCTCGGGGAAGAGATCAAGAATCGCTTCGTCGGTTCGATAGATGTCCTCTGGATCGCCGGAGAGCGCAACCCAGCGGAACGGTCCTTTGCCGCGACAGAAGAGAGGGCGGATATAGGCAGGTACGAAGCCTGGATAATCAAAGGCATGCTCCTCACCTGCTTCCAGAGCCTGTCCGCGCAGATTGTTGCCGTAGTCAAAGACGATCGAGCCGCGCCTCTGAAGCTCGACCATGGCGCGTACATGTTCGACCATCGAGGCTGTGGAGCGCTGGATGTAGGTCTTTGGATCGCTTCGACGTAGCTCGTCGGCCTCCTGGATTGAAAGTCCGGCCGGGATGTAGCCGTTGAGAGCATCATGCGCTGAGGTCTGGTCTGTCACCATGTCGGGGATAATGCCACGGCGGACCAGTTCTGGGAAGATCTCGGCCGCGTTGCCGATCAGGCCGATCGAGAGTGCTTGCTTCTGCTCGCAGGCTTCGCGGACCTGATGGAGTGCCTCATCCAGCGTACTGGCGATGGCGTCGCAGTAACCTGTCTGCAAGCGTCGGCGAATATGAGACTCATCGATCTCAACGGCCAGACAGACACCCCCATTCATCGTCACAGCTAATGGCTGAGCGCCTCCCATGCCGCCCAGACCGGCGGTCAGGACAAATTTGCCTTCGAGCGTGCCACCATAATGTTGTCGTGCCGCTTCAAAAAAGGTCTCATATGTCCCCTGAACGATGCCCTGCGAGCCGATATAGATCCAGGAACCGGCTGTCATCTGTCCATACATCGTCAGACCCAGAGCTTCGAGACGGCGAAACTCATCCCAGGTGGCCCAGTGTGGTACCAGATTGGAGTTCGCTATTAAGACGCGTGGAGCGTTCGTCTGCGTGCGCACAACTCCGACTGGCTTGCCCGACTGGATCAGGAGTGTCTCGTCATCATTCAATTGCTGGAGCGAACGGACAATAGCGTCGAAAGCGTCCCAGGAGCGAGCCGCACGCCCAGAGCCACCATAGATCACAAGATCATCAGGACGCTCAGCTACTTCGGGATCTAAATTGTTCATCAACATACGCATCGCAGCTTCTTGCGGCCAGCCTTTACACGAAAGCGCTGTGCCACGTGGAGCACGTACAGGCCGAGGACCAGCCTTACTTTTGGAAGAAATGGTGTCAGACATATGTTGTTTACTCCTTTGATTGTACTGAAGACGAACGATAGCTCAATGGTTATGCTATCAAGAAATATATTGTTAAGAAATATGCCAGGAACGCTCAAAAACTCTCTTTCCCTGGACCCATGTTTGCAAGATAATCTGGCTAGAGGCTCCAAAGAAGAGTACATCGAGAAAATCTTCGGTGGTCCAGCCATCTAACTGAGGAGCGTGCAGATCTACTGCAATAAAATCGGCCGCCAGGCCGGGAGCAATACTCCCTGTTTGCAATCCCAATGCGTTAGCCCCATTCCGGGTGCCGTAACGCAGCAGGAGAGAACCGGGCGCAGAGAGTGGATCAGAGATCAAGATACGTCGGCTTTGATAACGCATGCGAGCTGAATATTCGGCCCAGCGTAGCTCTTCAAGCGGATCGAGTCGTGTATTGCTGTCAGAGCCGATCGAGAGCGGGATGTTGGCTGCCAGTAGCTCCGCATATGGAGCGATTCCATCGCCTAGATCCCCTTCTGTAGTCGGACAAACGCAGACGCCTGCTCCACTTCGGGCGAGGAGCTCGATCTCATTCTGATTGGCATGCGTGGCATGAATCATGATGGAATTTGGCCCTGGCACCCCACAACGCTCAAGCAATTCGATCGGCGTGCATCCCTTTGCCTGCATGCATTGTTCGATTTCGGCTTTCTGCTCATCAACGTGGATGTGTAGTGGCAATTGATGCGTACGGCAGTAGTCGGCCAGCGCACTGAGCCAGTCTTCTGGTACGGCACGTACCGAGTGGGGAGCAATGCCCAATGGGATGCCTTGTGTGCGTAGCGCCTCAGCGCGGGCGAGGAATGCGTCGAGAGAGGCATCGCAAAAACGGCGTTGAGTCTGATTTGGTGATTGAAAGAAATCCCCTTGCGCGTAGGCTGTCAGCAGCATCACTACACGAATGCCAGCATCCCGACCAGCATGTATCACTGCCTCGGCCATACTATTCTCCTGCACGTATGGCTCTCCTCCGGCTTGATGGTGGACATAATGAAACTCGCCGACGCTGGTGTATCCTGCTGCGACCATCTCGCGATACGTCTGCAATGATTGCTGGTATATACTGTCTGGATCAAGGCGCTCAGCCTCCTTGTACATAGCACGTCGCCATGTCCAGAAGGTGTCGTGTGTGGAGAGCGCTCGATGAGTATGTCCACGTAGCGCTCGCTGGAAGGCGTGGCTGTGCGCGTTGACGAAGCCTGGGAGCAGGGCGATACCCGGCATTGGATCAGTGATCTCCATGTCGGGTTTGCGCTCACCCAACGCGTAGATAGTTCCGTCGTCGGAGAGCGAAACGATCAGATTGGGCTGCAAGCCTTGCGGCGTATACACATAGTCGGGAGCGAGATGTTTCAATGTACAAACTCCACAGATACAGAGGCCGTTGATTTTTTTTCATTCAGTGGAAAAAGATATCGTTCAATGGAAAAAATAACATAGTCTGGATAGCTCTGTCAAGGTCTGGCAGTATCATCGTGATCAAATTTGATCTCAGAATGCATTGACTCATCCAGAAAAAGTATGCTATATTTGCATCTAATGATAGTAATTTCCATTGAGTGGAAATTGCTGATATTTGAAGCGTTCGGCAGTATTAGATTCTCTGGCGGTTTATATTGCCATAATTATTTATTTTTCTTAGCCTCTAGATAAGAAGTTTGCATGACATCAGCGATACCTTTGTGGGCTAATCCGCCAGACAAGCAGTGGCCTTTACGTCTGACAGGTCAAGCCTTGACCATCGACGATGTAATCTCTGTCGCCGTAGGTGGCTGCCCTGTGGTCCTGGACCAGGCTTGTGCTCGACGTCTCACGCTGGCTCGCACCGCGGTTCTGGAAGCAAGCCAGACTGGTACGCCGGTCTATGGGCTTACGACTGGAGTGGGTGCTCTCAAAAGTGTTAATGTTAAACGTGATGATGTGGGTAACTTTAATCGGAAGCTTATCCTTAGTCATCGCGTCTCAGCGGGAGCGCCACTGACGTCTGAGATTGTGCGGGCAACCATTCTCTGTCGTGCTCAGGGGCTCTCTTTAGGTGGCTCTGGCGTGCGCCCTACCGTCATTGAGGCGCTGCTGGATCTGCTGAATAAAAATGAGTTGCCTGTTGTGTCGGCGATTGGCTCTCTGGGTCAGGCTGATCTGGCTCCGCTGGCAGAAATTGCGGAGTTTCTTATCAAGAGGGGCCTGGTTCTGGAGGAACGCGAGGCGCTGGCTTTGATCGGAGCGAACTCGCTGGCTATCGGTTGGGCGGCTCTGGCTCTGGATCAGATGCGCCACGTGCTTTATGCATTGGAAGCTGCAACCGCTCTGTCGATGGAAGCCTTTCTCAGCAATCCAGGCTCTATTGATCCAGCCGTCTATGCAGCGCATCCCTCATCCACCCTGGAGCAGAGCGTGCGACATCTGCGTAGTATGTTGCGGGGTGGTGCTCTGTTGGAGCGGCGTGAAGCGCCTCGCCTCCTACAAGATCCTCTCTCAGTGCGGGTGGCACCTCAAACGCATGCGACTGCCTGGGAAGCTTATGGACAGGCTGTCCGGATCGTCGAAGCTGAATTGGCGGCTGCTTCTGATAATCCTTTGTTGACTGTGGATCGGCGTTTCCTCTCGGTGGGCAATTTCGACTCTTCTAATCTGGCAACCGCTCTGGATTATGCTCGACTGGGATTGGCTCAGGCGTTGACGCTTTCGTGCGAACGGGTCCAGAAGTTGTTGGCTACTCAGCATACTGGCTTGCCGACCGGCCTGCGCGAGCGTGCCGATCTGCCTGAGGATGGCTTGGCTCTCTTTGGGCATGGGGCGGCCGCTTTGGCTGCGGAGGCGCGTCTGCTGGCGATGCCCGTCTCGCTGGAGCTGCCGACCTCCAGCATTGCAGAGTCGGTGGAGGATCGTATCGTGATGTCTCCGCTTGGGGCTCGACGTCTCGATGAGCAGACGGATCTGGTGCTGCAATTGGCGACCATCGAACTGGTTTGTGCCGCGCAGGCGATTGATCTGCGCCAGCGCCAGGATAGATTGGGCGTTGGCTCGCAGGCACTCTATGCTCTTATTCGCAACCATATCTCATTTCTCAAGGCGAACAATGCACCGCAGACAGATCTTCGCGCGCTCTGTACCGCACTGCAACGCAGTTTTTTGCAGCCGCTGTTTAGCGCATAATGTGATATCTTTATGAGGGATTGACATACAATGCTCATCGGGACTGGTGGGTTTTTGTGTACATGAATGATGGTACTTATTGATCCGTTGGGACGTGTAAGGATTTGAGTATTGTTGTTCGGTATCGTAAATAGCCTCAAAGGAGATTTGATAATGAAAATTGCCTTATTCGGTGCTACTGGGATGATTGGCCAGCAGATTATGCGGGAGTCGTTAGCTCGTGATTATGAGGTAAAGGCGCTTGTGCGCAATACTGATAGTTTTCCCCATGAGCATACACTTTTGTCACTGGCTCAAGTAAATATTTTCGATGCATACAGTATCGCGCAAGCTATCGCTGATTGTGATGTGGTGGTCAATGCAACCAGCGCGAAAAATAATGATAAGGATACACGTAGCTTCTTTCTGACCTCGACCCAGGCGATCATCGATGGTGTCAAGCAGGCAGGTGGCGACAAGCGCTTAATTGTCGTAGGTGGAGCAGGCAGCCTGACCGTCGAGTCGGGCCAACAACTGGTGGATACTGGCGTGATCCCCGATGAGTGGATTGCTATTCCACGTGCGCAAGCGGAACAATTACAACTGTTGCGCGACTCAGACGTCAAATGGACCTTTTTCAGCCCATCGGCGACGATTCAATCCGGACGGCGTACCGGCAAATATCGTCTCGGCAAAGATCAGTTGCTGAAGAATGATCAAGGAGAGAGCTACATCTCCACCCAGGATTACGCTGTGGCACTCGTTGATGAGATTGAGCATCCTCAATTTGAGCGCCAACGTTTCACTGCTGTCTCGCTCGAAAAATAATACAGGCTCATCGGCTTCTGTCGCAATCAATTCGCTTGATTGCGACATGCCTGAGTATAATACGACGGCTACTATGTTTTATCTTGACGCTCAAATGTGCTTGTGCTATATTTGGTGAGCTGTCAATACTGAGCTTTTAAACATTGTTTTTGCACGCTATTTTTTATGCTACTGCTAGTAAATCCCCCAATGGTGAGGAGTCTATTTTGAGTGAATCTCTTGAGGAAGCGCATGTTGCCGTTGGGCCTGTTGAGAGAGTGCTGAACTTACTGATTTGTTTTCAGAGTCGTAGCGATGGCTTATCCCTCACCGAGCTTGCACGTTTGACCGATCTTGCTCCCTCAACCACCGCTCGCCTGTTAAAGGTTTTGGAACGTTATCAATTTGTGCGTCGCGACGCCGATCGGTTGTATCGCCTTGGGCCGCAGATTATTCAGTTGGGGCTAGGCGCACTGCGTGATATGTCTCTCTACGATGTGGCCAGACCTCACTTGCGCGTGCTGGCCGAGGAGACAGGAGAGAGCGCTCATCTCGGTATTCCAGGCGGAGAAGGAAATGTCCTGTATGTGGATCAGGTCTCCAGTCGGCATACGGTCCAGGCTGCGACCTGGGTAGGGCGGACGGTGCCGATTGCCGAGACTGCGATTGGTATGGCGATGCTTGGAAAGATCCCTCTGGAAGGGTATGTCATCAGTCGGCATACGGTCGAACCTGATGTCTCTTCGGTCGCCGCTCCTATCTTCGATCGGAATAATAGTATTGTTGGGGCCATTAATGTCATTGGCCCCAGTTATCGTATCTCCGATGAGCAACTAACTCACTTTGGTCAACTCATCGTCGAGCACACGCGCCAGATCTCACATAAGTTAGGGGCGTTGCTGTTATAATAAGAGATATTGGTATATTTGTTAATGACGAGATATGATCAAAGAGGAGCCTATCTATGCGTCGTTATAGTCAGATCGTCAAAGTGAAATCAGATCGCATTGAAGATTATGAGCGCATCCACGAGCGCGTCTGGCCCGAAGTATTGGAGACCATCCATGCTTGCAACATGCGAAACTATTCCATTTTTCGGCACGGGAATTTGCTCTTTGCGTACTTTGAGTATGTTGGCGATGATTATGCTGCCGATATGCAGAAGATGGCGGCTGATCCTAAAACTCAGGAATGGTGGACGCATACCGATCCTATGCAGGAGCCGTATGAGACTCAGGCAGATGGCAGCTGGTGGACAAGCTTGCGGGAAGTTTTTCATACCGATTGAGTTAGATGCTTCTACTATGCTTATGGCTTTGTTTCTATAGGATGCTTTAATTGGAAAGATTATTTGTATGAAAGCAATTATCTTAGATGCACCAGGGCAGTTGCGTCTGATCCAGCGAGAGGAGCCGCCCACTCCTGGACCTGATGAAGCTCTGATTCGCGTGCGACAGGTGGGAGTCTGTGGAACCGATTTACATGCCTTTCAAGGGGAGCAGCCTTTCTTTACCTACCCACGCATCCTTGGTCATGAGCTTGGGGTGGAAGTGCTTGCGGTCGGTGATCAGGTACAACATCTGGCTGTGGGTGCACGCTGTGCCGTTGAACCCTATCTTCACTGCGGGAAATGCCCTCCCTGTCGTCGCGGCAAACCCAACTGTTGCCTGAATATCCAGGTTTTTGGCGTCCATATCGATGGGGGGATGCGCGAGTCTGCTATTATACCGGCAGCCTATCTGCATCCAGCCGAGAAACTTTTGTATGAGCAACTGGCGCTGGTTGAGCCGCTCGCGATAGGATCTCATGCTGTCGCACGCACACAGATTGCTCCTGGTGAACGGATACTGGTGGTCGGTGCAGGACCAATTGGATTGGCTGTCACGCAGTTTGCGCTCCTGGCTGGTGCTCAAGTATTTGTCATCGACATTAGCGAGAGCCGGCTCAAATTTTGTCAGAGCCAGTGGCCAGAAGTAACCTGCATCAATGGTAATCAGGAGCCCTTAGCAGCCTTGCAAGCGCTGGTCGGTGATGATCTCCCGACCGCAGTCTTTGATGCGACAGGGAATCCGCACTCTATGAAAAGCGCTTTCCAATATGTTGCCTACGGCGGACGCCTGACCTTCGTCGGACTCTTTCAAGGAGACCTCTCGTTTCATGATCCCTACTTTCATAGCCACGAAATGACCCTCTTGAGCAGTCGCAACGCGACGAGCGCAGACTTTCGCAGTATCATCAACTATCTCGAAGCCGGACAGATCAAGCTTGAGCCCTGGATTACTCATCGTGCTACTGCTGAGACAGTTGTTGATGCCTTTCCAGACTGGTTTGATCGTGACAGTGGCATTATTAAAGCTGTGATTGCTTTCTAATCTTCCTTCTCTTCAGATTATTCAACAAGCGCTAGGACACGCAAGTATCTTCAGGGATACTTGCGTGTTCTTCTTTACGGCATCGTCTAACGAGAATTGCCCCCCGACTGGCTTCAAACAAATCTGTCGCCGTGGTGTGTGGTTATTGAGAGGATATGTAGTTGCTTTGTGATGGGTAAGAGAGATGTGCCGGTTACCATCTAAATGGTGTAATAGATGCTTGATGAAACATACGAATGGGATTTAACTTGAAAGGAGAATGTCGATGAAGACGTTGGTCGTCTATGATTCACAGTATGGAAATACTGAGCGGATTGCACAGATCATTGCGGAGACTTTGAGTATCTTTGGAGAAGCGCAGGCTGTCCGTGTAGATCCTGCACATCCAGTTTCACTGCAGGGAGTGGATCTGCTCTTTTTGGGAAGTCCTACACAGGGATTAAGACCGACTCCGGCTATTCAGGCCTTTGTGGGAAATATCATCACGCAACGACTCGGACATCTCCCGGTGGTTTGCTTTGACACACGTGTCCATGGATTCTTATGGAAACGTTCTGCCGCACCGTGTCTTGATAAGCAACTGCGCGTGATGGGTGTTGAGCCTCTGGTTGCTCCTGAGAGCTTTTTTGTACAGGGTATGAAGAAGGAAGGTCCCTTAATGGATGCAGAAATGGAGCGCGCTGCCCATTGGGCTCTGGGTGTTCGTCATCAATACGAGACACAGGTGGAGCATCTGGTTGGACATTCATCAGTATAGATGAAGGAGTAATATTATGAAAATATCCAGCATGCAATCCCTATCAGCGGATCGGAATGTGATAGAGGTGTCTGACCTGGAAAAGACAGAGGTTTCCTGGAAGCCTCTCTATAGAATAGGGGCGGTCGCGGCTTTGATCATGGTTGTCTGCATACCCATTCAGATAATTGTGTTTATAATGAGCCCGCCACCAACCACTGTGAGTAACTGGTTTACGCTCTTTCAGAGCAATCGACTCATTGCTCTCCTTGATATGGATCTCTTGTTGCTCTTTGATCAGATGCTGCTTGGTATAGTCATTCTGGCCCTCTACATTCTGCTCAGGCGGAGCAGCCAGACACTGATGGTACTCGCTTTAGTCGCTGGACTGGTTGGAATTACAACATACTTTGCTTCTGGCGCGGTTTTTGATATGCTTTCCCTGAGCAATCAATATGCCACTGCTACCACAGATGCACAGAGATCTCTCTTGTTAGCTGCTGGACAGGCTGCACTTACAACTTATCAGGGAACTGCTTTTGACATAAGTTATGTTCTCGAGGGTGTCTGTCTGCTGATTATTGCAATCGTGATGCTACGTAGTAAGTTCTTCAATAAGGCGACCGCTTTAATCGGCATGCTGCTGGGCGTGATGTCTCTACTTCCTCCGACTGCCGGAACGGTTGGTCTCATTTTCGCACTTGGTTCTCTTGTGCCTCTGGAGATATGGTTGGTCCTCGTTGCTCAACGGCTTTTTGCGGTCAGGCAAGATGGCCCTTCTATCAAGACTTCGTCGCTGAGTTGAGAAGAAAACCTTACAAACATGTAAGCTAGATGTAAGTTAGATCGATAGTATTATGACTCCTTTTGCTGGTATCCTTGCAGCATTGAATAACAAAAAATTCTGAAAAGGAGTCATAAGAACCATGCTTCAGATTACACACTTAGATAAGATTTATAGTGGCAAGATCGCTTATCAAGCGCTCTCGGATATTAACCTGATGGTTGCGCCGGGAGAGTTTGTGGGTGTGATGGGTCCCTCTGGTAGCGGCAAGACAACCCTGCTCAATATGGTCTCCACGATTGATATACCAACCTCTGGCACGATCACCATTAACGGGAAGAATCCCTATACGCTCTCGAAAAATCAACTGGCTCTGTTCCGGCGTCGCGAGCTGGGCTTTGTGTTCCAGGATTATAATCTGCTCGATACTCTGACCGTCGCTGAAAATATCATTTTGCCTCTGACCCTCGATAAGCGCCCACTTAAAGAGATGGATGAAAAACTGCGAGTTATAGCACAGCAGCTTGGGATTGAAGCTTTGCTCAACAAGCGCACCTACGAGATATCGGGTGGACAGGCACAGCGAACCGCCATTGGTCGCTCGATTATCCATAATCCCTCCCTGTTGCTGGCCGATGAGCCGACAGGGAATCTGGACTCGAAGGCGGCTCGCGATGTGATGGAGATGATGGAGACCATTAATCGAAATCTGGGAACGACGATGATGCTGGTAACCCATGATGCTCAGGCGGCCAGCTATTGTCAGCGCGTGATCTTCATCAAAGACGGTCGCTTCTATAACGAGATTCGTCGTGGCAACAATCGCAGCACTTTTTATCAGCAGATTGTTGATGTGCTTGGACTGTTAGGAGGGAATACCAATGACGTTCTTCCAGTTCGCTAGTTACAACGTACGGCGCAACACACGTACATACATGGCCTACTTTTTGAGTAGTGCATTTGCCATTTTGATGTTTTTTCTCTACGCGACGCTGGCTAATCATCCCAGATTGCAGCAAGGGGAGGTCAGCGCTGTGGTGATAAATGGCTTGACCGTTGGGGAATATATGATCTTTGGTTTTGCTTTTTTTTCCATCTTATACTCAATGGGCTCGTTTCTGAAGGGACGCACGAGAGAGTTTGGTATCCTCACCATTCTAGGCATAACTAATCGGCAATTGGTGTCGATGGTTTTTCTGGAAAATATGTTGCTTGGCCTCGCTGCGATTGGCGCTGCGATTATTATGGGCTTGATCGGATCGAAGTTCTTTTTGTTGCTTGGATCCGCTTTGTTCTATACAGGACCACTCAATTTTTATATTCCTGAACAGGCATTGATTGTCACGAGTGAAGTTTTCGCCTTACTTTTTTTCGTCGTGTCATTGACCACTGCGCTCTTCATTCGCAAAAATACGGTACTTACCCTGTTGAAAGGAGTTGTCAGACCAAAGAAGGAGCCGAAAGTATCTATCTTGCTGGCCCTACTATCGGCTGTATGTTTGATGGGAGGGTACACAATTGCGATTAGGCCTGAAATTAATGATGGGGGGAGGTCGATTGGTGTTCTACTGCTTATTATCGTGCTGGTCACGATTGGGACCTATTTTCTGTACAGTCAGCTGAGCGTTATGATCATCCGCAGCCTCAAAAAGAGGCGTGCTTTTTACTGGCGTGGAACGCGCATGCTCTGGCTCTCTGAGTTGGCATATAGTATGAAAGATAATGCTCGCTTGTTCTTTGTCATTTCAATGATTTTGAGCGTCAGCTTTATCTCGACTTCGATGTTAGCGCTGTTCGAAGAAACAATTGGCCACCCTACTTTCCCCTTCGCTTTTTCCATCATGTTTGTACCATATAATACCAATAATGCAGCCGTCTCCTCCATCGAAACATTGATGACTAAAAGTTTGCACAATCAGCATATCAGATACACGGTTGCTCAGGGACTCTATACAAGGCTTTCGGTAGCTGGTCATCCATCCAATGATCCCACCTTCATGTCTGTGAGCGCGTATAATCGTCTCGCTGCGGCTGCTCAGGTAGCACCAATTGCTGTCAGGCCCGGCGAGGCCGTCGAAGTGAGTGACTTGCAGTCAGACAATCATCTCTTTGCCGACCGTAGCACAATTACTTTGCTGAATAAGTCACATCAGCAGGTGCATGTGATAAATAATCATCTCCAGCAAGTGTTCAACAGTGGTGTAGGTATCAGCTATGCCCTGATCGTGCCTGATCAAGATTATCAGAGGTATACGGTAGGCGTACAACAAAACCTCTATATTGGCTACGCCAGTCCTGATTGGCAAGATACTATGAAATTATCCCTGACGTTACAAGATCAGGCGCGTTTGATCTATCAAAAATATAATGTATCCTCCCCGAATAGCTACTTCTATCTGGAGTCGCATGCCGTTGACTACTTCGGAACGTATCAAGCATTCAATGTCTTAATGTTTGTTGGCTTGTTCGTGGCAGTCATCTTCTTGATTGCCTCAAGTAGCTTTCTGTACTTCAAGCTCTATAGCAGTCTGGCAGAGAACAAACGGCGTTATCGCTCCCTGATAAAAGTGGGCCTTACCCTGAAAGAGATGAGGTCAAGTATCACGATTCAGATAGCCTTTCTGTTTTTTGTTCCCTTTATCATGGCAATCCTGCATACACTATTTGCCATCTATGCACTACAAAACACAAGAGATCTCGGCACATCATCAATCTGGTTAGGTGTCGTTGTCATCGGATGCTTCTTCCTGATCCAACTAATCTATTGTGTCCTGGTGCGCGGGCAATATCTGCGTCAACTCCAGTACGCTGTCAATTTGAATTCCTGATCTGGAAAGAGGGACATATGCATTTAGATAAGATTTTAGGAGTGAATACTAATGACGTTCTTCCAATTGGCTAGTTACAATGTTCGGCGCAGTAAGAGGGCCTATGCGGCGTACTTTCTGAGTAGCGCATTTGCCATGGGTGTGGTGTACAACAAAATCCCCGCCGGGACACCGGACGGTTCTGGTCATCGGAGTTTTTTTTCTTGGTCCAATTGATCTACCTCCTGATCGTACGATCTTAGTACCTGTATCAACTTGAACATATGATGCGCGTGAATGCTTAAGATAGGACGAGAGACTTGTTGCCTGATAGTCTCTCGTCTTTTGCACTTTAAATGCACCACCTATTTTTTTTAGCTGCTAAGCTTGTTCTCATATTGGTCAGAGCCCGAGTGGTGATGAAGTAGAGTAATAGTGTTTCTATATGGCTTGAAGCGCTTTCAGTTCTGATCCCGATTTTGCAAGAGCGGTCAATTTAGTCAGGGTATCGGTCCCTGAGAGTGGCGTGTCCACCAGCACGCGTAGACCGGGATGATCTGGCAGTTGGAAGGTGGTTGTTTGCATGAGTAGCAGCCCAACGCGAGGATGATAAAGCTGTTTTTGTCTCTTATATACTTCTTGTACATCATGGCGCGGCCACCACTCGCGGAACTCAGGACTTATCTGCTTGAGATCCATGACGATTTGTGTCAGCCACTCTTCTCCAATATAGCGCTGTGTACTGGCACGAAAGAGAGCCAGCGCGTGTTGGGCTTCTCCCTCCCAATCAAGCAGTTGCGTGCGTTGTTGCTGATCTGTAAAGAGAAACCAGAGGAAATTGCGTTCTCGGGGAGACATCGCGTTGAAATCAGTATATACCTGAACGGCTGCCTGATTCCAGGCAATGATATCCCAACGCGGACAGAGTACATAGGCAGGATAGACTCCCATCGTATCAAGAATGAGCTGGAGTGCAGGATCAACTGTGGCCTCCGCAGGAAAGGGCGTAGCAGGTAGCTGCTCTCGCGCCAGAATAAAGAGATGAGCTTGCTCGTCTGCGTCGAGCTGTAAAACACGAGCCAGGCTTTCCAGTACTGGAACCGAGACTGTAATGTCTCGTCCTTGTTCGAGCCAGGTATACCACGTCGTCCCCACGCCTGCGGCCACGGCCAGTTCTTCGCGACGTAGTCCTGGCGTACGGCGACGCTTTCCCATTGGCAATCCAACCTCACTGGGGGAGATGCGCTCACGACGTGTCCGCAAAAATTGACTTAGTTCTGCTCGTCGCTCTTGCTCAATCATTGTCGTTTCCCTTATCCTATTAGTTTTTATGCTAGAGTATGTTAGCTCCTGGTTCTAGTCGTACTCTCGTTGCATAATTCTATCACACATAATATATGTGCCTTTTGGAAAAGGATAAGATAGTAGAGAAGCTCAAAAAAGGTAAGTAACATGGCAGAAGATAATGATATGAATAGTTGGAACCGTAGTGTCATCGAGAATTTTCGCGCTACAGGAGGCAAGCCCGATGATGAACTACTTAAGGGCACCTACGTACTTTTATTGACGACCATTGGAGCTAAGAGTGGTCAACGTCGTACGAATCCTTTATTGTATCTTCCCTACGGGGATCGTTTTGTGATCTTTGCCAGTAAAGGAGGCTCACCAGCCCATCCTGATTGGTATCACAATCTGATGGCACATCCGCAGGCAACCCTTGAGGTGGGAACTGAGACGTTTGAGGTCACGGCTACCGTGGCTACCGGTGAACTCCGTGATCAATTGTATGCGGCACAGGTGCAAATTGCTCCGCAATTTGCCGAATACCAGGCAAAGACAACACGTCAGATTCCCACCATCATATTGGAGCGACGAACCTTCTGAATGTATGACCGGTTCTGACTAATCCTTTTCAGATAGCTATATGTCTCCGCTGAAGAGGTCAAGTCAGCCAGCGTAGTGCCGTGGTCTTGTAATTTGCTTGATCACGACGTACCCGGCGGACATTTCTCGCACGAAAACGTTCCTTGTTGCTTTGCAGCATAGAGTGACAGAAGCGAACGTTACGTACGTCATGAGGTTGCCGGGCTACGTCGGCGAGCATTTGTGCCTTGAGCAAAGGAGTTGTCGACCAACTGCAATGTATGGGATTGTACTGATCAGTCCGAAACATGCCTTGCTTGAACCTTTCACTGCGAATGATCTGAGGAAATCCCATAGTGCGTGGATCACTGGCAAAAATTGTGCTACAATGGCGCTGATGAAGAGCTTCTCGTAGAGAGTTCTCTTATAAATCTCCTTTGCTTATGGGGCTTCATATAGCTTTGCGAGAAGCGGAGTAGCATAGGAAGACGAGCAATCAAAGCATGAGGCGTCCCGCGTGAGCGAGAAAGAGCAAAAGGATGTTGAACTCGAACGATCCGTATAACCAGACAAACTTCCAGAATCCCTACTCTCAAACTAACTTCTATCCTCCAAATAGCCAGTTTTCTCCAGTGAGGCCTCAGAGGCGAAAAGGTTGCCTTGCGTGTCTCTTCGCCTTCGGCGTGATACTTATCTTTTGCATTGTGTCATCCATCTTCTTGGGTGTGATCCATACAATCCAATCTCATCCTCTGCCTATCTTTTTCCAGCGAGATTTCCCTTATGGTGGTTTAGGTATAGGAGTGCTTGTCGGTGCGGGTTTTGTCGTCTGCTTTATATTGCTGAAAGTGTTAGGGGGCTGGCCGCGCAATAAATTAGGCCAGTTACTACTTATCCTACCCATCTTGTTTGGCGTCGGTGTGGGTTTATTCTGGTCGTCCTTTATCAATCCCAATATCGGCATGACCCGTAGCGGCTTCATTCGCACCTCTACTGTTGACATCACTGCTGGAGACACCATCTATTTTCGCAATCCTGCCGATGGGGTCAAGCAGATCCTCTGTGTGGGAAAAGACCAGCATTGCCAAAAAGGGAACAGCGATCCCGCTCAGCTCGCTAATGGATTGGTCGTGCAACCAGGCCAGACGGTAAGTGTCACCTTTGAGTCGGTGGGAACATATCAACTTACGAGCGAAACAACGCCACATATGAATATTACTATCAGCGCGGATGAGCCCAGCGATTCTTCTGACTGATCAGCTTTCTGTTCTCGGCGTTGGTTTATATGGATGTGGGTGTTGAGAGAACTGCCAGATCCGCACGCAGCTTCAACAAGGCCAGTTCTTTCGCTTTGCACTCGAGCATGACATCATAATCAGGCAAGGGAAGATCTCGTGTGAACTGACGAAAGGTAGGAGCGTCGATGTAGTCGCTATGGGCTCCCGGTCGTTTGGCTGGATTCTGTTCGGAGTAGTGGAGCTTTGGTAAGCGTCCGTTCCAGGTGGTCAGGATGCGTGACCATGGCAGTTGTACCAGTGGAACGCTTCCAAGTAACTGGTGATGCAGGGCATCGACGATTAATGGTATGCCTGTCTCTTCACAGATTGGGAGCAGATCAGCCACCGACCAGGAGCGTTCGTCGTTCTCCAGGCGTAGGCGGTGACGAATCTCGAGGGGAAGCGAAAGCAGGTTGTGTGTGATCCGCTCTGCGGTTGCGGAGCGGTCTCCATACACGCCGCCGCCATGGATGACGATATCGCCATCGATACCCAGGATATTCATCAGAGAAGAATGATAATGTAGATCCTTCACGCTCCTCTCCCAGACGTCACCTTTGGCCGATGGTAAGGTGAATTGTCCTGGATGGGTCGAGAGGCGCATGCCTTGCGCTAACTGTGGCAGGTCGCGATAGGGTGAAAAGTCGAGATCATATAGGTTAACCGAGTCATGAGAGCCAAAGGGAACTAACTCTGAGGAGAGACGATACATCATGATGTCATGCTCACGATTCCAACGCAGGATTTCGGAGAGTAAGCTCATGTTCTCATGGACCAGTAATTGTAAATATGGCATCCCTTGTGTCTTTAAGGTGGCGAGACGTAAAGTACGAAATGTTCTCTCGATTGTGATATTGATACAGGCATAGCCAAGGCGCATACACATCCTCCTCCAACAAATATAAAGGCATTCGTCCGGATACACATTCTTTATCATGAAAAGAGAGACGCTTGAGAAACAGATTGTGTGTCAATTCTTACATACATGTCTCTGACGTCTAGGTAAATAGGACACCCCCCTTCTGCCTCAAAAAGTATGCTCCTCAAAATTGCATATATGTTTTTTCCGGTTTCGAGCTCAGCATGGGTATGTATGTATATAGAAAATATGTTTAGTAATCAAAGGAGTATATGATTTTGCTATCACACGTGCAGAAAACAAGCCGTACAATCCTCTATCAGCCCCGCAAACGTATGCATCTTGCCAATTACGACTACCAAACAGCGGGAGCCTATGCCGTGACAATATGTGCTCATGATCGCCAGGAACGTCCTTTTAGCCTGGCAGTTATGAATGATATCCTCAAAGAAGAGTAGAGACATCTGCCTCGACATTTTGCCAGTATTACTCCAGATCTCATTGTGATCATGCCCGACCATCTTCATGGGATCATCTGGCATCATGGGAGAGGCACAAACACCAAAAGCATTATTGATGTCATCAATGGATACAAATCCTACTGCTCTAACGCGCAGCTACGACATATGAAAGCAATAGATGCCGACTACCCTGGATCTTTATGGCAGAGAGATTTTTATGATCATATTATTCGGAATGAAAAAGACTTGAATGCCCAGCGAACCTATATGCTGAATAATCCCCTGACCGCTTTATTGAAGCAGGGACAGAAGAAGGTAGAGAGTGCATGTGAATATAATTCGTGTGGGCATATTCCCTTTCCCTCCGAAATGTGAGAAATAATCTTTGAACTAGGCGTAAATGCTTACCAACGTAGCGCCGTGGTCTTGTGCCCAATACTTCTCAGTTAAACATGTTTCTTTTCTTCTGTTGTTCACCATTGTGATGGTCAGAAAACGGATCTCATGCGATGACCTCCTGGGGTGGGGAGGGCTTTTTGCTCTTCCACTCCTGTTCACGTGGATCCACCCCCTCTGGTCGCTCCCAGATCTTCACAAAATCGAGGAAGCTTTCTCCTGGAGCAAAGGTCGCATAGGGAGGGACGTCCCGCTTTTTTCGATGCCATTTCTGGTAATACAGCTTGAGCTCCCGTCGGTTCATGCGGACACGCTGTGCGGGCAAGAGCGTGAGCATGGACACGTGTCGGATGAGGCGGTCCAGCAGCCAGCTTTGACACGAGGGATCAGCCAGAAGACTCTCTCTGATTGCTTCTTTGAGTGCATGCTTGGTCTGCGTAAAGCTGATCTGATCCGCATCGACCTGTCGCTGAGCGGCTGCCTCCCATTTCACCGCGCTCACCGCATAGTGAGCCAGGAAAAGGGCGTACACCTCTTGCTTTACCCCCTCAGGCGTTCGTGAGCGCAGCACGTTGATCTGCTCTCGCAAGGACGATTTGATTTCTTTCAACATCGTCTCCACTTCCCAGCGTTCACGGTAGATCTCGATGAGTTCACTGGCAGGGTAAACCTGTTCATCCAGCAGCGTCGTTGCCAGTCGATAGCATCGTCCGGGCGTGCCAAATCTGGCATCTGTCATCACATACTCGATCACACGGATCGTAACGGGGCGTGTCCCCTGATGGTTGCTCGCACGACGATTGGGGGTGACGGTGGTCAGATAACTTCCATCGCTGAGACGTTTCTCGACGCGACGTCCCACGGTGCTGCTCAGTGCACATATCACCTGGGCGTTGAGCGTATCCTGCACGTGTTCAAAAAACCAACTGCTGAAAAAGCCACAATCCCCCAGAATGAGCATGTCGGATCTCACGTGGGGAAAGAGCTTGGGCAAGGCATGGATCTCGGCCTGCGCGTGCGTTCCCAGAACCACATCAAGCACGCAACGACTTCCACATTCTATGAGTGCCACCGCTTGAATTTGGGGATAGGGACCCTCACCATGCTGGTTGGAGGAACGCCCAAACGCTTCGACGTTGGCCGCCGTATCAGGCACATTGAACTTGGTCCCATCAAGAGCTACCAGACGATGCCCTCGATAAAAGGAGGCGGGGTGACGGCTGCAATGGGCTCGCGGGCGACAGCACGCGATCATGACGCGATGGAGGATGTCCGCATCAAAGCGTTCCCGTTGATAGCTGATCGTTCCCGTCGAGAGGGATGGGAAGATCTCTGATGGATGCAGCAAGGCAAAGGGATGGGCCAGTGCATGCCACACCCGGTGCTGAGACTCGTCGGGGCAGAGCCCGTTCATGAGCAGTTGAAGGAAGAACAGGGTTCGAGTAAAGACGCGTGTGCGGCGTTGCTTGGCTGGGAGCAAAGATGCAAAGCACGTATCGAGGATCTCTTGCGGGAAGAAGGACAGCAACAGATGTCCGTTGAGCTGGTCACTCAATTTGTCTTGAGCCTCAATATGGCGTAAACTATACATGAAGAAGTTCCTTTCTGGCGACTGGAATATCGGTATAAAAAGAGTGTGCCAGAAAAGAACTTCTTTTTCTATCTCTCTAGGATATTTTTCTTTGCCTAACTGAGAAGTATTGTGGTCTTGTGCCCGGCGGACTCGTGACGTACGATTCGTTCGTTTTCGTCATACAATGCTGAACATGCGCACTGGTATCTCTGGAATATGATGGGGAACATTTCCGTGCGTGAACTGGTCGCCGGGCACAAGACCACGGCGCTACGTTGGGTTGCTTGATCTCTTCGGGGGATACTCTCGCTGTTTGAGATGTATTGGGCACAAAATCCAGCATCACGTTTGGTCACTTGTTCTTTTAAAGAGAATTTTCTTGCAGGCCAGCGATAAAGACGTTGATCATCCATTGCAGGCTGGCATCATGATCTATCGGTATGCCGAAGCCGCCGGCTGTCTCGATTGCAATGAAGCCGTGCACGATGCTGCGCAGGCTACGGATGGCATGGATCGAGTCTTCGTGGCTGAGCTTATAGGGAGCGAGTACGGATTGGATAACTTCTATCAATCGTTGTGCGACCGCTTGCAGCTCCTGATCCTGAGGGTCGGGAGCTGCAAGTGTGAGCGAGTAGCGTCCAGGATTTTCTCGGGCGTAGTCTCGATAGGCGTTGACGAAGGCAAAGATGGCTTCTGTGCGTGCTTTGCCGACCGCTGCTCGCGTGATACGATCGAGCAGGTCTCGTAGACAGTAGAGTGCTAGATCACGTTTTAGGCCAGGCAGTCCCGCGATGTGATTGTATAAGGATGGGGTGCGTACTCCCAGGCGCTCGGCGAGATGTCCCAGGGAGAGCTGGGCGATTCCTTCCTCATCGATCAATGCTGTAGCCGCCTCAATAACCGTGGCTTGATCCAGTCCTATTCTACGCGTCATGCTGTGTTTTTGCCTCCTCTTTTTTGAGCGATTTCTCCATGACCTGGATGGCTTGTTCCATGGCCTGCTGCGGTTGGCTGAGCATGGGACCATGCCCGACAGCCAGGATGGATGGTTGTAGCGCTAAGAGTGCACGCGCACTTTGCAGTGCTAATCCTTTGTGCCAGGTAGCCAGGGCCGGGAGCGGAAAGAGTGGTTTCAATGTGCCTGCAACAGCTACGCCTCCGAGGGTTTGAAAAGCATCGCCGACGATCACTGAGCGATCACGCGTGTCGAGAAAGGCCAGGTGACCTGGAGTGTGTCCGGGAGTGGCTATCACTTCGAGCGAGCCGATGCGGTCTCCTGCGTGTAGTAAGAGTGTGGGCTTTGTCTGGCAGATGGGATATCCTCCGCGTAGCGGCACTTGTGGTTCGGATGGGTCCAGGCTCTTGTCTCCCGATAGAAAGCGTGCATCTCGCTCACTTATTATCACGGGCACGTCGGGTAACGCTGCATGTAAAGCATCCATGGAGCCAACGTGATCGCTATGAGCATGTGTCAAAACGATACGTGCAATTGGTGCCCCTAACTGTTGAGCCTGCTGTATGATCGCTTGTGCCTGACCTCCAATGGTTGTATCGATCAACGTGAAACCGTCATCCTCACGAACGAGATAGCAGTTCATTACTCCAATATGGACTAAATGGAAAAGATTATTCTGCGATGCTTTTACTTTCATGGCTGTTTGCTCTCCTTATATGAATCTGGTTTGTTTGTTTGCTAAGACTATTTCATTATAAACTAATGGTATTAGTTTGTCAAGATAGTGGAATTTTTTGTGTAGATAGATAATTTATGATAGAGTAGAAGGACTATGATTTGCTCTTACTTCCTGCGTTTTTCTCTGTTTCTTGTAGGAGTGTAGTTGAGCCAGGGGGAAGATTTCGATGAATAATGCTGAGCGGCTCTATATATCATCGTCGATGAATGAATTAGATCAAGTGCATATACACGCAGTCGCGTCGGAAGGTTTACAAGTGGATTCCCGACCCTTGGAGAGCATTTTAGAGGAGAGCCAGAGATTAATAGCTCTCAATGGAGATATAAGTGTTGCTTTGGTCCAGAGAGGTACGCTACGTGATCGTTTGCGTCAATGTACCCAGGCTCTGGTGGATCATGTTGGGGCGGCTTTTGCCCGCATCTGGACGTTTAATGCTGACGATGAGATGTTGGAACTGCAAGCGAGCTCCGGTATGTATACCCACTTGAATGGCTCACATGCGCGTATCCCCCTGGGAGCGACGATGATTGGACTCATAGCTGCTGAGCGTCGGCCCTATCTCACGAATTCTGTCTCTGATGATCCTCGCGTCTCCGATCACGATTGGGCTATACGCGAAGGCCTGATCTCCTTTGCAGGTTATCCTTTGCTAGTGGAAGATCAACTGGTGGGAGTGATAGCGCTTTTTGCACGTCATCCACTAACTGAGAGTATCTTGCAGGTCATAGGTTCGATTGTGCGCAGTATCGCTCTAGGCGTTGAGAGAAGTTGGGCCGAAGATCTGATGCGTCAAAGTGAGGAGCTTTTTCGGACGGCTTTTGCGAATGCTCGTGTTGGTATGGCTCTAACCGATCTGCATGGACACTATTTGCAGGTCAATCATGCCTATAGCGTGATTACTGGCTATGCAGCGGAAGAACTTTTCCAGACTGATTTTTTTGCGATTACTTATCCTGAGGACCGAGAGCGAAAAATGCAGTTGATACAGGAGATGATCAAAGGTTCTATTCCTGGATTTGTGATTGAAAAGCGTTATTGCAAGAAAAATGGCGCAATCGTCTGGGTCCATAATAGTGTTTCATTAGGACATGATACTCAAGGTCAGCCATTGCACATTATCACTTTGACCGAGGACATCACGCAGCGCAAACAGGCTGAAGAAGAACGTAATCTACTCTTATTGCGCGAGCAGAAGGCACGTGCCGATGCCGAAAGGGCCTGGCATCACCTGCATGAACTTTTGCAACAGGCGCCTGCGGTTATCTGTATCTTACGTGGTCCAGAGCATACCTTTGAACTCGCCAATCCGCTTTATCAGCAGACGGTCGGTAATCGAGATTTACTGGGCAAACCAATCCGTGAGGCTCTTCCCGAGTTGGAAGGCCAGGGTTTGTATGAGCTACTCGATAGAGTGTATCAGACGGGAGAGCCCTTTATTGGGAACGAGGTCCAGATGCAATTGGATCGAGGTGGACAACTTGAGACTGTCTATCTGAATTTTGTGTATCAAGCTTTCTACTCGGTTGAAGGTGTGGTTGAAGGTATTCTGGGCCATGCCATCAATGTGACAGAACAGGTTGTGTCACGCCAACGCATGGATACTTTCCTGGGGATTGCCAGCCATGAATTAAAAACTCCCTTAACTTCGATCAAAGGGAACGTCCAACTGGCTAAACGCTCGATCCGTCGCGCTCTCCAGGAACAATCTCCAGAGCCGGGGCAGCTCTTGCAAAAATTTAATGATATCCAGGTTATGCTGGAGCGTGCCGAACAACAGATCGATTTTCAAAATCGCCTTGTTGGCGACCTCATCGACATTACACGTATCCAGACCGACAAGCTAGAGATTCGCCTGGCTCCCACCGATCTATTTGCTGTTGTGCGTAAGGCTGTCGAAGAGCAAAGGCGCGTCGCTCATCGTCGCATCATTGATCTCGAGCTTGCCGCAGATCAGAGTCTCCTGCTTGACATAGACGCTGATCGTATCGCACAAGTCCTTATCAACTATCTTACTAATGCCCTTAAATATTCCGAGGCTGAAGCCCCTGTGAGCGTGCAGGTCCAGCGCTGGGAGTCCAATATACGCATTGCCGTGATCGATCAAGGCCCGGGATTATCCGAGACGCAGCAGCAGCACCTCTGGGAGCGATTTTATCGCGTACCCGGTGTGGAGGTGAAGAGTGGCTCAGGCGTGGGACTAGGTTTGGGATTGCATATTTGCCGTACTATCATTGCCCATCATGGAGGCCAGGTTGGTGTGGATAGTCAGATTGGCGTCGGTTCGGCCTTCTGGTTTACCCTACCTATCCCTACAGAAGAGGTGTCTGCTAATGTTTAGCCAGGACACCTCGCGTGCTGAGCCCGTGCTCGTTTTTCCCTTTGCTACGAGGCTCGGCTCTGACTTTTGTTGCTGTCAGGAGCATGAGTTCTATTCCAAAGTCGAAATGGCTCTGAGTGGGATCGAAGATGGAGCGTTTCCGCTTTAATAATGTGAGTCCACATGCATCAATCAGACTTTTGATACCATTGTTGGTGTATTTGCGCGAGAGGTAGAGACGGATGGTATCTTCGGGCGGGAAGTCCACTGTGGTGCGGTCAGGCAGCGTGATCTCAATCGTCTCATCCGTTTTATTTTGATAGAGGGCTTTGACGCATAGATTCCTATTTGACTCTATGCTCCCTACAAACGAGACATCTTTACTTCTGATACGTAGATCCGTGTTTTGGCGTAACGCACTGGTCACAAATTCGCGGAAAGGTCGACTCTTTGAGTACTCTTCAGCTGCTTCCTGGGCTGCTTCATCGTCCAAGACCTCGGTGTAGGCGACCTCGATCAGTAAGCGATCTTGTGGCCTGAGTAAGAGTGCAAGTGTCTTTAAGAGCGTCTCATCTTTTTCAAAATTTGCGAGTGTATTGCCGAGTAAAGAGAACACGATCGGTTCGTTATCTACTATCTGATTGAGCAGGTTGCGATAGGCTTCAACGTTTGTCTTGATGGAAAAATCGAGCTGGATCGAGAGAATCTTCCGCCGCTCCATGGCAATCCCTTTGACAGCCTCCTGGATACCGATCCTGAGCATCTCCGGACTTATATCCACTGGAAAGTAGTAGAGGTCGGGATAAATTTGGTACAAGTCAGTGAGTACATCGCGGTCTTTATGACCTGTGCCAACTCCCAGGCTTACATAGTGATACTTTTGGTTGTTGAGGGCCATGAATATCTCTGACCATTGAGCTTTGAATGACTCGATGCTTTCTCTCATGACAAGGTAGAATGGATCATTACAGGCAAGCGCCCAGGCAACGGTGGGGCTGATACCCCAATAGGAGAAGCCAGAGGCAATCTGTTTACCATCACCTGTCTTAGATGGCTTGCCTCTAAGGTCTTGTGTGAGAGTCGCAAGCTTTTTCGTTTGATCTTCGCCGATAAAACATAATGTCCAGTTAGTTCCCACTTTATTAATTGCATTTTCGATCTTGCTGAGATTTGAGCGTGGCTTCGTAATCTTGGGCTCCATTTGAAAATGTTCTATCTCCATCAAGCTTTGATCTTTCTTTGCCTGCTCTTGCGCAAGATTACTAGTATGCGTTGGTTCTGTAACGGATTCGATTGGCTCTGAGGCTTCACGAGGATCGATGAGCGCGGCTCGGATGAGCGTCGCCGCGAACGCAGCGGCTGTTTGACATGCAAAGGCTGTCCATTGTTCGTCGCGTGGCAATCCCACGATATCGCTAATCCCGCGTATCACCAGCACGGGATAAGAGCGATCAGGCCGGCGGGCCGCTTCGTAGACGCCAGCCGCTTCCATCTCGACTGCCAGGATCGCACGATGTGTCCTGAGTAAGTCCACCAACACAAACGGATCTTTCAAGAGATGATTGCTTGAGATAATTGGTCCCATCTTGAAAAGAGGTAGCCGCTGCCGACTCGACTCCTGCCCAAAGTGTTTGGTGAGCGAATCCTGCACACGCTGATGCCACTCCTTATTTTCGTGCAGCGCAGGTTGTTGCAGATCGACCTCGGGACGCTCAAGCAGAAACGAAGGGGGCTGATTCCAATTGTGTAATTGTGGATCGCCCGGCAGGAGGCTGATGATATGTTCTACAAGCGGTTGGAGCGAGCCTCCTCCCACCATATAATCGGTCGTACCATCGACATTTCTGGCATCAATATTTGGATTCACAATGTGCGTGGAGACAACCACATCGCCTAATGTAAACTCGTTATGAGGAACTCCACCGGCGATCCCCACCAGCAAGATAAGTTGGGGATCAAGATCCTCGATGATATAATGCGTCAATCTCTGTGACGCGTTATTTCCCTGCTCAATCGCACGCGTGATCGCAATCGTATACACATTCTGATTGTAGGCCGTAACCTCACCAATTAGATAGCTGCGCCCACCAGACATCTTATGGCGCTTCGTTTGAAAACGCTCGCGCACCGCTGTGAATTCATCTTCACGAATAGTGATAATTGCAATATCAACTTTCATCGCGTTCTCCATAATAAATGAAGGAAGATGATATGTTTCTTAAAATGTTTTATCCACCCTCATTGCCCTCTAAGTATAAAGAAATTATATAATCTTATCTATAGAGACGACATCATTGGCAATAAAAAGACACAATTTGATAGCAGTTTTTTTTATTTCACGATTACACTTAAATTCATACCGGGATGAATAGTGCAATAATAATGAAATGTGCCAGCCTGATTAAATGGTCCAATGATAACTGTATCATTTGGATTCATAGATGTAGCAGCACCGACACCGGGCGCTCCGGTCTCAGTATCAGGAAGTTGTGTTGTATCAAGCCAACGGCCATGATCTATGGCGTGGATCACTCCACTGTCATTGATGAGTGTAATGCTCTCCCCCTTATTAATGGTAATAGTGCCCTGGGAGAAGTTGGTGGCTGTCATATGAATCTGATTGCTATTGGCTGTTCCACAGGCTGCCAGACAGAGAGAAAGAAATCCGATCGCCAGTAGTCTGAGCGCAGTAATTCTGTAATTTTTCATGAATGGATTGTTACTCCCGTTTCACATGATATATTTATGCTTGCAAATATATGGACATAAAGATCCTCTTTTAATACAAATCGGTCGTGTGCCGACGTTAGATGAGGAATCTTATTGTCTACTAACTGATTATAGGGCAGATCTGTAAGAATGGGTATACTATTAATCTTGATTCTTTTGTCCGATAAAAAGAAATGAGTGATGTTTCTAGTGGTATATATATGTACTTCTCCTGGGTAAGTTAGATCAATACGGAAGCACCTTAGGTAAAAAATAGGGATTCACCCCAATAGACAGATATTGTTGTAGAGCCTATGCTCAGAGTAGCTATTTATTAGCATCAATGTGATTTCAGTTGTACGATGCGATTTTTGCTTCCATCGCAGTATTAGATGATAGATTTGAAAGGCAGGGATATTTTTATTATGACTCATTCTCGTCAACATGGACACTTTCTCGGTGCGGCTCTACTTAGCCTTGGTTTGTTTTTCGCCATTGTCAGTCCATCGTTTGCTCAGCCGAACCATGCTAAAGTGATCAGCTCTGATCCAGCGATTAATTCAGTCATCAAGCAGGCACCGACAAAGATAACTGTGACGACGGCTGAGAATATGAAGCCTGGGGCCGCAAATAGTAATCTGGAGATCTATGGACCTGATGGTGCTTTGATCAGTCAGGGCGATGCGACGGTGGCACTGAACGACCCTACGAAAATGTCGGTAAACATCAAGCCAGAAAAGGATGGTATCTACATTGTGAACTGGCATACCGTCTCTTCTGATGATAACGATCCTGCCCAAGGAGCCTTTGCTTTCACAGTGGGCGCTACGCCTACGGCTCAGCCTACCAAAACTGCTCAGACCTCTGAGACGACGAGTACGAACAATGCGGGTGGTACACCGATCTGGGTACCGATCGTTATTGGACTGATTGCCTTGCTAATCGGTATAGCTGCTGGATTTGGACTCGGTCGCACGCGTAAAACTGTCTCTGAGCCAGTCTCCGAGCCGATCGAAACTCCTGTGAGCAAATAAAAAAACCAATCGGACCCAGAGCATATGTCTTGCAGTAAGGCATATGCTTTTTTCGTGCTGTGGAGTACCATTGCCAGAAAAATAGCGCTCCAACGGAATCAGGTTGCACGGTCTATGGACGTGTTTTTTATAGAAAATAGCGAATACGTTGTTTCTGGTCGAAAGTAGATTGGAAAACGTTTCTATATATTGTACAATAAGATATGTCAGCATGCATACGAGGTGGCCTGAGATGTATATTTGAAGATGTGAAAGGAGAATGGCACATTCCATATTCGTCTCTGTATACCTTGGATATTTGTAATTTGTAGCGTGTTCTGTTCTGGTTGATTTTTCCCTACCTGATGCAGGTAAAGATGCTTGCTCACACTATACTATGGAGATATCGCTGTTCGTCGATGAGATAGCGATGTGAAGTATGAAACATGTTATGAAAGGTGGGAATGCTATGGCACAGTTTTCGCTAAAAGATGAGAACGTAGCAACCGATGCGGTCGCTACCCCAGGGGTAGTGAATCCCGCACCGCTGGGTTTGTCTGCTTTTGCTCTGACAACGTTCGTTTTAAGCTCTGCTAATGCTGGTTTGTTTACTGGCGCGGAGGTCGTGATTGGCCTGGCTCTATTCTACGGAGGACTTGTTCAACTCCTGGCAGGCATGTGGGAATTCAGGATGGGTAACACCTTTGGTGCGACTGCCTTCAGTTCTTATGGTGGCTTCTGGTTAGCTGTGGCGGCAATGCTCCAGTTAAAATTGATTCCCAATGAAACGGCCTTTGGCTTTTTCTTTCTTGGTTGGACCATTTTCACCGCAATCATGCTGATAGGGACATTGCGTAGTAATCTTGCATTGATTGGTGTGTTCTTCTTTCTTTTCCTCACGTTTTTGGCACTGACTATTGGCACATTAGGCGGCGGCTCTAGTTTCAATGTAATTGGTGGATGGCTGGGTATTATTACCGCCATCATTGCCTGGTATACTGCTCTGGCTGGCCTGCTGACAACTGTGAAGGCTCCTTTCCTCTTGCCAATAGGTCCACGATCTTAAGGCAAGGATAGCGCTTCGCCTGTGAAAGCAATTTTTGAGAATTGTATACGTATGTCTGACTGACGGTTTCACAGTGCAGATGCGTAGGCACGTTTCGTCGGGTATCGGGAGTATTGGTATGTATGGCTTCCTCTATGAAAGGGAGACTGAACATATTAATACTCCCTTAAATATGTGACTGGTGGAGGATAGAGGCGGATGGAGGCCTCTTCCCATAGGTCCTGTCGAGCTTGACAAGAGCGGGGTTACAATTGTAAAACGTTAATAACGATTCTTTTTCTCAGAATGAACTTGGAAAAAGTGGCTGCGGCCAATGACGCGCATGGTGCGTGTTGCTTCAAAAAAACTCCTCGATGAACTGCACGATTTGTCTAACCTCATGCCGGGAGGGGTGTAATGGTGAAGGGAGGGTCAAGTAAATATTGACTTTGATATGATGTTATATACAAGTAGATAGGAGTGGCGAGATTATGCGTCCTTTAATAGGTATCCCGTGTCGAGCGGGTGTCAGAGGGAGTAATCCAGAGAAACCAGTTTATTATAGCAATCAATCCTATGTTAACGCAGTTGAGCATGCTGGCGGCGTGCCCATCATCATCCCCCTTATGAAAGACTTCGATAGCCTGCATTCATTGTTGGCTCGCCTGGATGGCTTATTGCTGTCCGGTGGCATCGATCTGCAACCATCCACGTATCAAGAAGAGATCCAGGCCACACTCACCGAAACCGATCCAGAGCTTGATAAATTAGAACTTGTCCTCGCACGTTGGGCCTATCAAGAAGATGTGCCGACGCTTGGGATCTGTCGAGGAATGCAATTATTAAATGTTGCTCTCGGTGGAACGCTCTATCAGGATCTAGCTACAAGTTATCAAAGCGACATTCAACACGCGAATGGGACCTTACAGCGCAATCAGATCATCCATGCTATCGATATCGCACCGGAGAGCCGTATCCATAAAGTGCTGGGCACGGAGAACGTCATGGTCAACAGCATCCATCATCAAGCCATCAAAAAAGTAGGCAAAGGGATCGTTGTCAGTGGCCAGGCCGCCGATGGTATTATTGAAGCTATAGAGATTCCTGAGCGCAGCTTTATGTTAGCCGTGCAAAGTCATCCCGAGGAATTATACCGCGAATATCCCATCTGGACACGCCTGTTTCGAGCCTTCGCCGTTGCCTGCTCCGCTAAAATGGATCAGCAAATGGAGACCCTATCCGCTGAATTATCTGTCAGCGCTTAACGTCATCATCTCAATTATCTTCATTTACATACAAAAAGGATCTTCCAATTGCTTGGAAGATCCTTTTTATTGTGTGAGGATACGTGATTAATGTTTTCTATTCCAGGGAACTATTTTGTCTGCCATAAATTGTTCGCCGGACACCAGACGTCGGAGGTGCGTGGCGTTGGAGGGGTGGCCTTGACATATCCATTACTGAAAATGTCGTTATAGGTCTTCCAAATGGCTGGACCAACGGCATCAGCGCCTTCACCGCCATTCTCACGCATGGCAGTAATCGTAATGGCAGGCATCTGATCGGGTTGCCCCAGTGTGAAAGGAGCTTGCGTGACCATCCAGCCTTGAGCAGGCTGTGAAGTTCCAAGCTGTCCTGTACCGGTTTTGCCAGCGATTGTGTACTGATAACCAAAATTCTGATCCAGATGCCAGCCGCTACCACACATCGTCACAGCATCCATGGCCTGCCGAACCTTATAAGCGGTATCACTACTGACGACTGTACTTAACTGCTGTGAACTATACGAGGTAATCGTATTTTTTGAGCTGTCTGTAATCTTCGAGATGAGCATTGGACGCATCAAAACGCCGTTATTGGCGACCGTGCTATTGACCAGAGACATTTGAAATGGAGTGACATTATCAACACCCTGTCCAAAGGCGTTTGAGGCCAGCTGGAGTGTTGTTAAGGGGGTTCCATCGCTATTGGTAACACTGCTGGTGGCTGTATTCAGGTCAAAAGGAATTTTTTGGTCAATATAGAGTTTCTTCGCATAGTCTAACCATGTTTGTTGGCCCGTCTTGACGCCAATCTGGGCAAAGACGATATTATCTGAGTTGGCGTAAGCGAACTTTGTTGTAATCGGGAAATGGAAGACAAACTCTCCAAAGCCCAGGTTGTCACCTTTAATCTGGCTTCCGTCGTAGAAGAGCGGACCCATCGCTCCTTTTTGATCCCAGTTTGTATCCAGGGTGGTCGAGCCTGTATCCAGAGCGGCCATCAACGTGACCGTTTTGAAGGTTGAGCCTGGTGTGGTGGCTTGATATAATGGGCGATCGAGCATTGGTTGCTCTGGATTTTTGACCACCGAATCATAGTATTTTTCATCACCAGCACTGAGCGTCTGGACCATCTTGTTGGGATCGTAACCCGGAGCACTAACCATGGCTAGCACCTCACCCGTGTGTGGGTTGTTGATGACCATCGAGCCTCGGTCAGATTTAGCCGCCTGATTTAATGTATAGGATTGAAAGAAGAAGGGATCAGTGTCAGGATGATAATCATTAAATTCCTGGACCGCCAGACGCTGGATACGCACGTCGATTGTCAGGTAGATGTTATTGCCGACGGTCGCTTTATGAAGTGTTTTATTGACCGTGTTAGTTAATGCTGTGCTGCCTGTATCACCATCGAGAATATTGCCGTATTGGCTCTCGATGCCGGGAGGAGAATAATATCCGGGCACATAATAACCGATAATATTGGCTAAAGAGGGTTCTGTGTAGTGACGGATGTAGCCACCACAGATGTTTGCATCTGGAATCGATGTTGCTAGCAGGACTCCGTTACGATCATAAATGTTTCCGCGTATCGGATTGTTCTCGGCCAGGCAGCGACGAGGATTGTGCAAGGTAGAGGTAACGTTGTCTGCCTGTACTACCTGCCAATATACCAATCCACCGCTCAGGCCCACGAACAACACGACGAATACATAAGTGAGATTACGTATACTTGAGCTAATATTCATCGATTCACCCTTTAATGTGTTACCTGTGATTCTTGTTAATAGGTGCTTTGATGAAAAGTGTACCATTCCTATTTCGTATTGGCAAGAAAAGAATGCGTTGGTTGCCCAGTTTTCCTATCAATTGTGGCATATTACCACTGGGGCGTTGTTACCCTGGGCCATTGACACCTGCTCTTTCCGAAAGAGTTTAAAATGGATGTGAAGTACTCTTCCGATCTTTCGTTTGCTTACACGCTGTGCCGTTTGTGCTGTAAACGTTTCTTCAGGAAAAGTTTGAGGAAATCTAGAAGGCGTGCTGACATTCCAGGTAGCGTTTTTGGGTCGGCATATGCCTCTACACTCCAAATGTTGGAACGTCCCAGCGCCTGAGAACGAGTCAGGAAGACAGATTCAATGGTTATCCATACCCCTAGCAAAGGTTTTTTCTCCTGGACCGTTAATAAATCAAGGATGTCCTGATCTGTAGTCAGGCTGGCCTTTCCCCGTATAGTCAGTGTGAGGTTAGTCCCCGGAATAAAGAAGATGAGGCCCACTGAGGGATATTGTAGTATGTTGCGGTGGCTGTCGACGAGCCGGTTTCCTGGTCGATCACCAATCAGCAAAACATTATCATTTAATGGCTTAAAGGCTCCAGCTGGATCGCCACGCGGTGAGATATCAGCTTCTCCCTGCCCATTGCCGGTTCCCAGGCATAGAAAGGTGGCGTGCTCAAGGAAGAGACGGCAGTTTGCATCCAATGCTGCCAGGGGTTTGGGCGTCTCCTTGATTTGAGCAAGGGATGAAGATTCAATCTGGGGTTGCCAGATATGAGCACGCAGCAAGGCTTTAGGACACTGTATATAGCTCTCAGCGATGTCTACCAAAAGTGCTGATGAGGGCAACTCATCCTTAGGGAAGTACATTTCAAGCTGTTTTTTTCTGTTGATCACTGTTCCCTGCCCGTTGATACGTAGCGTGTCATTGATGCCTGGAATAATAAAGATCAAACCGCATTCACTCTCCATCAAGCTCTCTTCTCGAAGCTCTCTGAGTGGTTGATCGACTGAGAACGGGATGGCAAGTATTTTCTCGCTGAATATCTGTATGAAACCAGGTTTTCCGCCATGTGCAGAGACGGTAAGTGCCCCATCTGCGCCTCGTGTTGTAACGCAGAGAAAAGGGCTTTGAGCAATGAAACGCTTATCGTTGTCATTCAAGGTTGGCGCTTTTTTTTCTGCCATGAGTGGGATAGGGCGCGGAATGCGTGTACGCAATTCTTCTTCGGTTTTAATTAATGTATGAGGTTGTAGTAAGAGCATATGTGTTTTCTCCCGAACAAATGTTGTTGTTCCAATCCAGGATTTCCCAAAAAATCGTTGGTTGCGCTGGTGAAGAACGTTTTTTAGCACTTCCTTATACTTTTGTCAATTGACATGACGCATAGTTCATGCTCTAATAATGGTATTTAACCTGTCATCTCGTCATGCCCTCATGCGTATGCAGGTATATATCAAACTGAAGGTCTCTCTTTTATTGCTATCAGGAGGAGATTCCTCTTGAACAGTGTTCATTGTACCTGAACGTTGTTCAAGAGTCAAGAGGAACAGGTACGAGGAGGAAAAGATGGCACATAACGTTGGACGTACAGGTCAGAAACCAATTCAGCTCCAGCAAGAAAAAATTGTCCAGGTAGCCCTTGACCTGCTCAACGAGGTTGGACTCGATGGCCTCACGATGAGACGACTGGCGGACCAGCTTGATGTTCAGGTGGCGGCGCTGTACTGGCATTTCAAGAATAAACAGGAATTATTAAATGCTATGGCTGAAACAATGCTTGCTAGCTGTAGCGTTGTCGTTCCTGAGACTGAGGATTGGGTACAACGTTTGCAAACGCTTGTGCAAAACTTACGCCGGACTCTGCTGGCGTATCGCGATGGAGCCAGGGTTCTGGGTGGTACATACACTACTGGTCAGAATACCCTTCGTAACGCGGAGCTTTTCACCGAGACGCTCTATCAAGCTGGCTATCCGCCCAGCTCTGTGTTTACTGCTACCTGGACAATCTTCTACTATGTGCTTGGTTTTATCATAGAGGAGCAGGCATCCCGCTCCTCTACTGTAAATCATCGCGATGCTTTGCAAGGAGAACACATCGCTTTGCTGTATCCCACTCTTACCAAGCTCCTGCCGTTGTTTGAGAACTGGGATTTTGATGCTCACTTCCAATATGGCTTAAACCTCATTATTGAAGGTTTACGAAAAGAGAAAGAAAGCCTCAACTACAAAGACAGGAGCATGTGAAGTTAGCTTAGTTGCTCCGCGTCAGGTAGACTGATACTGCCTGCTGATGTGCTGTGAAGTTGGTTGAATTTGTTCGTCATAGTTATTTAACCTGCCAGAGATTATTTGGATAACAGTAACTTTGAGATGTAAAGCGTTCAGGTATCTGCGCTTTGACGTAATTATTGCTGAAGATGTTGTTGTAGGTGTGCCAGATTGCTGGTCCGATCGCATCGGCACCCTCGCCGCCGTTCTCTCGCATGGCTGTGATGGTAATTGCTGGCATCTGGTTAGAATCGGTAACCTTCAATGTGAAGGGGGCCTGCGTGATCATCCAGGCTTCGGCAAACCGATTGCCTCCGACCTCTCCTGTGCCTGTTTTGCCTGCGATGGCGTTTGAGGCTGGACCATCGATGAGTTGGCCTAGATGCCAGCCGCTTCCACACGTTGTAACCGCTGATAGCGCCTGTCGCACCTTGAAGGCGGTGTCCTGGCTGATAACTGTGCCCAATGTTTGAGGAGAAAAGGTCTCCAATGCGTTATTGCTATGATCGGTGATTTTAGAGACCAACATGGGACGCATCAGAACGCCATTGTTGGCGACCGTGTTATCGATCAAGGTCATTTGTAAGGGCGTGACCAGAGTGGCTCCTTGCCCGGAGGCATCCAGTGCCAACATAGCATCTGTTAAAGGCTGATCATGATCCAGGACGGTGCTGGTTGCCGTGTTCAGATCGAATGGAATCTCCTGGCCTACATAGAGCTTTTTCGCATAATCTAACCACTTATCTGCCCCTGTTTTCATGCCGATGCGGGCAAAGACAATATTATCCGAGTTGGCAAAGGCAAATTCTGTGTTGATCGGAAAATGGGAGACAAAGCCTTGCTCGATACCAAGATTATTGCCGGTCACAATTGTTCCATTAATATTCATATCATCCGCAGCTTGCTGCCTGTCCCAATTAGTATCGAGTGTGGTGTTATCGGAATCCAATGCGGCCATCAGTGTGAGCGTCTTAAAGGTTGATCCAGGTGCATAGAGTCCATTTAGTGGTCGATCCAGCATCGGTTGCTCTGGATTATTGTTTACTTGATTGAAATAATCCAGGTTTCCTTTCGCCAGCGTCTGGACCATCTGGTTGGGATCATAGCCTGGACCGCTGACCATGGCCAGGATCTCTCCTGTGTGTGGATCGCTGACAATCAGTGAGCCACGATCCGTGTTATCGACGATACTTCTGACAGAGACTCCCATCTGCGCAATGAATGTGTCGGTGTCAGGATTATAATTATTGAACTCTTGCTCGGCGGCCTTCTGGACGCGTTCGTCGATGGTCAGGTAGATATTATTGCCAACCGGTGCTTTGTGTAAGACCTTGTTGAATTGATTGTCTAATGCCGTGCTCCCCATGCTTTTGCCGTTGAGGATATCATTATATTTGCTCTCGATGCCTGGGGGAGAGTAGTATCCGGGTGCGTAAAAGCCAATCACATTGGCTAAGCCTGTATCTGTATAGTGGCGGATATAACCTCCTCCACAGGAACTGTGATTAGGTACTGAGGTTGCCAGCAACACACCGTTGCGGTCATAGATGTTTCCGCGTACCGGATTGTTCTCCGAGAGGCAACTGCGGGGATTATGTGGTGTGGATGTGACATTCTCCGCCTCTACCACCTGCCAGTAGATGAGACCTCCGCTGAGTGCAAGAAAAAGACTGATAAAAACATACGTTAATTTGCGTATGCTTGTGCTGATATTCATCAAGGAACCCTTCGCTTTGACGCCTTTAATCTATATTCGTAGCTATTTATGTTTGGATGATAGTATAGATGATCAATGTTTGCAAGTGTATAAATACTTTTTCTCATTTATTATTGTGTACAAATGAGCTCTATCCGCATTTGTAGGATCACTCTGATATCTCTTGCTACTTCCATTTTTGTCAGTTTAACGCGTCTGCCACAAGTTGGCGTTGAGGCAGTAAGGATCGGATTGGAGTGGTGCGGGTAGCTGTGCCTGGACATATCCCTTGCTAAAAATATCGTTGTACATTTTCCAGATTGCTGGCCCAACTGCTGAGGAGCCTTCACCGCCGTTCTCGCGCATGGCGACGATGGTTAGTGCCGGCATCTGATTGGGATCAGTGGTAATGTGTGTAAAAGGAGCTTGCGTGATCATCCAGCCGTGCGCTACCTGATTGCCTCCAATCTCAGCGGTGCCTGTCTTCCCGGCAATAGAACTCTGATAGCCAAAGTTCTGGCTGAGATGCCAACCGCTGCCGCAGGTCGTGACCGCTGACATGGCCTGTCGGACTTTGAAGGCGCTATCCTGACTGATTACAGTATTTAATTGCTGAGGGCTGAATGTTTGAAGTGGATTCTGATCAGGATCAACAATGCGGGAGATCAATGTCGGACGCATCAGGATACCGTTGTTGGCGACTGTATTGTCAATCAGTGACATTTGTAACGGGGTAATATTATCGATCCCTTGTCCGTAGGCGTTCGAGGCGAGCTGAAGCGTCGATAAAGGTGTGCCATCGCTATTTAAGACGCTGCTGGCGGCGACTGGTAGATCGAAGGGGATCGGCTGGTCAATATAGAGCCTCTTCGTATAGTCGAGCCACGTTTTTTCGCCGGTCTTGACACCAATCTGGGCGAAGACGATATTGTCCGAGTTGGCGTAAGCAAATTCTGTGTTGATCGGAAAATGGAAGACGAATTCTCCAAAGCCCAGGTTATCTCCGATGATTTTCCGTCCGTCGTAATAAAGAGGTCCCATGGCTTGTGTCTGGTTCCAATTTGTTGTCAGTGTGGTTGCCCCTGAGTCCAGAGCAGCCATCAGTGTGACCGTTTTAAAGATTGAGCCAGGAGCATAACGCGCTGCTACTGGTCGATTGAGTAACGGTTTGTCGGGATCAGCATTCATCTGGTTAAAGTATTTAAAATCATTCTGGCTCAATGTCTGGACCATTTTATTGGGATCATAGCCGGGGGCACTGACCATGGCCAGGATCTCGCCTGTGTGTGGATCGCTTATGACAACGGATCCTCTATTTGACGGCGCGTTGAGTCCCCTGGTGTAGCTCTGAAAGTAAAAAGGATCGGTCGTGGGATGATAGTTGTTGAACTCCTGGACCGCCAGGCGTTGGATACGCACGTCGATGGTCAGATAGATATCGTTTCCAATCGGGGCTGTGTGCAAAAGCTTATTGGTCTCTTGATCCATCTGGGTCGTATTATTTGTGCCCTGGAGGATATCATTATATTCTTTCTCGATACCATCGGGCATAAAATCTCCAGGGACATAGTAGCCGATAATATTGGCTAAAGAGGGCTCTGTGTAGTGACGAATATAGCCTCCACAGACGTTTTGATCGGGTAGCGATTCCGCCAGTAAGACACCATTGCGATCAAAGAGTTTGCCTCGTAGCGGTGTGTTACTGACCAGGCAGATGCGTGGATTGTGGGGGGTGGCTGTGACGTTGTCGGCCCTTAAAGCTTGCCAATAGACGAGACCACCGCTGAGCACGATGAAGCAGAGAATAAAGATATAAGACAATTTGCGTATACTCGCACCAATATTCATGCTGTATCCTTTGATCCGCTACCTGGGTTGATCGCTTGTCGTCAATCTGCTCCGCTATATTTCTATTAAGTAATATGTCCTCTTAACCTGATTACGTTTAATGCCAGTTATAAGTTGTTTCTCTCCCGCTTCTTCGTGATTATCGCGAGCTTTTTATTGCTAAAAACATCCCCTTTATCAACACACCACATTGTGGTATTATTTTCTCGATCTTTATCTATAGTAAAAAAAGTAAAAGTATATAAATAATAGGAGTAGAAATGATGTCGAAATATCTTGCTGGCGTCAGACACAAATTTACAGAGGCATCTCCATCTCACGGTAGATCCAGCGATCATCTCTCAACGGGCCAACTGTTGGCTATTACTGTGCCGATAGCTGCTCTACTGAGCTCTGTTAGCTGGGCGATTGCTGTATCCTTTATCGTGCATGAAAAACACATTGCACAGGTTGAGTTGGCACGTCTGGCTTATGAGGCGAAGAAATATGACTATCTCGCTCGCACAAGCGATGGTGATACGTCGCAGGAATAGATATTTCTGGATGGAAACTATAACTTTATCGCATAAAGATATAGTTGTCAAAGCAGAAAATTTTGCCGCCACCGCATGCTATCAGCGTCTGGGCTTCGCGCGGGTGGCGGCTTATGAGGAAGGTATCTGCCATCTCAACATTTGAGAATGTTGTTCAATGTTATACGTGTACGGATGTTTTGTGGAGGACGCTCGCTAATCTTTTGATGCCTTCATGGATACGTTCAGGCTCGTCGTGTGAATAATTCAATCTCATGGTGTTGGGGCCGCTGGCGTCTGGATAAAATGATGCACCAGGAACGAAGACAACGTTATGCTCAAGTGCCTGTTTGAAGATCTCTAGTATATCGTTTTCGGCTGGCAACGTGACCCACAGAAACATTCCACCTGAGGGATGGGTCCATGTTACGTCTTTGGGAAAGTGTTCTTCCATTGCGGATAGCATGGCGTTGCGCCGCTCACGATAGACGTTACGAATTAAATGGACATGCTCGTCCAGGAACCCATCTTTCAAGAGCTCGTAGGCGATCATCTGCGTCAAAGAAGCCGTATGGAGATCGGCTCCTTGCTTTACCTGCACGAGCTTGTGGATCACCTCTGCTGGTGCGATCACCCAGCCTATTCTTAGTCCGGGGGCCAGCACTTTTGAGAATGTTCCCAGATAAATGATGTTGCCTTGATAGGATGGTCCTGCTTGTTGCTCTCCTTCGAGGGTCAGAAGCGAGGGGAGAGGCTCTCCTTCGAAACGTAGCTCCGCGTAGGGATCGTCTTCGACAATCGGTAAGCCATACTCACGCGATTTCTCTACCAGCGCTTGTCGTCGTTCCAGGGTTAAGGTGACTCCGGTCGGATTCTGGAAGTTGGGCAGGACATAGGTGTATTTTGGCTGTTGCTGGAATGCTTCATCGAGATGTTCAGTCTGCATGCCATCGTTATCCATCGGGATCGATGTATAGGTTGCTCCATAGGCGCTCCACGCCTGGAGTGCTCCCATGTAGGTAGGCGCTTCAACGATGATGCGATCCCCTCGATCGATAAGAATCCTACCCACCAAATCCAGCGCTTGCTGCGAACCAGAGGTGATAAGTACATTCTCTGTGGTGAGTTGCAGGTTGCCGTGTGAGAGCCTCTGGGCAAGGAGTTGACGCAGTGGTCGATATCCCTCGCTGGCACCATATTGTAGGGCTTGCTCTCCATGTTCTGTCAGTACCTGATCGGTAGCTATCTTTACGCGCTCGATTGGAAATACCTCTGGAGCAGGTAATCCTCCCGCGAACGATATAATCTCTGGCCTTTCGGTGACTTTGAGAAGTTCACGTATTGTCGAACTCTTCATGTATTGAACACGTTGTGCGAATCGTTGTTCCCATTGTGTTTGCATCTGTGCCGTATCTCCTTTGTAAAGATGAGCGGGATCTTTCTATGTATAGTTCTAATGTAGATGGATTTTTCTAACTTGTCCAGAGACAATCGCTGTTTTTGGTGAGAGACAATCTTAATTGTGCTGTGTTGAGCACGGTTTTTAGATTGTCTCCTGCCAAATTTCATGATTGTCCCTGTACAATATGGATTATTTCCGTTACAGTAAGATGGAGGTGTAGCGTTTCGCCAATGAAAGGAGATCCCGATGAAGCTCTCTCTACAGCGTGAGGATCATTTACCTCTCTATCGGCAGATAGTGAATCAGGTACGTGAATATATTCGTACTGGTGCCTTACCAGTTGGAAGTCGTCTACCAACGATTCGTGAACTCGCTGGACAATACGGTCTGACGCGTCTGACGGTGCAGAGCGCGTATGCCGAGTTGAAGGCGGAGGGACTGGTGGAGGCAGGTGTTGGGCGTGGTACATTTGTGGCAGCGCAACTTCCGATTCCAACCTCGCTGCACGCGCAGCCAGCCCCGAAGATCTCGCCGCCGGCCTGGTTGAGTCAAGGGATTCTGGCTGATATGATGCGTATGACTGCGCACCCCGATCTACTCTCCTTTGCACAGGCTATCCCGGAAACCACCACCTATCCCATCCAGGAAATGAGTCGCTCGTTACGCGTCGCATTGGATGATCCTACTTCGCTGAATTATGGCTCAACGCAGGGCGAGACGTCATTACACGAGCAGGTGGCTCATATTCTGCTTGATCGTGGCATTGTGACGCCACCTGATCGCGTCATGATCACCTCCGGTGCCCAGCAGGCGATTGATCTGGCATTGTGTGCCTGCCTTTCTCCTGATGACGTGGTGCTTGTCGAGGAGCCTACCTATGTTGGGATGATCGAACTGGCGATCCAACGAGGCCAGCGTATCGTCGGCGTGGCTTCAGATGCTGAGGGCATTCTGCCGGAGGCGTTAGAGACAGCCTGTCAACGCTATCATCCACGCTTACTCTATCTGATCCCTACTTTTCATAATCCAACGGGGCGCTCGCTCTCCTTCGAGCGCCATAAGATGTTGCTGAGTCTCGCTCACAAATATGATTTTCTGATCTTTGAAGATGATGTCGCCGGGTTGCTGGCCTATGATGATTATACGACGCCTGCCCTGAAAGCCTCAGATGCTGATGGGCGCGTTATTTATGCTATGAGCTTCTCAAAAATATTGCTGCCAGGTGTGCGGATCGGAGCAATTGTGGCTGAAGAGAAAGTGCTGCTATCGTTACTGGCAGTCAAGCGTAGCAGTGATCTCTTCAGTTCGCCTCTGCTGCAACGGGCTCTGGCTGATTATTTGTATCGCCATCATCTGAGTGCTCACTTGCAACGTGTGCGACCTCTTTATCGTGCGCGTCGTGATGCTCTCCTCTCTGCTCTGCAACGTTATCTGCCGGAATGCTCCTGGACTGAGCCCAGAGGAGGACTGAATCTCTGGGTGACCTTGCCTCCTCAGATTCACGAATACGATTTCTATATGCAGGCGATCGAACAGGGCGTTGGTATCGCCCCTGGAGCAGCTTTCTATCTGCAAGCACAACCGTACGCGCACATGCGACTCAGTTTCGGGGCTCATACTCCCGAACGTATCGAGCAGGGGATAGCTATCCTTGGCGACCTTTTGCGGACACAACTACGCCAGGTACAACGCCTCACCACGCGCTCTGGTCTCACAAACTCTTTGCTGTGAAGTTTCATTGCGTTATAAGCTGCTTGATAGGACACGTTATTCTAAAACATCGCGTGGATAGCTCTGCTTCGCTTGAGCGCTCTCCGCCAGATCAATCTCAACAGTTGCAAAGGGCTGCTGCTGAGATGTTGTGGCCAGTACTGCTCCGTTGGGATCGATCGCCACTCCGCGTCCCTGAAATAAATTCTCACCTGCGCGATTGGAGGAGATGACAAATGCTCCTGATGCGATTGCGGCCATACGCAGCGCCACGAGCCAGCTTTCATAGTTAAGCGAGGATGCACGTGGAACCGCAATGATATTGGCTCCCTGTCTCCCATAGTATCTGGCCCACTCATTAAACATCACCTCGGTGCAGATCAGGAAACCGATCGTCATATCCTCTACAACTGCCGGCGTGAAGTCGCGCTGATTGCGATCAAACCAGCGTCGCTCATAAAAATTTTCCTCATCAGGGAAGTAATATTTGTCATGTACGCCTTCGTAGCCTCCTGTCGAACTCCAGGAGAAACCACGATTGAGATGCATCCCCCGTTCTGTCACCAGACGCGTTCCCAGTACGATCGCTGGTGCTAGCTCAGGAAGTCGGTCCATCATCGCATCGTGCTCCTCCTGAGCGCTCTGCCAGACCTGAGCATCAAACTCCGGCGTGCGTGCAAACCAGCGACAAAAAGGGAGTTCTGGTAACAGTACCAGATCGCTCTGCTGCGTTTTGACGTAGGCTATAAGTTCTTTCCAGGCAGGCGCGAACGCTGTTCGATCATCGGGAAGTTCACAAATGGTAATTTTCATACACCCTCCAGAGATGCAGTGAGATGATGACATTCCAACTTTATTTTCTGTAAGTTGACTCAAAAACTCTCTGCTCTGAATTATTTAACAGCTACTTTTCCAATCTCCCTGCACTTTTTTCCCTACCATTTTAACATAGCATCGCTATAATCCGTATAAAAATTTACTGGTGCCTATGTTAATATTGATGTATATATTTTATATGTGTAGAATTAGGAGTTTTGTATTTATGAATCGTGTGGCGAAACCCCGGGTAGACATTGTTGGTGGAGGCTTTTCAGCGCTTCTATCTGCGGTGGGATTGGTGGATGCCGGCTATGATGTGAACATCTACGGTGCAGATGATCATATGGGCGGAAAAATTGAATCTGCTATGCTTGGTGATCAGTTAATCAATATCGGCGCAGAATTTATTGACGAAGTGCAGGTTGGCTTGCTGAATGTGTGTAAAAAACTTGGTGTGCATGTTGTCGAGGCTAAAGATCAGGGGCAAATAAATTTTCTTTTGCCCAATGGGAAAGTAGTCGACGACAAAACATTTTTGGCTGCTGCTCTCCCGATTAAGCAAAGAATGGCGCGTGATAAAGAACGTGTTGTAAGCGATCCCTCAGGCCTGTTCGCGCAGGAGCTTGATAATCTATCAGTGGATCAGTACTTAGAGCGGCTGGCAACGGAAGCAAAAGGGGCATGTGCTGAGACGCTTTTGGAACAGGCTACAACCTCAAGCACTTCACAGTCGATGCAGGCGCAAGCATCGATAGATATCGATAGTGTAGTAACGACTTTGGGCAACGCCTATTGCTCGGAAGCTGGCCGCGATTGTGAGGAGGTTTCTGCTTTGCAATTTCTGCACGAGTCCTCTGCTCAGTTGGATACTCTACTGGATAGTGATTGCGGTTATCGCGTTGCGGGTGGTATGGAGCAAATTATTAAGCAGCTTGAACAGTATGTCACAGAACGCGGAGCAAAGATTTATTTAAACCACAAAGTGCTTGGAGTCGTGAGGCAGGCAGATGGAAGATTCACTGTCACACTTGATTCTCGTACTCAGACGTCATCCTGCGATCAAGTGGTGCTAGGACTGCCATCCTATGCTCTATGTCAGTTAAATGGCTTGCCAGAGCTTGGCTTTGCTCAAGAGGATATTGCTCTGCTGCGCGAGACCCAATATACGCACAATGCTAAATTTGTCGTCAAGATGCGTGAGGAGGCTATGAATGATTGCTTTATTTCCAGCGACGGTTTTCAAACCTGGCGCTCTTCTTCGCATGTGCGGACGTTTTTGATTGGTGGGAAGAAGCTTAATCAATTGCAAGATATGGATCTGATAAATTATTGTTTGAATAGATATGCTGTTGCTAATGGGCGTACGGCAGAGGAGCTGTTCGATAAGAGCCAGATTATTTTTCGTGGGCCTGACACGTTGTTACCGTGTTACGCATCGCCTGGTCCTACACAAGTCGTGCGACTCTTGCGATTTGCTGCGAAGACAAAGAAATTTGCCGCCGATGGTGTGGGGGTCGTCGGAACATATTTGCCATCCGCTGAAGGCTCAATCGGTTTTATGGAATGTGGTGTGCAGGCGGCCCGCCAAAATATTAACATTTTGATCGACCACATGCGAGGGAAAATATTTGCGCAGCAGGAGTCTCTGCTTGAAGGACAATCCGCGCTCTCGATTCAGCTAAATTGGAAGCCTCAACTGTGAACATCCTGATGCTGGGAGTCAGGGCGCAAGACTTTTAGGTGACTGTTTCTGACGTCTGTACAGGAAGTAGATAGCTGGTCCGATGATCATGATGGCAATGAGTCCATAGGCCAGGATGCTTACAAGGATGCCGGATAGGGTGACTTCCTGGAGGTTATTGGGTGCGAGCGGCGGATATACTCCAGTGATAATGAAGTTGGGAGCGCCTTTGACTGGAATCGTTGTGACGACCTGTTTGCCAGGGAGATCTAACATGCTGACCTGCCCGTTTTGGAGTGAAACAAAGCCTAGTTGACCATCGCTGGTGATGGCTACCGAGGTGGGACTTGTGTTGAAGTGGATGATACGCGATGGTTCGTGGGCGTGGGCAAAGCCGATGGTGACAGGCGAGAGAATGAGGAGTTGTTTCCCTAAAAGATCCGGGACATAGAGTTCGCCGGTGAGCTCATCAAAATCCATTGGACCATAGGAGCCGCCTTGCATGATAAGGATGCTGTGGTAGCTGTCGGTGTCGATGGCTCTGATGGTTCCAGCTCGCGTTGTGACGTAAGCCGTTTTGCCTGGAGGGATGGAGATTGTGTGTGGCTCGTTTGACATTAAGACGCTCCTGATGGGTTGTCCGGTCGTGGTATGAAAAGTTGTCAATCCTTGTGCTGTGGTGGCCCAGAGCTGTGTATCCTGTGCTCCCGGCAGATTTGTATCTGCGAAGGCAAGAGCAATACCGTTGATGACTGCTGGGGCTTGAAAGGTATGTTTTATCTGGCAATTGGTGGCGTTAAGGGCTGTGATGATCGCTGCGCCATGACCGGCGACGTAGAGGCTATTGGTACCTGTATCCAGAGCAAGAAAGGCTGGCTCTCCAGTGAGATTGGCTGTGCAGATGACATTGCCTGTGTTGGCGGCCAGAATGGTAACTCGTTCTTGCTGGGGCTGACTGGTATATAAGTATTGTCCATCGACACTTAAGAGTAGGGCGTGTGGATTGCTGACGTCGTTGATCGTTCTGATCACTTTTTGTTGCATAACGTCGATAATGCTGATACTTGCGCCTTTGCTTGCTACATAGGCAAGGTTAGGGGCTCCCCCATCGGCCTGTACCTTTGTCGGTTGCATGATACAGGTGATGAGGAATAGCAGATAAAGCCATACTTTGGATTTCCGGCATGCTATGCCATAGTAATGAGTACTTGTTTGTTGTATTTGTTGTCTGGTATGCATAATTTTCTCACCGTTATACTTGAATGAAGCACCTGGAACTCATCACCTATTGCTGTAGGTTGGAAGTTTTGGATGATATTTAATGAATAATTATAGATACTTTCGATCTTCTCTCAATCTGAAACATATATCTCTGTTACCCCAGTATAGATAAGCCTGCAAAGAGGTTCTGGTCTTTGCACATGCTATAACTGATTGTTTGCTACTACCGACTCTGTTTCGTACTGAATAAGAGATGCACCACAAATTAAGTTTCTTTTCTGTGTTATACTTCAAACATCAAAATAACGTACCAACTTGTCAAACTAAATAATGCATTTTGTTCGATGTAATTGTTTTGATAGTTTTTGAAGAAGATATGGGAAAGGTAGCTCATAGTGGAATTGACATTTCTGGGAGGGGCATCGGAGGTGGGCGGGTCAAGTATGCTGTTGCAGGTAGCCGGGCGTTGTTTGCTGATTGATGGTGGGATGCGTCCTGCGGCTCGCGATGGACAATCACGACTACCGGACCTTTCTTTGCTTGATCGGTTTCCTCCCGAAGCGCTGATAGTTACTCATGCGCATATTGATCATACCGGTGCCCTTCCACTTATAGCATCGCTCTACCCACATATCCCGATCTATGCGACTGAAAGCACGAAGATCATCACGGAAATCTTGCTACGCGACTCTGTACGTATCATGGAGCAAGAAGGGTTGAAGCCTGATGGAGAAACTCCTCTGTACAACGTAGAGCAGGTTGATGCTTTGCTGGGACGTATTCAACCATTGGGGTTTAAACAGCCCTTTGCGCCTCTCCCTGATGCTCCAGAGATACGTGTGTGGTATCTGCCGGCCGGTCATATTCTGGGGGCTGGCATGCTCTATTTTTCCACTCCTGAAGGGACGCTTCTCCATACGGGCGATATCTCTGTGACGGATCAACGCACCATCAAAGGGCTGGAGATGCACTCTTTGCCTCATGCCGATATCATGATCTGTGAGGGCACCTATGGTAATCGCTCCCATACCAGTAGAAAAGATGAGGAGCGGAAATTTGCGGAAGCGGTCCAGGCTACATTGGCACGTAACGGCCGGGTATTGTGTCCTGCCTTTGCCGTCGGACGAGCGCAGGAGATCGTTTTAATCTTGAAATCTTATCGTGCCAGTGGTTATATCTCGCCGGTCCCCATTTATCTGGATGGTATGGTGAGATCAGTTTGTAAAGCATATCAAAGTCAGGTGCACGATCTGCATCCTAACTTACAGCGTTATTTGAAGAATGCCAGGCGACCACTTTTTGTTGATCCTGACCTGCATATCTTTGCCGTACGCAGTTCGGAGCGTCCCACCCTCGTGGCTCGTAAAGAGCCCGCCATTATCATCAGCAGTTCGGGCATGCTTACTGGAGGCGCTTCTCCACTCTATGGAGCTCACATTGCGACGCGCGAACAGGATGCTTTGCTCCTTACTGGCTATCAAGATGAAGAAAGTCCTGGAGCCGCTTTACTGAGAGCTCGCCCCGGTATGCCACTCCAGATTGGCTCAAAATCGGTCATGCTGGCGTGCAAAGTCGAAAAATATAATCTATCCGGACACGCGGATAGCGAGCAGATCAGTCAGGTCGTCACGAAAGTCGCGCCGCACCGACTTATTCTTGTCCATGGAGCCCCTGAAGCACTGGAAGCGCTCAAGCAGCGTTTCCTGGATATTGGTGTCGATATCCCTGTTGTAGGCACTACATTGACATTTCATAATCACTGGCACAGTAGCGCTCCTTTTCCTGTGGGGAGAGATGATGACGTTGCCTTTTTATCTGCGGATCATCAGGAGCGACCTGACGAACCTCTGCATGTACCCAGCATTGAGGAGCTCTGGTTATTAGCGAAGAGGTTAGGACCGTTACGTCCGTGGACGATCGTGGAACTGGGTCAGGCCTATTATGGTTCTGCTTATCGCCCCAACTTACGTCCATTCGTTGAACAAGTCTTCAAAAATGATACCTCTTCCTACTTTAAACGGAGTCGTATCGGCGCTCAGGCGATCTATCAGCCATGTGAAACCGTGCTGGGTCATTCATTAAGCGGAGTTGAACACGAGACGAGAGAGTTCAACCTGCATCAGAGATCGTCGTTTGCAGATGCCGAATCTATATTCAATACACCTGTCGCTGGAGAGATTGTGCTGGTACAGGGACAGAAGAATTCTCCCCCTTATCTGGGATTGACGCTTTCTGGTGCCCATAATGGGAGCATTCGCATTGTGACTGATGGTTGGAAGGCTGCACTTCGTCCACTCTCTATGCTACAACTGCTGCCCGGTGTGCATTGTCAGGATTGGTTGTCAGCTTCTGATGAAGCCAATAAAGTAGCTCTTAAACAGTGGCGTACGCAATTGGAAGCATCCTGGGTTGATCTCTTCTTCTGGTGGAAACGCAGCCAAACGCAAGAATTTACCTTTACCTCACTTTGCCACGAGCTTGCCCTGGAGACAGATGATGAGCAGCTGGCCTGGGGACTTGAACTGTTGGCCCATGGCTCACTCCTGTTTCGACGTGACGGTGAGCTGTGGACTCCTTTTGATGCGCATCGTATTGAAAGCAACGAAGGATTTGTCCATCACCTCCAGTTGCTTGACGCAGGAGCTGGTGCGATGGTCCAGGTCAATGGACGGCCTGCTTTGTTGACAGGACAAAGTAATTGGCGTCTTTTTGAAGTGCGTTGGTGTGAATATATTGAAGAGGCCGAAAGTGAACTGGCCCAGGCGCGTGCGTCTACTATTCGCCTTGACTGACGATGAAGGTTCCTCGCTTATCACTGATGTTTCTTGCGAGCTTGCTCTATTACATTAGTGAGGGTGAGGGATTTTGCGCTTGATAATTTTATCAAGCGCAGTTCCTCTACTCTTCCCATAACCAGTTGCGTGAAGATCACTTTTTACTTTATAATCTGGATCTCTAATCGCTAATTGCGCATTTGTATTAGTATTTGTGTTTTGATGAAAGAAGGGAGTCTGGTTGTATGAGTTTTTCTGGTTGGGATCAGATGGCGGAATGGTGGGATGAAAAGCTTGGCGATGAGGGAGATCTGTGGCATCGGGCATTGATTGATCCTCCGTTACTTCGTCTGGTTGGTGAGGTGAATGGATTACACATACTGGATCTTGCCTGTGGAAATGGTTATATGAGTCGCCGTTGGGCCAGGCAAGGAGCCATAGTTACCGCTGTTGATCGTAATGAACCAATTATTGAGCGGATTCGTGCTCGGGAAGCGCAGGAGTCTTTGGGTGTTGTTTACCATGTATCTGATGCTGCTCGCTTAGAAGTACTGGCAGACAACTCGTTTGATCTGGTTGTGTGTAATATGGCGCTGATGGATATTGAGAACGCCGCAGAAGCTATCCATGAGGTTGCTCGTGTGCTTCGTTCACAGGGACGCTTCATTGCAAGCTTATCTCATCCGTGTTTCGATAAAGTGGAAACTTCCGGATGGGATATTGAGAGCATCTATCCAAAGACGACCATCTGGCGCAAAATGAGCCACTATCGTGAGATAGATGCTACCGAACTGCCCTGGATGAACGTAGGGGATAAAGTCGTTTACACCACTGCTCATCATCGCCCTTTGTCGTGGTATTTTCGTGCCTTGCGAGCCGCCGGACTGTTAGTTGGTGCTCTTGAAGAACCAGAGCCCACTGAAGAATTTCTGGAGCAATCAGATCAGGGTCCTTGGATTGCTGAAGTCCCTCTTCATTGTGTGCTGGAAGCCTGGAAGGTTGGCGAAAATTTTAATTTGTAAGTGACATGATGAACTGGCTTGTGCCAAAGATCCGCGCTATAGTTTATATCCAGTAATCAATCCATGATTTCGTGGATATAATTTTGTGTGCTGGTTGGCAATTGCTCAAGCCAATTGGCCCCTCCAGTCTGCTCTGCCTCCTCGACACGTTCCGATCCAAGGTTGTAGGCTGCCAGCGCTTTGGCATAGTCGTTGCCAAATTGGTGCGTGAGATTTGCCATCATCTGGGCGGCCGCTTTGAGCGAGGCTAGCGGGTCTGTGGGATCTATCCCCAGGCCGCTGGCTGTCTCTGGCATGAATTGAGCGATGCCTGTGGCTCCCGAAGGCGCCTGGGCATCTGGATTAAAGCCGCTTTCTAGCTGGATCTGTCGGACAAAATAATCTGGATTGATCCCGACTTTTTTTGCGTCTGAACGGGCAATGGCGATGTATTCATTTTTTGTCATTTGTTTTGATGTTGGCGTTGGTGTTATCGGTGGCGTTGTTTGTGTCTGTACTGGCGTGGAAGCCGTTTGAGCCGGTATGGGGAGCGATGTTGCTTGCTGATCTGGTAGGGTGGTAGGTTCTGGCTGCATGGCTTGTTGTGACGGTGCTTGTGTTGCTGCTACTTGTGGCGTCGTAGGATTATGGGCGGGTTGTTTCTCTGTATTACTTTGTGTGGGTTGGGTGATAATGGTGCTGGTGATGACTGAATGAGCCTTTTCCTGTTCGTAACGTATGATTGAGACGAATGACAAAAGTAAGAGGCTACATGTGGCTCCCAGAGCAATCTTATGGCGTATGCGCTGCGTATGCCTTTTTATAGGAACTGCTGGCGATGATAAGCGGGGAGCTGGCTTGTCTGCTACTGCGGTATATCTTTCGTTCGTCATGCTTCTGCGCCGTTGGCGTGCTGCTTCGGATTGTGGCGTGGATCTATCCTGAATTCTTGCGGCATAGGCGTCCTGATCGTGCAGGTGCAAGGAGTGTAAATATACTTCTCTGGTTTCTCGCGTCGAAAAATCCTGTTCTTGATCGTTTAAATGATGTGTCAAACGTGCTCCTTCCGCGTCATCATGGTCCACATATTGAGGGCCGTCTTCTCTCCATTGAGAATCTCTGATTGTGTTTACTTTGTAGGTGTATATTTATCAACTAGTTCCTAGAACGTTTCTCTTATGATTTAGTATAGCACACGTAGTTTGAGCCACTGTATTTATACGAGAGAATCATGGCCCAGATGTAATATGCTCCACTCTGAATAATCTCTACTATTTATCGGTGATTGTTTTAATGGTTGAGGTTGGTAAGATGATGCATATGGTGTTATATTTGAACTGTATTTCTCCTTTAAGAAGGGAACTTTAAGAGAATATCATTTTTGGATTTTATGATGAAGGATGAGACATGTCATATCAACAATCAGCTCTTCCAGCAGGATGGCTTGAGGCTGCCAGGCAGTTGGAACGAGCGCAAGATGCTTTGGGGAGACCGATCGATGCGGGCATTATGGAGCTGGCAATTGCATTGAATGTGCTTGGTGTCGTGACGAGCTCTTCTTGTGAAGGGCATCTTGATCATGGGCATGCTGCTCCCTGGGTCGATTTTCATGCCGTTGGTACTGAAGATATACGTCGACGAGCTTCAGAGGCGAATCAGCGCTATCGGGAGGCTGAGGAGAGTGGCGCTGCTCGTGACGTACTGAATCAACTGAATAGTGAGATGTTTCGTCTGGCTCACGAGGAGAACGTTGCTTATTATCGGGGTTCATGGAAGGTACATCAAGCTCTAGAGGCCTTTTATAGCGTGCATCAGGCCTCATATGACGAGCAACTGTACCTGCATAATGATAGTTTTGGACATAGTCGCCTTCAGATGAATGGGAGCGACTATCAACCGCAACGCTCCAGGGAGGAGCAGGCAGCAAAGCTTGCACGCTACCAGCAAGAGATGCAGAGCTTTGCTGCTTTTTTGAAAGGTGGTTATTTGCTTCAATTACCTGACGTGGAAGGAGTTTCTCCGCAATAAATAGTCCGGGTCTTGTGGTATTTGAAGAGAAGATGCTATACAACTTTTGGTGAGTCATAGTGCATATGTGTATGTATATATGTTTTCTTGTGGGATTTATGATATACTCTGACAAGAAAAAGTGCTTTTGTTGACCTTGTTGCGTGAAAGAGATTCGCCATGCTGGAAGATAATCAGGAACATAAGATACAAGTTGTGACTGTCTCGTGGGCGAGGAATCCTACATTGCGTAAGGTTTTAATTGTTATCTGGCATCTTCTGATTTTGGCAGCTATTACACTGGTCATTCTGTTCTGGCGCTCATCATTTTATCTTATTGGGTGCGAGGGGGATTTTTCCAGGATGATGGAAAAGATTGTTATCTTATTCTTCGTGCTTTTCTTAACGAGCCCGCTCTTTGAAGTCTTAAGACAACGCTTATTTCCTAAGACTTCAGCTCCCAGAATGTAGTAGCTCTGTGTCTTTAACGCTTCGCCTCTGTAAAAGAGAAAACTGAGCGACTTTGTCTGCGTCCTTTCCGTTTTGTGATGTGCTTTACAGACATTCTTACACTTTTGTGGTGTACTTTACAGACATCCTTACACTGGCCCAGAGATTGCGTATTATTTATCAGGCACTGGTCCCAACATGACTTAGAGGTATCTCTAACTTCTAGATCAATAGCACAAAATGTCTGTTAATAGTGCATTCGCCGATTTTTATGCGATAATTACCCAAAACGAAGCAGGACTGGCTATACTCAGCGGTATTCTGTGTTCAGGCAGAAATTCTCTCCCTGGTAAGGGGTGGTAGTATCGCAATGTGGGAGTAAAAAAAGGCAGGAATAATTTGTATGAACGATCGATTAAGACAGAACCTTGGTAATTATCAACTCCTTCAACTGATAGGGCAAGGAGGCTATGCCGAGGTCTATCTGGCGCAGCATAAGTATTTGAAGAAAAAGGTTGCTGTCAAGGTTTTATCTGGCCGGCTCACAGCCCATGATGTCAAAGACTTTTTACGCGAAGCCCAAATCGTGGCTGCGTTTAATCATCCCCATATTTTATCAGTGTTTGATTTTGGGATGGCAAATATTTATACCCCGTTTCTGGTAATGCAGTACGCTGCACGAGGAACGTTACGCAATCGTTACGATACAGGTGTGCAGGTGCCTCTGCCAACTGTCACAACCTACGTTAGATATATGGCTGAAGCTTTGCAATATGCGCACGATGCTCGCATTATTCATCGCGATGTGAAGCCTGAGAATATGTTGCTGGATGAGCGTGATAATTTGCTCCTGAGCGATTTTGGTATTGCATCGGTGATCTATAACTCTGCATCTGTCGATACCACAGATAATACAGGAACGCCTCATTATATGGCTCCAGAGCAGTTCCGAGGCAAGCCAGTAGTAGCGAGCGATCAGTATGCGCTGGCGATTGTTGTTTATGAATGGTTATGTGGGGTGCGTCCATTTCATGGGAATAACCATGCGCTGGCCTATCAGCATCGAGACGCCATCCCTTCACCTTTGCGTCATTACAATCCCTTGATTCCTGCCGAGTTGGAGGCAGTCATATTTCGGGCACTGGCGAAAGATCCCAGGCAACGTTTCCCGCGTATTTTAGATTTTGCACAAGCTTTTGAGCAAGCGGCGCAGGCCCCAATTAATTATTCCTCGCCGCATTTAGCGGTTCCCGTTGTCCAGGCAGTAGTGAGGAAAACACCTACGATCTCGGCACCACTTTCACCAACGTTTACCTCGCCTAAAGCGGGAGGGCCATCGGTAGGAACAACCCTGGTAATTGGAGAAGGGCATACTGATTTAGTTCAGTCGGTGACGTGGTCGCCGGATGGCACACGTGTTGCCTCGGCTGGGGCGGATAAAACGATGAAAGTCTGGAATGTCGTAAACAGTGAAAATCCCTTACTCTTTTCGATCAGGTTGTCCAATGAGGTTCAATCGGTGGCCTGGTCGCCGGATGGCAATCGTCTGGCCTCAGCTGATCGAGGAAGGTTAGTACAGGTATGGGATACGCAACGTGGCGTTCTCTTACAGACGTACACCTGTCGCTCTGATCGAGTAGATGCGGTGGCCTGGTCACCAGATGGCATGCAGATTGCCTCTGTGAGCGATGGAGCCGTCCAGATATGGGATATCCAGGTGGGAGGATATCCACGCCTGATTTTGAAGAGTGATCAGTATAGCGCTTTTGCGGTGGCCTGGTCGCCGGATGGGAAGCGGATCGCTGCTGGCAGCAACAATCATACGATTCACGTCTGGAATACGCAAAAAGAAGGTCGTCCCACGCTGACCTTTGTTGGACCTCCCAATCGAACATCCTTGCGCGATGGTATGCATAATTATGTGCAAGCCATCTCCTGGTCGCCAGATGGAACGCGCATCGCTTCCGGCAGTGGTGACGGCATGGTCTACATTTGGGATGCCTTTCATGAAAGAGATCCCTTGCTCAGCTATATGGGTCACTATGAGAATGTAGATTCAGTGGCCTGGGCTCCTGATGGGAGGCGCATTGCTTCATCTGGCTGGTCGTTGAGCAAGAGTAGTATGGTGCATGTGTGGGATGCTCAAAAAGGTGGCAGTCCGCTCACTGGTCGTTTCGGCTCAAATCACGTAGTGTGGTCTCCGGATGGAAATAGGTTCGCGTCGGCTTCACAGAATGCTGTGGAAGTCTGGCAAATCTAAGCCCGGTATATATCGTGTCTATGTATGAATGTCAGGAAGTCATACTCATCCATGCTCCCAGTATCAATGTCCCAGGAGCAGACCTTCAAAGAGGAAGTCATTCTTGGGATGAATGCTGGTGATCTGTCTGTTTTTTCGCCAGAAAAACGTGATTGGGAATAGAGCAAGCATCCTGATTGTTCATATAGATGAAGAAATTGATAATCTCTTGACCTGGTGGTTACAGACCGGTTATATCAATAATGCGAATGTTGTTTAAGCTACAATTGCTACTCCATCACGCTTACTTCTGCATACATGGGGATATGTGTTTACGCATGTACCCTATAACCTTCCTCTCAATCTTCTACCCATAACAATCTGTTTCATCGAAAGGAGATGGGGACAGTTTCAGATCCTGTGACCCCTATCATTTAATCCTATGAAAAATACTCAGTCAATGATGTATACTGCGATGCCTGCCTCTGAAGAACAGGTTCGTCCAAATCGTCCAAATTTCCAGCGTAATTCTACCAACATTGAGGGAAATATGATGAATGTGCCTTCGTCACCTGTCATTCCGGATCAAGAGCTGGCAATGCCCGGTTCAGGCGTGCTCGATATCGTCGAAGACGGCTATGGCTTCTTGCGCTCGGAGCGTTATCTACCCGGCTCCAAAGATGTCTATGTCTCGCTTTCGCAGATTCGCCGCTTCGGATTACGGCAAGGTGATTTTATCGGTGGTCAGATTCGACCTCCCAAGGAGCGTGAACAGTATGCTGGCCTGCTCCGTGTCGAAAACGTCAACGAACGTAGTGTTGAATCCATCCGCCTCCGTCCCCATTTTGAAGCTCTCACTCCCATCTTCCCACACGAAATGCTAAGTTTGGAGAGCGATCCAAGTAATCTATCGTGCCGTTTAATGAATCTGGTCTCCCCTATCGGACGTGGACAGCGCGGCCTGATTGTTGCTCCACCAAAGGCCGGAAAAACGATCTTATTGAAAGCGATCGCCAACGCTATCTCGCAGAACTATCCAGACGTGCATGTCATCATCGCCCTGATTGGCGAGCGCCCGGAAGAAGTCACCGACTTCCAACGCGCCGTACATGGAGAAGTTATCAGCTCGACCTTTGACGAGCCAGCTTTTACCCACACCCATATCGCCGAAATGGTGCTGGAGCGCTCCAAGCGGCTGGTCGAAGAAGGGAAAGATGTCGTCGTACTCCTCGATAGTCTCACCCGTTTATCTCGCGCCTACAACCTGACCGTCGAATCGAGCGGACGTAGTCTGTCTGGAGGTCTTGATCCCAGCGCCATGAGTATGCCGAAACGCTTCTTTGGGGCCGCTCGCAAACTGGAAGAGGGCGGAAGCCTGACGATCATCGCTACCGCATTGATCGAGACCGGAAGCCGCATGGATGACGTCATCTATGAAGAGCTCAAAGGAACCGGCAACATGGAACTGGTCCTGAGTCGCAAACTGGCCGAGCGTCGTCTCTTCCCGGCTATCGACATAGGACTCTCTGGTACACGTCGTGAGGAGCTTCTCTATGATCCTCAGACCTATCACGCCGTCGTCATGATGCGCCGCATGTTTGCACAACTCTCCGAGCAGCAGGGTCAGGATGCTTTAGAAGCCTTGCTCCAACAGCTTGGCAAAGCATCTGATAACAAAGAATTTCTGGCCACCCTGCTCAAACGAGCCGCCTAAGAGTGTTGCTCGCGTACGATGTCCCGTAACCCGTACGCGAGCAACACTCTTAGGTAAAGGAAGTACACGTAGTACTCTGTAAAAGGTCATCGCGCCGATGTCGCATTGAAAACGCGATCCCAATGAGGTGAGCATTGACGCCTTGGGCGAAGGTTTTTATTTCCTATCTTTACAGTATTTTACGCGAGTGTATGACGCTACTCGATGAGGAGGCGCTCGATCAGGTTGTTGCGCAGTGTAAATGTGAAGGTGGCGGGTCCGTTATAGCCACCGTGAGAATGGACATGTCCTTCCACAATTGTGCCCTCTTTATTCTTTTCAGCCTCTAAATGGAAGCGCATCTGCACGCCGAACGTTTCTCGCTGCGCCCAGCTTCTGATCTCCTGGATGCCGGTATAGGTTGAGACATCGACAACCGCCGCATCTGGAGCAAACAGAGCCATAAAATCTTCAAGTTTTCCCTCGTTTATCGCATCCAAAGTACTTCGTACTATTGAAGAATGAAGCGCTGATGTATCCATGTGTTTTTTCTCCATTACGATTATCTCAAGACATTTCTCCTTTCCATTTTAGTCTTACGCAGACGGAATGAGCAAGTGACTGGAGGAGACTGTTCCTCATTTCTTTTGACCTGGATATGTTACTGTAATGGCAGTTACGGAGAACTATGTATGCCACAACTCGATTTTGATGCATTATGGGATTATCAACATCCCGATCAGACAGAAGCCGCATTTCGTCGGCTGCTTCCACAGGCAGAGAGCACACATGATCGCTTGTATTACTTGCAGTTGCTCACGCAGATCGCACGCGCTCAAGGATTACAAAGACAATTTGCGGAGGCAAATATAACTCTCGATCGTGTAAAGGAAGAATTAGGGAATGAACAAGCTCTGCCAACTATTCGCTATCTTTTGGAGAGAGGACGGGTCTTTAACTCTTCAGATCAGGCTGGTGAGGCAATGATCTGGTTTCAGCAAGCCTGGGATCTTGCTCGGACACAGGAAGCTGAGGCATTCTTTGCTGTTGATGCCGCTCACATGTTGGCGATTGCTGCCAGTTCTTTTGAGGAAAAATTACGCTGGAATCAGATCGCTCTCCAGCACGCAGAAGCCTCGTCTGACGAGCAGGCGCGTGGATGGTGTGGATCATTGTACAATAATTTAGGTTGGATGTATCATGAGCAGGGCGACTATGCGGTTGCACTGGATTATTTCCAGAAAGCCCTCCAATGGCAGCTGGAGCATGGTACAGCGATCAGGATACGGATTGCTCGTTGGTGCGTGGGTCGAACTTTACGCTCCTTGCAGCGTACGACGGAGGCGCTGGCCCTCCAACAGGAACTTCTGGTAGAATGGGAGCAGAGTGATGAGGAACAGGAAGGGTATGTCTCCGAGGAAATCGCTGAATGTCTATTTGCCTTAGGACGAATAGCCGAGAGTCGCCCATATTTTGCGCAAGCCTATGCTCTGTTGAGCCAGGATCGCTGGCTAGTAGCTGAGGAGAAGGAAAGGCTAGATCGTCTGAAACAGTTGGGCGAGATGTCGGAAAGCTAAAAGGATTTTGTTTGATGGAGTCAAAGCCTGATTATTTAAGCGAGCAGCACGCGATGGCATTTCAAGATGTCAGTGTGGCTGCGAGTTATTCGCTGCGTCCATCCTATCCAGCGGCGACCTTTGATCTTTTGGAGGCCCTGATACGGGATGAGCCGCGCTATGTGCTTGATGTTGGTTGCGGTATTGGTTATCTGGCACGCTCTTTGGTGGAGCGTGTTGGGCGCGTTGATGCTGTGGATTTTTCTCAGGCGATGCTTGATTATGCTCGTGGTCTACCTCATGGAGATGATCCCCGCTTGCGCTGGATACAGGGTCGGGCTGAAGATGTCCCTTTAGATCCTCTTTATGCTTTGATTACGGCGGGCGAGAGTCTGCATTGGATGGATTGGTATCAGGTTTTGCCTCGCTTCGCTTCTCTATTGACGCCTCATGGTTTGCTTGCCATCGTGAGTCTCGGTATAGAGCCTCATCCCTTTGCTAATGAGCTACATGAGGTCATTGATCGCTATACGACGAATCGAGATTTTAAGGGCTACGATATAGTGTCTGAACTTGAGCAGCGTCACCTTTTTTTGCCTCTTGGTGAACGCGTAACCGATTTTGTTTCTGTAACGCAATCAATTGAGCAGTATGTTGAGTCGTATCATGCGCGTAGCGGCTTTTCACGCGATAGAATGGGTCTAGAGAGAGCCAATGCCTTTGATCATGAGGCGACAGATATCTTGCAAAAATCCCATTCAGATGGCTTGGTCACTTTTCGTGTCCGTGGTATTGTTAGCTGGGGTCGACCGCAAAGTCTGGCTCTCTAAACAGGAACGTCTTGTTGTGTGGCCTTTTCTGAATGAAGACTGCCTTTGTTATAGTTAAAGGATGCGAGAAAGCTCAGCAAGGACAAGCTTGTCCAGGTGGAATTATCTCCACTTGGATAGATGCACGCCTGTGCTATACTTGAGTCTTGTAGGGATCTTTTTGAGGAGCACATATGGTTATGAAGCTTGTGAGACAGATTATCCTCAAATAAGATGCTATTAAAAGCAATCGTCACGCCATGTTTTTTCCTCAAAAAGATCCTCGCCGTATATATTTATCTTCTATATCTTTTGTCAGGTCGACGTTGGGCAGGATGCGTTCCTTTCTGCTGGCGTCAAGGAGGCGCAATGCGTTCAGATCAGATTAAGCTCGGCTTCGAGCGTGCTCCTCACCGTGGTTTGTTGCGTGCAACCGGTGTTGTCGGTGAGAATGATTTCAATAAGCCCTTTATCGCAGTCTGTAATTCCTATGTGGATGTGGTGCCAGGACATGTGCATTTGCAGGCTTTTGGGAAGCTGGTGAAGGAGGCTATTCGGGCTGCTGGTGGTGTCCCGTTTGAGTTCAATACGATTGGTGTTGATGATGGCATTGCTATGGGCCATATCGGGATGAAGTATTCTCTTCCGAGTCGTGAGCTGATCGCTGATTGTGTCGAGACTATGATTGAGGCTCATCGCTTTGATGGTATGGTTTGTATCCCGAACTGCGATAAGATTGTTCCCGGTATGCTGATGGCTGCGATGCGTCTGGACATCCCAACTATTTTTGTGAGTGGTGGTCCTATGGCGGCCGGGAAGCTATCTGATGGGAGTAGCTCTGACCTGATTCGTATTTTTGAGGGTGTCGGAGCCTATCAGGCGGGCAAGATTACTGACGAGCAGTTGCTTGAACTGGAACAGAAGAGCTGTCCTTCCTGTGGCTCGTGCTCCGGCATGTTCACTGCCAACTCGATGAACTGCCTGATGGAGGCGATGGGATTGGCTCTGCCAGGCAATGGCTCCAGGCTGGCGAATAGTGAGGGACGTGTTGAACTGGCACGACAGGCTGGTCGTCAGATTCTCGAACTGATTAAAGCAGATCTGACGCCGCGCAAGATCGTGAATCAGGAGAGTATCGATAATGCCTTCGCTCTGGATATGGCTATGGGTGGATCTACCAATACGGTCCTGCATACGCTGGCTCTGTCCAATGAGGGCGGTGTTGAGTATTCGCTTGAGCGGATCAATCGTGTCGCCGAGCGGACACCGCATCTGTGTAAGGTCAGTCCCGCTGGATCGTGGCATATGGAGGATGTGGATCGCGCTGGCGGTATCGGAGCTATCCTCAAAGAGCTATCGAGGAAAGAAGGCACGATCAATATGGATCGTCCTACGGTGACTCTCAAGACGCTTGGAGAGAATATCGCTGACGCCGAAATTAAAGATCCCGAAGTTATCCACTCGCTTGAGAATCCCTACAACGAGCGCGGCGGATTGGCAGTCCTGTTTGGCAATCTGGCCCCCGAAGGCGCGGTTGTGAAAGTCGCGGCCGTCGCTCCTGAGATGATGAAGCATACTGGTCCTGCTCGCATCTACAACTCACAGGAGGAAGCCTGCGCTGGTATTCTCAACGGTCATGTCAAAGCCGGCGACGTCGTCGTGATCCGCTACGAGGGTCCGCGTGGTGGCCCCGGTATGCAGGAGATGCTGGCTCCAACGGCGAATATTATGGGGATGGGATTGGGCGATAAGGTTGCTTTGATCACCGATGGTCGCTTCTCGGGTGGCACACGTGGAGCCTGTATCGGTCACGTCTCACCGGAAGCGGCAGCGAATGGTCCCATCGCAGCCCTCAATGAGGGTGATATGATCCATCTTGATCTGGGTGAGCGCCGTCTGGAGGTCCAACTGACTCCCGAACAGATTGAGGAGCGTCTGAGCAAGGTGGTCCATGTGAAAGGACGTGTCAAGAGCTCGTGGCTGCGTCGCTATGCATCTCTGGTGACATCGGCGCATACAGGAGCCGTTCTGTCTGTTCCAGAAATCTAATAGTGTCAACGCTCACCGACGTAGCGGCGCGGCTCCGCCGTGCTGTCTATGACTCGTATGATCACGTTTCCCCAGGGGGTCCATTGAGAGACAGCCTCTTGGCCGAATCATACGAGCCACTGACAGCACGGCGGAGCCGCGCCGCTACGTCTGCTGGCTTAAGCTCTTTGGAGGAAACGTTTCCTTCTTTGAACAATATTGTGTGCTCAGCGTACGATGTTACTTTGTTTTGATGGCGTCTTGAGTTACAGGCAAGACCATGTCTCGCAGGTAATCGAGAATTGCTTTTGCGTCGGCATGGCTACCCGTGAGGCCAATGTATCCGTCCGGGCGGATGAGGATGATGGCGTCTCCAGTGATGCCGTAGGCGTTATGGGCATAGCTTGCGCTATCGATCAAGGTGTGCTCATCAGATGAGTTTTCGTTTGTCTGTATGACTCTGTAACTGTGTATCTGACTCTGGTACGCAGCGGGCAGAGTGGGCAGGTCCTGATTGCCAAAAGAGAGCAGTGTGAAATGTGTGCCTCGTAGCAGTTCGAAGAGTCGAACTGCTTCTTTGTTCTCTTTGAGCAGCAAGGGGGCGTCAGGGGCGCGATCACCAGCACGGATGCCCGTTGTCTCGTCTAGATCTCGCGCCAGGCTGCTTCCGCGATAGTTGACGCTTAGCTGGGTGGTATCACTGAACGGATCACTTCCCTGCATCGCCTTGCTCATATTCTGAATCCCAGATGATTTGTTAGCAGCATCGGTTTCCGTCCAGGATTGAATGCGGGCCGTGCTGGAATTGAGTACCTGTTGGGCAACGGGGAGACGCTCCTCCTGATAGGTATCAAGGAGAGTATCTGTACCTCCGGCGAGTACGTACGCGAGCTTCCAGCCAAGATTATGCGCGTCCTGAATACCCGTATTCATGCCCTGACCCCCAGCGGGCGCATGGACATGGGCGGCATCGCCAGCCAGGAAGATCCGACCAGCGCGATAGCTGTTGACCATGCGTACGTTTAGTCGATAGATGGATAGGTAGATAGGGTCGGAGAAATGAATGTCAGGATTTCCTACGCGTTCTGCGAAGACGCGCTGAAAAGTCTCCATGGTTGGATCAGGTAGCTTGCCATGTTCATCTGGTTCGATGGGCGCGGTGAAAAACCAGGTGTTGCTCAGAGGCATGGCACTGAGTGAAACTGGGCCGCTCCCTGGCTGTGCCCAGAAGTGTACGAAGTTGGGATCTACTCCACTTACGTTCAAGTTGCCGAACAACATGGTGATCTCTTCTCTGGTCTCGCCCTGAAACGAGATCTTTGCTGTTTTACGCACAATACTGTTACCACCATCGCAACCGATCAGGTAGCGTGCTTGTATCTCTTCTTTTTTACCTGCTCGTTGCACTGAGGCTATGACCTGCTCCGAGGATTGTGTAAAACCGATCAGGGGGCAATCCAATTCCACATGGTGTCCATCGTGTGCCAGCCGCTCGCGCAAGATCGTTTCGATATGCTGCTGGCTGACGAGCACGTTACCTGGATATGGTTTGGCGGGAGTTGGGTGTACAATCTGACGGGCTACCTCACTTACTAACTGGTTATGATCGTAGAAACGTGTGGGTTGAGAGGTCTCAATATAAGCTGAGAAGGGTTCTAGAACGTTTAAATCTTCGAATACTTCTTGCGTCCGTGCACTGATTCCGCGTGCGCGTGTTCCTATGGCATATTTTTGAGCCTGATCAATGATGTGAAAGGAGATGCCGCGACGAGCAAGCTCCAGAGCTAATGTCAGGCCCACTGGCCCCGCGCCAACGATTAAAACATCGGTCTGTAATGTATTGGACATTAATATATACTCCTCTTGTTTTTGTGATCATAGAATTAAAAAAGATGTAACAGTAAGGCTCTGTTAGCAGTAAGTCTATCGCGAGTGGATGAAATAGTCTTACCCACAAAGGAGCATTGCTGAGGGGTATTTATTGACCGGTGAGGTTAGAGTAGATGTAGTTCGCGTGCGCGTATTACTGCCTGTGTACGATTGGTGACCGTCAGTTTTGCAAGAAGGTGTTTGGTATGACGCTTGGCGGTATTCAGGCTGATAACCAGTTGCTCCGCTATCTGCTGATTGGTGAGCCCTTGTGCAAGGAGGGCCAGCACTTCTTGTTCGCGAGGGCTCAAAGCTTCGGGGAGCGTAGCGCCTGATACAGTTCTGGATGAGGTGTTAGCTGTAGCATGCGAGGGCCGGATGGCCGCCTGGATACGTTGAATATAACCTGATGATGCCGTTGTATACGCATCAATCTGAGTTAATAAGGAAGCCATTGGCTCCCCTTCATCGGCAAAGAGGCGGATATAACCTTCCACCTCCGCCCGAGCAAGCGCTGGCCCTAGTGTCATCAGGGCACGCTTGATCTTGCCCTGGGCGTGTAACGCCAGGGCTGTGAGTATCTGGATCTCTAGGAGCCATCCATCACAACCCATGGCTGTTGTGATGCTTTCCAATTGCTGAAGTAGGATAAGCTCTTGTGTTAACCAGGGAACCGGATGTTGTGTACGTGTGCGAGCAGCCAGTCCACGTGCCAGCGTGATATAAGCAGCGTAGTCGTTGCTCATAAGATGAAGCGTGATCTGATCATCGAAATGTATTCCTGCGATGGCCTTCTCATATATGCCGAGTTCTGGTTGTCCGCTGATGAGGGCAATGCGTGCGAGGATGATCCCAAGGAGTTTTGTCCCCTGCTCAGGCAGATATTTATCGCGTGCCAATTTGAACTCATTGTGTGAGAGCAGTTGTTGAACCTGCTCGTTGTCGTTATGTGCCAGAGCCACACGTACTTGTAGTTCCAGGCTTGACAGTGATATCAGGGGGATAGGGTAATCTAGAGCTTGATTGTGCTCGAATGCCTGTTGCGCATAAAACTCTGCTTCAGGAAGTCGGTTCCACTCATAGAGTAGTTCTGCATAGCGTTCGTTCATCATCGTGAACACGGTTGGTTGAATTGGATGATCGGGATGAGACGTTGGTGCTTGTAGCAGCGTTTTAATATACTTTCCTAGCTCTTGCAGTCTCCCCTGCGCTTCATACAGGTTGATCAGGCTAGGCAATCGGGCAAGATTCATGAGCGATGAGGAATTACTCTTCTCTGGCAGAATAGATTGCTGGAGAATTTGTTCTGCGACATCCATTTTTCCGCTCGCGCTATATGCATTTCCAAGCATGATTCTCTGGATCACGGTGATTATATTGCTTAAATCGCTTGCCTTTTCTGGGCTTGTGGGTGCTGCTGCGCTGATGAGAGAGATAACGCGTGCCATATCACCCTGGTTCATGGCTACCATGGCCTGCAAGAGCACCTGACCTTGTTGCAGTTCAGCCCAGAATGATGCGGTGTTTTGAGTATGCATGTCGGCTTGTTGATTGATCTGCTCGAAAAGTGATTGTATAACCTGTTCAGAATTGGTTGAAATGCCATTGTGTTGTAGTTTTAAGATACTTGAAGTGATAAATAGTGTGGGAGAGGTCATAATTATCTCAGGCGAGAGCTGTTTAAACCATGTACCCAGGAGTATCAGTTTCCCCTGGGCGATTAAACCTGGCAGAAGCTTCTCTACCAGAGTCGCTGCATGTGGTTGATCATCGGCGAGAAAGGCGTAGTTGCAGGCTTCTTCATCCCATTGTTGTGCTTCATACCAGCTACTGGCTCGACGATATAGTTCTGCTATGTGCTCAGACTCTCGCTCTCGTAACTGGTTTGACAATGCTTCGGCGAAGAGAGGATGATAGCGATACCATGTACCTGCTTCGTCGAGGGCGCTGATAAAGAGATTGGCTTTCCGTAGCTCGATCAACTGCTTTTTGGCATCAGTCGTCCCGAGGAGCGCGTCGCATAGTGGTGCGCAGAGCCGTTCTAACAGACTGGTATGCAGCAGAAAACGTTGTATCTCTGCTGGCTGTTGTCCCAGAATCTCTTCTTCTATGTATTCGCGCAGGAAATGATGTATTGGACCAGATTGTCTTAGAAAACGAGCCGCATCCTCATGTCCGCGTAGCGCCAGCGTGAGTAGCTGAATACCCGCAATCCATCCTTCCGTAGAGGTTGCTAGCAAATGCGTCGCTTCGTCTGAGAGTGTCAGTTCCATGTTATGTGCGAACGCAGCTGTTTCGGAAAAGGAGAAGTCCAGATCTTTGATGCCTAACTCGCAGATCTGATTGTGGGCACGCAGACGCGCCAATGCCCATGGCGGACTCGTACGCGTTCCGACAATAATATGCAGTCTGGCTGGTAAGTGTTCGAGTAGGAAGCGCATGATAGTATGGATAGTTTCTGAGGTGAGAAGCTGATAATCATCCAGTAGCAAGATAGTGTCTTGTTTGAACTGGTGTGTGATGGCGTTGATCACGCGAATCAAGATTGGTTCCCAGTCCTGAGGGTTTGTTGGCTGATAATCCTGTTCGATATTTTCAGAACGCTCCCCTGGTGGCGTAAGCGTGGCTATGAGGTAGGAGAGGAAGCGGGTAGGATCGTTCTCAGAAGCCTCAAGCGAGAGCCATCTAACCGGTAAAGAGGTTGTGATGGCCCATTCCGCCAGTAGTGTTGTCTTGCCGGAGCCTGCGGGTGCCGTAATCAGCGTGAGAGGCATCCTGACACCTTGCTCCAGTAACGTAAGCAGGTGTGGCCGCTTGATATGTTGTACTGGCAGGCGTGGAATGTGAAATTTAGTTGCCAACAAAAGGTCAGTGGGTGAATCTGTGTTGCTGGATGCTGCTGTCTCTGTAGATGATGAGGTTGTTTCATGTGACCGTATCATCAGTTCGTGGGCGGCGTTATGCAATGATTGGAGCGAGAGCTTTGTAGATGATCCGAGATAGACGCTGTAGAGCTTTCCCTGGACACGTCGTGTGGCTCGCCAATAAGCATTCCCGCGCTGGTTACCTGCACGAGTCTTATGCGCCGTAAAATGTCCCTCCTCACCATAGAAGATAAAGGAAGTAGCACTATCCAACCAGCTAAACCAGTCAGGAGAGCCAACTGTTATCGTCATGGCAGGTTGATCATCAGCTTGAACGGCGAGTATCCCACTGTGAATCGTACCTGTTATCTGAGTGCTCTGTTTCATGCGTTGCTTTCTTTTTGGACGTGGTCGATTGAAAGACCGTTCGATACCAGACAGAGTTGCCGAACATAGTATACCAATGAGACCAAAAAATCTCAAGTGAATAAGAAGTGGGAAAACAGAATTACCATGGATATTTGTATTGACAAACACGTTGCTTTCGGTTAAATTTATACTGTGTAGGATGTGATAGATGTAGTAGGGATACATATACTCTATATGGTATCTGGCATGTTTGGGCTTCGCTGTTTCGCTTTGAAACTTGCGCGGTATCAGGATCACGTTGATATTGGTTATTGTACAGCACGTAAAGGAAGTACTGAGCGTTGGGATCATGACTTGCAACAAGCAACAAGAACATGGTTGCAGCGTTATCGGTTTCCGATGCAGGAAAACATCAGGTTTTGTGAGGATCCACGAGCGAAATTGAGGCTTATTGCGTCTCAACTGGCAGTATCACCGCGTTCCTTTCTGTTAATCGACGACCTGTATGAAAAGTTGATTGTACATTTTTCTGAGTTGGCGTGTGAGGAGCGACGTCTTCTGGCTCAGCATTTTGTTTTAGGAGCTTACGGAGCGCATAAATGCTATCAATCCACTCCGTTTCGCCTGATCCCGTTGCCTGAATGGAATTGTGTGGATACATTTATCGAGGAACTTGTTGGGGTACTCAAAGCTTTATGATGAAGGAGGTGTGGTAGTGGTAGACGATGATAAGAAGAAAAAAGATGAGGGCCAGTCAGATTATATTGATAAAGTCATTTTAAACCCCCATCTTGAAAAAGAGCTGAAGGAGATAGGTAGCCCTTATAAGATCCAGGATACCCAGGTACCTGGCAAAGAAGAAAAAGATAGCCAATAGTAAAGAACACAAATTTACAAAAGGATAGTAGTATTTTCAAACAACATTCAATATGGCTTGTTCCTGTGTCCAGGACAATGCCGTTTGGATAAACAATTTTGCTCCCGGAGAGGCCGTCGTTTGGGATTTGACTGCAAGTCCGATCTGCAACGGCTTTGGCGGATCAAGTGGTAGCGCGATGACTCCGTCAAGCTTTTTGGGAAGCATCTGACGTGGAAAGAGTGTGATACCGAGCCCCTCGCGGACCATCGCAAGAATAGTGGCGCTATCGCTGGCTTGATAGCGAATATGTGGTCCGGTTCTCCCCAACTCCATCCCCGCTTTCTGCATGAGTGCCAGTGCACATTCAGTTTTTTCCATCACAAAGTCTTCAGCGCGTAGCTCTTTGGGCGCTATTGCCTTTCTGGTATGTAAAGGATGTTTGGCTGAGACGAGAACGCACATCTCGTCGGTTGTGATCGGTGTATCCTCGATGCAATGTGTGGGGAGGATTACGAATCCAACATCGATGACGCTTTTTTCGATCCAATCGCCTACCTCATGCATCGCCCCTTCAAACAGCACCACCTCTATGTCGGGATATGAAGTGCGAAAGCAGTTTAAGACGCTAGCCAGTAATCCGGGCGAGATGATGGATCTGATACTTCCCAGACGCAGCTTTCCCATAACTTCTCCATGTGCGGCTCTGGCTTCTTGTTCGATGCTTGAAGCTGATGCCAGCAGCGAGCGCACATGCGGTATGATCGTTTGTCCGACGCTGGTGAGAGCCACCATGCCTTTGCGGTTGCGTTCAATCAGGGTGATACCCAGTTCGCTTTCAAGGGCTGCCAGGGCATGGCTGACCGCCGATTGTGTCAGGTTGATGCTGTAGGCCGCTTCCGTGAAACTGCCCGTGTCGGCTAACGCTACAAAGCTTTGGAGCTGTGTAAAGTTCATATGCAGATTCCTCATAAGCTTATGATAAATATGATTTGCGTTCATTATAGCAGATCAAGTATACTCCTGGCAAGCGTAAAAATTTAAGAGCATCAATTAACTTATAACATTTATAAGTTAATAATGAAAGGAAATCGAATATTATGTCACTTATCCCGGAAGACTATCAAGATATATTGCAATCGAAAGCTATGGCATATGTGGCGACTGTTGGTCCAAAAGGAGAGCCACATGTAAGTCCTGTATTGTTTAGGTGGGATGGAACATATCTTTACTTCAGCATGGATAAAGTACGTCAGAAGTATCGTAATCTCGTACGCGAGCCTCGTATCGCGTTTGCCATCACTGACATCACCAACCCTTATCGCTCACTTGAGATTCGAGGCAAGGTCGCACGTATTGATGAAGATCTCAATTATGATGTCATCAATGCACTCTCTCAAAAGTATCTGGGCCAGGATGCGACGGCTAATTTGCGACCAGGGGAGCAGAGAGTTGTCGTTGTTGTCGAGCCAGAGCGTGTTTTTCCATTCCCGTTTCAATCAGATAAATAATAAGTGTGCCATTTCATGATTTGTGGAGATTATCATGTCAAGCAATAATACTTCGTCGGTGCAGCAGAGTGAAAAGAGGTATCCTGGCGGCCTGCCGGTTGAGGGCTCTGAGGTGCATACGACGTTGACCCGGATTCGCGTGTTTCATGTGCTTGTCCTAGGTGGATTTGGAGCGCTTGGGGCGCTGGCGACTGATATGTATGTGCCAGCTCTTCCTTCGCTCAGTCATGATCTGCATGCTAGCACATCGCAGGCACAGATGACTTTGAGCGCTTTCATTCTCGGTCTGGCGTTGGGACAGGTCATCGTTGGGCCTATCAGCGATGCGCTGGGACGACGTCGGCCTTTGTTGGTTGGAGTCGCCAGCTACGCTCTTACCGCTCTACTTTGTAACATTACGCCTTCAATTATCATGCTCATCTTGCTGCGTTTTGTGCAGGGCTTTGTCGGGTCAGTTGGCATTGCGATTGCTCTCGCGATTGCCAGCGATCTCTATGTTGGTAGCTTGCGCGTGCGTTTCTTCTCGCTACTGATGCAGATCAATGGCATCACTCCTATGCTTGCACCGATGCTTGGAGGACAGGTGCTCAGATTTACCTCCTGGCATGGCCTTTTTATCACGCTGACTCTTTATGGGACTTTCTTGTTTATCGTTACTGTATTCGGACTCGGCGAGACGCTAGACGTTTCACGTCGACGGCGTGGGGGGATCTCTGTCACATTTTCGGATTTTCGTGAGTTGCTGATAGATCGTCGTTTCATGGGGTATGCGCTTTCCTGTGGTTTTGCTTTTACGGCCACCATTGTGTATATCTCCATCTCGCCATTTATTCTCCAGGGGATCTATGGAGTCTCATCTCAACTGCTGGGTATCCTCTACGGGATAAATGGGCTGGGGATTGTGATTGCGGCGCAGATTAATACCCGGCTTATTGATCGGCTTTCGCCGCGGACACTTCTGAACTGGGGCTATTGGATTCTTGTCCTTGGTGGTCTGGGTGTGCTTGCTTCGGTCCTCACCGGGATCGGTCTCATTGGCCTGTTGCCCTCCTTCTTCCTGCTCGTATCCAGCCTTGGTCTGATCATGCCGAACGCGACCACGCTGGCACTCGCTACTACACGCGTCGCCGGAAGTGCCTCAGGCCTGCTTGGCGTGTTGCAGCTTGTGATCGGAGCGATCGTTGCTCCACTTGTTGGCCTGGGTGGCAACACGAGCGCTGTGCCGATGGCGCTCGCCATTGCCGCGTTTGGCCTGGCCAGCCTGGGGACTTTCCTCATCTTCTGTCGTCCTGCGCGGTTGAACGTTCTCAGTTCTATTTAAGCTTTCTCATAGGATTAGCTCATAGAGGCCCACTATACTTAGTCAGGAAAGATAAACATTCTGATAATAAGTATTGTGGGCCATCTATAGATGTGAAAAAAATGGAGAAGTATTGTGATAGAAATCTTGAGCGCGATTGCGGGTATCCTCTTAGTAGATTTTGTCTTGAGCGGGGATAACGCTCTTGTGATTGGCGCGGCGGCCGCCAAACTGCCGCGAAGGCAACGCTGGTTGGCTATCTTCTGGGGAGGCGCTGGCGCTGTTGTTTTACGTATCCTGTTTGCGTTTATTGCCTCCTTCTTACTGCAACTCGCCTGGATACAGGCGATTGGAGGTGTCATTCTTTTGGTCATTGCGATCCGCCTGCTGGCTGATCGGCAGCACAAAGAAGCTCCTGCGGTTGAAGGACAGGATACTGTCTCAGCCTCTGGACATGTCAAGCTGCCTCTTGTCCCCGCAGCTGCAAATGGCTTCTTTCCGGCGCTCCTGACGATCCTGGTGGCCGATGTGACGATGAGTCTGGATAATGTTCTGGCGGTTGGGGCGCTTTCCCATGGAAATTTGCTGGTGCTGGCGATCGGTATCCTGTTGAGTATTATCATTTTGCTGGTGGGGAGTGCTCTGGTGGCCGAGCTGATTAAATGGATTCCCTGGCTGCTGGATATCGCTGCTCTGGTGCTGGCCTGGACTGGTGCTTCTATGATGTTACACGATCTGCGTCTGGGCGCTATTCTGGATGATTATTCATGGACAGCGATCGTTGTACCTGCTGTTGCCTTAGGTATTGTCCTGATTGCTGATGTCTGGTTACGCTTGCGCGCTCGTCAGGTGGAGCATCATAGCCAGATTGCGTCGTAGGTGGCTCCCCTTCAATGGGGAGTTCACTGCCTGCGTGAGTGCTCCTTTTTGGAAACGCTGAAACACTTAGTTTCATCTCAGTTTCTTCACAGTGCTAACTCATATGGGGGCTGTATGCTTTGAATATGAGGAGAGCGTTGTAGGGACAATCTTTTAATTCTTTGCTGATTGCATAGAGATATGTGTTTCATGCCGATGCAGAAAGGAGCATTTGTATGGTTGGCTCATTTCGACTTGGAAAAATCCTGGGCATCAATGTGTTCGCCCAATTTAGCTGGTTTATTATTCTCGTCCTGTTGACGTGGTCTCTGGCCACGAGCTGGTTTCCCCAGTCTTTTGCCGGTTGGTCGTCGCTGGCTTATTGGATGGTCGCACTTGCCGCCACTTTACTTTTCTCGCTCTGTATTCTCCTGCACGAGCTTGCTCACGCATGGGTGGCAAGCTTCTATGGACAAAAGGTGAAAGGGATTACTCTCTTTGTCTTTGGTGGCATGGCAGATGTCGAGCAGGAGATGAGGCGTCCAGGGGTCGAGCTACGGATCGCGTTAGTGGGTCCGCTGACAAGTTTTCTGCTGGCTGGTCTGGCCGTTTTAATGGCATTACCCTTACAGGGCAGTGATACTGCTGCCGAGGCTGTGCTGGATTATCTGGCGATCACGAATCTGCTGGTGGGCGGCTTCAATCTCATTCCGGCATTTCCACTTGATGGAGGACGTGTCCTGCAAGCTATCATCTGGAAATGGACAGGCAATCGTTCCCGCTCGATGAATATTGCTACCTTCGTGGGCCAGGGCTTTGGATATCTTCTGATGATCGTAGGTGCTTTCAGCCTCTTCACCGGAAATATCTTTAATGGGATCTGGATCGGCTTTATCGGCTGGTTTTTGATCGATGCAGCTCGGACGGCGCGGATGCGCAATGCTTTGCAATCGACAATCTCAGGACTGCGTGTCGCAGAGGTGATGGATGCACATCCTATAGTCATACCGGCGAATATCTCGATCCAGAAGGCGTTCGACACGTTCTTTATTCCCAGGAGCCTGTATTCTGTGATGGTCGTACAGGGAGATTTCTTCGCTGGTGCGCTCTCGCTGACAGATATTGGACGCGTCGAGCGCGATGCCTGGGCGGTGACTCCTGTTGGCTATGTAATGCGTCTGCCCGAAAAACTGTATGTTGCTACAGCCGATCAACAGTTTTCTGAGATTCTGGATATGATTGTGGCGCAAGATATTCAAGATATTCCTGTGGTTGAGGATCAACGGTTGGTGGGAGTGGTCAATCGTGAGTCGATCATGAGGCAACTCCAGGAAAGAGCGGCGGTGACTGTTGAGAGCGTTAGCCGCGTGGGATGATATAATTCTCTTAGCGAATAAGTTGTCCTGGTCGAAGTGGTCTGGGACGTTGTGTACCAGCAGATCTGCAAACACTTTATGTTCAGGAGAGGAAAGAAGCTAAACATGAAAGCACATCTTCTGGTTGTGGATGATGATCCACGCATTACAGATCTGCTCCGGCGTGTCCTGGCCTACGAAGGATATAGCGTTGCCGTGGCTGCTACAGGCAAGGCTGCTTTGACCAGTACGCTGGAGCGTGCTCCAGATCTGGTCATTCTTGATGTTATGCTGCCGGGGATCGATGGCTTAGAGGTGGCGCGGCGACTGCGCGCTGCCGGCGATAACGTCCCTATCCTGATGCTGACTGCCCGTGATGCGATCTCAGACCGTGTGGCGGGCTTGGAGACGGGGGCAGATGATTATCTGGTCAAACCCTTTGCGCCTGAAGAGTTGGTGGCTCGCGTCAAAGCGCTGCTGCGCAGAAACCTGGTGGAGCGTCAGGAGGTGTTGCGCTATGCGGACGTTGAGTTGGATACGGGGACGCGTATCGCTCATCGCAAGGGGCGCGAGATTGAACTTTCGCCAACAGAATATGAACTCCTGGTTCTCTTTCTTCGTCGGCCTCGTCAGGTGCTCACGCGTGACATCATCCTGGACCGCGTCTGGGGTATGGACTTTGAAGGATCATCGAACGTGATGGAGGTCTATGTTGGCTATCTGCGTGGGAAATTAGAGGCGAATGGCGATACTCGCTTGATCCATACCGTACGCGGGGTTGGCTATGTTTTTAAAGAATGAACCTCGTGCGTTGCAAACTAGCGAGCAATCTCTTCCTACAGAGCAGAGAAAGCCACGTTCTTTACGCTTGCGGCTGGTTTTCTGGTATGGTCTGCTCGTAGCCAGTGCCTTGCTCTTTTTTGCAGTGCTGGTCCTCTTTCTTGTCACAGATGCGCTTAATCAAAGTATCACCAGTCAGGTGCATGGAGAAGTGCGCGTGGCCGAGTCACAAGTCAATGCTGAACTCTTATCCAGCTCTCCCTATTGGCCTGCTCAAGTGCATCTGGAGACGCTCGATGCTTATCAAGAGCCGGGCGTTGTGGTCGAGGTTATCAATCAGCAAGGCACGATGCTTTACGATTCGGATGACAATAGTCGCACGCATATTCCGATCACTGTTGCCAACGCGCAGAAAGTTTTATCGGGTAACTCGATCCAATACCAGGCCGCTGTCGATGGAGGAGAGGTACAGGTAGAGGCAGTACCTGTTCGCCCCCAACTCTCTACTGAAGCCAGGATGGTCCGCTCAACTACTCATATAGGGGCTCAATTGATGACTCCTGTGATGACTCCTGTCCTCTCCTCGCAGCAAGCTGACGCTACAGATCCAGTCATTGGTATGTTATTGGTCGCAAAGTCGCGTGGCGAAATCCAGCAAACACTGTTTCTCTTTCAGACGTTACTGGTGTTTGTGGGGTTGGCAACCTTTGCCGGGACTCTGATTGGCGGCTGGGCGATAGCGGCTCGCGTCTTATCACCTCTCTCTGAAATGGCTCGGACAGCACGCTCAATCGCAGCGACAACGGCGCGTGGTACACGCATCGGCAACCTGCATCAACGCATTCGACGACCTCAGGGACAGGATGAGATGGCTCAAGTGATTGATACTTTGAATACGATGCTCTCCGATCTTGAGCACGCCGCTTATGGGCAGCAGCGCTTTGTCGCTGACGCCTCACATGAGCTGCGTGCGCCTCTGACGACCATCCAGGGGAATCTAGCCTTCTTGCAGCGCCATATCGATGAACTATCGCCGTCGGAGCAGCATACAATGCTTTCCGATGCCTATGAAGAGACGCTACGTCTGGCCGAACTGGTGGAGCAGTTGCTACTACTGGCGCGTGCCGATGCCAATATTGATACTTCTTCTTCACAGACCACATCCTCTCAACTGGCTGAACATAGCTCCTCATCAATTGTAGAACTGGATCGCATCGTGTTGCAACTCGTACGTCAGTTGCGTGGCCGACTGGCAAGTGAAGATACCACTGTACACATTGATGTTGGCCACATCGAGCCGATCAGAGTACACGGCGATGAAGAGACGTTACGTCGCATTATGCTCATTCTACTCGATAATGCAATTAAATATACGCCGACCAGTATAATGGAGAAAGGGGAAGGACGTGTGACCGTTTCTCTCGAAAGCAAAGAGAGGGAGGCGGTTTTGCAGATACGTGATACTGGCATGGGTATCGATCCAGTTGACCAGCCACATATCTTTGAGCGCTTCTATCGAGCCGACCGTGCACGCATGCGTCAGGGAACCGGTCTGGGGCTTTCGATAGCACACACGTTAGTGATCCAACTCCATGGTCGAATTACTGTTGAAAGCATCCCTGGTCAGGGCAGTACATTTCGCATCTGGCTTCCTCTTGCCTGAAAATGCGCTTACTTTACGGCTCCCTTCTTGAACTGACTCTTACTGCGAACATAGGACTCTGTCAGGGATCAGCGCAACCCGACGTAGCGTCGTGCCCTCGGGCACTATGTTCCACTTGACGTATGATCAGGCAGGCCAGTGTGGCTCGACGAGATCGTGCTGTTTCGTACGAGCTACTGGGACATCGTGCCCGAGGGCACGACGCTACGTTGGATTGTGTTGATTTTGTCTTCTCAGTTTCATTTCAGGATGTTCACAGTAGCAGTTCATGTACATAGCGTATGCTCATAGTAATCCAGGGAGGTAAGAAGCGATGAAGCTTTCTGACCTCTCTGGAGTTCCGATATGGTATGTATCTCATGTCTGCCTTTAAGAAGCGTTTTTTTGCTTGTCATAGTTATAGATATGTGTTTTATGCCCTTGATAGAAAGAAGTGAGGAAGCTCCTATGCAAAGTACAGAAACTAATATGGCTCCAACCCCTATCCCGCCTCCATACGATACGCCCAGACGTTCGACGCAGCGCATCCGCACGGGCGCGATCTTTTTGTTGGCGCTGGTGCTGCTGAGTGTCTTTAGTGTTGGACTATTTGCTGGTTGGCAATTTGGTACAGGTAGAGGCGCCGGCATAGGTCCATCGCAGGCGAATGGAACGTCGACCGCGTCGTTGACGCAGCCCGCCTTTACTGGAGAAAGTATCGAAACGCGCCGTGAAGCCGTTATCGCGAAGGTTCGGCCGGCTATTGTGCAGGTGAACGTTGTGACCCAGACGGGAAAAGGATTGGGATCAGGCGTTGTCATTGATGCTCGTGGCTATATTGTGACCAATAACCATGTAGTGAATGGGGCACAACAAATCCAGGTGATGCTTTCAGATGGAACCTTATTGAGTGCCACCGTCGTAGGCGCCACGAGCGATGACGATCTTGCAGTTCTAAAGGTTAATCCTCCGAAGACGAAGTTGGTCGTGGCGCAACTGGGCGACTCTTCAAAACTTCAGGTGGGACAGGAAGTACTGGCTGTGGGCAATCCATTAGGGATTACTCAGACAGTCACCAGCGGTATTGTGAGTGCTCTGGGACGTAGTGTCGGTGCTTTGCGTGATACTGTTCAGACTGATGCGGCTATCAATCCTGGCAACAGTGGTGGCGCCTTGATCGATCTGGATGGTAAAGTCGTTGGCATTCCGACTGCCACAGCTGTTGATCCTGAGTTTAAGAAACCTGCCAATGGAGTCGGCTTTGCAATTCCCTCGAACCGTGTGCAATTTATTGTGCCGCAACTAATCGAGAAAGGGAAAGTTACTGATACCGGTCGAGCAGCCCTGGGTGTTAATGTGACCAGCGTAGATAGCGTCATGGCAACGCAAAATCAGTTTTCTGTTGATCACGGGGCTCTGATTGTGAATGTGCTGGCTGATGGTGCCGCGACGAAGGCTGGTATAAAAGTTGGTGACATTATCATCAAAGTTGGTGACAAAATAATCGATAACGCACCTGCTCTTACTGAGGCTCTGACCAGTAAAAAGCCGGGCGATACAGTCACAATTCAGCTCTATCGCGGGCAGCAGCAGATGAATGTAAACGTGCAATTGATCGAATCACGAGCTAAGTAGTCGTCGTCGTATGTCAGAAAGAAAGTCGAGAAAGGCTCTATGTTTCATATCCAGACATGGATTGTATGGCTGCGAGCGGCCTACGATACCTATGGATACCTGATTGTGTTCCTTGGAGCACTGGGTGAGAACACAGCCTTTCTCGGTATCTTTTTGCCGGGAGGAACGCTGGCTCTACTGGGAGCATTCTATGCGAGGCAGGGAACACTCAATCTTGGCTGGGTGATCTTTTTTGCCACGGCCGGAACCGTGATTGGCTATCATATCGATTACTTGCTTGGACGCTATGCTCTGGCAGGACTGCTGGCAAGATGGGGTAAGAGCTCCTGGGGACGTCGCTTACGGATCGAAGTTCGTTTGCGGTTAGCTCGTCGAATGCTGGCGAAACGCGGCGGTCCAGCTATTTTGCTATCCCACGTGGTCGGACATCTCCGCTCTTTTGTCGCTCTGAGCGCCGGAATTACACATATGCGCTATCGGAACTTTCTCTTTTGGGAATTGATCGCGGCCTCGCTCTGGAATACTGCCTACAGCCTGATCGGCTATTTTATCGCCGTTGAATTTGATCAATTGCAGCGCATCATCGAGCAATCAGGCGTAGTTATCCTGGGCGTTGGTCTCATCTTCCTTTGCGTGTGGTGGCTCTGGAAGCAGAAGAAACTACGTCTACGCAGAGAACGTCGGAAAATATCTTCTGCTTCTTCGATCTAAGATAGGCACATCTGCAAATGCTTAGATGAGCTCTATCGTGATACCATTGGGATCTTTGAGCGTCGCTGGCGTCAGTTCTGGACGCTTGACCTCATAGAAATCGATGCCATAACTATCCTCGGCCACAGGGCTGACGTTTCTGCCGGCCCAGAGATTATTGCCAAGGTGATGATGGTAGCCATCCCAGGACATAAAGTAGGCTTGATTGCCCATCCCGACGACAAGCTTCATGCCTATCTGCTGATAGAAAGCATAACTCTGCTCCAGGTCTCCGACGTTGAGATGCATATGACCCAGTCTTAGTTTGTCGGAGAAGCCGGTGAAAGCTCCGGTGGACTGCTTGATTAGACGCTGCGCATCCAGTGGAATCGTATCCATCTGTAGCTGTCCATCTTGATAGGGCCACTGCGTACGTGGACGGTCATAGTAGACCTCGATGCCGTTCCCTTCTGGATCAGTGAGATACAGTGCCTCGCTCACCAGATGATCTGAAGCGCCGCCCAGTGGTATTTTATTGCTGCGGTCCAGACTGTGTGTTAAGAAGGAGCCGAGTTCGGCCTCCGTCGGCACCAGAAGTGCAAAATGATAGAGTCCGGCTGAATGGCGTGGGCGTGGTTTGCCTCCAGGGAGCGTGCGCAACTGAAGCACTTCACGTGTCCCTACACCAAGCCCTACGCTGCCGTTGCCTGCCTCATCGCGCTCGTCCCTGACGATGGAGAGACCCAGGCTCTGGTAATATTCGATGCTACGTGCCAGATTTTGAACGCGTAAACCCACTCTTTGTAAAGGCCAGCTGGTCGGATTTATCTCCTGCTGTGCTACATTTGTCTCTAAGGTCGTCATAATTATCTCCACTTCGTCAGGTTTCTGCCCGCCTGCTTACTTATTGTTAGGATACAACAATAGTATAGCACAGAATATGGCCGGTGTGAAGTATCTTCTTGTGAAGAAATTCATTGTTGCCTGATAATGCTTTATCTTGAGAGATATAGAGGAAGAGATCCTATAGCAATCAAATTTGACATGCTGTAGGATCTCTTGCAGGTTGTTGGCTCTTGTCAGTACGCTTGTGCGTGGGGCCTGGATCAGTGCGTCAATAGTTTCAAGGTACTGAAGAGAGGTTGTGCATCAGGACTGCCCCAACCTGTAGTCGCATCCCAGCCAGGACCGGCCTGGTAGCCGGGGATGGTTCCCTGGGCATTATTGCCCACTGTGATGTCGTGGAAGACTTTGGAGGCTGTAAACTTGTTGGCTCCGAGTGCGTACAGGATGGGATTCAAGAAGCCGAGTGGATGTCCAACGTATTGGTTGGCATCAGCTGTGAGTCCTGCCCAGAGGGGAGAGCTTTCGCTGGTGCCACCGAAGAGGTAGTAACCGTTGTTGTCTCCACCCAGGAAACCCAGGTAGACGGGGACCGGGGTATTAGGATCGGCATTCATAGAGATATCTGGAATGGCACGATATCCCTTCAACAACTTTTGTGTCTGTCTCGGCAAGGTTAGACTTTGATAGAAAGGCTCTTTAAAGTACTGACTGATACCACCGCCGGTAGCGCTATCAAGTCCATCGTTCCAGACAGTCTCTGATTGATAGTTGCCGCTGGTATCGGCGTACAGGCTTGTGCCCCCAACTGCGGTGACCCAGGGAGACGACGCAGGATAACCAACGGTTGGAAATGGGTAGTTGTTGTCATTGAGATCAACGTTGGCTGAGCCTGAGTCGCCAGCTGAGGCGAAGACAGAGACGTGTTGCGAGGCGGCATATTGATAGAATTTTTCGAATTGGCTGAGTACTTGTTTGCCCTGAGGATCGAAGAAGGTATTTTCGGTCGCCGACCAGCTTTGCGTGATGATCTTACCGATGTGATTATTGACGGCATACTGCTCAAGTTTCAGGAACTCGGGCATGCCCGTGACGCCTTCCGTTTCGGCAACTGGACTGGTGAGCACTACGATGTTCGCGCCCGGAGCCATCGCGTGTGCCCATTGGATGTCCAGCGATGTTTCTTCGGCCCATCCGAGCTGAGCGCCGCTGGTGGGATCGAATGTCACCGATCCAAGTGGAGCGAGCTGTTTAAATGATGGAGGATCAGGTAGGCCATAGTCGGCATCGAACTTTTGCAGGTCCGCATAGGCGGTGGGGCTACCAAATGAGTCGATGATGACGATTGTCTGACCTTTACCTGTGTCACCGTGATTGACGAGCGAGCTCAAGTTATATGCCTGACGGATCTCCTGGGGACTGTAGCATGGGACGCCGATGTTGGCACGACATCTTGTATCGCTGGGAGCACTATTGGCATCCCACTTTGTCCAATGTCCGTACTCGGACAAGGCTCCAATGTGTGGAGCGCTGCGAGCGACAGTGGTTGGCGCATTGATAAATAATGATGTGCTTAAGAAGAAGAGGAGAGTCAGACTCATCCCTGTTATGCGCGTATATTGGGATATACGCATACGAGTAGAAGAGAACATCCTATGTCCTTTCACTGCATCATAATGTTCTACAAAAATTGTACTCATTTCCAAAAAGATAGTCCTTCTTTTTGGTGGCACCTGGATAACAACCTTGTATGAAACATCAATATTCATATTCTTTGATATATGGATACTAATGTGTTTATAACATAAAAAAAATAGAATATCAATTATCTATGACTGAGTACAGGAAAAATCCATAAAAAAAGCCATGGGTAATATCACCGTTGACAGAGGTGTAGCCTCAATGCAGATCTTGCTGGATGAAAGCAGCAAAGGTATCGAGCATGGCGCGTCCTGCGGGACGCTTCAAGCGCCCGCCTTGATAGGTTGCCAGTGCCTGCTCGATCAGGGGATGAAATTCTTCTGGTAGCTGGGTGAGTGCCCAATTTCCGGCTGCGCTCTTGGAGAGTATACTTTTTGTACGGAGATAGGCTTCGGTCTGGCAGGCGTTCAAGATGAATGTGATGGGATCTTGTAGGCGATGATCAAGCTTTTTTTGCATCTCTACCAGGAGCGAGGAGCGGAATGCTTCGGCTGGTACAAGCGGGATCTCTTCCTCGATACTCTTTCCATAGAGGCAGATCCCATATTGTCGCAGCGTGGCCAGATAGATGGTGAGGTCGCTTGAGCGCTGCGTTTCGGTTGACCAATACTGCATGTCGTTTTGATGGATCTCGCGCTGATAGCGCTCGCGTTCTTTTTCGTCATAGAAGAGGTGGACTGAGATGGGTTGTTGGAAGGGCTGGAGCATATTTTCTACGACAAGATAGATCTCAAGAGGGCTGGGCATCCTGGAGATACGTAAAAGTAATGTGATCAGCTCACGTTTGACCGCTCCAGTCAGGTCGTGAGAGATCACCGCCAGGACATCTATATCGCTACGCTCCGGATTAAATCCGCCCGCGGCCAACGAACCATTGAGGTAGATCCCCTGGACGTTCTCTCCGAGTCGCTGTTGCAGTTCTGTGAGCAGGGTCTGCACTTCGGATTTGATGACTTTTGAGCAGTTTGCCCAGCTATAATCGATCATGTGATTTTTTGTACCTTTGCTATGCCAGGGATAGTGTGAAATCTGTCTTGTGCTTTCTCAATTCTACGCGCTGATAGTAGTCAGCCGCAAGTTGTAGCTTTCATAGTTATGGTGACTTTGGCTGTCCCTCCTCTTCCTGTGTGGGATACTGTTTGGCGAAGAATGTGCTTTTCCAGATACGCGCTGATGCGGGTGTACAACCGACTCTTCGGGCAAGCTCCTCTGAATTGAGTGACGTGTTTTCGCGTAGTAGGGCGTGGAGGCGCTGCTTGGCGTTCAGTCTCGTCGGTTGTAGGCGTCTTGGATATCGAATGCTTGTCATCTAGCGTCTCTCCTGATGCGATATTGCCTGTATATTGACATATCTTGAGGAAAATAGCAAGAGAAGAATAAGATGCAATTCTTATAGCGCTTGAATACCTGGAAATTGAAGGCATCGCTTATGAAGATAAACTTCTTGCTTTAGATCTCTCAAAACGCTCTCTGATGGGTAAAGGTGTCTGAACGTGAGAAGTTATAAAAGGATGTAGACATAAAATAGGTATGTATAGATGATGATTTCGAGTGAAAAGAGCAGAATGTCTGAAAGTTTTAGAGGATGAATTTGTGTTGATGTGTGCCTGTGCTTGAGATAATCAATTATACTGATTAGAGAGAAAAGATTTCTTGCCTATGAAATTGTGAGAAGGATAAGCTATGAAAAATACGGGAAATAAGTCTGTGGTGCACAGCGTGCATTTGACACTCGATCAATCGATCGGGCTGTTGCAGGATTTGAAGGTACGTGCTGCACATGATCAGGCCGTGTTGCAGACAGCCGATGGCGAAGTGCTGAAAGCGCTTGGCGTCGTGCTACCTCTCTTGCCCGCCGAGATACAGGATCAGGTGCGCAATCTTCTGGCTCTGCGTAACGATATCCATAGCCCTTATTTAGGACGCGCTACAACTATGACACAATTGCATCAGCGCGGCGAAAATCGTCCCGACCTGCCTGGTTGGGCGCAGCCCGAGTAAGATGTGCCGGAGGTATGAGCTTCCTTTTGAAAAGCAAAATAGCAAGGTTGAGTTCCATCGGGGCCGTTTACAACGTGTAGGTAATGGTCGATCTTGAGATTTGTGATTGAATACTGAAAGGAAGTCATATATTATGACAACACACACAAACTATACTCCTGAGGAGTGGAAAATTCTTACTACGGCTCCACTGTCAGTAGGTGGAGCCGTTGCAGTTGCATCGCCGAGTGGCGTCGTCGGAACTCTAAAAGAGGGGATGGCGATTGTTAATGGGATGCTTAACGCCGCTCATCATCATCCGGGGAATCAGCTTATCCAGGACGTAGCTCCGTTGGGTATCAAGCGTGAGTAGATCGACGCATTGACAAATACGGCTCGCGATATGCTGCGGCAGTCACCATCAAACGATGCCCAAACATTGGATATCTGTAGTCGAGCTGTAAGCGTGCTACAGCGCAAGAGTACTCCTGCTGAGGCCGATGAATATAAGCGCTGGCTGATAGAGATTGGTCAGGAGGTGGCTGGTTCGGCAAACGAAGGGGCCAACATTTTGAATATGGGAGGGACCGCTGTCAGCCACAAAGAGGGTCAGATGTTACATAAATTGGCTGGCGTCCTGGGTTTGCCTGATAGATAATTCGTTATTGCCCGTTCTGTTGTAAAACACACTACGGGCTTTACGCTTTAAATGGGGATGCAGGGTCGTCGTGTAAGAGATGCAATAGATTGGCATCTGGCTCGATTGTGCTGGTGGTATTTGCCTCCAGGATCTGTTGGCGTTCGGTCTCACTGAGATCACGCATAGGGTCCCAGCCATAGCGAGTCAGGTTGACTGTGCCGTTGGCCGAGAAAATAATCCCCTCATCTTCAAGTAGCTTACGCATGCGACCGGCCTGCCCGAAGGCTTTGCTGCCCGAAAGTTCTCCTTTACTATTGATAACGCGCTGTGCTGGCACTTCATCTGGTGTGGCGCGCATCATCCAGCCAACCATACGAGCGCCTTTGGGATATCCCAGCGCTTTGCCCAGCCAGCCGTATGTCGTGACGCGGCCAGAGGGACATGCCTCAACCAGCGCGAATAGCTGCATCATAAGGGTCGATATCTGTGCATTGAACCCTTGATCTATTTGATCTGCCATGGTTTTTACCCATCCTTGCGTTAGTATGATGTTTTACGACGAGGTTTATTCAGTTCAGCGAGTAAATTGGAGAAAGAGGAGGAGAGATCTCTCTCCTTGTCTTTCTCGGTCTGTTGATCAGGTACTGAACTAAGCTCTGAGTGGTCGAAAGAACTCACGTACTTCGTTGATGAGAAATTCTGGTTGCTCGAGCGCAGCGAAATGTCCACCTTTCTCCAACGTTGTCCAGTGCTGGATGTTATAGTACCGCTCGGCCAGAGCACGTGGAGGTTGGGGAATATCTTTCGGGAAAAAGGCGACTCCTGTCGGAACGGTGATACGTTCCGGAGTGAATGTACTATTGTGCATCGTTTCATAATAGAGTCGTGTCGACGAATTGATTGTTTCCGTCACCCAATAGATCATGATATTGGTGAGCAGTTCGTCTTTCGTATAGACGCTTTCAACATCGCCATGGCAATCGCTCCAGGTACGGAATTTCTCGACGATCCAGCCAGCCAGACCGGCAGGCGAGTCATTGAGGCCATAGGCGAGCGTTTGTGGCTTGGTGCCCTGTATATATCTGTAACCAGACTCTTCCTGCTGAAAATGTTTCATCCGCTCTTGCCAGCGTTGTTCTTCAGGATCTGGCTCAGCATTTTGAGAGCCAGGGAGCCCGATCAACATATTAAGATGGATTCCGATGAGATTCGCAGGATAGCGCCGTCCCAGACGTGAGGTGATCATGCTTCCCCAATCGCCTCCCTGAGCGCCAAAGCGCGAGTAGTTGAGCTGTTCCGTCATCAGACGTTGAAAAAGCTCGGCGACACGTCCGGCATCCATGCCACGCTCACGTGGACGTCCGGAGAAACCATAACCGGGCAGGGAAGGCACCACCACATCAAATGCATCTTCAGCCTTACCGCCGAAGCTGACTGGATCGGTCAATGGCCGGATGATTTTGTACATTTCGAAAAAGGAGCCGGGCCAGCCGTGTGAGATGATGAGGGGGAGGGGATTAATCCCTTTACCTTTGACATGGATAAAGTGGATCTCTTGTCCATCAACCTTAGCCTTGAATTGTGGAAAGGAATTAAGGAGTTGTTCCTGTGCACGCCAATCGAAGGTATCATGCCAGTAAGTCACCAGTTCCTGCAAATATGCCAGATTGGTGCCATACTCCCAGCCTGTCGCGGGAATTTCATCGGGCCAGCGTGTTCGTGTCAGGCGTTGTTTGAGATCCGCCAGAATAGCGTCATCTACCTGGATTTTAAAGGGATTGATTGTCATGCTTCCTCCAGTATATAGTAGCTTATGCGTCTAGCAATGCTCTTGTCCACTATAATGCAGCACAGACAAAAGTGCAAGTTTAAAGATGCGCAGATGCAGATTATCAGGCAATAGATGGATGCTTATTAATGGAAGAAGTTTTGTTTCCATGTGACATTGTATCCTGGCGCGACTTTGAAAGCTCCCCTGGCGTTATCCTCGAAGGTACAGTTTTCGAGGGTTCCTCGCCCGTTGTCGGTGACTTGAAGGCCGTATTGGGCGCTCTGCCTGATCGTATCCCGTTGAAGCATGGGATCTCCTTTGGTCGAGATGAGAACATTCGCTTGCTTATGCGCAAAGATATCACAGTATTCAAGTATTCCTCGTCCACTATCTCTGACCGATACTCCGTAAGTTCCTTGATGGATTTTGCAGCGATAGAAATAGGGTGTGCTTCCGGTGGAGATGGAGACGTTTGCTTCAAGATTGGCCTCAATATTGCAATCCTGGTACGATCCCAGTCCTTCCTGAAGGATCTCTATGCCGTATATCTGATTATCGTGGATCTGGCAGCGCAAACATAGTGGGTTGCTTTGTGTCATCGTCACAATGCCAGTTGCATTCTGCTTGATCTCACAATCTTCGCAGCTTGCCTGTGCATGATCGCGGATAGAGAGTCCGTATTGCTGGCAGTTGTAGATGGAGCAGTGCCGGATCATGGGATTACCTCCAGTGGCAATGGAGATGCCCGTTGATCGCTGATTGAAAATCTCACAGTACTCGAGCGTGGCTCGAGCGCTGTTCGTGATCGTGACACCATGGGTCGCGCCGTCGTGGATGGTGCAGTAGCGGATGGTTGGATTGGATGCCGCGTTTTGGATTCCAATACAGGCTGCCGCGTTCGATGAAAGATCGCAGTCTTCAATCAAGGCTTGCCCTGCGATAATATTGAGGGCCTGATAATCTTTCTCTGCTGTACCAGCCTGACAACGGATTGTCAGGCCACGAAGTATTGCATGGGAGGTTTGAATGACGATGCAATGAGTGTCGCTGCTCTCCAGGATGATCTGGTCTTTGGGGCCGTTACCGATAATTTCGATGGCTTTGTCGATGACGATGCTTTCTTGATAGTGGCCTTCTTTTAACAAGATGAAGCTATTCGCGTCCACTTGCTGAATGGCCTCTTTGAGTGATGTGTAGTCTCCGTCGCCTCGCTGCGAGACGACAACGCTGGGTCGTGGCTGTCCACTATCCTGTTCTGCTGTACTCGGATTGGGCGTTACCGGTTGGCCGGATTGCCATTGGTAGATAGGATACACGATGGTTTTGATGCTGGCCGATTGGAGCATCTGCTGAATATTTTGAAGCTCCTGTTTTACTTCATTGGCATCAGTAGGTCTCTGATCCTCCTTCATCGCTAACATCTGCATGATTAACTTTTCCAGGATGGCGTTGGCGGGCTCATGTGTGTCGAGTTGCAGTGGCTGGAAGAGAAATGGCGTGAGGCCTGGATTGATACCGGAGACGAGATGATAGAGGGTGGCTCCCAGGCTGTAGATGTCGGAGCGGATGGTCGTTTGCATGCGTCCATATTGCTCTGGAGCCGCATAGCCGGGCGTGCCCAGACTCATGGTATCTTTGGCCTGACCAGGCTTAAAGAAACGCGCAATCCCGAAATCAATCAAATATAACTGTCCATCGTCCGTCAGCATGATGTTGTCGGGCTTGAGATCACGAAAGATGATCGGTGGCTGATGGCTGTGCAGATAGCTCAGGACTGTACAGAGTTGTAGCGCGATCTCAACTGTCTCTTTGATGGGTAGATGATCATCTGGTTGCTTCTCAAGATAATGGGCAAGCGTCTGGCCTTCGATATAATCCATCACCAGATACCAGCGTCCTCGCTCCTCAAAATGATCATAAATACGGGGCAGGTTGGGGTGTGAGAGATTGGCTAATAGGGTGGCCTCTTGATGAAATGCGGCAATCGCTTCTTGTATCTCTGTCGCGTTTAAACCACGCATCCCCATCTCTTTGACCGCTCTGATTGTCTGTTTGAAAAGAGAGTCTTTAACTTTATAGATCGCACCGTAACCTCCCTGTCCCAACTTTTCGAGAATATAGTAGCGCTGTTTTAGCTCATAGGTAGAAGTAAGGAGTCCCGTGGCCGTAGTTGTAGTGGAAACTGTGAGTTGTGGTTGACCGCACGCATAACAGAAGCGGGCATCTGCTCGATTGGTTGCCCCACAATTATCGCAAAACCGGATAGACGAATTCATAAGAGAGATGTTTCTGGCTAAAAAACAATAATATTGATATGAGTCTTTATAGAGATAATAGCATAAAGAAATTTTGTTGGACTTGTCAATGGTTAACCGTTTTTTTTTCAGGATGTGACCAGCACAAATGTGCCTTTGCTGTTGTGAAACAGGATATGCGTTCCCTGGAAGGAGACTTGCATGTCGAGCAATTTGCTGTGTGGGGCGGATGGGATAAATGTGAGTGTGATTGGTGCCAGATCGGCTCCATTTCCCATCAGTTGCGGACCAAGGAAGATACGGGCATGTGCGGCGTCTCCCCCGGGCAGCTCAATGATCTCGATACGCCCATGCTCATTGAGGGCGATGAAGTGACTCGCCGTTGTTCCTGTTTCATGCCCAACAAAGGCATCTGTTTGCGTGGTGCGGGGACGTCCGTACTTAATGTCATCATAGGTTATGGTGCCCCAGGACCAGAGAATCTGCCCCAGCCACAAGAGTGCAAGCATCGCCAGCATCGAGATGCCAACTGTTAGCGACCAGTGCATGCTCTGATGGCCCTGTTTACGCGTGTTTACTTTGATTGGTTGGCTACTCACTCTAACTGGCTGCGTGTTGGTTTTCCTGGTCTTTTCGCTGCTCTTAACCAGTTGTGCGTCACCAGTTGTGCGCCGCTGCGGTTGTGGATTTGCTCTGATCGATTGCGTAGCGGTTCGGGCGGATTTTTTGCCGGATTTGACCAGAAGCGTATCACCTGTCGTACGTTTCTCAGGTTGACCCTGTGGGCGCGATGCTCTGGGCGTGATCAAATCGATATCTTCCGTTGTCGGGTTGATCGGTCGATGGCGTAGCGTGCTGGATGGCATACCTCTGGAAGTATTGGATACTGGCATAATGATATCCCCTCCTCAAATAGGAATAAGTTAAGATAATCACAAGAAATAGTTAAGTCAAACCGGAGGAGACTGTCTCTATCTGCGTACGTCGGAATAAATACTCTATGGGGAAATTGTAGCGCAGTGTATCGTTGAGATCTAGTAGCTTATCCACAGATTATCTGACGATTGTGTGGAAGCTTTGTGTATAAGTCGAGATGACATGTGCATAAGCGCTTGATGGTGTGGATAACTGGTATATTCAGTCTCATTGCTGATTATATTCCAGGTTGAAGCTGGACTATGATCGGGAGTGTTGTTCTGTGGCAAATCTTTCGCGTCGGGGTGCATGGTCTAACGCACTGCTCGCTGTAGGAGATCTGTGTGCTAGACCGCTGGCTCTTCTTCCGATGTGTGTTTGCCTTCTACTGGCAGCGTAAAACTAAAAGTTGATCCTTTTCCTGTCTCGCTTTCTACCCAGAGGTGTCCATCCTGGCGCTTGATCATCTCGGCTGAAATATAGAGTCCCAGGCCCAGGCCCGAGATTGCATTTCTCTTTGCATCTTCCAGCCGATAGAAAGGATCAAATATTTTCTCTAACTGCTCCTGGGGAATACCGGGTCCAAAGTCTTGTACCGAGAGCGTCACGGTATCATCCGTAGCATGCGTTTTGATAATAATTTGGTTGCTGTCGGGGGCATATTTGATGGCGTTCATTAATAAATTTGTAATGACCTGGCCCGTGCGCGAGCGGTCTCCCCAGATAGTTTTATTCGTGATGCCATCGCGGATGAGCTGATGCTTTTCTGTGATGGGTTGGATCTCTTCAATTAATTCATCCACCAGGCTGTCAAAAGAGAAATAGGTCCGACGAAATTGCAGCCGTTCGCCTTCTATACGTGTGACGTCCTGGAAATCGGAGATCAGGTCGGTTAGCTTGTTGATCTGAGCATTCATGCGGGTTGTCGTGTGGATGACCGCTTCGTCCCCGATCAGCAAGAAGCGCTTGCGCAACAGTTGAGCATGCGCTTTAAGACTGGTAAGCGGGGTTCTCAGTTCATGCACAACCATACTGATAAATTCGTTGCGCTTCTTCTCCAGTTCCTGGCTGGCGAGCTGCTCACTCAACAGGATTTCGCGCTCGTGTTCAGCTTTTTTGCGTTCGATGGCGTAGCGAATACTACGACTTAAAAGATCAGCCTGTAAGTACTCTTTGGGGATATAATCATCGGCACCGGCTTGCAATGCCAGGATATCTATTTCAGACTCGTTGGCACCGGTCAAGAGAATGATTGGCCGTGTATAGCCTCTTCCTCTGGCCTCGCGGATCAGATCGATGCCATTATGTGCTCCCAAGCGATAGTCGAGCAAGCAGAGATCGTGTTGTGCGGTGAGCATAAGCTCAAGGCCAGATGAATAGCGACTTTCCCAGGTGAGCCGGTATTGAGCACGTGTGATTCTGGCAAGGACCTTTTTGAGGAGGATATAATCCTCCTCATCATCTTCAATGAGTAGAATCGTCGTTGGCTGTATTTCCATAAGTATCCTTCTTCATTTTAGATGGCAAGGTCACGACCTCAAACCAATACTTTCCTAATGCCTGCATCACTTCAATCAATTTCTCAAACGTCACAGGTTTGGTCACGAACGAATTCACGCCCAGTTTGTACGTACGATAAATATCCTCTTCGGCCTTAGAGGTGGTAAAGACCACGATCGGGATGTCCTGTAATTCGGGATGGGCCTTGATCTCCCGTAGCGCCTCACGACCATCCTTCTTGGGCATATTCAAGTCGAGCAGAATCAGTCCTGGCAGCGGAGCGATCTCATCGGTGGCCCCCTCATATTTGCCGCGCCTGAGCAGATAGTCTAAAAGTTCCTCACCATTGCTGACGCTAAAGAGAGTATTGAGGAGCTTGCCTTTTTTCAAAGCTTTGCTGGTAAGCAGAACATCATCTTCATCATCGTCGGCCATGAGAATGACGATTGAATTTGGTTTGATCATAGTGTCTCTACTTTCGTTGGATGGGATGCGGGTAAAGTGACGATAAAGGTTGAACCTGCTCCAAGTTTACTGGTCGCAGTGACATGTCCGCTATGCCGTTCAACGATCTTGCGGACGACTGCCAGGCCAATACCGGTGCCCGCATATTCGTTTCTTCCATGCAAACGCTGAAAGACAGTAAAGATCTTATCGAGATATTTCTCATCGAAACCGATACCGTTATCCTCCACCTTCAACACGCATTGCTGACGAGTGGAACCGCCATCCATAGCCGTGCTATCTTGTAGGCTGGCTGTTACCTTGATATCAGGTGTAACGTCTGGACGATGAAACTTTAGGGCGTTTCCAATCAGATTCTGGAGAATCTGGTACATTTGTCGTGGATCTGCATCGATAGTTGGAAGAGGTCCTATCTCTACGCTGGCGTGCGTCTCCTCGATACGTGTATCCAGGTCATCGATCACATCTTTGGCGATCGTTGCCAGATTAACGGGCGAAAAGGGCAGCGTCTTGGTGGCAACGCGGGAGAACGTTAAGAGATCATCGATCAGGACGCGCATACGTGTAGCCGCGTTGCGCATACGATCGATATATTCTGCTCCGTCGCCTAGCTCTGGTGAATATTCCTCCTGAAGTAGATTGCCAAAGGCTTGTATTTTTCGTAATGGCTCTTGCAGGTCATGAGAGGCTACATAGGCAAATTCCTGTAACTCTTGATTGCTTCGCTCAAGCTCCGTGTTAAGGATATTCAATTCCTCGGTACGTTTGATGACTCTACTTTCGAGATTGGCATTGAGATCCTGTAAGTTATGATAAATCTGAGCTCGCTCGATCGCCATTGCAATGCGGCTGGCCAGTTCCTCGCCGATACTCAAATCGTCCACCCTATAGGGTCCCCGTTCTGACGAGGAGACAAGTGTGATGGTACCATGGCAGCGATCCTGTACGGTCAGGGGAATAATCATCACTGAGGTCGCATCCAGGCTCTGTAACAAAGCCTGTTCTTGCTGATCACTTGTAACTAAATGCAGCTCGTTGGAAGCCAGATGAAAATGTAAAGCCGATTTTTGCTGTTGATGGACCGATATACTGGCCTGAGGCGTTGTTACCTCCTTTATGAGCTTGCTCGATCTCTCAGATTCTGAAGTATGAGTAGACTGTGGATATGAGATACTCTGAGCGAGAACGTTCTCCTTATCATGATAGAGATCAATCCTGCACCAATCAGCAATAGCTGGAATTGCCTGCCTGGCAACTTGCTCAAGGATTTCCTGGAAGTCGAGGGTGGAGACCAGAAGCTTACCCGCTGTGGCGAGGAATTTTACCTGTTCAAGTGTCCTGGCCAATTGTAACTCGGCCTCTTTACGTTCCGTGATATCAATATTGACGCCGATCAGGCGGATAGCTTGTCCATCAACCTGCTCGACGACTTCACCTTTACCCAGCATCCAATGCAACGAGCCATCCTGCCAGATCACGCGAAACTCAACATTGTAGGCCGGGCCTCCTCTGGTGGAGGCAAGGAGATTTTCTTCGGCACGCTGTAAATCGTCGGGATGGACACGTTGCGTCCAATTTTCATATTTGCCTTCAAAGCTACCGGCTGGTAACCCATAGAGTGCCTCAAGCTCCGGAGTCCAGATTATGTGATTTTCCTGGACGCGCCATTCAAACGTACCCACGCGACCGGTGCGCTGGGAGAGCTCCAGACGTTCCTGGCTGGCTTTTAAGCGTTCGCGAGCCCGCACCTGCTCGGTGACTTCTACGGCATGCACTAGAATAGCATCAACGACTCCAAGTTCATTGTATGAGGGCTGATAGACAAAGTTGAAAAAGCAGTCTTCAAGTGTGCCATTCTGGTGCCGATCTACAGGTACCCTTACTTCATTGCCGACGATAGGCTGGCCTGTATGATAAACCTGATCAAGTAGTTGATACAGATGTTGACCGCCAGCTTCGGGAAACGCTTCAAGGATAGATTTGCCAATGATATCGCGCTGGCTGCTGAGCTGAAGATAGGGTTGGTTGGCAAATTCAAAGACATGCTCGGGGCCGGTAAGCAAGGCAATCAGTGCTGGCACTCGCATAAAGAGCTCGTAGAGACGCTTGCGCTCGGCTTCGGCCTCCGCACGAGCGTTTTGTTCGAGGATGAGAGAGCGTCCCCGCTCGATTTCAAGGCGTTTGTGTTCGGTAAAGTCACGGGCGATGCTCAGGACCGAGGTCACCGTCCCCGTAGCATCGAATTCAGGTGTGAGACGTACCTGGTAGAAGCGCTGTCCATCAGGACCACCATCAAAGGCAAATTCCTCCACTTGTATCTGCCGCGAGGAAATGGTATTATCGAGAAAGCCTCTCCACATTTTTGCATACTCGACGCCCAGCCCAACTTCTAGATGCGTCTTGCCGATGAACGCGGTTGTGGGCTTCCCGCTCGTCTTTTCAATGACTGGATTTACATAGATGTAGCGATACTGCCGATCAAAGCGAGCAATGACATCGGGGGCGTTTTCGGCGACTGCCTGGAATGATAGCTGCTGCTGGCGGAGATTCTCTTCAAGCTGTTTTCTGTGATTGATATCTTCAATCACAGAAATAAAATATTGTGGCTGTCCAACCTCATCGCGAGCCAGCGTTGCTGTTAAATTGGCCCAAACCAGTGACCCATCTTTACAAATATAGCGTTTTTCCATTGAGTAGCTCTCAATGTCTCCCGCGATTAACTGATGGATATAATCCCAGTTTTTTTGTAAGTCATCGGCGTATGTCATATCCTGGAAGGATTGGCTGAGTAACTCCTGCTTGTCGTAGCCCAGAATGGTACAGAGTTTCTGATTGACTTGTAACCAACGACCATCAAGTGCCACATGTGCCATCCCGACCGCTGCCTGCTCAAACGTTGCCTGGAAGCGCTGTTCCGTCTCTCTAACTTCCGTGAGCAATGTGGAGAGCGATTTCGTTTCATCGGGTGTTGGATCAGGTATATGTGTCATGTATTAAACTTTTCCCTCTTTCCTGTATTCACGTATGAGCAGCCTGAATCAGGTACAAGTAGGCCATTTGCTGACATAAATTCTGGTATCGATCTTCATTTTTTTTGGCTCTGCTATAATAACAAAATTTTATTTCTTCTTGCAAGTGCAAAGTTGATGAGGGAGTGAGTGTGATATGTGGGTGACTATCAATCAGATTGCATTCAGACAAAGAAAATAGCAGGATTTTTTTATACAATCTTAATCGATTGCCATCGCAATAGTGTTAGAATCCTGAGATAGAATTGTTTGCACTGTCTTATGAAGTGTGGGTGTGAAACGTAGCTGGTAGAGTTTGCACTGTGCGGGGTCTGGAACGCACATTTATGGCAGCGAAAGAAGCAAAAGGTAGAACTAGATATAGTCGTGCTTATTCATATGGATAGTTTCTATCAGTTACGCCGTCATAAAAAGAAAACCGGGCAATAGTTTGATACAATAGATGTTGCCTTCTTTATATCAATGTATTACCCGGTACCCGGTTGCCCGAGGTTTCACAAGCGCCTGGACAGTTGCTTACTTATTTCACAAAACATATACCACGTTAGACTATGTTTTGTCAAATATCGGACAATTAGGAATAGAAAACCCTTTAGGGCTAAAAAGAAATTTAGTACCTTTGGTCTAGATAAATGCTTCGTTTCATACAACTGTGAATCGTTACCCCGCATCCATCTTTATTGCTGATCTTCATCCTCCAACAAAAAATCTCTGGATGAGGAGCTCTCGCTTGCTTTTTATATTAGGTCATGCTAATATCCGAGTGTAATAGTAAGGTATTAGCATGACCTAATATAAACTTTAGGCCCACGAATGAACCATGAATCTGTCTTCTCTCTGTGCAGATAGCACAAAATGGGAGGCGAGTGAAAGTGAGATAACTGTGTGTCAACATCTAATAATGCTGGCTGAGCTCGAAGAACAACGATATATTGCTCAGTGCGAGCATGGAACGATCCATTTGGGTTGGGATATCATGACTATTCACCTCACACGTGAGAATCTTTTAACCCTTTCGAAAGCGTTTCAACCGTCTGAGGTTTCTAATAAACCCTTAAATGTGAAAGCACCCTGGTTCTCGCTCGTGCGTATCCATAATAACTATGTCTCTCTACGTATTGGGCAAGCAGGATTATATCTCTCTCCTTACGACTTTCTTTTTTTAAGCCAGATGATTGGTCGTGCGGCCAGTTCACTGACTGAGAAAAAACCACTTGTCTTTCATTCAGAACCATATGACATCATGGTTGCGATTCCTACCGAAAGCTCAAAGAATTAGCGATGAAGTGTTGATCTGGTCTTTACGATGTCAGGGCTGAAAGCAATTAGACAGAGTTCTGACCTGCATGCTATACTGCTACTGGAGTCTGAGGATGTTATCTGGTCTAAGTGACAAGGTGCGAGAAAGGTTGATGCTTGATGAACTATGCCCCACAGGATTCTCCACATAAGAATATTGACTTTGTGAGCTATTCAGATATCGGCGATCGTGGTGATGGCGTGCAAATTATGGTTCATAAAGGATATGCCTATATCGGCCATATGTTTAGTAAGGGTGTAAGCGTTGTCGACGTCTCCAATCCTAAGCATCCCAGGCCGGTCAACTTCATCCCGGCACCACCTAATACCTGGTCGTTACACTTACAGACGCATGATGATCTTCTGTTAGTCATCAACGGTGTCTATATCCATTCCGACCAGATACACATCGACAAAGTGGAATACTATAGCCAGTCCTTTGCCGATACCTTTGGTAAGCAGGAGCTCGATTTTGCCGCTGGCATGCGTGTTTATGATATCTCTAAGCCTGATCAGCCACGCGAGATTGGCTTTATGCCGGTCAATGGTTTTGGATTGCATCGCATCTGGTACGTTGGTGGCCCGTACGCGTACGCGTCGGCATCGGTGGCTGGCTATACCGATCATATTTTTCTGACCATCGATATGACCGATCCAACCCATCCGCATGTGCTTGGCAAGTGGTGGATACCGGGAATGTGGCGCGAAGGTGGCGAGACGCCTACCTGGGCTCCCGATAGGCGTTACGCGCTCCATCATGCGATCATCGCCGGGACGACGGCTTATGGTTCGTGGCGTGACGGTGGCCTGACATTGATCGATATCAAAGATCCCAGCGCTCCGCAGTTAATTGCACATCGTAACTGGAGTCCTCCGTTTGGAGGTGGGACTCATACCAGCCTGCCGCTGCCGGATCGCGATCTGGTAATCGTGGCGGATGAAGGTGTGGCCGATAATTGTTCCGATCAGGTCAAGTATACCTGGGTGGTCGATGTACGAGAACCCAGTAATCCAGTTACCATCTCGACCTTTCCCACGCCGAGCGAGGAAGATTATTGTGCCAAAGGTGGACACTTTGGACCTCACAACCTGCATGAGAACCGTCCAGGCAGCTTCCAGAGTTCAGAGATTATCTTTGCCACCTATCAGAACGCGGGCGTGCGTGTCTTTGACATCAAGAATCCGTTTCGCCCGGAAGATATCGGACACTTTATCCCGCCGGCACCGGCGCGTATGTATGATCCGCGTCCCGAAAGTGCGCAAGTAATCCAGTCGTGCGACGTCTTTGTCGATCGGCAGGGATTACTCTACGTCACTGATTATAATGCCGGACTTTATATTCTAGAATATAAGGGAAATTAGTAGAGTCTTGGTAGAAAAAGAAAGCTTACAATGCCTCTTTTTTTAATGCATCAGCCAGGATCGCGGTAACCTCGGCCAACGTCTGACCCTTGTGACGCTTTTCTGGCGTCTCTGTCCCGAGCTCTGTTTGCTCCACAAAATGATACATAGCAGCAGCTCCTGCCATGATTTGTGGTGGTAGCCCCAGATCGGCATACGTCTGTGCAATCTCTTCCATCTCGCCAACCCAGCGATAGGCTTTGGGCGGCATGGCAGGCACATTTCCCTCCGCCCAGCGCAGCAGGCCCGGCCGACTCGATTCTAGCTCGCTGGATAAAGCATCGGTTAGACCAAGAGCTTCGGCGGCGGCAAAGGCTTCGGTCAGGAGGGCCGTTAGTCCTTTGGTCATCGAGGCATAGCACATCTTTAAGGCGGACGCCTGACCGATGTATGGTCCCAGAACACGGATATCCAGCCCAAATTCTTTGAGTTGGGCGAATTGTGTGGCGTGAGGTCCAGAGGCATATAGGCTTGGACCCTTCGCGCCAGGGCTTGGCGGTCCACCAATGATGCCCGCGTCGACAAAATCGATGCCCGTCGCCGTCACAATCTGCTCGATAGCTTTTACCGTGCCTGGCGATATGGCGTTACAGTCGGCGAATAGTAGATGTGTCTGAGTCTCCTGGACAGCTTTTGCTATACGTTCAGCTAGTTCCCGCGCTCGCGCTGGTACCAGTATAGATAAGAGAATATCCGCTTCCCGTACCAGGGTGGCATCGTCTGCAACATCGATGATGCCCGCCTGGGATGCCAGTGCGGCGGATCGAGCGCTTCGCCCTTGGAGATTGGTAATCAGACGGAGTCCATGCGCTTGTAGTACTCCGGCGATGGCATGGCCCATATCACCAGGACTGATAATGCCAACGGTCGGTTGTTTACTCATCGCTTTGCTATCTTTCGCTTTCAAGTACAAATAAGTTATGTAATCACTATAGCATAGGTAATGCCTGGAACGTCTATGATCGCTATTGATAATGGCTAGTGGAAAATATTTTCTCTATGCTTTCGCCCATCGATTGGCCAGCCAGTTGGCATGAGGCATCTGTACTTGCTTAACAGTCTCCAGGAAGCCTTCGCGATCAAAGGGTATCCGGCAGAATTCTACGTTAACCGTATTTAATTTACTTTTGCCTACAGTGAGGATCGCGTATTCACTCCAGGGGGCTTTGTAGACATCTTCTGATGGAGCTGTGCGATCCAAGGCCATTCCGATACTGCCGGGATTAATGACCAGACGTGCCTGATAGCGTCGTAGCATCTGCATATGAGTATGTCCACCTGCCAGTAGTTGGGCGGATGTGAGCGCATAGGCTTGCCCTAATGTCTCATCAGATGTGATGGGTAAAATTTTCTCGTGGAACGAGCGCGGCGAGCCATGATAGCCAAGGAGCATAGTTGTCTCATTGATCTGCCACTCAAAGGTGGCGGCAAAGGTACGAATAAAGTCTTTATCATCCTTGTTGAGCTGTTGAGCACTCCAATACTCGATATCCTGATTATTCTGTTCCTCTAACGTGTTATGTTGGGTGAGTTGTGGATGCAGGAGCCAGTCGTCGGTGTTACCCATTACGATTGGACAATTTACCTCACGCAGGCGCTGGATAACTTCATGCGGTTGGGGACCTCCACAGGCGACATCTCCCAGGCAGAGAATATGTCTGATCTGTCTTTGAGCGATATCTTGTAGCACTGTCTCTAAAGCAGGTAGGTTGCCGTGAATATCCGAAATTAAGGCGATTTGCATAGGTTCATCCTTTTCTTGTTATCTATAAGCTTTGCTATCCAGATTATGATCTTCTAAAGAAATACGTGTAATGTGTCCAGGATGTCACAATAGAGTATGCGAAAGTTGTTCGTGAATCGTATGATAAGCACAAATAAAATTCTCTTATGCTCAGTCGTATTGTGAAGCCTTCACTTGACTGATTTTTATAGCCAGAGTATTGTTCTATAATTAATGAACATATAAGAAAATAGTGTGGTGATCGTAATGTGTATACGCTAGCCTGAAATGGATAAAAATAAAGAAATATGCTGCTATATATGGGAAAATCTTGCGTTCCATGTGGTGTTTTGGATACGAATCATGTTTTGGGGAGATGTGAAATTGGACAAAGAATACACATTTACAGATTCTAGTATGCTCTCTGCGTCGTCTTCTGATGTCCAGGGTAAAGAAATCACCTATGCTCATACAGATGGAGAGCATGTTCTATCATCTCCAGGCTCACAGACGTGGCGTGTTCTGCTGGGGCAGATTATTTGCGATGCGAACGAAAAGAAGCGTTTGGTTAAAGCTTTGCATATCTCGCCAGTGACGCTTATGCGTTGGGTGGATGGGAAATCTGAGCCTCGACGTCACAACTTGCAACAGCTTCTTGGAGTACTGTCACCGCCGTATCGAGAGCGGATGCAGGCTCTGCTGCCGGAGGTGGAGGGGATACATGATGCTGTTTGGTCGGGACCTAGCACACTCTCTCGGACTATCTTGTCTGATATCTATGCGCGTACATTGAGGGCTCGTGCCGTTGTCAATCCGCATATGCGTTTTTGGTCCCTGTGTCAACTTGTTTTGCAGCACGCGTTGGGGCAGCTTGATCCAGAGCGGCATGGGATGGCGATCTGGGTAATTGGGTGTATGCCTCCTTCAGGACCGCAGCAAAAAGTACGCAGTTTACGTGGCTGCATCGGTGTTGGAACACCTCCATGGATGGGAAATCTGGAGCATGAGGCGATGTTTCTGGGGGCCGAGTCGCTGATTGGCGACGTTGTGACGCGTTGCCATCCCGCGCTTGTGCAGGATGTGCGCAAAGAACATCATCTTTTCATTTCCTCTCGCGATGAGCAGGAGCTAAGCGTGGCTATTTATCCACTACTATATGTTGGTCGCGTCGCTGGAGCTCTGATGATCTCTAGCACTGTGGCGAACCATTTTCTCTCAGAGGTTCGTACCGATTTGATGCAGCATTATGCCTACCTGGTGACGTTGGCTTTCGCCTCATCGGACTTTTATGAAATAGATCAGATCGCGCTCGAAATGATGCTGCCGTATGCTGAACAACTTGTGTATTTTGACAAATTTCATCAAATGATGACTGCAACGATGCTCGATGCTCTGGATCGTAAGCAGCCGCTAAGTAATGTCGAGATTGAAGCGCTGGTCTGGGGACGTTTGGAAGAGGAGTTAATTAGTAAATCTGCAACTTTTTATTAGTGATGCTGGTCCGGCCAGTAACAACGTTGGTACTGGCTGGACCATGTAATATGGCAAGAGGAGTAGTCTTGCCGCTTCCTCTATTAGAATGCTGTTACTCCATTAGGAGTTCCTAAGCCTGTTGGGCCATCATAGCCAGTCTTGGCTGTGCAGAGGTATGTTCCACTGCAAGAGCCGTTGCTGCCACTGGTCACGTCGAACAAGCTGCTGGAATGGGAGTAAAGAGACTGTGCGGCGTTGACGGTGCTGGCATTACCGGCCAGAGCGTAGACGCTGGCGATAATGGGCGAAGAAACGCTTGTGCCACCGAAGACGAGCCAACCGCTTTCGCCGTAGCTGTCATACACTGAGACACCAGTGTTTGGATCAGCCACTGCTGAGACGTCGGCGACAGTTCTTCTGGAGCAGCTTGAGTCTGTCTGCCAGCTGGGCTTGGCGATGTATCTGCTACAACCGCTACCAGCACCGTTCCATGCTGTTTCAGCCCAACCACGTGAGGATGTGCTTGTTCTCAGTGATGTACCACCTACAGCAACAACGGTGTTATATGCGGCAGGCACCTCAACGCCATAACCACCATCGCCCGAGCTAGCGGTGATGATATGACCGGCATGGTTGTAGTAAGAGGCATAACTGGTTTCGCTGCTGGACTCGCTACCACCGTAGCTGTTGCTGACAGTATTGGCTCCCAGTGCAACGGCCTCGTTCACTGCGGTACCCAGGCTGGTAAAGGATGTGCTGGTTGACTCAACAAGGATGATTTTACAATTGGGGCAGATGGCACTTACCATGTCGAGGTCAAGCGAAATCTCTTCGGACCAGCCAGTGTCATTGCTTGGATAGCTGGTACCACCGGTCTGGTTGACTTTTTTGAAGCAGCCATTGGCGGTGGTGCAAGCTGGCAGACCAAATTGTGCACGATACACAGCCAGGTCTGATTCAGCGTTGGGATCGTTGAATGCATCGACAATCGCTACCGTCTGTCCGCTACCAGCAGTTGAGGAAGGCAACTTATAAGCAGAAATCAAGTTTGCTGGGCTGAGACCAGATGGGGTAGCATTTGGTGTGACAGCACCATTTTTTTTGTCGATCTGGATCGCACTACATGAAGCAAAACCTACTTTGGCGAGGCTACAAACACTGTGGGATACGAATGCAGGTGTGAGGCTCTCTGATTGAGCAAATACTGCTGTCGAGGTTCCTAGCAGAAGGAAAACAAGAACAGCCATCGAGGAGAGGGAGGTAATAAGTCTTCGCAACACGGCTTCCTTTCCGTAGACAGAAAGAACCATTTATCCACAAATGCGTCTATAAGCGCTTATAACGACGCTTATCTGAGCACAAGGGCATAAAGGATCTCATGTCAGTGCTTTAGACAACATCAATACAAGTAGATAGATGTGAAAGTTACTATGCCATACCCCCGTATGCATAGCCTTCTCGAGTATCTCGAAAAGAGAAAGTTCTCTGTTTCGTTTGGCACCAGATACTCTTACTTAGAAGTATTCACTAAAAAGAGAAAAATGTCAATACATATTATCGGGTTGATTGATATTAGGTGGGAAAATGTTTTATTTATACATATGTATTGGGCGAATAAGCTATATTTATAGCTTTGAATATATCTTTCTTTTCACATTTTCTTTACAATTTCAAGAGTGTTTGTTGAAGTTGTTTCTCTATACTTATGCTGATAGAAGGTATTGCATGTGTGAAGTGTGGGATCGAGTAGTTGTACATAGCAGGAAAGTCAAAATAGAATGTGCATTTTGACTGCTTTTCTCCTGTATGTAAGAGCTGATGAATGCAACTATTTTCTTGTACTGAGGAAAAAATGCTTGAGCAATATAAATATGAACGCTTATGGGAATGTTCCCTTGGAAAGGCTGCGATAACGTATGGCTGATCTCGTCGATACAACCTCCTTTTTAACATCGCCTTTTGGGGATGAGTCATGGCAGAGAGAAAACTCTAGCTGGTGGGGAAAGATCTCTTTGGGGGTGATTGTTTTACTCGCCATCTTTATGAATTTCTACCAGTTGGGACAAAATGGATATGGCAATCTCTATTATGCTTCTGGTGTCAGGAGCATGGCGGATAATTGGCATAACTTTTTCTTTGTCTCTTTTGATCCTGGTGGTTTTGTCACGATTGATAAACCGCCGCTGGGCTTCTGGCTACAGACACTCAGTACAAAAATCTTTGGTTTTACCGCTTTTAGTATTTTTCTGCCGCAAGCACTATGTGGCGTGCTGGCGGTTGTGTTGCTCTATTATCTGGTGCAGCGACATTTTGGGACTGTGGCTGGACTGATCGCCGCTCTGCTGGCAATTACGCCGATTAGCGTTGTAACCGATCGCAACAATACTATCGATGGAACACTTGCGCTGGTGCTCTTGCTGGCAAGCTGGGCGGTGATCCATGCTGCCGAATCAGGGAAGTTGCGCTGGCTAATTCTCACGGCGGTCTTTGTCGGTCTGGGATTCAACGTGAAGATGGCTGAGGCTTATCTTGTGGTGCCGGCTCTGGGCCTGACATACATCCTTTGTGCGCCGCGCAAGCTCTGGACGAGGATCTGGCATCTCTTGCTGGCCGCACTGGTCATGTTGCTCATCTCGCTCTCATGGGCAGCAGCTGTTGATCTGACGCCGGCTTCGCAGCGTCCCTATGTGGGCTCGACACAGGATAATTCTGAAATTGATCTGGCTTTTGGCTATAATGGCTTGAGCCGCCTACATATTGGCGCTTCTGGTCGCAATGGCTTTGGGGGCGGGGGCAGAAATACACGCGCCAGTACTGGCATAAATACAGCCCAAACCGCAAGCCCATCGAAGTCATCGGGTGGGACGACAAGCTCTAGCACGCAGACGCTCGCAGCGCGTGCCGATGAGCCCGGCACATCTGATGTTGCTGATGGATCTGGTACGACAAGAGGGAATCGAGGAGGTACTGGTGGCATTGGCGGTGGTGGTAGCACTTTCCAGACAGGGGCAATTGGACCATTTCATCTCTTTAGCACAGCGCTGGGAGGTCAGATTGCCTGGCTCTTGCCGTTTGCCCTCTTAGGGATAGTTGCCCTGGCCTGGCAGCGACGTTTCAGGTTTCAGATAGATAATCAGCAGCTAGGTCTTGTGCTTTGGGGGGGCTGGCTACTGACGATGGCGATCTTTTTCTCGGCCGATGCTTCGTTTCATCAATACTATATGACCGAGATGGCTCCGGGATTGAGTGCGCTGGTTGGTATCGGTGCGGTTGTCATGTGGCACGATTATCGTGGCTCTAGCTGGCATGGCTGGCTCTTACCGATTGCTCTGGCAGTTACGGCTGGTGCACAGATTTATATGCTGGCAAGTTATCCTGATTGGTCGCAGTGGCTGAGTCCAGTGATCGGTATCGGGACGGCTATCGTCGTGGTTGTATTGCTGATCTTCAGGCTGCGGCCGCGTATGAATGTGCGTCAATCGCTGTTCAGTGCTGGTCGTCTGGTGTTTGGTCTCGGTATGCTGGTACTATTGATTGCTCCAGCTATCTGGTCTGGCTATTCGGTTATCAATAATCTGGAGTCTTCATTTCCTACCGCAGGTCCTACAACTCGCGGTGGTGCGAATACTTTTGCCTTTGTCGGAGTTGGAGCGGGAAATCGCGCTGGCATAGATGGAGCGACGGCGACGCAGAATCCTTTCAATGGTACTGGCGTGGCAGGCTTTGGTGGTGGGGATGCTTCCTCGCAAGCTGATACCGCACTTATCTCCTATCTGAAGACTAATCAAGGGAGTACGAAGTTTTTGGTGGCGACTCCAAGCTCGACTACTGCTGATGCAATTATTCTCTCTACAAATGAGCCTGTAATGGCTATGGGTGGCTTTGGTGGTAGTGATCCAATCTTGACGACGAGCACGCTCAAGAGTTTGATTACTGCTGGTACAGTGCGCTTCTTTCTGTTGAGTGGAACAACAGCGAACACGGCGCGAGGTACGACGAATACTGCACGCAGAGGATTCGATTTTGGCTTTGATGGTTTTGATGCCAGGGCTGGCGGCTTTGGTGGTTCACCGCAAAGTAATTTGTCCAACTGGGTAAGTACTAACTGTACCGCTGTAGCAGCAAGTACGTGGAATGGCTCAAGTACAGGAAACACACATTTATATGATTGTGGCTCTCTGCATTCGTAGTGGTCAGACGCCGTCTTAAGAAGTAAAGGGATCTCTTACAGTGGCAAGAGATCCCTTTACTTCTTTTGGGTTGGTGGTGAGTGAGCGGCACAAAAACGTCGGGCTGTTGTGATTTCAACCTCATTTTACTTGCTGTTCAGGTAGTTTGTATGTCATACTATTCCCGTAGTATTCGGTCCGCAAGTCAAGTCTCCTGCGCCTGAATGAGGGGGCTTGCAGATGAAGAAAAGAGGAGGCGCACTCCTCCCCATGTCTGAAGACAGGGGTATCCGTGCGATTGATAAAAGATGAGTAACATAAATGATATCGGCCCTGAGTCTGTGCCCCCTGTGCAGACAAAATTTGAACTGACTGGTGTGCCTCAGCTTGATCTGATATTGGGGGGAGGGATACCCCAGGGAGCTTTATCAATCATCGTTGGCCCGCCTGGCAGTGGAAAGACAACTCTGGCAAGTCAGATTGCCTTTGCGGCCGCCAAGCGTGGAAAGTCGGTGATGCTCTTAACCGCTCTCTCGGAGCCAACTACCACCTTATTGTCCCATTTGCGCTCGTATAATTTCTTTGATCCGAGCCTGATTGGCAGTACGGTGCAGGTCTATAGTTTAAAGCAGTTCTTGCCGCAGGGGGTGACGGCGACGAGTCAGGAGATCATCGCAGCGGTGCGTCAAACGAATGCGCAGCTGGTGGTGCTCGATGGCTTTCAAAGTATTCGCAGTATGGAACCGGACTTTGAGGCTGCACGGCGTCTGCTCTATGATCTGGGTGCGCGTATGAGTTTGCGTGGCACAACAACCTTGATCACCACTGAAGCTGATCCTCATGATCCTGGTCTCTTTCCTGAGATGACGACGGCCGATGTACTGATTGGTCTTTATTTTAAAGCCATGGGGATGCGTACCTTCCGTAATCTGGAAGTGATTAAGGTGCGGGGACGTGCTCCCCTGGGTGGTCAACACAGCTTGCTTTTAACCGATGATGGTGTCCAGGTCTTTCCTCGTTTGGAGACTCTTGTGAGGCCAAAATTTTATGAGGATTGGTCGATAGAGGGAACTGATGCAGAACTGATGCAGCGAGCCGGCTTTGGATTGGCGGAGTTAGATCTGCAACTGGGGGGCGGACTGACACGTGGGACGAGTACTTTGCTGGCTGGCAGCCTGGGTACCGGAAAGACGCTCATGGCGCTGTATTTTGCTCTCCATGGAGTGAGTCAGGGGGAAGCGACACTATTTCTTAGCTTTCGCGAGACGGGTGCCCAATTGATCCAGAAGGCGACGAATTTCTCTTTAGGGAAACAAATACGTGCGGCTCTGGCTCAAAATGGTGGTCTGACACTGCAACGTTGGGAACCAGTTGAGTTGGATCCCGATCAAGTGGCGATGAGGCTTCTCTCGACGTTGGATCGCACAGGGGCAAGACGCGTTATCATTGATAGCATTGTTGAGCTGGAACGGGCTATTTCGGAAGGGAGTGGGCATGAGCGTGGCTCAGATTATCTGGCAGCTCTATTATCCCTCTTACGCGAACGCGGTGTGACCCTATTAGCGCTTAAAGAGACTCCTAAGAGTATTACAACCCAGCTAGATTTTTCGGCTGATGCTCTGTCCATTTTGGCTGAGAATGTCTTGCTTTTGCAGCACATTGCGTATCGTGGTATGTTGCATAATGTGCTCTCAGTGCTCAAGATGCGGTTTTCATCGCATGATTATATGTTGCGTGAGTTTCAAATAGTCTCTCCAGAAGGATTGAGTGTGCTGACCCCAGATGAAAGTGGGCAAGAGGTTATACTTGGTCTGATGGAGCAGCAAGGAATAGCATCGCTCCCACATGCAATGACCAAGACCAGATTGTCGTAGAAGAGGTAAATCTATGATGGACAGGGACTCAGCAGGCCGTCCGCACGATAGGGAGAGGCTCTCTATCCTCATTGTTGATGATGAAGAGGCAATTGTGGATCTGCTCTCGGAATTTGTGAGCGACCTTGGCTATCTACCCTATAGTGCTCCAAACGGACAGCAAGCGCTGACACAGGCATTTGAACGATGGCCTATATTGGTAATTACAGATTTCATGATGCCTAAAATGAATGGCGCTGATCTGATCAAGTCACTCTATGCAGAGGCAGCCTCTCGCAAACGCAGGCGTCCTTCAATTATCTTGTTAACCGCGGCAGGGATACCCGCCTTGAAAGATGTGGATGTCGACGTCGTGCTGACGAAGCCCTTTGATCTAGATCAACTAGAGACGGTGATTCGTCGTTTGTTGCGAGCGAATGCTTCATAAATTGAGTACCGCTCACCATCATTCAACCAGATATAGAGTAATCTGTCCCAATCATTTAAATCCATACTGCTAGCCAATTTATTCATGAAGTGATACACGCTTGTCTGTAAATCCCCGTCAGTAGTGCAACCTTCCTTTTCTGCTATAACTATAGTTGCTTGCGCAACATGAACAATACCACGAGCCCGATGAGAACCCAGGCTGCAACCACGTAAGGCACAAAGCTGAGTGGTGCACTTCCCGGCGATAAGAAGGCTGCGACGAAGATGGCTGTCATGATCAGGGTACTGATGACAGGGATCACAGCGTGACGGATAATCTTAAATTGCGTGCGTCGTTTGCGCCAGAAGAAGCGGATACAGGCGATGTTGACGAGAATATAGATAAGTAAGATAAAGAGTGCGTCAAGGGTCCCCAGAAATGAAAAGGCGGCGATAGGAGTCATCAGCAGGCCCATGGGTATGCCGATGATGAGGGCAAAGAGGCAAAGGAATGTAATCGCTCCAATTGGCGTATGATATTTGCTCGTGCGTGCTGTCCAACGAGGAAGCAAGCCATCGCGTCCAATCGTATACATAATGCGCGCCCCGCCATTCACAATGGCGAGTGCCGCCCCAAAGAAAGAAAATATGCCTGTCAGGTCAATCAGTAGCGCGAAGATATTGCCTCCAAACTGACGGCCAATGGTATCAAATGGCGCCGCATTGTTCGCATAACCAGTCACCATGTTAGGAATGCCATAGCCAATGGTCGCAGCATAGGCCATCAAGACATAGAAAACTCCTACCACAATCATCGAGCCAAAGATTGCACGCGGAATGTTGCGACCAGGATCATTTGTCTCCTCGCCCAGGGTCGCCGCCGTTTCAAAACCAATAAAGCTCAAGACGGCAAGGATGATGCCTACGGTGAGATCTCCCCCCTTTGGTACCTGGCTGACACTGAACGGCGCGAGTGTCAATCCCCCCTGACTACCTACATGCAAGAAGATCAACAGCGCCAGTATCAGACAGATGCCTATCTCAAAGGTGAGTAAGGTGAGATCGATCCTCAATGATTGGCGAATGCCTATATAGCAGGCCGCAAAAACGATGCCAACTGCGATCACAAACCAGATGGTCCAGTGGATGTTGACGCCAAACCAGCGCTGGACGAGCGCTTGAAGGTTGGCGCTCATCAAGACGAATGAATAAGGTGCGCCAATAGCAACACCGATTAAGCCGATCCAGCCGGTTAGAAAGCCCCAATGCCCGTTGATCCCTTCTACGACAAAGGTGTAGGCTGAGCCGCTGGAAGGCAACTCGCGTGATAATTCGCTGTACTGATTGGCGGCAAAGAGCGCTACGATGAAGCCAATCACATAGCAGAGTGGAATGGCCGCTCCGACGAGCCCCGCTTGCGGAATCGTATTGAAGAAGATTGAGGCGGCTGGCGACATGACGGCGACCGAAATCACGATGGCATGACGCAGGCCAAGGACTCCTTTGTTGAGGGTGGGAGGCTGATCACGTGCCTGCAAGGGAGATAATGCATCACTCACGATAGTACTCCTTAAAAAAATAGCTTACGTATTTGTCATCAGAATATCTGATACACTTAATGACGCACTTCAAGGGAAGCGATTATCTGGACTGATCATTCTCTAATGCAGGTTCCTCCGCTGCTTCTTTGACGCCAAAGAGGTTACGTAAATAGTCATTGAGGAAGATGCCTTGAGGATCAAGGGATGCTCGTATGCGTTGAAAGTCTTGCCAGTGTGGATAGAGATTTGCCAGACTGGCAGCATTTTGGGTATGCATCTTGCCCCAATGAGGACGTCCCTGATAACGTTTGAAGATCTCTTCGACGTGGCGGAAATATTCCTGATAGGCCATGCCTTTGTACATGTGGATGGCAATATAGGCCGATGGACGTTGATACGCTGGACTGAGCCATATGTCGTCTGCATGGACGAAACGACATTCGATCGGGAAGTGGACGGCAAACTGATGCTTGTCGATGCACGCACGGATCTCGTTCAAGACGGTGGGAAAGTGCTCAACGGGAATATTGTATTCCATCTCTTGAAAGCGCACCGCACGCGTTGTCACATAAAGGCGATGGCTATAATTTATCTCACTGGTGGTACTCAACCCTCTGGCCGAGATCTTGCTGATGAGTTGAGCGGATGGGGGAAACAGGCGACTGATCTCCGAGAGTAGCCAGAAGACGCCATTTTCCAGGACGACTTTATTGAATGAACTCCATAAGTTACTACCGGTGGCCTTCTCCTCCGTTTCATGTAAAAATTTTGCCTGCACCCATTCGGTATAGGGCATCCAGTAGAACTCGAAGTGGCTATAATTTTGCTTATAGTCTTCAAGCTGTGCAAGGCAGATGCGGAGGTGTTCGCGGCGCGTGTTGAATTGTAGGTGCCTGGCCGGTACCACACGTAACTTGATTTTTACAATGATGCCAAGCATCCCCAGAGAGATCTGGGCGGCCTTGAAGATATCGGGATGCTGTTCCGCCGAGCAGGTCAGGAGCTCGCCTGCCGCTGTGAGTAGCGTGATCTCTTCGACCTGTGTGGCTAGATTTCCGAAGCGAATCCCTGTACCATGGGTCCCTGTGCTGATCGCTCCTGCGATACTCTGGACGTCGATGTCCCCCAGATTTTCCTGCGCTACTCCCTGGGCCAGCAGGGTATCCCCTAACGCTTTGAGCTTTGTTCCTCCGAGCACAGTCGCCGTTCCGTGCTCTCTATCGACAGCTTCTACTCCTTGCAGATGATCGAGCGACACTAATATATCGTCGGTCTGCACCAGGGGAGTAAATGAGTGTCCTGAACCTACCACACGTACATGCTGACTAGCGTGTCCAGCACGCTTGACGAGTTCTGTTAACTCTCCAATGTTCTGCGGAGTAGCGATCTGTTGTGGACTTGCCTGCACAGATCCAGACCAGTTATGCCAATGATGAGTCTCTGCTTGTACCATCAATGCCTCCTTGCTGATCTACCTACTCGTATCAGAGCAGATAGGTCAGCGTGTCTGTTTGTTTCTCTGCCGATGGACTGATTGCGTGTTATGAGCCTGCAAAGAGTTGGATATGTATTAGAGGAAGCAATGTCCATCACCGCGATAGGTTGTCATTTTGTCGACAACTTCGCCATGAGAGACGCAAAGTAAATGTTCAAAGCGTTCACAGAGTTCTCCCGCTTTGCTGTGACGCAGAAAGATGGGATCTCCCAGCGCTAGCTTGATGGGACCTGTATAAAAGATTGGCGTCTGGACTTCGCCGGGACCTTCCAATGGCATCAGCCGGGCTCCCGTGGGCAGATATGGCTTGGGATGTTTATCGCCGCTTAGTGGTCCTGACGCTACATATCCACCGCCCAGGCAGGTGTATATTGTAGGACCTGGCTGACGCACAATCTCGACTGCAAAGCCAGCCGCTGGCTGATAACGAAAATCCCGATAGTTGTCGAAGAGACCAGGCGCATAGAAGCCGGAGCCGACCGTAATCTCCGTTACTCCCGACTCCTTACGGGTGGTGTGGAGGCTCCCCGTGCCACCGCCGTTGACGAAGCGGAGCGGTAAGCCATAGCTCTGGATCAGGTCGATGATCGCCGCTCGCCGCTGTGCTACCTCGCGTATCGCACGTTGCTTGAGAAGGCGTATCACATTGTTCCTTGGGGCTCCGTTGGGATAGTTATCGCCCAGGCCAGCCACCTGAGCTTCGTAGCCCATGATGCCGTCGAGTATGACGTGCGGCGCTGCTATGATGCTTTCGATGATGGGACGCGCCTGTTCCGGGGTGCGGACGGCACTTCTCCAGACGCCAAAGTGAAGTTTGGGGAAGTTCAAGGCCATATCGAGATCGAGGCAGACAGGGAGTTGTATCTGATGACGACTGGCTATGGACTCGATGTGCGTGACATGTTCGACGCTATCGAGCATGAGTGTAATATGTGCCCCGTTGGCAGTCGCTTGTGCGATCGCTGTGATGTCCTGCTCCTGCCAGGTAGGATATCCGATCAAGAGATCATTGAAACCTTGCGCGTAAAGATAGATGGCCTCCTGTGCTGTAAAACACATGATACCCTGAAAGCAATCGTCAGCCGCAAAGATACGTTTCAAAACGGCGACGCTACGCACGGATTTGGAGGCTATCCTGATGCGTTTTCCCCCTGTCCGAGATGCGATCAGGCGAATATTCTGGTCCAGAAGATCAAGATCAAGATAGGCAAACGGCATGCTTTGTCCCGCCAGCGCCTGCTTGTAATAAGCATAGTCGCGTTGAGGGCCTATCTCTGCGACCGGGGGAGAGGATGGCTCAGCTGATGTTTTCATGGCTTTGCTCCTTCTGAAAACTGTGCATAACACCATCGGTCAAGCCGATGACTGTCTCAATGAGACGAGTAAGATCCTGTCTGGCTCGATCGCGATTGCGATCACTGATGTATTGCAGAATCAGTCCATCCAGACCCCCAATCACAAAGCGGGCGAGCGCCGCAAACGAAAGCGTCTCCGGCTGCTGTAGGGCGTCTGAGGCTTCTCGGAAGAGCGTTTCGACGACTGAACAATATCCGTCATATTGCTCTTTGGCCAGCCAGGCAGAGGTAGGATGGCGTAATGCGTAGAGCGTCAGTTCATATTGGATGATTTGTAGTTCTGGCTCCGCTTCGACGTGCAGCCAGAATGCGGTGAGGCTATGCTTGATTGTCTCGTGTAACGTGGCCTGAGGGTTGGTGACAGAGAGGACAATCTCTCTCGTGAGTTGCATCATAGCTTGAAGCACAGCAAAGAGAAGATCATCTTTACTACCGAAATAGTAGCGTAGCATAGCTTGATTGACATGAGCCTCGGTCGCGATTTTGCGTGTTGTTGTTTCAGCGATTCCATCACGTGCGAGGACACGGATGGCCGCCTCAATAATATTGGACCGGCGCGTACTGATAGTATCTGACGTAATCACAAATTCCCCTTCTGATTGATCGACTCGATCGACAGAAAAGTTATTCAATCGCTTGAATAATAAGCGTACCTATTGATGAAGTAAAAGTCAAGTGCTTGCCTGTTTGGCTCCTTGACAGTTTAGTTTTCGCAATCTATACTTTTACGAAGGAAGCGCTTCGATTATCAAAGCAAAGTAGCGTTGTGAGCATATAGTTATAGGGCGCCGCGAGTAGCGCAAGCGACCACACATTGGTGCGTGAGAGGTATATTGTCATGCAAGGTTTTCGACAGCAGAATTCTATGTTGATATGGGAACAAAATCACGAGACGGTGCGGATAGAAGCATGGGGACGAGATAGTCTACGCGTGCGTGCTTCGGTGAGCGAAGGTATCCGCGATGATCTGTTTAGTGTCCTGATTCCCTCTGAGGAGATCCATGCCCAGATCACGATCGGCGACAATGAAGCGACTGTGGTGAATGGAGCTATTACGGCACATGTAGCTGCGTCTGGACGAATACGTTATCTTAACACCGAGAGCGGAGTTGAACTGCTGGCGGAGAAGCAGCCATTCCATTCCAGCCGTATTCCATCACGCTTTTTTAAATCGACACACGGCGACCTTTACCATCTGGAGACGCACTTTAATGCCTACGCGGGTGAGCGGCTGTATGGTCTGGGACAACATCAGCATGGCTTGCTAGACCAAAAAGGGAGTACGGTTGATCTGATCCAGCGTAACAGTGAGGTCTCGATCCCGTTTCTTTTTTCCAGCCGTGGCTATGGTTTTCTATGGCACAATCCGGCCATTGGACGCGTCGAATTGGGCACAAATGAGACCCGCTGGGTCGCTGAATCGACGCCCCAACTTGATTACTGGATCACTGCTGGTGCTACTCCTGCCGCTATTATGGAACATTATGCCGATGCTACCGGACACGCTCCAGAAATCCCCGCCTGGGCAACCGGTTTCTGGCAAAGCAAGCTGCGTTATCGCACTCAGGATGAGCTGATGTCGGTCGCTCGTGAATACCAGCGACGCGGTCTGCCGCTATCGGTGATCGTGATCGACTTTTTCCACTGGTCACTGCAAGGCGACTGGCGCTTTGATCCCGTAGCCTGGCCTGATCCCATGGCCATGGTACGCGAACTGAAGGAGATGAACGTCGAATTGATGGTTTCAGTCTGGCCGACCGTCAACGCATTGAGTGAAAACTTTGCTCCCATGCTTGAGCGCGGATTATTGCTGCGGACAGAGCGGGGGATGTCAACTTTGATGACGTTCCAGGATAATCGTCCTGAAGGCCCGGTTGGTGTCTACTACTATGACTCGACTAATCCCGAGGCACGCGAGTTTATCTGGGATCAGGTACGCGAGCACTATTATGAGTATGGGATTAAGTCCTACTGGCTTGATGCTTGCGAACCGGAGATGTTTCCTATGGATGTCGATAATGTTCGCTTCCATATCGGTACAGGATTAGCGGTCGGCAATGCCTATCCGCTGCTGCATGAAAAGGGCTTCTACGAACACATTCAGGAGGCTGGAGAGAGAGCAGTCGTTAACCTTTGCCGCTCGGGTTGGGCCGGCAGCCAGCGCTACGGTGCGGCTATCTGGTCGGGAGATATCAATAGCACTTTTGAGATTCTGCAAACTCAGGTTCGAGCAGGCTTGAATATGGCTCTCAGCGGCATCCCCTGGTGGACAACCGATATCGGCGGTTTCTATGGCGCGGATATTGCGTCCCCTTATTTCCGCGAACTTGTCGTGCGCTGGTTCCAGTATAGTGTCTTCTGTCCGCTTTTCCGCCTGCATGGCTATCGTCAACAGTCTGAATCGGCAGAAGAGATGCTTAATAGCGGAGCCGATAATGAGGTCTGGTCGTTCGGTGATGAAGCTTATGCGATCATCAAGGATCTACTCTCCTTACGCGAACGCCTGCGTCCTTATATAGCTCAACAGATGCAGTTGGCCCACGAAAAAGGACTCCCTCCTATGCGTCCTCTGTTCTTCGATTTTCCTGCTGATGAGGTCGCTGCGCTTGTCGATGACCAGTATCTCTTTGGTCCAGATGTGCTTGTCGCCCCCATCTTATTTGAAGGTGCACGTAGCCGTGAAGTCTATCTGCCCGCTGGCACCTCCTGGACAGATGCCTGGAGCGGCGAGATATTGGAGGGCGGTCAGCGTATTAGCGCCGCTGCTCCCCTCGAGCGTATTCCCGTCTACTTACGAGCTGGTGCCGAGCTGCCGATGCGCTAGGGATAAGCAAGTACATTGTGCAATCATCATCCATAAAAAGCGGCCCGGGAAGATCTCTTTCCCGGGTCGCTTTTGGCTTTGTCTATTTGGTCATTCTGGGCTATTTCACGGTTTTTTGTTCCTCTAGAAGTAGAAGTATCGTCTTATCTCAGAGAATGATTATTGAAATGAAAGCATATATGTATGTATGGAAAGAAAATGGAGGAAGATGTTGCAATCCTCATTACCAAATGAAAAACCAAAAGAGACGATCGCTGTGCTGGATGGGGTGAGAGCTTTTGCTTGCTTATGCGTGATTTTATTTCATATTAATAATTTGACGAAGGCAGAACAGGTTTGGACTCAGCGAGGAGTTGGTAATTATTTTGCTGCTCTGCTATTGTCTGGTTCATATGGTGTGACACTTTTCTTTATTCTATCAGGTTTTTTATTGTTTCGAAGCTATGCCCGGTCGCTTTTATTTGATACACCCTGGCCTTCGATCAAGCGTTTTTATGTGCGACGTATTTTTCGGATCTGGCCTGGATATTATATTTCGTTAATCCTGCTTATCTTGATTGTCCATCGTGAGTTTTTACAGGTGAACTACTGGCCACAGTTGCTGCTCTTTGTGACCTTCTTGATGGATGCTGCAAAGAGTAGCTATGAAATGATCAATGGACCATTCTGGACGCTGGCTGTGGAATGGCAATTTTATGTGCTTTTGCCTCTGCTCGCTCTTGGTTTCCGCTGGTTGGTACCGCGTGGCTCTCTCCGTCAGCGTCTGACTGTCTTGATGCTCTGCCTGTTGGGCATGATAGTCTGGGGCGTGGTGACGAAGCTCTGGGGATCACAGGTAATCTGGTTGGATCGTGAGGCTCATCCAGTATCTGCCTGGCAGCGTATCTTGCTGTTTTTTGTGTATGGTCGCGACGGGAAATTTCTGGAAGATTTCGCGATCGGTATGATGATCTCAGTTTTCTATGTTCTGGCTCAGCATCTTCCTCAGCATGTGCTTGCGCGTGCGTTGCAGCGCTATAGTCGATGGGTATTTGCTCTTGGCGTGGTGATGCTTATCTTTGCTGTGGAATGGCCAATGACATTCTTGTTACATCCGCTCAAGCCATATATTGGCGCTCATCTATGGTTGAGCGAATTACCGTATGCACTGGGATTTGGTCTTTGTATGCTGGCTCTGCTCTTTGGGGCAGGACCTGTGAAGCGTTTCTTTGAATGGAGCCCGATGCGCTGGCTGGGACAACTGTCGTATGGGATGTATATCTGGCATCTGCCCTTCATTTTCTTGTACAGCTCATTTTTCGTGCCCTATCTCTTGCATCGTGTGCCAGGCTACGTTGTCTACGGTTTCTTCCTCGCTGATGTCGTTCTGCTTACTATTCCCTTCTGCTATCTCTTCTATCGATGGGTCGAAAAGCCTGGTATGAAGCTGGGCAGTATGTTCGAGAAACGATACCTTGGCGCTAAGTAGCGCTGCATTGAATTCAATTACATCCTTCACGGAGTCACTTACGGCGTTCAATGGAAAAAGCCCCGGCGGGATTAGTGCTGCACGGGGCTACTGATGAGAGCGTGCCGTTATGTGCTTGAGAAGGTTGGGTTACCTATTTAACCTGACTAAAAAGATCGTTGAGTACTTCAGAGACGCTGGGATGTGTAAAGATGGTATCACTCAATACTTGATAATCCATATTTGCATGCATCGCCATCTGTACTGTATTAATTATCTCATTAGAATCGATACAATAGATTATACAACCAAGGATTTTATTGGTACGAGCATCGACGACAGCCTTCAACAGACCATCAGTCTCACGAGCCATCTGAGCACGCGTAGAGACCGACGCTGGTACTTTGCCTATTTTAATCTCATAGCCTTGTCGCAATGCCTCCTCTTCAGAGAGCCCGATGCTTGAGAGAACTGGATAGAGAAAGACCGAATATGGTACGTACTGACGCGTGTGCGTAGAACGCTGGCTATCCCCATATAACTGGTCTCGCACAATACGATAGTCATCCAAAGAGATATAGGTAAATTGTGGACCCCTATTAATGTCGCCAAGTGCCCAGATATTTGGGACATTGGTTCGTAGATACTCATCCACTTTAACGAAACCACGCTCATTGACTACAACACCAGCTTTTTCTAATGCAAGCTGCTCTGTAACGGGTGAACGTCCGACCGCTACCAACACAGCATCACCTTGCAACTCCTGACGTGTCCCGCTTGCATCTATATACTGAATAGCAGTGTGCTCTGCCTGATCGTAAATATGCTGGATATGTGCATTGAAGTGAAACTGTATTCCTTGAGATTCCATGGTCTTTTGGACCTCGGCAGCTATATCCCGATCCTGCCCATGAAGAAAGACTCCTTGCTGTTCCAGGACTGTTACCTCCGAGCCGAAGGCACGGTAGATCGAAGCAAACTCTAATCCAACGTACCCACTACCGATAATGAGTAGATGACGTGGCAGGTGTTTTAGCTCCATCAATGTGGTACTGGTATAGACACGCTTGCTCTGATCTATACCAGATATATGTGGAACGTAGGGTCTTGTGCCTGTACTGATCATAATATTCTCAGCTTGAATACGTATCACTTCCTGCGTATCACTTAATGTTACCTGAACCTCGTGTGGGGCAACAAAGCTGGCCAGGCCATCAATCACACGGACATTGGGATTCGTATCGAGCATAGCAAAATTTTTTTGACGCAGGAAGGTGACAAGTCTCTGCTTCTCCTCAATTGCATCAAGGTAAAAAGACTCTTTCTCTTCAAACGTGGCTGGATGGTGTCTGGCCGCATGTTCAGCAGATAGTTCGAGCGATTTTGTTGGAATACAAGCGATATTGATACATGTACCACCATACATCTCCTTTGATTTTTCCACTACCGCCACCTTCATACCTTTATGACCCAGAAAATTGGCAAGCGTCTTACCACCTTTTCCAAATCCAATGATGAGTATATCGAATTGTTGTTTTTCCATCACCTAAAGCTTCCCTCTATATTTATCAACTTATGCATGACATGGGAAGGAGAGAATTTCTCTCCTCAATATCGCAGTATATCACTTCATCCCCTGCCAATATACTTTGACCTATTGCTCCAAAATAACGATACCTGTGAACAATGATATGAGAAAGCGTATGGCAAGAACGAAAACATTAATCTTGCAGGTGTTTTTCCTGTGAATGTTGTTTAAAGACGAGATTTCGGGCTATCGGTAAGGCAGTGGCGATAGCTCCTAGCAATACGCCATCCTCGCCCAGTTCGCTACCGACGATGTGCGCTTGAATAGGCGTGATTTCGCTCAGTCGTCGCTCAATGGGCTCTCTGAGGAGGTCAACGTTGCTGCCTACTCCTCCTCCAAGGACGACGATTTCTGGATCAAGGACGGCTGCGACGGTGGCTACAGCCAGTGCCAGTTTGTATCCCTCTTGTTCGACGACTGCCAGTGCGATTGGATTGCCTTCGTGCGCGGCTTCAAAGACCTGCTTGGCAGTGAGTGGGGTGGGCATTCCCAGCGCGATGGCGCTTCGAGCGATGCTTTCGGCGGCGGCGGCTTCTTCAAGTATTCCTCTCGGACTGGGACTCGTCTGGTCGGATAATTGGAGTAATGGGAGAAAACCAATCTCTCCGGCGGCTCCATATGCTCCTCGATAAAGCGTGCCGTTGATGACGATACCCATGCCGATGCCTGTGCCGATCATCAGGAAGACGAATGTGTCGATGGTCCTACCACAACCAAAGGTGCGTTCACCGATGGCTGCCAGGTTGGCATCGTTATCTACCGTGATAGTCGATCCCAGGGACTGACGCAACAGGTCTACAAGTCCCACTTTATCCCAGTCAGGGAGGTTTGAGGCGAAGTGCAGGCTCTCTTCCGAGGGATTGAGTACTCCTGGCGTGCCTATAACGGTGTGAAGGATCTGTGACCAGTTGAAGCCGGCTTCTGCGACGGTGTCATGGGCCAGATTGGTGGCGATGGCGACCAGCTCTTCGGCGCTTTGGGCATAATTGGTGGCGTCGCTGCGCTTGATGATGCTTCCTGTAAGATCTGCGATGGCGATACGGACCCAGGCACGACCAATGTCGATCCCGACGACGTAGCCGGCGGTCGGATCAAATTCATAGAGGATCGCCTGACGCCCACCTCGCTTGGAGCCGATCTGTCCGATGGGGCGGGCCAGTCCAGTCCTCTCAAGGTTGGCTAAGGCTTGCGAGACGGTTGGTTTTGATAATCCTGTCTCGCGTGCCAACTGCGCCCTTGAGCGCGGACCGTGGTGTCTTAAGTATTCCAATAAGATACGTTCGTTCATCGCACGGAGTGTTTGAGGGGTGCCTGGTTGATTTTCTGGATTGGTGGTTGCTCCTGCTATCAGTGTGCTCGACATCTCTTTACTCGTTTCCTGGTTTTCTTCTTTATAAAATAAATGCTATAGAATTTTATGGGTAGATGTTATATACATATTGTAATGTGTGAGCTCCTGGAGAAATTCCGTGACTGGTACACATAATTCTGGTCCTATAGCGCCACGTTGTGTAATGGCTCCGGTGCCCAACATATGTCCAGCGATGGCGAGTGGTACACCAGTATCCAACTCACCTGCACTGATACCCCAGCGTTGGTAGGGTAAGACGATGATCTGATTGGTGATCTCAGTTGCCTGTGCTTGATTGTTGCTTCCACTGACTACAACGCGTAGGACATCACAATCTCGTGGCTCGATTACCTCACGCGGCGCCATCTCAAGTAGCCGTGCCAGCACCTCGCGTGGCGAAACCTGGACTCCTCTCACGTCGATCAGTTTGGCACTGCCGAAGCCTAATTCGACCAGAAAGGTTAGCTTGCTGACAAAGTCGCCCGGAAAGGCGATCTTGAAGGAGACTTCCTGAATGCCTTTGTCCCGAAATGACTCAGGGAAGGTGGCGCATTCCGAGTGCAGTGAGTAGATGGCTGTGGCGCGTCCGACCGGCTCTGGAAACTGCAATTCTTCCTGACCTGAGAGTGGACGTTGAGCGATCCACGTGCCGTCTTGATAGACCTGTGGCTCTTTGGTGAATTCATCAAGGATCGTGCGGATCGAATAGGGCGCGACCAGTGGGGCCGTCGATGGAGTACTATCGCTACAGCCTAGCTGCACTTTGATGCTTGTGACACGATCGAGTTGATCGACTGCCGCTCGTGCAAGAAGATTGGTGATACCTGGCGTGCCCCCGATACCCAGAATCGCTGTGATGCCAGCTCGCTCCGCTTCAGTATGCAACTCCAGTTGCTGGCGCGAGACATGAAAGAGTCCTCCTAGATCGGCGTAGTGGACGCGCTCGGCGATACAGGCACGCATCACTGGAAGATTGAAAATATAATCGGCGGCATTCAAAGCCACATCAGATCCGCGCAGAAGTGCGCGTAGCTGTGGTTCGTCAGTCACATCAATCTGACAGGCTGAGACGTTGGAGGATGCAAGCGCTGAGGCGACCTCTTGCGCTCGTGCCAGATGATAATCCGCCACAATGATCTGTTCAATATCTGTATAATCTGTCAAAGCACGCGCTGTGATGCGACCCATTGCGCCACCGCCACCTAAGACAATAATCTTCATAAATTTTCCTCTTGCTCGGAGCATTAATGCATATGTGATTATTGCTATTATATCAACAAAGTATCCAACGTACACATTGGTTATGGATCTTTGTATCCAATAACTCGTATTGCTATGTCGCGATCAATTCGCTTGCTCACGCCGTAGGCGGGTTACGGCCCTACTTGGGTGGGAGTACGATTTTTATGTTGTCGATCGAGGTGGGGATCTGATCGGTGCCAAAGGGGAGTTGTATGCTGACGCTGGCTACGCCTGGCTGGGATTCAAGATAGGTTTTGGCGACGTTGCTTGAGGCTCCTTTGATGGGTGTGCGTAGATTGTTTATCTGTATGTCACTGAAGTTATATTCCCAGGTGCCTTTGGCCGTGAAGGTGAGGAAGATAACTCCTCCTTTGCCGGGGGTGATGCTGGGGTCGCCTGTGGTGACTGATTTTCCCTGCGGCTGATAGTCGTTGCCCAGTTTTTTCTGCGCATAGAGGTTCAGTAGTGTGGTGGCTGCGTTGGTTGCGACGCTCTTCTGGTAAACTGGCACACTTGCTTCTACTTTGATGTTCATCTGGACCGTGTTGGCTATCTCATTGACGTGCTTGCTGGTGGTTATGTTCACTATCCTGTAGGTCGGCTTGCCCACCATGACCTCGCCCGCCTGGATTTTTTGTTGCATCTGGGTGTTGAGCTGTTTATCTAGCTTATTGACGAGGTTGGTTTGAGCGGTATCGAAGTCTGCCTGCGAGAAGAAATGTGTCGACTCGCCATCGGAGCCACCTGTGAATGCGTTTGGGTTGCTGACGTAGAGGTTGTTGCTGCAACATAAGCCAAAGATGGCGTTGACTGCGATATTCCCTGCTTGTCCTGCCACTACGGCCACTGCAGGCACATTAATCGATTGTGTGTTATTGCCGTGTTTTCCTGGTATGATTGCGGTTTGCGTCAGCTTGATTTGAATTTGATTGGTTGCAACGAGAACTACATCAGTTGTGACTGTAATTGGTTGATCTGTTTTGTTAGTGAATTGAACGAAGCCTTGTGCCTGTGTTCCTTGCGTCTGATTCATGCCTGTGGTGGTGATATTGGTACTACTCTCGGCATCATTGGAGATGAGTCGATCAGGGATGGTGTGTGCATCCAGATTCGTCGTTTTGGTTTGCGGAGAGGCGGTCAGCACAAAGGAGTTTTGTATCAGGCTGGTTTTGGGCGTGATGTGGATGATGGCGTTCGATGTGGCTCCTGGGAGGCTGAGACCTGCCGGGAGGATGTTGAGATTAAAAAATCGTGGCGCTATCAATAGGACAATCAGGAAGAGCGGCACGAGTGTGGCGATGAAGGGAAAGAGAAAGCGTTTGCGCCGTCTCGGATGAGAGACGATCGGCTCTTCAGTGATTCCTGATCGAGAACGTGGACTTTCGGGCGCATAAAAGCGCTCAGCTTTTTCTTGCAGTTCAGAACGATCCAGCCGCTCGACGCGTTCGCGCTTCTCATGTATGGCAACCGGTGGCGCCGCCTCGGCTCCCCGTGGCCTCTGATGCATGATAATTGGTTTGGGGGGATCGAGTGGTCGTCCGTTGAGCGCGATGGTCTTTTTGTTCTTGCCTGGAAGCTGTTCGGTCTGATCGAGAATGATGAGTGAGATCTCTTCTGGCTCGATGGGCCTGGTGGCTCTGGCTGGCGTTGTCGGTGGGACGTCTTCTGTGACTGGCAAGGCACCCAGGGGATCCTCCAGCGCCTGAAAAAAGGCTTTGCGCAATTCTGCAACTGTGCGGAAGCGATCTTCAGGGCGCTTGGCCATAGCTTTTCTGACAACGTCATCGAGCTCTGTGGGAATCGATGCATCTTGCTGGCAGGCCGAAGGAATCGGGGCCTGAAGATGCATCTGTATGACGCGTACGTCGTCTGGATCATTATAGGGCAGCGCGCCTGTGAGCATCTGGAAAAGTAAGACGCCGAGCGCATAGATGTCGGTAAGAGGCGTCACGATACCCAGTGTCTGCTCCGGAGCCATGTAATGAGGCGTGCCGGGGACCTGCTCTAGAGGGATAGGCTTGCCTATCTGGCTGGATGTGTTCTGCTTGACCGTGCGTACCAATCCAAAGTCAGCCAGGTAGGCATACGGAGGAGTATTGCGTCGCAGTTCTAAGAGGACATTCGATGATTTTATATCACGATGAATCAGCCCGTGATCATGGGCGCATTCCACCGCATCGAGTATCTGCTCGTAGAGAGCTGCGACTTCCCCTATGCTCGGGAGATTGTGGCGTAGATAGCTGGTCAGCGTTCCGCCATCGATGAAAGGCATCACCAGATAGAGGATGCCTTGCTCATCGCCGAATTCGATCAGTGCCAGGATATGCGGATGGTGTAAGCGAGCGACCGTTTTAGCCTCGCGAGCGAAACGCCTCCGCATATCAGGATCGGAGGCATAATCGCCGAGAATCACCTTAATAGCCACCCGGCGATCAAAAGCCGTCCGCTGACGTCCCTCGTAGACGGCTCCCATACCTCCAACGCGAATGCGCCGAATAATATCATAGTTCCCGAGCTGCTTACCCTCAAGAGACAGCATTACGCGCATTTATCCTTTCAATGTTTCGGTTGGGATGATCCCTCGCCCAGCCGTTGATGTCGGGGTCGCCACAGGATTGCTGCCAGGAGTAGGTGTACTACTCGCTGGCGTTGGAGAACCATTGTTGCTTCCTGAAACGGCCAGGACATCAATTTTAATCTGGTTGAGATCAGTTGGCAAGGTCGTGTTGTTCCCATCGTACTTTATGGTAGCATCCTTAAAACCCGGCTGGGTTGTCAGCAATGCTTTGGCGGCGGCGACTGTCTTGCCAGCTAATTGTTTGATCAATGCGGTTTTTTGCGCCTCACTGACTTGATAATCCCATGTTCCCTGCGCTTGCACCTGAAGCGATACAGCTCCCTGTGACTGCGGAGTGACTTTGATGATCTTCGAAGTGACCGGGCCTGAGAGCGCGTAGCCTTTGCCTGGATTGGTGTCAGCGTTCTTTTGGAGTCGCTGCTGGGCTATCTTCTGAGCGCCATCGCGATCGTAGGCGATCCCTGTGCAGTTAGCCGAGACCGTTACCTGCATCGACGTGATCGAGTGTCCTTGATCTCCGATTGCTCCTGGATCATCATTGACCGTAGGTGGTGGGCAGGTTGGATCTTCTGCCAGACTCTCATTAGAGGTGAGTTGCTTATTGAATTGCGTTTTGGCCTCCTGCTTGAGTGTCGTGATCAGAGGATTGACGACTGCATCAACATCACTTTGTTGAATGAACGTGTAATTCTGTGAATCTTGTCCACCTGAGAAGGTTCCATTAGTAACAGTTATAATATCACCACCAATACAACATGATGTGCCGAATAATGTATCGGCTTTCATATTTCCAGCGGTACCAGCAGTATTTGCATGAGCCCTAACAGTGATTTTACCAATAGTTCCTTGTACTGGATCAGTTGCAGGTATAACTACTTGTTTATCTGGTGTATAGGTTACACTGCTATTAGGAACAATGATAGCGATATTTGCAGCTAATGTTTTAGATACCGATGCACCATTGGTGAATGTTAGATTCCCTGTGGCTGCAACTGGACTGGTTTGTGTATGGCCTGTCCCGGTGACTGTCTTGGTTTGTGGCTCAGGTGTGGCCGTTAAGGTTTTCAGGCTAACCTGTAACAAGTCAGCTTTGGGCGTTGTGGTCACGGCCTGAATGACATACGTATCGCTGACAACCTGATTCTTCGGTGTGATGGTGATGGTGGCCGGATTGGTTGTGTTGCTCGCTGGGATAACCTGGGCGATCTGTTTGCCGATACCCAATGGGATAACCGCCGGGTTGATATAGGCCATAATGCAGGTGACAAGCACGAACATCAGGAGAAGCAGTAGCAATAGGATGACTAATCTTCTACCGGGGCGTCGGCGTCCTGTTCTGTCAGCACGTTGGGGTGGCACGTTGCGACTGGGTGGATACTGGATTGGATTCATTGGTCCCGCCAGCGTGTTTCCTGGTCCAGAGCTGATGGCGTGTGGTCCTGTATTAGATGATCCAGCTCCGATGGCAGCAAATGCGCCTGTTCCCGCGACTCCGGCTGCACCCGTGGCCATGCTGCCTGTACGGCGTCTGCGAGCCCCATGCGTTGGTGGTGGTGGCACGAAATCGTCGTCGTCTGCATCAAGATCTTCGGGTATGGGTGTGGATAGCGGCGGCTCGTTGACTTTGGTTGGGCCGGTGCCTGGATTGCGACCACTCCCTTTCGGCGGCACTGGTTGTAAATCGATAATTCCTGGTCCTCCTGGCGTTCCGCTGTTCTGTGCGGCATTGGAATTTTCCGCCAGGGAGTTTGAGTTGCGTGGAGTGCGTGCTGTAGTATCTGCCTGTCCACGGGTGGGGATTTTTTCTATGTCATCATCGTCATCGAGATTGCCTGATGGGGTTGCTGAAGATGAGCGTCTGAAGCCCTCCGCAGCCATACCTGCTCCTGCACCCAATGCTGCTGCTCCTGCAATGTTTGGATTTCTGGCTGGAGGCGTGACGGGCTCATCTCCCAGGTCATCATCGTCGTCGAGCGTGCTGCGGTTGGGTGTGTTGGGGACGCGCGGCGTCGCTGGTGGTGGGGCTTGCCTTGATTGTCTGTCTGGCGGCTGATTAGATCCTTTGAAGCCCGGAAAGATCATGGTGGATTGCGGTTCGTCGGATATCTCAGGGGGCTCCTGACGCGCTGCGGCAGCACCGGCTACCGCTCCTGCGGCAGCGGCTCCTGCCGTCTTTGCACGACCACCAAAGAAGCGGCTTCTCTTCTCCGGAACTTGTTCAGGCTCAGGCTCAGAAAATTGTTCTTCCTCGCCATCGCGTAGGGCTTGTGTATATTCCTCCGGCGTCGCATATACAGGAAAGCGGCGCTGGCGCGCAAACTCGGATGGGCCAGGACCGTTGGGGGCGATGAAAATGATCTCTCCCTGTAATTTGCGTTTCCGCTGGACACTTTTTAAGTCATCAAAGTCTTGTGGACGTTGAAATGCATTATTTGGGTTCGGCAACACAACAACTATGTGTTGACGATTCAAGTTTTCTTGTGTCAAGATGGCTGCAAGCACGCTCTTGCGATCATCGACGGGAGAAACATAGATGACACCAATAGTTGCACTCCGAGGGTCATTCATTCCCAGCAAATCCGTGCCGTTACCCTGTCTCATAATTCCATCCCTCTATGCCATAAAAATGCGTTTCTCGCCTATGGCGTTCATTGTACAATATACTGATCCTTTCTGGAAAGAGATGAACACGTCTGCTTATCTAAAATAAACGTAGATTTATTAACAATAAGGGCTTTAATTGGTAGATGTTCATCGAATACCAGAGAAATCAGTGTGCAGAATAAAAGATAGTATTTATTATAAACCTATTCCTGGTATACGATCAGAATTCGGTAATCGTCATTTAAGCACCTATTCAGGCTCCCAGGTGGATTCTTGACTGGATTGGCAATTATGTCAGATGAGATAATTCCAGGTAAAAGATTATACGTCTTATTTGTCGTTAAATCAACTTTAATTCGTTCCGCGTGTCGTAAGAAAGGATGATCCATACACGCATCTGTGCCAATACATGCACTGCCTCCTTGTTATAGGACGTATCGCTATACGTGAGCGTCACTGAAAGCTACATGCTCCTGATTGCATAGCCCTAATCTCCTACAAGTAGGCAGTAATATCGCTGTGAGCATCTCTCACAGGAGGCTTTAGCCAATAATTTGTGGCTCGACCTTTATCTGTTAAAACCATCAGAACGCTAAAAAGTGCTGGCTACTGGCATGGAAAACGAAGCTATAGAACATAAATATATCTCATGTGAGCAATTATTTCATGCTAGTAGGAGAAATGCAAGGAAAGACGCTGTCCTTGACGCGAAGCACATACCAAAAAATAACGATCAATGTTGCTTGATCTCTTACAAGCGTTTCGAGATCAAGCGGATGGCGATGCTACTTTTAAAAGCAGCTTAAACCGTTGGGAGTGCCCAGACCTACTTTGTAGGCATAAGCGCTGACACTGCCGACTGGAATATGATTAATGGTACAGTTTCCACTTATGATCTTTAATCCGAGCGATTGTTGTGGGTTGACCATGGTGTTGGCGTTACCGGCTAGTCCGTAGATGGCGGCGATGATGGGTGAAGATGCACTTGTACCTCCTATTTGATACCAGCCGGTACCATTATAGGTATCGTAGACATACACTCCGGTGTTGGGATCGGCGACGGCGGAAATGTCCGCTACTGCTCGCATGGCACAGCCGGTATTGACATAATTCTGGTAGAGCGGTTTGCCGATCATGGTACTACATCCGCCACCAGCACTGGCCCAGGGGGCCTCGGTACCATTCGCCTGTAGGGATGTGCCTCCGACGGCAATTACGTTGGGACAGACTGCTGGCACCTGGACAACGCCGGCGTTATCTCCCGAACTGGCTGTGATGGCGACTTTGGGATGATTGTAATAGGTGCTACAGCTTTGAGCTTCGCCTGCGTATTCAACACTTGATCCATAGCTATTGTTGACAGCTTTGGAGCCTAGATTGACAGCTGTGTTTGTGGCTATGCCGAGATCAGTAAGGCTGTTTGAGTTGGCCTCGACGAGAATGATCTTGCAGGTCTGACAGACTCCACTGACCATATCGAGGTCGAGAGAAATCTCCTGTGCCCAGCCTGTGTTGGCAACAGGCAAGGGGCTCGTTCCTCCTGTCTGATTGATTTTGATGAAACAGCCATTTGTCGTTGGGCAACTGCTCAAACCAAAGTATGAGCGATAAAAAGCCACATCGGATACAGCATTGGGATCATCATAAGCAGCGACGATGGCGATGTATTGTCCCGCTGGACCACTGGCAGGTAGGTTATAAGCCGTTCTAATGTCTTGTGGTCGATAGGGCGTTGTTCCACCAGGAGGTGAGGCGTGCCCATGGAGGCTCGGTGGACTTATTGGTCCCACGACAATTGCTCCACAGTTTGCTGTGTTTGGCATGGTGTGAAGAGCGCAAGCATGCCTGGGTTCTCTTTGTGTTGTCGAGGCTCCTTTCGAAGCTGCCTGAACTTGGCCAGGATATGTAGATCCCTGTACTAACAACGCCAGCAGGCATGTAAGGAAGATCACAATCGTCTTTCGCATCATCATATATTATCCTTTTATACGTGAGGTATCTTCTTGCTTAAATAAAATAGCATAAAGCAGGCTCTACCCTATAATTAATTGTATTGAGAGTAAAAAGCGTTATATTTCGATGTAAAATATGCTATTATACTGCAACGATTTTATGATTACTATTTGCTCTTTGCTCGTGGAGGGCACATATGGATGGCGCGTTTATTTATGGTTGGTCACTGACGAAATCTTTGGAATTATTTATGTGGCGATCGAGTTCTATACTGTATCGTTGTGCGTGATGTGGCGTGAGTGAGAATGAGCCTTTTCAGGCGATGGACGCGGATGATAAAATGCTATCTATAAGGAAAGGACAAATTATATTTGTATGCGTGCTGAAAATATAAGTGCCGAAAAAAATAGGCCAGGAATCCTCTTATTGATGTCTCCAGCCACGTATCGGGCGGGAGCTTTTGTGCACGCCGCACAGCGTCTGCAACTAAATCCTGTGGTCGGCCTGGATCTACCAGATAAGCTTGCTAACTATTGGCATGTGCCTTTGGGACTGGACTTTTCGGATATACAGAAATCGGTGCAGAGTATTCTTGAATATGCACATGAGCAGCCTTTTGTGGCCGTTCTTTCCGTGGATGATAGTGCAACTGAGCTCGCTGCATACGCTAATGCCGCTTTAGGACTGGCGCATAATTCTCCTCAAGCCAGTGAGGCCGCACGCGATAAATTGTTGATGCGCCGCTTGATGTCGGCGGGTGGAGCTGCCTGTCCTATTTTTCGCAACTTTGGCCTGCATGAAGATCCTGAGTGGATAGCTTCTCAGATTACCTATCCCTGTGTCTTGAAGCCACGACGGCTTTCTGGTAGCCGTGGAGTGATACGAGCGAATAATCCCGACGAGTTTGGAGACGCCTTTGCGCGTTTGAAGCAGATGCTGCTTGATGAGGGTGCTCTAGAATATGAGACTTCGATTCTGGTCGAAGATTTTATTCCGGGCTTTGAAGTGGCGCTTGAAGGTCTTTTGACGGCTGGTACTTTGCAGGTACTGACTCTGTTTGATAAGCCAGATCCTCTCGATGGTCCTTTTTTTGAGGAGACGATCTATGTTACTCCATCGCGCCTTACAGCTGAGACGCAGCAAGCCATCGCGGATTGTGTTTCTACTGCGGCGGCAGCTCTGGGCTTGCGGACAGGGCCGGTGCATGCGGAACTGCGTATCAATGAGCAGGGGCCGTGGATGTTGGAGATTGCTGGTCGTTCCATTGGTGGTCTGTGTTCAACAATTCTGGAGTTCGGTTCCGGGATGTGTTTGGAAGAACTGATCTTGCGTCATGCTATCGGAGAAGAAGTGTCCTCTTTTGAACGTGAAGAGCGTGCCGCGGGCGTCATGATGATCCCTATTCCCAGGGCGGGTTTCTTAAAAGGTGTCTCTGGTATCCACGAAGCCGAGGTAGTTCCTCTGATTACAGGCGTTGAAATTACTGCTCCACTCAATAACAAGCTCGTCCCATTGCCAGAGGGTGCCAGCTATCTTGGTTTTATCTTTGCCCGTGGCGATGAACCTGCGGAAGTGGAAGAGGCCATCCGTCAGGCGCATCGCTGTTTGCACTTCGATATTCGGCGAGAAATCCCGATGCTCAATATGAGCGCTCGTTCGTTCTAGCGCGGACGTGTATGCGTAGCTGGATCGTTCTTATACTGTCGTGATAGCCTGTGCATAGACTGTCGGGTCGACATTGCCACCGCTTACAATGCAGCATACGCGCTTGCCCCTGAAGCGTTCCGGGCTACTGAGCAGAGCTCCTAGCGACAAGGCTCCTGTTGGTTCGACCTTCAGATTGTTGTAGAGATAATAATGGCGTAGCGCATCCAGTGTGTGCTTATCAGGCACCTCAACGATATCGCTGAGACCCTGCTGGAGGATCTCCCAATTAATCTGGCCCAGACTAATCGTGCGAGCACCATCCGCAATCGTTGCAGGCTCAGACTCATTGGCGAGCAATTGACCACTGCGAAACGAACGAGCGGCGTCATTACCTGGCTGAGGCTCAGCTCCAATAATTTCTGTGTCGGCTCCCATATGATCACGTGCCACTACAATCCCAGAACTCAGGCCACCACCGCCGATTGGAACCACGATCGTATCGAAGTTATCGGCCGTCAGAATCTCGTGGCCCAGCGTCGAATTGCCCGCAACCACGCGATAATCGTCATAGGCAGGAGCTCCGAAGGCTTCTGGCGCTGCGGCCAGTAGTTCTTGGACGCGGTCCAGACGACTGATGCGATGGACATTAATCAGATCAGCAACCCCTCCATAGGAGCGTACCGCCGCAATCTTTACCTGGGCCGAAGTCTCAGGCATCACGATGGTACAGGTTTTGCCTAGCAACTGACTGGCGTAGGCGACTGCCTGACCGAAGTTGCCTGATGAGGCTGCCACAATGTGCTGGTGCGGAATGCTGGAAAGTAGATTATAAGCCGCACGAAATTTAAAACTACCTGTATGCTGAAATGTCTCGCTGGCAATCGTAATGGTACAGCCTAATTCAGCCGAGAGGCGTGGTGCTGGTAGTAAGAATGTTGGTCGTAGGGAAGGTGTCAGGGATGCCCAGACGTGTTCCAGATATGTACTTGTAAGCTCAGGAGCCGAAACGTAAATAGGAAGCATTGTAAAACTCCATTTTTCTTATAGTAATACTTTGAGCGACCGGCTATGCTGTGGTACAGATATATACCATACCATAAATGAAAGAATATCCATAATTATGATTTCATAAACCCATCCTTGCTATCTTGCCTGGAATAGATTATATATATAATATACGGTAATTTATTTTCATGGGTTTCTGATGATTCTCTGCTCGAACGAGGGCCGTTAGCGATTTTAGAATTGGTGGATAAATATCTACTTACCTTGTGGGAATGAATGTGCTATACTGTAAAACGCTGTCTGATATCGGGTTTTTTTGAGAGAAACGAGGAGGCTTTTGTGGAGCAAAAGCAACAACATGTGCGTTATGATGAATTCGCTGAGCAATTCGTTTCCGTGATGCTTGAAAATTGGGCTGATATTGTTTTGATTGTGAATCGGCAGTCGCCACGCGTAGCGTCTCTCATACGTGCGACCGTGCCGACTAGTCTCAAGCGCATTAATGGTACCTGGCGTATCCAGATTATGACCCGGCGTCCCCTCCAGCGAGAGGGATTACAGTCACCACGCGATAACGAAATTGTGGCGCAGGCAATACGCCTTTGGGGACATTCATCGGCGCAATTGCGCTTGCCACGTATTACGATTGAGTTTATTCAGTAGCTCCACTCACTGGCGTCTGTTAGAATTGTTCGTGCTGCGCCATGGTCGAAGATGTGTGTGATGGCGTTCAGGCTCTGGACAGATGCCAGTCAGGTTTTTCATAACGATTGAGCGCTTGCATCAAGCGTGTGTTTCACGTTTCATAAATTCTCGGAGTACGGCTACCACTAAGGCGTGATCCTCTTCTTGAGGGAGTCCAGAAACAGCCACTGTACCCACAACACCCACTCCTCGGATCATCAGCGGAAATGCTCCGCCGTGAGCGGCATATTCTTGTGAGGAGAGTAGATATTTTTCCTCCATGGTAAGTCCAGCGACATGGAGAGAACGCCCCACGTAATAAGAACTGTGTCCGAAGCGCTGAACCACATTATTCTTGCGGCGAATCCACTCACCATTGTCGATGGATGTACCCTCCATGGCAAAATGGAAGAGTTGTAATCCGTTGCGCGTGATATCAATGGCGACAGCTTTGCTCTTTGTTCGAGCAGCTTGTAGAAGCGCCAGACCAACTTCAAGCGCTATCTCATTCGTGAAATTGTTGAATTGGAGCTCTTCTTCTTGTAGAAGGAGTTCTTGCAGAAGTGTTTGTTCATCATTCATATTATAAATCCATTCTGTGTAATAGCATCTTATACTCGCGTCACAATACTGTGACGGGAAAATCCCTCGCCCATGGTGTCAACGCTCACCAACGTAGCGGCGCGGCTCCGCCGTGCTGTCTGTGACTCGTACGACCACGTTGCCTATGGGGGTTTCATTGAGAGACGTTCCCCATGCCGAATCATACGAGCTACAGACAGCACGGCGGAGCCGCGCCGCTACGTCTGCTGGCTTGATCTCTCTGGGAGATGATTCCTTCAGTTCACAGTATTAGACGCGAGTTACGGTGGTTGTCTTATGCAGTGATGATCGATATTATGTTTGAGTATAGCACATTTGTCTGGCCTATCTCCCTCTCTTTTGAAGCGCATAGCGTTGTGATGTCTTTTGCCTTTGGATGCATATGAATGAGAATAATGGAGTGGCCAGCGATGCTTGTTCATTTAACAATCGTTTACGAGTTATTTACAAAATTTAATAGCTGTACGTGTGGTATCGTGTTATACTGGACATGTCCTATGAGGTAAAAATTAATCTGTCGCTCAAGAAATTTTGTAATACGAGATGTGGAACCAATAACCCTAATAGGCTAAATAATCATCAGGAGAAATTGATTTGAGTAACAATCAGAGGAAGAATGGGTCGAATAATCGTCAAAGTAAAAATGGTATCAGCAATCAATCAAGTAAAAATGGAACCAATGTTCATCATGATCAGACAGCCAGAGAGCGCTATCAAGCTCTTCGACATAAAGGGAATGCCGTCACAGATGATGAAAGGCTGCTAAGTCGCCCCACACAACCGCTTGTGAGCCCCAATGATCCGATCCCCGATGAGCGTATCATGGAAGAAAATCATGCCTTTGAGCGCGCTCTGAACTTTGATTTTACCATGACCGATCCGTGGCGCGTCTTTCGTATTATGAGCGAATTCGTCAACGGTTTTGACGTGCTTGCGCATATTCCACCATCTATAGCCATCTTCGGCTCCGCTCGCACCAGGTCTGATAATCCCTACTACGCAGCCGCTACCGAGACCGCACGTCTGTTAGCCGAGGCGGGTTTTGGCGTGATTACAGGCGGTGGACCAGGCATTATGGAGGCCGCCAATAAGGGTGCTCAAGAGGGAGGGAACCTCTCGATTGGCTGTAATATCGAGTTGCCCTTTGAACAGGATTCAAATAAGTACCTGGATATCTCGCTCGATTTTCGTTACTTCTTTGTACGCAAAACCCTGTTTGTTAAGTATTCTTGTGCCTTCATCATCTTCCCGGGTGGCTTCGGTACGATGGATGAGCTGTTTGAGGCGTTGACTTTGATACAGACCACAAAGGTCAGTAATTTTCCTGTCATCCTCTATGGATCTCAATATTGGAACGGATTAATGCAGTGGCTGCGCGAGACGATGCTGGCGGTCGAAAATATCTCGACGAAGGATCTTGATCTTTTGCGCGTCTCAGACGATCCTCAGGAGATCTGTCAACTGGTCTGTGATTCTTATCAGCGTAATCGCCAGCTAGAGAAGGTTGATCCCGGACGAGAAACATCGATCAGATAGAATGGCTACGATAATGCGTTAGCCATTTTATCTGATGCCTGAGGAGATCTTTCTATTCTGCGCTGTCTTCTGTGAGTGTATCTTCTGTGCCAATGCTGCCTGCCTGACGTTTGAGTATCACTGTCCCCAGCGGCGGAAGCGTCAACAAGATTGAATGCTGATGCTGATGCCAGGGGATAGGTCCACTGGGCATTTCATTACTGTTAATCAGCCCACTGCCTCCATAAAGCTCGTGGTCACTATTGAGCAATTCGTAGTAAACACCCGTTTTAGGCACACCTAAGCGATAGCCATAGTGTGGCACTGGCGTGAAGTTGCTGATAAAAAGCAATGTATCATCCTCGTTGAGGCTGCGGCGCTGAAATGAGACGACACTGTTATCGGTATCATGAGCATCAATCCAGGAGAAACCGGCGTAATCGTTATCCAGAGCACTCAGGGCTGGCTCGGCTTGATAGAGCGTGTTGAGCTTGCCAACGAAGTTGTGTAGCTGACGATGATGCGGATCGCTGGGCTCGCTAAGTAAATGCCAATCGAGACTTTCCGTGAAGTTCCATTCGCTCCATTGTCCAAATTCGCCGCCCATGAAGAGCAGCTTCTTGCCTGGATGTCCCCACATAAAGCCATAGAATGCTCGTAGATTGGCGAACTTCTGCCATAGATCGCCTGGCATCTTCCTGATCAACGATCCTTTGATATGTACAACCTCATCGTGAGAGAGTGGCAGGACAAAGTTTTCTGAGTAAGCATACATAATTGAGAAGGTGAGGTTGTTCTGATAGTAGCGGCGATGAATCGGATCGATCTTCATATAGTCTAACATATCATGCATCCAGCCCATGTTCCACTTATGGGTAAAGCCGAGTCCGCCGACATAGGTTGGACGCGTGACGAGCGGCCACGAGGTGGATTCTTCTGCCAGGGTGATTGTTCCTGGCATCTCTGCATAGACGGCTTCGTTGAATTGACGCAGAAAGGCGACCGCTTCAAGATGTTCTCGTCCACCGTATTGATTGGTGACCGATTCTCCTGCTTCGCGTAGATAATCAAGATAGAGCATCGAGGCGACCGCATCAACGCGTAGCCCATCGATGTGATACTCGCGTAGCCAGAAGATCGCGCTGGCAATCAAGAAGTTACGCACCTCGCTGCGGCCATAATCAAAAACATATGTGCCCCATTGTTTATGTTCACCCTTGCGCGGATCTGCATATTCATAGAGATGTGTTCCATCGAAATAGCTCAGGGCATGACCATCCTTGGGGAAATGAGCAGGTACCCAATCGAGCAGCACACCGATGCCCGCCTGATGGAGATAGTCAACAAAATATTGAAAATCTTCGGGTGTGCCGAAGCGGCTGGTGGGAGCGTAGTAGCCTGTAACCTGATAGCCCCAGGAGCCATCAAAGGGAAACTCGGTGATCGGCATCAGCTCGATATGGGTAAAGCCGAGCTTTTTGACATAATCGGCCAGCGCGGGAGCCAGCTCGCGATAGGTCATAAAGCGATCTTCCTCTACCGCGCCTTCCCGATGTCGCTCGGGCACCTGACGCCAGGAGCCGAGATGGACTTCGTAGATTGAGAGCGGCTGGTTTAGTTCATGCAGTCCGGGTCGTTGCTTGATCCAATCGGCGTCTTGCCACTCGTGCTGATGGATATCGGCGATAATGGAGGCGTTGTTGGGGCGTAATTCAAAGGCGAAGCCATAGGGATCGATTTTATCAACGGTGTAATTATTGTGGCGCGAGTAGATCGCATATTTATAGCGCATCCCCAACTCGAGATGAGGGATAAAGCATTCCCAGACGCCCAGATCTTGATGCCGTTTGTGCATCGGGTTGGAGCCGCGATTCCATCCATTAAAATCGCCGATCACCGACACCATGCGTGCACCAGGAGCCCAGACCGCGAAATTGATGCCTTTGATCCCGTTTACGCTGTGTGGATGGGCTCCCATCTTGTCGTAGAGCAGATAGTGTCGGCCCTGACCGAACAGGTAGAGATCAAATTCACTAAATATAGACGCATTTGCAGCATTTTCTGACTGTATCTGCGTGGAGTGATGCTCTTCACCCCCTGATTGCTGTGGCAGATGTGGTCCTGACATAAAACTATCCCCGTTCTTGGATGTAATTGCTATGTATGCATCGTTGACAGCGTATATACAATAAATCAAGCGCTTTTTGTCTGTCTCCTCTGTCTATTATAGCAGGAAAGGTCTCTAAAAATTTCTTACGGTGGACAATTCGTTGCTGCTGGTGTTTTATACCTTGATGCCAGATGCGGCTCCGGGCGTAGAATGGAAATGTGAGGCTGAATACTTATACCGTACGTATACTTATCGGATAGCGAGCTGATGTGATACCATTTCTGCGTAAGTAGTTATCTGCACGTCGTATATAAGCCGCCTGATTATAGGTTCCGCTACCATATTGGGTGCTTGATTGGATAAATGAAGAAAGGATACGCTGAAGTATGTCAATTGATCTCAAGAAAATGAAGGAGCGCCTGGAAGCGAAACGCCAGGAGCTAGAGTCCAGTATCCATGCTCTTCCGCAAGGGCAGACAGAACTGAACGATCCCGCCAATGCGAAAGATGACAATGACTTTGAATATACGTATCAGGATACCGAAGATGATGCCGTAGATGCTCAGGAGATGGCTCAGGAGCAATCAATTGTGGCCACAGAGCAATCTCTGCTAGATCAGGTAAACGCGGCCCTCAAGCGTATTGAGGATGGCACCTATGGCTATTGTACGGTCGATGGCGTGCTGATTCCGGAAAAGCGCCTGGAAGCTATCCCCTGGGCAGCCCTCTGTATTCAAGACCAGGAAGCGTTAGACCAGCGTGCCAATAGCGAAGCAGATGCCATATCCACTGATAATGACGGTACGCGCTTTTCCTGAGTGGTTGCGGACAAGTCGTTTCCTATTGCATTGCGGCTTCTCTTCTCTGTATGTAGCCATTCGTTGACCGTGTTGTTTGTGCGATATGGTCAACGATTCTACTCCCCTCATACGAAGAAATGAGTAATCCTCTACGCAAATGTGCCATAATGCAAAATTGCCTTGACGTGCATCAACGTCTCATCTACAATGAATACCTATCGATTCGCTGATATTTAGTGCGTGGGGAGATTGATTTGTATGGGGTATGAGATGCAGCCGTCGTTCTTGAGGCGACGTGTGCTTGTAGCTGTGGCGGCCGATGATGCACGGGCGATTGAACTGGTGCAGGCGATGCGTGCCCAGGGGCTGACTGTGATGATTGCTACCACGGTGGGATTGGCTTCCCAGGCGGATGATGTTGCGGTATGTGTGGTGGTTTTGCATCCTGATGTCTGGCGCTCCACCCCCGCTATTGTGACTGCAATGCGCAGGAATCCTCGCTTTATGATCCCGGTGCTAGATGAGCCTATGGCATTGCCTCGCGCCGCCTGGGCTACTGAACCTTTCTATATTACAGAATCACCCACACAGAGCGCGAAAGCGCTGGTGACGTTTATTCGCCATCATCTCCAGCTTGTCTCAGAGCGCGAACTGGCGACAGTGATGCAGCGCTCAATGATGGTTCATCCATGGTTGCGCGAGTACGAGCCTTTTGAACCTCCAGTAGTTAGTAATAAAGTGCGGCAACGACGTCATCTGCCTGCTTTTTTGCGGCTGTGCTGGCCACTGGCTTTTCTCTTATGTGTGAGTTTTTTGACCTACTACTTCTTTCAACTCTCCTCTCTCAGTAATACGAAGGCGGATACGCAAAGCTCTACTGATACGAAAAGTTCTACCTGGCTCGATCATCCTTATGCGGCGGCTGTGCCAGGGGCCGCGTGTGATAGCGGCCCGGCTGATTGGGAGATTCCTGAATACTATAAGACTGTGATGGCACCTACTGCGACCCCACAGGTGATTGTTGATAATTCCACCATCACTACGTGCCAGAAGAATGGTCTTGTCGTTGCCCATATGAATCACTATGCCGCCTTTGCCAACTTGCTTTTTGCCAGCAAGGGGCTCCCATTGCCTCAGCACTTCAAGACACAGATTACTGTGGCTGTTGTCAATGCCAGTCCGTCCGCTATCTTTCAATTGGGGATTCGCGATCAGAGTGGCTCGGATATGAGCAATAAAAGTATTGGTTATGGTAACGATGTGATTCAGGTGGGCGTCGATGGTGAGTGGCAGGTGCTGCGCTATAATAATACGACTGAGGCGGTCGATATGCGTTTCTCCAAAGGGTTTGTTAAGCCCGCGCAGCGCTATACTCTGACCGCTGAAAGTAGTGGCTCTCTGATGAGTTTTTCTATCGATGGTCAACTCGTCTCGACGATTATAGATCCATTGTATGCAAAGAGCTATGGCGTCTCGTTTGGCATGGGCGATATGGGAGCATCAACTACCCCGCGCGCTCTCTATTCCCAGTTTACCTATGAACCTCTGGCGGCGGCGGCGCAAATCTCATCGCGAGATAACATGAGCGCCACAGCTCAGGCGGTCCACGGTACTCCGACTACCTACGCAGCGGCTCAGCCAGGATTCGCTTGTGATCCTGGCAAGGGACAGTGGCAACCACTGTCTGAGGCTGCCGGGCATGTGACTCTGCAATGTCTGACGACCGGTCTGGCTGCGACTCAGAGTGCTTCAGAAACGTTCATCGGACGTATCCCATTTTATTGGTTGGATGGTAATTTCCCTGGTCGCTACAAGGTCCAGGTCCAGGTCGATCCTGAGCGTGCGCATACGAGCAGTTCCGGCCTGACTATACGGGTGGATGATCAAAATGCTGGAGATGCTTTTTTTGTCAATAAAGATGGTGATTGGTCTGTGATCCGTTATAATGATGCTGGTGCCAGGTTGCAAGAGGCGTCAGGACATGTCCGCTCAAGACCAACCTATACGCTGCAAACCTCCTCAGATGGTCATGTACAGCTCTTCCAGCTCGATGGTGTACTTGTGTATTCGACCCGGAATATCTCTACCACGATCGATCATATTGAGCTCTCGATCTTACCTGAATCACATCTTTCCTCTGAGACAACGCTGTTCTCTAATTTTGTATTTATACCGTTATCATAGCTACAGCTATGATAGCTGTAACTTTTTTAGGAGTGTATCACAAATGGATATTGTGCGGGTATACATGCGCCTACAGGCCATCGGCAAGGCGTGTATTGTGGCTGCCTGGATTGTCATTATTTTAGGTCTCTTTTTGTTTGGCTATCTTTTTTATAGCGTTTCGTCTAATTCTTTTGCATATATCAGTGGCACTACGTATATCTTTGTTCTTCTTATACTTTTTGCTGCATTGGCCATCCCGGTTGGTTCATTGTCCCTGCTTCTGTTTGCCAGTGGCACGCTGATTGCGTATATCACGATGCAGGAGGGTTCGCCTGAGGACGATGAGTCTGAAGCCAGACCGGTCGTTGCTGACGATCAAGAAGAACATTATCAGGTGGAAATTTCCTCGATCTCCAAAAGCGAGCGTGATGCTACCTAGATGCTACCTAAAGGAGCGGTTGGCACATGTGATACAATAGGTGATGCTGGCTGACGGCAGATGAACTGTCAAGGAAAGAAGGAAAAGGAATCGTGCCTCGTAAACATGCGCGTCTCTACGATATCTTCACATTGTGTCTGGTGATTATCGTGATTGCCTGCGATCAATGGACGAAGTCATGGGTGGTGCAGACTATGGCTGTCGGGAGCGAAGCTCCATTCCCATTTTTGGGACAATATTTTGCCTTTCAATATGTCCACAATTCTGGCGCGGCCTTTAGTATGTTGACGGGACCTAATGGCTCGATCGTGTTAGCGATATTGATTGCTGTGGCTATCATAATTGTATGTTTCCTGTATGCTCGTATGATAAATACTGGTTCGCTGGCGTACAAGCTCGTTTTTGGACTCATCCTTGGTGGAGCGTTTGGAAATCTGATTGATCGCATTGCTCACGGTGGCTATGTGGTTGATTTTGTTTCTTTCCGCATCCCTCAGGTCAACTATTACTTTGCAATCTTCAATGTTGCGGATGCCTGTATCTCTGTTGGGGTGGTTCTGCTCTTTTTGATGGTCCTGATTGGAGGATTGAAGCAACCCGAATCCAGCAAGGAGCAGCACGATTCAGTAGAAGAGTCGCAAGAGTCGCAAGATTCTTCAGGACTCGAAAATAATTTTAGAGCCACAACGGAGCATAATGGATAACGAGAACCAAACGCTTTCACCTCCCACAGCGCTATGGGTGATTGATGATGAGTCTGTCGGGATACGCCTCGATCGCTTTCTTTCCTCTCAGGTGGAGGGGCTTTCGCGTACGGCGATGCAACAATTGATCGCTGACGGGTCAATCCTGATTAATATGAAACCTGCCAGCAAGCCTGGCTACGCTTTGCGTCTGGCTGATGAGGTGCAGATTCTTAATTTTGTGCCGTCTTCGGCTGTGAAGAATGTGAAACCTCATGAGCTCCCTCTGGATATTGTCTATGAAGACGAAGATTTTTTAGTGATCAATAAAGCGGCGGGCATGGTTGTGCATCCGGCTCCAGGACACTACGAAGATACGCTGGTGAATGCCTTGCTAGCCCGCTATCCAGAGCTCCAGAGCCGCCAGGAGGATCTGCGACCGGGGATTGTCCATCGCCTGGATCGTGATACTTCGGGACTCCTGATAGTCGCAAAGAACCTGCATACGCAAGTAAAACTTATCGATCAGATGAAGGCACACGAGATCGAGAAGCGCTATCTCGCACTGGTTGAGGGCATCGTCACGCAGGAGCGCGGTAGTATTGATGCTCCTATTGGACGCGACCCCCGCAATCGACAACATATGACCATTACCTCGGTGGACAGCCGCGACGCGATTACACACTTCAAAGTACGTGAGCGCTATGGGCATCACACGCTCTTGTTGCTTCAATTGGAGACCGGTCGAACCCATCAGATTCGTGTGCATCTGAAAGCCATTGGGCATCCTGTGGTTGGAGACGCTGTCTATGGGACGGGGCGGATCAGGTACGGTATCACCTTGAAGCGCCAATTCTTGCATGCCTTTCAGTTACGTTTCAAGCATCCGACCACCGGAGAGGTAATTGAACTGGAAGCTCCATTGCCATCGGACCTTCAAAGCATCCTGGATCATCCACAAGACCTGTAGAGATTTCTGATTACTTTTCTACTTTCTTCTATGGAATTCTACGCGCCTCCATGGTATACTATGAGCAGATTTGTTGCAAGACACATCTTCTACCGCTTGGAGCTAACAACCAGCTTTTAAGCAAAATGCTTTTCTTTTGATACCATCCGTGGCGCGTTTCTCTTCATTGCATTGCTTTGTATATCTTTCAGCCTGATGGGTTATTCCGCTTGACAGAGACGTTCTGTTCGTATAAAATTAGAACATAAGTTCTAATCGAGCTGTTTTATTCTCTAATCCTGGGCAACGAGATTTCATCTGTTCAGGCCAAATTTCTTCACGGAGAAAAAGAGGTATCCTCATTTGTTGAGAGAGGAGAAAGCATGCAATGCCGGTTTTAGACTCTACCGATAAGATTGCTCCTAAGAGTATCCTGCGTTATCGTCCGATCGACGGAAGTTCTGAGCATCCGAAAAGCAAATCGTTCGTTACTGCTGCTGAAACTCCTCCCGTGGCGCGTGCTTCACGTGTACTTCGTAAGGTAGAGGCAGAGGTTGCTCTTGCGAAAGAGGAGCCCGATGTCCAATCTCATCTGGATGCGTGGAAGAATGCGACACGGGTGATTGCAGATCGGCCAGGATTACAGTTTCCTCTATCTCGGATGGGTGGGACGCTGCATAGATTGACCAGAACGAAGTCAAGATCGAAGTTACTGCAACCGTCACAGAGCAAACCACATAGACAATTTCGCCCTGTCATTTTCTATATCCTCCTGGGTATGACTGTCACTCTGATCCTGGGGATTGCGCTGAGCCTGTTTGCTGGCTGGGCCAGGACATGGGTGGATGATATCCACTATGGGCGTCCCCGGACATTTCAGGCCGATGTCCGAGTTGGACATAATAATGATCAGACTGGCACACCAAGCCATTTCATTGCTATCAATCTTAATCGCAGCATCGAGGTTATCGAGTTCCCTGGTGGCGATGCCACGCAGTCCAGAGATTTTGCTGGACCTCAATTTTATGGGAAAAATGACGATCTTGTGCCTGTGACGCTGACCTTTGCCGATCTTAACAAGGATAAAAAACTCGATATGGTGATTAATTTCCAGAGCCAACATACGGTTTATATCAATGATGGGAAGAGTTATCGTCCGTCATTGCCAGCCGAGCAAGCTGAAATTGAACAAGCGCTCCAGCGCTTAGGGATCGAGTAGGAGGAGGGGATATAGAGGGGATGCCTTCGGACAGTAAAAAACGCCCCTTCTATCTTGATTTTGTCAGGGTATTCTTTCTCTGACGAGAAAATATTTTTACCTCTGATTTGATAGAAAGGACGTTCTCAGACGTTGTTAACGGCTTGCTCCGCTGTGTTGTGCCTCGGGCTTTTTGTGTCCCGCTGAAGCATCCAGCGCAGCCTGCGAGAGGACGGCTCCAACTGAGAAACCTACACGTTTGCGGGCTGGAATGGTGATCTGTTTGCCACCTCGAATGGATTTGACACGACGTGGGGCGACATCGCGCAGATTCCAGGTGCCAAAACCCATCAAACGGACCTCGTAGCCTTTGGCGACACCTTCGCGCACGACCTCTGTAAAAGCATCAATGACCTTGTTTGTCTCTTTCAGGTTCAATCCAGCTTTGGCGGCGATCTGATGAATCAGTTCGTCTTTGCCAACCACGACGTGTTCTCTATCAGTTGAACTAGCTTTCATTGCAATATCACTCCTCAAAATTGTTTGGCAGAACGAAATAATGCGTCTGCTTATAACGTTAATGCGCCTGAGCGCTTGTGTGCTATTGTCAGGCCCTTTTCCTTTGGATAGTTGTTGGGCTTGCGCAATGGCGTACTGCTGTCTTCCACTTTCACTATACAGAGTGCCACCAAATACTAGCTATTTGGATTGTCATGGGAGGTTCTTGCTCTTAATTTATTGCTGATAGGCTATGGGCTTGTATGTGACTCTGGAACAATTTGCCGGGTTGAAAATGTGATCAGTTTATAGCATCGATGTGGTGAAAGGTGTTTGAAATATGCTATCCTTAACGATGGAATTGAATTTAGGATCGGCCATCAGATATCCACAGACTGGCGTAAGAGCTATAGTCGTGGTTATGACTGTGTCACCGCACAGTAGCTATCTGAATGGAAAGAGATCACGTTATATAGAGAGGGATAAAAAATGAAAGTTGCATATATTTTTAGCTCATCCGGGCATAACGTCAGTTATAAATTGGGAAAAATGATTCTGCCCCAGTTAGAGGCACATCGCCACGGTGCCGAAGTCGTTGGAATGTTTTTCTTTGATGATAATACGTACGCGCTACGTAAAGGTGATCCATTGGGCGAGCGACTGAGCAGCATCGCTAAAGAGCAAAACATTTTATTGATGCTTTGTGACCAATGCGCCAGCGAGCGCGGCCTGGCGCGGTCGGTAGGTGATGGCAAATACGAACCTGTGGATACGGTCGATGGCGTCGTGGTTGGTTGTTTTCCAGACCTCTATGCCGCTCTTGGAACGAATCCTCCTGATCAGGTGATTACATTATAAATCGCTTCGTTACACTCATCCAGATGTTATGGTTAATATCATAATGCCTGCTACGTGTGTAAAGATAAGGATTTTTTTAAGAACGCTTCAGGTCTTGATGACTTGAAGCGTTCTTTGAATGATATGCTACTCATCTTATCATCGATTGAGAAGATTAGGGCAGATGAACATATGCTATAATCGGCATGAGCTATGTACTATCGCGTGATATGGAGGCAAAATGGGCAAGAAGAGCGCTTTGTCTCTCCCCATCAATAAGGATATCCAGTTACATTTACTGGAGCCATGGCATGTCAACGAATATTTTGCTTTGATCGAGCGTAATAGGTCATATCTGCGCCATTGGATGAAATGGGTTGATGAGGAAAATTCTCTCTCAAAAGATCTGGAATTTATCCAATTCAGGCGGCGGCAGTTTGATCATCATCAAGGATGTTTGCTGGGTATCTGGTATCAGGGTCATATTGTCGGCTCGATCGGCTTACATACGGTTAATTGGGAGAACCGTAAGGCGGAGATTGGATACTGGCTTGACGCGGAGATGCAGGGCAAGGGTTTTATGCATGGAGCGTGTACTGCCTTGATTTCTTATTCTTTCAGAGAATATCAACTGAATAAAGTGGAAATCCATTGCGCTACAGAGAATAAAAGCAGTCGAGGTGTGGCGGAGCGCCTGGGTTTTACGCTTGAAGGGGTGATTCGCCATAATGAATGGCTGCATGATCATTATGTTGATCATGCTATTTATGGCTTACTTGAGCAAGAGTGGAAACCTCAATAGAAAGATCTATGTGCAGGGAGGAGAAAGATACATGTTTGTTACCTCTCTCCTCGGCGCGGGGATGCATAAGTCTTATGCGTTATAGGGTCATGTCGACCCAGGTGGCACCTTTCTGCGAGCTTTCGACTGCTTTGGTGATGAAGAGCATACCACGCAGGCCATCATGAACGGTGGGATATCCTCCTACGGCCTTCCCGCCCGTCTCGACGCGACGAATGTCGGCGATGACTTGCTTGTAGATGGTGGCAAAGGCTTCAAAAAAGCCTTCTGGATGTCCCGCCGGGATGCGTGTGGCGTAGCGGGAACTTTCGCTTGTATATGGCGCATTCGTGCGATGGATCTGGGCCGGTTGCCCTGGCTGCTTGAAGAGCAGGGTATTAGGCTCCATTTGATGCCATTCCAGGCCGGCTTTGGTGCCATAGATACGGATTGTCAGGTTGTTTTCTTCTCCAGCCGCGATCTGTGAGCAGGTGAGGAGTCCCTTGGCGCCATTTTCCATGCGTAGCAACATGTTGGCATCATCATCGAGCTGGCGGCCAGCTACGAATGTACTCAGATCGGCGCTTAGAGAAGCAATTTTCAATCCAGTGATGTACTCAAGCAGATTTTCGCCATGTGTACCGATATCTCCCACACATCCAGCGATGCCAGACTTGCTTGGATCGGTACGCCAGACCGCCTGTTTGTTGCCACTCTCTTCCTGTGGGTCCATCAGCCAGTCCTGGATGTATTCAACCATAACCTTGCGTATCTCTCCCAGGGCTCCGCTACGGACCAGATCACGGGCCTGACGGACCATGGGATAGCCGGTGTAGTTGTGAGTGAGCGCAAAGATAAGATTGCCGCGCTCAACTAATTCAACCTCTTCTTTGGCCTCCTCAAGACTAAATGACATCGGTTTGTCAGAGACGACGTGGATGCCGTGTTGTAGGAAGGTCTTGACGACGGGATAGTGCATATGGTTCGGTGTGGCGACGATCACGAAGTCGATGCCATCGGGGCGGCTGGCCTCTTTCTCTGCCATCTCTTCGTAGCTCGTGTAGAAGCGCTCAAGAAACCAGTCTTTGGCCGATTCCTCGGCACGTTGAGGATCGGTTGACATGGCTCCTGCAATGACTTCTGCCTGACCATCAAGCTCGGCTGCGACGCGATGCACTGCGCCGATGAATGAACCTCTGCCTCCGCCTACGATGCCAGCACGTAATCTTCGATTGGCTACGTCTCTACTCATGACCTTGCTCTCCTAATTGTCTCTGATCTCTATGTCTCCTCTGTCATAGAGGAGACATGTTTACTACAATACTCTGCCACACAAGCTGCTAGCTCTCTGCATTCCAGTCGTGTTTGCCTGGATGTAAGGGCGCTGGACGCTCACAGGTGCTGCTGAGCTCGATATGTTTACCTTGTTCTGAGGAATCATTGAATGCCTGCATAATATCCAATACATGATAAGCCAGGTTGCCGTTGGCGCGATGGACACGACCGGATATGATGCCATGAACCATGTCTGCCAGGCCGATACCACGACTGTTTTCGGTGTAGGCATGGGTCAATGGAACATCTTGCCATTCTTTGTCCTGCGCTTTGCGGATGAGGACCGGGCCGCCAAAGGTATTGGGATCGGGGACGACGAGCGTGCCTTCCGTCCCGTATATTTCAATACGTGGCAACTGATGCGACCAGACGTCAAAGCTGGTGATGATTGTCCCCATCGCTCCGCTGGCGAAGTCCATGATGCCTGCAATATGGGTTGGCGTGTTCACCTTGATCTTGGTCCCATATTTGGGCTGGCTGGTGATGGTGCGCTCGGGGAAGCTGATGCGCGTGGAGCCGGTGACGCGGCGTACGGGTCCAAGCATGGCGATGAGGGCCGTTAGATAATAAGGACCCATATCAAACATTGGACCAGCTCCGGGCTGATAGTAGAAGTCTGGATCGCCATGCCAGCTTTCAGGGCCATGACCAAGCATAAACGCGGTTGAGGCTACTGGCTCACCAATCAAACCGTCGTTGATGATTTTGATACAGGTCTGGATGCCGCCTCCCAGGAAAGTATCGGGAGCACATCCAACACGCAGATTTTTCGCCTGAGCGGCATCCAGCAAGGTTTTGCCCTGCTCCCGGTTGATGCCTAGCGGTTTCTCACTATAGGTGGATTTCCCTTGTTCAATAGCCGCCAGACCCACCTCTACATGCGCTTTGGGGATGGTGAGATTGAGTATCACATCGATATCGGGATCTGCTAGTAGTTCTTCAACTGTACATGCTTTAGGGACGTTATACCGCTGCGCTTGAGCACGTGCTCGGTCCATATCAATATCAGAGCAAGCCGCGAAATTTAAAATATCAAATTTACTGGGAGCTTCTAAGTAGATAGAACTAATAATCCCGCATCCGATAATCCCAACATTAATTTTTGCTTTTTTATTCAAAAAGAGACTCCTCTTCTCTCTATGTGTGGACACAATTACGCTAGTGCATCCTCTGAAAATTCACATAGACATCATATCATGTCTACAAAAAGTTTTCATACATCGACAGAAAAGGTTTTCTTCTCGCTAGCCTGGCGCTGCTCTGGAGGATGTGTTTACAGGCAGTGCTGCCGTAAATGTCTCCTTCAGAGAGTGATCAGCTAGTGCTGCGTGCTGCGCAAGGCTTTAAATTCTTCGATAGTTAATGGAATCGTGGCTCCTGCAACGTTCTCTTCCAGGTGTTTGACTGAGGATGTGCCTGGAATGGGTAGGATGATGCCTGAACGTCTGAGTAACCATGCCAGCACAATCTGGCTGGGAGTCGCGTTGTGCTTTTGCGCAATCTCATTGAGTGTGGTGGATGAACTTAGTGTGTCTTTTCCTAATGGTGCCCAGTGGATGTAGGCAATGCCTTCGTGTTCGCAGTAGTCGATGAGTTTTTCGGAGGCCGGATCTGTGGGATTGAGGCGATTGAGGACGGTGACAATGGGAGCAATCCTGCGCGCTCGGGCGAGCTGGGCGGCGTCGACGTTAGAAATACCGATGTGATGAATTTTTCCTTCACTGCGTAAGCGTGCAATTTCACCGATAGAGTCCTCAAGCGGAACGTCGGGGTCGATACGATGAAGCTGGTAGAGTTCAATACGCTCAACTTTGAGGCGCCGTAGGCTCCCTTCGAGCGCTTCACGCAGATGTTCTGGACGTCCATTGGGTATCCACGTGTGTGGATCTGGATGTTCAAGCCCACCCTTGGTGGCGAGGATTAAATATTTGGGATAGGGATATAAGGCTTCCGCGATGATTTCTTCGCTGACGTTAGGGCCATAGCAGTCGGCCGTATCAATGAAGTTGACTCCTAATTCGACGGCACGACGCAGGACTGCCAGACATTCTTGCTTATTCGTTGGTGGTCCCCAGACCCCCTCACCGGTTAAACGCATTGCCCCGAAGCCCATACGATGGACTTTACAATTGCCTCCAATAGCAATCGTCCCACTGGCAGCGGCAGGAAGTTGATGGAAATTATGCATGCAATTATCTCCTCTTTGATGGATTTTCTTCTACTCTATCCTACGTTGCTGTGGTTTGTCTAGTGCTCAGAAAGATGAGCAATGCCATGGCTACTCACAGAGTAGCACATGACAGTGATAGGAGCAATCACTCATAGGACCAGTTCATGCTGCGGAGTAGTCCCTGGAGCGCTTGAGAGGCCTGACGGAAGAGATCTGGACCACTGAAACCTTGATATTGTTCGGCGGAGGCAAGATGAGGTTCAAGCGCTAAAAAGCCGTCGTAGTTGTCCTGACGGAGACGCTGTAAGATCTCAGGCCAGTGAGCCGCTCCAGCGCCTGCGACGGTCATCGTGCCGTCAGGGCGGACATCTTTGATATGTACGTACTCCAGCCAGGGTTTAGTTGCTTCATAGGCATCAGGGTAAGGTCTCTGATCACATTGCAGATAGTTAGCCGGATCGAAGACCGAGCGCAAGTGCGGATTGTTGATCGTCTGGAAGAGATCGACGTTGCGCTCGATAATATCGCCATAAATAGCTTTTTCGTTCTCGTGGAGCAGGATGATCCCTGCTGCCTGAGCTCTGTTGGTCATCTCTTGTAGATGGCTCATCACCTCGTCTCGATAGGCCGCCGGATTTGTTGAGCCAGCCTCCTCCTGCACGGGGGCATAAAACGAAAAGATGCGAATATAGTTTGTCTCTAATGCATGTGCGACCGCGATGGCACGCTCAAAGCGTTGGAGATGCTCCTCAAAGGAACTATCAATGGGCACTTTTCCAATTGGTGATCCGATCGCTGCCACCTCGATCTTTGCCGCTTTGAGTGTCTGTTTGATCTCTTCGATCTGTCGCTGCGAAAGATCAATCACATTAACTTTCCAGGCTGAGCGCAAGTCGATTGCATGGATATGTTCGCTCTGTAAGACCTCGATCTGCTCATTGAGATCAGGCGAGATTTCGTCTGCAAAGGCCGATAAACGTATCATGATAGCTTTACCTCATGGCCCGTTTGGGCGGATTCATAGATACCCAGGATGATCTCGACTGGATGGCGGGCCGCATGCCCGTCAACGAGTGGTGTACCGTTCTCCTGGATCGCTTTGATCATGTCTTCTATCTGGAGGGCATGTGTGATCGATTGTAACGCGGCTGGATTACTGGCAGTGGCTGGCGTGGGTGTGAGTAGCTCTTTTTTCTGAGCTCCGCCGTAAGGACCTGCCTCCTCCGTATCGTCACTGGCAAGATGTAAGTATCCCAGGCGATCGTTTTCGATCACGGCCGATCCTTTGTCGCCAAAGATCTCGATGCGCGTTGTCACTCCAGGATATGCTCCAGTGGTCGCTGCAATCGTTCCCAGAGCTCCGTTCTCAAAGCGCAGGATGGCGACCGCTGCATCCTCTGTCTCCATCTTGTGAACCAGCGTGTCTGTGTAGGCCTGGATGCTTTTGACGCGTCCCATCAGCCATTGCAGCACGTCGATGGAATGAATGGATTGATTCATCAGGACTCCACCGCCGTCGAGTGCCCGGGTACCGCGCCAGGCTCCGCTGTCGTAGTATTTCTGCGAACGCCACCAGGGTATGGCGGTATTTCCCATGACAAGTCTGCCAAAGGCTTTTTGTTCGATGAGCTGATGTAGTTGCTGTGAGGCCGCGTCGAAACGATGCTGGCTGATCACTGCCAGCTTGCGATTGGTCTCTCGCTGTATCTGAAGCATCTGCTCAATACGATCGTGATTGATCTCCATTGGCTTCTCAACGATCACATGACTGCCCGCCTGCATGATCTGGCAGGCCTGTACACCGTGCAGACCACTTGGCGTGCATACATCAACCACATCAAGCTGTTCGGTGTCCAGCATCGCTTGTAGATCGCTATAGGCCCGTGTATGATATTGATCAGCGAGTTGCTGTGCCTTCTCCGGAATAATGTCGGCTACAGCTACCAACTCAGCATTGGGGAGGCTGGTAATGGCCTCGGCATGCGTTGGCCCAATTACTCCGCAGCCAACAATCCCAAAGCGTAGTCTCTCAGTCATTGAAATGATCTCCTCTATTTTCTAATCTCTTCACTGTGACCGGTCACTATCCAGTCAAAATACTACTATTAGCGCATGGACAGGGATTTTGCTTCAGACCATTGCGTTTTGAGCTCTTCGATGGCTGGATGAACTTCGTTCTCAAAGTCGGTCCAGTTGCATTCAATGGAGATACGCTGATCGTATCTTGCTTGCTGTAATGCGGCGAGGTATGGCCGTAGATCCTCACCATAATGGCCCGGTGCCGCACGATCCTGCTTTTCCGCCACGTGGACATGTTCGAGTAGTGCTGTGTAGGGAAGTATGGAGGCTGGCTCTTCCTGATTGCAGGCCATGTGATAGATGTCGGCGAGCAGTCGTGCACCCGAGTCTGCGATCTGTGAGATCATCGCTCCGCTTTCGGCCACAGTGTTGAAGAGATTGGTCTCTTCATAGCGCAGTGGCTCAAGGACGATCTGGATGCCATAACGCGCCGCCCAATGGCTCCAGGTGGTCAGATGTTCCTGGATCTGTTGCGCGGCGGCTGCTTTGTCGTAGCCTGGAGGACAGGCACGTGCGTTTCCGCTGCCAAAAACGATGATGCGTATCCCGGCCTGATCGGCACGTTGGAGCGTTGTCTTCATATAGTTCTTGAGACGTACGCTATCGACTGGTCGATCAGGAGTCGCAACGAGCAGCAGATCGGATGGCAGGAGCGAATTCACGGCTTCCAGGGGAAGGGGTAACTGACGTGCTGCGCGCAGATTGTCTGCAAAATCCTCTTGCGGTCGTTCTGGAATGAGGAAACGCTGTACACTCTCTTCGAGATAATCGAAGTTGACCTCTTTGAGCTCCTGTGCCTTGCGAAAAGATGTGCAGATACCAAATTTCATAATGAAAACCTCTTTGTTTGTAGCTACGAGCAATCGTATCAAACGAGCAGGTGTGGAGGTAGCACTCAGCATGTAAGTCCTTGCCCATTTGCTTTGTGCGATAAGGGAAGCATAACATACTTTTACGTATGTTGCTGTGAAAGTGCCTTGTGACACCAAAGGCGTCCTACTTTTTGTATCGACAAGATTTTTTGATGTCGTACTCATCGAATGGCATTTTGTGGAGAGGGGAAAGATCATTTGGTCGTCATGAATCTGATGGAAGATTTGCCTATATTTTGTGAGCTTCTAATAGAAAATTAGTCCACAATTTGCAGCGAAAAAAGATGGGATTTGGACGACTGCATTTTTTGCGAGCTCAGATGAGTTGAAATTTTTCTAGAATTGGTGCTATATGTTCCATTTAGGAAGTGTTGATGACTGTGGATCGTTATCTCTTCATGACACTTTTTGGGCGCGAATGAAGTAAACTTAATGAGAAAGCTTCTTTGTGTCCCAGGGACTCTGCCAGTTGAAGCACGTTGAGTATACGCGCCTTACTGACTTCTCCACTCATATACCTCAATGGTATGAGGCACAATGCTATAGTTCTAGTATAGAAGGGTATAGGTATGCAAAATACACAAAATCGACCAGCAACGGAGAGTGGTACATTCACAATTGGAGGAGACTTACAGGTTTATCGTCTGGGGTACGGTGCGATGCGCATTACCGGCGATGGTATCTGGGGACCGCCAAAAGATAAGCAGGAGGCTATTGCTGTCTTGCATCGTGCTCTTGATCTGGGCATCAACTTCATTGATACCGCTGACTCCTATGGGCCTGCGGTGAGTGAAGAATTGATTGCAGAAGCACTCTATCCTTATCCCAAGGATCTGGTGATTACCACGAAAGGTGGCTTGCTGCGTACTGGTCCGGGTGTCTGGCCGATGGATGGCCGTCCGGCGCACCTGCGCGAAGCTCTGGAAGCAAGTTTGCGTCGCTTACGCCTGGATCGTATCGATATCTATCAGTTCCATCGTCCCGATCCTAATGTGCCGTTAGAGGATTCGATTGGCGAGATCGCGAAAATGCAGGCTGAAGGTAAGATTCGTCATGTGGGTGTCTCGAATGTGACTATCGATGAGCTGGCACGTGCGCAGAAGATCGTGCCAATTGTCACCGTCCAGAACCGCTATAATCTGTCCAATCATGAGTCTGAGCATATGACTCCTGAGCAGTCGGATGAACTGATCGATATCTGTGCGCAACAGGGGATCGGTTTTATTCCCTGGGGACCTCTGGCCGCCGGAGATCTGGCGCGTCCTGGTGGCCCTGTTGATCAGGCCGCTCAACGGCACAATGTCCAACCCAGCCAGATTACCATCGCCTGGCTGCTGCATCGTTCACCCAATATTCTGCCCATACCGGGCACCTCTTCAGTGAAGCATCTTGAAGAGAACGTGGTCGGGGCCACGATCAAACTAACTCCAGAAGAGTTTCAGGCGATCAATCAAGGGCATAACTAGCCTCTCCTCGAGTCTTCGGGCACACTGAGTGCAGATCAACGAAAAACGCTCCTCTTACTTTTCTAAAACAAGAGGAGCGTTTTTCGTTGCGTTGATGAGCCGGATAAAGCTATTCAGCTTTGCGCAAATGGCGATAGCGCTCAATCAGTGTATTGGTGGAGCTATCATGAGCGAGTTTGGGCTCCTCAGCGCTCTCCAGCTCTGGGATGATGCGGTTGGCCAGGACTTTGCCCAGCTCTACGCCCCATTGATCAAAGGAATTAATGTTCCAGATGGTTCCCTGCACGAAGACTTTGTGCTCGTAGAGCGCGATGATCTTGCCCAGGATGTTGGGGGTCAGGCGCGTGCCCAGGATGGTGTTGGTCGGATGGTTTCCTTCAAAGGTGCGGTGTGCTACCTGGAAGTCAGGTACGCCATCAGCTTTGACCTCTTCAGATGTCTTACCGAATGCGAGGGCCTCGGTTTGTGCAAAGAAGTTTGCCATCAGCAGATCATGATGAGGTTTTACCGGATTGAGCGTCTGGCAGAAGCCGATAAAGTCGCATGGGATGAGCTTTGTTCCCTGATGAATGAGCTGATAGAAGGCGTGCTGACCGTTGGTTCCAGGTTGACCCCAGATGATTGGTCCAGTCTGATAGTTGACAATATTTCCTTCGAGATCGACGTGTTTGCCATCGCTTTCCATATCCAATTGCTGGAAGTAGGCGCTCAGGCGATCCAGATACTGATCGTAAGGAAGAATAGCGACCGTCTCTGCACCGAAGAAATTGTTGTACCAGACACCGATCAGTCCGAGGAGGACCGGGAGGTTCTGTTCAAAAGGAGCGGTACGGAAGTGCTCATCCATAGAGTGGAAGCCAGCCAGCATATCATGGAAATTGTCTGGTCCAATGGCGACCATCAGCGAGAGTCCAACCGCCGAATCAAAGGAATAACGCCCGCCGACCCAGTCCCAGAAACCAAACATGTTGGCGGTATCGATGCCAAATTTGGCGACTTCCTCTTCGTTTGTCGAGACGGCGACAAAATGTTTGGCGACCGCCTGATCGTCTTTCAACGTTTTCAAGCTCCAGTCGCGAGCCGAACGAGCATTGGTCAGAGTCTCCAATGTGACAAAGGTCTTTGAGACGATGATGAAAAGTGTCTCTTCTGGATCAAGATCGTGGACCGCTTCGGCGAAGTCGGTCCCATCGACGTTGGACACAAAGCGCAGCGTCAGATCGCGATCGCTATAATAGCGCAAGGCATCATAGGCCATATAGGGACCAAGATCAGATCCGCCGATACCTATGTTGATGATGTTGCGGATACGTTTGCCTGTGTATCCCTTCCAATCGCCACTACGTATGCGATTGGCAAAGCCAGCCATCTTATCCAGGACCTCGTGGACTTCTGGCACGACGTTCTTGCCGTCGACAAGGATCGTGGCATCTTTGGGGGCTCGTAAGGCGGTATGGAGCACTGCCCGTTGTTCTGTGACGTTGATTTTGTCGCCACCAAACATCGCATCTATGCGTTGACGCAGGCCGACTGCTTCAGCCAGATCGAGCAGAAGTTTGAGTGTCTCATCGGTAATACGATTTTTAGAATAGTCTAGATACAAACCTTCTGCTTCAAGCGTAAAACGCTCACCACGTTTGGGATCTTCCGCAAAGAGTGTACGCAGATGAAGGTCACGAGCCTTTTGATAATGTTCTTCGAGTGCCCTCCATGAGGGTTGTGCTGTCAAGCTTGTTGACACGTTTTAGTCTCCTCTTCAACTTAACTTTGGGCCGTGAAATAACTAACCCTTGAAAGTATATCACTCTTTCATATGCAGCGTTTTCGGTCTTCGCTCCATGGTAGAAAGCGTGCTTCTTTGGAGCACAATTCCCGAGTGGGCGGAAAAGTTATCTATTCTGGCTATATGTGTGTGCTTGTGTGTGCTATTGATAAGCATTGCCTTATAATCATAATCGAGAAATACTCGCTCTGAAAAAATTAAGCGATCTGTTTTTTGTTTCATGTTATTATGAAAGGGATAGGTAACCTCTTGTTTCTGGTAGGTTGCCTTTATTGAGTGTTTTGAAAAGACTATATTGGAGAGTAAATTCACATATACTGCTACTCTTGCTGGTGTTTTGTGTTGCTATATTGTTACGTCTCTATCTTGCCTATCATAGCTGGCCACTTGACAATAGTGATGAGGGTGTGATGGGGGTGATGGCGATAAATATTTTGAAATATGGAGAGCATCCAGTAGTATTTTACAGTCAAGATTATATGGGAGTGCTGCAAGCCTATCTGGGGGCATTTTTTTTTCAATTTTTAGGAAATTCCTTGTTCGGATTACGTCTGGGTATGGTTGTGCTCTATGCCGCTTTTTTATGTTGCCTCTATGCGTTGATACGGCAACTCTATACGAAGCACTTTGCCTTATTTATCACGCTCCTCTTTGCGTTTGGCTCTACGGCGATGTTGACGCGGCAGTTGCTGACGATTGGAGGCTATCCCGAGACTATTTTATTTGCTACTCTCTCGTTGGCGCTTGGCGCACGTTTGGCTCTGACTTCTCCAAAAGGGACGCGGCGAGATCGTACCGCTCGACATCTCATGTTTTTCCTCTGGGGAATAGCGGTGAGTATCGGTATCTGGAGCGATTCACTGATCCTGGTCTGGGTAGCTTTTTCGGGGGTGGTGCTTTTATTTAACTGGCGGGAGTTACTTTTTAAAGGTGCTGTGATCTCTCTTTTGCTTGGCCTTCTGCTTGGAGGTGTACCTCTGATTCTCTATAATTTAGGAGCGGCGGCTGGACATGATACGATCAGCGTCCTGTTGAGTCAGCAAGGGCATTTACCATTCAAGCTGGCAATCTTGAGAGAACAGATAAAAAATACTTTTACCATAAGTCTTCCCATGATCAGTGGTAATCCCGTATGCTTGAAGTCCGAATATCCCTTTTTGCAATATTGGGGTTTTGAGACGTTCTGGTTTACGCGGTGTACTCGTCTCGGAGCTATCTGGTCCACTGGTTTTCTGGCTTTGTGGGGGAGTGCGTTACTTATGGTGTTGCTGGCGCTGAAGAAATTAGTATTTCCTTTGCGTGGACGCTCCTGGTCAGTCGACGAACGGCAGCAGATGATCCTGACCAGTTTGCGAGGTATCCTCTTGCTCGGCATGATGGTCAATATTCTCGTCTATGTGCATAGTAGCAGTGTCTTGACGGCACCGAGTGCCGATGCACGCTATCTGATCGGCGTCTGGGTGGGTATGCCTGCACTTGTTTGGCCGCTATGGCAAGGCGTAGCGCGTATCGATTTTGAACGGCACGTCTCAAGGATGTTTGAGATTCTTATAGTTCTTCGCCGGGCGTTATGCTTTAGCTTTCTATGTTTGTTGCTGACTATCTTTGTCACTGGGAGCGTGCTTACTGTCAGACAAGCATCTACGGCTCATTATGAGCAAATGCGCGAGCAAAATATCGCTAACACGTTATTGGCCAAAGGTGTAACCCATCTCTATGCTGATTATTGGTTTACATATCGCATTATTTTTGCGAGTAATGCACATATCGTTGGTGGCGTAATCCAATATAACCATAAAAACAATCATATGGTATTATGGGGCCAGAATAAATATGAGCCCTATTTTGATGCTGTACGTAGCGATCCTTATGCCTCCTATGTTATTCCGATAGATAGCGATGAAACCTTGAAACATATTGTGATGCAGAAGCTGAATGCAGTACGCTATCGAACCTTTGTCGTTGATGACTATCTGGTGTATCAACCTTTGCGGTCCGGTCAGAAAAGTGATTAGCGAAGCTCTTACATATCTATGTCCAGGGGCTTGCACTAGCAGTATGAAAGGAAATGGCGACCTGTTTGTGAAGATAGGTTGCATTTTTTGGCGTTTTGAAAAAGATCTATCTAAGAATGAATATGCATGTGCTTTTGCTCTTGCTTGTTGTGTGTAGCGCCATTTTCCTCCGTATGTACCTTGTTTATAACAGCTGGCCGTTGGCTAATAGTGATGAGGGCGTGATGGGGGTGATGGCAATAAATATTTTGAAGTATGGAGAGCATCCACTTGTCTTTTACGGGCAGGATTATATGGGAGTGTTGCAGGCGTATTTGGGAGCTCTTATTTTTCGGTTCGTTGGTATTTCATTGTTTGGACTACGTTTTGGTATGGTGATACTTTACGCTGCTTTTCTTGTTTGTATGTATGCACTGACCCGGCTGCTTTATACAAAGCGCTTTGCCTTATTTATCACGCTCCTCTTTGCATTTGGTTCTACGGCTATGCTGACCCGGCAATTGCAGGCGATTGGGGGCTATCCAGAGACGATATTGTTCGCAACAGTTTCACTTGTGCTGGGTATCCATCTGGCTTTGACTTTTCCCAGAGGGACGTGGCGGGATCGGGTTGGTCGGCATTTGCAGTTCTTTTTCTGGGGTGTGGTGGTAAGTATCGGTATCTGGAGCGATTCGCTGATTCTGGTCTGGGTGGCTTTTTCGGGATTGGTCCTCTTGTTTAGCTGGCGAGAAATGATCTTTAAGGGAACTATTGTCTCTCTTTTGCTCGGGCTTGGGTTGGGGGCTGTTCCTTTGGTTATGTATAATCTGGGAGCTGTACCTGGACATGATACGATTACAGTTTTGCTCTTGCAGGAGGGGCATCAGCCATTGACTCTGGCGATTGTGCAAGAGCAAATAAAAAATACTTTTGCGATCAGCTTACCAATTATCACTGGTAATCCGGTTTGTTTGCAGTCGGAATATCCCTTCTTGCAGTATTGGGGCTTTGAGGTATATAAAATCTCCCAGTGTACTCTGGTTGGAACCGTCTGGTCTCTGGGCTTTCTGGCATTATGGGGAAGTTCGCTCTTGCTGATTGCAGTTACGTTGAAAAAATTCCTCTTTCCCTGGCGCAGGCGCTCCTGGTCTGTCGAAGAACATCGACAGATCGTGCTGGCTGCCTTGCAGGGGATTTTCTTGTTTGGCGTGCTGGCAACTATTTTTGTGTATCTTCATAGTCGCATGGTTCTGGGCAGTCCAAGTGTGGACGCACGCTATATGATTGGCACCTGGGTAGGCTTTCCAGTGCTGATCTGGCCTCTGTGGCAAGGTGTGGCACGGCTCGATAGCGGGAGCTGTATCTCTCGGATACGTGTGATTCTTGTAATTACGCGTCGAATGTTATGTTTTAGTTTCTTGATCTTGTTGCTGGCTATCTTTGTCACAGGCAGTGTGATCGCGGTTGGACAAACTCCAACGGCCCGTGCTGAGCAGAGCCGTGAGCTGGTTATTGTAAATTCCTTATTGGCAAAAGGTATAACGCATATCTATGCTGATTATTGGTTTGATTATCGCATCGCTTTTGCCAGTAACGCACGCATTGTTGGATATACTATTTTGTATAATGTCAAAAAGCATGGATTAACCACTGGTCATAACAAATATCAGTCATATGCTGATACGGTACAAAATGATCCTTATGCCTCCTATGTCATTCCAGTGAGCAGCGACGAGACTTTGAAGCATATTATCGTGCAGAGGCTGCATGGTGTAAGGTACCACACTTTTGTGGTGGATAGTTATTTGATCTATCAACCTCTTCAGCCCGTCAAGAACGGAGTCGTCGTATAGCGACTCCGTTTGTTATCGTGCTCGGTATTTGTGAGCCCAACTTATTGTTGAATTGGTGTCCCGGTTCCACCTGTGCAGGCTGCTCCAGGCTCAGGTGTTTGGGGTCCTTGCTCGTATTTTTTGAGAAATGCTGCCAGTCGAGGATCGCTTGCCTTGGTGACCTTGAGCTGATAACCCCAGGCCGACGCGACTACTGGCGATGGGAGATCGGGGTAGGGCGATAGTATCGCGTAAGCATGACCCTTGACGAGATTTTTTAATGTGACGATATCGTCGCTGGATAAGGTTGGCTGATAGGTGATCCAGACGGCTCCATGTTCGAGTGCGTGGACCGCATTCTCATTCGTGACGGGGGCATCATAGATACCGCAATTGAGCCAGACAGGATTGTGGTTCCCACCTACCGGTGGCGTTTGTGGATAAGTAACTTTGGTCGTGACGTGGTTACGCGATAGGTTACTATATTGAACTACTCCAGCAATAGTATCACTGCTGGCTGGAGCGCTCTGGGTTGTGTTATAGATAACCGCGATTACTACAATAATGATGATAGCTGCGCTGATACTTCCCCATAAAATAAATGACTTCTTACGCTTTCTGGCTTGCTCCACCTTATAGCGACGCTGTTTTTGCTCAACACGATTTTTGCTCTGGTTTCCAGCTTTGTTCTGGCTTTCAATTTTGCTCTGGTTTCCAGCTTTGCTCTGGCTTTCAATTTTGTTCTGGTTTCCAGCTTTGCTCTGGTTCCCACTGAGGGACCTCTGAGGATCGTCTTTCGGCTTGCTTTTTGCTTTATTTGCCATTGTCTTTCTTTGCCCTTTGCGCTGCTGCTAAATAGTACTTATGCACATCTTTTAAGTGAGAGTCTTGTCTTCTTTCGACTTTGTATTGATGAAAATAAATATAGTCGTTTATGAAGACGCTTGTCAATAATACTGGAGGTGTAACTGCTTGTTTACGCGTAGTAACCTCTCTGAAGATACCTGCGAAGAGAGGCTACTCCTATTTGTGTTCGGCTTATGTCTGCTATGAGAAACTTACCGGGAGAGTGCGTAATCCCATAATCAGTGTCCCTGGACGCCAGATGAGCTCCTGAGGATCAACGCTGAGGCGAAGATCAGGCATGCGGCGCAGCAATGTGCTGATGGCTATCTGGCCCTCAAGTCTGGCTAATGGTGCTCCCAGGCAGTAATGGATGCCTTTTCCAAAGGCAAGATGACGATTATCCTGGCGTGTGATGTCCAGTTCGTCGGCTTCGGCGAATACGTGAGGATCATGGTTGGCTGAGGCCAGCACGACGAGGACGTATTCACCACGACGAATCAGTGTGCCATCGATCTCGACCTCTTCTCGCGCCCAGCGTTGCGTGGCTGTCATTAACGGACCGTGAAAGCGTAAGAATTCTTCAATCGCCGATTTGATGAGTGTTGGATCGCGTTGGAGCTTCTCTTTCTGGTCTGGATGAAGTAGTAGCGCCAGCGTTCCATTACCGATGAGATTGACAGTTGTTTCATGTCCGGCGATCAAGAGGAGGGAGACCATGGCAACTAATTCGCCTTCTGTGAGCTTGTCCCCTTCTGACTCTGCTTGTAGGAGCTGACTCAGGAGATCGTTGGAAGGATGCTTGCGCTTCTCCTGAATAATCTCGAAAAGATAGCTACGAAATTCATTGATATGAACTCGTCGGTGCTCCATCTCTCTCGCGTCTCCGGAAGCTTCAATGATAGTATTTGACCAGACGCGAAATCTCATGTGATCCTCGTTCGGTATACCGAGGAGCTCTGTAATGACCATAATGGGAAGTGGAAATGCAAATGCATCGATCAAGTCGATCTGTTTTTTGTCCTGGACCTTGTCGAGCAACGCATCAGCGATCTCCTGGATGCGCACGCGCCACTGTTCAATCAGTCGCGGCGTGAAGGACATGTTGACGAGTGTGCGCAGCCGTGTATGGTCGGGAGGATCATAGCCGAGCATATTACGATTGATGCGCAACGTCTGCCCATGGACATCTGTTTGCTCATTGAACCAGGGAAACTGTTGTTGTATCTGTTCTGGTGTAAGAGCATTACGTGAATCCTTCACGAAACGTGGATCTCTCAAAACAAAATCGACATCGTTGTAGCGCGTAATCAGCCAGCCTCGCATTTTATCCGAGAGCTGCGCGTTATGGACAGGATCTTCGTCGCGTAGCTGGGCAAAGGCGGGATAAGGATTGGCTTTGGATGTCGGTGAAGAGAGATTTAATTCTGTCACCATTATTAGTACCTCCATAGTGAACAGGCCTTGAGGCAAACAGATGATCTGTCATGATTAGTTTGCTCTCATTACTTTATGGTTGGATGAGCGAAATGTCAAGCTCTTTGTAATTGCGTAACTGCGTTTTTAACCGGATTAATAGCGTTTCTGTCCATAAATGATAGTAAAACGGAAGCCACTTCTGTTCGTTTCGCATTCCTGTAGGGCCGCGACTACCAATTGGTCAAATTCCTCAAGCGACATATTTGTGTAGCTTTCAACACGCGATCTGACAATCAGTACCATTTCCCTGAAGAAGCGCACCATCATAATGCCGATGATACCTCCCCAGATGCCAATCGGTAATATAAGCGGCGATGAGGTGAGATGGATTAAGCGCTCTTGCTCGAATGCAGGGTAAATACTGGTGGTTTTTAATGCATCCACGCCACGTCTTCTATAAGCTTTCCTGACGATCTCTATGGCTTTAGTGGTCATAGGCCCAGCACGATAGATACGTATATCTCCTTCAATGCATTCAATCCAACCAGCAGGACGGGTAATGCGCACCATCTCTTTCATGTGCGTAACCCAAAAACTACTGGGGATGACGAAGAGCATCTGACGTTGATAGACGAGATCGAAGGTATCATTGGCAAAAGGTAAGCCCTTGAGAACATCATGTTGCATGAAATGACAATTATTGGGTAGTTTATCGCCCTCCGAGAGTGGGGCGCGATCCAGTCCAGTAATTTGTGCCCGTGGAAATTTCATGGCCATATCTCGTATCCATTGCCCGCGCCCGCAGCCTATGTCGAGGATGTCGTGCGGTTTCGTAATGGGTGAGAGACACATTCCCTGAAGGACGGATCTGAGCGCATAATGTTCCAGGTCTTGAACATTAATTTGATCAATATTGTCTGGGAGAGTGTATGACCAGGCTGTCATGCTAATAACTCCTTAGATCAAAATATATAGATAGTTGCTTGTTCATTATATAATAGTATACGTGAATAAATATGTAAAATATGTTATTGATTTTTTATGTCAGCGTACCTTTCTTTACCTGTGCAGATGCATTTCCTGAAGCGCTTCTTTAAGTAGATCAGGACGGTTGGTAAAAAGGCTATTCGCTAAAGGCTGGCTTTTATCACCTAATTATTCCACTATTATCCCAGGTGCTAACGAAAGGATTTATTGTATGGATGGTCAGGATCTGAATGCAGAGTATCGAGATTTTAATACAGTTGCAGCTATCTTCACACAAGGTTTGCGCGACTTGCCTACTGATTATGTCACGCGCGTAAGAAATTTTCTGGCAGAATATCTTGGCAGTCCTCAGCATCCTGTACCATTTGGTGGACGTGCCAAGGAATGTGAGCAGTTGGACTCCTGGCTGAATAATCCCCAGGAGGCTCCTTACTTATTGCTGGCTGCTCCTGCTGGCCGTGGTAAATCTGCTTTGTTACTCCACTGGTGTCAAACGGTGCTGGCTCGTCGTGACTTTGCCATCGCTTATTTTCCTGTCAGTATCCGCTTCCGCACAAATCTAGCTGGCGTAGCCTTTCCCTCGCTTGTGGCTCTGCTGGCTTCTCTGCACGGCGAGAAGGTTCCTGCCGATCCTAATATGTCTGAGGATGTCTGGCGTGGCCTGCTCGTTGACTATATCAATCGACCTCTGCCCGCTGGGCAGACGTTGCTTCTGGTCCTGGATGGTGTGGATGAGGCTGCCGATTGGTCAGCTGGATCTGCTCTCTTTCCACAAGATCCTCGCTCCGGATTACGTATCGTGCTCTCTGCTCGCTATCTGGCGAATGATCTGGGCGTTGAGGCCTGGTTGAAGCGTCTGGCATGGACGCGTGAGGGGTTAGCTCGTGCACTTGAGTTGCATCCGCTAGATCGTATGGGCCTGGCCAGCGTGCTGGTGCAGATGGGCTTTCCTCTGGATGCGCTGGGCACACGCGTGGATATCGTCTCTGAGCTCTATCGCCTGAGTGAAGGTGATCCTTTGCTGGTGCGTCTCTATGTGGATGATCTGTGGGAGCGTGGTACCTCTGTGATGCGAGTTCGTCCAGAGGATCTACGTGCTATTCGTCCCGGTCTGGTGGGCTATTTTGAGCGTTGGTGGAATGATCAGCGTCTGTTATGGAGTAATGGCGCAGCACAGCGAGAAGCGATTGCTCAAGACGTCTTGAATATATTAGCTGGTGCGCTAGGACCGCTCAGTAAAGCCGATCTGTTGAGCCTGCTGGCCGATAATGCTGGTTTCAGTGCGGAGACACTTGAGCAGCATCTATCCCCACTGGCACGCTTTGTTACTGGCGATGGGATACATCAAGGCTATGTATTTAGTCATCCCCGGCTGGGAAACTATTTTTTTGAGGAGCGCTTGAGTGATGTTGAGCGCCATCAGGTCGAGCAGCGCTTTCTACTCTGGGGTGAGCGGACGCTTGAGGCTCTTAACACCGGGCAATTAGCGCCAGAAGGTGCTTCAGCTTATATTGTTCAGTATTATGGAGCTCATCTGGAGCAAGCTCAGGCTGATGCTCAGACGTTGCTCTCTCTGGTCAGTGATGGCTGGCGACGCGCCTGGGAAAAATTGGATCGCGCTAACGCTGGTTTTCTGGGCGATGTAGAACGTGCTTGGCATGCTGCTGAGCAGGAAGATCTGAGAGCTTATGAGGATGGAGAGAGTTTCGCCTATCTGAGTGAAGAGATCCGCTGTCTCCTGACCCAGGTAAGCGTCAATAGTCTCACCAGTAACATCTCGCCTCGGCTCATGCTCGAAGCTGTGAAGGCAGGTATCTGGACTCCAGCACAAGGGCTGGCATGTTTGCGCTTGATCACTGATCTGGCACCGCGTGCACGCGAACTGGTGGGACTGGTCCCATACGTCCAGGAGTCGTTGCGCTCAGATATTCTCCAGGAGGCTCTGGAGACCGTTTTGACAATCAAAGATGAATATATTCGCCTCGATACCTTAGTCGAGCTGGCTCCCCGCCTGACCGAAGCCCTGCTCTGGCAGGTGCTGGAATTGATCCCTGCAATTGATGATGAGGCCGATCGCGCTGGCCTATTAGCTGAACTGGCTCCCGCCCTTACCCGCTATCCATCCCTGATTGACCGAGTTCTGCTATGGGTACAGGAGATGGAAGAAGATGAATATCGTGCTCTCACACTTGAGGGATTAGCCTCCTCGATCTCTCAAGATCAGCATGAACGTCTGCTACAACTGGTAGGAGCTATGCATGAAGAGAGGTATCGAGCCCAGGTGCTTATCGCCCTGGTGGCTCATCTGCGCACCAACTGGCTTCCTCTCCTCCTGCCAGAGGTGCGCGAGATGATGGATAGTCTCTCACGTCTGCGTCTGCTGGCCAAAATGGTTCCCTATTTGCCTGAGTCGTTGCGCCTCGATGTGATGCAGGAGGCATTAGAACTGTCGCGTGATATCGATGATAGGGAATATCGGATTGAAGCGCTGGTAATGCTGGCTCCTTTTCTGTCCGAGGAGAGTTGGACAGAAGCTCTACAAGAGATATCCTTGCTGCGCGATGAGCGGTCTCAAGTAGATGCTTGGCGTGAGCTTGTCTCGTACGTGCCAGAGGCTCAGTTATCGGCTTTGCTCCATCATATTTTAGCGCTGAAGAGTGAGGAATATCGTATCTATGTACTGATACCGTTGTTACCTCGCCTGACGGAAGTGCTCCAGGAAGAAGTGCTGGGGTGCATATCTGATATTTGGGACGAGCGCTATCGCTCTGAATTGGCAGCACAGCTCACTCTTTATGCCTCTGAAAGCTTATTATCCAGGTTATTGAAGATCATTCCCACGATACAAGATAAAGGGTATCGTGTCTGGCTGATGGCGGAATTGGAGGTTCCTCTCACTGGAAAACTGCATCGACGCCAATTTAATATCGCCAGTGTCTTCCATTCAATTTCAGACTGGGAGGATCGACTACAAACGTTATTGGCCATCGCCCCTCGCCTGAGTGAAGCGGCTTTAGCGAGTATCTTTACATTCATGTTGCCGCAGATCTTCGATTTTTCCTGGCGTGTGCGCAGTGAGGATGATCGCGCTCATGTGCTTGTGAAACTAGGCGCTCTCTTGCCCGATAATTGGCTGGGGAGAGCTATAAGTGAAGCGCGCATGATGGGAAATGAAGTCAATCAGGTCTCTGTACTGCTTGCGATAGCTTCTCGTATCCGTGATGTGCATCTCTCTGAGGCGCTGCATATTGTGAGAGAGATGAAGGATAGAACGAAACGCGCACAGGTCTTAGAGGCTTTAGTCTCATCGTTGCCGGAGGAGAGCAAAGGGAAACGCATTCAGGAGATGTTGCAGGCGCTTCAAATCATTAAGGATGAAACTGCACGGGTGAAGTTTTTAACTGTCTGCATCCATTATCTGCCAGCGACGTTACCGACTGCGAGCATGCGAACTATCCTTAAATCTGTGCAAGCTATGCTGGATGAAGCCAATCGCGTGGCTATGCTGATCGCAGTGGCCTCGCATATCCCTCCGGATCTCTTTGATGATGCGCTGGCTCTCGCGCTGGATGTAAGTAACAAAGAGACTCGCATGCAAGTTCTGGCGATATTGGCCGCACATCTACCCGAAGCTGCATTTACCCACTTTTATGAGATAGTGCAGAAGCTTTCAGATGCAAAGTGGCGTAGCCAGATCTTAAAGATCGCTCTCCCTCATGCGTCGCAAAGCGTTCTGGCGGATCTATTTGCACAGGTGTCTCTCATCAATGATGAGGATCGACTTGTGGAGTCCCTGGATATACTCTCGACCTGCGCGACGGAGGATAACTTTCCTTTGTTATGGCAGGAGGTGCATAGAATCTCTGATAAGGGAGGATATGTATTGGCTCTGGGAGCGCTCGCGCCGCATGTACCGGATGATTTCTTTGCGCAATTTTGGATGGCAGTCCAGAGGATTTCCAATCAGGAGTGGCGTATCTGGATACTGAGAGCGATGGCTGGTCGGACGACAGAGACGCGAACCTCCCAGTTATGGGAAGCGATCCTGAGTGTCTCCGATAAAGGCTATCAGCAACGAATTTTGAGCATGTTCACTCCACATATATCAGTGGACTATTTTGTTCCGCTCTGGTTGGTCGTACAAGAGATGCCGAATGATTGGGTGCTCTGGCATATGCTGGATGTACTTGCTCCCCAGGTGCCGGAGGACTTCTTCATACCATTCTTGCAACGCGTACAGACAATGTCCCATCGAATTATCCGTCTCCAGATCCTGGAAAAATTGGCCCCACGCATGGCCGCAACGCATTTTTTGATGTTTTGGGATGTCGTACAGGAGACCCATAATACCACTTCAATTACAAAATTACTTGTTGCATTAGCTCCTCAGGTGCCCAATAGCTATATGTCCTACATATGGGCAGTGCTCCCCAGCGTCAAAGACAAGCAGATGCTTGTACAAATCCTCTGTGCCTTGTGTCCTCAACTGACAGAAGAACAGATGAACATGGCTTTGGAAATGATGCGGGATATACCTATGGGAAGTATACAGCTGGAGTTGTTCGAAGCATTATTGCCATACTTATCCGAAGAAAAAATTGTAGAGATAGTCGATTCATTGCTTCCCCAGCCTCCCGAGCGTCTGCCTGAGGTGTTGATGCAGGCTACATGGGACAAGAATTATCATCTGCGGACATTGGCTTTGATCATTCCATATCTGCCTGAGAAATATCTGTTATCAACCTTTTCTGCCCTGTTGGAAGCATTAAAGGTACTCCATATAGAAGAAGAGCAGGCGTGGGTACTGCGCCAATTGGCCTCGAATATTACTGATGATTTTTTAGCGCAAATACTTGATAGGTTGCTTGATGCCCTGAAATCGATCAATAGTCATTCTCAGCTGCAGGTGTTAGAAGTGCTTCTGCCGGCTCTGTCTAAAACTGAATGGGGAAAGGTGCTGGATTGGGCAAGATTGGAGCTTCACGAGACTGGAAATACATTTGTTGTGGCACAGATATTGAAGTCTGGCTATGCTGTCTGGGAAGAAAGTGTCGCTGATTGGTTTTATCCTCTTACGCATGACCTTCTGCGCCACTTGAGTCAGAGCACGCGTAGTGAGGCGCTGGTCGACCTGACGCAACTGGTTCCTATTGTCTCTGGCGTCGGAGGCGAGGAGGCGATGCTAAAAACGAGTGCGACCATACTGGAGATCGGAAATTGGTGGCCTTAAAGACTCGTTGTAAATTTGCAAGATCAACAATTCTTGGAGAGATCCTTAGTGCTGTGACAGCCTAGGTGCTCACGGAAAAATCGAGACGCCAGTTATTGACCCGCATGAAAACGCCTTTAGGGTACTCGATCTCGCATTTTTCAACCAGTGTGAAGCCTGACTTTCGGCAGAGGGCGTTCGATGGGAGGTTGTCAACGGATGGGAAGGCGTGCAAAAATCGATGCTTACCGTCCGCTTGGGCGATGACAAGAGCCTGCTTAACCGCTGCGCTCGCGAAGCCCTGCCCCTGAAATGAGGGAAGCACCGACCAGCCCATCTCATAAATGTCTTCTCCATGGTAAGTGTTGTCCCAGTACCCGACTGATCCGACTGCTTCGCCAGTGGTCTTATGAATAATCTTGAACATGCGGCCAACTCCTGACTCTGTGAGCCGTTCGAAGCGGGCCTGGCGTTTGATCAGCTGTTCGTCGCTCTCAGGACCACCAAGATGCTCAGTCATCGCTGGATCACCCAGCAGTTTCTTCAAAAGTGGAAGATCGCCCTCACCCCACGGCTCGATATGTACAGTGCTCTGGTCAAATATATTGCTCCTCTCAGTCATATCAATCTCCTTTTTTGTGCGATCTATATGTTCACGTAAGAGAGGCAGCCGAGCGTTGCCAAGCTGCATCTCTTTGTTGAATTAGTCCAAGAATTTCGCTCTTTACTTTTCTTAAGTCCCTTAGTCGTTGAGCAGGAGAGAAAGCGATGGTGCCTGGATGAGATGATCATCTGCGATGCTGACTACGGCGGTGCCGATGGCGAAGAATTCGATGATGTGTGAGCCCCATCCATGGCTGTTCTCGACGATCTGAGCACCGACGACTCCCTGGGCTTGCAGGCTGACGGCTTCTGACTGCATGCGTTCCATGGAGAGCTCACGGGCGTCGTAGAGTGCCTGGGTGTAATTGGTCATTTCGACATTGCGTCCGACGCGGCCAAACCATTGTCCGAGGCCCTGGCGCGAGACGTGATAGACGCAGTTGCCCATCACCATGCCAACGGGACGGTATCCCGAGTGGAGCAGCGTCCAGAAGTCTTGTCCGGAGAGGTCGGATGTGAAGGGCATGCCGTGTGCGTTGCGGAAATGTTTTCCGTCACGGGAGCGGATGGCGGTTCCGATGGCGACAAATTCAGCCAGGGATTCTCCCCATTCATGGCGGGTGACTTCAAGACGTACTCCGACGATTCCGTCGGCACCGAGGGCATCGGCCTCTTCTTCCATGCGGGTCATGGCGAGCTCGCGGGCGTGATACATGGCTTGTGTCAGGACATCCATCTCCTGGTTCTGGCTCCAGTTGGCCATCTGGTAGCCGATGTGATAAATCGAGCTTCCAACCACCAGTCCAACGGGATCAAAGCCAGCTTCACGTACCAGCAGGAATTCGTTGACGCTGAGGTCGCTGGTGAAGAGCCCCTTGTGCGTGGAGTCGTTGCGCATGGCTGAGAGGCGTTCACGGGCGTGTACTGGAAGATCACTTCCCTGTGGGGGTGTCTGCTGAGACATAGATTGGTACTCCTTGCTTTCTTCTATATGAGAGAGAGTCTCTGCGGGCGATATGCATACGGATTATGCTTACGCTTTAAAGGTTAACTCTCTGTTTTGTCCATAACGTCCCGGGCGCAGGTCGGTAAAAATGAGCGTTGGCTTGGGCTTCGGGATGTTGTGATCTTTTTTGACGCTGATGATTGCTGTTCCAACAACGGAAAAATGTACGAAAAGGTCCAGATAGTAACGTTGTGGATTATCGGTTTCGTATTCCCTGACTGTCCGATCGTTTTCAACATGCATGCCGACGACTCCAAGGGCTCCCAGGCGTTTGGCCATACTATCGGCTCTCTGCATGGCTTGATGACGCGCTGTATAGACTCCTTGCGTAAATGGTCCTATCTCTTGATTGACACCGCCGCCGCCCCACCATCCGCGGAGCTGTTGCGTCATCTGGCTGCCGAGTGCGATCCAGAACGAGCTGTAGCCCGTGACGACTCCTGCTGGATAGTAGCCAGATTGTAGAAGTGTCCAGAACTCCTGCCCCGAAAGATCACTCAGGAAGGGACGAGATCCTAAGGGCGTATTGGGGAGTTTGATCGCTGTACCAATCGCGGTATATTCGATCAGATTGCTGCCCCAGGTATAGTCCCGTTGCGTAAAGCGGACACCGACCACTCCATGGGCTCGCAGTAGCGTGGCCTCTTGCTCTAAGCGGCCAAGGGCGAGCTGAGCGGCATGTTGATGGGCCTCAGAGACCGTCTCCATTTCCTGTATCGATGTGCCCCATGAGTACTGGCGCGTATATTGCCATCCCACCTGATAAATTGAGCTACCCATTACCTGGCTGAGTGGCTGATAACCTTGTTCACGTGTCAAGAGAAATTCTTTGGCACTGAGATCACTGGTAAAGAGAGGATGTCCAGCACTCATCTCCTCGGTTAGACGCTGTGTGGCGCGGGTGGGTAAGCCTCCGGCCTCCAACGCTTGACGACTCACGTCATCTTTCTGCTGTTGCTGGAGTCGCCGTTGTTTCTCCTCTGGTGAGGTTCGCTTCCAAAACGGCATAAAAACCTCCTTCTCTGGTTGCTCGTGCCGGGCGCTTACAATAGAAAGTTTTCGAGCGCGCTGCGTGCTTGAGCGCTGCGTGCTGATTCTTCAGCCAGACTGCGGGCCAGCTCGCCGATCCACTGATCCATAGATATCAGATCCGTCTTGAGTACAATGCCACGCACGACCTTGGCACGTGTGGTTTGGATTGGTCCCTTACGCTCTTTGATGATCCGATACTGATAATCGCCCAGCCCCACCACGATCTCGCGTACAGGATGCTCACGCGATAAAAAGCTACTGTGGCGTGATACCTCTGTCTGATTGGGTAAAGAACCAGCCAGTTTGGCGGCAAGAGCCTCCATAAAAGCGTTTACGTCGTTGATGTCGGCACGAAGCGATGCGGCAAACATTTCTACCTGTAAAGGTTCATTGATATCATCTTGCATCCTTCGCTCCTTTCTTCCATAAGAAATAGAGAATGTATAATTGTATTTTTCAAGGGGAGCAAATTGCCAACTAGCATTTTCCTCTCTCTCTATTCTGCATCTAATAGTAACATAAACGCAATGGGAATCTTGATATAAAAAAGCATCCCTCTTTCTGATCTCCAGCGCTATGAAAGTGGAGAGACTAGAAAGAGGGATGCTTCTGGTATTTTAAGCTCCAGGATAGCCACTGGCGGCTGAACTGGTGCCGCGCTCACGAGCAACTTTCTCTGCGTATCCGCTCTTGCGGAAGGCGGCAATTGGATCGGTTTCCAGTCCGATTTTTGTGCGAGCAAGCGCCAGAAGCGGCCTCACATCGGTATCGAAGGCGTCGCGTAGCACGCGATAGGCTTCAAGTGTATCACTGGCCTGCTGCGCAGCCGCCAGTCGCGGGCGATCGACGAGCAGGGCTTTGGCGTGTGCACTCTGGATGTTGATGACTGATTGAAGCATGGCTTCGACTTTTGGTTCAATATTGTGCGATTGATCAATCATGTAATCGATGCGCAACGGATTCTTCTCTTCGGCCGCTGCCATTAGCTCATTGAAGATGAGAAATAGTTCAAATGGATTGAGTGAACCAACGATGAGATCATCGTCTGCATACTTGCGATCATTGAAGTGGAAGCCTCCCAGGCGCTCTTCATCCAGCAGCACAGAAACAATGTGGGCGATATTCGTTCCCTGTGGATGATGTCCAGTGTCGACGAGTACCAGGGCCTGTGGTCCCAGCTTGCTCGCCAGCGTATAGGCCATCCCCCAGTCTGCCAGATCGGTATGATAGAACGCTGGCTCGAAGAATTTATATTCTATCAGCAGCCGCAGGTCGTTTCCCAGGGCAGGATAAAATTCTTGTAGGGATTCCGTTAAGCGATGACGACGGCCGCGTAGATCGTCCTGGCCGGGATAGTTGGTGCCGTCTGCTAGCCAGAGGCTGATGGTGTCTGAGCCGACTGTACGTGCAATCGTGGCGCATTCGTGCATGTGCTCGATCGCTCGCCGGCGTATTTTCTCGTCAGGATGAGTGAGGCTACCAAAGCGGTAGTCATCCTCTTGAAAGAAATTTGGATTGACCGCTCCCAGGCGCAGACCTAGCTGCGTTGCGTAGTCTTTGGCAGCCTGCCAATTATCTTCTTTATCCCAGGGGATGTGAATGGCGACACTGGGGCAGATGCCAGTTAGCTTCTGTACGATGGCCGCGTCGTCCAGTTTCTCGCGCAGATTACGCGCTGCACCAGGCCATGGGAAGACTTTAAAGCGTGTGCCAGAATTCCCGTATCCCCAGGATGGAGTCTCGATCTTGAATTGCAGAATCTTTTCGATGAGTGTCTCGATAGAGATGCCACGCTCTTGTAAGTTCTGTTCGATGTCTAAACTCATGTGCTCACCTTGTCCGCTTTGTGTAGTTATTTGTTATCGCTTGCATGAGATACTTACAAAGATGGGTTCATCTCGGCAACGCTCTCATATGACTGGATGATGATTGTCTGGCACGATGTCCGTCAACATTGTGATGGACATCGTGCTGGTGATGGTCAGAAGTCGAATTGGTCGATGTTCGCCTTATTGAAGACTGTGGGAGGTCCAAGCAATACGACTCCGCCGGCTCCGATGGTTTTACTTCCTAATTTACCAGCGGTGTACGTTTCTCCAACGGTGCCTTTGATTTTGCCCTGAACGAGCAGCGCGGCCGTGTAGTAGGCCAGATAACCCAGATCGGCAGGGTTCCATAATTCAAAGCCTTGAATGGTGTCGTCTTTGACGTATTTTTTCAGCTGATTAGGCGTACCCAGACCGGTCAAAGCGACTTTTCCACCTTTGTTGACCGATTCGAGCGCACGGGCTGCTGCTGCAATACCCACTGTCGTGGGGGAGATAATACCTTTCAAGTTAGGATAGGCTGTCAGCAATGATAACGTCTGGTTAAAGCTCGTCTGATCATCGTCGTTGCCATAAGCGACTTTGACTAGCTGCATACCTGAGTAAGGAGCTTTTTTCAACTCGTCTTTCATGAAGCCGATCCAGGCATTCTGGTTCGTGGCTGTACTGGCGGCTGAAAGAATCGCAATCTGACCGCTATTCCCAATCTGCTTGCCCAGCAGATCGATCTGGCTGCGACCCAGTTGCTCAGAGTCCGCCTGATTGATGAACACCTGACGAGCATCAGGAGCAACATCTGAGTCGAAGCTAACGACTTTGATGCCTTTAGCCATAGCTTGCTTTAATGAGGGTGCCAGCGCGTTTGGATCGTCCGCCGAGACGACGATAGCCGAGACATTCTGCTCGGTGAGTGTGGTGATGAATGGGACTTGTTGCGCGGCATTGGCGGTGGATGGGCCTACTTGTTTAACGCTGCCTTTCAAGGCGGTGGATGCTTCCTGACCACCTGTATATGCGGCAGTAAAGTAGTTGTTGTTAATCTGCTTGGGTAGGAACGCGATGTTGAGGGAGCTACTGGTGCTACCACCGCCGCCAGTATTACCGGTGTTGGATGTGCTTCCTCCACAGGCCGAAAGTACGAGCATGCTCAAAATGATGAGTCCGAAAAGTGACGTTTGAAACAGCTTCTTCACTGTTTTCTCCTTTATGCTTGTTTGGTACTGCTCGGGGCCAGACGCCGACGAGCCATGTCAAGCTGAATGCGCTGAGCGATATTAGGTCCCAGCACAGAAAAGATTAAAAGTAAACCAATGGCAAGGTTTTGAATATCTCCGCTGATATTTAAGAGGTTCAAAACGTTTCGTAAGACGGCAACGATAAAAATCGCTAAAATGACACCCAGTAATCTTCCTCGACCACCATAGATATTCACTCCACCGAGCAACACTACCGTGACCACGTCAAGCTCAAAACCGAGCGCGTTGTCCGGGCGGGCGTTGGAGAAGCGTGCGGTAAATATGATACCCGCAAATGCCGCGATGAAACCGGAGATGATGAAGAGCCATAATTTAATGTTCTTTACATTGATGCCGGCGAAGAGCGCAGCTTCCTTATTGTTCCCGATCGCGTAAAGCTGTCTACCCAGAAAACTAAAATGCAACACGATGGCAAAGATGATTGCCAGTACGGCAAAGATCAGGACAGACCATGGGATGAGTGTACCTGGCAGATAGCCAAAGCCCAGCGTTGTAAAATCGGCTGGAAAATTGCTGACCGCTTGATCTCCGATAACCACATACGCCAGCCCACGATAGAGTCCCAGTGTACCTACTGTGACAACCAGCGAAGGCAGTCCCAGTCTGGTGACAAGTAGGCCGTTGAGTGTTCCTGCCGCCAATCCAACCAGCAGAGCCGCTCCGATGGCGAACCACATTGGATGTCCACTGGCCCAGAGTACTCCCAATGTGATGCTGGCGAGTCCCAGTGTTGAGGCCACCGAAAGATCGATCTCGCCAACGATGACGATTAAGGTCATCGGTAGCGCCATAATTGCGCGCTCCATAATATCGCTGGATAGTGTCGCGAAATTGAAGCTGTTAAAGAAGTAGGGCGAGAGTATGCTTCCCAGTGCCAGGCAGATGAATAGTACAATGACCAGGAGTGTCTCCCATGACAGCAAGAATGATAGACGCTGTTTCATGCTCTTTTCCTCCTGTTGATCAAGGCGCGCTGTAACCAATGTGTGATAAATGCGTCCAGCGCTACCGCGACGATGATCGCAGCACCATCGATAGCTTGTAACCAGAACTGAGAGATCTTCAGGATATTTAATGAGTTATCCAACGTTCCCAGGACCAGTACGCCGAGCATAGCACCCAGGATGGTGCCCGAGCCGCCAAAGGTATTGACACCACCAACCACGACAGCCGCAATCACCTCTAGCTCTAAGCCGGAGGCCGCAGTAGCATCGACGGTCGCGAAGCGTGCTCCCCAGAGAACTCCAGCCAGACCACAAAGCAGTCCTGAGACCGCGAAGGCTCCAAAGACGAGCAGGTCACGCCGAATACCAATCGCGCTGGCCGCTTCCGGGTTACTGCCGATGGCGTATAATTGACGACCAACCCGCGAGGCATGTAAAAAGTAGCCGACGATGATGGCAATGACGATCGCGATGATAATCAATGATGGCACACCAAGGATTTTTGTGGTTGCCAGTGCGAGATAATTGTTGGGTACGTCGGAAGCGTTAACTTGATTGGTGGTTGTGGACGCGACCACGAAGCTGAGACCTCGAAAGACGTTGAGTGTACCAAGCGTGGCGACGATCGCTGGGACACGCCCCAGCGTGATTAACAGGCCATTGATCATACCCAGGATTAAACCCAGGAGACAACCTGCCAGGATGGCTAATCCAAGGTTGATGCCCGGAATTTCTTTGAAGAGTCCAGCCGTCACAAAGGCCGAGATGCCGACGATAGAACCTACCGAGAGATCGATGTTGCGCGTCAAGATGACGAGCGTTTCTCCAATTGCGACAATTGCCAGAATTGCTACCGAGAGGAGGATCTGTTCGAGATTATCGATGCCGAGAAAACGTGGCACCTGGATGCCTACGACGATGATAATCAATAGCAGGACGACCAGGAGTCCTAATTCACGCACACGACTCACCAGACCAATCAAGCGTCCCTGACTGACAGTCTTGCGCTTGTCAACCTGTTCTACTTCAGAACTTGTGGTGCTCATCTATTATCCCTCCTGTCCGGTTGCGGCGAACATCACATTCTCCTGAGTGGCTTCAGCGTGTGTGAATGTACCTGTCACACTTCCTTCGTGCATAACCATGACGCGATCCGCCATCGCCAGGACTTCAGGTAGTTCGCTAGAGATCAATATAATCGCCAGCCCTTCGGCGGCCAGATCAGAGATAATACGATGAACTTCCGCTTTGGCTCCTACGTCGATGCCACGGGTTGGCTCATCGAGGATAAGTACCGTTGGGTTTGTCGCCAGCCACTTGCTGAGCACGACTTTTTGCTGATTGCCACCGGAGAGCGCTTTGACAAGCTGTTGTATCCCCGAAGAGCGCACATTGAGTTGTTGTGAATAGTTCCCCGCTATGGTCTGTTCCTGTCTTCCGCTGACCATACCCAGGCGTGAGACCTGTTGCAGAATCGGCAAGGTGATATTGGAGGTAATGCTGAAATCCAGCACCAGACCGTATTGATGGCGATCTTCAGGGACGTAGGCGATGCCATATTTCATGGCGACACGTGGCGAACGTGGCTGGATCGATCTTCCTTTGAGCCAGATCTCTCCGCTCTCCGCTTTATCGACACCAAAGAGCACGCGTGCGATCTCTGTTCGTCCTGCTCCAATCAGGCCGGCGAAGCCGAGAATCTCACCGCGATGAAGCTGAAAATTAACATCTCTGAAAACTCCTGCTCGCGTCAGATGTTTGACGTCCAGGACCACATCGCCGATCGTGGCGTCTCCTTTAGGAAAGAGATTAGATAGCTCACGGCCGACCATGTATTTGATGATTTCTTCAGTGTTGATCTCGTTGATAGGCTTGGTGACAATATAGGTGCCATCGCGAAAAATAGTGACGCGGTCGGCGATGGCAAAGACTTCTTCCAAACGGTGGCTGACAAAAAGGATCGCAACACCACGTTCGCGGAGACGCCTGACAATGGCAAAAAGCTCATCGACTTCGTGTCCCGAGAGCGCCGCCGTAGGCTCGTCCAGAACCAGCACACGTGCCTGAAGTGAAAGCGCTTTGGCGATCTCGACGAGCTGCTTCTCCGCGACTGAGAGTCCCTGCACTGGCGTATGCGAACTGATCGACACATCCAGAGAGGCGAGCAGTTCATCGACTTCGCGATACATGAGGTTCCAGTCGATGCGATTGAAGCGATCACGTGGATGACGTCCCATGAAGACGTTTTCGGCAATGTCAAGATCGGGGAAAAGCATTGGCTCTTGATGTACAACGGCGATGCCAAGTTCACGGGATTGAGTAGGTGTGTGGAGCTCCACCGCGTCCCCCTGTACTTTGAAGGTACCGGCGTCAGGTCGATGGATGCCTGCCAGCATTTTTACAAGCGTGCTCTTGCCGGCCCCGTTCTCGCCGAGGAGCGCATGGACCTCTCCTGGATACAGGGTCAGTTCCACATTTCTCAGGGCATACACGCTGCCAAACTGCTTGGCGATCCCACTGAGTTCAACGATAGGTTCGGAACGTTCCATTGCGTTCTTCTCTCAATTGAATAATGTAAATATTACAACAACTTTGTTATAATACTGAACGAGGTTGTTGAAACGTATGATTAAAACGTTTCAATTTGGAGGAAGTATAAAAGACGTTCTTCAATTTGTCAAGTGCAAGCGCAAAATATGAATGTTAAAAAGACTATTTCAACGTTTTGCATTGTACCAGAGATGTGGAATTTGATCTATCCATAAATGCATGCATATGTGTACATCTATATGTATATCCTGGCATGTGTAAATCTTTGATGAGTATCAGGGAGTATGCAATGTCGAGTATTCGTGACGTGGCTGAGCGTGCGGGCGTATCGCTTGGAACGGTTTCAAACGTCCTTAACCATCCCGAAGTGGTCGCAGAAGCCACTCGAGAGCGCGTCCTGGCAGTGATTGAAGAGCTAGGCTTTGTGCGCAACGGATCAGCTCATCAACTGCGTGCCGGGCATAGTCATAATATTGGCCTGATTGTGCTTGACGTTGCCAATCCATTTTTTACTGAAGTCGCTCGGGGAGCTGAAGATGCGGCTAATGAAGCAGGCTATTTAATCATTCTCTGCAATTCTGATGATGCTCTTGAAAAAGAAAGCCGTTACCTGCATATGTTGGAAGAACAACGTACCGCCGGTATCTTAATTACTCCAGTGCAGAATGATGTGCGCTATCTGCAACATCTGCACAAGCAGGGCATCGCGGTCGTGCTATTAGATCAGCCGAGCCGTGCGCGTGGATTGTGCTCCGTGGCCGTTGACGATGTGCTGGGAGGAGAACTGGCTACACGTCATCTACTCGAACTTGGACATCGCACCATTGCTTTTGTCAGCGGTCCGTTGAGTATTCGTCAGTGTGCCGAGCGACGACTGGGGATGCAACGTGCTATCACTATGGCTGGCCTGGATGCCAATCATGTGATTGTTGATATTCCTGCTCAGGCACAAAGTAGTAGCGCGGGTGAGAAATGCGTCGAGGCATTGCTTACTCAAGAGCGTAGACCAACGGCGGCTTTTTGCGCGAATGATTTGTTAGCTCTCGGAGTGATGCGTGGACTGATTCAACGTGGGATCAAAGTTCCCGACGAGATGGCTTTGATTGGCTATGACGATGTCGATTTTTCAAGTACCCTTTCTCCTGCCTTAACCTCTATCCACCAGCCCAAATATCAATTGGGGCGTATGGCCGCTGAACTCCTTTTGCAGGAGGTATGTGAGGCTGAAAATCATAAGCACAAACAGATTATGTATCGGCCTGAATTGGTGATCAGAGCCTCGACGCAGTCACCCCGGCGAGGATGAAATGCCGAGCTTGTCTCATCATGTATGATAAGGATGCGTAAAGCGTTCATTTATTTTATAAAGGACCTGTGAATGGAAATATCTAAACAGCCACAAGAGGCCCCAGAGATCGTTGAAGCCAGTTCATCGGAGCACCTACAGAAAAGTGGGGATGCCAATGTATCCAAGCGACATAATACTATTCAGGAATTAATGAAGCCAAGTGAGGATCGTATTGTCTTGCTAACAGATGGCATCTTTGCGATTGCATTGACCCTTCTCGTTTTAGATATTCAAGTCCCTCGCGTCAGTACAGCGAAAGAATTTAGCGATATTTTATCCACGGATTTCTTTTCAAACACGTTGTATTATGTCATAACTTTTGCTGTTCTCATGAGTTATTGGCGTAGCCATCGTCATTTGATGAATTTGGTTAAACGTGTCGATGATCGATTTATTGTGATTAACCTGGTTTTTTTGGCCTTTGTGGCATTTTTTCCTGTGACAAATGGACTTTTGAGAAATTCACAGTTTCCTCTGGCTGTCATTATCTATACTGCTGTTCTGGCGGGATGTGGTTATTCTTCATCGTTGTTGTGGATCTACGCACTTGGAAAGCATCGACTTGTGGCTGTTGATGAAGATATGAGAACTCCTCTCTATCGCATTCTCAACACTGCTTTGCATCCCACATTTTTTCTGCTGAGCTTATTGCTTTTATTGGTTCCCAATTTCTCATCGGACAACATTTTTTATTCCTGGCTAATTTTGCCAGTGATCAGTATTGTCTACGTTCGTATTCTTAAAAAAAATATTGAAAGTGATGTTGAAGGCGTGTAGGATCGATTAAGCACCATTTTTCATCAAAGATGAAAGGTTGCGTTGTTTAGCTCATGCACTTTCCTCTGTGGGAGATAGATCCCTATTTGGCTGGGTCCATGAGCTTTTTTATTGCCTGTAAAAGATCAGTGTGTAGCAGTTATGTATCATGTGTGGTCTGTATCGTCTTCCTTCCGGTTGGCCATTGGCTCATAGCGTTCAACCAAATTCTCAAATGCTTCTTTGTTCCTACTAAGGACTTGCATCACCAGCCCTTCGTGTGGTTGCATATTCTTTCTCCCTATTTTACTCTCTATCTCTATAATAGAGTGAAAAAGTCAAAAGGTTGTCACAAATAGAAAGAGTATCTCGTCTCATGTACAAATCTTGCATGGAATACAATCCAAATAGTGAACAAAGGAGATTTTTGAATGATGGATACTCTTACTCAATCGTCAGTGATTATCGTTGGTGGAGGGCTGTCTGGCCTGTCGGCGGCTGCTCTTCTGGCGCGTGCAGGTCACGCAGTGACTGTTTTTGAGAAGGCGCATACAGCAGGCGGTCGCGCTATCACGAAGCAACATGGCGCGTACGCTTTTAACCTGGGAGCACATGCCCTCTATGTAGGAGGAACAGGTGAAAAGCTTCTAAGCGAGCTTGGAGTACACTATGGCGGTTTTCTACCTGAGGTTGACAAATTTCAAGTGCTAAATGATGGTAAGTTGTATCAATTGCCTGCTGGTGTGAAATCTCTCTTGAGAACAACGTTGCTAAATGTTGTCGCCAAAGCAGAATTCATACGCTTTTATAGTACTTTGAAGCATATAAAATCAGCCCAACTCCAGGATGTGAGTGTGCATGATTGGTTGGAGCGGGATGTGCGACAGCCAGCGGTACGGCAACTTATGCTGGCTCTGACACGCCTGATAACGTATGCCGATGCTCCTGAGATGGTCTCGGCAGGCCTGGTCGTTTCGCTGCTTGATGCTCAGGTACGTTATCTCGATGGTGGTTGGCAGACGCTGGTGGATGGTCTACGGCGGGCGGCAGAGGAGGCGGGCGCACAACTAGTGACTCATGCCCGTGTGGCGGCGATTGAGGTCTCTGGCACAGGACATATTGTGCGATTGGCGAATGGGACATCTTATCCGGCAGCGGCTGTGTTGCTTGCAGTTGATCCACAGACCGCCTCGACCCTGATTATGGATGGAGCTCATGAACAATTAAGCTGTTGGGCTGAGCAGTCTATTCCATCGCACGCTGCCTGTCTGGATGTGGCTTTACGTCGCTTACCAGAGCCACAGCATCTGTTTTCGCTTGGTATTGATCGCCCGCTCTATTACTCGGTGCATTCTGTCTGGGCCAAACTGGCACCTCAAGGCGGCGCTATGATCCATACTATGAAATACTTGCGACCGGGTGAAACAATTGAAGCGGTTTCCTTACGACAGGAACTGGAAGCGCAACTTGATATATTACAGCCGGGCTGGCGCTCGGAAGTAGTCGAACAGTACTTCTTGCCTCACATGATCACCTCGAATGCTATCGTTCAGGCAAAACAGGGTGGTCTGGCGGGGCGACCTGGTCCAGTGGTTCCTGGCATACACAATCTTTATGTTGCAGGTGACTGGGTTGGAACTGAAGGTCAGTTGGCGGATGCATGCTTTGCCAGCGCCAGTAGCGCCGCTCACATAATCATGACTGCTCTGGCAGCCAGATCTGATGCGTATGTCATGAGCAAATAAGGAGGAGTGCGCAACGATGCAAAACATGCAGCAGGAAGAAGTGTTTCAAGCGAACAAGCCGTTGCTCTTTTCGATCGCATACAACATGTTGGGTAGTGTCATGGATGCTGAGGATTGCGTGCAGGAGGCGTTTTTACGTTGGTATACAGCCAACAATAATGGTGATACAGATGCTGTGCGTTCTCCCAAAGCTTATCTGAGCACCATTGTGACGCGTCTATGCATTGATCAGTTGCGTTCAGCACGTGCGAAGCGTGAGCTCTATGTCGGAACCTGGCTTCCAGAGCCTCTGGTAACCGTCGATGAGACCAGTGTGACTGGCATGGCCGAACTCTCAGATGCGCTTTCAATGGCTTTTTTGCATCTTTTGGAGCAATTGTCTCCGCTGGAACGCGCTGTATTCCTGCTGCGCCAGGTCTTTGATTACGAATATGGAGAGATCGCTGCGATGGTGCAGAAGAGCGAGGATAATTGTCGTCAGATTGTACGTCGAGCGCGGCAACATCTGGGAGCGCGTCGTTCACCGTATCAGGTGTCCAAAGAGCAGCAGGACAACATTCTGCACCAATTTGTCCTTGCCTGCACGAGTGGCGATATGGACGGCCTTCTGGCCCTCCTGGCTAAGGATATTGTGAGCTATTCTGATGGCGGTGGCAAAGTTCTTGCGGCTCTCAATCCGATTTATGGGGCGGACAGAGTGGCGCGTTTCTTGTTCGGCATTCTACGTCAGGTCCAGGGAAACTTTGCTTTGCGGGTTGTCAACATCAATGGTGCTCCGGGTCTTGTCACATATGTCAAAGATCAGCCCTACTCTATCATCACGCTAGATATCGTTGATGGGTATGTGCAGGAGATTGATATTGTTGCTAATCCTGATAAGCTGCGAGGCATCGCGCCACCCAAATGAGGCACTGTTACAAATTTCTTATAGTCTAAGCTGACTGGCGTTGCATCTTTTCAAACAAGTAGAACTTCAATACCGCGTTGTCGTATTTGTTGTACCATCTGTGTGGGAGCCTGGGTATCTGTGATGATAAGTTTGAGGTTCTCAAGTGGACAGAAGGTAGCGAAGGCGACTTGCTCCCATTTGCTGGAGTCGATGACTGCAATGACCTCTTTTGCTGCGGCCACGATTTCGCGCTTCAGCTCGACTTCGTCCCCATTCACATCGGTCAAGCCTTCGCTGATGGTCAGGCCCCGAGCTCCAACGAAGGCTTTGCTGATGTGAATATTCTGCAAGATGGATTTTCCCCACGTTCCGACGAGCGAGAATGATTTTTGTCGCAGCATGCCTCCTGGGATCAAAACAGAGATGTTGTTGGGTAGGCTATTTAAGGCCATGGCTGTTTGCAAGCCATTGGTCATCACGGTTAACTCATGCTTTGCAGCCAGGAAGGGAGCCATTGCCATCGCGGTCGTGCTGGCATCCAGAGCGATTGTCTCGCCGTTCTGGACGTAATCAGCTGCGGCCTCGCCAATGCGCTCTTTTTCACTGGTTTGCAACATCTCTCGTACTTCGAGTCCTATTTCACCTGGATGGGTTTTGGCCGAGGCGAGAATTGCTCCTCCATGCGTACGGACGGCTATCTGTTGTGCTTCCAGCCAGGCCAGGTCTTTGCGGATGGTTACTTCGGAAACGGCAAAGTGCTGGACGAGTTCTGCTACCGTGACACGTTGTTGCTGTTCCAGCTTTTGCGCAATCTGCTGCCGCCGCTCGTGCGTAAAGATAGGTACCTCGACCAGTGGCGTTTCGATGGCCGGTTGTTTTATGCGTTCCTCGTTCATGCCAATCCTTTTTCGAATGCTTTCGTTCCGGTTTGCCTACTTGTAGCACAGAAAGAAGCCGATTGTCAAGAAATAGGCTTGACTGCACCTACGCTTTTGGAGCGATTGACTTTCTTCGCCAATTCGTGGTATCGTTTCAATACAGTACTATATTTCGAATGGTTTTAAGTCGAAACAAAAGGAAATGACATTCCTGCATCGCCTGGCAGCTCAGACAAAGAGGTGAGATCTTATGACAAGTAGCACTACACTGGATCAATTAGTGGCGCGTTCACAGAAGCTGGGAGCAGATCGGACGGTCTGTAATTGGGGCGGAGGTAATACATCGGCGAAGGCGGATGAAGTTGACTTTCGTGGTCGGGTGACGCCAGTGCTCTGGGTAAAAGGCTCGGGATCGGATCTAGCATCCTGTACCGAGGCATCATTTACAGGCTTATATCTCGATGATGTGCTTCCTCTGCTGGAGCGTGAGCATATGAGCGATACCGATATGGTAGAATATTTATCGCATTGCTTCTATCAGCCGGGTCGACCGCGCCCTTCAATCGAATCGTTATTGCACGCCTTCCTCCCGTTTACGCATGTCGATCATACACATGCTGACGCTACAAACTATTTTGCATGTGCTGAGGATGGAGAGCAGCTGGCTCGTGCGTGCTTTGGCGATGATCTGATCTGGATTCCCTATAGCCGTCCAGGATTTGATCTGGCTCGCGAGGTTGCTCTGGCTGTCCGTGCTAAACCCGCTGCGAAGTTGGTTATTCTGGCGAAACATGGACTGATCACCTGGGGTGCTACCGATGAAGAGTGCTTTGCTGCTACATTGGCGATGATTACAAAAGCGCGTGATTTTGTCGAAGCACGCATCTCGGCTGCCCGGCAAGAGGTCTTTGGGGGGCAGCGTGTCACGCCCCTGGAATCTGCGGCTCGTCATGCTCTGGCGGCGCAGATCGCTCCCACGCTTCGTGGCCTTATCTCTTCTGAAAAGCGTCAGATCCTCCACTTCGAGGATAGCGCTGACATTCTCGATTTTGTCAGTAGCGCGGATGCGCCTCGGTTGACGACGGTTGGCGCTGCCTGCCCTGACCATCTGGTGCATACGAAGCCCTGGCCTTTACTGGTCGATTGGGTACCTGATGATGGTATCGAGCGCTTGCGCGAATTGCTTCCATCCAGTATTGATGCCTATGTCCAAAAATATCAACATTACCTGGATGAGAACGCGCAGCAGGACCTTGATCCCAACGCTCCTGAGCAGGTTCTACGAGCTTCTGATGCAGTAATCGATCCAAATCCACGTATCATCCTGATTCCCGGCGTTGGACTGTTTTCGACCGGGAAAGATGCTCTCTTTGCCGATGTGGCTGCGCAGCTTTATCATCGAGCGATCGCTGTCATGCGAGGCGCACAGGCCTGCGGTGGCTTCATTTCTTTAAGTGCGGCTGAGAGCTATGCGGTCGAATATTGGCCATTGGAGCAATATAAGCTGAAATTAGCACCTCCCGAGCGCGATTTTGCTCGCCAGGTGGTGCTCGTGACAGGCGCAGCCGGGGGTATCGGCTCGGCTACATGTCGACGCGTGGCTCAAGAGGGTGCTCATATCGTTGCGACCGATATCGATCTGCCAGGAGTGGAGAAGCTGGCTGAGTATATTAATCAGAATTATGGAGTCGGACGAGCGATCGCGGTGCAGATGGATGTCACGAATGAGGAGAGTGTTAAGACCGCATTTGATCAGGCGACACTGGCCTTTGGTGGTATCGATGTGATGGTGAATAATGCTGGTCTGGCGTCAAGTGCTTCGATTACCGATACGACTCTGCAAGAATGGAATCGTAACTGGAATGTACTGGCAACCGGATATTTCCTGGTGGCTCGCGAAGGTTTCCGGGTGCTGAAGGCGCAAGCCCGAGGCGGTAATCTGGTATTTATTGCCAGTAAGAATGCGCTGGTTGGTGGTAAGAATGCTGCTGCCTATTCGACGGCCAAGGCGGCAGAGGTTCATCTGGCGCGCTGTCTGGCTGAAGAGGGTGGACAGTTTGGGATTCGTGTGAATACAGTCAATCCAGACGCTGTCCTGGCTGGATCACGCATCTGGGAAGGGAACTGGCGCAAGGAGCGAGCTGCTACCTACAATGTAGCCCCTGATCAGTTGGAAGAGATCTATCGCAAGCGTACCACCCTGGGTGTGAATATCTTGCCTCAGGATATCGCTGAAGCGGTCGCGTTCTTCGCCTCTCCGACACGAGCGCTCAAGAGCACCGGCAATATTATCAATGTTGATGGCGGGGTCGCGGCAGCCTATACACGCTGAGAAAGGGTAGCTCGATGCACACACGCAATGTGGCTGCGGTCGATCTCGGCGCTGAGAGTGGACGTGTTATGCTGGCGCGCTTCGATGGACATCAACTCCATCTGGAAGAGATCCACCGCTTTGCGAACCGCTCGGTACTGTTGCGCGGACACCGCTTCTGGAACATCGTCGGCTTGTGGGATGAGATCCTGATCGGATTACAAAAGGCTCGGCGCGTCGCTGGCGCGCTTGATAGTATCGGTGTCGATAGCTGGGCCGTCGATTATGGTCTGGTCGATGAACGGGGCTTGTTGCTTGGTCAACCCTTCCATTATCGCGATCATCGCACCGATGGCGTCATGGAGCAGGTTTCTCAACTGATCGCACGAGAAGATCTCTATGCACGAACTGGTATACAGTTTTTGCCCTTCAACACGCTCTATCAGTTGCAGGCGCATCAGGATTTTCAGCCCTCTGCTCTAAGAAGTGCACAGCGCCTGTTGATGATCCCTGACCTGCTGCATAGCTGGCTAAGTGGATCACTGGTCGGCGAGCGGACCAATGCGACCACGACTCAATGCTGGGATCAGTTAGCCGGGAAATGGGCGGTTGATCTCCTTGATCAACTGGGCATCCCAACCAGTATGCTCCCTCCAGTGATTGAGGCTGGATCAGTGCTTGGTCAGGTCTTGCCCGAGTTACGTGGCGAACTTGGCCATGCTCAAGTGGTCGCTCCCGCGACACATGATACTGGCTCGGCGATTGCGGCGGCTCCTGTTGCATCATCGGGGGACTGGGGCTACATTAGCTCGGGGACCTGGTCGTTGGTCGGTGTGGAGCTTCAGCAACCTCTGCTGACAGCTGGGGCTCTCGCTGCTAACTGTACCAATGAGGGTGGTGTCTTCGGTACAACACGCTTCTTGAAAAATGTCATGGGACTCTGGCTGCTCCAGGAATGCCAGCGGCGGTGGGCGCGTCATGATCAAGCCTCCGACTATGATACCCTGCTGGCCGATGTGGATGGCGTGAATGCTTTTCAAGCCTTGATCGATCCCGATGATCCACGTTTCCTCGCTCCAGAGGATATGCCCCAGGCCATCAATGAATATCTTGTCGAACATGGACAGCGAAAGGTACAGGCACCTGCGGCCTTTGCTCGCTGCATTATGGAGAGCCTTGTCTTACGCTATTGCGAGGTGTTTCAGCAGATCAGTCAGCTGACCGGCACAACCCTCAAAAGTGTCCATATTCTGGGCGGCGGAGCACGCAACATACGAATGAATCAATGGCTGGCCGATGCTCTCGGTATGCCTGTGATTGCTGGACCAGTTGAGGCTACTGCCTATGGCAACGCTTTGATGCAGTTGGTTGGCTTGAGAGAGCTTAATAACTTGCAAGAGGTGCGTGCCATGGCACAGCATGTATCTACGCAGACATTTTTACCGGATCGTTCGCAGCATGCCCTGTGGGTTGAGGCCGCTCAGCGCTTTAATACGATCATTACGTGAATCATTTTGCTAGCGAGCAAATGATTGTGAGAGAATATCCAGCCTGCAAAGGAGACGCCTCAAGATGGGAAGGGTTGTAAATAAAGTCTTTGCCTACATCACTGCTCACCATCATTTGCTCGTCTTCCGCCACCCCGATGCTCCAGAAGCAGGAATACAGGTACCAGCCGGAACAGTAGAAGCAAGTGAGCAGCCAGAAAAGGCCGTTTTAAGAGAAGCATTTGAAGAAACTGGTTTAAGAGAGCTCACCTTGAACTGTTTTCTCGGTGAACAAGAGCGGAATATGACTGATTTTGGACGTGACGAGGTCCATCATCGTTTTTTCTACCATCTTGAGTACCACGGAACGCTTTCACCGACCTGGCGACATGAAGAACTGTATCCCTCCAATCCTTCTGTATCAGTACTACCACTCTTTGAGTTCTTTTGGGCACCTCTGCCACACGGAATTCCCCCGCTCATCGCCGATCATGGGATCATGCTTCCTCAATTGGGGAAGGTTCTTACCTCAAAGAGTATGTAAGATGTACTAATTGTAGGAGGAAAATCTCCATCATATTCTCCAAGACTTGACATATCTGCTTGAATTACCTATCATTGTAATGAATGAGCATTCAACTATCTGACTGGATATTCAATCACAACGATGTAAGTTACGCAAGCCTTTACCTCTGAAGGATTTGATCATCTCTCTTGAGAAAGGAATAAGAATATGGAATTTCCTCCTTTTCAGTCAAGGCAAGAGGTTGTGATTCATGCACCTCTCCAAGTCGCCTGGGAATTTAATCAAGACCTGACGAATATCGCTGTCTATCATCCGAGGGTCAAGAGGGTAGAGCTCGTTTCAGGGACACGTCAGAGAGGCAGTGGAGTGGCCTATCGGTGCTACCTCAAAGATGGGAAGAATATGTGCGTGGAGAAAGATATCGAAGTGGTTCCTATGGAAAGGATCGTTACGGCTTTACCCGAAGATACCATGGGGATTACTAACATGCTCCCGGATTATCTTGTTGAAGCGAAATTGACGTCTCTTGCTGAGCATGAGACAAAAGTTGAATTTAGCCATTATTATTCAACAAAGTCCCTCAAGGCAAAATTATTCACGCTCATCGCGAAAAGAAAAATTGCACGCGACGCTCAAAACACACTTGATGCGATGAAACGAGCTATTGAAAAAAATGTGTAAATGCTTTCTCTGATGCTCATGACGGTGAAGTATTCTAAAAGGAGTTTGTAGCTATGGACAAGACCCCCGATCCCATCCAGGAACTAGTGGCAGCTGCTCGACGCAAGCAGATCCTGGATGCAGCCACCCAGGTATTTGCCGAAAAAGGGTTTCATCGTGCCACGGTTAAAGAGATTGCCCGCGTGGCTGGTATCGCTGATGGCACGATCTATACATACTTTGTGAGTAAAGATGAGGTCTTGCTTGCTGTTCTGGATCGACTGAACGAAACCACCGAACGCGAGCAACAGTTTGTGCTGGGGGATGAGCAGGATATCAAGGCTTTCTTTCGAGCTTATCTCCGGCAACGCATGGCCTTACTCTGGCCCAATGCGGAAGTGTTTCGAGCAGTCCTACCAGAACTCTTAGTTAATAGCGAACTACGCCAGCGCTATTATGAGGAGGTACTTGCGCCAACTATTGCTATCGGTGAACAATTTTCGTTTGGACAGAGCGAACAACTCCAGATCAATATTCCACTGACCGTACGAGCCATTGCTGGCACTCTGCTTGGCTTACTCTTGCTGCAACTGCTGGGGGATCAGGAGATTGCGGAGCAGTGGGAGGAACTGCCGGATGTGTTGACAACGCTCTTTTTCGACAAAATCTTGTAGCTATTCATGAAAGTTGCTTGAAATGTTGCCGTTGTTGGCAAGGAGAGAAGCCATGACTATCATCCATCCGGCACCAATTAAATTGTTGGAAAAAGCACTCATCATGTATGTAGGCTTGCTCTTAGTGAGCTTATTGATTATTTTTGCCATCGAGCCATCGATCTATACCACAACGCTCTGGCCTGGATGGGGGCCGGCCGAGCGGTACCCCTGGCCTGTGCTCCTGTTTCTGGGTGCCTTGATCGCCTTTCTCAGCCTGCTGATGTATGGAGTGCTCCACCATTGGCGCTGGCTCTTCTGGGGTATACTCATTGCCTTTACTGGCTCGATCATTCAGATCCCCTTTGAAGGTTTGCAGCTTCTTGGCATTTTTCCCAATCCTTATCCAGTCTGGTATAGCCTGTTTCGTGTGGGAGTGGGATTCACCGAACTGGGTTTTGTCTACTGGATGATCCAGACCTATCGCCATCAAGGTGTCTGGGCGATGGGGAGGAAAGAAGCGAAACCCATAAGCCATCTGGTACGAACAGAATTCGGACTGATTGAGTATCGAAGCGTGGGACAGGGGCCTGCGGTGCTGGTGTTGAATGGAGGACATACGAATTGCCATTCACCATTGGGGCATGAGGCTTTCTTTCTGGCGCAGGGCTATCAATTGATCATCCCATCCAGACCTGGTTACGGCCAAACCCCTTCATCTACAGGAAAACGTGCCGAAGCCTTTGCGGATGCACTGGTTGGGTTGCTTGACCATCTTCAACTGGATCAAGTTATCGTGGTGGGGATCTCAGCTGGTGGACCAACCACTTTGCAACTGGCTGGCCGTCATCCCGAACGCGTTAGCAAGGTGATTTTGCAGAATGCTGCAACAGATGGTAGATATGCCAGTGGCATGATACGTTTCCTGACTTATCTGTTCTTTAATCCAGCGATGGAAGGAATGGTCTGGGCAGCCTTTCGCAGGTTTGGACATGTAGCACCTCAGGCTGCGCTCAAAAGTTTGATGTGGGGTCTCACGAGCCTCCCAATCGATCAAGTGCTCGCTGCGATGAGTCCTGATCAGCAGCAAGCAGCCCTTGCCTTATTGCAAGCTTCACGTTCTGGATCAGGATTCCTTCATGACATCCATCATCATTGTGGAGAGCTGGATCGAGTGAGAGCCCCTGTCCTTGTCATTACCAGTAAATACGATGGCCTGGTCGATTCATCACATGCTGTCTATATAGAGAAGCATATTCCTCAGGCTCAGCTCTTCATTTCTGAGGCTGAGAGTCATCTGATGTGGTTTGGCAGACATAATCAGGAGATCCAGGCTAAAATGCAAGTCTTCTTGCACTCCTGAGCAGAGGAAACATTTCCCTGCTCAGGAGTTCTTTTTTGCCGTTTTTTCCTGCTCACAAAGAAGAGAAAAGAAGATTAATGAGTATCAGGCTGGTTTGATACCAGATGCTGCAAGATAGAACCACTGCCCACAAAAACTAGGTAGGAGTATGTCCTGAAGTGCTCGTTCGTAGAGAATGTCAACGTTTGCTTGCGTAGTCACTCCCCATTGAATCAGAAAAGGCTGCACTAACTTCATCGCCGTTTTGTAGTTGGTGTACCAGGTCTCGTTGCTTTTTCTCCCCGACGAAAAATTGAGCGAATAGGCGCTTTGCTGAATGTGTTGGAAGCCCTGGTTTTCAAGCAAACGGGGCAGTTGAGCACTGATACCGAACATATTGCCTTCTGGTGCGAAGCAATGACCTGCTCTTCTCATTGCCAGCGCGAGCAAAGCATTGTACTGTTCCAGTGAGGCGCTATTCGTGATGCCAAAGCTTTCGCCTTCAATAAGATAGAGTGTTCCGCCAGGCTTAAGGATACGATAACATTCACGCACGAAGTTCGGCCAGGATGAGGTGAGCATAAATGAGGTGATGAGTCGTGCCTGGACTACGTCGAAGAGGGAATCTGCAAAGCTGAGGGGATGTTGAGCATTCATATTTTGAAAGTGAGCATTGGGGACATCTTTGGCGACCGTTTTTGCATAGGCAATCATAAGTTGGCTGATATCGACTCCCGTAACCTGGATATGGGGATAGGTACGAGCCACGTTGAGCACCCATTGGCCAGGACCACAGGCTATGTCAAGCACTGCTTTCAATGAGGAGGTATTAAGTGGTGTGGGAAATAATGTTCCCATATCCTCCGTTATTTGTTGCGCCATCGTCATGAGGCGAGCCATCTCGGCTGCATTTTCGGCATCCATAAAATAGGTACTGCCTTCTTGAAGTGGTGCATCGTTAGATTCTGACATAGTGATATCTTTCTTTGCTGTTATATATGAAATTTTCACTTTCCAGTAGAAATAAAGGAATACATATCAATATTATAATACGTGGATAAAAATTGCTCAAGAGGTATCGTGTGCAAAGTAAGCGTTTATGAAGATACAGCGCCTACCAGGAGCCTCTTAAGAGGAAGAAGTGCTGTTCGTCATGTGAGACGCCAGCGTGAGCGAGCACGTACCAGTTCGACATCGCCACGTGTAATGATCTGAAGTCGGTTGAAATCCTCTCCCGAGGATGGAGGTGGATCAAGCCAGGTTTGTATCTCCAGTTGTTCTCCCAGTAAGGCGCTGCTTTTATATTCTATTTCGTAGGTGAGAATATGGAAATTTGCGTTATCAGGTGTGAGATCGAGTTGGCGATAGATATCCCATGCGGTATTATCCAAAGTTTCGACGTAGGCGGCGTTATTCATATGTCTCAGGCTGTCGATATCGGAGAAGCGGACTGTATAAGCAGCGTGTTCAGGAGCCTTTTGAGGCAAAGGATGCCAGGGCTGGTCGGGTTGTGGAGATGTAGAACCATCGGGTCGCCAGATCTCAATGGATGGAGCCGGTATGCGCGATGGTTTCCCATGAGCGTCTACATAAACCCAGGTGGTATGGGCTGAGATGACTGGATTATTGTTCTCTGAACCGACAATGCGCGCGTCGTAGCCTCTTTGTGCGGTGATGCGTGTAAATCCCATGCCATAGGTGGTGATCTCAAGTCGCGTCATCAGGGGTATTGGCTGATGGAAGGTAACCAGTGTTCGCTTAGTGATCCAGTAGCCAGTGTCATCGATGTGAGTGTCTTCGGCGTCCAGAGCGGCGATATCCTGCATGTAGCGTAGAAAGGCTGTTGGAGTGAGATAGCCGTAGCTATCGGCCTCGTCATAACGAACGGTATACGTGTGACGGAATTGTCGTGCCATAAATCTTCCTCTAAACTAGAAATCTATCCTCGCTTTGTGCTTCTATTATGCCACATCTGCTGCTTCGGCTTTGAGAGGATTAGCCGGAGTCTTGATTGGTATGTATTATAGCAATGTTTCGCCGACCAATGGCTTTAGTGCTGGCCTTTGAAAGCGGCTCGTCCCTTTGCATCATTGCGTCACATACCTGTCTTGCGTTGGATCTCACTGCTGGCAATACTCCTGAGTCCCTGGCTGAGAATCTTGCGAAGATCCGCGAGTATGCTAGAGAGGAGGGTCGTGAACTCGGTCCCGATTTTGAAGTTGCGCTTTACTATAATATTAACGTCAACGAAGACTATGAGGCCGCCTATCAGGAAAGCAAGCGTTTTCTGGATGTCTATTATACAACCAATTATTCACGTGTGTATCTCGAAAATTGGGTAGCGCTTGGTACACCTCAGCAGTGTATCGATAAGCTACAAGCTTTTATTCAGGCTGGTGTGACTACTATCACGCTTCGACTTCCGAGCTATAGTCAGGATCATCAGTTTGAGCGTGTAACAAATGAAGTGCTTACTTCATTACATTAGTATTCATCTGTATACAGATGTTTTGTGGCCATGTGAATACTTGCCCTTTGCTAGAAAGGGATTTTAGTATCTTGCTGATTGAAGTTTAGTAAAATAGAAATCTTGTTGTTTGAGCGCGAAAGGGAAAAATTTATGCCAACACGTTTTGATCATGCCGTGATTGCTGTACGCGATCTGGATAGTGCGATCCAGCGCTTCCAGCATCTGGGTTTTGATGCGCAGCCTGGTGGACGACATACTGGTCGAGGGACGCATAACGGACTGGTCCGCTTCGGCCTGGATTACTTTGAGTTACTTTCTGTCTACGATGAAGAAGAGGCCAGGAGCGTCGGTCGAGGCGCCACCATTTTAGATACATTGCATGGAAAAGAGGCGGCTCTGGTTGGATATGCTCTCGCTACGACGGCCCTTGATCACGATGCTGAGCTTTTTAAAGGAACCGAAGCAGAGCTACCTTTGCCCAACCCGATGCAACGCAAGCGTCCAGATGGATCTCAACTTTCGTGGCGTACACTGGCTCCTGGTGGAAATTCCTGGGGGAGAGCGTGGCCTTTTCTGATTCAATGGGACGCACCTGATGAGCAGCGCTTACAAATAGATTTACCCGGCACACATGCCAATGGCGCAACAGGGTGGGTGCATGTCGATGTTGCGGTGCGTGATCTGGAGAGCACCATTGACATTTATCAGCACCAGCTGGGACTAGAACTGCTCAAGCAGGATACTTGCCCTCGTCGTGTTGCCAGACGTGCCACGTTTGGGATCGGGAAGGGCACGATTGCTTTGCTGGCTCCCGATGGTGACGGACTTGTTCAGCAAGTGCTGGACGAAAAGGGAGAAGGTCCATATGCCTTGAGATTTTCGGTCACAGGCATAGACCATACACTCTCATTCCTGGAAAGTAAAGAGATCAAGTTCGTATACGATAGTGTCGGCTCTGGGACAATCACGCTCGATCCAGATGAAGCATTGGGAGTACGTCTCAGCTTCGTTGGATGATCTTTGTTGTGGCGAGCATCACTTGAAAGGACATCGGCGGCATCTTAGCGGTGCGGATCATGAGAAGAAAGAAACGCGGGTAAATCAATTTATCTCGCGTTTCTTTCTTCTCTGGGCAGTATATGTAAAAAATTTGTTAGTTATAGGTAGCTATACGGGCTGACAGATAAAGACCGCAATCTCAGGGCGACAATTTAAGCGTATCTGTGGTGTAACCATACCCAGTCCGCGGCTGGTGTAATGCTGCATGGCTGAGGTGGTGTAGAGTCCAGACACATATTTTTTTCCCAATGGCGGCGTGATGAATGCTCCTGCCACTGGCAAGCGTACCTGACCACCATGCGAATGTCCTGAAAGTTGCAGGTCAATGCGTCCTGAGGATGCCGCAACGTCGGCAAAATCTGGTTCATGTACCAGTAAGATAGCGGCTCCCTCTGCTGGTAACTTCTCTACCATTGTCATTAGGCGGTCTTTGTGTGCCCAGGGATCGGGTGCAGGCTCATAGCTCGATACCCAGAGATCGTCCATCCCTACTAGATGCAGGGATGCCTTATCGCGCTGGATGGTCGCGATGCTATCTTTGAGCTCTTCAACTCCGAAGGTCGCAATGTATTTGCTTACCGCCATGGGATCGCTCCAATGATCATGATTGCCCAGGACCCCAAAAACGCCGTCAGGTGCCTGAAGCGCGTCCAATGTAGAAAGCACATCTTTGGTGTCAGCGCGTACGTGTGTGACGAAATCTCCAGTAATCACGATCAGATCCGGTTTTTGCTCGTTTGCCAGCGCCACAATCGCTTCCAGACGCCCTTTATCCATCCAGGTCTGATCAACGTGAATATCACTGATCTGCACGATACGATAGCCTGCAAACACAGGTTGAAGGCGCGGCAGATGTAAAATAGTTGAGCTAACTTCTATCCAGCCAGGTTCTACTTGTGTAGTATACAGGTCAGCTCCAATGCCAGAAGCTACAACTCCAAGCGTCGTTATTCCTGCTTTAAGAAGTGTCCTCCGATTGATATGCATAATAATTTTGCTACTTTCCTCTGCAAAAAATCTGTTTCTCGAAAGGCTGCTATGCTATAATCTTTTTCTACAGTAATTAAATGTCCCAGGATTGACTAAAGGTATAGAGGCTATAAAAGCATGCTGTGGTAGCACACAAGAGGGAAAAATCGTTTATGGACAGATGGGTACACTCGAAACACGTTACCAATGGCATTTCAGATACTTCTCATTTCTCTATCCAGGAATTGATTGGTCGTAGCAACCATTTTGACGGCATCGATTTCCCCTTTATTCTCAGCGAACTTCCATCCTCGCCGGATGGGGTAGCAACTACCCTTCTTTATCAGATAGACCACAAAGTTGTTGGTCTTGTTTGTATCTACGACTGGTCTGGGGTCGAGTTGTACGGTCTAGTTCATCCAGCGTATCGACGCCGTGGTATCGGAAATGCGCTACTTACTTATGCCTGTAAGCTCGTCAAACAACATGGTCATGAACATCTGTTGCTTGGATGCTATGGCAGTATCCCTGCGGCACTCGCCTTTGCTGAAAAGTATGAGGCTGCATTTGACTTTGCCGAGTATCATATGCAACTCGATGAGAGTACTATCAAGCATTCTTCTGGAAAGCATACTGAACTTACATTGCGTCAGGCTGAGCTTGTTGAGGTTGATCAGGTTGCCGCTATCGCTGCACAAGCGTTTGACGAGCCAGAAGATGAGATGCGCGATTGGCTTGCCAAGGATGTTCTAAAATCTGATCGGCGCACTTTTTTCATTGAACTAGCGGGGAAGCCTATCGGCACAATCCGCATGGCAGGCAGTGCAAGTGGGCAGGTGGATATTACTCTTTTTGGCCTGCTTGAAGCATATCGTGGACGTGGCTATGGAAAGCAGATCCTTCTGGCGAGCGTGGAGATGTTGCTATCCGAACGACGCTCGCCGATCGGCCTGGATGTTAAAACTATCAATAGCGGCCCGCTGGCATTATATCAAGCCTGCGGCTTTCAATCAGTCCGGAAGGATAGCTACTACAAACTCATGTGCTAAGCGTCGACATTACTTTTTGAAGGTTTTGCGTAGGACGCGTAGCCAATTTTCGTGTGTGATTTTTCGTAGAGAAGCGTCATCGTAGCCATGCTCGTGTAAAGCCGCGATCAAATTTGGTAACCCTGAGACATCCCCTAACTCCTGGGGAAGAATGATACCACCGTCAAAGTCCGAGCCGAAGCCGACTCTATCTATCCCAAGGTGGTCAACGAGATAATCGATATGTTGTACCATGAGGGCTAAGGGCGTGTTTGGATCTCTATTGGCATCTGGACGCAGATCGGCCACGTCGAAATTGAGTCCAACCATGCCATCGGAGGCTTTGACGGTCTCTAATTGACGATCGGTAAGGTTGCGCGTGGATGGACATATGGCATGCACCGCAGTATGTGTCACCACAAGCGGTGCATCCGAGAGCCGGGCTACATCATAAAATCCATGCTCATTGATGTGTGAGAGGTCAAGCATAATACCCAGGCGATTACATGCACGTACCAGATCGCGTCCTGCTGGTGTCAGGCCCGGGCCGGTGTCGGGCGAATGAGGATATTTGAAGGGGACTCCATGCGCAAAAGCGTTAGGACGGCTCCAGACAATCCCCAGCGAACGTAATCCCGCTTGATAGAATACCTCTAATGCATTGAGCTGAGGATCGATGGCCTCAGCTCCCTCGAAGTGTAAAATAGCGGCCAGGGTGCCATTTTGCAGGCAGTCAGCCAGCTCGTCGGCAGTGCGCACAACTTTGATGTGTCCTTGCGATGCCTTTTCAAGCTGAAAGAGGCTGGCAGTGATCTCGATTGTATACTGCTGCGCATAGCTGTGCTCAATGGCTGGATATGGAAGCACTTCGTATCCCGTTGCGCTGATAATCAGATGGTCGGGGCCGAACTGTTCCGGATGAGGATCGGGAGAAAAGATCGCAAAAAAGCCGCCCGCGAAGCCGCCACGCCTGGCGCGAGGTAGATCGAGATGTCCTTTCTCGCTTTCATCAAAGAAGTTCCTGCCCTCGGATGTGAGGTTGGTTAAGGTATCGTTGTGCCCATCCAGGATGGGAAACGAAGCGTTGGTAGTCATGATTAATCTTTCTGCAACTATCCTTAACTCTATTCTCAACGACTGGAATTCATCTGCGCGGGTTCAAAAAGGGCGGAAGCAGGATCATTGAGAAAGCCGCGGTTGATTGTCATACGTAATGCCTGCTCCAACGTGAAACGAGTGGATCTGGCCTGGTCGGTCGTGAGGGGTAACTGGGTGAATAATGTGACAATCATCACGAGCGGCGTTGGGATTTTTCCTGATGCTCCACCAGTTTTAGATGGTGGGAGTAACGCTTCGTTGCGCAGCAGAAAGCTGGCCCAATAGTGCAGGTTATACTGAGCAAAGTGGGTCGTTTGAAGCGGTGAAAAGTTGCCTTCGATCGGTAGTGATGTGATGCTTCTTTGCTCTTGAAAAAGTCGTTCGAGGACGACCATGACATGCGTGTTTAAATGCACGTGCTGAGGTAGCGAAGGATTCTGGCTGGCGATAGCCCGAACTTCGGTATGAAATTGTCCTGTATTATCCTGTTGCGAGGCCCAAAACTGCACAACTGGTATATCGAGGCCATGGGTCATCGCATTGGCGAGCCAGAGAAATACCTCATCAACGTGCTGCATCTTGGACATATATTTTGTGAGCTGAGCAATCAGAACAATTGGCTGTACCCGCTCCTCGGATAAGGTGAGAGGAGTCGGTGTGTTTTTGTTATTTTCCATTGGAGCCTCTCAGTGTTGTGCGTACCTGAACGACACATCCAGATGGGGAGGTCTGGTTGAAAAAATAGAGAAAATACCCTTGTATCCCACTTTAAGTATAGGGGCGTTCGTTTTGACGATTATAACACAAATAATTCGTCATGGAAACAATTATTCATGGAATATCCAGTACTCGGTAAAGGCTGTTTGGAACTCGTTACCGGGATAAAATGTGTATTCGTGTGCATGGTAGTGTTTTTGTTCCAGGCGAAAACACTACCACAAAATAAAAAAGTGTTTGCTAGCTTAACCGATGGAATAAGCTATCAGTAAAGAGATATAGGCGATGATACGTATGGTCGCCGCTACAATGGTTACGGCTGCCAGACTTTTTTCGAACTCTCCTGGTATATTGAGGAGATAGCCGGTGACCAGTACGAGAAAACTTATCCACATGAGCAGGCTAAAGCGCGTGGATTTGGAGGTGTAGAGTAATGCATAACGCACGAAGGCACAACTATAGATGATGACACGTAAGCCGTTGAGGGCAAAGGTCTCCCATGGGTTCGTGATCGCAGGATAAAGCGGTGTGAAGAGGGCTATAACCACAAATAGGATGGCAGCTACAATCTGCCATCGTTTCAGCTGTTGCATTTCTTCGTGTGTTTTGACCAGGGAACTTAAAAATATAAAGAGTCCACCGCTGCATGCGCCAAAAGCGCGGGCAAATTCTCCATTATATGAGGTATTCCAAACATGCACTGTTGTTGCGAAACCAAGGAATGTGCCGATAGAAATACTGGCCATGGAGAGAGAGAGTACCAGAAGCATGTCGCTTTGCGAGACGTGATAAATATAATAGGCGCGTATCGATATAAGCAAACAAATAATGCCAATTGGTACGGCTGTCAGGTTGGCAAGCGCATTGATCGAGCTGATTGACATAAAATGAAATCCTCCTGTCGAAATGCCCGTGTTGATGACGATTCTCGGTAGGCAATTCTAGGTGTGGCTTAACTGAAAGGAAAACTTTTGATCGACTCACCCTCGGGAGTGTAGAATTGAATTTTTTCTTGCTCAAATAAATAACTCAATGCATCGATCAACTCTTTTTGACTGAAGCGCGTGATTTTTGTGAGTTCAGCCACATTTTTGTTGCCTCCGATCGCTGCATAAAGGCGACGGGCATTTTTGTCAGTGATCGGTGAGGCCTGCGTAAATGGATTACTGGCCTGAAAGTTCTCGATGTTTTGAGAGCGCTGAGGGATAATTTTGGCAAGTGTAGCGGAACTACTCTTATCAGAAATCATCTTTTCAGCAGCGACGGCGGGAGAATCAGGCCTGTTAAGGAATCCTCGACTTTTAATCATACGTAACATCTGATCTAAGGTAAAACGTGTGGCTCTTGCTTGATCAACCGAGAGCGGATTTTGCGTAAAAAATGTCACAACCAGGAGTAGCGGTGTCGAACTGATGCCGGTACCCTGTTCATTTTTGGCCGGTGGAAGTAATGCCTCATCTCGGAGCAGAAAACCCGCCCAGCAACGTAGGTCATACTGGGAAAAGAGTGCTGTTTGCGAGGGAGAGAAGACACCTTCGATCGGTAGTGAGATAGTGTTTCGGCGCTCATAGAAAAGACGCTCAATTACTGTGGCGACTGGCGCATTTAAATGAACTTGTCGTGGTAAGGTAGGATTTTGGCAAGCGGCAGCACGTATGACGCTATGTGACTTGCCTGCTGAGTCATTCTGGGCTGCCCAGAATTGAACTACAGGTATGTCCAGTTGCCGTACCATCGTGTTTGCCAGCCAAAGAAATATCTCATCTACATGATGCATGGTCGTCATGTTTTGCATGAGTTGAGTGATAAGTGCAATTGGTTGGATACGTTCCCCTGATGAGCCTGGGGAGGTAGATAAATTTCTGTTGTCTTCCATAAAAGCCTCTTCATGTTGGTGCATACGCGAAAAGCCTATCGAGACAGAATACATTGAGAAATAAACTTATAATGATACTCGATCTGTCGGTGCAGGCATAATATTTATTGTGCCTGCCTATCTCGATGTGCGATCTATGATGTTCTCACGCTAGCAGTGTCTCTCCTATGTATGGAGAAATTGCTATGTACCCTTTATAGCACTAAACGACCAGATCTACCAAGAATAGAGGAGCAGAAATAAACATTTCCCTCTTTCAGACTAACGTGTCTGATGATAGATGATCTTGCCTTCAAGAATTGCTCATTCCCCATTGACGAAAAGCTTCTTATTGTGAATACTGATGTAAAAATGCTGGTTATCTATAAAACGTCGTAGTAGCGTGTTGGCAACTGTACAAGTCTATAATGCTTTTGTTTTCACCGTTAAGGAACAATGTAACTACTTAAGAATCCTTTTCACCTGCTGTAACTCGCAGACGCCTTTCAGGCGTTTGCATGTCAGGATGAGGATTCCTGAATCATTGCCTGGTAACGAAGCATATCCAGTGCCAACTATAAAGACGTTGATATCCTAAAATTATAACATGAAGTGATAACAAATAAAACAAATGTTGAATGAATTGATAAATAAGTAGAAGCTGATGTTAAAAACGATGTTAAAATTTTCTTTTGTGTCCCATGATAAATTCTTCTTATATATATATTAACTCTTCCCATTTACTCACACGTGTGATAGATTTCCCCACCATCTGCCTTATAATCTATCGGTAGATAAAAAGAATCTCTCTTTATATGCTTCCTGAGTACTCAGTAACATGTCAGGAAGATGCCAGACTGCCAGCAGCAACTACCTGCCCTTTGGGGATATCTTTGCTTGCGCCTGGTCCAGGCTCTAGACTAACCGCAGCGGTGTCAAAGCCGTGCGTTGAGCCTTGAAAGGTTAATATTGCTATCCCATTTTGGACATTAAGTAGACCAATGCTGGTTGGTTGTTTTCCTCGCAATAACCAACCTTGATAGATATGGTTGTTGTCTGGCTGGGGTAAGCCATGAACAACCAATGTACACATATCTTGTTTCATATAGCAGGTCAGTTCACCCCTGGCTGAGCTTGCTTCGGATGTACCCTCTATCTGATAAGACGTTGTGTACACGACATTTTGTGAAAGATCAGCCACCTGGCGTTGCAAAGATAAATTCCAGACAATTAAGCCGCCGGATAAAGCCAATAAGAGCACTGCGGCGCTCGCCAGGATAGCCAATGTGTGACGGAGATTGTGCTGAGCAGGGGGGGGACTTTGTGTATGTCTCTCTATAGAGAGGGGAATCTTGTGAGGCTGTCTTTTAGCGTTGTCGCCGCTCTCAAGCTGTGAGAAGAAGCGTGCTTTTAGATCTGCTGCAGGCTCGACATCTGGGACTGTTAGAGGAAGCAGATTGGCAATCTCTTGCAGCTCTTGGAGTTTTTGAGGGCATTGAGGACAGTGCGCAAGATGTTCCTTCACCTCTTTACGCTCTTCCGGTGTGAGTGCCTCAAGGGCATAGGCGCCCAGAAGCTCTTCACAATCCTGGCAAGTCATATATTTACTCCGTTCTTATCGACTTTTATACCATCCACCGCGTGAGAAATGGTCAACCAGCCACTTTTTGCTTCCGTGTATATGATAGATTCAGGATTCATGTACACCCATTTTTTCCAGGGAACGCTTTAAATGCATTAAGCCTAGACGCATCCTCGCTTTTACTGTGCCGAGAGGAATATGACAGCCCTCGGCGATCTCTACATGTGTCCAACCTTGAAAGTAAGCAAGCTCAATCACCATACGCTGCTCTGTTGAAAGTGACATGAGTGCTTCCCTTACCTGATGGCTCTGTACGTTGCGCCAGACGTCTTCCCAGATGTCTGGGATGGCCACATGTTCATCCTGGTCAGCCTCTTCCAGCATCACCTCGTTGAAGGCTGAGCGACGCTTGACGGAACGTAAGTAATCAATGGCACGATGATGCATGATTGAGAAGAGCCAGCTACGCACACTTCCCGCTTGACCTGAATAGGTTGTCGATCGTTTCCATACTGCCATGAATGCTTCCTGGAGCAGGTCTTCTGCTATATGATGATCCATGACGATACGATAGGCAAAGGAATAGAGCGCACGAGAATAACGGTCATATAGAATGTCCATCGCCCATACAGCCCCGTGTGTGATGGCCTGTAGGATTGTTTCATCTGTGATTTCATCCCTATGCAACGTTACGAAATCTGATCCAGGCAGTTGTGCAGCATGTGCCTGCTTTGAAAACCACATAACTACCCTTCTTCAGTGGATGGGACACGATTATGTATGCGTCTTTTTGTAGTGCCTCCGCTTGTGAGCGTATACGTGGCACCAATTCCAAGCGCAAGCATACCAAAAACGCTCAGGACAAGCAACCAATGAGAGGATGTTGCCGTTGCTGCGGAGGCGTTGGGATCACTGCCAGTCTGTGGCAAGCCTGGTATTCCTTGCTGTGTCGTTGTGACGAGTCGAAATTTTGGACTTCCCTGTGGCATGCCGACAGCAAAAATGCTCATAACCGTCCAGGGTTTTAGCGTAATATCGGATGAAAGTGTGATATTTCCTGTTGCCGCCGTGAGCGTAAATGTATAGGTACCACTGGATATGGGAACATATGAGCTGGCGTTATCATAGACGATATTATTGACAATAGTGGCATCCGGGGTGTTAATGCTGGCCTTTCCTGTGCCTGGAGAGAGATGATAGATACGCACTTTTGTCCCATTATCACTAATCGTATTATTATCAGCAAAGATGGAAAACGAAAAACCGCTTGCTTTTGTTCCCAGAGCAGCAACCGTATAGGGAGTGCCATCCTGGATTGTCAGATCTTGTGAGAGAACCGCTGCGTTAATCCCTTTGCCGATCAATGCTAATTGTACTTTGTGGGTACCAGCTGGGAGCGGAACATAATCAGTGACCGTAGCGAACTTGAAATTACTCAGAAATTTCTTGCCATCCACGAACACATCAACGGTACCAATATCTGGAGATGCGTGGATGACACGTATATATGCGGTATCATCGACCGCCGCTGCTAGTACGGGATGCTGCTGCGCAAAAGTGGCTGTGAGTAGTAGCATACATAGAGTGATAGCTAGTAGAAGGCACTGATGGCAGTGATAGATAGGCTTTAATAAGAGCCTCATTTTTTCTCTCCTCTATATGCAATAAAAAATAATTTAGGGGATGCAGTTGCTTACTATAAGCCAATACGTTGAATGTATGCATATTGGATCTCATGCTGACTTTTTTTGGAAGTGTCTGGGTCCCTTTCACTTTTTACAGCATGTGATCCAAAAAAAAATAGCTGACGTAGTAGTGTTTGAACGGGTGATTGATACGAAATAATGAAGCTTCAATAACCACGTTAAGCCCGGTTTTTACTACGCGACAAAAAAATCTCTGGTTGATGTGTGACCTCAACAAGTGTATTGGTTACCTTTTGTGATTGTAAATAAGAATTATTAATTAAAAGACAGTGTCCATTCGTCATGTCGTCAGGTTGACCCGATTAGTTAATCTGTCTATGAATGATGGAACTCGTTCAATTGTCACTGTTTCATGTAAGGAGAAATATCATGGCACTGAATTTTCCACGCTTCTGTCCTCAATGTGGGGAGGCACTTGTGTTACCAGCGCAGCGCTGCGGGTCCTGCCACGCTTCTATCGATGATAGATTTATGTTTGTCAATAATGCGAAAGTGAAAGATGCAACAGACAATTTGATGGCTTCATTTGCTCGACCAGCCTCACGGCGTAACTTCTTCAAAAAAGGCGCTATTATTACAGCTTCAGGTGTGGCGGCGACAGCATTGGGGGCAGCTTTTTTGCCTGAGATTTCGAATGCCGCCGCCAGAACGGTCAGGAGTCAGGCTAATGCAAACTTGAAGAGTGGTACTCAGAAGCAAAATACCACGCTGAGTAGCTATAAAAGTTCGGCGGACCCGATTGTCTCCATTTTAACTGTGGCACGCACAGCTGAACAGTTGGCTGTTACTTTTTATAGCCAGGGGCTGATGAATGCTGACAAACTGGGGCTCAAAGGGGATGCACTGACCTATCTTCAAGCTGCTCTGGCCGAAGAGCAGATCCACCAGCAATTCTTGCAGGCCAATGGTGGACAGTCACTGGCCGATACCTTTAGCTTTCCCAACGGGGCTGCTACTTTTACTGACATGAAAACATTCTTCGCCACACAGCAGCAGCTTGAAGGTGTTTTTGACTCTGCTTATCTGGCGGCGGTCAAAGAATTTGCACAGTTGGGACGTCCAGATCTGGCACAGATCTCTGCACAGATCGCCTGTATTGAAGCCGAGCATCGTGCGCTCGGACGTTCGCTGGCTGGTTTATCGCCAGCAGACAACTGGGCATTTACACCTGTCAATATTGGTGCGGTGGCGGATGCTCCAGCATTGGTCACCAAAGCCGGCTATCTAAGTCCCAAGAATGGCAATAGCTATACCTATAAAGCCGTAAGTACCAATGTGTCAGGCGTTGAACAGACGAAACCTTATTCAGTCAGTTCATCAGTGATTGGTAATGGCTGATCGCCTTTGTTGAGTCGTTTCTGGTTGCTCTCGTGAAAGAGAGCAACCAGGGTTTTTAGGTTTGTAGAAATGTATGCGGGTAGTTGCGTTTAAGCATGCACATACTATGTTTAGTGGATCACAATTATACATGGAACGAGACGATCTCTCAAAGAGATATGCGATAAAGGGACGAAGATGAATATGCCGAAACAGACTGCTAGCGCGAATGAGCAAGCCTCTGATGCTACTATTCGCGTTGCTGATTTAGGAGCTACTGTCAGGCGTGATAAGCGTATGGCTCATGATCTTTATACACGTGCTGTCGCCATTACCGAAGAGAAATCGCGTCAGGCTAATGCTCTGACAGTTCCTACACCCTCTCTTGATAATGTGCAATCTGAGCAGGTTAAAGCACAGATCACAGCACCGCAGAAGCGTATCTTGCTTACGAAAGGTCGTCGACTGCAACACGGCCATGCCCAAAGCTGGCTGAGTGTCAGCAGTATTATCTGCCTGATCTTAATCGCACTCCTATTGGGATATCAAGCGTTTTCCAATACCCACAATCCTGGTAGCATCGCAGCATCGCAGCAAAGGAAAGCACAGGTCGATGGACTTATTGCGCATGCTCGATCGCTAGGTGTAGCGGATAAGGAGCTTGCGCCGGTCATTGCTATGGAGCAGCAGATTGATAACTCATTGCCATGGTTCTCCCCTGGTTTCTACCTGCGACCTGATCCCATCTATCAAGTGCAGGCGGCACAATATTCCCAACTGCGAGAGCTTATACCAAATGTTATCAGCGCCTCGACGCAGCAAGCGCAGTCTCAGGCGCAACAGGCTCTGCAAAGCTTCCAGGTTGTTGTGAGCCGTGTGAATATGCAACCGCTTGGAGATAGTAATGCATTTACGCAGCGCTTTAGTGTTGATCAACTACTGTTAGAATCAGCGAAGTATCCAAAAGATTACCATGCTATTACTGTAGACGCTGATCGTTCTGTTACAGCATTAAACGCTCTGGAGACAATGTCAACGCAATTGACGACCATGCAAAGTATGCTCATGACCATGAATCAAGCGCATCTCAATGTGATTGCATTGCAAAAACAGTATCAAGTTGATCAGCATGCCTTTGCCAATGCTGCGACTCCCAATGCAGTCCAGCAGCTTCAGGGTCAATTAACAACCCATTATCAGCAGATTATGAATGTTGCTATCCAGGATTATCCAGTGATCAGTCAGGCAAAGTTGCAAAATTTTTCACAGCAGATTACTACTTTAAAAAGTTATGGGAAAGATGCGACTGCGTATCTTACGCGCTTGCAGACAGATCGGATAGATGCGGCGAAGGCGCATACTCCCCAGTCTAGAAAACAGATATTGCAGCGCATTGATAACGATATAGCCTCGATGCAGGGAGATCTGGCAAATGGAGATGCTCATCATACGGTTGAGCTCTTCCATCAGGAAGTGACATCCTGGGCCAAAGCCCATCCCTATTACGATACTTATGACGGAAATACCTATGCTCCCGACTCCGAATATATGTCACAGGGGATCGGCTCTATTCTGGATGCAGATCTGGCTGGTTCCTCCTCGCTTGAGGACTTCCATGGCGTGACGACAGAAGCTCAAAATGCCTTGTTTAATCTTCATTTACTTGAAGCGGATAGTCAGGATAAAACTGCCTATAATCAACCTCATGCGACTGATAAACAAGCACTCGATCATTACGCTTTACATGGGAGGCAGGTCCTCATAATCTCACTGGCAGGACAGTCGATGCGCCTGTATCAGAATGGACAGCTGCAACGCTCTTTTCAGGTCGTGACAGGGAGTCCGCTACGACCATCACTTCCCGGTGTCTGGTCGGTATTGGATCGCAAGTCGCCGACAGTCTTCGTCTCAAAAGATCCTAAAGGATCACCATTCTGGTTTGCTCCCACGCCGATTAGCTATGCTATTCTATACCATTATGGTGGGGATTATCTCCACGATGCGAGCTGGCGTGGAACTTTTGGAGCTGGTTCACAGTATCCTCATCAGGATACTACAGGGAATACCCCCTACAATTATGACGGTAGCCATGGGTGCATTAATATGACGCAAAGCGATATGGCCTGGGTCTATACCCATACAAACTGGCAGACGGTCATTGTTATTTATTAAGAGGTGTTGGAATGCAATTGCCTGCGACGACCTTCGCCCCTGGCGAAGTTATCCACGATCGCTACGTGGTAGAAGAGGTATTGGGAGTTGGAGGTTCCAGCAATGTTTATCTGGTACGAGATAGGCAACGTTTGGCCGCCGGCGAACAGTCGATGCGCTTTGCTCTAAAAGAGTTGCGTGGAACGGATAAGCATGAACGCATCCGTTTCGCTTTCGAGGCAGCGGTGCTCAAGAGACTGGATCATCCATCGCTACCGCGCATCTATGATGTGTTTGAAGAGAGTCCACAATCGCCGGGATTTTTGATACTCGAATATATCCCAGGGGTCAGCCTGGACATTCTCCGTAAGCGACAGCCCGAACAGCGTTTCAGCCTGGCTGAGGTGATCACATTGATGAGGCCGATAGTTAATGCAACGATTTATCTGCATCATCAGTCTCCTCCAGTCGTACATCGTGACATCAAACCTGCAAATATTATTGTTTTAGATGAGAGCCAACAAACTTTCCTGATCGATTTTGGTATCGCTAAAGAATATGAAGTCGATGCGACGACAACCGCTGTACGCCTGTGTACTCCCGGCTACGGAGCTCCTGAACAATATGCTAATATAGGAACTGATCCACGTACCGATGTGTATTCTTTAGGCGCAACGTGCTACTGCCTCTTGACCGGGACAGTTCCCGTTGATGCTCTGCAACGTACCGCTTCGATTGTCACGAAGGAAGATGATGCACTCAAGCCGCTGCATCAACTTGCCTCAGATGTTCCTCCCCATGTGGCACGAGCAATCGAGCGTGCTATGGCGATTGGGTACGAGCAGCGCTTCTCAAGCATCGAGGATTTTTGGGCCGCGCTCAATGGAACTTCTATCCCTTTACCTGTCTTACCATTCTCAAATGTACCACCTGATTCAGGGGAGCTTTCTCGCCCGGCTGTCGTGGATAGTCAACGTGTGCCAAAGGCGAAATGGCGGACCCTGGTGCTCTCGTTACTGGCAGTGCTGATCCTTTCGTTGCTTGCAGGTGGCGGCGTGGTGTGGTCTATGACGCAGACGTCGCTGCCGCGTTCAACGATTGAGAAGAAAACGGGGGTAATGACTGCGACAAAGCATCTGCAATTAACCGTAACCGTAACCTCTGCAATTCATTATCCCCATCTGGCGAAAGAGTATAAAGGAACGCAGCAGAATCTGTTAACTCAGGCGAAAAACACCATTACTCTGACAGATATTGAGCAAAATCAGCAAAGTTTGAGTGGACGCTTTATCGGCATGCAGATGACGACTAATTTTACGGGTGTGCTCGACTCTTCTAACCATATTCTGCTGACCGTGCTGCGCTCTGGCCAGAATTCGCCCCTTTTCTTTGATGGTACTGTGCGTTCGGATGGCGTTCTGGTTGGGAACTATTGTAATCAGGATCAGGATGGTCAATGTGTGTCTAACTATGGACTTTGGAGCCTGTCTCCTGACCGATAAAAAGCTTTTTATATATATCTTTACGTCCATACATTGTTATGAGAGGAAGTGCAGATAGTTATGTTAAAGCAGTATGCCGCAATCTGCTTGATGGGCATATGTATACTCTTATGTCTGAATGGCTGTGGGCAAGCAGCATCAACGCGTATACAGCCGCAGCGCACGAAGCCAAAACCTATTCCAATGGCGAAAGCCACTCCAACGTTGGCACCGATCATCGAAACTCCTATTCATATTAGTATCCCGGCCATCGGAGTGAATGCGGTCGTTGAGCCAGTAGGTATCCTGGCAGGGGGAAATCTTGATACACCACATACAAATCCCTGGGATAGTACTGGCTGGTATGATCATGGTGTCCGACCAGGCGACATTGGGAGCGCGGTGATCGACGGACATGTGGATCGACCGGGAGGAGGTCCAGCAGTATTTTGGAACTTGCAGTATATGAAAACTGGAGAAGAAATTCGTATCACAACTGGTTCGGGGCAGATACTGCATTTTTATGTGACAAAGAGAGTAGCTTATCCAGCCAGCGAAGCTCCCTTACAGACAATTTTTGGCAATACAAACGGGACTCATCTTAATCTGATCACTTGCGCGGGCGATTGGATTCCCAGCGAAGGACAAACTGCCGCCAGAATGGTTGTCTTTGCGGATCTGGGCCGGAGCTAGCCAGAAGGCTTTATTGTGCATATACGCATTGATGGAGACCAAAGGCTGATCCAATGATTGTGCGAGAAAATCATTGGATCAGCCTTTGGCTAATACCAACTCCAGGGAGCACTACGATTGACGCGTGGATCGCTGGTCCAGGTAAATACGGCGTCATAGAGATGACCGTTGTTCAGATACCAACCGGCTAACGAGCCGATCTCATCAGCATAGGATGTGATCAGGCTTTGATCGGTCGTGGTGACATAACCCGTGTTATATCCGATCAAGGCATGTTCGAGCATGGTTGAGCCGCTGAAGCCTGCTGCTTTGGCCTGGTTGGAGAAGTGGATCAGGTGACGAATCCCCATATAGGTAGCAATGCCAGGATCGTAAAAATTCTGGCCGGTGAAATCAAACTGTGCCATTTCGGGGACATCCGTTTCAGGCGTGTAGCTCGGATTGGCATTGGCGTAGGCTGTCTCAGCGGCCTGGATTGGACCATATGAGTGGGATGCTCCACCTCCGGTTTCCAGGCCGGCATTTAAGGTTGACTCACGTGTGGCCATCCCCAGGAAGAAGGTATAGGCTTTTTCTTTGGTGCTGAAGCCTAATTTTGTCTGGATAATGCTCCAACTTCCATTGATCTCCTTCACGATCAGGGCTTTCACCTGATCCTTGGACAGCGCTGTGGCTTGCGCTTGCATGCTGGCAATGGCTGTTCCCGCCGGGAAGTAACGATAAGGTGTGCTACCTGCCTGGCCGGGCGATGTGGTGGGAACGGTGATGGGGATGGCTGTAGGTGTAGGAGGCGGCACTACAGCTGCTGGGGCTACTGTTGGGTCAGGAGTTGGGGTTGTCGCTTTGGTAGGTTTCGCTGTTGGGGTTGCCACTCTGGTAGGCTTCGCCGTTGGCGTGGCTGGTATTGGCGTTCTGGTCGCGATGGGCATCGTTCCCTTATCTTCCTGCACTTTGTTACTATGATTGTTGGCATGTGTCTGTTGCTGGTTAATGATCAGGCTGGATATCAGGATGCCTATGATTAACAGGCCTGCGATACCGCCAGAGATAATGAGCTTTTTGTTTTTCATATCTGAAAAAACGACAGTAGTTTCTTCCATAAAGAGAAGTTACCAGTCGTTATCCCTTTCTACGCACTTACCTGTTCTATGAACATGAATAGTCTTTTCAATGATTGAGACGAAGAAGTTCGATATGAATATCGTAACGCGACTTTTGTACCATGGTGCTTCAGCATGATTGGGTGATACTGTCGATGGCTGTGAGCTCTTCCTGGGTGAAGGTCGGATTATTGAGGGCGGCGACGTTTTCTTCGATCTGCTGGCTGGTTGATGCGCCGATCAGGATGCTTGTGACGATCGGCAGGCGCAGGTTCCAGACGAGAGCCATCTGCGCGAGTGTTTGTCCGCGTGCCAGGGCGAGCGCGTTGAGATACCGGATCTGGTTGAGTTTTTCTCCGTTGAGCACATCTTCGAGTCGTCTTTTGCCCCATGCCGCGGCGGCTCGGGAGTCGCTGGGAAGCTCTTCCCCCAGATATTTGTCGGATAGGAGTCCTTTTGAGAGTGGGCTGAAGGCGATCATGCCGAGTCCATTGCCGGCGATAGAGGGAAAGAGATCCTGCTCGCATCGTCTCTCAAGCAGGTTATAGCGTGGCTGATGGACGGTGATAGGCGTCAGGGACAGGTCTTTGGTGGTCTGGATGGCTCGCTCAAGATGTTCTCCAGAGAAGTTACTCACTCCTATATAAAGGGCTTTGCCCTGGCGCACAAGCTGATCAAGTGCTGTCATTGTCTCTTCTAAAGGAGTCAGTGGATCAGGACGGTGCGCGTAGAAGATATCTACGTAGTCCAGTTTCAGGCGTCGGAGGGATTGGTCCAGGCTGGCCAGCAGTGATTTCTTGGAGAGCCATTCTCCATAAGGGCCGGGCCACATGCGGTATCCCGCTTTGGTGGAGATGATGAGTTCATCACGTGGCATTCCGCAAAGGATTTTTCCTACGACTTGCTCGGCGTTGCCAGGTGGATGCCCATAGTTGTTTGCCAGATCGAAATGGGTGATGCCCAGGTCAAATGCACGATGGAGGCAGATACGTGTGTTCTCCTCTCCCAGCGTACTGCCGTAGGTTTCATGTGCTCCTAACGAGAGTGCCGGGAGAAGGAGTCCAGACTGTCCACACCCGCGATACGGCATCATATCATAGCGCTTACGATCCCATTGTCCCTCATAATGTTCAATCATAATTCCCCCTTTTAATGGTTTCCTATAGCCTTAATGAGATATCTTGCAAAAGCATTGTAACTGATCAGTGATGAAGCGCTATCGGCATCGGTCCTTGCTTTGACTATCTTTTGTTCCGGTACAAAATAGTGCAATGGTCCTGTATAGTGGTCTAGATGTCTTGATTTTAATATGAGCCTATGTTACATTTTCAGCAGAGATCTCACGCTAAAGCAAATAGTATCAGTGTATATGGATATGGGCCTCATGATGTAGGCGTATGCTTTATATGAGAAATGTCACTCTATTTGAACCTTGCCGAAGCATTTCAAGGAGGAAGTTAGATGAAAAAGTCTCGGCGGCTCCCCATTCTCCTCGCAGCAGGATTTCTTGTCCTTGCTCTCATTGCAATGGCAGGTGGAGTGCTACTGCAAAGGGTATCTAATGCCCATGCGGCGTCAGCTCTTCCTGCTCAGTATTTTGCCCCTTATACGGATGTCACTTTAAGCAGCCCGACTTTGCAAGCGGTGACACAAAGCACAGGCCAGAAATTCTATACGCTGGCATTCATCACTGGCAATGGATGTAATGCTGATTGGGCTGGCACGATTCCACTCAGTCAGACCGGTATCTATTTACCCAATCTGGATAGCGATATCAGCTATGTACGTGCTCAAGGTGGAGACGTAATTATTTCGTTTGGTGGAGAAGCGGGCCAGGAATTGGCACAAACGTGTAGCAGTGCCAGCGCTTTACAGGCTCAATATCAGGCTGTCGTGACAAAGTATAGTGCGCTCCATCTGGATTTTGATATCGAGGGTGGCGCACAGGGCGATGCGACGAGCTATGATCGTCGTGCTACCGCGTTGGCAGCCTTACAGGCGGCTAATCCTGGATTGACCATTTCCTTTACTCTTCCGTCGGCTACGACTGGATTGCTCAGCGATAGTCTGGGATTGCTTAATAATGCGGTCTCTCACGGAGTTAAGTTTAATGTCGTCAATCTGATGACTATGGATTATGGTTCTGCTGACAGTAATATGGGCCAGGAATCGATTAATGCGGCCAATGGCCTCTATTCCGAATTAAAGACAATCTTCCCTTCGAAAACTTCCAGCCAATTGTGGGCAATGGTCGGTATCACGCCGATGATTGGTCAGAATGATAGCGCTGGGGAGATCTTTAGCTTGAGTAATGCTCAGCAGGTCCTGACCTTTGCTCAACAGAACAAGATTGGCGAGGTTGCGTTCTGGGAAGTTTCACGCGACAATGGTAGTTGTGCCGGTTCGACCACCGCTACGGATAAATGTAGCGGCCTTTCTCAAAGCACCTATGCTTTTGTTAATGCTTTAAAGGCGTTTACGAGTGGGACGACCACTAGCCCAACGCCAACGCCAACTCCTATAAAGACGACGACACCAACGCAAACACCTGTTCCAACGTCAACACCTGTTACCACACCAACTCCTACGGGGAGCAATCTGGTGAGCAATCCTGGTTTTGAGACCGGAAGCCTCTCTGGCTGGACCTGTGCCTCTGGCGATGCGGTAGTATCAACACCAGTTCACAGCGGCTCACATGCTCTACAGGTGACACCTACCAGTTCCGCAACTGGCGAATGCGATCAGGTAATCTCTGTAAAGGCGAGTCATACTTACACGTTGAGTGCCTATGTTGATGGTTCGTATGCATACATTGGTGTCCTGAATGGTCAGAGTACCTGGACAAGCAGTAGTAGTTATAACAAACTAAGCGTCTCCTTTACCACGAGTGCTTCACAGACCAGTATCACAATTTATGTGCATGGCTGGTACGCTCAAGGCAATGTTTATGTCGATGATCTCTCTTTAAGCTAGCATCTGATATTCATTGCCATTGTTGATTGATGAGTATAGCGTTAACGTGAAGTGATGCTTTATTGATGCTAAAAGAGCTCCCCATATTATTATGGGGAGCTCTTTTTTTCTGACAAGCGATCAGGGAAGGATATATGTAGTAGGAAATGTTAAGAGCTTTCTCATAGTTATCATGTTTTCATTAAAATTATATTATATTTTTGTAAATGCAGAATTTTCCATGGAAAAGTATGGAATTCTTGTGGAAAAAGTGGTAAATTTATAAGAGGTGCTGTTTGTAGGTAGTAGAAGGAGTGCATTTGATGAATTCCCACATGAAATTTTTGCAGGCGCAGGATCTGCCGTTATATGATAGTGTTTTAGCTCAACGGGCAATAGCGGGAGACCAGAGGGCATTTGAGCTGTTGGTGCAGCGTTATAATCCGATGCTTTTGGCTTTTATTTCACACATCGTCAACGATTATGACTTTGCTTGCGATACTTCTCAGGAAGTTTTTATTCGCCTCTATAGGATGCTTCCTTATATTGATACTGATAAGACGTTAAAGCCCTGGCTATTTCGTGTGGCGCATAATCTATGCATTGACGAATTACGCAGTAAGCGTAATCAAACAACTTTACCATTTTCACAGTGCAAGATGTTTGAAAATGGTGGCAGCGGTGAGGAATCGATCTTCGATATACTGGATACAGGGCCAGCACTGGATCAAATCGTGGCACAAAGTCAACTCGAGGCTGTTTTACAAAGGGCTATCGAGGCCCTTCCCCTGAAATTTAAAGTTATCGCTGTGCTACGTTATACAACGAATCTGCGTTTTGCCGAGGTAGGCCAGATGCTTGATATGCCCGAATCGACGGTGAAAACTTATTTCAACCGGGCTAAAATGCGTTTGCGCAAAGAGTTAGAAAAAGAAAATATTATGAGCAGCTATAGTTGTTATGATTGAGATTATGCTGAAATGTTACATGCAGTTATAAAAGGAGATTGATGTCAGGAAGATGAGAAAAGTCCATGGAATATTTCCAATGGATGTATAATAATAAGATCCTTGCATGAAAAGCCTCCCAGGAAAGGCATCACGCCTTTCCTGGGAGGCTTTTCATGCAGAGCACTGTTTTGGAAAAGTTTGTGCTCAGTGACGAACTTATGGATACGCGTGTTGTCGCTATTTAGTTTTTCGTAGCACAATCGTATAATTGTTGTGCTCCACCAAAGCCTCCGGCCGAACCGCTTCCGCTTATTGATGATGTCTCATATGCCGAGGACGGCACAGCGCTACAATTGGTTGTGATCCATTGAGAGATCTCACTGTTACCACCAAATCCACCGCCGCCGCCGGGACCGAATCCGCCACTTTCCAACATCTCAAGGATGTCTGCTGGGAGATCGGCTGTATTGATACCATTCGTCGCACCTGCGCCCGTGCTACCACCAGTGGCAGTTGAAGTCATGAAGTAACGTATTTTTCCCTCTTTCACCATTGTTGCGAGCTGACTGGTTGTCAGAATAGGATCGCTACCCAGGAATCCTCCCCATGCCATGACAGCTTTGTTGGTGTCCAGGATATAGGGTGCGGCCGCGCTCGCAGTTTGCATTCCGACCAGGTACTCTGCATTGCCTTGATGGGCGAGGAGATACTTTTCGAGCCCTTTATCTCCACTCTCAAAGCCTCCTACATTTCCCACAGGCCCTGCTGTGCCTCCGGGCAGTTGCGTACTACCACTTTTATCCGTTATCAGATCTGCGATAGCCGCTGGTTGCGCACCTCTATTAGTGAAGGCTGCAAAGCCGCCTATCGATGATGGTCCTGCGGCGGGGACGAGTCCACCTCCCGTCTGAGTGGTGACGGCTGACCAGACTGTGGGGCCGATCAGGAGCGCCAGCACGCCAATGATAATCGCTGGATGTGCCAGAAAACGCGTGTTGATGCGTGGCCTCAGGTGTGCTATTACCAGAGCTATCACCGCTATCAGGCTGAGAACAAGAATCAAAGGTGTCATCCAACTACTGTAGGTCGGATACGATGAGAGTATATATACCTGGGCTAATGCTGTGATGATCAACGTAATTGGTAATAACCATCCAAGCCAGCCGGGTCTGCGAAACTGATTCCAGAGCGCGACGATCCCGATGCCGGCAGTCGTTGCCACTCCTGGAGCCAGCATTGTGAGATAGTATGAATGCTCCGCTCCTGAGATGCTAAAGTAGGCAAAGACGATCAGCAACCATCCACCCCACAGGATAATTGCGTGCTGGCGTGGAGTCCCTGGGAGGCGTGATTTGCTCAGGCGCCAGGCTTGCCAACCGGCTACGAATATTCCGATCAAAGCCAGGGGGATCAACCAGCTTATCTGTCCCGCCATATCCACTGAGAAGAGGCGAAATGGACTGGCGTTTGACGTTCCATTTGATGCAAATCCGCCGCCGCCAGGGCCACCACCGCCAGGGCCACCGAAGCTACCTCTTTCGCCACCGCCAGGGCCACCGAAGCCACCTCCGCCGAAGCCACCTCCGTTGGTGTTACTGCTTCCTTGTTCGGGTGACGATCCGGGCGTTGTGGGGGCTTCCGTAGATGAAGATGGGTTCGTGGTGGCGTTTGCTTCTCTCGCGGCGTTGTTTCCACCACGATTACCACCAATTGCGGTACCCAGGACTCGCTCCAGACCATTGTAGCCGAACGTGAGTCCTAGCTCAGAATTGTCTGAGCTTGAGCCTACATAAGGACGTTGGGAGGCTGGAGTGAGGTCGACCACAATGATCCATGAGAAGGAAACGACGAGCAGAACTAGCAGCGCGAGCACCAGATGTAGAATGCGTTTGCGCCAGCTTATAGGAGCTCCCAAAAGATAGACCAGGCCGAATCCCGGTAGAACTAAATAGGCTTCCAGTGTCTTCATGTTGAATGCCAATCCAAGGATGACGGCACAGAGGAGTAATTTACGTAACTGACCCGTTTCGACAGCTCTTGTGATCGCCCACGCTGCTAGCAAGACCGTAAAGACAAGCAGGCTATCGATGATATTATCTCGATTGGTTGCAACACTGACCGGTGTAAGGGCCATGATCAATGCGGCAATTAATCCTGTGACAGGACCAAAGACACGTCGTAGGAGATAATAGATGAGTAGGACTGAGAGCACACCGGCCAGTGCTTCGGGCAGGAGGAGACTAAATCCGCTGAAGCCGAAGAGTTTGGCACTGGCGGCCTGAATCCATAGAGCCAATGGGGGTTTGTCGACTGTGACAAAACCTCCTGCATCGAACGAGACGAAGAAGAAGTTATGCCAGCTGGTGAGCATACTTTTTACGGCAGCCGCATAATAGGTGTTGCCGTAGCCTACTTTATTGAGTTCGTAAAAATTTAAAAATCCTGCAATGATGGCAACGATGCCCAGGGCGATGCGGTGCCAGAGCATAGTTTTACCTGGTGTATCCGCAGTAACGGTCGCAACAGGCGGCGTAAGGGGGGCATTTCCTGTTACGGATGCGTCTTCTATATTCATAATGCGTTTTTTTACTTTCTGCTTTTGTTTGTTTTCATCCAGAGGAAACGCGTAGTGCGAACTGTTTTTGCCACCACTCCTGGCAGTTCTGGATGCAGATACATATCAGACACTTTCTTTGATGCGCTCTTCCGTCTGGAGCGTTTGTGGACTGCGCTGGATTTCTTGCTTCCAGCGCGAAGAATAGGTAAAGAGGTCACGAAATGCTCGCAGAATTACTCTGATGTTAGCTCCAGTGGCTTTTCCGCCCTGACGAGGCAGGTGATGCACCCCGATTTGCTTATAGGTGCGCTTTGATTGTGTCAACTTATATAACAATTCAGCGTTAATCATAGCGCTCTGCGTCTCCAGAGGATACTCATGCAAAAACTGCGTGTGCAAGAGTTTGAAGGCGCAATCAAGATCGCGGACATTAACTCCTAGCATAAGCCTGACGACGAATTTCCATCCTGCTGCATTTAACTTGCGAATCCAGGTGTCCTGACGATGCAAGCGATAACCAATCACGGCATCATAGGTATCGATAAAAGGAAAGAAGCCCTGTAAATCCCGAAGCGTAAATTGCCCATCGGCATCCATAAAGAAAGTCAGCTCTTTGCTTGCGGTCGCGAAACCGCTGACCAGTGCCGCTCCATAGCCTCTATTGATTGGATGCGTTATCAGGCGTATGCGTGGATCAGAAATTGCCAGGTTATGAACAAGAGTCTCAGTCTGGTCTGTGCTGCCATCGTTGACGACAATTACCTCAAAGTCATCCATCCATGCTGCTAAGATACTGACGACATCCTGTACGGTATTCACGATGATATGCTCTTCGTTGTGCGCCGGCAGGACGACCGATAAGCTATGGGCAGTATGAAATATTGGGAGCTGCTGTGACGATCCCTGACTATGCTCAAGTGAAGTTCCCTCTTCAGCAGAGTGGGCCGATTGCTCGGTCTGTGATTGCGATATGAAGTTTTGCATATCCATATGCCTTCCTGACGAAGTAACAAAGACCCAAAGATGTATCATTCAGTGCGAGCTTTGAGCAAAGCCCAAACACGTGCATTGTGTGATGTCTCATGCAACATTCGGTACACTCCGGTGCTTGCATGCGGCTATATATCTTCTATTCAAGCTCTGTATCTTCTTTGGGCAACGAAAGTGTTATTAAGATGGGCGGCGCGTCGCTCCATCCTCTCTCGTTAGTGCTAACTATAGCAGCATGTTATGAAGATCCTATGAAGAATGTGTCAAAACATAATAAATTCTTTGTGTGGTGGCTGTTCTGGAGGAGGAGATTAATTAGTATCAAAGAAGTGAGCGTCAAATATGTCAATTCTGTTTGCCAGATTCCTCTAAAAGGGAGATGAAGTTGGATGATGCAAACCATCCAACGTTTTATCCTCTATTTCATACTTACTTATCTACCCTGTGTATTAGTCAATTTTGGCTTCCATCTGCACTTTGAGATCGAGGAGTTGTTGTTGTGCCGCTTCCTTTCTGAAAGCGGCTACTGGAGGAAAGAGTGTAGATACGATGAATGATGGTATTAACCTCGTGCTGGTCAACCGGATGTGAGTCATAATGGTCTTTTCTTGCGGTGCCTGGAATGTTATACGATGCTCATCATTGCGGGAATACTTTTCCAATACGAAAGGTCTTCTTGCCATGAATGAGAAAAAGGTGAAAGGATTGGATTTTTCGATGGTAATGGAGCCTGGATACATAAGTTTCCAGGCTGAAAGCTCTGAAAATTCTGGAGAAAGATTTCTCGTGCTCATACGATACTCAAATGTTGTTCCAACTTGTAGTGTCTGGGTTGTAAGATTTTCTATCTCAATTTTTGTTTCAGAGTGCTCCATCAATCGTTGGTGCCTGGCGAAGCGTTCCAGAAATTCCGGATCGCCGCGATATTTCGGCGGTGGAGGGGTAGGGCCATTTATTCTGGCACCTTTGGCTAAATCCCATGTGACTAATTGAACAATAGGCTGTGGTTGAAACATCCAAAGAAAGACTTTTTCAAGCGGACATTTAATGACGATTTGAGATGTAAATTTCATCTTCATTCCTATTTGTGATGGATATTGATATCTGCTGCACCATCTCTGAGATGTAAATGGCTGGTGGGGTTAACTCCAACTCTGGGAGAGCCAAAATCATTGTTCACATTGTTTTTTGTATCCAATATAAAGGCGGAATTGGCTGGTACTGTGAGATCGATAGGACCGCCGTCATTCTCAAATGTATAATCCCCCTTGTTTGCTAATGAGCCATTAAAGGTAATGGTTCCGCTATTCTCGTAGAATGAGGATGTACCTGTCAGAGTGCCGTCTTGAAAGGTGATATCTCCATAGTTTGCTTTGATATTCATGCTTCCACTGATCCCATTGATGCTAATAGTGCCGGCACTGAGCGTGGCGTCGATATTGCTATTGGCCGGGAGGGTGATGTTTAGTGTCATGTTTTGATCATCCATCGATGCGGCGGATGCCTGCTCATTGATGGTAATAGTATTGGTAGTGCTATCCTGTTGCGTGTCTATTCCGATGAGGTCGGATGGTCTCCTTCCGTTATCATTTTCCGAAGATGTTCCTGTAACTGATCCTGTGATATTTACCGTATTCCCAGTACCTGTCTGGAATATTACGGTGCTAGCTGATGTGGTAAGAATGATCTTTGGCATGGTCCTGACGTTAAATGTATGTGCTTGCAACGGAACTGTCTGAAAATTGCCCATACTGAGATGAGACATCAAGGAGCTAAATCCACAGTACATAACCATCAGGATACATAGAATCGCTACAACTATGAGTAGTGGTCTACGCGATTTGCTCCGACGCACTGGAGGATAAATTTTTTGTCCTTGTACACCTTCCAGATGCTGCTGCATAGCTGCTGCATAGCCTGCCTGGTACGCTTGATACGTTTCGTTTGGTCGTCTGGGGTCCTGATAATAGGATCGTTCTTGCGGATAGATATTTTGTTGTTGTGTGCTCTGTGTTATGCGACCCTGGTCTTCAAACTCAGGTTGCTGCTGCATGTCTACTTTCCTCCATGTAAGACTGCCTTTGTGGCTACTTTAATTATTTCAACCATAAAGATAATAAATGTGTATTATGCTATTCAATAAGCGATTGCATGTCGATTTAACTTGTTAGATTAATTATAATATTGATAATTATATGTGTAAAATATTATGCTTATTATGAAGATCAGACAAAGTAAAACATTTACTACTAACGCAACTTTTGGACGTTTGTGTGGATCGGTATGTGGGTAGTTTTTTTGATCTTGATCCTGGCCAAATTTATAGATTCCTAGAATCATGCCTTCAATCTTTTATTTGTATTTCATCGCTGAGGAGCTCTGAACTGTAGCGTTCTTCGATTTGTTGAAGAATTTCCTCAGCAGATAAAGAGAGGAAGTATGAGCTGATGTGGATATGTGCCCCAGTACTGGAAGCTCTGCGCCATTTGCGGTATGGACCTTTTCCATAGAGAGACCAGTAATGCGCTGGATCTTTCAAACTAAGAGAAAGCAAGGTACTCGTCCCGGTTTGAACTACAGCGATCCACTCGATCTCTTCCCAAGGGATAAAACTCGGCCTGAACGGCAGAAAAAAAGGAAAGCGTAAGGGAAAAGGGGAGGAAAAGCCCTGAGAGTTGATCGTAAGTTCTGGTCCATACTGGCACAATCTGGAGAGACAAGCTAATAGGATCCATAGTATGACAATTGGCAATAGGAGAGCTAAAATCCACGTACCAGTAATAATTTCATCGTGGTTCCAAAACGCCCAACTATCAAAAATGTCTCTACCCACTAGATAAACAAAGATAAACGCTATAATACTTGTAAATCCGGCTAGCCGTTTTCTGTCTGAATAGATAACAATCTCATGATTTTGCATGTTTGGTGTATTCATCTGTCATCTCCGCTTATATATATTTTCTTCTAATGTAGCAATATCATATAGAATACTTTTTCTTACCAAATTGGTTGATGAATTTTTGACCCTTTTGCCCCTGAAATATACTTATGGTGATAAAATCAAATACGATTCAGATTTAATTCGTATGCGTAAAAAAATTGTATGTATTGTAGTATCTCTTCGACAGGTCTTTCCAGCCAGATCTGCGGGACAAATAACGGCGGCATTCCCACTATGACGTTACTACGTCTGTTAATACGCTCTAAGAGAGTAAATCGTTGCAAAAACTGTTTAGAATCCTTTGGGCGAATACAAAGATATTTATTTATGAATGTGTCAGTATAAATCGCTTCGATTTCGTCCCATGCTATAAAAAAGCCGCTGAGCATGAATGTTTTGCCAATGGTGATCCCTTGATGATTGATGATCAGGAGTGGAGCACCCTTGAGAAAGAGATGTGCTATCCTCCAGGTGCCCCAGCCACCAAAAACAAGCATAGCGAGGATCAATACAAGATCCAGTATTATTAGTATCAGATAATTGATGGGAAAAATGTGTCCGAAGATAATTAATAAGAATGTCATACTAATAAGTAATATGGTTCCGAAGAATATTACTATTCCAGCGATAGTTGTGCGTGCGATGGCCTGTATCCGATTGGGGTAAATAATGATTTCTGGGCGCGATATAGTCCATGGGTCTGGTGGAGTGTAAGTCTGTGCTTGCAGTGAATGCTTCTGTGATGGCTCAAAAAGAGAGATCTCTGCTGGCGCGTGCGTTGGTGGTTGTTGTGAGGGAGGGTCCTGCATGTTTTGTCTCCAATCAATTGTGATTTAGTCTGATGATCATATATTGTGCGTTCATAAAAATGCATCTAAAGTATATATTGGATTTTACTTGAAAAGTGAAAATTTTGTCAATAGCTATGATAGTTAGAAAATTTTATAAATTAGCGGCGTGGATAGCATTTATGATGTTTGGTTTGATAAGAAATTGTCGTTTAGAAAAATAGAAAAACAAGTGGTATTCAGAAATGGGAAAGAAAAGGGTTATCTTTGCCTGTGTCTGTGGCTCAACCATGAGCATGGCTTGTGCGTGTTATAGGAGAGTACAAAGATTGGTCATATGTCGACGTGTTGGCGTTCCGTGCTCTTTTGCTCGATGAATTAGAAATGGAATTCATATTACTTGAGGTGTTATTGTGCAAGAGACACAGAAAAATCTGTCCAATGGAACTATCATCCATGGTCGCTTTATTATCGAGGATCTGCTGGGCAGGGGAGGATTTGGAGCGGTCTATCTTGTGCGCGATCAACGTGTCGCGAATAATCGCTTTGCTCTGAAAGAAATTATTGATCCTGATGTTCGTACGCGGAAAAATTTTATCGTGGAGTGTGAGCTCCTGCGGCGATTGGATCATCCAGCGCTGCCACGTTTTTATAGTATCTTTGAAGAGGATCAGCATTCGCGCCTCTATCTACTCATGGATTATGTGGCTGGTCAGAATCTTGACGTATTGCGCCAACATCAGCACAAGAAACGCTTCTCGTTTGCCTACGCTTTGCGCTTGATGGAACCCGTTGTCGACGCTGTTTCTTATATTCATCAGTGTGAGCCACCAATTATTCATCGTGATATCAAGCCGGCCAACATTATTGTCTCCTCTTCTAAGGATGATACGGTCCTGGTCGATTTTGGCATTGCGAAGGAATATAATCAGGATGCTACCACGACCGCTGTGCGCAGACTCTCTCCGCACTACAGTGCTCCAGAGCAGTATACATTTGGCACCAATCTGGGAACTGATATCTATGGGTTGGCGGCAACGCTCTATGTGATGCTTTCCGGTGTGATGCCAGTCGATGCTTTCCAGCGTGTGATCCAGTTGCGTACCAAGGGCATTGATCCACTCGAGCCCCTGAGGCAACAGGTGCCCCAGTTGGCGCCTGATGTCTCGGCTGTGATCGAGCGTGCTATGGCTATGCATGCTGAGGATCGTTTCGATTCTGTGCCAGAGTTCTGGCAGGCTCTTCAGGATGCCGCTTCAGGTCGGATGACAGCACTTCCGGTCACTCCGATTGCATCTCTGGTGCCCATGCTTGATCAACAAGTATCAGAAGAGTCCTTAGCCTCTGTGCCGGTAGATGATATTGCTACGCAAGAGACAATTCCAGAAACATCAAAAGAACCATTAACTCCTGTGCCAGTGGGGGATATTGCTGCGCAAGAGACAGTTCCAGAGACATCAGAAGAGCCATTAACTTCTATATCAGCGGAAGATATCGCTGTACAAGAGACGGTTCCAGAAACAACCGCTATCCTTAATACTCCTGCTGTTGGGTCAGAGACGTCGCACGCTGCTTCCTCGGCGGGCGTCGCGCCAGCGGAAATGGATATCTTGCAGAGCCCAAAAGCATTTGCGCGTGTCCAGCGTTCTCGTCCACGGAGCTTGCTACTCTTGCTGGTGGCAATCATGGCATTACTTGTCTTAGCGGCGGGCATCTTCTATCTGGCTGGCATGCTGCCGATGAATGGCTCGACCTCTCCTGATCCAGGTATAAGCCAAAAGAATAATCCGACTCAGACCGCGCAGGTAGCCACTCCTACTCCTCTTGTGACGGTCGTGGTGACGCCGACTCAGATGGCCAGGCCATCACCCACGGTAGGTCAAAAAGCTACCAGTACAGTACCAACGATCGTTACGGGAAGTAAGTATGCTGGATCGGTCTATAACCAATCAGCGAATATTCCGGGAGATCTCACATTCACCAATGTTCAGCAGCAAGGGACAACACTCAAAGGAACGGTAACCTTTAGCAATGGCTTGTCGGGACAGGCGGATTTCGATGGCACGATCAATGCCGCTAGAGAACTGCGCTTCATTGTTACTCCTTATACCCAGTATCCACCCCTTCTCTTCCAGGGAAATGTGCATGCCGACGGCTCTATGTCGGGCACCTATTGCAGTGAGCGCAATAATAGTTGTGATTATTCAAGTGGGGGATATGGCACATGGCAGCTGGCTCCCCAATAGCCGCTGCCATATCTGCGTGTACTCTGATCGTTATGACTCAGACTGAAAACGAGAAGTGTCCTTCCATTTATACAGTTCCATCAGAGGATAGTTTTTGAGATGATGTGGCGTTGATGGCTGTGGATGTGGTTTCGTTATCGAAATCACCTTCTGGTTTTAACACTTTCTCTTTAAAGTCAGGGAAGAGTGTAAAAATTAAATTTGTGAACGTAATGATTGTGACAACGAGGACGGCAAAGGCGACCAGTCCCAGGCCCACGATGGCGCTATTATAGAAGTAGGGCGCGTAGCTGAGCAATGAGCATAGTTGTACAATGATAGCGATGTAGAAAGAACGCGGAAAGTAAAACGCGTAGATGATCGAGACCACGTCGGCCAGATAGAAGTAGCGATCATGCATCTCGGGCAGCAAAAATGGAATCGCCAGGGCCAGGGTCAGCGTGATTTTTATGATAATCTCTGATGTGAGTGGTATTTTACTGGTCCAGACGAGAATTCCGACTGCCAGTACTACCAGACCAGCAAGTAGGATACCGGCATATTTCCAGTAACCAGTTGAGTCTGCTGTTATCCATTGATAGAAACTAGGCGCATTGTAGGTCAATTTTGAGGATGAAAAGCCGTTGCCTCCACCTCCACCATTGCCAGTGAACCCACCTCCACCAGGGCCTCCCTGTCCGTTGAACTGTCCAACACCTTCGGGACGCTCGAACGCGCCAGGGCCTCCCTGCCCATTGAACTGTCCAGCGCCTTCGGGGAGTTCAATGCCGCCAGGGCCTCCTTGTCCATTGAACTGCCTATTCTCTCCTGCTCCAGTCACACCAGTGCGGCCGGTCGTGAATTGTGTAGCTGTGCCAGCGCCACCTCCTCCTGTGGAGATCTGCTCGGCGTAGACGCTGAGGACGCTGCCGACGCTTCGTCCGGCTATCAGGGTGGGGACGAGGAGGATGAAAAAGATCGCTGGTATCAGCACAAGATATTGCGCGAGATCTTTCAAAGCGACCTTTCTTTTGATTAGCACAATGAGCAGGACTGGCAAAAAGAAGATGGCCTGGAGCTTGAATGAAATGGCTAACCCAAAGAAAGCACAGGCCCATCCATTGCGATCTTTGAGCAGGAAGTAAAGACTGCCCAGACAAAATGAAGTATAAATGGCATCGCACTGTCCCCAGGCAGAACTATTGATGAAAATAGTTGGTGCAAAGAGGAGTACGAGTGCTCCTATAAATGCTGCATAGGAGCGTTTATACTTCAAGCTGATAATCAGATAGGTAAAGATGGCTAAGACGAAATCAAAGACAACTGAAATACTCTTGAGGGCGATCAGTTTCGGTATCGGGGTGTAGGTCATCAGCGTAATGAAATAGAGATACGGTGGATTGTAGTTGTAAAAATTGTCTTTGAGTGCGGCAAAGCCGCCGTTACTTTTGATGTAGTCATACCACTGGCTGATGAAAAATGTATAGTCGCTGGTCGTCACATGATAAAATGTGATCCGTAATGCCAGGGCTCCTAGCAGCAAAAGACCAAGCACAGCATATATAAGTGTATGTAAATTGAAGCCAATGCTTTTCTCTCTTGAAAGCATAGTTACCTCCATGTATATTGGTTGTTAGTAAGCGCAGCTCAGGAGCAAAAGTATCCCTTTCCATTCTATTGCTACAGCTATTGATTATAATGTGCTAATATCAAAAACCTATCAATGAAATGTAAAAAAGATCTAAGATTTTAAATGAGGAGCGAGATAGCAGGGGGCAAAAGAGCAGAGAGCCAGCATCAATTAGGCGATGACCTAATTGATGCTGGCTCTCTGACTGCCAATAATAACGATCTATCAGAATATTACGCTGTAAATATAGCGGGTAAGCGTTTGAAACCGAACAAGATACGGCTATCCTGGAGTTCAAGCGGCTCTTTGTGGTCGATGTGCATGTCAGGGAACTGTTCGAGGATCATGGGAAGAGCGACCGCAGCTTCCAGACGTGAGAGTGGAGCTCCAATGCAGAAGTGGATACCGTGCCCAAAGGCGATGTGCCGGTTGGGGGTGCGCGTGATATCGAACTGTTCTGGATTGGGGAATTGTTCTTTATCACGGTTGCCGGAAGCTAACCATGAGAAGATGATTGAATCGGCTGGAATTGTGGTACCAGCGATGTTTACATCTACTTTGGTGGTTCGGACGACACGCCAGACCGGTGAGGAATAGCGCAGGACCTCTTCTATGGCTTTCGGCATCAGTTCTGGTTGTGCCTGGAGCTGTGCTCTGGCTTCTGGATGTTGATCAAAGTTAAAGAGTGCCTGTTGCAACAGATTCGTGGTGGTGATATGTCCGGCCAGGAGTAGTAAGACGCAGAAGCTGATGACATCATTGACCTCTAAGCGCTTGCCATCGATCTCCGCAGCCTGGAGCTCGGTCATCATATCCTCGCGAGGATGCAATTGACGATCTTTCAGCATCTCTTTAAAGTAGCTGCTCATCTCCTGGAAAGATTGGCGTGTGCGCTGTACATCTACGTTGGCTTCAATGTCTGCGGTAGGCTTGAAGATATCTGCGTCGCTGAGTTGTCTGGAGAGAAGCGAGTCCGCCCACTTTTTGAAAAGTGCTCGATCTGTGGTTGGAACACCGAGCATCTCTGCAATCACTATCGTTGGCAGTGGATAGGCGAAATCGGCTACGATATCCATCGAGCCGTTGTCGCGCACCTGATCAAGGAGGTCCTGCACAATCTCTTTGATACGTCCAGAGAGCCGCGCAAGCGCGTGCGGTGTGAAGGATGGCGAGACCAGGTTGCGATATTGACGGTGATCGGGTGGATCCATCGCAATCAGGCTGCGACCGGAGTCCTCGGGACGGAGAATACGATTTTGACGACGTTCAGACGAGAAGGTTGTCGAGTCCGTTAAGACGCGAGAGGCATCACTATAGCGAAACACGTGCCAGCAGCCGCTGCTTTCATCGAACCAGGCTGGCTGATGGGCACGCATATGGTCAAACCATTGATAAAGTTCCTGGACATCTTCTAGCGTGGAGAGCTGTTCGGGTGCGCGTGAATTTCTTAACATGGCTATTCCTCGGTGGATGTGGAAGTGTACTCCGTGGAGTGCAAGCGTTAAATGATCCTGTAGTAGCGTGTTTTTACAGAAGTAGCATTATTCTTTCTTACTACTTTATCTCTCTCGTCTCTCAATTAGAGATGCTGAGACGAGATGTAAGAAAAGAGGGTATTTACTTTTAATGCGTACTACTTATTTTTCATGGTAGCATAAGCATCTTGATGGTGTCAAGCTATGCTATGTTATTCCATGACGTGTTGGATCTGCACTAGAGGTGCTACGAGAATATATCATTACGTATGGATGTATTTATTCGTTTTCTTCAACTTCAAGGCTGTCTGCGAAGCAATAGCCTACTCCTGAAATGGTACGGAAGAAGCGTGGGTGGGCGGGATCCAGCTCAAGCTTCCGGCGCAGATGGGCGATGTAGACGTGTAAGTAGTTGGCCTGGGCGCTTTCTTCTTCTCCCCAGACCTGTTTTAAGAGCATACGTTGTGTGAGTACTTTTCCCTGGTTGCGCAAAAATATCAGCAGCAGGTTGTATTCGATGGGTGTAAGTTTGATCTCTTTGTCGTGGAGCTGGACACGATGTTGGGCAGTGTCGACGAGGAGGGGTCCGAGCGCAAATGTGACGGCACTTTCCGCCGGGGTGAGGTGTTCGGCATGACGTAGCGCGACGCGCACACGTGCCAGTACCTCATCGATGCCGAAGGGTTTGGCAATATAATCATCTGCTCCGGCGTCGAGCACTTTGACCTTTTCGCGCTCTTTGTTGCGTACCGAGATGATGATGATCGATGGCAGTTGAGAGCGGGCGCGCAGTTGTTTGCAGACGTCGATGCCGCTGAGGCTGGGGAGGTTGATATCTAAGAGGAGCAGATCAGGATGCTGCTCTTCCGCGATTTGCAAGGCTTCCTTGCCATCGAACGCTGTCAGGACCTCGTATTTCTGTGCAACCAGGCTCTTTTGGAGGATACGAACGATTTCATGTTCGTCATCAACAATTAGAATACGGGCATTCCGTTTACTCATCGATTAAAATTCCTTCTAATGGTGCATATGGAAGTGTGAAGGCAAAAATTGCGCCACCGTCAGGATTGGTTTCAACCCAGATACGTCCCTGATGGGCTTCTACAATAGCACGACAGATTGCTAATCCTAATCCCAGCCCCGAGATGTTTTCGTTCACGGTTGGATTGAGACGATAGAACTTTTCAAAAATATGCTCGTGTTCCGCTTCCTGGATTCCAGAACCTCTATCTACTATACGTACGAGGAGCTGAAATTCCTCAACTAAAACCTGAATTGTGATAGTGGTCTCGGGTGGAGTGTAACTTACGGCGTTAGTGATTAAGTTTGTGATCACCTGATCAATCAGAACGACGTCGATGGCGACCAGCGGGATCTCTGCGGGCATCTCGACTTTGATCTCGCGTGGCTGTAAATGTGGCTGCATGCGCAATAGGACGTCATACACAAGCACATCGAACTCGTACCAGACAGTTTGTGGCTGGAGTGCTCCTGCTTCAATGCGCGACATATCAAGCAGATTTTCGATCAAGCTGTCCAGCCAATCGCTCTCGCGCTCGATAGTATCCAGGAAGCTCTGCTCGGTCTCGCTACGTGTAGTTGTCTGGCGCAGCAGGCTCTCGGTGGCAGCCTTGATCGTTGTGAGTGGCCGCCGTAGATCGTGCGAGACCGAGGTGAGCAGGGCGGAGCGGAGCTTTTCGGTCTGCTGGAAGATCTGAAGTTGGACCCGCTCCTGGCGTAGCTGTTCCTGTTGAATAACGGTGATAGCGTGCTCCAGCAGGGTGGAGAAGAAGACTTGTGAGGCCGATGATGGATTGTGCGTCTCGGACCAGAATTGTTCATAGGTGTCTGGCGAGTTTACATAGAGTCGCAGGCGCAAGATTCCTTTCACGTCGTTATCAACTTGCAATGGGATCAGGCGCGTGCAGAATGATGTGTAGATCTGTTGTTTCTTGAACGTCAGCAGATCGTGAAGTTTGCGTGGGGCTGCATGTTTGTGCAATCGAACCATGCCGGGTTCGTATAATGTGATACTACGATGATGTTGATTGACCCAGAGCAGGGCACCTTCTTCACTCAACGGTAAATAAGCTTTTTGGCTGGTGCTTGCTCGCGAGGCAATGGCGATAAAGTTGTCGGTAGCGTCGGGCAGTAAAAAGAGGCATTCTTGAAGCCCGAATGCGGAAAAGACCTCTTCAAAATAGCCTGCAAAGAGGGCTAACTGTTTTTCTAATGTCTCTTGCCGATTGAGTGCCTGCGCTAGCTGGTAGAGCAATTGCGCATTGCGCTCTTTTTGTATCCCTTCTCTGATCTGATGACGTAGCGCTGTGGCAAGATAACTGGTAAGAATCGCACTGAAGAGAAAGATTAAGAGTCCCAGAATATCTTCAAATTTGGATGCTTGAAAACTACGCGCTGGCGGAATGAATAAGAAGTCGAAGAGAAAGAAGGCGAGGAATGATGCCAGCAAGGCATCATAGATACCTCTCAGGGTGGCGTATGTGAGAATAAGGACGAGATAAAGCAGCAAACTATCAGAGATATGCGTGGAGATGTGTAGGATCGCTATGATAAAGGTCAGGATAAAGATGCTGGCACAGACGAGTAGGCTCTCTTGAATATACCACTTTCCATCAAGCTCCTTTTTGATCAGGAACCATGGTAGTGGCAATTGTTGACTCATATCTTCTCCTTAAACCTGATGCATGCGTGTCGTAAGATCATATTTCTATGGTGAAGTATAGGAAGTGTAGCTACTTTCGTCAATATCACGTTGTTAATGTCATCGATCTATGTAGATAGAGTATCTATGACTCATCATTATGTAAGTACAGCTGAGTGATGTAGAAAATTCAGCATGCAGCGTGCACTCCATTATTTTCGCTCTAGAGCGAGAGCCTTTTGGTTGCATATACCTCTATTCATGCCTATCGGTGCATAGAAGAATTATACTGGCTGATCAATAGTTATAAATACGGTATTTGAAGCAAGCGGCCGTAGAAAATACTGTATAATATGCACATACGTGGTATGTTTTTCATAAATATTTCCCAAATTATCCACCTATTTACTTAAAATATATTGAAATTATGGTAACATATTCTTAAAAAATTCTTAAAAAATATTCATTTATGTGCACTATGCACAAAAAATTACCGTTGTTTTTTGAACAGATTAGCCGTAGGAAGATCAGAGGTAATGGCTCTATACTTGGCTTATAAAGAAACAGGCAATCACGATAAAATCAATGTTGATTTTTCCTCTCACCAATGCTGCTCACTAGTGCTTTTATCGACAGATAATTGTATACCTATGTAAGATCCGCCTTTCTTTATTCAGCCGAAATAGGAACAAGACATCAAGGTGTAAAGATCTCAGACTCACCTCCTTTAAATCATATGTCCTCTTTTGTGGAGGTCAGATGGTATGCTCATCCGGCTCACAGGCACAACAGGCCAGTTTTGGCTGCGAGCCGGATGGGATGTAAAGGATGAGGAGGTCGTAGAAGCTGGTCCTCCCGATGGATCTGCATTTTTCTTATCTAGAGTAGAATGGGTAGAACAGTACACCGAGAAAGAGAGTAATTGCATGGTTACGACCGAGATTCAATCTCCTTCAGCTGAACAGGAAGTCACACGAGCGAGCAAGCGTCCTTTTATTATTCAAGTCATCATTTTATTGGCGTTAGGGGTTCTGATAGGTGTTGCGTCCAAGTTTTTTGCGGGCGCATCGGCAGGTGATTTCGATGCCAAGTCAATCAATTCTGGCGATACCGCCTGGGTTTTGACTGCTGCCGCTTTGGTCATGCTGATGACTCCGGCTGTTGGCTTCTTCTATGGGGGAATGGTCTCTAGCAAAAACGTTGTGAGCGTTATCAAGCAGAGCATTGTTATTCTCGGGCTGGTCAGCCTTCAATGGGTTGTGATTGGATACAGTCTGGTCTTCGGCAAAGATACAGGTCTGGGGCTGATCGGTGGCCTGGATTTCTTCGGCTTACGCGGCGTTGGTTTTGCTCCGAATGCCGATTATGCAGGCACGATTCCTCAGTTGGCCTTTATGGTTTTCCAGGGCATGTTTGCCATTATCACCCCGGCACTCATCATTGGTTCCTTTGTCGAACGTATCCGCTTCCGTACACTGGTTGTATTTGTCCTCCTCTGGAGCACGTTGGTCTATGATCCGATCGCGCACTGGGTATGGGGTATGGGTGGCTGGTTGCATAGTCTGGGAGCATTAGACTTCGCTGGTGGTACTGTCGTCCATATTAGTGCTGGTTTCGCTGGTCTGGCTGCGGCGATCGTGGTAGGTAAGCGCCTGGAGTATAGACAAGGGACACCTGCTACTGCGAATAATGTTCCTTTTATTCTGTTAGGGGCTGGACTTCTATGGTTCGGCTGGTTCGGCTTCAATGCAGGAAGTGCATTAGCAGCATCTCCGCTGTCAGTCAGCGCCTTTGTGGTCACAAATACGGCCGCAGCCGCAGCCGCTTTGACCTGGATGGTGCTAAGTTGGGCTCAACATAAGAAGCCGAGTGCAACCGCAACCGCAACGGGTGCTGTGGCTGGATTGGTCGCTATCACACCGGCCAGTGGTTTTGTTGGCCCAATGGCAAGTATTGCGATAGGCATCCTGGCTGGTCTTGTCACGTATCTCATGCTCATGCTCCGAGGCAAATATACACGTATCGACGATACCCTCGATGTCTGGGCTGCCCATGGCATGGGTGGAGTCGTTGGTGCCTTGTTGACAGGTGTCTTCGCCGAAAAAGCAATCAATAGCGCTGGCAATAATGGCCTGCTCTTTGGAAATCCTGGTCAATTTCTCACGCAGCTTCTCGCAGTAGTTGTCAGCGTCGCTTACGCCTTTGTTATCACGTTTATCCTCCTCAAATTGCTTACTCCGATGGGCTTGCGTGTACCTAAAGAAGATGAAGAGTTAGGACTCGATCTGGCGGTACATGGTGAAGAGGGCTATCGCTTATAGGTACTGAACGAGCTAAGATCCCTCCTTTGTTGGTTAATCTGGCATGATTCAATGCTGTTGGCGTCTCTGATCATCAGAGACGCCTTCTCTGCGCCTGAAAGATGATGCGCTGTGAGGATGCCTCTCGTTGCATGGCTTAATCTGATAAGAGGTTATCATCGTTACTTTTGGCCAGAAGAGAGACACGATGGGGGTGAGTCAGCCTCTTTCCCGGTATGGATGATGGATCGGGGTGAGTCGGTAAAGAGAACGCCGGCGATGGTAGTGATATCGGTAACGGTTCAGGTGTGAGTGGTGAGCTAATAATTGGGAGTGGTTCAGAGGTGGGTAGTGAATCGTGTGCCAAATTCTGCTGGGGCTTCAAGCCAATGATCTGTAAGAGGTGATGTAACTCCAGTGGTGCATCTACACAGGAGCAGGGAAGAACAAAAGGTATGCTGGTATCGCGATGCTCAAGGACGGTATTGAGATCTCTGATGGCTTTGATTAAATTGTAGGCATACTTTTGACGCTGTTCTGAGCGCATCATACGATCAGCCATAATATTTAAGCCTCTAGCCAGTGGCCAGAGGTCACCGCTCATAATTTGAGCTCGTGCCTGGACGTCCCCATTCGCCAGTCGAGTCTGTATCTCCTTCAAATGAGTTACTCCGGCTTCCAGATTCATCTGACGCCTTTCAACATCCTGATAGACAAGCTCCAATTGCTCAAGTGTTTCTACCTTTTCCTGCATGAGGCGAATATTATCTCGTGCTGTGATGATTTGACGTATGATGACCAGGCTGACTACGATGAAGGTAGCTACAATGAGGACGGGACGCGTTTTTTCTTGTATTGCATCGTCGGAAAGGACGTTAAATGCCAATACCACAAATAGCGAAAAAAGTAGTAGATAAGGTAAAAAAGGAGAGAAATTTAATGTTTTCTCCTTTGAATTTATAATATCTGGCTCATCTCTGAGGTTGTTTCTTGCTCGTCCTGGTAAAAAGCGCCGTAGATAGGCGGCCAGGCCGATGATCATCATGCCAATGGGCCATCCGAGATCGATCCAACTTGCGTCTACCGGCAATCCCATATTCTGTAGCGCATTAAAGGAAAAGTCTGAAGTGGCATAAATGGTCAAGCCAACTCCAACGAGCAACAAGCTAATGCTGCGAGCCTTAATATGATGATTGGAAGCGTGTTCTCTAAGGAGTAAGAAAATGGTACAGCTGAGGAGGGCTATATCAGCCATAGGATAATAGAGTCCCAGAAATTTGCCGAGGAGCGGTTGTTCAGGGCTTTGTGCTAATGGTCCTAAGAGCAGAGACCAGGCGATACTTAATAGAGCACCGGTTGCAATCAGACTGTCCAGGAGTAAAAATGCATGCCTGTTGGTATTCGTGTTGCTTTTGGTGAAGCTTTGAAGCAGGAGCGCTGGAAATGCTAACGGTAAAAAGCTTACATATCCAATATCAGCCAGAGATGGAAAAGGATTTTCACCGTGTGCAATATAATAACGCCAGAAGCACTCACCTATCCCCCAGGCAATGCAGCTCAAGCCGATCAGCGTCCAGGATAATTTTTCATATTTTGTCCATGGCTCTACATTTTCCTCCGGCCCCATAGGAATGTTGATGGAGATAAGTGCCAGGCAACCACCGAGAAATGCTCCCAGGAGAGGCGAGTAGATGCCAAATCTGAGGAGATTATTTCCTCCCACGTGCAAGCCTAAAGTGAGCATCATGAGTAGGCTGATGACGATAATCGATCCAACAACGATACGAATGTGTGAACGCATTGAGTGCCTCCTGATATTCGAAGAGATAAGTGTGCCAACTGCCTTGGGAGGCAAGCAGAAAGAGGTCGAGCGCAGTTACGGTATCGTCCATAAAACGTCTCCGATTGCAAAAATGAATCACACCCTATCTATATGCATTGGCCGTAGAAGATAAGGTGGCGTGATGGGAAAAAGCTTTTTGACATACCTATTGACTCCCTGTGTTTCTGCACCTCCTAGATAGAGAAACTGGATACCATCGCGATAGAGTTGCTGAAAAAAATTATGATCCATCCACTCAGTAATGCCAGGAAATGCTTTTGATGAAACTGCACAGTAGAGACCCATCTTGCCCTCTCCAAGTGCTTCACTTATATACAGGCCGTGGAGTGTCTTCTGCTCGTCATAATAGGCGCAAACTTTGTACCGCTCATCCTTCTGCTTGTGTTGGCTGACCTCGCGGATGATTTGAAGATAACTTTTATATTTGTCTGAATCTGGTGCAAGCAACGTCGAGAAACCTGGCATGTTTTCGATCTGGCTACAATTGTTGCGGAGGCACAATGTAATAGCGTTTTTCTCAAACCTCTTTATTTTTTTAATAAATGAACCAGGTTGCTTATAGCCTTCAGTGGCTGAACCATATAAATCATTCAAATGTAGCATCTGTTCGGGAAACGCTTCTTCTTCTAGCAGCGTGGTAGTAGTGGGATACTGTAGCAACGTTTCATCAGAAGACATTGATGCGGCATGGTGTTGTGTCAAGAGTGGGGTCGTATGGAGGTATTGATAGAGATCCTGGTCTACCTTTTTTAAGATGATTGCGCAATGCATATCATGTTGTATCTTTTGGCATAAAGCGAGCGTCTCTGTGAAGCGATTATTTCCCATAGGATGGACCAGATAGACGGTTTGATTGCGATAGCCAATACCTATCAATACATCCTTTCCTACAAATTTATAGCCGCATGCGCCCTGATCATCTCTGGTGGCACGAAGCATGTAGAGCCAGCTATTGCAGTAGTAGGTTGGCTCTGTTTTGAATACCTCGCGAAAGAGATCAGCATCTGCGGATACTAATCTGGATAGACCCTTTGATGGCATCACCGATAGTGAAAACATATTTGGTTCTGAGATGTGTATATGCACCAATAGATTTCATCCTTTAGCGATATTGTTATTAAAACTATGGGGTTTATTATAGTATGTTTTACTAATAATTTCAATGCGTAACCTGAATAATGATGAGTTTTACATTTTGAATCGAATAGCTTCGGTGTTTTTGTGCTAAACAACGGCGTTACTGTGTGGGTAGAGCAATGCATGCTCATTCTCGCTGTGAGTAAGCAGATTGGCGGATAAAAAAGATAGTGAATAGATTGTCACAAAGGGTGATCTATTCACTATCTACTATCGTCTGTTATCTCCAGTGTCCGCAAAAAGTTTCTCGGTAATAATTACAGTCACTGGGTAAGTCTTGGAGTTGCGTCATGCGTTCTCGAAGGTGATTTTTAGCTTCTGGATACCAAAGAATGCTGAGGCGGCGGGAATGCGTTCTAATGGCACACTGTCGTCGCGCTTGATGTTTTTGAAGCGTTCGAGCATGATTTCCAGTGCGATCTTTCCTTCAAGTCGGGAGAGCGGCGCACCAACACAGAAGTGGATACCGTGTCCAAAACCAACATGACGATTGGGAGAGCGTCTAATGTCAAAGGTATCGGGATCGGAAAATTGAGTCTCGTCGCGATTGGCCGAGCCCAGCCAGGGAGTAATAATCTGTCCAGCTGGTATCTGCTGTCCACCAATTTCGGTATCTTTTGTTGTGATACGTATCAGGCGTTGGACTGGAGAACGGAAGCGTAGCACTTCTTCGATAGCGCCTGGGATCAGTGTACGATCCGCCTGTAGCTGCTCAAGCGCCTGTGGATAGTCGTCAAAGCAAGTGAACGCATTGCCAATGAGATTGGTCGTTGTCTCATTGCCAGCAACCAGTAAAAGAATATAGAAGCTGATGAGCTCGCCTTCGGTAAGATGCTGTCCATCGACTTGTGCGGCCAGCAGAGCACTGATGAGATCGTTTTTTGGCTTTTTTCTGCGCTCATCGGTGATTGCCTTGAGATATTCACTCATCTCGCGTACAGATTGCATGGTTTGACTTTGATCCTGACTAACCACATCATCGGACCAGCGCTTAAACATATCTCGATCGCTAGACGGAATACCTAAAAGCTCGGAAATCACGATTACTGGTAGTGGATAGGCCAGATCTTCAATCAGATCCATATGACCATCGGCCGCAACGTGGTCAAGTTGCTCATGAATGATTTCACTCACGCGGGGCGCAAGATTGGCCACCGTGCGCGGCGTAAATGCCTGCGTGACAAAAGAACGCAGTTGGCGATGGCGTGGAGGGTCCAGGTTAAGGATGCTCGGCTCTCCGGCTTGCGCTTTCTCTTCTTCTGTCAAAGTGCTTGTACGCTGCATAACTTCAGATGAAAAGGTGGCAGGATCGTTGAGAATTTGTTGCGTGTCCGCATAACGGAAGATTTGCCAGAAATCATTTTCGGGGTCATGCAAGATGGGTGTTGAGGCACGCATTTTCTGATACCAGGGAAATGGATTGAGGCTCATGGCTTGTGGATCTAATTTGAATTCACGCCGGGTACGGCCTGAAATTTCAGATTGCTGCTGCTCTTCATCATGGGATTGTTGGATAGAGACGTCCATCAAAAAATCCTTTCGTCCAGGGCTATGTACATGGAATAATTATCTTATCGTCACTATTTCTTTCTATCAAATGAAATACGTTAGATAGTGATGCCATGTTGCAATTATTGCAGTCATTTGAAGGAAAATAAGCTCGTAAGGAAAGAAACGCATAAGCTTTTCTTTTATAGCTGGTTATAGCTCCTGATCTTATGATATCTCATAAAAATCATTTGAGTTGTGCTATTTGAATTTTTGTGTATCTCTTTGGTTACGATTAGGCGATGGCCTTAGATCTGGCGGCTGAGGGGCGCAACAAGTAGCAAAGAGAAAGAGAATTTTAATAATATCTTTATATCTTTTGATTGATACATCTGTATAATAGAGGGAGCAGGATGAATAAATTGTCATTATTTGTGTGCTATTGAAATGTATAAAAACATGTATGTCTAATGAATGGCTCAAGTCAGCTCAGCTTGATGCCGCAACGTTGCGGTCTCAGGCTGAGCTGACTTGAGCCATTATTTGTATCCGAGACGACAACATATGGGCGACGACGCTATTTTTTATTAAATGTATCCTACTTGTAGGGAGGATGTCTATCGTGAGCTTTTTTCAACGTTTATTTGGTCTTCGTCCACGAACAGATACTGTGCCGGCACAGACCGATGCCTCCGAGCATCCCCGCGTGATAGCAGGCAATCGTTATCATCGCTCAGATATCCCTTATGCTCTGCCCACTGACCTGATGGAGGGAGATCGACTTAATCTTCAGCATTATCTCTTTCGTTATGCCCTTAAGGGTAACTATGCTGCTCCTGTCGACAAAGATGCCATTTCTGCTATCCTTGATGTTGGTAGTGGTACAGGTATCTGGGGACAGGAGATGGCGCAAGAGTTTCCTCAAGCACGGATAGTTGGCCTTGATTTAGAACCTGCTCAATCTCTTTCACGTTCATCCTCTATCATGATCCCGCCACCCAATTATCAGTACGTACAGGGTAATCTCTTTCAGGGTCTGCCTTTTCGGACCTCTTCCTTTGATTTTACCCATCAGCGTATGCTTGCTCTGGCTCTCCCCGCAAAATCATGGCCACAATGTCTGAGCGAACTTGTACGTGTGACACGTCCTGGTGGCTGGATCGAGCTCCTTGAGATAGGAGCTACCATTATTAATGCTGGACCGGCCTCGCTGAAGTTGCTGGAATGGGCGCAAAGGTTTCTGATCGCGCGTGGCATTGATGCTAAGCTTATGGAGGATCTGTCCATCATGGCCGAGAATGCAGGGATTAAACAGATTCATTCTCGCTATTTGGATCTGCCTGTTGGAACCTGGAATACACATGTTGGGGCTCTATTGGAGACTGATTGTCTGGCGGCCTATGGAGCACTCAAAGCAGGAGTGTGCTCGCAACTGAATGTTGCCCCCGACATCTATGATAACGTCTTGCAGGCTGCTCCCGAAGAGTGGAAAAAGAATCATGCCAGTTATCGCTTTTCGCTTGTCTATGGGCAGGCATAAGATTATTCTATTCCACTTTATTTTTCTCACTTCAACACAATCACTTTCATTGAAAGATTTTCTGCCGACGCTGACTAACTGCTCAAAGGAATATGTTTTATCTCTTCTATGAGCTGCTTCCTGCTTGACACCTCATTTACACGTAGGCATACTATAGAGAAAGACTATACTGGTCGGTGCTTGAGGCTGTTCAGCACATTCACGTGAGATGAACAGATTTGTACTAATAATGAAGATATGGCAATCTCATTAGTAAGGATATAATGAATATACAGAATGAAGTAAGATGTACCTGGGCAGAATCTAATGCTTTATTTATACCATATCATGATGAGGAGTGGGGCGTCCCCGTCCATGATGATCGCCTGCTGTTTGAGATGCTTAATCTGGAGGGCGCACAGGCAGGGCTGAGTTGGCTGACGGTCCTCAAGAAGCGTGAGAATTACCGCGCAGCGTTTGATAATTTCGATGCCGAGAAAATCTCTCACTACGACTCAGACAAGCAAGCAGCTCTCATGCAAAATGAAGGTATTATACGTAACCGTCTGAAGGTCAATGCCGTGGTTGAAAACGCCAAAGCGTTCCTGGAAGTTCAGCGGGAATTTGGCAGTTTTGATGCATATATCTGGCAGTTCGTGGGTGGGAAGCCTCTGATCAATGCTCAGGAACAGAACGCGCTGGCCAAAAGCGAGGTAATGAGTAAGGATTTGAAAAAACGTGGCTTTCGCTTCGTTGGCGCGACGATTTGTTACGCTTTTATGCAGGCTGTTGGGATGGTGGATGATCATGCTCCCGATTGTTTTCGGCGTACGACGGTTTTTCAGTAGCAGGCTGTATACATCAAGAAAAGAGGCACATCCAATCGTGGATGTGCCTCTTTTCTTGATGTAATGGCGTTGCGCATACACTGCTGACGCCGCTTTAGAATGAGCTTGTGACCTGTGAATTTGAAACATCACCTGCGTTGACTGCACATAGGGGACCGACTTGTGCGTTGTAGTATGGTTTTAAGGTCGTTTGTGAATAGATGAATTCGACATGCTCATAGGTGCCATCATTGGCATACCAGAGCAGGTTATACGTCCCCTGATTGACACCGGTGAAAGTAAAGTTCCCACTTCCGTCAATATCCGTCTTCATCGATGCGTTGTCCCAATGAGAGAATAATGCATCCTGGCTCATGCCACCCTCTAATCCCTGGGTCAGAGCCATCTGGCTGAAGGGGATGTTGGGCTCGACGTTGGTAAAATGTCCCTTGACGGTTTGCGGTGCGTTAAGAGCATCTTTCGCTGTTTTTCCCTCATTGGTATCTGCGAACTCTTTGTCCAGGCGCTGGTAGATCGGGATTGCGTCACTACAACTGGAGGCGCGGGTCTGTTGACCGTATCCCAGTAGCGATTTGGACATGTAGCTGTGCGATGTTTTGACTTCAGGCGCACTTGGGAATTGACTTTTGAGTGTGTCGAACGATGTGACTGCGGCGCTGTAACTTTTGTCCTGGAGCTGTGTTCTGCCAAGGTTATAGTAGGTTGTGGCGTCTGTGGTGCGTACCTGTGCGGCGTTGGGGGCATCGGGAAATTTGTTGAGCACAGTATCAAAGGCATGCACCGCGTTCTGATAGTCTTTTTGTTGAACGTAGGATTGGCCTAGATCATCATAGGCGGTAGCGTCCAGATTGCCAACCTTCGATTTACAATCAGCTGTGCAGTACGAGAGCTGTAAAATAGTGTCATAGCTATTGGTGGCCTGGCTATAATTTTTGTCTTGCATACTTTGCTGCGCAGGTGCCAGACGAGAATTGATATCGCCATCCTGGGCACGCTTGAGTTGAGTCGCTGTTTCTGGACTGTTATATTGGGTGATGACGGTGAGGAATTTTTGCGAGGCATCACCATGATGTCCCTGCTTATCCAACGCTAATCCCCATGATGTATATGTACGTGCCAGATTAACGCTTGTGGGTGCCTTCTCTCCTCCTTGTGTATACTCACTGATTGCTTGTGACCACTGTTGCTGATTCTCTAACGCTTGTCCCTGGCTTATGTGCAGAGTTGGCTGAAGCGCTTGCGCGATAAACGAGTAGAGAAATAAGAGTAGAATACAGGCGATTGAGATGACTTGTTGACGCGTGCGTGTCGGATTGAGTGTCGAGTTTATCCCATCGATATAACGGACGATCAGCGCGATGACAAGGGCAATGCCGATGATCAGTGCTGCATATGATGCATGCAAAGATCCAGCCGCCCAGTCACTGCCAGTTAGATGAAGCACGATCATTAGTACCACAATTAGTGCAAGGCCTCCCCAGAATGCCCAGAGTGGTAATGGCTTTGCCAGCCTTCCCGGATTTTTAGGTTGTCTGGGAGGACGTTGTGGCTGCGGAGGCTGCATATAGTTTGGCTGTGGGTTATTATTAGGATTTGTATAAGGATTATAATTTGGTTGATAGTTAGGACTCGCGGGCTGAAAAGGTCCAGCTGGATAGTTGGGATTTGAGGGCTGAGATGGTCCAGCTGGATAATTGGGAACCGTGGGCTGAAAAGGCCCAGATGGATAGTTATAGTTTGATTGCTGAAAAGGCCCGGGTGGATAGTTGGGGGCAGAGGGATTATGCGGTGTCGCTGGTGGGAACGGTCCCGATGGATAGTTAGGCGCAGAAGGATTATTGGGTGCTGCCGGTGGGAATGGTCCTGATGCGTAATTCGGGACAGATGGCTGAATGGTTGGATTTTCACTGACGGTTGGATTTTCGTTGAAGGAAGCATCCATGGCAGCATTAGGTTGTGCCTGGGGGGTCATCGGTGGCTTCTCTTCGTTTTGTGAGAAGTCATTTTCCATTGTAGAGTACCTCCATCGGTATATTTTATATAAGAGAGCATATGGATCAACATTATTAACTGATCTGATGTATACGTCACAAATATACTTAGCCCTACTATAAGTAACGCTGTCGGAGTGACATTATTAACTGATCTGATATATATGTTATACGTCACAAGGATACTTAACCCTACTATAAGTAACGCTGTTGAGGTGACATTTTACAATATATATATTTGATTTGCTGGCTTGGTAGAGGAGATCAAGAAATGCATACCTTCCCTCTTTATTATACAATCAAATGAGGGTACATCAATGCTTACCGGAAGAGTTCCGGTGTTCACTGCTGTATGGCTGGCATTTCTTCATTGACAAATGATGAAATGTATACTATCATTTTCATGAAATATGACAGGTAAAAGAACATATAATGACGGCAAAATTAATCGATGTGGCACGTATCGCAGGCGTCTCTCCGACGACGGTCTCGCGTGTCATGAACAACACTGCTCCTGTGAACGAGAGGACGCGTGCTCGCGTGCTTGCGGTTGTCGCTGAATTGGGCTATAAAGTTTCGACGACCATTCCGAGCTCGGTAAGCGTCGGGCACCGTATGGTGGCTCTGGTGATTAGTGATATTCGAAATCCTTTTTTTCCAGAGATTGTGCGGGGAGTGGAAGATGGGGCGGGTACAAATGGTCTGACCATGATCCTCTGTAATACCAGCGAAGACCCATTGCGCGAGTCTCAGGCGCTTAGTTCTCTGGCTATGCAGCCCGTTGATGGGATTATTGTCTGTGCTTCACGTATCTCGAATACTGCTCTGATCGCTCTGTATGAGCAAAACAAAATTCCTTTGGTGGTGATTAATCGTAATCTTAATCATCCCGCGATTCCCTGTATCCTCGTTGACTTTGAAAATGCTGCTTATCGTTCAGCACAGCATCTGCTGCAATTAAAGCACCAGCGAATTGCCTATCTTGCCGGCAATAGTATCTCAAGTCCCTCGTTGCAAAGAAGACGGGGGATCGAGAAGGCTTTACAGGAAGCTAGTCTCGACCTGCCTTCCGAATGGTGTCCTACAAGTTTCCCTAACGTTGAAGGTGGCTTTCAAGCGATGAGCTCACTGCTGACGCTACCGAGCGTAGAAAAACCTACGGCTGTGATTGCTTATAACGATATTATGGCTTTAGGAGCGCTGCATGCCATTCGCACCTACGGCTTGCGTGTTCCAGATGATATTTCCGTGGTGGGATGCGATGGTATCTCTATGGCGGCCCACTCAAATCCGCCTCTGACAACGATTGAGCAGCCTAAATATCGTATGGGGCAACTGGCGATACAGACATTGCGACAAATCATGGATGGGCGCAATACACCCAGTAATGGGTATACACTGCTAGAAAGTCCACTGATCGTGCGCGAATCCACTGGTCTATTGTCTTCTCAGCGAGGATAGCTGCTTGACAGGCTCTTTCTTCTATGGTACCTTTTTAGAAAATATATGGAAATATTTTCTGAAAATGGTGTGAATTACCATCAATTGGGAAAATGATACTCCAGACCATATATTTTCTGCCATATGCTTGTGTATAATACACGTGTGACTAAACAAGAAAGGTGTTTTGTTAAGAAACATTCAAGGGCTGTCTATGGCTTCACCTTCCCGTGCAGTATCCTACCGACGGATCGGAAAAGAAACAGTCCAGATACAGTCCCCTTCTATTGATTCTACTCGTGACACCTAACACGTTTTGCGGTAATACATTAGGAATACGTAATGTACCTACTATTACATTTGCTTATCGTCAAGATAGTACTCATCAAGGAAGAAGTACAAGATGTTTAGAGCAAAAACACTGGCAAGGTATCCCGCCCACTATCTGATATTTTTGTTTGTTCTTGTTGTCGCTGCTGCCTGTGGTTCTAGTAGTCCGACGACCAAGGGGAGCAGTAGCCCGATCGTCTTGCAGGTTGTCGATGCTGGAGGCTATTCAGCACAGGTACAGCCCATGTTGAAAGCGTTCCAAAAGGCTCATCCAGAACTTGTATCGAAGATTGTGTATCCTGCTCGTATCCAGGCTCCTCAGCTGCCTGGCAAGCTGAAAGCCGAAGAAGATGCTGGCCATGTGCAGGATAATCTGATTATTACTGGATATGACGGTTTATCCAGCGCTACTCAGCAAGGACTGGTTGAAAAATTAACTCCCACACACTCTGACTCCTTCCCGAACCTCGATAGCAATTATCTTCCCGCTGCCAAAGCTTACACCGATCTGGCCCAGGGCTATGGATTGGTGTTTACCTATACGCCAAGTGGACCCGTGTTTGAATATAATCCAGCCAAGGTTCCTAATCCGCCCACCACAATCGAGGAATTGCAGACCTGGATTAAAGCTCATCCGGGACAATTCCTGTATGCTCGACCCTCAAACTCCGGTCCTGGACGTACCATGTTGATGGGTCTACCCTACTTGCTTGGTGATAAGGACCCACAAGATCCAACCCATGGCTGGGATAAAACCTGGGCATTTCTTAAAGATGCTGGTTCAGGTATCGATTCGTATCCTACGCGTACCGGTGACACGATGAGCGAACTCGCCAAAGGACAGGTATCCATTATTGCGAGCACACTGGGTTGGGACATCAATCCACGCTTCCTCCAGCAAGTCCCCGCAGGTGATAAGACGTTTGTCCTGAAAAATACGACGATGGTGGCTGATGCTGCTTTTATGATGATGCCCAAAGGCTTGGATCAAGCACATCAGAAGGTGATTCTGGCTGTGATGGCCTGGATGCTTAAGCCAGATCAGCAGGCGTTTAACTACGATTCAGGCTACTTCTATCCAGGACCTGCCGTAAAGGGTGTAAGTATATCCATGGCTCCGGCTGCCAGTCAGCAAGTCATTTCGCAGTATGGACGATCCTCATATGACCAACTCATCACGCAGGTGCCGATTACATTACCGCTAAAGACAGATCAGTTAGTACTGGCATTTAGCAAGTGGGATAAAGATATTGGAAGCGGTAAGTATAAGGCTTCTTAATGCCTGTGCTCGCAATGTCGGTAGATGTTCCTCTAGCATGAAGGTGTATTCCCTTTAGCTGTAAGCTCGTTCAACGGTCACAATAATCAAGCGGGGCTGCCGGTTTGATTGCTTGATGCTCTCTGAACGGGCTTATCGCATGCGGGGAAAGGCCACATTGGATCGAAGTTGGATCATGATGATGAAAAAAATTGAGAAACTTGAGATCAAGGGAATAGTGCGTCGTTTCGGAAATACTACTGCCTTGTATGACTTCACTCTGGATATTAAAGGCGGTCAGTTTATTACTCTCCTGGGACCAAGCGGCTGTGGCAAGTCGACGGCTCTGAATTGCCTGGCAGGCTTGCTGGATCTGAGCGATGGAGAGATTATCCTGAATGGCACGCCGATACAGCATTTGCCTGCGGAGAAACGCGGCTTCGGGATGGTTTTTCAGAACTATGCCCTTTTTCCGCATCTGAATGCACAGCGCAACGTGAGCTATGGACTTGAGATTCGCGGCGTTCCAAAGGCCGAGCGCGAGAGGCGTGTCAAGCGAGCGCTTGAGCAGGTTCATCTGGACGATTTTGGGAAGCGTTATCCCTCAGAGATGAGCGGAGGTCAACAGCAGCGTCTGGCGATTGCACGCACGATCGTTTTAGAGCCAGCTATGCTCCTTTTGGATGAGCCGCTCTCGAATCTGGATGCCAATCTACGCAATGAGTTGCGCATTGAGATCAAGCGCCTCCATAATGAGCTTGGCCTGACAACTCTCTATGTTACACACGATCAGTCTGAAGCGATGTCTCTCTCTGATCTTGTCGTGGTAATGCAGTTAGGACACATAGAACAGATTGGGACGCCGCAGGACATTTATAATAATCCTAAAAGTCTATTTGTCGCGAAGTTTATGGGCTATCTCAATCAATTTTCGGCCACTATTCTGGATAAGGATGGAGATCTCTGGCAGATAGAAGCTCCCAATGGGATCAAATTGAGCGCTCGCTCGACTGCCGAGGAGAGTACGCGTTGGAAAGTAGGTCAGCGCATCCTGGCGTGTAGCCGACCAGACGAAACGACCTCTGATCCACTACCGGATATAAATCGTCTGCAAGGTCGTGTGAAGCTTATCGAATATATGGGACGGTCATACGAGTCGATTGTGCAGGTGGACGGTGTGAACAATCTGCAATTGTTGGTGCATAGCGCTCATATCCCTGAGAGTGGTGCTGTCGTCGAGTTTGGCGTGCAACCCGAGCGCCTCTTGCTTTTTTCTGATCCTGATGTGCATGCTGCTAGTTCCACTCTCAATGCTAATCCCGCTGAAGTCGCTACCCATAAAGCAGAGAGGTAAATGGCATGGCAGAAGTGATGCATCCTGCGACAACGCCCAGAGTTGTGAGATTCGGGATAGACTATGTGGCTATTTTATTATCGCTCCCAGCAGTCGTTTTGATTCTGGGACTGTTCTTTTATCCGCTGCTGAATGGATTGGCAACCAGTTTGCATGCGACGGAGAACTCAACTGCACTGAGTCTGACCAATTATATCCAGTTTTTTAGTGATCCTGATCAGGTTGCGGCGATCTGGGTAACTTTCCAGGTTGCGTTGCCTGTCACTCTCTTTAGCGTTCTGGTCAGCATTCCGCTGGCATACTATATGCGCGGCGGTATCAAATTTGAGCGCCTGCTGACAATCGTATTGATCCTGCCGATTACCCTGGGCAATGTGCTGGTGGCTCAGTCGATGCTGGACTATTTTTCACCAACTGGATGGTTCAATCGTATCCTGCTTGGGGCACATCTTATTTCGCAGCCATTGCTCTTTTTACATCACTGGCTGGCGGTCGAAATTGCATTGTTTATTCAAGGCTTTCCCTTTACATTCTTACTCATTCTTGGCTACATGTCTGCTATCAGTCCCGATCTGGATCGTGCGAGTCGCATGCTGGGTGCAAATGCGCGACAGACATTCTGGCGTGTGGTGTTGCCTCTTTCACTCCCAGGGATTGCAGTGGCTTTTTGCTTGAATTTTGTTGCGAACTTCAGTGTCTTTCCTACGGCGAACCTTGTTGGAGAGCCATCGCATGAGACGCGTGTGCTGGCGATTTCTGCCTACGAGACAGCGTTTACAAATTATAATATCCCGCTAGGAACGGCTATTGCTTTGATTATGGGTGTGATTGAGCTTGTGGTAATTGTACTCGTCTTATGGCTCCAGGCCAAAACGGCGCGTGGAGCGACTATCAGCGGTGGAAAAGGAGCGTAAGCTATGGGGACTGACGCTTTTCAGGAGATGATGGATACAACCTCTGATGCTTTACTTCAATCTGCGCCGCCCAAAAAACGACCGATCCGGCGCAGAAAAAACATCTGGGGGACAGTCATCTTCTATGTAGCCATTGGCCTGTTTGTGCTGAATCTCTTTGGCATGGTTGGAACGGTGCTGATTGGTTCGCTGGGCCAGCAATGGTTTGATAGCTGGCTCCCACAAGGATTATTTACAACGCAATGGTATGCGTATGAGTTTAGCGATCATGACATTGGACAACTGCTTTCAAATACGTTGATCGTTTCTCTTGGTGCCACTTTGCTGGCTCTTCTGCTGGGATTCCCGGCTGCCTATGTTTTGGCTCGCAGGAAATTTCGTTATAAAGGCATTCTGATGGGTTTTTATCTTCTGCCCATGCTTATTCCTCCGCTGGCGTATGGCATCCCTCTGGCAACGATCCTGCTGCGCTATCTGGGAGGAGATCTTCCGAGCGTTGTCCTGGTCAATGTGATACCAACATTGCCCTTCGTGATACTTGTGCTTGAGCCTTTTATCGAGCAAGTAGACACGTCATTAGAATCTGCCAGCCAGATGCTCGGCGCTAATCGGCTGCAAACCTTCTTGCGCATCGTGCTGCCCCTAATTATTCCCGGTTTACTCACCGCAGGTGTTCTGACTATCGTACGCGTTATGGCGATGTTTGAGCTTACTTATCTGGTGGCCAATGCCGATGCCCAGACGATGGTTGTAACGCTCTATGGCGATGCTTTTGCTTCTGGTATGCGGCCCGAACAGGCTATCAATGCGATGGCGGTCGTGTATATGCTCACCACTATGACAGTCCTTGTGATTGCCCTCATATTTGTCAAGCCAACGCAATTTGTCGTGCGCTTGAAGGGCCAATAAAAAATAAAGGTTTTATCGTTTTTACACTCAAACGATAAAACCTTTAGACTGCTAGCGTTAGTCGTTTGTCATATCCTCGATCGTCCCGTAATGGAGAGAGTCTCACGTAGCTGTATGCTTATTCCTCTCCAATTATAATGACGTTGCGTAGCGCATCACCACGTTCCATCGTTTCGATGGCCGTGTTGATCTGGCTGAGCGGATAACGTTCGGTGATGAGTTCATCTAATTTTAGGCGTCCCCGGAGATAAAGTTTAGCTAGCCAGGGAACGTCGATGGTGAGACGTGATGATCCCATATAACTTCCAAGCATGCGTTGTCCTCTGGAGACAAGATCATAGGCACTTATCTGAGCCAGAGCGTCGCGTTGCGGTAGTCCGACGACGACGGCTGTCCCTCCCGTGCGTAGCAGTGATAATCCCTGAGCGATTGCCTGGGTACTGCCTACGGTGATCAGCACATAGTCCGCACCACGTCCAGCAGTGAGGTCGCGCACCGCCTGGCGTGCGTCTTCGTCGGCTGCATTGATCGTTGCGGTGGCTCCAAAGATGATCGCAGTGGCTAATTTATGGTCTAAAATATCGAGCGCGATGATCTGGCTGGCTCCAGCAAGCACTGCTCCCTGGACGGCGTTGAGTCCGACTCCGCCGGTTCCAATGACTACGACGTTTGAGCCAGGACGCACCTGCGCGGTGTTGATGACTGCTCCTACTCCGGTGATGACTCCACAGGCCAGTAATGCGGCGCGATCCAGGGGTATCTCGGCGGGGACGCGTACCAGTTGCGATTGGTCGACGATAGTCTCTTCGGCAAAGGCCGCTGTGTTGAGTCCGTGTAGCAACGCCTGCCCTTGTTGATTATGAAGGCGACTTTCTACTCCAATCGCAAATGTGCCCTCGCATAGATGTGTGGCTCCGGAAACGCATTGGATGCATCGTCCACATGAGCGCAACAGTGAGACGGCGACGCGATCGCCTGGCTGAACGGTTTGGACTCCATCTCCTACCTCTTCGACGATGCCCGCTGCCTCGTGTCCCACCACGATAGGTAAGCGTCCTTTCCAATCCCCACGAATGCGATGGACGTCGCTGTGACAGACGGCGACCGCTTTAATGCTGACACGGACTTCTCCATGTTGTGGCGCATCAAGTTGTACGTCCTCGACGCTGAGTGGCTGACCATATGCATAGCAGATTGCGGCTTTCATTGACGCTCCTCTTTGCTCGATGAACCCACTTCTAGCAGCGATAGTGGGCATGACGTTTATGCTTCCTTTTGGCATTATATCATGCTTAATTGCTGATTCCCCACAGAGATCAAGCCAGCTGACGTAGCAGTGTGGTCGAAAAGGGATTTCTCCCTATCTTCGTCGTATTGATGCAAGCGTCCGATGCTACTTTTTGTCGCGATGAACCTTGACAGGGTATTACACGGTAATGGTGCCGTCGCTATTTACTTTGATGGTGACTGCTGTCAATGGTGTGGTGGCTGGTCCTTTCAGTACGGCAAAGTTTTTGGCTGGATCGAATATTGCTCCATGGCGTGGGCAGATGAGCGTGCCTGATGCGCTATCATAATTGACTGGAACTCCTTCGTGTGTGCAGGCTCGTTCTCCTGCGACGAAGGTTCCATCCGCCAGGCGAATGAGTAGGCTCTGATTGTTGTCGGCTGGATTGTTGAATTCCTTTGAAGAATTTTTGGCCAGCGTTGTTGCTCCTATGACTGTTCCTGTATGCGTGGCCGGTGGTGCGCTTTTTGTGGTCGCTTTGGCCTGAGGAGCCTTGGTAGCTTTTTGTGCAGGTGCGGTGCTTTTCTGAGCGACTGTAGTGGTTTTTTGTGTCGGAGCCATCTGGGCTGTCTGATTCAGGTGGAGTGCGTTGGCAATATTCATTCTCTCAAAAAATCCTAGTCCGGCTACCGTGACGCTTCCCGCTACCAGGAAGGCGACTACTTTACGACGCCCGGATTTAGAGGCAGATTTCCCTTTTTGTTTGGCAGGTGAGACGGATGCTGTTTTCTGACTCCTCTGTTTGTCAGGGGCAACGGATGCAGTCTTTTGGCTTTGCTGTTTACGATTTGATGCGGGCTGTGCTTCGAGTCTGGCTGAGGAGGCCGACCACATATCAAAAGGATCTCCTCCGATGACTTTGGCACTCGGTGGCTGGGCACTGCTGGAGAGTCGATGAAATGCCATCGTGTGTCCTTCCGGTGATGGCTCGGTTGGTTGTGGCTGGCGCGGTTGCGCGGACATTCTGGCCGACGCTGGCTCGATCGATGAGAGGTAGCTCATCGTGGTTGTTGGCACTCCATGGTTCGAGATGTCGACAGGCGTTTCTTCGGCGAACCAGTCGACTGTCGGTGGAAGGGTTGCATCTGTCTGGTTCACGCCGGCGAGGCTATCTCCAATTCTTTCTTTGACCTCCTGATCTTGCAAGGCTTGTTCCAGAGCCTGGGTCAGTTCATTCACCGTTTGAAAACGTTGGGATGGATGCTGTTGTAGGGCTTTCTGTATGACACGATCTAATCTGATTGGAGCTTGAGGGAATACGGTACGTAGCGATGGAATAGGACTTTGGAGGCGCTGTATCACGACTTCAACTTTGTCCGTTCCAGTAAATGGACGCGTTCCCGTGAGCATTTCGAACAAAATAATTCCAAGTGAGTAGATGTCACTACGTATATCCACTGGCTCGCTGCGGGCACATTCGGGGGCCAGATATTCAGGTGCGCCTAGAAATGTCTCTGCTATGCTGTAGAGATGTGCATAGGGATGGTTGCTACGCTCGATGCCATACATTTCTAGAATTGGCCTCAGACCAATCCCTCCCAATTGTACCGTTTGGAAGTTGTCGACGAGCAGGCTGGTCGGATTCAATAATCCGTGGACAACTCCATGATTATGGATATAATCAAGTCCCACGCTTACCTGTTTGAGGACGTTTAAGGTTTGCTGTGGCGTAAATAGAGGCTGCTGCTTCATGATCTGGGCCAGAGAGCGCCCTTTCACAAAGGACGAGACGATGTATGGATAAGATGCATACTGACCATAGGTGTGAAGCGGGAGGATATGTGGGTGACGTAGCTTGATCAGTTTCTGACCCTCTTGCTGGAAGCGTGTCCAGAAGGCGTTGCGTGCCTGCTCGGGGAAATTTCCTGGCAGGGAGAATAACGTGATCATAACAGACTGATTTTGTCCGTTTTTTCTAGCAATGTAGACGGTTCCTAGCGTCCCGTGATTGAGCAGTCGCTCGATCTGGTAGTCGCCCAGCATGGTGCCAACGAGGTTATTGACAGGTAAAACTGTTTGCATACGTGCATCTCTCGCTTTCTTTGATCCGACTAAAGCGGTGATCAAAATGGAATATCTTACATCCAAGGACATCGAGATATGTCGCGATCGAGCGAATTACGCTATGGCCCTGGCGCACAAATGTGTTACGACACGTTTGTTATCGGAATGTATCCGGCTGTTTTGTAACTATTTTATGTTGAATGTAACGGAGATGCATTGCTGGCGTCAATTGAAATTTCAATATGTAGGACTTGTGGGTGTAAAAAGGATATTCGTGGTTAAGATTATTCAGATGTGTTCACGATGTCTCATACTAAATTTCTTTATTGCATAAAATAAGCCGAAAAAACGTCCAAAAATGGTAAAAATCGGCCTGCTACAGCGTGTAAATGGGGATACGTTACTATCTTGGAGAAATATGCTCTATGGCAAATGCGCAGATAACCTACCTCATTGTCGGGAACGGCATCGCTGGTATTACGGCGGCTGAGAATTTACGGATACAAGACCCGACCGCTCTGATTACAATTGTGGCAGATGATCCATTCCCAGTCTATTATCGTCCTGCGCTTAAAGACTATCTGGCCGGTCAAATGCCAGAAGAGAAGCTATGGGCGCGTCCGACGTCATTTTATCAGGAACAGCGTATTGGTTTTATCCCTGCTCGTGTCGTCGGGGTTAATCCAGGACAGCATTGTGTGCAACTTCATAACGGGGAACAACTCTATTATCAGAAATTGCTGCTGGCTCAGGGAGCTCGTGCCAAACAACTGGATTGTCCAGGAAGCGATCTGGCCGGGGTGTCGACATTGCGTACCGTGGCTGATTATCAGGAGATTGTTCGCCATCTCAAAAACGTGACGCGTGTGGTTATCTGTGGGAGTGGTACTCTGGCTTTGGAAAGTGCTGAGACGTTGCAGAAACAGGGACGTAAGGTGACCCATCTCTTACGTGGTACTACCCTGTGGTCTGAGATACTGGACCCGGCTGCGTCGGATCTTGTGCTGCATGAGGAGCAACGGGTGGGGATCGATGTGCGGCTGAATACGGAGATTGTCGAGATCGTTGGCAAAAAAGGCAAGGTCAGCGCGGTAATGACGAATGATGGAGAACAGATCCCCTGTGAACTGGTCCTTGTCGCCATCGGCATCGAGCCCCATCTGGATTTTCTTAAAGCGAGCGGTATCGGGTACAAGCAAGGGATCCAGGTTGATAATCATATGCGCACAAGTGTGTCGGATATTTATGCGGCTGGCGACGTCATCGAAACAACTGATATTGTAAGTGGACGCGCACGTCTCCTGGGGCAATGGTATCCGTCAACGCAACAGGCGCGTACGGCGGCTCACAATATGTATGCCGCACTGCATACGTCCCCCGGCTTGCAACCGGATCTGTATGCGTGGTCGCGTGAATACCGCAACTATTACAATGCTAGCTTTTTGTTTGGGCTCGATTTCGTCTCGATTGGACAGACTACGAGTCCCAGACGGCAAGCAAATACTTTTTATAAAGAGATAATCGCTCTCCCTGAACCACGCAATTATCGCAAAGCAGTCCTGCAAAATGGTATCCTTGTTGGCGCCCTCTTTCTGGGCCAACGTGATCAGGCCCTCGCTTTCAAACGTGCAATCGATCATCATGTTGATGTTACAACTATTGCCGCTCAACTCTTTGACAATACTTTTGACTTTGAAGGTTGGCTGGATCAGCAACAGGTGCCACCAGCCCTTCTTACCGTATATCAGCAGAAGAGTATGAAGCCTTATCTGGACAATCCCAATGCAATTGAAGCTGAAAACGCCATGGCGCATGGGCAAGAGGCTGTACTTGTCCCTATCATTCATCCCAGGGTTGCCATTCCTCTGAGAGAATTTCCGCTGTATCAAAAAAATCAGATTATAATAGGCAGGCAAGCGCAAGTAGAGCTATACATTGAGCATCTCTCCGTATCACGTACTCATGCTCAGATCGAGTACAGCAATGGATGTTATACGCTCTGTGACATGGGGAGCTCGAATGGGACATTTGTGAATAATATAGCTTTGCTTCCTTACAAAGAACATATCCTCCAGCAGAATGACCACATCAGGCTGGGCGATGTCCAAATGCGCTTTGAGCGACGTCAAGGAGCATTTCAACATCTTCAGGGAACACAACTCAACGCGAATGCTACACGTCGCATCCCCGAAAGTGTCCTGGCCGCATTACCACTCACGCCCACATTGGTCTTGATGGGCCAGAGATCTCAACCGATCGTTGTGCCGCTGGCTTTGGATAAGCGTACAACGATTGGACGTGATCCAACCAACGTTCTCACTGTGGATGATACTGCAACGTCCCATACCCATGCCGAACTTTTTTCTTCCAACGATGGTTTCTATATTCGCGATTTGAATAGCCGTAATGGCGTTTTTGTGAATAAAGTCAAGATTAATAACGCGTACAATCTGTTGCACGGGGATGGTGTTGTGATTGGCAATATGTTCATCTACTACTCTTTTCCGCAATCGCTCTCTCCCGCTCCTGACAGGGAACAGACGAGTACGTTTCAGATGACGGCGATCCAGAGTCCGTTGGTACAAGAGTCGAAAGCATTACCGATGCATGTGGTGCCTGGGTTGAGTCATCGTCCCACTGTTCAGTCGCTTCAGGCGGAGCGCATTAGCTTTGAGCTCGATATGTGTATTGGCTGTGATCGTTGTATGGTTGCGTGCCCTGTACCTATTTCATCTATGGTCACCATTGCTGATCTGAATCAGGCGACCGCTCAGGAGAAGGTCTCGCCTCAGGTTGCTCGCTTTACGCAAGAATGTATCATGTGTGGCTCCTGTGTCTCTGTCTGTCCTGTGGATAATCATCGCGACCTCCTGATGCTCTCATTAAAGCAACGGCTGGGAGCTTCGTGGGAAAGCCCGGCAAGCAGTCAGCATGTCGCTAATATGCTTCCCAAAGGCTGGAGCGTTCCTCAAGTGATGCAACGGGTCCGCTTTCAGACGGCTTTACATAATCCTCAAGATGTTCCTGAAAATTATCTGTTACATCTCGTCTCCGCCTCGCGTTTTCTGGCGCTCCAACCTGGCGAGACGGTGATTCGCGAAGGTGAGTATGGGCGTGATCTCTATCTGATTCTTGAGGGTCGTCTGGATCTCTTTGCCGTGGGAGGCGATAAGAAAGAGTTTCCAGTAGCTGTACTCAATCCAGGCGAGTCTGTTGGCGAAGATGGCATGTTAACCGGGCAGCGCTATAATGCGACGGCTAAAGTGCAGACTCCTGCCATCATCTTGCAGATACCCGATCAGGTTATGCACCATCTGATGGAATTGGTGCCCCAGGTCAAGGTGTTTTTTGATCAAACAAACAATCTCCGCTCATTGCATTCTATCTTGAAGCGTATGGCTCTCTTCCAGGATGTTGCCGATGCTGGCATCCGTGCGCTGATCACACAAATTCAGGTGAAACAATATGATCGCGATCAGCGTCTCTTTGTGGAAAAGAACAGTCAGGCAGAACAGCGTCCGGAACTGGAGACACTCCATGTCATTTTAGAGGGGTTTGTGAAAGTGACGCAGGAGCAGCCGACCGTGGCTGGAGGTACAGTTGAACGTGTGATGGCTTATCGCCAAGGAGGCGACTATTTTATTGGCGGGCTGGATCTGCTGGGTGATGGAAAGGCTGTGACGGTCACAACTATCAATCGTGTGCGCGTTGCCGAGATTCCACGACAAATAATGTTGACGTTCTTCAAAAGCTATCCGCAGGTGCACAAGCGCTTTACGCAGCGTCTGCGGGAGTATGTCGAAACGGCTACCGTGACGCAGACCTCATTGCCGGCGGTTAGCGGCGCCAGAAAACGTTCGAAGGTGTTGCCAGAAATTCCTGTCCGTTCAGGATTGCAATCGCTGGTTAGTCAGGGCGTTGTCGAAGGAACCGAAGTACTGGTGATCGATCTGGATAAATGTATCCATTGCAACGAGTGTGAAGAGGCTTGTGAGCGTCGGCATGGACACTCACGTATGAACCGTACCGGGAAGGTGATTGGTAACATCAGTATTACCACGACTTGCCGTCAATGTCAGGACCCCGTTTGTATGCTGTGTAGCCGCGCAGGAATTGCACGCAAGGCGAACGGAGAAGTTTATATCACTGAGAGTTGCATTGGCTGTGGAATCTGCGCCGAACGTTGTCCTTATGATGCCATCTCGATTGTGGATAGTGAGGGTGAGAAAGGAAGTCAGCAGGAGCAAGCATCCTGGCAGCGCTTCAATAGCTTATTTGGCAAAGGTGCTCCGAAGAAACAGCGCCAGAGTAAAAATCTTCCGATGCTCCAGCGAAGTCAGCTTGCTCCCGGACCGCTTGAGCGGCCTCAGCACGATGCCTATGATGAGTTGCGCAAGAAGATTGCGGTCAAGTGTGATCTCTGCGCAGGATATAATAATCAAGCATGCGTCGATGCCTGTCCGACTGGTGCGGCAATTCGTATCCAGCCGACCGAATTTTTTGGCTCGACCGAAGAGATTCTTCAACGCTAGGCGGCTGAAGAATCTAACTGCAGGATATGCTATCTCTGCAATGCCAGGATGATCTTACTCTTGACGTGCGGATGAAAAGTAGAATTCCCAGGCGATGCCATCGGGATCGTAGAAGCTGATGTGGGTGGAGTGCGATGGCTCATCGTACTGGATGCCGTTGTTGGGGATGCTGGCTTGATTGAGCTTTGCGAGCAATTCATCGAGCAATTGGATATTGGGAATGTGTAGTGCTAAGTGATCCAGTCCAACACGATATGGATTGAAGCGATCATCGCTGGCTGTGTGTGGATCGTTGCCTATGAGTACTACCATCGTCCCATAGACGTCGAGCGCGAGGCGACCGGGCACCTCAAATTTCACTGGAAGCTGTAAGCCATCAACATAAAATGCTCTGGAACGTGCTACGTCGGTTACACGTAATGCGAGATGGCTGAAGCCTGGAATCGAAGTCGTCATATCTTTTATTTCCTCTCTATCTTAAATTTGTTTGCTGGTCGATATACCTCACTATACACCAAAAATCGCGTCAACGTGTAATCTCTTAGCCAGAAGAGCCGTACCAGGCCTAAAGGATAATGTGCAATGTCTGGTAGTCAATCATCTGCGGTAAAGCCTACCTTTCGTGGATTATCGCCATTTTTTTTTATCGATATTTTATGTCCTTTGCTTGCCTTCAAACTGTTTCGTCACCTTTTTCCTGATATGTCAGCAGCGGCGGTCTTGATGCTGTGTGGGATTTTTCCTTTGCTTTCTTGTCTGCTGAGTGTTGTCTCCAGACATCGTCCTGACGTGGTTGGCTTGCTTGTGATCGTCGCTCTGTTGATTAGTGGCGCGGCTGGCTTGCTCGGAGCGCGTGAGGTCATGCTCTTTCCGATTACGACAGGGATCATCGGAATTTTTTTCCTGCTTTCGCTTTTGTTGCGCAGGCCTATCATCTTTTATATTGGTCGACAACTGACTACGAAAAATAATCCTGTCTGGATCGCCGAATTTAACGCGAGTTGGCATGTGCCTGACGTCCAGGCCGCCTTACGCTTGATGACTCTGGTCTGGGGGTGTGGGATGACTCTTGAGTTTGTTGTGCAGATTATATTTAGCTACGTATTGCCTGCATCTTTATTTCTTCTGATTTCTTCTCTCCTTAAGTCTGGGATCTTTATCGGGCTTCTTATCTGGACTGTCAGTTATATACATCGTCATCCTCAATGATGCGGAATTGCTTTGGGTCGGCGTGCCAGTTGATGTTTTATTTCTGCGCCCAATTCCTGGACGTGGTCGGTAAGGCAGCCGAGATGCGTACCAGGTACGCGGTACATTTCGATATCACTTCCCTTTTCATGGTGCATTTTGCGTTTCCACACTGTACCGAGTGGCTCTTCTTCGCTCTGGAGTAGGATGACCTTCCCTTCATAACCCTTCGTATAGTCGTAAGCTGCGATGGTCCAGTTGGATATGGCTATCGTCTCGATCAGCAGTGGGTCGATGGTCGGATTGAGCATTGCGATGTTGGGATCAGCCATAGCAAATGTCTCGATATTTTCTGGCTTTTTCGAATGTACGATGTAGCGGTATGCGTGCCGCAAGGCAAAGAACCATTCGAATTGTTTCTGTTGCCCAAATTTCAGCTTGTCCCCGATGAGTTTAAAGGTATGATAAGCCAGTTTTTGCGATAATGGTGGATAGGCTACATCGATGATAATCAACATATCTGTTTGCTCTCCTTGCGCCTGGAGTTGTCGGGCCATCTCGTAGGCGATGAGTCCTCCATTGCAGAATCCTCCGAGCGCATAGGGTCCCTGCGGCTGGATGCTACGGATGGCTTTGAGTTGCGCCTCGGCCATTGTCTCTATCGTAGGTGTGTCCTGCGGGGTGTCGAAGCGATATGGTTCGAGTACGTAAAATGGTTGATCGTTGCCGAGTATGCGCATTAAGGAATAGCAGTATGCTGGTCCACCTGCATAGTCTCCATGGAGAAAGAAGAAGGGACGTTGCGTGCCTTGCGTTTGTATCCCTATAAGGGCAGGTCTGTTCTCTGCTTGATCTTTGGCTTGTAGGACGCTTGCCAGTTGTTCGATGGTTGGCCCGGCAAAGAGAGTCGGGAGTGCGATTTTTCTGTCAAATGTCTGCTCTATTTTGACCAGCAGACGAGTAGCTAGCAAAGAGTGTCCTCCGAGTAAGAAAAAATTATCGCGTATGCCTATTGGGTGCTTATCGAGTAACTCTTCCCAGATTTGCAATAATTGATACTGGATCATTGAGGTTGGATGTACTGAGCTTTTTCCTGTTATAAATGCAGTGGCGTGCGTGTCTGTTAATGCGCGGCGATCTATCTTGCCGTTGGGAGTCAATGGTAAAGCGTCTAGCTGCATAAAAGAAGTTGGGATCATGTAGTTGGGGAGCTTTTCTTGCAAAGCTTGTATCAGATTTTCGGTTGTGAGATTGTTTTCCAGGGCCGTAACAATATATGCGCTAAGCTGTTTGTCTGACTGAGCATCTTCTCTCACGATGACCGCAGCTTCTTGAATGCTCGGATGCTGTCTTAGAATCGTCTCTATCTCTCCAAGTTCGATGCGAAAGCCGTGAATCTTTACCTGATTGTCGCTACGATGGAGATAGTCAATCTGGCCATCCGGGAGATAACGGACCAGGTCTCCTGTGCGATATAAGCGACTTTCAGGATTGCGGCTGAAGGGGTCAGGAATAAACTTTTCGGCTGTCAATGCAGGTTGATGGAGATATCCGCGTGCCAGTCCTGCCCCGCCGATCCAGAGCTCTCCGGGTATGCCAACCGGTGTGGGCTTGCCAGTTGTGTCAACTACGTACATCTGTGTATTGTCGATGGGGCGTCCAATGGTGATTGTGCGCGAGTCTGTGTCTATCTTTTGCATGCTTGACCAGATGGTGGTCTCCGTTGGCCCGTAAAGATTCCAGATGGCGGTGGGCTTGCGAGCAATCAGTTGTTCCAGGAGGTTGGGCTGCAAGGCCTCGCCCCCGCAGAGGATACTCAATTGATGGATCGCAGGCATTCCGGCGTCCAGTAGCATGCGCCAGGTAGCAGGAGTCGCTTGCATGAGCGTTGGACGAATGGTGGCTAACGTTTTGGCGAGCTCACGTCCATCGGTGGCTGTCTCCTGTGAGACAAGCAAGAGTCTGGCACCTGTTGTCAATGGCAGGAAGAGTTCTAAGACTGCGATATCAAAAGAAAGTGTTGTGACAGCGAGAAGGATATCCTGCTCCGTTACCTTGAGGTCTCTTTGCATGGACGAAAGAAAGTTTACGACCCCACGATGCAGGAGTTGTACACCCTTCGGGCGACCCGTGGAGCCGGATGTGTATATGACGTATGCGAGATTAGTAGCTGAAACTTCGCTGTCCAGATTCATCTTGCTTTCCTGGGCCATGAGAGGCCAATCGGTGTCCAGACAGATGGTGGCGGGTAGCTCGTGGGACATCCTGGCGAGCACTTTTTGTTGTGTCAAGACAAGCGCTGTCTGACTATCCTGAAGAACATAGGCGATGCGATCCTGAGGATGCGTCGGATCAAGGGGGATGTAGGCTGCGCCAGCTTTGAGGACTCCAAGTAGCGCGATGACCATATCGATAGAACGTTCGAGATAAAGACCTACCAGCATTTCAGCTTTTACTCCGCGCTTTTTAAGGTAGTGTGCCAGTTGGTTTGCTTGCTCGTTGAGTTCTCGATAGCTGAGTTGCTGATCTTCGAAGCTGATCGCCAATGCTTCCGGCGTATGTTGCGCCTGGGACTCAAAGAGTTGGTGCAGACAAAGGTTTTGTGGATACTCTCTGGTTGCCGCATTCCATGTGATCAGGATCTGCTGCTCCTCATCAGTGGTGAGAATTGGCAGATCTGTCAGGTGTTGCGTTGAATCGCTGACAATGCTGTGCAGGATGGCTTGCCAGTGTCCAATGATGCGCTGCGCTGTTGTCTCATCGAACAGATCGGTGTTGTATTCGAGCCAGGCTGCAAAGCCATCTGGACGGTCATCGAGCTCGAGATAGAGATCAAGTTTAGCGGTATGGATATCGACATCGGATTGCGTGATTGTCCAGCCCGATGCTAGTGTTGGCAGAGGAGGCTCTAATGAGAGCATCGCCTGGATAAATGGACTTTGTCCTGGATATCTTTCCTGGTGTAGTTCCTTGACGAGATATTCAAGTGGAATGTCTTGATGCATATGGGCTTCTAAAATCACGCTTCGCATACGCCGTAAGAGCTCATGGAATGTAGGGTTGCCGGAGAGATCGGTTCGCAGTACCAGCGAATTGAGGAAAAGCCCGAGCAGATTTTGCACTTCTTTACGGTCCTTGCCTCCGATCGTTGTGCCCAGGATGATATCTTCTTGCCCTGAATAGCGATAGAGCAAAGCATTGAATGAGGCAACTAATACTGTGTAGAATGTTACTCCCTCACGACGACCAAGTGCTTTTAAATCTTTTATCAGATTGTCTGATAACCTGAATGGCAAGCGAGCACCGCGATGGCTCTCTATGGCTGGTCGTGCTCGATCAATGGGGAGATCCAGGGTGGCAGGTGCTTGTGCCAGTTGTTGTCTCCAATAAGTCATCTGATCGTTGACTTCGCTGGTCTGTAGATGCGCTCTCTGCCAGACGGCAAAGTCACTATATTGAAGAGGCAATGGGGCTAGAGGTGATGGCTTCCCACTGGCAAATGCTGTGTAATGAGCGAATAATTCTGGCAGAAATATATCATAAATACTGCCGTCGAATAGAATATGATGTAATGTAACGTATAATCTGTGATCTTCATCGCTCAAGTGGATGAGGATAGCACGCAATAATGGAATCTGGCTTAGATCGAAGAGCGGTAATGCCTGTTCCGTAGCAATCCTGATAGCTTCTGGTTCTCTCTGCGTCTCAGGAAGATGTCTCAGGTCCACAACTGGCAGCTTGAGCTGCAACGTAGGATGTACACGCTGGATTGGTTCTCCATGAATAATGGGAAAGCTGGTACGCCAAACTTCATGACGACGGATGATTTCATTGAAGCTCTGCTCCAATGCGTCTATGTTGAGTTGTCCCGGAAGACGGAGCGTCACTGACTCATTATAGACAGGCACATCAGGTGTCATTTGTGCAAGCAACCACATCTGTTGCTGCCCCAGGGAGAGCGGTGCGGGTGCTTCCTCACCCCTTTTCTGGATCGTTGCAGCTTCTTTTTTTGCTACTGCGATGTTGCCTTGTAGATATTTCTCAAGTAAGGCCTGTTTTGTCGCTGAAAGTTGTATTTCGTTCAATCTCGCTCTCCTTTCGTCAACTACAACGGAAGCTGTGGGGTGGCTTCTAGCTGCAATAACTGTTGAACCTCCTCTTCGCTCATCGCTTCAACCTTGGCGGTGAGGAGCGTAACTACTTCAAAGGCTAATTCCCTGATGGTTGGAGCGTTGAACAAGGTTCTCAAGGATAAGTCGACTCCAAAGGCTGTCACTATTTTAACAATGAGTTGTGTTCCTAATAATGAGTGTCCACCAAGCATGAAGAAGTTATCATCGATCCCTACCTGCTCCAGGCCCAGTAAGGGGGCTATGATTTCGGCCAGACTCTTTTCCATGGCTGTCTCTGGTAGTGAGAGCATTCTATCTCGTAAGGTATTTGTTGCGTCTGGATCTGGTAGGGCCGCAAGATCTCTTTTACCATTGGGGGTGAGCGGTAAGGTATCTAAAAGTACAAAGGCAGCTGGATGCATATAATCTGGCAACTGTGTACCCAGAAAATCTTGTAACTCTGTCAGAGATGGAGAGGCTTGATTATCAACGACGAGATACGCGACCAGATGTTTTTCAGCAGAGGCATCCTCTCTTAGACTCACTATGGCTTGATGTACCGCTGCGTGATGACTTAATGTATCCTCGATCTCTCCCAGTTCAATACGGAAACCTCTTAGCTTTATCTGGCGATCGATGCGTCCAATAAAGTCGATAGCACCATCGAGCGTATAGCGTGCCAGATCCCCGGTCTGATACAACCGTGCCTGGGGATCTGCACTAAAAGGATTGGCGGCGAACTTTTCGGCGGTGAGCTCGGAGCGATGAAGATAACCGCTGGCTAGTCCTGCTCCTCCAATATAGATTTCTCCCGCCTCGCCTTGAGCAACAGGTTGCATCTGCTCGTCAAGAATGTAAATCTGAGTGTTATCAATGGGATAACCAATTGATGGCGCTTTAGATGGGTGTTCCGTCGGTGGAATATTGATTGATGTCGCTACGACGGTAGCTTCCGTTGGTCCATAGTTGTTGACTAATGTGAATGGTAGGGCGGCCGCAGGATAACGACGTAACGTGTCGCCTCCGGTGAGCAAGAAACGTAGCGCTGTGGTGGAAGACCATGAGAGATCTATCACACTTTCTGCGAGAGGAGTTGGTAGAAACGTTATTGTGATCTCATGCTGGATTAACCAATCTCGTAGCAGCGTGGGGACGACACGCGTCTCCTCGTCGATGATATGTACACTGGCTCCGATTGTGAGGTATGGCCAGAGTTCCCATCCTGTGGCATCGAAGGCAGGACTGGCAATCTGTGTTGCCCGGTCAACTCTGGTTACTCCGAAGGCTCTTTGATGCCAGAGTATGAGGTTGAGCAGGCTGCCATGGCTGATTTGTACCCCTTTGGGCTGACCGGTGGAACCAGAGGTGTAGATGATATAGGCGAGGTCACTCTCTCTGATCTCGATGATTGGCGTGGATGTACTCTGCTGCGCGAGCTCTCCGGCATCGGTATCCAGACAGATAATGTCAATTTCTTGCAGTGTAAAACGTTCCTTGAGATGCTGGCTCGTTAGCAAGATGGGGATCTGCGCGTCTTGCAGCATAAAGTTGAGCCGCTCTACAGGGTTGGATGGCTCTAGCGGCAAGTAGATACCCCCCGCTTTGAGTATGCCCAATAATCCAACTACCATATCGATAGAGCGCTCTAAGCATAGACCTATCGGTGTACCATGTTGCACTCCATGTGTACTCAAATATTGTGCCAGTTGATTGGCTCGCCGATTGAGATCCTCATAACTGAGTGTCTGCTCTCCTGCGGTAAGTGCCAGCCTCTCCGGTGTCGCAATGGATTGCTGCTCTATTAATTGTGCTATCTGCTGATAATTTTCTGCTGCTATGTTCATGATTATGAGCTCCTCTAGTTGAATTTTTTTGCATTTGTGGGTGGAGGGCTCTCTGGCTAGATGATAGGAGGTAGAGCCGAAAATCGTATAGGATCTGAATGGTGGTCAAGGATACATATTCTATTGATACTATTACTACTGCTGAAATTGAGTGTATCCATATTTTTTATCTATGTCAAAAATACATCAGTAGTGATAGTACTATAGTAATAAATTATTTAATAAATTGTTATGTAAGTTCTTCAATATATATTTTTAATCTATATGTATCGAGTGCTGGCCATATCTATACAAGAAGAGAAAATTGCACCTTTTTACATACGTGTAAAAAGGTGCAAGAATGCATTTAAGGGTTTAAAAAGCTACTGGCAAGCTGATGAGGCCGCGCAGCATAAGGTTGCGGTTCCATATGAGTTGTTCTGGATCGTCGATCAGGTGCAGGTTTGGCAGGCGGCGAAGCAAGGTACCGAATGCAATCTGTCCTTCTAGACGTGCCAGAGGCGCCCCCAGGCAAAAATGGAGCCCTTTGCCAAAGGCGAGGTGCTGGTTATCCTGACGTGTGATGTCCAGTACGGTTGGATCGGTGAACTGCTGTCCGTCGGAGTTGGCGGCGATTAATGCTGCGTGGATCTGGTCGCCTTTGTGGATCACTTTGCCATGTAATTCGATGTCCTCGCTTGCCCAGCGTTCGTCGGAGAGGCTTACTGGTGTGGTGTAGCGCAAGAGTTCTTCGACTGCTGCTGGCAGTAAAGAGGGATCAGTCCGGAGCAACTGCATCTGTTTGGGATGCTGTAAGAGCGCTAATGTGCCATTGGCAAGCAGGTTTACGGTCGTTTCATGGCCGGCGACAATGAGCAAGAAGATCATTGAGACCAGTTCGTTCTTACTTAATTGATCTCCATTTTCCTCCACCTGGACCAGATTACTGGTCAGATCATTGGCTGGATGGGAGCGTTTCTCAATCAGGAGTGTTTCAATGTAACTTTGGAAGGCTCTCATAGCGTTTATAGATTCCTCTTCCCCTTGATTGTTTACCAGTGCCTGGGTCCAGGTGCGAAATGATTTTCGGTCTGTAACGGGGATGCCTAGCATTTCGGAGATGACTGTGATGGGAAGCGGATAGGCAAAATCTGTGACCAGATCCATCGTTTCTTGTTCCTGAATGCCATCCAATAGCTCGTCAGTAATCTGCTGGATACGAGGACGGAGCTGCTCTATCATGCGTGGCGTGAACGCTTTTGAAACCAGACGGCGCAGGCGTGAATGGTCAGGTGGATCAAGGGTGAGCAGGTTTTGAAAAATGCTCTCCATAAGAACGCTTCTCTCGTCTTGCTGGGGAGGGAAGACTTTCCGCCTATCCTTTACGAAACGAGGATCTTTTAGCAGAAGTAATGCGTCCTCATAGGTTGTTATTAGCCAGGCGTTTAAGCCTTCCACAAAGTAGAGCGGTTCAGCGGCGCGTAGTTGCGTGTAGAATACTTGCGGATTTCTCTTTGCCTCCTGGGCCACGAGATTCTCGATACTAATCTGTGTCATATCAAAACTCCTTTGATTGAGATGCTTTGGCTATTGCTTGTTCATTAACTTTAGCTAGTCTACAGCAACTGGAAGCAGTCTCCATGGCCCTTTAGGAGCATTCTATGGGAGTATTTTTTGTTGGTTGATGAGTTTATAACAATTGAATTTCGCGCGCACGTGCGATTGCCTGCGTGCGATTGCTCACGGCGAGCTTCGCCAGGATGTGTTTGACGTGGCGTTTGGCTGTGTTGAGGCTGATTACCAGTTGATCGGCGATCTGTTGGTTGGAGGCCCCCGTGGCCATGTGGGAGAGGACCTCAAGTTCGCGCGTGCTCAGCGGATCAATGAGTACCTGAGAAGCTTCTACTTGTGTGTGGTCGGACAACATCAGTTGCGTAGGTGGCATGGCATCCTGAAGTTTTTGAATGTAAAAGGATGAAGCTGTAGTATATGCCGAGATTTGTGCTAGCAGGAGTACCATTGGCTGGCCTTCATCGACGAAGAGGCGTATATAGCCCATTGGCTCTGCCTGCGCTAGAACCTCTCCAAGGAGACTGAGTGCCTGATGTACGTTCCCTTGCGCTTGCAGGGTGAGGGCGGTGAGCATCTGGATTTCAAGCAGCCAGCCGTGGAAATCCAGATGGAGAGCACATTCTCCCCAGTTTTTAAGTATGATCAATGCCTGCATGAACGCTGCTGTGGTGTTCTGCGAGCGTCCACGTGCAATCAGGATACGCGCGAGTGTCATATATGCAAATATCTGCTGGCTTTCCAGGAGCGTTTTAGGGGCGTCATCGTAGGATATTCCATACGTGCTTGCCCAATGCTCGGCTTCTGCTATCTGCCCACAGGCGAGTGCCAGACGTGCCGCAAGCGTTGGTATATCTATCGGAGGATTTTTTGGGCCGTGGGGAACTTCTCCGCATATTTCTGGTTGGTTACGGACCAGTTCCAGAAAATGTCTGGCGGCTTCGGGTCGATGTTGTGCCAGCTCAATACGTGCCTGTGCCCAGAGCGCAATTCCGAGAAAGGGGTAATGATGCGCACGTGATATAAACTTCAGCACTTGTTGCATTTCATATGAAGCTTCTGGTAAACGATTCCATTCATAGAATACGCTGGCTTTGCGTAACTGCGTGAAACTTATCAAGGTTGAGGGTATCGGCGCGAGATTGAGGCGTGTTCCAACTGTCTGGAGGAGTCCCTCATAGAGCAACGCTACTTTGGGTAGCTGGCCCTGTGCTCTATATAATTCTCCCAGTAGAAAGGTGGCTCCCATATTTACAACCGAATATGTGTCTGTTGACTGTAAAACACTGAGATCAAGCAGTATGCGTTCGGCTGTTACTAAGTCCCCACGGGCACCATAGGTGAGGCTGAGAACGATCTGGAGAAATTGTGTCAGCATCTGGCTCAAGTCAGTGGCTCGTCTCGTCAGGACACGCAATGCTTCAAGCGTCAGCGTGAATGCACGCAGCGGTTGGTTCTGTGTGAGAGCAGTGACGGCACGGAAAAGTGTAAGCACGCTTTGAGGCTCTTCCCAGGATGTAGCCGCTATTTGTTGTTGTTCCTGTACGTACTCTTCCATGCGGAGTAGCGACTGTTCGACGACTTCTGGTGTGCGCGAGTTTAATGAGTGTAACCAGGGCATGGTGATGTAGAGTTGAGGAGACGCGGCGATGATCGTTGGTGGAATTTGATTTAACCACTGCTTCAGTCGTTCGAAGTGTCCCTGCTTTACCATGTGAGGTAGGTGTCTGGCGACCAACTGTGCGGCCTGAGGGAGATCTCCGGCGAGAAAGGCGTAATCACATGCCTCTTCCAGGCGCTGATGCTGTTCGTACCAGCGACTGGCCCGCAGATAAAGTTGTGGGATTAAGTCTGGTTCGAGCTTCTGAAGTTGGGCGCGTAGTGAATTGGCGAAGAGAGGATGATAACGATACCAGGTTTCCGTGTCATTGAGAGCACTTACAAAGAGGTTGGCTTTCAGTAATCCTTCCAGGCACGCCTGTCCGTCAGATAGTTGCGTGACCGCATCACAGAGCGGACCAGTCATCTGGTCCAGAACAGATGTTAAGAGTAGAAAACGTTGCGTTTCAGGGGCCTGTTGCGCTAAGATCTCTTCACTGACGTACTCGAGGAGAAAGCGATGAGTTCCCTTGAATGTGCCTAGAAACGTTGTCGCATCAGCATGTCCTCGCAAAGCCAGCACAAGTAACTGTATGCCTGCAATCCAGCCCTCTGTATGCTGCTCCAGTAAGCGTAACGCTTCGAGAGAGAGCTTTAATCCCATTGTATGCACGAGCGCCTCGACCTCGCCAGAGCTGAAGCGTAACTCTTCGATGTACACTTCACTTAATTGCATGCGTGCTCGCAGGCGTGCCAGCGCCAGCGGAGGATCGACTCGTGTTCCAATCACCAGATGCAGGTGTGGTGGGAGATGTGTGAGGAATGTATCCAGGAGAGCATGGATAGCCTCCTCTGTCAAAACGTGATAGTCATCCAGGATTACAACTACTTCTTGCTTCAGCAGGCGCGTGAGATCGTTGAGCAAGCTGATGAGTACGTGCTCGATATCCTGGGTGCTGGTGAACTGATACGTTCGCATGGCCGCGTCAATGAGCTCGTCCAGACTGGCCAGAGCGGCTATGAAATAGGACAGAAAGCGCCAGGGATCGTTGTCGGCTGCTTCAAGCGAGATCCAGGCCACTGGCAAATCGATGCTGGAGGCCCATTCTGCTAAGAGCGTTGTTTTGCCAGAACCGGCTGGAGCTGAGACCAGGGTTAATGGTCCCTGTATATCCCGCTGGAGATGCGTAAGCAGGCGAGGACGTGAGATATGTTGCACGGGTAGCTGCGGAATACGCAGCTTGGTCGTGAGAAGCAGTTGCGATAGGATGGTTGCCTCTGATGAGCCAGAGTGCTCTTCGGCATCGTTGAAAGAGGCTGTGACTTGTTCTAAACGTGTCAGCGTCAGATCGGTGCTGCGAGCAAGATAGCGTTTCAACATGCGCCTTCCTTTGCGCTGATACGCATACCAGTATACTCCTCCTCGCTGTACGGTCTCTTTGCGCACAGTACAGCTTCCTCCTGATCGGCTCTGAAAGGAGAAAGAGGCGATGGACTCCAGCCAGTCAAACCAGTGTGGGCTTGTGGGCTGGATGCCTGGAGTAAGTTGCTTTCCATGATACGTGACAGCGTATTCTTGCATAAGCGCTGACCACTGTACCTGATAGTGTACATGTCTGGGCATATGTCCCTCTCAAAAGAGATTGTGCATCTTGCTACCTAACATTGTGATGCTGTTGAATACTACGTTTGAGCGGGAGCAGGGTTATTTCTCAGAAGAAAGAAATGTGTTATGTAGCAAGCTGACAGGAGGGTTTATCGGTTTGGCTGGATGACCAGTTGAAAAAATCTTGCTGATAGATGAGATATATTATACTAAGCTAAACCTTGATTAAAGTAGCGCTTTAACTTATAGTGTAATAATGCTTTGACACTTGAAATGAAATTTGATATAATAACACTGAATAAGGAAAGAGTATTAGTCGAATATCCTCGTGGATAAAAAACACACGATGCACATTTGGCTTTGCCTACTGTCGTCATTGAACTTCTACGATGTTTGGTCTGATTAGATGTTACATTTTTTCTCGCTAGCGTAGCATCTAATGTAGAGACAGAAAGACTAATTGTTAAGGTAAGGAGACAGAAATTGACGTACTGGAAAAATCGCAAAGTGTTGGTTACCGGTGGAGCGTCATTCATTGGAAGCCATCTGGTTGATCGTTTAGTCGCTTTAGGTGCTCGTGTAAGAGTTGCGGATGACCTATCAAGCGGCCATATTGATAACCTTAAAAATTCCTTTGAGCACATTGAGTTTATCAAAGGAGACTTGATGAATACCTCGTTTGCCGCTCTGTCATGTTCAGGGATGGAGAACGTCTTTCATCTGGCCGCGTTCCACGGTGGACGTGGGTATATTGAGCTTCATCCGGTTGAGTGTGCGGGCAATATGGTGTTGGATGGCATCGTCTTTGATGCAGCATATAGATCTGGTGTCGAGCATGTCTGCTTTGCCAGTTCAGCTTGCGTCTATCCGATTACCCTGCAGCAAGAGGTGCGTAATAGCAATAGTGTCTATCTGAGAGAGGATATGGCGAATACATATGAGCCGAATAAAGCCTTCTCGGATGGCGAATATGGATGGGCGAAGTTGATGGGGGAAATGGTACTTCAAGCATATAGTCGTCAGTCTAAAATGAAGACGGCTAGCGCTCGCATTTTTACCGCGTATGGAGAGCGTGAGAATGAAACGCATGCTGTGATTGCCTGGATCGCTCGTGCCTTTGTGAAGCAGAATCCCTTTGTCGTTTGGGGAACCGGGGAGCAGGATAGGAACTTTACCTATGTTGGTGATATTGTGGAGGGCATGCTGAGAACGGCTGAATTTATTAGTGACGGAACTGCGATCAACCTGGGTGCTACTGAACACACAAAGGTACGCGATGCTGTGAAACTTGTGCTGGAAATGACCAATGAGTCCCCTGACCTGTTTTTTGACACCTCAAAACCTACGGGAGTATACAGTCGCGCTGCCGATCTTACCAATGCGCGTCGGGTCCTCCATTGGGAGCCGCAGACATCTTTCAATGAAGGTTTGGCTCGTACTATCAACTGGTACTTTGCAAATCATGATCGTAATGTTGTGCGCGAGCATCTGGATGTGTGGCTGATAGAACGTACTGCTGGTCGGCTATTGGAGCGTGCTATTGCGTAACTGAGAGAGAAGATAGGAATACAATCATGGCACTTCAAGATATCGAAGTGGAAGTCATCCTGCCGGTCCATAACGAAGCGGAGAGTATCAGTGGGACGATTGAAGAGATGTATCGTGTGATCTCGCCTGTGGCAAACATGAGCTTTATTGTCTCAGAGGATGGGAGTAGCGATGATACTCCCACTATTCTAAAGCAATTGGCAACACGCTATCCGATGAAGCTTATTACTGGTCCAGAGAGGAAAGGCTATTCGCGTGCTGTCGTTGATGGTTTGAAGGCCCTTGAAGCACCATACGTTCTCTGTCTGGACTCAGATGGGCAGTGTGATCCTGCTGACTTTGCAGCGTTTTGGCGCAACCGTGCTCAAGCAGATGTCTTAATTGGATGGCGTGTCAATCGGCAGGATACAATGTTGAGAAAATTCTTGTCTGGCACCTTCAAACTTTACTACCGAATACTTTTCGGCATCACGATTCATGATCCTAGCTGCCCATTTGTGCTTGCACCCAGGCGTGTTATCAAAGAGTTGATCCCGGAATTGGGTGTACTTTCGCAAGGCTTCTGGTGGGAATTTATTGCTCGCGTCTGGTCGCACGGGAACACGCTTGAGGAACTACCTGTCACCCATCGGCTGCGAGCCGCCGGACAAACGCAAGTTTATCGTCTGAGTAAGCTGCCTGGGATTGGATGGACTCATGTGTTAGGGCTGATGCAGATACGTCAGGATTACAAACGCCATCTTCCACAGCCTGTGCATGCAGGCACTGAGGGGATTTGATGGCGTTATCAGGACAAGGTCGTTTTGCTCAGTTGCGTCATCACGCAGCGACGTTAGGGCGGTCAGTTGAATTTGACTCCGGGCAACTTCCTCCCGAAGCGAAGCGTTCGCTGCGTGTACTTGAAATTGCTACCGAGGCCCCTCCCGTGCGTGGAGGTATTGCTCGTATCGTTGGCTATCTCCATGATGGTTTACAAGCGCGAGGACATCGGATGGATATTCTCGCCTATCCTGTTGTTGGGCGACTGGTCTGGGGAGAGGTGCGTTTGAGCAGCCTGGTTTTTAAAATGCCACACGTACTGCGACGATTGCATGAATATGATGTGATCCATATTCATGGGACTACTCCTACGATCAGTGATATTAGCCTGTTGCTGATTGGCCTGTGTCGTGCGCGCCCGCTGATCATCTATACTCATCACGTGGATCTAGATTTTAAGGCTGCTGGCTTTCTGACGCGTATCTACAATGCTGTTCACCATCGGTTAAGTGCGAGAGCCGATGCCTCGATTGCCGCGACAAGAGATACTTTGAATTTGCTGGGAAATGTTCGCCGAGGCTTTGTGATTCCTTATGGGATAGACCTGGCACATTTTCGTTCTACCCAGCCAAAAGATGAGCAGTTCACGGTCTTGTTTATCGGGCAGTTTCGTGCCTGGAAGGGTGTGGATATCCTGTTACGAGCCATGTCTCAGGTGGCGGATGCTCATCTGATTGTGGCCGGTCAAGGGCCGGAGGAACGTGCTTATCGCTCGTTAGCGGCTGAACTTGGCCTGGGGGTAGAGTTTCACATTCGGGTCGATGATGAACAGCTTCCTTTGCTTTATCAGCGGGCTCATGTCGTGATTGTGCCCTCGGTATCACGTCTGGAGGCATTTGGATTGGCTCTGGTAGAGGGTATGGCCGCGGGTTGTATACCCGTTGCATCGGATCTGCCTGGTGTGCGCGAGGTGGTTGGACAAAATGGCTTTCTCTTCCCTCAAGGAGATGAAGACGCACTTGCCACTATCTTGCGTAACCTGCGTGATAATCCTGCACTTGTACAGCAACTTGCAACTGGTGCACGTATTCGCTCGGCAGATTTTGATAAAGAGTACACTATTCGCGAGTATGAGCGTGTCATGATGAAACTCATTGCCTCGTATGAGGTGTGAGGAAGGGGACAATTCATGGAGGAGGAGGAGAATAACGTATCAGCCTTAGATAAGAGATCGGCTCGCACCAAAGATGAGGCTCTCATTGAGCTTAACGAAGCACAGCATGAGTTGAAGATCTCAATGTCTCAGGATCCTAAGCTGATAGATCAACTAACGGTATTCTTGTACTTAAAGAGATTTATGACCGTTCTGATCCGTGTACCCCTGAGCGTTGTGTTCATTGTGGTGTGCGTTGTGACCTTTTTGATTCAAGGATATCGCCTAAGTTTTTCTCCCGACGTTTTCTCGGATGAAGGTGTGTACTTGCTGGTTAGCATGAACATAGCCAAAGGGTTTGGACCTGTACTGGAGGTAGGCAAAGAAGTTTTCTTGTGGCATCCTCCCCTGTTTATGATTCTAGAGTCTGTTTATATCAGGCTGGCTGGACTTACTAATGCCAACATACTGGTAGCAGGGCTTTCTGTCAGGTATATCAATGTCTTCTTTTCTGCTCTTACCGCAGGGGTACTCGTACTCTTTGGTGGTAAGTTACATAGCTATAAGGCAGGCATGCTTATGGCTATGTTATTCCTGATGGACCCATATGTGCAGCGTATTAATCGTCGCAATATGCTTGAGACTCTCTCTATGCTGCTCGTGCTTTTGGGATTTTACTTCTTTTTTTCACGCCGTCTGCGTTTGCGCAGGTGGCATTATGTGGCTTCTGGGATCTCCTTTGGACTAGCGCTTTTGACGAAAGAACCTATGTTAATTGAACTATTCACGTTGGCTGTTTACGTGTTTTGTTTCAGACGTCGTCGATTGCATGACATTGTATGGGTTATCTTCATCGCGTTTGCTGTCTATCTTATTTACCCACTGTGGCTGATTTCCGTGGGGCAGGAGGAGAATTTCTTAGTCTATTTTTTGTTTGGGATACAACGTGTCATTGGCTCGATTACTCATCATTCGGCACATTCATCTTCGATTACGCTCGTAGCCGCGAGTCAGGGCTACATACTCAATAGTTTGTGGTTAAGAGTTTCTCAGTATGGAACAAGCTATGTGCTGATTGCCTTTGCTGCACTCTTTACATGTCTGATGATGCTGCGGCTCAGACATCTGTTGGTAGCGCGATATCTCACAATCTGGGGAATCATCAGCTTAATTTTCGGCCTGGTAGTGGGAAATGTCAGCGATCAGTACTTTTATTATCTGATTGTACCCTCGACTGTGATTGTTGGATATGTTTTAACTTTGCATCTTGATATTGCTTTTGCCTCTTTTCGCAAACATAAGCTTGTCAAGCCAGGTGGCCGCTTATTTTCTCAAGCTTCAGTTGCTTATGTCTATCAAAGGATGTGGAGGCCAATTTTTATACTCTTTATATTGATGTTTCTCTACAATGGGTATGTCTGGACAAGTGCGTATGTGCTTGGCTCTGGTAATGCTTATATGAATATCATCAGGTATGTAGAAAAGCATATTCCACATAATACGGATATAGAAGCAAGTGATGACGTGGCTGTCTACTATCTATCACCGCCATATAATATTTTGCTGGATCGCGATACGCACGCGATAATCGATAGGCATGCACGCTATTTCATCTTGAGTGCTAAGGATGCCTGGGGAGGATATGATGCTATGACACCTCAACTCTACAATTGGATTATAAAGAATAGCCATCCTCTCTTTGTGCAGAGTGATGCGAGCTTCTGGACGGTGGGTCTGTATGAGTTTAATTCTGGCATAATCAAACCGATGTCAGAGAGAGTGGTGCCAGGTGCTTCTTCAAGTCTATCAGTGCCTGTGTGGCAGGAAGATTCTATAGCGAGATATCCATTTGGTTTACGTCCTCTTCAGCGTGTATCAATTATTTGGAAGGGAGGCTGGCTACAATGAACATGAATCTAAAGCAAATCGTTGCCTTCGATGCCCGTTACATCAATGACCGCTATCATGGCATTGGACGCCATGCCTATAATTTGTTGGATGCGCTCTCTCAACTCGACACGCGTCGTCAATACATCGCTTTTTATAACCCCGACTACCCAAACACACGCTTTGATATGGAGAAGTTAAAGGGGCGCCCGAATCTGGAGTTGCGGACAGTACGACTGCCACTATATTCGCCGAAAGAACAATGCATCTGGCCGTCTTTACTGGCTCGGGCTGGCGTCTATCTCTTCCACTCGCCTTATATTGTACTTCCCATGTTATCACGTGTGCGCATGTTAATTACCGTCCATGATCTCATCTTTGAACATTATCCTGAATATCGACCTCAAAGCTATCTGCAAAAGTTCTATGGGCCAGTGACACGAATGAGTATCAAGCGGGCTAATTTGATTCTGACTGTCTCCGAGACGACCAGCCGTGATATTCAGGAGTACTATCACGTGGATGAGAAACGTATCCGTATGATTGGGAATGCCATCGATGCGACGTTTTGTCGGATACACGATCCCATTGTGCTGGCTGATGTGCGCCTACGCTATCGTTTACCTGAACATTTTATTCTGACTGTGGGAGCGGGTCGCCCGCATAAAAATGTGGAGACGCTGGTGGATGCTTTTGCTTGCCTTGATCCTGCTCTGACTCCAAATCTGGTGCTTGGAGGAGAACGTGATCCGCGTTTTCCTGATGTGGTAGGGGAGCGCATCGCTGCGCATGGAATTGAGGAGCGCGTGTTACGGCTCGGTATGATTCGAGAAGCGGATCTGCCTGCTGTCTACAGTCTTGCAGATCTCTTTGTTTTTCCATCGCTGGTAGAGGGCTTTGGACTTCCTCCTCTGGAAGCTATGGCATGTGGCACACCAGTGATCGCCTCGTCAACGCCGTCCGTTGCTGAAGTCGTTGGCGATGCGGGATTGGTCTTTGAGGCACGTGAGGTGCAACAATTGGCTTTAGCTTTGCAGAGGTTCCTGAGCGATACCACGTTACAAACAACCATGCAGCAACGTGGTTTAGAGAGAGTGCGCATGTTTGAATGGGAATGTGTCGCGAGAGAAACACTTAAGGCTTATGCATCTATTGAGATCTCCACGAGCGCAGAGATCCATAGTTTCAGGAAGGATGCGATCAAGGTATGAGAAAATATGCCATGGAGGCTAGCGTACCTGGCTTGAAGCTCTTGAGTACACGACGGCGACTTTTCAGGCAGGTGATCGCCAATACATCGCTGCGCCAGAATCTTTTGCTACTCGTCACAAATGTGCTCTCCGGTGTCTTTGCCTATCTTTTGCACCCTTTCCTCGGACGGATGATGAGCCTGCAAGCGTATGGCCAGGTGGCAACCTTCATTTCTCTATCACTCGTCTTAGCCACTCCTACACAGGTTGTTGCCACCGTTGCTGCCAAATACGCTTCATTTTTGCCGACGAGCAAAAACTATGCTCAGCTGAATGATTTTATCAGGCGTCTGACGCTCATTCTACTGATCATTGGAGCTGTTGGAACAGGTATCTATATGCTTGTCAGTGGCCCAATAACCTCGTTCTTCCATTTTGACTCGCAGCAGGAGGTCATATTATTCGGCGTGATCTTTATTGTCTCATTCGTAGTGCCTTTAAATCAGGGAGTGATACAAGGATTGCAGTCCTTTAGCTGGTATGCGATGGTCACGCTCATATTGGCCTTCTTACGTCTGATCTTCGCCATTGGTTTTGTGTTATTTGGCCTTGGAGTTAAAGGCGCAATATTAGGTATTGTGTTGAGTACATTTTGCGCTTATCTGATTAGCTTTCTTCCGTTGCGCAGCGTTTTGCGTGGACCACGCAGACGTGTTGGTTCGCTACGTAGCTTGTGGATATATTCGGCCTTTACTGCGGTTGCGGCAACGGGAATAGTGATTCTCTATAGCATAGATACCGTGCTGGCGAAACATTTTTTGTCAGCTTCAGATGCCGGTTTATATGCTGCCTTAGCGACAATGGGGCGGATTGTCTTATTTATAACCAGTGGAATTGCCATCATCATGTATCCAAAGGTTATTACACTCCATGAGCGCAATGAGCCCCACACCCATCTTGTGGTCCAGGCATTGCTAGGGGTTATCGTGCTGGCAGTTGTGGTGGAGATTGCATTCTGTGTGGCCCCGGCATTAATTACACGCGTCATGTTTGGTCGGGATTTTCTTGCTATCGCCGGGCAGTTGCCATTCTATGGCCTTGCTATGTTGTTGTTGGCTTTTGCGCAGGTGATAACCATGTATTTTCTCGCGATCGGCAACCGTATCTTTGTACTGGTGATCGGGATTGCATGTATATTACAAATCGTGCTGATCTGCTGGCACCACAATACGATTGCTCAAATAGTAAATAGCGTACTGATTGCCAATGCTGCACTTGTGATAGCATTAATGATTGTATGGGGGATTGTGTATCAAAAAGGTAGAAGGATTGAGAGCGTAAAAATAATGTTGGAGTGAGTTGTTTATTCATTTCAGTTTTTCCGTATACTGTAATCAGAACACAGTGGATTAAAGGTGTTGAGCTTATAGGAAAGGATAGTAATAGAAATGGATAAAAAAAATTTCGAAGAAATTATGGGGCGCAAGATAAGTAGAAAGTGTTTCTTATCAATAACGATTTTTTTAATGAGTGGATCTTGTACTTCTTTCTTTGATCTGTTTCATATAAAAATTGAACGTGAGGTTGCCTCGAAGGCATATGGCTCAGGCACTTATGGTAGATAGAAAGCATGTGTATCATGATAAAGTTACCAACACCGGGCAGAGATGAAGGACGTTGGGGAAAGCTTCTCAATGATTTCCTGGCTGTTGGACATAGGAGTGATGGTACGCTCAAAGGTGTCCAGCCCTCTTATAATGTCCAGGATTATGGAGCTGTGGGCGATGGCGTCGCAAATGATACTGCGGCTTTTGAAAAAGCTATCAGTAGTATGCCTGCCACTGGAGGGAACCTTTTTATTCCTAGTGGCATCTATAAGGTTGATGGCATCTCTATTATCGATCGGATCGATTTGTGTATTGCTGGCAATGGCGGTTCAACCTGTATTGCTCCTACTTCTCACAATACGGCCTTCATTTATAAAGGCTGCACACGTTGTAATCTCGTGAATTTGAGGATAGACGGAAAAATTCATGGTGGTACCTGTGGTGTGAGTATCACAGGGAATTTTGATTCCAGAATTAATGGTTTGCAGATCAACGATATTGCAGGTGATGGTATTTACGTCAATGGCGATGATCCTGCAGGAACAGAAATAAATTTTGATAATATTACTTGTCGCAACAATGAGGGATATGGATATCATTATACGCGTACGAATATCAAGGATACTGGTGGGGTTTATTTAAAGGATGTTCGTTCGTTGTATAACACACGTGGTGCTGGAGGCTTCAAAATTGAATCGAGCTATGCTGGTGGTTCGTCCGCTGTCTTTCATGCGTTTGTCAACGTTGTAGCTGATAATTATCCTACGACTGCTGTTTCTCTGCATAATGTCGCTCACTGCCGTTTTTTGCGTCTCTGGGCTGGAGGCTCAACAAATTCGAGTACGGTGCTGATAGACGGTGATGGATATATGATTGAGATAGATGGGGCCTATATGACTAATAGCAATACGAAAGGCTATAATTTATCGATTAATGATACAACGAACGGCGTCTTGCTGGATAATCTTGATTTTGATGGTTCTCCCCTGGCTCATATGCATGTTGGGAGTAGTGGCGCAAATTTCTTCCTAGGTCAATATCAGATCTTCGAAGATTCTCCGTTCACAGATACTACTATTAATCTTTATAGACGCTCTTCCTTTACGATGCAGCTTGGCCCACGTGTATTTAAGACGGATGGTCAGGGAGGGTTTTCTACTGCCGTTGGTTTCGATGATATTCGGAGTCCGGCTAAGGAGAAATGGATCAGGAACGCCAATGGCATCTTTCAGGTTTTGAATACTTCCTTCGATGCAGCGATTTTTGAGATACAGGACGATGGACAGGTGCGCTGGAATGGTGGCTCCTGGATCAGTAAGCATCTTTCGGGGACGGCATCCTGGACGCCAGGAGCGATTGAGATTGGCATGCAGGCAAATACTTCCGTGACCGTTACAGGGGCAAAAGTGGGTGATACCGTTGCCACAGGCTTCTCTGTAGCGCTGCCTGCTGGTATGCTGATCTCTGGAGCCGTTACAGCTGCCGATAAAGTTACTGTAACACTTTATAATGCATCAAAAGTCTCCCAGGATCTTGACGTTGGTACTATTCGTGCGGATGTGTGGCAGCATACGAGTTAATCATGTGGATATTTTTGATTGCTATAATCGAACAGGTAGTGCTTTGAGTCCTCTTAATCCTAAATTTTCACGCCAGTAGATTGGCCCGGGCTGAAGTTGTATCTGTGGGAAGCGTTGGAGGATAGTGCTGAAGGAGATAATTCCTTCTAGCCTGGCCAGCGGTGCTCCAAAACAAAAATGATTGGCCCAGGCGAAGGCTAGATGGCGATTATCCTGACGTGTGATATCGAGTAGGTCGGGATCGGGGAAACGTGCGGGATCGCGGTTAGCGGCTCCCATGATCACGATGACTGCCTGACGTGGATGAAGCTGTTTCCCTCCCAGTACTGTCTCTTTTGTGACAAGGCGAGCGGTGTGTTGACTCGGACTTTCATAACGCAGGAGTTCTTCAATCGCTGAAGGCATCAGAGATGGGTCAGTTTGCACTCTCGCGAGTTGATCGGGATGGCGTAATAATGTGAGCATGCCGTTTCCAATCAGGTTAGTGGTTGTTTCTTGACCGCCTACAAGGGTAACAATGGTATTGGCAATCACTTCTTCTTCAGTCAGATATTCTCCTTCAACTTCGGTGGTAAGAAAGTCGTTGATTAAATCGTCGTAGGCATGGTTTCGATGGTCCTCGATGGCGGCACGGAAATAAGCGATCATCTCTTCGAGGCTGTGTATGACCTGGGCTGCGCGCTCGGGATTATGTTGGAAATTTCCTAACACCTGCGCAAAATCTGCTGACCAGATCGTCAACTGTTTCCAGTCAGAGGTTGCTACGCCTAGCATCTCGGCTGTGACGATGGCAGGGAGGGGATAGGCAAAATCTGCAATGATATCCATAGACGACGAGGTTTGGATGGTATCCAGTAAGCTGTGGGCGATCTCTTGAATATGCAGCCGTAGCTTCTCTATGCGGCGTGGAGCGAAGGCTTTCGAGGCGATACCACGGATACGTGTATGAGCCGGAGGATCGAGAAAAAGCATCTGTTTGACCATCACCTGTGCCAGGGGTTTCAATGACGAGAGTCCAAGCGCGTCAAGCTGTTTGGGGGTAGGTGTGCGGTTGGCCGAAAAGTTTTGGAAGACGGTCTGGACGTCTTTGTAGCGTGTTACAACCCAGGCGTGCAGAAATGGGTCCCAGTGCACTGGATCTTCATTGCGCAGACGCCGATATAAAGGGTATGGATCTGCCAGCACTTCTGGATCTAGAAGATGATACAGACTTAATTCAGCCTGTTGCTTGCCAGTTGGGGCATGTGGCAAGGAATCCATACGCTTTTCTCCATTTCGATGCTTTCTTTTAGCTTGTCGTCCTATGCGTTTAGTATAGAGTGCCATGGAACAGAATTGTATCAATTCAGCACTTAGAATGAGTTATATGGGTTGGCGAAAGAAGAGCTTGGCATGAGTGGATACCAACCGGGACGATGTGGGTCTCGATCGTATGGATATCCTCCCAGTTCTTGATAGAGTTCTGCATATTGAGCTAATTTGTCGCGATCCAATGCGATACCGAGTCCGGGTTGATCGGGGACTGCGATTTTTCCATGGCGGTAGACCATCTTGCCTCCTTGAATGATATCGTCGGTTAATTGATGATAATGAGCGTCTCCCGCAAAGGCGAGATTAGGGAGAATGGCTCCAAGGTGGAGCATTGTGGCGAGTTGAATGCCTAGTTCGCCTGAGGAGTGGATGGCGATACCTTGCTGAAAGGTTTCACAGACTCCGGCGGCTTTGATACACGGTCGGATGCCTCCCCAGAAGGTCGTATCAAGCAGAATCACGTCGATGGCGGGATGAAGAATGTTGCTGGCGAGCTGCTCAAAGTTGATCACGACGGTATTGGTGGCTGTGGGGATGCGTACCATGGCTCGTACGCGACGCATGCCATTTAATCCCCAGGTGGGGTCTTCAAAATAATCATTTCTAAGCCCTTCGATGGCCTGACCAAAGCGGATGGCCTGTTCGACGCTCAAGGCTGCATTAGGATCATATCTGAGTTGATCCTGGGGAAACTCTTTGGCCAGTGCGAGATAACACTCCAATTCGTAGTCTGGTGGGAAGACGCCCGCTTTGAGCTTGTGGGTTGTAAAGCCATGCTGGTGCTTCAAGCTGCGTGCATGATTTATCAGTTGCTCTGGAGTTCGTACTTCGTTCTCTCCAGTTTGCTCATTGGGATAACGGAAAAATAGGTAGCTGGCGAACTCTACTTCGTCTCTGACTTTTCCTCCAAGGAGTTGATAGACAGGAATGCCGAGTTTTTTTCCGATAATGTCCAGGCAGGCGAATTCGATGGCTGCATGTAGTTGAGTGCGATTATTATAGAGGCTGGCTGTGGGATTTGTGATGGCGAAACGAAGTTTTTCGAGCTCAAAAGGATCGTGTCCGACCAGGTAGTATTTGAGTCCTTGCAAGGCGAGCTCGGCACTTTCTCCACCACCTCCCATTTCGCCGAGTCCTGTAATGCCTTCATCGGTCATCACCTCGACGATCGTGCGGACAAATCTGCCCCAGTGAGCTCCATTGCTGTGACGCAGAGGAGCTTCCAGAGGAACGGTGACTGTGGTGGCTTTGATGTCAGTGATCTTCATTGTGTTGTTTCCCGTCTGTGGTTATTGTGCCTATCCGGCGTGGATATGTATCAGACATAACCATTGGCGAGCCAGCCGCCATCGACTTTCATGACGATCCCTGTGACGTAGCTGGCTTCCTCGCTGGCCAGGAAGATGGCCGGTCCAACGATATCTTCGACCTCACCGAGCCTACCCGCAGGTATGCGGGCAATCATCTTATCCGGCTTGTGTACACCCGTCTCAATCAGGTTTTGCACAATCTCGGTACGAATGAAGCCCGGGCTGATGGCGTTGACCTGAATGTTGTGACGAGCCCATTCCACGGCCAGATTTTGTGTTAATTGCATTACTCCCCCCTTACTGGCGGCATAGGCGGCGCGTTCGGGGATCGCTGCATGCGCGACGATGGAGGTAATATTGATGATCTTTCCACCACCACCACGCTTAATCATATGCTGTCCGACTTTTTGGCAGCATAAAAAGGTTCCATCGAGATTAATCCTTAAGCATTTATGCCAGTTCTCAAGCGATAATGATTCGGAGGGAGAGACCATCGTGATTCCAGCACAGTTGGTTAAAATGTCAATCTTACCGTATGTCGCGATGGTTGTTTCTACGAGGCGCTGGATGTCGTTAACTTCGGCGATATCGGCCTGGATCGTCAAGGGCTTCACTGAGGTCATTGCTTGGATTCGCTGAGCCTGCTCTTCGAGTTGCGCTTTTGTACGGCTCACAAGTACAACTGAAGCTCCTTCGCGAGCATATCCTCGTGCGATGGCAGCCCCGATTCCTCTACCGCTTCCCGTTATGATAGCGATCTTTTCTTGTAATCTCATAAAGTACTCCTGCTACCCAGGTAACTAAAATTTTTAAGGATCTTGCACTAAAGGCTTTTAGTGTAGCTTCACTGTGAAGCACCGGTTTCACTTAAACGATAACATAGACATGCTCTGTTTGAAAGCGCTGATAAATCCAATTCTTTATGAACCTATACGGTAGCTGGATATATATAAGATATGTAATTATGATTTTTTTTGATTTGATGTATTTTGAGATAGAAATTGACGTAAATTAAGTTTTCGTGTATATTGACTGTGCCATATGGTTATTTTGATCGTATGAAGGATTGACTGTAATCTTTACAGTAGCGATATATTCATCTTTTATCGATATAGGGGGCTTTTAGACCTGCACTTTCTTGCCCTATCTCAGTACTTGCCACTTGATTGTCACTGCAATGATGAGAGGGTTTGAGTGTCGTTTTGATTGAGAAGAGGAGATACTTATGCGTACGCAACTTTTGACGATGCTTGTTAGTAGTACTCTATCAGGTGTTATTGGTTTCACTTTGATATACCCTCAGATGTCGCATGCTTTTGTTGCTCAGTCTGCTCAGTCTCATATGAGCAAGGTAAACCCTTTTTCTCGTAGTATGATCTATGCTAACCGCATCGATGACAGTGCAACCATTCTGATCACAGCTTCTACAAATGCCTGTTCATCTACTATTACGGTCTATGTATCAGGCCTGGCTACTTACGTGACCTGTTCACATCGAGGTCAGCGCGCTCTTGCGCAAGAACTTTCAACAGTTTTTTTTCGGGATATACGTGCCGCTCAACCGTTAGATGCACTTCCGACTACATTCTGTTTCAAATCAACGAGCTTTGGTATTAGTATGTATATTTCGAGTGGGGGGAAAAGGAGTCCAGATATATCATGTGCAAGTAGCCCGATCGAAAAGAGCCTTGTTAATGATGTCCGTGCAATAGAGAGCATTTTAAAGTCTAACTTCTTGCTGCACTAACGAGGATAAGGAATCTTCTACTGGTCTGCGCCACTCCATGAAATTTGATGGCGCTTGATCATGCATCTTGAGGAGCAGAGAGAGGCAATTTAGTACCAGGATAATCATGACATTATATCGTGGTTACCCTGGTAGTATTTTGATGTTTTTGCAAGGACGGGTTTTGATGGCGATGTTCTCATATTTTGACGCTCAAAAGCTGTCAGGATTTTGGTTCGGCTCGATAAAGAACATATCCATCCAGGACATGGCGCACGAAATAGGGTCCTATCTGGCTATTAGTTTTTTGTACCATGGCAGTGAGTCTTGGTAAGCAATTGTAAGTATCCTTGGTTGTCAGACTTAAATCTGATGCACACATAAAAGGTGCCCTTTTTGAATGATCTACCAGGAGTTGGTCGTCTTTAATTCGATTGTGTCGGTTACTGAGTTGATCATCAATGACGGCACAAACAATTGGGTGATCGGTGTTGATCGTAGCAAAAATCAGGTTATAACAGGTCCAATAATCAGTATATAGATATGTTACATGGAGTTCTATCAGCTGACTAATCAGTTGCTGGCGGCGCATACTGGCTGCTTGCGCTTTGGGCACTTCGATGAAGGCGATACATGTGCCGGCAATTAAAATGATTGCAAGTACGGCCAAAATAGCCCGGCTGCCATAGAGGCGTAGGCTGGCCCATTTGAGCTCTGGTTGCAGACGACGCGCTGCATAGTAAAGAGGAGCCAGAATAGCAGGCATAATCGGTACCAGACTGATCATATAGCGGGCATGGTAACCTGGCTGATTGACTGGACCTGCACTGTTGGTATAGACCAGGATGGCCAGAACAGCCGTGCCTAACATACACAGGCGGGTCACGTAGACAACGCGCTTCTTGTATTGCTCAAGTTCACTTAGTTCAGGATGCTTTGTTTTGAGGTGTCTGAGGGCTAAAACTGTGATGGTGATTGAGGCGATGATGAGCAGGATATAACCGATACTCCAGCTCGACTGAATGATGCCACAGGTGAGAGAGCGGCGGGTATTGTCACCCATGAAAGGGTATTCAATCACCGGGCAAAAAGGAGAGCTGGTGATGGTTGGGATGCTGACCTGAAAGGTTTCGACGATTTTATGCCAGGGCGTTAATTGCTCCACAGTCGCGACCGCACGTGTAGCTACAGCTTTAGCAAACAGGTCATTGATCGGGTTGATGTGATGTTGGCGTGCATAGATAAGCGTTGGGAGTAGACCAATTGCTCCTCCAACTAATCCGGTGAGCCAGCCTCCCCAGATGAAAATGTCTCGCCAGCAAAAGATGAGTAGCAGAAGAGTGGACATGGAGTACAGAGGAAGCCCCGACATATCGCTCCAGATTCCCAGTCCGACGACGATGCCAAAGAGGAGATAACCCGTTAGGCGTAAAAGTTGTGTACGTCTGTTGGCTCCACGTTCGTATGAATGGGCCAGACGAGCTGCGATGAAGAAGGAGAGTGTACCAAATAAGATTGTCTCGGCTGATCCTCCCGTTGCTAAAACCAAACGCCCTACATAGGAAAGTGTACTGACACTCAGAAATGCCAGGGTGATTAAGGCTAATCTGGGTGAGTAGATTAAGCGGGTAAGATGGTAGATAACGGTAAAGAAAAGCCCAACAATTAAAATAACACCTAGACGTAGAGCTGTAATAGATGGCCCTCCAGTCAGATGATAAAAAATAGCCCCTAGATAGGCTTCAGTAATACCCATATAGTCTTGTCCATAAAATATTAAGGGAAATTTACCATGATAGGCGATATCATCGGCAATAATAGCCATGATGCCTTCATCACTATTGGTGGCGGGCCAATGCAAGAGGACAAGAATCAGACGCAAAACTACGGCAAATACAATGATTGCAGTTGCAATAAGGGTATGTGAATTAAATTTTCGATTGAATAGACGAACATCTTTCAACAGTGGTTCCTCTACTTTAGTAGTATAGTCTTTAACGAAAGAAAATGTATATGCATTCTTAACAGTGTCACCATACTACTAGTCGCACACTTAAAAGTCAAGAAAAAAAGCAAAATTACTGATGCTCTCGGTTTCATTAAGCTCATTGGTCTTACTCAATAAGCCGACGTTCTGTCGTGAAGATACGTCTGTTATCGGCTTCTGTCCATAGCCGATCAAGTGCCAGGCCAGTAAGCTGTCTGAAGCTATCAGGTGTGTAGCTGGCTGAAATAGTTGGCGATGGCCTCTTCCTCTCTTTTTAGGGGCCTTTAGGATCTATTTAACATTCCCTTAACATTCGCTTAATAATGTGTTAATATAAATTTTAGGTAGCGGCAAGAAATTTATCCATGGCTCCTGGTATTTTTATTTTGTTGGCTCTTTTATTTTGATGATGTAAGGATATTCATGTTACAGACAACTAATCCAACAGCCCTCCTGGGGTTAATCTTTGGTGGTGTGCTTTCACTGCTGTATGGTGTGCGACTTATCACCGATGCCTTACAAAATAATGCAGGACTCAGACTTCGTCGCTCTATTCAATTTCTTTCCAGATATCCCCTGGTGGCCTTTGGGGTTGGCATGGGGATGACGATGGTGACGCAAAGTAGTGGAGCAATCTCTTCTCTGCTTGTGAGCCTTGTTAGTGTAGGAGTGCTTCCGCTCACGATTGCGATTATCACGCTGGTAGGAACAGATGTGGGATCGGCTATTATGGTGCAGTTTCTACTTTTTCCTATCACTGATCTTGCTTGCTTCGTGATGGGGGTGGGCGCTCTTGTGGCTATGATAACACGTCATGGTCAGAGAAGTGGGATCGGTCAGGCTTGTTTTGGCTTTAGTCTGGTGATCTTTGGATTGGCTGCTCTTGAGGCCGGAAGTCGTCCTCTGGCGGGAAATCATCTTATCTTGTTAATCTTTGATGCTCTGGTGGCGTCTCCGCTCGTGCTGGTTCTGATTGGGATGGTGCTGACGATGGCTTTCTCTTCGAGCATTGCTGGTATTGGTCTGGTGATTGTCTTAGCTTCGAATGGTTCGTTGCCTTTGGTAGCGGCGGTTGCTCTCATGCTGGGCTCTAATATTGGCTCGACTGTAACTGCGATGCTGACGGCCCTTTCGCGAGGCTCGATTGCAGGCCGACGGCTTGCTTTGGTGCATACTGGCACGAATCTTGTGGTCGCGTGTATTGGCTTGCTCGTGCTTGCTCCTGTAACGATGATGCTTTCTCGTCTTCCTCTACCTCCAGCCACGGTAGTGGCGTTATCACATCTTGGCTTTAATCTTGTGCTGGCCCTGTTATTCATTCCTCTGGCCCGACCGCTGGCGAGTCTGGTCGAGAAACTGTTAAGCGAACCGGATACGATGGCTTCGAGCATCTCTCATGTACTGAGCACCGATCTTTGTGTCCTGCCAGCCGTGGCTCTCGGACTGGCTATGCGCGAGGTGGGACATATGACGGATCTGTTTACTGAGATGCTGGCGCAGAGTATTCATGCCTTTGAGGAGAAAAGCTCTGATATCCCTACAGAAATCAAGGCTTTAGATGATCATCTCGATGAGCTCAATGAAGCATTAAAATATTATCTTGTTCAACTCGATGAAGCGCAGATGACAGTCTCACAAAAGCAGCGTCAGGTGGCGCTGCTGTATATTATTGCCGATCTGGAAGCCATGGGCGATCTACTGGATAAGCAGTGGATGCGTCTGGCTCGACGCAAACGCCGGAAGCAGATCGTGTTTTTTGAACAGGATTGGCTGGAGATTGTGGATTATCATCGCGATTTGATGGCTGTGGTGCAGCTTGCTTTTGCCTCGTTGGCCGCACAAGATGCTCAAGCAGCAGCAAACTTTTTTACTCAGAAGACTATGCTTAGCCAGAAGCAACGTCTGCTACAGATACAACATATGCGCCGTGTGCAGTCGGGAATATCCTCGAGCGTCGAGTCGAGCGCCCTCCATCTCGATGTGCTCAGTGCTATGCGCACTCTTCTTTCGCATGCCTCGGCGATTGCCCATGTGGTGCAGGAAAACCTTTCAGTGCACGAACAGATAGATGATAACGACTGGCAGGGGGTGACAGCTTCGGAGCTACTTTCATCGGAGCAAAAAAGGTAGGATGCCTTTGCAGTTCAGGAGTTATAACTAGCATGGCTATGCGAGCAGGAGAGACAATGTCGTCGTTTAACTCCTCCAGAGGGTCCTGGCGTCTACGCTAGTCAGGAGGTTTGTGTGATATTGGATTAGTATTTTCAGCAGCTAAAACATGGAAATTTCGCACAAACAAATTTCCTGAAAAATTCGTATACTCTGCACAAAATTTCTCTATTGATGCGATGTAGTGGCATCGCGAAGGAAAATGATCATACAAAAAGGGCGTGAAAAAACAGAAAAATTTGTGTAGATTGACCGATTTTTGAAGTCTTTCATCCAATCATTGCTTAAGGTCTTCAGTATTAATAAGTCTCTTCTCCTGCTCTAAATTGCTCTGCACCATTGTTCTACTCTTTCTCCGTATCATAAATGTGCTATGCTTGCATCGGGATTGAATATTGCTAGCTTTTAGACCCTCATTGTTGAGGGATAGCAGGGAAAAAGAGATGATAAATACATTCAAGTCGGTCGAGGTACTTTTCTTGCAGGCTCTCACAGATGTGCGAGAGCTTCGGAGCCGCGGATGGCGCGTCCTGCCAATGACACGTACAGTGAAAGAGGAACAGTTAGGGCGATATTGCTATCTCGCAGAGGAATTTTTGAGCTCAGAGGATTTATGTGCGCTCAAAGCAAAGGCTAATATTGATGAGCGAGCTTGGAATGCTTATAAAAAGCGTGTTTCTGGACAGTGATACAACTCTTTATGGTAGGGATGGACGATCTCCATGCTTTGCCGATGATGTCGACCATCCCTACTTACCTCCTACCTGACTCCTACTTTTCCTCTGTTTCCTCCATAACAGGCGATCTCGTCCAGGATAGCGTATGGCAAGCGTACGACGCACAACTTTTGTGAGGGGTGGATGATTTATTCCTGGTATGCTATGCTATCCCTACGAGATGTAAAAAGATGAATCACGTGCATCTACTCGATGAGGTTGCCGTATGGACGATTATTTAAAAAAGCAGTTTGGTAATTATAAACTTCTCCGCCTCCTGGGGGAGGGAGCGTTTGCTCAGGTCTACCTGGGAGAGCATATTTATCTGGGTACACAGGCTGCTATCAAGGTGCTTAAAGCGCAGTCGGAAAACTATTCGCTGGATTGGTTTCGTACCGAGGCTCGTAATATTGCGCATCTTGTTCATCCAAATATTGTGCGCGTGCTGGAGTTTGGCGTTGAGGATACGACTCCGTTCCTGGTAATGGATTATGCTTCGAATGGAACACTTCGTCAGCGCCATCCCGGTGGTACGATTGTTCCGCTTCCGACAGTGGTCTCTTATGTGAAGCAGATCGCTGAGGCTTTGCAGTATGCTCATGATGAGAAGTTGGTCCATCGGGATGTGAAGCCAGAGAATATGTTGCTGGGGCGGCGTGATGAGGTGCTCCTCAGCGATTTCGGTATCGCTCTGATGGCTCAGACGTTGCAATCTCAGCGTGTACAGGATGTGGCTGGTACGTTGCCGTATATGGCACCTGAACAGATACAGGGTTATCCTCGTCCCGCAAGCGATCAATACTCATTGGGCATCATCGCCTATGAATGGTTAGCTGGTAAGCGTCCTTATGGTGGCTCGCTTGCAGAGATCGTAGCACAACATCTGGCGGCATCTCCTCTCTCGTTGCGCGGAAAAATGCAGGGGGTGACTCCTGATGTGGAGCGTGTGGTGATGATTGCCCTGGAAAAGGATGCCACGAAGCGCTTTGCCAATGTTCGTGCCTTTGCTCAGGCGCTTGAGCAGGCCAGCCAGGTGGGAACTTCCAGGCCCGAGCAGGTTAGCACTGTACCTGCACTTCCATCGAGTGATCCTTTTGAGGGTAGCATAACTCCGACTGTCTATCCTGTTACTCCTGTACCTTCTTTGGTCCAGGTGGGGCCGCCAGGAACAATCATCAGTCGCTACTGGGGGCATCAGCATGAAGTGCGTTCCCTTTCCTGGTCGTCTGATAGTTCGCGGATTATCTCTTCGGGCAATGATAAGACGGTGCATATCTGGAATGCTATGACAGGTAGCGAGTATAAATCTTATCAAGATGCTTCCGAGGCTGTGCGCGTGGTAGCGTGGTCACCCGATGGCTCGCGTATTGCAACTGCTGGTAGTGATGCTCAGGTGTGGGTCTGGGATTTCGCTACCAATCGCCTGATAAGCACATATCGTGGTCATGCTGGCAAGATGGTCAATGCGATGGCCTGGTCTCCTTCTCAATCATTGCTTGCCACCGCTGCCGCTGATGGTACGGTTCATGTGTGGGATGCAACGTCAGGGCAGGTTGTTTCGATTTATCGTGATCATACTGGTAGTGTAAATTCATTGGCGTGGTCACCGAGTGGCCCGGCATCATTGCCTGGACGCGCCTATCAGATCGCTTCAGGCGGCGATGATGGCTCGGTTCAGATTTGGGAAGCTTTCGCAGCAAAAAAGGTGGCTGTGTATGGTGAGGGTCAGGGAGCGACGAAGGTAATGAGTGTGGCCTGGTCACCGAATGTATATACTTCAGCCTCGAATGTTTCTTCCGCGTCAAATATATATAGTAGCTCACGCGTTGGCTGCGGAAGAGCCGATGGGCAGGTGCAGATGTGGGATACCTCTTCAAATCGTGAGGTATTGAGTTATCTTTATCCTGCTCCCCTTGATGTGGTAGTCTGGTCTCCCGATGGAAGGCGCTTTGCTTATGGCTGTGAAGATAAGATGGTTGAGGTGTGGGACACGATGACGAATCGCAAGTTATTGACGTTTTCTCATAATGCTCCAATCCGAACGCTTTCCTGGTCACCTGATGGGAAATATATTGCCTCCGGCGGCGGCGATATGATCCAGGTTTGCGTTTCTCCCTGATCAATAGAGGAAATCTTAGAGCTATTTCCATCGCCTGGTTTGACAATGCCTTTAATATTAATGCCAAAAGGCTCCTCTTCAGCTGCCGCTGATTACGTTGATTGATATCCTAAGACACGTACCGCATCGCCTACATGGAGCGTGCCTGCTTCTCTGGAGAGAAGGTATTGCCCAAAAAGCACCTTACGCTTAAAGGTGCGATAACGTGCCAGTGTCTTGAGAGGCTCCTTGCCAGTCATCACCTCTCTGAGTGGATCGACAGTCGTGATGGCACAGCGCTCACATGGTCCGACAATCTGGAACGTTTGTTGATTGATCTGAAGTGTACGCCAGTTGTCTTCAGCAAAGGCCGGGACTCCGCCAATGATCAAGTTGGGACGAAAACGTTCGATGGAGACAGGCGTTTCCAGACGCTGATTCAGGTCGGCTAACGAGCCATCGCCGAGAAGATGATATTGATGGCTTGTGAAGGCTGTGGATATTTGATCGGTAGAATCAGCTGATTCTATCGCACGTTGTACGCCCCTGGGGAGAAAAACAAGTCGGCATGAAATGTGGAGGAAGTCTTGAAACCATTTGTCTGCCTGGCTACTTACTGGCAGGGCTTCGCTGATCCCATCGAACCAGCGCACGACAAGTGGAGCGGCTTGCTGTGGCTGTACTGATATGGCAAGAGGTGACATGCCGGGGGCCTGGATGTGGAGTATGGATTCATAGCACGAGACAATTATGCTAACAAGTCGTGGATAGTCAAATTGGTGCAGATCACTGCCTTGCTCGTTGATCAGCATCCAACGCCGATCGTAATGCAAGCCATAGTTATCGATGGATGCTTGCTGGAGATCAGTTCCAGCGCAGCCTTTAATGGGATAAATACGAATACGGCTTAAAAACATCTCGGACGTCACAAAAGAAGCTCCTTTTAGTCATGCTGAACGTTTCCAACATTATTATATCACTGCGCAAGGAGTTTTAATGCCATGAATTTGTCCCTATTTTCCTCTAGGTATTTGAAATCTTTCTTCTATTATATATATATGCATTTTTCTAACACCTGCGAGTCTGATGCGATTGATGCTGTCGCTGAATATGTGCTGTTAAAAGATAGGAATATGTTTGCGTATTTAAGGTAAATCCTTAACAGTAAATTTCCTGAAATGTGTAGCTCTGACATGGTTATGAAGCATCAGGTACTAGTTTGCCTGTAAATGTGTGTGCTGGATGGCAATGGAACGATGGTGAGAGTGAAAAAGCCAGGAAAGTAAGTAGTCGATAAGGATATTTGTGCAATGGAAAAAAAATTGCATGAGAAGCGTCAGCTGAAAAGACCTTTTCTCTTGCTCATGGTGTTCATGGTCGCTCCGTTGCTGATGGGGTCGCTCTGTATAGGTGCTGGTACAGACTCTGGTACGCCACCCCTCCCACAGTCATCTTCTAGTAATACGTTGAATAAGGTCTTTGGTAAAAACGATTTTTCACAGCTCAAAATGTTTAGTAAGGATAATGGTTGGGCGACGACGCCTCAGTCGATTATGCGCACTAGCGATGGTGGTAAGACTTGGACTGATCTGACACCTCTGGATTGGGAGACGGCTGAGACTGCCAATACACCTGCGAAGTCTACGGATCAAATGCAAGGAATCATCGGGGCTTATTTTTTGGATTTTAATCGTGCCTGGATTATAGGAGAAACAACTGTATCACAGAGTGATATTGATGCTGCGTCAACTGCGGTAGGAGCACCTACTGTTAGTGCCAATGGCACGGTAACGGTGAATACAAGCAATGTTCCGCCGCTTGGCACCAGCGTTATTGTGCGTTCGACCATTGATGGTGGTGTGACGTGGATGTCATCCAAGCCAATCAAGGTCGAAAATATTGTGGGCCTGGCTGTGCCGTATTTTATTAATGCTCACGAGGGTTGGTTGGAAGTAATGCTTGCGCCAAACAATGATGGCAGCACCGTTGGTGATATCTATCATACGCTTGATGGGGGCGTGACCTGGAACCAGCAAGTACCCTTTGTAATCCCAGGTCTAGGTGGTCCTGGCGGAATTTTTGTAACGTTAAGTGGGTTGAGCTCTGCCGTGTCGTCTGCTATATCGCACAGTACACAACAGTCTCAGCGAGCGGCAGCGGATCAACTTTTTATCAAAGGACAACTGTCTGGCCTGACAATCACTCCAACGTGTAATATTGGCAATGCGGCTCATTGCCCCGCGCCTGTTCCTGACACGGTGCAGGGATGCACAGTAAACACTATTGGAGCCTACGTTGGTATGGCGACTGGCATGCAAACCAATGGGGCTCGTGTGTGGATGAGCCAGCAGATGGGTGCACCTTCTATGTGGGTGCGAACAAATTTTGTTCCTATTCCAGGTGGCACGGCTAAGCAGAACAATGACTCATTGGTGGCGTCGATGCCGCCGATTATGTATTCAGATGGCACAGGAATCTTTCCTATTCAAGTACAGAGCGATCCCGATGGGGATGATCCAACGCATTTTACCTTACATCTGTATAGCGTAAAAATTCTGACAGCCAATGGAAACTATGTGATTAGCGAGCTGAGTCCAACCACTACCTTTGGTGTACCGATCATATACTCGCAACATTCTTTGTCAGCTCCTGATAAGAATCATGTTTTTGTTATTGGCCAGGAGCAGACCAATGGGACGTACGGCGATGGGCACCTGTACGAATTTGACGGCACCAATTGGATCACTCTGGCGAATGCGACTGATGGTACGATCTCTGCCGACGATTTGACTGCGGTCGTCAATCCCTCGACATTAAGTAATCTCGATTTCATAAGTGATACGGTCGGTTGGGCGACGAATGGATCGAAGCTGTTTCATATTACGATCGCCAACAATACAGCGACCTGGTCGCAGGTTTATCCAGCGGCGAACGCGACGCGCACGCCAGATGTACCTCGAACTGCCGGAACGTTGGTGAATGCACCAACCAATCCGCCAGCCTGCGCGGGAGGAACGCCTCCAGGAAACGTCATTCCCGTTGGTGGGACAAATGGAAACATCACTTTTTATGGGTATCCAGATAATGATCCGGCCGATGAGGATAATATAGGTGGCTCCGCCATACCTGGTCGTACTCATGCCGGTGGACTGGGCACCTATGACAATCCTGTCACGTTTGCATCTGCATATGATGGAGCGTTTGCGAATAATTATGCGCAAGGTGAGAGGGTCTACATCTCGGAATTTAAAAAGTACTTTATCCGCGATGATAGTTGCCAGGCTTGTGGAGCAGATGGGCATATCGATCTCTTTATAGGGACAGGGGTTGCATCACGCATGTATGGTGATCAAGCTATCATCAATTGTGAAAATTCGATGCCGTATAGCACGGTGAATATTATACGCGACCCACCCAGCTCGTATGTTGTGGATACAACACCCATGTTGGATCTGTGTACATCACATCTTCCCGGGCCAGCGCCATTGGACCCTGAACCATAGGTAGGTTGATCCTCTCCGCAGCTTTCCTTGCCCGTGTCAATCCAAGGGATCATGGGCAAGGAAAGCTGCTTTTTTAGTGGTTTTCTGACTATGCTCCTTCTCTACCTTGTAACTGTTGCTTGGCAGACGCTTTTTCCTCGTTAATTAAGTGCGAGAGGGAGGCGAGATTCCTTTTGACGGTAATCGTGGTGGGATGTGATCGTCCTAGATATGGTTCCAGGATGGCCAGAGCTCTTTGGAAGAGGGGTTTGGCAAGAATATATTTCCCCTGGGTCTTATAGAGTGCGGCCAGGTTGTTAAGGCTAATGGCTGTATCGGGATGAGTGGGTCCTAACTGTTCCTCGCGGATAGTGAGGGCACGCTGAAATAACGGTTCGGCTTCAGCATATTTTTGCCGTGTACGGTACAGCGCGGCCAGATTGTTGATGCTTTGCACTGTATCAGGATGATCGTGTCCCAGGCTCTGTTCGCGGATGGCGAGGGCACGCAGGAATAAGGGCTCGGCTTCGGCATACTTGCGTTGGTCCTTATAGACCGTTGCTAGATTGGTGAGGTTGTGTGCCATATCAGGATGTTTGGCCCCTACCTGTTGCTTGCAGAATATGAGTGCACGTTGAAATAGAGGTTCGGCAAGATCATATTTCCCCTGATCCTGATAGAGAGTGGCAAGGAGGTTGAGGACACGGACTATGTCAGGGTGAATAGGGTCTACATGCAATTTACAGATGGTAAGAGCCCGTTGGAATAAGGGTTCAGCCAGAGTATATTTCTGCTGCTCATAATAGACTGTTCCTAAATTGATTATGGTGTGAAGCGTATCAGGGTGAGGAGAACCTGACTGCGCATCACGGATGGTGAGGGCACGCAGGAATAAGGGCTCGGCTTCGGCAAATCTCTCCCTGACTTTATAGAATGTGGCAAGTGTGTTGCGGCTGAGGATGGTATTGGGGTGCTCACCACCAAGTCGTTCCTCACGGATAGCGAGTGCCTGCTTGTAGAAACGCTCGGCTTCAGCATCTTTATCCTGTGTCTGATAGAAAGCGGCGAGCAGATAAAAGCTTTGTGCCGTATCGGGATGGGTGCGCCCTAGTTGCTGTTCTCTGATGGCAAGGGCGAGTTGTAATAAGGGGTCGGCTTCGTCATGTTTTCCTTGCTTTATGTAAAGCTGCGCCAGGTTGTTGATGATGTATGCTGTGTCAGAATGGACAGGACCTGCCAGCTTTTTACTGACGGCGAGAGCCCGTTTAAAGAGGGGTGCAGCCTCATCATATTGCTCCAGTGTTTGATAGAGGAGTCCTAGATTATTAAGCGTGAGTGCTGTGTCAGGATAGATGAGATCTACATGTTGCTGGCGGATGGCAAGAGCACGTTTAAGCATCGTTTCAGCGGCTATATAGTCCTTTTGCTTGCTACGGAATTCCGCGAGATCGTTGAGGCTTTGTGCCGTGTCAGAGTGATCTTCACCTGCTTGTTCTTCGCGGATAGCGAGCGCATTTTGCAGGAGGAGTTTGGCCAGGACATATTTTCCCTGGGCTCTGGCAGTGAAGGCGGCACTATTAAATAGATTTGCCAGGATCAGACTTTGTGGGGATGTCTCGTATTCGTTTGCCACCAGGGGAAGTACCTGTGGTAACCAGAGAGTCTCAATTGCTGTATCCAGAGGATCATTTTTGGCGAAATGGGCTTGTAAAAGTGTGAGGAGCTGATTTTGCCATGTACTATAGATCTGTGAGGATGAGCGTCGGATGGAACCAACGCGAGTAATGTGTTTGATCCATGTGGGCGCAGGAAAGGTGAGGTTGGCTGGGAGCTCATGGATCTGGGTGGCGAGATATTCTTTGGCGAATGTATGCAAGAGTGGATGACTGATTTCATAGTTTTCGCCAGATTTGCGTAGGATGCTGACCTTTACCAGTGTATCCAGGGCTTTTTGTAGGGTCTCGGGAGAGACTCCTAATATCTGCTGGACGAGGTCTTTGGGAAAAGGTGTCGGGGCGAGGAGTCCAAGGAGCGCGAACATCTGTTGCTCACATGGATCAAGTGTATCGTAGGTACGCTGAAGAAGCATGATGAGACTTGAGGCTTGTTGCTTCCCTTTCTTGAGCGCGGCACTTTTCGCTCGCTCAAACCATTGCAGGTAGTCCGTAACGTTTTCCTGGTGAACCAGGAGGTGAACTCCAATGAACTGGAGTGCCAGCGGAATGCTTTTCATTTGTGCTACCAGTTGTCCCGCAGCTTCTTGATCTGTGACTTGTGTCTCAGCGATCTTCTGGAGCAACATGACTCCTTCAGATTGTGTGAGTGGCGAAATATTACGCTTTAATGTTGCGTATGATGCGTCTTTGGGCCGACGAGAGATCAGTAATATCATATTCCCTTGCCCGAGGGAGCAGAGCGTCGGGATCAATGCTTCTGCAAACGCTTCAAGTCCGTCAAAGATCAGGAGTGCGCGCCGACGACTGAGACTATGGGTAGCCGCACGTAGTGGATCATCATCTTTCTCTTGATCAAAAATATCAAAGATATGTGCCAGCTCCTCGTAAGCCATAGAGGGCGCCGGGTGTGTATTGAAAGAATAATAGAAGGTACCATCAGGAAAGCGCGACTTAAACGCTCCCTGATCGCTCAGGCGTCTGACTGCTTCAGCGACAAGCGTCGTTTTGCCTATACCACTTGGTCCACAGATGGCAATGATCGTATTGTCATCTGCTGACGGCGTCGTAAGTTGCTGCATCAGCCATTTCAGGTCTTCTTCATGTCCGACAAATGTTTGAGTTTGAGGCGGTAACATTAATGGTGGTGCCCAGGGGTCCTTAAAAGACTGGTTATAAATAGTCTGGGCATGTTGCTCAATGCGTCTGATTGGTAGTTGATCTGGATGGGATTCAGTCATGAGAACCTCCTTCTTTTAATTTAAACAGAAGAAGAGATAAATGTCTATGGAGAAAACGTGACAAATTGACAGATGCAATTTTTTTAGCTCCTGGCCAGGAAAAAGGAGGAGAAGAGAGCAAAGCATATTCCATTAATACGCTTTGCTCTCGATTATAATTGTTCTACTAATACTAGTGTCGTCCGCTCGGCCATGTGAATGTAACGGCTGCCCCAGCAGGTAATGTATAAGTAAAGTTTTTGCTGTTTGTCTGCACCTGGAAGGTTGTTGCTGTACCGCTGCTGGAATCATTGCTGTTATAGACGATTAAGACCTGGCTGCCATCACGATTGGTAAAGGCCACATTTTCAAGATTGCTACTTGTGCTCGTTGAACCAACACGTGTTGCACCAGGGATTACAAATTTACTGAATTGTCCAAGACCAGCATAATCAGAATTTTTGGTCACGGATCCATTGGCTGCAATGGAGATCACACCACGGCAGGTACTACATGATCCAGAGGTGTTGAGATGGGGATTCCCATCAGGATCAAGTACCAGCCCCCAGCGCACGACTGTTTTGGAGCCGTGGGCAATGGAATCGATGCCAAGCTCCATGACGTCTTTGAGGGTGGCTGCAAAGGTCGGTTGATTGTTGTTTTCCCAGGTACCTCCTGAGCATTCGGTCTCATAGATGTCTTTGACACCGTAAAATGCGTCCTGTGCACTGGCATCACCACCATAGCAGTGGAAAGCAATGCCGTCTACATACTTGCCGGCCGCACCGCTCAAAATGGCGCTCGGATATTGTGGGGTATCCCAGTTATGATCGAAGGCTAAAATTTTTGTGTGGACGTGCCCCTGTTGAAAGGCTTTGGCCATACTGGTAATGAAATCTGCCTCGTTGCCGATAGCGAGCCCGTTAGAGTTTAGTCCCGCGGCTGTCTCGCTGGTGGCGGGCAAGAGCATGGTGGGCATGTTATTGCCGTTCTGGGGCTCGTTTTGAGGCGTGATCGCGTAGATCGGAATGCCTTCGCGCTCGTATGCTTTGATGAACTTGACAAAGTATTGGGCATAAGCCTGGTAATATTTAGGATTTAGATATCCCTGGTTGATGCTGGCTGTGGCGGCGCCGGCATAAAGGAATTGATTGAGTCCCGCCCCCTGGACACTATCGTCAACGGTGGTAACTCCGCTGGCTGAGATGATATCTACGCTGTCGGGATTGATGCCGTTCCAGTCTGCCAGACTGTTTTGTTGGCCTGTCACACGCACTTTGAGGGTGTGCTGACCAGCAGGTAATACTGGACTGGTGTAGAGAAGCGTATGACCTGCGCTGGTAGGAGCATAGAAGTCGATCATGGATTCTGTGCCGCCGTCAAGCGAGAAGGCTCCGATACCGTGGCTGGTTCCAACAACTCCATAGAATTTAATCTGTGTTCCCTGAAAGGTGATCGAAACGGAGTCGTTGGCAGTGTTATCCCAGCTATTGCTCCCATCGTAGTAGCCAGCATTGCCATTATCACAGGCTGTGCAATGTCCCCAGCTATTACCGGGCAGTTTCATCCAGGCTGGTGGTGACCAGGGGGTCGCCATAATTTTGAGGTTGGGATTGATGCGGAGTGCTTCTCTCAAGAGTGAGGTGATCTGGTATTTGTCGTCCTGGGCGATAGAGAAGTGGGCCAGTGTAGGATCAGTCTGACCAGCAGGCATATCATCATACGTATATTCGCCGACCCATCCCTTGCTGGCATCTTGTGGAGGCGCAAGGTCGGATGAGCCCATCGGTTGGCGCAAGAAGCTTAAGCCGATACCATTGCGAGGATTGAAGAGTTCATTCATGACCTGAGTGCGTGCCACGTTGGGTTGCGTGAGTAGTACGGCCGCAGATGATGTCAGTGAAGCTCCAAAGCCGGTGATACTTTGATATTTTTGTCCACTGTTGACCGTAATTGTCGCTGCATGTGGCGTGCTACTCCCTGACAGCGCGAGGGAGGGTTGCTGTTTTAACAGGTTGTTCTGATCAGCTGTCGTCAGCCAGACATTGACATTTTTTTCATTCTGGTCTATCCCATGCGCTTGTGCAGTAATGGTGGGAGAAAGCATGGCGAGCATTAAAAAAATAGTCAGGCAAGCGAAGCCAATTTTCGGGATAAATCGAGACATATAATCCTCCTTGATAATTTTGTCGATCATACACGAATGGCTACCAAGAGTAGCAACATTAAAGCTGAGTCAATCCGTTCATGACGAGACGAGTGCGAGGGCGGCTGATGGCGAGTGGGAATTTATCCCGATGTTTGTATGAGGCAGAGATCTGATTAGATGGTAAGGAAGAGCAGCGCCAATACTGCGGTATCCTTACTGAGCTAGCTCATTCTACAATTATTTTACTTATCTGGACACTTGTCATGAGGACATTGCTTAATTAATGTTACACTTATTATAAGGATTAAATAAAGTCCTGTCAAGTCTTCGCTAGCTGCCTGAAACTACCTCTATTCCATGGGCATCTACGGAATGTCTCCCAAATGATACTTAAATGTTATTCCCCATCCTACATTTCTCCTCTATGATTGATTTCGGACCTCGCAGAAAAGATAAGTAGAAAGGATTGCAGACAGATGAAAGGGCTTGTTCCCCAGCGGAGGATGTGGCGGAGAGATTACTGTGAATGATAGGTTGTATTAGCAAGGAAAGTTCTGATGCACTTCATGATGAAAAAGCAAACCTTACAGTCGTCTATGACTGACGATGTCTGGCATCCAGTATGGCTACTACGTGCCATCTGGCTAAAAGCACTAAGCGTAATTGTATTATCCGCTGTCCTGGGTGGCCTGGTACTTTTTTTTCCATTCAATCAGGTTCATGCTGCCAGTAATACTGCTGTGACGTATGCGGATAATTATTGGAATTGCGCGAATATTACATGCACTTCGACAGTATCAGCTGGTTCGGCACAACCTAATTTTCAGTGTGCTGAATTCGTCGCGCGTGCCCTCTCGACAGAAGGGCTGATACCAGGATTGACGACAAGCTCTTCGCAATCAGCTTATGGAAATTACGTGGCTAAGAATGGCAGGACATATGATCTGCTCTGGGTCGGATGGACAACGTCTGGCGGGTATAATACTGGCATTAATGGCCTGTATCAATATCTGGTAGACAACAATATAGGTACTGATGTGGGGAACCATCCTGCCAATGCCGCCCTGGCCGATGTGGTGATCTATCATGAGGGAGAAGGACATACTTCTCTCATTGTACAAACTGGTAGTAGCCCCCTGGTGGATGCACACAATAATGCTCGTTATCATGTGGGCTACACGGAGGGATATAGCGATCTAACAATTCTCCATCTCTCACTTTCTGGTGGTACTGGTTCTCCCAGTGCGGTGTGGCCAAATGTTGGCCAGGGGAGCAGTGGTGAGAATGTGGCCAGCATTCAGTTGATGCTTAATGCGCGTGGCTATTCTCTCTCGGTCGATGGGGATTTTGGACCACTCACGAAATCTGCGGTCGAAGATTTTCAAAGCGCTCATGGGTTAGGCGTGGATGGCATGGTGGGACCTCAGACGTGGCCAGCTCTGATCGTTGAAACACGTAATGGAAGTACGGGGCCGGCGGTTGAGGCATTGCAGCGACAACTGAATGCCAACGGTGAGAGTGTGAGCGTCGACAGCAACTTTGGTCCGTTAACTGAACAGGCTGTGCGCGACTTCCAGAGCGCTCACGGACTGGGCGTTGATGGGATTGCTGGCCCTCAGACGTGGTTGCAACTGGTAGGATGAGAATGTATCCAGGTAAGTAGTAAAGATTAAATCTTGTCATGGGTAGAAATTAATCCTTCTCAATTCTGCTTGTATGTTTTATACTCAAGAAAAGATGTTCATACGTATCTTTTCTCGCGCTAAGGAGCAAGAGTACATGTTGCAAGGAAATGCAGAGACTGGTTATTTTCTGCCCGGTCTACTTCCCACACCAAACAAGCAAGCTTATTATGATGCCGAGCGGCAGTCCTGGCAGGTTTTTGGTTATACTGAAGTTCAGCGAGCCCTTTCCGATTATAAGACCTTTACCTCTCAAAGGGGTGGGCATCTCGATCCACGTGAAACAAAACCTGGTACGAAGAGTATGATTGATCTTGATCCACCTGAGCATCGTAGAATGCGTACTTTGCTTTCTCAAGCCTTCACTCCGCGCTCGGTTGAACGTTTAGAGCCGCGCCTGGTAACGCATGTTCAATCTCTGATCGATCAGGTGATTGATCGGGGTGAAATGGACATGATCGAGGATTTTGCTGTCCCGTTGCCATTGATGATGATTATGGAACTTCTGGGTATTCCACAGGAGCATTTATCTCAGATGCGTCAGTGGTCCGATCTGTTTATTTCAGTGCTGCATCCCGGCGCCGAGCAGGCAAAGTATGATATGGCGGCCTTTTTCATCGCTTTGACGGAGCAACGACGAAGAGAGCCACAAGATGATCTAATCAGCGCCTTGCTTAAGGCACAAATCGATGGAAATCATTTGTCACAGGAAGAGGTGGTAAATTTCTGCTTTTTGTTGCTGATTGCGGGCAATGAGACCACCAGAAATTTGATTGGCAACACGCTGTTATGCTTTGATCGCTATCCCGATGCTCTGGCAGAGGTGCGGGCCGATCTGAGCCTGTTACCGGGCGCTCTGGAGGAGGTGCTGCGTTATCTGCCTCCTGTCACACAATTTCCCCGTATTGCGGCCATCGACACGACTATCGATGGACAAGAGGTCAAAGCGGGTCAATGGATAACTCCATGGATTCTGTCGGCTAATTGGGACGAGGCACAATTTACTAATCCTGAGATATTTGATATCAGGCGCAGCCCTAATCGTCATCTGACTTTTGGCGCAGGGATTCATCATTGTATGGGAGCACCGCTGGCACGCCTGGAGACGCGTATAGCTTTTCAAATGCTCTTTCAGCGTATGTCAACCATCACCTGCCATCCATCTGACGAAAATAAGGTAGGGATTGTGAAACCTTTGAGTGGGGGTGTTCATCATTTGCCGATCACCTTCACACGCGTCTAATACGTAGAGGCTTGTGGCATCAAAATTCGCTAACTTACCTGTTTTGTGCTTATGATTTGTTGCGTTACTTTAGGTTTTAGGTAAACGATTCCCTAATAAATCGGAGGATCGTTTATCTAAAATCTGGGATAAATAGACACCTCTTTTGCTCGTTTTTTGATCTCTTCATCCTTCCTGATACTGATATATAGTAGCAGAGATCGCTGTTTACGCAGCAATAGGTCAGTATGAAATTGATTCTCCCCAAGAACAAGGATCTTGACAATCTCCGTTTTCTATGCTACCTTTCCTTTTAAGCAAGAAAAAGGTAAACGTTACCCTAATTTCCTCTTACAGCATGTCTACCGGGCAACGAATATAAAGGATGATCGTTTCGCGGCTCTGGAGCACAAGAGGGAAGCAGGAATGTTCACTGGCATGGATGCGGCTAGATGAGATATTGTCGCACCCATATAAAAGCTGTTTCTGGCTTCGTGCGTTTATCGTCAATGTTCGACGAAATATCTTTGAGGAGGTTTTTCAGCTATGATGCTTATTTCTTCCAGATCAGCACTCTCTCTGTATTTGTGGCATTCTTTGTTTCCTCCGTGCTTGGCATTGCGTGCAGGCATGTATCATTTCAGCCCTCTTTCCACATGAGATGTCATTTCAGTCTTTCCTACTAATTACTTTCTGGCATTGTTAACGCCTGCATAGGAAAGTTACTCAAAGTTGAAGTTGTTTTATTGAAGTTCGTTATGTTGCCTGGTTTTTATGACGTACTTACAACATGACGTAGACACATCATGTCTTTTTTATGCAGATTTCTCGCTGAAGGAGAGCTTTTATCAGGTTGCGTTACTTTGAGTGCTGACGTTCTGGATGAAGAAAGGAGGTAACAATCCGGGTTCCAGATAAAATCGATACCGTTATTCAGATTATCTCATGATTGATTATTCCAGCGATATAGATAAACTATGCTGTCTCTCAGGCTGGCGGTATGGTGTAAATTAGAAGCCTTGAAAGGGAATTGCACGATGCAGGATGCAAAGAGCAAAAAGCGCAATAAACTCCTTGGAGCAATTGTTGCACTTCTCCTGGTAACAGGTACTGTTGGAATTCTATTTACTTTCCCACGCATAGTCAATGCGGCCAAGGTGGGTCCAAGTAGCGTGACAAGTAACAATGGTGCCACCCTTCCTTATACGGAGCTAGAAGCTCATAGTGCTACCACGAACGGTACAATCATTGGTCCTGACATGCAATTGGGTGATCTGGCCTCGGATGCCGTAGATCGCACAATCGTTCAGTTGACACAGGGAAAATACGTTCAATTTACGCTCCCAAGCGCAGCGAATTCAATCAACCTGCGTTATAGTATCCCTGATTCTGCCAGCGGCGGTGGTATCAACGCTTCATTGAGTATCTACATCAATGGCGTAAAGCAAGCCAATGATCTGCAACTTACCTCCAAGTATAGTTGGCTGTATGGATCACCGAATTTCGGGGATTGTAACGGCAATGACTGGTCAAATAGCCCTGGCGGCACTGCTCATCATCAATTTGATGAGATTCATACTCTCTTGCCTCAGATGGCTCAGGGAAGCACGGTCAAATTGCAAGTTGATTCTGAAAATACCGCTTCATCGTATGCCATCGATGTAGCAGACTTTCAGCAAGTAGCCACTCCAATTGGTCAGCCTGCTGGCTACATTTCGGTTACTTCCTCTCCATATAATGCTGATCCGACAGGCGCCGTAGATGCCACTTCAGCCATCCAGGCAGCCGTCAACGCTGGTGAGGCCGCTGGTAAAGGTGTCTACATTCCACAAGGCAACTATCTGGTCACAAGCCATATTCTGGTCAACAATGTTACGCTGACAGGCGCAGGCCCCTGGTATTCGGTCCTTGGGGGAGCACCCACCAGTAGCACCGGCAATGGCGTAGGCGTCTATGGAAATGATGTCTATGATGGTAGCTCCAGCTCTAATGTGACGATCTCGAATTTCGCTATCGAAGGCCAGATCACAAATCGTATCGACTGTATACAGGACAATGGTATCGGTGGTTCTCTGAACAACTCGACCATCTCTAATATGTGGGTCGAGCATACCAAGGTTGGTATGTGGTTCGATGGTCCCTTCAGTGGCCTGACGATCACTGGCAGCCGCATCGATAGCACGCTTGCTGATGGTATCAACTTCCATCGTGGCGTCACCAACTCAACCGTCACGCAGAGCGTTATTCGCGGCACTGGCGACGATGGCCTTGCGCTGTGGTCGGACTTGAATGGCGCGTCCACTGGTGATAATAACGACACGTTTGATCATGATACCGTGCAGTCAGTATATCTGGCGAATGGAATTGCCGTCTATGGTGGTGGGAGCGACAGCGTTACTAACAACATCGTGAGTGGCTCTCAGTATCGTGGTGGCGGCATCATGATGGATTATGAGGATTTTGGGAGCCCGGAGGCTAATTTTAGTGGTACCACCACGATCACGAATAATACGATCAATTGGATCGCTGGCTGGGGTGATCAAGGGATTACGCAGTTTGGCGCACTGATGTTCTGGGCCGATAATGGTTCGATCAGTGCTCCCTTTACGGTCTCGAACGATGAGATTGATAATAGTAACTTCGCTGCGATCTCGTTTGACGGTGGTAATCCAATAGGCACGATCGCTTTTAATAATGTCAACATCAATGGAGCGGAGTTCGCGTTCTCTAATAAAGTGAATAGTATCACTGGATCGGCCAGCAATGTGACTGCCAGTAATCTGTCTGTAGGTAGTATCGAGAGTTGTGAAGGATCACAATCCTGGCAGATAACATCGGGAACAGGCAATACCGGTTGGAGTACAGCAAATCAAACCTGTGGTTTCCCGGTTGGGACGCCAACACCGACGCCGACGCCACCTCCTGGCACAACGCCGACGCCGACGCCATCTCCGACTCCTGTGCCAACGCCATCGCCAGCGCCAGGCGGAACGTTAGTTACTGCCATTAATGCTGGTGGAAGTGCCTCCGGTAGTTATGTCGCCGATACAGATTTCAATCAAGGGAATCAGTTCAGTGATACTTCTACCTCGATTGATACCAGCCTGGTCGGTAGTCCTGCTCCACAATCAGTTTGGCAGACATGTCGTTGGAATAGCGCGTTTACCTATACCATTCCAGGTTTAACGGCAGGCAAGTCTTATACCCTGCGGCTCGATTGGGCCGAACTGAGTTTCCAGAGTGTCGGCGCTCGTGTCTTTAATGTGGCAGTCAATGGAAGTTCGGTCTTGAGCAACTTTGATGTCTATGCGCAGGTGGGTTACAAGAAGGCTCTGGCGAAGTCGTTTACGGTGACTGCGAACGGCAGCGGACAGATCGTGATTGCCTTCACGCAGGCAGGGGCAGACAATCCATTTATCAATGGTATCGAAGTCTGGAATCCTACCGGCGGCACAACCACACCGACGCCGACTCCAACAGCTACGCCAACCCCAACACCACGCACTTTGGTGACGGCGATCAATGCTGGCGGTGGTGCAACTGGTAACTTTGTCGCCGATACAGATTTCAATCAAGGGAATCAGTTCAGCGATACCTCTACCTCGATTAATACCAGTGGTGTGACGAATCCCGCACCGCAGGCAGTCTGGCAGACGTGTCGTTGGAATAGCGCGTTTACCTATACTCTGCCAGGCTTAACGGCCGGGAAGTCTTATACATTGCAGCTTGATTGGGCCGAATTGACATTCCAGAGCTCTGGCGCTCGTGTCTTTAATGTGGCTGTCAATGGGAGCTCAGTTTTGAGCAACTTTGATGTCTATGCGCAGGCGGGTTACAAGAAGGCTCTGACAAAGTCGTTTACGGTGACTGCGAATAGCAGTGGACAGATTGTGATCGCTTTTACGCAAGCAGGAGCAGACAATCCATTTATTAATGGCATTGAGCTCTATTCCTGATAGGTATCGGGCTCGATGATTAGTTAGTACTGGTATGCAGCCAGCAGAGATATGGCAGGATGGATGGTTGATGAGGAAGAGGAAGGGATATCTGCCATTCTCTGCTGGCTTGCTATTTGTTGCTTATTTGACTCCTTTGACTCCCTTGATAATCACTGTTCCCACAGTGAAGAAGAGAAGCGTGGTTATGAACAGGACACTGTATCCGAGATGGTTGGGCAGGCCACGTAACGCCTGGAGGATGACTGCTCCAAGGGTGATCCCGATCACTTGTGGAATAATGCCCATAGCGGTCCAGATACCCAGGAATTTACCAGCCTCATCGGTGGGTGGCAAGACATCACATGTCAAAGCCCAATCCACGCTAGAGTAAGCTCCATAGCTGACCCCAAAGCAGACTGCTCCCAGCAGGATAGAACCCTGGCTGGGGGCGATGATAAAGATAAGGCAGACGATTGACATCACGGTACCTGAGAGGTAGACCGGCCGCTTTCTTCCATAACGGTCTGAAATCCAGCCTGCAAGCAGAGCAGTGGGGAGTGCCGCCAGTAGCAGGATGGGTTGGAAAAGCGCCCCATTAAATTGTTCTCCAGTGAAGGCTGAGCCAAAAATAATTGTCTTGACTCCAGGGCCACCTAATACATCATCAAAGTAGTACTGTAAAAAGTAAAAGACCATCCAGATTCCTAGCATGAGCAGCAAGCGTGCAAGTAGGACCCAGGAGAGGTCGGGATAATCGGATGGCTTGAAGAGAAATCGTTTTATAATTGGCCCAAGCTCAAACGTCGCGTGGGTTTGTAAAGGTGTTTCTTTGACTGTGATTACCGTATAAAGCACGAATACGATCTGTACGACAGCAACAATCAGAAAAATTTGCACGATCTCGTTGCGATAAATCGGGAGGGAATCGTTTTTGTTGACGATGAGTCCTGCGACAATTGCTCCTAATGCTGTTCCCAGGAGGGTGAAGAGACCGTTGAAGCCGGATGTGATGCCTCGCTGGTGTGGAGGTACGTTATCAGCAATGATGGCGCTCCAGGGGGCGTTGGCAAAATTGTTGGTCAGTTGCAGAAAAAGGAAGAGAATGGCAAAGGTGATGAGTAATTCGGTCGAAGAGAACCAGGATGGTGCAAAGGCAAAACAGATCAGGGGGATCACGTTGAAAATGGTGCCGATGATCATAAAGGGACGGCGTCGGCCCATGCGAAAGGTGGCGTAGTCGGATAGTGCACCCACCAATGGATTGATGATGATTGCGACAAGTGTGCCCCAGATAACAACGAGTGCCAGGTTGATGTCTTTATCGGCGTCCCCAAGAAATTTTACGACCATGCTGGGGAGAACAATTGCCAGTAACGCCTGCCAATGGAAATTATTGGCAATCCAGAAGGCGTTGAGGTTTATCTGAGCGAGCAGCGAGACTGGTCGTGTTGGTGCGGTGTTGGATACGGTAGTCGAGACTGCTGCACTGGAGGTTTCACTACGTTCCATAATGCGTTCCTTTCTCTCGCAGAGCGAGAGTGAGAGGATAAATCCTTGTCAATGAGTCAACATCTTGTATTGCTTCTAGCGATACCTTAAAATATACATATTCTACTTGTCAAATACTTCGAAAGCAGGTGAACATGGACGTATCTAAATGCAGGAAATGTAATGAAGCACTTCCTCACGGTGAAAGTATTTGTAAAGCATGTATAGAAAAACAAAGCAACTCCATTCATCTCCTTGAAAAAGCATCTGGGAGAAGGGCAGATGTTCCTGGCACAAGAACATCTCTCCCACAGGGCTTGCCTCCCGCCCGTATGATCTGGCAGCTGTGGCTTTCACGCCGTCGCTTTATGGCAGCTTCGACTGTCAGTCTGCTTGGCTTACTGGTGACACCGTGGCAGCAACTATTTAGTCCACAGGCCGCAGTGCTTCGTCCACTCAAGCTGGATTTTGAGTCTGGCGATTTATCTTTCTGGACCGCCAAAGGTGAGGCATTTCTCCAGCAGCCAATTAGTGGCCATAAATTTAACACCAGTCAGGTGAGGCCGGGCCTGGTCTCGATCGGTGGGGATTATTGGGATGGTCCTCATCCGGTGGGCCATCAAGGGGATTTTTGGGTCAGTACCGAGAATCATTTGACTGGTACTCTGACGTCAGATGAATTTGTGCTCGATAGCGCGTCTCCCTGGCTGCATTATCTGATTGGTGGGACTGACGATAGCGCTTCTCATAGCGTTTCATTGCTCATTAAATCAACGACAGCCAACGCGAAAAAGCTGGCGGGAACTTATCCCGTTGTCCAGTTAGCCGCTCAAGGGAAATTTTATAAGGTCTTTGAGACTACCGGGCATGGCAATGAGAGGCTACGCAGAGTTTCTTTTAATACGCAGGCGCTGGCTGGCGAGAAGGCTCGTATCCATATTATCGATAACGCGACGTCTGGCCACATTAATGTTGACGACTTTCACTTTTCAGCGGCCGTTCCTCAAACTCTTCTGGCTGAAACGATCCAGGTGGATGCCGCCGCGCCTGTGTGGGGATTTGCTGATGTGCATTCTCATCCCATGGCTCACCTGGCCTTTGGGGGCGTCATATTCTGGGGGCAGCCTGATGGGCCGATAGATACCGCTCTGCCCTGGTGTACTCCATCTCATGGGGCTGGCGGTACTGGTATCGGTGGGAGCAATGGCAATGTCCTGATGGCTCTCTTTGAGCAGACAGGTTATGGCTCGGGAATTGGACATCTCGTGGGAGGCTATCCTGAATTCGATGGCTGGCCGAGATTCACTACGATGGTCCATCAGCAGATGTATATCGATTGGATTCGTCGCGCCTTTGATGGTGGTCTGCGGTTGCTGGTGGCTCATGCCGTCAATAATGAACTGCTTGCCAGTCAGTATAATGGGAAGGCTCCATATGATGATAGGACGGCGGTCGAGACGCAGATCGCCGCTATGAAAACTCTGGTCTCAAACCATTCAGATTGGATGGGGATTGCCTATTCTCCTGCCGATGCACGAGCTTTAATCCATCAGAACAAGCTGGCTGTTATTCTGGGCGTGGAAGTCGATTCGATTGGAGGCTGGAAAAATCCAAGTACGGTCACGACGACTGATGTCCTTACCTATCTTAATCATCTGTACAATGATCTGGGGATTCGGCATCTCTTCCCGGTCCATCTGGCGAATAACGTCCTGGGAGGAACGGCAATCTATAATGATCTGTTCAACGTGGATAATTACTACTTGCATGGCGACTATTTTCAGGTAGAAGATGGCAGTCCTTTGGGGTTTCAATACCGTCTTGATGTAGATCCAGGGCCAGCCGTCGATATTCTACGTGTGACAATGGGATATAATCCTCCCGACGCTGAGTATCTATCGCTGAATAAAGGACATATGAATGCAGCCAGTTTGACAAATCTGGGCAGCTTCTTTATCCAGAGGATGATGCAATTGGGCATGATGATCGAGGTCGATCATATGTCTCACAAGACCGTCGAAGCAACCCTGACTCTGGCAGAGCAGTATGATTATCCTGTGATCTCTGGACATTCGTGGTTTCAAGAGTTGGCCTGGCATTGGGAGGAAGAAACACAGAGTATCCATAAATGTGCTGGCGAGCAGACGAAAACGGCGGAACAGGTGGAACGGATTAGAAATCTGGGTGGGATGGTGGCTCCCATCGCTAATCAGAAGGATCTGCGCCCTGTCGGAGATGTGATACCTTCTCTGGCGGGAAAGATAAGTGCGGACTCCGCTGGCTCCGCCACTGCCTGGGCTCAGGCATATCTGTACGCAGTGGAAAAGATGGGAGGCCGTGGGGTTGGCATTGGGACGGATACCAATGGCCTGGCAAAATTTAGCTCTCCACGCTTCGGACTCAATTCGAGCTACTATCTGGATTATAATGTTGGTGGTGAAGGGGCCGATGCGGAACGCAATCCCTTGCGGGCTGCTCAGACTGCGGCGCAGGGGAATGGTGTGCGCTATAGTGAACCAATCAAGGATGCTCGTCATTACCGCTTTGAGGGCGTGCTTGAGGGGAATGTCTATGACGCGATGGATCGCGATATCTGGCAGGCCGTTGGGCTCTATTATGCCGGACTCAATCCCTGGACAAATTTCAATATTCCTGATATAAATGGGCGCGTTGCGAATTTTGCGAAAGGCTTCTTCGCGACCAGTGATGCACAGTTGTTGCGTCCAGGTCTGTTGACTGGTGATGCTCCCTGGGAACAGCGAGCGGCGTTTTTAGTGAAGACGGGACAAACTCCAGGCACCTCGAATCGAGACCCTCAAACGGTCCATGATATCTACCCCAAAGTGCTGGCGATCTGGAATAAATGGCTGGCAATGCAGGGCAATAATACTCCCTTGCAGCGTAGTTATGCAGGCCAGCGCGATTTCGATATTAATCTCGATGGAGTCGCTCATTATGGCATGCTTCCGGATTTGATCCAGGATCTAAAAAATGTTGGATTGACGGCTGACGATCTGGTTCCGCTGTTCAATTCAGCTGAGGATTATATTCAGACCTGGGAGAAATGTGTGAGTCGTAGCCAGTCTCTCTAAGCGTCGCGTTGCTGCTATTGTGTGGATGGACACGTTGTAGGATCAGGTCATACAATGTGTCCATTGTTGTAATCTCATAGTGGAGGAGCACAAGATGGAACCACATATCCAAGCATTGCTTGATCAGATGACGCTGGCGGAAAAAGCTCAGTTAACTATTGGCGATGGTTTCTGGCATACCTATGGGGTTGAGCGCCTGGGTATTTCTGGAATCGCTGTCAATGACGGTCCCAGTGGACTGCGTAAGCCGTTAGAGGATAATGCATTAGCTGAGAATTCGTATCCTGCGACCTGCTTTCCTGCCGCCGAAGCCTTATCCTCCTCCTGGGATACCGCGCTGGTTGAGCAGATTGGGGAAGCTCTGGCGGAAGAATGTCTGGCACATGATGTGCAGGTGTTGCTGGGTCCTGGTATCAATATTAAACGTACCCCGCTTGGCGGGCGGTGCTTCGAATATTATTCGGAAGATCCAATGCTGTCGGGTGCAATGGGGGTGGCTTTCGTTCAGGGGGTGCAGAGCAAGGGTGTGGGAACCTCTCTGAAACACTTCGCCTGTAATAATCAGGAGTTTGAACGGATGACGATCAGCTCCGAGGTTGATCCACGCACTCTACATGAGATCTATTTATCTGCCTTCGAGCACGTGATCAAAAAAGCCCATCCCTGGACCGTGATGGGCTCGTATAACAAAGTTAATGGTACCTATGCTTGTGAGCATCCAGAACTGTTGCGCCAGATTTTAAGGTCGGAATGGGGCTATGATGGTCTTGTGGTCTCCGATTGGGGCGCGGTTAATGATAAGGTGAGTGCTTTATCTGCCGGGCTGAATCTAGAGATGCCTGGTAGGTCCGGAAATCATAGCGAGAAACTTGTCCAACGCGTTGAGGATGGCTCTTTATCTGTTGCTGCACTCGATGAGGCCGCTGGCCGTGTTCTGCGTCTGATCTTTCAGGGATCAGCAGGCCGACAGCCAGATGCAACCTTCGATCAGGATGCGCATCATCAACTGGCACGCAGAGCCGCCGCAGAATCTATTATTCTCCTCAAAAATCAAGCTGATCTTCTACCGCTACAGGCGGAGAGCGTTGGGTCAATCGCAATCATCGGGCGCTTTGCTAAATACCCCCGCTATCAGGGAGCAGGCAGTGCGAGAGTTAATCCGCTGCAATTGGATAATGCCTTCGATGAGTTGCAAATCCTGCTCGGCGATAAAATATCCCTGACCTTCTCTGAAGGATATGCTGAGGATCATAGTTTGAGCCAGGCTCTTGTGCAGGAGGCTGTAGGGGCTGCTCAAGCTGCTGAGATTGCCATTATCTTTGCTGGCTTGACTGATAAAGAAGAGTCCGAGGGCTTTGATCGGACACATCTGCATATGTCTGAAGCACACAATCGTTTGATCGAGGAAGTCACCCGTGTTCAGCCGCATACGGTCGTTGTACTTTGTAATGGATCGGCGCTCACTATGCCCTGGATTGATAGTCCTAAGGCTGTGCTGGAGGCCGGTCTCGGTGGTCAGGCGTCTGGTGGTGCCGTCGCCGATGTACTGCTCGGTAAGGTCAATCCATCGGCCAAATTGACTGAGACGTTCGCATACCGATTGGAAGATACTCCAGCCTATCTGAATTATCCAGGTGAATTCGGGCAGGTACGCTACGGCGAGGGCCTGTTTGTTGGATATCGCTATTATGATCAGAAAAAGGTGACACCTCTCTTTCCCTTTGGCTTTGGACTCTCCTATACCACGTTCGAGTATGCGAACGTTCGGCTCAGTCAGACATCCATCACTGATCAGGAGACCCTGGATGTCACCGTACGCGTGCGTAATACGGGCTCCCGAGCAGGTAAAGAAATTGTCCAGCTTTATGTACGTGATCTGGAGGCGAGCGTTGTCAGACCCGTCAAAGAGCTCAAAGCGTTTGCCAAGGTTTCTCTGGAACCAGGCGAAGAGAAAGATGTTGTACTCACTCTGGAGCCGCGCAATTTTGCTTTCTATGATGTCTCGTTACCTGGATGGCGCGTCGAAGCTGGCGATTTTGAGCTCCTGCTTGGTCAGTCGAGCACGCAAATTGTACAACGTACTCAGGTCTCTGTCACTACTGCTCCAATCATACCAACCTTCAATAAGTGGCTGACGCTCAAAGAACTCTTTGCCTATCCGTCATCTGCCGCTGTGATGCACGCTGTGATTGCTTCACAGGATCTGGGCTCGGAGGCCGATGTCAATAGCCAACTTGAAGCGGCGATGAGTCTGCCGCTTGTGAAGCTTGTCTCCTTTGGCTTGCTTACGGATGAGCAGGTGGATGGGCTGATTGTGCTGCTTAATCAGGCTGTATAATCAGGTTGTATATAAATTTTTGAGGAGAGTACAATGCCAACACGTCAAGAAATTCAAGATGCTCTTGCGGAGTCGCAAAAAGAGATCATTACATATTTTCAGCAATTTACTCCAGAAACTATTGAGAATCCATGTACTGCGAGTGGGGTTGCTGGTGAAGCCCCTTGGAGAATCAAGGATCATCTCGCGCATCTTACTCCCAATGAATATGGGATTCAGGCACTGATGCGTGGTACCCTTGAGGGCGATACGACTCTGCTTGGCAAGTTGGGGTCGATGAGCCGTGAGGAGATGGTTGCCTGGCGCAATCAGGATAATCAAACCTATGTGAATGCTCATCACGATGATAGTGTAGAAAAGCTCTTTGCAGATCTGGCAGAGGCGCGTCAACAGACACTTGCACTGCTGGAACAGTTTACTGATGAGCAATTGGCTGCACCTGCTGGTGGACCCTTTGGGGCAAATAGGACGGTCGGAGATATGTTCGTTGCCAATGCTCAACATGAGGCACAGCATGTGACGTGGATTGAGGAGGGGCTTCGTCAGGGCTTCTAGTCGGGTCTTTGTCGGTATCTGGATAAGCGAAGAGCTATGTGATGGATTTGTCTAAACATAGTTCTTCGTTTGCCTTTCAGTGAGAAATGTTGTTAGCTAATCCGTATAGTCTAATAGGAACTTTGTCATAGAGAAAGGCATGCATCGCTGTTATAACGAGCGTGTGTCGTCCTCGCCTTTGCTAGAATTGGAGTTGTGACGTTATGACATGGGAGACGTATCTTGAAGAGCATCAGCCTCAATACCAGGATGAGTTGCTACAGTTTTTGAGCATTGCGAGTATCTCTTCGATACCTGAGCATGCTGCTGCTGTACAACAAGCTGCTCAATGGGTTGCAGATCGCCTGACGACTGCTGGTGTGGAGAAGGTGGAGATTTTACCAACTGAGGGGCATCCGGTTGTCTATGGAGAATGGTTACATGCTCCTGGAAAGCCAACGGTGTTGATCTATGGGCACTTTGATACGCAACCCGTTGATCCACTGGCGCTGTGGAATAGCCCTCCATTTGAGCCTGTGATTATTGAGGATCGGGTCTATGCTCGTGGGGCGTCAGATGATAAAGGAAATATGTTTACTCCTATTCTGGCCGTCGAGGCGCTGCTTAAAGAAGAGGGAGCATTACCTATCAATGTGAAGTTCTTTTTTGAGGGGCAAGAGGAGATAGGGAGCCCGCATCTGCCGCCTTTTATTGCGAAGTATAAAGATTTGTTTTCTTGTGATCTGGTGCTTAGTTCCGATGGCGGTCAGTATAGCGAGGATCATCCTGAGCTGATGATCGCGTGTAAGGGATTGGTGGGGGTGCAGATCGATGTGCAAGGGGCCAATGCTGATTTGCATTCGGGGATGTTTGGTGGGGCCGTGACTAATCCTATCCATGCCCTGACATATATACTCGACTCTTTTCGTAGCCCCGATAATAAGATTCTTGTTGAGGGCTTTTATGATGATGTGGTGCCGCTCTCTGCCGAAGATCGTGCGGCGATCGCGCTGATTCCATTCGATGCTCAGGCTCAAATGGATAATCTCGGTGTCAATGCTCTGATCTCTGAGCCGGGTTATACATCGCAAGAGCATCTGGCGGCTCGCCCGACGTTGGAGGTCAATGGTATTTGGGGTGGCTTCCAGGGGGAAGGTGTCAAGACTGTCTTGCCTAATGAGGCACACGCAAAGATTACCTGTCGCCTGGTTGCCGATCAGGACCCTGCTACTATTGCCAAGCTTCTGACTGCTCATATTGAGAAGCATGTCCAGCCTGGCGTGCGTGTGACGGTCCGGCCTCAGCCCGGCACTGCCAGACCCTATCGGATTCCTGACGATCATTGGGGAAGCCTGGCGGCCGCCGATGTGTTGACTGAGATCTATGGCGTAGCTCCCTATCATTCGCGGACTGGTGGCAGCATCCCTGTGTGCGAGCTCTTTCTTAATTACCTGGGAGTCTATACCGTGGGCTTTGCCTTTGGTCTGCCAGACGAGATGTTCCATTCTCCAAATGAGTTCTTTCGCCTGAGTAGTTTCCGACGAGGTCCCGTGGCTTATTGTAAAATCTTGCAGCGCCTGAGCGAAAAGTAATCAGCTCTCACATAGCTTGAGTGAAACAAGCAAACATTGTTTCACTCAAGCTGTAATAGATCCCGCATCGCTTGATACATGGAACTATTTTGGCTACGGGTTAGAGACGACGATCCATCCAAAAAGGGGAGATATCGGAGGAAAAGAATGGTACAAAGAGTGCAGGGCAAAGTGGCCATTGTTACCGGTGCGGCTCAAGGGATTGGACGAGCATGTGCCCAGATGCTGGCGCAAGAGGGGGCGCGCGTAATCATCGGAGATATCCAGGAGCTTGCCGGACAAGCCGCCGCCGCTGCTATTCGTGAAGCTGGAGGCGAGGCGATTTTCCAAAGAGTAGATGTGATGGAAGAGAAGGATTGTACCACGTTGATCGAGAGCGCTGTACATCGCTACGGACGACTTGATGTGCTGGTCAATAATGTTGGTTGGTATCCCCGTGCAACCCTTGAAGAAACCTCATCTGACTTATGGGATCGTGTCCTGGCTCTCAATTTGCGAGGCGCTTTCTTTTGCTGCAAGTCTGCTGTCCCTCGCATGCGTGAAGCGGGAGGTGGTAGTATCATCAATATTGGATCGCTCCACGGTATTCAAGGGCATGAGAGTCTCGTTGCCTACGCTGCGGCGAAAGGAGGACTCCTCGCACTGACACGCACCCTGGCAGGGGCGTATGCAGCAGACAGGATTCGTGCCAACTACCTTATTCCTGGATGGGTGCTGAGCGAGGGAGAACTGGCCTTGCAGCAAAGTCTGGGCATCAGCGAAGAGGAACTCCTGCGGGAAGGGAAAATGTTACCCTTAGGACGGCACCAAACACCTGAAGATACGGCCTATGCGGTGATATATCTTGCCTCCAATGAGTCAACCCAGATGACGGGTAGTATCTTTCATATTGATGCTGGTGCATCAACGTTGCCTATCCAACCCAGAATGACCGATCTCATCTGATGCCACAAAATTGTTCGCTCGAAGTATTGCTCTGGCTCCCGGGAGCAAAGGTTGTGTATCTCGGTTCGATTAGCTTTGCAAGCTTGAGTGAGCGCGAACAAGCTCTCGCCGTGTCAGGTCTGGCAGCGGATAGTTTTTCGGCTTTTCTCGATTACGATGTCGATACATGTCGTAATTATAACTGGTCTGATTAGAGTAAGAGGTGAACAGCTCTTGATAGCATGTGTTTGATTTCTTCATCTGCCAGTATGAGCCAGCCTCGATATCGCCAGGAGATGATTGTGAAGAGCAGTCCGAACAGGCTGAGCGCTGTGCCTGCATAATCCACTTCCAAACGAAATAGATGCGACGCCTGAGATAATGCTTGCTCAATAAGAAGATGAGCTGCATGGAAATGGAGGTCGAGCTCATGATAGAGGTTGGGGAAATGCCAAAATTCGCTTATCCCAACGAGCCATAATTGAGGATGCTCGGAGAAACACTCATATAAAAACATCAGACATGCGATCAACTCTGCAATAGCTTGTGCAGAATGAGAGGCTCCAAGAGCGAGTGCCTGTGAGTACTCTGTAATGCGAGGCTCAAGCGAGGCATGTTGATAGACTGCATGGATAAGCCCCTCTTTATTTTTGAAAAGACGAAAGATGGTCACCTCATTTACTCCGGCTGCTTTGGCAACGAGGCTTGTGGTTGTGGCGACGATTCCCCTTTCTGCGGCAAGATCCAAGAATGCATGCAGGATACGCCTGGCGGTTTCTGAAGATGTTTCCATTAATGCTCCTTTCCCCTTGCCTTTGTGAGAGAATATGAGTGAATGATCTTCTTGCAGTTCGGGCCGTGAGAGGAACCTTGATAGCGCCACAAGGTTCCTCTCACGGGTAATGGTGGGGTTCCGGTGTCCAGGTTAGGATACGTGCTTGAGTGCCTTGAGAATAACGTCGATGACGGCGTCGGGTCGGGAGATCATGATAACGTGTGAGCCTTCGATCTCGGTGATATCGGCACCAGCGCGTTGAGCCATGGCCCGCACGACATCACTGCCAGCGGCCTTATCTGCGGTGCCGACTGCGGACCAGACTGGCAGGTTGTTCTTCCATGCTGGCGGACCGCTTTTCTCTGCAAGAGCTGCGGCGGCAATGGGCCGCTGGGAGAGACCCAAGACATCGGACTGTAACTGGGGCAGATCGGCGGTGAACACGTCGCGGAACCTGGCGGCATCTATGAGTAGCTCAGTAGCGGTCTCCGAACCCTGCCCCGTTGGATATTGACTTCCTTGGACGGCAGAAGTGAGAACGCTGTCCTTCGAGCGGCCTACGATATCAGCAAGAGATTCGCCTTCATCGGGAGCGAAGGCGGCAACGTAGACGAGCCCCACAACGTTCTTGGTGGCAGTGACAGCGTTTGTGATAACTGCACCTCCGTATGAGTGACCAACAGCAAGCACCGGGCCAGGTGTCTGGTTGATGACGCTCGCTACGTATGCGGCGTCTGAGTGCAGTCCACGCAGGGGATTGACGATCGCTCGTACTGGTATTCCGGCAGCTACCAGGCGTTCTGTGACTTCAGCCCAACTTGCGGCGTCGGCAAATGCGCCGTGAACGAGGATGACAGTCGGACCGTTTGATTGCGATCCCGAGTCAGTTATGTTTGTGGCAATTGTGTCTGAATCCATGAGAAAAAATCCCTTTCTGTTAACGACGAAAATTGTCAATAGACATGCAAGCATGTTCATACTATTTGACTGTGCTTGTCATGTGTATGTAAACAGAGAGAAACACCGGCTTTTTGAGTCTCTCACTCAACACCATCAGTGCTTCTGTAAAAAGTATATCTATTATCATCATTTTCTTAGAGATCATCACCTATCACTCACCGATCATTCATCGATCAAAATATTGGACCAGTTGTTGTTTTAAGAGGAAAAGGAGAGAAACAAAGCGAAAAAGCTATGCTATCAAACTTTGTGGAAGAGTTTTACTATAGAAATTTACAAATAAGTAGGTAAGTACTTACTTGCATCATGGTAAAGTGTATGGTAGGATACCAAAGGAAAAAAGAGTGTATCCATCATTTATTTTTCTCGTACGGGCACATTTGAGGAGAAATTCCCCCTGAATCAATAAAAGGAGAAATATGCCTAGAAACGAGTATCTACGTCAAAAACGTATGCAGCGGAACTGGCGTCAGAAAGATCTCGCTGATCATATCGGAACTACCGTGCTCTCTATCCAGCGTTGGGAACGGGGCACACACCAACCCAGCCTCTATTATCGTACCAAACTGTGTACCCTCTTTGCTTTGAGTCCTCATGAATTAGGCTTTCTCGAGGAGGCTTCCTCATTACCAGCCAATATTCCATCTGCGACCTCGCCCACCGCCCCTGCCAAAAGTTTACCACCACACATGCACATCTGGACTGTGCCTTACGCACGCAATCCACTGTTTACTGGACGTGAAGATCTTCTTGCTGCTCTGGATAAACAGTTCGCCTCCAGGACATCGCAGCAACCAATTCGTCAGGCTGCTCTTACCCAGGCGCAGGTCATCAAAGGATTAGGAGGTATTGGTAAGACCCAGATTGCTATTGAGTACGCCTACCGTTGTCTGCAAGAGGAACGGTATATCCATATATGCTGGATCAGTGCAGTCAGCGAGGAAACCATTCTCACCAGTTTTGCTGAGTTGTCGACGCTGCTCCCCGATTTTGACCAGCAAGGTGAACAAGATGAACGGAAGCTAGCAAAGCTGGTGATTCGTTGGCTGGAAAAATGTGAAGAACCCTGGTTGATAGTGTTCGATAATGCCGATACGATTGAGATAGCAACCCCCTATTTTCCTACACGTGGACATGGTGACCTATTGCTCACCACACGTGCCAGTGCCGTTGGTAACTTTGGAGTCTCCCTGGAAGTGGATACAATGGGTCTTTTGGAAGGGACACAGTTCTTATTACGTCGAGCTCATCGCTTGGATCAGACCTCTGATGATGATATCAATGAGGCGAGCAATATTGTCATGGAGTTGGGACAGTTTCCACTCGCTATTGATCAGGCGGGAGCTTACATTGAAGAAATTGGATGCAGCCTCTCCCACTATCTGCACCTCTATCATCAACATCGACGGGAGTTGCTTGCACGTCGCGGCAGACACACGACGTCCTACCCGAACTCCGTGGCGACCACATGGTCACTTTCATTTCAGTATCTCGAACAGCATCATCCCGCAGCTGCACAGTGCCTCCAACTCTGTGCCTTTCTAGCTCCTGATCACATTCCCGAAGAACTCTTCGTCGATGGTGCCCCTTTCTGGACTCCAATCTTACAGCAGGCCGTGACCGATCCCTTGCGCTTTGACGAAATGTTAGAGGCCCTGCTCGGGTTTTCCCTGATTCATCGCCATACCAGAGAACGGCAATTAAGTATTCATCGTCTGGTACAGGTTGTGCAAATGGAATCTCTCTTGCCTGAGGAGCAACAGCAGTGGGCGAGAAGCGTTGTTCTAGCGGTACAACACCTCTTTCCCGACGTCCAGCTGAATGATAACTCTTCCTGGCCTCTCTGTCTGCGTTATCTGGAACAAGCTCAGGCATGTGATAGATGGATCCAGCAGTATCAATTGCTCTTTGACGAAGCATTGGATCTTCTTGACTGCACTGGCATCTATTTAGAAGAGCGAGCACTGCATAGTCTTGCGGAACCACTTTTGCAACGTGCGCTTCAGCTTCGTGAGCGGCATCTGGGCTCTGATCATCCTAGCACTGCCCTATCACTTCACCATCTGGCACTCGTCCATTACCGCCAGGGAAACTATGAGCAGGCCGGCTTGCTTCATTTGCGAGCCTTGCACATTCGTGAGCAGCATCTGGGAGTAGATCACCTTGAAGTTGCAGCATCGCTCAATGATCTGGCGATGAACTATCTCTTGCAAGGAAGGCATAGTGAGGCTGAGTCACTGTTTCAGCGTGCATTGCATATATTTGAGCATGAGGAGGGGGCCGAGGGCCCCAGTATGTCGTTTGCCCTCAACAACCTGGGCGCTCTCTACCGAGCGCAGGGCAAGTACAGGCAGGCCGAGGTACTCTTCCTGAGAGCTCTCCGCCTGCTTGAGCAGCGCCTGGGGCCAGACAATCTTGAGGTCGCATTTGTCCTCAATGGCCTGGGACTTCTGTATTGGTATATGGGAGCGTATGAGCAAGCCGAGCCACTACTTCAACGAGCTTTATCTATTCGTGAGCGGCATTTAGGGCCAGATCACTTATTAGTTGCGTTGGTTCTTCTTAATTTAGCAACTCTCTCTTATGAGCAAGGGTTGGAGGAACATACGGAGCAGATGTGTCAGCGTGCTCTTCACATTTATGCACAGACTGAGATAGAACATCCTGAAAGCGGGTATGCGCTCCATTGGTTAGCTCTTGTTGCGGCAAAACGTAAACAATATCAAAAGGCAGAAGCGCTTGAAAGACAAGCCTTGCAGCTTTGGGAAAAACTTCTCGGCTCGGAACATATCAATTTGGCGTATCCCTTCCATGGATTAGCCCTGCTTTCTGCCCAGCAAGGACAACTGAAAGAGGCGGACGTATTTTTTCAGCGGGCCATTCGTCTACGAGAAGAAGTATTAGGATCTGAGCACCTGGAGACAGCAGCGCTTCTGCACGATTTTGCAGATTTTCAGTATATGCAAGGCAATATTTCTGAGGCAGCCTTGCTCTATCAACGTGCGTTGACTACACGTATATTGCAGGTGGGTCATGATCACGCGTGGACGATCGAGACGCAAACCAGGTTACACTCCGTACTGTTAGAGATGGGTAGAACGAACATACATTTCTAATCTTTCTAGGCATTCTGGCATATTTTTTCGACCAAAGCCGATTCTGAAATGCTTATACCCAAAATTGTAACAGGTACCTGGCAGAAGCAAGACGCCCTGCTTTTGTACCAGATCAGTGCAAAATTGTTCAACATCTTGATCAAAGCGAAGCGCTGGGAAGGCGATGGAGCCTGCTTTCGGGACGATCCAGTTGAACAGATGCTGATACGTTGTGAAGAATGGGATGAGTATTTCCATATTCTCTTTAATGATTTGCTGATTACGGGCGATTATTTGCTCTTTATGGCGCAAGGCTACGGTTGCTAGAAACTCGCTGGGGGCGCTGTTACAGATGGTGAGATAATCTTTGAATGCTGCCATGGAGTCCTGGATCTCTTGATCACGCGTGGCAATCCAGCCAATGCGCAATCCTGGCAAGCCGAACGTCTTTGACATGACTCCCAATGATACCGCATGCTCGTAAAGATCACATGCGGCCGGGAGCGCGTCCTCTGGATGCTGCTCCAATCCGCGATATACTTCGTCGGAGAAAATGATGAGTTGATGCTCTCTGGCAATCTCGATGATCTGTTGCTGCTTGGCTCGACTCATCAGGTAGCCGGTTGGATTATGGGGGCAGTTAATGATGATCGCTCTGGTATTTCCTTTGATGCTTTGTCGTAAGCTGGCGAGATCAAGCTCCCAGCCATCTTCTTCATGCGTCTCCCAATGTGTGATCTCACAGCCAATGGCGTTTGCAACTTCGGAAAGCGATTGATAACAGGGGAAATGGACGATGATGTGGTCGCCTTTGTCCAGAACAGCATTCATGAAAGTAAAAATTGCTTCTTCCGCTCCAGCGTGGACTAAGATCTGCTCTGCATCAATGGATTGATAGAGTGTCGTGATTGCTTTGCGTAGCTCGGGTGATCCTTGTGATTCCGTGTAGCCTAGCCAGTGCTGCTGAAATTGTTCGGCAGCCCCCTCTTCTAGATCGAGGAGTTGCTGAATGGAGAGCGCTTCACAGTCGGAACTGGAGAGGAGATATGGAGCGTGGAATTCGTAGCGTGCGAAAAATCTTTCGATCTGAAATGGCCTGATCTTCATACTATTCCTTCTTTTCTACCGTTGCCAGAGAGCTACCTGTTCTTGTTCGAATGAGCAATGCGTTTAGCCCTGGTGAGGCTCCTCTTCCGTTGAAAACATTGCTTGAGGGTCATTTAAGAGACAATATGAAGTATATCCCAAAGAGCTCACCTATTCTAGAAATTGCTTGCTTGTGGATGTGAGTTGATGTGAGCTAACGATGGTGCTAATCCTATTTGCGTCAGTGTGCGATCAGTACCGGATTGCTGGATGACCATTAATTGATCTTCTCCGCTAATGCTGATAAGGGATGATGTCTTGCATGTACTATTGTTCCTGTGCTCGGCAGCCTGCAAGCTTACAAAGTTACAGGCTGCCAGATGACCAAAAGAAATTGCTTACTTCATGTATATGACTAGCTTGGCACAAAAGAAGTGGTGTCTGAAATCAAGTCACACATTACCGTTTATGCGATGATGAATTCGCTAGCAAACTGGCGGATCGAGTTCAACTGGAGCACATCCGGAAAGATGATCCTCAATTCTTGCACACCGATAGCTTCGTAGTCAGCAATGCGTTGACGAATAGTGTCCAGGCTGCCGATCAGCACAGAGTCCAGGGCGTTACCAAAGAGAGTTTTTATAAATTCGGGTGTTCTGGCTAAAGCTTCCTCATCGCTATCAGCAATAATGCAGACTGTTCTTGCTGTCCGAGTGATGGCATTGTAATCGCGTCCTACTGTCGCACAGTGCTCTTTGAGAATAGCAAATTTGCTCTTCAGTGTGGCAAGATCGCCAGAGATGTCACAGGCATCGCCATACTGCGCGACTAGCTTAAGCGTGACCTTCTCGCCGCTGCCACCGATCAGCATTGGGATGTGAGGTTGCTGTACGCCCTTTGGTTGATTGATCGCTCCATGGATCTGGTAGTATTTGCCCTCAAAAACTGCCTCTTCCTGCGTCCACATCGCCCGGATAACCTGGACAGCTTCACGCAACATACGTAGACGTTCGGGGGCAGTGGGATAATCATAACCATAGGCACGATACTCATGCTCATACCACCCGGCGCCAATACCAAAATCCAAGCGCCCATGCGAGAGAACATCAACGGTGCTGGCCATTTTCGCTAGCAGGGCAGGACTCCGATAGCCGTTACAGGTCACTGCCTGGCCGATGCGCACGCGTTTGGTATCGCGGGCCAGGGCAGCCGTGGTGGTCCAGCACTCAAAGTTAAATTCCTGTGATGGAGGGATGGTATGTAAGTGATCAACGAGCCAGATCGAATGATAGCCTGACTCATCGGCGGCCTGGGCAGTGCGGGTCATTGCTTCATAAGCTTCAATCGGATCTTTTATGCTAGCCAGATCCATCATTAAGCCTTGGGGCAGCAAAATGCCATATTTCATGCTTCGATTTCTCCTAACAAAATAGCTTTAACTTTTGCGTAATGGCTTCCAGGTTCTGCTGGAGTTCCTCAATGTGCTTTTGCACCATTTGTTGATGGGCTTCTAAGAGGGCGTGTCTCCTGGCAGCAGTGGTCTTGCCTTGCCGTCGCAAGGCAGCAAACTCCTGCATGTGACGAATTGGCATACCAGTTGCCCGGAGTCGCATGAGAAACTCGATCCAGTCGAGGTCGCTAACTGCATAGCGACGATGGCCGCTTGACGCACGGCCGACCGGGGCAAGTAAACCAATTCGTTCATAGTAACGCAGCGTATGGGCGCTGAGGCCAGTACGCTGTACGACTTGTTCAATGGTGAGTAGTTCGATGTCCATGGATAGAGTATAAAACTTCGAGCGCGCTCAAAGTCAAGAGGAATATGTTATTTGGGTAGCCTGAAAATCGCTGTGTGTAAATAATTTTATTTCATTTTATTTGAAGAATTCTTTTTACGCCTCGTCTAGAGTTATATAGCAGAAGTAAGATGACTGTTAAAAGCATAGTAGAGATGGGCTTCTAGCTCAGCGATGAGATAGGAGTGTTTACGCTAGAAGGAGCTTGACTTTGCTGTCTTTTTCAGGTATATTTGACTTAGTGTCATTTATACACTAAGTCAAAAACATATAATCATGGATGAATAAGGAGCTTGTTATGGCGTTATTAGGTTACTTTAAATCGGAACCTACCGAATATATTCTGGCATATTCTAACGGAGCTATCTTTCGGCAGGGCACGGGCCGCGCTTTTTGGTACTGGGGACCAAGTACATCTATCGTTCTTGTGCCTGCGTCGACGGTCGATGCACCATTTGTTTTCAATGAGCTCACGGGCAATTTCCAATCAGTGACTTTGCAAGGACAGATCACTTATCGGATTACGGCACCCGAAACTATCGCGCAATTGCTCAATTTTACGATTGATCCACAGACACGTTCTTACAGCTCGGAGGACCCTGATAAGCTCAATCAGCGTATTGTCAATATAGTGCAAATGCATACACGTAAAGAGTTGCAACAACTGGCTCTTGAGGACGCTCTGCATAGTTCGGAACGTCTCGCACGGAGCGTACTGGCTGCGTTGCTTGAAGAGCCAGCGCTGGCGACATTGGGGATCGAATGCGTTGGTCTGTTTTATACGACGATCAGAGCCACTCCCGAGATGACGAAGGCTTTGGAAGCTGAATATCGTGAGGCTTTGCAGATGCGTGCCGATCAGGCTATCTACGCACGTCGTGCCGATGCCGTCGAGCAGGAACGTAAGATTAAGCAGAATGAACTTGCTACCTCGGTTGATCTCGAACAGCGACGTAACGAATTGGTTAACCTCACAGGTGAAAATGAGCGCAAAAAGGCAGAATTTGAAGCTGAAGCTATGCGTATTCAACTGGCACCATTCCAGGAGCTGGAAGCTCGTCAGATACTCGCGCTCGCATTCCGTGATTTCGCCGAAAATGCGCGGAAGATTGGTAACCTGACCATCACATCTGAGATCCTTGAGCAGTTACTGAAGTCGTAATGTCGGGCCTGGGAGAAAATAAAAAAGGAGCTGGATTATGGCAGAGATCGAGAGAGTTGTGGTCGTCACGAAAAAAACTGCGCTTGAAGAGTTGGTGTATCGCCTGAACTCTAAAGCTCAGGCTAGATTTTATCTGGAGCAGAACCAGATCTCTTTTAGCGAATATGAATTGGCCGACCAGCAGTATCAGCGTGCAGTCGATGCCATCAAAAAACAGTTGCCGCGTAGTATCAAGCAGCAATTCATCGATCGCGAGTTTCTTCCTATGTATCAGTTCGATGACCATGATCTTGTGATAACTGTTGGACCCGATGGATTGGTGGTGAATACGGCGAAGTATCTGACGACGCAGCCTCTTCTGGCGCTTAATCCTGATCCCGATCGTGTTGATGGCATCTTGACACCGTTCTCCTTTGAGGAGGCGGGGGCGTGGCTTGAGCGTGCACGGCGTGGGAAGGTGAAGGTGGCTCGCGTTTCGATGGTGAAGGCGAGCTTGAATGATGGACAGGAACTGTATGCAGTGAATGATCTGTTCATTGGGCCTCGCACGCATGGCTCTGCTCTTTATTCCCTTCATTTTAGGGGGAGGCGCGAACAACAAAGCTCAAGTGGTATCATTGTTTCAACTGGAGCTGGTTGTACTGGTTGGCTGCGTTCAATCACACTGGGAGCCTGGTATATCTCGCATCGTTTTGGTGGTTCTAGCGATGAACCGCCAACGGTACAAGAGTTCGAGCTTGGTTGGGAGTCGGAGCAACTCTGGTTTACAGTGCGCGAGCCTTTTGTTTCTAAGACTGCGCAGGCGAGCCTTGTCTTTGATCAGATTACAGCAGGCGAAGAGCTGGTTATCACTTCACAGATGCCTGACTATGGGGTCATTTTTAGCGATGGTATCGAGAGTGATTATCTCAACTTCAATTCGGGCTTTGTCGCTCGTATCGGTTTGGCTGATCGCAAAGCACATCTAATCACGCGAAGCTAGCTGCAGTGTCCTACGACGGAAGAGCCTATCTTCCTAGATCAAATCAGAGAGATAGGCTTTACTTATGGTTGATAGATCCGTATTTATGGATATTAAGCCTGAAGGCCAGATGTTACTGTGCTTTGCGAGGCAATCTTATTGTCCCTATACTTGCCCAATTGCAGGACAAGCCATACTCCGCCAATGAGTATCAGGTATGTGCCAATATAAAAGCTTGGCTTGAGCGGTACATAGCTTGAGAAAATCGTGAGTGCCAGGAAGATGATGGGGTTGGCAATGATAATGATGCTTGTCTGCTTACTTTGATGGGAGCTTATCTCTTGTGCCAGGAGGCGTTTGTTATGTTTGGCATGTAACCAGATGACAACGAGTACGAGTGAGGTGAGTATTTGCCAGATGCCAAAGAAGAGATGTGCGTCCATTTCTGGCTGGTTGTAGTAGTTTACAAACCAGTTGATAGGTATGAGCATTAAGACGATATCGAGCAGGAAGAAGCTGTTGAGAAAGACGAGCAGGCTATCGTGACGTTTAATCAGGCGAAACAGATTATAGTGGAAGAGCCAGTATGTACCCATGATGATAATACCTACCATGAAGGCGTGTAAGAGTGGTCCCTGAGCGTCAACAACTTCTAATGCCTTCTTGCCATCCTCTCCGAGGGAAGGGAATTCAATCTGAGCGACGGCGAGCGTGATGGCAATACCAATGACGGCATCGCTGAAGAGTTGAATGCGCTGAGTTACCTCGCTACCTGTGGTGAGATCAAGTCCGCGCCGATAAAAGCGTAGATAGATCTGATATGTGATCCAGGCCGCAGCAACAATCGCAATGTAGATCAGTGCAGTAATTTTATTGTCGATAAACTGTCCAATCAGGAGGACGAGAACATAGGCGATGGGTTTGGAGAGCAATCTCATGCTGGTATATTTGATGAAACGTGGCTCAAGTCCATTCTCTAAAAGTTTAGAGCGTTTAGTAGAATATATCCATATGCATAATAGTGCCAGGCCTCCAGCAGCTTGCGATCCCAGGAAGATCAGGAGCCCATTTACAAACTGACTGGTCGCAACGTCCATATTGATATCAGTAAGCTCTATCCCGAATTCCATGAAAAAAAGTCCGATGGGAAACATGACGATGGCGGCTAGATAAAAAAAGTTGAGCGTGACAAGGATAAAATCGTTGCGCTTGATGTGGTGAAAGAGGCTGTGGTGATCAGCCCAGGCACCCGCGACGATGATGAAGGCGATGATGTACATGCAGCAACGTAGCACAATTGAGGTGCTGTTCGCTTCTAATTGCTCAAGGGAGGCTGGGATCTTGATGGTAATCGCAGCAACCGTCAGTGCAAAGGCGATAATTCCATCGCTGAAGACCATGAGACGTTCATTTGCGTCTTCCTCTTGGCTCTCTTCAGGTTCTGTGTGTATCGTGCTGGTCCCGCTTTCCTGGTATGGAGAGGCTGTTAATACACCAGAACGCGTTGGCTGGGCATCATTGTTCGCTAGCTGTTTTTCCGAGGATTGAGCATGCAAGGTGGGAAAGGCTTTGCGTGCCTGGGAATCTTGTGCATGCGCATCTGTATTTTTTGAACCGCAATGCGCACAATAAAGCGCACCTTGCGGCATCGTTGTCGAACAGTTCTGACATTCCATAAAGTTGAATCTTTCTGGCCGTTTTATATGCCAAGTTATAAAATGATGAGTTGGATGATTCCAGATGGATTACCACTTCTTTGTTAGCAGAAATGGTATGCTGATATGATCGTAAGACCCAAAGATAGTGCCCTTTTTCTGTATCAAATATATCAACGGCTCAGCTCTACTGAAAGATCGTCCGGGCATCGTTTATGTATCGTTTTGGCTAGATCTCGTTGCAGATAGGAATGAGGATGCGGCGAGAGGAAATAACAGCGATGAAAGAAAGAGTGACGCGCATGATCATTTTAATCAATGGCTCTTTTGCTGTCGGCAAATCTACTATCGCGGAACTGCTCGTTCAACATCTTTATCATAGTATGCTTTATGATCCAGAAATTGTAGGAGGGGCGCTGGCTGCTATTGTGGGGCCAATTGAGAAATTCTCAGATTTTCAGGATTTAACTGCCTGGCGTCCCCTGGTGATAGAGGCGGCTCGTGTCCTGAAACAGGTCTATGGACGGACATTAATTATCCCTATGACTCTCTGGCATCGTCCCTATTTTGAGGAAATTTCACTGGGGCTGCGGCAAATTGATGCTCATTTCTATCATTTTTGCCTCACTGCTCGGCTGGAAACCCTCCATCAACGATTGGCATTGCGCAAGCCCGAACATACTGAGGAGGCTCTTAACTGGATCGAGGGACGCTTTGAGCGATGCGTTTCTGCGTTTGCCTCTCCCGCTTTCGCTGTTCAGATCCCGAGCGATGAAAAAAGTCCCGAGGAGATTGTAGCGGAGATTTTATCCCACATTAGCGTCTAGCTGCGTCGACAAAACTTGTCTCAATGTTATGTGTCTATCCATGTACTACATCTGCTGGGACTTTCCTGATCGTATGAGGGACTTCGCAGCCACAATCTGATGCCAGGGTCAATTGGTGGAGACTAGAGTACGCCTGCGATAGCCCCAGGAGGCAGGATGGCATGGACTCCAAATACTCCTCCGTTAACGATCTGGGAAATATGTAGGTCGACTGCGAGGCTGGCAAAGGCCAGTGCATCTGAACGGGAGAGGCGATAATGATCTTCAAGGAGATCAAGCATAGCTCCCAATGCAATCAGTGAAGCTTCATGCATATCTTGATGGCTGCCTATTGTGACCCATCCGGATGGTGTCAGCGCTCGGGGAACGGTTAAATGGATGTCGTCTCGGAGGGAAAAAGTGAGGCTTACACGCTCCATTGGACATTCTAAGCCAACCCCGCTGACTTCTCCATCGCCCTGAACGGCATGTCCGTCTCCACACGAGAATAAAGCTTCGGGTACCGTGATGGGAAGATACAGTGTGCTTCCAACCACCAGTTCTTTGCAATCCATATTTCCTCCGCAGAAGCGTGGCGGGATGGTGGAATGAATACCTGGCTCATCGGGTGGCAGGCCCATGATACCCATGAATGGGCGTAAAGGGATGGTCCTGCCATGTTGATCACGACCAGTCATGGTATCTGCATCTAATGTCCATGCTAATAAGGTTGGTTCTTCAACGCCTAACGTTTTCAGATTTTGGATCATCCTCCTGCTAACGCTTGTCCAACCCCAGGTGCCCGGTCGGATCTCGTTGATGCGTATCTCCAACGTCATTCCGGGTCTTGCGCCGCGAATCGCTACGGGACCGCATAATGCATGACCATTGTCGCGTTCAGGCACGCGGGGAGCAAATTTTTGATTCGGTATGTCGAGTGATTTCCACGGTTCCAGTCCCCAACCCACATCAAGTGTACGAAAAACGACTGTGTCCCCTGTATCGATGCTTAACACAGGGGGAAATTCACGAGAAAAGCTTCCATGCAGGGTTCCTTGTTCTGGTTCAAGTGTGTAAATTGCCATATTTCCTCCTGATGCGTGCATAAAAATATTGAGATATCTCTCTATCGAAGATAACATCAGGCATAGAAATTTTCAAGCCTTGCCCCATTCTTAGCGCATCTTGCAGGCAGGCCCTGATGCTGCTAAAGATGTGACAGCATAAAAAGGTGAAAGCTCGATGCTCTCACCTTTTTATCTTTTTGTATTCTTTTCTACATGTTGCAGACGTTCAAGGCAATATGTAGAAAAGAAGTCGGGATGTTTTTATCATTAATTGTAATGTGCTATCAGGCGCAAGCGACCGATACGAGCGGATATGTTACTCCCTGGATGGTGACCGAATTGACTCCAAGTGTAATGGTAGGTCCTAAGATGGTAACATTGGTTGGTAAGGTGATCACACCACCTGCGCCAATAGCGACTGGTGTGACGGTTGCTGGGAAACCATTAATGAAAATTGTCGCTGTTGAGAATGTTGGATCATCAACGACGATTTTGACAATAGCTGCACCAGCAATAGGTGTACTGTAGGTATAACTGGTTCCCATTGTACAGTTAGGGTTTACTGTAGGTATAACTGGTGGAATGATAGGCGGGAAAATTGGCGGGAAAACTGGTGGGAAAAAACCCCCAGGATGAAATGGGAAATGATGATGTTGGTGTTGATGGTGATGGTGATGTGGGTCATTATGCAATGATTGTTGGGTAGTTATGTTTTGCACGGATATCTGCTGACCTGCCGAATGCGATGACGAGGCCATTGTGATCTGTGGCATGAGAGCCATCGAGAGTAGTGTAAGTACCGCGATGAGAGATAGGCGTGATTTGTGTAGCATAATACAGACTTTCCTTTCAAAAAAGAAACAATTATGTAGCCATAAGAGATTTTTGGATACTTCATCACTTACTACTCTCAGATTAGTATCTGGTATCTCTTACATATATACAGTATATGAAGCCTGTAAAATAGAAATTACTTCATATTTATTATTTAGTAATATATACATTAACAGAGTAACATCCGCATATGATAGAAAAGAATCTCATAATTGTTTTTCTATCATATGCGGACTGAACAAAGAAGCACAGGATGTAAGCTTGTCCTGCGTTTCTTTGTTCAGTCCGCATTCTGCATTCTCGTTAGAAAGTCGTCTATTCGATAACGAAGTACCGGATGCAATGTGCATCAGGGGCGAGGCAGTTCAAGAGGGCAGGTGATTGTGGGGAAGTGGCTGAAGTACGAAATCATAGTTGACAGTGTAATATGGAGTTTTGATATGATGGCGGGCCGCCTCTTCTTCAGAATGAGTGGACACAAAATCAACAACAAGCGAATCTTTTGTACCAAAGACGGCATCTGAGTCGAGGTAGGGATCGCCTTTCACAAAGAGATGAGTGGTGACAGGCAGAAAGCCAGCGGCAGAAACGAGTACATGTATATGGGCAGGCCGGAAAGGATGACGACCAAGTGAGCGTAATAACTGTCCAACTGGGCCGTCGTCAGGAATGGCATAAGAGACAGGTTTAATGCCTATGAAATGATAGTTTCCTTGATTATCTGTACGGAACTTGCCACGCAGATTCATATCAGGTTGTTCCGGATCTTGTTGTTCATAAAGACCATTCTCGTCGGTTTCCCAGATATCCAATAAAGCACCAGCGATTGGCGTCCCCTCGGTGGAAAGAACCTTTCCAGATACGAGGGTGGGCTCTCCGCGACCGTCCCGGCTGATAGTTGCCCCCAGGGGAAGTTCTGCTGCTCCGCTGCGATAGTATGGTCCAAAGATAGTGCTCTCGGTACTGCCCTGGGAGACGCGGTGATTGATGGCGTCGACTAGCATCGTAACGCCTGTGATGTCTGAAAATAAGATAAATTCCTGGCGTTTATCATCACACATCTGACCTGTACGCGTAAGAAATTCAATACCCTGCTCCCACTCCTCTGGTGTTAACTCGACTTCACGAATAAAGGCGTGGAGGTGTGTAATGAGACTGGTCATGACCTCTTTTAATCGGTCGTTTGGCGCTGCGGCCATGCTGTTAAGTACATTCTCAGTAATCTGTTGCTCGGTGTTATCACTCATTGGTAGCTCCTTTGCTCGATTCAGGTTGTTTATCCGCTAGAATATGTGAGTAAAATGGTCTCTCCTTTATGTGAAAGCTTCCAGAGAGTAAAAAAGTGGGGCAGAGAGATTTGATCCTGTATGTAATACGGTCTACTTTTGTCTGAGGTTAAGCGTTGATATCTTCTTAATTATGGTGTTAGTATAAGCTACTTTTGTGTCACTATTTTTTCTCCTCTCACGTACTATAAATGGGTAGCTATTCCAAAAAAGAGGAACAATTGGGTATGTATGACACGCATAATAACACGATTCTGGTGGTCGAAGATGATCCTGATATTGGGCAGCTGTATCAACAAATCCTCTCTGAGGAGACACCATACGATGTAGTTGTGGTGAACCATCCATTTAAAGCCTTTCAAAGGCTTGCGACCCTTTCCCCCTTCCTTTTTATCTTCAATTACCATTTGCCACTGATGAATGGTATCGAGCTCTATGATCGTTTGCACGCTATTCCTGCCTTTTCTCTGGTGCCTGCAATCATGGTGAGTGCTACACTGCCGAAGGAGCAATTGATGGAACGTGGCATTCGTTTTCTCGATAAGCCTATGGATATCGATGAATTCCTGGCTTTGTTAAAAGAAACCATCTCCGAACGACCTCCCCAGGCATAAGCCATCCATCTAAGCATATCTATTTATCCTGCCTGGCCAACTATCTTTCCTGGCATATATCTCTTCATGGTGAGATGAAATTTTGTCTCATCGTGAAAGAGATAAGGATTGATTATACCAGTAATTGCTACTAGAAAATGTTCTAGTATCTGACGAAACCCTGAGAGTATGTCAATCGTGTTCATAGTGGAAAAGATAGGATGCCTTTCATATCTTGTAAAGTTCAATTAATATTGACTTTTTTTCATTAAACAGATACACTCGATCTATATGTATGTTTCAACTCCAAATCACTCAAGTGGATGAGTGACCCATTTTATCATATGAGAAAGCGATGTCGTTATTATGGCATTTATCCCCACAGAACCCCCGTTTAACAATTCTTATAGTGTACAGAAAAAAGCATATGAACCTATTTTTTTGATCATTGATGCAAATGAGACGCGCGCTCAGAATTTTGCCTGTTTATTGACATTAGCAGGATGCCGGACCATTGTAACTAAGAGTACGTATCAGGCATTTAGTCGTTTTATCCAGGAACCTTTTCCAATGCAGGCTATACTTATAGGGCAACAAGATGAGATAACAAGTACACTTTATTCCCGTTTTTTTCAGCGTCTGGTGCAAGAGCTTCAGTATGAACCTCCTGTTATTTCAATGGCTCCATTTCATCTCCTTGATGGTCTACCCTTGCAGGCTCAGGATGCGGTTTCGACTATTACACATGTGATCGCACAGAAGAATCGTATGATTTTAGAGATGATCTGGCAGGTAGTGCCGTCAGCGCAAATGCCATTGATGATAGCTGAAAACACGATGGCTCTAGAAATACTGCCAAAGATGGGATTTCTTCCTCGTGTCACGCATAAGAAGCGTTCACTCTCCTCTCATTTGTACTATCAGCTGAAGGCCGCAAAGCAAGTTATTCCACCCCAACAGTGGGATAATTTGCTGACCGATGTGGGATTGGCTCAATTTTGTAAAGAGGAGTCCTGGCCTCCTCTCATCGAACAATTTACTATTCCCCCTGAATATTTTTCATTACTCTCACGAGCGATTATGTTTTCGAATCCTCAACTGCCAATGCAGCAACTGTATCATTGGGCCAATCAGGTCGAAGCAGATGCCAAGCAGAAAGCGGCTTTGATTTTTCTTATGCAGCAGGTTCCCAAACTGATTGGCGTCGATCGAACAATGCGTGCTTTGCTGAATATCATGATGAATGAGGTTGATAGTAGACGCGGTGAGAAATTGACAGAGTGGAAGCGTCTTGATGATGGTTCCTTTATCTTCGTCTTCTACAGTAATATTTTTGTGTATGGGATGTTAGGACATGCACAGCCTGTCTGCCTGATGTGGCAATCTTCCTTCGATCTGATGCTACGGCTGGCGAATCAGCAGCAACATTGGTATATTCGAGAGGTGGAATGTGGCAGTCAAACACACACGGGACATTGCGTGTTTCATATCTTGCCGAATCAGGTGAAGGGCTAAATATACGTGATAAGCTGCACTGAATGATTATTCTTTTCTCACTCTCCTTCATTTTAGGATTGAAGGGATCGGTGGTCATCATCAAACAGATCTTCCTCTATGTGACGCGGAGGCTTTGTCCGACGATGACTGCCTTTAGCTCTATGGTTAAGTGCTTTGCTACTGTCTTTCGCTTCTTATATCTCATCTACTAATTTTGTTATGCTTGCGCGTTCTATGAATTAGATATCAAAATTTACTCTTCCTACAATCTTGTCTGATATGGATAGCTGCAATTTTGTGTTGTTCATATCGGATATTTCGTACAGCGTTGTACTTTTCTTAGCCAGAAGGGAGACGATCAACTATGGACCATCGGCCATCAGTATTTCCTACCCCGTATCTCCCAGATTCTTGCACCTCATGTGTACTTGCTTCTTTATACAAATGATAACGTCAATGCCAGTTCTTTGTTTTCTGTAGTTGTGGATCTGTTGAAGACGCCTGGTAAGTATTAGCTATGTAGAGCGGATCTGTAAGGGAGATGAGTATTAAGGCATTGTAATCTGCTTGATCGTGGCGCGTGCCGGATGTACGATGCTACCTGGAGGAATTTATGTTACAGACACGTTTGTCAGAAGAATATGGGCTTGAGGTGCCATTTATTTCTGCTGGAATGGCTTTTGTGGCGATGCCTGCCCTGGTGGCGGCGGTTTCCAATGCCGGAGGGATGGGGACTCTAGGGGCGTCGTTGGTGCCTCCAGATGGGTTACGTGAACTTATCCATGCTGTGCGAGCAATGACAACACGGCCGTTTGGAGTGAACTTCATCACGCCGTTTGTCGAAGAAGCGCAGATAAATGTTTGTCTTGAGGAGCAGGTCCAGGTCGTTAGTTTCTTTTGGGGTGATCCTCCTGAATCCTTTATTCGTCGTCTTCGCGCTGCGGGTGTGAAGGTATGGATGCAGGTTGGTTCACTGTCGGATGCACGCGAAGCTGTTCGCTGTGGCGTAGATGTGGTCATTGTGCAGGGACAGGAGGCCGGTGGACATAATCGCAGCACGGGAACGACGCTCACGCTTGTACCCGCCGTGGTGAAGGCCATTGCGCCCGTTCCGGTGATTGCGGCAGGAGGTATCGCTGATGGGCGGGGTGTCGTCGCTGCGCTGGCTCTGGGGGCGGAGGCAGTCTGGATCGGGACTCGCCTGGTCGCAAGCAATGAAGCGTATGCTCACGATGAGTACAAACGGCGTATCGTCGGGGCCGAGGCCGCAGAGACTGCTCGTACGACGATCTTTGGCCCTGAGTGGCCTCACCAGCCGATGCGCGTTATACGTAATCGTGTGGTCAACGAGTGGATTGATCGCGAGGATGAGGTGGTCTATGCGCCCAAACCAGATACATTTATCGGGCAGACGCTCCTGGGAGGTCAGACCGTGCCACTTCCAAAGTTTTCCGCTCTCCTGCCCACCCCCGATACGACTGGCGATTGGGAGGAAATGTGTTTTACCGCTGGCGAGAGCGTCGGGCTGGTGAAGGAGATCAAGCCAGCAGGCGATATTGTACGCGAGATGATGGAGGAGGCAAGGCAGATCATCGAGCATCGCCTTAGCAGTGTCTTGAGTTCTCCTGGTATGGAATGAAGCCCGCAACCATCATCAAGAGGGGTCGTTATTTTCCTTTGAAAACGAGAACAGTATCATTGACGTGCAGTGAAAGGGTTGCACGTTGGCCCTTTCCAACATCAGCGTGTATGTCATTGACTTCTGAATCGTTGATATGCTTCTCGATTTCTGGAAAGTTTGAAGATAACGGCCCCATAATCCCTGCGATATCCAGATGGAAGGCTTGATCTTTGGGGAAGGTCATGTCCACAGAATTACTGTTCTCGTCGATCTTACAACTGGCATGAGGATCAAGCCTTCCCTGAAAAATAAGCGATCCGCTGAGGCTGGATTGTCCTGTGAGCGTGCTTTGGGTAATGGTTGTATCGCTGCTACCCACGACTTGCATCTGCCCCGTAATACCTGATATTTTGACCGTTTCGGCATTTAATTCGAGGTTGGTGTGCGCTGGGACTGTAATGGTGATACTGGCAAGATCGAGGGTATCCGCCATGTCGATGGTCAGGCTATTCGCGCTTCGATCCTGGATGTAGCTGCTATTTAATGAGGTCCTGTTTACTTTGATATCATTGCCGCCTGTATTAGCCAGAATTTGTAGTGTCCCAAATGCATAATTGTCTACTACAAGCGTCGGTTGGCTCCGCATTGTGAATGTTCTCCCCAGCACAAGTGGCGAGAAGAATTGATAGGCAAAATAACCACCGACGCCTATCATGATGAGCATAACGATACTCATAACACAACCTGCTCCAGCACATCCTCGCCGTGGTGGCCTCGTCGTATAATTCATCGATTTTCCCCTTTATGCGCTATGCAGTTTAATTACACTACTTGTACTGTATAACGTGATGTGCGCTTGAGGGCTTGTTCCAATATCGTTATGCACCTCTTTGGCTGTGCCTTTGACTCCCGGAAAACTTGCCTGTAGTGAGCCGGCCGCTGTCGTTGCATCGATATGGAAACTCGCGCCATGTGGCAAGGTGACGTCGAGTGGAGCATTATTTGCAGAGAAGCGGCAATTGGCCTGGGGACTCAAGGTTCCATTGAAGGTGAGGGCTCCACTGTTTTCAGCTAATGTAGCGGTACTGGCAATGCTGCTCTGCTGCACGTTGATGGTGCCGCTATTGCTGGTAAGGACAGAGGCTGCCAGGATCGAGCTTTTATTGATTGCTATCGGACCTGAAATGGTTTGCAAGATCATTTGGCCGTTGATGCCCTCTACTTCAATCGAGCTGGTATTGGTCTTTATTTTGAGGTCTGTAAGTTCGGGGACAAAAATATTGATGGCCCCTACATGTTGAGAATGGATCATCAATGAGGTGATGCTTTGATCAGGTGTCTGGGTATAGACGACGATGGACTCATCATCTCGATTGGGATCACTGGTCACGTTCCCGGACTGAATGGTGATACTTTGAGTGCTGCTCCCTACCTGAATATGGATGGGAGACGCATCACTATGGCTAAAACTGCTCCTGTTGTACGTTTGACTTTCTACAATGAGCGTTGGATGAGCTGTCGTATTTACGACCGTGTTGCCGTTGTTGATAGCCCCATAGAAGAAGTGGAATACATCGAGTTGTGGGATACTGATGGTAAGCACCAGTGCTACAATGCCTAAAATAAGTAGTGCCAATATCCCAGAGATACACCCACCGTAGCCATTCCTGCGGCCGACTCTCCTATTATATGGGGAGCCGTAAGGTTGTCTATAATTACCTGATGATGGCCCATTATACATAGAAGCGATATCCTTTTCTCTCTCTATGACCTTTTCCTCTTATAGACGCTGTTGAGTCCTTAATTTTGTGCTGTACTTCCTGGCCTGATGAGATGATAAAATGAAGGTGGCCAATCTTCGCCAGCTTGGTGAGATGGTAGAATAGAGGCAGGGCGATGTTCTTGTTCTATTAATTAGCCGACTTCGATCCGCATTAGAAGGATACCATCTCAGATATCGCGCCTCTCAGGCCAAAGAAGCACCATGAGAGCGGAGAAGAAGGCTTGTTTTCCATTTTTTTGATGAGGAGAAAATGATGACTACCAGAGATCTTGTTGATCCAGAACTTGCTGCTATGCTCGACATCTTTCCCGCGCTGATATTGACTCCGGAATCATTGCCGCTGGTTCGGGCCTTTCCCTCGGATGCGAACTCCCTGACATCTGTTGACCAGCCAGCTTTTTCCACCATTTCTGTGCAGGAACGCTTTGTTCCTGGCTCGCAGGGAGCACCAGATGTGCGTGTGCTTGTTTATTTACCTACCGATCATCCAACACCGCTGCCAGCACTGCTTTGGATTCATGGAGGTGGCTACGTTCTTGGCTCGGCGGACCAGGATGATCTTCAGGTCAAGAGCATTGTCTCAGCCGTCGGGTGTGCTGCTGTCTCGGTTGATTATCGTCTGGCACCTGAAACGCCTCATCCAGGTCCAGTTGAGGATTGCTATGCTGCGTTAACGTGGCTGCATGCTCATGCTGAGGAACTTGGCGTGGATACGTCCAGGATCGCTATTGGCGGAGCCAGTGCAGGCGGTGGCTTGGCGGCTGGATTAGGGTTGCTTACCCGTGATCGCGGCGAAGTGCCGCTGGCCTTCCAACTTCTTATCTACCCGATGCTCGACGATCGGACGGTTACTCTGAGCGATCCTCATCCCTATACTGGAGAGTATATCTGGACACCAGATGCGAATCGCTTTGGGTGGACGTCACTGCTGGGGCAAGAGCCAGGTGGACCAGATGTCTCTCCTTATGCTGCGGCGGCTCGTGCTGACCATCTGGAAGGGCTTCCTCCAACCTTTATTAGCGTTGGTTCTCTTGATTTGTTTCTGGAGGAAGATCTGGAGTATGCTCGCCGACTAATGAGGGCAGGTGTGCCTACCGAGTTGCATGTCTATCCTGGCGCTTTCCATGGTTTCAATATGGTAGCTGACGCAAAAGTCTCACAGGTATTTGCGCGTGATCAACTGGATGCACTCACGCGAGCTTTATTCAGAAGCTAGTCAGTGACTTTTCAATGGTTTTATCACGATCAAGCATTCATCTGCCGACTTGCACTGGATGCTTGATCGTTTTCTTCATGTGGGAGGGTATAAGATGGCAGAGGCAGAGTTCCTGTTATGTTCGCACCCAAAGCGCTCCTGGTAAAATCCTGACATCACTGCTTAGCGCACTCATAACCTCTCCATCTACCATTGTGTTAATGACTCGCTGCGCTTCAACCTGTAATGATTTGGCTCGATAAAAGGTAACTTCTGGTAAATCTGCATGTTCGCCGCGCCTGGCAACGGGTAGGAGTCGCAGAGCACGTAGACGAGGCGTGTAGCGAATCATGCAGATATCAAAGAGTCCATCTCTGTGATCGGCTGAGGGGTTGATGTGAAAGCCTCCTCCGTAGGTAGGACCAATGCTGACCACCATTAATGTATAGCGCTTGAATTGCTGCTGCTCCAGCGGTTGATCATCATCGATGTGCAGCTTGAGCCACGGACAACGCTGGTAGTCGAATAGCAGTTGCTTGAATGCTGCACTGGTATAGAGTCTTGATCCTGTCATAAAAGGTATCTTTTTCATCCACTCGGATGTGATGACAATATCGGCGTCTAATCCCACACTGAAGAAAACCGCGAAGTAGCGTCCGTTAGCTATACCGACGTCTATGTTGATAGGTTGTCCTTTCAATGCGCGTAGCATGGCGCTTTCAGGATCGCGAGGCAAATGAAGGGTGTTCCAGGCCAGATCATTCCCGGAACCGGCTGCGACTATACCCAGAGGGACAGAGCTTCCACTGCTCAGGATGCCATTGACTGCCTCGTTTATCGTGCCATCTCCACCTACGATGACAATTGAATGTCCCTGCTCAGCTGCCTGCCTGGCAAGTTCTGTCGCATCTCCAGGCTGTGTCGTTTCTCGATATTCTGCACATTCGGTTTCTAGATGCTTGTGGACTAATGTGCGATACTTCCCCATTTTGCCTCGATTGGCGGCGGGGTTGAGTATGATAAGCGTGTTAGTACTGGATGATAAATTTTTCATAAAAGATAGTAACTCAATAGCTGCGGATACATTTTCCAGGAGAAAAGCTGGAAGTTCGTCATTGAAAAATCCTTTGCCGTTAGGACGGCTAGCAATGATGTTAAGCTATTGAGTTATTATATCTTCTCATTATGTTTTTTACTAGTACACTATGGCTTGAGAGAACATGGTGACATTCAGGATGTTTTCTGGGAGAAGAGCCAGCTGTAAAAGTTTACTACAGGTGTTGTTGTGCTCGGCAGTGAGTAGACCTTATCCCAGATGCCATGTTGGGCGTTTGGATACTCTGTGTAGAGTGGATGACCACCTGCTGCCTGTAAGGCTGCGATCATGTCTCGTGAACCGGAGACCGGGACTGTGGTATCCTTTGCGCCATGAAAGACCCAGATGGGTAAAGTCGTAATCTTTGAGACATTGGAGGGGTCGCCGCCTCCCGAGATAGGTGCGGCCGCTGCAAAATAGTTGGGCCAACGCTCAATCGCATCCCAGATTCCATAAGAACCAAGTGAGATCCCTGTAATGTAACGTCGATGAGCATCAATGCCTGAGTAGTTTGTTTGTAAGAGATCTAGTAGCGTTTTCAGGTCCTGTAAGGAGGTCGTAGGTTGAGCTGTCTGCGTATACGATCCTTGATTGACGGGAACGTTAACCCACTGCTCCTTCTGCACGAGCTGCGGAATGATGATAAAGCTTGGATACTTTTTTTGAATGTCCGGATTATTTTTGCCTGAGTAGTTTGTGCCCCAGACGCGGGCATAGGCTGCATTGAGTTGGGTAGTGGCATTTTCTTGCGCTGTCTTTGTAGGATTATAACGCTCGCCGCCACCAGGCATTACCAGGACCAGCGGATATTTTTCTTGAGGATTATAATTAGTTGGTATGTAGAGATAGTAAATTAAAGTATTGCCTTGAGTATTTGTAAAGACATTTGTAGAAAATCCTTCATTGCTTAGCGTCTGAGAAGTTTCCTTTGTAGTGGGTATCTGGGTTACTTCATCCCTGACTCGTGCAAGAAGGAGATCTCCACCCATAATAGTGCAGAAAATAGTTATCACTATAATAGCTATAAAAACATATCTTCTTACTTTAGACACTATGGAAGCTCCTATACTGTTTTTTTGATTCTCGACAAGCTTAAAAGCTCTAATTTCATTTACAATGCAGCTAACTTTTTCGCCTCTCCCTTTATTTAGAGCCAACGTGACGATGTTGAAACTACTCGTACAAAAAGCACATAAAAAAGTAGAACTATTTGTATCTTTGCACCCGATCCTGAAAGATTAGCTGCTTAAAGCTGAATTTTTGTTGAATGGCAAAAAAATTTTACAGAAATTTGATAAAAGATATGATATGAATGAATATATGTTTAAGCTGAAAAAGAGGAGAGATAGATATCATACCTATCTTTTTTTTGATGCATCTTGCAGGATTTCGTACAAGCGGCAAGGATGCAGAGGCATTTCACGGATGCGTATATGAAATGGGGTAAGGGCATCGTCGATGGCTGAGGCAAAGAGCGCTATCACAGGTATCACTCCAGCTTCTCCCGCCCCTTTGGCTCCAAGTGGATTGAGCGGGGATAACGTTTCTATGTGATCAGTGGTGATTGCGGGAATCTCAGTAGCTGTAGGGATGAGATAATCCATAAATGAGGCGTTAAGAAGTTGTGCTTCCTGGTCATAAACGAGGCGTTCAAAAAAAGCTCCTCCGATGCCTTGAGCGACACCTCCATGAATCTGCCCTTGGACGATCATAGGATTGATCAGGTGCCCACAATCATGAATTGCAACATATTTGATGAAGGAGATCATGCAGGTGTGAGGATCAACTTCGATAATTGCACCGTGCATACCGCTGGCGAAGCTGGCGTGTGGAGGACTATAGAATCCATCGGCTTCTAATCCAGGGGTAGGACGGTGAGAAGGTAGGGCGGCACCGGAGCGTGCCTCCGCCATATTCATCGCGGCTAGCTTGCGGGCATTTTCGCCGTATGTATAACGTAACGGATTCGCTTTGATTGCCATCTGACCCAGAGTGAGCGCATGCTGTGGTGCCCCTTTGACGAAGACGTTGCCGTGGGATAGCTCAATATCATCGGGCGAGGCTTCAAACAGCTCTGCAGCCAGATTGATCACTTTAGTGCGTACTTTGAGTGCCGCAAGATGCATCGCCGAGCCAGCTACGGTTCCTGCTCGGCTGGCAAAAGTTCCGACCCCCCAATTGAAAGTCTGGGAGTCGCCAGCTGTGACAAAGACATTTTGTGGATCAGTTCCCAATTGATCAGCCACGATCTGCGCAAACACTGTTTGATGCGATTGTCCTTGCGAGGTGACGCCCGTAGAGGCAAAGACACGACCATCTGGTTCGATACAGACATGCGCTCCTTCGTAAGGACCAATCGATGTTCCTTCGACGTAACAGCCGATGCCGATCCCAAGATAACGACCTTGCTTCCTGGCTTGCGCCTGTTGCATGGCGAAATTGTCATAATCGAGGAGAACTTTGAGTCTGTCCAGCGAGGCTGGATAGTTCCCGCTGTCATAGGTGGTTGGCCCTCCATCCTGATAGACCAACCCCACCTCCCAGGGAAACTCATCTGGCTGGATAAAATTACGGGAACGTACTTCCAGGCGATCCAATTGGAGCTCAAGCGCAATCTGATCCATGATACGTTCCATCACGAAGACGGCTTGCGGACGACCCGCTCCACGATATGGGCTCACTGGTACTTTATTTGTGTAAAGCACGGTGCAGTCGCTGGTGTAGTGTCTGAGTCGATAGGGTCCTGGGAGGGAACACGCTGTAATAATAGGTACGATAATACCGTAGGGCGTGTAGGCTCCTGTGTCATGGGAAAATACATCATGAATAGCAAGTAGCAGACCTTGATCATCAAAAGCGTATTCGACCTCATGTAGTTGGCCTCGCTCGTGGTTGGTGGCAATAAAGTTTTCCCGACGATCCTCAATCCACTTGACAGGTCGCCCCAGACGCATGGCAGCCAAAGGCGTCAAAATCTCTTCGGGGTAGAAAAGCATGATTTTGGCTCCGAAGCCGCCTCCCACGTCAGGGGCAATCACACGTACTTTGTGTTCGGCCAGATGGAAGATCGCTGCCAGGCCATTGCGTAATGGGATTGGTCCCTGTGTCGATATCCAGCATGTCAGCATCTGCTCATAGCGATCCCATTGTGCCAGCACTCCGCGACATTCCATGGGCATCGCAGCTCCCCGCTCTATCGAGAACGTTTCGCGCCCCACGTGGGGAGCATGGGCTATCACTTCGGTTGGCGTTCCGATCGTTTGGAGCAGATGCGCTGCAATGTTGGCCGGGACGTCCGCGTGGACAAGTGGTGCTTTGGGTGAGGAGGCAACTGTTAAGCTGTGGACGATCGGTAGCGGCTCGTATTCGATGTTGATAAGTTCCAGTGCATCTTCAGCCAGATAACGACTCTCAGCGACTACGAATGCTACTGCTTCTCCGACATAGCGGACCTCTGTGAGGGCGAGCGGAAGCTGGGTGCGGGGCTGGGTAAGGGCTTGATGGGGGATCAGTAGCGGCGATGGCTCTAATATGTCGCCGAGATCGGAGGCTGTGAAGACCAGGTGGATACCTACCAGGCTTCGGGCGCGACTTGTATCGATGTGGACAATGTTGGCGTGTGCGTATGGGCTGCGGAGTACTGCTGCGTAAAGCATATCTGGCAGGTCTATATCATCAACATATATGCCTTGACCTCGCAGTAGTCGAGGATCTTCGTTGCGCTGTATCGACGCTCCGATCCATGGTGCTGTCATGAAGTACCTTCTTTCTGTTGATCTGTGTTCAGGTACTCTGCTGCAAGCTTGACTGCCTCTATAATATTCTGATAACCTGTACAACGACAAAGATTGCCTGAGAGTCCGTGCCTGATCTCTTCTTCTGTTGGTAGCGGATTTTCTTGCAGTAGCGCGTGCGTAGAGATGATCATGCCAGGAGTACAGAAGCCACATTGTAAACCATGTTTCTCCTGGAAGGCTTGCTGAATGGGATGGAGTACTTCTGATGAGTGCGCAATTCCCTCAATAGTCGTGAGGACCATTTCATTGGCTTGCACTGCCAACATCAGGCAAGAACGAATGGCTCTATCATTTAGCAGGATCGTGCAGCATCCGCAGACTCCGTGTTCGCAGCCAACATGAGTGCCTGTGAGGTGCAGGTCGTGGCGTAGAAAGTCTGAGAGAAGTAGACGAGCAGGCACCTGACGCTCGTAGCGCTTTCCATTAACTGTCAATATGAGCGAATATCTCTCATCAAATATGATAGGTTCATTTCTCATTTGATGTCTCTTTCTACAAATGTGCCACGCTTCCAGGCTGTTGTCAGGACGCGCAATGTTGCCTCACTGACGAGTGCTTTCCTATAGTCTAATTTTGCGTGTATGTCTTCTATCCCATCGCTGACCATGTGTGCAGTGGCTTCTGCCGCTGAGTGCAGAAGCTCATGGTTCCATGTTTCCCCTTGAAGAAGCTTTTCAATCGCGTACCCACGAACAGGGGTCTGAGCTATGCCAAAATAGCTGATGCGCGCAGATAAACAGATTCCATTGGCATTGGTGACCACACTTGCAATCGCTCCTACAATCGCTCTATCTCCGAAACGTTGTGCGAATTCCAGGCAGGCCCAACCCGCATATGGTGGTAGCCAGGGAAAACGTACTTCAGTCAATAATTCTTGCGTCTTTAGAGTTGTGGTCAGAGTATTTATAAAGAAATCCCTGGCTTTGATGGTACGTTGGTTGATAGTTGTCTGGGCGATTAATTCACCTTCCAAACAGAGAAGTAATGCGGGTAGCTCTGACGAAGGATCAGCATGGGCGATGCTGCCCGCGATGGTGCCACGGTTGCGTATCTGGGGATGGCCGATGTACTGGATGACTTCTTTAATAAGTGGATGTTCCAGTCTGACGAGCTCTGATTGTTCAACATCACGTTGACGAGTAAGTGCCCCAATAGCCAGGTAGCCATCTCTGGCTTCGATGTAGTTGAGCGCCGCAAGATGATTGATATCTATGAGATGTGTTGGTCTGATCAGGCGCATATTTAAGCGGGGAACGATGCTTTGACCGCCAGCCAATACTTTGGCTTCTGGTCCATACTGATCAAGCAACGTCAGAGCCTCTCCCAGCGCTTCTGGCACAGAGTATTGAAAGCGAGATGGCTTCATCTTTGTGCCTGCCTGCTACGCATCGCTCCTCTGATTGTCACAAACAATGACCTCTTTCTCTGACTATTTGTAATTAGTATACAAATCAGCCAAAACAGAGGGCTTGCTTAAATTTGTTCTTGTCCCTGTGTCGCGTTCCGACCATACAGATCCTGTAAAATTTTTTGTTTGTAACCCAGTAATGGTAGCAAAGGTGAGGCCATCATAGTTGTTATCAGGGCCATTATGACCAGAATGGTAAAGAGGGTTGGTGAGAGGATACCAAGGTCCAGGCCAATATTGAGAACAATCAACTCAACTAATCCACGTGTATTCATCAAGATGCCCAGAGAGAGAGCGTCTCGCCAGGATTCACCCATGATTCGTACCGCAAACATGCCTCCAAAGATCTTTCCTGAACACGCTAGCATGATAATCAGCAGGCAGATAAGCCATAACCAGGGCGAGTTAATCAATGTGATCTGGGTACGTAAGCCACTATAGACAAAGTAGAGTGGCAAAAAAATCATGCCGTTGATCTGATCTATGTTTCGAGTGAATTCAATCAACCTGACTCTGCGAGGCAAGATGACCCCCATCAGGAAAGCTCCAAAGATCGGATGGATACCAATGGTATTTGTACAATACGCTCCGAATAATAGAAAGATGATGCTGAGTACGGTCATTGTATGTGTTGAGTGGATGTGTCTGTCCAAATAGGCTAGCAGTGGGCGTCCTATTGCAAGTGTGCATCCAATAAAGAGGATTGTGAATCCTATTGTGAGTATGGCGGATGGTAAACCTCTCGCTTGAGCGATAGCGATGACCAGGGCAAGCAAGCACCAGGCCAGAATATCATCAATAGCGGCGCATGTCAGGGCAAGGGTTCCAACCTTCGTTCCCAGCATATTTTTTTCGGTAAGCAGGCGCGAGAGCACGGGAAAGGCTGTGATTGCCATGGCAGTGCCGATCAGCAGCAGAAAAGAGGCCAAGTTGGCCTTTGATCCAGCGAACTCTGGGAATAAGAAAAAGGCCAGTGTTGCTCCCATGATCAGGGGTAATAGAATACCGCTGAGGGAGGTGAGAATAGCGATCCGGCTCTGTTGTATCATAAGATGAGTATCAAGGCGTGTTCCTAACGTAAACATATAGAGCACAAGACCGATGTCACCCAGTGTCTGGAGCGTTGGTAGGGTCGATGTGGGAAAAATAGCCATCTTGATACCCGGTAAGAAGGCGCCTAAGAGCGAAGGTCCAAGTGCTAACCCTGCCAGGATTTCACCGATCACCCATTGCTGACCGATGTATTTACACAGAGATCCAAATATCAATACAGTGATCAAAATAACGATAATCTGGAGAAGTATTTGTCCTGTAAGCATAGCATCTCCTTATTGTGGCGCTTTCGTGCCGCCATAACCAGTGATGATAGAATCCTGAGCAAAGTCTTTTTTGTATTATCACAACTTAACAATCCCATAATTTACCAACATTGCTACCCAATTATGAAATGTTTCTTCACTGTTAAACGCAACTGTTCCGCTGTTTTAACGCGTGGCTTTCTGGCGTAGAGAAAACAATACTGGGGCATGATATGTGAGGCCTTCTTCAGGTTTGCTTTTGGGGAAAATATATGTTATGCTTCACCTAATCTATCACAGGGAGGTATCATTTATCATGCGATTAGCCACAGCCAGGGTGTTGCCAAACTAAGTGTGCTGCGTCTATAATTAAAACATGGTTGTTTACATTCGTATCATTGCTTTTCTTTATACAACCATGCCCTATTCGTAGATAAGCTACAGATACTTGCTATGCTTATCCTGTAGGATTTCTTTCGCTTCTTCCATTACCAGCCCACTTAGCCTCGAAGGGCTGTTTTCGTCTGCCTGCACCTATAGTATGCAGTTGCATATAGCCACCTATTCCGCACCACCCCTTCATTGTATATAGCCTTATCTTGTAGCGGGCTATCCTCTGTTTATGTCGAGCATATTTTGCAAATTGTTATTGCTATGCTCATAAGCGAAAGAAAGAAAATAGATTTTATGCATGTTCAGTTGAGGCGCTATCGGCGCTTTCTGATCACTGACCTCTTTCATTCCCTACGTCGCTATTGGCGGCTATTATCCTACTATCTGCGACCCCAATGGTTGCGAATGAGTCTGTTGGCCCTGATTCTATGCATTACCATCGGTGTGCAAGTAGCCGCACCGCTGGTGGCGAGCAACTTCATTGATCAGGCCACCTCTGGTGGGGATCTGCACGATCTGATTGTGCTGGCGCTGCTGACTATGGGGCTGGCTCTGGCGGGACAGAGTTTGGCTGTGGCCGAAACCTACGTGGCAGAAAATGTGAGTTGGATCGCTACTAACGCACTACGTGCCGACCTGGTTGCCCACCTGTTACGATTGGATGCCCGGTTTCATACGGCCCATACACCCGGTGAGTTGATTGAGCGTGTGGATGGTGATGTCGCTACCCTGGCTCGCTTCTTCTCACGGTTTGTTGTCTATGTGCTCAGCAACGGTGTCTTGCTGGTTGGCGTGCTTGGGTTGCTCTACCACGTGGATTGGCACGTAGGTCTGGGGATGAGCTTCTTTGTTGTCGTAGCCCTGGTCGCTATACTGCGCATTCGTGCCGTTGCCACACCTTCATGGGCCGCAGAACGCCAGGCCAGCGCTAATTTCTTTGGCTTCCTGGGCGAATATCTGACTGGCTTACAGGATATCCAGTCCAGTGGGGCGGGCGCGTTTGTGATGCGTCGCTGCGCTGAGATGATGCGGTCATGGCTGGCTATTACCCGTAAGGCACAGATGTGGGGCTACGGTATGAGCGCTACCAGTCAGGGGCTGTTTGCGCTCGGCATAGCGGTCGCTTTTGCTTTGAGTGCCATGCTATTCAAGGCTGGCATGCTAACTATCGGCACCGTCTATCTGATCTTTCAGTGCACCGAGATGCTGCGCCAGCCGACCGAGCAGATCCGCAACGAAGTACAGGATCTTCAGCAAGCGGATGCCAGCATCGCTCGCGTCGAGGAACTCCTGGCTATGGCTCCGCATGTGGTTGATGGTCCTGATGGTGCACTGCCACCAGGTCCTCTCGCAGTGTCTCTGGACAATGTCTCATTCGGCTATGTGGAGGAGGCGGAGGTTCTACACAATGTGAGCATCGCGATTTCTCCGGGACGTGTGTTGGGGGTGGTGGGACGTACGGGTAGCGGTAAGACGACACTGACGCGGCTTCTCCTGCGCTTCTATGATCCAACGGCTGGCATCGTGCGCCTGGGAGGTGTGGACCTGCGAACGGTCCGCGTTGCAGCAGCGCGGACGCGTATCGGTCTGGTGACGCAGGAGGTGCACCTCTTCAATGCCAGTGTGCGTGAGAATCTTACTCTCTTTGCGGACGATGTGCCAGATGAGCAGATTTACTCTGTGCTGGACACTCTGGGTCTGGCTGACTGGCTCAAGGAGTTACCTCATGGGTTGGATACTTTACTCTTGCCGGGTGGAACTGGACTCTCCGCTGGACAGGCTCAAGTACTGGCGTGTGCACGCGTCTTGCTGGGTGATCCTGATCTGGTGATCCTGGATGAGGCCTCCTCGCGCCTGGACCCGGCCACTGATCGGTTGGTGCAGGCTGCGCTGGGTCGGCTCCTCGCGGGCCGTACCGGCATCATCGTGGCGCACCGTCTGGCCACTATTGCATATGCTGACGATATCCTGGTGTTGGAAGATGGGCGGGTGCGCGAGTATGGACCTCGGCAGGCCCTCGCTGCTGATCCCGCCTCGCGTTTTGCTGCATTGTTGCGCGTGGCCACTGAGGAGGTCTCCTTATGAAGAAGCTATTCCCAACCTGGCACTATCTGCTGAAAATGGCTCGTTATAAGCTCTGGCTCTACCTGCTTCATGCGGTGTTGTGGGGCACGTTTAATATGTTATCTCTGCTGACGGGATTGATCGTCCGCGCCTTCTTCGATACTCTTGTTGGACAGACCTATGTACCCGGGGGGACAACTGGATTGGTGCTGCTGCTGGTGGTACTTGCGGTGAGTCGTGTGGCATTGTGGCTTACAGCTGGCTTTGTCGAAATTATCTTAAGGTTTACCATGAGCGGGTTGTTGCGCCGCAACCTGTTGCGACATATCCTGAATCGGCCGGGAGCGTATGCTTTACCCTACTCAATCGGCGAGACCATTAGCCGCTTTCGTGACGATGCCTATCAGGCTGAGGATAGTCTGGATTGGACCGATGAGATTGCGGGGCAGGGGCTGTTTGCTTTAGGAGCATTTTTGGTGCTCCTGCATATAGATGTTCGTATGACGTTGATCACTATCCTGCCTGTGGTCGTTGTGGCGATCATTGCGCGATGGGCAAGCACAACATTGGGTCGCTATCGTGCAGCTAGTAGTCAGGCTAGCAGTCAGGTTACTGGAGCCATTGGCGATATCCTGGCGGCAGTGCAGACAGTACAGGCTACTGGTGCCGAAGAGCGCATTATGGAGCGCTTTCGACGGCTGAATGAACAACGTCGGACTGCTGTGCTGGCCGATCGTCTGGCGACCCAGGCTCTGGATGCTCTTACGGCTAACACAGTGAGTGTGGGCACTGGCTTAATTATGTTATTGGCAGCTAACAACCTGCGTGGTGGGAGTATGACTGTTGGCGATTTTGCACTATTCGTCTCGTATGTAGGTTTTATCGCTGATTTTATCTCCGGACTTGGTCAGTTTCTGGCCCACTACGGGCAGACCGGTGTTGCTTTTGCACGTATGGGGGTCTTGTTGGGTGATGCACCATTAGATGTATTGGTGGAACATACTCCTCTGCATTTACGAGGATCGCTGCCCGCAGTACCTGCTCCAAAACGTAACGTGAATGATCGGTTAATTCTTGTGGAAGCTCAGGGACTGACGTATCGCCATTCGCAGTCGGGACATGGTATCACTGCGGTGGACCTGCGTCTGCCGCGTGGTAGCATGACTGTGGTGACCGGACGCGTCGGCGCGGGCAAGACGACACTCTTGCAGACTCTCCTGGGCTTGCTGCCACAGGATGCAGGCACGATTATGTGGAATGGTCACAGCGTAGACAACGCCGCATCATTCTTTGTGCCACCCCGCGCCGCATATACGGCACAGGTTCCACGCCTGTTTAGCGAGACGCTCAAGCAGAATATCCTTTTGGGACTCCCTGACGACCCTGCAGTCCTGGCTGCCGCGATGAGGGGAGCTGTTCTGGAGCACGATGTTCAGGCTCTGGAAACAGGGATAGAGACGCCTGTAGGAACCCGAGGCGTGAAGCTTTCAGGTGGTCAGGTGCAGCGCACGGCAGCGGCTCGGATGTTGGTACGGGATGCTGAGTTGCTTGTGATTGATGATCTGTCCAGTGCTCTGGATGTCGAGACCGAACAGGCTCTCTGGGAGCGCATCTTTGAGCGTGAAGATGTGACTTGTCTGGTTGTCACACACCGACGTTCTGCCTTGCAACGTGCTGATCACATCATTGTGCTTAAAGACGGTATGATCGACGCAGAAGGGACTCTGGACGAGTTGTTGGCTACCAATGAAGAGATGAGAAAGCTCTGGCAAGCTGATTAAGGAAAAAAGTACGTGTGATATTGGTTATACCGACAGTCGGAGTCGCTGGAGGTTGTTGCGCTGAATGATGTCAGCACGTTCTATCATGGCGAGCAGATCATCATGAGCATTGATAAAGCATCCGGAGAGAGCATCAGCTTTGCCAGTGGCTAAAAATGTGATTAAGGTTGCACCTAGCTCTGGCGTGTCATGGAGCTGTTTGACATACTCATCAACAAAATCGTCTGGCAGGGTACTGCCTGGACCTTTGTGCGGGGTAATCTGTGTATGGACTTCTCCCGGATGGATAGCAAAGACACTAATTCCCTGGTTGCGGACTTCGAGTGCGAGTACTTCCGAGAAGCGAATCAGGGCTGTCTTGGCTACCGAATAGGATGATGTGAAAGGGAATGGAACAATACCTATCCGGCTGGCAACGTTGATGATGCGTCCACGCTGGCGCATCTGCATGCCTGGTAAGACGGCATGCGATGTAAGCATTGATCCATGGACACTGGTTTCTATATCGATCCACCACTGCTTGGGATCAACATCGGCAACTTTGCCCAGGCCAACCGTTGATCCTGCATTATTGATTAAGAGATCGATGGACCCACATTGCGCTTCAGCTTGCTGTACGATCTGCTCAACCGCGCTTGGATCAGTGATGTCAGCAACAATGGCCAGGCCATGGCCGCCTGCTTGTTCAATCAGTGCCAGTGTCTGATGGAGTTCTGTTTTTGAGCGGGAAGTAATGACAACTTGAGCACCTGCGGCTGCTAAGGACAGAGCTGTAGCTCTCCCGATGCCACGCCCGCCACCGGTCACGAGCGCTACCTGCCCGATCAGCTCACCAGGGTGAACGGACAGTGTGGATGAATTATTATTATGTATCTGTTCAGCCATAAAAAGAGTCCTTCCGCCGTGACAATGATCATCTTAAAATATTCTAAGGAGATTATACTTGACCATGACACCAATTATCAAATGAAGGAAGGAAGGGAAAAACTACTCCGTGAGTGCTTTATGGTTGTATCCCCGTATAACGAGCGCGTGGCCGAATCTTTTGCTGACTCTGGGCTTGTTCTAGAGCATGTCCGATCCATCCTATGCAGCGGGCCAGTGCGAAGAGGGCCAGCGTCTGTTCATCGGTGAGATTTAAGACCAGTGCCAGTGCCACGTAGGCTAGATTGATGCTTGGATGAGTACCTTGCAACTGCTCAGCCTCAACAACCATTGCCTCGATCAGTCTGATGCTGGGAGCTGCAGGGTAATGTTCTTTTAAGAGTTTTAGGAGCATAACAGGTCGTGAGTCTCCATCAGGGAAAAGTTGGCTGGGTCCGAAGCCGGGAATCTCTTTCCCTTGCTTCAGGCGTTCGATGAATAGCGGCTTGACTTGTTGAGGCTGATCGATACTATGTACAAAACTGAGTACCTCTCCTAATCTTTCCATGCTTCGTCGGCCGAGAAATGCGGCGAGTGCTCCCTGGATGATACTGTACATGGTGGCGCCTGTCGATGCAATACAGCGAGCAGTAAAAGCTGCGATGCTTAATTCGTTATCGGCATTGAGAATCAGGGCCGCGTTAAAGATCTTTACCGCCTGCGGATCATGTGGGACCCATGCCTGCTGAAGTGTCTCAGATAGGCTGGCGTGAGGAGCCTCAACACCGGTCAGGAAACAGGTAAAAAGCCAGAGCAGACGGGCACCTGTCGCGAGTGCAGCCTCCTGACTCGACTGATAGGCACGTAGATCCTCGCCGGCCAGCAGCGGTAGAATAGCCTGGAACTGCTCACTGAGTGACAAGTTGGTGAGGCGCGGCTTTTCGCGGAACGTCGCCAGTTTTTTGAGTAACGCTGGCTGAGGCTTTTCCGCTGTAAAAAAATGTTCAATCTGGCTGGCGTGCTCGCTCTCTGCAATGCCCCAAAGTAATGCCGCAACTTGTTCGGCCTGCCAGGATGTGGCTAACTTTACAGCTTCCTGTCCGCGATAATAGACATGATCATCTCTTATCAGAGTCAATTCGGAGTCGAGGATAGTATCACTCCAGGCGATCGCGTTGCCAACTACTTTTTCGGGATGCTGACGTATCTCTTTGCGCTCTTTCAAGCGTTGGATATCTTCTGTCAGATAGGCTCGCACGCGCCGCGAACCGCTGACCGCCTCCGAACGGATCGTTCCTCGGCTGACGTACGCATACAAGGTTGTCAGGCTAATATTCAATTCGGCTGCTGCATCGTGTGCACTCATATAGCGTCCACTACTCATGTGCTAATCCCCTTTTGTATATATATTGTTTTCAATATCATACAACATGTTGATATTATTATCAACATGTTGACAATATATGTATTTTGGAATATTCTCATAGAGAAGAAGATAGACTTGAACGCAAGGCCTTGCGGGAACGAGCTTGATTAATAGTCCCAAACTAGTCGCTATGATAGCCTTTGGAGTGGATTCTCATGGAACCAATTGATGCAAGTAGTCAGGAACAAGTGACATCTGACGTTGCCCTTGTGCCGAAGCAGGAAGTAGGCAATACGCAAGGCAGGAGCTTGCTCCGCACGTTTAGTGCTTTAAAGCACCGTAATTATCGGTTGTTCTTTTTGGGTCAGATGGTGTCTCAGATCGGGACGTGGATGCAGACAACTGCTCAGGCATGGCTGGTCCTGGAACTGACTCACAGCGCATTGCTGCTTGGGCTGGTAGGTGTACTGCAATTCTTGCCTGTGATGCTGTTTTCGCTCTTTGGTGGCGTACTGGCTGATCGGATGCCTAAACGCACTCTGCTGCTGGTGACACAGTCTGTGGCACTGGCTCAGGCGGCCATCATGTGGATTCTGGTAGTGACAGGAACAGTACAAATCTGGCATGTCATGCTCCTGGCTGCGCTGTTGGGTGTAACTCAGGCACTGGATACACCTACGCGGCAGGCATTTGTGAATGAGATGGTAGGACGCGAAGATCTGCCGAATGCAATCGCGCTTAACTCGTCACTTGTCAATCTGGCTCGTGTACTGGGGCCAGGTCTTGGTGGTGTGCTGATTGCCTGGCTTGGGGTGGCGCCACTTTTTTTGCTGAATACCATCAGTTTTATCGCGGTTATCGTTGGTCTGGTCATGATTGATCAACATACGTTGCATGCTTTGCCCGGCAAACCAGCCGATGAGCGCAAAATCAGTACCTTCCAGAGTTTGCGCGAGGGGCTATTCTATGTCTGGCACATGCCAACTGTCCTTCTGGTTATCATAGTGATTGGTGTCATCGCGTTGTTCGGGGTCAATTTCAATGTAACGCTCCCTCTCTTTGCTACCGATGTCTTTCATGTGGGGCCGGTGGGTTATGGGTTTATCTCAGCCGCTTACGGACTGGGGGCTCTGTTTTCAGCGCTGTGGGTGGCCTGGGGGAACCGCAAACCAAGCATTCGTACCCTCTTGATCGCAGCGTTCGTATTCAGCATGTTTGAGATCGCATTTGCGCTCTCTCGTTTCTATATTCTCTCATTCCCTTTGCTCGCAGGTGTGGGATTCGCGCAGATCGTGATGACTGCTACCGCTAATACCACTGTTCAAATGGTCACCCCTGGTCATCTGCGTGGCAGGGTGATCAGTGTCTATCTGCTGGTGTATGCAGGGGGTATGCCGCTGGGGAATCTCCTCATGGGTAGCGTGACATCTCTCTTCGGTGTACAAGTTGCGTTCTTAATTGGGAGTATCCCATGTCTGGTGGCTGCGGTTGTTGGTTGGATTATGCGCAGGTCGGCAGAGCAAAGCCTCGTAGCGTCGGTGGCAGCCAGGAATATCGAGTAGTTGGTGTTTTAGAAAAGGAAAATTATAATGTCTGATATACAATCAAAAACCGCTCTCTTAGTGATGGATGTTCAGGCGGGAATTGTCTCACGTGTTGCACATCTGGGCGACATTCTCACGCCGATAAAGGCGGCTATCACTGCGGCCCGGGCGGCAACAATCCCGGTGATTTATGTGAATGTGGCCTTTCGTCCAGGTTCTCCTGAGATAAGCCCGATGAATAAATCGTTCTCGGTCTATAAGCAGCAAGGCCCACAGTCATCAGCTCTGATGACTGGAACTGAGATTCATCCGGATATTGCTCCGCAAGCCAGTGATGTCGTTGTTACGAAGCGCCGTGTCAGTGCGTTTACCGGCAGTGATTTAGAAGTGGTGCTGAGATCACAAGGTATCTCGCATCTGGTGCTGTGTGGGATCTCAACCAGTGGCGTGGTCTTATCAACCTTGCGGGAAGCTGCCGATAAGGATTATCAACTGACGGTATTAGCCGATTGCTGTGTTGATGCAGATGAAGAAGTGCAGCGTGTTTTGCTGTCCAAAGTCTTTCCTCGCCAGGCTGAAGTAGTCGAGTCTTCAATCTGGAAAACGGAACTGGAAAAGCTATAAAAGAGACGTGGTTTGAGTTCTATAAGGACTCATCGAATAATAGCGATCTGATTCATCTCATGTAGATGAGTCAGATCGCTATTGGGAACTATAGAATCTGTTCTCTATGGAAGAAGTTCGGCCTCTTCTCCCGCAGGGAGGTCGATTTCAAAGACGTTCAGGGTCATAGAAATAAGTGTGTAGTATCCAAGCAAGCCAACGAGTTCAACGACGGCCTGTTCGCCCAACGTTTCGGTCGCTTTATGATAAAGTTCATCAGGAATAGCGTGGTTCTGATGCAGCGTCAGCACAAAATCATAGATGATCTGCTCGTCGGGAGACGTGAAATGTGGAAGGCGTCGGCCTGCAATATCCTGGATAATTATAGGGTCGATTCCTACCTTCAATGCCTCTTTTTTGTGCACAAACCACTCATATTGAGCAGTCCAGCAGCGGGCAAGGACAAGAATAGCCAGTTCCGAAAGTCGAGGTGGCAATGACGTTTCATAGCGCACAAACTCTCCTAGAATCTGCGCTCGACTGGCCAGTTCTGGACTGGCTAACCAGGTTAACAGTGGCGGAGAAACATGCTTGCGTGTTCCGCTTGCGATATCGTTGTAAACATGGCGCTGTTTTTCATTCAAGGAAGAAAAGGTGGGCAGTGTGATTCTGGTCATTGAGAGACTCCTTATATCTTTTCGCCACGCGTCCAATAAACGGTATAAATATTGAGCAGAGTCAGGCTAAGATGAGCTTCATCAATTGAGCCCATTACAAACATGGATTCGCTGACCATCTCACGAAACTCGGCCAGGCAGAGAATGTCATCTCCCTGCGGACGCGTCGCTTTGAAGATGCGTATCTGGATAAGGCCAGGAGGCTTTTCAAAGATGTCACGTAGTTTTTCTACAACGATGTTGTCCTGTATGCTGGCTGACAGCCTGAAGCGTGCCAGAATAAGTCGCAATGCTGGTTGCTCCGGACCCAGTAAGGCGGTGCCTGGATAGACTTGTTCCGCCACGCAACGATAGTAGCCAAACACTTTCGTAAGGATGCGTTGCGTCCAGGGGGTCGAGTGCGTGCCCGAGATCGCTTGATACGTCGGGCTTTCAGCCACTGCCACTGTCGTAAGATCATAGAGAGCAAGGTAACGCGGCCATCCAGAAAGGCAGACGAATCTTTGCGCTGTCTCGATTCCTGGAATAGTCAGACGTTGAGGAATATGCTCAGTATCATACCAGGCTTGAAACTCTTCTTCAATCCCGGCTGGCGGCTCCATAGTGACCAGGAGCAAGCCTTTTCTCTCTGTCATACCATTTCCTCGTTGATATCGAAAAATATGGCTCTTATGCAGTGGTCGTAATTTTCTTCAATTATCATTTTAACCGGTCGTGATGATAGCATCCTCTATCCCTGCTATTATACATTGTATTATAGATGGTTTCATCTGTGATAGATGTACGGTTGACTTAGAGCGCTCTAAGTTGTTTATACTGGGAGTATGCTACAAGATATTACTGCTACCCTAAAAGTGACGCTGACCATTAAGCAAATGGCTGCACGGAGCGGCATGAGCGAGTATACGCTACGCTATTATGAGAAGGTTGGGTTGATAAAGTCGATCCCCCGCGATGAGAGTAGTGGCCATCGACGTTATGATCTCGAAACTGTACAGACGGTGGAGACTCTTTCGTGTCTGCGTGCGAGTGGCCTTTCCCTCGATGAAATGCGATTGTACCTACGGTTACGCGAACGTGGGGATGAAGCGGCGGCTGAGCAGAAAGCACTGTTTCTGACACAAGCTGAGAGCGTAGATAATGAAATCCGTAGACTCAAAATTCGGCAACGATATCTGAGCGGCAAGGTTGCGTACTGGGATGCGCGTATGAATGGCGATGTGAAATTGGCGGAACAAATTGCTGCTGAGAATCAAGAGATCGCCAAAGATCTGAAATGATTTATGATATAAGGAGTATTTTATGAAGATATGGTTTATTACTGGCACGTCGAAGGGATTTGGACGCATCTGGGCCGAGGCCGCTCTGGAGCGTGGTGATAAGGTGGCTGCGACCGCGCGTAATTTGGCCAGTTTGGAAGAGCTCAACAAAAAGTATGGGGACAATGTATTGACATTGGCTCTAGATGTCACTAATAAAGCCGCAGTATCCAAAGCGGTGAGAGAGGCTCATGACCATTTTGGTCGGCTCGATGTGGTGATAAATAATGCTGGATATGGGCAGTTCGGCGCGATGGAAGAGATCAGTGAGCAAGAGGCTCGTGATCAATTGGAGACGAACTTGTTGGGGGCGCTGTGGGTGACGCAGGCCGCATTACCATATCTACGTGCGCAAGAGAGCGGACATATCATCCAGGTCTCAAGTATCGGTGGGGTCAATGCCTTTCCTAACATTGGCATGTATCATGCAAGTAAATGGGGGCTTGAAGGTTTCAGCCAAGCGTTGAACCAGGAAGTACAGCCGCTGGGTATAAAAGTGACACTCGTCGAGCCGATCGGCTATACTACTGACTGGGCTGGACCTTCGGCAAAGTTCGCCAAAGAACTATCGGCGTATGAGCATGTACGTGAGGCTAATCGGGCTCGCCGTGGCTTGAGTGTGCGTGGCAATCCAGAGGCGACCGGGCCGGTTATGTTGAAATTAGTCGATATGGAGCAGCCTCCGCTACGCTTGTTCTTTGGTAAGGGCGCTCATGATGCTATCCATGCTGAATATGGCAAGCGCCTGGCTGAGTGGGATAAGTTTAAAGATCTTAGCGAAGAAGCTCATGGCGAATAACTGACAGTTGTTATGGAGATGTGTCACGACGTTATGGATATAAGTCCGCTTGAAGTCGTGGCACAATAAGAGAAGCATTCAAACTAATTTGCTAACTTGCTGAGAGAAAGGAGCGCCTTTTTAGATGAATAGGGTCTTCACGAAAATCGTGGAGTGGATGAGTAATCCTGCGCGTGGCTTCACCGCCGCTTATGAACTGGAGAGTTACGTTTTTGGAGCGCGTCGTCCCGGTTTTCCTTTCTCCCGTGTTCCCCCCACACTGGTACAGCGCTGGATTGCCTTTATGCAAGCACAGGGCATCACACGCGTGCTATGTTTATTACCTCCCCGTCAATTGTCTTCCTATGACGATTTACTTGGAGCCTATCGCCAGATGTTTGGTCTACACAATGTGCTTTGGGCTCCCATTGATGATTTCCATCTGGCAGAAGAGGTCCAACTCATTGATCAGATATTGCCATTTTTAGCTGAGGCAGAACGGCACCAGAAGAAAATAGTTGTTCACTGTGCTAGTGGGATTGGTCGCACCGGTCATGTGCTCGCGGCCTGGCTCGTAAGTTATCGAGGGATGTCGAATGAGGAAGCGATTATGGCCGTAGAAAAGCAGGGCAGAAATGCACGTGAGTCAGGAGACAAAAGCTTAGATGTCCTCCTCGATCGATGTAGAGATGCTTTTTCTTCATGATTGTTTTCCTCCAATCCTCCTCTGGATAATAATGATGATGTCTATGAAGTGATGATCATCTACTACCTTGCAACTTTAATGGTCGATGGCGGTGAATAATCCAGGATTTAGTCGAGCCCATAAAAATGAACGCGTTTACTTCCCTTGACAGAGAGTTTTCTGTGCGGTATACTCATAAAAATGAACATGTTCATTTTTATGAGTATACCGTCTCTTATCACTCCCCTGGATCGTAGGTTGTACCGCTTTTCATGCCGCATTGGACGCTAGAATAGTATCATACGTTGGATTTGAGTTGCTTAGAAGCATATTGTAAGACTTGCTACTTAAATCACCTCGTAATGGTTGACTGGAGATGCTGGCAGCAAAAGTGCTTTGAAAAACTTGAATAGCAGAACTATGCAGTTTTGTGGGAGGATTCATTTTATGGTCATACCTCGGTCAGTCCATGCTCATGTTTGCGAGCGCTTCATTTTTAACTTCCGGTTGAGACCTGGGGATCTTGCATCTATATTGCCCGTTTCTTACCTACGTTCGCAGGTCTTTTCGGGCTGGAGTGTGGTGTCATTTTGTCTTTTAAAGATGGATCATGTCATGCTTTCATCGCTACCTACCTTGCTCAACTTTAAAACCGTCTCTTGTGCTTATCGCTGTGGGGTGATAGATACTTCTGGCGTAGAACCTGTTCCATCTGTGTATATTCCTGGTAGGTATACTGATCTTGCTCTGATCTCTTATCTGGGACCATGGGTTTTATCAGACGCTCTTCCCAGGATTTATTCTTCTCTTACTCAAAAAGGCGTTGTTAGACATATTAATATCGATCATGTAGATCACCTGCGTTTGTTCTCTGCCGAAGTCCAGCCTGCTACAAACTCGAGCGAGTTAGGTTCGCACATTTTTGACTCTATGGATGCATTCGCACACTTTATGGCAGCAGGCGTGTCGAGCTATACGCCTGCGCGTGACAAGAATGCATTAGCCAGAGTTGATCTCTACAAAAAAGGTACGGCTCGCTATGAAGCACTTGATGCAAAGATCGTCTATAACTCTCTGGACACCATCTGGCACGGTATTCAGCTAACCTTTGACAGTGCCGTTCTGGCGACCGGAGGACATTATAAGTGGACATACTGTGGTCTTTTTGAAAAGAACTCCAACAATATATATCAATCTTAGAGACAGCAATTTGTGAGCAAGAAGCTAAAAAGCAGTTTGAATAAATCTCATTGGACTTTCACGCCACCAGCCCAAACACCACGAATTGCTCGTGTGGTAGTAATATCCTGCGTTGGATCACCTTCTATGAGAAGAAGGTCGGCTCGACGACCAGTCTCAATGACACCTCGGTCTGTGAAGCCGAAGAAGTTAGCCGGTACAACCGTTGCAGAGCGTAGAGCTTCAACGGGCGTCAGTCCAGCCTCTACAAGTAAACGTAGTTCATCATGGAGTGATGTCCCGTGTGGAATCTGCGCAGGTGAGCCTGGTGCCATATTCGCGTCAGTACCGGCCAGGATTGTGACTCCAGCGCGGTGAAGTGCTGATACGGTGGCTTGAGCATGTACATATTCTCTGGCAGCTCCATGTGTTGGCTGGCGGCCAGCTATACTGGCCACTGCATGCATCATAGTTAATGTCGGCACTGATACGATGCCTTGCGTCGCGAGTGATTCTGATAGATTCACATCAGCGTCAGCGTCCAGAGGCGCATGCGTAATGATATCTACTCCTGCGGCTGCGGCGTTTATGAGTGCGGTTAAGGTAGATATGTGAGCGATAACTTTCAAATGAACCCTATGGGCGGCCTCTACAAGTGCGGCGATGGTTGGGACGTCGAGCGCAGCAGGACCCATAGCGCGAGGATCTTCAACGATTACTTTTATATAATCGGCACCTTCCGAAACGCGATCGGCAACAAAGCGATCCGCATCCGTGGGGCCTGTCACAGCACTGGTAGGAGGAAAACCCATTCTGGTTGTCTGTATGCCTCCTGGAGCACTGGCCGGATTTCCTGAGCCTCGGATATCGGCTAAACCTTTGTGACGACGAAGCGCGTCGGTCAATGCCATCACGGGTGTGCCCATATCAAGCATAGTTGTACAGCCCCATTTTGTCCCTTGCTCCAGGTCAGCGATGCTTATAAGATGAACATGAGAATCGATGAAACCAGGCAGAAGGGTTCCGTGCTGACCGTCAATAGTTTTAGCTGCTGTCGTGGCAGCAGAGATGATCCCATTATCAATAACTACCGTGCGTTCATCGGTCAAGGCTGTGCCGTCAAACACTTTGACATGCGTGATTGCGATTGCTTCAGACATATATACCATTCCTTCTAAACATTGAAAACATCCTGGGCCTGGGTTGAGCATAGCCGTATCCAGGCAGAACAGTCTTCTCATTGAGTGATTGACTTTTATTCAATATTAAGATGTTAGCATGTGATTGAATAAAAGTCAATCACATGCTAAGGAGTATAGTCTGATCCTTAAATGAGCCAGTGCCAGTTAAGCGATGGGAATGGTATCTATGAATTCCTGTATGCTGCCGAGTAGGCGCTCAGGTTGCTCGGCCTGAGGGAAGTGGCCAGCCTCTGGGATGACCGTGAAGCGAGCGTTGGGTAATGCCTGAGCGTAGACACGTCCATAGTCAATGTCTAAGATGGGATCGTTCTCGCCCCAAATGACGAGTGCCGGAATGTTCACGTGAGCTAGCCGACGACGCAACTCCGGATCGTGCATGCCCTGCTTCTGAGTATATACTGCGAGAGCCTGGAAATTCACTGCTCTCGCTGAATTCTGCTCAGGAGTCTGGGCGCCAGAAGCTACTGGCCGGTTAGCGCCTGCTGGAGGTGTGGTGATGTTATGTCCATCAACCTGGATGCCACCGGCGTTCACAAGAATCAGGCCGCTCTGACGTGATGTCTGTTGTACTGCCAACTCGGCCGCGATCCAGCCGCCAAATGAGTGTCCAATCACAATGACATCGTGTAAGTCGAGTCGTTCGAGGAGGTCGGCGTAGGCGAGTGCAAGATCGTTGACGTTGTTAAACCATTCAGGACGTGGCTCGCCCGCGAATCCAGGATGGGTCGGTGTGAACACGTGTGCATGTGCTGCGAGCGCCGCTGTCAGGCTAGCGACGCTTTGTGGGCCGCCAGCGCCATGCAGGACAAGTATGGGGCGACCACTGCCTTGCTCGTCGACACGTAGTGTCAGGCCGCTGGCGAAGGACTCTTCTCGGGTTGTAGCAGGAAAAGAAGAGAATGTCTGCATATTGCGAAAGAATGCGGGGACACGGATGGCGGAGTCAGACGAGAAGGCCATTGACAGGCCATGGTTCGCACCTTCATTGGCAGTGAGTGCACGTGGGAACATGATGTTTTCGTAGCGGCGTTGAGCCTCCTCAAACGTGCTGCATTCACTGATTGCGTTCGCCAGATCTACGGCATCGAGCATGGCCAGATTTACTCCCTCGCCGGAGAAGGGCGACATGAGATGAGCCGCATCACCGATCAGCGTGACACCAGCCCGAAAATCCCATTTATGTCCAATGGGAAGCATATATAACGGTCTGCTCACGAGATGGTCATTGCATTCCTTGATCAAGGCAAGCAGGCTCTGGTCCCAACCAGGGAACTGGTCAAGAATCCAGCGGCGTGCCCTTTCGGGCTGGCTGGCATCAAAGCCTGAGTCGCTAACCCATGTTTCTGGGACGCGCATGCCGGCATAAACACGAATATGACCTCCTCCGTTGCGCTGAGCTATCAAGCCCTTATTATCCGCCAGAGCAAACATACTTCCGTGTCCGACCAGTCGAGACAGTGCTGGATGTTTCTGATCCACATCATCCAGCTTAACTTCAATGAAGGTCACTCCGGTATAAAAAGGAGTGGCACTCGACAGTAGGGGACGGACACGAGACCAGGCTCCATCCGCGCCGACTACCAGATCAAAGGTCTCGGTCCGACCTTGCTCAAACATCAGCTCATAAGCACCGTCATCAGTCTGGCGGATGGAGCGGAGTGGACTTCCCCAGCGTACTACTCCGGGTGCTAGTGAGTCCAGCAGCATGGCACGCAAGGCTGTACGGTCAACTTCAGGACGTTCTCCAGGTTCCTCATCCTGTTTATTTTCAAAGACTACCTGTCCATCTTTACTTAAGAAGCGAGACTCCTGGTCTTCGTAACGTGCAATGGCTTGAAATTGTTTATCAAGCCCGGCCAGGTGTACTGCCAGAAGCCCCGACTCCTGATGTAAGTCCAATGTTCCTCCCTGTGGCCTTTCATCAGGATGGCTTTCCCGTTCAAAGACTGTCGTGGCAATATTGTGTGTCTGAAGCAGGCGGGCGAGTGTCAGTCCCCCAGGGCCAGCGCCAATAATAGCTATGCGAGGGATTTTGTGTGTTGTCGTCATGAGAATTTCCTCTCTCTTTTATTTCTATTGTTTTTCTTGATCTGGCATAAGTATAGGGAGAGAGTGGGTGACAAAACCTCCTCCTCCCGGGTAGTTGTCGCAGGTGGTTTTTGAGGTGATTAGGTGATTAAAATCAGGTCTGTAACGTACCTACAGAGCTTTTCCAGATAGAACACATCATCACTTAAAGATGGGGAGACGTGCGGAGAGGTGAGGAGGAAGAGTCAGGAGAGCTTCAGACGACGGGCAGCTTCGCGCGCCTCCAGGCGATTATTTACTTGCAGCTTACGATAGAGGTTTTTGACGTGGTCTTTGATGGTATTGACTGAGACAACTAACTCGCTGGCTATCTGCGGATTGGTTTGTCCCGCTATCAGGAGTCGTAATACCCGTTGCTCCTGCTTTGAGAGCGGCTCGATGAGCAGCACTTTGGATGCGGTTTGAGTGTCGATCGTCGATCCAGCTACATGAAAGGCACGTAAAATATGCTGCGCATAGGTGCGAAGTCCCTTTTCCGGGAGTGTTGGGAGTAGCGAGCGGAGCAGCATGGCCAATGGCTCTCCCTCATCGAGGAAGAGGCGCAGATAGCTTTCGCTTTGCGTCTGTGCCAGTATCTGCTGGAGCAGGTGTCTGGCTTCATCCCCTTGCTTACATGCAGCGTGGGCTAGCGCCATTTGCATCTGAACTTCCAGTACCTCGTGTGCGCGTTGCTTGGCGCTTACGCTGATGCGCAATGATTCAAGCTGCGAGAGGGCAATCTGAGCTTCTCCCTGTGCCAACATAAGGCGGGCTTGCAAAAGTTGCCAACGCTCATGGTAACGTGTGGAGAAGTCCTGTTTGTAGCGGCTCAGTGCCAGCAGGCTGCGCTGTGCCGCAGGCAGATCGCCATGTATAAGGTATAATCGCGTTTGCCAGCTTTGCACCTCGAAAAAGAATGGTAAAATACCAGGTGATTGGATTAATTCCATGTGTGCTAGCAGAGTGGTCAACAATTGTTGGGTCCTTTTCGTTTCTCCTCGGAGATGATGTGCCAGCGCAGGATAAAGTTGGGCCATTTCGCGCCACTCCATGCTCATCGGCCGCGTGTTTATCTCCTCTATCGCGCGCGCGTGCTGCTCTAGTGTGGCCAGATCATTCCGTTCATACGCGATGCTCATCAATTCATGTAATGTATAGGTAATATCGGCCCAATCTTGTGTTGCTCTGGCATCAGCGAGCACCTGTTGGATATATTCGGTCGCTTGAGAAAGTTCTCCCTGAGATTTGAGGATCGAGGCGAGCATCATGGTCATAGCACGTGTGAAGTTACTCTTGCCTGAAAGATTTCCCAGTGCTGCTTGAATTATCTGGCGAGCCTCGTCTAGATCTCCTTCATCGATGATTTCCAGGCCGACGATGGCCAGACAGATGCTGTGCCATTTCATGATCTCTGCCCGCTTCTGCTTGCCAGTGTTCTCTGGTAGATCTATGGTTGCGATGGGTAGCGCGTCGAGCGCCTGATGTGCATATGTGCTGGCTTGCCTGACCTCTCCTCGTATCCAGTAGATCATCGCACGGAGAGCAAAGACCTCTCCCAGTCTGGCACGATTTCCCCTGGCTTGCCAGCCATCTTCGGCCATCTGAAGTCGCTCGTAAATATGCCCCGTTTGGGGAGGAATAACCTCGTTCTCTGCAAGTGTTCTGAGAAGCGCCTGGGCTTCGTAAAAGGATAGTTCGGGATGTTGCGTCAGCACCGTTTCTGGCATCTGTCCTAACCAATGCAGGAGCGTATGCATCTCGTAGAAGCTCGTCGCCTCGCTGATGCTTTTAATCAGGAAGGCTGCTCGTTCGAAATCGTGGGCGCTCAGGGCCGCTTCGACCGCTTCCGAGAACATACCATGTTGCTCATACCAGTGGCTCGCCGACTGTGCCAGGGCACGTAACTGCTCTTCTCCCAGGCGGACCAGGGCTTCTCTGTGCATCGCTTCGGCAAAAAGGGCGTGATAGCGGTACCATTGCTTTGCCTGTCCGGCTCCTTCCAACGCTTCAAGAAAGAGCCCGGCTTTTTCTACTACGACAAGGAGCTCAGTACAATCCTGGCGGCCTGTCACAATGTCGCAGAGCGAGCCGGTGAGGCGGCTGAGGATACTGGTTTGGAGCAGGAAGTGTTGTATTGGTTGTGGTTGGGCATTGAGCACTTCTGTAATAAAATACTCAACGATGACGCGTTGAGGATGAGAGGTGGGATGCCCGTTGAGGCTGCCTGAGTTGTGCATCAGCAGGGCTAGATGCTGTTCCAGATGACTTTGTTCTATCTGTCGCGGTAACGTGAGCAAGAGCAAGCGGAGACCGGCAGCCCAGCCCTCCATGCCTCTGGCGACATGCTCGATCGTTTCATTTGAGAGTGTTGCAGGCGATGCTGACGCTATAGTCTGGTGCAGAAAGGTGGCCGTTTCCTCAGGCGAGAAACGCAAATGAGCGGTGTGGATATCGTATAAATCGCCTCTGGCTCGCCAACGTAGGAGCGGCAATGGTGGTTCGCTCCGTGTCAGCATAATAACGTGGAGCGATGCGGGCAGGTGATCAAGAAAAAAGGTCAGCATGTCATGGATGCGTGGCTCCGTAATGACATGATAGTCGTCGAGAATCAATAATCCATGGCTGACATGCTGGGTGATGTCGTTGAGCAAGAAGGTCAGTATCATTTCCTGCGATGGCAGCTCAAAAGGTGGCTGAAGCGCGGAGAATAGTAGTTCCAGAGCGCTGCGTCCAAGATTGTCATAAAAGCTCTGGCAGGCTGCAATGATATAGTGCCAGAAACGTGTAGGATCGTTATCCCCTTCATCCAGTGCCACCCAGGTGGTGGGGGGATGGATGGATTTAGAGGGATGTGGTGTACGCTCGGCTAACCACTGGCTGACTGCCGTCGTTTTGCCAAAGCCTGCGGGCGTTGATAGCAGTGTGAGTTTGTACTGTATGCCCGCATCAAGCTGGGCTGAGACGTTGGGACGTGCAACCAGCGTCGCTGGAAGATGTGGTGGATGCAATTTTGAAACCAGGAGCGGCATTATCTGCATTATGGGTGGCTTGTTTGTATGCTCTTTTTTCCAGGCTGGGAGCAGCGGCGAGTGTCTGACCTCAGATGTGTTGTCCATTATCTGCGTGTGAAGCTCTGTCGCTGAAGGCGGGGAAAGATGCTCGTTCGTCAGGCGGGTGGCGATTTCTTCCAGGCGGGCGATCGAGAGCTCTGTGGTCTTGCCAATATAGCGCTTGATCGTCTTGCCTTGATGTGAACGGTAGCTGTACCAGTAGATCCCGCCCCGTGGTAGTTTCTCCTGACGGGCTGTGTAGTGTGTTCCAGAGCGGCTGATAAACGCGAAGGAGTTGATATGATTTAGCCAGTCTAACCATGCAGGATTTGTTGGTTGCGGAATCTCGACATCGGGTATGCCCCCTATCATTTCATAGCTCTGCCGCTCCTGCGACCATCTCAACATATAGGTCGTGCGCTTGGGCATATGCCTCCCTTAGCTTGAGAAAATACATGGTTAATTACCTGATATCTTTATCCATGGCGTAGTATACCATATGCATATTTGTTGGGTAATATAAATGGGAAGGTATCTCGAATTTTGATACCATTGGAAAAATCTGAAAGGGTTCTTGCGCCAGGAGAATATATGCGTAGCATGCTATGGGGATTCTTTAGCCGTATCATGCGCAGATGGCAATAAAAGACTATCTGCGCATGATACGGCTACCTGTGTTTGTATGATGTTCTTTTTCAGGCTTCCGAGACTACAGGGATAGCTATTGGTGTATCGACATCGGCGGCAGCTTCCTTATTTGAATATTCACGCAGGCCCAGTAGGGCTAATAGTGAGATAATGCACATCCCGACCATGTAGATCGCTATCGGTACAAATGATTTGTAGGTGGCAAAGAGTGCTACTGCGATGATTGGCGCGGGACCACCGGCGGTAATAGAGGCGAGTTGATAGCCGAGTGAGGCACCGGTATAACGCAGTTTCGTGCCAAAATGTTCGGAGATCAACGAAGCCTCTATCCCGTAAAGCCAGGCATGACCAATACCTATTGAGATGGCAATGCTGACAATCACGAGGAGTGGTATTTTTGTGTTGAGCATAAGGAAATATGGCACGACAAATATTGCCATGAAGATGACACCGCCCATAAACAGCCGTTTCCGTCCGATGCGGTCGGAGAGGGAGCTGAAGCTTGGTATCACGATAAAGGCGACAACTGCACCGGCAATAATACCCGTGTAGAGTACAGATGTTCCTATCCCTAATCCTTTCCCATAGGTCAGGATGTAAGATGAAAAGATATAGAAAGGGGCTTGCTCTCCAGATCTCAACAGGGCGGCGAGTACAATTTCTCGCCAGTGGTACTTGAATACCTCGGTCAACGGCGAGCGCGAGATGTGATTCTCCGCTTTGATTTTTGCAAAATGAGGGGTCTCTAAGATGCGCACGCGAATGTAGAGGCCCATGAGGATGAGGATGGCGCTGAAAAAGAAAGGAATGCGCCAACCAATTGTCAGGAAGGAGTCTCCAGGAAAAATAGCCTGACAAATAATGATGGCAATTGAGGCTAACGCCAGACCTACCGGTACTCCTGTCTGTGGCCAACTGGACCAGAAGCCACGTCGTTTTGAATCTCCATATTCCATTGAGAGGAGCACTGATCCACCCCATTCTCCACCCACTCCGGCGCCCTGTAGGAAGCGTAGTAGGGAGATCAATATCGGAGCCGCCACACCTATTTGTGCGTACCCAGGAATGCAGCCCATCAGGAAGGTGGCGATACCCATTAACAAGAGCGTGGCTATGAGCGTGGATTTTCTTCCAACGCGGTCGCCAAACCAACCAAAAAAAGCTCCTCCAAGTGGTCGAGCGGCAAATCCCACGAAATTGGTAGTAAATGCAAGCATCGTGCCCGCAACAGGATTAAAAGTGGGAAAGAAGAGTTTAGCAAAGATCGATGCTGAGAGCAGGTTAAATAAAAAGAAATCGTACCATTCAATTGACGTGCCAACAGTACTTGCAAAAAGAACAGGAAGCATCTTTTGGGGTCCTGCGTCGTGTTCTACCGAGGAAACTGCCATAGTTGAAGTCCTCTCACTAGAAAACACCCATCTTCAGGTATGATCATCATGTCATACTCTGTGCATCAAAGCAAAACAGACAGGTTATTTGTGGGGTTAAGTATAACATACATTCAGTAATGTTTGTATGCTTGAATGCCGGGATTTTATCTAGACAGGGGACATCGGGGCTAAGCATGTGTTACTATGGTTCTACTTTATATCGTCCATGGAAGGAAGTTTCGTTATAATGAAAAGCGCCTTAATTCCTTGAAACCCTTCTTAAGTCCCTCCTTTCCCCTCCTCTGGATGCATCACAGACTTGCCCGATGACAGCTATACTTTCCACATCAGAAGTCGTTCGATTATTCGCTACTAAGGATGCCACGCATCTTCTGTATGAAAGATGCAATGATTTTCTTTATCACTGCCAATAATCTATCCGATTGTCATCACACGTGCTGCTTTGGTTGTGTGTCTGATTGCGTACATATTGTTGAGATTATAGAGAAAATATACCCTGTCTAATAATTAGAGGAGGCGTTATGGATCTTGCTATCGTTTTAAGCTTTGTTAATGTGTTCTTCACTGGCCTCTTGGCTGGTATTGAGTTCGTAATTCACTATGGTTTGCATGGGCCTACAGAGGTTCTGGATGAGCGATCGCAGCTCAAACTGCGTCAAGCATTGGTAATGCGACTGCGTGTGATGGTACCAGCTTTTTTTGTGCCGGCAGCCTTGACTGCGATTGCTGTAACAGTTCTTGAGGGTGCTGCCCCCGGCTTGTGGTTTCGCTGCGTGGGCGTGCTCGCCATACTCATCTGGATCTTGATCAGGATCGTCGGCACAGTCCCTATCAACAGCGATACGGTTGCCTGGCAACTTAATGCACCACCTGAGGATTGGAAGGATCGTGTCAACCATGCAGAGCGCTTTCATATAGTTGGAGTATGGGCGATCGTTATCGCATTTGCAGTCTTCCTGACTGCAATGGCTTTGAATTTAGTAGCTCATTAGAGGTAATTTCTTATGGATACATCTTTACATGATCTTGTTACGCGCACATTTGCCACGGTTGAGGCCAAGGACCTGGACGCGATGATGAGTCTCTTTGCCGACGATGCAGTCGTCATCGATCCCCACTTTCCAATGGCGCAGTTGCAAGGTAAAGCAGCTATCACAGCAGGTTTTCGGGAGGCAATGAATGGGATGCAGGCTTTTGGCTATACAATCGTGCACTATTTCGAGTCCGAGAACGGGCAGAGTGCGGCAGTCGAGACGGCAACACACCATGTCGTGAAACGAGGGATGAAGCTAAACTTTCCTCAGGTCTTCATCTTCGATGTGGCCGACGGGCGTATCACGAGGATGCAGGCATATGAGCCGTATGGGCCGCATGGGATTATGGGCGTGTTTTTGTTCTTTGGTCGTCTCATAAGAAGATTTTCAAGCAAATAACCTTACAGATATTGCGCCCTTGACAAAGAGAAAGGCTACTCTCTATACTTAGGATGAGTTGAAACGTTTTAATTCCCTGTTTTTCGCCTTGAGCGTTTCCGGCGTGGGAAGAGAACGGTTCAAATAAGTGAGGTCTATCTTCACGGTGATCCAACATTCAGAACGTTTTCGTCCAGATGACTACGACGCTGAGATGTTTCAGCTTCTTTTAATGAGAAGTAAGGGAAACAATCTGTAGTCATTTTTTGCAAGATGCAAGAGGAATGAACAAGATGAATGAGCGTTTTCTTTGTCGGGCGATGAGTGCCCTGGATATGACGTTGAGGATCGTACTGCTCCTGCTCCTCTTTTTCTCTCTCTCGCTGGCGGCTTCTTTGATATACTCAACTCCTGCACATGCCGCTGGCGTTACCTCTACCATTGTCAATTTCGATGCGGCGGGAAATCAAGTCACACGCTATGACACGCAGGGCAATGCTGTCGATGCGCACGACGGAATGATTGCACTGTTTGGCTCAACGTATTATCTCTATGGAACCAGCTATGATTGTGGGTATGTCTGGCAGACGAACAGCACCTTCTGTGGTTTCAAAGTCTATTCGTCGCCGGATCTTGTCCACTGGACGGACCAGGGATATGTGGTGACTCCCTATACGTGCGCGTATTGTTTCCGTCCCCATGTGCTCTACGATTCCTCTACGGGAAAGTATGTTCTTTGGACGAATGATGCGGGCGCTCCAGAGGACTTTCGTGTCTACACCAGTTCAACTCCCACAGGTCTGTTTACACAACAGAGTACTCCCACATTAGCGGTGCCGTGTGGCTGGGATTTTACTCTGTTTCAAGATCCGATTACAGGGAGTGCCTATATCGTCCACACGAGCAATTGCCAGGGAACTTACGAGAATCTTGTTGTGGAGCAATTGACGGCAGATGATTTGACCTCCAATGGAAAGTTCGTCGATGTTCCTATAACGGATATAGAGGCCCCGGCGATGTTTGAGCGTAATGGAATCTATTACATTATGATGTCTGATCCCGAGTGTGGGTACTGTACCGGCACCGGAACGGGCTATATGACTGCCTCGTCTCCCCTGGGACCCTGGACGGGAAGTACAACACCTTCCCCCTCCTGGCAGGTGCAAAATGGTGCCCTGGATGTGACTGGTGGAGGAACCGGGATTGCGAATGTCGGCTCGTCATGGACTAACTATACGTACTCTGTCGATGCGGTCCCACAAGAAACTGGCAAAGAAGGGACTGCCATGTATGCGCAGGCAGGTATGCTTTTCCGTAACAGTAATGGCTTCAATGGCTATGCCTTCTTGTTATCGAATTATCCCTACACTTCTGCGAATGCTGGAGGCTATGTAGCGTTCCTCAAAGATGGAAATCTCATTTCGAGTGCCGCACTTCCGTTTGCCGTTGTCGCCGGGCAGACGTATCATGTGGCGATTACTGCGAATGGTAGTACCTTCACGATCAGCGTGAATAATATGCTGGTCGATACCGTTACCGACTCTACCTACACCAATGGGACCATCGGTTTTCGCGAATATGATAGTGCTGATGAGTCTGCTATCTTTGACAATGTGAAAGTTACTGCGACGGATAATACGGTCTTATTCACAGACAAATTTTCTACTTCTAGCCTCTCGCAGTGGCTTCCACCATCTGCTCCAGCGAAGTCGTTCATTGTGAATACAAACTCCTGTGGGGGCCAACCTTCGTTTGTGACGCCTATTTCACAGGCCGATGGGAGCACCATCTATCTGTACGCGAGCGATTTGTGGAATGGAGCGCATAATGAGGCGCTGGCAAATTACTTCTGGGCACCGCTCGGCTTTAATAGCGATGGAAGTATTCAGGCACTCACATGTAGCCCATCTGTGCCGCTACATTTGAGTGTCGGTCAGACTGGGAGTCAACAGCCAATCCCAGGGCTTGATCAATCTGATGGCGTTGCCAACTTCCGTACCTATTGCGATATCACCGGTGGGACCGAGCGCCTGCAAACGTTTACACCGTCCAGTTCAAAAATGCTCAAGAGTGTCGCCATTACGACGTTCCAGAATAACTTGCCCAATGCAGCCCTCAATGTTGATCTTGTGCGTGTTAATGCTCAGGGTCAACCTACGGGGACCTTGAGCGCGAATATTGTTCCAATCAGTAATATTGGCTGGTCTGCACGCAATGTCATTGTTTATCCCAATATTGCTGTCGTCGCAGGTCAGCAGTATGGTATCTTGCTGCATTCGGCGACGACACAGGGGTGCTATGGCATGGCCTACAATGATAGTGGTCTCTATACGGCAGGTGAAGAACTTTACAGTACCAATAGCGGAAGCAGTTTTACGGCAGAGAGTAATCGCGCTTTAAAGTTCTTTACAACCCTTAATTATGCTGGAGGGGCGACTCTTTCTGCGAGTAGTTCCTTTGAGGGAAGTGGCTGGGGCCTGGCACACGTTAATGATGGACAACAGGGCTCAACCTCTTTGTCTATGGGTTGGAGCAGCAACAATAATGTGACGAATAATCATACCGAATGGGTTGAGCTGGACCTTGGAGGTGCTATTCCGCTGAATGAAGTCGATCTCTATCCCCGAGGCGATACGACAAATGTTGGGCGCGGCTTTCCCATTGACTTTACGATCGAAACCTCGATGGATAATGTGAACTGGACGAACGTCGTCACCAGGACAAGTTATCCGCTTCCAACTACCGCAACGGCACAGCCATTTACCTTTACAACGCAAATGGCCCGCTATGTCATGGTGAAGGGCACAGTGCTTAGCACAATCACGAATGAGTCCAACGCTTACCGCATGCAGTTTGCAGAGATCGAGGTGTATTAGCGCTGTCCCATGACGTTTTTATCCGGAGAGAAGACCTGCTGATCTGGCTTCCTGACAGATCAGCAGGCGCAAGCTTTCTGTACAGCGTTATACAGGAGATGTTGCGCCAAGCACTTCATGCAATCTTTGAGAGAATGCTCGCGGATTGGTCACATAGCCAACGTGGCGACCCGGAAATTCTATGATGGATGTGCCAAGTGTTTCAGCAACCGTTACGGCACTCCAATATCCTGCGCCCTCGTGGTAGTCTCCGGTGGCAATCATAATTCTGGCCTGAGTTGAGGCATGCTTGAGTGCAGCAAAATCGAGTTGATAACGATCGTACATAGCGACTTCGTGCTCAAAAAGGAACGTGATATTTTTGATTGATTGCTCCCTCGTTTTAAGAGTCCATTCCGGTCGTTGAAGATTCGTTTCATGACCATCTGTGCTCAGTTCGGGCTGTGCCATCAATTTCTGACCTGCTGCGACTATGCCCTCACGAAAATAGACTTCTCTAACAGCAAGCATTTCTTGAATAGGATCGCCTTTGGGTGACAGGTGCGTTGGTGGCTCATGTGCGATGAGCGTATATATTTGTTCTGGATGACGAGCGACGAGGTCGAGCCCAACGATGGCCCCTCCACTACTGCCAAGAACAAATGCAGGCTCATATTCGCTTCCCAGTTCTGTGAGCAAACGATGAGCGTCGTCGCTGTGGGTCTCGACGCGTTGCTCTTCCTGAGGATCATCAAGGACGCTTTGTGAGAGACCCCGGCGGTTGTAGGTGACGACCGTATACTTATCGATGAGATAAGGAATGATCCCGTCAAAGGCATGAGTATCATTTCCGCCTCCAGGGATGAGAAGCAGGATAGGACCTTCTCCACTCACAATATAGGAGAGAGTTGCTCCAGGTACACGCAGCGTTTTTATTTTTTCGTTAGACATGAAAGCCTCCTTGTTGTGTTGGTAAGCGTTGCGGATGCGCTGATTATTCATAATTATTTGCATTCAGAATACATTGGCACTGTAAACACAATATAAATTGATGAGAAGTTTTCTGTAGTACTCAGGGATGGCAGATAGGAGAACTGATAGGCAACGTGACGATTACAGTTGTTCCATTGCCTATCGTGCTGTCTATGTGAATATTGCCTTGATGCAACTCTACAATTTTCTTGGCGATGGCGAGCCCTAGCCCGCTCCCTTCATGAGCCCGTTCCCGTGCCTGATCCACTTTATAGAAGCGTTCAAAGACACGTGCCTGCTCTTCTTCAGGAATCCCTTTCCCTGTATCTGTGACACTGCACTCGATCTGCTTGCCCTGATATCGTGCCTGCACAGATACTTTTCCACCTTCAGGAGTAAATTTAATGCTATTATGCAAAAGGTTGCTCCACACCTGACTGAGCAAGTCTTCATCCGCCAGAATCTCAATCTCGCTCAAAGCTGCATCCATCTCGATTGCTTTGCTGGTCCATTGTGGCTCACAGGTCAGGATCAATGTTCTGATCTGCTTATCTAAATGATAGGATCTGGGCTTAATCTGTACATGTTCTCCATCCAGCGTAGCCAATCTGAGCATATTATCGGTCAACCTGGAGAGTCGCATGCTTTCCATCTCTATGATACTGAGATAATGATGCCTTTCCTCAGCACTCTGCTGCTCATTATGCAGTGCGCGGGCAAAGCCAAGGATGGACGTGAGCGGCGATTGGATTTCATGCGAGACATTCGAGATGAACTCCTGGCGCATATGCTCCATCTGATTGAGTTCTTTCGCCATCTGATTGACACTCCGGGCTAACTCGCCTGTGAGTGCGTGCGCTTCAACTGTGGGATTGAGCTGAACCTGAAAATCTCCCTGAGCGATGCGTTCCAGTGCCTCAATAATTGCGTCAAAGACGCCTCTTTGTTTTTGTCTTATCTCTACTCTTGAACTGATCCAGATGGGGCCAGCAAGGATTAACAGGATAAAGAGAAACAAACCAAGGAGTGAATTAATCATTTGTGCCAGGAATAAAGGTGGTGTATAGCCAATGGTTTGATACAATAATGCGGTCAGAAAAAAGCAGCCAATCCACAGGCCGCTCAAGAGCAAGAGCGCAGATGTAATCACGGCTGCAATGCGTAGAGCCATCCATCTTTTCATCGATGTACCTCCAGACGATAACCCAATCCGCGAATAGTCCTGATCCTGAAGGTATGGCGATCTTCGGGAAAACGTTCGCGTAGCCGATTAATATGCACATCCAATGTGCGCTCGTTACCACTAAAATCATAACCCCAGATATCTTCGATCAGTTGATCGCGGGAGAATGTCCTACCAGGAGCGCTGGCTAGTTGAAATAGCAACTCAAATTCTTTCAAGGGTAAGGTCAGGCGCTGTCCTTGAACGACAATTTCGAATGTTTTGCGATCTATGAGCAAATCTCCTACCTGAACCCGCTGAGAGGTGGCAATACGGTAGCGCTTCAGTAAAGCTTTGACTCTGGCCACCAATTCAAGTGGTTCGAAGGGCTTGACCAGATAATCGTCGGTTCCCACCTGGAAGCCTTTGAGTTTTTGGCTCGTTTCTCCTCTGGCTGTTAGCATAAGGATAGGGACATCATAGTCCCTTCGCAATTGGCGGCATAGTTCCCATCCGTCCATGCGCGGCATCATAATATCGAGGATGATGAGATCTATCTTGCATTGCTCAAAGCGTGAGAGTGCTGCTATCCCATCGCCAGCTTCTACGATGTCAAAACCCTCTTGCCGCAAAAAGATGCTGGATAGTTCTCGCAGGTGAGGGTCATCGTCTACGATCAAGATGGTGCTCATGGCATGCTTCATTCCATTTCTCATACTAAAATGTCATGGGTAAGTTTTCTCTGCTGAGAAACTAAGAAGAAGGATACTCCATTTTCTTTAACTGAATATAAACAAGCTGTATGTTAAGGTTGTGATCTCATTTATCATGCTCCAGCTTGCATAGAGAAACATGAGGTGCAAGGACGATAGGATAGACAAAAGGGATTTATTCATCCACGTGTAGGATCTCTCACCTTTGAACATAGTACCTTTCAGATCGAAGGCTCGCCCGGGTTGAAAATGGTGATCTATCTTCCGGCTGGCGAGGAGACAGCCGGAAAACTTGAACGGCTCGCTCGGAGTGTCACCGTTGTATCCTAACTCTCGAGAGTGTATTTAGAAGGGTATATCCATTGAGGCTGATGTGTCCTCATTCGAGACTGTTGCGTGCTTATAGTGCTGTAAGATAAGTTGTAGCGGCACCAGTTCCGTGATCAGGAAGCGAAATGAGCCCAGATGCTGGAGAATTTGCGGGCCGTAGAGATAGACGATCCAGCGCCAGTATGGTCCGAGCGTGGTCTGCCAGCTATTTCCCATCTCATTACTGCGCTGGATAAAGTCGTTCACCAGCATCTCCATCTTTTTGGTTTCTTCTGGCTCTTTCAACTCTACATGCCAGATGAACGAGGAATAGAGATGCATCCAGTCGCTAGAGTCGCTTTGCCAGGTCATGGTACGCTTTTCTGGCACAACTCTTTTTTTTGCAGCACTATGCGTCTCAGCATAACCCGCTGCCAGAACCATTGCCTGCGTTAAGCCACAACCACCGGCTGTAATCGGCCAGTAAAACCAGGCTTCGGGCAATGTCACAATGTGATCCTTTTCAGAAAAACGCTTCTGTATCTCGGTGCGGAGCGCCTCGAGCATACCATATCCTGGTTGAAAGAAATCCTGATGGAACAGAGCGACTACCTCTCCAATGCTACGTCGATGTTCCTCGCCCAGGTCTACTTCCATGGCAGTTGCCCTAATCAGTTGCTCTACATGTCGATTATAGATTTCAATCTGACTGAGGAGCGATGGGGCTTGTAAAACCTGCTCTCTGGCTTGCTGATGATAGGCTGCAAACGCCTGCATATCAACCTGCCATGCTCCATTGGAGTTTAATTTCATGAAGAGCCAGCCCGGTAGGGCGGTTGGTAGTTGGTCAGGGAGTTTTCCCTGGATACAGACTGCACCACATTTTTCCTGATTGATGGTGAGCCCCATCTCCTGACAAAAATCCTGCGTTGCTTGCCATGCCTGCATAATTGCATCTTCATTGGAGGTCAGGATGCAGATATCATCAACCATACGAATGATCTGCACTTGTGCACTTCGCAGTATATGCTGATCCAGTAAATGAAGCACCATTTCTCCTAGTGCATTTGAAATGCTGTGATTCAGCGGAACGCCACGTCGAAAACTAGTTTGCTCTTCATTCTGCTGAACGCGAACTTCCAGAAATGTACGAAAGAAGGCCAGGTGGCGTTGCGAAAAGCCATATCTTTCAAGCACGGCAAGCACAAGTTCGTGAGGAAGGGTGGGATAAAAATCTTTTAAGTCGAGCTTGAGTACATAAAGCGGAGCATCGGGAAAGGCTGCACGCATCAGCTCAATCTCGGCATTAATAAATTGCAGCGCTGATCCCATACTGTTTATCTGTGAGGACTGTTCATAGCCACTCAGTGTCGTACTACTTTCTAGTAGTTCTGTCCGCATCCTTTTCCGTGAAGTTACGATGGAGTAATAGCTACTTTCAAGATGGGTTTTCAACTTCTCCGCTGTCAGTGATGTGTCTGCATAGCTTATCAGGTTCTTCCAGATATCTCCATTGGCAAGGCGGTAGAGGTGAAGCCATTGGTCTGTGAGACTCTTCTCATCGTCTACTGAAGGTTCTTTGAGAAGTTCGTTCAGTTGGTGGATTCTTTCTTTACCTTCCTCTTCTAAAAATTCTTGAAAGACGGTTTGGAGTCGTGCGCCCAGTATCTCCAGGAAACACTCCGTAAAGAGGTCATAGCTGATAAATAAGCGCCATTTGCTCATTGACCAGAGTGGAAAAGCGCTGACCCCATCTTCAGGCCAATCCCACTCGTCAAGATGTGTAAGGAGGATCGAGAGGGCATCAGCCATATCTTTGCATAAAACGCTGTCCTGTGCCAGGCTCTTTGCCTGCCCACGGATCGAGGTGGTGCTGTCATGACTGTTCTGGAGATGTGCAAGGGCCGTATCTACTTCTGTGCTGTTAATGCGGCGGCTTAAGATATCTCCTGCTTTCTGCTGGAACCATGTGGCAATATTTTTCCCCATAAAATTGCGATCGGCAAAGAGTGTATCCAGCAGGTTATGGTCAAGCCGGGTCTCTGGAGGATGGCTGGCCAACGCCAAGAAATGCTTGGAAGCTTCAATACTGGTAGGATCGGGAGTTATCGGCTGGCTTTTCTCCTGAATCCATTCCTGTTGCAAGGCTCCAAAAATATAGATCAGTTCTGAACGTAAACGGCCCTGTGACAGCTCCTGTGTCAGTTGCGAGTGCCAGAAAGAGATGGTCTCGTCCGAAAGTCGTGGACCGTTGAGTAGCGGTTCCAGGTTTGCGACGTCAGGATGGAGGGCGATTTCGAGCATTTTGACCTTTTGCAGGCCGGTAAAGAGTGTCTGTAATTGCTGCATCTTTCCCTGACTCTGCTCTACTTGCAGCACTAAATCCTCATATGTTTGAAAAAAACGAGACCTTTGTTGGTGTAGCTCCTGTAACTTTATTTGTGCAATGCGAGATTCCGTATTTGTCATTATTGTCATTTTTCTCCCTGTTTATATGTAATAGAGTACTCTCAGCTTATTCTGTTTGCTCTATTATAATCCGGAAAATCACGATCATTACCAACAATTTGGCACAAATTATGAGGGCGCTTGACGTTTCCCGCTACTGTACGTACAATTTATAGTACGCCTCCGTCGTAATGAATTGTATTCGTGATGGATGCATGTTGATGCTGTATTTTTTTTTGGAAAGGATGCCTCATATACTGTGCCTGATCTCTTGAGTACGCACCCCTGGGAACAGCATGATCCCTACAGTCTGACTATTCCCAAACATCCTGTGTATCTGATGCATGAACAACGCAGTGCCCTTGATCTTCTGGTAACTCCCCCCACACATGAGGTACAGAAGGCTATGATCCAAGCGTACCAGGAAAATAAGGCGCCGGGTGTTGCTCCCGTGTTTCTACTGCATGCCGAAAGTATGCAGACAGAGAAAACCAAGAATATGCAATTGTTTGCCTGGCATCTGCAACAGCAGGGACAACGAGTCCTTTTTTTGATTCCGCAAAACGGGATTGAGGATGAAGCCTTACGGGGAACAGATGCAGAGTGGGGCTATATTGTGAGTCGGGCGTTTACTGAACGCAAAACAGCTGCTCTGATTGTACGTTCAAATAGCCTTCACCAGATCTGTCGTCAGCTGGCACAGCATCAGATTACGCCTGCGACGACGGACGTTATTTGCATCGATGAGATACAGCTCTGCACGAATCAGACACCGCTCGAAGCGGTACGAGGACTAATGGAACTTCAGCAGGCAGGTTTCACACTGATCATTAATGGGATTGATTACGATTTTAAGGCAGATATGTTCAGCCATATGCATCATTTGTTACTCATGTCGCGTTTTTTGCCAGGCTGGTATACGTTTCATCTGACAACCATGTGTCAGCATTGTCCTCATCCCGCGCACGGCTCGCGTCGTGTGCTCACTTTTCCCGATGGGCGTCAGCAAATTGCTGATGCGACCTCTCCGATTATCATGCCTGGCTTCAGCAATTATTATGCTGTCTGCGATATATTTCACAAATCCTGCTCACGTCTGGATGCTCAACAGGAGCATGTGCGACCGCCTTTACCGACCATGCTGACACATGAGCAGATACAGCAGGTCGCATGGATGCGGGAGATGATGGATCAATTTAGTATCCGCTTGAAGCTGTAATTAGCTGCTCTCCCGCATAGGTACAAATGAACTTAGATTGCTTCTTCTTAAACTACCTCACTACTCTGCGGTAGGTTTCGATAGCTGCGCAGGTAGAGCAAACCACCTAGAATTACGATGAGTGAAAAAATAATCAATACATTACAGTAGGCGAATGCTTTCGGGTTACTGCTTACAGAAAAAATTCTCAATGCTAACCATTTGCCGTCCAGAACTTTACCCACCAGAGCTGTGCCGATCGCCCCCGAAATGATGCTGATTAGATTAAACAAGCCCATCCCCACTCCAATTTTATGAACTGGGAGTGTCTGAGAAATGCTGTTGACCAGAGCTGTTTGAAACAGGGAAAATCCCACATATAACAGGAGGAGAGAGGCTGAAATTAACCAGGGAGAAATGGTCATCAGGAGAGCGATCAGGATCAGACTGGCGATAAGCAAGCTCAGCCCAATCACCACAACAAATGTATTTCCTCTGCGGTCAGCCAGACTGCCACCGATGGGACCAAATATAACAGAACTAATAGCTCCTGGAAACAAAATCAGACCGATTTCACTGGTATTCAGACCATATATATCGTGAAGCATCAGAGGAATCACGAATAAGATGCCAATCACGATAGAGAACAGGGTGAAGCCAACAATCACGCCATTGCGAAACAAACGGTTTTTGAACAGAGAGGACTCAATGAATGGATTTTTGATTGTGCGCATGCTGATGATAAAGCCGGCAAGTAAGAGCACAAAGGCGGCCAGGTAGTACCAATCACTGAATGTGAGGTAGACCATAAGGACACCAATAGTGAGCCCAATCAGCGTCGCACCGATAATGTCCACACTTCCTTCTCCCGGCTCATCTTCGGGCAATCCTTTTCTGAGAAACGGAATGGCAATCAGGGTAAAGAGCGGAATCACAAAGAGAAGCGACCAATGAAGAGATCCTGAAACGAAACCACCAATAACTGGACCAAGGCCGATACCAAAGGACACAGTGGCTGTAATCAGGCCGAAGATCTTACCGCGTTCGGTCGGCGGGAAGTAGCGGGCAACGACGACAAAGATCAAGGCTGGAATCGCCGAGGCACCAATTCCTTGTACCGCTCGCGCTACGATGATCAAAAGATATGATGATTGAAATATAAAACCAATCATTGAGCCGACGTTATAGATGATAATGCCGATAACAATTAAGCGTTTCAGGCTGTAGATATCAGAGAGCTTACCATAAATAATCGAAAAGATACCGAAGAAGATCATGAAAATCGTCATGACCCAGCTAACACCAGACAAACCCAGCGAGAACTGTGCGGCGATTTTGGGGGTGGCTACATTGAAAACCGTTTCGTTGAGGATGGCAAAAAAGATCAGGTAAATGATCCATGGAATCAGTTGTCTGGCATATGTAGACGTTTCAACTATCGGTCTATCCATTTCAATCTGTTTCATACATATCCTTTAATGTATAGAGTGTATGTTACAACACGGAAACTACATGTCACATGCTAAAGGAATTCTTTTTCTTGCTTTTCTTTTCGGAAATGTTAATATGCTAGAGTGCCCTTGACAAAGAAAGAAGACGATTTCCTGGCCTTTTATGGCGAGTTGAAAAGTTTTAATCCCCTCTACCTCTTCACTTTGAGTATCTTCTGCTCGGGATTGAAACGTTCAAATAAGCGCATCCTATCATAGTGATACAACATTCAGAACGTTTTTGTCCAGATGATTTGTTGCTTTGTTTCTCCCCTTGACAGCCTCACCTTTTTATTGTATTATCTGAATGTGTCAGTGTTATGATACATTAACAGATAAGGACAATAACATGGCGATCTGGTTGCATGTCAATATACATAGTGGTGTTCCAATCTATGTACAGTTGATTGAACAGATTCAGCACGCTTTGGACGTGGGTACTCTCTCTCCGGGAGATTCATTACCATCGGTACGTGAACTGGCCAGCGAGTTGTCAATTGCGCCTAATACGATCGTTAAGGCCTACAACGAACTTCAGAGAATGGGCCTGATTGAGAGTCGAGCGGGCAAAGGAACTGTGGTACTCGGCGAAGTACAGGAGACTTTACGGGCGCAACAGCAAGAGACACTGATAGAGCGTCTCCGTGCGGTAGTACACGATGCTAGCAAATTAGAGCTGAGTGTGGAGATGTTGAGGGTCCATTTTGAAAATGCCGTTAAGCAGTTCTTTCCTGAATCGCCACGGCCAGGAGATAAGACATGAACGAATATGCGTCCGGGACGCAGGGTGAGAAGACTCGACCTCAACCCTCCAGTCAGATGGCCATTGAGGTCGAGAATCTGACCGTCACTTACGGGGCAGAACCGGTTCTTGACGCGCTGAACCTGGAGGTGCCTGCTGGCTCGATCTGTGGTTTTTTGGGAGCCAATGGGGCTGGCAAGACAACCACGATCAAAACCCTGCTTGGGTTCCGGGCACCTGATAGTGGCAGGGCAAGTGTGCTGGGCTATGATGTGGTTAGCCAACAGAAAGAGATGCATATGAAAGTGGGCTATGTCAGCGAGACAAATAGTCTTTACGACTTCTTAAATGTCCCACAATTATGCCGTCTCTCTCGTGACATGCACCAGCGTTGGAATCAGGGCGTCGTCGACCGCTATATTCAGATGTTTGAATTGCCATTGAATAAGCGTATCAAGCACTTCTCCAAAGGGATGAAATCGCAATTAGCTCTCTGTCTCGCGTTGGGTAACGATCCCGATTTACTAATTCTGGACGAGCCAACAACGGGGCTAGATCCGGTAGCGCGTCAAACTTTCCTTTCGGTATTGATTCAGGAGGTCGCAGCGGCGGGCAAGACGGTCTTTTTCTCTTCGCACATTCTCTCAGAAATCGAGACAATTGCGGACCGTGTAGCAGTTCTTCATCATGGCACTATCGTGCTCAGTGACGAGCTTGATCATTTACGTACCCTTCAGAAAGTGTTGCGTCTTACATACGTGGACCAGCCGCCGCAGGAGGAGATGACGGTTCTAAGACACCTTCCGGGCGTGCATCAGCTTGAGCAGGAAGGACGTACCGTGCGTCTGCGCATTGAAGGAGATGCCGATGCGCTTACTGGAGCCATTCAGTCACATCCGTATGCGTTGCTCGATCTGGAGGTAAACGTGGTTCGTCTTGATGAGTTGCTACTTGAGTATATCAAAGGAGATGGAGTTTGAAAACGAAAGAGGTGTTGGAAGCACGCTGGAAAATAATCACCTTTGCCTTGCTAGTTTTATTCGGGTCTGCCGGGAATGCAGCTTTGTATCCATTTAATCCAGGCGCGTCGGCAGAGGATAGCGGAGTTCCCTCCATAATCCAGAATCTGGCGCCAGCGCATCTTGAGAATAACTTCAACTTATTCGTCTGGGAGAGCTGGTTTGCAACGAATGGACCATTTCTCCTGGCGCTCTTCGCTGCCATTCTTGGAGGCGGGCTGATTGCTAATGAAGTGAGTAAAGGAACCATCTTCTTTCTGCTTAGTAAACCAGTTAGTCGAGAAAATATTCTTCTGACCAAGTATGGGGTGAGTGCCGGGTTACTTCTGGCTGCCAGTATCCTTGGTAGTGTAGGTCTTGCAATTGCGAGCATTATATTGGGATATCCAATAGTTTTGCTGGATCTGCTTGTGGCAACGGGTCTTCTCTGGCTTGCCTCGTTGTTCCCGTTGGGACTGGCACTTTTGTTCTCTCTGTTCTCATCTGATAGCTTCCGTCCGGTGATTTTCTCACTGCTGATAACGCTGGCGTTTATCCTGTTACCGCCATTGCTGCCCAATGGTCTGAATTGGAGTCTCGGGCACTACTGGAACAATCTGGATGCCTACCGGGCGGGCAGTTTTCCAGTGAAGGAATATATCATATGCCTCGTGATGGCGGCGGTACCCCTGTGTATTGCTCTCGTCGTGTTTCGTCGTAAGGCTTATTAGTTACAAAGCTTATTAGTCGTAAAGTCCATAAAGATATAAGGTTGTGGTGAGTACTCCGAAAAGGAAAGTCATCACCACTGCCTCACTAAGAATAAGGAGTTTTCTTATGAACGTCTCATCGTCCAGTCATACGGTCATGCCTTCGTCAGGAGGGATACGGCAATTTATGCAGCGTCATCCCCTGATCTGCTACTTTTTGATGGCGTATGGTTTTAGCTGGTTGGCCTGGATACCCTTTGTGCTTTCTCTAGATGGCCTGGGTTTATTGCCAGTGCATCTTACTCAACTGGGGACGCTTCCCGGAGCATATCTGGGGCCACTGCTGTCAGGCTTTCTGATGACAGCTGCTACGGAAGGAAAACCTGGTGTACGTCGCCTGTGGCGGCGCATGATACAGTGGAGGGTGGGTTTTCAGTGGTATCTGATGGCCATCTTTGGCATTCCGGCTATTATCATACTGGGATCGATTGTGCTTCCCGGAGGGAGCGGAGTGCTTCATATCAATTTTTCACAGCTCGTTTTATTCTACCCCGTGCTCTTAATCGTAGAAATACTCACGAGCGGGCTGGCAGAGGAACCCGGATGGAGAGGTTTTGCGTTGCCTCGCTTGCAGCAAAACTATGGTCCTTTGCTGGCAAGCGTGATACTTGGAGTGTTGTGGCAATGCTGGCATCTGCCCCTATACCTGACGAGCTGGGGAAATGGAGCAGATGGTGTGGCGATCGTTCTGGCGATCATTTCAAATATAGGGCTGACAATTGTCATCACGTGGGTCTTTAATCACGCGAGAGGAAGTCTGCTGATAACAATCCTGATGCACGCAGCCCTTGATGCCTTCGGTTCCACTATCGTGTTGACTAGCGCTTCAGCACAATGGATGCTGGCAAATGCTGATCGGGCTCTGCTGGTCGGCTTTGGTGTGGTCGCGTTGCTCCTGGTTGTCGTAACACGCGGCCGTCTGGGATACCAGAGAGTTTCCTCCCCCTCTGATACGATAGCAACTTCTGACAATGGTAAGCCTTAACGGGCTTACCAATTGCCGCATATTCATCCCTTCTGTTTGATATGTCTTCTCATTGTTCTTCGTATAGTCTACGTAGTGATACAAGCTGTGGTCGTATGTGCTCTTTTTCGAGTGAACATCCCTCCAGCCTCTCAAATATAAGGAGCTTTTATATGAACATCTCGTCGTCCAGTCGTACGGTTGTACCTTCGTCAGGAGGGATACGGCAATTTATGCAGCGTCATCCCCTGATCTGCTACTTTTTGATGGCGTATGGTTTTAGTTGGTTGGCCTGGGTGCCCTATATACTTTCGCTGGATGGTCTGGGCTTGTTGCCAGTGCATCTTACCCAACTCGGCATTCTTCCCGGGGCGTATCTGGGACCACTGCTGTCAGGCTTTCTGATGACGGCTGCCACGGAAGGCAAGCCCGGCGTAGGTAGACTGTTAAGGCGCTTTGTACTGTGGCGTGTAGGTTTTCAGTGGTACCTGTTTGCACTCCTGGGTATTCCAGTCATTCTTGTACTGGGATTCCTGGTGCAGCCAGGAGCGCTGGCGACATTTCATCCAGATTTTTCACAACTTGCTTTATACTTTCCTGTGCTCTTGATCCTGGAAATACTCACGAGCGGGCTGGCAGAGGAGCCAGGATGGCGTGGCTTTGCACTCCCTCGCCTGCAAAAGCAGCTTGGTCCCTTGTGGGGAAGTGTCCTTCTCGGCCTATTGTGGGGAGGCTGGCATATACCTTTGTTCCTTACTGCCTGGGGGAGTAGTGGGGATGTGCTTGGCATCTGCGCGTTCATCCTTGGAACTGTGAGTATCGCTGTCGTGATAAGCTGGGTATTCAATCACACGCGAGAAAGTTTGCTAATAGCGATCCTGATCCATGCAACCGTTGATGCCTGTACCTCTACGGCCGCTGCGACGAACCTCTTTCCAGAGCAATGGATGCAACAGCATGAGAATCTGGCTTTGATGATTGGACTCGGGGTAGCCGCGCTGGTGCTCATAGTGGTGACACGCGGTCGTCTGGGTTATCAGCGCGTGGCCTCGCCTTCTGAGGCGGCAACGGCCTCCGATGGATCTGAAAGGAATTTCTGAAATCTATGTCGGGATTTGTTCTAGCCGCTAGAGCAAATCCCGAAGCACACGGAAAGCAGAGATTCTTTAAGAACCGGTTACCTCTGCAATGATCTCGTCGTCGCTGGCATCTGTCTTTCCTGTAGCCTGGCCGATGAAGAAGAGTCCGATCCCGGCGACCAGCGAGAGTAGTCCGATGCCTCCAATCCACCAGAGCCACTGCTGATAGGAGACGAGCGTTGTCCAGGGACCAGTGAAAATGACATAGACTCCAAACGCGCTGGCGATCAGGCCGAGTACCGAACAGAGGTAGAAGACCCAATCCGGTGCCAGTCGGGCACGCGTAAAGGCCTCATGGAATTTGTAGCGGATGATAATGACATCCACAAAGAGAATCACCATCGAGATACACCAGATGACTGTTACTGAGGCTTGCAGGATATCATAGATAACCGTGGACAGCTCGGTCGCCTTTAATCCCGTATTCAGTACCAGAGGGGCGATGATAAATGCGATGGATGTGATGACAGCAGCAATCACGCTTTGCACCAGTACAGCCACCCAGGGGACTTTATTCGCGTTCACCTTACTGATAAATGCAGGGAGGCGGCGATCAAGACCAGACACAAAGAGCAGGCGACCAAAGGAGTAGTTGTATACAGCGGTGTTAAAGAGGAAGAAACCAATAAAGATGATGTTGACAAGAATGCCAAGAATGGAACCAAGCGGGCCGAAACCGAGCGTGACTGCTTCAGCAATGGCGGCCGGGCTCCCTTGATCTTTTAATGGCACCGCAACCATAACTCCGAATGTCCCGAGGAGGTAAGCAGCCATAACGACGACCGAGCCCCACAGGAGGTAGCGCGTAATGGAGCGTACTTCGTTGATCTCGACGCCCATGTTGAGTGGTACTTCGATACCCAGCAGCGCCAGAATGACCGTTCCATAGAAAGTAATCGTGCCGCCTGTGGGGAGCCAGTGTGGGGGAGAGTAATCAACAGGTGCGGCGTGACCGCCAAGAAATGAAAGTAAACCAGCCAGACCAATTAAGGCGATTGCACCTCCATAGGCAACGAAAATAATATTTACAAAGTTTTGCGTGACTCGGAAACGCAGAATGGAGAGAAATAGCGAGAAGGCGATAACCAGGATGATGACCAGACCTTGCTGCCAGGACTCGGTGAGGAAGCTGGCGTTTAGTTGTTGAAGCAATGAAACAACGGCATCTCCGGTGGCGATCATCACCAGGATGCCGGGCCACCACGCACAGAAACCCGCGAAGAAACCAACAAACGCTCCAAACGCTTTCGTTGTCCAGATATAAATGGAGCCCTCGCCGGGAAACATTAGACCAAGTTGTCCGGTGACAATTGCACCAGGAATGAGGAATGTTAAAAATCCCAGGCCCCAATAAATATACGCTGCTGGGCCTGCTCCACCTGCCATGACTGCCGCGTTGCTGATAAAAAGGACGATGGCGACAAAAATGGCAACCATGTCAAATGAATTGAGCACTTTGGGAAGGATGCCTCCTGCAATACGTTCGGAGCGCAAAACGGTCTGGTCGCTGTTACCTGTAACTGCTGCCATGTAGTGTTTACCTCCCTTTCATCGAAGGTGTGGAATAAACATTATGCCTTTATATTACATTATTAGCGAGCTTTTTTGTAGTGAGGAGGGAATAGAGCATATCAGATGTATCTAATATGCTCTTTGATCTTTGTTTCTCTACAGGTGACGTTCCAGGAACGCTATCAGTCGCTGCTCCAGATACTCAAGATGGGCGGGATTGCGTGGCATATGACGCGCTTCGGGGAAGAGTATCAGTTCATAGTCACGTGCAGCCGCTGCCAGAGCGTCGACCAGCCGTATAGTATGGCGAGCATGCACATTTTCGTCTACCAGGCCATGGATGAGCATTAATTTACTTACCAGCTTCTCGGCATAGGGAAGCACTGAGCTGGTCATATAGCCAGAGGCATTGGTGTTTAGTTGTCCCATGTAGTGCTCGGTATAGTGGGTATCATATCCTTCCCAGAAAGTGACTGGAGCTCCTGCAATGCCAGCTTTGAATACTTCTGGCGCTTGCAAGAGGGCCTTGCAGACCATATATCCACCGTAGCTCCAACCATAGATACCTACGCGTTCGCGATCAACGTAAGGGCGTTTGGCCAGGAAGCGTACTCCCTCTATCTGATCATCAACTTCGATGCCTCCCAGGGAGTGCGCGACTGCTGCCTCGAAGTCCAGACCGCGATCTGCGCTGCCGCGGTTGTCGACTTTTAGTACGACAAAGCCCTGTTGGGCCAGATATTGGGCTCGCAGATCTACGGTGAGAGACCAGGTGCTGGTTACTGTCTGCGCGTGCGGGCCTCCATAGACGGATACCACCAGCGGTCGTGGTTGACCTTCAGATCGTGTGCGCTCTGAAGCATAGATCGCTGCGTAGAGCAATGTGCCATCGCTCGTGTGGAAGCTGGTGATTTCAGGTATCGCAAGTCCAAGTGTCGTAGGGGTGATGCTTTCATTCTCGAATAGGAGGGTTTGCTCCTTTCCATCAATCAGACTGCGCAATGTCAGGCGAGGCGGCTGGGCAGGACTCTGCCAGGTGTCGACGAAAAAGCGTCGATCCGGCGAGATGACGGTGTTATGCCAGCCTGACTCCTGTGTCAGGCGTCGCGGTGGACCACCATCAAGCGAGGCGGCATAGAGATGCCGCTCCAGGGGTCCCTCGCCAGTGCTCTGGAAATAGATGAGGCGTTGATCCTCGTCGATGGCCAGCAGGCTGGTTACCATCCATGCTCCCTCGGTCAGGGTGCGTATCTCGCGTCCGTCGCGATCGTGAAGAGAAAGATGACGGAAGCCAGTACGCTCACTCGACCAGAGAAATTCACCTGAGCGCAGAAAACGGAGGTCGTCGTGCAGGTTAAGCCAGGGCTGCCCCTGCTCCTGGATGAGTGTCGTGGCAGCGCCGGTCAGAGAATCAAAGGTGACTAACCTCTGACTGCACTGATCACGCTCCTGGATGAGCGCCACCAACTTGCCATCGGGTCGCCAGGCCACACGTGCCAGATAGATATCGTCGTTTGCGCCCAGATCCATCCAGGTAACATCCTCTGGACGTCCGTCCACTGCCACAACGCCCAGTTGTACCGTGACATTGCGCATGCCTGTAAAGGGATAGCGATGCTCTTCTACCGTGACGTGCTCTGTTCCCTGGTGCACGATAGGATAGCGGGGAATATGACGACTGTCTGCGCGTACAAAGGCTACGTGTGTACCGTCGGGATGCCACCAATAGCCTTCCAGACGTTCCATCTCCTCCTGGGCGATGTATTCCGCCAGGCCGTTAGTGATACCATCCTCCGCGCCGCTGGTGAGTGCTCGCGGTTGCCCGGTGCCATCGGTCTTGAGACTATAAAGCTCATCAGAGCGCACAAAAGCTACATGTGAGCCATCCGAGCTGAGTCGTGCGTCGATGGCTCCCTCACTGTTTGGAAGGGGCGTCAGGTTTTCCTCGCCTCGCGCAATATAAAGTCGTCCATCAAAGGGGATAAGCAGGATACGTGGCGCGTCTTCGGTTCCCTGAACGAATTGGTAGCTGGTAACACCCAGCGCACGTTGTCGACTGCGCTCACGCCGCAGTTCCTCGTCAAGAGAGCGCGGGCTGGAAGAACTTGTGGTGCCACTCGCTAGCTTCGTTATCTGGTGGCGCTCTCCACTGCTTACATCATAGGCCCATAATTCCTGAGCAAGCGAGCCCGCTGCACTCAGCAAATATGTGACCTGCTGGCTGTTGGGAGAGAATGCGATACCGTTTGGTGCATCCATACCGGGACGCGGATAATGTGCAACGTCCTTTAAGGATAGCTGATTGTCTGTCATCTCTTCCCTCCTATAAAATCTTTATGTCCCTTTAGTACAGCGTGTTTACTCATAGTGGCTCTTTCTTTTGAGAAAAAATCTGGCGTTTTTCTCTCTATTATATCAGTGAAGTGCCTCACGCGTTTGGCCGTTATGTACTTAAAATACCTGGATAATTAGCGAGATAAGTGTGCATGAAGGTGAGCCAGGTACGTCATTGGCAGACATAGATCATTGCAGGAGAAGCGGCGGCCAGAGGTTCTTAGAGAAAGCTTCCCTCAGGAAGCAAATGCTCGGGGACACGAGCCAGCATTGCTTCCTGATCCTCTTGCGTCAGAAAAAATTGAGGTGTTAACTGTGCCTTTTTAATGGCTCTGGGCTATGATACGTCCTACGTTATCTGGTGCGAGAAATTCTGGGATGGGAATCGTGCCAGCAAGGGCACCGAAGAAGCGATTTGTTTCTGCCTGATTCGTGCTGAGTGCTGCAAACAACTGCTGTATTTCCGGCGCTGGTGCCTCAAATGTTGCTAGTTGCCAGTTAAGTTCGTAGCGGGGGATGTCGTTCTGATTGCGTTTTTGTTCGTAGCCAGCCAATGCCTCCTCTAAAGGTTGGCGTCCGCTGAAGCCAGCATCAATGGCTTCAGCAACCAGTTGCGCGCTGGAGAAGGCGTCCGAAATTCCCTGTGCCAGATAGGGATCTTTATGGTAACCGGCATCGCCTACCAATGCCCAACCAGGGCCGTAAGGCTTGCGAAAGAAGTTTGGGATATCTGTCATTCCTTGAAAACGTTCTGTGCGCGTTGCGTTGCGTACACGCGCGGCCAATTCAGGTACCAGATCAAGTGTTTTCATGAAGTTGCGGGCGATATCGGTCCGAAATTCTGATAACTCCTCTTTAGGGAATTGAAATCCAATCGCGGTCTGATGATTATTGGTTGGGAAGACGACAATCAAACGAGGGCCGCGTATGTAGATGGTGATATTTTCAACGGTGAGATCGCTAAAGTAGGTAATATAGGCACAGGTGAGCGGCGACTTGATCTGATATTTGGGCGCCTGAACCGCTTGTGCCAGAATTGAATAGAGTCCATCAGCTCCAATGACGATTTTGGCGTGTTCTATGACTTCTCTGCCATCTGAGCTACGGCCACGGATGCCTGTTACCTGGTCACCTTCCATAAGAATTTCCTGAACGAGGAAACCCTCTCGCAGTTCTGCTCCAGACTCTACGGCAGCGTCGGCGAGAATCTTGTCCAGGATGCCACGTCGAGGTGCGATGAGGGCAACGCTTTCAAATTGCCCATGCAGGCTGAGTGCACCGAGATCGAAGAGTATGTCGTAGATGGGAGGGCTGTTCGAAGCGATCACACGCTCTAGCAGATTCCATTGTTTGAGCAGATGGATGCCTGCGGTCTGAATAACATGGCCTTTGGGAACTTCACTGGGAAATGTGGCTTTCTCCAGCAATAAAACACGATAGCCCTGACGTGCCAACAGCATAGCAGTCGGCGAACCGGCACAGCGTGCACCAATTACGATAGCATCATAGGGATCAGCCTGTTGCATTTTTTTTCTCCTGAAGAGCAATAAATCGATATAAGCAGATGAGGCGTACTGCATATTTGATGGATGGTTTGCTGGTGATACATTCTAATAATGATTATCTCCTTTATTAGAGAACTCTGCTGCGCTTTTCTTTTTGTGGCTGGCTTTTGGGAGAAACAGGGAAATATTTACGAGTCAGTCATCTATTGCTTGATAAGCTAATGCCCAGAAAGAGACGCTTGGCGGGTTGGGGGAGACCAGGTAGCACGGGCTCATGAGGATGGTGGCCATCTCTTCTTTTGGCACTGAAGAAGCTCTAAAAGTCATGTTTTCGTTACCCTATATGCATGCATGTGTATATAATACAAGATGCAGAGATGTAGGCGATATAAAAGTATTTATCAGGTTGAGGAGGCCCATGCCTAAGCGCACAACGTATAGATTGAGACGGCTGGAGGAGCAGCAGAATGATGGGATAATGGATCTGATGCCGCTCCTGATATCGAAGCTGCATCCGCCACATCTTCCCGCGGCGCTGGTGGTACGTCCAAATGTGCTGGCCCAACTCGATGCAGGGATGACTCACAAACTTACCCTGCTCTCAACTCCGGCAGGCTTTGGCAAAACGACTGCGGTTACTCACTGGTTGACCGAGCGCCAGATATATCATAGCTCGACTGTGTCGCAAATGCCTGCTGGAGCTCCTTCTCTAGCAACTCGTCATAGTGCCTGGGTGACACTGGATGAAGGAGATAACGATCCTGTGCGTTTCTGGCGCTATATTATTGCGGCCTGCCAGTGCTTTCAAGCCGATCTTGGGCACAATTCCCTGACATTGCTCTGCTCCTCGTCTCAGTCACCTTTTGAGCCACATGTGCAGGAAATGGTGCTGACTTTTCTGCTCAATGACATCACAGAGCATGTCAGCCATGGATTGCTCATTCTCGATGATTATCACGTCATTACCGAGTCGCGCATCCATGATATGCTGATCTTTTTTCTTGATCATCTGCCTGCATCGCTACGCGTCATACTTCTGACACGCAGCGAGCCGCCACTGCCGCTGGTTCGTTGGAGGGCTAGCGGTGAACTGCACGATATTCATACCTTTGATTTGCGCTTTTCCCCTGAGGAAACTGCTACTTTTCTGCAACAGGGAGTATCTTCATGGCTGCCAGCGAAATTGTCGTATGAAGCGATTGGGCAATTAGCTAGAGGTATGGAAGGTTGGATTACGGGACTCCGCTTGCTTCTGCTTGCATTGCCCCGACAGGCGGGACGAGACGATTTAGAGAGGCATATGATACTCCGGACGAACAGCTCCGAGCGCCTCAATGGTCATCCAGCAATGTATCCTCCGCGCGTCGTGATTGAGTATTTTGTGACAGAAGTTTTGAATGCTCAACCGCAGCCATTACAACATTTCCTACTCCAAACCTGTATCCTTGGTCGCCTCACCGGTTCGCTTTGCGATACCGTGACAGGGCAACAGGATAGTGCCAGGATGCTTGGTATGGTGGAGCGAGCCGGGCTCTTTCTCGAAGCGTTGGAAGGAGCAGAACAGATGGGGCCGTGGTATCGCTATCATACTCTTTTTGCAGAAGCGGTGCGTAGAGAGGCTCTGGTACGTTTGGGAGAAGAGCGGTTGCGTACGTTAGCGTTGTCGGCGAGCCACTGGTATGAGCAGCATGATATGTTGACAGAGGCGGTCGATGCTGCCTTGAGTGCCCAGGCGTTTGAACGGGCGGCCTTCCTGATTGAATACATCTATGAAACAGCGAGTTTTTATGAGATGCATACTCTCTTGCATTGGATGGGCAAGATTCCAGAAGCGGTTCTGACCCAGCATCCTGAGCTGTATTTTCACGAGGCCAGAGCGCTTCTCTCTACCGCAGCTGAGAATGAAGCCATTCCGCCTAAATTGGGGCGTATAAACGAGCGACTTCAACTGGCCGAGGAGGCGTGGCGAGCTAAAGGAAATCGTGCCAGGCTTGGCGAGGTCTTTGCTTCTCATGCGATGAGTGTCTGGTCGCGGGGAGAAATTCGGAAGGCCGGGGAATATGCGCGTCAGGCGCTTGATATGCTGCCCACACAGCGAGGGGAGAGTAGCTGGAGACAAGAGCGATTGGAGAAGCTTGAGTGGCGTAGTGTCTGTCTGGCCATCGTTGGTGCGGATATTATAGGGGAAGGTAGCCTGGATGAGGCTCGTCAGGTGCTTCATGAGGCTCGTGCGTGTAGCAATTTTCCCGCCATTACACGTGTAGAGACTTTACTGTTTGCCTCGATTCTCCAGATGCAGGGCGAACTCTCTCATTCGTCTGAATACATCCTACAGGTACTCTCTGAGGCTAGAGCAGAGCAGGATTGGGGTGATATGACTTCTGCATTGCATAGATTGATGGACATTGCGTATGAATGGAATGACCTGACAACAATGGAGCAGCGGGCCAGGGAATTAGATGAGATGGATACGCCGTCTCCTAAAGGAGAGCAGCGCGAAATGAACTATTTTTATCATGCCTTGTTGCATCTTCTACGAGGCGAGCCGAAAGAAGCTCAACAGCAATTGACGGCAGTACTGGCACGTATGGAGGTAATCCAGTCGCCGACTGTTTGGCCGCTGCTTTTTGAGGTACAGAGATGGCAGATCCGATTGCAAATTGCCGCGGGCGATGTCGCAGCGGCACAGCGTAGCCTGCTAGCTTTGAGTCGCCACAAGCAGTACTTTTCCGGACTCTATCAGGAGCGATGGCAGCTATTACAGGCACGTCTCTTGCTGGCGCAGGGAGAACCTCAGACCGCCCTCTTGCAACTTGAGGCATTGCTGCCTATCGTACGTGCCAAGCAACGTACTCGTGAGGCACTGGAGATTCAAGTGCAGATGGCGCTGGCCTATGCTGGTTGCAAACAAGGGCAGGAGGCCCGGCAGATGCTTCGGCAGGTGCTGGCGCAAACACAGGGTGAGAACTATCGGCGCCTCTTCCTCGATGAGGGTAAGCCGTTGGTTGTTTTACTTCGTTCGCTGCTTCCCACGTTGCAGGAAAAGGTATTGCGTACCTATGGGCAGTATATAATACAGGCTTTTCACGAGATGGCAGCGGAGGACAGCCCCCCGATATTACCCACGGCTCTGCCTGTTGAGCCGCTCTCAGCTCAGGAGCGGCGGGTATTGCGGCTCCTGATTGCGGGGCAGACTAATCCTCAGATGGCGCGTGAACTGGTTGTGTCGGTGAATACGATCAAAGATCATGTCAAGAACCTTTATCGCAAGCTTCACGTGAGCAATCGTTTGGAGGCGAGCGAGACGGCTCGTCGCCTGAATCTCTGCTGAAAAACCCTTTCGTGCTTCTCCCAATCAAACGTTCTCTGAGAGTTCTGCCTTGATTCGTCAGGCAGAACTCTCAGAGATAGGAAGCCCTCTTCAAGCGCTACCCCCAAAACCACCTCATACAACTACCCAGGTGGAGGATGTCTTATCACCCGTTTGCTTTCTATACTTCTAGCTGAGCAGTAAAAACGTCTCCATGAGAGCGCTACAGGGGGACTTATTCACTCACGAGTAGTAAAAATGAGAGCGCCAGCGCTTTCAGAGAAAGATAGAGAATGATGAGAAAAATTACACGACGACAGGTTCTCAAAGGGGGAGTAATTGGCACAGCTGGTCTGATCCTCCCTCTTAGTGTTGTACAGTGTTCTCTCACTAAGGTGAAAACAATCGAAGCGACGACGAGTCCAGCAGTGAAATCCTTTCAAGTTCCGCTGCCTATTCCTCCGGTACTGAAACCTGTGCGCAGCGATGCAGAAGCTGATTACTATGAGATCACGCAGAAGCCAGGAATTGCTCATATTCTTCCTGGCCTTTCCACTCCCATTTGGGGATATAACGGCATCTTCCCTGGACCAACAATTGAGGCAAGAAGTGGGCGCAAGGCTATCGTACACCAGATCAACGAATTGCCAGTTCCGGTCTCGACGCACCTCCATGGAGGCATTACGGCACCAGATAGCGATGGGCATGCGATGGATTTCATTTTACCCAAAGATGCTTCACCTTTTCAGGCGAGCCTCACCAACGACGAGATGCGCCAATTTATGTCATCATCCGGCACAGGTAGCTCGCTCCATATGCACATGAAGCAGACGAAGGATTATGTATATCCCAATGTCCAGCGTGCAAGCATCCATTGGTATCACGATCATCGCATGGATTTTACCGGACCGCAGATCTACCGAGGATTGGCTGGCTTTTACCTGATCCGAGATACGGTGGAGGATGCTCTCCCTTTGCCTAAAGGCGACCATGATATCCCTCTTATGATTACTGATCATACCTTTAACGCTGATGGCTCGTTTTTTTATCCCTCGCTTGATGCTACATTGACGACAACTCCCGGCGTGGTAGGCAAATACAGCAGCGGCATGTTAGGCGACACTATCCTGGTGAACGGAGCAGTCCAGCCGTTTCTGGAAGTGTCGAATACGAAATATCGTTTTCGCTTGCTCAATGCCTCGAATGCTCGCGTTTATCAATTAGAACTTAGTTCTCAACAGCCTATTACACAAATTGGTAGCGATGGAGGACTACTTCCTGCTCCAGCTGCGCTTCAGACGCTGCGCATTGCTCCTGCCGAGCGCTTTGATATTGTGATTGATTTTGCTCAGTATCCTGTTGGTTCAAAGATCACCCTTAAAAACTCGTTGGGTACGGGAGGTACGGGGGATATCATGCGCTTTGATGTCGTTCGCCAGGCCAAAGATGAGAGCTCAATTCCAACGACCTTAGCGTCTTTTGAGCGGCTTGATGCTAGCAATGCTTCAATCACGCGCACCTTTAAATTTACGCAAGGGCTGGGAATGTGGTTGATCAATGGGAAGCCCTTTGATCCAAATCGGGTTGACGCGACTCCTCGCCTTGGCGCAACCGAGATCTGGGAATTCGTGAGCGATAATATTCACCCTGTCCATATGCATCTGGTCAATTTTCAGGTGCTGAGTCGCGATGGACGAGCTCCTGATCCAGAAGATGCAGGCTACAAGGATACTGTATTTCTAAAATCCAAAGAGTTGGTGCGTGTGATTACACGATTTGAGGGCTCGCGAGGACTCTATATGTTCCACTGTCACAATGCTGAGCACGAAGATATGCGTATGATGAGTCAATTCGAGGTAATATAATGAGCGATAATCAGACATCATGGCCACAAAACACCACGTATTCATCAAGTTCCTTACATGCTGTACGTACAGGCAAGCATAATCATCTTGCAGGGCAAAAGAAAATAATAAGCTATGTGGGAGCAGGTTTGTGCTTTATTTCAGAGGTAATTCATCTCTGTCTCTTACCTCAGCAGTACGAAGCCTTTTTTATCTATGGCCTCATCTTTTTATGCATTGCCATGGTTGAGGGCATTATTGGAGGCAATCTCCTGTTTGAGCCTCGTCGTCGCCTTATATATTTTGGTCTATGGATGAATGCACTCTTCGTCGTACTCTACATTTTTACCCATACTATTGGAGTTGTGGTTGGATTTGCGTTTCTTCCTCTGTCTATCGATGTCTGGGGGGGAGGCGCGACACTGGCTGAGAGTCTTGTTGTCGTTGTCCTGTTATTCCTTCGGCGCGATATGTCTCGTATCCGGTAATGGAAGGTGCAAAAAGGGATAAGTACGAGTTGTTCTCAACTCAGCTATAGTGTATATTGTATGTGTATACATGGATGTATGAGACGTTTGAGAGTAGACTTTACATGAGGTTTTTTCGTATCTCAATCGCTTTTTTGGCTCTTCGAGGTAGAAGAGGAGTTCTTCGTGTCTCACGCTCCCCAACACGTGCGGTGCTACTTGCTACCAACGCTCTTCGTCGGGTTCGATCGGTCTCTACTTCCATGTGTGGCAAAATGGCCGTTGCTCGTCAAGATCTTTTGACGGCTCTAGAGCGGAATACTGTAATGGCATATGAAAGGATTTTTTTGTCATGCAAGCAGTTAACCAATCGATTTTGCGCGTGGCAGGAGTACTTTGTCTGGCTTTCTGTCTGGTTTTCCTCTACTGCATCCCTGCGCCTTCCTCAGCCCATGCTGCTTCTACCCCGGTCAAGATTATGCCTCTGGGCGATTCAATCACGTATGGGACGAACTCCTCTAATGGGGGCGGCTATCGCACCCCTCTCTGGAACGATCTGGTTTCGCAGGGCGCTGCTGTGGATTTTGTGGGTTCGCAGCAGGCTGGTCCGGCGAATTCTGATCTGGATAATGAAGGGCATCCCGGATGGAGGATTGATCAACTTTCCACGAATATTGTTGGTTGGCTGACGACCTATCAGCCACAGATTATTTTGTTGCATATTGGCACGAATGATATCTTGCAAAATTATGATGTGTCCAATGCACCAACGCGTTTGAGCCAACTCGTCAATCAGATTACGGCGACCTTACCCTCTGCAACTCTGTTTGTGGCGCAGATCATTCCGATCAATTCAAGCTCAAACTCGGCGGTACAGAGCTATAACTCGACTATTCCGGGTATCGTACAAGCGGCGGGCTCGCATGTGCATCTTGTGGATATGTATGATGCGGTCTCTCCCAGCCTGCTGCCAGATAATATTCATCCCAATGACGCTGGCTATGGGCTGATGGCGAATGTCTGGCATACCGCACTTCTTCCATTCCTGTCGCTGAGTGGCCAGAGCAGTGCCTTCTCGACGAATTTTGAGAATGGCTCTCCTCAGCCGACTTCCACTAATCTGTCAGATACGGGAGTCTATCCTGCTGGTAGCGTGGCGAATGTGACTGGCGTCTGCTGTAGCTTGACCGGCCCGGAGTTGGGAACACGTAATGAGACCGCTCATGGCGGGACGACCGCTCTGCTCTATTCAGGGAGTGCGACAAATAACAACGGAACCGATTTTGCTTATCTGGTTGGTTTCGATCTGAGTGGCTTGAACCTGGTGGTTGGTACGTCGACGACGCTCTCCTACTGGATCTATCCTCAGACCGCCTATTCCACTGGCAGCAATAGTACGTGCGTGAGCGTCGATCTGATCTTTCGCGATGGTTCCAATTTGCGCGACTCGGGGGCACTGGATCAGCATGGCAATTCCATTCATCCTGTTGGTCAGTGTACTCATCTGACTTTGGATAGCTGGAATGTGGTAACGGTAAATCTTGGAGCTTATGTTAATGGGAAGACGATTCAGCGTCTGGATGTTGGCTATGATCAGCCTTCCCATACTGGTGGTTATCGTGGCTACCTCGACGATATCAAGATTGCTGGATAAAATATCCACCCTATAAAACTATCTCATATGGTGCTTATGAAGGCCTACATTTTGGCAAGTGGTGCCATTTGAGCAAATAGGCTGATCATGTCAGGTGGGGTCTGATCGTTGCTGAGCTCGCGATAGATTGTGGCGACGTTGACAACGATGCGCTCTCCATCTGACCATGTTGCATAGCGATCCATGGGGATATCTCTGGCTGCATCCAGGGCGGACATCCCGGCGGCGTAACGTGTGCTTGCCTCGTCGAAGATGTATTGAAGGTAATTTTTGACGTCGGCGACTCCTTGTTTGTCAGTGATCGGGCCGTGACCCGGGACAATAGTTTCAACATCCAGGGCCAGGATGCGATCGCAGGCACGTAGCCAGTTGCTGGTGGGGCCAGCCCACATGATAGGCTGAGAGCCGACGAAGAGGATATCCCCGGTGAAGACGACACGTTCGTCTGGCAGATAGACGATTGTGTCTCCGCGTGTGTGTGCCGGGCCGACTTCAAGAAGCTGGATTTGTTTGTCTCCAACCTGGACTGTGGTCTCGCCTTCGAACGTCTTGTTGGGGGGCGTGAGCGTAATATTGTCGAAGTTAAACGCTCCGAAGGCGTGGAGGATGAACTCTCCGATCTGACCGAGATGGGGCGCCTGCTTGATCAACATCGCCATTTGCTCTGCCTGGATGCCTTCGACCATCTCGTCGGCGGTCTTCTGCGAGGCAATGATCTGTGCGTCTCCAACCAGTTGGTTGCCATAGCAGTGATCACCATTGGCATGCGTATTGACAACCATGTCGATGTGCGATGCGGCATTGACTGAGTGGCGCATCGTCTCCAACATATCTTGAGTCAATTTCAGGTCGTAGAGAGTATCGACGAGAAGTGAGGCTTCCCCATCGGCGATCAGCCCCGCGTTGCTCCAGCCCCATGATCCGTCAGGCTGTAAGTAGGCATAGCTGGAATTGCCTAGTTTGTGTAGTCCTCTGGTATGTTGCCATTTGCTCATGTGAGTTCTCCTGCTTCAAATAAAATAACTGTAGAAGTATTATAAAGTAGTGGAGGATTATTTGTAATGTCGTTTGTAGTCGATTTGCGGTCGTTTCTATCACATATCCGTTTTGAATACATGTATGAAGAAGTCTTTTGGGGTGAGGTAAGGACCGACTCTTTGATCATGCGATCAAGTCAATTGGTCAATGGAGTCGGTCAGGTTGCGTGGTGACGAATTATTGGGCGACTCCTCCACCATCAACGGGCATGGCAATACCTGTGACCAGGGATGCTTCATCAGAGCAGAGCCAGGCAGCCGCGTTAGCTATCTCTTGAGCCGTCCCAATGCGGCCGATTGGTTGTGCCTGGAGCAGGAGAGTAATCATATCGGGATCGGGGGCAGGTCCCAGGATAGGCGTATCAATCAGGCCGGGACAGACTGCATTGATGCGAATGCCCACTTTGGCGTACTCAAGGGCAACTGCTTTGGTTAATCCAACAACTCCATGTTTGCTGGCTACGTAGGCCGTCAGGCCGGGTAAAGCAATCAGTCCGGCTGCTGAAGAAGTATTGACGATCGCTCCTTTTCCTCCTTGTTTGAGTATTTGCTGGATTTCGTATTTCATACAGAGCCAGACGCCCTTGAGGTTGATGGCGAGAACACGGTCAAAGATCTCTTCACTATAGTCGGCGATGGCAGTGGTGTCTCCTGCGATGCCTGCATTGTTGTGCGCGTAGTCGAGGTGTCCATAGGTATCGACCGTGGCCCGCACCAGTGCTTCGACTTGCTCTGCCTGGGAAATATCGGCCTTGATAAATGTAGCCTGTCCATCGGCTGCTTGAATCAAGCGCACCGTTTCCTGTCCACCTTCGGTGTTAATGTCGGAGACAACAACCTGTGCTCCCTCTTGAGCGAATTTTTGAGCCGATGCTCTTCCAATGCCCGAGCCAGCCCCAGTAATCAGTGCTACTTTGCCTGCAAACCAGTTTGACATAGGGAATTCTCCTTTATCGCTTGTGAAGGGTAGTCAATCTCGTATAATAACTTCCCTCCATAGCATACATTACCTTGAAATGCATTGCTATAGAAAATAATATATATGATCTCTATAGCAATGCTGGTTAGTACTGTGGCGTTAGCCGTTTGTGGTCAGGGTAACAGCCATGATGATGATATTTGCATTGTTGGGTAAGGTCAGGCTTTTGACAGCTTGACCGCTGTTTAGCGGAATGGTGTAGTCAAACAAGTGTATGTTGCCGTATTGCGTTGCTGAGGTTCCCCAACGGGTGTCTTGCGGTACGGCGAATTGTTCATACGACTGCGGAGCTGCGGCATACCAGTCTGAAAGGGAGATGTTTTGTGTGACTGTGGTGTTGTTGGTGTAGGTTACGGTAAATGGTTGGCTGAGCTGGTTTCCGTTGACTGCTGTCGCCAGGATGTGGAGTTGCTGATAGGCGTTGTTGGGAAGGGGGACGCTGATATTAGAGCCTCCTTGTAAGACATTGTTGGCACCAGGCTGGGTTGATCCGAGCTGGTAGCTGTGATAGTTGGCAACAACTGAGTTCCCAATGGTAGATTTGAGGGCATCTCCTTCGCTGTCAATATTGGCATCGCCGGCCGAGGTCCCAATTCCGCGCAGGTTGTAGGGGAGCGTGACTGGCGTGTCGTGGATGACCGGTTGGATGTAGACTCCCCTTTCAGTGAGGCGCGGTGCGCTGGCACTATAGTCCCAGTAGACGCGGAACTCGTAATGATGACCGCTGACGGCACTAAAGTTAAGCGGGAAGAGTTTGTAGAGCGTGTTCGAGAAGTTGTTGCGGGTGATCGTTTGCGAGGCGATCGACTGGCCTGTATCGTTATCTCGTACGTCGATAGTGGCCACGGCTGCTGCGTCGAGGTTGAAATTGTCGACTTTGAGCTCAAAGGATGCGGTATAGTTGCCGGTGCTCAGTACGTTGGTATAGGGACCCCAGGTGAGAAAGTTGGAGGCGGTGTCGCGTGTAGGATCGGCTTCCCAGGAGTTGAGTCCATCGAGGCGTCCGATGCTGTGATTGAGGTTACTGGCATCCCAGTTGGAGGTTCCTCCGTCGACGACGATGTCTGAGACGGTCAGGGTCGGTGCGCCAGAGACGTTGTTCCAGTAGACGCGGAATTCAACTGGATCACCGGCAGTGGTGTTGGTATAGGTCAGGGCGATATTCTGAGCGGTGTTGGCGGCTGTGAAGGAGTTCCAGGGAACGGCACTGCTCGCCAGAGTGCTGCCATTGGCCGATTCGCGCACATCCAGGGTGACCAGGCTGGCGGTCGATGTACTGGTGGCGTTGACACTGAGATGGAAATGGATGGTGTGCGTGCCCAGTGGCAATGAGGAGATGTAGGGTCCATAGACCATATGATTGGCGGTGGTGCAGGTGCTGGCACTGCATGCCCATCCCTGAGTACCTGCCGCAGTTCCAAGATTGTGGTTGAAGGATGGATCTTGCGCACCACGGACGAAGGCTGCTCCTTGCGTCGATGGCTCGGCCAGCGCACTCATTGGGATCATGGCAGAGCTTTGTTTCCCAGGAGTTGCTGAGTCGAAGGGTCCGCTCCAGAGTAGTCCAAGCTGGCTACTGCTGTTCTCGTCGTTGGTCCAGATCGAGTTTGCGTTGGCGGCCAGAAATTGATAATAGCTCGCCCGGTGGTCTTCGTTGTAGAGATAGGCAAGATTGCGCATGAAGAGACCTTTGAACTGCTCCTGATCCCCATTACAACTGCTGGGTTCGCAGGTTTCACGCAGCCTCCCTGCCGAATCAATCAGGTTGGAGAGCGTGGCGTTCGCGATCGTTTCCGCTTTGCTGAGATAACTACTGTTGTTGGTAATGCTGTAAAGATCGGTGAGTCCACCCAGAATGATGCCCTGGTTGTAGGTCCAGGTCGTTTCTCCATTATTAGCGCAATTGGTGAGACCATCGTTAATAAGATTCGAGGAGTTGATCATGCCACTGGCACTGAACCAGTTCCACTCTTTCGTGGCCCAGTCCAGATAGCTGCCGGTTCCCGTGTCTCCCGCCGTGCGCTGATGCAGGCGGGCGGCGATGGTAAGAAACAGCTCGTTGGTGATAGCGTTCTTGTACGTTTTGGCCTTATTCCACCACATACCACCACCACAGGTAGCAGTATCCCAGCCGTTGGTCGACATATCGCTGAAAATCGTTTTCGCCATCGTGAGATAACGGCTGTTTCCAGTTAGATCATAGGCACGAATCCAGGCGAGTGCCCACCATCCCTCATCGTCGTAGCCAGCATCATTGATGAAATTGCCACTCACGTTCTGATCGTACGTATCGGTTATGGCATAGCCGTATTCCATGCCATTGGTACGCGTATAGGTATTTTCCAGGGCGTCAACTGCGTTGGACCATTGCCAACGCGCCATGGGATTCCAGTTGCCAGTGTCGATGGTATACCAGTTCTGTAGGGCAGCAGCGGCCTGTTCGTCGTTGGCGTTATAATCGGTGGCTGGACCCGAGGCGGCATGTACTTGTCCGATGGGTAAGAGCAAAATGACCAGACATGCGGCGGAGATGACGGCAGCAAGCCGTAAGAAGCGTCCTTGCATCGTAGCGTTCCTCCAAAGATCTGCATGCTTATGTGCCGGAGGTGGCTTTCAGGGTGGGTCGAGGTGAAAAAGCGCGATAGAACGGCACCAAGCAATTCAAGTCCTACTTGAATGAAAGATGAGCAAAAGTAGTTATCGCTCATAAAACAATAACATACTTTGCTCAGCTTTGTCAAACGCTGTGCTGGCGTAAGATCGTGTGCGTTCGCGTATTCAGGTGCTTATGATTGCGCTGTAAAATCGAGCGAGATAACGGTCTTATTCTGGACAATAACGATATTTGCTAAGGTAGGTGGTTGGATACCAAAGTCTGTCATGAAGATCGTCGTCGAGGCGGTGCCTGTGATGGTGTTTCCCACTACTTTTCCCTGGACGGCGAATGTTTCTCCATTGGTTTTGCCATGCAGCGTCAAATTGCCAAGGAGCGAAAATTTGACGGTTTGTCCGTCGGTGTAGTTGGCGGGTAAGCCTTGCGTACTCACCGAAACGAACGTCGCGTAGGGATAGTCGGTCGTATCGAGGGCGCTCTGCACGTGTCCGTCACGCTGCGGTGAGTCGGATTGCAATGTGCGCAGGTCGATTTTGAGCGTCATGCCCTGGACTACTGGCGCTTTGCCTGTACTGATCTGGAAGTTGCCTGCGACCGATTGAGTGGTCCCAATCGCATCATTATTCGGTTTGTTCTGGAAAATGAGATCTTCGAAGACGCTGTATGAAGCGGTCGTTTTTGCCGGGACTATATTGTAGCTCTGCAAGCTGCTGGCGGCGCTGGTGGCACCAGGTGTGACGGCGAGCGTTGGGGTAGGCGTGACTTGAATGGCTCCTGTGGCTTTGTGCTGTTGCGACGTGGTTTCGCTGTTGGCGAAGCGTTGTGTATAGATAAAACCGCCAATAGCCACAATCAGAACGACGACAACGGCGGCAATGATGATTGTCCAGAGTGAACGTCTTTTCATAAAGGTATCTCCTTACAAGATAGAATCGAATAAGATAAATGTTTTGTGTAAACGTGTTCTCAGACTTCATTGTAACAAAGAAAGATTGGAATTAGATTGAATTTAGCCCTGTCTGCATGCACTCCTCCTCGTCCGGCTCAACAGCCTCATCCTCCCATTTTGATAGGTAGTGGCGGAGAACGTCTCCTCTCGTTGGCAGGGCGTGTGGCTGACATTGTCAGCATTATTCCGAGAATGGGAGAGGCTGGCGCAAATAACGCTGACATGAGCGAGGCTGCATTAGAAGAAAAACTTGCCTGGGTGCGCGAGGCGGCAGGAGCGTAAGCCTTGCGCCCTCGGACACGCTGGCCTGCCTGATCGTACGTCGAGTGGGACGTCATGCCCTCGGGCATGACGCTACTTTGTGGTGAAGGTCATGGGTAAGTTTTGGACGCCAAAGATGAGATCTGTGTCGATCTGCTGGAGCTGGTCGGGATGCTGGATCTCCCAGTCTGAGAAGCGTTTGAGCATGGCGGTGAGTACGATGCGTGCCTCTAAGCGTGCCAGTGGAGCTCCCAGGCAGAAGTGTATGCCGTGCCCAAAGGAGAAATGTCGGTTGGGGCTGCGATCGATCTTGAATGTTTCCGGCTCGCTGAAGTGATGCTCATCAAAGTTGGCGGAGAGCACGATCGGTCGCACAACGTCTCCTTTGTGGATGCGATGACCAGCGAGATCGATGTCAGTTTGTGCGATCCGGCTCCCGATCAGGCTGTGCGGCAGGACACGGGCCGGTCCCATGTAGCGTAGTAACTCTTCGATGGCACTCGTTATCTGGGTCGGATTCTGTCGCAACTGATCGAGTTGGGCCGGGAAAAGGCTGAAGGTCATCATTGAGTTGCCGAGCAGATTGGTGGTGGTGACGTTTCCTGCTACCAGCAAGGTGAGGAAAAAGCTGAATATCTCTGCCGGTGTGAGATGTTGTCCATCGACCTCCGCACTAAGCAGGAGACTGAGCAGGCTTTGATCAGGCTGGCGGCGCTTCTGCTCGACCGATTGGAAGAAGTATGCTGCAAGTTCTTGCTCGGAACCGTTTTGATGATTTCCATTGACCTGAGCGTCGGTCCAACGCTTGAAGAGCAGCCAATCGTCGGCCGGAAGTCCTAACATTTCAGCAATTACAATCACAGGCAACGGAAAAGCCAGCTCCTCCATGAAATCGGCTTGCCCCTGCATCGCTATCTTATCCAGAAGCGTATCTGCAATGCGCTGAATGTTTGGCTCCATCTGCGCAATTTTGCGGGCTGAGAAGGCTTGCGTCAGGATTGAGCGCAAGTGCTGATGGCGCGGCGGGTCCATCGTGATGATACTGCGGGCCTCTTCCTGCGCATCTGAGGTCGATCTTGCGTATTCAGATGAGTAGTTGGCGTAATCTGAATAGACCTGTACGGCTTCTTGATAGGGGAAGATGAGCCAGCCGTATTCTTCGCTGTAGCTGATTGGCTGATTGGCTCGCATTTCCCGGCACCATGCCAATGAGCGGCGATGCCACTCCAAGGGATTGAGTGTATGGTCATCGGTATAGCTGGATAGAGCGTTTGCCATCTATTTATCCTTTGCTGCTATTGCTACTCAATGAGAAATAATGAATGATTCTTCTCCAAATAGAATACAACGAAATGCCTGAAAAGTGCAATCTGGTTTTTATTTGCAACTACTGTGGATGCTTGCGTGCCATGCTACGATAGTGTCAGTAGCTCAATGTCATTCTCTCTGAGTGTTTTTGCTCTTCTTCTTTGTCTACATTCTATTGAACATGTTCGTCGACTTGGAAAGGAAAATATAGACAATGGCCGCTGAAAATACATCTCAGCCATTTGATCTGAATGAAGAAACGCGTCAGATCTGGGATCGGAATGCCTCATTCTGGGACGAGAGAATGGGCGACGGCAATGACTTCCAGCGCCTCCTTGTGGCTCCTGCCAGCGAACGCCTGCTCAATGTGAAATCAGGTGAAACTGTGCTGGAGATTGCGTGTGGCAACGGTGTTTTTGCCCGTCATCTGGCTGGCCTGGGCGTCGATGTCATCGCCACTGATTTTAGTGCATCAATGCTCGATCATGCTCGCGCTCGCTCTTCTACTTATGGGAAGCGCATAGAATATCGTCAATTGGATGCCACAAGTGAGGAGCAGATTGTGGCTCTGGGTGAGCAACGCTTCGATGCTGCTGTCTGTAACATGGCAATTATGGATATGGCTGAGATTGATCCTTTGATGCGTGGGATTCGTCAGGTGGTCAAACCTGGCGGCTGCTTTGTCTTCTCGCTCTGTCATCCCTGCTTTAATAATACAGGTTCTATACATAGTGCTGAGGATGCAACGGTCAACGGCGACATTGTCACGACCTATGCGATTAAAACAACGACCTATCTTCATAGTGGTCCGGCCAAAGGCGTTGGTATGATCGGTCAGCCGGCCTCTCAGTATTACTTCGATCGCCCCTTGCATGTTCTCTTCAATGCTTGCTTTCGTGCTGGTCTGGTGCTAGATGGATTGGAAGAGCCAGCCTTTAATTATCCTCATGATGGCTCAAAAGTTGGCAGGGCGGTGGTGAGTTGGGTTCACTATAAGGAGATTCCGCCTGTGCTGGTGGTACGTTTACGCGTTCCGGGTGTTGTCGTATCCCGCTAGACTTTTACGTGTGAGAACCCAGGACAGAGGGGGAGTGGTATTCCTTCCCCTCTGTCCTGGGTTCTCATGTATCTATGCTGCACGTGCGCTCTATCATTCTCTCATGATGGAACTGAGTATATCATGTGTGATCTGTGCTGGATTTCCTACACGTGCGTCACGTTCGGAAACCAGCTCTGTGAGCGTGGCGACCTCTTCAGAGGTGAGTTGGTTGGCGAGTTGAGCGGATGCGACATTCTCCTCAAGATGCTCTATGGATGTAGTCCCTGGAATAGGGATCATGACAGGCGAGCGACGCAGTAACCAGGCCAATGAGATTTGTGCAGGAGTGGCATCTAACCTCCGAGCCGGAGCGGTGAGTGCTGGATGATCAAGAACTTTTCCAGAGGCAAGGGGCCAGTACGGGACAAAGGCGATGCCATGACGCTCACAGTCGATAAGTACTTCGATACCACTTCGGTCGACCAGATTGAAGCGATTCTGGATCGCCGTGATTGGAGTCAAAGCTAATGCACGGGCAAGATCTTTTGACCCAGCACCGGATAAACCCAGGTGCTGAATCTTTCCCTGCTTCCGCATTTCTACTAGTACGCCCAGAGGCTCCTCTAGCGGGATATCCGGGGAAAGTATCTTTCCTTGTCCGTCACTACTAAGTCGGAGGTAGATCAGATTGATGGTCTCTGTCTGCAAGTCAAGAAGCGCCTCTTCGACCTGTTTGCGCACGGTTTCTGGCTGGCCGTTTATTACCCATGATCTATCTGAGCCACGCTCAGCTCCAACTTTATTGCCGATGAGAAGATCAGTTCTACCATGAAAGGCTTTTCCCAGGAGCTGGTTCGTCACTCTTGGACCATAGGCGTTGGCGCTATCATAAAATTGGACACCGAGATCAGCGGCGCGATGCAAGAGTTTGATCGCGGTAGCTTCGTCGTGTGGCATCCCCCACACGCCAGGTCCGGGCAACTTCATCGTCCCATAGCCAAGACGATGAATGGGGATATGGCCCAGAGTCATCTGCGTTGTTGTCATAATTAAGTGATCCTTTCACGTTCTTTAGCACAGCTAAGCCTGACTTTACCTGTGTATTCAACCAAACAGCGGCCATTGGCTATGCAATATTGTTAAGTAGCCAATGGCATTATGTCTATTCCATAGGTAACGGAATTTCGTCTTACTCGTTCTCAAATGCCGCAAGGACGAGTGCTCTGCGGGGCGAGACAGAAGCAGGATCATGTTTTTTTTCCTTCTGCTCACGCGCTTGAGAGAAGTATACGGGAGAATTGAGGAAGAGGTCTTGGAAATTTTCCTTATTTTTAGGAAAAAACCTCGCTCTTGGGGATGATCAAGTCAGATGGTCGCGCAGATATTTGGGCGTCACACCTAAAAAACGTCTCATCTGACGCACAAGGTGACTTTGATCGTAAAATCCTACTGAGGCAGCAATCTCTCCGATCGAAAGTGGTGTTGATCGAAGGAGCCATTGCGCACGCTCCAGGCGGCGTTGCAGAATGTAGCGGTGCGGAGAGAGACCAGTTGCTTGCTGAAAGAGTGTCGCGAAGTGCGAGGAACTTAGCCCAACCTCCGTTGCGAGATCGTCCAGCCCCAGGTCTTCAGCGAGACGATCTTCAATCAGCGAGAAGATTTTTCGCAAGAGAGGAACCGGCAGCCCTTTGGCGATCTTGGGCAGAGAACGAGGCGTACTTGAGTATGCCTGAAGTAGATGGGCTGCTAAAGCGATGGACAGACTCTCGGTATAGATCTGCCCCGATGGTCCTCCCTCTGCAAGCTCTGTGAGCAGTGCCAGGCCTATATGCTCAATACGAGAATCCTGGAGAGTAATATGATCAAGGATTTCGACCTGCTTCTGATTGAGATCGGCGGCGACCCGTTGGATCAATTCGGGAGAGATGCGCAGATGGAAATGGTTTGCACCAACCTGATGCCGCCATGTGCTTTTCATACCCGCCGAAACGATCTGGAGTCCTCCATGAGGGACCATACTGGTATGGAGTTTGTTTTCACGCACTTGCTCCAGAAGGATGGGGGGACCCTGGTGGACACAGATAAAAGGAGAGGATGAAGCGGGAAGCGTGTATTCTCCCGCCGGATGATATCGTTGCTCAACTACTACCCCTTGCCATGACAATACTTCGCTAGAACGTAGGATGCCTTCACGAGAGCAGGAAAGCGTTGTGCTGTCGAGATGCTGTGGATTGTGAATCGACATAGTTACATACCTTTTCGTGAGTCACCTCACAATTCCGCTTTTAATAGTCTGACGGTCTCGTCTGGAAAACCTTTTTAGTATATAGGTTTGAGTACGCTCTAAGTCAAGAGGGTGGGGGCACCGATTGACGGTGCCGTTGTAAAGAAGCCATAGAAGGGTGCAGTACTTGCTTGTTTTCTCATTGGCTCCAGGCAGAATGGCTGGCTGCGTCGACTCCGCCCGATGTGATCTGGATTGGCTTTCCCTGCAGGCTATATTTGCCCGTTTTGGTGTCGTGGTTGATCTGTGCGATCCAGAGATTAAAGGCTGTGTTGGTATAGTCGTAATAGGCGAGCTGTTTTCCATCTGGCGACCAGACAGGTTCCGAGAGATACATGCTGGTGAGTAGGTGAGATGATGCTGTTTGATATGCGTGTAGTGCCAGCTGTTTGGTGGCGGGATCGTTTGGCGTTTGGGTAATGCTTGTGGGCGGAACAGGCATCACATTTAACTCCATCTGGTCAGTACTGCTATCAGTCTTGATGTACGCGAGCGCGGCTCCGTCGGGCGAGAAGGCTGGATCAGTGATTGTGCTGCTGGTGGGGGTAATTGCAATCGCTGGATCATATCCACCGCCTGGCGAGCCGGGATAATAAGTCCCTGGATTTTCGCTGATGGTGGTGGGATTTTCCATATATAATTGGATGACTTGCTGGGTCTTGGTCGCTGCATCGTAGGTGTAGTGGGTATAGATAATCTGGTCGGGATGGCCGGGACGATAGGCTGGATTTTGATTACCACCATCCCCAAAAGTGGCGTAGGCTACGGCGGTCGGAGCCACTTCTGGATGGTTGAATGGTAGCGAGAATACTTGTAGATCGAGCAAGGGCGCATCCTGGCCGGTCTGCTGGTACCAGTCCTCTTTTTCGAGGTCGCTGAGAAAGAGCAGCGTCGAGCTATCTTGTGACCAGGATGGTTGCGCATACCAGTAGTAGGTATTGTGTATCGGACCATCAGCGTTATAGAAAGATCCGTTGCCGCTGCGCAGAATACGTGGCTGTCCACCTCTTGTCGAGATGACACAGAGGTCTGAGTAATTTTGATATTTTTTGATAAAGGCGATCCATTTTCCATCAGGAGAGAGCGCCGGGTCCATCACATTGCCCGTGTGAACTAACTCCTGGGTGGTCTGGGCGTTGCCATTTAAGGCATAGAGATTCCCCTGGATGGTCAGGTAGAATGTTCCCTGAAATGTATCCTGGCTTAGCGTGATTGGCTGTCCATTGGGACCAGTTGTCACCTGCTTTGTGTTTGATCCGCTACCAGAACATCCCTGGAGGCTGAGAAGGATGATGATGAACCAGAGCAGTGGGCTGCGTACGTCCCTGAACAATTTTTGCATGTCTGCATTTCTTCCTCTCATATCTGCAGCGCGTCTGGTGCTTCAAAGACTACCAGGCTCATGAGATCGAGCATGCTGCGCACTCCAAACAGGTCGTCGGGACCGTCCATGATGCTTGCGGTGGAGATGCCTATGATGCTCCCTTGTGCTCGCAGGATACTACTCTTGTTGCTATGCGTCCATGTCAATGGCGTTAGAGATAGCTGTAGAGAAGAGGGGACTGTGCCAATGTTTTGTCTGGACGGCCCATAATAACTGACGCCGGGACCGCCATTGATATCGCAGATAGTGTTGATGCTAGACTGAAATAACTTTTGAAGTGCTGGAATGATGGCTGAACAGTTGGGCAGTACGACGGATGCTCCCGCATCGACACCTGCATCGGCGGGCGCGATCCCTGGAGTCGAATAAGGAGGACCGAGTGTTACTCTCTGGATGGCGTTTGTGTTTAGTCCACGTGCGAAATCCATTATCTTCAGGACATCGGTGAGCTGCATATCCGTTTTGACTGATCCCTTTAGTTCATTGGCGATGGTCGTGAGTTTGCCGAAAATATCTGCGTTGTTGAGCTTGCTCTTCAATGCGATCAAGACTTGCTGCTGACGTGTGGAGCGTCCAAAGTCTCCGATCAGATCGGCGTGGCGTGAGCGGACATATTCTAACGCTTCAGGGCCGGCGAGATGTTGAGGTCCGGCGGGCAGGTAGAGACGCTTCAGGGCATAAGGATCGCTGGCGTTGTTGACGTCGTTGGGATAGTTGTCATCGACGATGGCATGTGTCACGTTGATGTCGACTCCACCGACGGTATCGATCACTCTGGCAAAGCCATCCAGCCCGATCCAGGCGTAATAGTTGAGCGGTATTCCGAAATCCTGCTCGATGGTGAGACAACTGAGCGCAACACCCCCCAGACTATAGGCTTCATCTAGTTTGTGCATGCCGTAGCCGGGCACGTTGAGAAAGAAATCGCGTGGAATGGAGAGCATACCAACGGTCTTGCCTGTGGAATCGATGGTGATGACGATGTCTGTTTGAGCCAGGGGCTGTCCCTGAAATTTTTGGTCGTTATCGCTGCCCAGGAGGAGTATGTTGATGCGACCCTGGGTGGGATTGTTGGTGATTCCTTTGGCGCATGATGCCTGTTGTCCGACAATCTGGCTGAGGGGATTAGAAAAACTTGTGAGGAGCGAGGCAATCCATCCTCCCAGCACGAGAAGCAGAACGATAAAGATAATCACTACGACCCAGACACATCCCGGAATTCGGCTCCATCGCGTCACCAGCAGACGCGATGGCCGCAGCATTGATGGCGTGGAAGCAGAGATCTTTGTTCCTGTCGGTTGCGGATGAGCGTAGGACGATGCTAAAAGCATATGGCTACAAAATCTCCTTTTTTGAATAGTATTGTACCCGAGGGTGCGGCGTTACATAAGGAGATCCTGGCAGAAGAAATTCTGCCAGGGTGACAAAAATTATTTGGCGCTGCTCTTTGGCGGCGTATAGCGCGTGAGATAGAAGAAGTCGCGCAGGTTGGGCGTCATATACTCCTCGCCAGTGCCTTGCATGTCGTTATTGAGCTTGCTGATGGTAAAGGTTCCGCTCTTGGCCTGTTGATAGAGAAAAGCTCGCGCCCAAAATGGATTGATATCTGTCTCCATGGCCATGATGGCTCCGGCGGCCTTGAGCGCTTTTCCGAGCGTTTCGGGGACCAGAGCATTGCCCGCGGCATAGATCAGATTTCCCTGGGCGGTGATGCCAAGTCCAGAACGCCAGGTGTATTCGCTGTTTAAGATGGTACCACCCCAGGCGGCACCGTCCTTGGCAAGGGTGCTGATGGCTCCATTGTTGATGAGCAATCCAGCGTTCTGACGCCAGGCAATCAGATCTTTGTTGGTGGTGGAGAGACGCTGATCCTCTCCCCAGGCTCCGATGATAATTTTTCCGCTTTTGGTAATGGCGATCGTGGCTGAGTTTGGTTGCGGTGGAACATACACTGTCCCATCGGTCATGAGTCCAAATGCCCCATCTGCATATTTGAATCCACCATTTAAAGTGGCAAGCAAAGCATTCCCTTGCAGGTCCGTCTGGGGGATGACGCCGGTACCGGATACTCCGAGTACTCCACCAGGCTCCTGGGTACCCGATACGACGTGCAAACGCATGAAGCGGGCATCGAATTGCAAGAGTGAAACAATCGCGTAGGGAGTCACGGGATCGGGTCGAATAAATGTCTTGGCATCAAGCGGTAAATAGCTATAAGCACCGGGTGCGGCTTCGAGGATGCTCCATGTCCCCTCACCATCAACAGCCGGCGATATGAATGATTTGATAGTTGCAAGTGACATCGGTTTCAGCGTGGTTTTTGTGGGTTTGGTTAGCTTTATGGGCTTTGATTTGGCTTGAAAGGGTGTGGAGAGATGGCGCAGACCAAGTTTATATTCCCAGCTATATGCCGTGTTTTGCGCATTGAGATAAATGGCTTCAACCTGAGCCGCTGCGACTGGTCCTGCGATGGCCCTAAACTCATCGGCGGTCCAGGCACCCACAACACCGTTTCCCTGGGCGAATACAATTACGAGCACGACGATGATACTGACAATAACCATCCACACAGGGAGGCGTCTCTTACGCTGCCGACGAGCTTTTAGGGGCTTTGATGGTTGCAGTAATGGCCCTTGTTCCGCAAAACTTTGGAGCTCCGAAGCTGGGTGGGATTGCCCTGGTTGAATCATCCATGCTAACGCTCCGTTATGTTGGGTCTCCACCTCTGTTTCGTATGACTCTTCTTCTCTGACTGGGGATGTCTCTTCCTGGGGTAGAACCCAGGAAGAGGATGAGAAATCCTCTAGCCAACCTGCCCCAATCTGGTTCTGTCCCCATGGATTGAGAGCAGTCTGCTCCTCCACGACAGGTTGGTGCGGCTGTGGATAGGATTTTAGAGTCTGCGAATTATTCACAGGTAGAGTTGTTGATGGCGACAACGGGCGAATAAATTGTCGCCGTGGTTGTGAATACTGTTCTCTATTCATCTTTATCTATTAACCATGTCGTATATACTCATTGGTTCACTTACGATAAACGAAAGAATGTTCGCAATTTGTGCGCATGGGTGGCGAAGATATATCTCTGTCAAATTCCACTCCCATTGTATTTTTAGTGCACTCGCATATATATACGAGTATGGATGAGTTGTGTGACCACTCTAGGACTTTCTTCACATGCCTCTGGTCATATCTAATCCCTGGCATATAATGAATGTGAGGTTGGCGTTATCTCTTCGCGACCCTGGCTAGTAACCCTGTTTCTGGCACTCTGATGTAAGGAACTGTACCGTGGAAAGAATAAAGAGTTTAGTGTGACCTGCTTCCAACCAGCGGTCACCGCTCTATTAAAAATAGGATCGATACCATGTTAGAAAAAACCGCTCATCGTGATAACGCTGGACGAGGAGGCAGCCAGCACTCAGACACTAACATACTTAGAGGCACGGCGAATGAAGTGCGGCAGAGCCAGCGCCGAGAGACATTGGATAGTCCTCCGACCCCTCGATTAGGGTCTCAGGCGCAGTTCGAGAGTTTTCCTCCTTTTGGTAGCCATCAAGGTAGTGAAAAGTCATTCAGTGAGAGTGCCCCTCCGACCCCCCGATTGGGATCTGAGGAGCGGTTTGAGAGTTTCTCTCCTTTTGGTAGCCATCAAGGTAGGGAGGAGTCATTTAGTGAGAGTGCCCCTCCGACCCCTCGATTGGAGTCCCGGGCGCTATTTGAGCGTCCCCAACGTGAGGAACGCTCATTGCCATTGGCGGCTGAGAGCCCCCTTATCTCTCCGTTGGGGTTACATGCGCGGCTTGAGCAATCTACTCCTCTGGATAAGACCAGAAAACAACGCCGAGCGCTCAATTCAACCGAACGCATTGATACTTCAGAGATAGATAAAGCTGTTGCGGAATTTGCATACCGGGTTGGGATGTATAAAGAGGCAGACCAAATACTACGCCAATCGGCGCAATCGCGAAAAAAGCAATAGCTGGAGTCGCAAGTTATGAGCGAAATATTGCGGTGATGGCAAAAGGGATGTGATAACAACATCTGTTATTATCACATCCCTTTTATGTTCTGTGGGGCATCGGTGAGAACAAGCGATCACTTTAGCGAAGCATAACTATAGAATGCTAAGAATCTCGTTGAGTAGTCCACTGAGACCTCCCAGAGGAATTCCTCCATTGAGTAGACCGGCTACTGCACAGAGTAAGTTTCCTAATAAATTACCCGCTCCAGGAATGGCCGAAATGATAAGCAGCACTGGATTCAGGCTTACGTTGAGGCCCAGAATATTGAGATTTAATGCGCCAAGAGACAATGTGAGAATCGAGCAACTCCCGATAGCTGATGCTACGGGTACTGAGACCGCTTGATTCGAAATCGTTCCTAGAGAGTTTCCAGTTGCATCCTGTAACGTGCCACTCAGTGTACCGTTAGCAAAGAGCTGGTTTCCCTGAGAGACAAATTTTGTAATCGTGTACGTGCCACTGAATGTATCTCCACTCGTTGTCGTCCCTGTTACCGATTGCGTTAGCGCGTGTGGCGTTGCCGCTGGTGTTGCCTGTGCCGTTCCGGCCGCTGCGACCGGGGAAAGAAAAATGAAGCTCATTAATGCTACGGCGCACAGCGCGATTGCTAAAGAACGAAGTCGTTTCATCTATTTCTCCTTTTTACTTTATTGAAAAGTATGTATCTAGATGATATATGCTATTCAATATAATTTATCTTTTTATTACCTCCCTCATTGCCCCTACCTTATTACATACGAAATGGCTTTCGTGTATTGATACAATTAAACTCTGCCAGAAAACTTTTTTATTACGGTTCTTAGCGAGAAAACCCGTCCTAATCGTGGGAGATTTGTTCATTCACACCATGTTTCGAAAATAATAGCAGGAAATCGGTTAAAATTTGTAGGTGTAATTTATTCGAACCTTCACTTTAAAATCGGCATGAAGGGCTAGCAGATTTTTCAGCATTTTGAGAAGTTGTTGTGTATTTTGATGCGTGCAGCGTTAATGTATCGGCTGTGGCGCGGCTGATCCATTATGCAATGATACGTCGCATAATGGATCAGCCGCGTCGTTTTGTCAGCTCTCGCTAGCTGGATGGATGGAGTGTGGACAGTGTATGCTCTAGCAGCTCAAGCTCTTGTTGCCATAGTGCTCCACTGGCATCACTGGGCATGCGCCAGTCACCTCGTGGGGAGAGCGCCACCGAGCCGACTTTGGGTCCGTCGGGCATCGCAGAGCGTTTGAATTGGGATGCGAAGAAGCGTCGGTAAAAGATATGGAGCCAGCGTAGGATCTCTTCGGGCTCGTGATGTCCCTGGAAAACCTGACTGGCCAGCCAGAAAATTTTGCGTGGCGTAAAAGCATAGCGTATCGCGTAAAAGAGGAAGAAGTCATGCAAGACATAGGGTCCAATGGTGGCTTCAGTTTCTTGTAGCAAGACCTCGTTTTCTCCCAGCGGTAACAATTCCGGGCTAATAGGAGTGGCGCTGATATCACGCAGGACTGCGGCGGTTTCTCCATCATAGACGCTATCCGCGCACCATTCGATCAGGTAACGGACCAGCGTTTTTGGCACGCCGGCGTTGACGTGGTACATGGACATATGGTCTGCGTTGTAGGTACACCAGCCCAGCGCAAGCTCGGATAGATCACCTGTTCCCACCATTAATCCACCGATCTGATTGGCCACATCCATCAGGATCTGCGTTCGCTCCCGGGCCTGCGCGTTTTCGTAGGTGACGTCGTGGTCGTGCTCATCGTGTCCGATGTCCTGGAAGTGATGGAGCACTGCTTCGCGGATGGGGATCTGCTTGAGCGTGATATCGAGCGATCTGGCCAGCTTTTCGGAGTTTGATAGGGTGCGGTTGGTGGTCCCGAAGCCGGGCATGGTAATGGCCACGATGCCACTACGATCCAGCGTGAGCATGTCAAAGGCTTGCTGTGTGACCAGGAGCGCCAGGGTCGAATCAAGACCACCTGAAAGTCCAATCGTAATGCTCTTGATGCCGGTATGTTTGAGTCGCTTTGCCAGTCCTATCGCCTGCAAATGGAAAATTTCCTGACAATGCTGAGCACGTTGGGCCAGATTGGCGGGGACAAAAGGAGTTGGAGTAAGGTCGGGGCGCAGGAGTTTCTCCTGGCTGCTGGCCCCTTTCGTCTCGGGCAGGCTGAACTGGATGGTGCGATAGGCTTTATTGGGTAGGGCCGATGAGAAGCTACTGTTTCTTAAGCGTTCGTGAGCCATGCGTTGTACATCGATATCAGCGATCGCCATCTGAGTTGTAAAGTGGAAGCGCTCAGTCTCTGCCAGCGTACGCCCATTTTCGCTGATCAGAGAATGTCCAGAGAAAATAACGTCTGTTGTCGATTCACCCGGTCCCGCTCCCGCGTAGAGGTAGGCCGCCAGACAGCGAGCCGCTTGTTGATGGATTAAGGCTCGTCTGTATTCGGCTTTGCCTAAGACCTCATCGCTGGCTGAGGGGTTGAGCAGAACGGTCGCGCCTGCTAAGGCCATGCTGCCACTTGGAGGCTCGACGGCCCAGAGATCTTCGCAGATCTCTATTCCTATAGTACAACCCGGGAAGTTTTCAGCTGAGAAGAGCAGGTTGGTTCCGAAAGGGATTGCTTTCCCAGCAAGCTGAATCACATCAAAGGGACAGTCTTTGGAGGAGCTGAACCAGCGCTCCTCGTAGTATTCGTTAGTGGATGGTAAGTATGTTTTGGGAATGATACCTGATATCCCTTGCTCGTTGATGAATGCAGCACAATTGTAAAGTTTGCCTCCCATGGTCATCGGTAGCCCTACTACTGTGGCTATCTGGCACTCTCCCGCTGCATGAGCAATCTCCAATAACGCCTCACTCGCTTGCTGCTGCAAAAGTGTCTGATAGAACAGGTCGGCACAGGAATAGCTCGTGATGCAGAGCTCGGGAAATACTGCGAGCTGGCAGCCACGGGATGCGGCCTGGTGGAGCGCATCAATAATGGCCTGCGCATTGTAGCGAACGTCCGCAACTTGCAAGGCCGGCGAAACTACAGCGACGCGCAGAAAACCCAATGCATGTGGGGAGAAGAGATCCTGACTCACTTTTTTCCTCTTATCTATGAATGATGAAGTAGCTTTGAGTATAACATATATCCAGCCAGATTATGATCCCGGGTTGTGAAGTTGTTTGAATGTGATCATACCAGGTAATTTTACCGGGTATGACCTGATGTTGATGTTGTGTGCCTAATATCAACAGGTAAGAAAAACCGGTAATTTTACAGGTGCCTCCTTCTCTACTCTTCTATATACTCAATAACAGAAGCTTGTCTCTGTGGAGAGATGAAAGCATATGATATATCAAGTACTATGTGTATGAATATATGATAGATAGATAAAGTATTTAGTGTGAATGTAGATGCAAATGTATTGCTATGCGACATACTAGCTGAGGAGAGTCGTAAAATTGAATAATCTTTCTCAAAAAAACACTGATTTCTTCTCATGGGAAGAACATCAGAATCAGAGTGGCAAGCAATATCCTCTTTCATATGGGCAGAAAGGATTGTGGTTCTTATATCAGATTGCTCCTGAAAGTGCCGCTTATAATTCAAGCTTTGTTGGCCGTATTCGTTCGTCTGTGGATAGAGAGGCATTACAACGTGCACTGCAAGCATTGGTGGTGCGCTATGACGCTTTTCGTACGACATTTACAATTGTCCAGGGAGAACCAGTCCAGCAGATTCATGAGCAGATAGATTTTCGTATGCAAGAAGTGGACGCTTCTGGATGGAGTGAGGAGGAGTTGGAGGCACGGGTAACCTCGGATGCTTTTCGTCCCTTTGATCTGGTAAAAGGCCCTCTCTCCCGTGCTGCCCTGTATATTCTGTCTCCTGATGAGAGTGTTTTCTTTATGGCCTTTCATCATATTGTGACAGATTACTGGTCCGCCTCTCTGTACTTACATGATCTTGGTATCCTCTATCATGCCGAGAAACATGGCCTGAAGGCATCTCTTGCCACGATTGAGGCCGAGTATGCTGATTTTGTGCGCTGGCAGGCGGAGATGTTGCAGGGGCCTGAACGCAATCGGTATGCCGCATATTGGGAGCAACAGTTATCTGGTCGGCTTCCGATGTTGCATCTGCCAATCGATAAGCCGCGACCACCCATCCAGACAGAGAATGGAGAGATACTGTCTTTTCTATGGGATAAACAACTCACGCTGCAACTCAAGGCCTTAGCCAAGGCTGAGGACGTAACCCTGCATATGATCCTTGTTGCGGCTTTTCAGGTGCTGCTTTATCGCTATACCGGCCAGAACGATATCATGCTGAATTCATTTGTCCATGGTCGCAGCCAGAAGGAATTTAAAAGAACCTTTGGGTATTTTGTAAATTCTGCGATATTACGCTCTCATGTCTCGGGCGATACTCCTTTCCGCTCGTTTCTTGCCCAGGTACGACAGAGCGTGCTGGAGATGCGCGATAACGATAATTATCCTTATCAGCTTGTGGTTGAACAACTTAAAAAGCAGCAGGATGCGGGCTCGTTACCACTATCGCAGGTGGCCTTTAATATGGTCAGAGCGATAGTCCCTGATCTCAGAGGACTCTCTATGTTCTCAAATGGTCAGGTCGGCGGTCGGCTGAATTTAAAAGGACTGGAAATGGAGTCTTTTTCGGTCAAGCAACCATGGGCTCAATTCGAGCTGTCATTGACGATTGAAGAGACTCCAGATGCTCTCTATGTCTTCTTTGAATATAATACGGATCTGTTTTTTGCTCAGACCATCCGTCGCATGTCAGAGCATCTACGTACCTTGCTTGAGAGTATTCTGGCTGACGCGAATCAGCAACTCTGCGATCTACCTCTTTTGACAGCAGTGGAACAAGAGCAACTTCTGGTGGAGTGGAATGATACGCAGATGGAGTATCCACATCAGCTCAGTCTCCATCATCTGTTTGAGCAGCAAGTGCTCCGCACGCCGGATAATGTGGCCGCTGTTTTTAGGGATGAGCCAATGACTTATGCACAGCTAGATGCTCAGGCTAATCGGCTGGCTCATTATCTGCGCTCGCTGGGTGTCGGGCCAGATATGGCGGTTGGTATCTGTGTCGATCGCTCGTTAAATATGCTGGTTGCGATGCTCGCTGTTTTGAAGGCGGGAGGAGCTTATCTGCCTCTGGACGTCACTGCGCCCATGATGCGTATCAGTCAGTTGCTGACGGATGCACAAGCGGCGGTTTGTATCTTTCAGAAGCAGATGATTACTCCTTTGCCTACCGATGTGGTTATCTCTGTCTACCTCGATGATTGGGCCGCCACGGCCAATAATTATCCTTTCACTGCACCCAAAGTGGAAGTTGATCCAGATCATCTGGTCTCTGTCTATTACACCTCGGGCTCGACCGGACAACCAAAGGGAGTTGCCAGTACACATAGGGGCTGGGTCAACCGGATGGTCTGGATGCAGCAACAGTATCAACTGCGGCCGGATGAAACGGTCCTGCAAAAGACGACTCTCACCTTTGATGATGCGGCTGTCGAGATTTTTTGGCCTCTGATGGTGGGAGCACGGGTTGCTCTTTTGGAGCCGGAACTCCATAAAGATCCCCGCGCCATTCTGGATGCTGCCCTGCATTATCAGGTTGCAGTACTGCAATTTGTGCCGAGTATGCTCAGTCTGTTTGTCGGCGTTGTCACACCAGATGATCGCGTTCGCCTGACACGCTTACGTCATGTCATCTCCAGCGGGGAGCCGCTCCGTTCGGAGCTGGTAAAGCTTTTTATGCAGTATGTCGGGTGCGAGTTACATAATCAATGGGGCGCTACCGAGGTCTCGATTGATTCGACGATGTATACCTGCCGTAGCGATGATACCGTCGAGGGGGCTGTGGTGACGGTTGGGCGTCCCATCGCAAATAATGGTGTCTATATCCTGGACGCGTATTTGCAGCCGGTTCCGATAGGCGTTGTGGGCGACTTATACCTCGTCGGCGATGGACTTGCGCGCGGATACTTGCACGCGGCTGAGCGTACCGCTCAAGCTTTTATCCCTGATCCCTTTATCTCTGGTGCGCGTATGTATAAAACTGGCGATCGTGGGAGCTACAGGCCGGATGGCTGTATTGCCTTTCAGGGTCGTGTCGATGAACAGGTGAAGATACGTGGTCAGCGCGTAGAGTTGGGCGAGATTGAAGCGGTATTGAGCAGTCATCCTGCGATTAAGGATTGTGTGGTGGTGGCTGATAAGCAGCCCGATGGTTATCGCCTGGTGGCTTACTTCGTGTTGCAGGCACAGGCCGATGTAGATGAGTCAATGCAATGGCGAGCAGTTGAGATGTTACGGGCTTTCTTGAGCGAGCGGCTGCTTGAGTATATGATCCCAGGACGCTTTATGCAGGTGGAGAGCTTGCCGTATACATCCAGTGGCAAAGTGGATCGTCGGCATTTACCAGATGTTGGAAAAGAGCGTCCTGCTCTCCCTCAGAGCTATGTTGCACCTACAACGCCTACCGAAGCAATTATCACTTCCATCTGGCAAGAGGTCCTGGGGCTTGAGCAGATAGGTATTCATGATACGTTCTGGGATCTCGGTAGCCATTCGCTTGATGCGACCCGGATCATCTCTAAGATGAATACAGATTTGCAAGTGCAGCTTCCTCTCAAGATGCTGTTTGAGTCACCGACGATTGCTGAAATGGCTCAGAGGATTGATCAGGCAGCTTCTATTGAGTCGTTGCACAAATATGATCCTATTCCACTGCTGCCGCCTCAGGATACTTATGCGCTTTCACATGCACAGCAGCGCATATGGTTCCGCTACCAATTTGATGATAAGAATGCCTATGGGGCGCTGATGGCTCTGGAGATCGATGGTCCACTGGATCGACAGATTTTTGCTCGCGCTGTGCAAGGATTGGTCGTCAGACATAGCATTTTGCGCACTTCTTTTATCGAGCGTGAAGGTATTCCGCTTCAGGTTGTCCATGACGAGAGGAAAGTTTTTTATCGTGACGTTGATCTTTCTGGCCTCTCTCCTCAGGATCAGGAGGCACGGCTGGCACATGATGTGGCGGCTGAAAATCAGGTGCACTTTGATTTGCTGAACGATTCCTTGTTTCGAGCTACTCTCTATCGGTTGGCGGAACAGAAATATCGCCTTCTGCTGTCAATTCACTCCATCATCTTCGATGGATGGTCTTTTACTGTGTTGATGGAAGATCTGAAGGCTCTGTATCAGGCGTATAAGCAGGGAAAGTCTGAGAGGGATCTGGCTCCGGTTTTACAATATGTGGATTTTGCTGCCTGGCAAAATCGACGTCTGGCATCGGGCGCATTAGATGGGCAGAAGGCGTACTGGCAGAAGCAGTTGGCGCACGATAGCGATCTTCCGCGTCTCCCCTGGGACTTCGTGACTCCTCCTCCGACGCATGAAGCGATGACGTATCGTACGATAACGATCAATCAAGAGCTGAGCGAGAAGTTGCATAAATTATCTAGCGTCCATGGTACCTCTTTGTATATCACGTTGCTGGCCGGGCTGAAGATGTGGATCGCACAGATCTCCGGTCAGGATACGATCTCTGTTGGCTCGCCTGTATCAGGGCGTACGCGGACAGAGCTTGAGAGAGTCTTTGGCGTATTGTGGAATCCGGTGACGTTGCACACAGATCTGTCAGGTAATCCGACGTGTATAGAGGTGCTCCAGCGCGTGAATGAGACTGCCCTGGGTGCTTTTGATAATCAAGAGTATCCATTCGATCTCGTGGTCCAGGATATGCGGCGTCAGCGAGGGAGTGACATTCTCTTCCATTCGATCGTGTTTGTGCTCCAAAATGCGAGCATGAGTAGTCTGACTTTCGATGATATCACGTTACGTGCATCTGTGACCGATCGCTTGCAAGAAGTCGATGATGCAAGCGCCGAAGGTTTTGGAGATGATCTTACAGTCCAGTACGATCTGCATATCGAAGCCCTCGAGATGGATGAGCAGATTACTCTGATGACGCAATACAATCCCGAACGATTTCTGGCGGCCAGCGTGGATCGCTTTCTGGCTCAGTTAGTGGCCGTGTTTGAGCAGTTTGTGACTGAGCCGGATCAGCGTCTGTCGCAAATTACCTTGCTTGATCCTTTTGAACTCGATGATCTCTTCGGAGAGGATGATCTGTTCGATGAAGATGAAGGTGAGGCCGTTTCCGAGGTTGAAGCAGTTTGTTCGGTTGGGGATCAGGTCACGATCGATGAGCAGTCTGTTGCTTGTTTACATATTCTCTTCTCGGATCAGGCGCGACGCTACCCCGATGCCATCGCACTGGTGTTTCAGGAACAACAGCTTAGCTACTTTGAGGTAGAGGTGCGGGCTAATCAACTGGCTCATCTGATACTCGCTACTGGAGTACCAGCGCATGCCCTGGTTGGACTCTGTTTGGAACGCTCGCTTGAGCTCATCATTGGCATACTGGCAATTCTTAAGATGGGAGGAACCTACGTACCACTTGATCCCTCCTATCCAGTTGAAAGACTCGCTTATATGCTTGATGACGCCCGGCTCTCGTTGCTACTTACATCTGGTCGGACAGCTACTCTACTGGCTCAGAGTCTGGTGCCCAGACTCTCGCTCTCGGATGTGTGGACGCAGTTGGCGGCACAGCCGGAAACGGCTCCCGATGTGGATCATTCGGTCGAGCAGGGAGCCTATCTGATCTATACTTCTGGTTCGACAGGGCGACCAAAAGGGGTGCTGGTCTCACATCGCGGATTGGCTAATCTGGCTCAGGTTCAGCAAGATGTCTTCGGTGCGCAGGTGGGCGATCGGGTGTTGCAATGCGCTTCGTTTAACTTCGATGCGTCGGTGCTAGAGCTCATAATGGCCCTGCTGGCGGGAGCAACGCTTCATCTAGAAGAGCCCGTAAAAATGATGCCTGGACCTGACTTGTATCGAACGCTCGTGGAGCAAGCCATTACCCATCTCTTTTTGACTCCCTCCGCTCTGGCGGTTGTGCCACGTGCGCCGCTGCCTCAGCTTGAGGTTTTAATTGTAGGAGGCGAAGCCTGCGCGATGGAACTGGTGCGCTACTGGGGGCAGGGACGACGTCTCTTGAATGTCTATGGTCCGACAGAAACAACGATCTGGATGAGTATGGATGAGTATAATCCCCATGGGGAGCAATTAAGTATCGGGCGGCCGATTGCGCATACACAGATGCATGTGCTGGATGAGTCTATGCAGGCTGTTTCAGCAGGGGCGGCGGGTGAACTCTACATTGGTGGCATCGGGCTAGCTCTGGGATATCTCTACCGCTCGGACCTGACGGCCGAACGGTTTTTGCCCGATCCCTTTGGGGAGCAACCAGGAGCACGTTTGTATAAAACAGGCGATCTTGTCCGCTCTCTTCCGGATGGGAAGATTGATTTTCTGGGTCGCATTGATCATCAGGTCAAGATGCGTGGTTTTCGCATCGAGTTGGGCGAGATAGAGGCACTATTAAGGCAGCATCCCGTTGTGCGCGAAGCGATTGTCATCGTGCATGAGGACACTCCGGGAGACAAACGACTTGTTGCCTATCTGATGGTGACTCCTGGCGCTGAACCAGGAGTCAATGAACTGCGGACCTATCTGCGCAAGAAGCTCCCAGAGCATATGCTACCCTCCGCCTTCGTGCTACTTGAGTCCCTGCCGTTGACGCCCAATGGCAAAGTAGATCGGGGTCAGCTGGCTGCCTCCCAGCAGAGCAGACAGGTGGCACAGGCCGATCTTGTCCTGCCGCGTACGTCGGTCGAGCAAAGTTTGCATGCGATCTGGATGGAACTGCTTGGACTCAAGCAACTGGGTGTTGATGACAACTTTTTTGAGGTCGGTGGGCATTCTCTCCTGGCTACGCAAGTGCTTTCGCGTATCCGTGACGTTTTCAAGGTAGAGCTGTCAGCTTATAGCATCTTTAACTTTCCTACCATTGCTGGACTGGCCGCAGTGATCACACAACAGCAGACTGAGCAACATGTCGAGGCAATTGAGACGATTAAACGAATAGATCGTGGTAACGCAGCACGTATCTTAGCCGAGCTTGATGAGCTTTCGGATGATGAAGTCAATCGATTACTCAGCGCTAAAACGTCTGGAAGGCAGGCTAATTAATGAATAGCATAGAGAGTCTCTCACAAGAGCAGAAACGTATCCTGCTGGCTCAATTGTTGCAGGAAGAGAGGCAGATACCCATTGCCTGTCCAGCATCCTTTGCTCAGCAGCGACTGTGGATAGTGGATCAGTTGGCACCAGGAGACGTTAGCTATAACGTCTCGATGAAGATGCGTCTGCTAGGAGATCTTCATATCTCAGCCTTACAAAGGAGCCTCAATGAGATTATCCGACGGCATGAGGTCTTGCGTACGACGTTTCACTATGAAAACGGCAGCCCTCTTCAGATCATTGCTCCTGGATTGTCTTTGTCACTCCCCATCGTGGACTTTGGCAGAGGTTCAGTGAATGAGAACGATGGACTTATCGCATCGTTCATTGCTGAGGAGGCGTTGAAGCCCTTTGATCTGGCTCAGGGTCCTCTGATCAGAGCTGTCTTGTTACGATTGGGGGTGGAGGAACATATTCTATTGCTGAGTGTGCATCATATTGTTTTCGATGGGTGGTCTGTGGGCGTGCTGGTACGGGAGTTGGCGGCTCTCTATGAGGCTGATGTCGTAGGGAAGGGCTCATTGCTGCCGGAATTGTCGTTTCAATATGCCGACTTTGCTGCCTGGCAACGTGAGCATTTGTCCGAGAGCGTGTTGCAGGCACAGCTGGATTACTGGAAGCGGCAGCTTCAGGCTCCCTTGCCCATCTTGCAGTTGCCGACGGATTGGCCTCGTCCCGCAGAGCAACGCTTCCGTGGAGCAGTGCTGTCGTTCCGATTGGACCAGCAGCTGAGCCAGCAGCTTAAGGAGTTGAGTCAGCAGGAAGGGGTGACGCTCTTTATGACGCTGCTGGCGTCCTGGGCGAGCTTATTGGGTCGCTATAGCGGGCAGGAGGATCTGGTGCTGGGCACACCGATCGCGGGTCGCACGCTTGCACAGCTTGAATCCCTGATCGGCTTTTTTGTCAATACGCTGGTGTTGCGCATTGATTTGAGTGGAGATCCGAGCTTCCGCGAACTGCTGGCACGCGTGCGCGAGGTGGCGCTGGGAGCCTATACGCATCAGGATCTGCCCTTTGAGAAGCTGGTGGAGCACTTACAACCAGAGCGAGACTTGAGCCGTAATCCGCTCTTCCAGGCGATGTTTGTGGTGCAGGATGGTTCGTTAGTTGTGCCTGATATGGCAGGTGTGCATCTGAGAGCCGAAGAGGTGGAAAGCGATGTCGCGAAATTTGATCTCACACTACGCCTGCAAGAGGAGTCCGATGGCTGGTATGGACGGCTGGAATATAATGTTGATCTCTTTGAGAATGAGACGATCGAACGGATGCAGCGGAACTGGTTGCATCTATTAGAGAATATGGTAGCTAATCCCGATCAGCCTGCCGCCAGTTTGCCGCTTCTAGAGGAGGCCGAACGGCAGCAGGTGATAGTCGAGTGGAATGAGTCTGTTAGCGTTTATGAAGATGGGCGATTGCCTGGACAGTGGCTCGAGATGCAGGCGGAGCGTACACCAGAGGCTGTGGCGTTGGTTTTTGAAGACGAGGAGGTAAGCTATCGTGAGCTGAATGCACGAGCTAATCAACTGGCACACTATCTGCAAGCCCTGGGGGTGGGACCAGAAGTATTGGTCGGCATCTGTATGGAGCGGTCAAGCGAGATGATCGTGGGCTTGCTCGCAATAATCAAGGCGGGAGGAGCCTACGTACCGTTAGATCCGAGCTATCCACAAGAGCGGCTGGCTTACCTGCTCGAGGATAGTCAGGTGGCGGTTTTGCTCACACAGCGTCGGGTGCGTGAGCGCATACCTGCGGAGGCAAGGGCCGTTCTGTGCGTCGATAGCATGTGGGAGGTGATTGCCCAACAGAGTACAGATAATATCGTTAGTGGGCTTCAACCGCATAATCTAGCTTATGTGATCTATACCTCCGGCTCGACTGGGCGCCCCAAGGGCGTGGCTATTGAGCAGCAGCAACTTGTAAACTATGTGCACGGTATCGTCGGGCGCTTTGGTTTTGTCTCTGGCGCTACCTTTGCTCTGCTGCAATCACTGAGTGCCGATTTTTGTAACACGCTGATCTTTCCCGCTTTCTATACGGGCGGCTGCTTGCATGTTATTGCTCAGGAGCGAGCGACCGATCCTCATGCATTAAACGAGTATTTTGCTCGTTATCAGATCGACTGTCTCAAAATTACTCCTTCTCACTTTGCCGCGCTGATGGCCTCGTCTCGTGACGTGAAGTTCTTGCCCCAGTGTTGGCTGATCTTTGGGGGTGAGGCGTCTTCCTGGCAGATGATAGATAAGGTACATGCGCTTGCTCCCGATCTCGCCGTTTTTAATCATTATGGGCCAACGGAAGCTACGGTCGGAACTTTGACCTATCGGGTGCAGTGGGAACAAGTCTACAGGCGTTTCTCGACGGTTCCTATGGGACGTCCTATCCCTAATACGCAGGTCTATCTGCTTGATAGATATAAACAGCCAGTCCCGATCGGCGTTCCAGCTGAATTGTATATCGGCGGTGATGGATTGGCTCGTGGCTATCTCAACCGTCCGGAGTTGACGCGTGAGGCTTTTATTACTCATTCCTTCCGTGAGCAGTCAGGGGTACGTCTGTATAAAACGGGCGACCTGGCGTGTTACTTACCCGATGGTAATGTTGTGTTTCTGGGACGGATCGATGATCAGGTCAAGATTCGCGGCTTTCGCGTTGAGCTCAATGAGATCGAGGCCGTGCTGAGACAATCTCCGGCGTTGCGAGAAGGCGTGCTCCGCATTCAAGAAGATCTGTCGGGCAATAAAAGATTGGTTGCCTACATTGTGCCTGCCGAAAAAAAAGGTTTTTCAGTGCATGCTTTACGCAGCTTCCTGAAAGAACAATTGCCTGACTACATGATTCCATCGACTTTTGAAATTCTGGAGGTTTTGCCTCTCCTGCCTAATGGCAAAGTGGATCGGCGCGCTTTACCTGATAGTGCTTCTTCTGCACAGTTGGATAACGAGGCTGTCTATGTCGCTCCCCGTAACATGCTTGAAGATGAGGTTGCCAGGATATGGGCCGAGGTTCTCGGCGTCGCACATGTGGGGGTGTATGACAATTTCTTTGAAGCCGGGGGACATTCACTGCTGGCGACACAAGTCATTTCTCGTATGCGAGAAACGGTTCAGGCAGAATTGTCGCTTCGCAACCTGTTCGAAGCTCCTACCGTGGCGTCTCTGGTGGCAAAAATACAGAGCAATGGGCCGCTGATACAAGAAGTGCCATCTGTGCCTATTCAACGTGTATCACGCGAGCAGAGTATACCTCTCTCCTTCGCTCAACAGAGATTATGGTTTATTGATCAGCTGGAAAATGGTGGCTCTTTGTATAACGAGTACATTGCCTTTCGGCTGACTGGTCAACTTGATATCGCTTCTCTGGAGCACAGTCTGGATGCTATTGTGCAACGACACGAAATATTGCGCACGATCTTTGTTGAAGAGGGTGAGCAGCCCGTCCAAGTTTTCTTACCCGCTCAGCCTCACCAACTCCAGGTGACAAGTTTGATGGATTATCCCGAGGATGAGCGCGAGACACAGGTGATGCTCCGGATCAGGGAAGATATCTCGCGACCATTTGATCTGACGGCTGGTCCGCTTTTTCGCTCCCATCTTCTACAGTCGGGCGCGCAGGATCATTGGCTGGTGCTGAATATGCATCATATCGTCTCCGATGGATGGTCAATGAGTGTGCTGGTGCGGGAGTTGGTGGCCCTCTATGAGGCGGCTGTGGCTGGAATGCCTTCTCCCCTGCCGGAATTGTCGCTTCAGTATGCCGACTTTGCCGCCTGGCAACGTCAACAATTGTCCGAGAGTGTGTTGCAGGCACATCTAGATTACTGGAAGCAGCAACTCCAGGCTCCTTTGCCTGTCTTGCAGTTGCCGACGGATTGGCCTCGGCCCGCAGAACAACGCTTCCACGGAGCAGTGCAGTCGTTCCGATTGGACCAGCAGCTGAGCCTGCAACTCAAGGAGCTGAGTCAGCAGGCAGGGGTGACGCTCTTTATGACGCTGCTGGCGGCCTGGGCGAGCTTGTTGGGTCGCTACAGTGGGCAGGAGGATCTGGTGCTGGGTACGCCGATCGCGAGTCGTACGCATGCCCAACTTGAAAACTTGATCGGCTTTTTTGTCAATACGCTGGTGTTGCGCATTGATTTGAGTGGAGATCCGAGCTTCCGCGAACTGCTGGCACGCGTGCGCGAGGTAGCGCTGGGAGCCTATACGCATCAGGATCTGCCCTTTGAGAAGCTGGTGGAGCACTTACAACCAGAGCGCGATTTGAGCCGTAATCCGCTCTTCCAGGCGGTGTTTGGCTTGCAAAATGTATCGATGCCACTCGCAGACATGGCTGATCTTCATCTCAGTCGCGTGGAACTGGAGAATGGGACGGCAAAATTTGATCTGACTCTACTGATGGAAGAGTTGCCCGAATGTCTGGAAGGATGGTTGGAATATAACACCGATCTCTTTAGCGCCTCTACGATAGGGCGTATGCGAGAACATTTACAAACTTTACTGCAAGAAATTGTGATCGATCCTGATCGACCTCTCAGCGCGTTGCCCGTGTGGTCTGGCATTGTTGAGCTGGCACCAGAAGAGCTTGATGAACTCTTTTTATTATAGAAAGATGATGGCTGTGAATTATCTATCAAAAGAGAATGTACAGGAAGTTTTAAATCTTTCTCCCTTACAAGAAAATTTATTGGCGCACGCAGCACAGGCAGAGACCTCTACGACACAAATGATATATATGCTGGAGGGGATCATTGATGTCAATAAGTTTCAGCTGGCTTGCGACAGGATTATCCAATTGCATGCAGTGTTAAGGACTGTTTTTCGGCAGGTGAAAAATAGGACGGTTCAAGTTGTGCTGAAGACACGACCGGTAGCTGTCGCGGTCCATGACATCCGTGGCAGATCACCGGAGGCGCAAAAGCTGACTATGGATGAGGAGTCTCTGGCTCTTCAGCATCCGTTTGATCTGGCAAGTGGACCTCTGTTACGTCTGGCCTTGTTTCGAATCACGGATGAGAAAGCTAGCTTTCTCGTGACGTATCATCCAATCATATTAGATGACAGGAGTGCAGAGTATGTGCTGGGTGATCTGCTCTCTACATATGCTGCGATGATGCAGAATAGTCCACTACCATCGATCGATCGGGTACCCTACCGCGAGTATCTGACCTGGTTGGCTCGTCAGGACTGGAGCGCCGCTCGCGGGTTTTGGACAAAGTTGTTAGCGGATATAGAAGGTCCAACACCTCTGTTGATGGGTCAAGATACTCAAGATGATGTGGTGAAACATGATCTTGTACAGACTGTCTACTTCTCTGAAGGCTTTTCTCAAGCGCTCGATGCTCTGACTACCAGGTACGCGGTAGCGATCAGTACAGTCTTTCAAGCGGCCTGGGCAGTCTTGCTCAGTGTGTATAGCAATCAAGAAAGTGTGGTGTTTGGCTTTCAGTATTCTGGTCGCCCTGACGATTTGCTGCGCTCTGGCGGCATGGTTGGCCGCTTTGCTAATACCTTGCCAATGTCCATCTCCGTTGATGGCAAACTGCTCTGGCCCGAATTTCTACAGCGTGTGCAAGAGCGGTACGACGATATGCAGAAATATTCTTTTCTGCCCTGGTCTGAAGTACAACGCTATAGTAATAGCTCCAGCGCAGGGGATCTTTTTAGTAGCAGGCTTGCTGTCTATGATGGGGTTGCATCTTCCTCGGACAGGGATATTGTCCTGTATGCGACATCCGAAGATATCAGGCGAGCTCAAGTTTCTTTTATCTCAATTGATGTTATGCCGGGAAGTTCCTGGAGCATCTCGTTTACTGCTTCCTCTGATGTGATCGCGGCTGCGAGACTCGGGCACATTGCCACTCATTTTCAGTCGCTCCTGGAGAATATGGTACGTGAGCCAGAGGTGCTGGTGGCAGAATCGGATATGCTTCCGGCCGATGAGCGTCACAAGCTCATGATCCAGTTTAATCGCGCAGCTCCTGGGAAACCATTAGATCGATGGGCTCATCAGGTGGTCGAAGATCAGGTTGCACGTAGACCCAGAGCGATTGCTGCAGTGTGTGGGCAGCGGAAAATTACCTATGAAGCACTCAATGCCCAGGCGAATCAGATGGCTCACTGGCTCAGGTCTCAGGGGGTGGGACGGGATGATATTGTCGCTCTTTTCGCCGAGCGTAGTCTCGATATGCTCGTCGCGATTCTGGCAATCGCCAAAGCAGGTGGTGCCTATGTCCCCCTGGACCCGGCCTCTCCGGATCATCGCTTACTTAGTGTGCTCAGTGCCAGTCAGCCTAAGGTCATCTTGACCCAGGATAGTCTGGCCGCACGGAGCATAGAATTAGCACACAGCGTAGCTCTGTCAAGCTCATTGTTGTGTCTGGATAAGGTGTCCATAGATAGTAAGGTCCCTGATCAAGAGATGCTCAGAGGTTTTTCGCGTGAAAACCTGGCTTGTATCAACCAACCTCATGATCTGGCAAATGTCTTCTATACATCTGGCTCTACGGGCGTTCCGAAGGGGGCCATGATTGAGCATATTGGCATGCTGAATCATCTGTGGGCGAAAATCCAGGTCCTGGGCCTGACAGAAGAGAGTCTGGTGGTGCAAAATGCTTCGCACTGTTTTGATATCTCGGTCTGGCAGTGCTTTGCACCTCTGATGGTCGGCGGAACGATTTTAATGTATGGTAACGACGTTGCGGATGATCCTCAGGCGTTACTCTCTGCCCTCCAGAGAGATCGAGCTACGGTGCTGGAAGTGGTTCCAACGATGTTTGAATTGCTGTATCAGGCGGCAACAGAAGTGTCATTCGAGCCATTGCCTCTGCCCGATCTGCACTATGTGATCTCAACGGGCGAAGCCTTGCCCGTTGCCTTCTGTCGTAAGTGGTTGTTGGCTTATCCACAGGCAAAAGTGATCAATGCTTATGGCGCTACCGAATGCTCTGACGATACAACTCATGAGGTGATTACAATCCCTCCTGCTGATGAGCAGTTGTATATGTCTGTTGGCTCTCTTATTCCTAACTTTAAGGTTTATGTGCTGAATCGATGGCTGCGCCCTGTCCCTATTGGTTGTATCGGCGAGATTTGCTTCACGGGTATTGGGGTAGGTAGAGGGTACTTGAATGACCCAGAACGCACGGATGCTGCCTTTGTATCCAATCCCGTTCACGATGGTATGAGCGAGCGTATGTATCGGACCGGTGACCTGGGCTATTTCTTGCCCGATGGCCGGATTGTCTATGTGAGTCGCTTAGACTTTCAGGTCAAAGTACGCGGATATCGCATTGAGTTGGGCGAGATCGAAGCGGCGCTTTTACGCTATCCCGTTGTTGAGCAGGGTGTCGCAGTGGCCCGATCTGATAATGAGGGGCAGAACCACATTTTTGCTTACGTTGTGCTTAACAAAGATGCTGAGATCTCAGGGCTACGCAGTTTTTTACAGACGTTGCTTCCTACTTATATGCTTCCTGAGCATATTATGCAGCTCGATGCTCTGCCGCAAGATGCTAATGGGAAGATACAGCGCAAAGCTCTACCCGATATTGTGAAAGCGTCGCCGACGAAGGTAACTTTCGTTGCTCCAAGCACGCCAACAGAGGTGACATTGACAAGGATCTGGGAGGAAGTATTGGAGGTTCCCCAGGTTAGTATCGATGACGACTTTTTTGGATTGGGAGGCCATTCGCTTAAACTTATCCAGGTAAGGTCACGCATCAAGCGTGCGTTTGTCGATGTGGCGATTGAGCTGAGAACGCTGTTTGAGTCGCGTACGATTCGTGATCTGGCTTCAGTGATTGATCAACTTCGTGCTCATACGGGTACTTCTGCTCAGCAACTGATACTGCGCATGCCCGCAGCGGATTATTATCCAATGTCGCACGCGCAGAGGCGGTTCTGGTTCCTGCAACGTCTGGTGCCGCAAAGCTGCTTTTATAATATGCCTACAGCCCTCGAGTTAGAGGGTTCGTTGAACCTGGATGCTTTGGCACAAGCATTTCAAACTATCGTTGATAGACACAATAGCCTGCGGACGACGTTTACGCTTGTCAATGGGCAACCAGTCCAACGGGTCGCGGCGCAGCTGGAATTGTCCTGTCCCGTTGAGGATCTCTCGGGTCTGTCGGCGGAGAGGCGCGATGTGGCTCTGTCCCGAATTTTGCAGCTCGAAGCGGAGACGAGTTTCGATTTGGAAACTGGTCCTCTCTTCCGCGTGCAGTGTGTGAAGTTGGATGGAGAGCGTCACATCTTGTTGCTCAATATGCACCATATTATTAGCGATGCCTGGTCCTGGCAGGTCCTGGAACAAGAGTTTGCGATGCTCTACGACTCTTTCTGCCAACATATGTCTGATCCATTACCAGTGCTGGCTATCCAGTACACCGATTATGTCTACTGGCAGGACAAGCTCCTGGCGAGCGATCAACTCGCTCAGGATGAGTCCTATTGGCTCAAGCAGTTAGCTGGCCCACTTCAGCCGCTGAACCTTCCTACGGATCGTCCTCATCCTCCGCTGCAGACGTACGTTGGTAGTAGTCAAAGCATCAAACTGGATGTGGAATTGATGAAGCGCATCAATCAGTTCTGTCAGCAATGTGATGTGACCTTGTTTATGATGCTGCTGGCTAGCGCCGGAACGTTCCTCTCACGTATGAGTGGGCAGGACGATATCATTGTGGGCTCGCCGGTCACCGGACGTAATCAGATGGAATTGGAGGGCCTGATAGGACTCTTCATTAACTCATTGGCGCTCAGGCTGGACGTGAGTGGCAATCCTACCTTTCTGGAGCTGCTGGCGCGTGTGAAGAAAACTGCTCTGGATGCTTATACGCATCAAGAATATCCATTCGATCAATTGGTGGATCGGCTCAATCCCGTGCGTGACTTAAGTCAGCCTCCGATTTTTTCGGTTATGTTTCAGGTGAATAGAGCGGTTTCTACGTCGAAACAGATGGCTAATGATCTGCATGTGCGTGAGTATCCAACGCAGTCAAGCTATGCCAGGTTTGATCTGAGCATCGCGTTCACTGAGATGAGCGATGGCATTGATTGCAGCTTCGAGTACAATTCTGATCTGTTTGATTCTGCGACGATTACGCGCATGCTAGGATATCTGCATACGTTGTTGCAAGGTATCATTGCTCAGCCAGAGATGCAGGTCCAGGCTTTGCCGTTATTGACGGAGGCTGAAAACTATCAATTACTTGAAGCCTGGAACGAGACGGTGGCTGATTATCCCAGAACTTCGTGTATTCATCAGCTGTTTGAAGCTCAAGTGGAGCGCACTCCTGCTGCACTGGCTGTGCGCTGTAACGATGGGCAGTTGAGCTATGGGGAACTGAATGCACAGGCTAATCAGGTCGCGCATTACCTCCAGAAATTAGGGGTCGGACCGGATGTGCTGGTTGGTATCTGTGTAGAGCGCTCGCTCGCGATGTTGGTGGGCGTGCTTGGTATTCTGAAGGCGGGCGGGACGTATGTGCCACTTGATCCGCACTATCCTCTGGATCGATTGGACTATATGCTCCAGGACTCGCAGGTAGCTGTCCTTGTGACGCAGCATCATCTGGTCGATCGGCTGCCCACGCATCAAGCTGTCAATATATGCCTGGATAGCGATTGGGAGGTCATTGCTCAGGAATCTGAGACGAACCCGATCAGTGAGGTGGGTCCTGAAAACCTGGCTTACACAATTTATACATCAGGATCGACTGGGAGACCCAAGGGCGTACAAATTCCGCATCGTGCGGTGGTCAACTTCTTGCATTCTATGCGCCAGCGACCAGGATTAACCGATCAAGATACGCTTTTCTCAGTGACGACGTTATCCTTTGATATTGCCGCGCTGGAACTGTATCTGCCGCTCATTGTGGGAGCCTGTCTGGTTATATATGCGGAAGGAGCAGCTGACGGAGCTCATCTGCTTGCGCAACTGGCTAGCTCTAAAGCAACCGTGATGCAGGCAACTCCATCAACGTTCCGGCTCATGTTGAACTCTGGCTGGCACAACGATGGTCGGATCAAACTTCTCTGCGGTGGTGAGGCACTTTCACCTGATCTGGCCTCTCAACTTCTGGTTGAGAATACTTCCCTCTGGAATATGTATGGCCCGACTGAGACAACTATCTGGTCAGCTGTCTCGCCTGTACACGCTACGGAGACTGGCCCGATCTCAATCGGTCGACCAATCGCCAATACGCAGATGTATATCCTTGATGCTCAGTTGCAGCCTGTGCCCATCGGTGTGCAGGGCGAGCTTTATATCGGTGGCGATGGCCTGGCTCGTGGCTATCTCAAGCGGCCGGAGTTGACGCGCGAGCGCTTCATTACTCATCCATTTAGCAAGCGATCAGGAGCTCGTGTGTATAGGACAGGCGATCTGGCTCGCTATCTGCCCGATGGACAGATTGAGGTATTGGGTCGCATCGATCATCAGGTCAAGATTCGTGGCTTCAGGATCGAGTTGGGCGAGATCGAAGCGATGCTGGGACAGCATCCAGCGGTGCGCGAGACGGTGGTGATGGTACGCGAGGATGCTCCAGGTGACAAGCGGCTCGTTGCGTATCTGGTGGTGATTTCTGGCGCTGAGCCAGGCATCAATGAGCTGCGCAGCTATCTGCAAGAGATGCTGCCCGATTACATGCTGCCGTCGGCCTTCGTGCTGCTTGAGGCTTTGCCATTGACGCCCAATGGCAAGGTAGATCGTAAGTCGCTACCAGCTCCAGATGGTTCTCGGGTGAGTCTGGAAGACGCTTATGTTGCTCCGCGAGATCTGACCGAGCTGACAATGGTGCAGCTGTGGGAGGAGGTGCTACAAGTGCGTCCGATCGGCGTCTTTGACGATTTTTTCGTTATTGGTGGCCACTCTCTGAAGGCGGTGATGCTGATTGGAGCGGTCCAAAATCGCTTCGGGATCAATTTACCTCTGGCTGTTCTCTTTCAAAAGCCAACCGTTGCGGCTTTGTGTGATTACTTGCGATCAGAAACGGTGCCTGCTACAGCTCTCTCCAACGAGTGCTTGATCCCTATGCGTGAGCATGGCACGCAGGCTCCTCTGTTCCTGATTCATCCGCAAGGAGGAGGCGTCTTCAGCTACCTGCATCTGGTGCGAGCTCTGGACAAAGATATGCCTGTCTATGGGCTGCAAGCGATCGGCTATGACTCGGATGAGGTTCCCCTGTGGACGATTGATGCGATGGCGGATCGCTACCTGGAAGAGATCCAAAAGGTCACTTCGCATGGACCATATCGCCTGGCAGGCTGGTCGTTTGGAGGGCTGGTGGCGTTTGAGATGGCTCGGCGCCTGGAGGCTCGAGGCGAAACGGTGGATTTTGTGGGGCTGCTGGATGTCCAGGCTGCTGATGGGGAGGGTGAAGTCGGCGATAAGCTTGAGCTGGTTCCAGAGCGAGCTCTGATCGATATCGCTACTCTGCATTTAGGTATGGACAGGGCCGCCTTTGAGGACCTTGATGAGGAACAGAGTCTGGCACTGGTCTTACAGCGCGAAAAGGAGCTGAAGATGCTTCCACCAACAGCGATGTTAGATACCGTGCGCCGTCAGGTCAAGATTATGGCTGCCAATCAGTTCGCGCTGGAGTCGTATCGAGGCCGTAGCGCGATTTTGTCGGATCTCTACCTGTTTTGTGTTTCTGCGGTAAATAGTGCATATCCGCATAGGCTGGTGAGGCCAGAGGAATGGTACAGGTACACGGCTGGAGATGTTCATGTGCTTCCGATCGCCGGTGAGCATCATAATCTCGTCGAGCCACCATATGTTCTCTCGTTAGCTGCCGCGATCGGTGAGGTGCTCGAAGCGATCCATACGCGTGAGCCAATGCTGGCTAGCGTACTTACGACGCAGCACTCTGGCGATTAGCGAGATTGTGGTTCAAGAGCATGTATTGAAGTAAAGTGAGGAAGGAACTCATCTTAATGAATCGGCAACAAGGTTCGGAGCAGGGAACACGTACGGGGAGAATCGACGCTAGCCCGAATGCTCTTTTGCATGAAGAGATTCTGGAGCCGCAATTTAACTATGAGCTTCGCTGGTTACTCCCCTGGTACATCTTGATAGAGAAGGTTTTGCTGGTCGAGTATGAACGCATGGAGATCTTAAAGAGAGAGGAGGTAACGAAGATTGGGAGTGTGTTGAGTCAGGTATCCTCCCAAACCTTAAGCGCTGATCCACAAGCGAACATGTCGGATATTGCCTTTGCTATCGAGTTGTATGTGGAGCAGCAACTCGATGGAAAGATCGGTGCATGGCATGTAGACCGTAGCAGGAATGATCTTCAGGCCTGTGCTCAGCTGATGTTCGGACGCGAGCAATTGTTTGGCATCGTAGAAGAATTATTGGTCCTGGCTCAGGCAACACTCAGCTTAGCGAGCAAGCATACAGAGGTTGTCATGCCGGGTTATACGCACTATCAGGCGGCACAGGTTATCAGCCCTGGCTTTTACCTGGCGGCGCTTGCAGAGCATGTGCTCGCGACAGTGCAGCGGTTGCTTGGCGTTTATGACGAGATGAACGTTTGTCCCCTGGGCGCCGGCGCGATGGCCGGACAGGAACTTCTCTGGGATCGCTATCATATGGCTCGTTTGCTCGGTTTCTTCGGCCCTGAGCGCCACGCGCTCGTCGCAGTGGCTTCTCGCGATTGGCGTCTACATATCGCGGACGAGTTATCAATTTTTGCTGTTGGCCTGAGCAGATTTGTGACGGATTTCATCTGCTGGGGTAGCAGCGAGTACGGATTTATTGATTTGCCCGATGAGATGGTCGGTATCTCATCGGCTATGCCGCAAAAAAAGAATTTTCCTATTCTGGAGCGCATTCGCGGAAAAACTGCTCATATTACGACTTTCTCAATCGATTTGCTGATGGCACAACGAAATACGGCTTATACCAATCTGGTTGAAGTTTCAAAAGAAGCTGGAAGCCATCTCATCTCGCTGTTTACGAGCACACAGTCGGTATTGCGGCTGCTGACCAGTGTCATAGAACACCTGCAATTTCGGGAAGAGCAGATGCGTGTGGCATGTGAGCACGAATTCATGGGAGGATTTACCCTGGCTAATCTCTTAACGTTGCAAGCTGGCATACCTTATCGTCTGGCGCAGGTGATCGCTGGACGTTACATCGTCGCCAGTATTCAACAGCAGTTGCAGCCCTGGCAGGTCGATGGCCAGTTGCTCCGATCGCTCTGCCAACAGCAAGGGTACGAGATAAAGCTCTCCGATGAGAAGGTTCGAGAAGTTTTCAATAGCGATTACAATCTGCGTGCGAAACAATCGCTGGGATCTACCCATCCTAAGGAGACGGGAGCGCTTCTCACTCAGCTGGAGGAAGAGCGAGGTTCCTTACAAGATGCCTGGTCCCGACGGCGTGCGCACTTAGAGCACTCGTATCAGGCTGTCGAAGTAAGCATTTGCGGTGGCGAGAAGGGACTGGAAAAGTGAGCATTTATTATCAGGCTGCGCTTGAACTGTTCGATAAGCCCAGGTGCACACCTGGATTACCTAATATTATTGGGCATGGCAGAGCCTTTGGAACTTTTGGTGAGTTACTTCAGGGGCGATGCGAGAAGGATAATGCTGATTTCCTGGTGACACTTCCAATTAGAGAGTATGCCGAGGCTACCTTTGTCTCTAATGCAGATGATGTGAGCTTGACCGTTTTTCCACGCTTTAAGCAAAAGTCTAAACGTATGGCTGAAGAGTTGTTGGCTTATTATGATCTACCGCGTGGGGGCAAGTTAGATATAAAGAGTAATTTGCCAGTCGGCAAGGGGCTGGCAAGCTCCTCGGCTGATCTTGTGGCAACTGCGCGAGCTATCTCTGCATGTTTTAAGATAAATATACCTATAAACTTGCTACAGTCTTTTATGCATAAAATAGAGCCATCAGATGGAGTAATGTATCCTGGCATCACATCATTTTATCATCGCGATGTTCAATTGAGAGAATTTCTTGGTGTGCTTCCTTCTATTATGATTATCGCTATAGATGAAGGTGGAGAAATAGATACTGTTCAATTTAATGCACGGCCTAAGATTTTTACAGCACAAGATATGCAAGAGTATCAGCATCTGCTGGATAGAGTCTCTAGAGCCATTCAGAAGCATGATCTCCCAACGGTTGGTCAGATCGCCACGCGTAGCGCAGTACTCAATCAGAAATTAAATCCTAAGCGCACTCTTAATGAGGTGATAAAGATCTGTGAGGATATTGGTGGTTTAGGCGTTGCCGTAGCGCATAGCGGTACGACTTTAGGCATACTCCTGTCGTCTGAGGAGGCGGAGTACCAGGATCAACTACAAATGGCTCAGAGGCGTCTGTATGATATTGCAGATACGGTATCGGTCTATCGCTCAGTTGGTTTCGAGGATAAAGAAGGATAAAAGATAATATGTTGCGAAAAGATATAATAGATAGTATTGGTAAAACCCCTGCTGTACGCTTGCGTCTGGATTCTCAAGCGGTCGGCGAAGTATACGCGAAGCTGGAACTGCTAAATCCCTTTGGAATGAAAGATCGAGTGGCCAAACAGGCGATCCTGGAGGCAAAAAGGACAGGTGTTCTCCGCGACGGCGTACCTATTATTGAGAGCTCATCAGGCACGATGGCTCTGGGCGTGGCACTTGTAGGCACGTATCTGGGCCACGATGTGCATATTGTAACAGATCCACGCATCGATGCTATTACGCTAGCCAAACTCAAGGCCACGGGCTGCACCGTTCATATCGTCGAGAAAATGACCAGCCAGGGCTGGCAGAGCGCTCGCCTTGAGCGTCTGAATGAATTGATGAGTAGCTATCCTGGAGCTTTCTGGCCACGTCAATATGATAATCCCGCTAACCCGGCAGCCTATACCGAATTAGCACGAGAACTGCTTGATGATATCGGACAGGTCGATGTTCTGGTGACTGGCGTGGGAAGCGGAGGCTCGCTCTGTGGGACAGCTCGTGAGCTGCGCAGAACGAATCCCAATTTGCATGTGGTGGCTGTTGATGCAGCCGGAAGCGTTATCTTTGGACAGCCCGATTGGCCACAGCGTTTACAGGGAGGGTTGGGCAATAGTCTGATTCCCTCGAATGTCGATTTTTCACTCATTGATGAGGTGCATTGGCTGAACGATGAGGAGGCCTTTGCTGGTACCTTAGAGCTTGCTTCCGTCGAGAAGATCTTTGCAGGCAATAGTTCAGGCTCGGCCTATGTCGTGGCTCGTTGGCTCAGCCATAATGTGTCTAGAGGTACAAAGATCGCGGTGATTTTTGCCGATCGTGGTGATCGCTACTTCAAGACCATTTATGATGAAGCGTATCGTATTGAAAAAGATGTGAATGCTCTGCGCTTACCAGAGAATCCAGAAGAAGTTTCTGCTGCATCTATTGTGACATCATGGTCGCACACATATATGAAAGCAAGGGAGCGCTATGCAAAACCAGTTGCTAGTTATCGAGGCTAATACAACAGGGACAGGTCTGCTCTCTCTCTCGAAAGCGCAGGCCATGGGACTGTCTCCTGTGTTTCTGACCAATAATCCGCAGCGCTATCCCGGACTGGAAGAAATCGCTTGCACCGTGATAACCTGTAACACCAATTCGCTATTGGATGTACGTCAAGCCATCGCCTCATATATCAGAGAGGAAGATATTCGAGGCGTTATGACTACGAGCGAGTTTTATCTGGAGATAGTGGCACAGTTGGCGGCACTCTATAAGCTACCAGGTAATCCTCCTTATGCGATGGAAGTGTGTCGCAACAAAGCACAGACAAGGCTCCAATTAGCTGAGAGGCATATCAGGCAACCACGCTTTGCGATCGTTTGTACCGCTGTTGATGTCGAGACGGCGTTGCTGAATCTTGATGCTCCTTACATTGTGAAGCCGGCTGATGATACAGGCTCTAGCAATGTGCTTTGCTGTCACAATGCTCAGGAGGCCAGGCAACATGCATTGCGTATTCTCCAGTTAGATACAAATATACGGGGACAACAGACGGCCCGGATGGTCCTGATTGAGGAGTTCCTGGATGCTCCCGAGTTTAGTGTTGAGATGTTCTCGTGGCAAGGCGCAACGACGTGTATTGGCATCACGGAGAAAAGCGTGCTTGGTTTTCCCCATTTTGTTGAATATCGTCATATCTTCCCGGCTCAACTCCCCTCACATCTTGTCCGTGAGATAGAGTCGACTGTCAGATCCGCTCTGGCGGCCGTGGGCGTGACTCATGGTGCTACTCATACGGAGGTCAAGCTGACACCGCAAGGCTGCGCTATCATTGAAATCAATGCTCGGCTCGCCGGAGGGATGATCCCCGAATTGATACGTCTGGCAACCGGCGTTGATTTGTTGGAGGAGCAGCTCAAAGCAGTCATCGGTGCCACGCCAGACCTATCGTCTATTCGTGCGGAGTGTGCCGGAATTCAATTTCTGGTGGCGCCTGAGGCTGGCATACTGGAGGGCATCCATGGCGTGAAGGCAGTTCGGGAGATAGCTGGCGTTGAGCAGATCGTTGTGACCGCCTCTCCAGGCCGCAAAGTGTCTTTGCCTGGTAGCTCTTATGATCGACTCGGATATGGAATTGTACGCGCAGACACCTATCATCAAGTCGCCCACTTGCTCACAGAGGCCATGGCGGAACTGACGGTCTGTCTGGCACCTGTAACACCCGAGGAAGTAGCACAAGGAGTTGAAGCATGATTGAATTACGTAGCGATACGTTTACGTTGCCGACAAGCGCGATGATAGAGGCAATAATTCATGCCGAGTTGGGCGATGATGTGTATGGAGAAGATCCAACGGTTGTGCGTTTGGAGGCGTTGGCGGCTTCTACTCTGGGGAAGGAAGCTGCTTGTCTCATGCCCAGTGGCACGATGGCTAATCTGGCAGCAATGATGGCTCATTGTCCTCGTGGTGCGAAGGTTCTTGTAGGTAACGAGTCAGATATCTATATCTATGAAGCCGGAGGAGCCTCGGTGTGCGGAGGCATCGTCTATGAGCCGATTCCAACTCAACCTGATGGCCGCCTGTTGGTGAGCGATTTAGAGCAGGCTTTCCCTGAGGACTCTCATGATCCTCAGTTTGCACTTCCTGCTTTAATCTGTCTGGAAAATACGCATAATCGTTGTGGAGGAACTGTCTTACCTCTCTCCTATCTGGAAGAGGTCGCTCGCTTCGCGCAAGAGAGAAATATACCTATTCATATGGATGGCGCACGCATTTTTCATGCCGCTATCACGTTGGGGGTGAGTCCTGCTCAGATCGCTAAATATGTGGACTCGGTACAGTTTTGCCTCTCGAAGGGACTATCAGCTCCTATTGGATCGATGATTGTCGGGGATTACGTCTTGATTGAAAAAGTACGCAGAGTGCGAAAAATGTTAGGCGGTGGGATGCGTCAGGCCGGCATTATCGCGTCCGCTGGCATTGTCGCGATCGAGCAGATGGTGGCACGGCTGGCTGAGGATCATCTCAATGCGCGTCGTCTGGCCGAGGGTCTGGCAAAGTTTCCCGAGATTCAGGTCGATGTGGATAAGGTCCAGACTAATATTGTCCTTTTCCGCATCCTTGACGAGCGTTTTAGCTGGCAATCCTTTATTGAGGCGGCTCGCTTCCACGGTTTGAATATCGGAGAGCTTGGTCATGGAAATATCCGTGCGGTAACTCATTATGGCATTACGGCAAAAAATATTGATATTGCTTTGGAGATTATAAAAACGGTGTTGTCTGATGGATTTTCTATTTCTAGATGATTCTGTTATCAAGAAATGGCATCACGTTATGTATGAGAGAAGAGAAGCTGAATTGAATACAAGTACAGCTGTCGCTGCGACAAAAAATGTAAAGCCTCTCCTTATGCTGTTCGCTGCAAATATCGTTTCGATGTCTGGTAGCGTTCTGACCTTGATCGCTGTGCCGTGGTTCGTGCTGGTGACAACTGGTAGCGCTTCTAAGACTGGTTTGGTAGCTTTCTTTGAGATGTTGGCCATTATTATCTCTGCGCTCTTCGGTGGCACTATCGTCGATCGTTTGGGCTATAAGCGTACCAGTATCATTGCCGATCTGGCAAGTGGTACGGCAATTGCTCTTATTCCCTTGCTCTACTATACGGTAGGACTGGCTTTCTGGCAGTTGCTCGCGCTCGTCTTTATTAGCGCGTTCTTTGATACTCCGGGCAACTCGGCTCGCACGGCGTTGTTGCCAGATATGGCTGAGCTGGCTGGTATGGATTTAGAACGAGCGAATTCTTATCTTCAGGCTATTCAACGCTCTTCCAGGATTATCGGGGCACCAATAGCTGGTATCCTCATCGCTTTATTAGGCACGAATCGACTCCTCTGGATCGATGCGATTACTTTTGCGATTTCTGCGGTGCTGATTGCTCTGGTTATTCCCCGACCTGTGGTTAAAGCAAAGGAAGAAGGTACTGGTAGCTATCTCACTGAACTGGTGGAGGGGATACGCTTTATTCGCCTCGATCAACTCGTTTTGGCAATTATCGTGGTGGTGATGATCACGAACTTTCTGGATGCTCCTCTTTTCTCAGTCGTTATGCCAGTGTATATGAAGGTGCGCTTTGGCAGCGCGGTGTTTCTTGGACTGGCTCTGGCTACGTTTGGTGGTGGGGCACTCATGGGTGCCTTCCTCTATGGGATCGTTGGACCTAAGTTACCCAGGCGGCCGGTCTTTATTGCCGCTTTCATCGCTCTAGGACTCCCGTTCTGGTTGCTGGCTACCTTACCTTCGTTTGCTATCACTTTGGTCGCGTTAGCGTTTGCGGGTCTGGCCAGTGGCCCGATTAATCCTATTATTGGAACCATTACTCAAGAACGAGTGCCAGCAGGAATGCGTGGTCGCGTATTCGGAACTGCTACTGCCGGTGGGTTTATTGCTATCCCACTTGGTATACTTATTGCGGGCTATGCGCTGGATTTAATTGGAATCCATGCCACTCTTCTGGCCATCGCGGTAAGCTATCTTGCCGTAACCCTGAGCTTACTCTTTAATCCAGCGCTTCGTAAGATGGATCGGGTGAAACTGGCTGTGACTGATTCAACTGGCCAATAGGTAATCTAACTCATTTGGGTCAGGAAGAGGATACCGGCGAGAAGAGTAGCCAAAGAAATGCGGAAAGCATGCCAATGCTTGAGAGTATGACGGTTGGAAGAAGCCCAATAGCTGAACCAGCCGCCCCTCCCAAAAATGAGCCAATCGGCAAGGCACTACAGATAAGAAAGCGCATACTGGCATTTAGACGGCCCTGGAGATGGTTGGGAAGGAGACTCTGACGAAAGCTTATCTGTGTGATGTTGAATACTACTAATGTCAGGCTTTGCACAAACCAACTCAACATAAGAATGGGTAGAGCCACCTTCGGTAAAATCCCTGCTAATGGAAGAAACAATCCCCCTATTCCATAGAGGAGTGCAGATCCTGTGATGGTTGGACCAATCCCAAAACGGTCAGCGATGCGTTTGGATAGAAAAGATCCTACCAATGCTCCTCCACTTCCCATCGAGAGGACAAAAGCGTACATGATGGGCTCTATTTTGAGCTCACGAACTACATAGAGAACCGCAATGCTCAGTAGCGCACTGTTGAAAAGGTTGATGGTTCCATTGTATGCCGCAATCGATCTGAGAACTCTGTGTTGGAGAACCACTTTCAATCCCTCACCGATCTCTGTGAAGATAACCCATTCCGTTTCATGGCGATCTTTTCGCGGCTCCGGTTTCCTGATCCTGGAAAGAAAGAATGCAGCAATAAGGAATGTGCAGGCATCGATCAGCATGGCGAATGGAGGGTTAAGCCATTGGACAATTAATCCGGCAAGTCCGGGACCGGCGATCTGAGCACATGCGTGGCTCGTCTCTAATTTTCCGTTGCCTTCAAGCAGGTGCTTTTGTTCAATAAGAGAGGGAAGATAGGCTTGATACGCTACTTCAAAAAAGACGGTCTGACATCCACTGAAAAGGGCAATCCCATAAAGATATTCCATGCGTAATAGATGAAGGAAGGCTATGAATGGAATGCATCCAATGATCACCGTCTGTCCAAGGTTAGTGAGGAGAAGCACCGGCTTACATGGAAAACGATCAATGACGACACCTGCAAACAGCGTTAAAAGTAGCATAGGGGCAAATGCTAAAGATGAGAGAATCCCCATTTGCATGGCTGTGGCGTGCAAGGTGAATACAGCGGTGATGGGAAGGGCAAATGTGGTAACTTGTGAGCCAAATGCGTTGATGGTTTCCCCTGTCCAGAATTTGAGAAAATCCTTGTGATGCCATAATCCTTGTGGCAAGAAAGTGCGCATAGAAAACTCCTTGAAAAGATGAAAAAGCCATGAGGTGAATCGATCACATCACGACTTTTATGCACAAAAAACCGTGAGCGGAAAAACATCACCCACGGCTTCTCTCTTCTCAAGGTGGTTTTTGTTTAGAGGTTCTCGAAAAAAGGCAGAATGCGGCTGTGGGCGATGGCACGGCTATCGATTAGATATAATGTGGCATGTTCCCACAGCGTTGATAGGTCTGTGGTTGGTGTCATATGACCCAAGACACTTCTCCTTCAGTATGCAGATTTGTTTTGTGGAGAGAAAAAGATGCTTTTAAAAGATAACATGCAATTTGTATTCTTGTCAATGTCAGCACTGATGCCCTGTCATTTACGCGTGCAAAGGGGATGAAAGAGCCTCCTACCTTCTTTGTTTCAATTCTCACGCGATCTCTTTGGAGAGTACGTCTACTATAAAAAGATATATCTTTTTATATATTTATTTTTTATAAGTGTTAGAAACATTGTGTTTTGAGATGAAATATGCAGAGGCAGGGCTTGACAAAATTTATAAAAAGATATAATTTATATTAGTGAAAGATATATCTTTATGAAAAGAAAGGAGAACTATCTATGAGAACAAATCATCATCATGATGAGTCGGAGCGGGAGGAGTATAGGCGACGTGGAAGGCGTGGTGAACGTGAGGAAGGGCGTCATCATGGGGAGGAGCACGGTGGATATCGAGAAGGATCTCATCACCGTGCGTCAGGGCGTTCTGCCGACGAGGATGGATATCAAGGTGGGCCGCGACGTATGCGGGTTGAGCGCGGCATGTTGCGCTATCTTTTACTTGATGCTCTGCATCATGGTTCCAAGCGCGGCTATGAGATTATCAAATGGTTGGAAGAACGGACCTATGGGCGCTATGTTCCCAGTGCGGGCATCGTCTATCCGACGTTACAGCTTTTAGAGGATCAAGGATTGATTCTGGCGGAGAGGGCTGATGAGAAAAGTGTCTATCGCCTGACAGAGACAGGTGAGGCAGAGCTACAAACTCAGATGGATTTTCTCCAGGATTTTTGGGAGCGTAATGGTCATCCTATGCCAACTTCTACCACGCGTTTTGCGGTCGAGTTTGTCTATGAGGAACTACGTGAACTGCACCGTACCGTGGAAAAAGGAGTACATGTGCTGGCGCAGCAGGCTGATCCGCAAAGCCTCCTACCATTACGTCAGGCGCTTGAGCGCAGTAAGAATGAGATCCGCGATCTGCTTGCAGGTGGCTCCTCTCCACAGCAGATGAGTACAGGATCTTATAGTGCTCCGGTAGACGCTCGCGAGCTTGAGGAGGCGATCTCTCGTGCGTTTGTGTCTGAGGATGATGCGTTGCGGCAAACATTGATCCGAGCCAGAGAACGAGGTCTGCCTGCGATTCAGATTTCTGCTCTGCAAGGGAAACTCTTGCAGATTCTGGCCACAGCCTGTCAGGCTCGTAAGATCCTGGAGATTGGCTCGCTTGCAGGGTATAGCGGCATCTGGCTGGCGCGAGCTTTGCCTGCGGATGGACGGCTGATTACTCTGGAGATCGATGCGACCCATGCAGAGGTGGTACGTGAATCGTTCCGTCAGGCTCATGTGGATGATCGCGCCGAAGTACGCGTTGGCCCCGCTCTGGAGACGTTGCCTCTCTTGAAGGAGGATGGACCATTCGACTTGATTTTTATCGATGCTGACAAGGATAGCTATCCGCAGTATCTGACGTGGGCGATTCAACTCGCGCATCCTGGCAGCATCATTGTGGCCGATAACTGTGTTCTGGGTGGCAATGGGCTACTCTTTGAGGATACGACAAATCCACGCTCCGCCGGAGCTCGTGCGTACAATCAGAGTGTGATCGGTAATCCTGCACTGCGCTCAATCGCACTGCCTATCAATACAGGTATGACTGTTTCAGTCGTGCTGTAACCCACAGTAGTGTCGCACGCTCGCGTACGATGTCCAGTGGCTCGTATGAGATAGCCCGATTTTGGCGAGCCACGCTGGAATGCCTGATCGTACGTCCAGTGGACATCGCACGCGAGCGTGCGACGCTACTTGTATATATTGAAGGGATGAATATGAATTATCAAAGAGGAATGGGCGGGGTATCGGGAAGGAGGCAGAATGACGAAGAGAAGTTTAGCCTGAAAAAGGTACCGGGCACCCTGGCCAGCTTTCCACGTGTCCTTCGACTGGTCTGGGAGACGCAGAGATTCTTGACGCTCTCGTTGGGGCTGTTGGATATCTTGCAGGGCGTGGTACCAGCTATTAGCATCTCGATTACGGCTCTGGTGATTGATGGTGTTGTCAAAGCTATTCATCTGCAAAATCCATCTCCGATCTGGTGGCCGATAGGCTTGCAAGTGGGGGTTACCTTGCTTTCTAGCTTGCTGGGTGCTTTGAGTAGTATTGTACAGCAGCTTTTGCAGGAGCTTGTCTCCAATCGTATCCAATTGGATATTCTCAAACAGGCGGGAGGACTTGATCTCTCCTTTTTTGAAAATCCAGAGTCCTATGACAAGATTCGTCAGGCAACCAATCAGTCTTCGTATCAACCGACCAGCATGATTGCTCAGACGTTCGGTTTGGGGCAGACGTTGATTACGATGACCTCACTGCTCTTTGTGCTTTTTCATCTGGCCTGGTGGCTTGCGGTTATCTCGCTGATTATGCCGATACCAGCTTTTATCTTTAGTACACGCTATGGTTGGAAAGGCTATCGTCAGATGCGTCGCCAATCACCCGAGCGGCGTCTGATGGATTATTTTACACGGCTGATGACGACCGATACGTATACAAAAGAGATTAAGCTTTTTAATTTGAGCGACTTCTTTATTAATCGCTTCCAGGTGCTGGCAAAGAAGCTGTATCTGCAAGATCAGCAACTGGCATTGCGTCGCTATCTGACGAATTTTGGCTGGTCGAATCTCACCAGTGTTGTTAATACAGGTATTTATATCTATGTAGCCTTGCAGGCGATTGCTGGCCGGATTACGCTGGGCGGTTTGACCCTGTATACGCAGACGGCGATGCAGGTCGGGCAAAATTTTCAATCCTTATTAGGAAGTGTCTCCAGCACCTACGAGAACGCGCTCTATGTTAATATGCTCTTCGAGTTTCTTGGTTATCAATCGAAGATCCTGTCTCCTGAAGATCCGCAGCCGTTTGAGCCGTCGGAGCAGGGCTATGGACAGGATATCGAGTTTCGCAATGTAAGTTTTACCTATCCTGGCAGGGACCCGGAGACAGAAGCGACTCTCAAGAATGTGAGTTTTAAGATTCGTGCCGGCGAGGCGATCGCTCTGGTTGGACACAATGGAGCAGGCAAAACAACGTTGGTGAAGCTGCTCACGCGCCTTTATGAGCCGGATGAGGGAGAGATCCTGATCGGCGGAAAAAATATCCGCGTCTATAGTCTGGAGGAGTTGCGCAGGCGCATCGGAGTGATTTTCCAGGATTTTGTGAACTATTATCTGACTGCGCGTGAGAATATTGGCGTTGGACGTATCGAAGAAGTTGAAAATAGGGAGCTTGTGGTCAGTGCGGCTCACAAAAGTGGTGCCGATGCGGTGATTGAAAAGCTCCCGCAGAGCTACGAGACGACCCTGGGACGCTGGTTTAAGAATCTGGAGGAGAGCACTCAGTTGAGCGGCGGCGAATGGCAGAAGATTGCTCTGGCTCGAGCGTTTATACGTGATGCGTATATTCTGGCGCTGGATGAACCGACCAGTGCGCTGGATGCACGCGCCGAGTACGAGATTTTTAACCATTTCCGTTCCCTGACTACGAATAAGACGGCTCTGTTCATCAGCCATCGCTTTAGCACTGTACGGCTGGCCGATCGTATCTTTGTCCTGGAAAACGGACATATCATCGAGAATGGTACGCATGAAGAGTTGATGGCGCTGGAAGAGCGTTACGCCGAATTGTTTAATCTACAGGCAGAGGCATATCGCTAGCCTTGTTCAGGAATATGACTTCTTCCTTTGAACAGGGTGGATTATGTAGTTTCACTCAGACGATTGAATGGCATGCCATGCTATGGATAAAAGGTGTGGCATGCCATAGAAAGTTTATTTAACTGGATGTTATTTTAGTGTTGAAGAGCAGCCTATTTTGTATAAGTAATCCTTCTTCTTTGCTTTATTTTCTGTTCCTTTTTCGCTCGGACACATTCTCTTATCTCTAGATCTTCCCCTCCATTTGCTCTATAATTTTGTTAAATCGCACTTACAATATTGTTGAGAAGCATCCTCATAATTTAAAGGATTAAAAATCATCCATGAATACTGTTACTCATAAAAGCGTTTTGCCACTTTATTATCAATTAAAAGAAGTTATACGCGAAAAAATTACTACCGGCGAATGGCAACCTGGCGATCTAATTCCTTCTGAAAATGAACTCGGCAAACATTATCATATGAGCCGTATGACGGCACGACAAGCGATCACGGAATTGGTGCGTGAAGGCGTCGTTTATCGCGAACAGGGAAGAGGAGCCTTTGTTAGTCGGCCTAAAATCGCTCCACAGTGTGTGCCATTGAATAATCTGGCAGAAGATAGCCGCACGCATGGTCAGAATTTGCGCACAAAAGTTCTTTCAGCTCAGATGCAAGCCGTCGATAGCGTCGTAGCGGAGCATCTACAGATCGCAGCGGGGAGCTACGCTTTTTGTTTACAACGTTTATACTGCGAAAATGATGAGCCATATGCAGTTGAAGTTTCATATCTGCATTTCAAGGAATGTGAAAGACTTTTAAGCGAAAATTTTGAACACCAGATGCTTTATCGTTTACTCGAATATAAATATGGGATCACTTTGGTTGAAGCCGATCAAGAGATTGAGGCTGGACTCTTGCACGATAAAGTTGCTCTTCAGCTGAAAGTGCCGCTGAATAGTGCTGCGCTGATTATACGACGCACCACTTATACAGAGCATGAGCAACCATTTGAATATGCAAAAACCATCTATGACAGCAAAAAATACAGATATCATACGATAATGAGGTGAGGCGAAGAAAGAGGAGGGGAAATCATCCATCTGCGCTCGGTCTCAGAGGGCAAAGTCAAGACTTATATGCTCTGTGACTCAAGTTCAACATCGCGTGAAGGAAGTGGGAAGACTTGACAACTGTCTGGCGAGAATGAAAGTAAAACTTTGTTTCCCACATTGAAATCCCTTGCCAGATGGTTAGGCATATCCGCAATGAGAGTAGTCTTGTCGCTGATAAGCATATGGAAACGCGTGAATGGTCCCAGAAAAGTCCGTAATTCGATGACACCAGCGATGCGATTTTCATTCTCTTTTGTTCCGTTTACGCTATAAACCGTCTCTGTATCGTTCACAGGTAATAGAGAAACCTCTTCTGGACGAACAACGATGAGGACACTTGATCCATTACTTAGATGTTCAAGACGCGGTGTAGAGATAAAATAGTCGCCAACTTTGCATACCCCTTCTGATGCTGAATCAATGATGCCGTGAAATTGGTTGCTGTTTCCGATGAACGTTGCGGCAAAAACACTTTGAGGGTTGCTATAAATTTCCTCTGGCTGATCGAGTTGCTCGATTTTACCGTTTGCCATTACCGCAATACGATCAGAGATTGCGAGAGCTTCTTCTTGATCATGTGTAACATAAATTGCTGTCATATTGAGTTTTTGCTGAATGCGTCGGATCTCGTTACGTAGGGAGACACGTACTTTGGCATCGAGTGCCGAGAGTGGTTCATCGAGCAGAAGCACTTTCGGTTCAACGGCAAGGGCACGGGCGATCGCGACACGTTGTTGTTGTCCACCGGAGAGTTGATGCGGATAACGCGGACCCATTTCGCTTAATCCTACAAGTTCCAACAATTCGGCACAGCGCTGCTGTGCATGACCTTTGGGAAGTTTTTTGATGTGCATACCAAATGCAACATTTTGAGAGGCGGTCAGATGTGGAAATAATGCGTATGATTGGAAGATCATACCCATGGGGCGTTTGTTGGCCTGACTACGGGTAATGTCTGCACCATCAAGCGTAATCGTACCCTCTGTCGGTATCTCGAAGCCCGCAATCATACGTAAAATGGTTGTCTTGCCACAACCACTTGGCCCGAGCAGCGTGAGAAACTCGCCCTGATTGATAGAAAGGTTGATGTGCTCTACTGCTGGGGTAGGGCCAAAGTATTTTGCGATGCTTTCTAATTTGAGAAAAGCCATAGTTATCTCTTTCCTTAATTAACTCTCGATGTGGAGGCGTCTCTTGCACCTGCCTATTTCACGGTCACAATTTGAATATCTTGTTGCTTACCACCGACTCTACGCCTAATACAAAGGAGCAAGATGAGTACGCAGACGAGTGTGAAGAGAAAGCTAAGAATGGAGAGGGAGGCAGCTTTGCGTGCATCGCTTTGTCCTACCTGATTCAGATAGATCGGAAAAGTATAAATACCAAATAGTGAGGAAAGCGTAAATTCACCCATTGAGATTGAGAAAGTTAGTAGCGATGCACTGACCACACCTGGAAGGATATTAGGCATCACAATGGTTAAAAATGTGCGCCACCAGCCACCACCAAGACTGTACGCTGCCTCTGTAAGAACGCGTGTATTGATTGCTCGCAAGTTATTATCAATTGGACGATAAATGGAGGGCAGTGACACAATGATATAGGCGCAGACCAACAGTGGTGGTGTGCTGACAATGTTGAAAGGCTGGCTACTTAGCAATGGTACAAGTCCAAACGAAAGAATGTTAATAAAAATATTTGAACCACCATATACTTCGCCTAGTCCCACCGCGAGTAAAATTGCAGGTACTGCAAATGGAATAAGCGAGAGAAAGTCTAACAACGGTCGAGCCTTTGGCAAGCGTATCTGCATCCAGTATACTGTTGGTGTAACTAATACCACTGCCAGGACGGTTGCAGCGAGCGATAATTCTAGCGATAGTAGCAACGTCTTCCAGAAGTCTTTGTCGACAAATATCTGTCGGTAGCTACTAAAATCAATCCCCTTCCCCCCGGAAAGACCAAAGAGCAGTGTTGCGCCCAATGGGATTATGAGGTAGAGCATAAATAGGACAAGGAAAAGTGCATCCCATCGGAATGCAAAGCGCGTTGCTTGCCTACTTTGTATATGCATAAGATTTACCTTCCTTGCCATCTGCTCGCGCGACGAAGCATTGTGGTGTAGAATGTGACCGCCAGTAGCAGCACAATGAACATACCAACCGCAAGTGCATTTGCTAATCCAGGATCAGTACTGACGTTGCCATCGATAGCAAAGGCAATCTGAATCGTCACAAGATTAATATTTCCTTGTGCTAATGCGAATGCGGTGGCAAAAGCACCAAGAGAATTTGCGAACAGAAGCATCGTAGCTGCCAGGAGTGAGGGCAGGAGTACAGGAAGAGCTACACGTCGCCAGTAGGTTGCGTTTGATGCACCCAGGTTTATCGCAGCTTCACGCCACTCCGGCTTGAGCGCACCGAAGGCGGGAACCGTCAAGAGGACCATCAATGGCAACTGAAAATAGACATAAGCGAGTACGAGTCCCATGAAGCTATAGAGTGTAAAGCCAGCATCATAGATGTTAAAGTGGAAAAAATGTTGTAGGAGCACCGTTATAAGGCCAGTTACCCCAAGCGTTGAGACAAAGGCGAATGCAAGTGGCACGCCGGCGAAGTTTGCAGCAATACTAGAAAAGCCAATTAACAGATTTTTGAGCCAAACTGCCTTTGTATTATACACACCATAAGCCGCGAAAAAACCAGCAACCGTACCAATAAGTGCAGTAATAAGCGAAAGGCTAATACTATTTTGAAATGCGTGAAGGTAGGTAATGCTCGATAGTAGGTGCTGGAAATTGTTAAATGTAAATCCTCCTGTGTTGCTGTCCACCAGACTGTCTTGAAGAATGATAAGGGCAGGCAATACTTCAAATAAGAGACAAAAAAGTAAAAATGGAAGTAATCCTAACCAGCTAACGAATGTATAACTGGGATGCAACTTTTGCCGAGTTTTGTGCTTCTTTAAGGTAGTTGCCATAGAAGTTTTAGCTAATGCAGACATTTATACCCCTAAGAATTATTGTCCGGTCACAGATGGCCAGTTCTGTATCAGTGTGTCTGAAGCTTTTGAGAGCCTGGCAAGATCGGTAACAAATTTGACGTTTGCGTACTGCTCTGCCGCAGGCAGTTTTGCCGCAAGCTCTGCTGGTACTTTGCCCTCACTTACTAATTTCTGGTAACGCGCTGGGTGTGCATAGCCTTGAAGATAAGAGAGTTGTCCTTCATCAGAGAAGATATATTCAATCCATAAACGCGCTGCATAAGGATTTGGCGCAGTTTTGTTGACGAAAGAGATATCAGGGCCAGCAATAGAACCGTCAGAGGGGATAATAACTTTGAGATTGGGGCTACCTTTGAGTATATCGCGGTACCCAAGCCCGGCGAAGTCCCACATAATACCAATTGCAACCTCGCCCTTGGTCATATTGGCAAGATTCGTAAAGGCTGGAGTGAAATTGCCTTTTTGCTTTAACTGTTTGAAGAAGTCAATCCCAGGTTGAATATCATCAAGGCTTCCACTCTGTGCGAGTGCGGCTGAGTAGACGGCAATAAATGCATCATTCGACTGGCGTGGATCACCATCGATGCCCACCTGATTCTTATAGTCTCCCGTGAGTAGATCTTTGAAGGAGGTTGGTGGATTTTTTACAATATCCGTGTTGATCACAAATGCTTCTGTACCGTAGTACTCAGTACACCAGTAGCCATCAGGGTCTTTGAGGTCAGCGGGAATGTCAGTCCAATGCGCATGTTTGTACGGTGCTACAAGTCCTTGCTGCACAGCTCGTGCGCCAAACTTGAATCCTGCATCGCTAATGTCACCCTGAGCATGGGATTTCGATTTTGTGAATACTTCGAGTTGTTGTGCGGAAGAAAACAATGCTTCGGCCTGGTACTCGACTGGTACATATTTTGAGGTGTAGCCAGCAAGAATGTTTTTGTAGTTGGCCCATTCTGGTGAAATACCAACTGCTTGTAGTTGGCCTTCCTTTTTGGCATTTGTGATTAATGTTTGCATGTCAATTGGACCGGTCATATCGACATCACTAGTTGATGTGCTGGAAGCATTACCACAAGCCTCTAAAAGCGATGTGAGTGCGAATGAGGAAATACCAAGCGCACCAGCTTGTTGAAGAAAACGGCGACGATTGCGGAGAGCGAATGCGTTACCAAATAACTGCTGATTACTCATAAATGAAGATTCCTTCGACTACTTTTGTAGGTCATTAATGCGTTCGTGTAAATCTCTTGAGCGAATAAATTTTTCTATACATATTAGAGAAGAGTATTCTTTGGCAAACGGGTACATTATGAAACTGAAAGAGGAAAGGTACTCATGCAATCATCATCTACCTGTCTCCTCTCCATTCTTCACACAAAATGGGATGATATTGATAGCGATCTTCTTTAGGTTTCGTCAAGTGGCTGATAATCATCGGGGTTCTCGAAGCCAGCGATCCAGGCGGCGGCCTGCCGACAACTCGTTGTTGTCGGTGGGACGCGCAGCATATAGCGATGACCGGTTGATGGATCGGTAACGGCCAGGGCGATGAGATCTTCATCCTCATCGAACGGGACGCGCAAGAGCTGGCGTTGACCACCGCGATCTTGATCCTGATCGAGGACCCGTGCCTGGCTGTGCTCTATAAAGCGTTGAGCACCCATGCGTTCGAGTAGGGTACGACGGCGCTCGACATTCTCTTCCGTCAAAATCTCTTCAACGGTGATCGATTCGGGTGCAAAGGCTATACGGTGTGAGATCGGTATTCCGTGCCAGCGCAACTGGAGCGAGCTGAGATGCTGGGGGAGTGACTGTATTGGGGTGCCGGCAAGATCGAGCCAGGATCCGATCTGGAGGGTGGCAGGAATCTCGGAGATCAGAGGACAATCACTGATATCAAGCCGCTCAACGCTTAGGAGCCAGGGGGGGATGGTGTGCAGTTCTCGACAGCCGTGCATCTCGAAGACTGTCATGTGCGATGCGCCCTTTTGGGGATAGGAGGTCATGGAGATACATCCAGTCATGATGAGCTCAGAGACAGAGAGATCTTCTGGCAGCGTATGCAGCGCAGTGCAGTTGCTGATATCGAGTCGCTTTGTTGTGAGGTGTGCTGGTAATGCGCTCAGCCTGGGACAATTGCTCATATTAAGTAAAGAAAGAGCCGAGAGAGAGGGCAGTGTGCTGATATCTGAGAGGAGGGGGCAGTTGTTCAGTACGAGAAGAGAGAGAGCAGGCAACGCGGAGAAAGAACCTAAAGAGGAGAGAAGATCGCAACTGCTCAGGTCGAGCATAGTAAGGGTAGGCAGATGTGAGAGGGGAGAGATGTTGTTGAGGAGAGGGCAGTTGTTCATTTCCAGGGTAGAAAGCGCGGGGAGATGAGCAAGGGGAGAGATATCAGTGATAAGTGGACAGAAGCGTATTTTGAGGGTAGAGAGTGTGGGGAGATGAGCAAGGGGAGAGATGTCGGTAAGCAGAGGGCAGCCGCTCAGGTCGAGGGTGGAGAGCGCAGGGAGATGTGCGAGAGGAGAGATGTCGGTAAGCAGAGGGCAGTCGCTCAGGTCGAGTGTGGAGAGTATGGGAAGATGCGCGAGGGGAGAGATATCGGTCAGGAGGTTGCAGCCGCTCAGATAGAGGGTGGAGAGCATGGGGAGATGCGCGAGGGGAGAGATATCAGTGAGGCGTTTGCAGCAGTCCAGATCGAGGGTAGAGAGCAAAGAGAGATGCGCGAGCGGCGAAAGGTCGGCAAGAAGAGGGCAGTCGCTCAGGTTGAGGATGGAGAGAACTTGAAGATGCGCGAGGGGAGAGATATCGGTAAGGCATTTGCAGCAGTCCAGGTTGAGGATGGAGAGAGCTTGCAAATGAGCGAGAGGAGAGATGTCGGTAAGCAGAAGGCAGTCGCGCAGAATGAGGGTGGAGAGAGTGGGAAGCTTGGCGAGAGAAGAGATATCGGTGAGCTGATGACAAGATTCCAACGCCAGCGTCGTGAGAGTAGGGATGTTAGCGAGATGTGCAAGATCCTTGCCGCTCCCCTTGTAATTTGACACAACAAGTCTCTTGAGATCAGTCGAGCGCAGATTGGTGAGCTCCGAGAGGTCACTCACCTCAATCGTGGTGCGTGATGCTGTAACCTCCTGTCGGAAGGAAGACGTATCTTCTGGTGTCTGAAACAAAATAACTATTTCCTCCTAATATTTGGTTTGCATTTTCTCATCATGCTCTTTTTATTTGTCATCAATTCAGTTATCCTTGCGAGTCGAGGCTGGGCACGTCTTGTTCTACCAAACCGGGCTAAGATCAGAATTTTTATCTCGAAAATATTGACCGATTGGTCAACATGGGTGGTAAGGCCTTTTGTCAAGAGGGCTATTCCCAGGTTATCTGAATATATCACTTTGATGCTTTTCAGACAACTCTGGAGCTTTTTCGGATACAGGATATTACCTGCCGGTGTAGGCGTACCTGCATCCGATGCTGTAACTATTTTGTAGTTCAGGCGAGATTGCGGCGAAAGTAGAATGGTTGTAAAATGGGAAGGAGTTTTGGGAAAAAGAGACGTTTAAAGAATCGAGAAGCTATGAAGCGCGAAATAGTTCAGGGAAAAAGCGACGAAAGTGATCAAGGAGTGATAAGTGGTCCTGTCCTGGTGACGCCGACGGTTTTGCATATACACTCAAGGCCGGATGCACAAAGGCATATCTTTAATATGTCGGCATTATGGGAGATTACTACTCAGATTGATCTGGATATTATGCGCGAGTGCGTGCGCCTTGTGATGTTGCATCATGATGGATTGCGTTCGCGCTTTGTCGAGACTGAAACTGGTTGTCGATCCTTTATCGTTGAGCCTGACGATAATGTTCCCTTCGAAACGCGTGATCTTTCGCATGTGGATCTTCATCTCCAAACTCAGGTACTTGAGGAGGAGGTGCGGCGCTTTCAGGAGACGTTGGATCTGGTACATGGACCTCTCTTACGAATTGTCCATTTTTCACTGGGATATGATCAGCCCTGTCGCGTGCTCTTCATTTTTCATCATTTTGTCTGCGATGGCTTTTCCTGGGGCATCGTGACTGACGATTTGCTAAGCTTGTATCGACGTTTGGTCCAAGGGAAAAGTGCTAAATTACCTCCAAAGACTACTTCTGTGCAGCGCTATGTTGAGTTTTTGACAGCTTATGCTCAAACAGCTACGATGCAGCAGGAACTGCCTTATTGGACTGATCCACAACGCAGGCTGGCGTCACCACTTCCGGTCGATTATCCTGCTAAGCTCGGTACCTTACCGGCTCCACTGCGTGCCTGGGATATACAATGGAGCAGAGAAGAAACGGCTATCCTGGTCGCCGCTACCAGAAGTGATCTGTCGGTCCTGGATATCTTGCTGGCGGCCTTCTTTCAGGTCTATAAAAAATGGACTGGCAAGAGTGATATGTTGGTTGAATTATCCAATTATGGTCGTCAAATACAATTTGAAGGTATCGATCTGCTGCGTACCGTCGGGTGGTTGACCAATGTGGTACCTTTCTTTTTTCGAGGTGAAGGTCTCTCAAGTCCACATGAGAGTATCGCAGCCGTTAGAGATCAAATTGCACGTATTCCTCAATATGGCCTGGGATTTGGAGTCCTGCGTTATCTGACGAGTCCGGATGTGCAGCAGCAATTTCAAGGCCAACCGGAGCCGCAAATACTCTTTAACTATCTGGGTAAGCAGCCTCCGAGCAGTGATCCCACGATTCAGCCAGCCAAAGAACGCGTCGAAAATCTGATAGGCGATAGTATGATTGATCCGGTACAAATTAGCGTGACTATGTTCATTGATGGCGATCGTCTGGTTGCGGAATGGTCCTATCAAGAAAATCTTTATCATGAAGCGACCATGCAACGTGTCTCCGACGATTTCGTGAAAGCGGTTCAGGCATTTATCGCGATCCTCTAATCTAACTCTTCCAGATGCTCTTGTATTTTCTCTTCCAGAATATCCGCCTCGACGATTGTTGAGAGTATCGAGGCCAGATCGGCGACTGTGGTGGCCGCAAATAGATGTTGTAAGGGCAGGTTGATCGCCAGTGCTGTGTTGATCTGCGCGATCATCAGCGTGGTTTGCAGGGAATCTCCTCCGAGCGCGAAGAAGTTATGGTAGATGCCTACCTGTTCGATGTTCAGGATGTCTTGCCAGAGCTGCGCCAGGAGCGTTTCAAGCGGGGTGCGTGGCGCGACAAATTCTACGAGCGTCGTCGTTTGGCGGCGTTGCTCAAGTATGACACGCTCAGAAATAGTGGCAACCTGATTGAGCTCGGCCGCGATCTCCTGGAGTATCTCTGCATGAATGTTCTGGGACGGCCCAATCTGGGAGGGCATCACGGTCGTTGGTGCTATTATGCCAGATGCCTGTGTCTGCTCGATTGGTTGGTTGACGACTAATGGTGCTCTATACATAGCGGCTGCTGCCGCAGAGATTGAGAAAGATGTGTCTGTCTGTTGGGCCACTCCAGGCATCGTTTCTTTGACGGCGTGTAGAAATGTGCGGGCGGGCAGGTTTCTGGAGGTGGGGATATAGGGGATGTGAATCCTACGTAAGCCTTGCGCCTGCGCGATTTTCCCCAGTTCTGTCAGCATCTGATGTTCGACCCGACGACCAAGAGCTCGGCAGCTGAGGAGAAAGGTATCGATTACGAGATCGGTCTCGGTTGTGGTAAAGATAAGTAAACCAACTAATCCATAGGAACCGAAACGATCACTAACTTTAACTGTCAGGCATTGATTGTGAGTAGCGGTGAGCAATTGTTGAAGTTCAGCTTCTGTGCGGCGTCGAGTTGTCATATTGAACTGGTTGGTACGCCAGGTCAGCTGAGCAATGCGCGCAAGTTGAGAGTGGTCGTAGGGCGTGATCTCGATATGCAGATCAAGTTCCGCCATGAAGCCTTCAAATGAAAGCGTTTTCTGCTCAAAAGCTCGGCGTTGCTGATCCGCACGATAGAATTGGGTGCGCTGGCTGTCTTCGTCAGTGGTATGTAGGTGATCAAATGCCCACAGATGACGGAGAAATGAGGTGGCCTGCTTTTGCTTGGTTGGCAACTGGAGCGTAAGGACCTGGGGACAATGCGCTTGCACTTCGGCACATTCAAGCGCGTCGTCGTCGAGAAAGATAAAACTTTCCAGCCCCAGCGATAATTCCTGAGCCAGTTCTTGTATGTTGCTGGACTTGGAGTGCCAGTTGATGCGCCAGGAGATGAGATGTTCGCGGCGTAGAGGCATGTCGGAATAATGCTCGAAGACGGCGAAGACATCCTGCTCATTGTTTTTGCTGCACAGGCAGATAAGCATCCCTGCTCGGTATTGTTCCATTACAAACTCTTGCAACGCAATGGCTGATTGATCAAGCGTGATCCCCTGGATCCCATCCTCACCACAAAATCCCTGCCATAAAGTATTATCGCAATCAAGCACCAGAACCTTGTACGAAGTTTGATGGTATGCATGAATCGTGCGGGCAAGGCTGGTCCCCAGGGATGTAAAGAATGGACACGTGTAGGGGATTTTTCCTAATTCATCTGTCTGTGCATCATAATATGTTGCTACGGGATAGCTTTGTAGTATCTCGTGCGCCTGTGTGACAAATACTTGTGGGAGGTTGGCAAGCTCTGCGAGTAAGCGACTCTCCTGATCTGCTATAAATGCTGCAATTTCTGTGGTGAGATCGGGTGGTGGCGGACAGAGCGTGAGCAGTAATGGTGTGTGGGTTTGATCTGTGTAGGCGTGAAGCGCACGTGTAAACGCAGCGAGCTGTTGCTCAAGTCTGGAAAGGCTTTCAATATGCTGGCTTGCAACTGCGTCTGGCTTTGGGTCATGTGCGTCAGTCTCTGCGTCATTGGATGCAGGGCTGTACCAGGAGTAGAGCGAGAGGAGCACAAGGTTAAAGCCCCAGGAATTTTGCATAAAAAAGCTTTGTGGGTCGAGTAATTGTTGCATGATCTGGTTATAGGGCGCGATCTGGAGCGTCGAGGGCAACTTGAGTGTGCGCATCCAGAATGTGAGAGTATCCTGGATTGGCTCGGCGGTAAAGTTTGATGCAATGATGATTTGCTGCTTTCGGTCGCGCCGTCTGGCGTCCTCTGCCTGCTCAATCAATGTTGTCGGCAGCACAAACGTGGCGAGTGGCTCTGCTAGCTGTTCGCCAAGTTGTGCGAGGATGTTCTGATAAGCTGTCAAAAGTGTGCTGATGGTTGTGGCGGCGAAAAGATCGGTATTGTATTCGCACTGGATTGTGAGTCTACTCTCTGTTTCTTCAAGCACGAAGCGCAGATCCATTTGCGCATACTCGGCCTCGATGGATTGCGCCTGCACCTGTAGTGCTCCACTAGCTGAGTCGGGGAATTGTACCGGCGCGTAGTTTTGGAGCAGGAAGGCGATGCTGTAGAGTGGATGCTGATTCGCGCTACGGTCGGGCTGTACCGCTTGCACGATTTTTTCGACGTAGCACTCTTGGTGGGTGTAGGCTTCGAGGAGCGTCGCACGTACTCGGGCGAGCAGACTACTGGCGGAGTCCTTCTCTGTGCTACTGATGCGAATGGGTAGGATGTTGATGAAGCAGCCAATCAGATGTTCCACTTCAAGATGGTTGCGGTTGGCAATCACGGTACCGATAACGATGTCTTGCTGCTCGGTCCAGCCTGCCAGCAAGATGTGCAGGGCCGTGAAGAGCGTCATAAATAGGGTGGCGTGCTCTTGTTGACTCAGAGATTTTAGCTGCTGTAAAATTTCCGTTGATACGGTGCTGGCCTGACGCGCTCCGTTAAAAGTGAGCTTTTCTGGGCGAGGATAATCGGTTGGAAGCGATAAGAAGGGCGCACCCGCTAATAGTTCTGTCCAGTAATCGAGATGGTGCTGGAGGGGCTCACCTTGCAACCATTGACGCTGCCAGAGAGCGTAATCCGCGAATTGTAGCGGGAGCGTGGGTAGATTGACTGTCTGCTGGTCGAGTGTCCCCTGGTAGAAGGTGGCAAGTTCTTGCAGCAGGAGGTTGATCGACCAGCCGTCGGCAATGATGTGATGAAGATGGATCAGCAGCACATGGTCGTCTGGGCTGAGACGCCAGAGCGAGACGCGCCAGATTGGTCCATGCATGAGATTAATGGGCTGGCGGAGCGCTTGCTGGATTTGTTGTTGTATGGTGTGTTCTGAATGTTGCTCTGACGCAACTTTATGATATGAGATGGGAACGACATCAGCAGGCAAAATGATTTGTTCTGGACGTCCCATGTGTGTGGGAAAGATGGTACGGAGAATCTCATGACGTTCACTTAATGCGTTCAGGCTCTGCTGTAGGACGTCGAGATGGAAAGGACCACGTAGGCGGAGCGTTACAGGTAATGTCTGTGCTGGATTGCCAGGGGTGAGCTGCTCCAGGAACCAGAGGCGTTCTTGTTCAAAGGAGAGCGGTAGCGTCTGTGGGCGCGAGATAAGCTTGGGCGGTGGCGGAAGTTGCAGGCCAGTGGGAGTCGTGCGCGCTTGATCAATCTGGGTGGATAGTTCGATGATCGTTGGGCTTTCAAAGAGAATGCGTACGGAGAGTTCAATTTGAAAGGCATGACGAATGCGAGCCATGACTTGAGTCGCAAGCAATGAGTGTCCTCCAAGTGCAAAAAAATCTTGCGTTGTTCCAATAACATCGAGCTTGAGAATCTGACGCCAGATGTCTACTAACAGCTCTTCCTGAGGCGTACGCGCCATAATCAAGGCTGTGTTTGCCGCCTCAGATGGAAGTTCCAACTCTAGCAAGCTTTGCCGATCGACTTTTCCACCGGGAAGAAGCGGGAGCTCCAGCAGCCAGATGAACTGCGTTGGTAGCATGTAGTCGGGTAAGTAGTCCTGTAGGAATGCACGTATCTGGGGGCGTGTGAGCGGTGCTTGCTCGTCACTGTCTGGAACAAGGTAAGCGACTAATTGTGTCTCGTCCTCGTGGCGATTGGCGATCTGCTTGAGCTGTACGATGCTTTCCCGGATAGCTGGATGACGACGTAGCTCCATTTCAATCTCTGTGGGATCGATGCGGAAGCCATGCCACTTTAGCTGCTGATCGCTGCGGCCTAGATAGTAGAGTAGACCCGAGGTTGTGCGGAAGCCGAGATCTCCTGTGCGATAAAGACGTGCGCCTCCTATCTGACTCCAGGGATGTGGGAGGAAGCGCTGCGCGGTCGCGTCTGGCCGATGGTGATAACCACGAGCAAGTTGAGCTCCTCCAAGATAGATCTCGCCAACGATGCCGGGCGCAATCAGCTGCCGTTGTCGATCGAGAAGATAGATATCGGTGTTGATAATGGGAACTCCAATAGCGATGGCAGTCTGGTCCGTCTCATGCTCAGTCACTTCATGATAGGTGACATCGGCAGCCACTTCGGATGAGCCGTAGAGGTTGAGCAGGTGTTTTCCTGGTAGCTGTTGCCTGAAGCTGTGTATCAGATCAAGTGTCAGGGTCTCACCGCTGCTGGTCCAGTAGTTAAGATTGGGGAGGACATCTGCTAGCTGCGGAAAGGCCTCCAGGATGGCACGTAGTAGTGCGGGGACGAGGATGATGCGGCTGATCGCGTACGTCTGTAGGGCAGGAACCAGATAATGAAAATCACGCATCTGCTCCTCGGTGAAAAGGAGGACCGAGCATCCTTGTAAGAGAGGACCGAACAGTTCCCAGCAGGAGTCAACAAAGTTGAATGACGTTTTGTGACAACTGCGATCAGCTGGCGTGAAAGGATAGCGTTGCCACATCCAGGTGAAGCGATTTAAAAGCGCTGCATGCGTTGTCTCTACTCCCTGTGGCTGGCCGGTTGAACCAGATGTATAGACGATATAGGCACGCTGCTCGGTCGAGAGCGGGAGCTCAAGGTTGTCTCCGGGCTGTAGTTCTAGCGTCTGAGAGTCGATGAGATAAACTGGCACAGATGTAACTGGTAGCGTTGATTGCAGGGTGTCACGCGTAATAATCAGATCAAGGGCTGCGTCGGCGATCAGGAATGAGAGACGCTTCCCCGGCAGTTCTGGGTCAAGGATTACATAGGTCGCGCCGATTTTAAGTATGGCGAGTAGCGCAACTACGAGATCAAATGAACGTTCTAGATACACTCCCAGGCAGCTTTCCGTATTCCTCTCACGGGCGTAGAGCGCGTGCGCCAGTTGATTGGCCTGTTGATTGAGTTGTGCGTAGGTAAGCATTGTGTTATCTGTTGCAAGCAGAGCCAGCGCTGCCGGCGCTTTCCGGACCTGCTCCTCAAATAGTTGTGAGAGCGTGCGGGATGAGTCGATGGGCATATATGGACCCAGCGAGAGCTTGAGTATGTGTTGCTGCTCCTGACTGGTCATGAGCTGGAGCATGGAGATGTTCTGGTCTGGATGCGCGACGATGCCTTCCAGGAGCAGTTGCCAGCGCTGCATCATCTGTTGGATCGTCTCCGCAGCGAAAAGATCTGTACTATACTCGAACATCGCTGTCAGTCCATCCTCGGTCTCTGTCAGGTAGAGCGAGAGGTCGTAGCGGGCGCTGTGATTTTGTAATATGTAGGATTCTGCGCTGAGATCAGGCAGCGTTGTGGTTGAGCCAGGCTGGTTTTGTAAGACTATCAGTGCCTGAATGAGTGGGGTTTGGCTAAGGGTGCGCGTTGGCTGTAAGGCGTCCACAATTTTTTCGAAGGGCAGATCTTGATGGGTATAGGCCATCAAGCATGTCTCTCGCACTGCATGTAGCAAGGTGCGCACGTCTGGATCGGCCGACAGATCGGTGCGTAGCGCCAGCGTGTTGACGAAAAAGCCGGGGATCTGTTCCATCTCGGCAAATGGACGGTTGGCTATCGAGGTTCCTACAACAATCTCTTCCTGTCCACTGCTGCGGGCAAGCAGGATCTGGAACGCTGCCAGCAGCGTCATGAAGAGCGTGACATTTTCCTCTTTGCTCAGGCGTTGCAGCTGTTTTAAGAGGGCAAGCGAGAGTGTACAATGCAGTTGTGCACCTCGGAATGATCTCTGGGCCGGTCGTGGATAATCGGTTGGTAAGGTCAGGATGGGGGCGTGCGCTAGCTGTTTTTTCCAGTAGGCGAGCTGCTGCTCAAGCACACTATCCCGCATCCAGTGGCGCTGCCAGATGGCGTAATCGGCAAAGTGTAAGCGCTGTTCCGGCAGTTGGAGCGGCTCTCCAGCGTGAATGTGCTGGTAGAGGGCGATGAGTTCCTGGATGAGTAGCTGCATCGACCAGCCATCGGTGATGATGTGGTGGATGGTGAGCATTAAGATGTTCTCTGTCTCGGTGAGACGCACAAGTTGAACGCGCATCAGTGGTCCCTGAGTCAAATCAAATGCGTATTGGGCCTCCTGATTGAGGATCTGGGGCAAAAGCTCTTCACGTTCTCTATGCTCGAATGAGGTGAGATCTCTTTGTAAGAGCGCGAATGGCCTGGGGGTGTGGATGATCTGCTGTGGGATGCCATCCTGGTCGGTGAACGTTGTGCGTAAGACTTCGTGTCGGGCGACGAGATAGGTGAGACTATTTTCTAGCGCAGATACGTCTATGATGCCTGCCAGGCGAATCGCTGTCGCCAGATTGTATGCGCCGTGGCTATGATTGAATTGATCGAGGAACCAGAGGCGCTCCTGCGTAAAAGAGAGTGGGATGTTGCTCTGTTGCGTGCGTGGTTGCAGGCTGGGATGGGAGAAGTGCTGCTGCTCTCGTTGGAGTTGAATCAGTTGCAGTGCAATTTTCTCAATCGTGAGCTGCTCAAAGATCGCTCGTAACGGGAAATTGATCTGGAAAAGCTGGCGGATCTGCGCCACAACCTGAGTGGCCAGCAAAGAATGACCACCTATCTCAAAGAAATCTTGCGTAATGCCAACCTGCTCACGTCCGAGCACTTTACTCCAGATGTGAGCTAAAAGTATCTCTTGTGGCGTCTGTGGCAGGATTAGCCCGGCATCATCTTCAGTTGATGGGTCCTGAGCCAGTGTGATCAGCGTCTGACGATCGACTTTTCCAGTGGGAGATAGAGGCAGTTGGGGGAGCCAGATAAAGCTGCTTGGTATCATATAGTCTGGAATGTGCTCGCTTAGATAGGCGCGTAGGGTACGGTAAGAAAGCGTTGGATGTCCCGATTTGGGGACAAGGTAGGCGATAATTTTTTTGTCTGTCCGGTTTTTTGCTTGGGTCAGCACGATCGCTCCCTGTACTTGTGGATGATGCAGTAATGCGGCTTCAACTTCGCCTGTTTCAATGCGGAAACCGCGAATTTTTATCTGTGTATCTCGTCTTCCCAGGAACTCGATGATACCGTCGTGCCAGAAGCGTGCCATATCACCTGTGCGATAGAGGCGCTCTCCAGACGTCTGCGCGAAGGGTGAGGGCAAGAATTTCGTCGCCGTGAGTACGGGGTCATTCGTATAGCCAATGGCCAGACACTGGCCTCCAATATAGATCTCACCGGCCACTCCCGGTGGACAGGGTTGCTGATAGTCATCAAGAATGTAGTAGCGGGCGTTCTGAATTGGGCGACCGTAGGGGATACTGGTCCATTCTTCTGCTACGGAGGTAATCCGGAAGAAATTGGACCAGATAGCTGCTTCAGTAGCTCCTCCCAGCGAAACGACCTCGGCGTTTGGGAAGACTTGCCGAAGCTGATCAGGCATACTAATGGGAATCCAATCACCACTGAGAAAAATCAGGCGTAACTGGCTAGCGCTCTGTGGGGCGCTGGCGAGAAAAGGTAAAAGTTGCCCAAAGGCCGCAGGTGCAGAGTCCCAGAATGTGATGGGCTCCTGATAGAGGAGATCGAGCAGGCTCTCGGGATTCTGGAGCGTTTCGGTAGGCCCGATCTGGATGGAACCTCCGGCAGCAAGCATCCCGAAAATATCGTAGACTGAGAGATCAAAGCAGAGCGAGGTAATAAAAAGTAGACGATCTTGCTGCGTGATTAGAAAGGTTTGATTGACCCATTCGATGAGGTTGATGACCGCTCGATGCTGAATCATCACTCCCTTTGGGGTCCCAGTTGAGCCTGATGTGAAAATAATATAAGCCAGCGCGTCCGCTGTAATCCGTTGAGGCGGATTGTGCGTCGGTTGTGTTATCAGATCCGCTGCCTGCATCAACTGGATCTCTCTTGATGCATATGCTTGTGCTTGTGTCTCATCCAGCGAAAGCTTATCCAGACAGATGATGGTGGTGAGGGCGGGAAGTGGATCAAGCTGAGCGAGCAATTCTAGATGTTTGCTCTGGGTGAGTAGGGCCGTTGGCGTACAGGAGGTTAAGATGGCGTATAAGCGCCTGGGTGGCATGTCTGGCTCGAGCGGGATGTAGGCGTTGCCCGCTTTTAAGATGCCCAGCAGGGCGGGCAATATCTCCAGTGAGCGATCCAGAAGGAGCGCTGTCTGTTGCTGTGGAGCATTTCCCTGCTCAAGGAGCAGATGGGCGATCTGGTTGGCTTGCTGGTTGAGTTGCTGATAGGTGAGTGTCGTGTCGTTGTAGAGAGCGGCAAGCGCATCAGGAGTGCGTTCCGCCTGTTCTTCGAAAAGCTGATGAATACATGTATGCTGCGCGTAAGGTGTGTCGGTATTGTTCCAGATCTGTAGTAGCTTCGATGCATCTTGAGATGAGATGAGTTGGACGGAGGCGATATGCTGCTCCGGGTCGGTAACAACCAGTGCTAGAAATGCCTGAAAATCGTTGTTGAAACGCTCTATCAGCTTTGAATCGAAGATTTCCGCATTGTATTTGAGACTCCCCATCAATTGTTCTTGTGCTTGCCAGAGCGTGAGGTCGAGCTCAAAAGGTGTCGTCAGGCTTTCTAGCGGGATAAAGGTTGCAGTGATGTCTGGCAATGTCTTGTCCTCTTCAGGTGTGTTTTGTAGCGCAAAGAGTACCTGGAAGAGTGATGGATGCTCCGTCTGTTCTTTGAGAGGCAATAGCGTGCGGAGCTGCTCAAATGGTAGTTCTTGATGGGCGTAGGCTCCCAGTGCACTCTGACGCACACGCGTTAAAAGTGTCCGAAAAGATGGATTGCCGGATAGATCGATACGTAAAAGAAGCGTATTCATAAAGCTGCCAATGACATTTTCCATGTCAGCCGCATTTCTGCCCGCAATCGGTGAGCCGATGACGATATCGTCCTGACCACTGTAGCGGGCAAGGAGCGCTTGTAAGGCTGCCAGAAATAACATGTAGAGCGTTATTCCTTCATGCTGGCAGAATTGTATGAATACCTGCGTCTGCTGCGGGGAGAATTGAAGCGAGAAGGTCTCGGCACGGAAGATTGATTTTTGGGGAGGCGTGTGCAGGTGCGGCAATTGGAGTACGGGCAGGTTGATGAGCTGTTGTTGCCAATACTGGCGTAGTATCTCCTGTCTCTCTGCTGGCAGCGCTTGCTGCTGCCAGGTGGCATAGTCGGCGTATTGTAAAGGGAGCGCAGGAAGCTCTGTTGGTACGTTTGTGAGCCTGGTGGCATAAAACTGTGCGAGATCGCGCAGGAAAATTTCTGTTGACCAGCCGTCAAAAATGATGTGATGACCTGCGATGAGAAGCAGATGGGTGTCTGTCCGCAGGCGGAGTAGGCTGGCCGTGAGGAGTGGACCATGTGCCAGATCAAAATCGTAACGACGCATTTCATTTATAAATGTAGTTGTTGCGGTTGTACTTGCTGGCTCATTTAGCTCCTGAAGATCGATGATGGTAAGGGGGATCTGTCCGCTGGCATGAATCTGTTGGGTCAGGTCATTCGCGCTTATCTGAAAGGTGGTCCGTAGCGCCTCGTGACGCTGTGTCATCAGGTCGAAGCTGCTTTGAAGCACCTCAATGTCGAGGTTTCCCTGGAGTTGGACCGCGCCAAAGATGTGGCGCAACTGATCCTTTGTTGCCAGTTGGTCCTGAAGCCATTGCTGTTGCTGGCTGAAGGAGGTCGGTAGGGGTTGCGTGCGTGCAACTGCTCGTAGAGGCGGCGTTGTTGTCGTGCTTTGTCCTTGTATCTCCGCTGCTAAGGCGGCGATCGTTGGGGTCGCGAAGAAGTGTGATAGCGAAAGTTCAATCCCAAAGATTTTACGTACTTGCGCACTCATCTGTGTCGCAAGGAGCGAATGACCACCTAACGCAAAAAAGTTGTCCTCAATGCCAATTTCTGATACTTTGAGCAGTTGTGACCAGATCGTGGTTAGTATTTCCGAAATCGGTTCGCGTGGCTTAATGATGTTGTGTGGAAGGAGGGCACGGCGAGATGCAAGATCAGGTGGCGGAAGGCGTTTGCGATCAACTTTGCCGCTTGTGAGCAATGGAAATTCAGGGAGATAGATATACACGGCTGGAATCATGTGCGCTGGGAGGCGCTCTTGTAGAAAGCTCTGTAGATCTGCTGGTGCGACGTAGCGATTGGGTTTGAGGCTCAGATAGGCGCGGAGTTGTGGTTCCTCCGGTTGCTCCAGAACAATGACGTTTTGCAGGTAGTCGTGGAGGAGTAATACACGCTCGATCTCTGCAAGTTCGATGCGGAAGCCACGAATTTTTACCTGATGATCGGTTCGCCCCACAAATTCGAATGTCCCGTCCGCTGTATAGCGGGCCAGGTCACCTGTACGATAAATGCGCTCACCAGGTTGAGTTGCGAAGGGGTGTGGCAAAAAATTTGCTGCGGTTACGCCTGGTTGTTGCCAGTAGCCTCGCGCCAGTCCTATGCCACCGATATATAGATCGCCTGTCATTCCAACGGGAACGGGTTGGAGCATCGCATCGAGCACATAGAGTTGTGTGTCGGAGACAGGATATCCTATCGGGATGGTTGGATGTGGGGTTGCTGTGCATGGCCAACTGGATGCCTGGATCGTCGCTTCGGTTGGTCCATACAGGTTTATCAGTTGCGCCTGAGGATGGCTGGATGTGAAGCGGGCGCAAATCTCTGGCGAAAGCGGTTCACCTCCACACATGACCATTCGAATACTCGTGCAGATGTCCCAGGCAGGCTCCTGTTGCATCACGCGCAATGATGAGGGTATGGTACTAAAAAAGTTTATGTTGTGCATCTGTATGAGATGAAGTAGATATCCATGATCCTTCTGTCCGCCAGCGCGGGCGATAACTATACGAGCGCCAACACTGAGTGGACAGAAGATGTCACTGATAGAGGGGTCAAAACAGACGGCCATTTTGTAGAGGGTCGTGTCGGTCGCTGTGAGCGGATAGGCTTCCTGTTGCCAGAGGACACGCCGGGTGATGTTCTGATGGGTGATCATGACTCCCTTGGGCGCTCCTGTGGAGCCGGAGGTGTAGATCTGGTAGGCCAGATTTTGTGGCTGGACCTGGCTCTGCGGTGCTGTCGTTGCATTGCTGCGCCAGGAGTAAGTGGGATCATCCAGGCACAGGATCGGTGTTGGCTGGGCGGAGAGCCGTGTGATGTATTGTTTCTGTGTGAGTAGCAGAATAGGGTGCAGGTCGGTGAGCATGCTCGCCAGGCGTTCAGCAGGCTCTTCTGGGTCAAAAGGAACGTAGACACCTCCCGCTTTGAGAATCGCCAGCGCCGCTATGACGAGATCGTGAGAACGATCCAGTAGCACGCCGATAAAGCTCTCAAGATGGACTCCTTGCTGGAGCAGCCAGTGTGTGAGTTGATTGGCACGCTCATCAAGCTGTCGATAGGTGATGAATTGCTCCTCAAAGCATAGGGCGATGGCATCAGGTGTGCGGGCAACCTGCGCCTCTATGAACTGATGTAAGCAGGAATCTTGAGTAGGCTCTGCCTGTATGCTTGCATTCCAGCGTGCGAGCAGCCGCTGGGTCTCCGACTGTGTCAAGAGCGAGATGTTCATCAACGCTTGCTCGGGCTGACGTGCCAGGGAGGTGAGTAGCTGCTCGTAGCTATATAAGATCTGCTTGATGGTTGCCGGTTGAAAGAGATCAGTATTGAATTCAGCATAGCCACTGATCTCCTGAGGCGTTTCCTGCAAGACCAGCGTGAAATCGAAGCGTGTTGTTTGTTGTTCGATTTCGTAAGGTTCGATCTGAAGGTCGCTAAGCGTCTGTGTGTTGAGCGGGACGTTCTGCCAGACAAATGCTATCTGGAAGATTGGATGATGGGCCATGCTGCGTTCCGGTTGTAGCACTTCGACGAGCTTTTCAAATGGCAGATCTTGATGTTCGTAAGCCTCCAATGCGGTCGTACGTAGCTCCTCAAGTATCTGGCTGAATGAGCTCGTTGCTGTAAGATGGGTATGGAAAGCCAGCGTATTGACAAAGCATCCAAGTAGTCCTTCTAGTTCAGGGCGGATGCGTCCCGCTACCGGCGAGCCGACGATAATTTCCTCTTGTGAACTGTAACGATAGAGCAGGACCTGGAAGGCTGCTAATAGAAACATGAATGGCGTCACGTTCTGTTGGCGGCAGCGCTGATAAATCAGCTCTTTGAGCTCAGGCGCTACTGACCAGCGTTGGCGTTGTCCTTTGTTTCTCATGATGGGCGGACGAGGATAATCCAGGGGAAATTCGAGCAAGGGAAATGGTGGGATGAGTTGCTTTTGCCAGTAGGCTAATTGCTCCTCTTGATGCTGGTCGTTGAGCCATTGGCGCTGCCAGCAGGCATAATCAGCATATTGGATAGGGAGTGGTTGGAGCGGCGAAGGCAATCCCTGGCTATAGGCGTGGTAGAGTTGGGTGATTTCGCGCACAAATATTTCTAATGACCAGGCATCGGTGATGATATGATGCATACAGACGAAGAATATGTGTTCCTGCTCGGCGAGACGGAGCAGGCAGATGCGCCATGCATCTTCTCGGGCCAGATCAAAGGGGCGTTGAGACGTTTCCAGGTGCAGATCTATGGCACGCGTTTTTTCCTCAGCTGTCAAATCGCTTATATCGATAAGCGGGATCGTGGCATCCATGGCGGGTGCAATGATCTGCTGGACGTTCTCATCCAGAAGTGGAAAGGTGGTGCGAAGGATCTCGTGACGCGCGATCAGGGTCGTGAGAGCATGATCTAAGAAGGCATATTGTAGGTTTCCTTCGAGGCGGAGCGCGATAATCTCGTGATAGGCCGTGCTGCTGGGCGTGAACTGCTGTAAGAACCAGAGTCGTTGTTGCGCGAATGATAGTGGGATGGGACGGTTTCTTTCACGCTGCGGGATAGGTTCTGTGGCGTGGGCATGTGGTTGCTCGGATGCACTTCGCTGGATGCGCTGTTGCAGTTTGGCTCGATGTTGAGGGGAGAGACGCGCACGTCGTTGCGCAAGTTCATCTTTCGTATACATGTTCAGTTTCCTCAAATGACAGCTCAATTTCATCAATCAGCAACATCTCGACCGCCAGTGCCAACTCGGCGATTGTAGGAGCATCAAAAAGAGTCGTGAGGCGGATCTCTACTCCAAAGGTCTGGCGCAGGCGCGTCATGAGCTGCATCCCAATCAGAGAGTGTCCGCCGAGATCAAAAAAGTTGTCCGCAACGCCGATGTGCTCAATACCCAAAAGCGTGCTCCAGATAGATGCGATCTCCCGCTCCAATTCGCTGTCCGGGGCAACATATGCGGTACCCAGGAGTGGGCGCGTATAATGGCTGGTTCCTGGATCGTGTTGCAGACGGAAGTTCTCTACATCGTGCGTAATACTCTCCACCGAGTAAGAGGTACTTCCCGCGACCATTTGTAAGAAATCTTCAGGAGAGACGATCACCTGCGAAAGATTACTGCCGATCAGTGCGCATAGCACATCCATTCCTTCGGCGAAAGTGATGCCAAAGCGTTGACGGCGCAATGTGAAATAACGCTGCATCTCAGGTGGATAGCCAATCAGTCCTTTCTCCCAGGCATTCCATTGCCATTCGTCCCAGTCGAGCGCGATGATCTGACGATGCGCTGATTTCGCTTGCTGAGCATAGACGTCAAGATAGGCGTTGGCTGCACTGTAATCGATCTGCCCAGGTCCTCCACCTGTCGTCGAGCAGAGCGACGAGAAGAGGACGAGAAAATCGAGTGAAATGCCTTGCAGTGCATGCGATAGGTTCTGCGTCCCTTGAATCTTTGCGGCGAAGACCTGCTTGACCATCTGGCGGGTCTTGCGCTGGATCAGTCCTTCGGCTGGCGAACCCGCAAGATGAAAAACTCCGTGAAGCGTCCCAAATACCTTTAGCGTCCGGGCAATCGCGCTCTGCACTTGATCCTTAACGCTCACGTCAGCCTGAAGAATAAGAACCTCCGATCCAGCCGCCTCCAGCTCTAGCAATTGACCAAGCTGATAACCAAGCCCTTTGTGGGGATCGCTGCTGGCAATAATGTCAGCCCATCGCGCTCGTGGAGGTAGCTCGGTACGTATCAGAAGCGCGAGCCGGGCTTGAACGGTGCGCGCCAGAAAATTCGCTAGCGCCAGTGCAATCCCGCCCAGCGCACCCGTGATGAGATAGACTCCCCGCGGGCGGAATGTTTGTTGGGCCGGCGGTGGCGGTGGAAGGCGCAACGGCTCGAATGTTTGTATCCAGCGGTGTGTTCCTCGGAGCGCTACTACAGTGTCAGATGTTGCGGCCAGGCATTCTGTCAACAGGGCGGAGGCAACAAATGCGTGCGCTCGAGTAGTGTATGTTCCATGTGTGAGATCAACCAGACGACAGCGCAGGGTGGGGTGTTCCTGGGGTATGACTTTACATGGGCCAATTACCGTTGCCTGTTCTAAGCGTAGATGCTCTGTCCCGACGACCTCAAAAAGATCTCTGGTCACGACGGTTAATTGCGTTTCCGTCGTTTCAAAAGTGCCAAAGGCTTGCGCCAGGGCCAGGAGGCTGTAGAAGCCACGTTCGTGTGGTGCATCGGTGGAGTGGGGCGAGGATGTATCGAGCGACCAAAAATGTATGATCTGTGGGAGTGGCCGCGAGGAGAGCTCTAACGCATGGAAGAGTGCTGCGTAGTCACTTGCTTCATTGGGGCGAAGCGTATATGTATCTGGTCGTAGACACTTAAATGCTCTGTCTGCTGTCACTGTAATTACTTCCTGCTCCAGCTGACGTAAATTTTTGGCGAGCTTTAGACCGAGTCCGTGGCTATCCACGAAGAGGAGCCAGCGGACCGCCTCGCGTTGCATTCTGGTACGTAGTTGATCAGATGAGGGTAAGGTTGAGCGGGTCCAAGATGGCAGATAAAACCAATCTGCAAATGGTCGCTTAGCTCCTTCTTGCTGCACGAGTGCTTCAATGGGATCTGCGGAGAGGGCTTCAGTCATTGGTGCCTGTACTGTGTCACCAGATGAAGAAGAGGCCGAGACTTCAATCCAATAGCGTTGATGCTCAAAGGGATAGGTGGGCAGTTGGATACGTTTGCGCTTTTCTGAGCTGTAGAAGGTGGTCCAACGAAGCGCTACCCCCGCCTGCCAGAGCTTGCCCAGGATGATGAAGGGCACGTGTGCTTGCGGCGTGCGCTCGTGGGGTGAAGGGAGGCTGGCAAAGATGTAGGCTCTCTGCTCCATGCTACAGGCAGGATGCTGTTTCACAAATATGGTCAGACTTTGAGCATTGCCTATCTCCAAAAGGACCTGATCTTTTATCTGTAAAATGGTTTCGATGCCAGCAGAACATTGGACCGTCTGGCAGAGGTGCTGCGACCAGTAGGTAGGGCTCGTGGCCTGTTCGGGTGTGATCCAGGTACCAGTCACATTCGAGATGTAAGGAATGCGAGGCGCTTTAAGGGAGATGGTCTGGCACAGTCGAGTGAGTTCACTCTGCGCTGGAGCAAGTAAGCTGGAATGAAAGGCGTGCTCAGTCTTCAGGAAGCTGGCGGCAATACTTTGCCTCTTGAACTGGTTTGCAAGCGATGTTAAGGCGGCCGTTTCTCCGGCTAAAACGCAGGTATGGGGGGTGGCGATGCTGGCTAATGAGATCTCGGCACTCAAATAAGGGGCCACTTCGGCCTCCGAGAGCGCAACTGAGAGCATCGAACCGGGAATCTGCTCCTGGATCAGTTGGGCTCGTCGCGCCACAAGGTGTAATGCATCTTCCAGGGAGAAGACATCTGCAAGGCAGGCTGCGACGTATTCGCCCAGGCTGTAACCAAACATGGCCTGGGGCTGAATTCCCCAGTGAAGATATTGTTGGGCCAAGGCGTACTGGATGATAAAGGTGAGTGGCTGTGCGTACAGGGTCTTTTGCCAGAGCGAACTGGTGGGCGTGCTAAAGAATTTTTGTAGATCCAGATTCATGAGCGGTTTGAGCAGGGTGCAGCAGCGATCGATCTGTGTGCGAAAAACCTTCTCTTGTTGATAGAGGTGAGCAGTGATCTCCTCTGTCAGTTCTCCAATACCAGGGAAAAGGAAGTTGACGGGCCTGTTCTGATGCGTTTCTGGCGTAGGTGCTGGCTGGGTCGTAAGCTGTGCGGTGATTTGCTGGCAGGCGTCCTGGTGATTCTCACAGACGAGTGTGCGACGGTATGCAAAGCGTTCCCGCCCGACCTGGAGCGTGTAGGCTATATCTGCAAGGTTGTCGGTCGGCTCGCTTTGCAGATAATGGATCAGGTTTTCAGAGATGCGATCCAGAGCTGTGAGCGTTTTTGCTGAAAACACCAGGAGATGTCTGTGCTGGCTGGATGGTGCGTCAGGTAGGATGGGAGCTTCTTCAATGATCACATGCGCGTTAGTTCCTCCCATGCCAAGCGCATTGATGCCAGCTCGACGTGGTGCTGTAGTGCTACGTGGCCAGGAACGGAGCGTGTCATTGACGAAAAATGGACTGTCTGAGAATGGAATCTGCGGGTTGGGCTGCTGATAGTGGAGCGTGGCGGGTATCTTTTCATGATGCAGGGCCAGCGCTGCTTTGATTAATCCTATAACGCCGGCTGCACGGTCCAGATGACCGATGTTGGTTTTGACGGAGCCAAGCGCACAGTATTGTTTTTCCTGTGTGCTGGATGTGAAGGCTTTTGTCAGTGACGCGATTTCAATGGGATCTCCCAGTACGGTGCCCGTTCCGTGCGCTTCGATATAACTGATGCTCTCGGCTGTGACGCCAGCACGAGCTAGCGCCGCCTGGACTACTTGCGTTTGACCGTTAATGCCAGGAGCACTGTAGCTTACCTTTTCTGCTCCATCGTTGTTGATCGCCGAACCTTTGATCACGGCGTAGATTTGATCTCCATCCTCGATGGCTTCCACAACACGTTTCAAGACGACGATCCCTACGCCGTCTCCAAAGACACTGCCTTGCGCTTGAGCATCAAAGGCACGACAATGACCGTCGGGCGATTCCTGTCCGCCGGGTTGATAAAGATGTCCGGTGTGGTCGGGCACGCGGATCGAGACACCCCCCGCCAGCGCTATGTCGCTCTCTCCATTGTGCAGGCTTTGACAGGCTAGATGAACGGCGACCAGCGAGGTTGAGCAGAAGGTCTGGACCGCCAGACTTGGTCCATGCAAATTCAATTTATAGGAGACGCTGGTGGTCAAAGAGTCTTTATCCATGCCAACGGAGATCTGATAGCCATCGACCAGATCTTTGAAGGCTTCAACTACTGCCTCTTGCGTTAATAGATGATGCAGATAACTACTGATATTTGCTCCACCAAAAACACCAATCAATCCCTCATAGCTGGAAGGCGCATAGCCTGCACGTTCAAGGGCTTCCCAGGCACATTCCAGAAAAAGTCTATGCTGGGGATCAAGGAGTTCGGCTTCGCGGGGACTATAGCCAAAGAAAGATGCATCAAAGCCTGAGATATCGTCCAGGATTGGTCGTGTCTTTACATAGTTGGGATGGTCGATGATCTGTGGATCAATGCCCGCCGCTCGCAACTCTGCATCTGAAAAGAGCGTCGTCGACTCGATCCCATCACAAAGGTTCTGCCAGAACTGCTCGATCGTAGCTGCCCCAGGGAAGCGTCCAGCCATGCCAATGATTGCTATCTCGGATTGATCAGTGTAACGGGTCCCTGTCCGGCGTTGCTCTAGCTGATTAGTTGGTGCAGGCTCCGGTGTTTGACTCGTCTCTGCGGATGGCGGCGGGAGAAGATACTCGACGAGCTTGCTGATGGTTGGGGCTTCAAAGAGCGCCACGATGGGAATGGAACGCTCCAGTGTTTTGCGCAGAAGGCTGAGAACTTGTAAGCCGCTGAGCGAATTTCCTCCGAGATCGAAAAAGTTCTCGTAAGGGTTGACTTGCTCCAGACCGAGCACCTCTTGCCAGATACGGCTCATGTGCTGCGCATAGGTGGCACGTAATTCGGCAATGGGTAAAAGTGTTGTCTGGGCTATTGATGATATGGCAGCCGGCAGCGCTGTCTCTGTCGAGCTATGGATGGTGTTGAGCTGAATCCATTGCCGCAGGCGTTGCGATAGATCACCCGTCGAGATGATGAGGTGGGTTTGCTGCGAGGCGAGCACTGCTTGAAGGATCTCTAGAGCCTCGGTTGTCTGCATGGTGTAGGCTGCGACCGTTTTGCCAAGTACTCCATGAGTATCACCCTCGCTGTGCCAGGTATCCCAATTGACACTGATCCAGCGCTGGTTGGCGGCTTGCAGGTTTTTTTGAGACGCAAAGGCATCCATAAATAGATTGGCGGCGCTATAGCTGGCAAAACTCAATCCACCAAGTATCGCTGAGAGCGATGAAAAGAGGAGACAGAAATCCAGTTGACACCCACGTAGCGCTTGCTCTAGCGTGTACAGGCCCGCGATTTTGGGACGAAAATGCAGCTCGCATGTTGCCAGATCGAGCTCGTCAAGCGTTTTGAAGGCGGCCGCATCAGAGCAGCCTGCCGTGTGAAAGACTCCATGGAGCGTGCCAAAGCGTCGATAGGTTGCTTGAATAGCTTGCTCTACCTGCTGTTTCTGCGTTACGTCGGCCTGAAGTAGTAGTACTTCTGCCCCGGCTAACTCCAGTTCCAGGATATGCTGTATGAGCTTGCTGGTGCGATTATCCTGCTCATGCCGGGCCAGCCACTGTGTCCATTCTGTGCGAGCAGGCAAAGGGGTGCGGATGAGCAATGCGAGTCGTGCCTGAAAGGTGTGTGCAAGATAGCTGTTAATCTGTCGAGCAACCTGTCCTAATCCTCCTGTCAGGAGGTAAACCCCATGCGTACGTAGCGCTTGCTCTGGCGCGGGCTTGTCGTCGATCCGAATGTGCTCATATTGTTGTGTCCAACGTTGATGCGCTCGATAGGCGATCGTCATATCTTCGATGTCGTGGGTGAACTCGTCTGTCAAGGACTGGAGAAGCCTTTCCGTTTCATGCGTATCGTCGGCGAGCCGTATATCAATGCTCTGGATGAGTAGATGCGTGTGTTCCTGCGGAATAACTTTACAGGCACCTGCTAGTGTCTGTTTTCCCAGGTGTAGCCATTCTCCCGGCTCGACCGCTTGCAGCATCGTGGAGAGCACGCGTAGCGATAGGGTTTGAGCATGGAATTGTGTACCTAGCGCCTGGGCCAGATACAGGAGACTGTAGAAACTTGCTTGCTGTTGCCTTTGGTGTTGTCGCTGTTGTTCCTCTAGCGTGGATTGTTCCTGCTCAGAGGTAATACTCCAGCCATGGATGATCTGACGTGGCTGGCTGGTGTGGGCAAGCCAGTGTTGGCAGAGCAGGTGATAGTCCTCAGCTTCCTCCGGCCGGATCGTGGCTGAACCGTTGTGCGGATCTGTGCGCTGTGTGCCTGCATAGACTTTGAGAACGGTGTGTCCCGCCTGGGTGAGTTGCTGCGCTAGCCTTTCTCCGATGTTACACGCATCAATAAAGAGTAGCCAGGCGGTACGTGGCATTGTCTGGAGTGTCTGCTGTGAGTGGTGTGTGGGTAACGGATTTTTTTTCCAGAGCGGCTTATACAGCCATTGTTTGGGATCAGCCGTCTTTTCAGGCGCTTTTTGTTGCTGTTTGGCTTGATAGTCTGCCTGACGTTTGCGTACAAGTGGTGGATCGATCCAGTACCGTTTCCGTTCAAAGGGATAGGTCGGCAACGGTACACGTTGGCGCTGTTCGTTGCGATAGAGTTGTTTCCAGTCAATGGATATACCTGCTTGCCAGAGTTTTCCTGAGAGAGATAATAGGAATTTCGTAAGCGGATAATCATCTGTCTCTAGCGCAATGATGGATCGGCTAGCGCTGGTCGGTGGCAGGCAATGTTTGGATGTAAGGAAGAGAAAAACTGGTGGCTGTATGTCTGGCTGCGTTGGTAATTGGGCGAGTACCGTCGAGAGGGCCAGAGTAGGGTGTTCGATCGCACGCCAGAAGCCTGGATTATGCCACTCACTGGCTGTGATGCGAGTTCCTGTCAGGTGAGAATGATAGGTTATGGCGATAGGCGCGTATGGTCGTGCCGGCTGCCCTGACTTTTGATGAGTAATCAAGAGTAGGGCTTCTTCAAATGAGAGCAGGCCTGCTACGCAGAGTGCTGTGTACTCACCGGTACCATAGCCATAGAATGATTGAGGAGTTGGTACTATCGTGCTTCTTTGGAGCAATTGGGCCAGTGCATATTCTGTCAGGAAGCTGAGACTGCGTCGTTGCTCATGGCTGAGTGGGGCTATTGCCAGGGCTGACCATGTAGAGCGTAGTGTGTGGTGTGTAGAGGCATCGAGCCAGGGACGTGCGCGCTCGATGAGCTGTTCAACTTCGGTACGGAATTCTGGTATGTGCTGTGAGAGGGCGTGTAGCCACTGTTGATTGAAGGTACTCTCGCCTGGGAAGAAGAGCGCTAAATCTCTCTGCCGCAGTGTCTGTTCTGGGATTACGGTGCTCGTCGGTGCAAATTGTGCTAGTTGTGTGCTGACTTCCTGATGCGTTGAGCCGATGACTGTGGTGCGGTAGTTCCACCCGGCGCGTCCGACCTGTAGTGTATAGGCAATATCGGTGAGCGTCTGTTCGGGATGTTGGGTTAGATGACTGGCCAGGCTGCTGGCTTGCTTTTGTAGTGCCTCGGGCGTTTTTGCCGAGAGGATCAGTAGCGCGTGCGTATGAGGAGGGCTGGCCGTTTGATTGGTGGGGGCGGCTTCTAAAATTACGTGTGCATTTGTACCACCAAGCCCAAATGAACTGACTCCCGCTCGTCGCGGTTGATTGGTTGTCAGCCAGGATTGCAGCGCAGTGGGGACATAGAAAGGACTTTCCTCTAATGAGAGGTGGGGCTGAGGCGCTGTAAAGTTTAGCTGAGGCGGTATTTGTTGATGGTAGAGTGCTAGCGCTGTTTTGATGAGGCCAGTCACGCCCGAGGCTCGATCGAGATGACCAATATTTGGTTTTACTGAACCGATGGCACAGAAGTTTCTTTTTTGCGTCTCCTGGCTAAAGGCTTTGAGCATGGCCGCCAACTCAATCTCATCTCCAAGTGAGGTCCCAGTACCGTGTGCCTCGATGTAACTGATGGTCTCAGCGGCTACATTGGCGTTACTCAGCGCCTCTGTGATCACTTTCGCCTGTCCAGTGAGTCCTGGAGCGGTATAGCTGACCCGTTGAGCTCCGTCATTATTGACTGCGGAACCACGGATCAGGGCGTAAATATGATCTCCGTCGGCGAGGGCGGACTCCAGGCGTTTCAGCACCACAACTCCGATACCACTTCCCATCACACTGCCCTGCGCTTGCGCATCGAATGTGCGGCATTCACCGTCGGGAGAAAGTATCCCTCCCTCTTCATACTGGTATCCACTGACCTGGGGCACATTGATGGCTACTCCTCCCGCCAGTGCCATGTCGCATTCGTAGATGAGGAGGCTTTGACAGGCCAGATGAATGGAGACTAATGATGAGGAGCAGAAGGTTTGTACAGAGAGTGCAGGTCCATGCAGGTTGAGTTTATAGGCTACCATAGATGCCAATGAGTCATGTTCGTTGCTGACATTGACATGAAATTCACCGAGCGCTTCAATGATGCCTGGGTTGGTGTAGAGATTGTTGACGCCGTAAGTGCTGAAGCCGGAACCAGCAAAGATACCGATCTGACCAGCATAGCTGTCGGAATGATATCCTGCCTGTTCTAACGCCTCCCAGCTGCATTCCAGAAAGAGGCGATGCTGAGGATCAAGAACCTCGGCTTCGCGAGGCGTATAGCCGAAAAAGGCAGCATCGAAGAGATCGATGTCGTCAAGGAGTGCTCCCGCTTTGACATAACCAGGCCGCAATAGCAGGGCAGGATCTAGTCCGGCCGCCAGTAATTCATCATCGGTCAGTGTGCGGATCGACTTTTTTCCTTGCGTAAGATTATGCCAGAAAGTATCAACTGAGCTCGCACCTGGAAAACGGCCAGTCAGGCCAACCAGAGCCAGCGTCGTTTCATAAGCATCATCATACGATTGTGTCTGCATAGTCGATCTTATCCTGGTAGATTTCTGTGCCTGCGACCGGAAGATTGTGTCTCAGGGATACACGCAAGTATGAAAGTAAAAGGAAGATTTATTGAATAAATAGATATGTAATAGTCTTTGTAAGCATACTGGATGTGTGGAGTTTTGTCATACCGCGTGTATCGTATTTTTCCTACCAGAACAAGGGAACTGAGAAATCAGAGGGCATCCTCTTTATCCATGCCGAGCTCCTTTAAAAGATTGGTATAGGTAGTGTCAGCGGTTTTGGTTTTTTCGTGTTCTGGTCCCAGCGTTTGTTCTCGAATCCTTAGCTCTTGCCGATACAGTGGGAGCGCTTCTCTCGGTCGTTGCTGGAGTTGGTAGAGCTGTGCCAGATACAGTGAACTATCTGCAACTGCACTATGGTCAGGCCCCAATGCATTTTCCCTCAGCCGTAAGGCACGCTGCAAAAGCGGTTCAGCCTCTGATAGCTTATTTTGTTTGATGTAGAGAAGAGCCAGCTCTTCGAGTACATCGGCGAGCAGAACGTGTTCAGGCCCCAATCCCTGCTCCCAGATTTTCAGACCGCGCAGGAAGAGTGCTTCAGCTTCTTGATACTTTCCCTGCTGTGCGCAGAGATCGGCCAGATTGTTGATAGGATAAGCAACACGGACATGGTCAGGCCCTAAATCCCGTTCCCAGATTTTCAGGGTGCGCAGGAAGAGAGGTTCCGCCTTTTGATGCATGCCTTGCTGCTTATAATCCTCGGCCAGATTGTTGAGTAAAGTGGCTACTTGAGCATGGTCAGGACCTAATGTCCGCTCACGGATAGCTAAGGCTCGTACATAGAGAGGTTCAGCTTCCTGGTATCTCCCCAGATCTCCATAGAGAATGGCCAGTCCACTTAGAGAGTTTGCGACCTGAGGATGGTCGGTTCCTAATGCTTGCTCACGAATAGCTAAGGCGCGCAGGAAGAGAGGTTCGGCCTGCTGATACTTTCCCTGACGCATGTACAGTGTGGCCAATCCACTGAGAGTACCAGTCATAGGAAGCTGATCTTTTTGGTGGGTGCTCTCCTGAATGCTTAATGCTTGCTGGAAATATGACTCGGCGTCTGCATACTTTCCTTGCCTCAGGTGGAGCGATCCCATACGATTGAGCGCTTCTGCGATAAGAGGGTGTTCGGGGTCAAGCATCTGCTTTCCAAGCTGCAATGATTGCAGGAGGAGTCGTTTGGATTCTGGATAACGTCCACGTTCTATGAGGTAGGTGGCGACCCGGTTGATCAAGGTAATATGCTGTGGTCCGTTTCCACTCCACTGTTCACTCAGAGCCAGACATGCCAGGGCATGGGGGAGCAAGCGGTCACAATCTGGCCAATAGTTGACGTGTGTTGTCTCATCGGCCGGGAAGTGATTGCTCATCGCACATGTGACACGCGTGGCCCAGATGCGTTGGGCAGCTTTTGGTAAACGTCCCTTGAGTACCGTTTGCACAAGTCGATGGACCGTTACCATGCGCGTGTCCGCGTTGCGCTGAAGTAGCGAATAGGTTAACAAGACTTTGATGGCTGTTTGGAGATGGAAGGGATCAGAGACCTGTGACGCAAAGGTAGCTCCAAATTCTGCTGCACCCTCGATAAAAAAAGCTTCGGGAATGGCTTCAGGAGCCAGATAGGCACAGACAGTTAGTAGTTCGGCTGCCAATACGCTATTGCGCTGGACTTGCTCAAAGGCGAGGGTAAATGTTCTGGTGACAGAATGAGGGTGGTCTGCATAGGTGTCACGCTCGTCGAGAAGGCGTAATTGTGAGGATTGAAAGAGTTCGAGGTAGTCGGCCACACTGCACCGTGTCGCTTCGATGTAAGCACCAGCTTGATCGAGTGCGAGGGGTAAGCCGTCGAGGGTGAGCGTGAGGGCTCTGGCGGCGGTAACTTCGGATGGCGGTAGATGTTTTTGGGAGGTATCAGGTCGCAAGATTTTGGCACGGCGTAGCAGGAATTGTATTCCCTCATCAAGTGGTATCTTGGCCAGATCAATGGTGTGCGCGAGCGTGCCCAGGGCCTGGAGGCGCGTTGTGAGCAAGCGGGAACCTTCACGCGCTGTGGGAAGAAAGTCTTTGACCATCCCAACATCTTCGACATTATCGAAGATTAATAACCAATCGCTGTGGCTGGCGAGCCAGCGGGCGACGGCTGCCACAATTTTTCCCTGGTCTTGTTCTTGTTTTTCTGCAAGATTGAGGAGTTGTGCAATGGCGATGATGCTTGATGTAATACTTTCATTGGTGTCGGCACTGATCCAGAAGACGGCGGCATAGTCGTTGGCATAGCGATAGGCATATTCGATGGCGGTCTGCGTTTTGCCGATGCCTCCCAGGCCGCTGAGAGCGTACGATTGATGGGAAGAGGTAGTATTGGCAGGGCTGAGGGCCTGGTGCAATTGTTCCAGGATATCCTCGCGCCCGGTGAAGAAGAGGTTGCGTTGATAGGGCATCTGCCAGTGTGTGGAGAGTGCAGTCAGGCTGGCTTCGAGTAATTGTCGTGTGTCGAGATCATTGAGACGTAAGTGTTTGGCAAGCTCTAGAACAAGCGTTTTGCGTTCTGGTAAGCAGATGCCACGTTCCCATTTTCCGATAGTATTACGATGGACATTCAACTTATCGGCCAGATCGTTCTGGCTAATACGCCGTTGCTTGCGTAAAGAGATGAGTAAGTCTCCAAAGGTACTAACATCTACATTGTTCATAATCTTGTTTTTCCTATAAAAATAAAGCATTTTTTGGAATACACAGAAATGCACTGAAATGCATACCAGATGGGTGCATCGGATATCTTATCATAATAATTGGGCAATAAAAATAGGATACGCCTGCAAAAATGAGGTAATAAAGGTGTCTTAATTATTTTTTTATGTCCTCGACGTCTAAAACATTTTAGCTAGTAAAAGTCAGGAAATGAAGATAGAGAGGAGCGCGGCAGAGAATATATAGACTAACTGGAATAGAAAATTATATGTAGAGATGATACTGACGTAAACAACTAATGAGAGACATGATATTGTAGAAATGTCATTGGTGGAGGTTTATTCCGTATGTACGCTCATTATTCCGTTCTACTGGCCGGTAACCTGGGACAGGACTCACAAGATGAGTCTGTGAGTATGAAAACCATTGAAGATATGCAATTGGGTATGGAATTATTACAAACAGGGCAACAACTTTGCGAGCAGGCTCAGGGTGATGTATCGTATTTATGCGATGAGGTGAAGCGCCTCTTCCAGGGTCGAGCTTATCTGCATCCAGGTCATACACGGGGGAAGCGCAAAGATATACACTCATCGACGTTGAGCCTGACCTTACCAATTCAATTTGGTCATATTGTCTACGGAACGCTGTGTATCACCAGCGATCCTCAGTGCAAAGACCGTCCTTCAATCCCCATACCAGCGGCGCAGTTGCTGGGCCAAATCTGTGGCTGGTTGTTATATACGATTGAGCAGTCATCGTTTTTGCGTGGACAGTGTCGCAGTCTGGATTATCATGTGAATGGGCCGCTGACGAAACGCGAACGGCAGGTGCTCCTGCTGATGTGTCGTGGCCATGATCAAGAGGCGATTGCCAATTTATTATGCATTGCACCAGCGACAGTAGGAAAACATCGGCAGCACATTTATGAACAGTTGGGTGTGCATTGTGAGCGTGATGCCTTATTGGCCGCGTACCAAACAGGATTGTTTTCCATTATTGATCAAATTAGTTCACCATAGATTCACTGTCTTTTTCGTATTTGATGAATGGTCGGATTATAGCAGAAATGTTTCCATGCGCAGTATTACTTTGAATATACTGCGCTTTTTTCATCTTATGGTTAGCGCAAAACTACACTTTCGAGGGTAGAAAAGATACAGCAGGTCAGTCATGACAGCTATAAAGCTCTAGCGTATGCTTGTTGTAGATTCGCGCGGTGCTGATTGTAATTAGTTGTTTGGAGAAAAGATCCGTGAGTATATATCAGCTCGATCCGTCCACGGAAACAGTGACATTAGTGGATATATTTCGCCAGCGTGCTGAGCATCAGCCTCAACGTCAGGCGTATGCGTTTCTTTCACAGAAAAGTCTGGTAGAAATGCAGCTGACCTATGCGGAATTAGATCAAAAGGCCCGTATACTGGGAGCGGTTTTGCAGAGCAAAGGTGCAGCAGGTCAGCCTGTTTTGATCTTGCATCAGCCCGGGCTGGCGTATGTAGTAGCTTTTTATGGATGCCTCTATGCGGGCGCAATAGCCGTACCGGCTTATCCACCTCATTCTCCTCGTTTAATCGCGCGTATTCAATCGATCATTACTGATACACAGGCGCGTATTATTTTAAGTGATAGTACCTTGCTTCCGAATCTCCAGCAGTATTTAGTCAATAGTGAGATCGATGCAGAGTGTATCGCGACTGATATCCTGGCGGAATATTGGGCGGAGCAGTGGCAAGTACCAGTTATAAATGGAGCGTCATTAGCATTCTTACAATATACATCAGGCTCGACCGGAACTCCAAAAGGGGTGATGGTCTCACATCAAAACATCATCGATAATTTGCAGATCATTCATGAGTCTAGCCTGCAGAGCGAGCAGAGCTATATCGTCAGCTGGCTGCCACCGTATCATGATCTTGGCCTGGTCTGTGGCATTCTTTATCCTATGTATATCGGGTTTCCCGCCATGCTGCTCTCGCCGGTGACCTTTTTGCAGCGTCCTTTTCGCTGGCTGAAGGCAATCAGCGATTGCCGGGCTACGATGACGATGGCACCTAATTTCTCTTTTGATCTGTGTTGCCGTAAGATAACAGCCGAACAGCGTCAGCAGCTTGATCTGAGCTCTCTGGAAGTGATTGCTAATGGCGGAGAGCCTCTGCGCAAGGCGACGCTGGATCGTTTCCACGCGACCTTTGGTGAATGTGGCTTGAATGCGAATTCGATGATGCCAGGCTATGGGATGGCTGAAGCGACCCTGATGATTGCTTCTTCGACCAGGTTAGTTCCTACGGTGGTACGCAGTTTTAATCAAAGCAAACTCAAACTGCATCAGGTTGAGATCGTAGACGAGCATGATTCAGAGGCTCAAGCATATATTGGCTATCCACGTGTGCCGGAGAAACTAGATGTCTTGATTGTGAATCCGGAAGATGGCACAAGAAGCCTTCCCGATCAGGTGGGCGAGATTTGTGTACGTGGAACGAGTATCACACAGGGGTATTGGCACAAGGATGAGGCTACACAAAGTACCTTCCACTACTATACCAGCGATACTCATGAAGGACCTTTCTTGCGTACCGGCGATCTGGGTTTTATCGCTGACGATATCTTATTTATAACGGGCCGACAAAAAGATTTAATTATCATTCATGGTAGTAATTATTATCCTCAGGATATTGAGGCTACAACCGAAAAAGCACATGAGACGATTCGCTTCTCTTGCTGCGCCGCTTTTTCTGTAGAGAGAGAGAATCGTGAACAACTGGTCGTGATTGCCGAAATTGAGCCGCGCTATAAACCTGCGCATACATTTTCTGCGACGCAGGATACGACACTTGGTAGGAAGCCATTGGACCCTCAAGAAGTGATGAGGGCGATTAGAGCGGCTGTGATGGAAGAGCATGAGTTACAGATTGATGATCTTGTACTGGTTAAGGCTGGCAGCGTCCTTAAGACCTCGAGTGGAAAAGTGCAGCGTCGTGCCTGCCAGGCCGATTATTTAGCAGAAAGTCTGAGTCTCTGGGATGAGTGAGGAAAAGCAAGAGTTTGATGCGTTGCCGTCATCCCTTCTTGTGTCTGAAGCAACTTTGCAGAACTGGCTCAAAGAGAAACTGAGTGAGTATCTCGATATCGAACCCTCGACGATAGATACTCATCGACCTTTGAAGGATTATGGACTTACCTCGGTTGATACTGTGGGTTTATCTGGTGATCTCGAAGATCTGCTGGGCTACTCTTTATCACCTACGATTGTGTACGATTATCCCAATATTGCTCTGCTGACGCGGCATCTACTTAAACAGGATGAGCCGCAAGAAGAGACGCCTGATCAGGTGTCGTCTTCCTCCAGTGCATCAGTGAGTGCGAACTCTGGAGACAGCTTCGCCAGTGAGCCACTGGCGATTGTGGGTATGGCCTGTCGCTTTCCGGGTGGTGCCAATACTCCTGAGGCCTTCTGGCAGCTCCTGCAAGAGGGCCGAGATGTCAGTAGCGATGTTCCGCATGAACGCTGGGATAGCGACTTATATTATGATCCTACTCCTGATACTCCTGGCAAGATGTATACACGTCGTGGATGCTTTGTAGATGACCTGGCACAGTTCGATGCGAGCTTCTTTGGCATCTCGCCACGCGAGGCCTTGCGGATGGACCCTCAGCAGCGCCTGTTGCTTGAAGTTGCCTGGCAGGCATTGGAGAACGCTGGCCTGGCGGTCGATACGCTTTCTGGAAGTCAGACCGGCGTCTTTATGGGCATGATGAATAATTATGAGTATGCTCAACGTCAGATGCGGAGCGATAGCGAAGAAAACTATGTGAATGATCCCTATTTTGGGATTGGAAGCTCGGCTAGCATCGCCGCTGGTCGGCTTCCCTATCTTTTTGATTTTCATGGACCAACTCTCACGATTGATACCGCCTGCTCCTCATCTCTGGTCGCAATTCATCTGGCGGGCCAGAGCCTGCGCAATCGGGAATGTAATCTGGCTCTGGTCGGCGGCGTGAGCGCAGTGATGCTGCCGGAAAATGTTGTCAATGCCTGCAAGATGAATATGCTTGCTAAAGATGGTCACTGCAAAACTTTCGATGCCGATGCCGATGGCTTTGTGCTTGGTGAAGGCTGTGGCATAGTCGTGCTGAAACGCCTCTCCGATGCGCAGGTCAATCATGATCCCATTCTCGCCGTCATTCGTGGCTCGGCTGTGAATCAAGATGGGCGAAGCAATGGCATCACGGCTCCCAATCGGCTCTCGCAAGAAGCGGTGATGCAACAGGCATTACAGAATGCAGGTATTGATCCCATGCGGGTTAGCTACGTCGAGGCTCATGGCTCTGGAACTGCGTTAGGTGATCCAATTGAGATCGAGGCCCTCCAGAATGTCTATGGGCATGGGCGCTTGCCAGAGCAGAGTCTGTTGGTGGGAGCAGTCAAAACGAACATTGGTCATCTGGCGGGAGCCGCCGGTATCGCTGGCGTGATTAAAACAGTTCTGGCATTACAGCACAAAGAGATCCCGGCCCATTTGAATCTTCGTACTCCTAATCCATATATCCCCTGGCAAGAGATCGCGGTGAAGGTTCCTCAGCGATCCGAACCCTGGTCGCTTACGACATTAGGAGGTGCAGGCGAGATCCGTGGCGAGCGTCGCATTGCAGGTGTCAGTTCGTTTGGCTGGTCAGGTACGAACGCTCATCTTCTGCTGGAGGAGGCTCCTCCGGTCGAGAGGACTGCCCAAACACCTGACAAGTGGCAACTGCTCCCGTTTTCGGCCAAATCAGCCAGCGCTCTGGAGCAGACTGGTATGCATCTCAGCTCCTTTCTGCACGATCAGCCAGCGCTCTCTCTTGCGGATGTTGCTTATACGCTCCAGGTTGGACGCGCACGATTAGAGCAGCGGCGTTTTGTGGTGGTACGCAGTGCCGAGGATGCACAGCAGCGGCTACAACAGCATGAGTTGATGGCTGAGCAGACAACACGTACACGTGCAGTCGCATTTCTGCTCCCTGGATTGGGTGAGCAATATCCTGGTATGGCTCAGGAGCTTTATGAGACAGAAGAGACATTCCGGCAGATAGTCGATACTTGCTATAGCTTTGTGAAAGAGTTAGGAGTAGATATCGAAGCTCAGTTGCAAGGAGCGAGCAAAAATGATGCAGTCGAGCCGCTCTCGCAGTTGAGTATCCTGATGGGTCGTCTACCAGAACCTGTGCAGCCGAAGTCTTCTCAGGTGATCCAACAGACCTCGCTGGCTCAGCCCTGGGTTTTTATCATTGAGTATGCACTGGCTCAACTATTGATCCGCTGGGGGATACAGCCGCAGGCTATGCTAGGCTATAGTCTGGGCGAATATGTGGCTGCCTGTCTGGCAGGTGTGCTCTCGCTGGAGGATGCTCTGAAGCTGGTGACACGTCGAGCACAGTTGATTCAGCAGTTACCGGCAGGAACTATGCTGGCGGTTGCACTCTCGGTTCAGGATGTACAACCGTATCTGAGCGAGCAGATTAATCTTGCTGCCGTGAATGCTCCGGCGACCTGTGTGCTGGCTGGACCACCGGCCGCTTTGCAGGCGTTGGCTGAGCAACTCCTCCAACTGGAGATCGTCTCGCGTCCCGTGGCAACGACGCACGCCTTTCATTCTCAGATGCTCGATGTGATCAAGAAAGATTTGACGAAACTGGCCCAGAGCTGTACATTGCATGCTCCCACTATCCCCTATATCTCGAATGTGACTGGTACCTGGATAACTGACGCACAAGCGACTGATCCTGGCTATTGGGCTGAGCATATGTGTCGGACTGTCCAGTTCGCGGATGGAGTGTCTCAGCTTTTGCAGCAGTCAGATCTGGTGCTCTTAGAGGTGGGCGTCGGACAATCGTTATCTTCGTTTGTGCGCCAGCATCCTTTGTGCAAGCGCGAACGCTTTCCACTCATTTTTTCAACGCTGCCGGCCGCCCATGAAGCTCAATCTGCACGAGCGGCCCTTCTCCTTGCTATCGGGCGCTACTGGCAGCTGGGCGGACTGGTTGATTGGCAGGCGCTACATGGTGAGAACATTCCACAACGTATCGTGTTGCCGGGCTATCCCTTTGAGCGACAGCGCTACTGGATAGAGTCACCGACACCGGCACAGACTCGTCAGAAGGTGCGTAGCGGCAAGAAGTCCGATATTGGTGACTGGTTCTATCGACCAGTCTGGCAACAGAGCCCCCTCCAAGCACACCATACTATGCCTGATGGTGTCTGGCTGGTTTTTGCGGATGTCGATGGGCCGGGATCTCGTCTGGCTGAAGATCTCAGGCTGGCTGGCTGTACTGTAGTGATTGTATATGAAGGACATGTTTTGCGTCGGGAGGATGCACTGCACTATACGCTGCGATCTGCCGTGGCCGATGATTATGTATCACTGTGTACCGCTCTACTAGAGGATAATCTTTTCCCCGCACAGATTGTTCATGCCTGGAGCCTCGCAAAAACTGATCAGCAACCGACGCCAGCGTTACAGTTTCAGGATTGTCAGCAACATGGTTTATACAGCATCCTCTATCTGGCGCAGGCTCTGGGACGTTCAGGGTACGAGCAACAGATGGAACGGATACAGGTTACGGTCCTTTCCAGCAACGTGCAGCCTGTCTTGGGCACGGAGACGTTAGTGCCAGAGAAGGCGACGATTCTGGCGGCCTGTAAGGTTATTCCACAAGAGTATCAGCATATCGTGTGTCGGAGCATTGATCTGCTCGCTGGCGATGAGCTGAATCGGCAGACGTTATTGTCAGAGGTATGTTCCTCCGCGCTGGATATCGCAGTCGCTTATCGTAACGGCCAACGATGGGTTGAGACGTTTCAGGCACAGTATATCGCTGAGCCAGCCACGCAAGATCTCCCCTTGCAGCAGCGTGGCGTCTATCTGATTACTGGCGGCCTGGGCGGCCTGGGTTTGGTGCTGGCCGAATATCTGGCACAAACGTTTCAGGCACGCCTGGTGCTGCTGGGACGCTCTGCTCTGCCTGAGCGATCTACCTGGCAGGATTGGCTTGAGTCGCATGATGCTACCAATCCTCTTAGTGTCAAGATACAGAGTGTGCAAAAGCTAGAAATGCTGGGGGCCGAAGTGCTGCTCTTGCAGGCGGATGTCGCCGATGCTGAGCAGATGAGCAGGGTCATGGTCGCTATCCACGAACGCTTTGGACGACTCCATGGCGTCCTGCATGCCGCAGGCATCTTCGATGAGCAGGCGTTTGGCGTGGTGCAGGAGATTGATCCAGTGGCTGTATGCGAAGCACATTTTCAGCCGAAGGTGTATGGCACACGTGCTCTGGAGCAGGCTCTAGCTGCTGAGGAACTCGATTTCTGTATTCTGTTCTCGTCGCTAGTTTCTGTGCTGGGAGGATTGGCCTTCATTGGTTATACGGCCGCAAACATCTATATGGATGTGTTGGCACATCAGCATAATCAACTACAACAGGGCACTCACTGGAATAGCATGGGCTGGGATATCTGGCAGGTGAAAGAAGAGCGTCATGGCGTGCATCGCTATGGAGTTATGGGGTCGACGGTCTCGCTGTACTCGATGAGCGCGGATGAAGGAGTTGCGGCCTTTAATCGTCTGTTGTCACAGTGTGATCAAACACACATTGTGGTCTCGACCGGCGATCTGCATGAGCGTATGCGTAACTGGCTCCAATTGGAGAGCGTGCATGTGAAGAAGCTGCATGAGGTGTCCAGCGCAGCCCCACGCTATACACGGCCCGCTCTGGCGACGACCTATGTGCCGAGTACCGGCAAGTATGAGCGCAAGATTGCTGAGATTTTTCAGGAAGAGCTTAATATCGATCAGATTGGACTTTATGATAATTTCTTTGATCTGGGTGGGAATTCTCTGCTGGGATTACAGGTGATCGCTCGCTTAAAGAAAGAGTTTCAGATCCAGATTCCTGCTGTTGTGCTGTTTGAAGCTCCAACTGTCAGTGCGCTGGCTAAATATCTTAATCCTGAGCAGCTTCAGGAGAGTGATGCGCAGAAAGAGTCGCGGCAGCAGCGCCGTCGTCAGCGTGCGCAGGATCAGAAGCAGGATGCGATTGCGGTCGTTGGGATGGCTGGACGATTTCCAGGAGCGGCGAGTGTCGATGAGCTCTGGCAGAATATCTGTCAGGGAGTCGAGTCGATCACCTTCTTCTCGGAAGAGGAGTTGCTGGCAGCAGGCGTTGATCCACAACTTGTCCACCATCCCAATTACGTCAGAGCGCGTCCGATCATGAAAGATATCGATCGCTTTGACGCAACCTTTTTTGGGTATAGTCCACGTGAAGCTGAATTGACTGATCCACAGCATCGGCTCTTTCTGGAATGCGCCTGGGAGGCTCTGGAACTGGCCGGCTACGATCCCTATACTTATCCTGGCCTGATTAGCGTTTTTGGTGGATCGAATATCAGTACATACATGCTTGAGCTGGCTGCGCAATCGGATCTTTTGCAGTCGGTCGATGGCTTTCAACTTGGCGTTGGCAATGATAAAGATTCTTTGACGACAACTGTTTCCTATAAGTTGAATTTGAAAGGACCAAGCTTTGCAGTTCAGACATTCTGCTCTACTTCATTGGTGGCGACGCATCTGGCATGTCAGCATCTGTTGCATGGCGAATGCGATATCGCCCTGGCGGGTGGCGTTTCTCTAAAGGTACCAACTGTTACAGGGTATCTCTATCAGGAAGGCGGTATGGATTCGCCCGATGGGCATTGTCGCACTTTTGATGCTCAGGCTCGCGGTAGCATCTTTGGCGATGGTGTTGCAGTGGTGACACTCAAGCGTCTCTCCGATGCGATCGAAGATGGCGATACTATCTACTCGGTGATCAAGGGCTCGGCGATTAATAATGATGGCTCATTGAAGGTTAGCTATAGTGCTCCAAGCGTGGCGGGACAGGCCGAGGTAGTCGCTCAGGCTCTGGCGAATGCTGGCGTGACAGCGGAGAGCATTGAGTATGTCGAGGCACATGGGACAGCAACCGAATTGGGCGATCCGATCGAAGTCACCTCGCTGACCAAAACGTATCGGACTCAGACGGATAAGGAACACTATTGTGGTATCGGCTCGATTAAAACAAATATAGGCCATCTTGATCGAGCGGCAGGCGCGACTGGCTTGATTAAGGCGAGTCTGGCACTTCAGCGCGAGATGATCCCTCCTAGCCTGCACTATGAGACGCCGAATCCAGAAATTGATTTTGAACATAGTCCTTTTTATGTCAACACAACTTTGCGTCCCTGGAAGCGCAACGGCAAGCCGCGCCGCGCCGGGGTGAATTCACTCGGGATGGGTGGCACCAATGCTCATGTGGTGTTGGAAGAAGCACCTCCTGCTATTCCCACCAGTGGATCACGTCCATGGCAATTATTGCCGCTCTCTGCTCGTACCGCGACCGCGTTACAAGCGATGTCGACTAACCTGACTCAGCATTTGCGGGAGCATCCCGAATTGGATCTTGCCGACGTCTCCTTTACATTGCAACGCGGTCGCAGCGCATTTGACTATCGTCAGGTTCTTGTTTGCCGCGATCGATCTGAGGCCATTGAGGCTTTAGCTCAGCATAGTGCCAGTTCGCTTAGTCAGACGTATCAAAGCAGGCGCGAGCGCCCGGTTGCTTTCCTGCTGCCCGGGGTGGGAGAACAGTATGGCGGCCTGGCAAGGTCTCTGTATCAGCAAGAAGAGATCTTTCACGCGGTGGTTGATCGATGTTGTGCTATTGTCAAAGCTCAGGTAAACTTTGATCTTCTTCTTTTGCTCTTTCCTGAGAAGACAGTTACGGTCAATGAAGCGGCTCCCGCTCTGGATTTGAGAACGTTATTGGGCCGAAAGAATCATCATAGCCAGCCAGTACAAGAGCAGGTTAAAGATCAGCTCACTCTGCACGATACAGCGGTTGCTCAGCCTGCTGTGTTTGTGATCTCGTACGCACTGGCACAATTACTCATGCAATGGGGGATTCATCCCCAGGCATTTATCGGATATAGCCTGGGTGAGTACGTTGCGGCCTGTCTGAGTGGGGTCCTCTCGCTTGAAGATGCACTCAAGCTGGTAACGCAACGAGCGCAGTTGATTCAGGCACAACCTAAAGGAGCAATGCTGGCCGTTGTGCTCTCCGAAGAAGCGATCCAGCCGTACCTCAGTGAGGATGTCAATCTCGCAATCATCAATGCACCGAATACCTGTGTCCTCGCGGGACCATATGATGCGCTTGATCAGGTGGAGCAGCATCTGATGCGGCAGGAGATTGCCTTCCGGCGTGTGGAAACAACACATGCTTTTCATTCATCGATGCTGGCTGGGGTGAGCTCATCTCTGACGGCTTTAGCCAGTAGCGTGATGCTTAATCCACCACAGATCCCGTATATCTCGAATGTGACTGGTACCTGGATTACTGCCGAGCAAGCTACTGATCCAGGCTATTGGGCCAGACATATGTGTCAGAGCGTGCGCTTTGCCGATGGGGTGGCACAACTGCTTGAAGATAAAGAGATGCTTTTGTTGGAGGTAGGTCCAGGCCAGTCGCTGGGATCGTTTGTGCGCCAGCATCCGGATTGTACGCGTGAGCAGATGCAATTGGTGTTATCTACGCTGCCGTCTGCACGAGAGTCACAGCCTGAGCAGTCCTATCTACTGAATACGCTTGGGAGACTCTGGCTGGCAGGCGTACAGGTCGATTGGGAAGGGTTCTATGCCCAAGAGCGCCGTCAACGTATTCCTCTGCCAACCTATCCTTTTGAGCGCCAGCGCTACTGGTTGGAGCCAAAAGCGGCCGATGATGTAACTCCTGGCGTCGTCAAACTACTCAAGTCTGCGAGTGGGCGATCGGAGCGTAAGCAGCAGGTACGTGAGTATTTCTCTCTACCACTCTGGAAGCAGAGCGTTGAACAGGCATCAACTCATCTGCTCGATCGGTTGGTCAGGCAGCCGCAATGCTGGCTGATCTTCCGCGATCAGCGCGGCGTAAGTACTGAACTTATCCAGCAACTCAAGGATCGGCAGCAGCAGGTGGTCCTGGTTGAACAGGGTCCCATGTTTGGGCGGCTGGAGGAGCAATGTTATCAAGTACGGGCCGCTGTGCGCGAAGATTATCAGCAGCTTTTTAAAGAGCTGCGCACTCATGATTTGCTGCCTGATCAGATTGTGCATCTGTGGAGTTTGGATGCTGATGGCGAGGCGCTGATTGAGCAAGGTTTCTCGAGTTTGTTGTCTCTGGCACAAACTTTAGGGGATCAGAGTCAGAAGCCATGTCATATCTCTTGTGTCACGCATGATACCTATGATGTCTTTGGCTATGAGGAGCTTGATCCATTCCGCGCTTTGCTTAAAGGTCCCGCAATTGTGATTCCACAAGAGTATCCCGCGCTGAGCTGTCAGAGCATCGATGTGAGTCTGACGACGCGCTCGACGGCCTTGCCGCTGATAGAGTTGCTGGTACAGGATCAGGAGCGGGTGGTGGCGTTGCGTGGAGGACGACGCTGGGTGCCGGACTTTGCTCCCGTGACTTTAGCCGATACTGCTACCACTCCTGCTTTGCGACAGGGTGGCGTCTATCTGCTGACTGGTGGTCTGGGAGGGATTGGCCTGGCACTGGCAGAACATCTTGCACAGTCCTATCACGCGAGAATCGTGCTGGTGGGACGTACACCTCTGCCCAATCGCGACAAGTGGGCCGCTCTGCAAGAGCAATCAAATGAAGTTGGGACTGATGGCTGGCGTATCCGACGCATTTTTGCAATGGAGGCTGAAGGAGCTGAAGTTCTGTCGCTGTCCGCCGATGTTGCCGACGAAGCTCAGATGCAGGAGGTGAAGAGGCAGGTCCTGATGCGCTTTGGAGTCTTGCATGGAGTCTTCCATCTGGCAGGGGTCCCAGGCAGTGGTCTGATCCAATTGAAGCAGGCTGAACAGGCCATGCAGGTCTTGCGTCCAAAGATTCAGGGCACATTGGTGCTGGAGCGCATTTTACAGGATGTCCCGCTGGATTTCCTGGCGCTTTTTTCCTCGATTACCTCAATGACTGGAAGTCCGGGGCAGGTCGATTATTGTGCTGCTAACGCTTTTCTTGATAGCTATGCCCATCAACATCGCTACCAGCATGGTCGCACGCTGGCGATCGATTGGAGCGAGTGGCTGTGGAATGCCTGGGAAGAGGGGATGGCTGGCTTTGGGGCGATGGGCGATATGTTGAAGGAGAATCGACGACGCTTTGGTCTGACTTTCCACGAGGGGATGGCCGCGTTAGAGAGCGCTCTGCGGGCCGGGCATGAGCAGATTATTGTTTCAACGCAGGAATTTACAGATGTCCTGACGGCCAGTAAGGCTTTTACCGTCGCTAATCTGTTGCAGCGCGAGCACCGTGAAGAGCAAGCTTCCGCTACGCATGTCCGGCCTGAATTAGAGACGTCCTATATTGCGCCACGCAATGATCTGGAGCGGGCGATCGCGACCTTATGGGAGCAACTGCTTGGCATCGAGCCGGTCGGGATTCATGATAACTTTTTCGATCTCGGAGGGAATTCCTTATTGGGCGTGGATCTGATTGCTCATCTGCGCAAAGCATTTAATTATGCCGATCTGCCCGCTTATATCTTATATGAAGCGCCAACCGTCGGCTTGATGGCAAACCATCTTGAACAAAATCAGGCTCCCGCCTCTGTTGAGGCGAAAACACGTGAGCGCAGCGAGAAGCGTCGAGAGAATCTCAAGCAGCGCATGCGAGAAACTAGAAGGGTGAGATAACGTAGTATGTCAGATGCCACTTCTTCGAATACCGTCGCGTATGATACCGCCATTGCCCTGGTGGGCATGTCGGGCCGTTTCCCTGGAGCGCGGAATGTACCAGAACTCTGGCGGCAGATTACACATGGAGAGAAGGCGATTCGCCAGTTCTCCGATGCGGAACTTTTGCAGGCTGGCGTTGATTCTGAGCTTCTAGCGAATCCCAATTATGTCAAAGCAGGCGCTATCCTGGATGATGCTGCTCTGTTTGATGCCTCCTTCTTTAAATATTCTCCACGCGAAGCGGAGGTGACCGATCCGCAACATCGACTCTTTCTGGAATGCGCCTGGGAGGCTTTGGAAGATGCTGGCTATGATCCCGAACGCTATCCAGATCTGATCAGCGTTTTTGCCGGAACCGCTTTTAGCACCTATCTGCTGCAAAATCTGATCCCCAATCGCGATCTGATGAGCGATGTGGGCTATGCTCAGGCTTCGGTTGGGAATGATAAAGATTCTCTGGCCTCGACTGTGTCGTATAAGTTGAACTTGCGAGGTCCTGGTATCTCTGTACAGACGTTCTGCTCTACCTCACTTGTGGCGACGCATATGGCCTCTCAGAGCCTGCTCAACTACGAGTGCGATATCGCTCTGGCTGGTGGCGTGGCTCTGATGCTGCCACAGGTCGCCGGTTATATGTATGAAGAGGGGGGCATCCTGTCGCCCGACGGTGTCTGTCGGGCGCTCGATGGGCAGGGGCAGGGGAGTGTGATGGGGAACGGGGCGGGCGTCGTGGCGTTGAAACGGCTCGAAGATGCACTCGAAGATGGTGATCAAATCTATGCAATCCTGCTGGGCTCCTCGGTTAATAATGATGGCAGTGTACGCGTCAGCTATACGGCACCGGGTCTAAATGGGCAGACTGAGGTGATTGCACAGGCGATCAGCAATGCCGGGGTGGATGTCGAGAGTATTGGCTATGTCGAGACGCATGGCACCGGTACTGCTCTGGGCGATTCGGTAGAGCTGGCTGCGATGAAAAAAGCTTTTGCTCGCGGTACCGATAAGACACAATTTTGTGCGATCGGTTCGGTGAAGCCGAATATTGGTCATCTGGACCGGGCCTCAGGCGTGACTGGATTGATTAAGGCTGCCCTGGCTTTAAAGCATCAGCAACTGCCGCCAAGCCTGGATTTTGAAAGTGCCAGCGCTGATTTGAATCTGGAGCAGAGTCCATTCTATGTGAATACGCAGCTCCAAGAGTGGAAGCAGGGGGAGACTCCACGACGCGCCGGAGTCAGCTCATTTGGAGTCGGCGGAACGAATGCTCATATTGTGCTGGAAGAGGCTCCCTTCAGGGATGCGTCGGATGAGGCACAACCATGGCAGTTACTGACACTCTCTGCCAAAAGCGCTAGCGCTCTGACAACGGCTACAGAAAATCTGGCCGCTTATTTCGCTCAGCGGCCCGAGATCAATCTGGCAGATGCTGCCTATACGCTTCAGGTCGGACGAGGCGAATTTAATTATCGGCGGATTGTTATTAGCCGCGATATGCAGAGCGCCAGTAGCGATCTTTATCAGGCCAGCACACAGGCCGCCGGTAGTTCGTATCAGGTCAATAGAGATCGTCAGGTCTCTCTGGTGTATACGGGTACGGGAGAAGCTTTGACGCGTCTGGCCTGGGAGCTATATCGAAGCGATAGCTACTTTCAATCCTGCATTGAAGAGTGCGCTCGGACGATTGCGTCTTTGCGTGGACCAGATTTGCTTGCTCTGTTTGAGCTTGAACAGGTTAGCGATTTTATTGCCGCAAGTGTGCAGCAAGATTCCGCACTACCACGAATTATCGCCTTCGCAAGCACGTACGCACTCACACAGGCGTTGTTGCAGACCGGCATCCAACCTCAGATCGTGTGGGGAACCAGCCAGAGTCTAGAGATTGTCGCCCGCGTTTGTGGTGTCCTGAGTCTACGCGATGCCTTGAAATTGGCCCTTCAGCATGGTCAATCCTCGCTTGTAGGTGACCTGGCAACTCTGACATTTATGCGTACGTTGAACTGGCAGGCTCCCCAGATCCCTCTGGGTATCAATGAAACGAGCTCAGCCCTGAGTAGCGAACAGGTGACCGATCCTGGCTATTGGAGCCAGCAACTGCATCAGCCACATGATCCAGCAGCCGGTATCAAGCATCTGCTCACCAGCGGCGACAGCGTTGTGCTGGAGATCGGTCATGGAGGCACTGCCTTTACGATCGATGAGCAATATGCCGAGCGTCTGGTAGCCAGTATCTCGCAGGATAGTGAGCTATCCGGACGGGCGGTCTTGCTCAAGATGATTGGTCAGCTCTGGCTGGCTGGCGTGACGCTGGATTGGCAGCAGTTGCATACTGAGGAGAAACGGTTGCGCGTCTCGCTGCCAACCTATCCCTTTGAGCGCAAGCGCTATTGGATCGATGAGCCTCAGACGAAAAAAGTTACTGAACAGCCGCAGATTATTAGTCGCACCGTCGATAGCACAGATTGGTTTTATCAAGCACAGTGGCAGGAACAGCTACTGACCGATGAGCGGATCGATGGCCCTCAAACCTGGTTGGTCTTTCCTGATCAAGGCGGACTGCTTGAACGTGTCGGAGAACAGCTCCAAAGCCAGGGACACAGGCTTATTCGCGTCTATGCTGGCACCCAGTTTGCTCAGTTTGACGACACGAGCTTTTCTGTCCGCGTTGGCGAGGAGGGGCGCGATTATACACAGCTCTGTACTTTGCTGGCACAACAGGGGAAATTGCCTTTTCGCGTTTTGCATGGATGGGGTATCCAGCTTGATGATGCTCGGCAGCCGGCAAATGTAGAGACCTTTAAGACACGGCAGGAGCAGGGATTCTATAGCCTGATTTTCCTGGCACGCGCTCTCTCGGAGCATCTTTTTGAGCACTCCGTGCAGTTGCTGGCATTCTCCTCACATCTCCAGAAGGTGAGCGAGCACGATTGGCTGCAACCAGAGAATGCGACTATCCTGGGAGCCTGTAAAGTTATTCCTCAGGAGCCGCTGAATATCAATTGTCGCAGCATCGATCTTGAGATTACGGAGCAAGCTCCTGAGTATGTCCTGGCGGAAGCTTGTAGCCAGAGTAGTGATCTGGTGGTCGCGTATCGTCAGGGCGTGAGGCAGATACAAAGTTATCGAGCGATGCCATTGCCTGCCATTTCCTCTGAGGCTGTGCCGTTGAGACAGCATGGCGTCTATCTGATTACTGGCGGATTTGGTGGGATCGGGCTGGCTCTGGCTGAGTATCTGGCCGATACATATCAGGCACGATTGATACTGATCGGGCGGTCTGCTTTGCCTGAGCGTGGTGAGTGGGATGGCCTTCTCCATGATGAGCTTGCCGATGCTGAGGTGAAGCAGAAAATTCGCTTGATTCAGAGGCTGGAGGCCGCTGGTAGCGAGGTGTTGCTATGCAAGGGCGATGTGGCGGATGCCGCTCATGTGCAGCAGATGGTGAAAGCTGGATTGGATGCCTTTGGATCTATCAATGGCGTCTTTCATGCGGCTGGCCTGACGGCTCCGGAAGCTTTCCAAACGATCCAGGATCTTACAGTCGCCGACTGTGAAGCTCATTTCCAGTCAAAGGTGTATGGCACGTATGCTTTGGCACAGGCGCTCGCAGAGGTTGAGACTGATTTCTGCCTCCTATTCTCGTCGCTCTCGGCTGTCCTGGGAGGGCTGGCGTTTTCGGCGTATGCCTCGGCGAATATTTTCCTGGATGCGGCCGCCGATTATTATAATGCCGTTGAGCAGCAGAAGCGGTGGATCAGTGTTAACTGGGATACCTGGCAGGTACGCGCAGATGTGCATGGCTCATTAGGTGCCACGATCCAGGCGTTTGCGATGAGTCCCGCTGAGGGAATTGAGGCTCTGACTAGAGTGCTTGCCAGTGGACATACTCATCTGGTGAACTCAACCGGCGATCTCGAGGCTCGCCTGCGTCAATGGATCCGCTTGGAGTCGTTGCAGACCGAGACAAGCACAAGCAGCACGAAGAGCGTCTCGACTGTGTCCTTGAGCGCTTCCTTTGTACGTGAGGAGTATGAACAACAGATCAGCGAGGTCTGGCGGCAGGTACTCGGGATGGAGCAGGTCGGGCTGTATGAGAATTTCTTTGATCTGGGCGGCAATTCACTGATCGCTCTGGATGTGATCTCGCGCTTGAAAAAGTTGTTCCATCGTCCTATTCCGGCGGTTGCTCTGTTTGAAGCGCCCACTATCAGCGCACTTGTTACCTATCTCCAGCCCGAAGCACCCGTTGAGGAGAAGTCTCAAAAGACAAATGTATTCGAGGAGCGTCGGCGTCAGGCGCGCACGAAAACGCAGCAAACAGGAATCGCTATCGTTGGTATGTCGGGACGTTTTCCGGGAGCCGCCGACGTCGAGCAGTTCTGGCAACATCTGCGCGATGGCGTCGAATCGATTACTCCTTTTTCCGATGCCGAGTTGCTTGAGGCCGGCGTTGATCCCTCCCTGTTGCACGATCCAGATTATGTCAAGGCTCGTCCGGTGTTAGAGCACGTAGATCAGTTTGATGCCAATTTCTTTGGCTATAGTCCACGCGAGGCAGAGTTGACCGATCCACAGCATCGGCTCTTCCTGGAATGTGCCTGGGAGGCTCTGGAGCAGGCGGGCTACGATTGTCAGACGTACGATGGTCTGGTTGGTGTCTTTGGCGGTACCAATATGAGTATGTATCTGCTCTCTCTGATCGCGAATGGCAATGATGTACAGGCGCTCGATGGCTTTCAGATCGGGATCGGAAATGATAAAGATTCTTTGACCACAACGGTCTCCTATAAGCTCAATCTGCGTGGACCAAGCTTTGCGGTGCAGACGTTCTGTTCAACTTCGCTGGTGGCGACTCATCTGGCCTGCCAGAGTCTGGCTCAGGGCGAGTGCGATCTGGCGATGGCCGGTGGTATCTCGGTACGTGTCCCCGATCGCGTCGGCTATATGTTCCAGGAAGGTGGTCAGGAGTCCTCAGATGGGCATTGTCGCGCCTTCGATGAAAAATCCGAAGGAAGCGTGCTGGGCGATGGCGTTGGCATCGTGGTGCTGAAGCGTCTGGAAGATGCTCTGGCCGATGGTGATACGATCCATGCGGTGATTAAAGGGTCCGCGATCAATAATGATGGCTCTCTCAAGGTGAGCTATAGCGCTCCAAGCGTGATTGGTCAGGCGAATGTGGTGACTCAGGCACTTGAGAATGCTGGCGTCTCGGCCGAAAGTATCGGTTACATTGAAGCGCATGGAACTGGTACCGAGCTTGGTGATCCGATTGAGATTGCTTCACTGACACGGGCGTTCCGCGTTCAGACCGAGCAGAGCGGCTACTGTGCCGTCGGATCTCTGAAAACCAATGTGGGACATCTGGATAGAGCCGCCGGTGTCGCAGGATTGATTAAAGCTGTGATGGCTTTGAAGCATGGACAGATCCCTCCAACTCTGCATTTCCAGTCCCCGAATCCAGAGATCGATTTTGAGCAGAGTCCGTTTTTTGTTAATAATCACCTGCTGCCCTGGACACGCGGAGAGCATCCACGTCGCGCAGGCGTGAATTCGCTGGGAATGGGTGGGACAAACGCTCATGTCGTGCTGGAAGAGGCTCCCGAAGCTGAAGTTGCCAGCGCTACACGTTCCACGCAACTACTGCTCCTCTCCGCTAAAACGGAGACCGCGTTGCAGACGATGGCGCGACGACTCCGCCAACATCTCCAGGAGCAGCCAGAGCAGGCTTTTGCAGATGTCGCCTCTACGCTGCAACGCGGCAGAAGCGTGTTTGAGCAGCGGCGGATGCTGGTCTGTCGCGACCGAGACGAGGCTCTGACTCTCCTTGAGGACATGGAGACTTTGAAAGGTGCTCACAATGTGCAGGATCGGCGCGATCGTGCGGTGGCTTTTCTTTTTCCTGGTGTTGGTGAGCAGACTGCCGGATTAACGCGTGAGCTGTATGAGCAGGAGCCAGTTTTCCGTCAGGCACTTGAGCGCTGTTGTGAGATTGTGAAGCAAAACTGCCAGCTAGATCTCTTGCCAATCCTGTATCCTTCTGCGACCCAGGAAACTAGCTCCAATGGTGGATTGCCAGATTTGCGTGCCTTGCTCGGACGAGCGTCAGCAGCAGCTACGATGCCTGATCCATTGGCGCGTACCGATCTGGCTCAGCCAATTGTCTTTAGTATTGAATATGCATTGGCGACTCTCTGGATGCAGTGGGGGATAGAGCCAAAGGCAATGCTGGGCTATAGCCTGGGTGAGTATGTCGCCGCCTGTCTGGCAGGAGTCTTCTCTCTGGAAGATGCTCTTACGCTGGTAACGCGCCGTGCCCAGCTGATTCACCAGGCTGCGATGGGAAAGATGCTGATTGTGGCACTCTCTCCAACGCAGGTGCAGTCCTATCTGAGCGAACGTGTCAGCCTGGCGATTGTGAATACTCCTTTTACCTGTGTCCTGGCAGGCGACGCTGAAGCGATTGAGTCGGTTGAAGCAGAACTTCGGCAGCAGGAAATTGCTTGTAGTTATGTGAAGACAACTCATGCGTTTCACTCGCATTTGTTGCAACCTGTACGGGCATCCCTGCTGGAATTGTTGCAGACCATTGCATTGCAAACTCCACAGATTTCCTACCTCTCGAATGTAACAGGTACCTGGATTACTGCCGAGCAGGCGACTGATCCGACGTACTGGGCCGATCATATGTGTCAGACGGTTCAATTTGCTGATGCCGTTGAGCATCTCTTGCGGGATACAGAACATGTCCTCCTGGAGATTGGACCCGGTCAGGCGTTAAGTTCGTTTGTACGACAGCATCCAGCCTGCGAGCGCACACGCTTTGCGCAGATTGTATCCTCACTGGCTCCTAATACTGCTGGCCTGACAGAGCAAGGACAGATTCTGTTCGCTCTCGGTAAACTCTGGCTGGCCGGTGTGACTCCCGATTGGGACGGCTTTTATGCCGATGAGCGACGACGACGTATTCCTATTCCCACCTATCCTTTTGAAAGGCAGCGCTATTGGTTGGCTGGCGTCGGAAATGCTCGCCTGCCAGCGCTCGGGACGATCGATGAGCAAGCTCAGGTAGCGATCACACGGAAGCCGGAAATCGCCGATTGGTTTTATCGGGCTGCCTGGCAGGAAAGTAGTCTACCGGTGGTCAGTCAGACTGCATCTCCTTTCTCCTGGCTGATCTTTAGCGATGAGCAGGGTCTGGGAAGGCAGTTGGGAGAAGGGCTGAAGCGACTTGGCCATTCCGTGATAACTGTTGCTGTATCCACTCAATGGAGCCAGGGTGATGAGTCGAGCTTTACTATTTCATCTCGTGAGCCACAGGATTATGCTCGGCTCTTTAGCCTGTTGGCGGAGCAAGGTCGTCTACCACAGCGTATTTTGCATTGCTGGCAGGCATCTGTGGCGTCGAGCACGTTGGATGCTGAATCGTTTCGAGAGCAGCAGGAAACAGGCTTTTACAGTTTGTTATATCTGGCAAAAGGACTTTCGTCCCATCTGTATGATGAGCCGGTGCAGATTATTGTGCTTTCGACTGGCTTGCAAGAAATTCTGGGCGATGAGGCGTTGGAGCCTGCTAAGGCGACCTTGCTGGGAGCCTGTAAAGTCATTTCTCAAGAACCACTTAATCTGGTCTGCCGCAGTGTCGATATTGAGGTCCCGGCTGCTGGTGAATGGAATGAGGCCAGCGATCTGACCTATCTGATCGAGGAGTGCACCAGACCAGCCAGCGATTTCGAGGTTGCGTATCGCCAGGGAGCGCGGTGGCGACAGCATTATGAAGATTATGCTCTGGAGCCGGTTGTATCAGAGCTTCCCGCCTTCCGCCAACAAGGTGTCTATCTGATCACGGGCGGCCTGGGAGGGATCGGTCTAGCTCTCGCCGAGCATTTGGCACAGACGGTACAGGCACGGTTGGTCTTGTTGGGACGCTCGGGTTTGCCTCCTCGTCATGAATGGTCTGAATGGATGTCTCAGCATGAAGCACAGGATGAGATCAGTCAGAAAATTTTGCGCGTGCAGGCTCTTGAGGAGCAGGGTAGCCAGATTCTTATCTATCGTGCGGATGTCACGGATGCTCAGAAGCTAGAGGATATCGTTCAAGATGTGCTGGTAACTTTCGGGGATCTACATGGTGTCTTCCACGCTGCCGGTCTGGTCGATGAGAAGTATTTTAAAGCGGTACAAGATATTGAGCATACAGAATGTGAGCAACATTTCCAGTCAAAAGTCTATGGCACACAGGCGTTAGCACAGGCTTTGGATGGTCTGGAACTGGACTTTTGTTTCCTCTTCTCGTCGCTCTCGGCTGTGCTTGGAGGTCTGGGCTTTGCCGCCTATGCCGCCGCTAATGGATATCTGGATGCCTTTGCACGACGCGAGAATCGTAATAATCCAGGGCGCTGGAAGAGCGTCAATTGGGATACCTGGGAGGTACGGGCAAATGCTCATGGCTCGATGGGGGGTACAATCGCTGCTTTTGCGATGAGTCCTGAAGAGGCCATCGAAGGATTGACACGCGCTATCATGAGCGGACAGACTCATCTGATTAACTCGACAGGCGATCTGCATGCTCGCTTGCGACAATGGATACGGACAGATCTCCTGCTGAAAAGCAACCAGACGGCGCAACCGTCGATGCGTACCTCGCGTGGTGGCGTGCCGGTCGGCAATGATTATGAACAGATCATCAGTGGTATCTGGCAAGAGGTGCTGGGCTTCACTACGATTGGTCTGTACGATAACTTTTTTGATCTGGGTGGCAATTCGTTGATCGCTCTGGAAGTGATCAATAAGCTGAAAAAGGCTTTGCGACGTCCGATTCCAGCGGTTGCACTGTTTGAAGCTCCCACGATTAGCCTCTTGACTAAATATTTGCAGCCCGAGCAGCCCGAGCCGGAGCAGGTACAGGAGCGGGAGAGTCTGGCAGCTCGTCGCGGTCGTGCGCGTCAGCGCGTTGAGACGGAGAGCATCGCAATCGTGAGCATGAGTGGACGCTTCCCAGGCGCAAGTACGCTGGAACAATTCTGGGATAACCTCTCCAATGGCGTCGAAAGTATCCGGTTCTTTACTTCCGAAGAGCTGGAGGCCGCCGGTATCGATCCAGAAGTAATACAGGCACCCAATTATGTTCCGGCTCGTCCTATGCTGCCTCCCGAAATTGTCGAGCAATTTGATGCGGCCTTCTTTGGCTATAGTCCACGCGAGGCAGAGTTGACTGATCCACAACATCGACTCTTCCTGGAGTGCGCCTGGGAGGCCTTGGAGCGGGCTGGCTATGATACTCAGACGTATGAAGGGCTGATCGGGATCTATGGCGGCACGAATATAAGTACCTATCTCTTCTCGGCCGAATCCTCACAGCTGGCCGGTATCAACGATTATCAGTTGATGGCAGGCAATGATAAGGATTCTCTGACATCGAGTGTATCGTATAAGCTGAATCTACGCGGACCCAGTCTTGCGGTCCAGACATTTTGTTCGACCTCGCTAGTCGCGGTCCATCTTGCCAGTCAGAGCTTGCTGAATGGTGAAAGCGATATGGCTCTGGCCGGTGGCTCGTCGATCCGTGTCCCTATGGTTGGTGGACATCTCTATGAGCCGGGTGGCATGGAGTCTCCTGATGGTCATTGTCATACTTTCGATGCCGAGGCTCGGGGCAGTATGTTTGGCGATGGTGTTGGCGTGGTACTCCTGAAGCGACTCTCGGATGCGATCGAGGATGGCGATTATATCCATGCTGTGATCAAGGGCTCGGCGATCAATAATGATGGTTCTCTTAAGGTCAGTTATGCAGCCCCCGGCGTCGTGGGACAATCTGAGGTGGTTGCTCAGGCTCTGACAAATGCTGGCGTGGCGGCAGAGAATATTGGCTATATTGAGGCGCATGGCACGGCGACCGAGTTGGGCGATCCGATTGAGGTTACGTCGCTGACGAAGGCGTTTCGTACGCAGACCGATAAGAATGGGTATTGTCCGATTGGTTCTGTCAAGACAAACGTGGGACATCTGGATCGTGCGGCAGGCGTCTCGGGGCTGATCAAAACGGTACTGGCACTCCAGAATGAATTGATTCCACCCAGTCTGCACTATGAGACGCCGAATCCAGAGATCGATTTTGAGCAGAGCCCGTTCTTTGTAAATACTCAATTACGACCCTGGCCGCGTACGCAGAAACCGCGTCTGGCCGGCATTAATTCTTTGGGCATGGGGGGCACGAATGCTCATGTAATCGTTGAAGAAGCTCCATTACGTGAGCCGTCGGGAGCCTCACGGCCATGGCAGTTACTGCTCTTGTCTGCGCGTTCGCAGCCTGCTCTCAGCAGCATCAAAGGACGCTTGCACGACTTTCTTGAGCAGCATCCCAGAGAGAATCTGGCTGATGTCGCCTATACCTTGCAGAGAGGTCGTCGACGCTTTGAGCATCGTATGATGTTGCTCTGTAAAGATCAACAAGAGGCTATACAATTGCTGGCGCTGCCGGAGACGGCAGGCGTGCGCATTGAGAGTCGGACGGATCGCCCATTGGCCTTCCTTTTCCCTGGTGTAGGTGAACTTACTCCTGGTCTGGCCCATGAGCTGTATTTGCAGGAACCGGCTTTCCGTGAGACGTTTGATCGCTGTTGTGCACTGCTCCAAGATCAATTAGGCGTCAAGTTGCAGGATCTTCTTTTCTCGGCCGATGCGGAAACGCCGGGGCAACCAACCGCAGGGCTTAACCTGCGCGATCTGCTGGGGCGCAATGGCAATGGAAGCAATGGTCATAACGGTCGAAATGGACAAAATGGACAAAATGGGCATTCATCTGCCCGTAACGATCTCCGGCAGACGCATATTGCTCAGCCGCTGACGTTTGTTCTGGAGTATGCTCTGGCTCAACTGCTGCTGCAATGGGGTGTACAGCCACAGGCTATGCTCGGCTATAGTCTGGGCGAGTATGTGGTGGCCTGCCTGGCTGGCGTGTTCTCGCTTGAGGATGCTTTGAAGCTGGTCGCTCAGCGTGCCCTCTGGATCAGCGAATTGCCTGCTGGCGAGATGATCGCTGTCTCCCTGTCGTCCGAGCAGGTGGAGTCCTATCTCAATGAGACGGTAAATCTGGCGATTATCAATAGTCCAAATGCCTGCGTACTGGCGGGTCCGGCCGCTGATCTGGCTCGCGTCTGTGAGCAGCTTCGGCTCGATGATATCGCCTACCGCTATGTGGAAACAACACATGCCTTTCATTCGCAGATGCTCGCGAGTCTGCAGGAGCGTGTTACTAACTTTGTCCAGACTCTCACGCTGCATGCGCCTCGCATTCCGTATGTCTCGAATGTGACTGGCACCTGGATTACTGCCGCGCAAGCCACTGATCCGGCATATTGGTCCTTGCATATGTGTCAGACCGTGCGCTTTGCGGAAGGTGTCGGCACGCTGCTGAATGAGTCAGAGTATCAACTGTTGGAAGTAGGACCCGGACAAGCTTTAAGCTCGTTTGTGCGCCAGCATCCAGATTGTACACGTGAGCGGATGATTCTGGTGAGCTCGACGTTGCCTCCTGCCTACGAGAAAGAAGCTGAGCATCCTTTTCTACTCAAGACACTGGGAAGACTCTGGATGAACGGCGTCACGATCGATTGGACACAGTTCTATCAGCATGAACGACGTCTACGGATTCCTCTGCCAACCTATCCCTTTGAGCGTCAGCGCTACTGGTTGGAGTCCCGTAAGGGAGCCGGCAGTATTCTGGATCGTGGCGAGACAATATCAGCGGCGGCACCACAGGATATTGTGAAGTCTTTACCGCGTGAGGCTTTGGAGGATTGGTTTTATGTCCCGAGCTGGCAATCGGCTGCTCCGCTGACGAACAAGATTGGCAGTGCTGAGCGACTCTGGGTGTTCCTGCTGGATGATGAGGGTGTTGGCAGTCAACTCGTCGCGCAGTTGATCCAGCACGGCGGCAAGGTTGTCACTGTGAGGCCGGGACCTGGCTTTGCTCGCCTCGGCGTGGATGCCTATCAGGTGAATCCAGCTGAGAAAGGCGATTATGCACTGCTGCTGCAAGATTTACAGACGCGTAGCGAGAGGGTGGAGCAGATCTTGCATCTCTGGAGCGTTGGTCGAGCAACAAGATCGGTCGAAGAAGAGCTGGAACTGGGCTTTTATAGCCTCTTCAGTCTGGCTCAGGCCATCGGCGATGCCGATCTAGAACAGTGTCAGATCACGATTATCTCTAACGACGTCCAAAACGTTACCGGAAATGAGATGCTCCAAGCCGCACGCGCTACTCTGATGGGTCCTTGTCGCGTATTGCCGCAGGAATATGTTAATATCCGCTGTCGCTCCATTGATATAACGCTTGGGCAGGTGGTGCAGGTACAGCAAGAGAAGGCACTGATGGCACAGGTACTTCAGGAGATTCTCTCCTCAGAGGAGACGGCTCTGCTGGCTTTGCGCGGAAAGCGGCGTTGGATCTCTTCCTTTGAAAAGATGTCTCTGGCTCCAAGTGAAGGACAGTCTCGTGCGTTGCGTCACGGTGGCACCTATCTGATCACAGGCGGCCTGGGAGGGATCGGCCTGGCAATGGCTAACTGGTTGGCTCGTGCCTATCAGGCGAATCTGGTGCTGGTTGGACGACATGGCCTGCCTCCTCGTCAACTATGGGAACAGACGTTATTGGAAGATGAGGGGCAGGGTGGAGTCAGTCGACGTATCCAGCAGGTGTTAGCTCTGGAGGCTTTGGGAGCGGAGGTGCAGGTAGTCCAGGCCGATGTTAGTAATCTGGCGCAGATGCAGTCTGCAATTGAACAGGCTCAGCAGCGGTTTGGTCAGATCTATGCCGTGCTGCATACCGCTGGCGTGCCTGGCGTCGGTTTAACGCAGTTGAAGACGCGAGCGCAGGCGTCTGAGGTGCTCTCTGCCAAGGTTTCTGGAACGCTGGTGCTGGAAGAGGCGCTACGGGATAGTGATGTTGAGCTTCTTGTGCTCTTCTCCTCGGTGACTGCGATGACAGGTGGCGGCCCGGGACAGATCGATTATAGCGCCGCAAATGCTTTTCTGGGCGCGTATGCACAATCCTGGTCGCAGCGACCGGAAGCTGAAACGCGTCGCATAGTCGCTGTCGATTGGGGTGAGTGGCAATGGAATGCCTGGGAGGCCGGTCTGACCGGCTATGATGTGCAGATTCAGGCGTTCTTGAAAGAGAATCGACAGCAGTTTGGAATCTCTTTCGAGGAAGGTGCGGAGGCTCTTGAGCGTCTGCTGACGACCGGGATAGATTATGCGATTGTCTCAACACAAAACTTTCGTATCATGGCGGAACAGAGCAAACAATTTTCTGCTGCCTTTGTCCTGGAGCAAGAGCTTGCACTGCATCAGCAGCGTGAAAAGTATCCCCGACCAGCCCTGGGAGTGGCCTATGTACCGGCTCGCAATGAGGCAGAGCAGCGTATCGTCACACTGTGGGAAGAGTTGCTGGGCGTCTCGTCGGTGGGCATCAACGATAATTTCTTCGAATTGGGTGGCAATTCGCTGAATGGTATCGATCTGATGGCACGTCTGCGTAAGATGTTTCAGCTCGAAACGTTTGCCTCACATCTCCTCTATGAGGCCCCGACGATTGCGATGATGGCTCAATATATCGAACATGGCTCGTCGAATGATGCCGCCACTGAACGCCTGGAGCGCGGTGAGAAGCGTCGGGCCAGTCAGCAGCAACGTGCACGCGCAAGCAGAAAAACAAGATAGCGAGGTTGATGGATGAATACACATGCATATTGGCTTGATAAAGAGTATGACTCGGCGCTGGCTCTCGTGGGCGTGAGTGGACGTTTTCCCGGCGCTCGTGATGTCGAGACCTTCTGGCAAAATCTCTCTCAGGGTGTGACATCAATTCGCTTCTTTTCGGATGAAGAACTACTGGCGAATGGCGTCGATCCTGCAATGCTGGCACAGCCTAACTTTGTCAAGGCAGGCTCTCTGCTCGATGATATCGATCGCTTTGATGCCACTTTCTTTGGCTATACACCGCGTGAGGCGGAGTTGATGGACCCTCAACAGCGTCTGTTCCTAGAATGTGTCTGGGAGGCATTAGAGGGCGCAGGTTATAGTCCGGAGGCCAATCAAGCAATCACAGGTATCTTTGCGGGCTCAAGCTTCTGCTCGTATCTGGTGCGTAATCTGTATGCAGACCCCGATTTTATGGAGCAGGTTGGCGTGATGCAGGCCTCCATCGGAAACGAGCGCGATGCTCTGGTCTCGAATGTTGCCTATAAGCTTAATCTGAGGGGACCCTGTATGGCGGTGCAGACCTTCTGCTCGACGTCGCTGGTCGCTGTGCATATGGCGTGTCAGAGCCTGCTGAATTATGAGTGCGATATGGCTGTCGCAGGCGGTGTGGCAATCGAAATTCCTCATACGGGTGGCTATCTGTATACCGAGGGCGGCATCGTTTCACCCGATGGCGTGTGCCGAACCTTTGATGCCGATGCTCATGGGAGCGTGATGGGGAATGGTGTGGGTGTGGTGCTGCTAAAACGTTTTTCGGATGCGCTCGAAGATGGTGATCATATCTATGCGCTGATTCGAGGCTCGGCTACCAATAATGATGGCAGTCAGCGGGTGAGCGTGACTGCTCCGGGCCTGGAAGGGCAGACCGCTGTGATCGCGGAGGCGATCGGGAACGCTGGCGTGGATGTCGAGAGCATTTCTTATGTCGAGGCGCATGGTACCGCTACTGAGATGGGCGATGCCGTTGAGCTGGCGGCGATGATGAAGGCGTTTGCGACAAAAACGGATCGCAAACAGTTTTGTGCGATCGGCTCGGTTAAGCCGAATCTTGGTCATCTGGATCGCGCAGCGGGCGTCACGGGCTTGATCAAAACTGCTCTGGCACTTAAGCATAAATATCTTCCACCCAGCCTCAATTTTGAGCAGCCGAATAGCGATCTTGATCTGGCGAATAGTCCTTTCTATGTGAATACGGCTGGACGTGAGTGGCCGAGCAATGGTAGTCCACGGCGAGCTGGCGTGAGCTCCTTTGGTCTGGGAGGGTCAAACGCTCATGTGATTATGGAGGAGCCTCCACCGCTACTTGTTGGATCACAGGCTCGTACAGAGCAATTGCTGGTTTTTTCAGCTCCCACTGAGAGTGCTCTGACTCAGATGACTGTGAATCTGCTGCGCTATCTTCAGCAAGATGAACAGGCGTCGTTGGCGAACGTGGCGTATACACTGCAAGTGGGGCGCAATGTGTTTCAGCATCGACGTATGCTTGTCAGTTCCAGTCGAGCGGAAGCTATCGAGATTCTGGCACGTCAGGATGCGGCGAGCCTCGTGACACGTCAGGATGCGGTACGCGATCGACCCGTGACCTTCCTTTTCCCAGGTGTCGGCGAACAGTATACTGGTGTCGCTCGAGAGCTCTATGCACAGGAAAAGGTGTTTCGGCAGGTTTTTGATGAATGTAATTCCTATCTACAAAGGCACTGCGCGATTGATCTGCGTCAGAGCTTGTTTCCCGCTGAGGCCGATGGACAATTGCGACAGAGCAGGCAGGTAGGCGTGATGGATCTGCGAGCGATGCTGGGACGCGGCGCATCTCGTGCAGGACAAGCCGAGGAGCATAAGCAGACGCGAATTGCTCAGCCTGCTATCTTTGTGCTTGAATTGGCTCTGGCTCGACAATTGATGGCGTGGGGCGTTCAGCCACAGGCCTATCTGGGCTATAGTGTCGGCGAGTATGTGGCTGCCTGTCTGGCAGGTGTCCTGACCCAAGATGATGCTTTGATGCTGGTGGCTGAGCGTGCACGCATTATTCAAGAGTTTCAGGGTGGTGCGATGGTTACGGTGGCGCTCTCGGAGCAGGATGTTCAGCCCTATCTGGATGAGCAGATCAGCCTGGCTGTTATCAATGGTCCTCGTACCTGTGTCCTGTCTGGTCCGATCGAGGCTATCAATCAGTTGGAGCAGCTGTGGCAGCAACGAGATATCGTCTATCGACGCGTCGAGGCAACGCATGCTTTCCATTCTGCGATGCTTGAACCACTCAGTACACAGGTGACCGCACTCGTGCGAAAGATCTCTCTGCATGCACCGCAGATTCCTTATGTTTCAAATCTGACTGGCACCTGGATCACTGATGCTCAGGCAACTGATCCGACGTATTGGGCGCAACATATGTGTCAGACTGTGCGCTTTGCCGATGGTATCGAGACTATTTTGCAGCAGCGTGAACCTGCTATCGTCGAAGTGGGTCCGGGACAATCGCTGTGCTCATTTGTCAAGCAGCATCCGGCTTGCGAACGGACACGGATGTCTCTGATTTTTTCTACTCTGCCATCTGCTCATGAGCAGCGCTCTGATCAGGCGAGCCTCTTACAGGCTGTAGGAAAACTCTGGCTGAGCGGCGTCACGATCGATTGGGATGCCTTTGCCGCCGATGAGCCACGTCAACGTATCCCGTTGCCAACCTATCCTTTTGAGCGCGAACGCTACTGGCGCGATGCTCCTGCGATTAATCCTGCCGCACAGCCACAGGTCAATGAGCAGCAGGCTGGTCCTAATGATGATCTGCCTTTTCTCTCTGATATCAAAGACTGGTTCTCGGTCCCAAGCTGGAAACAGGTTCCTGCTCTGGCATCCTACAAGATACCCGCTACTGCACAGTCACAGACCTGGCTGGTCTTGAGTGGCGAAGATGGCCCCTCTGGTGTGCTGGTTGAGCGCCTGCGGCAGAGTGGCCAGCGCGTGATTACGGTACAGGCGAGTGGACAGTTTCAGACGTATGGGACGGAAAAATATGGCATCCGCCCAGATAAGCGTACTGATTATGAAGCTCTGTTGACTGCTCTGAAACAGCAGGATATACAGCCAACTCAGGTGGTTCACTGCTGGACTCTGGGTGTTTCCGCCTCCTTTGGTACTCTGCTGGAAAGTGGCTATTATAGTCTGATTGCTCTGGCGCAAGCTTTGAATGATCAGGATATTGAGCATTGTGATATCAGTATCGTGACCGATGATCTGTACGATGTGACCGGTCGGGAGCATTTACAGGCCGCGAAAGCGATTTTGATCGGACCATGTCGGGTGATCCCGCAGGAATATGCCAGTCTGAGTTGTCGCAATATCGATGTGGCATTGTCTGAGTCTGGTGCCGGGCAGCAGCTATACGATGAGCTGATCGCGCACGCTGATGATGCCGTGGTCGCTCTGCGATCCGGTCGGCGCTGGCTGCAAACCTTCGAGCCTGTGGCTTTAGCTCCCTGGGAGCGCGATGAACAACAGTTGCTGCGTACTGGAGGCGTCTATCTGTTTACCGGCGGTCTGGGCGGGATCGCTCTGGCGATGGCCGAAGATCTGGTGAGGCAGGTACAGGCCAAGTTGGTCTTGCTCAGTCGGAAGCCAGTCCCGCCACGCTCCACCTGGGAGGAGATCATGGCGACGCAGGGCGATCAAGAGGGGCTGGGACAGCAGTTGCATAAAGTTGTGGCTCTTGAGGCTCTGGGCGCGGAGGTGCTCCTGCTTCAGGCAGATTGTACTGATGAAGCGCAGATGCGTGCCGCGGTGACACAGGCCTATGAGCTGTTTGGGGCGATACATGGAGTAGTTCACGCTGCGGCCGTTCCGGGAGTTGGTTTGATTCAGCTCAAGACGCGCGCGCAATCTGAGAAGGTTATGGCAGCCAAAATTCAAGGAACTCTGCTGCTGGAACGTCTTTTTGAGGCACAACCGCTCGATTTTCTGGTGCTCTTCTCTTCTATGACCTCCGTTACGGGAGGCGGTCCGGGACAGGTCGATTATTGTGCTGGCAACGCTTTTCTCGATCTGTATGCTCTCCAGCCACATTCCCATGCTAGGCAAACGGTCGCGATCGATTGGGGCGAATGGCAGTGGAATGCCTGGACTCAGGGTCTGGCTGGCTATGATATCGAGGCACAGACCTATTTTCGAGCACATCGGCAACAGTATGGTATCTCATTTGCCGATGGGGCCGAGGCGCTGCGACGTATTCTGGCGACGCGTTTGCCTCAGGTGGTTGTCTCGACGCAGGACTTCCGCGAAGTTGCCGCCCGCAGTAAGAATTTTACTGCCGCAGCGATCCTGGAGCATACGCAGCAGAGCAGGCAGGGACAGGCGACTCATCCGCGTCCAGAGTTGATGAATCCCTATGCCGTGCCAGGTAGCGAGCTGGAACGTAAGATCGCTGGCATCTGGGAAGCTTTGCTCGGGATTACTCCCGTTGGCCTGGATGATAATTTCTTCGAATTAGGTGGCAATTCGCTGACTGGTATCGATCTGATTGCACGCATCAAAAAATCCTGTGACGCAAAAAATCTGGCCTCGCATGTCCTGTATGAAGCTCCTACCGTGGGCGCGTTAGCTCGCTATATAGAGCAGGGAGGATCGCAGGCCGTGGTGGTCGAGGAGTGGCAGGGACGTAGCGAGAAGCGGCGGGCTGGTCTGAGAAATCGCGTGCGCGAGACTGGGACAGTATTCTAAATACTCTCATAGGCTAAAAAGCAGGCATCGCGTAGAGAATGGATAATCAATGACAGGCACAGATATGAACGATAGTGCATATGAGTCGGCCTTAGCCATCGTTGGGATGGCCGGGCGGTTTCCTGGTGCGCAAAATGTCGAACAGTTCTGGCAGAATATTGCGGGTGGCGTGAAGTCTATTCATCGCTTTAGCGATGACGAACTGATGGCTGCCGGAGTAGATCCCGTACTACTGCGCTCACCCTCGTATGTCAAAGCGGGCGGCGCTCTCGAGGGGATTGAGCAGTTTGATGCCGGTTTTTTTGGCTATACTCCTCGCGAAGCAGAGATTATGGACCCACAACATCGCTTGCTCCTGGAGTGCGCATGGGAGACGTTGGAGCATGCGGGCTATGATCCACATCGTTATGTGGGTCTGATCGGGGTCTTTGCTGGCTCGGCCTTCAGTGCGTATTATCTGCATCATCTCTATGCAGATCCTCAGCTACTCTCAACGGTGAGCCAGCTACAGATTGATATCTCGAACGATCGCGATTCGCTAGCATCGAAGATCTGCTATAAATTGAATCTCAAAGGTCCAGGCGTTTCTGTCCACACCTTCTGTTCAACCTCGCTGGTCGCAGTTCATCTTGCAGGTCAGAGTCTGCTGAATTATGAATGCGATCTGGCTCTGGCCGGTGGTGTCTCCTGTCAGGTGCCTCGTAATCATGGATATATTTACGAAGAGGGTGGGATTCTCTCACCGGATGGCGAGTGCCGCACTTTTGACGCTCAGGCTCAGGGGAGCGTGATGGGGAGTGGAGTCGGCCTGGTGGCGCTGAAGCGTCTGCATGATGCGATACAGGATGGCGATCAGATCTATGCCGTGATACGTGGCTCCGCGATGAATAATGATGGCGGGACGCGGGTGAGCTATACGGCTCCTGGATTGGATGGGCAGGCGAATGTGATCCAGGCGGCTTTGAGCTATGCAGGTGTCGGCACCGAGAGCATTAGCTATATCGAGACGCATGGCACTGCGACCCGTCTGGGCGATGCTGTCGAGCTGGCAGCGATGCGCAAGGTGTATGAACAGCGGTCGAGTCGCAGGCAGTTCTGTGCGATCGGTTCGGTCAAGCCGAATGTGGGGCATTTAGATCGTGTGTCAGGCATCGCTGGCTTGATCAAAACGACCCAGGCACTACGCCATCAGCAGTTGCCTCCGAGTCTTAATTTTGAGCAGCCACATCCGGAGAGCAGTCTGGAGGAGAGCGCTTTTTATGTCAATACTGAATTGCGTCCCTGGGAGCCTCTGAAACCGGGGGAACCGCGTCGCGCAGGTGTCAGTTCCTTTGGGCTGGGAGGCACGAATGCCCATGTGATTCTGGAAGAATATCCCGATGTTGAAGCAATTGCTGGCAGCAAGGATGATTGGCAGCTGCTGATCTGGTCGGCACGTAGCGAGGCCGCTTTAAACGCTCAGACTGAACGGCTGTATGCTCATATGCAGCAGCAGCCAGATCAGCGCTTAGAAGATATCGCTTATACCTTGCAGGTAGGCCGTAGCGAGTTTGCTTATCGCCGAGCATTGCTCTGCCGCAATCGGGCGGAAGCCTTGAGCTCCCTACATGATGGCAATTTTGTAACACCATTTCCTGCTGAACACGAGACGTTTACTTTGAGTACGGATACTATCTCCGCGCATCTCCGCGCAGGAGCCGATGGAATATCGGCACTGCTCGGATTTGAGCCTGTCTCCATTGCAGGGATGGATACACGCGAGGCTTTGTTGTCTTGTCTGGCCCATTTGTGGCTGGCGAATATTGCTGTCGATTGGTCGATGGCACAAGTTCATGGGCAGTACCGGCGGGTCGCATTACCGACGTATCCCTTTGAGCATAAGGCATATTGGATAGCTTCTCCACAGGAACGCACTGGACAACTCCTTGTGGAACAGACGGCGTTGAAGGAGCAGGCTGCCGCTGGAAAGCTGGCTGAGATCGCTGACTGGTTTTATGTTCCTGTGTGGGAGCGCAGTGCGTTCGATTATGTTGGGACTACGGATGTGACGTTGCCTGATGTGGTTGTGCTTTTCGGACAAGAGAATGAGTTGATGAGCCAACTTGGTGAGCGGTTGATCGCGCTGGGGACACGTTGTATTTATGTGGCTCATGGCCCGCAATTTGTCTGCATGGACGAGGAACACTATGCGCTGCGACCAGATGCGCGGAGCGATTATGAGCAGCTTTTTCAGCAAATCTTTTCCTCTGGATATCGCCCTCAGGCGCTGCTACATTGTTGGAATGTAGAGATGCGACTGTTCGCAAGGAGTCAGAAGAGCTTTCAATATTATCAGGAGATGGGCTTCTATAGCTTGATCGCTCTGGCACAGGTTCTTGATCAGTATCTGGTGAATGAGCAGATGCGGCTCTATGTCGTCGCTTCCGGTCTCGCTACTCTTTCAGCTGAAGAGCATCTGTATCCTGAACGAGCAACATTACTGGCGGCAAGCAAAGTTATCCCACAGGAATATAGTCATCTGAGCTGTCGTGTAATCGATATCCCTCCTCTCTCGGACGATACTACTGCGATGACGGCGCAGGTAGCTGAGAACATTCTGCACGAGATGCGGATAACCGGATCAGCACCTATGGTCGCGTATCGTGGGCAGCAGCGCTGGCTCAGCGTCTATCAATCATTGCACCTCGAGGAAGCGGATGCGGCGGCTAGTCGCCTGCGTCCCGCCGGAGTTTATGTGATTACTGGTGGATTGGGACAGATTGGTCTGCTATTAGCTGAATATCTCTTTCAAGACTGGAATGCACGGTTGGTCTTGCTGACACATACGCCGTTCCCAGAACGTAGCGCGTGGTCACACCTTCTGGCAGATGGTACGACTGACGATGTCGTACGACGACGTATCCAGCGCTTGCAGGCTTTGGAAACTGCTGGCGCGCAGGTCGTGCTGGTACAGGCGGATGTCTCTGACTCTGCCCAGCTCGAAGCCGCCTTCAGGCAGGCCGAGGAACACTTTGGCAGTATCCAGGGCATTCTGCATACCGCAGGTGTCACCGATGAATCCTCATTTACCACGCTGCATCATCTACTGCCAGCCGATTGCGAACGACACTTTGAAGTCAAGGTTGCTGGTGTGCTCGCTCTGGAAGAGGTGCTGCGGGCAAGAACAGTTGATTTTTGCTTGCTGTTCTCTTCGCTATCAGCGGTCCTCGGTGGTCTGAGTCTGGTTGCTTATGCGGCTGCGAATGGCTTTATGGATGCCTTTGTTGAGGAGCTTCAGCGACAGGGAGATACTCGCTGGCTGACTGTGAATTGGGATAGCTGGCAGCTTGAGTCTCCAGAGCCAGAGGCGTCTCATTCCCACAAGACGATGGGGACGGTCCTGGCAATGGAACAATGGGAAGCTTTGAACGCTTTTGAACGCGTGCTGGCTTCCCATGGTACTCCACATCTTGTGAACTCAACGGGCAATTTGGCAATACGTGTTCGGCAGTGGATCATGCTTGACACGTTACAGACATCTCTGGAGAGCAAGCCGGCCCTGGTAAGCGCTGAGTCGGTCCATGATGAGCAGCAGCAGAATAAGGCGCGACAAGCGATCGATTATGAGCAGTTGCTTTGTGCGATCTGGTATGAAGTGCTTGGCGTGGAGCAGATTGGACTCTATGATAACTTTTTTGATTTGGGCGGCAATTCTCTCAATGGCTTGCAGGTCATCGCTCGGCTTCGGAAGGCGCTACAGATCCAGTTGCCGGTTGTGGCCTTGTTTGAAGCTCCTACGATTAGTACAATGATCGATTATCTGCGCTCTCTTCTGGCTGTGCAACGGTTGGAGGAGAAACAGCCAGAGCTACTTGAGCAGCGTCGGAAAAGAACACGCTATCAGGCACAAGAGCAAGAGATCGCTATTATTGGTATGAGCGGACGTTTCCCGGGTGCCGATAGCATTGAGCAGTTCTGGAGCAATCTGTGCGAAGGTACGGAGTCGCTCACTATCTTGAGCGATGAGGAACTGCTGGCCGCAGGTGTGGCTCCTGAACTTCTCACTCATCCACAGTATGTGAAGGCACGGCCGATACTTAATGATGTCGAGCAGTTTGATGCAGCCTTCTTTGGCTATAGTCCCCGAGAAGCTGAACTGCTTGATCCGCAACATCGTCTCTTCCTGGAGTGCTGTTGGGAGGTTCTGGAGCGAGCAGGGTATGATCCAGCTGGCTATGAGGGCTTGATCGGGGTCTTCGGGGGCACCAATATCAGTACCTATCTCCATACTGCGTTGAAGCAGCCCGAGCTGTTACATGTGTTGCAGGAACGCGTCAATGGCTATCAGGTCGCAATCAGTATGGACAAAGATTCATTGACGACGGGCGTTTCCTATAAATTAAATTTACGTGGTCCAAGTCTGGCAATCCAGACCTTTTGCTCGACCTCGCTGGTGGCGGTCCATCTGGCCAGTCAGAGTTTGCTCGCTGGCGAGTGCGATATGGCGCTGGCAGGAGGCGTCTCAATACATGTACCTGTGCATGAAGGGTACCTCTATCAGCCGGGAGGTCAGGAATCACCTGATGGTCACTGTCGAGCCTTTGATGCTCAGGCCGAGGGCGGCGTCTTTGGCGATGGGGTGGGGCTGGTGGCTCTGAAACGTCTGGAGGATGCCCTTGAGGATGGCGATCAAATTTATGCCGTGATCAAAGGTTCGGCTGTCAATAATGATGGTGCTGGCAAAGTGAGCTATACGGCTCCCAGCGTCAAAGGACAGTCTCAGGTGGTGCTCGATGCGCTGGCTCAGGCTGGCGTGAGCGCCGAGAGCATTGGCTATATTGAGGCTCATGGTACAGGCACTCCATTAGGCGATCCGATCGAAGTGACTTCTTTGACGAAGGCTTTTCGTGAGACCACAGATCAGATTGGCTATTGTAGTCTTGGGTCAGTCAAGACGAATGTTGGACATCTGGATCGGGCTGCTGGCGTTACAGGGCTAATCAAGGCCGTACTCGCTCTCCATACTGAGCAGATCCCGGCAAGTCTACACTATCAAGAGGCGAATCCTCTGCTACAACTGACTGAGAGTCCATTCTATGTGCAACAAGAGCGGCGTAGCTGGCCACGTGGAGGCCGCCCCAGACGCGCCGGGGTGAATGCTCTTGGTATGGGAGGCACAAATGCTCATGTTGTGCTGGAGGAGGCTCCCCTGCGCGTTACGGTCGCGTCGGAGCAATGTGCACAACTGCTTCTCCTCTCCGCAAAATCTGAGCACGCCTTGCAAATGATGACGATAAAGCTTGCTCAGCATCTGAGCGAGCATCCTGAGCAAGATTTGGCAGATGTGGCTTACACATTGCAGGTCGGAAGAAGTGTTTTTCCCTATCGACGCATGCTGGTAGTAAATGATCGAGTTGAGGCCAGTACTCAGTTGCAGGTTGCATCCGAACAAACAAGCAGTATATTGCATGAAGAGCATCGCGATCGTCCCGTGGCGTTTCTTTTCCCTGGCATCGGTGCTCAGTTTATCGAGACCATATTTGATCTCTATCGACATGAAGGCGAGTTCCGTCGACAGGTCGATCGCTGCTGTGTCCTGCTCAAGCCGTATCTCAAGTATGATCTGCGGGAGGCGCTCTTCTCTCTGACCTGGCCACAACATGCTGAATCAGAACCTGAACTGTTGGTCTCCCTGCAAAATCCAGATTATCGGACGCAGGCGGTCCAGGTCGCAAGCGAGCGGATGAAAATGACTGAACTGGTCCAGCCAACAACGTTTGTGGTGGAATATGCTCTGGCTCAATTGCTGATGCAATGGGGGATACATCCTCAGGCGATGCTGGGATATAGTGTTGGCGAATATGTGTCTGCCTGTCTGGCTGGCGTGTTCTCGCTCGAGGATGCTTTGATGCTGGTCGCTCGTCGCGCTCAGTTGATTCAGCATCAGCCGCAAGGTGCGATGCTGGCTGTGGCACTCTCTGAGGAGGAACTGCAATCCTGGTTGAATAAGGATGTGAGCGTGGCGGTTATCAATGCTCCGTCAACCTGCGTGCTGACAGGCACACCGCTGGCGATCACTGAGCTTGAGGCGCGCTTGCTGCGTGAGGGCATCGCGGTTCAGCGCGTCGAGGCGATGCATGCTTTCCATTCAGATTTATTGGCTCCTCTGGAAGAAAGTCTCACGCAACTTGTTCAACGCGTGCAGTTGCATGTCCCGCAGATGCCGTATATCTCGAATGTAACCGGAGACTGGATTACTCCCGCTCAGGCGACCGATCCTGGTTATTGGGCCGAACATATGTGTCAGACGGTCCGCTTCTCCTCGGGTGTCGCGCATCTCTTAGAGAATGAGCAGATGGTGATCCTTGAAGTGGGTCCTGGGCAGGCTCTGAGCTCGTTTGTGCGCCAACATCCCGCTTGTAGCCGTGAACGTATGTCCTTGGTCGTGGCGACGTTAGCAGTCCAGCCTGAGCGTAAAACGGCACGTGAGTTAGTTTTAGTGGCTCTGGGACGTCTCTGGATGCTGGGGGTGAAGGTTTCCTGGCACAATTTCTCTTTGCTTGAGTCGAGACAGCGTGTTCTCTTGCCAACTTATCCCTTTGAACGCCAGCGTTATTGGCTTCCTTTTAGCAGTTCAAGCGGAGAGCGGAATGGTGCTGCTGTCGTGGCCGGTAATCAGATTGAGGAAGCTGAGCTACCACGCATCCCTGATCTCAAAGATTGGTTTTTCCTCTCGACATGGAAACAGGAATATTCTACTCAGGTCTCGCGAATACTTGATCCTCTGCCACAGGCTAACTGGCTGATCTTTATGGATGAGCAGGGTGTGGGCGATGCTCTGGTGGCTTCCCTGCATGAGCATCAGCAGCGCGTGATCGCTGTAAAGCCTGGCTCTGCTTTTGTCCAATTGAGCGAAACTCTGTATACGATCCGCTCCTCCGAACGGGAAGATTATGTTCAACTTTGTCAGTACTGGTCAGGTGAAGCATCACCCGCTCTACCATTGCGTATTGTGCATCTCTGGTCACTGCATTCGGTTGGCGGTGACGCGCGTGATGAGCCGGCTTCTTCTTTGCAGTATGGCATGTATAGCTTACATGCTCTGGCTCAAGCTCTGGGCAAGCGCGAGCCTGAGCCGTGCTCCATAGATATTGTTACTCATGGCGTTTTGCCTGCCCTAGGCACTGAAGTTATGTATCCCTTCAATGCTACTCTGATCGGGGCCTGTAAGGTTTTGCCGCTAGAGTATTCGCAGTTGTCCTGTCGCCTGATCGATATTGTAGGTCCTCTGGAGAAAAATGTTGTCCGTGCGCTACGGGCAGAGTTGGGACGGGAACGTAGCGCTGATCTGGTAGCCTTACGCGGCTTGCGTCGCTGGATTGAAGTCATCGAACCTTTTCCACTGGTGGCACAAGCTCGTGAGGCTGTCCGAGTCCGTGTAGGCGGTGTCTATTTGATCACGGGCGGATTGGGTGGCATCGGTCTGGCGTTGGCTCATTGGTTGGCCAGTACGTATCAAGCCAGGTTGGTGCTGCTGGGTCGCCATGGTCTGCCCGCTCGTGAGCAGTGGGATGCGATTTTGTCGGATCAGGATGAGCAGACGTATGAAATACGACAACGTATCTGGCAAGTGCGCGAGTTGGAGACATCAGGAGCTGAAGTGCTGATCCTGAAGGCTGATGTCCGAGATGTAAGCCAGATGCAGAGCTCTCTGACGCAGGTTCAGCAACGTTTTGGGGCTTTGCATGGTGTCTTTCATGCTGCTGGCGTTCCTGGTATTGGATTGACTCAATTGAAGACACCGCAGCAGATTGCCGATGTGCTTGCTCCCAAGCTGGATGGTGTGCAGATGCTCGAAAAGCTTTTACGTGGCAGCGAGGTAGAACTGGTGGTGCTCTTCTCCTCGACGACCGCTTTGACCGGAGGAGGACCCGGTCAACTCGATTATAGTGCGGCGAATGCTTTTCTTGATTGCTATGCTCAAAGCTGGGCTCAGCGGGATGAGAGTGAGTCGCGGCGTGTGATCGCGATCGATTGGAGCGAGTGGCAGTGGAATGGCTGGAAAGCGGGACTTGAGGGTTATGGTGCCGAGGCACAGGCGTATTTCGCGAGCAATCGGCAGCGCTATGGGATCGCTTTTTCTGATGGTATGGAGGCTCTACAGAGGATACTCGGGACCGACGTACGATCGATTATCGTATCGACCCAGGATTTTAGTCGGGTGAAAGAGCAGAGCAAGCAATTTACGATCAGTGAGATCTTGAAGCAGACGCATGAGCAGCGTCGAATGCATCCGAGCTATGCGCGTCCGGCACTACTTAGCGCCTATATTGCTCCTGGGAACGAGCTAGAGAGCCAGATTGCAACTATCTGGGAGGATCTATTGGGGATTACTCCTGTTGGCATGCTCGATAACTTTTTTGAGCTGGGTGGGAATTCGTTGCTTGGACTCGATGTGATTGCTCATTTGCGCAAGCTGGGAAGCCACAAATTAATTGCTCCGCATATTTTATATGAGTTTCCAACTGTACACGCGCTGGCCGATTATTTGCAAGAGAAGCACGCTCCGGAAAGTGGCGAAGAGGAGCAAGCACGCGGTAGGCAGCGACGCGCTGGTATTAAACGCATGGTAGAAACAAGAAAGTCGAGATAGAGTGGGTTATGGATAGTTCATATCTACAGGATAGCGATTATGAGACGGCTCTGGCTATTGTGGGGATGGCGGGACGCTTTCCGGGCGCACTGAATGTCGAGCAACTCTGGCAGAATATCGCTGGCGGTGTGAAAGCGATGCGCCATTATAGCGATGAAGAGTTGCTGGCGGCAGGTGTAGATCCCTCGTTATTGCAGTCAAGCTCCTATGTCAAAGTTGGGAGTCCGCTGGAGGGGATCGAGCAGTTTGATGCCGCCTTCTTTGGCTATACTCCACGCGAGGCGGAGATCATGGACCCGCAACATCGTATCCTGCTGGAATGCGCCTGGGAGACGTTAGAGCATGCGGGGTATGATCCACATCGCTATGCGGGCTTGATCGGGGTCTTTGCCGGGTCCGCCTTTAGCTCATATCTGTTTCGCAATCTCTTTCCGCAGGAGAATCTGTTGGAGCGTCTGGGACAATTGCAGGTCGATGCCGCAAATGATCGCGATTCGCTCGCTTCAAAGATCTCTTACAAACTGAATCTCAGAGGGCCGGGCGTCTCAGTCCAGACCTTCTGCTCCACCTCATTGGTCTCCGTCCATCTTGCCAGTCAGAGTTTGATCAATTATGAATGCGATCTGGCTCTGGCTGGAGGCGTCTCTTTTATCCTGCCGCATGGTCAGGGATATCACTATGAGGAGGGCGGGATCGTTTCACCCGATGGCGAGTGCCGGACCTTCGATGCAAAGGCCCAGGGGAGCGTGATGGGCAGTGGCGTCGGTATGGTGGCGCTCAAGCGCTTGCAGGATGCTGTGGACGATCGAGATCAGATTTATGCAGTGATTCGCGGTTCGGCGATTAATAATGATGGGAGTATGCGGGTCAGCTATACGGCTCCCGGATTGGATGGGCAGGCAAATGTCTTGCAGGCTGCACTGAGCTATGCTCGCGTTCCGGTGGAGAGCATTAATTATATCGAGACGCATGGCACTGCAACCCGTCTGGGCGATGCCGTCGAGCTGGCTGCGATGCGTAAGGTGTATGAGCGGCAGACGAGCCGTAAAAACTTTTGCGCGATTGGATCAATTAAGCCGAATGTTGGACATCTGGATCGCGTGGCTGGCGTGGCTGGATTGATTAAGACAGTTCAGGCTTTGCGGCATCGACAATTGCCTCCCAGTCTCAATTTTGAGCAACCACATCCAGAGAGTGGTCTGGAGGAGAGCGCTTTTTATGTGAATACTGAGCTGCGTCCCTGGGAGCCTCTGAAGTTGGGCGAACTACGTCGCGCCGGTGTTAGCTCCTTTGGTCTGGGGGGTACGAATGCTCATGTAATTCTGGAAGAGGCACCTGCAGTTGAGGCTGAAACAGATGATAATGATTGGCAGGTGTTGATCTGGTCGGCACGAAGCGAGACGGCTCTTTTGGCTATGACGAAGCGTCTGCATGAGCACCTTGCACAGCATACAGAGCAGCACCTGGCCGATGTGGCTTATACGTTGCAACTCGGTCGTAGCGAGTTTCCTTATCGGCGCACTCTGGTGTGTCATACACGTGAAGAGGCTGTCAGCGCCCTTGAGGAAGGACGCGAAAAAAATATCTGGCAAGGCAAGGTTGAACGCAAGGAGTGCAAAGTTGCTTATCTGCTCCCCGGCGTGGGAGAGCAGTATGTTGGTCAGACTCAGGAGTTGTATGAGCATGAACCGGTCTTTCATGACGCTGTAGAACAATGCACTACATTGTTCAAAGCCTATCTGGATGAAGATCTGCTGGCGATTCTCTACGCTAAAGATAGACCTGGTAGCAATGGAAAGACGCAGCAGGCAGGTCTGAATTTGCGGGCACTTATGCGCAGAGATGCCTCTGCACCGTCTGCACTTGATCATTTGAAGCAGACAGCTGTGGCGCAACCGGTCGTGTTTATGCTGGAATATGCTCTGGCTCAATTACTGATACATTGGGGCCTCGTGCCGCAAGCTATGATTGGATATAGTCTGGGCGAATATGTGGCCGCCTGTCTGGCTGGTGTCCTCTCGCTTGAAGATGCGATCAAACTTGTCGCACATCGCGCTCAACTGATCCAGGAACTGCCGGGAGGGGCGATGCTCGCCATAGCCCTTTCTGAACAAAGTATCCAGATGTATCTCGATGAACAGATCTCTCTGGCAGCTATCAATGGCCCCACGACCTGCGTGGTTTCAGGGGATGTGGAGGATATCGAGGCGTTAGAGGAACAGTTGAATGAGCTGGGGATTGTGGCACGGCGCGTCGATACTACACACGCTTTCCACTCGATACATATGGAGCCGATCCTTGATCCATTGAGAGCTGTGTTGAGTGAGATATCTTTCCATGCCCCGAAAATTCCTTATCTCTCGAATGTCACTGGAACCTGGATTACTCCAGAACAGGCCACAGATCCAGAATACTGGTTGCAGCATCTCTGTCAAACCGTCCAGTTTTCCGCTGGCATGGAGACTCTGTTGCAGGAGACTGATTATGCTCTGCTGGAAGTTGGTCCAGGTCAATCATTGACCGCCTTTGCCAAGCAGCATCCAGCTTGCAAAAACGAGCGGCTGACTATGATTGTGCCAACACTTACAACTATTTATGATCAGCAACAATCTGAGTTGGCTTCTCTGCTGCAAGCAATCGGAAAGTTGTGGCTGGTGGGCGTTAGCTTTAACTGGTCAGTCTTCCATGAGGAGAAGCTACGCTATCGCGTGCCGTTGCCTGCGTATCCTTTTGAACGTCAGCGCTATTGGATTGATCCGCCAAAGTTGGGCAGTGGACAGAAGCGTCAGGTTCAGATACGACAGGGCAAATTGTCTGATCCAGCCGACTGGTTTTACCTACCGACCTGGGAGCAGGAGCCTTTGTTGGTCGCTAGCTCACCCGTTACACCGATGATCTGGCTGCTCTTTATGGATGAGTTGCAGTTGGCGGAGCAATTGGTGCAGGTATTGGAGCGAGATGGACATACCTGTATTCGTGTGTATGCTGGTACGACGTTTGCTCAGCAGCAGCAAAGTTATACTATTCGTCCTGGTGATCCTGCTGATTATCTGAGTCTGTGTCGCTCGTTGGCGGAAAAAGAGAGTCTTCCTCAGAAAGTGATACATTGCTGGAGCTTTGATTCGTCTAATAAACGTATATGCGCTGCTGAGCGCTTTGTGGAGCAGCAGGCGTTGGGCTTTTATAGCGTGCTCTTTCTGACAAAAGCGTTGGCTACGATTTTTCATGCCGATCCCTTGCAGATTCTGGTTGTGAGCAATTATTTGCAAGCGATCACTGGCCTGGAATCTGTGCAGCCAGAGAAGTCGCCTGTGCAAGCAGCCTGTCGCGTCATACCGCAGGAGCAGCTCAATATTACGTGTCGTTGTATCGACCTGGATGGAGAGCTTGTAAATGAGAGAGTTGTTGCACAGGTTGCGGCTGAGTGTACTGCCAGTGTTCTAGATCCTCTGGTGGCTTACCGCCAGCGACAGCGCTGGGTTCAGAGTTATAAGCCTGTGCAACTTGTACCTCCGGCAGCAGATAAAACGTCGTTCCGTACACAAGGCGTTTATCTGCTGACAGGTGGCCTGGGGACTGTGGGTCTGATCCTGGCGCGTTTTCTGGCGGAGCAGGTGCAGGCTCGTCTGGTACTGGTGGCCCGGACCGTTGTGCCTGAGCGTTCTCTCTGGGAACAATGGATTGCCAGTCATGAGGACGATGAGCCAATCCGGCAGAGGATCGAACAGATTCAGGCCTGCGAGGCGAGTGGTGCGGAAGTCTTGATCATTGCAGCCGATGTTGCCGATAGTGTCCAGATGCAAGGTGCTTTGGCGCAGGCACGGCAACGTTTTGGTGTCGTACATGGGGTTATTCATGCGGCTGGTCTGACGACGGATGATGGATTTCAGCTTGTCCAGGACCTTGATCAAGCAACTTGCGAAGCACAGTTTCGCCCCAAAGTTGCTGGCTTATTGGTGCTTGATCAGGCGCTGGGAGAGTATCCATTGGATTTCTGCCTGCTCTTCTCCTCTATCAGTACGGTGTTGGGAGGGCTTGGCTTTAGCGGCTATGCGGCAGCAAATACGTTTATGAATGCCTATACTTTTCTGCATAATCAGGATAATAGCAAGACTTCCTGGCAGTGTGTCAATTGGGACACGTGGCAGAAGGCAGATCAAGTGGAGGAACAACGTACTTCGACCGTGAGCGAGTTTGTGATGCAACCCAATGAAGGGATCGACGCAGTGTTGCGTGTGCTCATGGCTCCAGAGCTTTCTCATCTGATCAACTCAACAGGTGATCTGCATGCGCGTATTCAGCAATGGGTGCGGTTGGAGCCGTTGAGTAATGAAGCTCCTTTGATGGCTCAGGAAGGAGAAGGTCAAGAGGGAGCGCCTCGTCCACAGCTCTCAACTGCTTATGTCGCCGCTAGCGATGACATTGAGCAGACGATTATTGATATTTGGACGCAGGTGTTGGGGATGTCTCAGATTGGGATACACGATAACTTCTTTGAGTTAGGTGGTCACTCTCTGATTGGCATGCAGGTGGCATCACGGCTTCGGCATCACTTTCAGATCAGCCTTCCTTTAGCGACTCTATTTGAGTCGCCGACTGTGGCTGAATTGGCTGATGCCATCAAGTTGAAGATCCTGGAAGAGATTGAAAAAATGGAAGAGGATGAGGCGTTACGCCTCGTCTAGATGAACACGCTTATGTGTGGCATACAGGAAAAGGAGTATTCCCTTATGACAACCGAAGAAATTAAACAGACAGTTCGCTCATTTTTTGCTCGTTTCTTTTCGAATGTGGATCTGGCCGATGATCAGGATATCTTTGCACTGGGCTTTGTGAACTCGCTGTTCGCGATGCAATTGGTGCTCTTTGTGGAAAAGGAGTTCGGTATCGCGGTGGAGAATGATGATCTGGATATCGCAAATTTCCGTAGCGTCGACGCAATTACACAACTGGTGGAGCGTAACCGCATTGCTACGTCAACTCACTAGTCTTTAGCATCAGGGGAGCGGATCGTTGGTCGATTACGGGCAAATGCATCTGCTTCCTGACAGCTTGTATAGGAATTGGAGGCGGATATGGAGATTGAGCTGACAGCCCAACAAAGGGCTGCGCAACAGACTTTCCGAGCGTTCGTGGAGGCGGAGATTAGTCCTTACGCCGATCAGTGGGATCAGGAACAGAAGACGCCGGCTCGAGTGATTAAGCAGGTTGGCGAACTGGGATATCTTGGGGCTCTGGTTGGTCCGCAGGCGTTGGATATGATCACCTTTGGTCTGCTCAATGAAGAGTTGGGAAGAGGATGTTCGTCGATTCGTAGCTTGATTACGGTCCATTCGATGATGTGCTTTGCTCTGCAACGTTGGGGATCAAAGAAGCAACAAGAGCGCTGGTTATCACGTCTGGCAAGCGGAGAATTGATCGGGGCGTTCGCACTCAGCGAACCGCTGGTAGGTAGCGATGCCAGTAGTGTCGAGACGACCGCTACTGCGAGTGGTGACGAGTATGTGCTGAATGGGCGCAAGAAATGGATTACATATGGGCAGATCGCAGATCTCTATCTGTTGTTTGCTCGTTGCGATGATCGCGTCTCTGCATTCCTGGTGGAACGCAATACACCTGGTTTTGATGTGAAGCCAATTGATGGTCTGATCGGTACCCGCGCTTCGATGGCGGCCGAGTTGATTCTGACCGATTGTGTGGTGCCTAAAGCACATCTGATCGGTGGACGAGGATTTGGTCTGGCTTCGGTAGCGACCTCTGCCTTGGATATCGGACGCTATAGCGTGGCTTGGGGATGCGTCGGTATCGTTCAGGCCTGTCTAGAAGCTTCTTTGCAGTATGCTCAGACGCGCAAACAGTTTGGAGTTTATCTCAAGGAGCATCAGTTGATCCAGCGAATGCTCACCGATATGATCACGAATGTTAAAGCTGCTCGCCTCCTTTGCCTGAATGCTGGCTATTTGAAGGATACTGGATCGCCAGATACGATCATGGAGACATGGATTGCCAAATATTTTGCTTCGACCGCCGCTACACGAATCTCTGGAGACGCTGTCCAATTGCATGGCGCGAATGGCTGTAGCAGCGATTATGCGGTCCAGCGCTACTGGCGCGATAGCAAAGTAATGGAGGTGATTGAGGGAAGCACACAGATTCAACAGATTACGATCGCGAATTATGGCTATCAACTGGCGAATCTTACGAATGGATTGGGAAAGCAACAGTCCTGACATGTTTTGTAGTAATACATCAGAAAGAAAGATAGTGCTATTCTATGCTGAAAGACCAGATACAAGCTGTTATTGACGCGGAAGCTAAAAATAAACGCCAATCGATCAAATGTGTTGTCTGGGATCTGGATAATACCATCTGGGATGGTGTGCTGCTTGAAGATGAACAGGTCGTGCTCCGATCTGGCATCAGAGAGGTTCTGCAAACGTTGGATAGTCGTGGTATCCTGCTTTCGATTGCCAGCAAGAATGATCATGAACGTGCCATGCAGAAATTAACCGAGTTTGGTTTGCATGAGTATTTTCTCTATCCACAGATTAATTGGAACTCCAAAGGCTCCTCAGTCGAGGCAATCGCGAAAGCTATCAACATTGGGCTCGATACCCTTGCCTTCGTTGACGATCAGCCCTTCGAGCTAGAAGAGGTGCATTTTTCTGTTTCGGCTGTGCTGTGCATTGATGCGGAGCAGATTCCTCAATTGCTTGATATGCCTGAGATGATGCCGCGTTTTATTACCGATGATGCCCAGAAACGGCGCCAGATGTATCAGAGCGATATTTCTCGTAATCAGTCCGAGAAAGAATTTGTGGGCACCAGTGAGGAATTTTTGGCGACGCTTCAGATGGTCTTTTCAATTGCTCCGGCTCAAGAAGAGGATCTTCGCCGCGCAGAAGAATTGACGGTACGTACGCATCAGTTAAATACTACAGGCTATACCTATTCGTATGATGAGCTGAATGCTTTCCGCCTCTCGCCGACGCATAAATTGCTGGTCGCTGGCCTGGATGATAAATATGGCACGTATGGCAAGATAGGTCTTATCCTGATTGAATGCTTCTCGGATCGTTGGGTGGTCAAATTATTGCTGATGTCTTGCCGGGTGATGTCGCGAGGTGTTGGCACGGTCATGATAAATCATGTAATGCGCCTGGCAAAACAGGCTCAGGTGCCGTTACAGGCCGAGTTTATCTCGAATGATCGCAATCGCATGATGTATGTGACCTACAAATTTGGCGGCTTCAAAGAGGTGAAGAAGGATGGCGATTTAAGTATCCTGGAAAATGATTTGAGCCATATTCAGCCTTTTCCTCCCTATATCCAGCTGGATATTCAAGAATAAGGATATATGTATGCAGAAAAGTTTCTCAAGTCGGCAAACGGGCCTTTCGGCTGCCAAGCAGGCTCTCCTGGAAAAACGCTTACGACAGTTAGGCGGTCAGCAGGTCAAACCAGCCAATACGATTGCGGTACGACCAGCAGCAGAGACAGTCCCACTCTCGTTTGCGCAGCAGCGTCTCTGGTTTTTGCAGCAATTGGAGCCGGAGAGTGCTGCTTATAATGAGGCGATTGCGACGCGTATGACGGGTCCGCTCGATAGAGAGGTCTTTGCGCGTACGATCCGCGCCGTCATCGGACGCCATGAAATCTTGCGTAGCCGTTTCAAATTGCGGGATGGACAAGTCATTCAGACTATAGATGAACAGGTCCAGCATAGCTATGAGGTTCCTTATGAGGATTGGCGGGAAACCCCGGTTCAAGAGCTTGAACTACGCATCCAGCAGCGGACGCAGGAAGAATTACATCGCCCCTTTGGACTCATTGATGAGCTTCCCTGGCGCACCTTTTTATTTCGGATTGGTGATGAAACATACATTTCGCTCTCGATTTTGCATCATATGATTACCGATGCCTGGTCAATGGGGGTTCTGTATCGAGAAATCGGACAGATCTATGTGGCTTATAATCAAGGGAAAGCGCTGCCTGAGCCAGAGACCCCGCTGCAATATGGGGATTATGCGTACTGGCAACAGCATTGGTTGGAGAGCCCCGAAGCCAGGGAGCAATTGGCCTATTGGCAGAAACAGCTCCAAGCTCCCCATGCGGTGCTAGAGTTACCAACGGATCGGCCTTATCCAGAGATTCGTATCGGCGGTGGTCAGCGTTGTTCAGTAGATATTCCTCAGGCGTTGGGTCAGCAACTGGCAGAGCTAGGACAGCAGCAGGGAACGACTTTGTTTATGACTCTGTTGGCTGGCTTTTATATTTTATTGTATCGCTATTCACTGCAAAATGATCTCCTGGTGGGGACTCCAGTGCTGGGTCGTACAAGACCAGAACTGGAAGCATTGCAAGGCTGCTTCGTGAATACACTCGTTTTGCGTACGGCCATACAGGGAGATTGGAGCGTCAATGATCTCTTGCAACGCGTGCGTGCCTTGACTCTGGAGGCGTATGACCATCAGGATTTGCCATTTGAGAAACTGGTTGAGGTGTTGCAACCGGAACGGAGTCTGAGTCGAAATGCCTTATTCCAGGCATTGTTTGTCTTGCAGAATGCTCCCGATTCGCGAGTCGTCCTTCCCGGCCTGGTGCTGGAACCGTTCGAGATCCAGACGCAGACCGCGAAATTTGATCTTGAGTTGGCTCTCACTGAGACGAATAATGCTATTGCTGGCTTTATCGAATACAGTACAGATATCTTTGATGAGGGGACGATTGCTCGCTTGAGTCGGCATTATGTACAGATACTGCGTGCGATGGTGGCACAACCAACCGCTCAATTGGCAACTATCGAACTGTTTTCTCCAGAAGAACAAGCATCCTTGCTTGAGAGTTGTTCTCGACCAGCATCTGTCTCTCCTCGCGCAACCTCGTTCGTCGCGGGCTTCTTGGAGCAGGTTCGATTGCATCCAACCGCTGTGGCGGTGAGCGATGAGCATGAACAACTTACGTATGCACAGCTGTGGCAACGGGCCGAAAAGATTGCTGTTCGCTTGCGTCAGGAAGGTATCGGACCAGAACAATTGGTGGGCCTGTATAGTGAGCGTAGCGTTATCTGGGCGGTTGGATTCCTGGCAATTTTGCTGGCGGGAGGTGTCTATCTGCCACTTGATCCGCGTTATCCGCAGGCTCGTTTGCAGCAAATTGTGAAACAAAGTCATCTACGCCTGTTATTGGTTTCGCCTGAGCAGCAAGAGACAGCTGGACAGATCTCAAAGGCACTCAGTGATATCGGGGCATCACTTAATGTACAGGAGCTCCTGGAACAAGTTACCTCTGATGATATAGCGGCTGTTCCTGATGGAGCGATCCAAACGTTTGAACGGCAACTGGCTTATGTAATCTATACCTCTGGCTCGACCGGCGTGCCAAAGGGGGTATTGATTGAGCAGCGCGGGATGCTGAATCATTTATATGCCAAGTTGGAAGAATTGAAGCTGGAGCCCGACGATTGTCTCGCACAAACAGCCTCTTCAAGCTTTGATATTTCTATCTGGCAGGTATTGACTCCCTGGTTGGCTGGTGCTTCGGTACGCATCTATAGTGATGAAGTGGTGTGGAATGCACCAGAGTTGCTACGTCAGGCGGCACGAGACGGCGTCAGTGTCTTAGAAATTGTGCCTTCCTGGCTGGATCTCTTATTCGCTGATGCTCAGCTTCCCACGGGCCTCGGTAAGTTGCGCTATGTGATGTCGACCGGTGAGGCTTTGCAAAGCTGGTTGTGTCAGCGCTGGCAGCAGCGGTATCCTGAGATTGAGCTGATCAATGCCTATGGGCCTTCAGAATGTTCCGATGAAGTGACGCATCATCATGTACGTGGTGAGCAGGATAGCATCAGTGGAAGTGGGGTTGTGCCCATCGGCGTCCCATTGGGTGATACCAGTTTATATATCCTTGATGAGCAGTTGCATTTATGTCCTATTGGTGTCATCGGGGAGATATATATCGGCGGGATTGGTGTGGGTCGAGGGTATCTGGATGAGCCTGAGAAGACGGCTCAGGCGTTTCTTCCTGATCCCTGGAGTCAGGCACCTGGAGTACGACTCTATCGATCTGGTGATCTGGGGTGTTATCGATCTGATGGCGTGGTCGAGTTCTATGGGCGAAAAGATGATCAAGTTAAGCTGCGTGGCTATCGTATCGAGTTGGGTGAGATTGAGCAGGTGTTGCAGAAGCAGGCAGGCGTTAAGACGTGTCGCGTGTTCAAAAAGATGGGAAGTACTGGACGTGAGCAGCTTGTTGCCTATGTGCAGCGAGATGTAGAGCGCGGCGATATGCAAGAAGCTCTGCACAATATGAGTAGCCAGTTGCCCGAATATATGATTCCGACAGCGGTGGTGTTTCTCGATACGTGGCCTTTGAATGCGAATGGAAAAGTTGATAAGAAGCGTTTGCCTGATCCAACGGATGCCGAGAGCGTTGGCGAGCGTAGCGTGTATGTTGCCCCACGTACACCTCAAGAAACGCAGCTTGTGGCTATCTGGCAGGATGTGTTGGCGTTGCCACAGATTGGCATACATGATAACTTCTTTGCTCTTGGCGGTCATTCGTTGCTGATCACGCAGATTATTGCTCGTGTACAAGATACTCTGACAGTGCCTCTGACAGTGCGCTCTATTTTTAAGAATCCAACAATCGAAGAACTGGCAGGCGCGGTTGTGAAGATTCAGGAGCGTAGTACCCAGTTGCGGAAACACTCTGTGGCTTCTGTTTCGCGAGATCAGTTTCGTCAGAAACGCCAGGGATAAAGAATAGAAAGAAGGGCTCCTTGATATGGATCAGCAGCAGATGACAATTAAGTCGCAGGAGAGTGATGAGGCGGCTTATCCTGACACGTCGGCAGGATCTCCTGCTGAGTCATCAGATGCCGTGCAGAACGAGGATGTCTTTGTTCTGCCCGCTTCATTTGCACAGCAGCGCCTCTGGTTTTTGGAGCAATGGGAACCAGGAGTTTATAATATCAATCTGGCCGTACAACTTCTGGGCCAAGCGGACTTGCCCGCGATTGAACGTTCCATCCAGGGTATTGTGAAGCGACATGAGATTTTGCGGACAACTTTTACGATGCAGGGGAACCAGCTCTTTCAGGTGGTGGTACCGACCCTGACCGTGTCATTGACGCAGGTTGATCTGACCCCGTTCCCGCAGGATGTGCAATCGATGAAACTGCGTCGTGTAATCAAGGAAGATTCACAGCAAACGTTTGATCTTATCCGTGGTCCGTTGTTGCGCATCAGCGTGTTGAAACATCGCGAAGATAAACATACACTGCTCTTCTGCATGCATCATATTATCTCTGATGGGTGGTCAATGGAGGTGTTTTTGCATGAATTTAAAGCGCTCTATGTCGCAGATGTGAATGGAGAACCTTCGCCGCTACCAGATCTGGAGATCCAATACGCGGACTATGCGATGTGGCAGAAAGATTGGTTGCAAGGCGAGGCGCTAGAAGAACAGATGGCGTATTGGCGACAGCAGTTGGCCGATATTCCGACGCTTCAGTTGCCTCTTGATCACGTGCGTCCCGCCATTCAAACATTTCGTGGTTCGCTGCGTCCCATTTTTTTGTCGACTGAGCTGAATACGGCTCTCAATGCTTTGTGCCGACGGGCCAATGTGACGCCTTTTATGCTCCTGTTGGCTGTATTTCAGACGCTCCTCTATCGCTATAGCGGCCAGGAGGCCATCGCCGTTGGAACGCCAATCGCGGGTCGAATCGAGAGTAAGCTAGAGCCTCTGATTGGTTGCTTTATTAATACGCTGGTTCTGGCGACGAAATTTGAGGATGAGCTGACATTTTGGGAACTGCTCAAACGTGTGCGCGAAGTCGCTCTGGGCGCTTATGAGCATCAGGATATCCCTTTTGAACGCCTGGTGGAAGAGTTGCAGCCGGAGCGCAATATCAGCCATAATCCTCTCACTCAGGTTATGTTTGCCCTTCAGAATGTTCCGCAAAGCGAGATCGAATTGCCGGGCGTGCAACTGAAGTCCTTGAATGCGATGGAGCATTCTATTCTTAATTCAGTTGGCAATTCAGCAAGCTATAGCGCCCAGAAGCATCGCGTGATGTCCGAGAATAAGACGGCTATGTTTGATCTGGATCTGACGCTCTGGGAACGCGGCGAGGAGATATTTGGGGAGATCAAGTATAATACTGATCTGTTTGAGCCGGCGACGATTGATCGCTTGCATGATCATTTTTTGATATTGCTGCAAAACGTGATTGCTGATCCTCATCAAGCGGTTGGACTTATTCCACTGCTGGCGGAAAAGGAAGCGCAGCAGTTATTGCAAGAATGGAATAATCCACCACCTGCCAGTATCCGTCCCGCCAGCTTTATAAAAGGAATGTGGGAACAGGTACGACTTCACCCCGATACCTTCGCTGTCAGCGATGCAGATGAGCGGCTTACGTATAAAGAATTGTGGCAACAGGCTCAACACGTTGCACGTATCTTGCAAGCACATGGGATTGTCACAGAACAATTGGTGGGGCTCTATAGCGAACGCACGGTGGCCTGGTCTATTGCTATTCTGGGGATTATGCTGGCTGGTGGCGTCTATGTGCCACTTGATCCACGTTATCCACAGGCTCGCCTGAAGCAGATGGTGAGTCAGAGTCGTCCACGATTGCTGCTTGTATCGCAGGAGCAGGAGGCATGGGGCGTCCAGATGCTGAGTGAGCTGCAAGAAAAAGGAGCAAATTCTGAGCTTCTCATTCTGCAATCCTTACTGGCTGAGCAGCCTGACTTTGTTGATGAGTTGGAGATGGAGGGTCCTGGTTGGTATGCAGGGCAGCAGTTGGCGTATGTGATCTATACTTCAGGCTCGACCGGTGTGCCGAAGGGCGTTCTAGTAGAGCAGCGCGGGATGTTGAATCATTTGAGTATTAAGCTTGAAGAGTTACAGGTGCAATCCGAAGATATCGTGGCACAGACGGCTTCAGCTTGCTTTGATATCTCGATCTGGCAGCTACTCACTCCCTGGCTGGCCGGCGCTGAGGTACGGATCTATGTCGAAGAAGTTGTTTGGAACGCCGAAGAGTTGTTACGGCAGGTTGTGCGCGATGAAGTTAGTATCCTGGAGGTCGTGCCATCATGGCTGGAGACGCTGCTGGCCGAAACGCAGCAACCAGCAGCAACCGGGGCACTGCGCTGTCTGCTGGCAACCGGTGAGGCTTTGAAGAGTGATCTGGCAGTTGCGTGGCTCCAGCGTTATCCATCGATACCCTTGCTCAATGCTTATGGGCCTTCCGAATGTTCAGATGATGTAACGCATCATATAGTCGGTAGCCTACAAGAGTGTGAGGGACGCAATCAGCAGGTTCCAATTGGGCATGCCCTCGCGAACTTGAGCGTCTACGTGCTGGATGCGCATCTTGCTCCTCAACCTATTGGAGTGATTGGCGAGCTGTATGTGGGAGGAATTGGGGTCGGGCGAGGTTATCTGTATGAGCCTGAGAAGACTGCTGGCGTCTTTCTGCCAGATCCTTTGAGCTCGCAAGCGGGAGCACGTCTGTATCGTACTGGCGACCTGGGACGCTATCGAGCAGATGGTGTGATAGAGTTTTGCGGGCGGATCGATGAGCAGGTGAAGCTGCATGGCTATCGCATCGAATTGGGCGAGATAGAACATATCCTGCGGCAACAAGCAGGTATCCAGGAGTGCCGGGTCCTTAAAAAGACAAACGCTGGTGGTAGCGAGCAGCTTGTAGCCTATATTCAAAAAGAGCAGCAGACGGAAAATCAGGAAAGTATCACAGCCGCTTTCAGCTCCTTACGCGAGTCTGTACCTGAGTATATGGTTCCTACGGCGGTGGTTTTTGTTGAGAGTATGCCGCTAACCGCAAATGGAAAAGTGGATAAGCGACGTTTGTTAGCTCTGAATATCGATGATACCTTTTATGATCAAGCGGCATATGTGGCGCCGCGTACGCAGCTGGAGAAGCATCTGGCGGCATTGTGGATGGAGTTACTGGGTGTACAATTGATCGGGGTGCATGATGATTTCTTTATGCTGGGCGGGCATTCACTGCTCACTGTACGCTTGATGAAGCGAATTGAAGAGGATTTCGGCGTACGTCTATCCCTGGCGACGATCTTTCAAGGAAGAACGATTGAGTCACTGGCGCATACGCTGCATCGGCATAGTATTGGCTCCTCTCCCGCCACACAAATTGATACACAGGTTGATGCGCCTGTAGATCTGCTGGCGGATGCGACGCTGGAGAGTACAATCTGTCCCGAGGTGTGGGTGGGGGATTTGAAGATAGCTCCTGCACGTGTCCTGCTTACTGGCGCGACAGGAACCCTGGGATGTGCGCTGCTGGCAGATTTTTTGAGAAAGACATCTGTGCATGTTTACTGTCTCATACGTGCTACCGGTCTGGCAGAAGGCGAGCAGAAGTTGTGGAGTCTGCTCTTAGAGAGTGGGATAGATGTCTCGCCCGAGTGGCGTGAGCGTATACATGTAGTGCAAGGCGATCTGTCTCAGCCGTTACTGGGGCTGACTTCTGCTGAATTTATGCTGCTCGCAGAGACGGTGGATACGATCTACCATAATGGTGCTTTTGTGAATATGGTCTATCCATATGCAGAACTAAAAGCAGCGAATGTACGCGGTACAAAAGAGGTCATTCGTCTGGCGACTACGCATCATATAAAACCATTGCATTATGTCTCGACCTTGAGCGTCTTTCCTCATAAGGGAGAAACGCTCGTACAACATGTACGTGAACAGGAAGCACTGGATGAGTTTCTCAATTATGTCCATGGGGGATATGCTCAGAGTAAATGGGTGGCGGAGAAGATTGTGACCATTGCACGCTCACGCGGCTTGCCGGTTGTTATTTATCGGCCGGGGCGCATTAGTGGTGATAGCCGCAATGGCGCGTGGCGTACAAATGATGTTTTCTGTCTGCTGATCAAGAGTTGCATCATGCTTGGTAAGGGACCAATCATGACGGAGAACGATACTCTGGAGATGACTCCGGTTGATTATGTGAGTGGGGCTATCGTGGGATTATCCTTGCGCAAGGCTTCTCTGGGGCAGGCATTCCATCTGTACAATGCAGTGCAGGGCAAGGTGAATGACATTATTGGATGGCTGAATAGCTTTGGCTATGATGTGCAACCTACAGAGTATACGTTGTGGTATGAAGCAGTTGCGCGGTTGTGCGAGGAGGAGGATGCCAGGGCGGCAGATGCAGGATTTAGCGGCGTTCTGTTGGAATTACCGACGCCTGATTTATTTCAGGTGCAAGCTCGCGAAGGTCAAGCTACACGGGTGGAGGCCGATTACAAGAATACACATCTGGCACTGAAACGCCTGGCTGTGACTTGTCCTCCTCTCGATGAGAATTTATTGCATACCTATTTGAATTATCTGGTGCAGTGCGGCTTTTTGCCTGTGCCGGCGCGAAAAATGTAACATGTTGGAGAGTGTAGCTCAAGATTGTTATTGTATTATTTAAGAAAAAAAGGAGATGTCATGTATCAAGAACAACAGGATAGAGAGCGCGGTTATACGCAGCAGCGTGATGTGCCTCCAACTGGAGAGCGTTTTTCTTATGATCAGGATATGGGAAGTACGTATGGTCCTTCTCAGAAGATTTATCAGCAATCGCAGCCGGGGCTGACGCAGAAGCAGCGGATGACGGTGGCAATTGTTTCTCTGGCTCTGCTGGCTCCTCTGTGTGCGGTTATCCTGGAAGGGAATGTCTCAGATGCTGAGGCTGGCAATCTTTTGTTTGCGCTGGGACGCTGGGCATGTCTATTGGTGGTGTGCTTGACGATTGCTGTGATTAATCTCGCTGTGAATTGGCGGCGTTGATGTGACTGTTAAATCCAACTATCTAGAACGATGGGTCATGTATGAAACGATTTGGAACATCGTATGAACGCAAAAGAGGTGTGCTATGAATGCCTTTCTTTCTGTTCCCGAGCCTCTCACGCCACAGTGGCTCACCATAGTCTTGCGCCATGCAGGAGTTCTTCGGGAAGGCAAGGTGAGGTGCATCGAAAAGGAAACGGCGGGAGCATTTAACTCTCATACCAGCCATCTGTTCCTCCACTATTCAGCAGATGCTTCTGGAGAGGCACCAAGGCGCTTGGTACTCAAACAGAATACACAAAGTGCCTGGGGGCAAGAGGCAGGCATGGAAGAAGTGAAGTTTTATCAACTCGTTGCATCTTTGCCAGACCATCCCTCTGTGGTGATTCCTTGTTATGCAGCAGCCACAGACTCGCAAAGCAAAAACTCCTATGTGCTTTTGCAGGATCTTTCAGAGACCCATCATCCACCCATCACGCGTGATCAACAAATCAGTCTGGTCGAGGGAGTACCTGCCGCAGCCGACATCGACGCCGTTATCGAGGTGCTTGCTCAGATCCATGCATACTGGTGGGATCATCCATTGCTTGGGGAGAATACATTCGATATCGGATACTGGTCTCGCAATGCAGAGCGATTTGCCTTGTACCTTCGTCTCCGAAGAACCTCCTGGGAATATCTTCTGACTCATGAGTATGAGTGGTTCCCTGACGAGTTGCGGGAGCTGTATGAACAGGTACTTACTCATTTGTCACGTCACTGGGAGCAGTATCTGGAGCCTCGTTTTCGTGAGAGGAGCAATCTAACCCTTATTCATGGTGATGCCTACTTCGCCAACTTTCTGTGCCCAAAGAATTCAGAAACTGGTGCGACGTATTTGCTGGATTGGCAATCACCAACAGTCGACATTGGAGGCTATGACCTCGCCAACTTGTGTGCAGCGTTTTGGACTCCCGAGCAGCGACACGAACACCAACGCGAAGAGAAGATGCTGCGTTGCTATCACACGGTTCTGCAGAAACATGGAGTGAATAACTACTCATGGGATGATCTATTGATCGACTATCGGACGGGCCTGATCTTTTGGCTGCTTATGCCTGTTCAGGATTGCTTTGGTGGAGCGAGTAAGGAGTATTGGTGGCCGAAAATGCAATGTATGGTCGCCGCTTTTCAGGAGTGGAACTGTCACTCCCTCCTGGGTCTCTCATGAGAGGATAGCGAGCTCATGTATTGTAACAGTATAGAGGCGCCGTTTTGAGAGACGCCTCGTCCTTGCCCGAAGATGTTGTTCTTCGATAAGCATGATATCCTTCCTTCTCCTTTTCAGTTCACAGCCCATCAGTCGTAACAAACGGTTGCCTCCACATCGTCGTCAATGCGACATTTTATGCCTGGGCACTCTCTCCAAGCAAGAAGGCCAGATACACTTTTTTTCGCAGTTCCATCTCCTCTTCCGGAAAGATTGGGGCTTTTCCGAAAAGAGAAGCTTTGAATTCTTTGACAAGAGCATCGCGTAGGGGTGTCTTGCTGTAGCCCAGGCGTAGCTTTTTGCCTTCTGGCAAGGTAATCCCTTCCTGCTTTTTACGTCTTTGCAAGGTTTTGTGTTAACAGTCACTCCCACTTGAGAAGACCGATTTTTATCTAATTGGAGCGCGCACCGTTTTCAAGCATCATGTGGCAAGGTATCCTCTTGACCTTCTATCGAGCAGTATATATACTCCCATAAGAACTAATTGGGGAACAAATAGAAGGTGAGAGGAGTGATGCCCAAAATAGCCCACTTTATGCTTATCTGGTCAGGAGAACAAGACCTTTATTGGCTTTATGAACACGGTCATCGTTTGCTTCAGGCCGATAACGCTTCATGGCCTGCCTGGTTGGCTGCACATAGTTCCATCTCTTTTCGTGGAAGAAATGGCTCTTTTAATCTACTCAAAGAGACGCGCAAAAAGAGTAGCCAGGGATATTGGTATGCTTATCAACGACAAGGGAAATGTATCGCAAAACGCTACGTGGGCCGTAGCGTCGACTTGTCCACAACACGTTTAGAGGAGATTGGAAGCGCTTTTCAGAAGATGCAAACATGCGAGGTAAGTAGCTGGCAGGAGCGGGAAGAGATACTCACAGAGGCTGTTGAGCAGACGCTGCAAACACAGGATACAGAACACGCCGCAGTTCTGATCGACCACTATTTGACCAATCGAGGTTTCGATGATATGCAGGATTTCTCCACATTGTGGCGCTGGTTGGAACAACTGCCCAATGACATTCTCTCCCGATACCCTCAGCTCTGTCTTCACTATGCGCAAGTTCTCTCTGTGAGTGTAGCACCAGAGCGACCGTCGGTTAGCATACTTAAGCAGATGGATGCGCTGTTGCAGATGGCTGATACGTGTTGGCGCGTTGAAGGCAATCTCGCTCGACTCGGTGAAGTCTATGCCTTTCGTGCTTACCTCACGATGCGGCAAGGCATGCAAGAGCAGACAGTTGCCTATGCCAGTCAGGCCTTACGGTGGTTGCCACTGGAGTCTCAGCATTGGCGCGGAGTTTGCCTTAACTTCCTGGGGTCAAGAGCATTGTCGTGTGGGCAACTTACCGAGGCCACGTCACTCTTGCAAGAGGCACTCACAATCTGGACAAACCTTCATCATCCACATGGGACACGTAGTTGTATGCTGCTGTTGGCAACGGTCTATTGTGAGCAAGGAGTGTTAGAGCACGCGGCTGCCTGTTACCGTCGCGTAGCCCAGGAAGCCAGGGAAGTAGGAGATCGCGAGGATCTCATCCCGGCTTTGCTCGGATTGGCACGAACCTCATATAAATGGAATGATATGGAGACTGCGGAACAAGTTGCTCAAGAGGCATGGGACGCGAGCGAGCAATGGCGAGATCAGGAATTGTTGCTGCGCTCAGCATCCATCCTGGTACAGATCTGGTCTCTCCAGGGATCCAATGCGCACGCTTTGCAGCGTCTTACAATGTTACAGACCCGTTTCTCTGCTCATTCAGAACTGTTTACTTCTCTTCAGCCTCTCTTTCGATCTTTGAGGGTGGAGCAGGAAGCTCAACAGCATGCGGTGGCACATCAGGAGCCACTTTCACGACAGGAACAACGAGTGCTACGCCTCCTTGTCGCCGAACTTTCCTATCCAGAAATTGCGCGTGAACTGATCGTCTCAATCAATACCGTGAAAACGCACGTGAACAGTATCTACCGCAAGCTCAACGTGCATAGTCGCCGAGAAGCGCGAGCGATTGTTCAACATCTTCATCTTTTCTCAGCGGAAAGCCATTAGTAAACTGGGGCGGAGATCTCTTCACGATCAGACATTTTGCATGACTCCCATTTTATGTGATCTCAAGGTATGGGTGCTTGCCCGCGAAGTGTGCTCTGAGTTAAAATAAAGCACAAGAAGAACGTGCTCTGGAGAAACGACATGGATGCCCTCATACGGCCATTGAGGCAAGAAGACGAGCCATTTCTCTGGCAAATGCTCTATTATGCCGCTCATATGGAAGAAGATGGCGAGACATCATCTGATGCAGCGAGAAACAATTCTGGGTTACAAAAATATGTTCAAGGCTGGGGACGCGATACCGATATGGGAGTACTCGCCCTGCATCCACACGATCAGCGTCCATTGGGGGCTGCCTGGCTTCGTCTGCTCATTGAAGAAAAGAAGATGTCTCGCTTGATTAGCGACGGCATACCGGAACTCGCTATTGCCGTCCTTCCAGACTCGCTTGGGCAAGGGATCGGCACGCAATTGATGAAACATCTCCTAGAAGCGGCCAGCCAAGTGTATCCGGCAGTGATGTTAAGCGTTCGTAAGAGCAATCCTGCTCGATACCTATACGAGCGGATGGGCTTTGAAATCGTAGATACCGCTCGCAATCGGGTAGGAAGCGAATCATTTGTTATGCTTGCTCAGTTTCATTAACAAGAAAAGAGGGTTATTCTGTTCACCTATCATGTCCGGTGCCTTCACCACTGTGACTGGTTCAGATTTTTCGCATGCAAAAATCACGAGAGCAGGTGATGCGCTTTCACCCTTCCTCGCTCTATACTGCCATCCAGACGAAGTATCACCTATGTTTGGAGGAAACACTATGAGCGAAAATTTTTCACGAAGATTTGACGAAGATGTACCAGTCCTGATTGTGGGAGGAAGTGTTGTTGGTCTCTCAATGGCGCTCTTTTTAGCACAGCATGGTATTTCTGCACTCCTGGTTGAGCGACATGCTACAACATCGATCCATGCACGAGCCAATGGTTTCAACTCACGAACGATGGAGCTCTTTCGTCAGGTTGGGATCGAGTCTGCCATCTTTGAACAAGAAACGCCGCCAGAACAAATCGGTGAAATGGGCTTGCGCGTAGAAAGTCTGCTGGGAAAGGTGCTTGATAGCACTGAATCTCCAGCTTACAGACAGGCTAACTACATCAATCCATTTGAGAGTTCCACACGGACGGCGATGATCGGGCAGAATAAGCTGGAGCCGATCTTGCAGCGGCATGCAAGGGCGCTGGGTAGCGATATTCGTTTTGGTACGGAACTGGTGCAGTTTGAACAACAGGTTGGAGGTATCAACGCTCTCATCCGCGAACGAGCTACCGGTCGGGAATCCCATATCCATGCACATTATCTGGTAGCAGCAGATGGCAATAGAAGTGCGATTCGGCAACAGCTTGGCATAAGCTCATATGGCTATGGGACGCTGGGTCAATGGGTGAGCATACTGTTTCAAACCGATCTCAACGAGGCCCTTCAGGGAAGAAAGGTGACACTCTGTTTTGTCAATAACGCCACACTCGATGGCATTATGGGACAATCGGGAGAGTCAAGAGATCGCTGGGCGCTGTTCGCCAATCTTAAGCCCAGGGTCGGTGAACGTCTCGACGCACCATCAGAAGGCTATTGCCTTGATCTTGTACGTGCGGCAATTGGTATTCCTGACCAGCCTGTTAAAATAATCAGCACGCTTCCCTGGGAACTTGCTTCTCGTGTTGCGGAATGCTATCAGCAGGAGAGGATCTTTCTGGCTGGCGATGCTGCGCATGTGATGACAACGATGGGAGCGTTTGGCGCTAATACCGGTATTGCCGATGCTCACAATCTGGCCTGGAAGCTGGCTCTGGTGCTCAAAAAAAAGGCTCACCAGGATTTGTTGGCAACCTATGGTCATGAACGGCAAGCAGTTGCGGATCTTGCTGTGGGCGTTTCCACTGGCTTATATGCCTATCGCCTACCACATCATGAACAAAGTGATGCTATTACGCGCAGTGCCGAGGAGATGTTGATGCGCGTTCGCAAAAGCTCCGATGCGCCTCAACCAACAGCCTTCAGTGTGATCTGTGGCTATCGATATCGTTCTATCCATGAGAATGATGAGGAAGCTCTATTCGAAAATGAGCCGTCGGCACGCTCTGGAACCCGTGCTCCCCATGTCTGGTTAAGCCACAAAGGCAAGCAGATTTCAATCCTCGATCTTTATGGACGCAATTTCGTTTTGCTGACAGGTTCCGATGGACAGTACTGGCATGAGGCGTTTGTAAAGGCAGCAGATAGGTTGGGCGTATCTGTGGATAGGTACCGCATCGGCCATAATCAACCGTATAGAGATGACGATAGCAGCTTTCTGACAAGCTACAGGATAAGCGACTCAGGTGCTGTCCTGGTGCGACCCGATGGCTTTATTTCCTGGCGAGCTCAAAATGCCACAATCCAACCAGGAGAGCCTGAAAAAATTTTCATTGATCTCTCAAGGTTGCTTGGATATACTCCTCCCTTCTCATAGGGATAAAGCGGATCTGGTATACTTTGCGTGAGCTACAATCTATTGATTGCTGGATCAGGGAAGCTATGAGGAGACTTTACACTTACTGCTCCTGCTCATGGAAGGAGTAAATAAGATATGAAATCAGATAAAATGCACTTGCGAACGACATTTGATCAGGATGCTTTGCTGTATGATCAGGCTCGGCCTGGCTATCCTGAAGCACTTTTTGATGATATTGTGATGCTCTCAGGTCTCCCTCCTGCCGGAAGGATTCTCGAAATTGGATGTGGAACCGGGCAGGCGACGGCCCCTCTGGCACGGAGGGGCTATCGCCTGCTCTGTATTGAGCTTGGGGCCAACATGGCTGCTCAGGCACGCCGTAATGTGGCTGCGTATCCTCTGGTCGATATCCAAACAGAGGCGTTTGAAGCCTGGCAAGTGGAAGCGGAAGCATTTGATCTTGCGTTTGCTGCGACCTCTTTTCATTGGATTGATCCCAGCATTTCTTATCGGAAAGCAGCACAGGCTCTCAAACCTTCTGGGGCTATTGCCTTGTTCTGGCACGTGCATGTCCAGAGCGAGGCTTCTCAAGGCTTTTTTGAGGAGGTGGAGCAGATCTATCGGCAACAGGTGCCGGAACAAGAGGAGAAATATGGTTCGTTACTGTGGCCGCATGAGATACAGGAGCCGGTCAAGATAGAAATGGAGCAGACAGGCCTCTTTCGTGATGTGTCGGTATGTCGATATCACTGGGATATTACCTACGATGCGGCCAGTTATCTTCGCTTGCTGGATACCTATTCTAATCACCGGATATTAGAGAAACACAGGCACGACCGTCTCTTTCACGATATCGCGGAGTTGATCAATACCCGCTATTGTGGATCTATCACCAAAGGCTATCTGGCAATCCTGTATGTGGCGCAGCGGAAGTGACAAGAGATCGCTTCTGGCGTAACGGGACTACCTGCTGGTGTGGAGTACAGGGATCTCCCGCACCACCTGGGATTTATGGTTGTGGGCGAAAGGTGAGGTTAGTCTGTGCGCTGTGGATGTTGATGTTGGCGTGTTCGGCTAGCCATTGATCGTTGAAGATGGTCGAGGCGTAGTTTTTTCCCTGGTCTGCACAGATACAGGCAATCCGTTTGCAATCTGGATACTGTGTGAGATAGGCGGCACAGGCTGCAAGTACGGCTCCACTTGATCCTCCGACCTGTATGCCTGTGCGTTTGTAGAGCTCGCGACAACCAAGGAAGGCTTCCTGGTCTGTGACGAGCAGGTGTTTGTCGTAAAGATGAGGACGCAGAAATTCAGATGGGCGCGAGGAGCCGATGCCTGTTAGTTTGCGGGGAGCAGGAGGGGTGCCGAAGATGACTGAGCCATGTGCGTCTACACCGATCACCCGGGTTTCAGGACTTACTTCTTTGAAAAAGCGACCAATGCCAGCAAGTGTCCCTCCAGTCGAAACGGGGATGAAGATGGCATCAACGCGCTGTTCCATTTGTTGATACACTTCGGGACCGGTGCTCATGTAATGAATGGCCGGGTTGGCAAGATTGTGATACTGGTCGGTCCAGAGGTAGTTGGGGTGTTGCTGGCACAGTTTTTGGACGTGTTCAAGGCGTGAGAGTAGATAACCTCCATTCTGGTCTGGCTGTGTGACAAGTTCAATTTGAGCACCCAGGCCTTGCATGCGTTGGACGTTTTCTGCTGTGGTCTTGGGATCAATGACGGCGATAAAACGATAGTGGGCGTGATGGCAGAGATGTGCCAGTGCAATCCCGAGATTGCCGGATGTCGATTCGATAATCACCGATTCTTTTGTCAGGCTGTGTTGGCTTTGTAAATGTTCGAGGAGCGCAAGCGCCGTCCGGTCCTTCATGGAACCGGTCGGGTTTGCGCTCTCAAGTTTGAGGTGGATGGTGTGAATTCTACCCTGAATGTGTAGCTGTACTGCTACCATCGGTGTCTGCACGACGGCGGGCAATCCGTCTGCGTTGGATGACTGTAGGTTATCTGTCGGTAGACCTTGAATCATGGCACTCAAATTTTCTCTAGCGGGTTCGCTTTACAGGAATGTGCAATTATGTCTCATTTATAGTGCGGGTAAGATTGGGAGCGGCAAGGCCATATTTCTGAGGCCGATGGCGTTGAGTTTTTTTCCAAGCGACTCACGCGCGTAACGTGGCATCTTCCAGGGGTCTTCTTTGTTACGCAGGAGCTTTTCTATATCTTCATCTTGAGGCATGAGTGAGTCGAGAGCGATTGGCGCGTATTTTTTGAGCGCGTTTTCTAGCGTGACGACGTGTTTGCTGTCTCTCTGGAGCATGTCGCGTAAGAAGCATACTCCGAAGATCACGTGGCGCGACTCATCACGCGTGACTGCCGTCATTCCTATGCGAAAAGATGGGAAAAGGTTTTCGGCACGGAAGCGCTCTAAAAGCATGCGCTGCCCCGCCAGTCCCATCATACCTTCAACAACAAGGTGATAGAGCACAACCCCTTCAATCAGGTGGGAGATCTTGTCAGGCTCCTGGCGTAAGCGATTGGCGATCTCTGGCAAGGCTTCCAAAAAGATGGTTTGCGAGGCAGGGCTAATGTGACGACGTGCGGCGTGAAGCGAGGCTTCTAGATCGCTCTGCCCCAGATCAAGCGCGTCGTGGAAGAAGCGATCAAAAAAGACTGCATGGCGTGCCTCATCAACAAGCTGAGTTGTCAGGAAAAAGCGCATCTCCTCGTCCGGGGCCGCCAGGACGTAGGGTCCAAGAGCATCGGTGACGCTGACTTCTCCCTGATAGAAACTTGAGAGAACAACTATGTGCTCATCTTGCTCCTCCGGGAGCAAATCTTCCCATTGAATACGGTCTGGAATAAAATCTAAGGCTCCACTGTCCCATTGTTGACGTTCCCAGCGATAAAATAATTCTCGATAGGTTGGAAGATGGATGAGTGAGCGATCAAGCCCATTGAATACAGCTTCAAATGAGGAGCCATCAAGCTCGTCCTGTGCTTCTTCATCAAATTGATCCTCAATTGCTTCATCGAGGGGGATATTTGTGTTCATCTTGTCTCCTGACTATACTGTTAGATTGCCTTGTTCGTCGTCGTCTTCCAGGTCGTTGCCTTCCAGGTTTGCTCGTAATATGTTTTGACAGGTGTGAGAAATAATGTTGAGTGTGGGTTGCGGTCGCGTGCGCCAGTAGAAGTGATTTCCAAGCAGCATCTGGAGTTGGAATTTCTGGCTTGTCTGCTCTTGCCAGGCCTGTAATGCTTCTTGATTAACACGAACATCTTGCAGGCCACCAATAACGGTGATGGGACAGTCCAGTGGCTCTTCCTGACGATGATGATAGCTTTCACAGATGGCAAAATCGGCACGGAGAAGGGGTAGAAGTAGTGCTCTTAACTCTGTGTTTTGCATGAGAGAGGGGTCAGTGCCTTGCATCTGCAAAATTTTTTGGACTAGCTGGGCTTCGGGAAGATTGTGCAAAGCTTCGTTACTGGGAAGCTGAGGCGCCCGATAGGCGGAGAGAAAGAGATGTTTAGGTAAATCAGCACCCTCGCGGCGCAACTGCTGGGCGATCCCAAAGCTGATTAATGCTCCCATACTGTGACCAAAGAAGGCGATAGGTAGGTCCATGTAGGGACGGATGATGGTTGTCAGCGTCTGAACTAACTCGTCAAAGTCTTGAAAGGGTCGATCTTTAATGCGGTTCTCTCGTCCAGGCAATTGGATGGGATAGACGGCAATATTGGGCCTCAACAAGCTGATCCAAGGGAAATAGGAAGAAGCCCCTCCGCCCGCATAGGGTAGGCAGAAGAGGCGAAGCCGAGCGCCAGGATCTGGTCTGGCACCGTAGAACCAGGGACTCGTACTTTGTATTCGATGCATCGTGTTCTCCATCAATCCTCCTTTCGTCAGGGAAAGGAGGAGTTCGTTTTCGATACCGTCTCTATGCATGAGGCTATTCGTAGCGTAATGTCTGGGCTATTTTCACACGCATGGCTCCCACAACAGGACCAATGCTGGCGAGTGATGTTAGAATCAAAATAGCTGCTAACATCCAGATGAGATTGATGGGCGCAAATGCAAATGGGATAGGGGCGAGCAGTTTTCCCTGTAAAAGCACCAGTGCATAGGATGCCGGTAGACCAAGGATCAGCGCGAGTAGCCAGGCCAGTAGGCCGATGGTGCTCCCTTCTGTCCAGAAGACTTGCGCTACTTTTGTTCCAACCGCTCCCATTGAGCGTAAGATGCCGATTTCACGGCGTCGCTCTAAAACACTCATGGCTAATGCATTTGCCAGCCCGACTGCTCCGACAAAGCCGACGATGATGGCAACCATGTCTAATAAGATGAAGACGGTTTGATATTTTGCTTGCGCTTGTGCTATTTCATCCTGTACCGTGAGGACATCAGGGAGGTAGCCGGCAGTACTCATTGCATCGTCAACACGTTTGCTTAGTGCGTTGAGAGACGCCTGGTCGGGTTGCGCCTGCGTTGAGCTGATCATAACTTTTTGGGTCTGATCCGGTCCGATCCCCATCAGTGCATTAACCTGCGCAAGCGGAGCAATAAGTGCCCCAAGCGTATCAGTACCAACTCCGCTGTAGTCCTGTACCGTTCCGATGATGTGCCAGGTGGCCTGGTGCGGACCATAGTGGAATGTGATTGAGTCGCCAATTTTCAGGCCAGATTTGGTGGCTGCATCTTTACTGAGAAGTACAACGTTCTGGTCATCATCACGGAACCAGCGTCCCGTCAGGTCTGTTTTCTGGTAGAACTGTGTGTTGCTGTGCAGGCCGGTTAACGTGGCGTCACCCCAGTTGGTTGAGATAGTGTCCTGGAAGAGTGGCTCAATCTTGTTTACTCCTGATACTGATGCGAGGGTGTGCTGATAATCGCTGAGTGCAATGGGATCAGAGAGAGCGACTAAAACATGATAGTGGTAGTTGTTGTACATCTGATCGAGGAAGCTGGTGAACGAAAAGCTAGCTGTCTGAATAGCTAAGAAGGCGGTCCCAGCGATGGTTAAGGTGATCATCGTCAGAATAGCACGGGTGCGTTTACGAAAGATACTACGCATGCCGAATTGCATCGTTTGTGGAAAAAGACGTGTGAACACATAACTAAGGCGTGATCCAACCCCTCGTTGATGAGTGGTGTTTGTGACTCCATAACCACTTAATGCCTGCTTCACTGTAATCCTGGTACCCTGAAAGACGGGAAATAACGCAGCCAGCAGAGGTGCCAGTAATCCAATGAGTACATTCAAGATGATTTGTAACGGCGTAACGGTTAATGGTCCGATATGCAGACTTACCAATCCGCCAAGGTAGGTAGCCAGCGCATAGCCTCCGCTAATACCAGCCAGAATCCCAAGCAACGTGCCGATCAAGGCATAGCAGAAGACGATAGTAAGATAATGGCGGATAATTTGTCCACGTTGTCCCCCGATGGCTTTCATGGTGCCAATGGTGGGAATCTGTTCTGTGATCAGCGAACTGATGGTGCTGATAATCAGAATAAGGCTGAGCAGTAGCGCTACGACAGAAAGAACATTCATCAGGCTAAAGATTCCATTAGCAATCTGTTGCACACTATCATCACGCCCTACATTACTACCGTCAAGTGGGATGTGACGGTCTTGCTGGAGGGATTGCGAGAGCTGGCCCAGGGTCTGATAACGCTGATCGTAGTTGTTTAATTGGATCTCAAAGTCTGTCACGCCTGTACGATGAAAGAACTGCTCAAAGTTGGCTTCATGCATGTAGCCATAGGCTTCGTTGTCAATGGCCGCTGTGGCGCGTCCCTGAGTCTGTACAAAGCCAGAGATGGTCAGTTGCTGATACTGCGAGCCTGTTTGTAAGAGGATATGATCTCCAACTTTGACGGGCGAGAATGTTCGCGCTCCACTCTCCAGGGCGATTTCGCTCGCTCCAGGCAGTTTTCCCTCGATAAGCTGGAATTTATCAAGTTTTTGATGTTGGAAATCGAGGACGCCGACAACCTGAATCAATTTCTTGTCAGAACCGATCTGCCAGCGTGTGACAATGCCTCCTTGAGCCTGGACCGTCTTGATGTTTGGCTGCTGCTGAATAAATGTAGCAAGAACTGGATTGGTGGGAGGCGTGTAAATGTGCATGTCTGGAGCCAGGCGTTGGCTGCTACTGTATTCCAGGCTGCTTTGGAAGTGGCTGGAGGCGATACTGATGCCGGTTAGTCCAGTAATCCCAATGGCAATGCCCAGGATGGTTAAGATGGTCCGCAGTTTGCGATACCAGATATCTGTGATGACTTTTTTGGTCGACGCACGCATGACGTATTACTCCTACACTATCGATTATTCGCCATTGTTCTGGACAAGATGCCCATCAAGGAGATGAATGCAGCGGTGCGCTCGCGTCGAGAGATGAGGATCATGTGTGACGTAGATGACGGTTTTTCCTTGTTGCGTCAGCTTATCGAGTAGGTCAAAGACCTGGGTTGCGGTTTTCGAATCCAGATTTCCAGTGGGCTCGTCAGCGACCAGGACCGGCGGATTGTTGGCAAGCGCACGGGCGATGGCGACACGCTGCTGTTGTCCACCTGATAGTTCGCTGGGGAGACGTTCCGCATAGGCGTCCATATCGACCAGATGAAGGCATTCGTTGGCTCGGTCCTTCCACTGACGGCGTGGATAGGTATGGCCTAATTCTAGCGCGAGGAGAATGTTTTCACGGGCGGTGAGCGTGGGCAGGAGTTGGAAGAATTGAAAAACGATACCTACGTTTTGTCCACGCCAGCGAGCCAGACGGTTCTCGCTCATGTCTTGTAAGAGTTGATTGGCAAAAAAGATGCGCCCGCTGCTGGGACGATCAACTCCGATGAGTATATTGAGAATGGTGGATTTGCCACTGCCCGATGGGCCGTTGATGGCAAAAAGCTCACCTGTATTGATCGAGAATGAGATGTCTTCGAGAATGGTTGTGCGGGTCATCTGGTGACTGAGCACTTTCGAGACTTGCTCGACACGAATCTGTGTTTGTAGCTGATCCGTCTGCTCTGGTGTAGGTTGTAATTCAGTAGTGGACATAAACTCGTATTTGCCGCCTTTCGTATTACACATGTTGTGCTGTAAGCGTCGAAAATGCCGACGTTTGTCGTATAGCCATAATAAGAGAGCTGTAAGTTAATAATGACTGAGCGAACCTTGTTTCTTGGCGGTGTGTTCTCCCCATTTAAAGCAGATCCAACCTACGGTCAGGTAAACGGCTGAATTGACGATCAGGAGTATCAGGCTACCATTATCCCAGGTGGATGAGAGCGTTTGATTGTGTTGTAGAATGGCGCGTAACACATCAATACCTTCTGTGATGGGAAGGGTCCGGGCGAAAATGGCGAGCCACGTGGGGAAGTTTTCAATGGGTAGAAGTGAGCCAGTCAAGAATAAAAGCAGATTTTGAATGAGATCTGCCAGAGACTCGACTTGTTTGAAGACCAGGGTGGCTCCAGCCAGGATCAAGGCGAAGCCGAAGAGGCCAACGAGCGTTAAAAATAAGACTGGAATTGCTTCCCAACGCAGTGGAAGCTGAATACGCATGATGAGTACGAGCAAGAAGCTTGTCAGGATTACCTGAATAGTCGTTGTAATGAGCATTGCGATGACACGTCCGACGAGCAACATTTCGGTAGGAGCAGGGGTCATATACATTTGCTCCAGGGTTCCCGATTGAGCTTCACCGATGAGATCGGCGCTTGTGCTCATGATGACGATACGTGCGTAGAACCAGATAACGTAGCCTAAGAACAACGTGACCAGTTGATCTTGATGAAACTGCCCGCCTCCGATGAGAAAACTGGCCCCAATGAAAATAATTGAAATGAGAATCAACTGGGTAATAATATTAAACTTATAGTCCCAGATGATCAGCAGGCGTTTATAGATCTCATTGAGTGACGCTAACGATGCGGTGATCATGATCCTCCTCTTTCTCTCCTCCACTAAGGAGCCGGACAAAAATCTCTTCTAGATTAGGCTCGACGCGTTTGACTCCGAGGAGCGTAACATCTTGATCATAGAGCGAGCAGAGATACTGATGGAGCACTGCTCGACTGGAGATGACTCCAGTCAATTGCATGTTCTCACCATCCTCCTCGAATGTAAGTTGAGGGAACGGTGTCCGATCGGATAGCTGACCCTTGATCTGTATCTGATAGTATTCCTGCTGGAAAACATCTAAGAGCTCGTTGAGAGGTTTGTTGGTCAATAACTGCCCTTTACTCATGATAGCAACACGATCGCATAGCTCTTGAGCCATATCCAATTGATGCGTCGTCAGAATAACCGTTTTGTTTTGCTCACGCGCTAGTTTATTGACCCATGATTTCATGGTGCGTGCCGCCTGGACGTCCAGTCCAAGCGTGGGCTCGTCGAGAAGAATGATCGGAGGATCGGCAATCAGGGCACAGGAGATGGCTACCTTCTGTTGCATGCCACGTGAAAAAGTACGTAATGGATCGTTGCGTCGATCCCAGAGATCAAAATCACGCAGTAATTCCTCTGCACGTAGGCGTAGAGGCTTTCCCCATTGATCCTTAAGGTGTCCGAAGTAGAGAAGATTCTGCCAGGCGGAAAGTCTCCAATAGACGTTACGTGTACCCTCAAGCACGACTCCGATTTGTCGCATGGCGGCACCGCGTTGATGTGCGACATCATAACCATTGACGCGGATGGTGCCGGTTGTGGGAGTGACGAGCCCACAGATCATCTTGATAGTAGTCGTTTTGCCAGCTCCGTTGGAGCCGAGGAAACCAAAAATTTGCCCTTTGGGAATAGAAAGATCTAAATAATCGACGGCTGTAATCCCCGTTTTGCGAGGGCGTCCATAGATTTTACTGAGATGCGTAATCTCAATAGAGGCAGGTGATGGATCGTTTGCTGCCATAATATCTGATCTCCTGACATGCAATAAAAAGCAATTGTAAACGTCTCGCTTACGTGTCTGGCACAGCTACCACGCTCCTGTATGGGAAGGTGATGAGTTGAAAAGAAATGTCTGAGCCAAGCAAGCGGTTTCACTCAGACGATTGAATAGCATGAGATGAACACATTTGTACTCATCAAAATCGTGCGTGAAATATCGCTTCTGTTGTCCATAGCAGTATATAAGGGACAATAAAACCGACCTTATCTCATCTTTAAGCGTACGTTGAGCCGATATAAATGTCATGCCATTGAAACCGTATTTTTTGTACCGAGTGGGTAGAAGGACTCTTCTTTCGCCTGAGGTCTCGTTTAGCGTTCAAGATAGATACCAAGTTGTTGTTGTCTGGCAGTTTTATAGACGCAACTGGCAATGGCAACATCTTCGATAGCCAGTCCGAAAGGATTGACGAGTATGATATCACTCTCGTGGCGGCGTCCTGGCTTGTCACCAGTGATGATAGCACCTAGTTGAGCATCGATACGTCGGCATTGATCTGCTGAAGAAGATGATGCAGGTGTATCATCGGGTCCTATGACCTGTCCCTGGCGATACATACGACCCAGTAGACGGCGAGTATCAGCTTTGATCAGTGACCAATCGTCAATAACAATGTAATCGGCTTTGAAGACGACTTCCGGGAGTGGATCATCAAGCGAAATGTTGGAAATGATGGTACCGGGTTGTAACCATGCGTGTTCGATATAACCCTCGGTGGTGGTGGTGGTGGCAATGACAAGTTGTGCTTGATTGATGGCTTCTTCAGCGCACGTAGCGATGGTGAGCGTGACTGCATGGGGGATTATGATCTCTGTCAGGGCAGCCTGTGCTTCTTGAAGACGTTCAGGCGAGAGATCGAATAGTCTGATTTCAGTAAGATGGGGATAGTGCTGTTGTTTTCGCTGTAACAGCAATGCGATATGTGCCTGCGCCTGTACGCCAGTTCCAATGACCGCAACACTGTGTACGGCTGGTCCGGCAAGTAGCTCGGCTGCTAAAAGCGACACACTGGCGGTACGCAGGCTAGAAATGTATGCTCCTTCCATGATGCAGAGTGGACGACCTGTAAGTGCATCGTGTAAAAGAGTCAGACCACTTGCTCGTGGATAACCATGTTGGGGATTGGCGATGTTGCCGTTAATGATTTTGGTCCCAACACTTTGAAAAGATCCTCCGACGTAACCAGGCATATTTAAGCTGCGAGCTTGTTCGTTACGCTTGTTTGTCCAACCCAGATATGCTTCGTCTGGTAAAATGGTTTGTTGCGTCTGATGCAGGCGAAACATGTCTTTGATGATCGCAACACTGTCGATATCTTGACAAGCTTGTACAACGTCTTTACGTGTGAGATAAAGGATGTTATCGGTATCAATCATCAGTAAAAAGCCTCTCATCTAGCGTGAAATTTCCGAGGTAGGCGGTGTGTCTTGTCTTGTCAGCATAGTTGAAAGGTAGAGGACGTGTCATGCTCTTTTGTCGCTATTTCTTCTACGTGAGAAAGCGCACTTTTCTTTTATTCAATAGTTCCTAATCTTTCCATAAAATCGTGGTAGTCAAATGATTTTAAAATATCGTAGTTACCATTCTCGCGCAAAATAGCGATGTCGGGCAAGGGCATGCCGTTAAAGGTCGTGTTTTTGACCATGGTATATTGCATCATCTCTGTAAAAATCAGCTTATCGCCAATCTGTAATGGTTGATCGAAGGAATACTCACCAATTACATCGCCAGTCAGGCACGTTTTGCCAGCCAGGATATAGTTGAAACGCTTTTCTTCCGGCATGCCTGAGCCGTAAAGAGGAGGACGATAAGGCATTTCTAACACGTCAGGCATGTGGGTTGTGGCTGATGTATTTAGAATCGCAATGTGCTTGCTGTTTTCAACAATATCAATCACGCTGGCAACGAGATAGCCAGTATCGTAGACAACGCCTCCTCCAGGCTCCAGGATGACTTCAAGTTCAGGATAATGGGCGCGAAAAGCAGTCAAGCGGGCAATAAGTTGCGCAATATTATAATCTGGATGATTAATAAAATGTCCGCCCCCGAAGTTGACCCATTTGACTTTTTGTAGCCAGTCAGCGTAATTGTCTTCGACAAAATCGATCAGTTTGATAGAATCGTTAGCCATATTCTCGCAAAGGTTATGGAAGTGTAGCCCCTCTAATAAACCAAGCGTTTCCGGATCAATGTATTTTTTCAGGCTCCCCATGCGCGAATACAATGCGGAAGGATTATAGAGGTCTGTCTGCACGAATGAAATATCAGGATTAATCCTGATGCCCAGTGATAGAGAAGGTCTGTGTGTTTTAATTTCTGAATAGAATTTGCGAAATTGTCCGACCGAATTAAATGTGATGTGATCTGCAAGAGGGATAATTTTTGCTATTTCATCATCATCAAAAGCGGGCGAGTAGACATGGACCTCTTTGCCGAACTCTTCATGACCAAGTCGTGCTTCGTAATAGCCACTCGCGGTTGTACCATCCAGATAGTTCCGCATGAGAGGAAATGCCTGAAACATAGAGAAGGCTTTGGTGGCAAGGATGATTTTTACTCCAGTGGTCGCACGAATAGCGTCGATGTTCTCAAGATTATGGGTTAACGCTCGCTCATCCAGGACATAAGCGGGCGTTTTGATCGATCCCAGTTTTTCTGGTAGTAGCATTTAAGCTACCACCTCATCCTGACTGGTTGGATCAAGCTCCTGGACGTGCCAGGGCAGACCCTGTTTGCTCAACTCTTCAAGAAATGGATCAGGATCAAACTGCTCAACATTAATGACACCTGTTCCAGCCCATTTTTTTGTGAGCATCATTTTTGCGCCTACCACTGCTGGCACGCCAGTCGTGTAGGAAACAGCCTGAGCACCTACTTCTCTGTTACACTCAGCATGATCGCAAACATTATAGATCAGGTACTTCTTCGGTTGACCGTCTTTTATCCCTTGGATAATGCACCCAATGGATGTTTTACCGGTGTAATTTTCAGCCAGAGATGATGGCTCGGGTAGAAGTGCTTTTAGAAATTGGAGGGGAATAATTTCCACTCCGTTATAAAGAATGGGATCAATGCGGGTGATGCCAACATTCTGTAACACTTCTAAATGTTTGATGTAATTATCTGAAAAGGTCATCCAAAAGCGTATCTGCTTTAAATGTGGAATATTTTTGACAAGAGACTCGAGTTCTTCGTGATACAGCAGGTAGGATTTTTTGGGTCCAACCTCTGGGTAATCAACCATTTTCGATATGGAAAGCGGATCGATTTCAATCCAAGAACCGTCCTGCCAGTATTTGCCCCTCTGAGTAACTTCACGAATGTTGATTTCAGGGTTGAAATTCGTAGCGAATGACTGACCATGGTCACCGGCATTGCAATCAACAATATCAATTTCGTGGATTTCATCAAAGAGATGCTTCTGGGCGTAGGCGCAGAAAACTCCAGTTACACCTGGATCAAATCCACAACCAAGAACCGCAAGAATGTCATTTTCTCGATAGCGTTGTTCATAGTCCCATTGCCATTTATAGGAGAATTTTGCCTCGTCTTTTGGCTCATAATTGGCTGTATCCAGATAGTTAGTGCCGGTGGCAAGGCAGGCATCCATGATAGATAGATCCTGATAGGGCAGGGCCATATTTACCACGACATCGGGCTGAACTTTCTCGATCAGAGCAATCACTTCACTGGTATTATCAGCATCCACTTGCGATATATCTATCTCTGATTTTATCTCACGTTTAATTTTTTCACATTTGGCAAAAGTCCGACTCGCAAGATGAATATGAGTAAAAACATCCCGATTCATGGCACATTTTTTTGCCACAACACTACCTGCTGCCCCTGCCCCAATAATGAGAATCTTCCCCATATTATGTTATGTTTCCTCGATGCTAATAACAGTTAGCAAACTGACTTATGATTTAACTTGTTTGTTTGTGTGTTTCTTGCTTGTACCTTCTGCATAGAATTATACACGCTGGCACAACCGAACGACAAGAATGTAAGCAGAGGTGTCTGCGAATTGTCTCGTCCTGTCCGATCCAGTGCTTTCATCTGAGTTTATTTAGTTCAAAGCGATGATCTGAAAAGAAGACAATGCCTTAATCAACCGAGACGCACGAACCAGTCTTCCACTTCCTCGCGTGTAAGTTCGCGAACAATCTCGATGCGTGAGTGCAGGGCCTGGTGCAACACTGGATACATATTTGCGGGTTCCCATTGAAACGTAATGTGTTTCTTTTCGACCAGTAACAGTGGTACTCCGTCGAAGGTGGGGAGTTCTGTAAAATGTGCTGAGCCTGGAAAGAAAATTAGTCCTCCCGGAACTCTGAAATTAAAGCGCTGGAAATCAATGAGCTCTTGCGCCTCTCGATAATCATCTGGCGTCATGTCGCGATTCTGGGCAAAACGGACCGCCAGAGGGTCAGTTGGTGTTGCGTCCAGATAATCTGGTCCAGTCAGTTCTAGCAGAGCATGTTGCAGGAGTGCATAACAGTGATACATGACATCCTGGACACCTATCAGGCGTGTCAGAAAGCCACGCATATTCATCTGATCAAGGACTAGAAGATCCTGATCGTCCCACAAAGAGAAGATGGCATGAAGATAGAAAGGGATTGCTTCGGCTGCTTCCAATTCGTTCAGGAGTGTACGAAGATCCTGTTGTTGACTCCAATGTTTGCGTGCGTCCTTTTCTCGGCAAAGCATGGCCATGACCGCAGGGGCGAGAAATGGAAGGGCGGCATGGGCACGGATGGCCTCCGGGAAGCGCTGGAACAGGTCTTCATCGTACTCATCTTCGCTTATTTTTATATACTGTTTCAGTAGCTTTAATTGACTATGCAGCGTTTCCACTGTCGCGTTGAGAGGAAGAGAAACATCACCTCCTTGTTCAATAAGAATGCCACAGAGCAATGCCAGTATCCCGGCATGGAATCCATCGAGGGTGGGAAGAAGAGTCGCAAATTCTCGCAGGACGGCGTTTTTCTCCTCAACTGTGTGTAAGTGTTGGATGGAGGAAAGGAATGGTTGGATCTCTTCTCTGCTAAAGATTTGTTGTCCCATTTGCAATTCGGTAAATGTGCTTGGTTGTCGCAGAAATGAAAAAAAGATAGCTTGATTATTCAAGGTTCAGGCTTGCTCCTTGCCATAGAAATATTTTGATCTTTTACGAGAAGTATACGCTGGCAGCGTCGTATTTTGACGAGGAGATGTGCGCTCTCGTGGAAGCAGGCAGCATCAGGTCTGACCTGATGTTACCTGCTTCTGAGCTACGTGCTCGTTAGTGACTGGTTGCGAGATAGGTCGCTCCGCCAGTCGCTGTCAGATAGACGTATCGACCGTCACTATGACCGGCGCTGATACCGGTGGCTGCGTGAAAGCTATTGTTACTCCAGACGGTGCTGCCGTTGACCACGATGGTGGCCTGGGCATTGGCGATCGGAATGGCAATGGTGCCACTGGTGCTGGCTGGTACCTGGGCCTGCAATTCAAATTGCTGGTTGACGGCGTTCTGTCCCCATTGAACGGCAATGGTGCCGTGTGGGGTGGGGACCTGGCCTTCGGCCCAGGGCTGTGTACCGGGCTGAGGCTTGATCTGCCATGTCTGGTAGCCAGGCTGGATCGGTGAGACGCCCAGGACGTACTCCGAGAGCGCGGTGGTTGAGCCGGTTGACCAACCATGTTCGGCGCTAACATTACCTCCGCCGAGTGTCCCATCAATGGCTATCTGTTCCCAGTCGGTACCAGAAGGGCCAGTGGTCGTGGTGGCCATATGTCCCCATTCGGTGGTCAGCAGGTTCATGGCGTCAGTGGTATCGCCACTCTGGAAGCGTGCCCAGAGGTCGTAAGAACCGATAAATGGGCTGATGAGCTGGGTATAGCCGCCGTTGGATGCAGGCTGAGAGACATCCAGTTCTCCGTAGGTGGTCTTCAAGCTCTGGGTCATGGTTGAGAGGATGCCGTTGACCTGGTTTGTGGGCGCGACGCCGTAGAGAACAGCAAGGGCGTTAGCATCCTGTGGCACCGCCCCGGTCTGTGTGGTACTGATGTTGTAAGCTCCTGTCGTTGTGTTAAAAAGGTACTGATTAATCGCGTTCTTGAGCGTGTTTGCTTGCGTCTGATATGTTGCGGCCTGGTCGGCGTGGCCAGCAGCGGTTGCGAGCAGGACTCCGGCTTTGAGCGCCTGGTAGTAGAGCATATTAAACGAAGCTATCGCGCCAATCTGGGCATTGTCATAATAGTGCCAATCGTCACCATCGTTGCTATCGGTAATAAAGAGGCCTTGACTGTTGACCTGCTGTGCGTTCCAGGCCAGTTCACTGGCGATGCCTGACCACTCCTGGTTAATAAAATTACTATCGCCGGTGTAGAGATAGTAGTCCGCCAGGTTTGTAACCCAGTACATCGAGTACGAGGCCGAGTAGTTGGTCGTTTGACCAGGAAGTAGCCCGGCGGTGTTAAGTGCGGTATTTGGGGAGAGATCTCCAGTGACAAAGCCGCTTTGCAGTTGATAACTGCCCAGCAGCTTTAGGGAGTCCTTAATATAGTCAGTGGCGTTCGAGGAATAGTAGAGGGTTGGACCAGCAACGCTGAGGTCACCTTCCCAGACTGCTCGGTCACGCTTGGCTCCATCCAGAATAAGCGGCAGGCTATTGCCGGGCACATTAAAGTCGCTGAGCGCTGATAGCTGGCTGAGCGCGTTCTGATAGAGAACGTTGTTGCTACTATCGACGACTTTAAGATTCTGGAAACTTGCTGCTTCGCTACCATACTCACGGAAGCCGATAGTTCCACTGGCATATGCTGGGGTGCCGCTGGGAAGACTGGTTGAGTTAAAGGAGGCGATCTGCTGGTTATCGATAGAAGTGGTGACGGTAGTACCCTGGACGACGGTTTTGACGCTGTGCCAGGTATTTGGTTTCAGGTCAAAGGGTAGTGCGACAGTGGCCAGCGCGGTATAGGTATTGAGTCCAGTGGCCACAACCTGCTGGAGCGAATTGGCTGTGCCACTTGTGTCATTGTCGGCATTGAGAATCAATAGATAGTTGTTGTTGGGAGATTGGCCACGTACAATCCAACCAGCTTGCGCATTATTGATTTCAGTAGAAAAGGTCATGGTGTAGTCGGTCCAACTGCTGCCACTAGCCAGAAGCGCTGCATTGCCACCCTGAATACTGAGCGCACTGTTTTGTATGTTCCAGGCACCAGAGGTGGTGTTGGGTTGGATCTGCATCTGGTTGAGCGTATACGTTCCGTCGTACCAGATACGGTTCAGCAGGGTATTGTCAGTGACGAAATAGCCCTGGTAGGTATTAGCTGTGCCCTGATACGGTTCATAGTAGATCTCTACAGCACTAAGCGTCACGCTTCCAGCGGAGGTCAGAGTGATCTCCTGGTAGCGTTCGCCTCCCTGGATGTAGCGGTTGACGATGTTTCCCGTTTGCGTGACGCTATAGCTATCGTAACGCTGTGGGTCGCCAGAGGCCCAGGGGCTTCCGCCATCTCCCGTTGGAGTGAGGTATGGCAATGCTTCACTGTATCCTGACTGAAGGGTGGGAGAACCCGACTCAGCACTGACGGTGAATTGTGGTAGTCCACCGACCTCTTTGCCGTAATCCAGAACGATCGTCGGGGCCGTGCCTGAACCTGACCAGGTCAAGGTCGTGCTTTGACCACTACCCGGCTGAGTCAGAGCAGTAGCATTGGTAACATTTCCGGCGGTGCTGAGGACCGCAACTGGATGGACGTCACGCGATGCTGGTGCTTGTACATATTGCTGCCAGTCTGGATTTGAAGGCCAGGGAAGAGGTGTTGTGCTGCTGCCCGGAACAAAAAAATCGTTGAGATTAGCAGGCTGGCTGAGGGAGTTCTGGTAGAGGATGGTGCCGCTCATGTCGGTCACTTGCAGGTTCTGGTAGAGAGCGGTCTCGCCAGTGGACTCGCGAAATCCGACTGTGCCGCTGGAGTACGATGGGGTGCCACCGGAAAAATTAGTAGAGTTGAAGGAGGCAATCAGGCTACCATCAAGATAGGTAGTGATGGTTGTGCTCTGAACGACAGTCTTCACCGTGTGCCACGTGCCAGGCAGCAAATTTTGTGCCAGCGAGACCGAGGCAAGAGAAACATAGGTGTTGCTGCCGATGCCTACAACCTGCTGCAAGGCATTTTGTGGTCCGACAGTGTCGTTGTTTGCATCGAGGATCAGAAGATAATTGTTGTTAGCTGATTGACCACGCACAATCCAACCTGACTGATTGGAGGTAATCTCGGTGGAGAAAGTCATAGTGTAGTCAGTCCAGTTATAACCAAAACCCAGTAGACCACCGCCGCCGCCCTGAGCACTCATCACTCCATTTTGAATGCTCCAGTCACTCGTCGCTGCCCGGGCGAGCGGGGGACGAACGAGCAGGTATTGCAAAAATAACAAGATGATCAGAAGAATGACCACAGGTTTACGCCAAACACATCCTTGCATGTAAATAAACCTTTCTGCGCAAAAAAACTGGAGAAATAGCATAAAACAGGATAGTCGTTATCCATTTGCACAGTAGAAGTCTCTGCGTACCCGGTTGGGCCCCTGGGTTGTGGGAGCAGGATGAAGATCAGGACAATGAGGATTGTACATCTCATCGGGCTAGCACTCCTTTGCTCAACTTTGTGCAAAAGAAACGATTATTCTATGCCTGCTGATGCTTTTGCAAAGGAGCACTATCTACTCCCTTGCCTCTCTTATCCATGGGTTTTTGAAACGTTTCAATAGCGAGTAAAAAAAAGATGAAACATTTCGTTTCTTGGGTAAAGAATAACTGAACATTCAGTTGTTTGTCAAGGACAAGTGTTTTTTATTTAGATGTGTGTCAGATATCCTCTTTTTTGTAACATTTTGCACACTTTTGCGATTTCATTAAAGGGAGGTTATAAAAACCCTTATGGAGGCGAAAGACAAAAAGATCCTTTCATGTCAAAATTGTTCATCTCAGACGCTTGAGATGCCGATATAACAACATATCGCAAGGAATTACACCTAAACAATCCCGGTTCTAATACTAACTATGTATATAGTGATCCTATAGTCGTAATGATAAGCATCATATTTATATGCAGGAGGTGCAGGTGCGTTAAAAAATCCTGAATTAATAAAAATCCTGGGAAATTTTTGAGTTCTTCACTATATGGATTAAGCGTAGTGAAGTAGTTTACCTTAATATATTGCATAGAAGGATAGTTATATGGAAAAACATGAATTCTTGTCGAAAAATATAAATATAAAACAAGCTCCCCTCTCTCAAATGACAGATGTAGGACAACGAAAGCTTCTTATGAAATGGAATAATACAGAGACTATATATGCTGACTACTCTCATCTTCATCAATTAGTTGAAAAGCAGATAGAGCTTACACCTGACGCTATTGCAGTCTATTTTGATGACGCGCAGATCACCTATGAAGAGCTCAATTGGCGTGCAAATCTCCTGGCACGGCGTCTCGACACGGTTGGCATTGGCCCGGATGTCCTGGTTGGCGTCTGCATGGAACGTTCGCTGGAACTTGTCATTGCGCTGCTTGCCGTGCTCAAAGCCGGTGGCGCTTATGTTCCCCTTGATCCCAGCTATCCACAAGAGCGACTTCTGTATATGGTTGCAGACGCTCAAGTTTCCTTGGTACTAATCCAGAAGGCTGTCTATGCACGTATCTCATTGCAAGGAGTACCTATAATAGCTTTGGATACCAGTGAGATTGATATTAGCTCCATGGCGCAGCCAGAGATAGAAAATCTCAATAAACCTGTCCAGCCTGAGAATCTAGCTTACATGATCTACACGTCCGGTTCTACGGGTAAACCTAAAGGTGTGATGAATCGGCACAAGAGCATTCACAATCGGCTTGTCTGGATGCAAGATACCTATCAACTGAGCAGTCAGGATCGCGTCTTGCAAAAAACGCCTTTTAGCTTTGATGTTTCAGTCTGGGAGTTTTTCTGGCCTCTGTCGGTGGGAGCTTGCCTGGTGATGGCTCTTCCTGAGAGTCACAAGGACGCAGCTTATCTTAAGACCATCCTCATCGAACAAGCCATCACAACGCTGCACTTTGTGCCTGCCATGTTACAAACCTTCTTACTTGAACCCGGTTTACAGCACATTCGCAGTATGCGTCAAGTGTTTTGTAGTGGTGAAGCACTCTCAATAGAGCTACAAGCACAATTCTTTGCGCAGTTTGCAGAGCCTGTCCAACTCTATAATCTCTATGGTCCGACCGAAGCTGCAATTGATGTCACTGCCTGGACGTGTCAACGTTCCACTCAGGAGGTGCGAAGCGTACCAATTGGTTATCCAATCGCGAATACGCAACTGTACATTTTAGACGCTTCGCTTCAGCCAGTCGCCATTGGGGTCACTGGCGACCTCTACATTGGTGGAGTGGGTCTGGCTCGTGGCTATTATCGACGTCCAGACTTAACTGCTGAGCGTTTTATCCCTAATCCTTTTGGGTCGGCAGCAGGAACACGACTTTACCGGACAGGCGATCTCGCGTTCTATCGACCAGATGGCGCTATTGAGTATGTTGGACGCATCGATCATCAAGTAAAACTGCGGGGCTTCAGAATTGAGCTGGGTGAAATTGAAGCGGTTTTGCAACAGCAGCCAGGAATTCTACAAGCTATCGTCATGATTCGAGAGGATAATCCGGGTGATAAGCGTCTGGTGGCGTATCTGCTGACGCCAAATACCTCGACGAGTAGTGAATCGCTACGCGCTACGCTTCAAGAGAAGCTCCCCGACTACATGCTTCCAGCACATTTTGTCCTGTTAGATGCCTTCCCACTTTCGCCAAGCGGGAAGGTGGATCGACGAGCACTCCCCGTGCCCAATAATGTTCCTGATAGACAGAAGCATCCTCTGCAAACTGCACGCACTCCGCTGGAAGAAGAGCTCTCAAACATCTGGTCAAAGATCCTTCATGTGCAGCAGATCAGTATAGATGACAACTTCTTCGAGCTGGGTGGGCATTCGCTGCTGGTGGCTCAAGTGATCTCGCGTCTGCGCCAGTGGTTGCATTTAGAGGTACCCAATCGCAGCCTCTTCGACATGCCAACCATTGCAACATTTGCTCCCCATATCGAAATGTTGTTACAGATGCACCAACCATCTTCACTATCTAGAGAGTTAGATCTTGTTCCGATGGTGCGATCGGGTGCGATTCCAGCATCCTTTGCGCAACAAAGTTTATGGTTTCTCCAACAGCTCGAACCAAATAGCGTCGTGTATAATCTCCCAGCGACATATCGTCTTGAAGGACCGTTGGTTATTAGTGCCTTGGAACAGAGCCTCAACGCACTCGTCCTTAGGCATGAGACGCTACGCACCACGTTTGCCGAACGCGATGGACACGCTACGCAGGTGATCCTGTCAGAGTATCACCAGTCTCTCCCGGTGATCGATATCCAAGAACTCTCTGAGGAGCGACGTGAGACATATGTCGATCACTTGGTGCGCCAGGAGAGTCAAACCCCTTTTCATCTGGCCTCGGGGCCGCTTTTCCGGACATGGCTTTTGCGCCTGGATGAGCAGCAGCATATATTGCTGCTTAACATTCATCACATCATCTCCGATGGCTGGTCCAGCACTCTCCTCTGGCATGACCTTATTGCGCTCTATCGAGCGTGCATTCAGAAACAATCTGTCGCGCTGCCAGCATTGCTGATCCAATATGCGGATTATGCGCTGTGGCAGAAACAGATCTTACACGGGCAGGCCTTGCAAGAGCATCTTAGCTATTGGAAGCACCATCTGGCTGGTGCACCTTATCTGAGCACGCTGCCCGCAGATCGGCCGCGACCAACTGTGCAGACAGGGAATGGTGCACAAGAGAAAATGATCCTTTCAACGCAAATGTTGCAGCGCCTCAAAACGTTGAGCCAGCAGGAAGGGGTTACGCTGTTTATGACCCTGTTGGCAGCCTTCCAGGTGGTCTTTATGCGTTCCAGTGGCCAGACAGATTTTGTACTGGGAACGCCAGTTGCCAATCGTTCCCATACAGAGGTAGAGAACGTACTGGGTTACTTTGTGAATACCCTGGCCTTGCACTGCGATCTGTCGGGTAATCCCAGCTTTCGCCAGCTCTTGCGACGCGTGCGTGATCTGACATTGCACGCGTACGCGCATCAGGAGATCTCATTTGAGCAAGTTGTCCAGTCGTTGCAGCTTGAGCGCTCTCTCAGTTACACGCCGCTCTTCCAGGTCATGTTCAGCATGCAGCGTGAGGATCAAGGTACTGAACAGGTTGGGGAACTTTCCTGGCGCTCCGTAGAAGTTGAGAGCATGTCATCGAAGTTTGATCTGACGTTTGATGCGCAAGAACAAGCCGAGGGGTTACGCATCAATGTGGAGTATAACACGGATCTGTACAATGCATCAACGATTGAACGGTTGCTCACGCACTGGCAGGTACTGCTCCAATCAGTCATGGAAGATCCAACTCAATCCATCGATGCGATCCCGATGCTCTCTGGCGCTGAGCGTACACAATTGCTGGACACATGGAACGCTACGCATGTGGACTATCCTGCCTATACGACGTTGTGCCAGGTCTTTGAGGCCCAGGTGAAGCAAAGACCGGATGCGGTAGCGGTCAGTGGTATCGATGGCGTTTTATCCTATCAGGAACTGAACGAGAAGGCGAACCAACTCGCACGGCTGTTGCGCAAGCGGGGCGTGAGAGCAGATACACTGGTTGCTATCTGCATGGAGCGCTCAACCGATCTGCTCGTCGCACTGCTGGGCATCCTCAAAGCTGGTGGGGCCTACGTGCCACTGGATCCAACCTATCCAATCGACCGTATTGCTTACATGCTTCAGGACAGTCAAGCCTCTTGTTTGCTGACCGAGCATCATCTGCTTCCACTGCTCACGTCGAGCACGGCCACGCTTATCTGCTTTGACCTTGAGCAGGACACCCTGGCGCAAGAAGCCACCGAAGATGTGATCCATACAGGTACTGCTGATGATCTGGCGTATATCCTCTATACCTCGGGCTCAACCGGACGACCCAAGGGAGTGCAGATTCCACAGCGCAGCTTGATCAATTTTGAGTTGGCGATGCGTGATCTCTTGAAGATCACCGAGCAGGATATCTTTCTGGCTATTACGACGCTCTCGTTCGATATTGCTGGATTGGAACTTTTCCTGCCCCTTCTTTGTGGAGCGCAGGTGTCGATTGAGCCGCGTGAGGTTGCCATCGATGGACATCAGCTCTTGCACAGGCTCAGCATGGTCCGACCGACAGTACTCCAGGCAACTCCTGCTACGTGGCGCATGCTTCTGTCAGCAGGCGCAGATGATTTCTCCGATCTTACTATTCTCTGTGGGGGTGAAGCTTTAACGGCGGAACTGCGTGATCAGATTTTAGCCAGCAAGCCGGCGGCGTTTTGGAATGTCTATGGTCCAACAGAGACAACGGTCTGGTCAGTTGTCAGCGAAATCACACCTGATAGGCGTGAAATCACGATTGGTTATCCAATCGCGAATACGCAACTGTACATTTTAGACGCTTCGCTTCAGCCAGTCGCCATTGGGGTCACTGGCGAACTCTACATCGGCGGAGTGGGTCTGGCACGTGGCTATTATCAGCGTCCGGAGTTAACGGCTGAGCGTTTTGTCCCCGATCCATTTGGCTCAGCAGCCGGAACACGACTTTACCGGACAGGCGATCTCGCGTTCTATCGACCAGATGGCGCTATTGAGTATGTTGGACGCATCGATCATCAAGTAAAACTGCGGGGCTTCAGAATTGAGCTGGGTGAAATTGAAGCGGTTTTGCAACAGCAGCCAGGAATTCTACAAGCTATCGTTATGGTTCGAGAGGATAATCCGGGGGATAAGCGTCTGGTGGCGTATCTGATGACGCCGGATCTGTCGATACGGAGTGAACTGCTACGTGCCGCACTTCAAGAGAAGCTCCCCGACTACATGCTTCCAGCACATTTTGTCCTGCTAGATGCCTTCCCACTTTCGCCAAGCGGGAAGGTGGATCGACGAGCACTCCCCGTGCCCAATAATGTACCTGATAGACAGGAGCATCCTCTGCAAACTGCACGCACTCCGCTGGAAGAAGTGCTGGTAAGCATCTGGTCAGAGGTCCTCAATTTGCCGCAGATCAGCATGGATGACAACTTCTTCGAACTGGGTGGGCATTCGTTGCTGGTGGCTCAAGTGATGTCACGTTTGCGCCAATCGTTGCATCTCGAGGTGTCCAATCGCAGCCTTTTCGAGATGCCAACCATTGCGACGCTTGCTTCGTATCTTGAGACATTGTTACAGACGCACCAAACAGCTTCACCATCAGAGGAGCTAGATCTTGTCCCGATGGTGCGATCGGGTGCGATTCCAGCATCCTTTGCGCAACAAAGTTTATGGTTTCTCCAACAGCTAGAGCCAACCAGCGTCGTGTATAATCTCCCAATGATGTATCATCTCGAAGGGCCGCTGGTGATCAGTGTCCTGGAACACAGTCTGAATGCGCTTGTGCTCAGACATGAAACCTTGCGCACCACGTTTGCCGATCGCGATGGACACGCCACGCAGGTGATTGCCGCAATGTATCACCAGTCTCTCCCGGTGATCGATATCCAAGAACTCTCTGAGGAGCGACGTGAGACATATGTCGATCACTTGGTGCGCCAGGAGAGTCAAACCCCTTTTCATCTGGCCTCGGGGCCGCTTTTCCGGACATGGCTTTTGCGCCTGGATGAGCAGCAGCATATATTGCTGCTTAACATTCATCACATCATCTCTGATGGCTGGTCCAGCACTCTCCTCTGGCGTGATCTCATCGCACTTTATCGCGCAGACGTGCAGAGAGAATTAGTTGCCCTGCCAGCATTGCTGATCCAATATGCGGATTATGCGCTGTGGCAGAAACAGATCTTACACGGGCAGGCCTTGCAAGAGCATCTCAGCTATTGGAAGCACCATCTGGCTGGTGCACCTTATCTGAGCACGCTGCCCGCAGATCGGCCGCGACCAACTGTGCAGACAGGGAATGGTGCACAAGAGAAAATGATCCTTTCAACGCAAATGTTGCAGCGCCTCAAAACGTTGAGCCAGCAGGAAGGGGTTACGCTGTTTATGACCCTGTTGGCAGCCTTCCAGGTGGTCTTTATGCGTTCCAGTGGCCAGACAGATTTTGTACTGGGAACGCCAGTTGCCAATCGTTCCCATACAGAGGTAGAGAACGTACTGGGTTACTTTGTGAATACCCTGGCCTTGCACTGCGATCTGTCGGGTAATCCCAGCTTTCGCCAGCTCTTGCGACGCGTGCGTGATCTGACATTGCACGCGTACGCGCATCAGGAGATCTCATTTGAGCAAGTTGTCCAGTCGTTGCAGCTTGAGCGCTCTCTCAGTTACACGCCGCTCTTCCAGGTCATGTTCAGCATGCAGCGTGAGGATCAAGGTACTGAACAGGTTGGGGAACTTTCCTGGCGCTCCGTAGAAGTTGAGAGTATGTCATCGAAGTTTGATCTGACGTTTGATGCGCAAGAACAAGCCGAGGGGTTACGCATCAATGTGGAGTATAATACGGATCTGTACAATGCATCAACGATTGAACGGTTGCTCACGCACTGGCAGGTACTGCTCCAATCAGTCATGGAAGATCCAACTCAATCCATCGATGCGATCCCGATGCTCTCTGGCGCTGAGCGTATACAATTGCTGGAAACATGGAACGCTACGCATGTGGACTATCCTGCCTATACGACGCTGTGCCAGGTCTTTGAGGCCCAGGTGAAGCAAAGACCGGATGCGGAAGCGGTCAGTGGTATCGATGGCGTTTTATCCTATCAGGAACTGAACGAGAAGGCGAACCAACTCGCACGGCTGTTGCGCAAGCGGGGCGTGAGAGCAGATACGCTGGTTGCTATCTGCATGGAGCGCTCAACCGATCTGCTCGTCGCACTGCTGGGCATCCTCAAAGCTGGTGGGGCCTACGTGCCACTGGATCCAACCTATCCAATCGACCGTATTGCTTACATGCTTCAGGACAGTCAAGCCTCTTGTTTGCTGACCGAGCATCATCTGCTTCCACTGCTCACGTCGAGCACGGCCACGCTTATCTGCTTTGACCTTGAGCAGGACACCCTGGCGCAAGAAGCCACCGAAGATGTGATCCATACAGGTACTGCTGATGATCTGGCGTATATCCTCTATACCTCGGGCTCAACCGGACGACCCAAGGGAGTGCAGATTCCACAGCGCGGCTTGATCAATTTTGAGTTGGCGATGCGTGATCTCTTGAAGATCACCGAGCAGGATACCTTTCTGGCTATTACGACGCTCTCGTTCGATATTGCTGGATTGGAACTTTTCCTGCCCCTTCTTTGTGGAGCGCAGGTGTCGATTGAGCCGCGTGAGGTTGCCATCGATGGACATCAGCTCTTGCACAGGCTCAGCATGGTCCGACCGACAGTACTCCAGGCAACTCCTGCTACGTGGCGCATGCTTCTGTCAGCAGGCGCAGATGATTTCTCCGATCTTACTATTCTCTGTGGGGGTGAAGCTTTAACGGCGGAACTGCGCGATCAGATTTTAGCCTGCAAGCCGGCGGCGTTTTGGAATGTCTATGGTCCAACAGAGACAACGGTCTGGTCAGTTGTCAGCGAAATCACACCTGATAGGCGTGAAATCACGATTGGTCATCCGATTGCCAATATGCAAACGTATATTCTGGATGCCAGACAACAGCCGGTTCCGATTGGAGTTCTCGGAGAACTCTATATTGGAGGCGCTGGTATGGGGAGAGGGTATATAAATCAGCCTGCGTTAACGCAGGAAACATTTCTACCGCATCTTTTCAGTCCCCGACCAGCGGAGCGCTTCTACCGGACAGGAGATCTGGCTCGCTATCGAGAGGATGGCTCGATCGATTTTCTCGGACGAATCGATCATCAGGTGAAGATTCGTGGCTTCCGCATCGAGTTGGGCGAGATCGAGACAGTGCTGCAACAAATGGCGGAGATTAAGCAGGCTGTGGTGATAGATCGTGAGGATACTCCCGGGGACAAGCGTTTGGTCGCGTACATAATTGTGCGCGAGAGGTCTCTATCGCAGCAGACACTACGGGGAACCCTCAAAGAGAAGCTTCCAGAGTATATGATGCCGGCGGCGTTTGTCTTTCTGGATGCCTTTAAGCTGACGCCAAATGGTAAAATTGATCGTCGGGCACTTCCCGTTCCTGACATGAGTCAATCGGCCATGGCAACAGAGCGTGACGATCAGCCTTCGGTGATTATGCACTACCAGTTACGTACTATCTGGGAAGAGCTTCTGGGCATTCATACAATTGGTATTCGAGACAATTTCTTTGAACTGGGTGGACATTCTCTGCTCGCAACACGTATGATTGCTCGTATCAAGCAGGTTTTTGGTAAGAATATTGCGTTATCAACGCTGTTTGCAGGACCAACCATCGAGGCGCTGACCCGCGTACTTATGCAGCAAACTCAGACTGATCCCCAAACGCCTCTGATCCCTGTACAGATCACGGGATCAGATATAAAAAAGCCCTTTTTTTTCTTTCATGGTGATTGGTCTGGAGGAGCCTTTTATTGCTTCACGCTGGCGAAAAAAGCTGGTTCAGATCAGCCATTTTACGCAATTGAACCAGCGGTCTTCCCCGAAGATGGCGAGATACCGACGATTGAAGGTCAGGCCGCTGCTCAGGTTGAACTGATACGGTCAGTCCAACCTGCAGGTCCTTACTATCTGGGTGGCTATTGCAATGGTGGAATTATCGCGTATGAGATAGCCCAACAGCTCCAGGCACAAGGTGAACACGTAGCTTTTCTTGCGCTGGTCGATCCGCCATATGAGGAACGTGTCAAAAAATTTGCGTTGCTGAGTGAGCGTCTGCTGGGTTTGAATCAATGGCAGCAATGGCAAGCATATCTCTCTGTGCGTCACATCTTCATTCGCAAGATACGACCCTTGATGCTGCTCCTGACAAGAAAAAGCGATGTGCAATTGACAAAAAGCATTCAGGTTAGTATTGAGAAAGATCACGCATTTACACGCCTGTTACCAGGTATGAAAACGCTCAGAGAAGACTACAGCTCGATTTTTACCTGGGCATTACAGTATTATGTATCCAGACCTTATCATGGTAAAGTGACGCTTATATGGGCCAGCGCACAGCAAGCGTTGGAGCCGAATAATCCCTGGATTGATCATGAGCAGGTTGCAGATGTTGAGTCGCACATTATTCTGACATCTCACTATGGCATGTTGACCGACAAAATTGAGGCATTTGCTGAGTGCCTGGGGAGCGCCTTGCGAAAGGCTCAACGAGAGGAGGCTAGGTTATAGTGAGGACAGGCGCATTCAGGTAAACAAGAACTCAATTTATTGTGCAAGGGTAGGGTGTTTTCCCTCTGGGTAACCGTTACCCTCCAGGAAGTCTGAGGCACGCTCGCTTTTTCGCAGAAAATGCTGGAAAAATTTGGTTTTCCATGCGAATTTTTCCAGTGAATTACTGTTCTTCTTGACGGCCGATCATTTCTATGTTAATTGCTAGAGCGGAAAAGGTAAACGTTACCCTTAATTTGTCCTCTTTTATCCGCGTCAACGTCAGAGAGAGAAAATAAGAGGATGATGCCTTTTTCATGGAGGTTTCTCATAGGTATCACATCAAGGGCCGGATTTTTTCTCAATCGAGGACGATCGATGCAAAAATGCAGCTGTATGCTCATTGTATTTCTCCTTGTTCTCACGAGTGCTGTGACAATCTTCGGTCGTAGTCTTTTTTCCCAACATGTAAAAGCCCAAGCTTCTCCGCACGTGACTGTCGCCGCAATTGATCCATCACTCGTTGCAGGACGCGGTGCTCAGCTTGGTCTCGTTGAGCAGGAGGCTGAGAATGCCACAACGAATGGGACGATACTCCCGTTTGATACGTCGGCTTATACGTTGTCGAGTGAGGCATCAGGTTGGCAAGCGGTGCGGCTGGTACCGGGCCAGTATATCTTGTTTACACTCACGCAGCGAATGAATGCGATGACGATCGTTACGCGCTTCCAGATGCACCAACTGGTGGCGGAATCGACGCTCCGTTGAGCATAAGCGTGGGCCACAGCGGTAGTGAGAACAAGCTCCCACAGATGATCACGCTGACCTCGAAGTACTCATGGCTCTATAACCAATATTCGTTCACGAACGATCCAAATGCAGACTTGCTACATCCTGACTGGTGGATCACCGAGTGCACGTGCGTTCCATCTTCTACGATACCGTCGCTGAGCGGAACGAAACCGTTCCGTCCAATGCACTTCTATGATGAGCAGCGTTTGTCTCTCAATAATACCTATCAGGCAGGAGACGTTGTCAGGCTGACGATGCCTGCCCATTCACATGCAGCATGGACGGTCATCGACCTTGTCGACTTTCAGGAGATCGCCAGTCCGGCGCCGCAGCCGAAGCATTCAGTCTCCGTGACGTCTTTCGGTGCTGATCCGAGCGGCAGGGGCGACTCTGGCAATGCCTATGATCTCACAATTCGGATAGCGAAAGCCTTGGGGATGACCGTCTATATCCCGGCTGGCACGTTGCAGGTGAACAGGCATATCATGGTCGATGATAGCACTATCGAAGGTGCTGGCAACTGGTGGTCGATTACAAAGGGCATCAGGTTACACTCTCCTCAGCGGCCTCAGATGGCACTGTGCACGCAGGCGTTGGCTTCTAGGGCAAAAGTGCAGCTGATGGTGGGAGTCATACTGTGCATTTGTCGAACTTTGCCATTGAGGGTGACGTCCGTGAGCGCATTGACACCGATCAGGTGAATGGTATTGGCGGGGCTTTGAACAACACGACGATCAATGGGCTCTATATCCATCACACGAAAGTTGGCATCTGGCTTGATGGGCCGATAAACAACGTGGCGATTAAGAACCCGGTTATTGCAGATCAGATCGCAGATGGCATTAATTTTCACCAGGGAGTGACAAAATCGAGCGTCATAAATTCGCTCATTCGCAATACGGGCGATGATGCACTCGCGATGTGGTTGGAGGCAGTCACTGGTCAGCCTGAAATTGAGGACGCTAATAACGTGTTCGACCATAACACGGTGCAGAACCCGATATTCGCGAATGGGATTGCTATCTATGGTGGTCGCGACAATACTGTTTCGAACGATATCGTTGCCGACTCTGTGCGTGAGGGCAGCGGTCTTCATGCAGGATCGCGCTTCGGCTCGACTCTGTTTGCTGGCTATCTCCGATTCACGAACAATACGACCGTCCGGGCTGGCTCATTCGAGCTCAATTGGAAGATTGGCCTGGGAGTGTAAAATTCATAAATAAATGAGGGGAGTGTTGAGTCAGTGAGTGAGGTGTGGGTGGGATGTATGACGGTGGAGAAAAGTGAGGTGTGGGTTGGAAGGAATGTGAGGTCAAAGCTGTTGAGAAGCGGGAGTGAGGCTGCAGGCAAAGCGTGGCTAAAGAGGGAATGTGAGATGGAAGTGACCTGCTAAGATGGAGAGACAAAAGATGGTTAGCTCATCGGTTGATCGTTTTCTCGCTCAAATGTGACCGGACTGACGTAGGAGAGCGTGGAATGAAGTCGGATTGAGTTGTAAAAACATTCTACGTATTCAAAAACCGCTTGGCGTGCTTGACGTCGTGTCTGAAAAGAGGATCGATAGATACACTCTTTTTTCAATGGTGCAAAGAAAGACTCCATCGCAGCGTTATCCCATGCGTTCCCGGTCCGACTCATACGCACCTGAATTCCTTCCCCGGCCAAACATGCTTGATAGCCCAGGCTGGTATATTCGCTGCCCCGATCCCAATGATGCAACAGGGGAAAACAGTCACTTTCAGGATGCCGCCGGGCTAAAGCCATACGGAGCGCCATCGTCACCAGCGCCTCGTCCTCAGTCGCGGCCATCGCCCAGCCCACGACGCGACGTGCGAACAGATCGAGGACAACCGCAAGATAGAGCCATCCTTCCTGGGTCGAGATCATGGTGCAATCGGTGACCCACTTCGTATTGGGTGCCAATGCACTGAAATCACGATCCAACAGATTGGGTGCAAAGCGGGCCGTTGGATCGCTCGTGGTGCTCATAGAACGACGGGACCTTTTGGGCAAGGCAGAAAGCCCCAGCGATTGCATCAAGTGCACCACCCGTTTGCGTCCTAGACTTTAACCACGAGGAGAGATTTTCTTTGATTACCCTCAACCTCAATCGTGTTAACACATTAGTTTGACCCTGCAGTGCATTCGACCGTACCAGAGTCTCTCCCATCCGAATTCTGAACATTCCACTGGGTTTTGGGGCCAGTGATAATTTTGAGGGTTAGACGATATGTTTCGGTTACAGCCGTGATATTATGGTTGATGACAACCTGAGCACCGCCGTCGTAAGATGTGCCTGGCCCTATACTCGCAGGTGGAATGATCAACTGCTGATGTGCAATATAATTGGTTTGGGTCATATCGGATTGAGGAGTGTCTTCTGCTCCTTCCCAGGAATTTAGGAGACCTTGACTGAAAACCACAGCAGTTTTGCCAGAGATACTGCTCACTACTACCGTTTCCACACACAATTGCTCATGTTGTTGAGCATACTCGTTTAGGACAAACCCAACATCTGGGTGATTTTGCCGTAAGACTCCTACTTGGCCGAAGTACAGCACTGCCGACAAATTTTGTCCCGAGGGTTGCTGTATAGTAAGTGGTATCATAATCAGGGGACTAGTCTGTGTAGTTGTAGGAGTCGGAGAGTTAGATGTAGGCAATAAAGATGTAGTAGAGTTTTGAAAATTATATTGTTGAGCATTTACTAGGATACGAATTTGAGGGACAAGAGGACAATTATAACTCCCAAAATGAGGGATATTCCTATTATCTGTCCAAATCGACGTTTGTTCTTGTCATATGTAGGTTGAAGAAGTTGAGTTGTTTGGGAAGGGTTGGGTGGTAGTGGGTTTACCTGGAAATGAGCGTAAATAAAGGACCCCGCAGTAAAGATAGTCCCTATAGCAGTTGCAATATAACTTAATACTGGAATAGAGATAGATGCTATTGTAATAGTAGTGGCAAGAATAACCAATGCGATGACACAACCACCAGAAGCCCAAGGTGATATTCCACGCCGATTTCTCATCTCGTCGTCCCTCGCAGCAAAGCAAGTTTTCAATAAAAGGGTCCCACATTGCGATAGTATACACACTATAGTAAATGAATATAGTATAGAAACTCAAAAGCTGCATTGAATGTGAGTGAAGGGAAGCGAGCAGAGGAAACATCTAAGAACCACACCGAGGAGTGTCGAGACAGGCGTGACAAAGTGCTCTTACCGTATATGATGACCGAAAATGATATCAACGCGATTATGACCCAAGCACCAACTCACAGCCAGAGCGACATGATAATCCAAGTCCTCTGTATGAAGACGACCTGTTACCAGTGGCAACACCTGGCCAGACAGATGCTCATAGAGCTCTTGCGCAAATTGCCGGCGATAGCTATGAATGTCCAGCAAGCTCGATAGGCGAGAAAAGACTGGCGCATCCGGTGCTTTGCCTGCCACTTGCGAGAAGACCGCCTCTTCTCGGCCAGGAAAGACTGGCACTTCCCGCCTTTCCCATTCACAACCACAACCATCAGTACTACAGATAAAACTCAGATTTTACACGACTGTCTCGCGCCAATGCAGGAGATAAACCTGTGCCGATGGAAAGAGAGAGTCAAGGGGGTTATCACCATTTACATGTGACTGATACCAAGGCTCATCATTTGCATACGGGACATGGGGATCGCCTGTTCGTTCAGCGATTGTCGGTCCATCGCCGCTCATCCCTACAACGATGGACATATGCACAATACGAGCTTCCGTTCCATACCACAGATAATAGATCAAATCGCCAGGTCTAGCCATAAGCGCCGAAGTGGGATCGTACAGATTAAGCGGAATAATGCTTGCCCATCCTTGGCCAACAATGTAATTCTTCAGTTCTGTAGCGTTATTCCATTGCAGTGAAGACTTACCACTATTGACATACAAATCGACAGCATCAGTATCAAGATACCAACTACCACTGTAAGGTAATCCTCCATGCGCTAACGCATTTGAGGCAAACTCGGTGCATGGATCGTGGGGGTGCTGATCACGATATTCTGTCACATTTTGCTTTGCCCAAATTGCTGCTACATTTGGGTTAAAAGATGGCGGGTAATTGGCTGGGGTACCATGTGGTGGTAGAGGAAAAATTAAGTCATTGACATCTCGAAGCGTTGTGGCCGTTTTGGATCCCACCACTCCATCTGTTTCTAACCCGTATAGTCGCTGGAAGTTTATTGTTGCCTGACGGGTCAGAGGACCAAAATCTCCATCTACACTTAGCCCCCCCAGTTCTCTCTGTAGCAATTCCACACATGCTCCGTGCGAGCCCTGCGTCAACACTGGACACCCCGGAAACGAGCCTGAAGCAGCCATTGCTGTGGTAGGTGCAATGTTCTGCCTTACTAAAATTAACACTAGACAAATGATGATAGCTCCAACACCTGCTCGCCAAATTTTTTGCATTTTGCGCTCCAATCTGATAGTCTGCTAGACGTAAGAATACTCGACTTGCTTCTGAACATCTTAGAAAAGACGGTTGTTTAGCCTTGCCAAGTCTCGTTGCAACAACATAATATCGCTTGTAACTGATGACGCTGGCAAGGGCGAAACAGCCATGGATATGCCGATTAGTACGACTATCAACGGTAAACAGTACCAATATACAATTGTAGGTCTATCCATTTTGAAGTCCCGTACCATATAAATTTCCCTTTCACGAACTTGAGAGCATTTTCCAAATTCAAATGTTTTCATATGTGATTACAATTATTGCTGGTAAAATACTATTTTGCGTTTATTCTATATTTTTGCACATAATTCAAATAAAAATTTATTTAACATTAAATATCCCTAAAACCTCTTTTATTATTGATTAATCTTCATTTCTAAGCCTATATCTTGATACTGTAGTAGCTTGTTATTCTTAATGCGTTATAAAGCTTGGCTACAAACGTTAAAAATATAGATTAGATGAGATAGGATACCTGAAATTCAGGTGCCATAAAGAATATACAGCAGGAAATCTATTTCAGGGGAGCTATATGTGATTCTTTTTGTGAACTTCTGTGAGATAATTTGTGAGCTTTTGTGAGGATCTGTGATGGCGAATTTGAAAGTATTTCGTGAAACAGTTTGGGGGTATATTCATCAACTCCCTGGGAAAAGCCGAACTCGTATGACTCTTACTGATTTTGCCAAGATAGTAGGTATTGGTCGAGAAAATCTCACTAGAAAATTGAATGGATCCGCAAATATAAATACGTCAGATGTACATGATATTACCAATGTCTTTATAAAGAAAAAAATAATTACCAAAAGAGAACAAGTGCAAGAACTCCTTAAATTAGTAGATATGGACTTAGAATCTTGCTTTCCAGGTGGATGGAAAAATCCAGATATAGATTGTTTAGAATATAGTGATGTAGCGATTACTCATCAATCACCAAGCCAGCCATTACCTACTTCCTCAAACGAGACTTTCATAAAGATACAACAATCTGAGCCGCTGCTCACACCTATCGATTTAGCTAACGCTCAGGGGGAAAGTCCATCGCAGCCTCAGCCTGAGAAGCTTCGCGAAACCCTCGGATTTTTGGGTTTTCAAACCACTATTTGGCGGAGGTACAAATGGTGGTTCACAGGGGGAACTCTTCTTTGCCTCTGTATTCTCGTATTTGCATTGGTTACTACATGGGTTGGGAATCAGAGTATAACTTCTAAACCATCTCTGACTATTTCCACCTTGACACCTGCCCGGCTAACAACCATCACTCCAACCTATCACGATACCTTGATAAATGCACAGTCTTTACACTGGCAAGTGCCTCCAAGATCGGAGAAGATCCGAAGTTGCAACTTTACACCAAAAGGGTTGCAAGCCATTGATCGATCTTCTTGGCCATTAGGCATATGCTTTGAACAGATGTTGCCACTATTTGCACCACAAGACCAGTTTGCAATTCAGGCAGTAGTGACCTTCTCTTCTGTAAATGATCCGTCAATTCCTCATAGCGTGGGTATTGTTTTTGGAGCTTCAGATATTTCTGACACAGCATCAATGAAGCGTTTACGCATTGGCAGTGATGGCACCTACGATCTTTTTATACAACATGAAAACCATACAGGTCGCCTTAGCATATGTACAAATGTGAATAGTCCACAAGCACAGAGTACATTATCTAATAACTCTAATGATCCTACCAATCCTTTTATTCATCAAGGAATAGGAAAGAGTTCAATGAATATTATTACTATCGTGATTATCAAATCATTGATTTCAGTTTATATAAATGGTCATAAGCTTATAACCGTTTGTGACCAAGTTCCCAATACTGGATACATTGGGCTCTTTAGTGCCTCGCCGAATTTAAATGAGGTGACTGAGGGAGATTTTACAGATTTTACATTGTGGACAAAATTTTCGTAGTAGGTATGCCACTGTATAGATTGTCGTTTGTCGAATAATGGGTCTGGCACACTTTAGACACTGTTGGGAAACCCTCCAACCTTCCCATCGTATGTGCTAGGATAAGAAACGAAGAAGGAGTCTGAGCAATTACATGCAAGAAGGAGCAGGAAGATGACCTTACATCCTCAAAACGAGTGTTCGATCCCGGAAGAAACTGCTCGTGTGGCTCGTGCAGCCTATCCCAAAGGGAATCTGTCTATGAAGGTGCGTGATACCTTGGGAACCATGTACTAGGACGAAGCCTTTGCTCATGTGTTTCCACAAAATGGACGCCCTGTCGAGGCTCCCTGGCGGTTGGCATTCATTACCATCGTGCAATTCATCGAAGGATTGCCTGATCGACAGGCGGCAGACGCGGTACGCGGGAGAATCGATTTGAAGTATGCCCTGGGCTTAGAACTCACAGATTCCGACTTTGACTTTACTATCCTCTCTGATTTTCGCAAACGTCTGGTGGAAGGAAAGGCCGAACACGTGCTGTTGGATGCAATGTTATGTTTATTTAAGGAGCGTGACTGGCTCAAGGAACGCCAACGTCAGCGCAGTGACTCGACTCATGTGCTCGCAACAGTGCGTGCGCTCAATCGACTCATGTGTGTCGGCGAGGCTATGTGCTTTGCTCTCAACAGCATTGCCGTTGTTGCTGGGGGGGGGCTGCTCACCCACAGTGACCTTGAATGGGTTGATCGCTATGGACATCGAATTGAGGAGACCTATCTCCCACGTGGTCAGCAGGAACGCGAGTCGGTTGCTGACCTCATCGGTCGGGATGGCTTGAGTTTGCTCACCGATGTCTCTGCTGCCGATGCTCCTCTCTTCTTGCGCGAGATCCCAGCAGTGCAGGTCTTACGCTGCATCTGGCTGCAAAACTACGTCTGGGTCGAGGGCCATCTTCACTGGCGCAGTAACGAAGATCTTCCTGCAGAGAAGCTCTTTATCAACTCGCCCTATGATCAAGAGGCCCGCTATGGCAAAAAACGAGAGACACGCTGGACGGGCTACAAAGTTCACATCACCGAGACGTGCGAGAAAGACGCTCCTCATCTGATTACGCATGTAGCAACGACCATCGCTGCTACCACCGACGAGGCGCTCATAGAAATGATCCATGTAGACCTTCAGCACGCAGGTCTCACCCCTCGTCAACATGTGCTTGGTTCAGGCTATATTACCGCACCAATTCTCGTCAGTAGTCAGCAACAACATGGCATTGAAGGAATTGGGCCTGCTCGAGGCGATGTGAAATGGCAAGCGAAGACGGAGCGTGGCATTGATGCTAGTCAATGTGGTATCGATTGGCAACATCAGTATGCCACCTGCCCCGAGGGGCAGCGCAGTATCAATTGGACTCCAGCCATCGACGATCGGAAGAACGAGGTGATCAAAATCAAGTTTTCCTCCACCGATTGTGGTCATTGCTCTCGCCAGCTTGACTGTATCCGCTTGGCAAACAAGTACAAGCGGCGCACCCTCACGATCCGACCACAAGCCCAACATGAAGCGCTTCAAGCCGCTCGCCGCCGACAAAAGACGCCAGCTTTTGCCAAAGAGTATGCTCTGCGAGAAGGTATCGAGGCAACTATTTCCCAAGGAGTTCGTGCTTTCGGTATGCGTCGCTCCCGTTATAGAGGTGTTGCAAAAACACATTTGCAACACCTTGGGATTGCTGCTGCGATAAACATGATGGGTGTGGAAGCATGGCTCGATGGGGATGAATTAGCTCCCACACGTGTCTCGACCTTCCAAAGGCTTTACAATGCAGCTTAATGTCATTTGACTTGATATCTGGCGTAGTTGCCAGAAAATATGCCATGAATTTTCTGACTTCGAGCAACCAATCACTGCCGTTGGGAGCCTCGGTGGGAAGAGCCGAGTGACGCGCAGGTATATCGGATCATCAGGGAGATGAAAGCCTCGCTGTTGACGTTGGCCCACGCGGGTGCAGGGGCGTATCGTGAGGAGTATGATCTGTTGTATCGGCGAGAGGCGAGCAGATCCGAACGCGATCTGGCAGGCGGATCATTGTCTGTTGCCGATGTGGGTGAAAGACGGTCAAGGGAAGACCCAGAGGCCGTGGTTGACGGTGATCGAGGATGAGAAGAGTCGAGCAGTGGCAGGCTACAGACTCTCGTGGTCGGCGCCGAGTGCGATCCAGACGGCGCTGACGTGGCGGCAAGCGTGTGGAAGACGCGCAGTGGCTGTGGATTGAGGAATTGCAGTAGAGCGAGACAGACTTTGCAGAAGAGCGAGAGGAAAGAGGGGCGTGGGGAGGGTTGCTCTAAGCGAAGTCACAAGCTCATCTATTGGAGGGGGTGAGAGGGCGGGCGGCTGAGCGGGTTATTTTTCTCGTCATACTAGAAAAGAAGGGGAGAGTGGAAGGAGTGAAAGGCTCCTTTTTTGTGGTAGTGTGAGCATAGGTTCAAGATGGGGGTGGATATGTGTAGGATGGGTGAGCATGGTAGGAGAGAGGGAAGGGGCGTCGTTGCAGGAGTTGGCCGCTGCCATGGTGGAAGACCTCGACGAGAGGCCAGAGGTAGATATCCAGACACCATCCCGCGTTGTGTGTAAAGGCAAACCATAAACGAACAAGCAGAGTTTCAAAAGCGATGCGCTTGTCTCCAGAAGTTGAGCAGATTTACATGTTGCACCGTTCAAGTTAGGCTTGGCTGATCATGAATTGGGCAAATGTAATCGTTTCAGCTTGCGCTGCAAGACTATCCGCTTTATCCGACGAGCCGTGCCATTGAGTCGCCTGTTGAATAAGCTCAGCCCATTGCGGATACTCTTGTGCAGCCCATGACGCACCCTTAAACTTTGATACCTGCTTTCCGAACCGTATCGCATACAAGCCGCGACACAAGGAGAGAATCACGTATGATTGGTAGCCCACCCAGCGTGCTTCCTTTGCTAGGCCTAGCCAAGACGAGAACTCGCCCTTAATGGAGGTAACAAACTCATCCTCAGTTATAGTCGGAATGAATGTCTTGGGCGAAGGGCCTTCTATCGTCAAACCCTGCTCCTGCACCATATACCAGTCCATGAGCCACTGAATGTCCATGTCACGGTAGTGGAGATATTCACCTGGACTGACACGAGCGATTCTCACTGTACTTGTCTTAAAGGCTCGCATCGCTTCAACATCAACGTAGGCTACCTCTATTCGATCGTGCCAAGCGGGATGCTTCTGGACAAAGTCTTCGTGCATGGCTTTTAAATCGTGTAGCTCGTCGTCCGTGACATCACTTTCAACGATAGCTAGTAGGTCAATATCACTGGTTTTTGAATCGAAGTCGCCACCAACCAGTGAGCCGAACAAGTAAAAGCCGCGTAACCTTTCGCCAAGAGCGATTTTAATAGAAGTGTGCAGCTCGCTAATAAGCTGATCTACTTCGGGATAATGAGTTTTAGACATAATCTACCTTTCAATTGATGTTTAGACAAAAATAAGCTCAGACAATCTCCTCTTGCAGAAGATTGTCTGATTGTAAATTTGCTCACGCGCATGGGAGGAAATTTACACAGAAGAAGGAGCGCTGGCCCAAGTATATCATCAGTGATCAGAAAACAACTGCTGCAAGGACGGATTGTTACACAGGACGATCGACAAAGGCAACCTTCCCCTAACCCAGCCCAACAGGCTGGTTGCTTGATCTCTCCACCACTATGAGTCTTCAGCCGTTAGCCAACCGGGATCTTCGGTAAGCGAATATCCTGGATTACCGCCCAGACGATGGTCAGGCAACTGGTTTCGGTGGTGAAGGTATCAATCTGATCCGTGCGTTGCCGAACATTGCTGAAGAGGCTTTCAATGGCATTGGTACTCCGGATGTAGCGATGCATGACCGGTGGGAAGGCATAAAAGGTCAACAAATGCTCTTCATCCTCAATCAAGCTGCGAACAGCTTCAGGATAGCGCTTCTGGTATTTGGCTTTGAATGCCGCTAGGTTCACGAGGGCGTCCTCTTTCTTCTCCTGAGTCCAGATCCCTTTGAGATCGGCCATGACCTCTGGCTGTTCGCGTTTGGGAATCGCACTCATCACGTTGCGCTGTTTGTGAATCAGACAGCGTTGCCGAGGAGTGGCTGGAAAGAGCGCGGAGACTGCGGCGAGCAGGCCATCGGCACCATCAGTCACCACCAGATCAATGGCTTTCATGCCGCGATTGCGCAGATCTTGCAACAGGCCCTCCCAGCCATCCTGACTTTCTTCGGCGCAAGCTCGGAAGCCCAGGACTTCACGGCTGCCTTCCAAATCAACTCCCAAGGCCGTTAAAATCATCGTGGAATCGGTTTGGGTTCCATGACGAACCGTGAAATGGATCCCATCCAGGTAAACAATCCGGTAATGAGCGAGCAGAGAACGCTGCCTCCAGGTCTCATATTGCTCAGTCAAACTCTGGTTGAGACGACTGACGGCGCTGGCAGAGGGCGCGACTCCCATCAGCTTTTCCGCCACTTTGCCTACTTTCTGGGTACTAGTTCCACTAACAAACATCTGGGTGAGCGCTTCTGCTACTTCTGGTTCATAGCGACTGTAGCGCTCGAAGACGCCGGTGTGAAAGACTCCTTCCCGATCTCTGGGGATTTTGAGATCCTCAATTTCTTCTAGCATGATCTGTTCAAGCAAGACCTGAACAGCGCTCACCGCGAGACGACGTAAGTACTCACGGAAGTCCTCTGGCTCCGGCAAGAGGTTTGGCCTGGCCTCTGGCGTTGAAGCTAGAGCGTCTGATGTGGTAGGTTTGTTCTTAGACACAGGCATAACACGCTCCTTTTTGTGAAATGAGTGACGAGTTCCAAAGGAACTGTTTATGCCTGTAGTATCGCCTCAACACTCTCGCTTTGAAAAGCTTCTCGCTTACACACAACGCGGGATGGTGTCCAAGCGAGTCATGGAGGAGAAAGGTCCTAGTTCTATCGACTCAACGGAGGGCATGCGCGTGAGCAGAAGGATTTTTCTTCTTTTCTCAGATGACAAGAGCCTCGCGGTGCGCTTTTAGGAGGACGAGAGGGAAGGGGAGGGAGGATGTGGGCAAAAAAAAGAGCTCAGTGAGATATGCTCAAAAAAGCTTACCTAATAAGTATACCAGAAGAGAGGCCAAAAAGCAAGGGGCCGTTTTAAAACGTCCCACCGAGCGTCTGCGTGTGTGGTGAAAGGGACGTATTGAATGGTTCACGTGGCCACCATATTGATTACTACTTGACAGGAAACAAGGTAGTATGATACACTTTCTTGAAAAGAACAGCAGTGGAGATGTCCCCCGTACGCGTTGGGGGCTGTGACGTCTGTCTGTTGGTGAGAAAGGAGGGAAGCCATGCCGACCCCAAGGTGGTTACGGGCCTATTGGAACGACGCATTAGAGCCAGCGCTTGCCGAGTGGGAACTGGCGGGAGGAACGCAGGCGCAGTTGCAGGGCCTCTTTGAGCAGATGCTCGTGGATTGGCCGCAGCTGCGTCGTAAGCCGCTCTCGGACTATACGGTGGCGACCTATCTGACGCAGACGCGTGAGTGGTTGAGTCGGTTGCCACTCACCGAGCGCAATAGCGTGCGCTCAGCTGAAACAGGGAAGCTACAGCATGTGGCGCTGAGTGCCTTTAATTTTGCGCCGGAGCACTGGGCCGAACTGACGATGCGCTCACGAGGCACGGTGGAGCAGCGCAATCAGCATCTGGTCCGGGTCCCAGATCCGCAAGCGATTCTGGTGCAGGGATGTGCATTGCTGGCGCGTGAGGACTGGGCGCCGCTTGCGGCAGGTCTTCTGGCGATGGTGGGTCGACGGGTGGGTGAGGTGTTGCTCTCAGGAGAGATTGCGCCCAAGTCGGCGTATTCGGTGATGTTCTCGGGACGCTTAAAACGCAGAGGGATGCCGGAGTATGC